>JARGPU010000017.1 GCA_029210325.1 Alcanivoracaceae bacterium | reverse complement strand
TCGTCAGGCACTTAAATAGAGAAACCCCCGTCGTGAAAGCGACGGGGGTTTTTTTATGTTCGGCGAAATTCATCTTTTCTTACGTAAAGGAGACAAAATCAGTTCTCGTATATCGCTTATAGCCTTGCGTTGGGCCCCCGCTTTCGTGAATATCGTTGATAAAAGTCGCAATAACAATACCAAGGGAGAATCGGATGAGCGCAATGAAGACGCCGCTGCAGGCTTTCGCTGATACCGTCCAAAAGCGGGGCAAAGCTGTCGCGATGATCCAGCCGCTGGGCGGAGGAAAGCTCCGAGAGTACAACTGGCTCGACATTCAGGATGAAGCACTCCGGGTTGCGTCTTATCTGCGCGGTCTGAACCTTCCTGAGAAGACCAATATTGCGTTGATGTCAAAGAACTGTGCCGAATGGATTATTGCGGATATTGCCATTTGGATGGCTGGGCATATCAGTGTTCCCCTTTACCCGACTTTGACCTCCACCAGTGTTCGCCAGATTCTTGAGCACTCAGGAGCGCCGGTACTGTTTGTTGGCAAGCTTGATGTGTGGGACGAGGCCCAGGCGGGAGTGCCGGAAGGCATTCACTGTGTCGCTTTTTCACTAGCGCCTGATGATGCCCGTTCACGTTTCCCCGTGTGGGAGGACATCATTTCCAAGTCTCAGCCTTTGTCGGACCCAGCGGACCCGGCAGAGGAGTCAGTGGCGACGATCATTTACACCTCCGGGACCACAGGCATGCCCAAAGGTGTCATGCATGGTTTCCGTAATTTCGCCTTGGTTGGCACCAAGCTGGTTGATGTCTATAACCTTCAATCATCTGATCGGATGATCTCCTATCTCCCGCTTTCGCATATTGCTGAGCGGGCAGCTGTTGAGTTGGCATTGATCTATGTTGGACATGAGATTCACTTTGCTGAGTCTCTTGATACCTTCGCCGACGATATTAAGCGCGCCAGACCGACACTCTTTTTTGCGGTGCCGCGTATATGGACCAAGTTTTATCAGAAGGTTAGCGATGCCATGCCTTCGGCCAAGCTAAGCCGTCTTTTGCGGATTCCAATTCTGAACAGGGTCGTCAAGAAGAAGATTCTTTCGGCCATGGGGCTGGCAGATTGTCGTATCGCCCTATCCGGCGCGGCGGCGCTCTCTCCAGAGGTGATTGAGTGGTTCAATCGTCTCGGCTTTGAGATTCTTGAGGTGTACGGCATGACCGAAAATATGGCCTGGTCCCATACCACTCGCAGCGGCGATCAGCGTGTCGGCTGGGTTGGTCTGCCCAATGAGGGCGTTGAGTGTCGTATTGGCGACGGTGGTGAAATTCTGGTTCGCAGTCCGGGCAATATGCTTGGCTATTACAAAGAGCAGGTTCAGACGGACGAGGCTTTTGTTGAAGGAGATTGGTTGAGGACCGGCGATGTCGGGGAGCTGGACCCTCAGGGACGATTGCGCATCACCGGTCGGGTAAAAGAAATCTTCAAGACAGAAAAAGGAAAGTATGTCGCCCCGGCGCCAATTGAAAATCGTCTAGTATCGTTCCCCGGTATTGAGCAGGCATGTGTGATGGGGCCTGGTCTGCCGCAACCAATCGCTCTGCTAAATCTTTCTGCGGAGGAAGTTGCCAGATTGGAGAAGACCGGGCGAGAGGAATACAGTCAGGGCCTTGGCGAGTTGCTGACAAGAGTTAATAAGGAGCTTGATGCTCATGAAAGACTCCAGTGCCTGGTGGTGGTTCCTGAGATTTGGGGGGTTGAGAATGGTATGCTCACGCCAACGCTGAAAATGAAGCGAAATGAACTGGAAAAGCTCTATGCGGATCGTGTTCCTGAGTGGGCAAGAGCCCGCGGTGTAGTCTGGGGCTAATCTGTCGTCATGATTGTGAGTTGCTGAGGGCGCTTTTCGGGGCGCCCTCAGTGCGTATAAGGTCGCTTTGAATCAGTGCGGGAAGGGTTTGTGGATACGGAACTGATTACTCAGTTGGGGGACGGCGAGTTTCATTCCGGTGAGGCGCTGGGCAAGGCGCTTGATATTTCCCGTGCCGCCGTATGGAAGCGTATAGAGCGCCTTGCTGCCCTTGGTGTTGATGTGGAGCGGGTCCGCGGCAAGGGGTACAGGGTGCCAGGCGGTATCGCATTGCTTGATGGTGCGCGGCTGAAAGACCGGCTGTCTGAGAGTTTTCCTGTAGAGGTGGTGCTTAGCACCGGCTCCACGAATGAAGATGTGGTCGCTCGTTTGCGAGATCAGCAGCAAGCCCCTTTAGCGCTGCTGGCTGAGCATCAGTCTGCGGGCCGCGGACGCAGGGGAAGGGCTTGGTCTTCGCCGTTCGCTACCAATTTGTATTTGACATTAGGTTGGCGTTTTGGGGTCGGCGCGCCACGTCTTGAGGGGCTTAGTCTGGCGGTGGGGGTCGTGGTGGCGCAGGCACTCGCTGCGGCGGGCCTGGATGGTGCAGTTTCACTGAAGTGGCCAAACGATATATGGGTCGCTGAGCGGAAAATCGGAGGAGTGCTGATCGAGCTTAGTGGTGATCTGGAAGAGGCGTGCACGGCTGCCATAGGAATTGGCATTAATGGCCGGCTGGGCACAGCAAGTGCCGTTGAAATAGATCAGCCCTGGACCGATTTTTACAGGGAGGCGGGACGAAGTATGGATCGTACCGAGTTGGCCATAGATCTTTTGCAGGGGCTTGCTCTAATGCTGAAGACGTTTCCTGCGCAGGGATTCGATGGCTGGCGAAAGCGCTGGGCGGAGCTTGATGCACTGTCGGGCCGGCTGGTAAGTGTCAGCACTGCGGCGGGCAGTATTCAGGGCGTTGCAGAAGGCGTGGACGAGACTGGCGCACTGCGACTGCGTGTTGATGGCGAGCTCAGGATCTTCCACGGTGGTGAGGCTAGCTTACGTCCGGCAGGCGCAGCGGCGGAGCCAGCAGGGGGGGCAGATGCTCTTCATTGATGTTGGTAATACTGCTTTGAAGTGGCGCTGGGTTGATGCCGGCGTGATACGCCAGGGAGACTCAGTGCACCATCGTGACTGGGCATCACTGCCAGCCCTTATGGCCGTTGAGTGGCAACGGCTGGGTAGAATTGAAGTTGCCTCGGTGGCGGGCAGAGAGGCCGATGCCGCACTTGCCGCAGTGCTCAGGTCTGTATCACCGGCTGAGCCCCGCTTCTACTATTCACGCAGTTGCGATGCGGGCGTGGTCAACTCGTATTCCGAGCCTGCCAGGCTCGGTGTAGACAGGTGGCTGGCCGTGATTGAGGGGTGGAATCGCTACGGCCCTGCTCTAATCGTAGATTGTGGCAGCGCCTTGACTCTGGATGCCGTTGATAAGGATGGCATGCACAAGGGAGGCTATATTGTGCCTGGGCTTGGCATGTTGGAGCGTAGTCTTGTTCAGGGTACCGGCTCGGTCAGGGTGGATTTAGCCAGCGTGGGCGACAATATGGCGCCAGGAAGGTCAACCTCAGAGGGCGTGCGCAGAGGGGTTTTGCGCATGACTGTGGCCTTCATCACGGATGCGGTTGTTGCGTTGCGTGAAGGGCTTCCGGATACTGCTCCGGTACTGCTGACAGGAGGTGACGCCGAGCGAGTGGCGCGTCTCCTGACCTTTCCGGTGAAATTGGCGCCCGATCTGGTGCTTGATGGTCTCGAGCGGGTGACCGCAACTGATGCAGGGGTGTGTTGACGTTATGAGATGGGTCTTTTTCTCCCTGTTGATTCTCAATGTGGTCTATCTGGTATTCGCCCTGACGGTCAGGGGCGGGACTCCACCACAGCCCTCCGGATCCCGCGTAGCAAGCGTTGCGCCAGCCTCTCTTGTGTTGTTAAGCGAGACAGGGGCGCCCATGGTGCCATCACAGCGGGGGCCTGATGTTCCTCCGCTGTGCCCAGTGGTTGGTCCATGGGAGGCTTATGCGCAGGCGGATCAGGCCATGCAGCCGCTAGCTCGAGCGGGTTATCAGGTGTCGGTCGAGCAGGTCAAGGTGGCTCGTGACCGCCTGCACTGGGTTTATCTGCCCTCCAGCGAGGACAAGGAGCAGGCCCTGCGTCTTTTGAGGGAGCTTCAGGCGAAGGGGGTCGACAGTTTTGTAGTCGCTGAAGGGGGGGATGCCAATGCCATCTCGCTGGGCTATTTCAGCAGCGCCGACTCTGCTCGGGGCTTGATGGTGAAGATGCAGACTGCTGGCTATCCGGCGCAGATCCGCGAGACATACAGAGAGTCGACGGAGTTTTGGCTACGAGTTGCGGCCAATACCATTGCTGATGATGGTGCCGCACTGCGCAGTCTTTTGGCCGCCAATTCGACTTTGACAGGCAATCATGTTGCCTGTGAGTCCCCGGTGCTCATCCCTACTCAGGAAGAAAAACTTTCCCCAGATATGTGAAAGCATTTGCCGCAGCAGGATTCATTCATTAGAATCCGCCATCTTTTACCGGCTGGCGTAGCTCAATTTGGTAGAGCAGCTGATTTGTAATCAGCCGGTTGTAGGTTCAAGTCCTATCGCCAGCTCCATAAAAACAGGCGCTTGCCGCTGCTTCTTGTCAAGAAACGTGTTGACAATGCGGGGCGCCGAAAAGAGAATGTAGGCCCTTTTTTGGAGGGGTTCCCGAGCGGTCAAAGGGATCAGACTGTAAATCTGACGGCTCAGCCTTCGCAGGTTCGAATCCTGCCCCCTCCACCATTAGATGACGTCAGGCAAGGCAGCCGACGGTAACGAAGCCGAAGGATTGGGTGAGCGCAGGCACTGAGTAACGAGTCGCGCGGGTATAGTTCAATGGTAGAACCTCAGCCTTCCAAGCTGATGGCGCGGGTTCGATTCCCGCTACCCGCTCCAGATTCTGTCCGGCGGGCGCGGTGGATAAGCTGGCTCTGCCAGAAAGGTTTTAGGCTCATATAGCTCAGTCGGTAGAGCACTTCCTTGGTAAGGAAGAGGTCACCGGTTCAAATCCGGTTATGAGCTCCAAATTCCGGGCCCGGACTCCATGTTCGGGCCCGGTTATGTATGGCGCCAAAGGGGCGTCTGGTGGTCCGGGTCGCTGCAAAGGGCTCTGGTCCGTTTTTCCGGGGCGACTCCGTGCATGTCTCCGGTGCACATTCAGCTGAGAGGTATTTAGTCGTGGCAAAGGGAAAATTCGAGCGTAATAAACCGCACGTTAACGTAGGCAC
>JARGPU010000016.1 GCA_029210325.1 Alcanivoracaceae bacterium | reverse complement strand
CACAGTCAGCCGGGTGGTGGTCGCAGTGGGAAGCTGGGCTGTGTGCTCACCGGGAAAACAAGAGTACTGTACATAAGGACAGTAATCAACAATAAAAAAAAGCCTGCCGGTGCAAGGCAGGCTTTTCAATGGTCACATCCAAGGAGTCAGGGTCACACTCGATTGCTACAGGGACAGTATTGGCTAAAGCCGGCGCCCGGTCTGTGGCGGCTTTGTCAGAGGGCTGTTACGGCATGTTATCCGCTTGACCGAGAACATGGGCTGTGCTGCGCGGCTGGCGCGGCCAGGTCATGCTAAACAGGGCGCCGCCCGTGACCCCCTCCTGTACGGTCACGCCGCCGCCATGCCACTCAGCAATACGCTGAACAATAGACAAGCCCAGACCGTAGCCACCACTTTTTCGCTGACGGCTTTCATCCAGCCGGGCAAAGGGTTTGAAAATTCTCTGCCGATCTGACGGCGCTATTCCCGGACCATCATCCTCTACTTCCAGCACGGCCAGTTCTCCGTCAACCCGGTAACGTAACGTCACCTTACTGGATGCATAACGCAGGGCATTGGTCACCAGGTTCTGCAGCACCCGATGCAGGTAACGTTCGCTACCCAACGCATATTCGTCTTCCGGCGCCAGGGCAGCCAACGCATGTTCGTCAATGCTGATATCAATGCCACCACTGATTGTGATCAGCTCATCATGCAGCCGCTCCAACAGCGCCGGCATCATCACCCGGTGGAAATCCAGCGCTGGACTGCCCTCTTCCAGTCTGGCAAAAGTCAGAATTTCATCAATCAGCTCATCTAGCTGATCAATATCCCGATCCAGTGCCTCCACCTTGTTACGCCGCTCGCCAGCATCATCAATGTCAGCCAGCATTTCCAGACCGAAGCGCAGCCGCGCCACAGGAGTGCGCAATTCGTGAGAAACGGCACGGGTCATCTCGCGCTGGGATTCGATCAGCCGGCGGATATGGGCGGTCATGCCGTTAAAGGTCGCCGCCAGATGGCCAATGGCATCTGGACTGCCGGCGTCGGCACGAACATTCAGGTTACCGCGGCCAAGCTGCTCAACCGCAGAGCCGAGCCGGAACAAACGATTTTGCAGCGGGCGCACCAGCAGATAGGCGGCAAGTCCCATGGCCAACAAGCCAAGGCCACCAACCATTAGCAGCATTTGCACCGGGTACTGATCAAACAGCCGCATCGGCCCCAGCACCAGCACCTTGCCGGTGCTGCCCACCGGCGCATAGACCTGCACCGAAGATTGTGTCCGGCTGGCGCTGTCGTCAATCGCCAGCACCACCTCACGACGCTCCAGCCGCAGCAACTGCTCACGGTCCAGATTCAACTGCTCGAACGGCACCCGATTGAGCGGGTAACCAAAGTGCTTTTGAATCCGGGCAAACTCCCTATCCCACTGACTACTGGGAAACTGGGACAACTCATCAAGAATAAGTAACGCAGTGGCCCGGGCCTGCTGCTCTGACACCCGAGTCATGCGAGTGGACAGATAGCGCTGTTCACCAGGTAGCTGAAAATAAATGTCGGCATGACCCTGACTATCGTCAAGACGCATCAGCACCCGGCCGGCCTCAAGACGACCTAGCTCCTGCTCAGTCAGGTCAAGCTCCGCCGGCACCAGCACCTGGATTTCCGCCGACATCAACCTACCCAGCACCTGCCGCCAGCGCTCCAGCTCCTCCGGCGTCTGTTGGCGCTGCAGGCCACGCGCCATCAAATAGAAAGTGCCACGGGCCATCTGCTCGCGATACTCATCCGCGCGATAACTGTTAGCCAGCTGTACCGCACCATAGGCGATCAGCCCAACCACCAGAATGGCCGCCAGCATGCCGCCATAGATACGTAGAAAAATACTGTTCAAGAGCGGCCCACTCAGCCAGCGTTGATATCGGCGACAAACAGATAGCCCTTGGAGCGAACCGTCTTGATCCGCCGCGGGTTATCCGGGTCATCACCCACCTTGGGACGAATACGAGAGATACGCACATCAATGGAACGATCCTGGCCATCGTACTGAATGCCACGCAGACGCTCGAAGATGGTTTCTCGCGACAGCACCGTACCGGCATGGGAAGCAAGCAACCAAAGAAGGTCGTATTCGGCGCTGGTCATCTCCACCGACACACCATCAAGAATCACTTCTCTGGCGGAGTTATCGATAATCAGATTGCCAAACTCAAGACGTGACGGCGGGCTATCCGCATCCGGCTCAATGCGGCGCAGCAGTGCACGCACACGAGCCAGCAGCAGACGCGGCTTCACCGGCTTGGCAACATAATCGTCAGCGCCCATCTCCAGACCAAGAATCTGGTCCATATCATCGGTGCGCGCCGTCAGCATCAGAATCGGGTTGCGATAATGACGCCGCACCTCACGGCACACTGTCAGCCCATCGGCCCCCGGTAGCATCAGATCAAGCACCACCAGGTCTGGCTGCTCCGCCGGAATCCGGCGAATCGCCTCGTTACCGTTGGAAACGACACTGACCGTCAGGCCATTGGCAGTTAAATAATCACTGGTCAGGGTGGCGAGGCGCTCATCGTCCTCGACAATCATCACCCGCGGAGCATTGTCCACACTGTTCTCCTTGAGAATCGACCGCTGTTGACAGGCAATGCAGGCTTTATACGCATCCCCCCGGTGGCCGGCAACCGGGACACTGTGGTGTCCTTGTTACTGAACCCGACAAGACAGCCAGCGCAAGCCGCAGAATGTTCCCTAAGGAAACACTTTCTCGGCCAACGACACACCATATATTGTGTTTACCCCTTTACGCCATCTGATACGCAGGAAGCACACAGGTTATCCACAACATTTCCCCCGTAGCAAACTCTTGCAATACCGGCGACACCGCTATAACTTGTACCAAATCAGGCTAACCACCCCTACATATTGGGTTTTACTACTACTCCAGTGCACCTTTTACGTGCACCAAAAAGTCTGCCCAAGCAGCCCATTGGCGAGCTTGAATGGCAAAAAGTGGAGTAAAGGGCGGCCATGCCAGACACCCAGGCAACACTACATATAGTGTTGCTGGCATTTAAGGCGGCGGAGCTCAGGGAAGATGCACAGCAACACACTATTAATTCCAGCGGCGACCCTCACCCTGCCCTGACCATCAGGCGGGCGACGGAGTCGTTGTTTGACTAACGGCAGCAACACCCAAAAAAAACAGCAACATTCACGGAGACGGGCCATGCACACGGAAACACACAGCCAAGCCGGTTCGGCACCCCAAGCAGGCAGCAGCGCCATCCAAGAAAGCAGCCTGAGTGCCACCGCACCGGGGCAGCTGCGCGTCATCAAGCGCAACGGCAAGGTCGTTCCCTACACCAACGACAAGATCATCGTCGCCATTACCAAGGCCTTTCTGGCCGTTGAAGGTGGCAATGCCGCTGCCTCCAGCCGCATCCATGACACTGTCGGCCGGCTGGCTGATCAGGTCACCGCTATCTTCCAGCGCCGCCTGGTATCTGGCGGCACTATCCACATTGAAGAGATTCAGGATCAGGTTGAGCTGGCACTGATGCGTGCCGGTGAGCACAAGGTGGCCCGCTCCTACGTGCTGTACCGCGAAGAGCAGTCGCGCAAGCGCGCCGCAGAAAGCGCTACCCTGCCCACCGCCAGTCGCGAAGTGAATATCAAGGTGACCATGGAAGATGGCAGCCTGCAGCCACTCGACATGGCCCGTCTGGAGCATCTGATCCGTGAGGCCTGCCTCGGTCTGTCCGATGTTGATGCCGACAAGATCATCGATGAAACCATCAAGAATCTGTACGACGGCGTCTCCCTGAGCGACGTAAACACCTCCATGGTGATGACCGCTCGCACCATGATTGAGCTGGAGCCGAACTACTCTCAGGTCACCGCCCGCCTGTTGATGGATAGCCTGCGCGCCGAAGCCCTGCAATTCCTTGGTGTTGCCAAACTTGCTGATCAGCAGGAAATGGAAGCGCTCTATGGTCAGGCCTTTGCCACCTATATTCAGCGCGGTGTTGAACTGGAGCTGCTTGACCCAGAGCTGGCCCGCTTCGATCTGGCCAAGCTCGGCGCCGCCCTGAAAGGCAGCCGCGATATGCAGTTTAACTACCTCGGCCTGCAAACCCTGTACGACCGCTACTTCCTGCACAGTGACGATACCCGTATCGAACTGCCGCAGTGCTTCTTCATGCGCGTTGCCATGGGCCTGTCCGCACGGGAGCAGAACCGCGAAGAGCGAGCTATTGAGTTCTACGACCTGCTGTCCAGCTTTGACTACATGTCCTCCACACCAACCCTGTTCAACGCCGGCACCCTGCGTCCGCAGCTGTCCTCCTGCTACCTGACCACGGTACCGGACGACCTGCACGGTATTTACGGCGCTATCCAGGACAACGCCATGCTGTCCAAGTTTGCTGGTGGTCTTGGTAACGACTGGACCCCGGTGCGTGCACTGGGCGCCTACATCAAGGGCACCAACGGCAAATCCCAGGGCGTGGTGCCGTTCCTGAAAGTCGTTAACGACACCGCAGTAGCGGTGAATCAGGGCGGCAAGCGCAAAGGCGCGGTATGTGCCTATCTGGAAACCTGGCACATGGACATCGAGGAGTTCCTCGAACTGCGCAAGAACACCGGTGACGACCGTCGCCGCACCCACGACATGAACACCGCCAACTGGATTCCCGACCTGTTTATGAAGCGGGTTCTGGAAGAAGGTGAGTGGACCTTGTTCTCACCAAACAATGTCCCGGAACTGCATGACTTGTACGGTCAGGACTTTGAGAAAAAGTATCTTGAGTACGAAGCCAAAACCCGTGATGGCAGCCTGAAACTGTTCAAGCGCGTACCGGCCATCAACCTGTGGCGCAAGATGCTCTCCATGCTGTTTGAAACCGGCCACCCGTGGGTCACCTTCAAGGATCCATGCAACGTGCGCAGCCCGCAGCAGCACGTTGGTGTTGTGCACAGCTCGAACCTGTGCACCGAGATCACCTTGAACACCAGCAAGGACGAAATCGCGGTATGTAATCTGGGTTCGATCAACCTGACCCACCATGTCAGTGAGGCCGGTCTGGACGTTGCCAAACTGGAGCGCACCATCAAAACCGCTGTGCGCATGCTGGATAACGTTATCGACATCAACTACTACTCGGTGCCGGCAGCGCGTAACTCCAACCTCAAGCACCGCCCGGTTGGCCTTGGCATCATGGGCTTCCAGGATGCGCTGTACATGCAAAAGATTGCCTACGCTTCGCCGCAGGCGGTGGAATTTGCTGACCGCTCCATGGAAGCTGTGAGCTACTTCGCCATTCAGGCGTCCAGTGATCTGGCACTCGAGCGCGGCAGCTATTCCAGCTACGAAGGCTCGCTGTGGAGTCAGGGCATCCTGCCCATCGACTCGATCGAAATGCTGGCTCGCGAACGTGGCGAAGAAAAATATCTGAACATGGATCGCTCCCAGTCCATGGACTGGAATTCGCTGCGCAATACAGTTCGCACCCAGGGCATGCGTAACTCCAACGTGATGGCAATTGCACCTACCGCAACCATCGCCAACATCACCGGCGTTTCGCAGTCCATTGAACCGACCTATCAGAACCTGTATGTGAAATCGAACCTGTCCGGCGAGTTCACCGTGGTCAACCCGTATCTGGT
>JARGPU010000015.1 GCA_029210325.1 Alcanivoracaceae bacterium | reverse complement strand
ACATGCACATTGCCTAAAACAACTGGTTCAGGGCTATGGGCACTGGCTTCAGCCAAGCGGTAGACATTACCACTTACATTCACGGTCTGGTCAGCAAGTGCAGTTTGTCCGAGGCTATTTATACCAGCACCATCAGACACTAGGCCTAATGCAGCAGTGCCACTTTTAGCTCCGGCTGTAGTGGTATCAATACCAACAATAAGTGAACTATTATCAGATGCACCCGCAATCAGACCCGTAACGCTGCCACTGGCAGTTGCCGCACCCGTGGTGGCACCCAGACTAGCATTGAGATTTTCAGAGAAGCTGTCTGCCACTGCCGTATTGCCAATCGTTAATGCTGCTTGCGAGACGCCACCCACATGCACGTCCCCAAGCACGACAGGCTCAGGTGTGTGTGCACTGGCTTCGGCCAAGCGATAAACATTACCGCTAATATTCACGGTTTGATCCGCTAGAGCGACATTACCGACGATGTTGCTAGTGCCGGAGCCATCTGACTCAGAACTAATCGTGGCAGTACCACTTTTAGCACCTGCGGTGCTGGTGTTAATACCCACCACCAAATTGCTGCTGTCGGTCTGCCCGGCACCCAGCAAGTTGAAGGCACCACTCGCGCTCGCATCACCTGTTGCGCCACCGATGTTCGCACTCAACGACTCGGAGAAGCCATCATTGGCCGCCGTATTGCTCATGGACAATGTCAGTTGTGCAGAATCACCCACATGGGAGTCAGTCAACACAACCGGCTCAGGTGCATGTGCGCCTGCTTGCGCCAGTCGATAAACATTACCGCTAACGTTAACAGTCTGCCCCGCAAGGGCAGTTTGCCCAAGGCTATTGATACCGTCGCCATCAGATTCAAGTGCCAGTGCCGCTGTACCACTTTTGGCACCTGCGGTACTGGTATTGATCCCAACCACTAATGAACTGTTATCACTGCCACCGGCTGCGAGTTGAACAATGGCACCAGTGGCATTGGCATCACCTGTAGTCCCAGTAAAGTTAGCGTTTAAGGCTTCGGAGAAGCCGTCATTTACCGCATCGTTACTCAACGTAAGCGCTGTTTGCGAGACTTCACCAACCCGCACATTCGCCAAAACAACAGGCTCTGGGCTGTGGGCGCTCGGCTCCGCTAGTCGGTAAACATTACCGCTGACATTGACATTAGCCGTACCAAAAACCTCTGCAGTACCAGTAACAACACCATCGGTACTCAACTCAATAGTCGCGCTGCCCGATTTAGCACCTGCAGTAGAGGTATCAATTCCCGCCATCATGCTGGTGTTGTCGCTACCACCTGGCGCAAGATTGGCAATCGAACCACTATCGTGGACACCATCACCACCGGTACCAATAAATTGTGCGCTGGCGCCATCAGAACCTGCCACCGCCACATTAACAACCTCAACACCTTGCTGCGCAACATCACCAACATGACTGTCTGCAATATTCAATACAGTATCCGGGACGAAAGGCACTGCTCGCTGCGTAACTGTTGAATTACCCACTACGTAATCAACAGCAATACCCGCATTTGGATTATCGCCAGTAACATCCATACGGAAGTTTAAATCCAGGTCGCCAGTAACTGCATTTGTAGTACTGCCTAGGTCAAGAGTAGCCCCTTCAAAATACGACCGAGCTGCAGCAGCGTCAGTAAAGGTTTGGTCTACGACATTAACGCCTTCTCGCGTGACACGAAAACGCACGCTAAAATCAGGATCATCAAAATCAGCATCATTAATAACAGGGTTCATAAAGCCAACGAGCAGGTTTTGAGCACCTGTTTGCAGAAGACTATTATCAACATCAAAGTCTGCTGTACTCGTGTACGTTCTAACGGCCCCAGAGCCATTTGCAGAATAACTACCACCTAATACACCAACACCAAAAACATCACTACTGACCTGAGTGCTGTTATTAGTAGTGTAGTCGCCATTGGCTCCGGCAATATCGAAGTTAGCGTGCACGGCATTACCCTGTACCAGCGGCAAACTCACCGCATCGGCGGGTGCACCATAAGCAACAGAGGTCGCCTGCTGACCATTTGCTATCGTCGTATTAAAACCAGGTCCGCTAAGCAGCGACTGAGCTCTGGTATGGCTAGTGCTGGCTAAAGGTGCAATCGCTGTCGTATAAAGATCATTGACCAAGTTACCCAAAGAATTACCGGCTGTCGCATAAGATGAAACCGACCCGCTGCTGCCTGTCCCAGTGGCAGTGGCAATGGCATTACCGCCAAGCCCTTGAGCGGCACCATCACTTCCCGTCCCACCGGCACCACCGGTTGAAGTAGCCGTTATCGTTGTCGACCCGGTACCGGCATTACTGCCGGAGGCCTGGGCGGTGGCAACACCCCCATCACCCCCAGTCTGTCCCGCACCACGCCCTGTGCCACCAGCGCCACCAATGGCCGTCACATTACTAGTTACACTCTGGTTACCGGTAGCATTGCTGCGCACCGCACTGGATGTGGCGTCGGCATCGCCGCCATCACCACCGCTGCCAACACCACTGTGAATGTTGCCACCGCGGCCGCCCTTGGCGTAATCAGTCGCATAACTATGATTTTGCCCCGCCGCACTGGCGCTGCTGCTACTGGTGGCACTACCACCGGCACCACCCACAGCACCATCCAGAGCGTTGTAAACATCACCTCCGGCACCACCATTCGCATCACCATCGGCCCAGGCGTAGGTCGCTGAGCCGCCAGTATTAATGCCAATCGCCGTGGCACTACCGGTGGCATCGCCACCCACACCACCGGTGCTGGCACCGTAACTGGCACCACCATTACCACCGACACTGTAACTGCGGCCATAGGCCACATAACTGCCGCTTGTGACGGCATTGGAACTGGTGGCACTGACGGTGGCATCCGCTGCACCACCGGCACCGCCATTAGCGCCATTGATTGAGCCATTGCCACCGACACCGCCATTACCACCCCGAGCATCAGCGGTGCCATCGGCGACACCGGCACTGTTACTAATCGTGGTATCCGCATCTGCGCTACCACCGGCCGCGGCTGCGCCGCTAGTGTCGTAGCGGAACCCGCCGTTACCGCCGCGGGCGTCACTGTCTACATCGAGATAGCTGGATTGGGTTTCGGTGCGGGTTAAGGAGGAGACAGCGTTACCTGCCGTACCGTTGTTGCCACTGTAAACGGTGCCACTGGCACCACCCGTCGCGGTTTGACGGAGATTGAGCGTACCGCTAGTTGAACCGGTAACCGCGTCGACGAGGCTTGTGTCGGCACCATCGCCCGCATGGCCGCCCGCTGAACCACCGGCGCCACCAGCGCCGCCGGTAGCGTTGGCGTTAACGGTAACGGTGCCACCCGCTGTGGAGCTACCCGAGACCGCGTTGATGGTGGTGACCACACCACCATCACCCGCCTGACCACTGTCGGAGCCACCGCCGGCACCGCCGGTAGCGGTTTCGGTCAGGGTTGTGGTGCCCGCACCACTGCCACTGACAGCATTGATTAGCGTGCCATTGGCACCCGCACCGCCATCAGCCCCGGTATACCCATAACCACCGGCACCCCCCGTGGAGGTGGCGGTTATATTGGTCGCACCGGTACCGGCATTACTGCCGGAGGCCTGGGCGGTAGCGACACCCCCATCACCGCCGGTCTGACCCGCACCGCGGCCATAGCCCCCACGGCCACCGGTTGCCGTGGCAGTCGCTGTCGTTGTTTGTGTACCGGTGGCATTCGTGCGCACCGCACTCGCCGTGGCGTCGGCATCGCCGCCCAGTCCGCCGCTGCCGACACTGCTTGTACCGTTAATATCACCACCACGGCCACCAAACACATCGTCATCGGCGTTGGCATAATTTTGCCCCGCCGCACTGGCACTGCTACTACTGGTGGCACTACCACCGGCACCACCCACAGCACCAGCAAGGGCGCTGTTCACATCACCGCCATGACCGCCGTAGACATCGCCGTCGGCAATCACCCAGGTTGCGGTGCTACCCGTATTGGTGCCAACCGCCGTGGCACTACCGGTGGCATCGCCACCCACACCGCCGGTGCTGGCACCGTAACTGGCACCACCATTACCACCGACACTGTAACTGCGGCCATAGGCCACATAACTGCCGCTTGTGACGGCATTGGAACTGGTGGCACTGACGGTGGCATCCGCTGCACCACCGGCACCGCCATTAGCGCCATTGATTGAGCCATTGCCACCGACACCGCCATTACCACCCCGAGCATCAGCGGTGCCATCGGCGACACCGGCACTGTTACTAATCGTGGTATCCGCATCTGCGCTACCACCGGCCGCGGCTGCGCCGCTAGTGTCGTAGCGGAACCCGCCGTTACCGCCGCGGGCGTCACTGTCTACATCGAGATAGCTGGATTGGGTTTCGGTGCGGGTTAAGGAGGAGACAGCGTTACCTGCCGTACCGTTGTTGCCACTGTAAACGGTGCCACTGGCACCACCCGTCGCGGTTTGACGGAGATTGAGCGTACCGCTAGTTGAACCGGTAACCGCGTCAACTAGCGAAATACTAGCCCCATCGCCTGCATTACCAGAGCCGGTAGCTGAACCACCATTACCGCCGTTGGCTGTTCCGTTAACCGTAACGGTTCCACCGTTTGCTGAGCTACCTGAAACTGTACCTAACGTTGCCGTTCCACCGTTACCAGCATTACCCGCTGTTGGGTTTCCGCCCGTACCGCTACCATTACCACTGGCCCCACCAGCTCCGCCGTTGCCACCGTTTGCGGTTGCTGAAACGGTAGCGGTACCTGTGCCAGTATTATTAACCAGAGCTGAGGCAGTTGCGTCGCCACCATTAGTAGCATCGCCACCATCACCAGGCTCTCCAATACCTGATGCAACGCCACCATTACCGCCCGCCCCTCCTGTACCACCAGCAGCTGTTGCAGTAGCTGAACCATTACCCGTAGCCACTGTTGTATCTGCAGTGGCATCTGCATCACCCGCCAGGGCACCATCAGCACCATCGCCACCATTGGAATTAGTTGGCGAACCCTGGCCGCCTGCTCCGCCCCGACCACCAACACCGCCATTAGCAGTGGCGGTGTTGGTGGCATCGGTATTAGTTGTCGTTGCATTTGCTGTGGCATCAACACCAACCGTACCCACAGCGCCGTCAGAACCCGGATTGCCCGTACTGCCAGCGACTCCCGTTGTACCATTTGCACCTGTTTGATTATCAGTGGCCGCCCATACCGGCTGATAACAGGGGGCAAAAGCAAGAATTATGCTTATGGAATAGGCAATAAAAGAGTGGCCTCTGTTAACCTTTTTTGCTTTAACGTTATTAGAATTAGAAGAAACAGCCATTGTCATATAATCCTTTTATATTTTTACCTATTCCTTCCGCCAAAAGCACGACAAACAACAGCGACAGGCTGGCAAACACCACTGATATTATCAAGCACATATGCAAGCTATACGCCATATATTGTTTTTTTAAATATAATCAACAACTTGGAAAAAATCTGAGAAAGCAATCAACCGGAAACATCGAGCTAAAAGCAGATGTGTAAAAAAAACTGACACTTACCTATTACAAACCCCTTGGCAATTTTCTCGAGGCATACATACTATTACGCCAATAAATGCCAATTAAATAGGTGGTTAGCGCTAGTTTATGAATAGACTCTATAATTCTGAACTAAAAAAATAGCTGTAAAAAAACCTGACAGTAAAATTACATGAGAGTGACTAATAATTGGTTGAAAAATATATTAGCAACAAATGGCATTGCCACAATTTACAACCCCGTCTCGTTATC
>JARGPU010000005.1 GCA_029210325.1 Alcanivoracaceae bacterium | reverse complement strand
GAGCAACGGCCTTCTAAGCCGTAGGTTGCAGGTTCGAGTCCTGCCAGGCGCGCCATCCGTGTGCCGGCGGAAATTTTAGTGGTGGCTGTAGCTCAGTTGGTAGAGCCCCGGATTGTGATTCCGGTGGTCGCGGGTTCGAGCCCCGTCAGCCACCCCACTATATTAGGAACCCGCTAAGGCGGGTTTTTTTATGCTTGATAGGCAACCCGCCGCGGTTGATTTATAATCCGCCGCCTTCATGGAGTGTCCCTGTGTTTGCGATACTCCTCCACGAATTCAAATGCATTTAAAAAGAGGAAGTTATGCAGGTTTCCGTAGAAACAACTTCAGGTCTTGAGCGTCGTCTTACCGTGGCGGTACCGGCCGAGCGTCTGGATTCTGCCGTTGAGCAGCGTCTGCTGGAGGCCCAGAAGAACCTGCGTATCGACGGTTTTCGTCCCGGCAAGGTGCCGATGCGCGAAGTTAAACGCCGTTTCGCCAGTGCCGTACGCAGCGAAGTGCTTAGCGACGTGATGCGCGACAGTTTCGTCAAGGCTGTGGAAGAACAGAAGCTGGAGCCAGCGGGTATGCCGCGTTTCGAGGCGACCACCAATGAGCCGGGCAAGGACCTGGAATTCGTTGCCGTATTCGATGTGTTCCCGGAAATCGCCCTGGCCAGCTTTGATGCCATCAGTGTCGAGCGCCCGGTCGCCGAAGTGACCGATGCGGACCTCGATAACATGATTGATAACCTGCGTAAGCAGCGCGCCAGCTGGGAAGTAGCTGAGCAGGCAGCGGCGCAGGGCGATCGCGTCAATATTGATTATGAAGGCTTTAAGGGTGATGAGGCCTTTGCCGGCGGATCGGCGAAAGGCCAGAATCTTGTGCTGGGCTCCGGTTCCATGATCCCGGGCTTTGAAGATGGCTTGGTCGGCAGCAAAGCCGGCGACCAGAAGACTCTCGAGCTAAGCTTCCCGGAGGATTACCACGCCGAGGAGCTGAAGGGGCAGGCGGTACAGTTCAACGTCACCGTGAATAAGGTCGAGGTGCAGAAGCTACCGGAAATAGACGAAGAGTTTATGAAAGGCTTTGGGGTAGAGGGCGGCGATATGGCCAAATTCCGCACCGAAGTGAAGAAGAACATGGGGCGTGAGCTGACTAATGCCATTCGTGCCAACGTAAAAGGCCAGGTGATGGATGCGCTGGTTGGTGCCCACAGCTTTGATGTGCCGGCGGCTCTGGTGGGCAATGAAATCCAGCGTATGCGCCAGCAGATGATGCAGCAGTTCGGTGGTGGCCAGCAGTTTGATGCCAGCATCTTGCCGGACGATCTGTTTCGCGAGCAGGCTGAGCGAGCGGTACGACTCGGTCTGGTAGTTCGTCAAATCCTCGAGCAAAACCAGCTTAAGGCTGACGCCGACAAGGTTCGTGCTCGGATCGAGGAAATCGCTGAGCAGTACGAAGAGCCTGCAGAAGTGGTCAAGTGGTTCTATGGCAACCGTCAGCAGCTAGAACAAGTTGAGGGCGCTGTGCTTGAAGAGCAGGTGGTTGAACTGGTACTGGCCTCTGCCAAGCAGAGTGATAAAGCCAGCTCCTACGAGGATGTGGTTGCCAGTCAGCGTGCTCAGCGCTGATCAATCTGGTTGCTTTTTGAGCGATTGAACGGGACCTGCGGGTCCCGTTTTCGTTTATCGGCCATATCCGCCTAATAAAGCAGCAGTTAGCAGGGTCTTCACGCCCCTTATATGGACGGACGTCGAAAGACCGACATAACATGGGCCGCATAACAGGCCAGCTATATAACAAGGAACTGTCCGATGATTGATTTCAGCCGTATCACCTCCATGACCCCGGAAATGAACAAGTTGATTGAGGATCCGACCCGTTCCTCTCTGGTGCCGATCGTGATCGAGCAGACCGCCCGCGGCGAGCGCTCATTTGATATCTTCTCTCGGCTCCTCAAGGAGCGCGTGGTGTTCATGGTTGGTCAGGTGGAAGACCACATGGCCAACCTGATTGTCGCGCAGATGCTGTGGCTGGAGTCGGAAAACCCTGACAAGGATATCCACTTCTACATCAATAGCCCCGGTGGCTCTGTGACCGCGGGCATGTCGATTTATGACACCATGCAGTTCGTCAAGCCGGACATCTCTACCATGTGTTTGGGGCAGGCGGCCTCCATGGGCGCCTTTTTGCTGACTGCGGGTGCCAAGGGCAAGCGTTATGTGCTGCCCAACGCGCGGGTGATGATTCACCAGCCACTAGGTGGCTTTCAGGGGCAAGCCTCGGATATCGAGATTCATGCCCGGGAAATCCTCAAGATTAGGTCCCAGCTGAACGAGCTGCTGGCCCACCATACCGGCCAGCCTCTTGAGGTGATTGAGCGGGACACCGATCGTGACAACTTCATGGGTGCTGAGGCGGCCAAAGAATACGGCTTGGTAGACCAGGTCCTGTCTCGCCGCCCGGTATGATGTGCGGGATTGGGTAAAATCTGAGCAAATAGAGGGGGCATGACAGGTCTGGGGTTGAAAAAACCGTATCCAGCCTGCATCTTGGCCCTATAGACCAGAATTCGGGAGAGCTGATGACCGATCATAGCAGCGGTAAAGATGACGGTAAGTTGCTTTACTGCTCCTTCTGCGGCAAAAGCCAGCACGAGGTCCGCAAGCTGATTGCGGGCCCGTCGGTGTTTATCTGCGATGAATGCGTCGACCTGTGTAACGACATCATTCGTGAAGAGGTGCAGGAAGACAGTACTGATAGCGGTGCAGAAAAGCTGCCGCGTCCGCATGAGATCAAAGAGACCCTTGATGATTATGTGATCGGTCAAGAACGTGCCAAAAAGGTGCTTGCGGTGGCGGTGTACAACCACTACAAGCGACTCCGTGGCGCCAACAAGGGGAAGGAAGAGATCGAGCTGGGGAAGAGCAACATTTTGCTGATTGGCCCCACCGGTTCTGGTAAAACCTTGCTTGCGGAAACCTTGGCACGGTTGCTAAATGTGCCATTCACTATTGCTGATGCGACCACCTTGACCGAGGCTGGTTATGTTGGTGAAGACGTCGAGAACATTATTCAGAAGCTGCTGCAGAAATGTGACTACGACGTTGATAAGGCACAGCAAGGTATCGTTTATATCGATGAAATCGACAAGATCTCGCGTAAGTCGGATAACCCGTCGATAACCCGTGATGTTTCCGGTGAAGGTGTACAGCAAGCTCTGCTCAAGCTGATCGAAGGGACGGTGGCTTCGGTACCGCCTCAGGGCGGGCGCAAGCATCCGCAGCAGGAGTTTCTGCAGGTCGATACTTCGAACATGCTGTTTATTTGTGGTGGCGCCTTTGCTGGTCTGGAGAAAATCATCCAGGCGCGCTCGGAAAAGGGTGGCATTGGCTTCTCTGCGGAGGTCAAGAGTAAGGAGTTTGGTCGTACTATTGGTCAGCTTTTCCAGGATGTTGAGCCTGAGGATCTGATCAAGTTTGGCCTTATTCCAGAGTTCATTGGTCGCCTTCCGGTTACCGCCACTTTGGAAGAGCTGACTGAAGAGGCTCTGATCGAGATTCTCACTGAGCCACGTAACGCTTTAACCAAGCAGTATGGTCGGCTTTTTGAAATGGAAGGGGTGGAGTTGGATTTCCGCGAGGATGCTCTACGCGAGGTGGCAAAAAGGGCCATGGAGCGCAAGACGGGAGCCCGCGGCCTGAGGTCCATCCTTGAAAATGTGCTCCTCGACACCATGTATCAGGTACCGTCGATGCAGGGTATCGCCAAGGTTGTTATTGACTCGGCGACCATTCGCGGTGATTCGGAGCCGCTACTGATTTACAGCAATAGCGAAAAACCGGCATCCAAAGTGGCACCGGACTAACTCTGAAAAAGGCCTGTAAAGGCCTTTTTCAGTCTTGGTCGGAGTGACTTTTTACCAGTGAGGCGAAACGTGCTGAAAGAAATCCCACTGCTGCCACTCAGAGACGTGGTTGTTTATCCGCATATGGTCATCCCGCTATTTGTTGGTCGGGCCAAATCCATTCGTGCCCTTGAGGACGCCATGGCCGGCGAGAAGCAGGTGTTGCTGGTCGCCCAGCGCAATGCCTCAGATGACGAGCCTACTCCTGAGGACATCCATTCGGTTGGCACTGTTGCCACCGTTTTGCAGATGCTGAAGCTGCCCGATGGCACTGTCAAAGTGTTGGTTGAGGGTGTCTCGCGCGCTACCGTGACCAATCTGATGATGGACGGGCCGAGTATTAGTGCCAGTATCGAAGAGCTGGATGAGATTGCCCCGGATTTGGCTGAGGCGGATGCGCTGTCCAAGTCACTGCTCGGCCAGTTCGACGACTACGTCAAGATGTCGAAGAAAGTGGCCCCGGAAATTGTCAGTTCGGTGACCAGTATTGATGAGTTGGGACGTCTGGCGGATACCATTGCGGCCCACTTGCAGCTGAAAATCGAAGAAAAGCAGGATATTTTGCAGATGGCTAATACCCGTGAACGGGTAGAGCATCTGATCGGCCTGATGGAAGGTGAGCTCGATGTGTTGAAAGTCGAGAAGCGTATCCGTGGCCGAGTTAAAAAGCAGATGGAAAAGAGCCAGCGTGAGTACTACCTGAACGAACAGATGAAGGCGATCCAGAAAGAGCTGGGTGATCTGGACGAAGGTGGTAGCGAGCTCGAAGAGTTGGAAAAACGCATTGGTGCAGCGGGCATGACTAAAGAGGCCCGGGAAAAAGCCAAAGCTGAGCTGAACAAGCTGAAGATGATGTCGCCGATGTCGGCGGAAGCCACTGTGGTGCGCAGCTATCTGGACTGGATGGTGAACGTACCCTGGAAAAAGCGCAGCAAGATTAGCCACGACCTGGCGCGCGCTCAACTGGTGCTTGATCAGGACCACTATGGCCTGGAAGAGGTCAAGGACCGAATTCTCGAGTTTCTCGCCGTGCAGAGTCGGGTAGGCAAGGTTAAGGGTCCGGTGCTTTGTCTGGTGGGCCCTCCTGGCGTCGGCAAGACCTCGTTAGGCCAGTCTATTGCCAAAGCGACTAATCGTAAGTTTGTGCGCATGGCTGTGGGCGGGGTTCGCGACGAAGCTGAAATTCGTGGCCACCGTCGTACTTATATCGGCTCTTTGCCGGGCAAGGTTGTGCAGAAGCTTGCCAAGGTTGGTGTTCGCAATCCGCTGTTCCTGCTTGACGAGATTGACAAGATGGGCATGGATCAGCGTGGAGATCCGGCGTCTGCATTGCTTGAGGTGCTGGATCCCGAGCAGAACAACACCTTCAACGATCATTATCTGGAAGTGGATTACGACCTTTCAGAGGTGCTGTTTATCTGTACCTCCAACTCGATGAACATTCCCGGGCCATTGCTTGACCGGATGGAAGTGATCCGTATTCCGGGCTACACCGAGGATGAAAAGGTCAACATTGCCCGCCAGTATCTGGTGCCCAAGCAAGTAGAGGCTAACGGCCTGAAGGCGGAGGAAGTGCAGTTTGATGACGACAGCTTGCGTCACATCATTCGTCACTACACCCGAGAGGCCGGGGTGCGTGGTCTGGAGCGTGAGGTAGCAAAGGTTTGCCGCAAGGTGGTTAAAGCCCATCTGCTGGCCGGATCCTCAGATCCGGTCAAGGTGGAGGGGATCGGTATTGAGCAGTATCTCGGCGTGCGCAAATACAGCTTCGGCCGCGCAGAGGAAGCCGATCAGGTTGGTCAGGTCACCGGACTTGCCTGGACATCGGTGGGCGGTGAATTGCTAACAATTGAGGGTGTCTCTGTACCGGGCAAGGGCCGAGTCACCAGTACCGGTTCGCTTGGCGATGTTATGCAGGAGTCTATTCAGGCAGCCTGGACTGTGGTGAAAAGCCGGGCCCGCACGCTTGGTATCCGGCGCCGTCAACTGGAGCGTAATGACTTCCACATCCACGTGCCGGAAGGTGCCACTCCCAAGGATGGGCCGAGCGCGGGTATTGCTATGTGTACCACGCTGGTATCGGTACTCACTGGCATCCCGGTGCGGGCCAATGTGGCCATGACCGGCGAGATAACCCTACGTGGACAGGTGCTGCCAATTGGAGGCCTCAAGGAAAAGCTGCTGGCGGCTCATCGTGGTGGCATCGATACAGTACTGATTCCTCAGGAAAACGAGCGCGACCTGAAGGAAATTCCGGACAACATCAAGGCATCACTAAAGATCATTCCGGTGAAATGGATTGATCAGGTGCTTGAGGTGGCGCTGCAGCACATGCCCACACCTCTTAGCGAGGCTGAGGTAGAGGAGGAGATTGCCGCTGAAAACAGCAAAAGGCCGGAGATTGATGAAGACCGGGTTAGCACCCATTAAGGTTTTCCATCAATAAAAAATAAGGGGCTTCTGGCCCCTTATTTTTTATTTTTAGCACCGCCGGGTCGTTACGTTTGGTGTCACAGGTGGGGTGTGTGCCCCGATGACTGCCTTTAAATTTGCTCAAAAAAGCAGCGAATGATCCCGGTGCAGTTTGGCTTCAGGCTTTTTTTATGCAGGCACGGTTTCGAAATAGTGTTTCGTAATCATAGGGTTCCGTGATTATTTTCATCTTTAATGTAAAACCTGAACAGAAAAAGCTGCGCGCAGCGACGTATGCATACTTTACGCCATCGCTGTGCTGCTATACTTCGCGCTGCCCGGCTCGTCGCTTTAGGTCCGTCAGGGCCAGCAAGGACGCGGGTTTTGCTTCCTTGACGGTACATGGGCCCGTTGGTATAAAGTCGCCTTGGTCAGGGAAAGAGAGCCAAACGCTCAACTAATTATCCGTATAAACAAAGGGGAACTTCGTGAACAAATCCGAACTGATTGATGCTATTGCTGCTGCTGCTGATCTGTCCAAAGCAGATGCAGGTCGTGCTCTTGATGCCACCATTGAAGCGATCACTGGTGCACTGAAGAAAGAAGAAACTGTGTCGCTGGTCGGCTTCGGTACTTTTCAGGTAAAAACGCGCTCTGCGCGTGAAGGTCGCAACCCGCAGACCGGTGCTACCATTCAGATCGCTGAAGCCAAGGTGCCGGGTTTCAAAGCCGGTAAAGCGCTGAAGGATGCAGTTAACTGAGTGCATGAGACGGAGCGGTAGTTTCAGGCGGTTACAGTCGACCTGCCTCGCTGGGGTTCTCGGGTTTGAGTCCCGTCCGCTCCGCCATCGAAAAAGCGTATCCAGAGGATGCGCTTTTTTGTTTTTACGGTAGTCAGTCCGGCATATCAGTTCAGGCATGAGCTGGTTGTCAGTGGAGAAAACGGATGCAGTCTTTCAGAAAGTTCATTCGTGGTCCGGTGGGCATGGTCCTGTTGGTCCTTTTTGTTGTGCCCTTCATCATTACCGGCTTTTACGGTTACTTTGAGTCCAGCGGTAGTGCTGACGTAGTGGCAGAGGTTGAGGGCGCTCCGATTTATGGTCGCCAGGTTAATGAGCGCGTCCAGCAAATGCGTCAGCAGGTACGGCAGCAAAGCCCGGACGTTGACCCTCGGTTACTGGACAGCTTTATCAATGCAGAGATGGTGCTCGAGGGGTTGATCTCCAACGAGCTGATTGCTCTGGAGGCGCGCCGTGCAGACCTGGCGGTGTCCGAAGATATGGCGGCCCGGATGGTGTACGAGGTGCCCCAGTTTCGTGATGAGAACGGCCAGTTTTCGCCGGACATGTTCGAGCGCTTTGTTCGCTCTCAGGGTATGACTCAGCGTTCCTTCATCAGCAATTTGCGCCGTGAACTGGTGCTGAATCAGGCGCGTAGTGGCATTGAAGATACCGACTTTGCTTTACCTGCAGAGGTCGATGAGCAGCGCCGGTTGGCCGAGCAACGCCGTGACATACGCTATCTGCGCAAGAATGTTGCCGAGGTGGGCGCCGAGCACGATGTCACCGATCAGGAAATCAGCGACTGGTATGAGGCTAACCAGGCTAGCTTCCTCAGCCCGGAGGCTCTGCGTTTGCAGTATCTGGTAGTGGATCCGGCGCTGGTGGAGGATTCGACTGAGCTTGGCGAAGAGCAGATTGAGGCCGAGTATGAAGTGCGTCGTGCGGCCATGGAGCAGGTTGCAGCACGTGCCGAGCGCCGCAACGCTGCTCACCTGCAGGTCAGCATCAATGATGATCGCAGTGAAGCGCAGGCCCAACAGCGAATCTCCAGCTTGCAGGACCGCCTGAATATGGGAGAGGACTTTGCCGCTTTGGCGAAAGAGGCTTCTGATGATGTTTCCACTGCTGCTGCGGGTGGTGATCTTGGTCCGGTGGGTCGGGGTGATCTGCCAGAGTCCATGGAGCAGGCTTTGTTTGCTCTGCAGGAAGGCGAGGTATCACAACCGGTGCGCACCGACTCCGGCTATCACCTGGTTAAGCTGATTTCTGTGCGCACTCGGGATCTGCCGGCCATGGAAGATAGTCGTGAGGATATTATCCGTGATCTGCATCGCCGGGCGGCGGAGATGAAGGCTGTTGAGATGGCGGACCGTCTTGAGGAGCTGGCATTTGAACATGGCGATTTACAGACTCCAGCCGCAGAGCTGGGCTTGGAGATTCAGACTAGCGACTGGCTGACACTGGCTAGTCCCACGGGACTGTTGGCCCAGGCAGAGGTGCGTGAAGCCGTTGTCTCGCCTGCACTGCGCGACCAGCGCCTGAACAGCGATCTGATTCAGTTGGCTGATGGTCGCTCTCTGGTGGTACGTATTGACGAGATCAAGCCAGCCCAGCCGATGCCCCTTGTTGAGGTTAGCGATCGCATTCGGGCCGCTATTCAGCGCGAAAAAGCCCTGGCGGATATCGATGCCTTGGCGGAAGCAGGCCGCCAGACTGTTGCAGAAGGGGCTGGCCTTGATGCACTGGCTGAACTGATGGGAGCTCAGGTGCGTGAGCAGCAAGACCTGCAGCGTAACAATGCTGAGCCCTCTGCTGAGGTTGTCAGAGCAGCATTTCGAGCGGCCCGACCAGTTCAGGATGACACCCAAATAGAGGTGATGCGCCTTGCCAATGGTGACCTGGTGGCGATCGCCGTGGTTGCTGTACGTGACGGCGGTGTCGAGCTGGATGAGACTCAGCAGGCCATGGCGCTGGCAGAACTCGGTGCTGTGGAGGGTAGCCGGAGCTTGCGCCATGCTCTGGCATTACTGCGTGACACTTCCAGCGTCGATATCTATGAGAATCGTCTTAATCCGGCCCAGCTGGACTGAGATTGAAGTACAGCAATAAAAAAAGCCGGCATAGCCGGCTTTTTTTATTGTCTGCATGGATCGCCTGAATTTTATTAGTCTTCCGGCAGTGCCATGGCAGATGTATTGGCACCGGCATCCACATACATGATTTCACCGGTAATACCGGAGGCCAAGTCGGAGCACAAAAATGCTGCGGCATTACCGACTTCCTCGATGGTCACGTTGCGACGCAGCGGAGCCTTGGCAGCATTGTGATCAAGCATGGCGCGAAACTTCTTGATGCCGGAGGCGGCCAGAGTGCGAATCGGGCCGGCTGAAATTCCGTTAACGCGGATGCCTTCCGGGCCGACGCTGGCGGCCAGATAGCGTACCGAGGCTTCCAGGCTTGCCTTGGCCAGACCCATTACATTGTAGTTCGGCACGGTTTGTCTGGATGCATGATAGGTAAGCGTTAACAGGCTGCCGTTGCGTCCCTTCATCATTTCCTGGCCGGCCTTGGCCAGTGCGACAAAGCTGTAGCTGGAAATATCGTGGGCGATACGGAAACCCTCTCGGGTGGTGACATCGATATAGTTACCATCAAGCTCATAGCCAGGGGCAAAACCAACCGCATGGATAATGCCATCAAGGCCATCCCAGTGTTTCTTCAGCTCGACAAACACAGCATCAATTTCTGCATCACTTACTACATCGCATGGGAAACATAGTTCTTCCCGGCTGCCGTAGGCCAGGGCGGCCTTGATGACGCGCGACTTGAGTTTGTCGTTCTGGTAGGTGAAAGCCAGTTCCGCGCCCTCGCGGTGCATCGCTTCGGCTATGCCAGTGGCGATAGAGCGGTCGCTGGCGACGCCAACGATGAGGTAGCGCTTGCCGGTCAGAAAACCCATGGTGATCTCCCTTGATCCTGATATTAGGGCCCAAGTATAGGCAGTTAGCGGGGCTTCGCCAGTGGCGGGATGTAAGCAATCCTGTTAAATCTGCCTGAGGCCTTCATCGAAGGCTGCATCAAGCAGCATCCGGGTGTAGTCCTGCGAGGGTGAGGCGAAAACCTGCTCGGTTGGGCCAGACTCAACCACATGACCATGGCGCATAACAATCAAATGATGACTGATGCTGCGCACTACCTTCAGGTCGTGACTGATAAACACATAGCTCAAGTTGTAGCGCCGCTGCAGGTCACGCAGAAGTTCCAGCACCTGATGCTGAATGCTGCGGTCCAGTGCAGAGGTAGGCTCGTCCAGAATTAGCAGCTCTGGCCGTAGAATCAGGGCCCGCGCGATGGCGATACGCTGGCGTTGACCGCCGGAGAATTCGTGTGGGTAGCGATGTCGCGCTAGTGGGTCCAGGCCGACCTCCTGAAGAATGTCGGCAACCCGCTGATCCCGTTCACTGCGTCCCATTTCGCGGGCATGCACGGTAAGGCCTTCAGCGATGATCTGGCCAATGGTCATGCGCGGATTGAGTGTCGCCCAGGGATCTTGAAATACTACCTGCATGCGTTTGCGCAGTGGTGTCAGGGCACGGCTGCGTAGTTCATTTAACTTAGTGGCACCTAGTTGGACACTGCCACGACTGTCGAGCAGTCGCAGTATGGCTAGTGCGAGAGTGGATTTGCCTGAGCCAGACTCGCCGACGATGCCAAGAGTTTCGCCCTGACGTACACTGAAATCCACGTTATCTACGGCATGGAACCAGTCGTGACGTCCCCAGCTGCGTTTCTGTTTAAACCATACGCAGACATCTTTGCCCTGCAGATGTAAAGGCTTGTCCGTGTTTGTACTCGGTGCTGTGCCATGAGGTTCGGAGCTTAACAGTTGCCGTGTGTACGGGTGCTGGGGTGCGGCGAGCACCTCGCGGGTGACGCCCGACTCGACAATCTTGCCGCGGTTCATCACCGCCATATCTTCGGCGTAGCGTGCCACCACACCAAGATCGTGGGTGATCAGCAGCACGGCCAGGTTCATATCCCGTTGCAACTCTTTGAGTAGATCAAGGATTCCTTGCTGAACAGTCACATCCAGAGCGGTGGTTGGCTCGTCGGCAATCAGTACAGACGGATTATTGGCTAGCGCAATGGCGATCATGACCCGTTGACGCTGACCGCCGGAAAGCTGGTGAGGGTAACGGCCAAGCATTATTTCTGGCTCTGGCAGCTGAACCCGCTGGAGTAACTCAAGGCTGCGCTGACGAGCTTGTTGGTCAGAAAGTGGCTGATGTATCTGCAGGCTCTCTGCCAACTGCCGAGCGACGGTATGCAGGGGGTTCAATGCCGACAGCGGTTCCTGAAAAATAATCCCGATACGGTGGCCGCGTAAAGCGCGTAGGCGTAGCGTTGATGCGCGACTGATGTCCTCGCCATCAAGCAGAATGCTTTCTACTTGGTAATGAGCTTGAGGGGGTAAAAGCTGCGGCACTGAAAGGGCGGTGAGAGATTTTCCCGAGCCTGATTCTCCCACCAGAGCAAGCATTCTCCCCGCCTGTAGCGCAATGCTAACGTCGTCCACCGCCGGAGCATCCTGCCCGGGGAAATTTATGCTTAGGTGATTGATTGCCAGCCGCGCGGTCATTGCAGGTACTTCCTCGGGTCAAAGGCATCGCGCACCGCCTCACCAATAAAGATCAGTAGTGACAGCATAAAAGCAAGCGACACAAATGCACTGATACCTAGCCAGGGCGCATGCAGATTAGCCTTGCCCTGACCAAGTAATTCGCCCATCGAGGGCGAGCCGGGCGGCAGACCAAAACCGATGAAGTCCAGCGAAGTGAGGGTGACAATCGAACCATTGAGAATAAATGGCATAAAGGTGAGGGTGGCAACCATCGCGTTGGGCAAGATATGGCGAAACATGATCATTCTGTCAGAGACACCCAGAGCTCGGGCGGCACGCACATAATCCAGATTGCGACCACGGAGAAATTCGGCGCGTACCAGATCGACCAATGCCATCCATGAAAATAGCAGCATAATTGCCAGTAGCCACCAGAATCCGGGCTTTACAAAACTGGACAGAATAATAAGCAGGTACAGGGTCGGCATACTCGACCAGATCTCCAGAAAGCGCTGTCCGGAGAGATCAACCCAGCCGCCATAATAGCCCTGCAGGGCGCCGACAATAACCCCAATAATGCTGCTGGCAATGGTTAGCAATAGGCCAAAAAAAAGCGAAATACGCAGCCCATATATGATCCTCGCCAGAACGTCTCGGCCCTGATCATCGGTGCCCAGCCAGTTCTCTGCTGAAGGTGGCGCTGGCGAAGGCACGGAGAGGTCGTAATTAATGGTGTTGTAGCTGAATCGGATCAGCGGCCATAACATCCAGCCATCCTGTTCAATCAGGTCGCTGACAAAGGGGTCCCGATAATTGGCTTCGGTTTCAAACATGCCACCGAACTCCGTTTCCGGGTAGGTAAACAACAGTGGGGAATAGAGTTCTCCCTGAAAGCTGAGCAGAATAGGTTTATCGTTAGCGATAATTTCTCCGGTGCTGCAGATCAGGAATAGCAGCATGAAAATCCATAATGACCAGTAACCGCGACGATTGTTGCGAAACGCCTGCCACTGCCGTTGACTGACTGGGTTCTTCAATAGCATCAGAATTCCCGCCGATCAAAGTCGATGCGTGGGTCGACTAGAACATAGGTGAGGTCGCTGACCAGTTTTAGTAGCAGGCCGAGCAGGGTAAAGATAAACAAGGTGCCGAATACCACCGGGTAATCACGGTTAATCACGGATTCAAAACCAAGCAGACCAAGCCCTTCCAGTGAAAAGATGTACTCGATCAGTAATACGCCAGTAAAGAACATACCGACAAAGGCGGCAGGAAAGCCGGCGATGATAATTAGCATGGCGTTACGGAATACGTGCCGATAGAGCACCTGGTTTTCACTAAGACCTTTGGCCATGGCGGTTTGTACATATAGCTTGCTGATTTCATCAAGGAACGAGTTTTTGGTCAGCATGGTTAAGGTGGCAAAGTTGCCGATCACTATAGCGATAGTGGGCAGCGTGATATGCCACAGGTAGTCGGTGATCTTGCCGAGCCAGGACAGCTCCTGCCAATTGTCTGAAGTCAGTCCGCGCAGGGGGAACCAGTCAAGATAGCTGCCCCCGGCAAACAGCACGATCAGCAAAATAGCGAACAGGAAGCTGGGGATGGCGTATCCAACAATGATTGCGCTGCTGCTCCAGACATCAAATGGCGTGCCATGCCTGACTGCTTTACGGATGCCTAGTGGGATTGAGATCAGGTAGGTGATCAAGGTGCTCCACAGGCCAAGGGAGATGGACACCGGAAGACGCTCAACGATCAGCTCGGTCACCGGGCGGCCACGGTAGTAGGAATCGCCAAACTCGAAGCTGGCATAATTCTTCAACATTAGTAAAAAGCGTTCCAACGGCGGTTTGTCAAAGCCGTATAAGGCTTCTATCCGCGCGATCAGCTCAGGGGGCAAGCCCTGTGAGCCACGATAGCCACTTGCGTCACTTGAGCCGCCTGCTGAGCCGCCGCTCTGAATCATGTCGGCGCTGGTGCCGGCGAACTGGCCAGTGGCCGAGGTATGCATACCTTTCAGTTCGGCCACCATGCGCTCAACGGGGCCGCCGGGGGCGGCCTGCACGATGATGAAGTTAAGTACCAGAATGCCGAATAGCGTAGGCACAATAAGCGCCAGCCGGCGCAGCACATACCAGCTCATCAGGGTTTCTGCCACCATGCATCAATGGGCAAGCCGTAGGGCGGGTTAACCTTCGGCCGCGCCAGGGCGCTTCGATATGCGACTCGGAAGCGATTTACATGCCAGTTTGGCACGACGTAGTGGCCCCACTGCAGTACCCGATCCAATGCCCGGCAGGCTACCACCAGTTGCTCACGATCCTGAGCGCGGATGATCTGTTCTACCAGAGCGTCAACGGCTGGATCTTTCAGGCCAATGCGGTTGCGCGAGTCGGACATGTCTGCTGCAGAAGAATGCCAAAAGTCACGTTGCTCATTGCCTGGTGAGTTGGATTGCGGGAAAACTGCGATAATCATGTCGTAGTCGAATTTACGTACCCGCTCCAGATACTGGGTTGGATCAATCCTGCGCACGCTTGCATCAATACCAAGGGCTTTCAGGTTGCGAGAAAAGGGCAGGGCAACACGCTCAAAGGCGCCGCTATCCAGCAGGATTTCAAAGCGCACCAAGGCGCCTTTTGGCGTCTTGAGTTGATTTTTTTCCAGTGTGTAGCCCGCAGCCCGGAGCAATTGCTGTGCGCGCTGCAGGTTTTCCCGTGGGCGTCCTGAGCCATCGGTTTCCGGTGGCTGGTATTCCTTTTCAAATACCTCCTTTGGAAGCTGCTTGCGAAACGGCTCAAGCAGCTTTAGTTCCGCTTCAGAGGGTAGTCCAGTGGCGGCCATCTCAGAGTTCTGGAAGAAACTGCGCGTGCGCGTGTATTGGCCATGAAACAGGTTCTGATTGGACCACTCGAAATCCATGGCCAGACCTATGGCTTCGCGCAGGGCGCGGTCCGTGAATAGCTCGCGGCGTTGGTTCATAACAAAGCCTTGCATGCCGCTTGGCAGGCTATGAGGGATTTCCTCCAGAATGATTTCCTTGCGGGTCAGAGCCGGGCTGTTATAACCGGACGCCCAGTCCTTGGCGCTGCGCTCCAGTCGCCAGTCATAGGCACCTCCTTTGAATGCTTCCAGCGATACAGTTTCGTCCAGAAAGTATTCGAACGAGAGATGATTGAAATTGTATTGGCCACGATTCACCGGAAGATTTTTGGCCCAGTAGTCGTCGCGACGTTGATAAACGACTCGGCGACCCGGCTGAAAACTTTCAACCTCATACGGACCACTGCCTAAAGGGACTTCCAGGGAGGGTTTACTAAAGTCACGGTCTTTCCAGTGATGTTTAGGCAGTACCGGCATCTGGCCAACAATAAGCGGCAACTCCTTGTTTTCGCGAGTGCGAAAGTGGAAGCGGACGCTATGCTTGCTAACGGCTTCGACTCGTTCCACGTCGCCATAATAGTAGGCATAGAATGGCGAGCCCTTGTCGGTTAGCAGATTGAAAGAAAACACCACGTCTTCGGCGGTGACTGCTACGCCATCTGCAAAGCGGGCTTGCGGGTGCAGGTGATAGGTAACGTAAGAGCGGTCCGCTGCCAACTCGATGGTTTTTGCCAGCAGTCCGTATTGGGTAAAGGGCTCGTCCTGGCTGGGGGTGGTCAAGGTATCGTACAGGTAGCCTGTGCCTGTTGCCGGGTTTCCTTGGGGAATAAACGGGTTGAAGCTGTCGAAGGTGCCGATGACATGGCGGCGCAGAGTGCCGCCCTTGGGGGCATTTGCATTGACGTAGTCAAAGTGACTGAAGGCAGCACCGTATTTCGGTTCGCCATGCATTGCTATGGCGTGTTTGCCGGGGGCGGCGTGAGCAGAGATGGCCACAGCAAACAGTATTGGGGCAAGCAATATGGATTTCAGCATCAGAACTTCCTGTTGTGGTTATTGCGTGCGTTCTGCTTCGGTCATCCACCAGGTTTCGGTGCCAAGAATATAAGGCATGGCGGAGCCCGGTTGTTCAAATCGATCCCACCAGGCCAGCCGATGCCGGCCGAGGTACCAATGCGGAATCGTATAGTGGCGCCATAGCAGCACACGGTCCAGTGCCCGCAGCGCTGCCCGGTAGTCAACAAGTGTTGAGGCAGACAGCGCCTTGCCGATCAGGGCATCAATCACCGGGTCTTGGATGCCAGCGTAATTACGCCCGCCATTCATGTCAGCGCTGGAGGAGTGCAGATATTCGATCAGCTCCACACCGGGAAAGGTGTTCTGCGGCAGAACAAAAAGGGCGACATCAAAATCAAACTGATCGAGTCGCTGTTTGAAGGAAGCTGGGTCAATAGAGCGATAGCTGGCCTCAACGCCAAGCGCCTCCAAGTTGCGTAGCCAGGGCTGGATGACTCGGTCCATGCCCGGATTATGGTAGTTAAGAATTTCCAGTGACAGCGCTTTACCTGTTTCGTCGTGTACCAGCTTTTTGTCGCGGATCAGGTAGCCTGCCTTATTGAACAGGGCCATTGCCTGCTGCATATGGCGGCGGTCACGCCCGGAACCATCACTGACTGGCAGGGCGAAGGGTTCGCTGAACAGTTTTTCCGGTAATTGCTGTCGAAATGGCTCTAGCAGGGCAAGCTCGGCGCCGGCAGGTAAGCCGCTGGTGCTGTGCTCGCTGTTAGGGAACCAGCTCAGTTGGCGCTGATAGGCGCCATTGAAAATATTCCGGTTGGTCCATTCATAATCAAATAGCAGGCCGAGGGCCTGACGAATATCGGGGTTGTCGAATGGTGCGCGGCGTTGGTTAAAGAAAAATGCCTGAGTTCCCTGAGCGATACGGTGAGGGATTTCAGCACGCTTGACCCGGCCATCGCGTACCGCAGGGAAATCGTAGGCGGTGGCCCAGTGCTTGGCGATATAGTCGAGATGAACATCGTAGCGGCCGGTTTTGAAGGCCTCGAAGGCGACCTCCGCGTCGCGGTAAAAATCTATAACCACTTGATCAAAGTTATAGCGGCCGCGATTTACCGGCAGGTCACGTCCCCAATAATTGGCATCTCGCTGTAGTGTTATCTGTCTGCCCGGCTGGACACTGGCTACCCGGTAGGGGGCACTGATAACCGGCGGCGTGAGTGTCGGTTTGCTGAAGTCTTTGTCCTGCCAATAGTGCTTTGCTAACACGGGAAGCTGGCCGGCCGTCAGGGGCAGCATGCGGCGGTTGTCGCCGGTAAAATGAAAGCGCACCTGATGAGAATTGATGACGCTGACCTTGTCGATCTGCTGATAACGCAGGGCATAGCGTGGGTGGCCATGATCACGTAACAGGTTAAAGGAAAACAGCACGTCATCGGCGGTGATTGGCGTGCCGTCCTGGAAGCGGGCTTCGCGGCGCAGCTGGAATGTGCACTGATCCAGTTGCGCATCGCAGTCGATGGACTTTGCGATAAGACCATAGGCCGCGCCGGCTTCATCTCCGACACTGTTATGAGCATCAGCGCCCATCAATAGTGTGTCGGTCATTTCCAGGAAGCCGAAGACATAGGCGCCGGGTGTATTGGCCGGGCTGCGTCCTGCCAGAATATAGGGATTGATGCTGTCGAAATCACCACTGCCAAGCAGCTTCAGAGTGCCGCCTTTGGGGGCGTTCGGGTTGACGTAGTCAAAGTGGTGGAAATCGGCAGGGTATTTGAGCACTCCAAAAGGGTGATAGCCGTGCTGTGGAGCAGCAGCGCAAACTGCGGCGTTGGCAAGCAGCAGCGCGATAGCGCCAGCGCGTCCCAGAGTCCATCGACTAAGGTGCATGGCGGACATCCACATACAGGGTCAGTTGTTGTCCGGGCCTTAGATAGCGGCTGGTATTAAGTTTGTTCCAGCTGGCAATCTGACTGACGGATAAGTTGAACCGGTTGGCAATACGGTGCAGGGAGTCGCCACGCCGAACCGAGTAATGAACACGGCGGACCATCTCCGGCCGGTCGACTACGGGTGCTGCGGCAACCGCGTTTGGTTTGCTCCAGATTACCAGCTTGCGGCCAACACTGAGGGTGTCTCCCGGAGCCATGCCGTTCCACTTGGCGAGCTCCTGAGTGCCCACATTATGGCCTCGGGAAATTGTCCACAGACTGTCGCCGCTTTGTACCCGATATTCTGTCTTGCTGCGTCCCGGAGGAGCTTGATTCTGTTTTGCCTCAAGACGGTTGTCGGCACTGAGCCGATAGGCCTCCGCATTGGCTGCCGGCTGGGGAATGAGTAACTGGCGCCCGGCAACGATGGTGTTGCCACGCAGATTATTACTCTGCCGCAAGGCATCAATAGTGGTGTTGAAGCGTTTGGCAATGCCGCCCAATGTGTCACCCGACGCGATGGTATACTGCTGCCAACGCAGACGTTTCTCGGCTGGCAGTGAAGCCAGCTTTTGCTCCAGCGCGCTGGCCCGCGAATACGGTACTAGCAAGCGGTGGGGGCCGGCTGGTGGAGTACTCCAACGACTATAGCCGGCATTGAGGTAGTAGATTTCCTGAACGTCGGTGCCGCTCATGTCCGCCGCTAACTGCAGGTCCAGTTGCCCGCCGGTGTCGACGACGGCGAAGTAAGGCGTATTAGCTATCGGCTGCAGTGTGGTGACGCCGTAGCGTTCCGGGTCGCGAACAATCTGGCTGATGGCAATCAGCTTGGGAACATAAGCACGGGTTTCTCTGGGTAGTTGCAGGTTCCAGTAATCTGTTGGCCGTTGTTGTTGTTGATTGCGGCGGATAGCTTTTGAAACGGTACCACCACCAGAATTATAGGCCGCCAGTGCTAACTCCCAGTCACCGTCAAAACGCTTCGCCAGTCTGGAAAGGTACTCCAGTGCTGCGTCGGTTGAGGCCAGAATGTCACGCCTGCCGTCATACCAGTAATCCTGATTCAGGCCAAAGGCTTTGCCGGTCGAGGGAATGAACTGCCAGGGCCCGGAGGCGCGGCCATGGGAGTAGGCAAACGGGTCAAAGGCACTTTCCACCACTGGCAGCAAGGCCATCTCCAGTGGGACCTGTTTGGCTTCGGCGCGCTCGACAATGTGGTAAAGGTAACGCTGCGCCCGGGTGGTTACTCTTTCGATATATTGCGGGTTGCGGATTAGCCAGTTGCGCTCGGCGGTAATGCGAGCATTATCGATGTCCAGATTCAGGCTGAAGCCGCTACGTAATCTCTGCCACAGGTCAGAGCCAGTGATCGGCAGACTTTCAGGCTGGGCTTCTGGCCAGTCCGTATCCCCGCATAGCAGGGCAATGTTTCCCTCTTCAGAGGCGGCCGCCAACATCGGCCCGAACTCGTCCAGAGGATCGTAATCACTGATAGAAGGCGCCCGTGAGGCACAGCCCTGAACGATCAGTATTACGCTGAGTGTGGCAAGAATTTTTTTCATCACAGTAAAAGGGTTACTCGCATTCGGAAAATAGAAGGCCATTGAGCGGCCAGCAAGGTATCAGAAATGGTCTTTCTTTGTCCGCAGTGCTGTAAAGACCGAAAGTCGGTCAGTCGGTTCCGTAGATCCGTCGTTTAAGGCTGCTTTTAGAGCGGGCTCGTGGCAGCGCAAGAACAGGTTACTGCGCAACTCTTCGGCCACAGTGGATGGCAGGCTGGGTTGATCGGCGTCCCGCAATGCGGCCACCTGCTGCTGCCGTCGTATCAGGGCCGGGTCGCCCGGTAGAATACTGCGGGCAAAGGTCAGGTTAGAGGTCGTATATTCATGGGTACAGTAAATAAGGGTTTGTTCGGGCAGTTCGCTGAGTCGGTCCAGCGAGGCTAGCATCTGCGCCGGACTGCCCTCAAACAGTCTGCCGCAGCCGCCGCTGAAAAGGGTGTCACCGCAGAATAGTAGCGGTGTATCGGTGTGCATGGCGTAATAGGCAACGTGGCCAAGGGTGTGCCCAGGGACAGCCATCACCTTAAGGCTGAGTGGCGGCTGGGTCAGAGTTACTTGATCGCCATCGTCAACTGCTACAGTAACGCCGCGGATCTGTTCCTGTTTCGGGCCATACACGGGTACCGACCAGTGTTCACTCAGTGCTTCTATGCCGGCGGTGTGATCAGGGTGGTGGTGGGTGATCAAAATGGCTCGCAGTGTCACGCCGAGTCGATCCAGAGCTGCCATGACGGGTGCCGCATCGCCTGGATCGACCACCACGCCGTTACCGGCCGGATCATAGATCAGCCAGATATAGTTATCACGAAATGCGGGAATAGCGATTACACATAGCATCGGGGCGGGAACAGATCAGCAAGCCTTGATAGACTGTCACCATATCATCTGCATGAGGCGACGCAAACCGTATGGATCTGCCACGACTGCTACGCTCACCGTTCCGTCGGCCACCACCGGATACTGACCGGGCGTTTGCTGACTGGCTTGCCTCGGATACAGGTCAGGCTATGCTGGCCGAGCAGCGCCATCTACTGGACGACATATTAGTACGCATGATTGGTTATCATGCAGTGCAGTGTGGTGTCGGCTGCGCCGAGCCCTTGCTTGGCGCGACTCGTATCCGGCGCCAGCACTATGTTGGCCGCCCCGGTGACGGCGGTATTACTATCGCTGCCGACCCCGCTTGCCTGCCATTGGCCAATCACAGTGTCGATCTGGTGTTGTTACACCACAGCTTGGACTTCGAGGCCAACCCCCATGAGGTATTGCGAGAGGTCACCCGCACGTTGATCCCCGGCGGGGCTCTGGTATTGATCGGTTTTAACCCTTTCAGTATCTGGGGACTCACCCGCTTGTTCCGACTGGGCTCGAACCGTCTGCCGTGGTTGGCCAGATTTTTGCCTGCCCAGCGTGTGCATGACTGGTTTGGAGTGCTTGGACTGGAGCTTGAAGGCTACGAAAGTGCTCATTATGCGATGCCTCTCGGAGCCTCCGGGCGCCAGCGTTTTTCCATGATTGAACAGATGGGGCGGCGTTTCTGGCCGCGTCGGGGTGCCTTCTACATTCTTGTGGCTCGCAAGCGGGCTGCCATGATCAGGCCGATGCGGCCACGATTTGCACTGCCTGAGCGTTCGCCTCAGGTCATTCCAGTGCCTCTGGCGCACTGGCAGCGCCGGGACAGGCGAGAGCCGCAGGGGCCTGAACATTGAAAAAGATAGAGATATTTACCGATGGAGCGTGCCGAGGGAATCCGGGGCCTGGCGGCTGGGGAGCGCTGCTGCGTTATGGTGACCACCAGCGCGAGCTATTCGGCGGCGAAGCGGATACCACTAATAATCGCATGGAACTGACCGCTGCAATTCGTGCTTTGCAAGCGCTGAAAGAGTCCTGTGAGGTCGATCTGACCACCGATTCCGAGTATGTCCGCAAGGGCATTAGCGAATGGCTGCCGGCTTGGAAGGCACGAAACTGGCGCACCAGTGATCGTAAACCAGTAAAAAATGCCGATCTCTGGCAGTTGCTTGAGCAGGCTGCAGCGCCTCATTTGGTACGTTGGCACTGGGTTAAGGGGCATAGCGGTCACGCGGAAAATGAACTGGCTGACCAACTGGCCAACCGTGGCATTGACGGCCTTGAGGAATTACCGGGAGGGCAGCGCAGGTGAGGCAGATCGTACTGGATACTGAGACCACCGGCCTTGATACCAGCGAAGGCCATCGCATTATAGAAATTGGCTGCGTTGAGATTATCGGCCGACGCTGCACTGGCCGCGTGCTGCACTATTATCTCAATCCTCAGCGTGACAGTGATCAGGCCGCCCTGGATGTGCATGGCCTGACCTCAGAGTTTTTGGCGGATAAGCCCCTGTTTTCTGCGGTGGCAGAAGATTTCATTCAGTTTGTCGACGGCGCTGAGCTGGTTATCCACAACGCGCCCTTTGATATGGGCTTTCTTGACCACGAGTTGCGTACGCTTGGCGGGCAGTGGGGACCATTGAGCCAGCGTTGTCAGGTTCTCGATACGTTGGTTATGGCGCGGCAGATGTACCCGGGGCAACGCGTCAGTCTGGATGCCTTGTGCCGTCGTTTTGGCATTGATAACTCGAACCGTGAGCTGCACGGCGCACTGCTCGATGCGCGTCTGCTGGCGGAGGTGTACCTGACTATGACCGGTGGTCAGGTCGGTCTGTCTCTGGACGGCGAAAACAGTAGTGGCGGCGCCGAAGTGGAGGCCATTCGCAGGCTGCCACAGGGCCGTCCGGCGCTGACGGTAACCACTGCAGTGGCCGAGGAGCTGGCGCGACATGAAAGCCGCTTGGGCGATTTGGACAGTAAGGTGGAGGGAGGCAGTCTGTGGCGTCGCGGACCGTGATCAGGCCGCCTGGCTCGCCATCTTCATGTTGTGCTCGACTTGGCAAAACTCTTTTTTTTCAGTTGGTTGGCGGTAAAAGTTGACGCATTCTTTAACATCGTGCGACAGTTGAGGGCATTGTTAGACAGCAACTTGGGCAGTGTTCTGAGATGCCTGTATCCCTCCGGGGGCGGTGCCGGATAGCTCAACCCGCAGATGATAAACGCTGATAAGAACATAAGATTGCGGAGAAGCCATGGTTGCGATGACAAGCGGTACCTCGCTGACCTTCCTCAAGGAGGAGATCGATAGCACTCTGGCGGAGGCAGGCCGCTCTCTGGAGGCTTGGGCTGCCGATTCTTCCCGGGCCCAAGAGCTTGATGTCTGTGCGGAGAGCTTTCACCAGTTAAGGGGCATCTTTCAGGTACTGGAGCTGCCTGCGGCAACCCTGACGGCCACGGAGATGGAGCAGGTCGTACGCAAAATGCAAGAGCCTGGTTCCGGGCGCAACGTTCTTGGCGAGGCCTTGAGTCACTCGCTGTTGCTGCTGGGGCGTTATCTTGAATATGTGCAGCTGAAAAATCGGCCTTTACCGGAAGTCATGGTCGGTGGTTTGAATGAGCTGCGCCGCGCAGCTGGCAAACCGCTGATTCAAGAGAGCCATTTTTTTGCCGTGGATCTGGCCCGAGACCGCTATCCGGTGCCAGCCGCAACAGCGCCGCCGGTGGCTGAGCTTAGCCGTCTCGGTCGGCGCCTGCGACACATGTACCAAGTTGGCCTGCTGGGCGTCCTGCGTGGTCAGAACAGTATTATTAACCTGAAGCTGATGGCCCGTGCGTTGAGCCGTATTGATCGATTGTGCGGATCGGCAGCTATTGGGCGGCTGTGGTGGATCGGCAGGGCAATGCTCGAGGCGTTGATTGCAGATCAAATGGCGATTACACCGGCGCGTAAGGCGTTGCTCGCCCAGTACGACCGACAGATAAAGAAGCTGATCCAGGAGGGCGAGCGGGCGCTAGCTGCTGACGCGCCGCTGCTGCTAATTAAGGAAAGTATTTTCGTAGTTTCGCTATGCGGCCATTCAGCTGGTGTTATCGGTGAGGTCAAGCAGGCTTTCGAGTTGCGTCCGCGTATTACTGATGCAGAGCTGCAGGCAGAAATTGCCTTGATGGCTAGCGGCAGTGGATCCGTCGCCAGAAGTGTGGCTGAGTCACTTAAGGAAGAGCTAAATAGCGTCAAACAGACGCTGGATATGGCTGCTCAAGGTGTTGCTGATATGGACTACCGTGAAGTGGCTGACGGGCTCGCCCGGATCGGCAGCACTTTGCTGATGGTCAACTTGATCAATGAATCCAAGCAGATAAAGTCGAGGGCCGATAGTGTTCGTGGCTGGCCTGCTGACTTCGATATTGAATCGCCGGCCTTTGTCGAGCTGGTCGATGATTTGATCTCTGCAGAGAATGCTGTGGCTGAGCTGGAGCATAGCCTTACGCCTGCGGATGAGGTCAATCGTGAGGCGGGTAATCAGCGTATATCCCGCTACCAGCTCGACGATGCGCGGCGTACCGTAGTGTCCGAGTGTCGTTCTGGCCTGGCGTTAACCAAGCGTGCGGTCGCTTCATTCCTCGAGTCAGAGTGGGATCGTATGCACCTGGCCAACTTGCCCGGCATTTTGGGTGGCGTATCGGGGGGGCTTATGTTTCTTGATCTGGGCCGCGCGAAAGCGGTCATGGATGCCTGCCGTACATATATTGAGCAAAGACTGCTTGCCACTGGCGGGCAATCGCCGGAGCGCGAGCATATGGACACCCTTGCGGACGCTATCACTAGCCTTGATTACTATCTGGAAAGCATGGAAGAGCACAAGCCGATTGGTGAATCAGTGCTTGAAGTCGCAGAGGTGAGCATGGAAGAGCTCGGTTTCCCGGTTATCCGGCCGGTCGGTTAAACGATGCCGGTAGATATTGAGTTTGGCCCGGCCCCGTCGCAGTTCGAAGCAGAGCTGCGTTTGTTCGTTTTTTATCAGGGCAGGGTGCTGATCAGTGAAGAAAGCGGAGGTTCCTTGCTGCCGTCATTACGCGTCGGCATGGCGCGCATGCTATTTCCCGGTGAGCAGATATATCTCGGTCGTTTCGATGGCCAACATTGTTGTGCAGTTAGCCTCGAGGATGATGCTGACCCGCCGCAGGGCTTTTACCCGGAGGAGCTGCGTCGACTGATTCACCTGCTGTCTCAAGGTGATTTCATGCTGGCCTCCAGAGCAATGCAGCTGCTTGCCTGGCGCCGCGACCATCGCTTTTGCAGCCGCTGCGGTACGGTAGCCATGGCCCATGAGCGAGATATGGCCATGGTTTGCCCCGCATGCCAATACACTCAGTATCCGCGTATAACTCCCTGCATCATTACCCTTGTGACCCGGGGTGACGAGGTGTTGCTGGCCCATGGTGCCGGCTTTCCCGAGGGATTATTCAGCTGTCTGGCTGGTTTTATGGAGCCGGGTGAGGATGCGGAGCATGCGGTGCGTAGAGAGGTTCGAGAGGAAACCGGCTTGCGTGTCGGCAAGTTGCGTTATCATGGCAGCCAGTCATGGCCTTTCCCGCATTCCCTGATGTTGGCGTTTCATGCCGATTACCAGGGAGGGGAATTGCTACCTGATGGCGTCGAAATTATTGAGGCAGGTTGGTTTTCCAGAGATAACCTGCCACGAGTGCCTCCGCCAGGAAGTATTTCCAGGTCATTGATTGATGACTGGGTACTGCGCGGCGGAGTCTGAATCAACCAGAGGATGTCGGCATGGGGTTCGATACTGCACCGTTATTGATTATTGGCTTTTGTCTGGTGATAGTCATCGCTGGCAGTATTGTTCTGCTCAGGACCGAGTGGCTGCTGCAGTGGCTTAGGGGGACTGCGGGGCTGCTGTGTATCGCCTTGGCGGTGTACTTTTCCTTGTTTTCACTGAATCTGTTCAGCTATAAGCAGTTGTCTCGAGAGGAGTCTCTGGCAACCGTCAGTTTCCGCGAGCTGGGGCCGCAGAGCTATGCGGCAACATTGGCTCAACCTGATGGTAATAATGTGGACTATCAACTGAGCGGTGATCTTTGGAGGGTAGACGCAAGGATTATTCGCTGGAAAGGCTTTTTTGCACTGCTGGGATTTCAGTCCGGTTACCAGTTAGACCGTGTTCAAGGTCGCTACTTGACGCTTGAAGATGAGCGCAATAAAGACGCCAGTGAGTATCAGATTGCCCGCCCCGCAGTTGGTTTCGATGTTTGGCAGAGTGCCCGCACCGGCTGGAGCATGATGCTTCATGCGGATTATGCCACTGGATCTCCGATGCCAATGGCAGATGGTGCGATTTACGAGATTATTTTAGGTAATGGTGGGTTGATTGCGCGGCCGCTTAATGAAGCTGCGCAAAGTGCGCTAAAACGCTGGGAATAATATTTTTTTGATGGCGGCGCTCAGGTGCCGCTTTTTTTGTTAATCAATAGGAGTCAGCAGTGCTGGATTTAGTGGTTGAGTACGGCATGTTTCTCGCCAAGATTGCTACTGTGGTAATCGCTTTGTTGTTTGTTATCAGTGGCATTGCCACAATGGCTGCCCGTAATCGGCATCAGAATGATGATGGCTATCTTAAGGTTCGTCATTTAAATCAGGAAATTGACAATCTGCGGGACGGCTTGCGTCACGAGATTATGACGGAAGCAGAAAGTAAGGCTGAGTTCAAACGTAAGAAAAAAGATGAAAAGACCAAACGACGGGCGGAAAAGAAAATGCCCGCGGCGAAAAGCACTCGGTCGCGACTGTTTGTTGTGGATTTTGATGGTGATGTTCAGGCTAGCGGTGTCGACAACCTACGTCGTGAAATTTCTGCTGTGTTACAGGTGGCTGAAGCCAATGATGAGGTGATTGTCCGCCTGGAGAGCCCCGGCGGCATGGTTCATAGCTATGGTCTTGCTGCATCCCAGTTGCGCCGGGTTACCTCACAAGGAGTCCATTTGACGGTCTGTGTGGATCAAGTGGCGGCCAGTGGTGGTTATATGATGGCGTGCATCGCAGAGAAAATTATTGCGGCGCCTTTTGCGGTGGTCGGATCCATCGGTGTGGTTGCGCAGATTCCCAACTTCCATCGTCTGCTCAAGAAAAATGATATCGATGTCGAGCTGCTGACGGCCGGCGAGTACAAGCGCACTTTGACTATGTTTGGCCAGAACACTGACAGTGATCGCGCTAAATTCCAGGAAGAGCTGGAAGATACCCATGTGCTGTTCAAGGACTTCGTCCGTGACAATCGCCGCGGTCTGGATATCAGTAAGGTGGCCACCGGTGAGCACTGGTACGGTATTCGTGCTTTGGAACTTGGCCTGATTGATGAGCTGGCCACCAGCGATGAATATCTACAGCGCCGTAGCAAGGATGCTGAGGTCTTCGAGATTAGTTGGCAGGTGAAGCGTAATCTCGCTGAACGTCTGGGTTTAGGAGCTGAAGGTGCCATGATACGGGTGCTTGAGCACCTGTTTCACCGGGGCAGCAATCGTCTGCTCAAGTAAAGTCAGGGAGGGCCTATGAATCAGTTATTCCGAGCGCTGCGCAGTGATAAGACCGAGCAAGGCTTCGATGTTTCGATAGTCGATAGAAATATTGCCGATCTGCCAGAAGGGGACGTACTGATTCGAGTCGAGTGGTCTTCTCTGAACTATAAGGATGCACTGTCCGCCACCGGCAAGCCGGGAGTCACCCGGCAGTATCCGCATACCCCCGGCGTGGATGCCGCCGGTGTGGTCGTCAGCGCCAATGATGGACCCTGGAAGGCTGGCGATAAGGTGATCGTCACTGGCTATGACCTGGGCATGAACACTGACGGTGGTTACGGTGAGTATATTCGCGTGCCGGCGGACTGGGTTGTGCGGTTGCCCGAGCAGATGAGCTGCCGCGATGCCATGCTGCTGGGCACCGCCGGGCTGACGGCTGCCCTGTGTGTGGAAAGTCTTCTCGATACTGGTCTGTCACCGGATCACGGTGAGGTGCTGGTAACCGGTGCCAGCGGTGGCGTTGGCGCCATTGCGGTGGCGCTGCTGGCCCAGCTTGGATTCAACGTAGTAGCCGGGACCGGCAAGACTGAGGCGGAGGCCTGGCTCAAGCAACTGGGTGCTTGTTCGCTGATCGGTCGGGAAGAGCTACAGGCTGGTGTTGCCAAGGCCTTGCTCAAGCCGCGCTGGGCTGGGGTCGTCGATACTGTCGGCGGTGATATCCTGATGAATGCTCTGAAGACGCTTCGCTATGGTTCCAGTGCTGCCTGCTGTGGCATGGCGGCCTCCGGTGAGCTGCATGGTACGGTATTCCCGTTCATTTTGCGGGGCATTAATCTGCTTGGGGTGGACAGCGTTGAGCTGCCGCTAGACGTCAAGCAGCAGGTCTGGGATGTGCTGGCCAGCGAGTGGCGTCTAGACAAGTCCGAGCAGTTGCTGGCTGCAGAAGTGCCGCTGACGGAGTTGGCGGACTGGTTCCCGCGTATCCTCGCCGGCCAGGTGCGCGGCCGCGTGCTGGTAAAGGTTGCAGGCTAATGCAGCATGGCTTGGTGCATGCCCTTTTACTGGATGGCAAGGGCGGTGCCCGGCAGGTTGACTGGCCTGAAGTGGAGGCATGGCGGGCGGATCAGGGGGTCCTCTGGCTGCACTTTGACTACACCATGCCTGAAACCCGCGAATGGTTGTTGCGGCATAGCGATCTACCTGAGGTGGCAGTCGAGGCGCTGCTGACTTTGGAGACCCGCCCCCGGGTGACGACACTGGCCGATGCACACTTGATCAACTTGCGCGGCGTTAACCTGACTCCCGGCGCCCAGCCGGAAGATATGATAGCCATCCGTCTGTGGCTGGATAGTAGCCGAATTATTAGCACCCAACGACGCAGTCTGAAGGCGGTCAGCGACCTCCTTGAGGCATTGCAGCGTGGCATGGGGCCGGAGTCGGCCCAGGCCTTGCTGGCAGAGCTGCTGGACCGTTTGACCTGGCACTTCGAGGATGTCATAGCCAGCGTTGAAGAGCGGGTATCTCAGCTCGAAGAGGTCAGTACGCGTTCGGTGAGTTCGACAGCACTGGGCGGTATAGCAGAGCTGCGCCGTCAGGCAATCAGCCTGCGGCGCTATCTGAGCCCCCAGCGCGAGGCCATGGCTCGTCTATTGGCAGATACCGGTGGCTGGCTCAGCGAGCCGGATCGGCTGGTTATTCGTGAGGCAGCCGACCGTTTGCAGCGCCTTTTGGAGGACATTGATCTGGCCCGCGAACATGCCACCATTGCTCAGGAAGACCTGCAAAGCCGGCTTTCTGACCGGCTTGGCCGGCGGATGTATGTACTGGCGGTTATTACCTGTCTGTTTCTGCCTTTGACCTTTATTACCGGCCTGTTTGGGGTCAATCTCGGTGGCATCCCCGGCGCCCACCATGACTTGGGCTTTGCTGCCTTTTTCCTGCTGATACTGGGGTTCGGGCTGGTGCTGACGCTGCTACTGCGCTGGCGCCACTGGCTATGACCAGCAGCGGCCATCTTGAGCGAGAAAATCTGTCTCGCTTTCGGTAGAATCCCGCCTTCATCTTGATCCACTCGGATATCTGTTCCGGCAATCCCGGCCCACCGGTCGGCTCAGTAAGGGGAGCACTACCTTGGCGAACTATGTAGTCTGGTTTGAAAACCTTGGCAAAGGTGATGTCGACACCGTGGGTGGCAAGAATGCCTCTCTCGGCGAGATGATCAGCAACCTGTCCGCCGCCGGCGTTTCTGTGCCGGGAGGCTTTGCTACCACGGCTGAAGCGTTCCGGGATTTCCTCGATACAAATGGTCTGACCAAGAAAATCAACGATGCCCTGCTGGCGCTGAATGTGGATGACGTGGTGGCACTGGCAAAAACCGGCGCCGAGATCCGTAGCTGGGTAGTCGAGGCTCCCTTCCAGGCGGAACTGGAGCAGGCGATCAGGGAAGGCTACGAAAAGATCGGTGAAGGTAATGCTGAAATGGCTGTGGCGGTGCGCTCCTCGGCAACAGCCGAGGACTTGCCCGATGCTTCATTTGCAGGCCAGCAGGAAACCTTTCTGAATATTCGTGGCATTGATCATGTCCTGCATGCGGTCAAGGAGGTGTTTGCCTCTTTGTTTAATGATCGCGCTATCAGCTATCGGGTTCACCAGGGCTTCGAGCATGCTCATGTGGCTCTGTCCGCTGGTATCCAGCGCATGGTGCGCTCCGAGACCGGAGCCGCCGGGGTTATGTTCACGCTGGACACCGAGTCCGGCTTCCGTGATGTAGTGTTCCTGACCGCTTCTTATGGTCTTGGTGAAATGGTTGTTCAGGGTGCAGTTAACCCGGACGAGTTCTATGTTCATAAGGAAACCTTGTTGAACAAGCGTCCTGCGGTGCTACGCCGTACCCTTGGTAGCAAGCTTCAGAAAATGGTGTATGCGGAAACCGGTGCAACCGGTAAGTCCGTTGAGACCGTGGCTGTGGACGCTGTTGAACGGGATCGCTTTTGCCTGACCGATACACAGATTGAAGAGCTGGCGCGTCAGGCTATTGAGATTGAAAAACACTACGGCGCACCGATGGATATTGAGTGGGCGCTGGATGGTGATGATGGCAAGCTATACATCGTTCAGGCTCGCCCGGAAACGGTCAAGAGTCGCTCCGATGTTTCAGTGATGGAGCGCTACCTGCTAAAGCAGAAGGGCAAAGTGCTGGTAGAGGGCAGGGCAATTGGCCAGCGTATTGGCGCGGGAGTGGTGCGCATCGTCTCCAGCATCCGTGAAATGGATAAGGTTCAGGATGGTGACGTACTGGTAACCGACATGACCGACCCGGATTGGGAGCCGGTGATGAAGCGTGCCGCGGCGATTGTTACCAATCGCGGTGGACGTACCTGCCATGCGGCGATCATTGCCCGTGAGCTGGGCGTCCCGGCAATTGTTGGTTGCGGTGATGCCACGGAGATTCTACAAGAAGGGCAGGCAGTGACTGTTTCTTGCTCTGAGGGCGATACCGGCCGTATCTATGAGGGCCAGCTTGCTTTTGACGTGCAGCGCAATTCTGTTGAGTCCATGCCCAAGCTGCCGTTCAAGATTATGATGAATGTTGGTAATCCTGACCGTGCTTTTGATTTTGCCTCATTACCCAATCAGGGCGTTGGTCTTGCTCGTCTTGAATTCATTATTAACCGGATGATCGGCGTGCACCCCAAGGCACTGCTTAACTACGACAGCATCCCCCGGGATATCCAGCAGACTATCGACAAGCGCATAGCTGGCTACGCTGGGCCGGTAGATTTCTATGTTGAGAAGTTGGTGGAGGGTATTAGCACTCTGGCAGCCGCCTTCTTTCCGGAGAAGGTTATTGTTCGTCTGTCTGACTTCAAATCCAATGAATATGCCAACCTGATCGGTGGCAAGCTCTATGAGCCACACGAGGAAAACCCGATGCTGGGTTTCCGGGGCGCGTCTCGCTACATTAGCGAAAACTTCCGCGATTGCTTTGAGCTCGAGTGTCGGGCAATGAAGAAAGTACGCGAGGAGATGGGCTTTACCAACGTTGAGGTGATGGTGCCGTTCGTGCGCACTGTTGGTGAAGCAGAGCAGGTCATCGAATTGTTGTCGAAGAATGGCTTGCGGCGCGGGGAGAACGGTTTGCGCGTGATCATGATGTGCGAATTGCCGACCAATGCGCTGCTGGCGGATGATTTTATCCAGCACTTTGATGGTTTCTCGATTGGCTCGAATGATCTTACTCAGCTAACACTAGGCCTGGATCGTGATTCAGGTATCGTCAGCCATCTGTTTGATGAGCGTGATCCGGCGGTCAAGCGCCTGCTGAGCATGGCGATTCAGGCCTGCAACAAGGCTGGTAAATACATCGGTATCTGTGGGCAGGGGCCAAGCGATCATCCGGATCTGGCTCAGTGGTTGATGGAGCAGGGTATCGATTCGGTTTCGCTGAATCCGGACTCAGTGCTGGATACCTGGTTTTACCTGGCCCAGCATCACGGCCAGTAAAACTTGCTAGATACGCCCACTTAGGTGGGCGTTTTTTTGTGGGCTGTTATCGTCTTGTTGCCTGTCATGGAGATGGTCTGATGGCATTTCACAGGCTGGTTCGGTTGGATCAGTTGTATGATGGTTTTCGTCAGTCTTTTCGTATTGGGCGCGAGGATATTTTGCTTCTGCAGCGTGATGGCAGGGTGTTTCTGATTGAGGGGCGTTGTCCGCATCAGGGGTTTTCGCTGGATCGCGGGTCATTGCAGGGTGAAAGAATTATTTGCCCTCGGCATGGATTCGCTTTTCATCTTGAGCGTGGTGACTGTTTTCAGGCCCCTTCATGTCGGTTGAAGACCTATCTGCCAGCTTATGATGGGAATTATCTCGGCATTGATATATGAGCATCTTGGCCATCTGTTAGCGCCACCACAACCCTAAGGTGAGCCCGCCATGCTGAGTCACCTTGGAAGTTATGGTGGAGTTTATGCGGGCTGCCGTCGATAAATCGGTCGCGGGTCACGGGCGTCGGCTTGATAGGTGACGGTGAAGTCGTTCAGCCCTTTCAGTGCTTCGCTGGCATCTTTATCGGCGCGAATATCAAAAGCATTGAAGCCGCAGCGCCACATATAGAACAGCTGGTCTTGCAGTACGTCACCAACGGCGCGAATCTCACCTTGATAAGCGTAGCGAGTGCGCAGCTCGCGGGCGTAGGAGTAGCCGCGACCGTCAGCAAACATCGGGAAGTCGATGGCGATCATTGGCAAGTCAGCAAGGTCATCAGCAAGCTCGGCTGGCTCCTGACCAGGACTCAGGCAGACAGCGACTTTACCGTTATGGTCTTTAAGCGCATCTTTCTGCTCCTGCCAGCAGCTCAGTGAGACGATGATGTCGCCATTTGCAGGAATGCCTTCGGCATCTTCCGGGGTTATCCGGATCCAGCTGTTTTCGCACAGCGCACCGTCTTTAATTAGCTGGGCCATAGATGCGCTCCTTAAAGGGTTCCATGCCAACACGCTCATAGGTGTCGATAAACAGCTCGTCGTCGTGACGCAGCTCTACGTACAGTTTGACGATTTTTTCAACAACGTCAGCGACTTCGTCTGACTCAAAAGACGGCCCCATTTTGTCGCCGATGCGCGAGACTTTGTCGCCACGACCGCCGAGGGTGATTTGATAGTACTCCCGGCCCTTTTTGTCGACGCCGAGAATACCGATATGACCGATATGGTGATGGCCACATGCATTCATGCATCCGGAAATATTGATGTCCAGTTCACCCAAGTCATGCAGGTAGTCCATGTCTTCAAAGCGATGTTGGATCGCCTCGGCAATTGGAATTGACTTCGCGTTGGCCAGCGAGCAGTAATCTCCACCTGGGCAGGCAACAATGTCGGTGAGCAATTTGAGGTTTGGCGTAGCCAGACCCAGAGAATCCAGTGCCTGCCAAAGATCAAAAAGTTCGTCCTGGCGCACGTCTGCCAGCACCATATTCTGTTGATGAGTGGTGCGCAGTTCGCCAAAGCTGTAGCGGTCGGCAAGATCGGCTACCACATCAAGCTGCTCATCAGTGATATCGCCGGGGACACGGCCAGTTTTCTTCAGGGTCAGGGTTACCGCCCGATAGCCTGATTGTTTGTGTGCCCGGGTGTTGGTGTGATACCAGCGGCTAAATGCCTTGCTGCTGCTCAGTGCCTGCTCAAGAGCCTCTGGTAAGTCTTTCAGAGAGCTGTAGGAAGGTGCCGGGAAGCTGGCGCGCATGCGCTCCATTTCCTGCTCTGTAAGCGTTATCGGGCCATCTTTAAGTTCGGCAAATTCGCGCTCGGTCAGCTCGCGGAATTTATCCCGGCCCATCGCCTTGACGATGATCTTGATGCGCGCCTTGTACTTGTTATCGCGGATACCATATTTGTTGTAGACCCGCAGTACCGCTTCCAGGTAGGCGAGCAAGTATCGTGGCTCGACAAACTCACCGATAACCTCTCCAGTCATCGGTGTGCGGCCAAGGCCGCCACCTGCCCAGATCTGGAAGCCGGTTTCGTCCTGAGCGTTTTTGACTATTTGTACGCCGATATCGTGCACGCCTATCAGAGCCGGGTCTTCGTCCGGCACTGCGTTCACAGCAATCTTGAACTTGCGCGGCAGGTAAGCAAACTCCGGGTTGAAGGTTGACCACTGACGAATCAGCTCACACCACGGCCGCGGGTCATCAATTTCTTTTGCATTGACCCCGGCAAACTCGTCGGTGGTGGTGTTGCGGATGCAGTTGCCGCTGGTCTGGATGGCATGCATCTGCACGCTAGCCAGCGCTTCCAGAATATCCGGCACATCCTGCAGTTCCGGCCAATTGAACTGGATGTTCTGGCGGGTACTGACATGACAGTAGCCTTTGTCCCAAGTGCGGCAGATGTGGGCAAGCATGCGCAGCTGTGGGCTGGCCATCATGCCGTAAGGCACGGCAACGCGCAGCATGGGTGCATAGCGCTGCACATAGAGGCCATTTTGCAGGCGCAGGGGACGGTATTCCTCTTCGGCCAGCTTGCCGTCGAGATAGCGTTGCGTTTGATCGCGGAACTGGGCGACGCGTTCGTCCAGCAGGCGCTGGTCATAATCCTGATAAACGTACATATACTCTAGGTAACCCGCTAATTTATTGGGAAACAGGCGATCAGACACGCCGGGCGACGAACTTTATCAGATAAGACAGGGAGTCAGAAGAAAGATACGGTTATATGGATATTCCCCACAGTTGGCGTTATTTCCCAGCTGAGGCCAGCACCATATTGACCAGAACTATCATGCTAACAACGAAAATCACCACCAGAACCACATACACACCGATAAAGTCTTTGGGATCGCCTTTGCTGAAGTCCCGTTCCCGGTTTTTGCTGCTTTGCACGCCCAGCAGACTAGCCAGAACACTGATCACGACTTGAATCAGGCTAGGCTTTTTATCTGGGTTCTGGTCAGTCATAGAGGCTTCCGGAGGTAGTGGTTGGCGGGGCCAAGGCCGTCATGATAACCGCTGATATGAGAAAGGGAAGGTCGGGGCCATTGCGTCGAGCGAATACTTGACTAAAATGGTCGGGATTCCGGCCTGAGACCAGCTCCATGTCCGAACAGCTGATTAGCATTACCGATAACGCTAAAGAGTACCTGCGCGACCTGATTGAAAAGCAGGGTAGCCCGGGAATGGGCGTACGCATATTTGTAGAGCGCCCCGGCACTCCTCATGCAGAGTGCTGTATGGCCTATTGCCCGCCCGGCGAACAGGAAGAAAATGACGTTCGCTATGACTACGACGGCTTCCATGCCTGGATCGAGGGTAAGAGCGTTCGCTACCTGGAAGATGCTTCGATTGATTTCAAGAAGGATAGTATGGGCGGGCAGCTGACTTTCCGGGCGCCAAAGTCACGGGTGCCGGATATTGGTCCTGAGGCCACGCTCGAAGAGCGCATCAATCACGTGCTTTACGCCGAAATCAATCCCAGCCTGGCCTCCCATGGCGGCAATGTGCAGCTACTGGAGTTGACTGACGACAAGGTGGCGATTCTCGAGTTTGGTGGTGGCTGTCAGGGTTGTTCGGCTGTGGATATGACGCTTAAAAGTGGAGTTGAAAAGACCCTCAAGGAGCGTATTCCGGAGTTGACGGCGGTGCGCGATAAGACCGATCACAGCGTACGCGATAACGCTTATTTCCGCTGATCGCCGCAGGGCGGCGATCGCGGCAGTGTTTCGACTATCAAATTAGCTGCACTTGGGTGCTCGGCCGGCCGCCACGGCTTGCTCGTAATAGGGCAGCACTTTAGGCATGTAGCCGCTCAGTCCCTTGATACGGGTGTCGTTGGAGGGGTGGGTGGACATAAACTCTGGTGGCGCCTTGCCGCCCGCTGCGCCCATATTCTCCCAAAGTGACACCGCCTGACGCGGGTCAAAGCCGGCCTTGGCCATCATTTCCAAGCCTATCAGGTCTGCCTCTGCTTCGTGCTTGCGGCTAAACGGCATGGATACGCCGAATTGGGCACCAACCCCCAGAGCTGCAAAAACCATCTGTTTTTGAGGGCTTTCTTCTCCCGCCAATGCCTGAAGTAGCTGCATGCCGGTGCTGGTGGCAGATTCGATGGAAACACGCTCATTACTGTGCTGGGCCAGCACGTGACCGATTTCATGGCCAACAACAGCGGCCAGCTGGTGCTGGTTCTGGGCTACTCGCAGCAGGCCGGTATGCACGCCCATAAAACCACCGGGCAGGGCAAAGGCATTGGCGGTAGGGTCTTCAAACAGGTTGATCTCCCATGTTTGGCCGCCGTCCAGGGTCGCCGTCAGTGCGTTGCTGATACAGCGCACATAGCTGATCTGGGCTTGATTGGTAGACAGAGGGGTTTGCTGTTTGAGTTGGCTGTAGGCGGTTAGACCCATTTGGTCCATTTGTGCCGCTGGCATCAGCAGTAGCTGGCGTCTTCCCAGTGGCGAGGTCGCGCAGGCTACCAGTGTCAGTGCAGTGATGGTAATGGCTACCCAGTTGGTTTTTTTCATTAATACTACTCCCATTCGCGCAGGTGGCGACGGGCCACCAGCATCATCCAGATTGACCAGGTGCCACTGCCCAGCAGGATCAGCAGACCAAAAACAGAAATATCCCAGACCGTCGGCGCCACCCGGCCAGCGAGCAGCAGGCTGCCACAGAGAATTCCGGCAACGGTAAGCCATGTCTGTACCAGACGATACTGGGAACGCTCAAGTCGAGCCACCAAACGCTCCAGATGGCGAGGGTCAATGCCGCCCCCGGAGCCACCGCGGGCGCTGCCGACGGATGGTGGAGGCGCATATATTCGGTCGACCACGCCCAGTGCGCGCATGCCCAGACTACGGGCCAGACGGCCGGGGCTATAGCGAATACGTACCATGCGCTTGATCAATGGTTCGGCTTCGCTCATCACGTCAAAGGTCGGGTCCAACACCCGGCCAAAGCCCTCCAGTGTGATAATCGTCTTGACCAGCAAGGCAATGTCACTGGGTAGTATCAGGTCGTGATTGCGTAACAGCGCGGTAATGTCCATCAGCAGGGCAGTGGCATCAAGTTCCGCCAAAGGAATGCCGTAATAGCGAGTGATGATGTCTTCGATGTCGGCAGTCATCTGTTCATGCTTGACCGGAACGCCATCAGACCAGGAGGCAAGCACTGAGGCACAGCCTTCAGGTTCCTGCATGACCACGGACTTCATGATCTGCACCATCTGTTCCTGACGCGCGCGGGTCAGCTTGCCGACCATGCCATAGTCGAGCATGGCGATGCGGTTGCCGGGCAGGATTAGAAAATTACCCGGGTGGGGATCAGCATGAAAGAAACCATCTTCCAACACCATTTTCCAGGCCAGCGTGGCGCCACGGCGGGCGATCAGCTTACGGTCAAGGCCCTGATCTTCGATGCGCTCTGTTTGCCGGGCTGGAATTCCATCAATGAACTGCTGCACGGAAAGTGCCGCGGAAGTGTATTCCCAGTACACCTGGGGAACGACCAGCCACTTCACGGCCTTCATGTTCTCGCGGATGCGGTCGGCATTACGTGACTCGATAGTAAAGTCGAGCTCTCTGGTAAGAGATCTTTCGAATTCCCGCACCAGTTCAACCGGCCGGTAGCGACGCAGTTCAGCCGAGTTATCGGCGGCTAGTTTGGCGACCTGATCCAGTAGACGCAGGTCAGATTCAATGCGTGCGCGGATGCCGGGTTTTTGTACCTTCAATACCACCTGCTCGCCACTGCGGGTGACAGCTCTATGAACCTGACCGATAGAGGCCACCCCAATGGGCTTGGGGTCGACGCTGGCAAACGCCTTATCTATGGGCTTGCCCAGGCTTTTCTCAATCTTGGGCTGCAGCTTGTCGAAAGGGATGGCGCGAGCGTTATCTTGCAGCTTTTCAAACTCCTCGATCCACTCCATTGGAAACAGGTCTACCCGGGTGGCAAAAATCTGCCCGAGTTTGACAAAGGTGGGCCCCATTTCCTCCAGTGCATGTCGCAGTCGCTCGCCGGGCTGCATATTCAGCATGTCCCGGTCGACAGATTGGCGGAACAGTTTGCTTGCCTGCTCCACAGAGCCAGCCAGGCCCAGCCTGCGAATTACATCGGCAAACCCGTATTTGAGAAGAATGCCGGTCAGTTCGTTGAGGCGGCGCAGGTCGCGACCGGTGTCAAGAAGACTCATTGCCTGTTCCGTGCAGCTGTCAATGGCCAGATGGTAGCGTTTATTGGCGGGCAGGGGGAGGTTTAGGAAAAAGGCGCCGGACAGTGGAACTCTTGCCATTGGTTGGATTGCGGGTGGTCAAAGCCTATATAACAGGCATGTAGCAGTAGTCGCGGCGAGCGGGCCAGAATATCGGCGGGCGCATAGAGGTCGCAGCCAATGATCGGGTGGCCCAGTTCGCGCATATGAATACGTAACTGATGGGAGCGGCCGGTATAAGGCTCCAGTGCCAGAAGTGTGCTGTCGCTATCGATGTCGCGGCTTAGCACCCGATAACGAGTCAGCGCCCATTTACCGGCGTCGCTAATTTTTTGTCTTGGCCGGTTTTCCCAATCACAAATAATTGGTAGCTCTACTTCACCTTGGTCTGGTCCAACAATGCCGGCCACCCGGGCGCGGTATTCCTTGCGCACCTTGCGCTCCTGAAAGTGCCGAGCCAGATGTTTCTGCGCAGGGCCGCCACGGGCAAACACCATAATCCCGGACGTATCCAGATCCAGCCGATGGATTAGCCGGATATCATCGAACTGCGCGGCTAGCCGGTTTTGCACGCTGTCCTGTTTTAGCGGGCCGCGACCTGGCACTGACAGCAAAAATGCCGGCTTATTGACGATTACCAGCCAGTCGTCCTGATGCAGCACGAGCAGTGGTTCTGTGCAGGGCGGCGGCAGGTGGTAGGGGCGCTGGTCCAATCAGGCCTCGACAATCAAAAGGTCGGCAAGAGCTATTTTGGGTTTGGATGTTTTACGTTCTACCACACGCGCGTTAAAGGCTTTTTCGCAGCGCTCTGCCAGCTGGTAAAACGGATCCCGGCCAGGGTCGGCAATAATCACTCTCTCGACGCCGGCCTTCAGTGAGCGGCGGATAAGCTTGAACAGCACTGGCGTCAGCTCATCCCAGAAACAGATATCCGCGCCGGCTAAGGTCTGCACGCCCTCAAGGTCACTGCGTTTGAGCTTTTCAAAGCGCCGCTGGCGCGTTTCGATGGTGACGCCATTCAGCTGAGCATGCAGCTGCAGGTAAGGAAATACCCCGTCGTCAGCGTCTACGGCGATCACTTGTTGTTTCAGTTTCTTTGCTGCATATACGCTTAGAGGGCCCCAGCCACAGCCTAAGTCCATCAAGGTGCCCTTTTTTGGGGGGGGATTGCGGCGTAACTCATCCATCAGCAACCAGCTGGAGTCCCAGACCTTGTCGCCATGGATGGATGGGGTAGGCAGGTCTCTTTTCAGTTTGCGAATCAGGGGATGAGAAGGCTTTAGCGCAACAATGCTGCGGCTATGGATGGCACGCGTGTCGTTGCGCGCAATACGGACTGACGACATGAAAGGTTCCTGCTCTATCTGGTGAACGGAGGCTCGCCCATTACGCATTGTTACAGGGTGGAGCAATACATCACAGTACATGATGTCATGATTTGGTTACACTGATGCGACTTTTTCTGGGGATATGACACTTGGTTTCGAGTATCCAGTTGGCGCGCACCGGTTCCGGCGCGGTGGGCAGTCTGCTTACCGGCCGCCGCCGATATGCTCGCGCCCTGCGCACAGGGCTCGATATTCTGGCCCTTTATGGCCGTCATGGTCTGTCATTACGGCGGGCCCGCCCTGATCAGCTTGAACAGGTCCATAAGCGCGCCGCTGAAGCAGTTACGCAGTTGTGTCGCCGAAACGGCGCCATCTGGATAAAAGCTGCGCAGTTCTTCTCATGTCGCCCTGATGTCTTGCCACCCGCTTATATTATCGCCCTTCAATCTCTGCAGAATGATGCTACGCCTGTACCTTTTGGCAAAGTAGAACCGGTGCTTGAGCGTGCATGGGGCTCTCGTTGGCGGGATCGTTTTCTCGAATTCAATGAAGTGCCTGCTGCTACTGCGTCGATTGCTCAGGTACATCGTGCAACCTTGCGTGATGGCAGGGAAGTGGCGGTAAAGATACGCTTGCCTGAGGTGGCGGAGCTATTTGAGCAGGATGCCCGGGTTTTCCGTCTATTGGCACTACTGCTGGCACCCATGTTTAGCCAGTTAGACTTTGTCCAGATCACTGAGCAGTTGCTGGATATGACCTCGGTTGAGCTCGATTTCCGCAACGAAGCAGAGAATATGCGTCGTTTCTCCCGGATTCGTCATCCGCCGCGGATCAAAGTGGCCGGTCTGGTAGAGAAGATGTCCGGTGCCAATGTGCTGGTAAGTGAATGGCAGCATGGCCATCGCTTACGTGATTACCTTGATGCCCACCCGGAAAAAGCGGCAGATCTGTTGAGCCTGCTGTTCGCTTCCTATTTGCAACAGGTCACCCGAGTGGGTGTCTATCAGGCGGATCCGCATCCGGGTAATTTCATCGTCAATGATCAGGGTGAAATAAGCATTCTTGACTTCGGCACGTTGGGCCGTTTGACGCCGAGCGAAGTGCGCAATTATTCCAAATTGCTGTATGGCATGATGGGTTACGAAGGTGACGTAGATATTGGCCAGCTATTCGTCGATGCGGGCTTTGTTGGCGGCAATCCGGATACGCTGCGAGAACTGGCACTGTATGTCCTCAGTGACCGCATGAAGCGAAATGATTTTGGCCTGGCGATGTCTGATTTGCTGGAGAAGTTCCGTGAAAACAAGGTGCGTATTCCGGACTCCTATATCGGCATCGCTCGGGTATTGATCACGTTGGGTGGTTTCCTGATGACCTACAATGTGCCCTTCGACTGGACACCGCCGGAGCGCCGTTAAGGGGCGGTGTCATCCTCGTAACGCAGTGTCAGGATTGGTTTTTTCAGGAGCGCTGACTACGCAGGTTCCAAATCCCGGCACCGACAATCAGTATGGTGCCGATAACAAATCCCAGGTAGAGAGTCTCGCCCCAGAATAGCCAGCCAAGCGTCACCGCCCAGATGACGGAGCTATAGTTGTAGACACCTATTCGGCCAGGGCTTGCCAACTGGTAGGCGTGGGTCATGCAAAACTGAGCGACGGTGGCGACCAGTCCGATGGCCAGTAGCCAAGCAAACTGGGTTTGGTCTGGCCAAACCTTTTGCCAGAACATTGGCACAGCGGAAATTAAGCTGCTGAACATTGCGAACCAGAAAACAATGCGGCGTGGGGGTTCCGAGTCAGCCATGCGTCGTATGCTCACCTTGGCGACACCCATTAATGCCGCGCTGGCCAGAGCGACTAAAAGCACGGGGTTAAAGTCACCAAATCCGGGGCGAAGAATGACCACTACGCCAAGAAAGCCCAGAAAAATCGCCCACCAGGTTTGTGCTCGTACTTTATCGCCAAGCCAGATCAGGCCGATCAAGGGAAGAAAAAACGGCGCTGTCATTTTAACTAGCACAGCCTCCGCCAGGGTGGCATGAGTGATGGCGTAGAAAAAAAGAAACATGGCGCCGACGCCGGTGATCGCGCGCAGCAGATGCAGACCAATGCGCTCGGTTTTCAGCTGACCAAGACCACCACGGCTGATTAGCAGCGGTAGCAGAATCAGCAAACCAAGCAAATTACGAAAGAACACCAGGCTTTCGCTGGATAGTCCTTGGTCGGCGAGGTGCTTGATCATGGCGGCCATCAGCGCCAGCAGTAATTCGCCAGTAACCAGCAGGATGGCGCCACGAGCCGGGTCATTGGCGAGCAATTCGCACCTCCCGAGTATGGATATGAAATTGTTTTGTTACAGTGGCTCGGCCCACAGATCGTGTTCATCGGCATCTGTCACTCGTACGCGCAGACGTTGGCCAGGTTGCACATTGGTGGTGCCATCAAGATAGACCAGTCCATCGATCTCCGGTGCATCGGCTTGGCTACGAGCTATAGCGCCCTGATCGGTGATCTCATCAACAAGCACTTCAATTTCTCGGCCAATCTTCTGTTGCAAACGACGAGCGCTGATTCGCGCTTGCACGTTCATGAAGCGTTCCAAGCGCTCCTCGGCTACTTCTACATCTACCGGGTCAGGCAGCTCATTGGCGCCAGCGCCTTCCACCGGGGAGTAGATAAAACAACCAACTCGATCAAGCTGAGCTTCTTCTAGCCAGTCGAGCAGTATCTCGAAGTCCTCGTCGGTTTCACCAGGAAAGCCCACGATGAACGTTGAGCGAAGGGTGATGTCTGGACAGATTTCCCGCCAGCGCTTGATTCTAGCCAGAGTGTTCTCAGCGTGTGCTGGTCGTTTCATCAGTTCAAGAATGCGCGGGCTGGCATGTTGGAAAGGTATGTCCAGATAGGGCAGTACCAGACCTTCATTCATCAATGGGATGACGTCATCGACATGCGGGTAGGGGTAAACGTAGTGCAGGCGTACCCATACGCCCATGCTCCCCAGGGCACGACACAGGTCGAGCATCTTCGCCTTGACTGGCATACCTTGCCAGAAGCCGGTTTGATACTTCAGGTCGACACCATAGGCGCTAGTGTCTTGGGAAATAACCAGTAGCTCCTGAACCCCGGCTTTAACCAGTCGTTCGGCTTCATCTAGCACTTCGCCAACCGGGCGACTGACCAGTTTGCCGCGCATGGATGGGATAATGCAGAAGCTGCACTTGTGGTTGCAGCCTTCGGAAATTTTCAGATAGGCGTAATGGCGAGGTGTCAGCTTGATGCCCTGTGGTGGTACCAGGTCAGTAAACGGATCATGGGAGGCCAGCGGTGGAATCACCTGATGAACAGCATTGACCACCTGCTCGTACTGCTGGGGACCGGATACCGACAGGACTTGAGGGTGCGCCTTACGAATATTGTCCTCCTCAACGCCCATGCAGCCGGTGACAATAACCTTGCCGTTCTCGCTGATCGCTTCGCCAATGGCCTCAAGAGACTCTGCCTTGGCCGCATCAATAAAGCCGCACGTGTTGACCACCACCACGTCAGCATCTTCATAGGTTGGCACCACTTCATAGCCTTCGGTTCGCAGCTGAGTCAGAATGCGTTCAGAGTCGACCAGCGCTTTCGGGCAGCCCAGACTGATAAAACCGACTTTGCCCGGGGTCTGGGAGGTGGGGAGCTTTTCAGAAGACATTGTGAGGGTCACCGTGTTGGCAGGAACAGGGTCAGAGGTTCCCGGGGGCGCAGATTGTACCGCCCGGCAGGCACAGAGGCCATGAGAGCATTCATCGGTTTGTCTGTTCCTGATCATTTGTCTCTAGAGCTGATCAGTGTCCGTGACCGGGCGGTGGCACAGCTGGCGTCAGCCAGTCCCCGCCCGGTGATTGCGGGCAACTTCCATATTACCCTGCTATTCCTCGGGGAAATAACAGCGGCCCGCAAGGAAGATATATGTAGTGCGATTGATCAGGTGATCGCCGTTGAGCGCGGCTCGATACCTCTGTACCTTGACCGGGCGTGCTGTTTTCCCGATGCCCGCAGTCGTATTTTTGCCGCAGAGGTTGCTCCAGAGGTGGCGCTGACCGGGCTTCACCAGAGGCTGCTTAAGGCTGTGTCTGAGCCTCAAGAAAAGCTGTTTCGGCCTCACATTACCCTGGCGCGCTTGTCCAGAGCATTTATTCCCGCACCTGTTATGCCGCTTAAGCTATCGTTTCAGGCGACAGAGCTATGTCTGTATGAGTCCCGAATGAGTGAATGGGGTGTGCGCTATCGAGCGCTGCGCCGCTGGACGGTGCCAGCGGCAGATTAAGCAGGTTAGTCGATCGTGCGCCAGCTGATTTGCAGGGCATCGAGTACCGAATTGGCGTACTGGCCGGGGCCGAGGTTTTGGCTGTTTTCACTAAAATACAGGCCAGCTCGGAAGTAGAACTCCTTGCCAATGGGGAGCTTCTCAATGATGAAGCCAACATTGGGTAGTTGTCCGGGAAAGCGCTCTGGCAGATTCGTCAGGCTGGCGTCGTCTTCATAGAGCAATCGCACTGGCCGCTCAAATCCTTCCAGAAACTGTAGCTCAGCAAGCAGGTCAAAACCGCGGCCGGTACCGAACCAGAGCCAGTTGTCGCCCTTAAGAGGGGTGTCTTTCATCTGCTGCTCGGTGGTTGATAGCTTGCCGTCGGTAATGGCTACTTTGTCACCTGTCCAGCTGGTTACCAGTTTGCTGTCGTAGAGCTGGTTGCCATCCAGTGACATGGACAGGGTTGGGGGAGTTAGTACGGTTTTGGCGACGGTGGGCAAGGTGAAGCGGGTATGAATGTCTGTCTGCTGCGGCATTAGCAGAAAGTAATTGCGCATCCGCATCACAGGCACACGCGCTACTGTCAGCGTGGTGCTGGCGAATATGGCCCAAGCCAGAGGTCCTTCGACTATTTCCTCAATCTGCGGCTCGAGATTTTCGTTGGTCAGCGTGATGCGCGCATTCTCCGAGAATAGACCTGCGCTCATGCGAATTTTAAGGGTGTCTAGCAATGTTTCGGGCTTGCCGGACGCGGTCTCGAAGCCGCGATAAAAGAAGTCCTTCCAGATCAGCATGTTGTCCTGATCCATTTCAAGTGAGTAGTCCGTGCTGCGAACCTGCATGCGCTGCCGGTCAAAGCGGATATAGCGTTGGGTTGCCTGACGGTAGGCATTTCGTACCGCATAGTAGTAGAGGGTGGCACCGCCGATGGCTACCTGAACTTCTCCAACCACATGCTCAGAAGGTGTACCAGAAAGGCGCTCTCCACCATCGCTACGACGCAGCAGCAGTCGGTCGGTGGCGTTGATGACACCGGCTTTGCCCGTTCTTTTGGTGGCACTGTCTTTGGCAAACCAGGGAAAGCCATCATCAGAAAACGCCAGCCACTGATGGGGGACCGGCTCAAGGCGACCATTTCGCATGCTGAAGAAGCTATACGGCTCTGGTGCTTGATTGACTAGTCCAGAAAGCTCACCGGCGGGAATCTGAAAAACATGGGCGATGGCTGTTCCTGGCAAAGTCACCAGGCAAAACAGAGAGAGCAAGAGTCGCAGCATTGACTTATTCCGCTTCAGCCATAGGCACCAGTCGCGTGAATGCGGATTGTCCGCAAAATATCAGACCGCCACCGGTGCAGTTGTGTGTCATGACAGTTGTTACTGTTATCGGTTGTACTCGTCGCGTCAATCACCAGTTCACAAAAAGGCTACGAAAATGCTCCAGAAGCCGATGATCGGCCCCTCTGCCACGAGGGGGTGATCATCGGGACTGAAGGAATGTCGTCAGTTCGGTAATTGCAACATCCGTCGGATCTGCATCACGGCGTCCTTTGTACTCCAGAGTGCCGGCATCAATACCTTTCTCCGTGATCAGCAACCGATGGGGAATGCCGATCAGCTCGGCGTCGGCGAGTTTGACACCCAGCCGTTCCTTTTCTCGGTCATCGTAAAGCACATCAAAGCCAGCAGCGGTGAGTTCAGCGTAGAGTCTTTCGCACAGCTCGCCCTCGCGTGGGTTTTTCTTCAGGTTGAGAGGAATTAGTGCTACATCAAACGGGGCTATGGAGGCAGGCCAGATAATGCCGCGGTCATCATAATTCTGCTCAATGGCAGCAGCGACTACCCGGCTTACGCCAATGCCATAGCAGCCCATCGGCATAACCACGGCCTTGCCATTTTCATCCAGTACTTTGGCTCCGAGTGCCTGCGAGTACTTGGTGCCAAGCTGGAAAATGTGACCAACCTCGATGCCGCGGCGGATGGTCAAACTGCCTTTGCCATCCGGGCTAGGGTCTCCTTCTATGGCATTGCGCAGGTCAGCGGTCACTTCAATGGCTAGATCACGCTCCCAGTTGATGCCGAAGTAGTGCTTGCCATCAATATTAGCACCGCTGGCAAAGTCGCTGCACAGAGTGACAGCCTGGTCGGCAATAAACGGGATCGGCAGGTTCAAAGGGCCAAGACTGCCTGGCCCTGCGCCGATCAGGTTGCGGATCTCTTCTTCTGTGGCAAAACGCAGTGGGCCGGCGATGGCTGGATGTTTTTCCGCCTTGATCTCATTCAGTTCATGATCGCCACGAAGTAGCAGTGCGACAAAGCCTCCGCCGAAATCCTCGCTGGCTGCAACGATCAGGGTCTTTACCGTCTGACTGGCCGGGATATCAAACTGTTCAACCAGCTCGGCAATGGTTTTTGCGTTGGGCGTATCGACCAGCCGCAGTTCCTCTTTGGCGCCGGCGCGCTCCCCGACAGCAATGGCTTCCGCCAGCTCGACGTTGGCTGCATAGTCAGACTGGTTGGAGAATGCGATCGCGTCCTCGCCAGAGTCCGCCAGCACATGGAACTCGTGCGACCCAGAGCCACCGATAGAGCCGGTATCTGCGGCGACGGGACGGTAATCCAGACCAATGCGATCGAATATCCTGCAGTAGGTGCGGTACATCTCATCATAGGTTTTTTGCAGGGATTCCATGTTGATATGGAAAGAGTAGGCATCCTTCATAATGAATTCGCGTGCCCGCATAACGCCGAAGCGGGGACGGGTCTCATCGCGGAACTTTGTTTGGATCTGGTAGAAGTTCATTGGCAGCTGCTTGTAGCTATGTATTTCATTGCGCACCAGATCGGTGATCACCTCTTCGTGGGTGGGGCCGAGGCAGAAAGGGTTGTTATGCCTGTCGGTGATGCGCAGCAGTTCCGGGCCATAGGCCGGGGCGCGGCCTGACTCATCCCACAGTTCCATGGGTTGCACCACCGGCATGAGAACTTCCTGCGCGCCACTGGCGTCCATTTCCTCACGTACAATGCGCTCAACCTTACGCAGCACCCGCAGCCCCACCGGCAGCCAGTTATAGAGGCCGGAGGCCAGTTTGCGGATCATGCCGGCACGCAGCATTAGCTGGTGGCTGATAACCACGGCGTCGGCCGGGGTTTCCTTGACGGTGGCAAGCAGAAAGCGAGACGCGCGCATGAGCAGTTCCTGAAAGGTGTTAAAGCCGGCCATTTTACGGTATGCGGAGGTCGCTGCCCATGGGCATGCTGCTCTGTCGGCATGCAATCGCTATGATAGAGGCCGGTTTTGTTCAGCAGAGTTGCAATATGAGTCTTGATGCCAGCGCGGTAGAGCAGATTATTCGCAGTGGGGTGCCCAACTTCAGCGAGCACGGCATTCGTATAGAACAGGCGGGCTCAGGCAAGGCTCGGTTACGCCAGCCATTCCGGGAAAACCTTGTTCGTCCAGGCGGCACTTTGTCTGGGCCGACCATGATGGGGCTGGCGGATGCAGCCATGTATGCGGCTATTCTTGGCCAGCTCGGCCGGCTTGAGATGGCGGTCACGCAGAACCTGAATATCAACTTTCTTGCCCGTCCGGATCCGTGCGATCTCATTGCCGAAGCGCAGATCATTCGCCTTGGTCGTCGATCTGCGGTGCTGGAGGTGCGCTTATTCAGTGCTGGCAGTGACAAGATGGTGGCCCATGTGACGGGCATCTATTCCCTTCCAACGGCCTCGGAAGCGTGATTTTGCAAAAGCTGACTCGCCGCTAATCAGCGCTCTACCTGATAAATGAGATCAAGGCTTTGCCGGTTACTGTCTGATTGGGCTTCAAGATGCAGACGTCGGCTAAGGGTGTAGCGCAGCATGACCGTTGAGACAGCATCGAACAAACCTATGGCATAGCGTAGATATAGCCGGTCGCTAATCTGCTTGCCGAGCATCAGAGACGCATCGGAAGTTTCCCAGTCACTGCCGACGGCGATCTCATCAAGGCCCAGTTTGTCGCCGATTTTCTTGGTCACACCGCTACCTTGCTCGAGCCCATAAACTGCCAATGCCTGAGCGATCATGGCGTTGTCACTTTCGGAGCCTCCAGCAAGTCCGCGGCCAGTCAGTAGCCAGGCCATGATTTCGCTCTCTTCCATGCCCGGCTCAGAAATCAGCCGGGCTTGGGGATTCTGCAGAGTGCCGCTGATGGCCACGCCGGCGACAATTTGAGCACTGGGAATGCGGCGCACCGCGCGGATATTCAATCCAGGGTTGTCAATTTTCTCCTGAAACAGCAGCACACCCTGATCAATTGCCAGATTCTGTCCGTAGGCCCTATAGCGGCCTTCTTCGATACGAAGGTCGCCAAGCAGGGTTACCGGCTTTTCCGGCTTTTGAATAAACTGCAGATTGCCTCCAAGGCGGGCGTCCAAGCCAAAACCACTGAAGTGTACATCCTTGCCGATTAGCAGCATCAACTCTGCATCTACTTTCAGCGACTCAACTGGCGGCTTTACCGAATTAACCATGACCTGATCTTCGCTAACGCGGATGGCAAGTTCTGGTAGCTGTTGGGGCGCCAGACGCGCTTCCGGAATTTGTATGTCCCCGCGCAAGCGAAATAGCTGTGCGTTTCCCTTCAGTGTGACAGAAGGGTTGATTAGCACCATGGCCTCGGGCAAGGCAAGCAGCTGAAAACGCTCTCCGCTAATCCTCAGGTCCAGCTCTCCGGGTAGGCCGCCTGCAAGGTCAAGTTCGCCCGTGATATCAACGGACCCTGGGCCTGACTGAGCGCTACCGGATATACCAATATGTTTGCCTTCGGCTTTTAATTCAGCACTGATATTCTTCAGTGTGAGACCGGCTTCTGCCACATCGGTTTCGCCATCTTTCAGTGTCAGTAGGCCGTGCAGTTGTGGTGCATTCCTTTGGCCGGATAGGATCAAGTCCCCAGTGAGGTTGCCACTGCGCTGACGAATGCCTGGTATCAGCAACTCGAGCCAGCGTAACTCAGTGATGGCAACATCAAGCCGGCCCTTCAGGGCAGCATCTGTTGGCATCGCGGTGCTCAGCGAGGCCTGTAGATAGCCATGTTCAGACATGACCACACTTGCCTCGGCGTCAATTTTCTCCTGCTTAAGTGTGGCAGACACTTCTGCCCCTTCAAGCAGCAGTGGATAATCTACCGGCCCATCATCGAAAGAGATCGTTGTGCCGTTGAGCGTGCTATGCAGCGAGCCGTGCCAGCCGCCATTAGAGTCGCGGTTGATATCACTTCTATGCTCAAGTTCACCAGACACGCTTATACCCGGACCAAGTAGCGCGGAAAAAGGCGCAAGAGGCAGGGCGCTAATCGCAAGATTTACGCCGAGTTGTTCCGCAGTGGAGCTACCCTCTATGCACGCCTGTCCATCTCCATTAGACAGGCATGTCTTTTCCAGAAGTTGCTGCTTGGCTGATAGTGATAGCGCTGTTGGGCTGTTTAATTGCCAGTCGGGGAAGTCGCTCAGGAGCAAAGTGAGTTGATCAAGTGTTCCATTCCAGCCTGCTGCAATGTTCTTCATGCCACCGCGCACAGTGCCGAACAATTGGGCGGCCTGCTGATGCAGGGACCAGCTTAATACATGTTTGTCATGGCTGCCTTGAAACTGAATTTCAGTACTGTTAAGGAGGCTCCTATTGTAATAGAGGATGTCATTACTGGTTGCTGATAGTTGCATCTGGTCCGATAGCAAGCCTAGCTGCCGTCCATGAATTTCCACATCTTCTATTGTGTATTGAGAAAAACCCATTCGACTGCTGCTGGCATCAATGTCCAAAAGAGGCTCGCTGCGCGACCCAGAAAGATGCAGATAGACGTCAGCGACACCGCGCAGATCCGGGTGAAAACTTTGTGGGTTAAGTAGCTGTACGTGGCTATGAATATCAAGGGTCTGATTGATGTGTCCATCAATACTGACGCGGTTTTTGTCGTATGCCGCCTCGCCGTTTAGTGATAGCGCAGAGTCGCTCATTGCTGCACGTAGTGTTGCTTCTATGGGACGATCATTAAGTAGCCCTGTAATGCGGAAGCTGTCGGCAACGATCTGCCACTTATCAGTATCGTCGCGCTGGCCGCTCAGCTTTCCTGAAACGTTAATCCTTCCTGGTAGTCTCTGGTCAAGTATGGCCGGACTAATCTCTCTGCCTTCTGTGGTCAGGTTAAAATTTATGCCGGGAAGCCAGCGGGTAGTGCCGCTGATCTCTAGCGCGCCATCGTCACCTGTTAGTTTCACATTGAGAGAGGTGGCCCGTTGCCAGTCTCCACTTGCGGAAGCTTCGAGCTGGCCATCTATGACGTCAGGTAAATTAATGTGGGTTTCGGACGTCAGGCGAACCACGCTGTCATCTGAGTCCAGCTGTAATTCTCCAGAAGACAGTTCCACTACCTGCTTTTGCGGCAGGGATATAGATAGACTTTTCCATTTGTGCTGGCTGGAAAAATCATGCTTGGCTGAGAATGGCGCAACCTCGATTTGACTATCTATTATCTGTGGTGCGCTCAGGTGATGACTAACGCTCAGGTCAATGAGCGAACCTCCAATGCGCGCATTCCCGGCGAGCTTTTCACTGCCGAGCCAGCTGGATACCCTTGCCAATTCGCTTTGCCAGCGCAGGCGGGCATCGACGGGGTAGGGCATGGCAAGGTCAATATGGACGTCGCTGAGTATGGCCTGATGTTGCTGTTGATTGACGCTCAGCCTGTCAATATTGAGTTGCCCTCTGATAAATGCTTCATCTAACTCAACGGCACCAATTTTTAGTAGCTGCTGATGATTTCTGTCCAGCTGGAGATCGCTCAGTCTTGCAGATGTGATGGCAATGCCGAATGGCAGTGCTAACGTATCCGGTAAAACAAACTTATTGTCACTGCCGGGCTCGAGCTCTGGCAGGTTTATAAGCATTCCGTCGATTCTCAAGTGACGGGCACTGAGCCAGCCCTGCCAGAGCTCGCCGGTATCTATGGCAATTTCGGCCTGAGCTAGCTGTACAGACAGATCGTTGTTCTGGAATTCAAGGTTGCTGACGAAAAAACCATCAAGCACGGTGCCATTGATCTGGTCAATCTGCAGATTGCCCGGCACGAGAGGCAACAGTCGATATATCAGCCAGCGACTACCGGGTTCAGTGCCAAGTAGTGCTGCCATCACTAGCTGAATGGCAATCAGCAAAACAAGTACTGTCAGCAGGAGCCGCCTCATAAGTCGGGCCCCATACTAAGGTGAAGCCGCCAGCTCCGCGGGGAATCAACCGGACGGGCAAGGTCGATTCGTATTGGTCCCAATGGGGAGCGCCAGCGAATGCCGACCCCAGCGCTGTAACGAATATTCATTTCATCGGTTTCGTTAAAGGCGTTGCCTGCATCAGTGAAAATGGCGGGATGCCAGTGTGTCGTCAATGGGAAGTCCATTTCCACAGAGCCGACCAGCAGATGACGACCACCAATTGCTTCGCCTGTAGCGTCAGATGGGCCCAATGTTCGATAGTCGAAGCCGCGTACGCTGGTATCACCACCAGCGAAGAAGCGCACGGTGGCCGGTAGTGTGGCGACATCGCTGACCATGGTTTGGCCGCCATCAATTCTGGCAAGTAATCTAGCAGGGCCAAGCGGAACCACCGCCTTTGCTGAAACCCTGGTTTGCAGGAAGGCCTCAGTGCTGGAAATTTCCGGATGAGTGCCGCGCAGGCCGAGGCTGAATTTCCAACCGCGACGAGGGTAAATCGGGTTGTTACTACGGCTTTTTTGCACTTGTACGCCAGGCATTACAAGCTCAATCGTGTTGCTTTGATCGCCGACGGTAAAATTCTCCCTCTCATAGTCCAGTGACCGCGTCAGCACCCAGCCATTGCCAATGCCGCCGATCAGGCTTCCACCGAAGTGGAGCTGTTCGCTTCTGGCACTTTCATTATCCTCAAGGCGGTAGCCTGTAGAAAGTACCAACCTGTCACGAGCCGGGTCGCGCAAAGGGATTTCATAGCGACTGGATGCAGCTCGAATCAAAGTGGATATTTCGCTGTCAACATGCCAGCGATGACCCTGCTTATTGACGTAGCGGTCTTCGTAGCCGAGCCGCAAGCGCGGCCCGGTATCGGTGCTAACTCCCACTCCGGTTAGCCATGCGCGACGTGGACGTTCGCTTAAATAGAGAGTGGCTGGGACTTGAAGTGTGACAGGGTCGGCAATGCCTCGCTCTAGTCTTGCGGTGGTGAAATATCCACTACCAAGCAGCGCCTGCTGGCTCTCCAGTAGTAGGTCGCTATCCCAGTAATCTCCCGGCGAAAAACGCAGGTAGCGCTCAGCTATCTGTGTGTGAAGTATTTCCTGGTCCAGAATAAATTTTCCAAAGCGGTGGCGGCGACCACTGTCAAGCGTCAGAAAAATCCGCGCAGAGTAGTCGTCGGCGTTTATTTCCAGGCGGTGCTGTTTAAGTTGGTGATCGAAATAGCCGCGTTGACTGGCTATTCGTAGAAGGCTGTCCCGGGTTGATTGGTAATCGTTATGTCGCAGAATTGCATCTACCTGCAAGGGGCTGTTACGGATGAGTTCGGCAAAAGAAGTGTCTGTCTTGGCTTCGCCCTCAAGGCGCACTTGGATTTCGGTTATTTTTACCGGACGCCCGGCTTTGGCTGTAATGAATGCGCGCCAGCAGTTTTTGCTATCTTCAAACCGAATGCTGATGTCAGCCTCGTAGTATCCTACCGCCTTTGCAGCGAGATCGGCGCGACGCTGAAGGTTGCGCTCCAGCAAACGTTTGCGGGAACGGTCAGCGGTGCAGCTTTCGCGCAGTACATCCAGGCTGGCCTGAAGATTCTGGGTTAAGGCAGGCTGGTCTGACTCGAACTGCAATGACGGCTGTTTATCGGCAGCGTGGGCCTGCACCGCGCCGGCGGTGAGGCATAAGGTCAGCAGAGCAATGCGGAAGTTACTTGGCATGGCAACATTGTAGCGTTTTTGCAGCAGGCTGGCCGGTAAGTTCCTGCAGCGGTTCTGTAGTCCAATATGCCCGCATATGCCTCAGCTGCGGTCTCTCTCGTACTCGCTTGCCGATGGACGCTTCTTCAGCCGGCGTTGCAAGGTACGCCTGTGGATGCCCAGGGTTCGCGCCGCTGCTGAAATGTTGCCATCGTGCTCCTCCATGACCCGCTGAATATGATCCCACTCGAGGCGCTCCAACGAAGGCGGCGCGTCGGGTAGGGCGGGCAGGGCGGTTGCCGCGTCATCGCTTATGGCGTGGAGAATGTCATTCAGTGATGCTGGTTTGGTCAGATAGTTGCGTGCTCCCCGTCGGGTGGCGGCTACTGCGGCGGGGATGCTTCCATAGCCGGTCAGAATCAGAATGCGGCAGGCGGGAAACTTTTCCAGAAGAGGAGTGATCAGATCCAGACCATTATCGCTGCCGACGTTCTGATCCAGCACCGCCACGTCAATCATCAGGTTTGATTTTACGGCGTCCCGAGCATCGCTCAGCGTGGCGCAGTAAATAACCTGATATTGGTGCCGTTCGAGCTTGCGCCCCAAATGGTGGCGCAGCGCTTCGTCATCTTCGAGCAGCAGCAGATATTCATTCATCAGCCACCTCGACATGATAGGGGTAAATGAATGCGGGCGACGGTCCACTGCCGATCAAATAACAATTCCAGAGAGCCGCCCAGCGCTGCAAGTGTGGTTTCCACCAGGGCAAGCCCGATTCCGAGTCCCTGTCTGGCTGAATCCTGGTCGTGCTGCCGGGGGCCGTCATCACTGATCTGAATGTAGCAATCCTCAACACCCTTTTCGCAGCGCACTTCCAGCATAGTGGCACCCGCATCGCAGGCATTGTAGCCAAGGTTGGCAAGAATACGTTGCCACTGGCTGGTCTGAGATAGTTGCAGGTCATCCGGACCATGCCAACGCACGGTTAGGCCTGGAGCAAGAATGCGCAGGTTCTTGCTAAGGTCGGTTACCAGGTCGGACAGCAGTCGCTGGCTTTGTGTTGAACTGCTGGCTGGAGCCTTAAGCAGGGCGGCCATACGTTCTGTCAGAGCGTGAATTTGCTGCCAATCTTCGCGCAACTGAGCATTGTCTTCAGGTGGCGGATCTTCCGTCATAAGCATTAAGGTCGCCAGTGGGGTGTTGAGTTCGTGGGCGCGATCAGCCAAATCTGCAGCGATCTGATACATGCGCTCACGCTGCAAGGCAATTCCCAAGGCGGTCGCCTGCTGCCTCTGGCTTTGCCCAAGCGCCCGTTGCAAAGCCTGCCCAAGCATAGAAAACACCACTACAAGCATTAGAAAGATTAGCCACATACCTATTCCGTGGGTATTACTGATGTCCTGTAGGCCATGCATATGATGAGCATGGCCGGTTTGCCAAAGAAAAGTGCTGGCATAACCGGCGCTAGCCAGCACTGCAATTAGCAGGTTGCCGGCAACTGGCAGGGACAGGGCAGCAACCAGTACCGGCAACAGCAGGTAGAAGATAACGGGGTTGCCCGCGCCGCCCACCTGATAAAGGAAGCCGAGAAATAGCATCACATCTAAGGTCAGTTCAGAGATTAGCCAGAGATGCTGATGCCGCTCTGGTGTCTTGCCGGTGAAAAGAAGTAACAGTGATGGCAGCCACAGCAGGGTCAGCCAAAGGACTGCGGTGATCACAGGTAACGGAGATACAGAATGGCTCCAGGCGGCGATAAAGACGATGGCGAGAATAACCACCATCATACCGCGCAATATCACCAAACGGCTCCGCCAGATACGGAAGGAAGTGGGAGAGAGTGCTGTCATGCGGCCCTGTGAGATTGCTGCTTTGAGTGCCGATTCTAAACCTATCGACTGGTCTGCGCCTGCGGCTTGATGCCGCAGACCGATCAGGGCTTTAGCGCTACTCCCGATAGCATGAAGCCGGCTAGCTTGGGGATTTTGGGATGCTGCCAGCGTCGCAAGCCGGAAACATCAAAGCCGGCCCGGTCGAACAGTTGGTAGGTGTCCCGGCTTAGATGGCAGCCACAGGCCATGGGCGTCCATACCGGCTCAATCATTTTCTGCCCGCGCCGCCAGAGCGACTCTTGATGGGCAATATGTTCAAGCACAAGCAGTTGGCCGCCGGGCTTAAGTACCCGCAAAGCTTCCTGAGAAGCGCTGGAGGCGTCCGGGATGGTGCAAAACACCAGGCAGGCTACCACGGTGTCGAAGTGGTTGTCTGGATAGGGGAGGTTTTCGGCGCCAGCCTTGATTAGTTGAAAGCGCTGAGGGTTGATCTGTGTGGCGGCGCTGGCTATTGCTTCACCAAGTAGGGCCGGGGCCGGCTCAATACCATGAATTTCGTTGGCGGCCTCGGTGTAGAACGGGAAATTGGCGCCGCTGCCAACGCCAATCTCCAGTACCCGGCCAGTGGCTCGAGATAGCAGTTCTTTTCTGTCTCGCGCCAGCGGCCGTGTGGCCCAGTCCAGCAGTCGAGGAAATACCTTGTCCTCATACCAGCCAAACATGAATTACTGACGTTCCGGTAGTTTGTACTTGTCCGGGTTTTCCAGCATATCCATGGTCAGCGTTGGACTGTTAACGCTACTCAGGTTGCGGTCAGTGGTGCGAATCAGTTTGCGGCGATCCTTTTCAAACTTACGGAAGCTGCGATAGTTAAGCGCATACAAACGGACTTCAGCGAGTCGTTTGTGAGCGTACATGGTATCCAGAGCATCCATGGAAAACTGTGGCTGCATTCTGGAAGCTTCCTGAAAAAGAGCCATGGCCTCATTGAGGTTACGGTTTTTGTTCATGTAAATCAGAGCATTGGCATGCTCATAGGCGACAATAGGAATATCCGGGGTGAGTTCGCGGGCTTTGCCGAACGAGCTTCCCACCACAGTGGAGCGGGCGTTATAGGTCATCCTGCCGGTGAACTTGCCAACCCGGCGCATGATGCCGGCATCTACACCAGCACGAAAAGCATGGCCCAGCGGGTGGTCCGGGACCAGCTCAGTAATGTGGTCAGAGTTACTCTTGATTTTGCCGATATAGCGGCGGGCAACGACGATCGGAATCGGTGACTCTTCAGCAATGCGGGCAATAGCATAGGCGTAGCCAAGACGGACTGCCGCGGCGAGAGCGGCGACTTCAGGGTCTTCTTCGATCTCTTCAATTTCATCGAAATAGGTGTGTGCGTGGTTCGCTACGTCCTGCAGCAACATATATTTTTCGCTTTGCCGCTCGGTCAGGTAGATGCCGTACATCAACTGCGAAAACAGTGCTGGTATAGTACCAATTGCGCCGAGTTTCATGCCTTCGTTACGGGATTGCTGGAAATTGCCGGCAAAGAAATTGCGCCACGCAGATAAACAGCTCTTTTCTAAAGCCTCGAAATCGCCGTCAAAGCCATCGATGCCCTCCGTAATAAAAGGGTATTTGGCGGACAGAGCGCGTATGTACTCTGCCGAAGGATACGGAATGCGCAGTCCACGCATCAGGTAGTCCCATTTTTCCTCGATCTGGGCATCGGTGTAGGTGAAGAAGCGCTGGTCAAACGGAGGCTTTTTCCAAGTCTCCAGAAAGATTCTCTCGTCCACCGGAATGTCTTCGATGGCCAGATCTTCGGCGGTGACCTCGTCCATCTCATCATCGTCTTCGTCGTCATCTCTGGCGGCGTGACCATTGAGGGAAAAGAGGCATAGAAAAATCAGCACCAACAGGCGCCAGCGGGAGGTTTCCAGATGTGGCATGGGCTTAAGGCTCATTTTTTAGTTATTGTGATTGTCCCGCCAAGCATAGCGAGTTCTGCATACCTTGCCACGGGATTGCTGATTTGAACAGACCTGACCGATCGGTCACGAGGTATTGGTTGCATGCTAGTGGGGGCTATTTTTAGCCGCCGCCCAGTCGCTTCAGTGTTTCAGCGTAGTCTGCGCTTTGCTGGTGTGAGCTGATTATGCTCAGCGCCGTTTTGCCAGCGGGGTCGGTTGCGTTGATATTGCGGCCATCGGTCAAGAAGAAAGTCACAAACCGGCTGAAGTCTTCGCTGCGCAGGCTGCGGTATGCTCGTAGAAGCGCATGGTGGTCCTCGTCGAGGCCGTTTTCCCTGCTGCCATGCAAGAATGCTCGAATTTGCTCGTCTGTCATCGGCTCGCCGATGATCTGTTTCTTGTCCTTGCGTGCCATGGGGCTCTCTCTGTGGGGCGAATGGGTGCCATTATAGGCATATATGTAGCGTGCACAAAGCCGTCATAGCAGCCCACAATAGGGCTGGATGTCAGGCTGGAGAACCGGTTCATGAGTGGTTTTGACGATTATCTGGACAAGCTGTGGCTGACAATCTTTGGCAAGGGCATGCGTGGCTTATCTGCCCCTGATCTGCTGCGCCGCCGCAGTCTTGATCGGCGCACGGTGCGAGCCAGAGAGCTGCGCGAGATTGCCAAGGTGCAACATGAGCTGCAGGGGCTGGTTGAAGGGCGCCTTAAACTCACCCGAGAGGGCACGCTGCGAGAGGCGGTGGATGATGAGTTGATGCAAGGCGTCAAGCTTAACTCGGTCATCGTTTCAGCGGGCTTTGACGACCCGGTCGAGTCGCTGGATACCGGCAGGCTTCTGCGGCAGGCGGACCGTGATGGTGCTATGAGAGCTGTGCGCCGGGAGCTGGCGATCCGCCATATCGCGATCCTTGCCGAGGAGGAATGCCGCAACCTGCCGTTGGAAAATATCTCCCGGGTTCAAGTGGATCCCGACTGGATGGTGCGCTGGCGGGATGGCGCCCAGGATGCGGTTTCCGTCCAACTGAAACGTTACTGGGCCCGATTACTTGCCGGCGAGGTGCTTAAGCCCAGCACCTACTCTGTGCGCACTATGGAGTTTATGCGCACCATCTCCCGCGGCGATCTTGAAATGATCAATATCTGTGCCCGGCTATGCTTCGATGGTTTTATTTATCGTAATCCGGGTACTTACTTCTCCGCTGAGCTGCACCTGCCCATGTTTGAGCAGCTTGAGGAGCTGGGTTTGCTACGGGGTGTTTATGGTCGGCCGGAGTCGTGGTTGATGAGCTCAACCACTAGCGAGGGTTTCAGCACCATGCTGGCCTGTTCCAACAAGGCCATTTTTGTTGAGGGTGGCAGCGCTGAAGACGATTTCCGTTTGCCGGTATACCGGCTGACTCGCTTCGGCCGTGAAGTGCTGTCGTTGTGTCGGGTGGATGCGGATCTGGCCTATATGATGGCGGTGGCCAACGAGTTGAAGAAGAAGGGCTTTAGCATCCGTCTTGGGGATTGGGTCGGGGATGCAGGGCAGGGCCTGTTCGCAGAGAGAATGTCAGTTTAAAAGTCCTCCTGATGATTGTGGCTGATAAACAAAAAAGGCGGGAAAACCCGCCTTTTTTGTTTGATCGGTGACTCGAGTTACTGAGCCATATCCTTGACTTTCTTGAGCGGGCGAATCTTTACCTGAACAGAAGCTGGCTTGGCTTTGAAGGTGGTTGGCTCCTTGGTGATCGGATGGATGCCTTTGCGCGCCTTCTGGGCTGGCTTGTGCTTGGTCACGATCTTGAAAAGGCCTGGCATGGTGAAACTGCCGACACCGCCTCTCTTCTTCAGGTGGCCCTCAATGATCAGGTTTAGCTCGTCCAGAACGGAGGCAACCTGCTTGCGGGTCAGTTGGGTGCTTTCTGCGATGTTGGTCAACAGCTGGGTCTTGCTAATCGTCTCAGCGTAGACTTTGACCTTCTTCGGAGCTGCCGGAGCAGCTTTGGCCTTGGCCGCAGCTTTCTTCGGAGCAGCTTTGGCTTTGGGTGCAGCCTTGGCCTTTGGTGCAGCTTTGGCTTTGGCAGGTTTTGCGGCAGCAGCTTTTTTCTTGGCAGCCATGATGGTGTTTACCCCTTTTTTATATTTCCGATTGGATGTCACGACCCATCTGAAGGATATCCTTTTCCGATGCCCCCTTGCTTCTGGCACCTGTGGGTCATCCCCCGCGATGATTCCGGGCTAGTTATATGCCAACGTTCTGCGGTCGGCAAGCACTGAATGAGTGTTTTTCCCCGTATTTTTCAGCTTTTTTGTAGATGAGCGGGTTTGGCGCAGGACCATCTATCAATGCACCAATCGCTGGCATAGCTGACAGCTGCCTGAATCGCTATACTACGCGCCCTTCGCGGCAGCCCGCCGCATTCTGAAAAAATGAGCGGATTCAGAGTTATGCGTAGCCATTATTGCGGTGATTTACGTGCATCAAACGACGGTGAAACGGTGGCCCTGTGCGGCTGGGTGCATCGTCGCCGGGATCACGGGGGGGTAATTTTTCTTGATGTGCGTGACCGGGCAGGTCTGGTTCAGGTGGTATTTGATCCAGATTCGGTAGCCGCCTTTGAGCGAGCTGATCGGGTTCGTGGCGAGTATGTTATCCGTGTTGAGGGCAGGGTGCGGATGCGTGATGAGGCAGTACGTAACTCGCGCATGGCTACCGGTGATATTGAAGTTCTTGGTACTGCCCTGGAAATTCTGAATACCTCTGATACGCCACCGTTCGAACTGGATGAGTTTGGCGGTGCGGGTGAGGAAGTGCGCCTGAAGTACCGCTATCTGGATTTGCGCCGGGCCAATGTGCTGGAGAAGTTCCGGTTTCGCTCCAGGCTTACCCATGTGGTGCGCAGCTATCTGGAAGAGCAGGGGTTCATGGATGTTGAAACACCCATCCTGACCAAGGCCACCCCGGAGGGTGCCCGCGACTATCTGGTGCCTAGCCGCACCCACCCTGGTAGCTTTTTCGCATTGCCCCAGTCGCCCCAGCTGTTCAAGCAGCTGCTGATGGTGGCGGGTTTTGACCGTTACTACCAGGTTGCCAAATGCTTCCGCGACGAAGATTTGCGTGCTGACCGTCAGCCAGAGTTTACCCAGATCGATATCGAGGCCTCGTTTGTTGATGAGGAAGCGATAATGGCTGTTGCTGAGAATATGGTGCGTCGGGTGTTCCGTGATTTGCTCAGCGTAGAGTTCGGTGAGCTGCCACGCATGCCATTCAGTGAGGCCATGCGCCGCTTCGGTTCGGATAAACCGGATCTACGTATCCCGCTGGAGCTGGTTGATATTGCCGATCTGATGGACGGCGTTGAGTTCAAGGTGTTTGCTGGTCCAGCAAAAGATCCGAAAGGGCGAGTGGCAGCTCTGCGGGTGCCGAAGGGCGCTGAGCTGTCGCGTAGTCAGATCGACGAGTACACCAAGTTTGTTGGTATTTATGGCGCCAGGGGCCTTGCCTATATCAAGGTTAACGATCTGGATGCCGGTGCTGACGGGCTACAATCACCGATTCTCAAGTTCCTCACCGACAGCGCCATTCAGGGCATTTTGCAGCGCACCAGCGCGCAGAACGGTGATTTGATCTTCTTCGGTGCGGATAAGGCCAAAGTTGTTAATGAAGCACTTGGTGCGCTGCGTGTGCGGGTTGGCCACGACCTGAATATGCTGGAGGCCGATTGGGCACCATTGTGGGTTGTTGATTTTCCGATGTTCGAGGAAAACGATGATGGCTCCTGGGCAGCACTGCACCACCCCTTCACCATGCCGAAGTGCACGCCGGAAGAGCTAGCTGCTGATCCTGGGGCCGCATTGTCCCGAGCCTATGATCTGGTGCTTAACGGCACCGAGCTGGGTGGTGGCTCTATCCGTATCTTCAGCGCGCAAATGCAGCAGGCCGTATTCAAGACACTGGGTATCAGCGAGGAAGAGGCGGAAGAGAAGTTCGGCTTCCTGCTAGATGCGCTTCGTTTTGGTGCGCCGCCGCACGGTGGCTTGGCCTTTGGGCTTGATCGTATGGTCATGCTAATGACTGGCAGCGATTCGATCCGTGATGTGATTGCTTTCCCGAAAACCCAGACTGCAGCCTGTGTTATGACCCACGCACCATCACCGGTGGAGGCCAAGCAGCTGCGTGAAGTGGGTGTTCAGGTGCGCAAGGTCGACGCGGAAAAGTAGCCTTCCGCCCTCAGGCCACGACATTGATTTTGGGTTGTCATCAGTGTCGTGGCATAGCACTATCCGTTTAACGTTATTTAATACTACTGCGGGGGCTATGTATGCAGAACTATTTCTCCAGGATCGCGCTTTTGGCGTTGATGTTCGTGGCTCTCCTCAGTGGCTGCCATACCCGCAGTTACCTGCCTCCAGATGGCCAGCTGGCCCCCTCCGTGGCACCTCCGCAGGAACTCTCGTCCTTCTCTGGGTCAGTGTCTTCCAGTGACATGGAAATGATGCACGCGTCTGGTAGAGAGGAGACGCTTCGCAAGGGCTGGAATCAGGCTGCTAAATGGTTTGCTGGTGATGGCACTGACTATGAAGTGGCAATTGACATCAACAAGACGGATGGCAAAGGTGGCTGGACCTTCGTCACCTATTTGCTGACGTTGTCATTACTGCCCTATGTAGAAACTAATACATACGAGAGCACTATGGAGCTTCGCTCCGGTGACGCGGTGCTGTTCAGCAATACGGATTCGTTTGCGGTTAAGGAGTCGCTGTCCGTATATTTTCCAACTGCTTTGCTCTTTGGAACGCAGGGCTCTGGCCCTCTGAATAGCATTACCAGTGATCAGCTGAACCGTCATGCGCTGGCACTCGGCCGGCATATCGCGGAAGGTCGAGGTGCTTATCAGGCGGCGGTTCAGGGCGGTACCGTGGCTACCTATCGCGAGTATCTTGCCAACAACCCGACATCATTTTTCCGTATGGATGCCCTGCAGCAGCTGGCCGGGTTAGCGCCCAGCACGAAGCCACTGGCATTTCACCGCGAAAACCTTGCTATCGACGAGCGATATGCGCGCTTTATCCCGTCAGCTCAAGCGGTCTGGTTTATTGGGCCAGAGGGCATGAAAGTGGCGGATGTATTGGCTAAACAGGCTGGTGAGGATGTTGATCTGCTGGCTTCGCGTATTCGTGCCTCGGGTCAGACTTATAAGGTTTTTAATGACGAGGAAGTTGCCGCGATGAAGCAGGGCGGTCTAAAACCAGCCCTGATCGCTGCAATGATTGATGCCTCGGCAGGGCAGTCGGCCGCCCCCGTGATCACCCCCGCTGCAGCTGCGCCTGTAGCTGTTCAGCCCCCCGTATCTGTACAGCCTGCTGATGCATCTGCTGCAGCGCCCACCGCAGGCGACATCGCCGCGGACTGCGCCAAGCGTTTGGCGGCAATGCAGGCCTGTAATCAGATCCCTTCATTTGGGAAAAATATTTGCAAAGCCCAAGTGCGAAAAACATACGATCATCTTGTCTGCTCAGTGATTCAGTAGCACTCTTGGTACTGGACATCTGGCCAGCACGCGGGTACAAAGGACGTGCCCGCAGCTGCTCTTCCTGATAGGCCCATGACCCTCATTCTTGGTATTGATCCCGGCTCGCGCCACACCGGCTTTGGTCTGATTCGTCAGCAGGGTGGTGCGCTTGGCTACGTCGCCTGTGGCACCATTAGCACCGCTTCGGATGATATTTCTGCTCGCCTTGGTGAGATTTTTTCGCGTCTGTCGATGGTGGTGCAGGAGCATGGGCCGGCAGAGATGGCTATTGAAAAGGTCTTTATGGCTCGCAACGCAGACTCCGCCCTGAAACTTGGTCAGGCCCGCGGCGCGGCGATCTGTGCCGTGGTGCAAGGTGGTGTGCCCGTGTTTGAATACTCCGCGCGGCAGGTCAAGCAGGCTCTTGTCGGCAAGGGTAGCGCGGAGAAAACCCAAGTGGCACAGATGGTGCGTTACTTGCTTAAGCTGGATCATGTGCCACAAGCGGATGCCGCGGATGCTTTGGCCATTGCCATCTGCCATGCCCATATGCGCGTCAGTCTGGCTCGCATGGCCGGTGCCACAGCAGTAAGAGGGCGACGAATCCGATGATCGGACAACTATCCGGCAAATTGCTCGACAAGCGAGCTCCATGGCTGCTTATTGACGTTGGCGGTGTCGGCTACGAGGTGGAAGCGCCGATGACGGTATTTTATCAGCTGCCCGATATCGGTGCTGACCTCCAGTTATATACTCATTTTGTGGTGCGCGAGGATGCCCAGCTGCTTTATGGATTTGCATCCAGATTTGAGCGTGAGCTATTCCGGGCATTGGTGAAGGTCAATGGGGTCGGGCCGAAGATGGCGTTGGCTATCCTTTCTGGCATGGAGGCTGAGCGTCTGGTGCGCTGTATTGAGCTTCAGGACAGCACCACGCTGGTGAAAATACCCGGTGTTGGCAAAAAAACTGCGGAGCGACTGTTGATCGAAATGTCCGATCGTCTGGGCAAACTCGACGGGGCTCCTGTCTCTCTGCCGGGTCTGACATCCGTTGCCATGCCAAGCGATGCGGTCAACGATGCGGTGGCAGCTCTTGAGAGTCTCGGCTACCGGCCCAAGGATGCACAGGCTGCGGTGGCCAAGGTGGCTGATGTGGACTCAATGACCAGCGAGCAGTTGATTCGCCAGGCGCTAAAAGGACTTGCCCGATAACCCGGGGAGCAGCATGAGTATTGAACGTATTGTTTCCGCCGATTCACTGGAGCATCAGGAAGAGCAGCTTGAGCGTGCCATTCGGCCGGCCAGCCTTAGTGACTATCACGGCCAGCCTGAAGTGCGCGAGCAGCTGGAAATTTTTATTGATGCGGCGCGCAAGCGTGGTGAGGCGCTGGATCACACCCTGATTTTCGGTCCGCCGGGTCTGGGTAAGACCACGCTGGCCCACATCATTGCCCGGGAAATGGGCTCTGAGTTAAAAAGTACCTCTGGCCCGGTTCTTGAGAAAGCGGGAGATCTGGCTGCCATTCTGACCAATCTCGAGCGGGGCGATGTCCTGTTTGTCGACGAAATACATCGCCTGTCGCCGGTGGTGGAAGAGATCCTCTATCCAGCCATGGAGGACTATCAGCTGGATATCATGATTGGTGAGGGGCCCGCAGCTCGCTCTATAAAGATCGAGCTGCCACCTTTTACACTAGTTGGCGCCACTACCCGAGCGGGTATGCTCACCAGCCCATTGCGTGATCGTTTCGGCATTACTCAGCGCCTTCAGTTTTACTCCACGGAGGACCTGACCGGGATTGTACGGCGCGCTTGCGAGATATTTTCGTTGCCGGTGGATGAGGATGGTGCACGGGAGATTGCCCAGCGCTCCCGTGGCACACCACGGATTGCCAATCGTCTGTTACGCAGGGTGCGAGACTATGCAGAAGTTCGTGCCGATGGTCGGATCACAGGCGCCATCGCTAGCGCGGCTCTGGATATGCTGCAGGTGGATGCCTGTGGCCTGGATGGCAATGATCGGCGCCTGCTTGTCACCATGATGGAAAAGTTCGAGGGAGGGCCAGTTGGTCTGGATTCTCTGGGCGCGGCATTAAACGAAGACGCCGGCACGCTGGAGGAGGTGGTTGAGCCATATCTAATCCAGCAGGGGTTTATCCAGCGTACGTCGCGGGGCAGGGTGGTGACCAATCATGCCTGGCGCCATTTCGGCCTTAAGCCGCCGAGAACTGTAAGCTCGGGAGATCTTTTCGAGTCATGACTGCCAGAGCCTTTCGCCTGCCGTTACGGGTCTATATTGAAGATAGTGACGCCGGTGGCATCGTCTATTACGTCAATTACCTGAAATTCATGGAGCGTGCCCGTACTGAGTGGCTGCGCACTTTGGGCTATCAACATTACTCCCTGGCAGAGCAAAACTTTCTGTTCGTGGTGCACTCCTGCACAGTTCGCTATCATCGCCCGGCGCGGGTTGATGACACCCTTGAAGTTACTGCCAATCTGGCACGTCTTGGCAAGGCGAGGCTGGACTTTCACCAGCAGGTTTGGCGTCGAGATGAACTTCTCTGCGAGGCAGATGTCCTTGTGGCCTGTGTGTCTGCTAGTGATATTCGACCGCAGGCCATGCCAGCGGAGCTTCACGACAAACTGAAAAACACCCTGAACTGATACATACCTGACCCACTAGCTAAAGGAGCCGCTCGATGGTTGAGCAAGACAGCATGTCCATTCTCAGCCTGATCGGTAATGCCGGTCTGGTTGTTCAGTTGGTGATGGCGGCATTGATGCTGGCGTCTGTTGTGTCCTGGGTGATGATAGTGGTGCGTTACCGCGTTCTAAGCAGGGCGCGTCGCGCTGGGGCAGCTTTTGAAGAGCGTTTCTGGTCTGGCGACGATCTAACCAGCCTCTATCATCAGGTAAAAAAAGCACCAGACGAAGATGCTGGGCAAGAGACAATCTTTCGCGTCGGCTTTGAAGAATATGTGCGTCTGATGAAAAGCTCTCGTGACGCTGATGCGGTGATGGAGGGCGCACAGCGAGCCATGCGTGTGGCGCTGCAGCGTGAGCAGGCCAGACTCAACCAGAACTTGCCATTTCTCGCTACCGTTGGCTCTACCAGTCCATATATCGGCCTGTTCGGCACGGTATGGGGAATCATGAATTCTTTCCGGGCACTGGCACACGTTTCTCAGGCAACTCTTGCGGTGGTGGCTCCAGGCATCGCTGAGGCGTTGATTGCAACAGCTATGGGTCTGTTTGCGGCTATCCCCGCTGTTGTCGCCTATAACCGCTATGCCTCGCTGACTGATGAGCTGGTTGGTGAGTGCGAGATGTTTGCGGAGGAGTTTTCTTCCCTGCTGCACCGTCAGGCCCACTCCGGGGAGCAACAATAATGTCGATGAAGATTCGGACGCCGCGCAAGTTGGTGGCCGACATCAATGTGGTGCCTTATATCGACGTCATGCTGGTGTTGTTGGTCGTGTTTATGATCACCGCGCCGATGATGGTCCAGGGCATCAATGTCGATTTGCCGAAAACCAATAGTGCGCCGATAGATAACAAGGATCAGGAGCCGGTAATCGTTTCTGTGAAAAAGGATGGCAGCTATTTTATTAATGTGGGTGGAGACATACAGAAATCCGCCAGTTTGGACACGGTTAAAGGGCATGCGTTGCGCATCCATCGAAACAAGCCGGAAACATTATTTTTGCTTGAGGGTGATGCTGAAGTGCCTTATGGAACTGTGGTGGCGTTGATGTCTGCGTTGCAGGGTGCTGGCATTGCAAAGCTCGGCTTGGTTACGGAGCCCCCGGAGAAGTGATGGATAGGGACCTCGGCCCAGCGCTGGCGATCGCCCTGACTCTGCATCTTTTGATTGTTGGAGCGGTGACTTTTACCTGGTCATCAGAGCCAACTATTAATCGTGTCCGGCCAGTTCCGCCCCATGTTCTGGCCGTAATTATGGAAAAACCGTCGGTCAAGCCGGCGCCGAAGCCCGCCGCAAAGCCTGTAGTAAAGCCGAAGCCGAAGCCAAAACCAAAGCCGGTTGCGAAACCTGAGCCAAAGCCTGTCGCAAAGCCGGCCCCGAAGCCGAAGCCTGAGCCAAAACCTGTAACCAAGCCGCAGCCTGCTCCTCCAGCGGTAGAGACTAAACCGACGCCCTCATTTACTGCGCCGAAACTGGAAGAGTTGTTGGCGTCTGAAGATCGCGAGATTGATTCTGCGGCGGCGGAACAGCAGGCTCTGGCGGCCAGAGAGGCGACGGAGACAGAAACTTATGCGGCAGCAATACGCGCAGCGCTCAGTCAACGCTGGATTATTCCAGCCACTGCGCGTGAGAAGACTTCGCTTTCTGCAGATATTCGTATCCGGTTGCTGCCGGGGGGCGAGGTACTGGATGTAAATCTGATTCGCTCCAGCGGCGATCGTGCTTTTGATGATTCTGCCATGTCTGCAGTACGTAGCGCAGGCAGGCTGCCGGTGCCATCCGGCGAGCTGTTTAATAAAAGCTTTCGTGACATTACCATCAACTTTAATCCTCAGATGGCGGGCCAATGATCAGATTATTTTCCATCATTATTTCTATTTTTTTGGCAGGTGCTGTGCAGGCGCAGCTGATGATTCAGGTCACCGAAGGCCGGGTTGATGCCGTGCCTATCGCAGTTGTCCCGTTTGCCTCGGGTGGTGCCGCTGCACCAGAGCAGATCGATGGGATTATTGCCGCAAATCTTCACCGTAGTGGCCAGTTTCGACCGCTGCCGGCAGAGGACATGCTCAGTCGGCCAAGTCGTGGGGATGAGATCAGCTATCGTGACTTTCGGGTGCTCGGTAGTGAATTTATGGTGGTTGGCAGGGTCGATGCTTTGCCAGCTGGCGATTTTCGGGTGAGTTACGAGCTCCATGATGTTCCCCGCGGAGCCAGGCTGATTAGCGAGACGTACCAGGTACAGGGTGCGAAGTTGCGGGATGTGGCCCATGCCATATCGGACCGAGTCTACGAGCAGCTCACTGGTGTGCGTGGTGCATTTGCTACCCGCATTCTCTATGTGACGCACAATCGTGGTGCAGACTACCCGTTTCAGCTGCAGTATGCCGATGCCGACGGAGCCCGGGTACGTACTGTGCTGCGCAGCCGCGAACCGATCATGAGTCCATCCTGGTCGCCGGATGGCAAGCAGATTGCGTACGTCTCTTTCGAGGCAAACGGCATGCCGGGAGTTTATATCCACGAGTTGGCAACCATGCAGCGCCAGTTGATCAGTAGCTTCAAAGGTATCAATGGCGCACCGGATTGGTCGCCGGATGGTGGTAAACTGGCGCTGACCTTGTCTCGTGATGGCAACCCGGAGATATATGTGCTGGATATCGCCAGTCGCCAACTGACGCGCATGACCAATCATTTCGCCATTGATACGGAGGCGAGATGGCTTCCTGATGGTAAGTCGCTGGTGTTTACCTCCAGCCGTGGTGGTGGCCCGCAGATCTACCGGCTGGATATGAGAGACAAGTCGGTTCGGCGGGTCAGCTTCGAGGGCGATTACAACTCCAACCCGGCGGTGACACCGGATGGCAGGTATCTTGCTTATATCCACCGCAAGGGAGGCCAATACCATGTCGCTGTGCAGGATTTGCAGCGTAATACGTTTAATATCGTCACTAGCACTGAACAAGACGAGTCCCCCAGTGTTGCGCCGAATGGAAGTATGATAATTTACGCGACGAAACATAGGGGTACGGGCGTTTTACAGGCCGTATCTGTCGATGGCAGGATAAAGGTGCACTTGCCGTCGAAGGAGGGAGAAGTCAGGGAGCCATCTTGGTCGCCGTTCTTCCAGTAATGTTACCGGGCAGTGTTGCCCATTTGATAGCTACTTAACAGGAGTCACCCGATGAGTGCCTTTGCTTCAAAATCCTTGTTTGCCGTACTGCTGGCTTCCACCCTGGTTGCTTGCTCCAGCAAGCCCACCGATGATCAGAGCGGCGACGTGCAGTCAGCTCCGGTAACTCCGCAGTCTGAGGTCAGTGCAGTTGATGACCAGGCTGTTCAGGCCCAACAGAGCGCCATCGCTCTGACTGCCGAGAACTTCCACAATCATCCGTCCAACTATGACGGTTCTACCAGCAGCCGGGTTATCTACTTCGCGTTTGACAACGCTTCTGTACCGGCAGCGGCTTTCGATACTCTGCGTGCTCACGCTAACTACCTGAAAGGGAATAGCAACGCCAAGGTGCGTCTGGAAGGCCATGCTGACGAGCGCGGCACCCGCGAGTACAACGTGGCTCTGTCCGAGCGTCGTGCACAGTCTGTCGAAAAGTTCCTGCGCGTTCAGGGCGTTTCTGCAGCACAGATCGAAGTGGTCAGCTATGGTGAAGAGAAGCCAGCGGCATATGGCAGCGAGGAAATGTCCTGGGCCAAGAACCGCCGTGTAGAACTGAACTACCTGGCTGGCCGCCCGTAATAGGGCTTAGATCATGACTAAACGCCTGATTCTCGGCGTTATTCTGAGCGGGCTATGGGTCTCTGCCTTTGCGCAGGGCCTTGGCCCGTTGTCAGTTGAAGATCGTGTTCAGGACTCGCGTCAATCGGCCGCGGCCAGCGACGAAGCCCTGATGATGCTGATGCAGCAACTGCAGCAATATGAGCAGGAAATCAGCATGCTGCGCGGCCAGTTCGAAGAGCTTCGTTTTGAGCTTGATAACATGAAGCAGGCCGAGCGGGATCGCTATCTCGATCTTGATAGCCGCATTAATGCGCTGTCGACCACTACTGGCTCGGTGGCATCGGCCACGGCAACTCCGCAGGTCGCCAATTCAGTTGGAACCGGTGCGCCGGCTGACCCGGAGGCAGAGCGTTCCGCTTATATGGCTGCGCGGGATCTGCTTTATGCCAGCCGCTTTGACGACGCTCGAAAGGCTTTCGAGGCCTATCTGTCCAGTTACCCACAGGGACAGTTTCGGGATTTTTCCCACTTCTGGCTGGGTGAGGCTTGGCGCAGTCTGGACAAGCCGGACAGGGAACAGGCGATGACGCAGTTTCGTACCGTTATCGAACGCTTTCCGGATAGCAGTCGGGTTCCCTCGGCGATGTATCGTCTGGCGATGCTGGAAGCCGAGTCGGGTAACACTGATGAGGCCCGAGCAACCCTTAATCGGGTCATTCAGCAGTTCCCCAGTTCGTCTGAAGCGGGATATGCCAGAACCATGCTCGAGCAGCTTAAGTAACTCCTGATGGCTCCTGTGGAGCCTGTTTGAGGCGTCCTTGGACCTGCGAATCAGCGAAATCTTCCATTCCTTGCAAGGCGAGGCGCGTAGCGTCGGGCGTCCGACCGTGTTCGTTCGTCTGACCGGCTGCCCCCAACGCTGTGTCTGGTGTGATACCGAATATGCCTTCTCAGGCGGCGAGAAGCGCTCCATTGGCACTATTCTCAAGGATGTTGGCGAGTATCAGGCTGAGTATGTCACGGTGACCGGTGGTGAGCCGTTGGCGCAGCCAGCTGTCCACCCGTTATTGGCCGAGTTATGCGATACCGGGTATCAGGTTAACCTGGAGACTGGCGGGGCACTGGACATCAGCGAGGTGGATCCTCGTGTCAGTATTGTTATGGACCTCAAAGCCCCCGGATCTGGCGAGCTGCATAACAACCGCTTGCAAAACATTGCGCTGCTGACGGCGAAGGATCAGGTCAAGTTCGTGCTTGCGGACCGACGTGACTATGATTGGGCAAGGATGCAGCTGGACCAGTATGGTCTCGCCAAACGGGTCAGCGAGGTGTTGTTTTCACCGGTATTTGGCCAGCTGGATCCAGCCGAGCTGGCTGGTTGGATCCTTGATGACCGCTTGCCGGTGCGCTTCCAGCTGCAGCTACACAAGCTATTGTGGAAGGATGCGAGGGGTAAATGAAGAGCAGGGCAGTGGTATTGCTTTCTGGCGGTCTGGACTCGGCCACCTGTCTGGCCTTGGCCAGACAGCAAGGCCTTGAGTGCCATACTGTTTCTTTTGACTATGGCCAGCGTCACCGGGCAGAGTTGGTTGCCGCGCAGCAGTTGGCTAGCTCTCTGGGCGCAGCCAGCCATCGGGTTATTGAGCTGGGTCTGGGCTCCATCGGCGGTTCGGCGTTAACCGACAACGCTATTGCCGTGCCGGAAAATGGCGGAGAAGGGATCCCGGTAACCTATGTCCCGGCCCGCAATACGGTATTTCTGTCGTTAGCGCTGGGGCTGGCAGAGGTGTTGGATGCCGAGCAGATTCATATTGGCGTTAATGCTGTAGATTACTCAGGCTATCCGGACTGCCGCCCCGAGTTCGTCGCAGCGTTTCAGCAGCTTGCTGATGTGGCCACCAAGGCAGGGGTGGAGGGGCATGGACCAGAGATTGTTACACCCTTGCTCAATTTGACTAAGGCGCAGATTATTCAGGCAGGAGTCGCAGCCGGGCTGGATTACGCATTAACGGTGTCCTGCTATCAGGCGGATGAACACGGTTTTGCCTGCGGTCGCTGCGACAGCTGTCGATTGCGTAGCGAAGGTTTCGCTAGCGCTGGAGTCAAGGATTCCACCAGATATCGATCAATCTGAGCGGACTCGATGCCACGATGGGAAAAAAACATGCATTTTCTCTTGTCGGGCGCGGAAAAATCAGTATCATTTGCGCCTCTTTCGGGGCCGTTAGCTCAGCGGTAGAGCAGTTGGCTTTTAACCAATTGGTCGATGGTTCGAATCCATCACGGCCCACCATGATCAAACGTAAAAAGCCCCGCAGTGTTAGCTGTGGGGCTTTTTGTTTTGTGCCGGTCAAAAATACAGGGAGCAACAGCCCATGATGATTGTAATTTCAATACTGGCTGCATATGCCGGCTGCATAGTATTTCTGCGGGTTCGCAACCGTGTTTCGTTTGAACTGGGACGGCAGCTCACAGACTTCTCTACCTTTATGGTGCCTTTTAATATTCCGGCCTATTTGCTTTCCAAGGTACCGACCACCGCGCAGCTTTCGATCGACAGCTTCCCGGAGCTAAAGATCCTGCAAGACAACTGGGAAGTGATTCGCGATGAGGCACTAGAGCTGTATGGCCAAGGTCATATAGCAGTGAAGGATGATTTGCCTGCCAGCAGTTTCTACAAGGACAATCGCTGGAAAAGCTTTTACCTGAAGTTGTATAACAACGACATCCCATCTGCTTACCAATTGGCGCCGAAAACACGGGCTCTGATTGATCAGGTGCCAGGTATGAACATTGCTTTATTTGCAGTGCTGATGCCCGGCAAGCGCCTGAACAAGCATCATGACCCTTTTGCCTATACCGTGCGCTACTCCTTGGGCTTGTCGACACCAAATGACAAAGCTTGTGGATTGATGATTAATGGCGATCACTACACATGGAAGGACGGCGAAAGCATCATCTTCGACGAGACCTATCTGCACTCGGCTTACAACGATACGGATAAGCCGCGCATTATTTTGATGACAGATATTGATCGTCCGATGCGTCCGCATTTTGTACAGCGTCTGTACTATTACTTTGGCAGTTTTTTCAATAGCCTGTTCTATATCGATAATATCGACAGCAGCCACTCGGGCATTGGCAACCGTTTGGGCAAGGGCGTGCTGGCTTACAAGGATGCGCTGAAGAAAATCAAGCGCTGGAATCGCCCTGTATATGTGATTGGCAAGTGGTTGGTAATTCTTGCGGTACTGGGATTTTTGGTAAGTGCTATCGGCTAATCGCCGCATTGCTTTCAGGTGGCACAATAATGACTGTGCCACCTGAAGCTTCGATTAGAAACGATAAATCATCCCTGCTGATACCGCGTCTGGTGTATCGCCGTTTCCGGTGACCAGATCATCGTTGCGTCCCTGAGACCATGGATCACGGTTGATAAGGTCGCCATTAATAACCTGACCGTAGCTGCCATAGAACACCAGTGCTTTAGCCACGGTGTAGTCCATGCCGACGGCAAACAGTTCGGCGTCCTGATCTTCTCCAGTCGCATCCAGTCTGTAGTAGTGGGTTTTAACCGCCAGCTTGTCGGTAATGTTTTGCTTGATACCAGCGCCCCAGGCGTCGATATCCGGATTGTCGGCTCGCTGATACATGCCAACCAGACGGGTTTCACCTAGCTCCCAGGATAGGGCGACACGGCTGGCTTGCCGTTCGGTTAACACAGCGGCGACTTCTCTGGTCGAGTCCTCATGGGCTACAGCCAGCCAGAGATTGTCGCCGCGCCATTGCAGAGACCCGCTCCACGAAGCTTGCTCTGATGAAGTGGCGGCATTGGCATCCTGATTGCTCGAATAGTGCAGGCTGGCAGTCAGGTTGTTCCAGGTCGGCGTCTGGTAGTCAATCGAATTACGTAACCGTTCATTCCACCAGTTGGCGTCGGTGGTGGTGGTAAGGCCGTCGGCGATGTCGGCACGAAGGATGTTGCGGCCGTCGCCGACCTGGTCCGAGAACAGGCTTGTACGGCTATGCAGCAGCTTGAACGGGGTGTCAAAGCGGCCGGCACGAAGTTGGCCCCAGTCGCCGCGCAGACCAGCAAATGTATTGCGGTCGGTTGCCAGAGCGGAGCCATTGTCCGCACGGATCTCAACTTCTACCTGCCAGATCGCCGTCAGCGCATCGGATACGGCGGTATTGCCGCGAAAGCCCAGTCGGCTGCTGTTGCTTGATATGGTGGCACCTTCATCGCCGGAATTCGGGTTCAGAGGGTCGCCTGCATCAGCATTGAGGTAATCCGCAGAGATATGGAAAAGGCCATAAACTTCAGCTTCCGCAGCGGACACTGACAGCGGAGTCAGTACTGTCACTAGTGCGGGAGCAAGATATTTAATGCGCATGGATTGCTCTCCTTGACCAAAAAAGGGCAGGGTACGTGGTTGTGAAGGATTTATGAAGGGTGCGGTTTCACACCGGAGTCACGGTGCTGAGGGCTACCATTGCCGACATGTTGACGAGGAAGACAGGGAATGCCCGCCACCCCGCCGGAAGCCGTATTAGTCTGGTTTAGAAACGATCTGCGTGTCCATGAGCAGGCGGCTTTGTCTGCTGCACTTGCCGATGGTCGGCCGGTGCGCTCCGTGTATTTTCTGTGTGAGGACCAGTGGGATAGTCACCATGTGGCCGCTATACGCCGCTGGTACGTTTTGGAATCCCTGCGGGAACTGGGGGAGAGTCTGGCTCGCCTTGGCGTACCTCTGGATATCGTTGAAGCAGGTAGTTTTCGGGCCGTGCCCGATATGTTTGGCGAATATTTGGCCCGCTACTCAATCGGCAAGGTGTTTGTAGGGCGAGAGTACCTTCGCAATGAGCTTGATCGCGATCGTGCCAGTGCCGTAGCGGCGACTGCGCTAGGGGTCGAGATGCAGGGCTTTGACCATGGCGTGCTGGTGCCGCCACGCCTGTTAAGCACCGGACAGGGCAGGCCTTATACGGTATTTTCACCGTACCGGCGCAGCTGGCAGAAATGGCTGGATAGCCATGGTCCGGCGCCGCTTGCTTCAGAGAAACGCAAGCGGGGTACAGCCCCAGTCAAATTTGAAGGTCATCGTATTATTGATAATGCTCTCGCCAGAGTGGCGATCAGTCCCTCTTTATCTGCGGGCTGGCAAAGTGGAGAGCAGGCGGCGCGTGATCAACTTAAGTCATTTGCTCTCACTTCTTTGGCAGGGTACCAGAGGCAGCGAGACTTTCCGGCGATAGAGGGCACCAGCATGCTGTCTGCTGCGCTGTCCGCTGGAACGGTGTCGGTGGCCGAGTGCTGGCACCTGGCACGCTCTGCTTTGCAGCACCCGGCCCAGCGAGAAGGAGCGGAATGCTGGATTGGCGAGCTGGCTTGGCGAGACTTTTATCGACAAATCATGGCCAATTTTCCGCAGTTGGCGGTGGGTGAGCCGTTTCGTGCCGAGACCCGTTTTATTCAGTGGTCATCTGACGAGGCTTTGTTTCAGGCGTGGTGCGAGGGACGCACGGGCTACCCCTTAGTTGATGCCGCCCAGCGTCAGCTGGTCCAGACTGGCTGGATGCACAATCGGCTACGCATGGTCTCTGCCATGTTTTTAACCAAGAACCTTTTTATAGACTGGCGTCGTGGCGAGCAGTTTTTTATGCGCCACCTGATAGACGGAGACTTTGCTGCCAACAACGGCGGCTGGCAGTGGAGCGCCTCAACTGGTACAGATGCTGCCCCTTACTTCAGGGTGTTCAGCCCGGTCAGACAAAGCCAGCGCTTTGACCCGGACGGAGAGTTCATTCGCCGGTACGTGCCAGAGCTGGCGGAGATTGATAACAAATGGATCCATGAGCCCTGGAAAGCGCCTAATCCAGTGTCTGGATATCCCGCTCCGGTGGTTGATCAGGCAGGTGTTCGGGACAGGGTTACTGCGGCGTTCCGAGCGGCCAAAGAAATAATGGAGAGTCAATGAAGCGTATTGCGATTATCGGTTCGGGAATCAGCGGCCTTACTGCTGCCTGGGTATTAAGTCGTCGTCATCAGGTGGTGCTGTTTGAGGCCGCGGATCGCATTGGTGGGCACACTTGCACGGTTGAGGCGCAGGACCCTCTGGGTAAGCTGCAGGTGGATGTCGGCTTTATTGTTTTCAATGACCGTACCTACCCGAACTTTCATCGCTTACTGGAGCAGCTTGGGGTGGGGCGCCAGCCTACTAAAATGGGCTTTGCCATACGCTGTGAAAAAACCGGTCTGGAATATTCTGGAGACGGGCTTGGCGGCCTGTTCGCTCAGAAAAGCAACCTGCTTTCCTTTGCCCATTGGCAGATGATTCGAGATATTCTACGCTTTAACCGAGAGGCGCCGGCGCTGCTGCATAGCGAAGATGGAGAGCTTCCATTAGGTGAGTACTTGCGACGCGGCGGCTACAGCCAGCGTTTCTGTGATCACTATATTCTGCCCATGGGAGGCGCCATCTGGTCATGCAGTGATGACCAGATGAAGGCCTTCCCGGCAAAGTTTTTTGTCCGCTTCTTCGATAACCATGGCCTGCTGACCATTACCAACCGGCCTCAATGGTATGTGGTACCCGGTGGCTCTACGCGCTATGTGGACAAGCTGCTGGCTGGACTGCAGGCGGAGGTTCGCCTCAGTACTCCTGTTCGGCAGGTGCGGCGGTTGGACCACGGGGTCAATGTTAACAGCGCGCAAGGGGATGAAGTCTTTGACGATGTGGTATTTGCCTGCCACAGTGATCAGGCTGTGGCTTTGCTCGCGGATGCGGACATGGATGAAAAGGAGCTTCTAGGAAATATTCCGTATCAGGACAACGAGGTGGTGCTACATACCGACGTTAGCCTGCTGCCTGCTGCCGAGCGCTGCTGGTCAAGCTGGAATGCATTGCTCCCTGTGCAGCGAGGAGATCGAGTTCAGGTTACCTACAATATGAATATCTTGCAGGGACTGAAGGCCACCAACACCTGGTGCGTAACTCTTAATGCAACGGACCGGATTGACCCCGCCAAGGTAGTACAGCGTTTCAATTTCAGCCACCCCCTCTTCACTCCTGCCGGTCTGGCTAATCGCACTGAATTGCTTGAAAAGGTAAATGGCCGTAGGAACACCTGGTTCTGTGGTGCATGGTGCCGTAATGGCTTCCACGAGGATGGGGTTGTTTCGGCGCTGGCCGTGGCTGCTGGCTTTGGCGAGTCGTTATGATTACCGATCATGCGCTGTACATCGGCGAGGTCTGGCATCGCCGAGAAGCCCCGGTGGTGCATGTTTTCAAATATCCTTTCTGGTGGCTTTGGCTAAACCTGGATGATATTGACGGTTTGCTTGACCGCAGCCGATGGTGGGGACGTCGTTGGCGTCTGGCAGTGATACGAGAGCGTGACTATCTGGGAGCGGGTAGCGGTAGTCTGGCTGAGCGGGCCAGAGCCAAGGCCACGGAGCTGGGCCTGGATTGGGGGCAGGGTGCGGTATGCATGCTGTCTCAGCCCAGACTATTTGGCTGGTCATTCAACCCGCTGACTCTGTTTTGGCACTTTCCAGTGGGTGCCAGCGTGCCTGACAGCATCATTGCAGAAGTGCACAACACGCCCTGGAATGAGCGGCACTGGTATCCTCTGATTCCTGTCGCCTCGCCCAACGGGCTAGCGTTCGAGCACCCCAAAGACTTTCACGTGTCGCCATTTATGGGCATGGCAATGCGTTATTGCTGGACATTTTCACAGAATAATCGCGACCTTGCGGTCACCATTGCCACCATTGCTGATGAAGGCAAGGTTTTTGCAGCCGGAGTTCGCATGCTGCGCCAGCCTGCAGACGGCCAGATGCTGTGGTCGGTAGTGTGGCGTTACCGGGCGCAAAGTTTCAAAGCGAGTTTGGCTATTTATGCTCATGCGCTAAAGCTGTGGCGTAAGGGGGTGAGCTTCCATGCTCATCCGGCCAAGAAGGTTTAGGACTAACTGATTGGATAAGAAACGAGGTAGCCATGCTCGACGTTGAACGAATCTCTGCGGATGCCTCCGCCTCCCTGTTGGACCGCACCGCGCGCCGCCTGGTGCTGGGTGCTCTGGGCCGTTTTCCACGAGGCCAGCTTACCCTGCGTGAGCCGGATGGAAATGAGGTTGTATTGGGCCGGGGCGAACCTTGTGCAGCGTTGCGAATGAATGACTGGCGTACCTATCGGATGATGATGACCGGGGGCGCGCTGGGCGCGGCAGAAGCATTTATGGAAGACCTCTGGTCCAGCGATGATCTGGTTGCAGTGGTACGTTATTTTGCCGCCAATGTGGAGCCCATGCAGGCTCTGGAAGGTTTGGCCAGTAAAATGTCCAAGCCTTTGCTTTCGGCGCTACATGTTATCAATCGTAATTCCGTGCGTGGCTCTCGTCGCAATATTGCCGCGCATTATGATCTCGGCAACGATTTTTTCAGCCTTTTTCTTGATAAGCAGATGATGTACTCCAGCGCAATCTATCCACGCGCTGACGCGCCCCTGGATGAGGCCGCAGTTCACAAGCTGGATATTGTCTGCCAGAAGCTACAGCTCAACGACCAGCACCACCTTCTGGAGATCGGTACTGGCTGGGGTGGACTGGCAATTCATGCTGCGCGTCACTATGGCTGCCGGGTAACAACTACGACAATTTCCCAAGAGCAGTTTCGCCATGCTCAGGCGCGCGTTCGCGCCGAAGGTCTGGAGGACCGGATCACTGTGCTGGAACAGGATTACCGCTTGCTTGAGGGGCGTTATGACCGTGTCGTCTCTATTGAGATGATCGAAGCGGTAGGGCATCAATACCTGTCACAGTATTTCCGTCAGCTAAATCGCTTGCTGGCGGAGGATGGCATGATGCTCCTGCAGGCCATTACCGTGCCGGACCATCGTTATCGCTTCGCGCTTAAGAATATAGACTTTATCAAACGGTATATTTTCCCCGGCGGATTTTTGCCGTCGGTTCGGGTAATGATGGACCATCTGGGAGAAGACACCCAGCTGACACCGCTGGCAATTGATGATATCGGTCTTGACTATGCGCGCACCCTCGCAGATTGGCGGGAGCGCTTTACCGCCGCGCTGGATCAGGTCGCAGAGCAAGGTTTTGACCAGCGGTTCCAGCGCATGTGGCAGTACTACCTATGCTATTGCGAGGGGGCGTTCCGCGAGCGGGCGATCAGTACAGTGCAGGTGCTGGCTGCCGGCCGCGGTTGGAGACCAGCGATCTGATGAGCAGTCTTTTCTGATCGCCATATATGGCACACAATAGTGCCGAGTAAGATTTCATCTGGGGGGATGACATGATGGCTCGAATTCTATTGTTGATAGTTTCATTGTTTGCCAGTGGCTTGGTTAGTGGCGCCGACAGCGGCACGATCTCTGCCAACACGCAGCTATATCAGCAGCCTGATGGATCAGTATCAGGGACACTGCTGGCCAATACTCTGGTAGAGATCTCTCAACGCCGTGGTGGCTGGTATCAGGTCAGCGCCAGCGGCGGACGGCAGGGCTGGGTTCGCTTGGGCGCGGTCAGGTTGTCTGGGCAGCAAGAATCTGATTCGGTTTTTTCCGGTCTTTGGGGTTGGCTAAATAGCGGCTACTCGGTGCAAAGCGGTGGCACCGCCACCGCGGGAATTCGCGGGCTTGATGCTGGTGATATTGAGTCTGCCAGTGCTGATCATACTGCTGTTGAAAGTCTCGATCGCTTCGCTGTGGATAAGCAGGCTGCACGGCGCTATGCGGCATCACTGCCGCTCAGGGCACGTCAGGTTGCAGACCTCAAGGAGCGCAGAAAATGATGATGAGAACAGCGCTTGTACTACTCACCGGCATTCTGCTGAGTAGCTGCAAAACCATCGACATAAATCAGCTAGCCAGTGCCGGCGGCACATTGAAGCAGGCCTTTGTTCCGGCCGGTGAAGCGGAGGAGAGCGATATCGGCCGTGAGGCGGCCGCTGTGCTGCTGGGGGCGGCTCCTTTGCTGCAAGACGAACAAGTTCAGGTCTACGTTAATAAGGTTGGAATGTGGCTGGCGTTACAGAGCGACCGGCCAGATTTAAACTGGCGCTTTGCGGTATTAGACGATGCGGATATCAATGCCTTTGCTGCACCGGGAGGCTATGTATTCATTACCAAGGGGCTGCTGGCGCGTTTGCGTAACGAGTCAGAATTAGCGGGCGTATTGGCCCATGAAATAGGCCATGTGGTTGCCACCCACCATCTGGTGGCAATTCGCAAGCAGGCCAGATTGAAACTTGCCGGCATGGCCGTACAGGCGGCGCTTGAAGAGCGTGGCACTGATACGCGCCAGTTGCAGGCTTTGGCAGGTGGCGCCAAGTTAATCTATAGCCGTGGTCTTGACCGTAAAGATGAGCATCACGCCGATCGTATTGGCGTCGTGCTGGCTGCGCGGGCCGGCTACGACCCCTACGGTCTGGTCACCGTGTTGCAGACCCTGGAGCGAATGAATCCAGAGGCCGGTGAGCTCGGCTTGCTGCTGAAGACCCACCCCAAGCCCGCGGACCGTATTGCCCAACTGGATCGCCTGATGGGGCGGCAGCTTGATGGGCTCACTGATTCAGCATTGGGAGAAGAGCGATTCCGCCGACAGTTGGCACATCTGAGCAACCCCTGATCGCTGCACCTGAGATATACTTATTCTAGCCTGATGGGTGCTGTTGGCAGCACCCTTCTCCGAATCTGTAAGAGGCCCCGGCGTTAGCCGGGGAACGACCATGACTGCCGAAGCTATTGAGCTGGTGCGCCAGCACCTTGATCGCGTTTCAGTTCCTGTAGCGCTTGATCAATCTCGTCGTCTTGAGCTGCGCGGGCGGATAGCCCAGCTGCTCAAAATCCGCAATGCTGTGTTGGTGGCACACTACTACACAGACCCGGAAATCCAGTCTCTGGCCGAAGAGACTGGCGGATGCGTGTCTGACTCACTGGAGATGGCTCGTTTCGGCAAGGAACATCCAGCCACTACACTAGTAGTTGCTGGGGTGCGTTTTATGGGCGAAACGGCAAAAATCCTTAGCCCAGAGAAGCGTGTGCTTATGCCCACGACAGAGGCTACCTGTTCGCTGGATATTGGCTGTCCCGAAGATCAGTTTTCCGCGTTCTGTGATCAGCACCCTGAGCGAACCGTGGTCGTGTATGCCAACACCTCTGCAGCTGTGAAGGCACGTGCAGACTGGGTGGTAACCTCAAGTATCGCGGTGGATCTGATTGATTTTCTGGACAAACGTGGCGAGAAAGTACTTTGGGCACCGGATCAGCACCTTGGTCACTATGTACAGCAGAAAACCGGCGCCGACGTGCTTTGCTGGCAGGGCGCTTGCATCGTCCACGAAGAGTTCAAGGCACGAGCTTTGCTCGATCTGAAAAAAGCCTATCCGGATGCTGCCGTGCTGGTTCATCCCGAGTCCCCCGAGGCAGTGGTTGCCATGGCTGACGTGGTCGGTTCAACGTCACAGTTAATTCGTGCTGCTGCGGAACTGCCTAACAAGACCATGATTGTCGCCACAGACCGCGGCATTTTTTACAAGATGCAGCAGACCGCTAAAGACAAGTTGTTGATTGAGGCGCCGACTGCGGGCAGCGGTGGTACTTGCCGCAGTTGTGCACATTGTCCATGGATGGCAATGAATGGACTGGAAAACCTTTGTCAGGTGCTAGAGGACGAATCCGGAGCGGGCCAGGAAATATCTGTTGATACGGAAACTGCCCGCAAGGCGATGATCCCGCTACAGCGCATGCTGGACTTCGGGCGTTCCAGGAAGCCCTGACGGGTGCTCAGAATCGCTCTTTCGAGGTTGCGTCCATTTCCTCAAGGCGAGCCTTGATGCGACTGTGCAGCGGGAAGTTGTCTTTGCTGTAATCAAGGGCAAAGCGCAGCTGATCCATGCCCCTCTCATCAGCACCGCTGAGAAATAACGCTTCCCCCCTGCCCAAGTGGGCCAGAGCAAGACTTCCGCTGTAACCCCAGGCGTCAGCCGCCAGCCTCCACAGTGCCGGGTCGCTGGCTCTTTGTCGCAGTATCGGCTCAAGTAACTCGGCCGCCTCCGCGGCTTTGTTTGTTTTGATCAAACTGCCAGCCAGCAGGGCGGAAATGGCATAGTTGCGAGGCATCAAGTGGGCGACTTCTCGCAGGATATCGGCGGCCTGTTCATGCTTCTGCTGTGCCTGTAGCACCTCCGCGCGGGCGACCCGAAACCACAGCTGATCCGGAAAACGGCCCTGCAGCTGGTTCAGGGTTTCATTGGCCAGCGAGTAATCCTTTGCCCGCAATGCACTGACGGCCAAGCCATAGCCTGCTGCCTGCTGCTGGATGCTGGCCCCGCCGTGATACTTGCTGCGAAAGTGTTCCACTGCCAGCGCTGGGGCGTTGTAGAAACCAGCCAGCAAGCGCGCTCGAATCAGCTGGAACGCCTCTGCCTCCTGCAGGTTGCCTGCCGGTAAGGTAACTGCCCGGGCTCGTGAATCAGCTATCCGTTCTTCGGTAATCGGGTGAGTAGAAAGAAACTCCAGTGGTTTGCCAGCAAACTGCTGGTTACGTTGCAGTTTTTCAAAAAAACGGGGCATTGCTTCCGGGTCCATTCCTGCATTTACCAGAGTCTGCATGCCAACGCGGTCTGCTTCGCGTTCGTGGTGACGGGAATAGGCCAATTGCTGCTGGATAGCTGCAGCCTGAGTGGCCATTATGCCGGCGGCACCGGCATCTGCTTGTCCGCTGATCATCACTGCCAAACTTGCCAGCATGGCGGCCATGACAGCGGTATTAATGCGCTGGCTATCGGCGTAGCGGCGGACAAAGTGCCGCTGGCTGACATGAGCGATTTCATGTGCGACCACGGCGGCGACTTCATCCTCCTGCTCGGCGTTGATCATCAGGCCGGCATTCAGACCAATAACTCCTCCGGGAACGGCGAATGCGTTGATTTCCCTGCTGTTGATCACGACGATCGCCAGGTCAGGTTCATGCAAGTCGCTGTGAGATGCCATGCGGTAGACCAGATGCTCCACATATTCTTGCACAAGAGGGTCGTTGAGCACTGCGACCTGACCACGTAGTTGGCGTAGCCAGGTGCGTCCCATGCGAAACTCCTGATCCGGGCTGATAAGGCCGCCGGCAGGGTCTCCCAGCTCCGGCAAAGGGGCCTTTTCGCTGCCAATACCGGGTATTGGCAGGCACAGAGCAAGCAGAATCAGAAAACGAACCATGGACAAAAGCCACCATCGGGAGTCTGTGCCAGTATAATCACTGCCGACTCTGTTAAGGTACGCCGATATAAGGTTAGCCCATGTCATTTGATCAATCTCTTTGCGTGACCGACTTGAAGGTCGATATGACTCTCGATGTCACAGGGCTACGCTGTCCCATGCCTTTGCTGAAGGCTCGCCAGCAGCTCCGGGCCATGCCTGCCAATGCGCTGCTGTTGGTTCGGGCGGATGACCCGGGGGCACGGCGTGATATCCCTGCATGGCTCGGACAGGCGGACCACCAGCTGGTTCATTTTGTTGACCAAGATGGTGTATATGAATTTTTTATCCGGGCGGAGGCTAAGCCTGAATGATTGATGTATTGCGCGGCTGGTTCTACCGATACTTCTCGGATGAGCAGGCTGTCTCCCTGTTCGTGGTATTGGTGGTCGGTCTGCTGGTGGTGCTGCTGTTTGGTAAAATGCTGGCTCCGGTGTTCGCCGCACTGGTCATCGCTTATCTGCTTCAGGGCATGATCAACTCGCTGCAGGAGAGGGGGGTTGGACGGTTTTGGGCTTTTTCAGGCGTATATTTCCTGTTTATTTCCCTGCTGTTGGTGTCTCTGGTGCTGCTGCTGCCCATGGTGTGGAAGCAGACTGTGACATTGGTACAGGTGCAGCTGCCGAAATTGCTGGGGGTGAGCGAGGCCTGGCTGAGGGAAATGCCGCTACGCTACCCCGAGGTAGTCAGTGAGGCTCAGGTAATCCAGCTAATTGCCGATCTGCACGAAAAGCTCGCAGAGCTTGGCCAGCGTATGGTCACTGCTTCGTTGGGGCTTATTCCCGGGCTGCTGGATCTGATGATCTTTCTGGTGTTATTGCCGCTGTTGGTTTTTTTCTTCCTGAAAGACCATTTCTCATTGGTGCAGGGGGCCCTGAAATTCCTGCCTGCCAGACGCCACCTGCTGGCCCGGGTATGGCAGGAAATGGATGGCCAGATTGCCAACTATATCCGCGGCAAAGCGTTGGAGATCCTGATTGTTGGCGGCTCAAGCTATGCGGTTTTTGCATTGATGGGATTGAAGTATTCGCTGCTGCTGGCTGTGTTAGTGGGGCTTTCTGTGGTGGTGCCATACATCGGTGCGACGGTCGTTACTCTGCCCGTGATGGTGGTGGCTTGGGGGCAGTTTGGTTGGGGGGCAGAGTTTGCCATGGTGATGATTGCTTACGGTGTCATCCAGTTTATTGATGGCAATATTCTTGTGCCCCTGCTTTTCTCCGAAGCAGTCAACCTGCATCCGGTGGTGATTATTACAGCAATTCTTTTTTTCGGAGGACTGTGGGGGTTTTGGGGGGTGTTTTTTGCCATCCCGCTGGCCACCTTGCTTAAGGCCGTGGTTAATGCCTGGCCGGCAGTGACAGCTGATTCAGGGTTGCAGCCAGATAGCTGACTGCAACCCCCGTTTTGGGCTAGAGCTCCTTTACGGCTTGCAGCACTTCTGCCACATGGCCGGGGACCTTGACCTTGCGCCACTCTCGCTGCAGTTTGCCGCTGGCATCAATCAGGAATGTACTCCTTTCAATCCCCTCGAATTGCTTTCCATACATGTTTTTCATTTTGATCACATCAAACAGCCGACACAGACTACCGTCCTCATCGCTGATTAGCTGAAATGGGAAACTCTGCTTGCTGCGGAAGTTTTCGTGGCTCTTCAGGCTATCCTGAGAGACGCCGAATATTGCTGTGTCAGCTTTCGTGAACTCTGCGTAGAGGTCACGAAAGTCCTGACCTTCTGTGGTGCAGCCCGGGGTACTATCACGGGGATAGAAGTACAGGACTACATTACGCCCCTTGAGTTCTTTCAGCCGCACGGTCTGGTCGCTGGTAGCCGAGACACTGAAGTCGGGGACTTTTTTACCAATGCTGATATTGCTCATTAAAGGCTCCTGTTACGGTGCGGGGACATGCTAGCGTCAACATTCCTTGCCTCACAGAACTCAAAGAATGCTTCGCGTAGTCGTGAGATGGATTCTTCTGCGGGGACACTCAGCGTCATGTGAAGATTGAACATGGTGGTACCGGTATGAGGTGCGGCATAAGTGCCTGTGTGCAGGTCGTCGATATTGATGCCGCGGCCGCTAAAGAAGTTGGCGATATCATGAACGATGCCGGGGTGGTCCATGGCTACGACCTCGACCCGGTAAGGCAGGGCCTGGCTGCCCGTGTCTCGCTGCCGAGTGCGTTTCAGGGTCAGCTGCAGGCTCAGGGACTGCTCCAGTTGCTCGCGATCTGCCTCTAGCTGGGCGATGGCTTTGTCTTCTCCGGACACCAGCATCAGGATAGCGAACTCTCCGCCGAGTACAGTCATGCGCGAGTCGAGAATATTACCCGCTCGTCCGAGAACCTCGCCGGACAGGGCCTGAACAATGCCGGGGCGGTCCGAGCCAATAGCGGAAATGACGATAAGTGAAGACATCCTGACAGCCTCAAGGGGGGGAAAGGGGATTCTGGCTTGCCAGAGCTGGGGGATCAAGCTGCGACTCTCTTGTTCGGCTGGCAGTGGCCAAGTACCATAGCCGGCCTGTTTCTGGCCGTCCTAACGGAGTGGAATGCGTGGAAATTCGCGGCAGTATTGTGGCTCTGGTAACACCGATGCACGCCGATGGCGCGGTCGATTGGGATCGGCTCAGAAAGTTGGTTGACTGGCACGTTGCAGAGGGCACCCATGCAATCGTCGCTGTCGGCACAACCGGGGAGTCGGCAACTTTGGGCTTTGAGGAGCATGACCTGGTCATTCGCGAGGTCATATCTGCAGCCCGTGGCCGTGTGCCGGTGATTGCCGGGACCGGAGCCAACTCTACCGAAGAGGCGATCAGGCTGACCCGTGATGCCAAGCGTGACGGTGCTGATGCCTGCCTGCTGGTAACCCCGTACTACAACAAGCCGACACAGGAAGGTTTGTTCCAACACTATCGTGCCATCGCTGAAGCGGTCGACGTCCCGCAGATTTTGTATAACGTCCCAGGCCGTACAGCCTGCGATATGCTGCCGGAAACGGTTGAGCGTCTTGCCCTGGTGCCGAATATTGTCGGCATTAAGGAGGCCACCGGCAATCTTGAACGGATCCGCGAAATTCGCGAACGCTGCGGTGCCGATTTTTTGATTTACTCTGGCGACGATGCCACCGCTGTAGAAGCCATGCTGATGAGCGCTGATGGCGATATTTCAGTGACCGCAAACGTGGTGCCGAAAAAGATGGCGGCAGTATGTGAAGCTGCACTGAAGGGCGAAGCATCTCTAGCACGGTCACTGGATGCGCAGATCAATTCCCTGCATCGAGATCTTTTTGTCGAGTCGAACCCGATTCCGGTTAAGTGGGCGCTGCAGCAAATGGGCTTGATCGATAGTGGTATTCGCCTGCCTTTAACATCGCTGTCTACGCCCGCGCAGCAGATTCTGCGTGGCACGATGACAAGCTGTGGGTTGCTGTAATGCGGTCACTACTGATTCTGTTTGTTGTCCTGCTGTCAGGCTGTTCCTTGCTCCCAGATAAGACACTGGAATATCGTCAGACTGAAGTTCTTCCGCGCATGACCCTACCCGAAGGAATGGTAGTCCATAGTGGCGACGACATGTTCGCTGTGCCGGATGCGGAGCGTCGCCTTGCTTATGACAAGGATGATCGTTTCGAGGTGCCCAAGCCCCCTGAGTCTATTGTGGTCACACAGCAGCAGCCGGCACCGGATGCCCCTCTGCCTGATGCCGGCAGCACCCGCATCGTACTGACCAAGGATGGCAACGACTATCCCATCATTATGATATATACCGCCTTTCCCTGGGCTTGGGAGTATGTGAGCAAGGCTCTTGGCGAGACCGATTTGCGCATCGATGACCGCAGTCGCGAGGCAGGTATTTTCTTTGTCAAAGTTCCGAAATCTTATGGGCTTGCAGAGCGAGATGCGCAAATCAAGCTAAGCCATACCGTTAATGGTGTGCAGGTCGCGGTGCTCAACAGTCGCGGCTCCGCACTGGTAGAAGCTGAACCAGGCTTGGCCATTTTGCAGCGGTTACACGACAACCTCTGAGAGCAGTCAGACAAATCCAGATTACACCAGGCGCTTAGAGCTTCTGGCAACCGTAACCGTGATCCCGCTTCGGGGGAGTGAAAAATGGAAAAGCGTGAAGAGCTGTATGCCGGCAAGGCGAAGTCCGTTTATACAACGGATGACCCGGACCTTCTGGTAATGCATTTTCGAAATGACACATCAGCCTTTGACGGTAAAAAGCGTGAGCAGCTTGATCGTAAAGGTGCAGTCAATAATCAGTTCAATGCTTTTATTATGACCCGGCTACGAGAGGCTGGCATTCCGACTCATATGGAGCGGCAGCTGTCGGTGGACGAGTCACTGGTAAAACGGCTGCAAATGATTCCAGTGGAGTGCGTAGTGCGCAATATCGCTGCAGGAAGTATCTGTCGGCGCTTAGGTATTCAGGAGGGTACAGAGCTTTCACCGCCAACCTATGAACTGTTCCTGAAAGACGACGCACTTGGTGATCCGATGATCAACGAATCTCATGCGCTGAGTTTTGCCTGGGCTACCGTGGATCAGCTTGAGCGTATGAAAGAACTCACCTTCATGGCGAACGAAGTATTGCGTCAGCTATTTCTGGATGGAGGCATGCTACTGGTCGACTTCAAGCTGGAGTTTGGGGTGTTCCATGGAGAAGTGTTGCTCGCCGATGAGTTCAGCCCCGATGGCTGCCGTCTATGGGATAAAGAGACTCGGGAAAAGCTCGACAAGGACCGCTTCCGTCAGGATCTGGGCAATGTGGTCGAGTCTTATGAGCAGGTGGGCCGTCGTCTTGGTATGACTTTTTCTTACCAGTAACAAGGTGGTTGAACAGTTTGTCCGGATAGTTTGAAATGACTCCGGGCAAAAAAAAACTAAACCATGAGGTCATTTATGAAGCACATAACAAGAATAGCCGTTTTGGCACTGCTCGCATCCCTTCTCAGCGGCTGCTTTCTGACCAAGCTGGCATCGACGCCGATGCGTTTGGTCGGTGCGACTGCCTCCGTGGCAGGTGCTGCTTTGTCAATCATTCCGGTTGTGGGCAATGAGGCCGATGCGGCGCTGGAGAAGGTTGACGGTACCATTGATACCACCGCTGACCGGATTGACGACATTCCGATCTGATTCGGCTGGGTGACGACCTGCTGGCGGGCTTTGCCGCCAGCAGGGTTACAAACAACTAACGAAGCGGGCTTGTCTTCGCCGGGTACCTTGCCCAAAATAGCTCGGTCCTTAGTGACACAAGAATAATAATGAGGTCCTTTCCCTGATGCGTCTGCACCGCTCCCTTCTTGCTGCTCTGCTGTTGTCCGTTGCGGGCCACGCGTCGTCCGAGGTGCTGGTTGGCTATGCCTTCGTCAACGGGATTAATGGCCTGAACCTGGAGTGGGCAGGGCAGCGTAATACTGTCTATGCGGTTCCCGGTACCTATCTGGTGGATAGCGGGCTCAGTGATGACTGGCGCTGGGTGGCTGGTTTCCGGCATCGAATTGATCGCGGCTATACCAATGTCAGCGGATACTATACCGGCCTGATGGTAGGTGATCTGGCGGGTGAATATCGTTATGAGCGCCTTGGGCTAGGTTTTGAAATTGGTCACCAGTGGGTCAAGGAATACACCAGAATCACCCTTAGTGGTGGCGTAGCTGTGCTTGAGAGCCTGGATTGCGCGGATTATCGGCGTGCGATCTCCTGTGACACTGCGCAGGAGCGTGAGGATAATGCGCAGGACATGGAGCCGGGGCTGATTTTGGGCCTTACCATCAGTCTCCGCCGCTGATTTCTGCATGATTTAAAGCTATTTTCTGCACTATATCTGTGCGTGTTTTGCACAGACAGTTCTACCGGACTCAGGCGATCCCCCAGGCAAATACGCAACCTATTGATTGGCCAAAGAATATCTCTAACTTACTGATATTTAAAGGCTTGCCTATTTGGCGTTTTTTTCTACATTGCGGGGAATGGTCTGCGCCACGTGCCTTTTGGCATCCTTTCTTCAGGATACCCACAGATTTATCCACAGAAAATGTGGATAACTTATTGGGCTGTGCATAATTACTTCTTTACGCGCTCTGCTGCCTGTATTTGCTTATTCCGGCTGTTGCTCTATAGTCGGACAGTCCTGAATAGATTGTCCGACATACTGAGGGTGGTGGATGAGTTTCAAGGCCCAGGAAAGCCTTTCCGAACAGATTGCCCAGCATCTGGCCCGGCAGATTATTCGCGGTGAGATGCTGGCCGGAGACAGGATTCAGGAGTTGCGCATTGCCGGCGAGCTAGAGGTGAGCCGGGGTTCTGTGCGCGAGGCGCTGCTGATTCTTGAGCGCCGCCATCTGATTGACATCCTGCCGCGCCGCGGTGCGGTGGTTAAGGATATGTCAGAAGCCCACGTGCGTAGCTTGTATGAGTTAGCGCAGGTTTTGCTGGGTTTGGTAGTGCGAAAGGCTATCAAAGTCATGGCCGAAGACGATATGGACCCGTTCATTCTGTCTATCCAGCAGTTGCAACACTGCGCTGACGAGCGCGACATGGACGGCTTTTTCGAACAATCTTTCCGCTTCCTCGAGCTGGCTTATCCGTTTTCCCGCAACCCTTTTGTTGAAGACATCATGGCCAATCTGCAGCCAGCCATTCAGCGAGCCTATTATATGGCGCTGCACCTTGATCCGGATGAGTGCAAAGAATGTTTGTCATTTTTCAAGGCAATCATTGAGACCATCTTCCGTCGCGATGTGCGCTCAGCGTTGGAGATTATTCGTGAATTTGCTGAGCACCAGTCATCGCTGGTGCAAGAGTCGATCGTTCGAGCTCGGCAAATTGAAGCCGCCTGGGGCGCCAGGCGGAAGAAGTAGCATTTCACGGTTCTGGCAAGCAGGCGGTAATGCTTTAATCTTCGCCGTCGTCGTCATTGTCGTCCTGACCAAGCTCAGGAGCGTGAAACAGCAGAAACAGCTCTTCAATAACATCGGGTATGCCACTGGCCATTTCCCGCACTAGCTTGCGGTCCTGCCATAGATCATCCAGCGCCGGGTCTTCATCCAGACCTGAGATCAGCATAAACGGGAGCATCAGGCCGGCCATGGTTTCCTCGTCCTGATTCTGGTGCCATGCCTGCTCATCCAGACTGACGGCAATAACAAAACCGGCACACCAGCTTGCCAGATCCTTGCCCTCTCGATCCTCATCCGGGTCAAGCCGGCAGGGCAGGGTAATACCTTCGCCGGCACCAAGCTGAGACTGAATCCGTTGGCGCAGGCTCTCCATTGCTGCGCCAACCTCTGCTGGCACGTCGCCTTCTTCAAGAATCGCACTTTGCCAGCCTTGCGGGATTGCAGGGGCGCAGGCCAATGCGGTCAGCAGGCCATGAACCTCCACCCAGGTCAGGCAGTCTTCACCGGCCTTATCAAGCCAGTCACGCAGGCTCTGGCGCAGTTGCGGGTTATCGGGCTGATGCATGGCGTACTCCGGTGGCGGGCTGAGCTCGAGGCTTGGCGAAATTTCAGAGAGGATGATAACGCAGCGGTGTGGGAAAAAGGATTTCTTTCAGCTCACCTGCAGACGGTTTCGGCCCTGATGCTTGGCGGCGTAAAGGCGGTCATCCGCTCGGCGAGTCAGGCTGTCAGAGTCATCCTCAGGGAGCCAGCCAGCAAGGCCGGCTGACAGAGTGACGCGAAGACCTGATACCAGGTCATCATAGGACATAGCCGCAAACGCCTCTCTTAGTCGCTCTAGAACCTCTGCTATATCGTCGCCGCCACCTTCCGGGAAAAGCACAATGAACTCTTCTCCGCCATACCGGGCAAGCACGTCAGAGCGGCGCAGGATTTGACGAGCCAAGGTGGAAAATCGGACGAGGATTTCATCGCCGACCTGATGGCCGTGGAGATCATTGACCTGCTTGAAATGGTCCAGATCAATTAGCGCAAGATAAAAAGGCTGCTGCGATCGCTTGGCAATGGCGATGGCTTCCTCCAGCCGCTCGATAAAGTGGCGCCGGTTATATAAGCCCGTTAGTGAATCACGCACCGCGATTTCAGCCAGCTTTTTCATGGCGCCATGTAACTGCGTATGGCTTTCTTCAAGGCGAGAATGGCTATCGCGGAGTGATTCCCGTTGCTCACGGATGCGCTGTTGCAGATTGTGGATATAGCCACCAACAAAAACGAACCAAATCAGGCCAAGCAGCAGGATCATCCATTGGCCGACCGCTAGAGAAAAAACCATCAATTTGGGACTGTAGATAAACTCGTAAACAATTAGCCCAGTAAACGCGACGATGACCACTGCAGACATGACGATCATTTTGGTTCGGTCCAGCGCAAACACGCCAAATGTCATCACCATGAAATAAATAGAGATCATCGCGCCGCGCATTTCCTCGGCGTAATGCAGTAGCGCTGTGACAAGGGTAATTGCCGATAGCATTTGTGCGATGGTCAGGCTTGGGTCTGAAAATATTTTCGAGGCACCTGATCGGATCAGCGCAAAGATAATGGCATTGAATACAAGTAAGGAGGCGAACAGGGGCTTGTGCGGTGTGTGGTAAGAAAAAATCCCAAGCTGCATGGCCAGCATGGTACCTCCCCAAACCAGGATGTAGGAGTACACGGCCATCAATTGCCGGTTGAGGCGCAGGGCCATGACGGGGTCATGCTGGGGGATAAGTCTTAGCACGTGCTGATAGGGCCTGTTGTTATTGTTGCGACCGAGAGGGCTGACCATCTATCTGGCCCCTTCCGTCCTGCGCCAGAGTATATAGGATCAAGAGTGGTTCTGGGTGACAGTCAGTTGTGCCAATTGCGGACAGGCGCTTGTCGGGCGGTACCTTGCTGTGCCAGCATCCGAGCGTTCAAACGATCGTTTGATTATCGGTTGTTACTTATAGGTTACTTTCCAGCAGGGGAGCCATGATGAGCCAGGATTTACCCTTTGACCTGTCGCTGACCGAAGAGCAGCGCATGACCCGGGAAAGCCTACAGCGCTTTGCCGAGAAGCAGATTCGTCCAATTGCCCGAAGTGCGGACGAGGCTGGTGCGGCTCCGGCCGGCTTTCTTGATGGTACCGTGGAGCTGGGCCTGACTTTGTTGCCCATTCCGGAGATTCACGGTGGAGCCGGCATGCCGCGGGACCCGATGTCCAATGTGCTGGCTGCGGAGGATCTTGGCCACGGCGATATCTCGCTGGCCTTGGCAGCGCTGGCGCCACTGGGGGTGATTAATGCCCTGCTGGACTTCGCTAGTGAGGCGCAGCAGGAGGCCTTCTTGCCGCGACTGGCTGCGGAGCAATTCGTCCCGGCGGCCGTCGCATTGATGGAGGGACGGGCAACGTTTGAGCCCGCCGACCTGCAAACCAAGGCGGTAGCAGATGGTGATGGCTACGTTATAAGCGGAGAAAAGCGCCTGGTGCCCTTCGGCGCCGACGCCGAACTGTTACTGGTAATTGCGGATCTGCAGGGCGAGGGGCCTAGTGCCTTTGTGGTTGAGAAAGGGGCCGCCGGCGTTTCCTCTCAGGCAGCTGACTATATGGGGCTGCGCTCGCTGGATACCTGCACGGTTACCTTCGACAACGTACATGTGCCAGCGCTTAACCGACTGGAAAACTTTGATCTTGAGCGTCTGGTGGACCTGTCACGCCTCGGTGTTGCGGCGCTGGCGGTGGGCTGTTGCCAGGCGGTTCTGGACTTCAGCATTCCCTATGTCAATGAGCGCAAGGCGTTCGGCGAGCCAATCGCATGGCGCCAATCGGTAGCCTTTATGGTCGCCAATATTGGTATTGAGCTTGAGGCCATGCGGCTTCTGGTATGGCGCGCTGCCAGCCGCGCTGAGCAGGGGCTGCCTTTCCATCGCGAAGCTTATCTGGCGCGGGTGCTGTGCGCTGACAAGGCCATGGAAATCGGCACCAACGGCATTCAGCTGTTTGGTGGGGCCGGCTTTATTCGCGATTACCCGCTGGAAATGTGGTACCGCAACTTGCGTGCGGTGGGTGTGCTGGAAGGCGCTTTGATGGTCTAAGGGCCAAGGTCCTTGAGGAGACATATAATGATTAATCTCGAACTGCCAAAGAAAATGCTGATGGTTCAGCAGATGTCCCAGCAGCTGGCAAGTAGCGTATTCAGGCCGATTTCTCGTAAATACGACAAGATTGAACACTGTGACACGCCAGAAGAGTTGCGTCCCGTGGCGCAGATGATCGCAGCGGTGCGCCCCAGTCAAAGCAAGGCAAAGGACAAAGAACAGGGCACTGACGATAGTGTCAAGAATGGTGCCAACCTGACCGGCATCGTTGGCATGGAAGAGATGTGTTGGGGGGATGTGGGCCTGATGCTGTCTATTCCGGGCACTGGTCTGGGCAATGCGGCCGTTATGGCTGTGGGCACGCCGGAGCAAAAAGAGCAGTTCGGCAAGTTGTACTGCGCGATGGCGATTACTGAGCCAGGCGCGGGCTCTGATTCCGCCGCTGTATCCACCAGTGCCCGCCTTGATGGCGACGAGTGGGTTCTTAATGGGGAGAAGATCTACTGCACCGCTGGCCAGCGTTGTGATGCTGTGGTGGTCTGGGCGACACTGGATAAGTCCAAGGGCAAGGCGGCGATCAAGTCGTTCATCGTGTCGCGGGATAACCCGGGCATGACGCTGGTACGTGTTGAAGACAAGATGGGTCTGCGTATTTCGGATACTGCGGCCCTGAGTCTTAATGATTGCCGCATTCCGAAAGACAGCATCCTTGGTTCTGCCGAGGTGGCTGATACCGAAGAAGCCCGTAAAAAAGCCTTTGGTGGGGTCATGCAGACCTTTGACAACACCCGTCCACAGGTCGCCGCGATGGCGCTCGGCGTGGCCCGCGCGGCCCTGGAGATAACAAGAGAAATTCTTTCAAAAGAGGGTGTTAGGGCTGACTTCTCGAAGTCACTTAATAACTCTACCGCGATCGAAGCCGAGATTTACCGGATGGAAGCGGACCTCGATGCAGCCCGGTTAATGACCTACAAAGCGGCCTGGATGGCGGATAACCGCCAGCCGAACTCGAAGGATGCTTCGATGTGCAAAGCCAAGGCAGGACGGGTTGGCAATGCTATTACCCTGAAGTGTGTGGAGCTGTGTGGGGAGCTTGGTTATTCCGAGCAGTTCCTGCTGGAAAAGCTGGCTCGAGACTCGAAGATCATTGATATCTTCGAGGGCACGCAGCAGATCCAGCAGTTAATTGTGGCACGTCAGTTGCTGGGGCTGTCGTCGCGAGAGCTGAAGTAGCGCTAGCTCCTGCGCTATTGGCGGCGGTTCCCGTGTGAGCCGCTGCCACCGTTGCCACATAGGCAGTGCGGAAATTTTGCCGTTCACGCTTAGGGCGAGGGTGATTGACTGTATTCGCTTCCCGCTCCACCCTAGGCGCCTTTCCAATCCGACAGGAATCAGCATGTCTTTCGCTAATCAGGTGGTGTGGATTACTGGTGCATCGAGTGGCATCGGCGAGGCGCTGGCCATGGAGTTCAGCCGTTATGGCGCCCGGGTGGTCCTTTCTGCGCGTCGCGCTGACGAGTTGGAGCGGGTGAGACAACGGCTGGTATGGCCGGAGAACCATCTGGTGCTGGCGCTGGACATGGAGGACCCGTCCGCGTTCTGCGAGGCGGCTGACAATGTCCGGGCGCATTTTGGTCGCCTCGACATATTGGTTAACAACGCCGGCATTAGCCAACGCTCGCGGGTGATGGAAACTGACATTGGCGTCGACAGGCGGGTGATGGAAATCAATTTCTTCGGTGTTATCGGCCTGACCAAGGCGGTACTGCCATGGTTTCGTGAGCAAGGTGCCGGCCGTGTGGTGGTAATCTCCAGTTTGGTTGGCGAGCTACCTACACCGATGCGCTCTGCCTACTGTGCGTCCAAGCATGCACTGCACGGCTGGTTTGAGTCCCTGCGAGCAGAAGAGTATGACAACGGCCTGAGGGTGCTGATGGTGTTGCCCGGTTTCGTTCGCACTCAGGTGTCGGTCAATGCAGTTACTGCTGATGGCAGTAGCCACGGCAAAATGGATGACTATCAGCAACAGGGTACGCCGGCAGAGGTTTGTGCTGAGCGTATCATTCACGCCGTGCAGCGCGATCGCGCTCAGGTTATCATCGCCGGCCGCGAGGGCCTGGCGATTTGGTTGAAGCGCTGGTTCCCGGGTATCTATCGCGCCATTATTCGTCGTATCAAAGTGACCTGATTCCGAGCCCCTCCATGACTGACGTTGCCGACGAACTGCTGCCCAAGGACCGGGTCCGTTTCAATAAGCTGCAAAAGCGACTGCGCCGTGAAGTGGGCAAGGCGATTGCCGATTTCAATATGATTCAGGATGGCGACAGGATCATGGTGTGCCTCTCTGGTGGCAAGGACTCCTATACCATGCTGGAAATCTTGCGTAATTTGCAGGTGACAGCGCCGGTTAATTTTGAGCTCATCGCTGTTAATCTGGACCAGAAACAGCCAGGTTTTCCCGAGCATGTCCTGCCGCAGTATCTCGAGAAAGAAGGAGTGCCATTCCACATTCTTGAGAAAGACACATACTCTATCGTCCGGGAGAAAATTGAAGAGGGCAAAACTACCTGCTCGCTTTGCTCGCGCCTGCGTCGCGGTACCCTGTACGGTTTTGCCGAGGATATTGGCGCCAACAAGATTGCCCTCGGCCACCATCGCGACGATATCGTCGAAACCCTGTTTCTGAACCTGTTCCATGGTGGCAAGATGAAAGCCATGCCGCCCAAACTACGCAGCGATGACGGCAAGCATATCCTGATCCGGCCGCTGGCCTATTGCCGCGAAAAGGACATCGAAAAGTTTGCTGCCTACAAGCAGTTCCCGATTATTCCCTGCAACTTGTGTGGCTCCCAGGATGGACTGCAGCGCCAGGCCGTGAAAGACATGTTGCAGCAATGGGATCGCCAGTTCCCGGGCCGCATTGAGAGCATTTTTGCAGCCATCCAGAATGTCGCACCGTCGCAACTGGCTGATGGCAGGCTGTTTGACTTCGTCAGTCTGGAGCAGGGCAGGGCGGGGCGAGAGCTCGGTGAGGCTCATCGACTCGATATTATGAATCTGCAGTAGTCGATTTTGTGACCTGAAAGTCACGCACCTTGCCTCAGGGCGCATGAACTGGCCCGCTGAATCCGTTAGAATCGCCGCCTTCAATAGCCGGGCTGTTGCTCGGCATCCGTTTTATTCGACCGGATAGGTACCCGTCCCATGACTGATCGCATCAAGCACGGCACCCTTGAAATCGCCTCTGATCTGCACGACCTGGTGGTCAATCGCATTATTCCCGGCACTGGCATTGCGGCTGACACGTTCTGGTCCGAGCTGGAAAAAGTGGCCACCGATCTGATGCCAAAAAACAAGGCGTTGCTAGCCAAGCGTGATGAGATTCAGGCAAAGATCGACGCTTGGCATCAGGCTCGCCAGGGCAAGGCTGTCGACATGGTCGAGTACAAGGCATTCTTGACCGAGATTGGTTACCTGCTGCCGGAAGGTGAGGCTTTTAGCGTCACCACCGCCAATGTTGATCAGGAAATTGCCACCATTGCCGGTCCCCAGCTGGTCGTTCCGGTGATGAATGCCCGCTACGCGTTGAACGCGGCCAACGCCCGTTGGGGCAGCCTTTACGATGCACTTTACGGCTCGGACGTGATCAGCGATGAAGGTGGAGCCGAGAAGGGTGGAGCTTACAACCCGAAGCGTGGCGCCAAGGTAATTGCCTGGGCGCGCCAACTGCTGGATGACGCCGCGCCGCTGGCCAATGGGTCCCACAGTGACTCGGTTAAGTACAGCATTGTTGACGGCAAGCTGGTGGTAAATACCTCCGCCGGTGAAACCAGCCTGAAGAACCCAGCTCAGTTTGTTGGCTTTAGCGGTGATATGGCTGCGCCGACTGGCATTCTGCTGGTCAATAATGGCCTGCATATTGAAATCCAGATAGATGCCAATCATCCGATTGGTGCTGAAGATCCGGCGAATGTTAAAGACCTGCTGTTGGAGTCTGCCGTAACTGCCATTCAGGACTGTGAAGATTCAGTGGCCGCGGTGGATGCGCCGGACAAGGTGGTGGCTTACGGCAACTGGTTTGGCCTGATGAAAGGCGATCTGGCCGAGACCATGGAGAAGGGCGGTCGTACCATCACCCGCACCCTGAACCCGGATCGCACCTACACTGCCGTGGACGGCAGCGAACTAACCCTGCATGGCCGAGTACTGCTGTTGGTGCGTAACGTCGGCCACTTGATGACCAACAACGCCATTCTGGTCGGCGGTGAGGAAATCCCGGAAGGCATTATGGACGCCATGGTCACTGTGCTGGCTGCGGTTCACGACCTGAAGGGCGTTGGCAAATACAGCAACAGCCGCACCGGTTCCGTGTATATCGTCAAGCCAAAAATGCACGGCCCGGAAGAAGTGGCCTTCGCCTGCGAGCTGTTCGGTCGCGTCGAGGACTCGCTGGGCTTGCCGCGCAACACCCTGAAGATCGGCATCATGGATGAAGAGCGCCGTACTACGGTGAACCTGAAAGAGTGCATCCGTGTCGCCAAAGAGCGGGTCATGTTTATCAACACCGGTTTCCTTGACCGTACCGGTGACGAGATCCACACCTCCATGGAAGCCGGCGCCATGGTGCGCAAAGCGGATATGAAGAAGCAGAAGTGGATTAGCGCCTACGAAGACTGGAACGTGGACATCGGTCTGGAGTGCGGTCTGCCCGGGCATGCTCAAATCGGTAAAGGTATGTGGGCCATGCCGGACGAGATGAAGCAAATGATGGAGCAGAAAATCGGCCACCCGAAGGCTGGTGCCAATTGTGCATGGGTGCCGTCCCCAACCGCTGGCACCCTGCATGCCACTCACTACCATAGAGTGGATGTATTTGCTGTGCAGAAGCAGCTGCAGAGCCGCCCTCGTGCTTCCCTGGACGATATTCTGACTATTCCGTTAGCCAGTGACACCAACTGGAGCGCAGAAGACAAGCGCGCCGAACTGGATAACAACTGCCAGGGTATTCTTGGTTATGTGGTGCGTTGGATCGATCAGGGCGTGGGCTGCTCCAAGGTGCCTGACATCAGCGATGTCGGACTGATGGAAGATCGTGCCACTTTGCGTATCTCCAGCCAGCACATCGCTAACTGGCTGCGTCATGGCGTGGTCAGCAAGGACGATGTGATGGCCGCCATGAAGCGCATGGCGGCGGTGGTCGACAAGCAGAATGCCAATGACCCCCTGTATCGGCCGTTGGCGCCAGGTTTCGACGGGGTGGCTTTTGCTGCCGCCTGCGAGCTGGTGTTCGAGGGCTGTGCCCAGCCAAGCGGATATACCGAGCCGGTCCTGCATCGTCGGCGTCTGGAAGCCAAGGCCCGTTACGGCGCCTGATCTTCTAACTGCTTGTCTATAAAGTGAAAAAAGGCCCGATGCATATCGGGCCTTTTTTATTTCTACCTCACATCGGAACTGGCGTACAACCATTCTTTCGGCTTAGACTTGACTAAAATATGTCCGCTCGGTCACGGCTGTAGGGCGGCGATAACAACAACAGGGGATTATTATGGCCGGCTCGTTTAGATGGCTGACGGTTTTGCTTCTTGCTGCGGGGCTTGCTGCTTGCGGTGGCGAACGCTTCAACAGCGAACCAGCAGTAGATAAGTCCGCCGAGGGGCGCGCCGTTAAAGGCGTCCTGCAAGGAGCAAGGGTCAGCGCCTATGCGTTCGACTCAGAGCGCCAGCCCAGTCGTTTTATTGCCAGCACGCTGACAGACGATGAAGGCTATTTCAATTTCCCAGAGCTTCCCGATGAGCTGATTCGGCTGGTCATTGAGGCCGCGCCGGATGGCTCATCCACCATGCTGTGTGACGCCACTGATGGCTGTGGTGCCGGCGTTGCCTTTGGTCAAGCAATGCCTTTGCCAGAGAATTTCCAGTTGGTGTCCCTGCTCCCGGCAAATCGGCCACAGGGCAGCGTGGCGGTCACTCCGCTGACTCATATTGCGGCGCTTTGGGCAGAGCAGTTTCCCTTGGGTGTCACCGATCAGACTGCAATGCTGGCACTGTCTCAGGTCGCCGCAGTATTTGCTCTGGATGAAAATTTTGCCTGGCAGACGCCAATTGATGTTACCGATCTTGCAGAGCTGGCAGCGGCCACAGATGCTGCTCAGGCACACGGCTTTTTGTCCGCGGGCTTCGCCCAGCTGAGCGGTGGCACCGATGCCCAGCAGGTTATCGCGGAGTATGTACAAGCCTTTATCGACAACGGTGGCCAGCTGCCAATTGGACAGGGCGGCGGTGACCTGCAGACTCTGGTCGAGGCATCTCGGGCGGTGGCGCAGCGGTTTGCCGGTGGCGACATAGATCTGACCACTTTGATTGGCTCTTTACAGAATGTGTACACCCGCTGGGCGGGCCCGCTTACCGTGGTTTCGGGCTCCACTGGCTACGACGAAGCCGCCATGGCTCGTGCGATGGCGCCGCTAGATGATCTGGATGGCTACCTGCGAACTGCCGGGATAGATGAAGACGGCACGTTCCTGGCCAGCCAAAGGCACCAACTTGACTGGCTCTATACTCAACACACGCTGGATCTGGCTCAGGTTTCTCTGGGCAGCGCGCTGACCGTTGTGCAGGCGGCAATAACAACAGACCTGATGCTATCCCAAGTACCGCCAGGATATCCCCTGCCGCCAACTCTGCCGATTGATGTGTATGGCATGCCGGGGCTGAACGCTGTTGTCACTCTCGCGACTCGCCAGATGGTGATCTCGGGTGTCCATAATGGCCAGACTGTTGATGTGTTAGTGGATTTGGCGCCACTTATCGCAGGACTGTCTAACGGAGAGCTCAGCTATGCGGTGACGGCCTCGGCCAGCAATACGGAAATCTCTGGTCAGTTGCAGGGCACACTGCATATCGATCTTTACGATACGGACTTTGATCCGCTGCTCAGCGCCCTGACTGCTGCGGTGATTTCCGGCGGGGATCTGGATAGCAGCGCTTTCATTGAGGACATACTCGATCTGCTTGCCAACCTTCAGGTTCGTGCTCATATCGTTGGTGATGCAGCAATCTTTAAAACGGATGATCAGGAATTCGGTTTTTATGGTGAGCTGGATGCATGGGGAGAGGTCAACACCCGGGTGCTGACGGCGCAGGCTGATGGCCCACTGCTGTCCCTGCACATTGAGTCCGGTGAATTGGTCAGTCCGGATGGCGATCGTCTGTTCAGCCTTGAGGGAGTGCCGGCGTTGCACGTAGATGTTGGGCAAAGTGCGACCCTGCAGGCAGCTTTCGGCTTTGAAGCATTTGGCTTGCCAGTTTTTGAAGTAGAAGCTGACGGTGAGCTGAGCGGATTGGGGAGTCTTTTTGCCGAGTTCACTGAACAGGCTTCTTCTGAAAGCTTAAATCCGCAAGCATTGCTGGCCATAGTTGCCGGACTTAACTTCTCTGTACTTGATATTAATGGCACTGCAGCCATACAGGGCGACGGGAAACAGTGGCAATTTACTCTGGATGGCCTGCGACTCGATGCTACTGCGGCGAATGATACTGATGTTGCCCTGAGCTTTTTCCTGACGGGCTTGAACGGCGGCTATATCTACTCCGGTGATCAACTGGTGGCCACGGTTGCATTCGACTGGCAGAACCTGGGCGCCACCATTCATTTCCTGAATGGCGAATCACGCAGTTATTTTGCCGGCCCGCTCACCGATATCTTGCCGCAGGAGCTGATTGATCTGTTTGCCAGCTTGTTTGGCACTTTGCTTGGCGAGTCATTTTAAGCGGGCAGTAATGATCCTTTAGTCCAGCTGACTTTGCTGGTAGCACTCGGGGCTGGTAGTTACACTGCCGGCCCCGAATGGTGGAGTCGCCGATGTCTGGCAACAGTCGTTCCGTCCTGTCACCTCAAACAGGCACTCATCCATCTCTTGAAGCAGTTGTACTGCGCCATCTGGCATCCCAATGGCGCCAGCCACTGGCCGATCATAATGTCGAGGCATTTGCTGCCCTGCAAAGCTGGCGCCGCCAGCGCGGCGAGTCCAGGCCCCTGTGGCTGGACTCCGGTTGCGGCACCGGTTACAGCTCTTGCCAACTGGCCCGTTCGAATCCTGACGTGCTGGTTATTGGTATCGATCAATCTGCCCACCGGCTGTTACGGGGGCATGCTCGATTTGAGCTGCCAGCCAATGCCCTGGTGCTGCGTGCCGAATGTGCTGATATCTGGCGCTTGATGGCTGCGGAGGGCTGGGTATTGCAGCGCAATTTTCTACTCTACCCTAATCCATGGCCGAAACCGGGCCATCTCTCCCGGCGCTGGCATGGCCACCCGGTACTACCAACCTTGCTGGCAATCAGCGAATGCCTTGAGCTGCGCAGCAACTGGCCTGTTTACGTCGAGGAAATGGCCGCCGCACTAGCCTTGGCTGGCCGCCCGACGCCGTTTGAGCAATTTCACCCTGATCAAGCAATTAGTGACTTCGAGAATAAGTATCAGGCCAGCGGCCATGCCTTATGGCGGCTGACCAGTTGCAGGATTTGAGGCGCGGGTCCGCTGCCACTGCCAACTGGTTCGTATTTAAGCATTAGCCATTTCCGGCACTATCTTCCTATCGCGCTTTCAATGCGCACTCTACTGTCACAATGGGGAGAGACGTCATCATGAACCATAGTGCTCATGCGCTGATCGCCAGAATGCTCGCCGACGACTGTCTGGCCGTGCCCTCCAGTAACCAACGCCGGGTGGAAAGCAGGCTGGTACAGCGTAGCCCCTGGCGCGATGAGGAAGTCGAATTGGTGCTGTTCAATGGGCACTATCTGGGGATTCGTGATCGACGTCGGCCACAGGTGCCCGAGCGCGTGGTTAACCTGGCCTATCTCGACCCGCAGCCGACCTATCACTCTGGCGATATCACCATACGCGTATCTCTGGTGGGCCTGGTGAGTATGGTTATGATAATAGTCGCCACGCTACTCCAGCCGCAGGCCCTGCTAATGGTGGCTTTGGCAGCCCCCTGCTTGTTGCTGCTAGCGGTGATGTCAGCACGTTTGGGGCGCTGGGAGTTCCGTACTGCCACGGGGGCTATTCCAGTATGCAGCGTCAGCCGGGAGCTGTTACGCCAAGCTCGGCCAAGGCGCTTTGTTGAACTGCTAACGGAACGTGCCGAGGGAGCGCAGATCATTTTGCCGAAGGGCAACAAGCGTCTCGCGGCAGAGCTTGCTGAACACCGGCGCATGCTGGATAGCGGCTGGCTATCAAGACGGCTTTATGAGTCTGCTCGTCGTCGGCTGCTTGAGAAGCTGCGACATAAGGCTGGTATATCAAAGGTGCAGTTGGCGTAAGGCGGGGTCGTCAAGTGACTGATCCCAGCGCTCATCAAAGTAGCGCTGCAGTGCGCCGCATCGAGCCGGGTCATCCCGATGCAGGATGGCGTGGCGAAGGTGACGAAAATCAGGCCGCCAGAGCAGGGTGCGTTCGTCGGCTATTAACCAGTTTTCGCTTACGCTACGGCTGTCTCGGGGCAATACCCTGATACTGACATATGAGGGCAGGCGGCGGGCCAGATAGACCAACCGATGACCATCTGCTACAGCCTGACTGGCATCGGCAATCAGAATACGGATGCGGGCTGAGGAATTACGTCGTGCCAGCCCGGCTAGCAATTCACTGACGCGGTCTCGATTAAGTAATTGCTGGTCGAGATCGGGGGCAAATATGCGCAGGCTGCGACGCGCGTCGGCCAGCACTTCATCACAGACTTGTTCATGCACTGCAGGATCATCAGGCAATGCACCGTCTGCCCAGCCTGACTGCATCAGTGGCCAAGTTCCTTGAACATCTGGCGGTGCGGAATATCGGCCTCCAGGAAAATGCCCCCACTAACAGTAAAGCCGGCATTCTCGTAAAAGTGACAGGCCTGAGTCTGGGCATGCAGGAAAATCTCGTCCATCCCGCTGCTACGAGCTTCAGCTTCTGCTGCTGAAAGCAGGGCGGAGCCTATGTCCTGATTGCGAAACTGTTCAAGCACGGCGAGACGACTGAGCTGGCCGGTCGGTAGTAAACGAATACAGCCTGCCGGGATGCCCCCTGGACCGATGGCCAAGAAGTGCACCGCTTGCTGGTCGTGTTCATCCCACTCCAGTGATTCAGGTACGCGCTGCTCACGGATAAATACCGCTTCGCGAATGCTGCGCAGGGCCGTTTCATTGTCGGCCCAAGATGTGCGCTGGATAGTGACAGGCATAGTCTGGTTACTCGATAACAGTGAAGTAGCCGGCATCAATCCATTCCTCCATCAACTGCTCTGAATCATCATTCAGCAGCGGTTGCAATTCCGTTTCGGTATAGCTGCGCTGGCGAGCCAACAGGGTGGCTAGCGGTCGCTGGGCTTCGCTCAGCTGGCGTTTTTCACCATTGATCCAGGCATGGCCAAGACTATCTATCAATAGACGGGCGGCGCCATGCCGGACCATCACGGTGTCTTCCGATGCGGCGGCAATGTGCCCGCAATCCACCTCAAAATCAAGACCAGCTGGTTGGCGAGGCTCGGATAGCAGGGCAGAAAAAGCTTCTCGCATGACGTCACGGTCAATAAGGGCCAGAGCTTGCTGGCGCAGGCTGTCCAAATCTGAATCGCCAAGCAGTTCGGGGGCGCTGCAGGGAGTGCGGTCCATATCTGTGTAAAGGCTCTGATCGCTGCGTTCAATGGCTTGGTCTGCCAGTCGGGCCAGCAGATCTGCCGGTGCTGCGGCGCGGAAGCCTACGGACCAGGTAACGCAGTCGTCATCTTCAGCAACGCCCCAATGGCCAATGCCGGGGGGCAGGTAGAGTACATCGCCTGGTTCCGCGACAAACTCCTCTTCAACTGACATGCCGTCGAGCAGGCGCAGCTCTTCATGTGGCAGGCGTGGGCTGGTGTCGTCACAGTGAGGCCCTATCTGCCAGCGGCGCTTGCCACGGGCCTGAATCAAAAACACGTCATAGCGGTCGTAGTGTGGGCCGACGCTGCCGCCTTTGACGGCATAGCTGAGCATGATGTCTTCCATACGCCAGCCGGGTAGAAAAGAAAAACTGTCCAGCAGCAGCGATACTTCGGTCATGAAGTGATCCACGGACTGTACCAGCAGGGTCCAGTTTTGCTTCGGCAGGGCATTGAAGTCCTGCTCGGTGAAAGGCCCGTTCTGGACATTCCAGGGTCCGGTCCCGGCACCTGTCATCAAACGTGATTCGACGCAGTCTTCCAGGGCCAGGCCGGCCAATGTGTCCGGGTCAGGATGGGCAAGGCCGCTGGCCGCAGCACGCATTACCAGTGGTTTCTTCTGCCAGTACTGTTGCAGAAACTGGTCTGCGGGCAGCGGCAGCCTGAATGACGGCAGGTTCAGATCGGCGTGGTCCACAGGGCTCAGACCTTACGCGCTTGATCGGCAGCGTTGCCGGTGTAACTGGCTGGTGTCATGGCTTTCAGGCGCGCCTTGGCATCGTCTGGAATGGCTAACGATTCGACAAAGCTTTCCAGCGCCTCCCGAGTGATGGTTTTGCCGCGGGTTAGCTCTTTGAGTTTTTCATAGGGCTTTTCGATAGCATAGCGGCGCATCACGGTTTGAATCGGCTCGGCCAGCACTTCCCAAGCGGCGTCCAGGTCAGCATCCAACTGAGCAGGGTTAACCTCCAGCTTACTGATGCCTTTCAACGAGGCCTCATAGGCAATCATGCTATGAGCCAAACCGACCCCTATATTGCGTAATACGGTGGAGTCGGTCAGATCACGCTGCCAGCGCGATACCGGTAGTTTAGCCGCCAAGTGGTCCATGATGGCATTGCCCAAGCCGAGATTTCCTTCCGAGTTTTCGAAGTCAATCGGGTTCACCTTGTGGGGCATTGTTGACGAGCCAATTTCTCCGGCCACGGTGCGTTGCTTGAAGTAGCCGAGGGAAATATAGCCCCACACATCACGGTCGAAATCCAGCAGGATGGTATTGAAGCGCATCAGGGCATGGAAATATTCCGCGATGCAGTCATGTGGCTCAATCTGGGTGGTATAGGGATTAAATGTCAGGCCAAGGCTTTCAACAAATTGCTCAGCGAAGGCGGGCCAATCAACCTCTGGATAGGCGCTCAGGTGCGCGTTGTAGTTGCCCACCGCGCCATTGATCTTGCCAAGCAGGCTAACATTCGCAAATTGGTCTCGCTGACGCACAAGGCGGGCGACCACATTGGCCAGCTCTTTGCCAACCGTAGTAGGCGAGGCCGACTGACCATGGGTGCGTGACAGCATCGGTTGTTGGGCCAGACTGTGAGCTAGCTGACGCAGCGCCAGAATCACCTTGTCCATCACCGGCAACATCACATTGCGGGCATCTGCCAGCATCAGGCTGTAAGACAGGTTGTTGATGTCTTCGGAGGTGCAAGCAAAGTGGACGAATTCGCTGATCGCGTGCAACTCGGCATTACTCTCAAGTTGCTCCTTGATGTAGTACTCGACCGCTTTGACGTCATGGTTGGTGGTGCGTTCGATTTCCTTGATACGGGCGGCGCCGTCAACGGAAAAGTTCAGGCTCACTTCACGCAGCCGACGACTGGCATCGACGCTTAGAGTGGGTACTTCTGCAATCTGCGAGTGTGCCGCCAGAGCCTCTAGCCAGCGCACTTCCACCTTGACCCGGTTATATATCAAGCCGTATTCGCTGGTGGTCGCGCGCAGACTGTCGCACTTGCCAGCGTAGCGGCCGTCAACGGGGGAAATGGCGAGCAAGGGGTTCAGCGATGCGGACATGACGGTTCCTCGGTTTGAGTCGGGGCTGGGTAGGGCGAAAAGGCGGCGCAATGATACGGCAAAACCGGCCGGATGTGGGCTACCGGCGATACAGTTAAAGAGACATCAGACCTTGGCAGGTCTTAAGCAGGCGCTGACGCCGCAATAACAGGTGCCAGCGGCGGCCACCGGCCTGCTGCCAAAGGATGGCTCCGCGCACGCCGGCCAGAAACAGGGCTCGAATCGTGGCGGCGGTATCCTCGTCCTGCAGGTGCTGAGGCTCTCCATGTACGCGTATACGAAATTTCAGCGTGCTCAGGGTATCCATATAGATGCTGCCCAGACTTCGGCACACTTCTACCTCAGCAATGTCTTCGAACTGGGCTCGGCTGGCGGACAGTACTTCAAGACGATTACGCAGAATACTGATCAGCGCGGGGTCACGGCGCAGGGACGTAGACAGCTGCACCAGCGCGAGTGCATGGCCAACCGCACGCAGGTCGGCGGCCTGTTGTTCGCCAGACAGGGCACTACGCAGCAGGGTCAGGCCCGGGCGAAGTTCGGACGGGTTAGGGTAGATGCTCTGATAGTCTTGCGCATCCAGGGTCAGCACGGCATTGAATAAGGGTGCCATATTACGGCGGTTGCATTGCCCGGTTGTGGCCAGTTGGTCTGCCAGCTGGGCGGACTGGAATACGGCCGCCAATGACATCATCTGTTCGCGATCGGAAGCCATCAGAATGTCTCCTCAATTACGGCGCCGCCGAGGCACACCTGATCATCATAAAACACCACCGACTGACCTGGGGTCACGGCCCGCTGCGGCTGCTCGAACCGCACGGATACCCGGCCAGCGCCCAGATCGCTCAGGGTACAGCGCTGATCGGCCTGCCGATAGCGGGTCTTGGCGGTGATCTGTGCCGGCAAGGCAGGGGGCTGCCCGGCAACCCAGTGCACCGCGCTCGTGTTCAGACCATCGCTTTGCAGTAGCGCATGGTCATGGCCCTGCACCGCGACTAGCACATTACGGTCAAGATCCTTGGCGGCCACATACCAGGGCTGCTCGGCGGCTGCAGAGCGTCCGCCGATGCCCAGCCCCTGGCGCTGGCCAAGGGTGTAATACATCAGCCCGCTGTGTTCGCCCAGCAGGTTGCCGTGATCATCTTCGATGGGCCCTGGCTGGGCGGGCAGATACTGCTGCAGGAAGTCCCGGAAGCGGCGCTCACCAATAAAGCAGATCCCGGTGGAATCCTTTTTCTTGTGGTTGTCGAAACCAAACTGCTCTGCCAAACGGCGCACCTGAGGTTTTTCGATGCCGCCAAGGGGAAACAGGGTGCGGCGAAACTTATCGCCCCCGACCGCGTGCAGGAAGTAGGTCTGATCCTTGTTCTGGTCCACCGCGCGGAGAAGTCTGGCGCTATCACCCGGGTAATCCAGTTGCGCATAGTGCCCCGTGGCAATGCCATCTGCACCGAGGGTCAAGGAATGGTCGAGAAACGCCTGAAACTTGATTTCGCGGTTACACAGAATGTCCGGGTTCGGGGTGCGGCCAGCGCGGTATTCATCCAGGAAATGGGCGAAAACACGGTCCCAGTACTCGCCGGCAAAGTTGGCAGTGTGCAATTCCATGTCCAGCGCTCCGGCGACCTGCATTGCATCCAGCAGGTCTTCGCGGGCAGTGCAGTATTCGCTACCGTCGTCCTCGTTCCAGTTCTTCATGAACAGACCTTCGACCTGATAGCCCTGCTGCTTGAGAAGGGCTGCGGCAACAGCGGAGTCCACCCCGCCGGACATGCCGACGATAATGCGGGTCTGCTCAATCGGTTTGACGAAGGGCGTATTCATCCTTTTTGTAGTGGCCAGGGGTGCTGGTAAATCACGTCCAGCGGCAATCGCCGACCAGACAGGTAGTCATCTACACAGCGCATGATCAGCGGTCCCCGATGCTCTGCGCTGCAAGCGCGCAGCTGATCGGCAGACAGCCACTCAGCGGCGACAATGCCAGTGTCCAGCTTTTGCCCGGCATCATGCTTGAGTGGCTTGGCGACAAAGCAAATTCGATAGTAAACGCCGCCGCCACGCTTGGCCTGATAAATATACAGGCCGAGCAGGGAGGTGATTTCCACCTGCCAGGCAGTCTCCTCAAGGGTTTCACGGAAGGCTGCCTGAATCAGGCTCTCACCGGCCTCTACATGGCCGGCAGGCTGGTTTAGTACCAGCTTGCCGGCCGCATGTTCGCGCACCATCAGGAATCGGCCGTCCTGTTCGACCACGGTGGCAACGGTAATATGGGGTTCAAAGCTGTTCATTGCGGGCCGGAAAATGTCGGGGGGCAGAGGATAAACCAGCATAGGCCCCGATTACAGTAATGGATGCTTCAACGCTGCCTGCGAGGCCGTCTGGTGGGGGCGTTGGCCGGCAGATGTACTCCGAATTCTCGCCACTGACCAGGTGCCAGCCCCTGCAAGGTCCAGTCGCCAATTTGCCAGCGCACCAGCCGCAGTGTGGGCAGCCCAACAGCAGCCGTCATACGCCGTATCTGACGGTTGCGCCCTTCGCTAATGGTCAGCGCCAGCCAGCTATCTGGCACCGTCTTGCGCTCTCTCACCGGTGGGTCGCGCGGCCACAGGGCAGGGGGGGCAATAGCTTTGGCTTTGGCTGGCAGAGTCATGCCGTCTTTAAGCTCAACACCACGACGCAGCGCAGCTAGCGCTGTTTCACTAACTTCGCCCTCGACCTGGACTAAATAGGTTTTTGGAAGTTTGAAGCGAGGCTCGGCAATACGCGCCTGTAGTGCACCATCATCGGTTAGCAGAAGCAGGCCTTCGGAGTCGTAATCAAGCCTGCCTGCGGGGTAAACCGCGGGAACATTGATGTAGTCCGCCAGTGTGGCTCTCCCGTCTTTGTCACGAAACTGGGAAAGCACATTGAAGGGTTTGTTCAGCAGTAGCAGCCTAGCCATCAGGGTTGCCAAGTGGGCGATAAAGCAGAATTTCCAACAAAATATATCTATGTTGCTACAAATGCCACCCGGGCAGCCTTGATCAGTCCACAGGCTTCAGGTTGACGGCATGGAACCCCTTGGAAGCAGGCTGCAGCTCATATTCCACCGGCTGACCCGCTTTCAGGCTGCGATAGCCGTCCATCAGGATATATGAGTGATGGACAAAAAGGTCATCTCCACCTTGATCCGGCCGGATAAAACCGTAACCCTTGGCATTGTTGAACCACTTCACCTTGCCGGTTGCCATCTTGCCGCCCCTGTCATCCCTGATTGTTGTTTTGTGCCTGTTTTGTGCCTGTCGCTCGCTACGTCACCAAGACATCACAGCACTGGTGTAAACTCAGTGTGGAATGATTAGCTGCCGTACATCTTTTAACCACCGGGCTGGGGTGTCAAGCCCCCGACGAACGGGCGATTGGGTATGGTGTGCGCTGCCACACAGTTATTGCGCTGGCGCTGGTGGCGCAGTACAACTGAATACAGGAACCCATGAACATAATGGTATCGGATATCAAAGAATCACAAGGCAGCACACCGGTCAGGCTGAGCGGCGAAGGAAACGACCAGCCGCAGCGACATGGCGGGCTGGTGCTCGAAGAGCAGCAGGCCAAAGCCAAGCCTCCGGCCATGTATAAAGTGCTGATGATGAATGACGACTTTACGCCGATGGAGTTTGTTGTCGAAGTGCTAGAGTTGTTCTTCACCATGAATCGCGAGCAGGCTACGCGGATCATGCTGACAGTTCATACAGAGGGACGTGCGGTGTGTGGTGTTTATACCCGTGATGTGGCGGAGACCCGTGCTGAGCAAGTGATTGATTATGCTCGTCAGCACCAGCATCCGTTAATGTGTCAGGTAGAAGTAGCCTGAACGAATTGGCAGACATGGTGGTCTGATAACCAACCCATAGGTTCAAGAGGTGTCATCATGCTGAGCAAAGAACTGGAAATGACTCTGAATGAGGCGTTTCGTTATGCCCGCAGTCATCGTCATGAGTTCATGACGGTAGAGCACCTTTTGCTCGCGCTGTTCGATAACGATTCCGCCGTTGAAGTGCTGACTGCCTGTGGCGCCGACGTCAACGACTTACGCAGCTCGGTATCGCAGTTTATTGACGACACAACCCCTTTGATTCCTGAGGAAGACCCCGAGCGGGATACCCAGCCGACACTGGGATTTCAGCGGGTTTTGCAACGTGCGGTATTCCACGTGCAGTCTTCGGGAAAGCGGGAAGTAACCGGGGCCAATGTGCTGGTCGCCATCTTTAGCGAACAGGAAAGTCAGGCGGTGTATTTTCTCGCCACCCAGAATGTTCATCGCCTTGATGTGGTCAATTACATTTCCCACGGCATTTCGAAAATTAGTGATGGTGACGAAGACGGCTCTTCTGCGGAAAGCGAGCAGATGGGAGAGGAGGGGGCCGAGAGTAATGGAGCCAACCCACTTGAAAACTACGCGGTCAACCTGAACGTGCAAGCGGCCAGTGGTCGAATTGACCCGCTTATCGGGCGCGCCTTTGAAATTGAGAGAGCCGCACAGATTCTTTGCCGCCGCCGCAAGAATAACCCGTTACTAGTTGGCGAGCCTGGTGTTGGCAAGACTGCCATTGCCGAAGGTCTGGCTTGGATGATTGTTGAAGGGAAAGTAGCCGAGCCGCTGCAAGACGCGGTGGTCTACTCATTGGATCTGGGTGCGCTGCTGGCAGGTACAAAGTACCGTGGCGACTTCGAAAAACGGTTCAAGGCTCTGCTCAATGATCTGAAAAAGCAGACGAACGCTATTCTTTTTATAGACGAAATTCACACCATTATTGGTGCCGGGGCTGCCTCCGGCGGGGTGATGGACGCCTCCAATCTTCTTAAGCCTGCATTGGCGTCAGGCGACATTAAGTGCATGGGTTCAACAACCTTTCAGGAATACCGTGGAATTTTCGAGAAGGATCGGGCGCTGGCTCGACGCTTCCAGAAGATTGACGTGGTTGAGCCGACCGTGGATGAGACCATTGGCATTCTGCGCGGCCTGAAGAAGCGCTTTGAAGATCATCATCATGTCGAGTACACCGATGGAGCATTGAAATCTGCTGCCGAATTGTCCGCGCGTTATATCAATGATCGTCATCTGCCGGATAAGGCCATTGATGTCATAGATGAAGTTGGCGCCTGGCAGCGCCTTCGCCCGGAAGATCAACGTAGCACAGTGATTGATGTCACTGATGTGGAAGAGATGGTGGCTAAGATTGCACGCATTCCACCAAAGTCGGTATCGGCTTCTGATAAAGAACTGCTGCGCAATCTGGAGCGTGACCTGAAGATGACTGTATTTGGTCAGGATGATGCTATTGAGGCCATGGCGGCCGCTATCAAGCTGTCCCGCGCTGGCCTCAAAACACCTGGCAAGCCAGTTGGCTCATTTATGTTTGCCGGTCCGACTGGTGTCGGTAAAACCGAGGTCAGTCGTCAGCTGGCCCGAGCACTGGGTGTGGAGCTTATACGCTTTGATATGTCCGAATATATGGAACGTCACACAGTTAGTCGCTTGATTGGTGCACCTCCGGGCTACGTCGGCTTCGACCAGGGCGGCTTACTTACCGAAGCAGTCACTAAGACGCCTCATTGCGTGCTGTTGCTTGATGAAATCGAGAAAGCCCACCCGGAAGTGTTCAACCTGCTGCTGCAGGTGATGGATCACGCCACCTTGACGGACAACAATGGCCGCAAAGCGGACTTCCGCAATGTGATTCTGATCATGACCACCAATGCGGGGGCCGAGGCAATCAGTCGAAGTTCCATCGGTTTCAGCAAGCAGGATCACAGCACCGATGGCATGGAGGCATTGAAGAAAATGTTTACTCCGGAGTTTCGTAACCGGCTTGATGCGATCATTCAGTTTAGCGCCCTCACACCACAAACTATTCTCAGCGTGGTAGACAAATTTCTGGTTGAACTTCAGGCGCAGCTGGACGAGCGTGGGGTGGTGCTTGAGGTAGACCCGTCTGCCCGGGCATGGCTTGCTGAGCATGGCTATGACGTGGCCATGGGCGCCAGACCAATGGCGCGCTTGATTCAAGACCAGGTTAAGAAGCCGCTGGCAGAGAAGCTGCTGTTCGGGGAGCTGTCGGAGCATGGTGGACGCGTTAGCGTCACCATGCAGGACGACAAGCTGGTGTTGGCCGTGGTTGAGCAAGCTCCAGAGCCAGCCCTGTAAACCGGGTCGGTTAAGCACAGCCGCCAACAGGAAAAGGGACCCTCAGGGTCCCTTTTTTTATCAGGCAGCCCTGTGAAGCAGGCGGCTGGAGGGGGTTATTTCATCCGGAATGTGATGCGGCCTTTGCCAAGGTCGTAGGGAGACATCTCAACCTTGACCCGGTCGCCTGTGAGGATGCGGATATAATGTTTGCGCATCTTGCCTGAGATATGTGCAATCAGCACATGGCCATTGTCCAGTTTTACCCGGAACATGGTGTTCGGCAGGGTGTCGATCACCGTGCCTTCCAGTTCGATCTGCTCTTCTTTCGCCATGCAGTTATGTGCCCTTACGCGGTGGTCCGCCAAAAAGAAGGCGCAATTCTGCCCGAAATGGCGCGGAGCTGCAAAACAAAAGGATGCTGAGTTGAAACAGAGTCAGTCGGAGAGCTGCCATACATTGTCGCGCAGCAGCTCCAGTGGACGGAAGTTGCCCTTGTAGGCCATCTTCCTGCAGCCATCCACCCAGTATCCAAGATATAGGTAGGGCAAGCCCTCACGACGACAACGCTCCAGCTCCCAAAGCACGGCCAGATTACCCAGCCCACGGGAAGGTTCATCCGGATCATAGAACGTGTACACCGCCGACAGGCCATCTTCCAGCCGGTCCACCACGGCAACAGCCAGCAACTTGCCCTCAGCCCGGAAGCAGAAGAATCGGGTGTCACTCCATTGGCTGATCAGGAAGCCGGTGAACTGTTCTTCGGACGGTGGATACATGTCGCCGTCGCCGTGGCGGCTAATGATATAGCGGGCGTAGAGGCTGTATAACTCCCGATCAAAGCGGGCCGGGCGGCTTTCCACTGTAAGATCAGCATTGCGTTCGAGCAGGCGCCGATGGCGACGGCGCCACTGGAATTGATTCACAGGAACACGTACGGGAATACAGGCATTGCAGCCCTGGCAGTGAGGCCGGTAAAGAAATTCTCCGCTGCGCCGAAATCCCCGCTGTGACAGTCTGCTGTAGAGGGCGCTGGTCATTGGTGTCGATGGATCGACGAACAGGGTGGTCGCCTCGCGATCATCAAGGTAGCTGCACGGATGCGCCGGGGTACGAAAGAAACGCAGCGTGGACAGGTCAGTCATGGCTCTTTCTCAGTCCTCAACAGGTTCAGTGAAGCAGGTGTCCTGAGCAAAACTCAGGCTGCCGACAGGCATCAGCGGCCAAGCCTCGGAATGCCGTCTGGTGAGTACCCTGAGCTGCTGCTCAAACTGCTCCCTAGTCAGGCTGACTGCGCCCAAGGATAACAAATGCGCGCTTTCCACCTGACAGTCAAGCAGCTCGAATGACAGGGTCGCGTGAAGCCGGCACAGCATTGCCATGGCGGCCTTTGACGCGTCACGGGCATGACTGAACATGGATTCGCCAAAAAACACATGGCCAACCCGTACTCCATAAATACCGCCAACCAGCTGTTGCTGATGCCAGACCTCAAGGGAGTGGGCGTGACCCAGTGCGTGCAGCTGACAATAAGCAGCTCGCATTTCCGGGGTGATCCAGGTGCCTAACTCCCCGTGTCTCGGCGTTTTTGCGCAGGCATCTATTACTTCCTCAAAAGCGCTGTTCAGGGAGAACTGCCAGTGCCCCTGGCGCAGGGTGCGCTGCAGCCGACGGGACAGATGGAAGTGCTGCGGAAACAGCACCAGCCGGGGATTCGGACTCCACCAGAGAATCGGTTGGCCTGGTGAATACCATGGAAATATTCCCTGGCCATAGGCATTCAACAGGGTGGCGGGGGACAGATCAGCGCCGGCGGCTAACAGACCATCCGGATTATCCAGCGCCTGACTGGTTGGGGGGAACGGATTCCCGGGGGCCAGCCAGGTGAGTGACGTCACAGAACGGCGGCTCAGAGGTTGTCGAGGTATTTCTCGGCATCCAGCGCCGCCATACAGCCTGCGCCGGCGGAGGTAATCGCCTGCCGATAGACATGGTCGGCCACATCGCCAGCCGCAAAAACACCGGCAACGGTAGTAGCGGTGGCGTTGCCCGCACTGCCGCTACGAATTTTCAGGTAGCCATCTTTCATTTCCAGCTGGCCTTCAAAAATGGTCGTATTGGGTTGATGGCCAATGGCGATGAATACGCCCTGCACCTCAAGTTCCTGAGTGCTGTCGTCTTTGGTTGACTTGACCCGAATGCCGGTGACACCGCTGTCATCACCAAGTACTTCGTCCAGACTGTGATCCCAGATCACTCGGATATTGTCCTTGGCCAGCAGCTTGTCCTGAAGGATCTTTTCAGCGCGCAGCTTATCGCGGCGATGGATCAGGGTGACCTCGGCGGCGATATTGGCAAGATACAGGGCCTCCTCGACGGCGGTGTTGCCGCCACCGAGCACGGCGACTTTCTGGCCACGATAGAAAAACCCGTCACAGGTTGCGCAGGCGGAAACACCCTTGCCCTTGAAGGCTTCTTCAGAGGGCAGGCCGAGGTACTTGGCAGAGGCGCCGGTGGCGATAATCAGCGCGTCGCAGCTGTATTGAGCATTGTCCCCATTAAGTACAAACGGCCGCTGCTGAAGATCTACGCTGTTGATATGGTCATAGAGAATTTCGGTGTTGAAGCGCTCGGCGTGCTGCTGCATGCGCACCATCAGATCTGGCCCCGTCAGGCCATGGACGTCGCCCGGCCAGTTATCCACTTCGGTGGTGGTGGTCAGCTGGCCACCGGGCTGGATTCCGGCAACCACCACCGGGTTAAGATTGGCGCGCGCGGCATAAACAGCGGCCGAATAGCCGGCAGGGCCGGAACCGAGAATAATAAGACGGTGGTGCTGGGCGCCACTCATGAAAGCCTCCAGAGAAAATCGGTCGATGCGAGAATGGTCGAGGAAGCTACACCAAATGCGGTTATCGTTGAACAGTTGCTCGCGATCAATTTGACTGGCAGCAGCTATTGATCGAACAATCTGGCCTCGGCGGGCTGTCGCTGAGCTGCTGCTCCGGTACGTCTGAATGCTGGTGCGCCGCGCCTTTTCAGCGTAGTATTCCTATTTAATTCAGCTGGTTAGTGAGCAAACTTTGAGTAACTCCAAAACAGTAAAACAGACTGAGCATGGCTGGTCCCTGCATCTAAAGCGTGGCCTGCTCGAAGGCATGGTTATTTTGCTACTGGCGCTGTCTGTCTATCTGTTACTGGCGTTGGCCAGCTATGAGCCCAGCGATCCGGGCTGGTCTAAAATGGTTGCCACTGCCGCTGTGCAAAATGCCGGTGGTCGCTACGGTGCGTATTTTGCCGATGTGCTGTTCATCCTGTTTGGCTATCTGGCCTTTCTGTTTCCGCTACTGATCGGCTTCTGGGGCGCGCGCGTACTGCGCGAGCGTCATGCCGGCATGGCGGGTTCCTGGCCCATGTTCTCTGTGCGGTTGGTTGGTTTTATTTTGACCATGGTTGCCGGTACCGGCCTCTGCTACATGCACCTGGCGGGCAACGGCAGTATTTTGCCCGAAGATGCCGGCGGCATTCTTGGTAAGGAGATTGGCGGCACCGCTCTGGATGGCTTCAATATGCTGGGCGGCACCTTGCTACTGACTACCCTGTTTCTGATTGGCATAACGATCTTCACCGACCTGTCCTGGATTCGTCTGGCGGGCACCATTGCTGCCATGCTTATGGCGCTGGTGCGTAAAGTGCCAGTATGGATCAAGCAACTGAAAGCCCGGCGTCAGACCAGGCAGGTGCAGGAACAGCGCCGCATGGTGGTCGAGGCCGGTAAAAAGAAAGCGGAAACCCGCAAACCACCTGCCATCGTCAAGCCGGTGCAGAAGGTGGAGAAAAGCGACCGGGTGCAGAAAGAGAAACAGCAGCCCTTATTTACCACTCAGGTCACCGGAACATTACCTCCGCTTGCTCTGCTTGACCCAGTGGAAGAGGGCGGTCGCGGTGGCTTTTCTGATGCCGCGCTGGATGCCATGTCACGGCTGCTGGAGCTGAAGTTGAAGGACTTCAATATTGAAGCCGAAGTGGTGGCGGTACAGCCCGGCCCGGTTATTACCCGCTTTGAAATCCAGCCAGCTGCGGGCATCAAGGTTAGCCGCATTAGTAATCTGGCCAAGGATCTGGCCCGCTCCCTGGCGGTAATCAGTGTGCGGGTTGTGGAAGTTATTCCGGGTAAAACCACGGTCGGCATCGAAATCCCCAACGAGCAGCGAGAAATGATCCGCTTTACCGAAGCGGTGGCGTCGCGGGCTTTCGATGAATCGCCATCACCACTGACCATGGCACTGGGCAAAGACATCAGCGGCAATCCGATGGTTGCTGATCTAGCCAAAATGCCGCACTTGCTGGTTGCCGGCACCACTGGTTCCGGTAAGTCGGTCGGCTTGAATGCAATGCTGCTGTCTATTCTGTTCAAGGCGAACCCGGAAGAAGTACGGCTGATCATGATTGACCCGAAGATGCTGGAACTTGCCGTTTATGACGGTATTCCACATCTGCTGACCCCGGTTGTCACTGATATGAAAGATGCAGCTGCCGCCCTGCGCTGGGGTGTGGCGGAAATGGAGCGGCGCTACAAGCTGATGGCCGCTCTGGGCGTGCGTAATATTGCGGGTTATAACCGCAAGCTGATTGATGCAGAAAAAAAAGGCGAGTCAATCCGTGACCCGCTGTGGAAGCCGAAAGACCCGATGAATCTGGAAGAGCCAGCGCCACAGCTGCAGAAGCTGCCGTATATCGTCATTGTGGTGGATGAGTTTGCCGACATGATGATGATTGTTGGTAAAAAAGTTGAAGAGTTAATCGCCCGCATCGCCCAGAAAGCCCGTGCCGCCGGCATCCACCTGATTCTCGCCACTCAGCGGCCGTCGGTGGATGTGATTACTGGTCTGATCAAGGCCAATGTGCCGTCGCGCATGGCCTTTCAGGTCTCCTCAAAGATTGATTCTCGTACGGTGCTGGATCAAGGCGGTGCAGAACAGTTACTCGGCCATGGGGATATGCTTTATTTGCCGGTGGGTACCAGTGTCCCGGAACGAGTTCACGGGGCTTTTGTCTCAGACGAGGAAGTGCACCGGGTTTGTGATGACTGGCGTAAGCGCGGCGAGCCCGACTATCTGGATGAAATTCTTGAGGGTGGTGGCGACACCGGCATGCCAGGCTTTGACGGCAGTGGTGGCAGTGGTGGCAGTGATGACGCCGAACAGGATGTCCTGTACGACGAAGCTGTGGCTTTCGTGCTGCACTCCCGTCGCGCGTCGATCTCATCGGTGCAAAGAAAATTCAAGATCGGCTACAACCGCGCCGCCCGCCTGGTAGAAGCCATGGAAATGGCCGGGGTGGTCAGTGAGGCCGGTCATAACGGTCAACGTGAAGTGTTGGCGCCTGGCAGCGCTGATTGAGGACTTTCCATGAAATTGCAGCTCGGGTTACTGCTGGTCGTGGCGCCAGCTATGGTATTTGCCGGTCCCACTGAGGACCTGGTGAAACGTCTTGCTGCGGTGCAAACACTATCTGGCAGTTTTCAACAGGTAGTATTGGATCAAGGCGGCACACGTTTGCAGGAAGCCAGTGGTGATATGCAGATGGCTCGTGGAAATCGTTTTCGCTGGCACACGCTTCAGCCGTTTGAACAGCTAGCCGTGTCGGATGGCCGTACAGTGTGGATCTACGATGTCGACCTGGAGCAAGTGGTGGAAAAGCCACTAACGCCGGACACGGCGAGCACGCCCGCACTGCTGTTTGGTGGGGATCCCGGCCAGGTGAGCGAGGCGTTCATGGTGGAAGAGGGCGCTCGCGACGGCAAGATGGTGACGTACCGCCTGGCCCCCCGTAATGACGACACCATGTTCGTTGAGCTCGAGGTCACCTTTGTTGGCAAGATGCCACATAGCATGCGTCTTGAGGATGCATTGGGACAACAGACCGCACTGGACTTCCAAGACGCTCGAATTAATGAACCGCTTGATAACAGCGTGTTTGATTTCACTCCACCAGACGGCGTTGATGTAATCCGGCAAAGCGAATGAGTGACCTGTTCGGCGCAGATATGTCCCACCAGCCATTGGCAGCGCGCATGCGTCCCGCGTCACTGGATGATTATGTCGGCCAGTCTCATCTGGTAGGCACTGGCAAGCCGCTTCGCCGGGCGGTTGAGCAACGCCAGCTGCACTCGATGATTCTTTGGGGGCCTCCCGGTACCGGCAAAACCACACTTGCGTTGATTCTTGCCCAATCCGTTGATGCGGCATTTATAACGCTTTCTGCCGTACTCGCAGGGGTTAAGGAAATTCGCGAAGCAGTGGCGCAGGCAAAAGAGCGTCTGACTCGTGGTCAGCGAACGGTGCTTTTTGTTGACGAAGTGCATCGTTTTAACAAGGCACAGCAGGATGCGTTTTTGCCTCATGTGGAAGATGGCACTCTGATTTTTATTGGTGCGACCACAGAAAATCCCTCCTTCGAACTTAACAATGCGCTGCTATCCCGGGCTCGCGTGTATCGCCTGCGCAGCATCGATCGAGATGATTTGATGCAGCTGCTTGACCGGGCGCTGGGGATGCCTGAGTTCGCTGGCATTCGCATGGACGATGCCGGCAGAGATCGCTTACTTGATCACGCCGATGGAGATGCCAGACGGCTGCTTAATCTTTTGGATATTGCGCTGGATATGGCCGAGCAGGTGATTGATCTGGAGCTGGTCAATGAGCTGCTTCGCGACAGCCTGCGGCGCTTTGATAAGGGCGGTGACTATTTCTACGACCAAATAAGCGCCTTGCATAAGTCGGTGCGGGGATCTGATGCGGACGCCGCGCTTTACTGGTTTGCACGTATGTTAGATGGCGGCTGCGATCCGCTCTACCTGGCCCGCCGTATCGTGCGGATGGCCAGTGAGGATATTGGCAATGCCGACCCGCGCGCAGTACAGCTGTGCTTGAACGCCTGGGATGTACAGGAACGCCTTGGCTCACCGGAGGGCGAGCTGGCTATTGCTCAAGCACTGGTATATCTCTCTGTGGCACCGAAGAGCAATGCGGTATATCTGGCCTGGAAGCAGGCCCGCGCGTTTGTCAGCTCCCACCCGAGTGATGATGTGCCACTGCACCTGCGTAATGCGCCGACCAAGCTAATGAAGGCGGAAGGTTACGGGGCGGACTATCACTACGCCCACGACTTTCCAGACGCCTACGTTGCCGGCGAGAATTACTTTCCCGAAGGCATGGGTCGGCCAGCATTTTACCAGCCGGAGCCCCGCGGCCTTGAAATTCGCATCGCTGAGAAGCTACGGGACTGGCAGCAGCGTAACCTCGGCGCGGACTGGCAGCGTTATCCCGAGAAAAAATAGCCTTCACTACAGAACGTGACCTTGCGCCCCATCTCAACGATAATCCCCGCCTTGATTGCGCTGTCCGGTAGAAGCCGGGCCAGCAGGGTAACGAGCAGGATGGTTTGATGCTGGATATTCGTGAATTACGCCGTGACGGCGAACAGATGGTTGCGCGATTGGCGCGCCGTGGAGTGCACTTTGATCTGGCCGCCTTCCGGGCGCTGGATGCCGAGCGCAAGCAGGCGGACATGCTGTCGCAGGACCTTCAGGCCCAGCGTAAGCAGGCCTCCCGCGACGTTGGCGAGCTGGTTAAGTCGGGCGTGGCGGTGGATGAGGCCAAGTCCAGAGTGGCAGAGGTACAGGCCAAAATCGACGCGCAGATGCAGGCAGAGGTAGACCGTGCCGCTGAACTGCACGGGCAGATTGAAGCCCTGTTGATGGCGGTGCCTAATATGCCGCTGGATGATGTGCCGGAGGGCAAGGACGAGGCAGATAATGTTGAGCTGCGACGCTGGGGCCAGCCCCGCCAGTTCGACTTCGAGGTCCGCGACCACGTTGATGTGGGTGCCACTTTGGCAAGTGGCGAGCTCAACTTCGATTTGGCAGCCAAACTGTCCGGGGCTCGTTTCTCGGTAATGACCGGCTCTCTGGCGCGCCTGCACAGGGCGTTGATCGACTTCATGGTCGACATGCATGCAGATCAGCACGGTTACCAGGAGGTCTATGTTCCTTATCTGGTTGGTCCTGAAGCGTTGCGCGGCACTGGCCAGCTGCCGAAGTTCGAACAGGATCTGTTTCGCATCCAGGGCGACCGGGAACTATATCTTATCCCCACGGCGGAAGTGCCGGTGACCAATCTGGCAGCCAATGAAATTATTGATTCAGCCAAGCTGCCGCTTCGTTATGTCTGTCACACCCCCTGTTTCCGCAGCGAGGCCGGTGCCTATGGCCGCGATACCCGCGGCATGATTCGGCAGCACCAGTTTGAGAAGGTGGAGTTGGTTCAACTGGTGCGCCCGGAAGAGTCAGCCTCTGCACTGGAGGCATTAACAGGGCACGCAGAAGTCATCCTGCAGGCGCTCGAGTTGCCCTATCGGGTTGTTGTGTTGTGCACTGGCGACATGGGCTTTTCTGCGTGCAAAACCTATGACATAGAAGTGTGGATTCCGAGCCAGAATACCTACCGGGAGATCTCTTCCTGTTCCAGCTTCGGTGATTTTCAGGCGCGCCGCATGCAGGCTCGTTACCGTCCGGACTCCGGCAAACCAGAGTTACTGCACACCCTGAATGGCTCAGCTCTGGCGGTGGGCCGCACTCTGGTGGCCATTTTGGAGAACTATCAGAATGCCGACGGAAGCGTCACAGTTCCGCCTGTGCTGCGTAGCTACCTGGGCGGTCGAGAGACGCTGTAACGGGAGATAGCAATGGACTATCTACCGGTTTCCTGGCGACTGCGTGATCAGCTTGCTCTGCTGGTGGGCGGTGGTGACATAGCCCTGCGCAAGGGCCGACTGCTGGTCCGGGCCGGCGCCAGATTACGGGTCGTAGCGCCGCAAATAGAAGCGGAGCTACAACAGCTTGTTGAGCAGCACGGCGGCGAATGGCTGGCTGAGGCCTATCAGGCACACCACCTTGATGGCGTGGTGCTGGCCATTGGCGCCACCGATAACAACGAGGTCAATCGGCAGCTGAATGCCGACGCTGTAGCCCGACAGCTACCGGTCAATGTGGTCGACAACCCGCCGCTGTGCACTTTTATTTTCCCCGCCATTGTCGACCGTGATCCACTGCTGATAAGTATCAGTTCAGGCGGCGCTTCTCCGGTGCTGGCACGATGGGCTCGCTCGAAAATTGAAACACTCTTTCCGGCGGGCCTCGGCAAGCTTGCCGAGCTGATGGGGCGCTTTCGCAAGCCCTTGGCAGAGAGGCTTCCGCAAATTGGCGCCCGACGTCTTTTCTGGGAAGGTCTGCTGGATGGACCGCTAATGGAAAAGGTATTAGCCGGCCGGCAAGCTGAGGCAGAAACACTTTTGTCTGATGCGGTAACTAATGCGGATAGCCAAGTCCTGTCGCGTGGCGAGGTATATCTGGTCGGTGCTGGCCCTGGGGACCCGGACCTGATGACCTTTCGAGCACTTCGCCTGCTACAGAAGGCAGATATTGTGCTTTACGACCGTTTGGTGGGCCAGGGGATTCTGGAGTTGGCCCGTCGCGATGCAGAGTTGGTTTATGTCGGCAAAGCCCGCAATGAACATGTTGTGCCGCAGGAGGAGATCAATAGCCTGCTGGTGAAGTACGCCCTTGAAGGTAAAAAAGTCTGCCGCCTGAAAGGGGGCGACCCTTTTATTTTTGGGCGCGGTGGCGAGGAACTCGATAGTGTGGTTGCCGCCGGCATCAGCTTCCAGGTAGTGCCCGGTGTCACCGCTGCTGCCGGCTGTGCTTCCTATGCAGGTATTCCACTGACTCACCGTGATCACGCTCAGTCCGTCCGTTTCATCACCGGTCATCGCAAGGATGGCTCGGTCGATCTGCCCTGGGCCAATCTGAATACTGTCAACGAAACGCTGGTTTTCTATATGGGGCTGGTTAGCCTGGCGGAGATCTGCAGCAATCTATTGGCTCAGGGAATGGCCACTGATATGCCAGCGGCAATTGTATCGCGCGGCACGCTGGATGATCAGCAAGTGATTATCGGCAACATAAGTTCTTTACCGGAAAAAGTTGCCAGCATGGAGGTTGCCGCGCCGAGCCTGTTGATTATTGGCAGCGTGGTTACGCTTCATCCGCGCTACCGCTGGTTTATGTAAACGTGGCGCAAACCTTGATTAAACCGTCTACTTTTTTGCTGCTACTCGCGGTTGCGGTTACTGGCATGGGCCAGACTCTGGTGTTTGCTATTTTGCCGTCGCTGGGCCGTGCCACGGGTCTGGCAGACATCCAGGTTGGTTTGATTATCACCTGCTCATCATTGGCTTTCGCGCTGGCCAGTCCGGTATGGGGGCGCTTTAGCGAATATCTGGGTAGGCGCCCGGTGCTGGTTATCGGTCTGAGCGGCTATGCCGCCGGCACACTGCTATTCGCCCTGGCCTTTGAAGCAGGTCTTGGCGGCTGGGTAAGCGGCTTCAGACTGTTAGCCTTGCTGGTGGCCGCGCGGGTCTTGCAGGCGTTGGTTATGGCTGCGTCACCCCCAGCAGCAACCGCCTATATTGCTGATGTTACCAGTGCCGCTGAGCGTACCCGGGGAATGGGCAAGATTGCCGCTGCCCATAACCTTGGCACCATAGCCGGCCCGGCACTGGGCGGTGCTCTGGCGGTATTTGGTCTGCTTATGCCGTTGTATGCGGTGGTTCTGATTACTCTGATCATGGCGTTGGTAGTCTGGTATCGCCTGCCGGAGTCGCCACGCATGCTTGAGCGGGGTGAACCAAGCCATCCCTTTTCTGTGCTCGATGCAGTGCGAGCCAGTCTGGCGGCCTATGTTGATCGTCGCTTGGTAGATGTACTGCTTATCGGTGTATCTCTGTTTCTATGCTTTGCCGTGGTACAGCAAACGCTTGGCTTTATGTATCAGGATCGTTTTGACCTGACGCCCACTCAGGGGGCGGCCGGGGTTGGACTGGCAATGATGGTAGCTGCAGTGGCCTCTCTGCTGGCACAGGTTGTGATTGTGCAAAAACTGCGCTGGCCACCGGAGACCTTGCTCAAGGTGGCAGTTATTGCGATTGGTTTCGGCTCGTTCCTGCTTTTATTTGCGCCTGTGCAGGCTGTTGCTGCCGCTGCCATTGCGTTTGTGGGTCTGGGGCTGGGATTGGGAATGCCTGGCGTCAGCAGCGCAGCCAGTCTGCGTGTCGGCGCTGAAGAGCAGGGCGCGGTGGCAGGAATGATGAGTGCCTGCCCGGCTTTGGGCTATATCATCGGGCCCATATTGGGAACCGGGATATACAGCATTTGGCCGCCAGGGCCCTATGTGCTGGTGTGTGTGTTGGTGTTGCCGTTGGCTTGGGCAGTGTGGCGCCTGGGCAGGCGCCACACTGAAGAGCAAGATTACTGAGTGAAGGGCAACAGAATTAGCTCCACACGGCGGTTCTGAGCGCGGCCGCTTTCCGTACTATTGCTGGCAATTGGCTGGGTTTCGCCGAAGCCGACCACATCCATGCGCACCGACTCAACTGCATAACCGCTGAGGGCGTTGGCGACCGATTGAGCACGTTGCTGTGACAGCATCATGTTGTACTGGTCCGCACCCGTGCTGTCGGTGTGTCCGCCTATTTGAATCATGGTCGACTTGTATTCTTTCAGTACGTCGGCAACGGAGTCGAGCACCGGCATAAATGACTCGCGCAGCACATACTGGTTGCTATCAAAGGTAATGGATCCAGGCATGTTAAGAATGATGTTGTCGCCATCGCGAGTTACAGAAACACCACTGGCGGACAGTTTTTCGCGTAGTTTGGCCTCCTGCACATCCATATAGACGCCGACACTACCGCCGGCTACGGCACCAATACCCGCGCCTCTGAGGGCTCGCTCTTTGCGTTCTTTGGAGTTGTCGGAGGTGGCAATACCGATCAGCGCACCTGCAGCAGCGCCGATCATCGCACCCGTGGCGGCCTTGGAAGTCTGTTTCTCGCCGGTATAGGGGTTAACAGTACAGGCACTAAGGGTAACGGCACTGCCAATCAGGGCAGCGAGGGCGAGCTTCTTCATGGGGACTCCTTGGGAAACAGAAAAATCTAGCGCAATACGACGCATCATCTGGCCGCAACTGACCACCAAGCCTAGTCGTTTTGTCACCTTTGGGGAACCGTGACTGTGTCACGGAATGGTAAACTCAGCCACTTCGATAGCTGGCAAGGTCAGCAGAGGTTACATGAAAGTCCGTACACCGATTCAGTTTGAAGACTATCGCCCGCCATCAGCAGGCCGCATTCGCAGGATGCTGACCCTGCAGCGCTGGTACTTCACCCCGAAACTGCTTGGCGCCGAGAATGTCGACCCCAGCCGGCCGGGCCTCTTTGTCGGCAATCATGCCATTTTTGGGGTAATTGATTCGCCGCTGTTTGCCAGTGAGCTGTATAGCCGCACTGGTGTCTATCCGCGCAGCCTCGGCGACCACTTTCATTTTGATGTGCCGGGCTGGGGCGACATGCTGATTCACTATGGCGCGGTACCGGGGACGCGGGAAAACTGCAGCCGGCTTATGCAGGCCGGCCAGCACATTCTGGTATTCCCGGGAGGGGCACGGGAGGTGGCCAAGCGGCGCAGCGAGATCAATCGGCTGACATGGAAGAACCGCACCGGCTTCGCCCGTATGGCCATCGAACACGGCTACGACATCATTCCGTTCGCCTCGGTGGGCTGTGATGAGGCTTACACCATTCTGTTTGATGGCGACGACTTTCAGAATAGCCGGGCAGGGCAGTGGTTACTCGGCCACGCCCGTCTGAACTCCTTGCTGCGAGGCGGCGATACCTTTATGCCCATTGTTAAGGGGCTTGGCCCGACCACGCTGCCGCGCCCTGAACCCTTCTGGTTCATGATTGGCAAGCCGATAAGCACCTCGGAGTATGCTGGCCACCAAGATGACCGGGAGGCACTCTGGGATCTGCGCGACAAGACTGCTGCCAGCATCGAGTCGATGATTGAGGAGTTGAAAGTGAAGCGCGCAGCTCAGCACCTGCCGGGCTGGCGCCGTCGACTCCTTGGGCGTTGATGTTTACCCACTGACACGGAAGGTCAAAGCAGTGAGTGATCTGCCCATTGCTGAGCACCAGCCTGACTGACTACTGTGGTGCTATCTGCGATAACGGTATTCAGCCATGGTTATGTCCCTTGAGGAACTGCGCGCCAAGGTGGCCGCCCAAAAAACATTGATTCCGTCTCTTTACGGAGATGTGGACTTCAGCATTACCCCGGAACGCTTCACCGACGATCTCGCTGACGAATGTGCTTTGCCGGGGCGCTTTGCTCGCAAGTACCGGCCCAAACTGTTGGCCGATAGGGATCGCATTGAGCGGGCCCGGGCCTACACCATGCTCGGCGATACTGTTGCTGACGCCTATGCTGCCCTGATTCCGCAATTCGGTTTTCGCCGCTTGATTGGCATGCTGACAGAGGCCTGCGACAAGGGCGTCGATAAGGTCGAAGGTGCACCACAGGAACTGATCGACTTTATTCAATCCATGGAGCGCATCCCCGAGTGGCTCGACATGGATCTTGTTAATCAGGGTGCCCGGGTGAGCCGTATTGCCATGGCTAACCTGGCACCGTTTGCCATTCGCGGCGCCTTTGTTGCCACCTTTATGAATAAGTATTCTGGTTTGCCTATGGCGCTGACCGGCACTCTGTCGGATGAGTCATCGGTGCAGCGGGTCAAGGAAACTGCCAGCTTCTTTACCACCGCAACTTTGCCCGGAGCGCTGCAACGTTTTGGCACCGGATTCAAGGCCGCGGCGATGGTGCGACTGATGCACTCGATGGTGCGCTTTAATATCCTCAAGCGCTCCAAGGTGTGGGACGTCAGCGTTTACGGCATTCCCATTCCGCAAGTCGACCAGATGCCTGCCGGCACCATGCCGGCGTTTATTACCGCCTTCAAAGTGATTCGCAAGGGGCGCAAGGAATTTACCCGCGACGAGCGCGCCATTGTCGAGCTATGCCGCTACCAGAGTTATCTGCTTGGTTTGCCGGAGGATCTGCTGCCGGATTCGCCGCGGGAAATCTTCAACGCCATGATGACGTATGGCAGCACGCTGCGCGACGGCTATGACGATGAAACCTGTGGTGCGCTGGTGCGTTCAACCATGTCGGCCTATCTGCCAGCGGATCAATCGTTGCGCAATCGCATTTACAACAGCTTCGAGAAAAGTTTTTCCAAGGTGTTTTTCAGTCGAGTATTTCTGATCGGAGATGAAAAACAGAAGGCCAGGCAGATGGGCGTGCAACCCAGCATCAAAGACTACCTGTTTTTCGCAGCCAGCAACCTCTATATCCTGCCGCAGATGACAGCATTCTCGTTGATTGAGCGGGTGCCGGTAGCCGGCTGGGTAGCGGATCAGCTGCTGATCCGCCGACTGAACCAGTTGCTGGTTAATTATGGCCACGCGGAGTACACCACCGATCCCGCCAAGTACAAGGACGTTAAAGCCAGCTAATCAGGCTCAAACCCCGCTATTCGGCTGTCGCCACATGCACCATAGTGGTGGCGGGTCACCAGGCATATCGGTCAGTGTTTTTATTACTTCAAAACCATAACGGCGATAAAGAGATAGATTGCTTTGTTCGGCGGTTTCCAGATACACCGGCTTACCGTCTCGGTCAGCCAGAGCAAGGCCAGTTTCAATTAGTGGCCGTGACCAGCCTTTACCCTGATGAGAAGGGTCAACACCAAGCACCTGAAGATAGTAATGAGGGGGCTGTGGATGGGCCTCCTGTACAGTCTGAATAGCACGACTGACCTTCCACAGACGTTGCCACTGGGTCATGCGGACAAAGTCCGGCAAGAAGCGTAATTGCTGTAAAACACCTAGCTGCCACTGCCCGGGTGCTGACCACAGCGCCGCACCCTGATGCTGCCCGCCACACCACACCAGACCCCCTGGCAATGCCAGATGTCGAAGCTGTGCTTCAAGGCCGTTGCAGAGCCGTGGCTGGTAGTCCCCTTGGCCATCAACAATCCAGCGCCAAAAGGGATCGTTATCGAACGCCCGCGCCAACATCGCAACCAGAGCATTTAAATCAGATTGGTGGGCTAGACGAACCTCATGCATGGTTTTTCCGCGCGGCAAAGGGCTACATTATAGCCGCATAATGACAAGGTGTTTTTGGTCACCGGGATGACTTTGTGGGCCATGGGGCTTCCGCTGTGTCCCCAAATGTCCATATGCTGACAGCCGGCGCCAGTGAAGTTAAGCCGGGCAACAGCTAGCATCCGCGCAAGCAATAATGTCTGGTTGTCGAAAACACGGGAGTACGGCATGCGACGTTGGAATGGCTGGGGCGACGAGGCCAACGAATATGAACTTAAACCATCAGGGCTGGCTTTTCTGCAGCAGCGCCTTGGTGTCGCAACACCTCTGGCGGACGCCTCGCTGGAGCAGGTGTTGGCTCAAGTGCCCGCGTCTCGCTTGCCGCAACATGAACTGGTTAGCACTGACGCTGAAATCCGGGTGAGGCATGCTCGCGGGCAAAGTCTGCCGGACTGGCTGGCCATGCGTTGTGGCGAGATGGGGCCATTTCCCGATGGCGTTGCCGAGCCGGAAACCAGCGCCCAGGTACGCGAGCTACTTGACTGGGCGCTATCCAACGATGTTGTTGTAATTCCCTATGGTGGCGGCACCTCGGTGGCCGGCCACATCAATCCGCCGGCAGTGGATGCTGCGGTACTGACGCTGTCGCTGGCAAAAATGGATAAGCTCATTGAGCTGGACCCGGTCAGCCAGATCGCCACCTTCGGCGCTGGCACCCCAGGACCGGCACTGGAGCAACAGCTGCGCGAGAAAGGCTATCTGCTCGGCCATTTTCCGCAAAGCTGGGAGCTGTCCACCGTCGGCGGCTGGATTGCCAGCCGATCCAGCGGCCAGCAATCCATGCGCTATGGGCGGATCGAACAGATGTTTGCGGGCGGCCGCCTCGAATCACCCCGTGGCACTCTTGTCATTCCGACCATTCCGGCCTCTAGTGCCGGCCCAGACCTGCGCGAAATGGTGATGGGTAGTGAAGGGCGCTTCGGCGTGCTCACCGAAGTAAAGGTGCGGGTAACGCCATTGCCAGAGAAAGAAGAGTTTCATGTCGCCTTCGCTCCGGACTGGGATAGCGCGGTAAAACTGGTGCGCTCCATGGCCCAGGCAAAGCTGCCTCTGTCGATGCTGCGTTTGTCGAATGCAGAGGAAACGCGTTCCCATCTGAAACTGGCGGGGCACGAAAATCTAGTCGGTTGGCTGGAGAAATATCTGGCACTACGTGGCATTGCTGATAATAAATGCATGATCACCTTTGGCGTCACCGGACAGGCTCGCGCCTGTTCGCAGAATCTGGCTGAAGCCAAGCGTCGTATTCGTGGTGCCGGTGGAGTTCATGTCGGCACGCTGCTGGGTAAAAAATGGGAAGAGTCACGATTTCGTTCACCCTACCTGCGCCATGGTCTATGGGAGCACGGCTATGCGGTGGACACGCTGGAAACCTGTGTCGATTGGAACCGTGTTCCGGAGATGGTTGCGAGTATCGAGCAGACCATTCGCGACAACTGCGGCGATGATGGCAAGGTACATGTCTTTACCCATCTGTCACACCTGTACCCTCAGGGTTCAAGTATTTACACCACCTATGTGTTCCCATGCTCGCCGTCCTATGAAGAAACCAGAGCACGATGGGCGCAAATGAAGAAAACAGCCAGTGATGCCATCGCAGCCATGGGCGGCACCATCAGCCACCAGCATGGTGTTGGTCGTGATCACGCACCGTGGCTAAAACATGAAAAGACAGAGCAGGGCATAGCCGTGCTTAATACTCTGGTGCGGCATTTCGATCCGACCCAACAAATGAATCCCGGTTGCTTGCTGGAAGAGTAGTTCTGCAGGAGAAATAACATGCTTGGCCAACGCCCGAATCCGTCCGAACTGACAGCGGAAACCTGGGACTTAATTGTCATCGGTGGAGGTATCACCGGTGCCGGAGTATTGCTGGAGGCGGCGCGCCGTGGCCAGCGTGTGCTGCTGCTAGAGCAGCGTGACTTTGCCTGGGGCACGTCAAGCCGCTCATCGAAAATGGTTCATGGCGGGTTACGCTATCTGGGTCAGGGCGATATCCGTTTGACTCGTCATTCACTGCTGGAGCGCGAGCGCCTATTACAAGAGTTACCAGATATGGTGGTGCGTCAGCCCTATATCTTCCCAGTCCGACGCGGCAAGTTTCCCGGGCGCTGGCCGATGAAAGCGATTCTTTGGCTGTACGATTTTCTCGCCGGCATTCGCGACCACCGCTGGCTGTCGATGGAAAAGCTGATGCAACTGGTGCCGGGTCTGAACGGTGATGGTCTGGTAGGCGCCATGAGGTATACCGACTCTCTCACCGACGACAGTCGCTTGGTGGCGCGCGTACTGCATGAGGGCTGTGGCCATGACGGCCGCGCTTGCAATTATGTTGAAGTTAGCAAGGTTCTGCATGACGGGGATGTTCTGCAGTTATCGGCAACGGATCTGGTCTCTGGTGCGGCATTGTCATTTCGCACTCGCCATGTCATCAACGCTACCGGCGCTTGGGCTGATCGGCTGTCCGGCACCGAGAAAAAGGTACGTCCGCAGCGCGGCAGCCATTTGTTCGTCGCGGCCGAGCGCCTGCCGGTTTCCGACTGCCTGACTATTCTGCATCCGGACGATGGTCGTCCGGTGTTCGTGTTCCCCTGGGAAGGCAGGACCTGCATAGGCACCACCGATCTCGATCATCGTGATGACCTGTCCTTTGAACCGGTTTGCACCCGTGAAGAAGTGGATTACCTGCTCAAACTGGCTAACAGTCAGTTCCCACAGGTTACACTGCAAGACAGGGACATTATTTCCACCATGGCTGGCGTGCGACCGATCATCGCGTCCGGCAAGGGCATTGATCCCTCCAAGGAGCGCCGCGATCACGCGGTCTGGTCTCACCAAGGGGTCACCACTGTTAGTGGCGGCAAGTTGACTACTTTCCGACTGATTGCGCTGGACGCATTACTTGCTGCCGGCCTGATTGATGCCAGCGATCATAGCGCCAACCAGGCACCGAAGGAGCGTATGTTCCGCTTCGCCGTTAACCCGCCGCATCGTCTTGGCCATCCGCTCGCTGCACTACCCAGCGGCAATGCACTGCTTGACCAAGTGCAATGGGTGCTGGAGAACGAAATGGTGGTTCATCTGGACGACCTTCTGTTACGCCGCACCCGCATCGGCAATTTGCTGGAGCAGGGCGGTAAGGCGGTGCTTGGCGAAATCAAACCATTATGTCAGCAGCAACTTGGCTGGGACGAGGCGGAGTGGGACGCGGAAGTCTCCCGCTATTTACAAATCGTCGAACGTTACTACAGCGTGCCGCAGGCCAATAGTAGCGTGGCTGATGCAGCATGAGCGGCATGTCATGAGCCAAGACCTGCTGCTCGCGATTGATCAAGGTACTCAAAGTGTCCGCGCCATGCTGTTCGATCTGCAGGGCGAGCTGGTGGCACGGCACCAGGTGCACATTGAACCCTATCGCGCGGAGCATCCGGGTTGGGCCCAACAGGACAGCGACTATTTCTGGGAGAATCTTTGTCGTGCCTGCCAGGGCCTTTGGCTAAATTATCCGGATTTGCAGTCACGAATAATTGCGGCCTCATTGACCACTCAGCGCGCCTCGGTGGTTTGCCTTGATAAGGAATTTCAGCCGTTACGTCCGGCGGTGATCTGGCTAGACCAGCGCCGCACCAGTACCTTTCCGCCACTGCCGGCCTGGCTAAACCTTGCGGTAACGGCGATTGGTCAGGGTGAAACGCTGCGCCAGTTTCGCAGCAAGGCTGAGTGCAATTGGATTGCCGCCGATGAGCCAGAAGTCTGGAACAAAACCGAACACTACGCATTGCTTTCCGGCTACCTGACAATGAAGCTGACCGGCAAGCTGGTCGATGCCATTGCTTCTCAGGTGGGCTATATCCCGTTTGATTTTCGCAAGCAGGACTGGGCCGGTGCGCTGGATCTAAAATGGCATGCCCTGACAGTGAAACGCGAGCAACTACCGCCGCTGGTAGCCGCCGGCCAACCGCTCGGTGTAATCAGCCACGAGGCCGCCCGCGATACCGGCATCCCGGAAGGCCTGACCCTTTACGCCAGTGGCGCAGACAAAGCTTGCGAAGTACTCGGCAGCGGCGCGCTGACTCCGGACACCGGCAATCTCAGTTACGGCACCACAGCCACCTTTAATACCTGCAATCCCAAGTACGTCGAGCCGATGCCGTTTGTGCCCCCATATCCGGCCGCATTACCCGGTCATTACAACTCGGAAATCATCGTTCAGCGGGGCTACTGGATGGTGAACTGGTTTAAGCGAGAATTTGCCGCTGCCGAAGTCCAAGAAGCGGAAACCCTGAATGTCGCCGCAGAACAGTTGTTTGATCGACTGCTGCGAGAATCACCGCCCGGCGCCATGGGGCTGACTTTGCAGCCCTTCTGGAACCCGGGCGTCAAATATCCCGGGCCGGAAGCGAAGGGCGCCATTATCGGTTTCGGCGATGTACATACCCGCGCGCACCTGTATCGGGCGATTATCGAAGGCATTGGCTATGCTCTGCGCGAAGGCAAGGAGCGGCTGGAAAAGCGTAACGGCATTCCCATTCGTCAGTTACGCGTTTCCGGTGGCGGCTCGCAGAGCGACGAGATCATGCAGATCACCGCAAATATTTTCGGCCTGCGCGCCGAACGGCCGCACACATGGGAAACCTCGGGGCTGGGAGCGGCGATAAACGCGGCTGTGGGCTCTGGTTGTTATCCCAATCACAACGTCGCAGTGGCGGCGATGACCCGGCCGGGCAGGGTATTTACCCCGGATCCCGAGGCGGTCAAGTTGTATGACCGGCTCTACAGTGAGGTTTATCGTCCGTTATATGGGCGTCTGGCACCGCTTTACCGTAATATCCGCCGCATTACCGGATATCCCCGCCGTTATTAGAGCTCGGGATATGGATTTTCGCGCCCAGCGAAGCCGCTCACAGGGGGATATATGCTGAGTTACCTGCATGGTTTTCATGCCGGCAATTTTGCCGATGTGCACAAGCACCTGATTTTCGCGCTGGTGCTTGAGCACCTGCTGAAAAAAGACAAACCGATGGCGGTGATAGATGTTTACGCCGGGTCCGGTTTTTATGATCTCGGTGATGCTCGGGCAAAGAAAACCGGCGAAGCCGATAGTGGCATTGCTGCGTTGCCGGATACGGCCTGGCCGGAAGCCGCCGCGCCATATCGAGAAGTGGTACGGAGGGCGGCAGCGCATCACTGGCCACCGCGCTTTTATCCCGGATCGCCGCAGATCGCCGCAGACCTGACCCGTTCAAAAGACCGGCTTGTTTTTAATGAGCTGCATCCGCGCGAGTACGAAGCGCTGAAAGCGCGATTTGCTTCGGATAGCCGCGTGCATGTCCATCATCGAGATGCACTCGAGTCGCTGGTGGCGCTGGTGCCACCGCCAGAAAAGCGTGGTCTGGTGCTGATTGACCCCAGTTACGAGGTCAAGGATGAATACCGTACCGTGCCGGAAGCCCTCGCCAAAGCGGAAGAAAGGTGGCCTACGGGCACCTTCCTGCTGTGGTATCCGCTGCTTGCCGGAGGCGCCCATCACCCCTTCGTTCAGACGGTGGAGCGCCAGACAAATGGCCCGCTGTTGCAAACCGAGTTCTGTGTCCGTCCACCGGGGGCGGGAATGTATGGCTCGGGCATGATGATTCTCAACCCCCCGTGGACATTGGCCGGGTCGTTGGAGTCTCTGCGCGGCTGGTTCGGACAGCTGCAGGGGCCCGGCGGGTTGCTTCGTGTGCGGGAAGTGCGCGGCCAGTAAACCGGCTGCGCCAGATCCTTCACCGAAGGATTACCCCTGGGCTCTACACTGAAGATGGCGCTGTTTCTACCGCTGCTGGCCGTGCCGCAGGTGATTGTCATTGGCGCTCTGCTAAATCTGGTCTGACCCGAATAAAAGACACCATAATTTATTAAAAACAATTATTTATGTAACTTTCTTAAAGCGTTTTCTCTTTCCGGTTCCGCCCGGTAGCATACCCCCCTTATGTACTCCGGAGGTTCGGTGAGCGAAACAGCATCCCCCCAGATCACGCGCCTGCGCCTTGCTCTGGCGCTGGGCCCGCTGATTGCCGTCGGGCCCCTTGCCATCGATACCTACCTGCCGGCGTTGCCGGCCATGGCAGACAGCTATGGCGTCCGGGTTACCGAGGTCGAGCGCTCGATCAGTCTGTATGTCATGGGTACGGCGCTGGGCCAACTGCTCGGTGGGCCGCTATCGGATCATCTGGGCCGCAAGCCGGTGGCCTGGGGCGGGCTGCTGCTGTTCGCGCTCGCCAGCCTGCTGATCAGTCTGTCCACCGCGCTCTGGCAGCTAGATCTGCTGCGGATGATTCAGGCGCTTGGCGGTGGCGCCACGGTGGTCGTTGCTGCCGCTTCGGTACGCGACTGGTTTGACGGTCAGGAAGCGGCGCGGGTGCTGAGCAACATCGGTCTTATTATGCTGATTGCCCCGCTGGTGGCACCCGCCGTTGGTGCCATGCTGGTGCTGCTACAGGGCTGGCAGGCGATATTTATCGGCCTGGCCGGCTATGCTCTGGTGATGATGGTATGGGTGGCTAAAGTGATGCCTACTCATATCCCTGTGGCCGTGGATCGCCGGCTCAGTGATGTGGCCAAAGGCTGGGGCAGGGTGCTAAGTCACCGTCAGGCGATGGCCATTATTCTTGCCAATGGTCTGAGTTTCTCCACCCTGTTTGCCTTTATTACCGACTCGGCATTTGTTTATTTGCGTTTTTACGGGGTTAGCGAGACGGCGTTCCCACTGCTTTTTGGCGCCAATGTCGCGACCATGATCCTGTTTAACCGCATCAATATGTTGTTACTGCGGCGGATACCGGCGATCCGCCTGATGACGGCAGCGCTGATCCTTCAGGTATCGGCAGCATGGTTGCTGTTACTGGCGGTGCTGATACTGGGCAAGCCGCCGTTATGGCTGCTGGTGCCGCTGATCATGCTGGCGGGCGGGGCGGTGGCCATGGTCATTCCCAACGCCATTGCCTGTTTTACCCACTACTTTCCCCATGACAGCGGCGCCGCCACCGGCATCAACGGCAGCCTGCAGTTTTTCCTCGCCGGCATGACCGGCATCCTGATGACCAGTTTGCATAATCATTCGCTATTGCCGCTAGCGATTGCCATGGCGCTGGCAGCGAGTCTGGCACTGACCCTGCTGCGCAGAGGCAGAGCAGGGCCGGCCTGACCATTGCTCTAGAAGGCGGATCGAATGCCGACACTGATGGCGTTCAGATCATAGTCATCCTTGTCGAGGTAGCGCATGTACTCGACATTGAAACCGATTGCCCCCGCCAAAGAGGCGTCGACGCCGACGCCGTAGGATTCATCGCCGGCAGTGTCGGTGGAGCGGGACACCAATACGCCTCCGGAGCGAATTGACGTAGTGCCGCGGGATTCGCTGTAACCTAAAATGGCATAGGGACGAAACACGTCGGCAATGGGCACCGACATCCGAAAATAGCCGCCATAGAGACGATCCATTTCGAACTCGGCAGTGTTGAGGCCGCTGCTTCGCGTATCAGCTTCAAGGCCGGTGCCAGCGCGAACCTCCAGAGCGAAAATGTCGCTCAGCTCAGCACCTGCACGGACGGTGGCACCAGTCGGTGTCAATGATTCATTGGCCGCATCAATGTCCAGCTCGTATTGGGAGTAGTTCAGACCTACGAAGGGCCCAGCTGCGTTTGCCGCAGAGCAGCTGGCTGCCAGCAAAGCCGCGGTCAGGTTTCTGGTTAGTGGTGGTTGCATATTGAATCTCCTCAGTTGCCCCCGGTGACATATGCGAACACGTAGTAATAGCAGGGTTCCGTGAGCAGGCCAGGCAATTGGCAAACTGTGAGCTAGTTCCCGCTCGATTCGCATTTGGTTAATTTAACATAATATACATTATGCGAAGTTATCCAGATTCCTTGTGGAGGCATCAGCCCAATCGTGTTGTTAGGCCTGTCGGCTACCTCTATCATCTCGGCCACTTTCCTGGCGGCGCCCAATGCCATCGTTACGGATTGCTTAACGCCGGCCAGTCACCGCTTTGCTTCGGCAGGCTAAAAAGGAGTAATAAATATGCGCGGCACCCGTCTTGTACTAACCGGGTCAGTAGTTGTCATAGCGGCCCTGATCGTGGCCACGCTGGCATCCAGCTGGGCGCCCGACATTCCGCTGGCACAGCTCAAAGAGCGCTGGGCCGCCGCCCCATCTGAGTTCGTCGAGATTGATGGTATGCAGGTGCATTTTCGTGATCAGGGGCCGCAGACTGACGCCACCCCTATTGTGCTGATCCACGGCACATCCGCTAGCCTGCACACATGGGACGCATGGACAGATAGCCTGACAGAGGGTCGCCGCGTACTGCGCTTTGATTTGCCCGCTTTCGGCCTGACCGGCCCGGCGCCAGACAATGATTACAGCGCAGAGCGCTATGCTGCTTTTGTCCTTAAGGTGATGGATGCCAGGGGTATCGAGCGCGCCGTATTAGCGGGCAATTCGCTTGGCGGACAGATTGCAATGGAAACTGCACTGCTGGCACCGAACAGGGTTGCCGCACTAGTGTTGGTGGATTCCGCCGGCTACCCCTTCGAGCCAGAGTCCATGCCGCTGGGATTCCGCTTGGCCCAGATTCCGGCAATGGCGCCACTGATGGATCGCTTGCTACCACGCAGTATGATTGAGTCCAGCGTACGCAACGTTTACGGCGACCCGTCGCTGGTTACGGATGAGTTGGTGGAGCGCTACTACCAGCTTACCTTGCGCGAAGGTAACCGCCGGGCGCTGGCTCAGCGATTTAACCAGGCGACGGCGCGGGCAGATGCTCGGCAGCGCGCCACTACTCTGAGCATGCCGACACTGCTGATCTGGGGTAAAGAGGATCGCCTGATTCCACCGCACATTGGTGAGCTAATGGATCAGGATATTCCAGATAGTGATCTGGTTATGCTTGAAGGCGTCGGTCATGTCCCTCATGAAGAAGTCCCAGAGCAGACACTGGGGTCTGTGCGCGCATTTTTGCTAAGCCGCGAGCTGTAATCCGTTCGGTGCTTGCGTTGTCCGCAGCTGGCTGACTGGTTGGTCTATCACCAACTAGCTGAATGTATGCATTTAACCAGTCGAATCCTGCCGATTAAAAGGCGATAATCCGCGCCAGCGCCGGCCCTGTTGACCTATATCAAGGTTCTCGACAGGGCCGCACGGTAGGGTTGCAACCGCCCCACCCTGCGCCCTCGCAGTCGCTAGGGCGTTTACTGGCAAACAAGGGAAGAACGATGACCCAGACACCCTCTCCCGGCCCCATCGACTACAATTACACCGTTGTCCGGCAGTTCAGCATTGTCACCATTCTTTGGGGCGTTGTTGGCATGTTGGTTGGTGTGGTGATTGCGGCGCAAATGGCGTGGCCGGCCCTGAACTTTGATATCCCCTGGCTTAGCTTCGGCCGTTTGCGGCCCCTGCATACCAATGCGGTTATTTTCGCGTTCGGTGGGTCTGCTTTGTTTGCAGCCTCCTACTATGTGGTGCAGCGAACATGCCAAACCACGCTGGCATTTCCGAAGCTGGCGGCCTTCACCTTCTGGGGATGGCAGCTGGTTATTGTACTGGCAGCAATTACTCTGCCGCTCGGCCTGACCTCTGCCAAAGAGTATGCCGAGCTTGAGTGGCCGATTGATATTCTTATTACGGTGGTGTGGGTGTCCTATGCCGTGGTGTTCTTCACCACTATCGCCCGTCGTACTACGTCGCATATTTATGTCGCCAACTGGTTTTTCGCTGCATACATCCTGACTATCGCCATGCTGCACGTGGTGAATAATCTTGAAGTGCCAATTTCCATGTGGAAGTCCTACTCGCTTTATCCGGGCACCATTGATGCCATGGTGCAGTGGTGGTACGGCCACAATGCGGTCGGATTCTTCCTCACTGCTGGCTTCCTCGGCATGATGTACTACTTCGTACCGATTCAGGCAGGTCGGCCGGTATATTCCTACCGCCTTTCGATTGTTCACTTCTGGGCGCTGATCGCCGTGTATATGTGGGCTGGCCCTCACCACCTGCACTACAGCTCTCTGCCCGACTGGGTTCAGTCCCTCGGCATGGTGTTCTCCATCGTGCTGCTGGCACCTAGCTGGGGTGGCATGATCAACGGTGTTATGACCCTGTCCGGTGCATGGCACAAGTTGCGCACCGACCCGATCATCCGCTTCCTGATCGTCTCGCTGAGCTTCTATGGCATGTCGACCTTCGAAGGTCCAATGATGTCCATCAAGACGGTGAATGCCTTGAGCCATAACACTGACTGGACCATCGGTCATGTACATTCCGGTGCGCTGGGCTGGGTGGCAATGATTACCATGGGCTCGATGTACTCTTTGATCCCGCGGGTATTTAATCGCAAAGGTATGTTCAGCACTGCCTGGATCTATACCCACTTCTGGCTGTCCACGATCGGCACCGTACTGTATATCGCCTCCATGTGGGTATCTGGCCTGATGCAAGGTCTGATGTGGCGCGCTGTTAACACTGACGGCACCCTGACCTACTCGTTTGTACAAGAGATGGAAGCCCGCTTCCCCTACTATGTCGTGCGTTTGATTGGCGGCGTCATTTTCTTCTCCGGCATGCTGCTGATGGCATGGAATGTCTACAAGACGCTGAAGGAAGAAAAGAACGACTGCAATGAAAGCAACCTGGCCACGGCCTGAGGAGTCCCGACATGTCGAATGCTCATGAGAAAGTCGAGAAAAATGTCGGCCTGATGATCGTCCTGGTTCTGATTGTCGTCAGCTTTGCCGGTCTGGCACAAATTGTGCCGCTATTCTGGCAAAAAGCGACTACACAACCACTCAAGACCCTGCGCACTTATACCGCGTTAGAGCTTGAAGGCCGGGATGTCTACATTCGCGAAGGCTGCCACGTTTGTCACACCCAGATGGTTCGCCCACTAAGGGCTGAAACCGAGCGATATGGTCCGTACTCCGTTGCCGGAGAGGATGTGTGGGAGCACCCGTTCCTGTGGGGCTCCAAACGTACCGGCCCGGATCTGGCTCGCGTCGGCGGTCGCTACAGCGATGACTGGCACCGCGTTCACCTGCGCAACCCACGCGACGTAGTGCCAGAGTCGAATATGCCTGGCTACCCGTGGCTGGCAAAGACGCCAGTCAACTGGAAACACACTGAGCGCAAGCTGGGAGTGTTCCAGAAAGCATTTGGCATACCCTACTCTGATGAACAGATTGCCGAGCAGATGGAAAAAGTCCGCGGCGAGTGGTCTGAATCAACGGAAGAAGATGCGCTGGTGGCTTATCTGCAGCAGCTTGGCCATGCCATGACCGGGAGGTAATGATGGACGTCATCAATTTTCAGATTGGCTTTACCCTGATGTTCTTCCTCGCATTTATGACGATGGTGGTGTGGGTTTTCTGGCCGGGTCGCAAGTCCAGCTACGACGCCGCGGCCGACCTGCCGTTCGTCGCTGATGAAAATGAATTCGGACGGGAGTCGCAACGCCATGACTGATTTCTGGAGTTGGTACATCATTGCCCTGACGGTGCTCATGCTGGTTGGCTGTGCTGGCCTGTTGGTATGGAACCGTAGCATCAGCCCCGAAGAGGCCAGCAAGAAAACCACAGGTCATGTATTTGATGGTATTGAGGAGAAAAACACTCCGCTACCGCGCTGGTGGCTCGGCCTGTTTATCCTCACGCTGGTGTTCGCCGTGGTCTATCTGGCCCTTTACCCCGGTCTTGGGAAATATCCAGGGCTGTTGGGCTGGACCCAAGAAGGACAGTGGCAAGAAGAAGTCGACTTTGTGCACAAGCAGACGCAGCCGATCTTCGAGCAATATGCCCGAGTGCCGGTAGAAGAGCTTTGGCAGCATCAGGAAGTAATGGAAGTGGGTGCCCGTTTGTTTGCCAATAACTGTGCAACCTGCCACGGCGGCAATGCCAATGGTGCACGCGGATACCCCAATCTGACCGACAATGATTGGCTCTATGGTGGAGAACCGGAGGCTATCCGTACCTCCCTGGTCAACGGTCGTCGCGGCATGATGCCGCCGATGATCGCGGCCATTGGCGGTACTGATGAAGCGGCTCGGGACATGGCGTTATATGTACAGAGCCTTTCCCGCCCTGCCCTGCGTGATGATCCGGCCAAGCTTGAAGCCATTGAGCGTGCTGCCCCTCGTTTCATGGTCTGTGCCGCCTGTCACGGTGCTGACGCCACAGGCAATCAAATGCTCGGCGCACCTAACCTGACCGATGATATCTGGTTGTATGGTGGCTCTTTGGCGGATATTGAGGAAGGTCTGAAGAAGGGTCGCGGCGGCGTTATGCCAGCATTTGATGAGCTGTTGTCTGCCGAGCGCATCCACGTCCTGACCGCTTACGTTTACGGTCTGTCACAGCAGAAGTAGATCATTGCAAACGTGACGGCAAGGAGGCCTGCGGCAAACCACCGCAGGCCTTTTTTTCGCCCGAAGGCGTACAATGACGACAATCAGGCAAGGAGAACTGCGGTGAGCAAAGACAAACGTATTCCCGCCATTGATGTCACACCCCGTGACAGTGACGCCGTGGAGATCAGCCTCTACTCCGCCCGAGAAAAAATTCATCCCAAGTCGATTAATGGGCGTTTCGAACGAGTCCGCGAAGTGACTATTTGGGCAACCATGGGGCTGTACTTGGTAATGCCCTGGATACAGTGGGGTGACAGGCAGGCAGTCTGGTTCGACTTGCCTGGCCGACAGTTCCACATCTTCGGCATTTCGTTTTGGCCGCAGGATTTCGTCTTGTTGTCATGGTTATTGATTCTTGGCGCCTTTGCGCTGTTCTTCTTCACCGTTCTGGCCGGCCGCGTGTATTGCGGTTATGTCTGCCCACAGACCACCTGGACAAAATTCTTCACCTGGGTTGAAGACTGGATTGAGGGTGATCGCAGCGCCCGAATAAAACTCGATGCAGCTCCCTGGAGCATGAAAAAAATAGTTAAGCGCTTAAGCAAGCACAGTGTCTGGCTGTTTATTGCGCTGATCACGGGGATAACTTTTGTAGGCTACTTTACCCCGATCACCGATCTGGTATACCGCTTTGTGGGCATATCACTGGGCGGCTGGGAAATGTTCTGGATCGGTTTTTTTACCGTGGCCACCTACATGAATGCCGGCTGGATGCGTGAGCAGGTGTGTATGTACATGTGTCCCTATGCTCGCTTCCAGAGCGTTATGTTTGACCACGACACATTGATTGTCAGTTACGACAGCAAACGTGGAGAGCCTCGCACACGTGGCGCAAAGAGTCGTGATGACAGCAGCGTTGGCGATTGTATCGATTGCGGTCTGTGCGTTCAGGTCTGCCCCACCGGCATTGATATTCGCGACGGCTTGCAATATGAGTGCATCACCTGTGCCGCCTGTATTGATGCCTGTGATCTGGTTATGGACAAGATCGACAAGCCCCGCGGCCTGATCCGTTACACCACCGAAAATGCGCTGGCAGGACTGAAGACCAATATTCTCAGACCACGCTTGATCGGCTACGGCATTGTTCTGGCATTGATGTCTTCGCTATTTGTCGCGGCGCTATTTATGCGGGTACCCGCGGGACTGGACGTTATCCGTGACAGGGTCAACCTGTACCGTGTGGCCAGCGACGGCAGCATCAAGAACAACTACCGTCTTGAGGTGATGAATAAAACTCAACAGGACCAAACTTTCATGCTTTCCTTCCGAGGTCCTGATGGCTTGGTCTGGACTGGACCGGAGCAAGTAGAAGTGAGCGCCGGTGGTCATGCCACGGTTGGTGTTACTTTGGGTTTTGACCCTTTCTATCACAGCGTAGAAACCGGCACCGTCTGGTTTATTTTGGAGGACAAAGATGGCCAAGGCATCCGCCGCGAGCGCGAGTCCCGATTTATTGCCGGGCGCCCCTGAGCGTGCTTGGTATAAGCAGATCTGGGTCTGGTTTGTTATTGCCCTGCCGGCGTCTTCGGTATTCACCGGCATTTTTCTGGTAATAACCGCAGTAAATAACGCCGACGATCTGGTTATCGACGACTGGTATAAAGAAGGCCGTGGCACTAACCGAAATATGGCGGCAGAAAACATTGCTGCCGATTTCGGCATTGGCATGCGTACCGTATCGACCAGTGACGGTGGCACAGACATACAGTTCACCGCCGCTCGCAAGATGGTCTGGCCTGATAGCATGCAACTGGCGCTGCGTCATCGCACCCTTGCCGAGCAAGACCAGGAGTTTGTTTTAACGCACCTCGGCGATGGCCAATACCATGCGATCAGGCCTCTCCCGGCAGGTAACTGGCATGTCCGCGTGGCATCTGATGACGTTAGTTGGCGCCTTGCTGGCCCAGCTACAGTCTCCACTTCCGGGGAGCTGGTGCTGGGGGCCGCCCATTGAAACAGGACGTACACTGCTGGCACTGCGGGAGCCCGGCACCAAGGCCGGTTTTTGCACGCACCCCAGATGGTGAAGTCCCTACCTGCTGCGCGGGCTGCGCCGCTGCAGTGGAAACCATTCATGGCCTCGGTCTCGGGGACTATTATTGTTTTCGTGGCGACCAACTAGCCAGCGTTCCTGCGGTCGGCGAAGAGCTTTCTCTGGCGCTGTTCGATCTGCCAGAACTGGTTGCTCCCTTTATCGACACCCATAACGATGAGCAGACCTTAACCCTCGCGCTTGAAGGGGTTCACTGTGCGGCCTGTGTTTGGCTAATTGAAAAAGCCTTGAAAGAATTGCCCGGCGTGCGAGCTGTGTCGCTCAACCTGACCACCTTGAGAGTGCGTATTACCGGCAAGAACCTCGATATCGGAGCGATCGCCCGACGCATCCATGATCTCGGCTACCAACCTCGCCTGCCGGTTCGTGAGGGGGAACTTGATGCAGACAGGCAGGCCAGTCGCAAGCTGCTGGCAAGGCTGCTAGTGGCTGGCCTGGGCAGCATGCAGGCCATGATGTATGCGGTGGCCTTATATATCGGTGCATTCAATAACTTTGAACCGCTGTGGCGTGATTTCTTCCGCGTTGCTGGAGTAGTTATTGCCACACCCGTGGTGCTCTACTCCGGTTGGCCATTTCTTAGTGGCGCCTGGAAGTCGCTAAGAGCCGGAATGATGAGTATGGATGTACCTGTGTCGCTAGCCATTCTGATGGGCTGGAGTGGTAGCGTAGTATTTACATTCACCGGCGGTGAACACGTTTACTTCGAATCGATTTCCATGTTCGTGTTTTTCCTGCTGATCAGCCGCTGGATCGAGCAGCGACAGCGCGCCCGGGTAGGTCGCCAGCTGGTGCAGCTGCAGCAAGGATTGCCCCTGGTAGTAAGACGCTGGCAAGAAAATAGCTGGCAGCCGGTGCCGGCGATGATGGTCAGTGCCGGTGATCGATTGCAGGTGCGCGCGGGGGAGCTGATTCCGGTGGACGGCCTGATAAGTCAGGGCGACGGCAGTCTGGAAGAAGCCACGTTGACTGGAGAATCCGTGCCTGTCCAGCGCACTACTGGTGACAGTGTGCATGCGGGCACCCGCCTGTGCGAAGGGCTACTGGAAATTAACGCTGGCGGCCGCGCTAGTGACAGCCTGCTAGCCCGGATCGGCCGTATCGTTGATCAAGCCGTGGACAAGCGTCATGCGGAAACACTGCGTTTTCAGTGGATTGCCTCACGCTTCGTCAGCGCGGTTCTGGTGCTAACTGTGGTGACACTTTGGCTTCACTGGGGCGCTGGCCCGACTACTGCATTTGAGCATGCCATCTCAGTCCTTGTAGTCACCTGCCCCTGTGCTCTGGCTCTGGCAGGACCTCTAAGTATATCGGCAGCCGTCAGTGCAGCTCTGCGTCAGGGTGTTCTTGTGGCTGATCCGCGTCGTCTATTGCGCATCCGCCATGTCACTGACTTGATGCTGGATAAAACCGGCACCCTGACTCAGGCTCAGTTTCGGGTTGAACAGACTGTTGTGCTCGACAAAAACGAGAATGAGTCCCGTCTCAAAGCGATTGCCGCAGCACTTGAGGCTGGCTCCTCCCATCCACTGGCAGTAGCGATAAGGCAACTGGCAGGCCCTGAGGATATTGTCTTTACCGACCTCCGTCATGCCCGCGAGGGTGTTAGTGGCCGGTATGACAATCACCTTTGGCGCATCTCCGCCACGCCTCTGTCGCTAGCCGGCGACGGCGCTCTAACCGATGTAGCCTTGTGCCGTGATGATGTGCCGGTATATCTGTTACGACTGCAAGACCCGTTGCGCTACGAAGCACTAGCGGTGTGTGATGCATTGCGAGCCGACGGTCTTCGCCTGCATCTGGCGTCAGGCGATCAATCAGGTGCTGTATCGGCAGTGGCGCAGGCTTTGGGCATAAACAGCTGGCGCGCCTCACAAAAGCCCTCCGACAAGGCAGACTGGATTGATGAGATGCAAAACAGTGGCAAATCCGTATTGATGACCGGTGACGGAGTTAACGATGCTCCAGCCATGGTCAACGCCGACGTTGGTGTGGCTGTTGCGGAAAGCAGCGCATTGGCCCGTGAGGCCGCAGGCATCTATTTGTTACGTCCCAGCCTCACTGCACTGCCCTGGCTGCGAAAACTGTCGCGACGGGCAAATCAAACCCTGCGGCAAAATATCGCTTGGGCACTAGCCTACAATCTGACCACAGTTCCTTTTGCCATGGCCGGCATGATTCCGCCATGGCTGGCCGCTATTGGCATGTCCGCCAGTTCGCTGCTGGTCACCTGGAACGCCGCGAGGATGGCATCATGGAAATCCTGATATTTCTGGTTCCACTAGCCTCGCTGGTTGTCGCAGCAGCCGTCTGGGCGTTTATCTGGGCCCTGCGGCGGGGGCAATTTGATGATCTTGATAGCCCTGCCTGGCGGGTCGTGTTCGATGATCAGGAAAGGCAATCTAAACCTACTGACGAAGAAACAAAGCAATGAATCTTTCTGAAGCGATCTCTGCCGCAGCGCTGCTTGCTGTTGCTGGCGCAGGTCACTGCCTTGGCATGTGTGGTGGCATTAGTTTGGGCTTATCCATGGCGGTGCAGGAAGATCGCCGGCGCGGCAAGCGACTGTGGCTTTGGCAAGCCCTGTTCGCCATTGGCCGAGTGTCTACCTATACCATGCTCGGTGCCCTCGCCGGTGCTTTCGGCCAACTGCTTATTGATACCCTGCCGGGTGCTGGCCCGCTGGCGTGGATGCTATCGGCGATACTGATGCTGCTGCTCGCCTTGATGCTACTCGGTCATGATGTGGGTCTGAGCAGGCTGGAACGAGTCGGCTTGGCAGTGTGGCGACGCATCCAGCCACTGACCACCTCCCTGGTACCGATTCGCCACTCCGCTCAGGCATTATTGCTTGGGGCGCTATGGGGCTTCCTGCCCTGCGGCCTGTTGTACACGGCACTGGCCCTGTCCGTGGCAACGGGTAGTGCGCTGAACGGTGCCGCGGTAATGCTGGTATTTGGTTTGGTTACTGTGCCGCCAGTGGCCGCCGGCGGCGTTGCTACGGGTATGCTGACTATTCTACGCCGGCAAGGATGGCGCCGTCTGACAGCGGTTCTGACATTGATTATGGCCGGCTGGCTGTTCTGGCAGGGGCTGGCCGGCGCTCACGGACATCATCATCAGACTGACCCAAATCAACAAAACCCGGCCATGGAGCCCTCCCACCTTCATCACCATTGATATGCGTCAACACGAGCGTATAGCGGCACGACATACTGGCGCCACTGATGCTGCGGGTGGCCGCAATGATTGATTGGAATACTGACCTTATCCGCCGCTACGGCGAGCAGGGACCGCGCTATACCTCTTATCCAACTGCGCTGCAGTTTCACGAAGAGGTGACCGCCGATGACTACTGGCAAGCGCTGGAACAAGGCAATCAGGCCCGCCGCCCCCTATCGCTATATATGCATATCCCTTTCTGCAAGCACGTCTGCTATTACTGCGCGTGCAACCGTGTCGTTACTGCTGACACGACGCGGGCTGATGAATACCACAAGCGCCTGCTACGCGAAATCAGCATGAAGGCGGAGCGGGTTGATGGCCAGCGGCCAGTCCTGCAAATGCACTGGGGTGGCGGCACACCAACCTACTTTAGCGACGCGCAGATGACCGAACTGGTCTATCACACTGCCCGTCAATTCCATTTGCTCGAAGACGATCGCGCTGACTATTCAGTGGAGATTGATCCACGCACCGTGGATCAATCTCGCATTGGCCTGCTGCGCGGGCTGGGCTTCAATCGCGCTAGCCTTGGGGTGCAGGACCTTGATCCACGGGTACAACAAGCGGTGAACCGGGTTCAGCCCTATGAAATGATCCGTGACGTATTCGGCTGGCTGCGCGACTTTGGCTACCGCTCCATTAATACTGACCTGATCTACGGCCTGCCCTGGCAGTCGGAAACCAGTCTTGCGCGTACCGTGGAGCAGCTGCTTGAGCTACGTCCGGAGCGAATATCCCTATACAACTACGCCCATCTTCCTGCCCGCTTTAAAGTACAGCGTCAGATCAGTGAGCAGACCTTACCCTCCGCCGATGAAAAGCTGCTCATGTTCCGTCGCGCCGGCGAAATGCTGGAGAGTGAGGGCTACCTGTTAATCGGCATGGATCACTTTGCCCTGCCCAGTGACGCCCTTGCGCAAGCTCAGGACAACGGCACCCTGCATCGCAACTTTCAGGGCTACACCCTTTATGGTGACGCGGATTTGATTGGTTTTGGCACCTCAGCGATCAGTGCTCTGGGAGATTTCTATGGTCAGAACCAGAAGTCTGTCGAGCAGTGGCAAGATGATATCGATGCGGGAGCGCTGCCATTGGAGCGGGGCTGCCTGCTGACCCGTGACGATTTGATTCGCCGCGACCTGATTACCACCCTGCTATGTCGTATGTGGATTGATCTGGATGAACTGTCGGAGCGTTGGAATATCGACGCGCGTAACTACTTTGGCCCAGAGTTCATGCAGATGAGCCGCCTGGTGCAGGATGGACTGGTAGAGTTTGACTGGAAGCAACTGAGGCTCACGGCCACCGGCAGGCTGCTGGCGAGAGCTGTGGCGATGGTGTTCGACAGCCACCAGAAAGACACTGCCAAGCGGCATTTTAGCCGGATTATCTGATCCGGCTTATATACCACAAGGGGTATATTGTATACCCCCTGCTCCTTTAGTAAAAAAAGCGCCTTTCAGGTGCACAACAGCAAAATGAGGTGGCTATAATGGGTGCGAACCTTTATCTGGTTAGTGACACCAAGGGACGTCCCGCCATGGCGCATCGCACATCCTGCAATGACTGCAGCCTCAACCCTATCTGCTTGCCTCTAGCAGTTTCGGTTGATGAGCTTGACCAACTTGAAGACATCATGCACCGAGGGCGGCCGCTAAAGCGTGGCGAGCACCTTTACCGGGCCTCTGATGCATTCGAGTCAGTCTTTGCTGTGCGCAGCGGCGCGGTAAAAACCTATGTTGTTTCTGAGGAAGGCGATGAGCAGGTCACCGGCTTTTACCTGCCTGGAGAAATCGTCGGCATGGATGGCATCAGCACCGCACACCATGTGACTTCCGCAAAAACCCTGGAAACTTCTTCAGTATGTGAAATTCCTTTTTCCCGCCTCGAAGAACTGTCGAGTAAGATCCCGTCGTTGCAGCATCATTTTTTTAGCCTGATGAGTCGTGAAATTCAGGCAGATCGCGAACTGCACATGTTGCTAAGCAAAAAGTCGGCGGACGATCGCATCGCATCCCTGCTGATTTCAATTGCCAATCGGCAGAAGTTGCGTGGCTTGTCAGGACATCAAATCCGTCTACCTATGTCACGTTACGATATCGCCAACTATCTGGGTCTGGCGGTGGAAACCGTCAGTCGAATTTTTACCCGATTTCAGCAACAGGGACTGCTTGCCGTGGAGGGGCGCGAAGTGGAAATTCTAGATCGCGAAGCCCTGTGTGGCACTGGTCGCCTGCGCGCCTGATCAAGAGGTCATCAATGAAACCCGTAGTTGTCCTGCTGGACAGTGACATTAATGCCCCGCAGCCTGCACTGAATAAGGCCGTGTTTCTGGCGAAGAAGATGGGCGCACCGCTGCAGGTTTACGTCAACGCCTACTCTGCGGCCCTGATTAGAGCGGTCGGCATGGACAAGGAGCATCTCCAGCGTGCTCGTGATAACGTCATGCGGGGCTGGGAGAAACAGCTGCGCCGCATGCTCGAGACGATAGACGCGCCGGATAGTGAAACCCATATTTTTTGGGAGCAAAGCGAGGCTGTCACGCTGGCCGACTTTATACGCCGCATGGATCCCGCACTGTTAGTATTACACCGCGTTCAAGAGCCCATCTTAAAGCGCTTGCTGCTCACCCCAAGAGACTGGAAAGTAATCCGTAAAGCACCCTGCCCAGTTCTGTGCGTAAGCGAGACCCCTTGGCCCTCGCAACCAGCAGTGGTGGCCGCCGTCGATCCTGACCATGGCCTGGATCACCCTGACACCCTGAATGGCGATATCGTAGCAGCTGCCCGGCAGATGGCATCTAATCTGGATACCGAAGTGCAACTTGCTCATGTGGTTGAATACCCGGATGAAACCCTGATTATGCTAGCCGGCGAAGCGGTGCCTGTATCTCTATCGAGCATTGACTCTCTGCGCCAGCATTACCAGGAACGTCTGCACAGCTGCGCCAAAGACTTTTCTTTACCAGTTGAGTCAGCCCTTATGCTGGAGGGTGCGCCGCATCAGGCACTGGGCGAATATATGGATCAGCACCCAGGCGTGTTGGTGCTGGGCACCGTGCACCGCGGCGCCATACGCCGACTACTGCTTGGCAGCACCGCCGAGCAGATCCTGCTGCATAGCGCAGCAGATATTCTGGTCGTGAAACCGGAAAACTTTTCTTCACCTTGGCTGTCTTCCTGATACAGGACATGGGCACAATCATCTAAACAGATTATCAAGGAGTAACCTATGAGCGAGTCATCTTTTATTGAAAAACTTCGAAGTCAGCTGGAAGACTGGGACTATCAACTTGACCGCTTCGAACACCGTGTTCAGGACATGAGCCATGAGCTGCAAAGCAAGGCAAAAGCACGCGCAGAGGAGTTCCGCAGCAAGCGCCATGAGCTGGAAGGCCGTATTGCTGAGTTGGAAAAAGCATCAGAGCATGCGCTGGAAGACCTTCGCGATGGTATTGAGCTGGCTTGGGATGGCCTTAAAACAGGCTTCTATGCTGCGCGCAGCGAGTTTGAAAAAGACGAAGACAAGAAGTAACCGATATGTTCCGTTAGACACTATCTTCTGTTAGACAAAGGGCGCACTCAGGCGCCCTTTTTTATCAGGCCTTGCTGGCTTCGCTTTCAGAGCGCCGAAATAGCAATGTATCAGCAGGAGAGTCTGCAGCAACAAAGCGATACCCGGCTTCGCTAAACTTCTCCAACTGCTCCGCCTGCTGGATATTGTTGCGCAGAATCCATGCCGCCATAAGACCTCGAGCCTTCTTTGCATAAAAACTGATAATCTTGTATTTGCCGTTCTTCTCGTCCTGGAACACCGGCGTAATGATTCTGGCACCCAGTACTGCCGGTCTGACTGCCCGGAAATATTCTTGCGATGCAAGATTGATCAAGGTATCTGCCTTAGCCTTTTTCATATCCTGCTTCAGCAACTCGCTGATGGTATCGCCCCAGAATGCGTAAAGATCACGTCCTGCGGGATTGCTTAGCTGCGTGCCCATTTCCAGTCGGTAGGGCCGCATCATGTCAAGAGGCCTCAGCAATCCATACAGCCCAGAGAGTATTCTCAGACGTTTCTGCGCCTGCTCCAGGTCTGCCTTGCTGAAGCTGTCGACATCCAGCCCCGTATACACATCGCCACGAAAGGCAAATAGGGCTGAACGAGCGCAACTCTGATCAAAGGTCGGCTGCCAAGCCTGATTTCGCTCCACATTCAGGCGGGCTATGGCATCACTGACTTTCATCAGCTTACCCAGACTCTTGGCATCATGTTCACGAAGCTGATGGTTCAGTACGGCGCTCTGTTCCAGCAGCCGTGGCAGACTGGTCTTTACCGACGGCACCTGTGATGTATAGTCGAGCGTCTTGGCTGGTGACAGCACAATAAACATTATTTCTCCGGCTCCTTGTTAATCAGTGTCTGGCAAAGGGAAAGTATAAAGGATGGTTCATATTCTATTGCTATTGATGGTGCTGATCGCTGCTTTAGTGCTGCTGGCAAACAGCTGGAAGGCTGAAAAGCGTCTATTTGCTGCCACAGCGCTGGTCGTGGTGCTCACCGCTGGTGCGATCATAGGTGCACTTGGCCTCCAGATGCTTAAGCCCCCTGCCCTGCTTGACCCGAGCCAGATCAGCGTTACTCTGGATTCCGCCAGAGTCGTTGAAAGTGGCGTCAGGATTGCTGGCCAGCTGCATAACCTGAGCACAGAGAGGGTTTCCGCCGTGCGCCTTAAAGTCACTGCCCTGACCTGCATAGCAGATGACTGTGCTGAGCTAGGCCAAAAGCAGATCGATGTGGTTATGCAGATCCCGCAGGGAAATAGCTACCCGTTCAGCATCGTGGCACCGATCACCCGCCTGCCTGAGAATACTGAGCTGAGCTGGCGCGTCGAACCAGTTAAGATCACCGTTTACTAGGAACTATCATGTTTGCACTAACACCCGGGCAGCCAGTCGAGATCGGTAGCGGGATATGGCGACTATTGGCGCTGAACCCGGGCATGATGAGCGGCCCTGGAACTAATACCTACCTGATGGCAGACCATGATGGCCTCGCGGTGCTTGACCCAGGCCCGGCCGACAGTCGCCATGTGGAGAACATCCTCAAGGCAGCACAGTCGCTGAACATGCCGGTGACCCGACTGCTGGTCACCCACACCCATCGGGATCACTCACCGGCCGTGGCCCTGCTGCGCAGCCACTGCCGTGGCCCGGTGATAGGCCCGCCAGTACTAGATGACCCTCTACAGGATGATAGCTGGGCGCCGGATGTGGTGCTGGCTGACGGTGAGCAACTAGATCTTGGAAAGTTGCGCCTTCGGGTTATTGCCACCCCGGGCCATGTCAGCAATCACCTTTGCTATCTGGAAGAAAATAGCGGCCTGCTGTTCAGTGGCGATCACCTGATTAACGGCTCAACCGTGGTTATCGCGCCGCCGGCCGGATCCATGAGCGATTACCTGAGTTCCCTGCGTCGCTTGCTGGATGAGACCATTTCACACATCGCTCCAGGGCATGGTGATCTGATTCTTGATCCAGTGCTTACCATCGAAGCCACCATCGGTCATCGTTTGGCGCGAGAGGAGAAGGTATTTCAGGCGCTAAACGATCAACCGGATAGTTTTCCCGCCGACCTGGTTGCCCTGGTTTACAACGATGTGCCGGCTTTTCTGCACGGGGTGGCAGCGTTCTCGCTGGAGGCGCACCTTATCCGCTTGGCAGAACTGCAGCGCGCAGTACGCACCGAAGCTGGCCGCTACAGGCCAGCATAGCCACAAACTTACAGCCAGCCCTTACGTTTGAAGTAGACATAGGGTGCCAGCCCCGCCAGCAACATAATTAGCAGTGCAAATGGGTAACCAAACTGCCAATCCAGCTCCGGGATGATGCGGAAATTCATCCCGTAAACACTGGCAACCATGGTTGGCGGAAGGAACACGACCGCTGCAATCGAAAAAGTCTTGATGACCTGACTCTGCTTGATATTGATAAAGCCCTGAGCCGCTTCCATCAAAAAGTTAATTTTATCGAACATGAACGTTGTATGTGCCATCAACGTATCAAGGTCATGCTGCATTTCCAGGCACTGTGCGCGCCGCTCAGTATCGGAACGCAGGTGCCGCTGAATAAATGACACTGAACGCTGGGTATCCATCAGGCAAAGACGAATTTTACCACTTGAGTCCTCCAGCTTCGCCAGACGGTCGATGCTGTCCTCCAGCTCGGCATCCTCATCTTCCAGCACGTGGTAGCTAACATCCTCGAGCTGGCCGTGAACATGCTCCAGAGAGTCAGCAAGATTTTCCACTTTCTGCTCAAGAATGCTAAGCAAGATATCCAGAGGCTCTTCCACTTTCACCCAGCCACGGCGGGTACGCATACGCATCAGGCGAAAGTCGGCAATTTCCGTATCACGCAGACTAACCAGTCTATCTGGCTGTAGAATCAGAGCGACGGAAGTGGTGCGGTGACGACCCTCGCTATAGTGTAAAAAAAGCGAGTGTACGTGGATGCCCTGCTCATCGGTAAAGTAGCGTGCTGACGCTTCAATTTCTTCAACGTCGTCAGAGTCAGGCAATGGCGCTGTATAAATGGTTTCTAACAGCGCTCTCTCAGCCTCATCCTCACCCACCAGATCAATCCAGCGCGCAGAGGCAAGGTTTCCGGGTTGCTCTGTCACCGAGGGAAGCTCGGCAAGAGCGCCATGACGAATATCAAAGGTATGTAACATAGGAGCTCCGGGAGCAGCCCTGACGCCGGAGTATCAGGTAACGATCATCCAATGCAGCACATAGTATCAGTGTTAGGATGACTTCGTCAGCTTGCGCTCAAGGCATCCAGCGGTCTTGGCTTTTCAACCCCATAACCCTGCACATAGTCGACGCCAATTTCCGCCATTAGGGCGCGTATCTGGTCGTTCTCTACATACTCAGCGATGGTCCGCTTGCCCATAAGGTGGCCCATCTCGTTAATCGAACGCACCAATGCTAAATCCGCCACGTCATCGGCAACGCCGCGAATAAAGCTGCCATCGATCTTGATATAGTCCACCGGCAGATGCTTCAGGTGGCCATAGGACGCCAGCCCGGAACCAAAGTCATCAAGAGAAAACCGGCAACCCAGCATCTGCAGTTCGCGAATAAAATCCACTGCATCTTCCAGGTTGGCGATGGCGGCAGTCTCTGTAACCTCAAAACAGATACGTTCGCGCGGCACTGGATAACGCTGAAACATCTCAAACAGGAACTCTAGCAAGGTGGCGTCATTCAGCGATTGGCCAGACAGGTTTATCGATAAGTGATCAAGCTGACTCAACGCCGCCGGGTTGGCGTGCATCCAGCGCAATACGTTTGACACCACCCAGCGATCAACCGCGTACATACGATTATAGCGCTCTGCGGCATGCAGGAACTCTGAGGGCGCAACCATCTCGCCTTCGTCACCAGCTATGGCAATTAAAACCTCATAGGCTGGAAGCGCATCACCCCTAACGGTTGCTTCTATTCGCTGACAGCGAAGCAGCAAACGATTTCCTTCAATCGCTTCATCCAGACGTGTGACCCATGCCATTACGTCATCGCGCTTGACCATGTCCTTGTCGTCGGTGGTATAGCGTTGCAATCGATTGCGACCAGCCTCCTTGGCAGCATGGCAAGCTGCATCTGCCGCTCTCATCAACTCGGTAGCGGTTACACCGGCAATCTCTCGTTGCACCAGGCCACCACTAATAGTGATCTGGAATGGTTTGCCCGCACAAACGAAACGCTCGTTAGGGACACGACGACAGAACCCTTCCGCCGCTCGTATGGCCGCCTCTGCTGGCAGGTCCTCCAGCCAGATGGCAAATTCATCACCCCCAAGCCGACCGATAAGGCTCCCCGAAAACTGTTCTTTGAGTAACGCACTGAAGGCTAACAACAATTCGTCACCCGCCTCTGGACTGCCAAGATTGTTAACCACCTTGAACTGATCAATATCCAGATGCAGCAAGGTGCCATTGGGACCACCCACTGCCAGACGTTGTCGTAAGCGGCGCTCGAACTCACGCCGGCTAATCAGGTTGCACAGGTCATCATGGGTCGCTTGATGAGCCATCTGATCATAGACGCGCTGCACCATGCTTTCCAAACCACGATCCACAGCGGGCGCATCGAGATTATCAATCTGCCGCATTTGCTCGCTTGCCAGACGTTCTGCAAACTGGGCAAGATCGTACTCCGTCACTTTCATACCCTGATGGTTTACAAATACGAAGGTCTGCTTGCCCGCATCAGTCCACGCCAGTCTGAGCACTTGTTCCTGGCCACTATCAAAATGGCTAAACCAGTCACCGGCTTCGTGACGCTGTGCTCTACGGGCCCAGCGCTGCTCAATCTCGCCTTTTACCTCCGGGTTTTCATTGCTTGATTCATCCACCAGACCGGCAGGAACATCAATCAAGTCTGCAGGCTGGTGGTCACGTGATTTGCGTGACAGCAAATCACGCAACTCCGAAACCAGTCGGGCATTCTGCATCTGAGTATCGTCTACCTGACCCAGTCCCGACTTGATTGATGCCAGCATGATGGTCAGCTCTTCCTGGCTGGGGACGTGCTCAACAGACTTGATCATTCGATCAATGACGCCAAGGTATTCATGCCAGTCCCGGCTGTCGCGGCCGCTACGCAGTAAAGTCTGGGTCAACAATTGGCGCCACCCTGCATCAATCAGACTGAGCACCGCCTTAGGCGTCTTCTTACCTCCGATTCGACGCTCTAACGCCTGATTTACCTCACGGCGTGCGACCACCACCTTGTAACGTCCTTCGCAGCTCTCGGTAACCCGCTTCATGTTGCGCAGGTAAAGACTCTGCTGACGCTCAGCTAAACGGTCCAGCTTCTGCACCGCCTCACTGAACACTTCGGTACCTTCATCAAAACCAGAGACAATCCCTGCTACTTCCTGATCAATTTCTGTTTCATGGGCCTGAAGATTGGCACTTCCCCGGACTCCCAGATGAGCAATTCGGTTCAGCATCTGCCTGGCTGGGTGAGCTTCCTCCTCCAGAAACGAATCATCATTTAATAGCAGTCGCAGAAATGGCACCTCCAGCTTACGAATGGCATCACGCACCCGCTCACTCAAAGCAGGGTTGCCAAGAATTCCGGCAAACAGGTTATGAATAACATCAACGGCCGCCTGAGTGTCATGATCAAGATGAACGGTTTCGTCCTCCGCGCTCTGCACGGCCTGATTCACTCGCTGGGGAAGCGGAATATTTTGATCGCCGGAAAAATCTCGCTGCAATCGTGTCAAAGCAGCATCAAGATGCCCTTCTGGCACAGGTACAGAGTGTTCTGAGACCCTCTGCGCAGCATTGCGATGCCTTGCCGCTTCTACAGAGTTACTGCTGAGCAATTTCTTGACCGTCTCATAGGCATGCTTGGCAATATGCTGCTGCAGCGTGAATTGCCGAGCAGCCAAACTGGCTGGCGCTCTGGAAGCCGAGGGTGAAGGCGAGACTTGAGCTGGAGCGCTGGCGCCCTGTACCGCTTTTGCGGAACCCGGCTTTGTCGTCTGCTTGGCTGGAGCAGACTCAACTGACGGCGAGGAACTTTCCTGCGCCACCGAACTGGCGGCCTGCTCTTCAACACCCTTACCCTGCTCCGGGGCCGGAGCTTTGTTCTCAACCTTTTCCGCTGCGCTCTGACTATATCGTTCGCTAATATAGCGACCAACATCCAGATCGGGCAGCACGCCGTTTCTAGCCAGAGATTCATTGCACTCACGGTAGAAATCGTTCAAATGATTAACGACGGAGTCATCGAAGCACGCCAGAATAACCCGGTCAGTTTTCTGCTTTAACGGTAGTAGCCGAAGTGACTCACCAAATGCAGTGCAAAATACCGACGGGTGCAGGGGGTTTTTTCTGGCACTCAGTGAAATGGCAAACAACTCGTCAAATCGCAGCTGCAGGTGGAGTAGTTCTTCATTGAAATGGCTTTCGGCTCGGGACGCCATTACCTTAAGCGTTAGCCAATCTTCGAATATATCCTTGTCGACCAGCGACAAGCGGCCGTTGCCATGATCACTTTCTCCGCCGGAGCTATCCAACGAGGCACTAACCAGCCCCTGAGAAAACTGTTCAATAGAATTCAGTGTGCGTGCGACAAAGTTCCGCGAAAGGGGTGTGGCATTTTGACTGAGCAGCTTGGCTGCCTCAAACCACGGGTGCTGCGCCTCGTTAGTGGTGGCCTTGTCAGCCTGAGCAAGCAACGCCTCACGCGCCTGAGGGAAAAACACCTCAAGCCTGGCCAGACAAAAACGGCGACTGATATCCAGTAGCTGGGTGGCAGCATTTCGAGCCTGCTCACGGCTCAGCGCAGGCTGCAGAGCCCCTGTTTGCTGATCCTTGTCGAGTAATCCACGGACATGGTTCTGTACCGCCAGTAAGCTGGTCGCATCGGGTGCGTCAAAGGCGACGCCAATATCCTGCCCTTCTTTGCGAGCCAGGCGCGCTTGCAAAGTAACGGAGCGAGTCCCTCTTAACCCCTGAACATCCACGGACACCTTGAGCGGGTCACCCTGACTCAGCGCAAGCAGCAGGTTCTTTTCGCTGGCAGGCACAGTCAGCAACATGCCGCCGAGGCAAAAGTCACTCACCTGACATGGACGATCACTGAATTCAGCGTTGCTGATTCTTGCAGGCATCTGCACTGGACGTCTGATATGTGCGCGTTGATTCATGTGACCATGATTCCTGCTGTAACAGTGTCCAGCCAGTGACTGAACGGTTTCTTATAACCCTATGATTAACCGAAAAACAGGTAGCTGGCCAGTACGGCCGTGCACAAACCTGCAATATCTGCAGCCAAGCCACACCAAAGCGCGTAACGAATACGTACAATACCACTGCTACCGAAGTATACCGCCAGTACATAAAGGGTCGTTTCCGTACTCCCCTGCATAACAGCCGCCATGCGCCCCGCAAGCGAATCGACGCCATGGGTCTGCATAACCTCAATCATCATTGCCCGGGCGCCGCTGCCAGATAATGGCTTGAGCAGAGCTACCGGCAAGGCATCAACAAAGCGGCTATCCGCGCCAGTTAGCGCCACCAGCCAACGGATTCCGTCTAGCAGTAAATCCAGGGCGCCACAGGCACGCAGCATGGCGATAAGTACCAGCATAGCCACCAGATAGGGGATCAACTTGATCGCCATTTGGAAGCCCTCAGAGGCTCCCTCAATAAAGGTATCGTAGATATTAAGCCGGGCGCGCAGCCCCGCGCTAATAAAGGTAGCCACTACTAGCAGCAAGATCACGCTTCCGGCAATTCCCGAGAATCGCGCGGCATCAGCCCCAGGCATGGTCAGCGCCGCCACCGCACCAAGGCCAAGCAAGCCCAGCCACGCAGCTGCCACAGCCATTATCAGCGGATGGGTAAGGCGGATGCCCTGCAGTCGGGCGGTTAGCCAGACACCGACAAAGGTCGAAGCCGTGGTAGCCATCAGCAGCGGCAGGTAGACATCTGCCGGGTTGGCTGCGCCCTGCTGCGCCCGGTACATCATCACGGTAACCGGCAGCAAGGTGACAGAGGAGGTATTCATGACCAGAAACATGATCTGGCTATCGGTGGCTGTATCCGGCTTGGGGTTATGTTTTTGCAACGCCTCCATGGCCTTCAACCCGAGGGGGGTGGCGGCATTATCCAAGCCGAGCATGTTGGCGGAAAGATTCATGGTAACCGGACCGAGGGTTTCCGGGTGGTGCCCGACACCTGGCATCAAACGCCCCAGAACCGGCGCCACGGCCAGTGCGACCCGATCAGCCAGCCGGCTCTGCTCTGCCAGGCGAAACAGGCCACTCCATAAGGTCAGCACACCAATTAGCCCAAGGCACACCTCAACAGCCAAATCCGCCGCCGAGAACATGGCCTGAATAGTGGCGTTGGCAACCTCCTGATCGCCTGCAGCCAGCTGTACCAATGCCACCAGCACGGCCAGCAGCAGCCCGCCGGCGAAAAGTCCATTCATTGAATTGTTACCCCGGGCCGCTGTCACAGTCGGCAAGGTGCATTTATTGCCAGATCGCGTCAAGACACCGGCTGAATGCAATCCCGAGCCGCTTGGTTATACTGGTGCCAATGCTGACCTACTCGCCCCGCCGGGCCTGACTGGGTCTAACGCTAAGCCACGTTGGAATTTCGATGCGTAAACTGTCTTTTGCTCACAAGATTGTCATTGGCCTCACCCTTTCTGCCAGTCTGGCAATGGGGGCCATCTCATTTACTGTAGCCCCTCCAGCGGAGGCCGCTGCCGACCAGCTGGCTGACAGCGGCCTCCGGCCTGACAACGTTCATGGCCGCACCGTTCAGGAGATTCTCGCCCGGCTGGAAAGGCATTATCACAATCGCAAACTCAATGACCAACTGTCAGCCGAGGTACTCGACCGCTACCTGCGGGACCTCGATCCGAACCGGTTGTATTTTTTGCAAAGCGATGTTGAAGAGTTCAACCAGTACCGGCAGCGGCTGGACGATCAGCTCAGCACCGGTAATCTTGCCGCTGGCTATAACATCTTTAACCTTTACCAGGTTCGTGTCGAAGAAAGCCTGACCTACCTGTTGCAGCTGCTTGAGCAAGGTATCGACAAGCTTGATATGAATCGCACCGACACTGTTCTGGTGGATCGCCGCGAGGCCAATTGGCCATTGGACGAGGCCGACAAGCAGGACCTATGGCGTAGACGTCTCAAAGACGCGGTGCTCACCATGCGCATCAACGGTGACCTGGAAGAAGAAATCGGCACCCGGCTGGAGCGTCGTTATGCTGGCCAGCTTAAGCGCCTCCAGCAAAGCACCCCGGAAGATGTATTCCAGATCTACATTAACGCCCTGACCACCAGCTATGACCCGCACACCAATTACTACACACCGCATAACTCGGAGAACTTCACCATCAGTATGAGCCGATCCCTGGAAGGAATCGGTGCAGTCCTGCAAGGCGAAGATGAGTTCACCAAAGTGGTTCGTCTGGTTCCGGGTGGCCCGGCCGCCAAGGGTGGTGCTCTTAAGCCTGCTGATCGCATCGTTGGCGTTGCTCAAGATGATCAGGAAGTTATCAATGTGGTCGGCTGGCGACTGGATGAAGTGGTTAACCTGATTCGTGGCCCCAAAGGCACCACCGTGCGCCTTGAAGTAGTGCCGGCAAGCAGCCCTAGCGAGCACAACACTCGAGTTATCTCCATTGTCCGTAATAAGGTGGTACTGGAGGATCAGGCGGCAAAGAGCCGCATTATCTCGCTGCCTGACGGTGACGGCGTATCCCGTATCGGCGTTATCGATATCCCGACTTTCTATCTCGATTTCGAAGCAATGCACCGGGGTGATGCCGAATACACCAGCACTACCCGCGATGTTGCCAAGCTGATAATGCAGCTTAAAAGTGATGGCGTTGATGGTCTGATTATCGACCTGCGTGACAATGGTGGCGGCGCTTTGCCGGAAGCCACTCAGCTCGTATCCCTGTTTATTGATCGCGGCCCAACGGTACAGGTTCGTGATGCCCGTGGCCGGGTTTCAGCCGAGCCGGATCAATACCCGGGCAAACTCTACAGTGGCCCGATGGCGGTATTAGTCAATCGTCATAGTGCCTCGGCGTCAGAGATTTTTGCTGGCGCCATGCAGGATTATGGTCGGGCGCTAATAGTTGGCGACGAAACCTTCGGCAAGGGCACGGTGCAGACCCTGATCCCACTCAATCACGGCCAGTTAAAGATGACTCAGGCCAAATTTTACCGAGTCTCTGGTGGCAGCAATCAGCATCAGGGAGTTATTCCGGATCTGCCCCTGCCGTTCGTGATTAACAAGGACGAGATTGGTGAAAGCGCTCTGCCAAACGCCCTGCCATGGGACCAGATCCGTCCGGCCAGTTTCTCTCCGAGCGCTGATTTAACCCCGTTTATTGAGCCGTTGCGCCGCAACCTGAACAAGCGTATTGCCAAGGATCCGGAGTATGACTACATCCGCGAGCAAATCGCCATGCTTGATGAAATGCGCAACCTCCGTGAGTTGCCACTGAATGAGCAGGCTCGGCGCAAATACCAGAAACAGACGGAAGATCAGCGCCTTCAGGCGGAAAACCGCCTGCGTCGCTCTCGAGGCCTTGAGCCATTGAAAGACATCCATAGCCTGATCGAGGAAGAAGAGCAGCGCATTTCTTCCATACAAGCTGGAGAAGAACAGCCAGATCAGAAAGATGCGTGGCTATTAGAAACTGGCCGAGTGTTAGTGGACCTGATCGGATTAACCGAGAAGGCCCATATGGCCACACTGGATCCGGCGGCCTGAGCGACCGCCGAGCAGGGCTTCAGGCGATCGCCTTGAAGCCCCATGATGCCGGGTTGTCGCCTAGCCCCTGCTGCAGCGTGCGCCGGCCAAAGTCATGATTCCAGGACTCTACACGGCGCAATACAAAGCCAGGCAGTAACTGCTGGCCGAGGCTACCTACTACCAGCCCGGCACGCACCAACCGGACAACCGCAGCTGCCGGGACTGAGCTGCTGATATTCAAATCATCAGCCACCTTGTCACCGATCAGAAAACGGCTGAACGCCAGCAGCTGGTCATAGGACAGGCGAAAGGGTGGCCGTTGTGACATATCCCGCAACAGGGCTTTAGCCAACGCCTCCGAGTCTTTGCTCGGACTGTACAAGTGACTAGTCAGTTGTAGCGCCAAGACTTCTTGCTCTTCGATAGTAGCGGTCAGCAGGTCCTCGTGTACGCCAAGTACAAAACCTGCGTAGCGCCACATGTAATGCAGTGATTCATGGTCTGCACGACTGACATGCAGGCCTAGACGTTTCATGCCACGAACCACCATGAAGTCGAATTCCAGAATGGTGCCGGCCATATCTTCCTGATTAATCGGCTGATCGTATTTGGCCACGTCAAAACGGGGATTGCCTTTAAGGAACTGGCGCACTGCAGAATGCAGCAGCCGCACTTCCATTAGCGTGCGGTGGCCCACACCACCCGGGCGCAAGCCATCCGGGCCGACCATGTTGTGCAACATCTGCCCGGTTTCATAGATACGTCGGGAAACATCCTTTTGCAGCCGCCCGGTGGACACCAGCACCTGAGAGGGTTTGTTGTGGGCATAGCCCTCGACCAGGCTTGAGCACATCAGAATCAAGCCCTGCAGCGCGCCATTTCGGCGACAAAAACGCCGACCAGCTTCCATCATCTCGAAGTCGACCCAGTCCGGAATACGGTAGCACTCATCAATAAATGCCCGGAATGCACCACCCTCCTCCCGGGCCCGGCGCTCCACCTCGTCAAGCAGGCCAGAGGGCTTACGAAACTGCATCTGACTGGTGCAGGCGTCGGCGAACGGGTCCTGAACCTGGCGCCAAGCCTGCAGGCGCTCATGGGAATAGCGGTCGTACCAGACTTTTTCAGCCGGAGTTTTTGCTCCGGCCGCCATCCGTTCGATTTCCTGCGGAGTTGCCATACTGGAGCCCCTAGCCAGTTGTTATTGTTATCAGCATCGCTCTGAGAAGCTCTCGGCGCCGCCCTCAGAACTCATGAGTTCTGAGAAAGCTATCACTGGCCTATGAGACGGTCAAGCAGATCTGACCCACTGCTGCAACACATCGGCGGTCCACTCGCCTGCGTCCAGCGTCAGGTCGTGGCCTGCCGTGGGGTGAACCCTGATTGGCAAACCCCAGCCCCGCGCCATGGCTGCCGAGCAACGGGGGTCAACCAGTCGATCGCCTGCGCCATTAACAATCAGTACCGGGGCGGTCCCAGCCAGCCTGATGGGGGCATGAAAACGGGCTGCCGCTAACAACTGACGTAGCGAATTTGCCCGACTCACCGGGTTCTGCCGGGCAAATTCAGCCCATTCGATTGCCAGCCTGTCACGAGCTTGTCCATCGGTCAGATTAGTAGTCATGGCCAGAATCGTCTTTTCTTTCTGTATCAGGCTCCGGGCGAGTAGCCCGTCTATAAGAATGGAGCGGTAGTTTGCCGGGCGCAGGCGCTGCCAGAACGTGCTAAAACGGGCCACACTGCTGTTGATAAGCGCCGCGCCAGCGACTTCTCCGGGATAGTCGTTGATCCAGCTGATCGTGGTCATGGCCCCCAAGGACAACGCGACCACATGAAATGGTGGCCTCAGATCCTGATCACTGAGAGACTTGCGCAGTGCCGCAACCATGCCTTCGATGCGGGTCGGGCTCGCAGTCTGACAAAGCGAGCCATTGCCTGGCAGGTCCACCGTGACCACACGGTCCTCTGGCAGAGCGGCTTGGAGCTGCGCTGGAAAGCTTCCCCAATGGCGCCGCTCACGGATCAGGCCTCTTAACAACACCCATGTGCGCATGCACCCTCCTTTAGATTCGATGACCTTGGCGCTCGTCTGATAAGGATTGAATGGTCAGCACGGTCTGACCAACAAGCTGATAGAATGCCGAGCCGTTACTAAGGGTGCAATTGGAGTCCCGCAGGAATGAGTCAAAAAACTGTCAAGCGCGTCAAAACAGGAGCTTTCGAGCGACGTTTTTCCATGGCCAAAGCAGGCTTTATGGCCGGTGCCCGTTATGCCACGCTGTCCGCCGGCACTCTTTTTGCCAGTGCCGACAAGCGTGAGGGCATGCGACGCGAGATTCTTTCCCGGCAGGCTCAGGAGCTGGCCAGTGATCTTGGCAAACTGAAGGGCTCAGTGGTGAAGATTGGTCAGATGATGGCCTTGTTTGGCGAACACTTCTTGCCCGATGAAGTTACCGCAGCCCTGCACACTCTGGAAAACAACACCACTGCACTGCACTGGGACACCATTGAAAAACACCTGCAGCGTCAACTGGGCGAGTTGCGTTTGTCGGAACTCGAAATCGACCAGGAACCTCTGGGTGCCGCATCTCTGGGGCAGGTGCACAGGGCCCGTTGCAAGGCGGACGGTCGTGAGCTGGTGTTAAAAATACAGTACCCGGGTGTCGCCGAGGCAATTGACTCAGATTTGCGCGCCATTGTTCAGTTGCTGCGCATGAGCCGGCTGGTGCCCATCACCGAGCAATTCAATCAGTGGCTCGATGAAGTTCGACAGATGCTCGGTCGTGAGGTGGACTACGATCTGGAAGCCGCCACCACCACTCATTTCCGCGAAATTCTTGCCGATGACCCCCGTTTTGTGGTGCCGGAGATTGTAGCGCGCTATAGCACACACAATATTATTTGTATGACTTTCGAGCACGGCATCAGCGTTACCGACCGGGCCGTGCTGGAGCTCAGTCAGGCCCGGCGAAACTTTCTTGGCAGAGCCATTATGGAGCTGTGCTGCCGCGAGGTTTTTGAATGGAACAAAATGCAGACCGACCCGAACTTTGGCAATTATCTGCTACGTATCCATCCTGAAGCAGGCGCCGACCAAATCGTACTGCTGGACTTTGGCGCCATTCGTGATTTCAGCCATGACACTCTGGGCCCGGGCCGGGAAATGATCCGCGGCGCATACCACCATGACAGCCAACGTCTGATCGACGCCATGATGGCGCTGGGCTTTCTCGATAAGGGCGCGCCCAAGCGCCTGTTAGAGGACTTTGCTTCCATGTGCTTTGAGGCAGTGGAAGTTCTTCAGGATCCGGAGCGCTACCCTCCCCCGGATCACGTGCTGAATGAAAACCTCGAATACCGCTGGGGGAAAAGCGATTTGCCCAATCGATTGGTAGCGCGCGCCGGGCGTAATGCACTGTCGGTACATTTCGATGTTCCGCCCAAGGAGTTCATCTTCCTAGCCCGAAAACTACTAGGCGCATATACCTTCCTGCACGTTATTGAGGCAGAGGTTCGGGGTAATACCATTCTCGACCCGTTTTTGCCCATAAACGAACAGGAAGATACTGCCCTTGTGGCCAGAAAAAAGGCTTAGAAGACCTTCCTTCCGGGTCATTTCGCTCATTTATTGAGCGATTATGCAAGGAAAAAGCGTTTCCCATTTGCCATGGGTAGTACGGCGCCATTAAGGTTTGCACCCTGCCGGAGGGCGGTCCCAGAAAGACCCCCTGAAATATGGCAAAACCTGAACCAGAAGTCGGCCCTGACGGATACACCGTCAAGGCCTTAAAACAACCAGCTTACCGAGATGGGGGTAGCGCAGGTGATCATCGGTATTCCGAAAGAGACATGCCCCGGGGAAACCCGTGTGGCTTTCACTCCGGCCAATGTGGCTGTGATGAAGAAGAAGCCAGATATCCGGGTGCTGATCGAACAGGGTGCGGGCGATGCCGCCGGCTACCCCGACGCGGATTATGTTAGCGCCGGCGCGGAGCTGACGGATCGCGCTGCGGTTTTTGCTGAAGCAGCAATCGTTCTGCAGGTGCAAACACCGGGCAGCAGCGGCAGCCATGGTGATGCCGATCTTGGCGCACTGAAGGCAGACCAGATCCTCATCGGCATGATGGACCCACTGGCTAACCCGGCTTTTGCCAACACACTGGCGGAGCACAAGGTCACCGGTGTTGCCCTGGAGTTGGTGCCACGAATTACCCGTGCACAGGCCATGGACGTGCTCTCCTCCATGGCCATGATTGCCGGCTACAAAGCCGTGCTTATGGCATCGGTGAGCAGCAACCGCATGTTCCCGATGAACATGACCGCTGCCGGCACTCTGAACGCATCCCGCGTATTCATCATGGGTGTGGGCGTCGCCGGCCTGCAGGCTTGCTCAACCGCCAAGCGTCTTGGTGCCATCGTCGAGGCCTACGATGTGCGCCCTGCCGCTCGCGAGCAGATTCTCTCCGTCGGCGCCAAGCCGGTAGAACTGGATCTTGACACCACCGCAGCCGAAGGCACTGGTGGATACGCCAAGGCTCAGGATGAAGACTTCCTCAAGCGCCAGCGTGAGCTGATGACTGAAGTGGTCAAGCAAATGGACGTGATCATCACCACCGCCGCTGTGCCGGGTGCCAAGTCACCGATTCTGGTCACCGCGGATATGGTCAAGGCCATGAAGCCGGGCGCTGTGATTGTCGATCTCGCCGCAGAACGTGGCGGCAACTGTGAACTGACCCGCGCCGGAGAGACCATTGTAGAACATGGTGTCACCATCATCGGCCCGGTCAATGTGCCCTCTTCCGTGGCATTTCATGCCAGCCAGATGTACGGCAAAAACATGGAAAACCTTCTCAATCTGATGATTGATAAGGAAGGTCAGCTCAACCTCGACATGGAAGACGAAATTTTCCAGAACACCGTTATCGCCCACCAGGGTGATGTGCCGCAGAAGCGCATGCGTGAACTGCTTAACCTGCCGCCGCTTGCCGAACCGCAAGCGGAAGCCAACGCCTGAGGAGCATCAACATGGACTTTATTGCCATGCTGACCTTGTTCGTTCTCGCCATTTTCCTTGGCGTGGAATTGATTACCAAGGTACCGCCAACCCTGCACACTCCGCTGATGTCGGGCTCCAACGCCATCTCCGGGATTACTCTGGTCGGTGCGCTCATTGCGGCCGGTCATGGTGACAGTGTACTGGTACAGGTATTTGGTTTTGTCGCGGTGGTACTCGCCACCATTAACGTGGTGGGTGGCTTTATGGTTACCAACCGCATGCTGGCGATGTTCAAGAGGAAGTAATTCATGCATCTCGCAGATCACTGGCTCAATATTGCCTATCTGATTGCCGCTTCGCTGTTCGTATTCGGCATCAAAGGGCTGACCAAACCACGCACCGCTGTGCGTGGCAACCAGCTGGCCGCACTGGGCATGCTCATCGCCTGTGTGGTCACCCTGTTTCATAGAGAAATTATCAGCTATGAGTTCATCATTGCCGGCATCATTCTTGGCACGGTGATTGGCGCCATTATGGCGGTCAAAGTACAGATGACCTCCATGCCGCAGATGATTGCCTTGCTTAACGGCTTTGGTGGTGGCGCGTCATTCGCCGTTGCCACGGCCGGCTATCTCGGTGGACTGGAAGGCCCTGTGGCTTTGATCAGCACCGGCGCGGCGGTTCTCATTGGCGCTGTCACAATGACCGGATCGGTTGTTGCGTTCGCCAAACTGCAGGAGCTGATCAGTGGCGGCTCGATCGGCTTTGCCGGGATGAAATTCATCAACGCCCTGTTGCTGCTCGGCTCACTGGTCGCTATTGGCTACCTGGTAGTTGAGCCAGGCAATCAGATGGTGTTCTGGGCGCTGGTAGTTGCCGCATCACTTCTCGGCCTGATGCTAGTGTTGCCAATCGGCGGTGCTGACATGCCGGTAGTCATCGCGCTGCTCAACTCCTATTCCGGTGTGGCCGCATCTGCCGCTGGTTTCGTTACCGGTAACAGTGCGCTGATCATTACTGGCTCGCTGGTTGGTGCTTCTGGTCTGATCCTGACCCAGATCATGTGTAAGGCGATGAACCGCTCGCTGACCAACGTACTGTTCGGCGTGATGGCCGAAGGTGGCGTGTCGATGAGCGACGACGAGGTGTATCAGGGCAAGGTCAAATCATCCTCTGCGGATGAAGTGGCAATGATTCTGGAAACCGCCCAGCGAGTAGTTATCGTTCCTGGTTTTGGTATGGCCATGGCCCAGGCTCAGCACGCCGTTCGCGAACTGGCGGACACACTGGAAAAGCGTGGCGCTGTTGTTGAATACGCCATTCACCCGGTGGCCGGTCGTATGCCTGGCCATATGAACGTCCTGTTGGCCGAGGCGGAAGTGTCCTATGAAAAGCTCAAGGACATGGACACCATCAACCCAACCTTTGAGCAGACGGATGTGGCCATCGTCATTGGTGCCAACGACGTCACCAACCCGATGGCGCGTGAAGATAAAGGCAGCCCGATCTACGGCATGCCTATTCTTAACGTCGACAAGGCTCGTACAGTGGTTGTTGTTAAACGCTCGCTGTCTTCCGGTTTTGCCGGCCTGCCCAACCCGCTGTTTGCCAAGGACAACACTCTGATGCTGTTTGGTGATGGCAAGCAGGCAATCATCGATATCTCTACTGCTCTGAAAGATGCCTGATCTCACGGTGTTCTGACGAGCAATAAAAAACCCGCCTGATGGCGGGTTTTTTATTGCCGACAAACCGTGATTAGAAGCTATAAACCAACGATACGGTTAACTCGCTATCGGTCTTCTTGGCCGGCGCCTGCACTTCCGAGGTGTATTTCAGAAGATGGCTGATTCGCATCGCCAAGGAACCATTGATGCGCGAGGTTAATGAGGTTTCGGCGCGCACCGTCGAAGCGTCTTTACCAATTTCCGAAGTGATCTCTTCGCGGAACTGGGCCCCCTCGTTAATGTTCCAGTTGTACTTCACAGCCAAACGGGCAATGGCACCGTCTTCCGTACTCTGGCAGTCCGTATAGGAGGTTTCTGGCTCCAGGCAGAATGAACGAAAACCCGGACCAACTTCGGTATCCAGCGTATGCCGGTCATTGTCGAGCCAACGGCGACCAATACCCAATGCGTAGCTAGCCTGATAGTGATACCCGGAGAACAGATCCTTGTCGTAGGAAAGGATATTGAACAGATAGTTGGCCGAGTTATCACCCAGCTTGCGGTCCAGCTTATAGGAAGCGAAGTAACGCTCACCTGTGCGCTCCTTGTCACCAGTGGTAGCGTCTTCCGCCTGGGTGTTTGAGCCTTCTACCTTGGCGGTATGGCGCCATTTGACACCATCTCTCTCCGCATTGATTTTCCCCTGAGCTGTATCAGACTCGGTATTACCGCGCTTGATCAGATAGGCCAGCTCGAGCTCACCTTGCCAACTACGATCTGCTTCAGCCGCATCTTCCGCCCATGCCGGGGCAATACAGGCGGCGGCACATGCCGCCAGCAAAAAACGCTTGCTCATTGATCGTCTCCTTTCCCAGAGTTTGAAAGGTGCAGATCCATTTGCGGGAACGGAATCTCAATACCCTCTTCATCAAAACTACGCTTGACTGATTCAGTGGTATCCCACAGCACAGCCCAGTAGTCCGCTGCGTTGACCCAGGGCCGGACAATCAGGTTAACCGAGCTATCAGCCAGCTCGGAAACAGCAATCACCGGGGCCGGGTCAGGCAAAATGCGCTTGTCCTGCTCAAGAATGGCGCTGATAACCTGCTTCACCTTGGCCAGATCGCTGCCATAGCCAACACCCACAACCATGTCCACACGGCGGGTCGGCATCTCGGAATAGTTGACAATATTGCCGCCCATAATGGCGCCATTTGGCACGGTGATAACCTTATTATCCGGGGTGGTCATAACGGTAGCGAAAATGCGGATTTCTTTGATCGACCCGGCCGCGCCACCGGCTTCAACGTAGTCTCCCACCCGGAAAGGCCGGAACAGGATCAGCATCACCCCGGAAGCAAAATTACCCAGAGAATCTTTTAGAGCCAGACCTACGGCCAAGCCGGCGGCACCAACAATAGCAATTAGCGAGGTGGTCTCGACGCCCAGACGATCAATCGTGGCGATCGCCACTACCGCAAGCAGGGCAATCTGGGTCAGGTTACCGATGAACTTTGATACGGTTGAGTCGATCTTCTTGCTCAGCAGGGAATCAACTGCGCTGCTAATGCGTTTCGCCAGCCACTTACCGACAATAAAAATCGCTAGAGCGGCAACGAGGTTAGTAGCAAAAGGAAAGACGTTCTCCAAAGCGAAGTGCTGGAACTGATCAAGCATGGTATTCATAGGCAATCCTCTACTCCTTGGTAATATATCGACGGCATAGCGCCCGCGAAGTTAAAAAATGATCAATCAGTGACCTTCACTTTAGCCATGGCGGCAGCTGGGGATTGCTGAGCCGCCAAACGGAACACTGCGAAGAACATCACGACAAAGAACAGGTCTCCAGCCAACGTCTTCCAAAGAAACGGTAGCGCCATGACATAGCTACTGAGCAAACCTTCTGCGGTCAGGGGGTATAGGGCCCCGCTCATCCACACACCGAAATTGGTGATCAGGAAGAAGGCCATCGAGCCAGCTAGCGACATGCCAGCATGTCCTGGCAGTGATGCCCGAGCGCCCAAACCCTGCCCCATTAGCACCACCAGCAGCAATGCGCCGTATACGTAAAGCATGGTGTCGTGAAAGCCGAGCAGCAGATCAGATAGCAGCATCACCGCCAGCGGCAACACAAAGCGCATGGCTGGCGCCTGCAGGCGAGCGCCTGCGAATAGAGCGAGTGCCAGTACCGGAGTCATATTCCAGCCATGCGGCACGAGGCGCCAAAGCAGTGTGAAAGCGGCCAGGCCGATCATTAGTGTCAGGGTTGAGCGCATATCAGTCTCCTTAAAGTGGCGGCAGTATAACGCAATCTGACCTGCCTTTTGCCACTTCCCGGTGCAGTTCCGGCTATAATGCGTCCCCGTTTACCCTATACCGGAGAAATCATGAGCCAGTCTGTTCGAGCCCATCTTGGTGCCCTGCTTCGCGAGCGCATCCTGATTCTTGATGGCGCCATGGGGACCATGATCCAGCAATACCGGTTCGACGAGGCCGCCTATCGTGGCGAGCGCTTTGCCGACTGGCCATCGGATCTCAAGGGTAACAACGACCTGCTGTGCATTACCCAGCCGTCGATCATTGAAGATATCCATCGCGCCTATCTTGAAGCCGGCGCCGACATCATTGAAACCAACTCGTTTAATGCCACCAGCATTGCCATGGCCGATTACGGCATGGAATCTCTCGCCCGGGAACTCAATGTCAGCGCCGCACAATGCGCGCGGCGGGCAGCCGATGCGGTGACGCAGGCTGACCCATCACGACCACGTTTCGTTGCCGGGGTGCTCGGGCCGACCAATCGCACAGCCAGTATCTCCCCCGATGTCAACGACCCGGGCTATCGCAACACCAGTTTTGACCTATTGGTGGAGGCCTATCTGGAAGCCATTGACGGGCTGGTCGAGGGCGGTGCTGATTTACTGCTGATCGAAACCATTTTCGACACCTTGAATGCCAAAGCGGCGGTATTTGCGGCAATGAAATACTGCGATGATCATCAGGTCGATATTCCCATGATGATCTCCGGCACTATCACTGATGCCTCTGGACGCACCCTTACCGGCCAAACCACGGAAGCCTTCTATCACTCTCTGCGCCATGCCCAGCCGATCACTATTGGACTGAATTGTGCCCTCGGAGCGAAAGAGCTACGCCCTTACATGGCTGAGTTATCACGCATCAGCGAGGGCTTTGTTTCCGCCCATCCGAACGCCGGCCTACCTAATGAAATGGGTGAATACGACGAGTCTCCAGAGGCCATGGCGGCAGAGATTCGTGACTGGGCCAGCAAGGGCTACCTGAATGTGATCGGTGGCTGCTGCGGCACCACGCCGGCTCATATTCGCGCCATAGCCAATGTCGTCGCAGATCTGTCACCGCGAGCACTACCGGAAATCGAGCCAGCTTGCCGTCTAAGCGGACTGGAGCCCCTGACCATCGACAGCGACTCTTTATTCGTCAACGTTGGCGAGCGCACTAACGTCACGGGTTCCAAGCGTTTTCTGCGTCTGATCAAGGAGGGTGATTACGATACCGCGCTGGATGTGGCCCGTCAGCAGGTCGAGGCCGGAGCCCAGATAATCGATATCAACATGGACGAAGGCCTGCTCGAATCGAAAGAATGCATGGTCCGATTTCTCAACCTGATCGCAGCAGAACCGGAAATCTCCCGAGTGCCGATCATGATCGACTCTTCCAAGTGGGATGTTATCGAAGCCGGACTGAAGTGCATCCAGGGAAAAGGCATTGTTAATTCCATCTCCATGAAGGAAGGCGAAGCCGCATTTATTGAGCAGGCCCGTCTGGTTCGTCGTTATGGTGCAGCAGTAATCATTATGGCCTTCGATGAAGACGGCCAGGCGGACACCCGCGAGCGCAAGACCCAGATATGCACCCGCGCCTATAAGCTACTTACCGAGCAGCTTGGCTTTCCGCCAGAAGATATTATTTTCGATCCGAATATTTTTGCCATTGCCACCGGCATTGAAGAGCACAACAACTACGCTGTCGACTTCATTGAAGCAGTCCACGATATCAAGACCACCCTGCCCTACGCGCTTATTTCCGGTGGGGTATCCAACGTTTCTTTCTCGTTCCGTGGCAATGAACCAGTTCGTGAAGCAATTCATGCGGTATTCCTGTATCACGCCATTAAAGCCGGTATGGACATGGGCATCGTCAATGCCGGACAGCTGGCCATTTATGAAGACATTCCTGCGGAGCTAAAAGAAGCAGTCGAAGACATCGTTCTCAATCGCCGTGAAGACGGCACTGAACGGATGCTGGATATCGCCGAAAAATACCGCGGCAGCGGCGCGGGCAGTGTTCGCCAGGAAGATCTTAGCTGGCGTGAGTGGCCCGTGGAGAAGCGCCTGGCCCATGCCTTGATCAAAGGCATGGCGGATTATATTGATGAAGACACGGAAGAGGCCCGATTAAAAGCCGAACGCCCATTACATGTTATCGAAGGCCCGTTAATGGATGGCATGAACGTGGTCGGCGACTTGTTTGGCGAAGGCAAAATGTTCTTGCCCCAGGTGGTCAAGTCCGCCCGGGTAATGAAAAAGGCCGTGGCCTGGCTGATGCCCTATATGGAGGCCGAAAAAGAGCTGCTCGGCACACAGCAGCAATCCCATGGACGCATCCTGATGGCGACCGTGAAAGGTGACGTGCACGATATTGGCAAGAATATTGTGGGCGTTGTGCTCCAGTGTAACGGCTACGAGGTCATCGACCTTGGCGTCATGGTGCCCTGTGACAAAATTCTGGATGTAGCCAAAAAGGAAAACGTCGACATTATTGGTCTGTCCGGCCTAATCACCCCGTCGCTGGACGAAATGGTCAATGTGGCCAGCGAAATGGAGCGTCTGGGCTTTGAGTTGCCGCTGATGATTGGGGGTGCCACTACCAGCCGCATCCATACAGCTGTAAAAATTTCCCCCTCCTACCATGGCCCGATAATTCATGTGGCTGACGCCTCAAGGGCCGTTGGTGTTGCCTCCAACCTGCTAAATGAGACGCTGAAAGCAGAAATGATGAAGGCTATCGACACCGAGTACGAAGCAATTCGGGTGCGTCGCCGTGGCCAGCAAGAAAACCGCAATTTGACGCCGATAGGACAAGCTCGCGACAATCCATTCCAGTGGAACTGGGCTGACTATCAACCCCCCGAGCCGCTGCAAAAAGGCATTCAGGTATTCGACGACTACCCGCTGGCGGATATCGCCCGGCGCATCGACTGGACTCCGTTCTTCCAGTCATGGGAGCTGGCGGGCAAGTTCCCGCGCATTCTTGACGACGAAGTGGTTGGCAAGGAAGCCACCCGTCTGTATCGCGACGCGCAACAGATGCTCAAGCAGATCGTTGAAGAAAAGTGGCTTACTGCCAAGGCAGTAATTGGCTTCTGGCCAGCTAATAGTCAGGTGGATGATATCCTGCTCAAGGATGACAAGGGCCAACCACTCATCACCCTGCACCACCTGCGCCAGCAACTGGAACGCAAAGGAGTAGTAAAGCCAAACTATTGCCTGAGCGATTACATTGCGCCTGTGGATAGCGGCAAAACCGATTGGTTAGGCGGCTTTGTGGTTACTGCAGGCAACGGCATTGAAGAACATTTGCAACGATTTGCCGCTGATCATGATGACTATTCAAGCATCATGCTCAAGGCACTGGCCGATCGACTGGCGGAGGCATTCGCCGAGCGCCTGCATGAGCGGGTGCGCAAGGAGTTCTGGGGTTATGACAGTGAAGAAAGCCTCAGTAACGACGATATGATCGATGAACAATATCGTGGAATTCGTCCTGCGCCCGGCTACCCGGCCTGCCCGGATCACACCGAAAAAGCCCTGCTGTGGCAATTACTACAGCCAGACCAACGTATCGGTGTCACACTGACCGAAAGCTATGCCATGTACCCTGCTTCGTCTGTCTCCGGCTGGTATTTCTCACACCCGGAAGCACGCTATTTTGGCACCGGCAAGATCGCCCGTGATCAGGTCGAGGACTACGCAGCGCGCAAAGGGCTGGAGATCAAGGAGATCGAGCGCTGCATCCCTCATCTGCTCGGTTACAACGACTGAGCCCTGTTGGCGCGGCATCATTCCCGATGCCGCGCCAACAGGGTTATTCCATTGGTTCGTTGCTGCCAATTTCTCTGGCCACTGGCCATGCGGATGCGTCAATGGTCTCCCGGTAGCCATGCCAGGTGGCGTGGCCAAGCACCGGCAGCAACACGGCAAACGCCAGCCAACCAGTCAGCGCGCCAAGCACTACGCAGCCACCAATAATCATCGCCCAGACCATCATCGCCGGCTTGTTACGTAGCACCGCATTCACGCTAGTGACGATGGCCGTTACCGTATCCACGCTACGCTCCATCAGCATTGGCAAGGAGAAGGCACTAATTGCAAAAACGATAGCGCAGAATACCGCACCTACCGCGGACCCCACCGCCAGAAACGGCGCCAAATCCATCAGTGATGGTCGCTCACCGCTTTCCGGGAAGAACACATGAATAACGGTCGCGGCGCGCGCCCAGACCAGAAACACAATGGTCAGAATCACTGCAAAAACCATTGCAGCACCAATCTGCCGGCGAGCATCCTGAAGGCTTTCGCGCAAACTGACATGCTCATTTCTTTCCAGCCGTATGCTGATCGCATATAGCGTCAGTGCCAGCCACGGGCCCATAAAAACGAAGCCTGACACCAACCCCAGATACAGCCCCAGATTACCCAGCCGCCAAGTGAGATAAGTGATCATATAGCTGACCAGCACCATGATCAGACCATAGCCAATGCTCTGTCGCGGCGCTCGCTTCAGATCCCCCCACCCCAGCGCCAGCCAACGTAGTGGCGCGCGATAATGCAGCACCTTGCAGGGTGCTACAAAAGGCTGTTCATTCTCGGTCGACGGTTCCATGGGCAAGCTCCTGTGAGTAGCAGGATGATCGCTGGCAATCAGGCTACAGCGCCTTGATCACCATCAATTTCCATGACATCGCCGTCAACGACACAGTGCATGGCATCATCCACCCCCCAGATCGCCGGAATCTGCAACTGTCTGGCCAGCGCTACCACCGGATCATGCGGGTCACGATGGGTCAGCACCAACGCGCCGGCCAAACACAACCATGGCAGCCAGCCGGAGTCACACTGATCCAGCACCAGAATATCTCCCGGGCACACCTGATTGAGCTGCCAGCCACTGGCCAGACGGCGCACCGTGCCACTGACCTTGCCTGACACCAGCGGGTAGCCACGCAGCAGGGGCTGCCGATTCTCCTGAGCAAAAGCCGATGTGCCATAACCCACCTGATCAATCACCCAGTCCGGTGGCCCGCTATGGCCATCCGTCAGATAGCGAACCTTGCGTTGTGCAAGCTTGCTGGCCAGCCCCGGCCGCTGCTCTCCTCTCCAGCACTGCCACAACTCGTCGAAGTAGAGAAAATAGATATCATCGGGGTGATTAAGGCGGCCCTCGGCATGCAGCTGCTGCGCCATGCTGGCAAGCAAACGACGCAGAATACCGGCGAGCCGGCCATGCACCGTATCCAACTCGGCACGCAGCACTGACAGCGGATCATGGTCCGCCTTTAATTGCATAATACGTTGGCGCCTGTCCTCAGGAATCTGCTGACACAGGGCCAGCAAGCCAAGCATATCCGCCGGCGACTCGGACCAGCGTGGCCAGGCAGGATCATTACCGGGAGCCACATGTGCAAATCGCTGGGCCAGCAGCTCCGGCTGCACCCCACTGGCTGCCAGGGTCATAAGCAGACTGCACTGACTCTCCGACAGTCCCGGCAGGAAAGACTGCTGCTCCGGCAACCACACTATTTGCAGTTGGCCATACAGCGCGCTAAATCGCTCACCGAGTTTATCTAGCGCCATCAGTTGCAACCATAGCTCTTTGTCACTGCTATCCGGCAAGCGCTGCAGTCGACGCTGCAGCAAGGCCAGGCGCAGACGAAACCAGAGCCGGCTTAGCAGCGATACCGGCGCCGCAGGAGGCAGATCACTGCGCCGCCAGGCCGGTGGGAGGTCAGCGTCGAGCCGCCCCCGAGCACGCCACCTTTGCAGGGCAACAATAAACTGGCTATTCAGATAGAGGTGGCTGTGCTGACGGCGAAACGGCTCGATATTAGACAGCTCACTCCAGCCGGCTCGACTGCCTAGCGGCCGCCAGAACCCGGCTTTTAGCCAGCGTCCGAACAAGGTGTACCAGAGCGGACTGATCACCTGCACCCCAACAGCGGGGCTGTGGCGGGTCCAGGCTTCCTTGGGCACAGGCAGACTGCCAATGGACAAAACCTGAATAACCCAAAGACTAGCGCCGTCCCAGACCCACTCAGCAGCACTCGGCAAAGTATTTGCGCGCTTAAGTTGAATAGCCAGCTCGGCCAGCGCGCTTACCAGCTCGGCGGGCACACTATCAGGCTCACTGCACCAGGCCAGCTGGCCATCAGCATGCAGAATAAGTCGCTCAGTTGCGCCCTCTGCGACACTCAGTTCCACCACTACGTGATCAAGATCCGGACGCCGCGGATGATGACTGAACAACACCCCAGCACTACGCTGTGGCGGCAAGCGCTGAATCAGTAACGTTGAGGCCCCGTCCTGCTGACTAAAATGTTGCGCCAGTGCCGCCTGCAGAGACACCGCGCTATCCAGATTGGCCAGCAGCTGACGCTGCGAGCCAGCCGCCATAGCACCTTGATGTAATACCCAGTAGCCCTCTTGCCCACCTTCCAGCGAACGCAGCAGGTCTGTTCTTGCAACGACATCAAGGGCAACAAACTGGTCGCGAGAGACTCGCCAGCCTGGTGGTCTGGGCAGGCCGTCAGGGGACTCCGCGACGGCAGTGAAAATCTCGGTCAACCTTACCTCCGGTGCAGCCAACCGCCTAGTCGGCGGCCAGCCAGATGAATGGGCAGCACCAGCAACAACGCCAGCAGAAAAATCTGTACGGCGATGGCGCCAAACAACGATGGCGCCTTCATCAACGTGCTCATCAGCGACTCTTCCCAGTAAAAAAACCAGGGGTTTTCTGGCGGAAACAGCCACACATGGAACTGATAGAACACTGCTTTGGGACCAGCCAGCAGTAGCGCCGCAGACACCACAAACGCCACGGCGGCAATGGTCAGCAGACGTTGTCGCCACGACGGCAACGTTGCGCCTGACTGGACCAACATCAGCCACAGCCACAGCACAAGCGCCGCCAGTGTGGCCCAGCCCGCCATGTGCAGCAAGCGAGCCACATCCTTCAGGTGACGCACCTCGGCATCATCCAGCAGGGTCAACGCTGGCCGGCCCGGGGGTTGATAGCGGATATTTTCCAGTGGCTCGCCTCGCCCATGTACTGCTCGGGAAATGCTGGCAAAGGCCTGATGGTGCTGCTCGGCGCCGAGCCTGGCAAAGCCCGGTTTACTGGGATGATAGGGCGCATAGCGGGCAATATGCTGGTCAATATCCAGTACTTGATACCAAAACGGGTAGGCATAATCGAGCCTCGCGCTTAGCGACCACGCTGCTGCTATCGCCAGCCAGAATGACAAACTGGCCCCAACGAACCAGCACAGGGAGTTTTTCACATGGCCTTGGCGGGACGGCTTGGTCATAATAGGCGCGCTCAGATAGCCCGGGGGAGATCTCTATGGGTTTGTCCAGAGTCACCCATAAAGAATAAAAGTGCATAAATAATAACGAGGGGTTCCATGTCGATGCGAGTCGCACTGACCGTTTTGCTGGCTATTTTCATTGCCGGCTGCGCTACCACCAAGCTGCCGCCCGCCCCTGTGGGGCCTGCCGCCACCGCCTACAAGGAAGACTACTTCCAGGTCAGAATCACGACCCATGACGGCAAGAAGCTTGCCGCCACAGTCTACCAGCCAAAACTGGCCGCCGGGCAAAGTGCCCCACTGGTTATTGCGACCCACGGTTTTGGAGGCTTCCGGGCCAAGCGGCCGTTGTCAATTTACGGCAAAACCATGATTACCGGCGAAGCAGCACTAGCCGCCTGGAAAAGCGGCTATTGGGTGGTGTTCTACGACCAACGTGGCTGGGGGCAAAGTCAGGGCGTGGTCGAGATGATGAGCCCTGAACACGAGATCAAGGATGTCTCCACGGTTATCGATTGGTCACTCAAGCATCTTCCCGCCATTCATACCCTTGCTGACGGCTCACCCGCCATCGGCATGATCGGTGAATCCTACGGTGGCGGGCTGCAGACTCTTGCCTCGTTCTCAGAGCCACGCCTGAAAGCACTGGTGCCGATCGCCAGTTGGCATGACATGAATACGTTGGCACCAAACCAGCACATGAAAACGGGTTGGGGCTTTTATCTTCTGGTACCGGGTGGCGTTAGCAGTGGTTTTGATATCGGCTTTATGGTGAAAAAACCGCTGAGAAGCGGCTTTAGCGGCACAATGAGCTCCGACGCGGTAAACCTGCTGTACCAGCGCAGCCCGGCATACCATTGTGACCAAGGCGCCAAGCCTCAGGCTGACGCCCTTTTTGTACAGGGTTTCCGCGACACTATTTTCCCCATGCAGGAAGCACTGGATAATCAAAGCTGTTTCCATGATGCCGGACGCGACGCCCGGCTTCTGGCGATTCAGGGCGGCCACATCTTGCCATGGCCAGTACAAAAATGGTCCGGCAAGCCGCTGTTCAACACAGAAAACAAGATCCACTGTGGCGACTACCAAGGCAAGCTCACCGATACCATCGTTGCCTGGTGGGATGAAAAACTGCGTGGCGAAGAGCGTACTGTTCCGGAGCTGTGCTTGACGCTGGACTATAAAGGCGCCGGTCTTGGCAACGAAACCTTCCCTGAGATCAAAGAAGAGTTCCCGGTACCCGGTCACGCCATTCATCTGCCGTTTGCCGGTGCTGGCGAGTGGCTGGCGGTACCACTAACCAACCTGGGAGACCTGTTCCTTAGTCTGTGGCCGGGATCCGACCTGCGCTTTCTGAAGCCCCAGGGTGGCAATGTCAGACCGCTGTTTATTCCACTACATATTGCGGGAGAGAACGAGGTATTGGCGGGCATTCCGGAAATTAATTTGAAGCTTGTCGGCAATGCCAGCCGTAACAGCACCCGGGTTTTCGTGGGTGTAGGTGTTCAGCGGGCTGGCAAAGTACGCGTCAGAGTGGCCAGCGAGCAACTCACTCCGCTACCGCACAAGGGTCAGTTCAACCAGCAGCTGCCTGCTGTCTCCCAGCCACTCAAGCCCGGGGACCGTGTTGGCTTGGTGGTCTACGGCTACACCTGGCAATACTTTATAAACCCGTCCTTCTGGTGGAGCAAAGCGAAGGTCAGCGGATCAATGAAACTGCCGATTATTGAGCTTCCTGCGGATAAAAAACGCTGATCTTTAACGCCCTGCCGGTGCGCAGGGCGACGTAATCCGTTGGCTCAAGCTCACCGAAGTGCTGGTCGAATAACAGGCGTACTGCAAAACGCAGTTCATCCTGCTCGGGCCAGCCGTTCAGCTCGTAGCCCAGGTTCGGCAGCTGGCCTGGGTATTGTTCAGGCCTGACCGAAAGCTGCCGGTCATCCTGATACACCAGCCCGAGCGGGATACCATGTAGCGACGGCGGCACATCCAGCTCAGTCAGCAAGGCAAAACCCTGACGGCTATCAAACAATATCCAGCTATCATCACTGCTCAGGCCGCGCCGGACCATTTGCTCTTCACTGGCATCCATGCTGCCGTCCACCTTTGCCACCAAGTCTCCGGCCCTAGCTGTTCTTACCAACGACCCCATCAAGCCGTTACCATCAATCGACACCGATACCTGCGGCTGCTTCAGAGCACTTCGATAAAGTGACGGAATTTTGGCGTAACTATGTGCCTCGTAGTGATTAGCGTAACGATGCGCCTGCACATGCAGCTTCATCATCGGCAGGCTGGCAAACACCACTCGGGTTTCCAAGTGCATTACCGAACGGATCGGGCCAATACGAAACCCGGTCATCACCGGGCGCAGGTTGTCGTTATCCAGTGTTATTCGTGGGAAACGAAACAATACGCCACCGGACATGCGCATCTTCAAAGTATCAATCAAGGAGGCATCGGCGCGCCCGGTATAGCCTGAGTAGCCAAGGTGGCGCCAGTTCAATTCATTGTCCGGGTCTGTGGTCAGAACATAGTGTTCGGTACTGGTTACGCCGCTATTCGGGTCATGACTAACATAACTGCGAGGATCCCGCTGCGAATTTCCCTGAACAACATAAAACACATAAGCAATGCCTTCGGGAGTATCCAGATTAACCTGCGCGACAATCTTTCCATGCTCGGGCTGTGCATCCTTGGCCGCCGCAGAGGCGGCATCACGCAGCATCAGCAGGAGCTGATCGGCACCATCAAATGCTCCCTTCGTGCCACGCCGCTCAAAACCACTATCCGCAAACCAAACCATATCCAGACGGTCCATCTCATCAAGCTGAAATGGCACCGGCACAAAGCGCTCACCACTCCATACCATCACTGACAGGCTATCAATTGGCAGCCCTTCGAGATCAGGCAGTTCCGCCGGGGTTAGTGTGATGACCGTATGCTGAAGCGCTCGCTGCTCGCCGGCGTGAGATAAAGGCGTCAGCGCGCAACACAGTAAAAACAGCGCCAGAAAGAACTTCATGGCATGCGTTTCAGTGTGGCCCGAAGGTTTATCAAGCCGCTGGAACTTGTCGAGGAAAACTCTGCCGTCGCCACCCGGATGCCCTGCCCGGTTTCCAGTTGCTGCAGCCAGTTAACCACGTCCGCAAAGGGCTGTGCCTCTATCTGAATACGAACGGACTGATCCCCCTCCGGGTTAAAGCCGCGCAAATCCACTCCCGCCGTTGCTGCACTGCGGCTTAACTGGGCAATCCAGTCACCGCCCGGCGCCGGCGTCCGGTTGCCGCCCTGCGAGGCACCTCTAATCACCGCGCTGTTGTCTTCAATCCATGCATGCAGGCGACTGTTCTTCGCATAAAGTGCCTTGGCATCCGCGTGACTAGTAACCATCGGCTGCCAGATCAACGCTACCAGCAACACCACAGCCAAGGCGACGGCAAGTACGCGAAGAGCCAGCTGCTCACGTGGCTCACGCTGACTAAACCACAATCTCGCCGGTACCAGGCGGGCCTGAAGCGGCGCAAACAGATTATTGAGTGACATCATCAGGACCCCGCTGTCACACGCAGACGGGCAGTAACGGTCTCACCCTGACTACGATAGTTGGCAATCTCAGCACTCAAACCACCGGCGCTGATTTTACTGCGCAGTGCCTCAAGACTGTCATAGTCAGACGCTTCAATATCTACAGTGAGCGCATTATCACGCTCATCGTACTGAATGCGCTTTGCCGACAGGCCACTGTTATCACGCCCGGCAAGCGACTCGCCAACCGGCACCATCAAGGCCATAAAACCACCCTGACTAACCCCGCCCAACTGGTTCAAGCGATTGCGAAACTGGGTTTCCAACAACGCCTGCGCCCGGTCTCCCGGAAACAGCTCGTTGTACAGTGCTGCCGCCTGTTGCCAGTGTTGCTCCGCTGCAGCACCAAAGCGCCAGGTCTGCGCCACCATTAATACTGCTACCAACACGATGCTGGCGGCAGCCAGAACAAAGACACGTTTCCATGACTCAGACAGCTGGGGGCCGCCGCGCTGCTCCGCAGGACGCAACTCGCCCTGCAGTAATTCCAAATGTTGCCCGGCACGAACCGCTGCGGCCATCACCTGAAACAGCTCGCCCAGAGACAGGGGCTGTTCCACCAGTGAATCAAGCCCAAGCACAGACAGCATGGCCTGATGATCATCACCGGGAATCATCAAGCCCTGATGATTCTCGGCAATCACCAGCCGCTGCTGATCAACGGCAACCAAAGCCGGCGCCAACGCCGCCAGTAGCTGGACATCGACACTGACGCCGCGCACCCACAGACCAAGCTCGGCGCACAGCTGTTGCAGATGCTGCAAATTGGCACGATCACAGGCGACCACAGGGTAATGACCGGCTATCGGCTTGCCACTGGCAAACCAGAGCTTGTCCGGTGCATCAATTAACTGATCCTCCAGTAACCATGGCAGCACTCGCTGTAAGTGGCGCGCTTGCTTGCGATTCAGGGCCACATCGGTAACCAGCACATCAGAGACAGATAGCACCAGACGGATACCAAACGGCCCGCAGTGCTGTACCACCTCTGCCAGCGTCCCGGTATTGACCTCGCCGGAGCTGTCCTGCCAGCGCACCATGATAGCGTCCGCCGAAGCGGCCGCCAGACTGCCCTCTGCCAGCCAGATCAATGTCGGCTCAGCCATGAGTACTCCTATTTTCGGGGGTTACCCGGATTAACTGCATTACGGCGTTTCCTCAGCCCTGGTTCATCAGCTATGGTCTGGATTCTAGAGGGAATTGCACGGCGGTTCGAGCGGCGCGAGCACAGGTACCAGCTGACGGCTGAAAACAACGGTTTCGGCACTGTCCGAGCGATAAATACGGCTCACCAGCCGGCTCACACCACTATCTGTTGTGACATCCACCATCACCTGAAAGAACTCTGAGTTCACTGATAGCAAGTCCTGCAGAGCAGCCTGCTGGCCGGCTTCTAATGTGCTAAACGGTGCCATTTGCAGCAGTGAGGCAACGGACTCAATAGAGGCCTGCTCTCGCTGCTGGGCAATTACCTGGGTGCCGGCATTCCCCACCGTACTGCTCAGCACCGCATCAAGCACTGGCTCGGGCGCCGTATTGACGTTCAGCCGGGTAAGCGGTGGCAGCGCGGTAAAATAACTCCAGAAAAAATCGGGCAACCCTTCTGCCACAGCGAAGGAACGCAAGGATCGCATCTCCGACTCGTGTGCGGCGGGCACGTTCGGGGTACGTCTATCCCGGTACTCGCCATCCTCCGCACCGTCAATGCCGTCAACCAGGTTATTTGTATCAATCCAGTCGGCCATTTCCATGGCCAGCACACTGGCCCGCGAAGGGTCAGGCAGAAGCACCACAAGCAATTGCTCTAAACGGGCAATGGCTTCCGGGTTGCGCTCATAGTTCGGCGGCTGCGAAGTAACCAGCCAATTAATATTAAAGCGGCCCTGTAGATCCTGTACCGAAGCATTCAGCATGGCCTGCTCATAGGGCATGGGTGGCAACTCCGCACCCCAGCGATCAGTAACACAATCGTCGGCAAGCATACTGTTGTTGCGATCATTTTCCAGATCATCAATCAGCGCTTGAATCGCCAGAGTCTCGGCAGCAATAGCGTACTGATAGCGCTGATCCCAACTGAGCAGGTTTCCGGTGCGGGTGCGAAAATGGTCAAGTCGATACATGACCTCCACGGCCAGCGCTACCAGCACAGCGAACAGCAACAAGACAATAATCAGTGCGGCACCCTTCTGCCGATACTTCATTGCCATATATTGGTTACCGTGCGGAAGTAGCGATGCATAAAACTGCCATCAGCAAAGATGATCTCCAGTTCAATGCTTTTCGGCAGCGGCATAAGCTGCGGCTCCACGCCAAGCAGTGAAGGGTCCGGCCAGATTTCCTGCCATGCCATGTCACCGTTCGAAGGCTGATACAGGTAGCGCACTTGAATACTGTCAACATCCTCCAGCAATACCGACTCCACGGGCTCTGTCCCGGCCATGGTATCCAGTGCTGGCCAATATCGGCGTAACAGCTGAGTATCAATTAATTGATATTCCACCCGCTGCATCTGGCTACGGCTGCGCAAATCAAACGGGTTAGCCCAGCCAAGACGCGTCAGGGCAACGCCGTTGTCCAGCGACATGAGCGCCGGCTGATAATCACCCAACGCATCGCGCACCGGACGGGCTATAAGCTGCTCGAAATCCAGCGTAAGAAAAGTCAGTGCGCGCTGTCGCGCTTCTAGCCGAGTGGCCTCCTCGGCCAGCCGCTCGCGACCGTCACTGGCTGCACGAAAAGTTTCCAGTGCAACAACAAAGATACCCGCGAGAATGGCAATGGCGACGACCACTTCCAGTAGGGTAAAACCGCGAACCTCTTTCGTGGCGGAGTTTTTCATGGGTTAGTGCCGCCCGGAGCTGCGTTTCCACCGGTTGATGCACTAGCATCGAACGGCTTGCCAATCAGGCTAAACACAGACCAAGTCACCAGCCTTTCTTTAGCCGAGGCGGGCTCCGGCCCTACTTCAATATCCACTCGGCGAGTGTCTGCGTAGGGGCCATTACTGATTTTGGTACGCACCATCCAGCGCTCGTCATGGCGCTCGACAATTTCATCCTGCACGCCCACGCTGGGCCAGCGTTGATAAACCTGCAACTCAACCAGCTTATCGGACGCAACCCCCCAGGCACGGGTGGTTTGATCAAGTCGACTATGGGCAACGGCACCGGAGCCAATGGTGTCGGCGAGCAGAATAGCAGCAAACGCCAGCACCATCAGGGCAACCAGAATTTCTACCAGAGTGAACCCTTTCTGCCTGCCTCGAATCACGGTTCATCTCCAACGGCAGTCACTCGGCCAAGTGGATCAACCATTAACTCGTGACTGACATCGCCCTCCACCTGAACCAACCAGACAGTCAGGGGCGTCACTTCGCCGCTGGGGAAAAAGAATATCTGCGGGACCTCCTGCTTTTTCTCGACCATCAGCTCGTCACTGATAAGCGATGCGCCCACTTCAGCAATATCCGGGCGATCGGGATTGCGACTTTCCTCCATTTTCCACTCAAGCAGAATACCCTGCTCCAGCTCTGTTTCTGCCAGTGGGGAGGCTAACGGCACAAACTCCGAGTTGGCCACATCGAAGCCGAGCGGAGTCCAGCCAGTATCGCTCAGGCGCAATGCCAGTAGCTCGCCACGGAACAGGCTATTCTCGGACATCAGAGCGACAGTGTCAGAAAACCGCGCCGCCGCCGTGCCGGCGGGGTCGCCAGTGCTGCCGCGCAACGCAGCAGACACCAGCAAGGTGGCTACCAGGACCATCAGGGCCACAACCACCAGAACTTCCAGCAGAGTAAAGCCTGATTGCCTGGCGTATGCCGAGCGAATGTTACTGGGTCCCGGTATCACGGAAGCTGATATCAGCATTAAAGGCCTCACCACCCTCTCTGGCATCAGCACCAAGAGAAATCAGGTCGTAGGGGCCGTTGATACCCGGGCTCATATAAACATATGGGTTATTCCACGGATCTTCCGGCATCTTGCTCAGGTACGGCGTGGTCCAGTTACGCGCTGTGGCAGGCTTTTCTACCAGTGCCCGCAGCCCTTCCTCGGAGGTCGGATAGCGGCCATTATGCATGCGGAACATTTCCAGCTGGGTAGAAATGGCATTCATATTGGCGCGGGCAAGATCCACCCGTGCTTTTTCACTTTGCCCGATAACGTTAGGAACGATAAAGGCTGCCAACAAGCCAATCAGAGCCACCACCACGAGAATTTCAATCAGGGTAAAACCGCGCTGCGCGGCAGACCGAGTCATCTGAGTCTTGCTATTCATTGTCTGCTTCCATTTGGTTGCATTTCGTTACTTGTATTCGCCTTGCAGTGAACGCCATTAGCGACCGATAAAGGCATTCATCTCCAGCATCGGCAATATCACCGACAACACTACCAGCACCACAAAGCCCGCCATGATCAAAAGCATCAAGGGGCCGAGCAGGCCAACGGCGGTTTGGACAGTACTATTGAGATCCCGTTCCTGATACACCGCAGCACGAGTAAGCATCTGGTCGAGCTCCCCACTGGCCTCACCACTGGCGATCATTTGCACCATCATTGGTGGGAAGTAACCGCTTTTATCCAGTGCCCGGCTAAGGTTGCCCCCTTCACGAACCCGCGACGCAGCCTCGGTGACCGACTGACGGATAGCCAGATTGATCACCACCTGAGCCGAGATTGCCAGTGCCTCGACCAACGGCACACCTGCCCGACCCAGAATACCTAGCGTGCTGGCCAGTCTGGCACTGTCAGCGGAGCGCATCACAGCGCCCACTATGGGCATGGTGACTAATCTTCGGTGGACCCGCAGCTTGAAGGCCGGGTCGCGCATTGCTCTGGCAAAAACCACGATACCAATCACCATCACCGAGACCGCCAGCCAGAGCCAGTCACGGAAGAAATCACTAATACCAATCATCATCCGAGTCAGAAACGGCAGCGCCCTGCCCTGATTAATGAATACTTCCACCATGCGTGGCACCACGTACATCATCAGCATGGTGATCACCAGGCTGGAAAACACCATGATGAAGGCAGGATAGATCATCGCCTGGGCCACCGACCGACCGGTGTCAGCACGGGTTTCCAGATACTCAGCCAACTGGTCCAACACCTGTTCCAGATGACCACTTTGCTCGCCAGCGGCCACAGTGGCTCGATACATCTCTGGAAAGGCACGGGGAAATTCAGCCAGACTACCGGCCAGACTGTGGCCTTCAACGACCCGCGCGCGGACCGCCAGAATGATGCGCTCAACGCGGGGCTTACCGGCCTGCCGGGCTACCGCGGTGAGGGATTGCTCAATGGGCATACCAGAGCGAATCAAGGTCGCCAGCTGACGGGTAATCAGTGCTTGCTCGGCCCCATTCAGACGACCAGAAGAGGATGGCGTGGAAAAAAGCGCACCTGCAGAGGGTTTGTCCGCTGTCTGGCTGACATCCAGTGCCACCCAGCCCTTATCCCGCAGCTGCTGACGCACCTGCCGGGGGCTGTCAGCCTCCAGTAGCCCTTTGCGCACTTTGCCATTGCCATCCAGGCAGCGATATTCAAACGCAGGCATCAGCTTTCCCGGGTAACACGCAGCACTTCCTCGATACTGGTATCGCCGGCCAACACCTTGCGCCAGCCATCTGTGCGAATACTTGGCGTGAACTGACGCGCATGGCGCTCCAGAGACTGCTCGGAAGCGCGGTCGTGAACCATGTCACGCATGACCTCATCAATCAGCACCAACTCATAAATGCCGGTGCGACCACGGTAGCCCGTGTTATTGCACTGATCACAGCCCTGCGGTCGGTAAACCCTGTCCGCGTCTCCCGCCTTAAGCCCGATCATATCGCGCTCGGCATCGGTGAGCTGATGCTCGGCCTTACAATGGGAGCACAGTATCCGCACCAGACGCTGGGCCAGTACGCCCAACAGGCTGGATGACAGCAGGAATGGCTCAATGCCCATATCCTGAAGCCGGGTCACCGCACCAACCGCACTGTTGGTGTGCAAGGTCGACAACACCAGGTGACCAGTCAGCGAGGCCTGCACGGCAATTTCGGCAGTTTCCAGGTCACGAATCTCACCGATCATGACCACATCCGGATCCTGTCGCAGAATTGCCCTGAGTCCACGGGCAAAGGTCATTTCCACCTTGGTGTTGACCTGGGTCTGACCAATGCCCTCGAGCTGATATTCAATGGGGTCTTCGACGGTAAGAATATTGCGTGAGTGATCATTCAGGTCAGTCAGCCCCGCATACAGCGTGGTGGTCTTACCGGAACCAGTTGGACCGGTTACCAGAATAATGCCGTGGGGCTTGTGGATCAGACCACGCATCAGCTGGTAGCAATCATCACCCATGCCCAAATGACCCAGCTGCAGCCGCCCTGCCTGTTTGTCCAGCAGACGTAACACTACCCGCTCGCCATTGCTGGACGGCATGGTAGAAACCCGCACATCAACGTCACGGCCGCCGAGTCGCAGAGAAATGCGGCCATCCTGCGGCACCCTCTTTTCGGCAATATCCAAACGGGCCATCACCTTGATACGGGATACCAGCAATGGTGCCAGCTCGCGGCGCGGAGTCAGCACAGTGCGCAGCACGCCATCAATACGCATGCGCACCGATAAACGCCGCTCGAAGGTTTCAATATGAATATCCGAGGCGTTCTCGCGAATCGCCTCCTGCAACAAAGCATTGATCAGGCGAATAATGGGGGCGTCGTCTTCCTGCTCCAGTAGATCTGCCGTCTGCGGCAAGGCATCGACCAGACTGGTCAGGTCCAGCCCCTCAAGATTATCGGCAGCTTCAGCCGCCGCGCCACGTTGCTGTTCGTATACCAGCGCCATGGTCGCTTCAAAGCGCTCGTCATCCAGAACTTGCGGCGTCGGCAGCTCTCCAAAGCGACGACGCACCTCGGCAAAGGCCTTGACTGTCAACGGGCGACGGCAGAATACCTCCATGCTCTCGCCGACCGGCTTAAGCACAATGCCGTGACGGCGAGCAAAGGCATAAGGCAGCAGCAGCTCGCCTTCCTCGATCTGAATCTCTTCCTCGTTTATCGCCACCTGTTCCGTGGTCATTTCAATACTTCTCCATCATCGCTTGAAGTACCCTGCGATGCAGTTCACTCATTTCGACTATCTGAAAACCAGCGTGGAAATCACCGGGGCGGTCTTGCGGCTGGCACCAGACACAACGGCCGTCAAAACTCAGTGTGGTGACGCCCTCAAGCTGCTCCGGCAGCACCATGCTCAGAGAAAAGATCGTCCCAGGCTCAACCGCCTGCCGGGTTGAAATCTTAAATCCATCCTGGCTAATATTGACCAACCGGCCAATATTACCCCCCGTAGTACGATCAAATGCGACCAGCTCCCGGAGCATCTTCTTGCGCGCATGACGCCTGAGATCACGGGCCGCCATTTCCTCGCTGGACTCCCAAGTGGCAGTAACATCACGCAACACCAGAACCACCCCAGAGAACGCCTCCTGCGGCTGGTTTAATGGGGTCGCAGAAACATCCGCCGCCAAATGACCTTCTGCCCTGGGGATAAAGCAAGGTGGGTCACTGTGCCACGCCTTGCCCTCGCGGCAAGCAGCCAGCACGGGAGAGGCCGCCCAGTCCCAACGCTGAGCGCCCTGGTCATCACAGAACAGGAGCTCATCAATCGCCATACCTACAAGCTCATCACGACCACGATCAAGCAGCGCAGACGCTGCATCATTGACAAAGGTAATGCGTCCTTTCTGATCAGTACCGACAATTCCCTCGCCGATGGCCTGCAGCAGGCGCTCGTTTTCATCCTTGAGCCGCTTCATCTGTACCACGGCCTGCTGAAGACGGCGCTTTTGCTGATCAAGCTCAAGAAACACTTCGACCTTTGCAGTCAATATCTGCTGATCAATAGGCTTGAACAGGTAATCTACAGCACCACACTCATAGCCCTGAAAAACATACTTGTGCTCTTTGGAAATGGCTGTAACGAAGATGATCGGCGTGTTGCGCGTCTTCTTGCCTTGACGCAGCAGTTGTGCGACTTCAAAGCCATCCATTTCCGGCATCTGGACATCTAGCAGTACCAGAGAAAAATCATTCTTCAGGGCAAGCTGTAGCGCCTCGTTACCAGAGGTGGCCATTATCAACTGCCGGCCGGGAGCCTCCAGAATGGCTTCCAGCGCAATGAGGTTTTCCCTGTGGTCATCGACCATAAGAATTTTTTGTTTCATTATTTTCGCCGGCTTGATACCTGCTCGCGCAGGAACGGACCAATCTCATCCAGTGGTAATATGTAATCCACACACCCGGTACGTATCGCCGACTCTGGCATCACCGGAGCCTCCGCTGTGGCAGGGTCCTGCGCTATCGTTATACCACCGCGCTGATGAATATACCGTATTCCCTCTGCACCGTCTTCGTTAGCGCCGGTAAGCAGCACCGCCAACAGGCCACCACCATATACATGGCCAGCGGAGAAAAAAAGCTCATCTATGGATGGTCTGGAGTAGTGCACTGGCCAGTGACAGGACAGCGCGATAGTAGCGTTTCCATCGACCATCATGTGATAGCCCGGCGGCGAGACATAGATCACACCCGGTAGCACTGGCTCCTTATCCTCTGGAGCCACCACCCTCATTTGGGTACGAGTTTCCAAGACTCTAGCTAGCCTGGACTCCGACTCATAGCGCTGGTGCTGAGCAAGGAAAAGGGGAACTGGGAAACTGGAATCCAGCGCAGACAGCACCTTGATGGAAGCATTTACTCCGCCCCAGGATGCACCTATCACCACTGCCCGGATACCAGCATGGCTCATCCCTTGCCGCCGCCGTCCTTCTTCGCCGCCTCATAGGCCGCCCGGTGCGCCTGTGCCTGAAGTAGCTTCTCCTGCAACTCGCGCCGTTGCCGGTCCAATTGCAGGAAAAAGCCCACCTTGCTTTGCAGAATAACCGGATCAAGAGGCTTGAACAGATAATCCACGGCCCCAACCTGATAGCCCCGGAAAACGTACTTGTCCTCCTTGCTAATAGCAGTAACAAAGATAATCGGAATAGATTGGGTATCCTTGCGTTGGCGCATCAACTCCGCCACCTCAAACCCATCCATGCCCGGCATCTGCACATCCAGCAGGACCAGAGAAATATCTTCTTTAAGCAGTATCTTCAAAGCCTCAGGCCCGGACGTTGCCTTTAGCAATACCCTTCCCTCGGCTTCGAGGATCGCGTCCAGACTGACCAGATTGGACGGCTGGTCATCAACCATCAATATTCGTTGCTCAATCATTGCTCATCTCACAGCGAAACTTGCTTGCGGCGGAAGATTTTCATTTTTCCATCCACCGGCTCAAATTCATCAACAATCCCTGAAAAATTCAGGCTCTCCTTGGTGCCAAGACAGAGCACACCGCCCATATCCAAACTGTCACGGAACAACTGGAACACCCTGCGCTGCAGGTCCCGGTCGAAATAAATCAGGACATTACGACAGACAATGACATTCATCTCGCCAAATACCTGATCGGTGGCCAGATCATGATCGGCAAACAGAATATTCCGTCGTAGCCGCTGGTCTATGATGACGCCCTCGTATTTACAGGTGTAATAGTCAGACAACGAGGACTTGCCCCCAGCTTGCAGGTAGTTTTCCCCGTATTGTCGGATCGCGGATATGGAGTAAATCCCTTTTTTTGCGGTGGCCAGGACATTCTTGTCGATATCCGTGGCATAGATCATGGCGCGATCGTACAGCCCCTCCTCCTCAAGCAGGATGGCCATGCTGTATATTTCTTCGCCAGTGGAGCAGCCCGCATGCCAGATCTTGATAAACGGAAAGGTCTTCAACAGAGGCACAACCTCCTCCCTGAAGCTCCGATAGAACTGCGGATCACGATACATCTCGGTGACATTCACAGTCAGGTCGTTAAGCAGCTGGACAAAGAACTGACGGTCCTTCATCACCCTGTCGATCATCTCCATAATGGAGGGAAGTCCAGACAGGTTTAGCCTGTGCAGCACCCGGCGACGGATAGATGCCTTGCTGTACGAGCGAAAGTCATAACCATAAATGTGAAAGATCGCCTCAAGCAGCAGGCGGATTTCAACATCTTCCATATCCACATATTGGTCATTAATTTGCGGCGCTTCGCTCATTCATCATTACTCACTTATGCAGCCAGACACGCATCAGCGATGTCAGCTTGCCCATATCAATAGGTTTGGAGCAGTAGTCATTGGCACCGGCTTCCAGACACTTGGCTCGATCGTCCTTCATTGCCTTGGCGGTCAGCGCCAGAATCGGCAGCTTCTGGAATCGCGACTGCTTGCGAATCAACGTCATCGCTTCATAGCCATCCATTTCCGGCATCATGATATCCATCAGAACGATGTTCATCTCCGGATTTTCTTCCAGCGCCTTCAGGGCCTCTTTGCCGTTATTGGCGATGGTGATATCGAAGCCAAGCTCTTCAAGCTGAGCCGATAGCGCATAAATGTTACGCATATCGTCATCGACCAAAAGTAGCTTTTTCTCGGCAAAGACGTCGTCCCGGTGCTCGACCGACGCCGGATCAGCCTTGGGCGCCGCCGGCATGGTTGACTCGAGCCAGTGAAGGAATAGAGAAGCCTCATTGAGCAGTCGCTCGGAAGAACGCTCGGTCTTCAGAATGATTCGGTCTGCATACTTGCGCAGCTTGGCCTCTTCATCCCGACTGAGCTCCTTGCCGGTATAGATAATCACGGGCACCGAGTCGTACTCGTCATTACCGTGGATTTTTTCCAGCAGCTCAAAGCCATTCATATCCGGCAGAGTAAGATCAAGAATCATGCAGTCATGTACTTGTGTGCGCAGTACCTGCAATGCTTCTTCGCCGGTATGAACCGCTGTAATTACTACGCCTTTTTCGGAGAATAGCTCGCGGATGCCCTCATGCTGTAGCTCGCTGTCTTCAACCACCAGCAGTCGCCGTACGTTCTTTTCAATGGCCTTTTCGATTTTGGCAAAGGCTTTAACAATATCTTCTTCGGCAATGGGCTTGGTAAGGAAGTCAATTGCCCCCAACTCCAGGCCCTTTTTGCGCTCATCCTTACCAGACAGGAAATGTACCGGGATATCCTTGGTGCGCGGATCGTCCTTCAGTTTCTCCATCACCTGCCAGCCGTCAATTCCAGGCAGGCCGATATCCAGAATAATGGCACTGGGGCGATAGTGTCTGGCGTACTCAAGACCACTCTCACCATCTGCGCAAACATGTCCCTCGAGGCCATAATCTGCCGCAAGCTCGATAAGCACGCTCGAGAAGCCCACATCATCTTCAATAATCAAAACGGTCTTTTCCTTGACCACAAAGCCTTCGTCCGCACCGGCGTTCGCAGAAACAGATGTCGAAGCGATACCGGAGAAAGCGGCCGCAGCAGCGGAGTTGGGCGCATCAGCACCGTCCTCGCGCCATACCGAATCGGCATCGCCAAATGGCAGGTACAACATAAAGGTAGTGCCCTTACCCATGCCCTCGCTGAACAGGCCCACGTCGCCGCCCAGCAGCCGGGCCAGTTCACGAGAGATAGTCAGCCCAAGGCCGGTGCCGCCATACTTGCGGCTGGTAGTCCCATCAGCTTGCTGGAACGCCTCAAACACCAGCCGCTGCTTCTCCGGAGCAATACCAATTCCCGAATCAATTACCGATAAACGTACGGTCTGCCCCGGAATCAGATGCTGGCCCGGAAGATCCTTCTGATCCGTTGGAGCATCAATACGCAGCCGCACCGAGCCACCGCTTTCAGTGAATTTCATTGCATTGGAGAGCAGATTCTTAATGATCTGCTCCATACGCTGGCGGTCAGTGTAGAAGTTATCAGGGACATTTTCGCCGAGCTCCACCGAGAAACTCAGACCACGACTTTCAGCAAGATGGGTAAAGCTACGGCGAAAATGCTCGCCCAACTCAACCACCGAAACATCATCAATAATGATGTCCATCTTGCCTTCTTCAATTTTGGAAATATCCAGAATGTCGTTAATCAGCGACAACAGATCCGAGCCGGCTGAATGAATAACCTGGGCATGCTCAATCTGTTTGTCATCCAGATTACCTTTCTTGTTCTGAGCCAATGCGCTGGACAGAATCAGGATGCTGTTAAGTGGAGTTCTCAGCTCGTGGGACATAGTTGAGAGGAACTCTGATTTGTACTTGGAAGACATTTCCAGCTCGCGGATTTTCTCTTCAAGCTCCAGCTGCAAGTCTTCCAGCACCTTGTTCTTGCGAGATACCTCCCCCTTCTGCTCAGCCAGCAAACGGGCCTGAGCTTCGAGCTCCTCGTTGGTAACACGCAACTCTTCCTGCTGGGCTTGAAGACTCTCTTCCGAGGCACGCAGCGCCTGTGCTTGAGCTTCCAGCTCTTCGTTAATGGCGCGCAGTTCTTCCTGTTGTTGCTGCAAGCGAGATTCGGAGCCGGCCAGTTCCATGGCCTGATCTTCAAGGTCCTCATTGACCTTCTGCATGGCCACTTTCTGCTGCTCGAGCTCTTCCGCCTGAAGCTGTGACTGCTCCAGCGCCTGAGCCAAGCGTAAACGACTTTGTGCGGTATGCACCGATACCGCAACAATGCGCACGCTGTCGGAAAGGAACTTCAGGTCATCATCACTGAAATCCCGGAATGCACCAAGCTCGATAACCCCCTTGAGCTCGTCCTCATAGATAATCGGCGTGACCAGCACGCTACGCGGCGTGCCCGCACCAACGGCTGAGGAAATGCTCAGGTAATCTTCTGGCACTCGGCTAAGCAGTATCTGTTTCTTTTCCAGGCCGCACTGCCCTACCAGAGACTCCCCCAGGGCAAAATCACTGGCAAGATTCTTGCGACGCTGCATGGCATAGGAGCTACTAAGCTTGAGGGTCTTACTGTCCGCATCCATGCAATAGAAAGCACCTACCTGACACTCAAGAGTCGGCACCAGATAGTTCAGCATATTTTCACCAAGCTGCTGCAGGCTCATATCACCGCGCATGCGGTCATTGAGGTCAGCCAGCCGGTTCTTGATCTGTTCCTGGCGCCGGTCTTCATCACGCCGGCTCTTCAGGGTGTCGCGCATCTGCCGGATAGCACCAAGCAGACGACCCGCCTCATCGCGGCTACTAACTTCAATTTCCTTATCCCAATCGCCATCGGCAATGTTGCCGGACACTTCAACGGCGTACTGAATAGGCTGGACAATACTGCGGGTTACCCGGAAGCTGATGAGTGCCAGCAGGAAAATAGCGCTACCGCCAAATATCAGCCCGATAAACTGGGTGCTGGCGGTATCTTCGACGGTGCCGCGCAAATTATCGTAAAAGGCTGTATAGCGAGACTCCTGAAACTCCTCCTGCGCGTACTCAAACTGCTCCCGCAGCCGCGCCACATTGGCCAGACTGGCATAAAAATCCTCATCCGAGGCAACGCCCGCCAAGACACTGTTGGCCAGCCGCTGCCCTTCCGAAGAGTAGGCGCTAAAATCATCAACAAGCTGGCGCACTTCGCTAGTAATGCTGGGATCAACCTCTGCCATAGCATTGAGGTTCTCGACCGCCTGCAAAGACAATCGGGTTGCTTCCGACAGGGCGTCCGCATCCCCATTATTGATCGCACGGACCAGGGCATCGCGTACCATGTAGAGAGTCAGGTTGTTCTGACTGGATGCCTCCAGGACAACGAAATCCACCGTCTCTATTTCTGTCAGATCGTTGATATTGCCCCTGGCAATGACAAAGCTATAGGCGAAATAGGCCATGAAGATAAAGATACCCAAGGCGGCAACGGACAATACCTTGAGCTGTACAGAGAGGTTCTTGAACCAGTTCATCCCGAAGTCCCGTAGTCTGGTACAGGTTGTTGTTATTGCCTCCGGCGGGGAGCCGCAGGCTAGGAATATCAACCTAGACTAGCAGATAGCACTGGAACGTCACAATTCAGTTGAACCCGGGACGCAGGCAGAGACCCGCCGAAAGGGCCATGGGCTCCCTTGCCCCCATAAACAGGGGGGTATACGCCATGCCCTGCTCCAATATATTGACTATATTGATTCAAACTCAAATTTCTCTGAGGGCCAGAACATGCAATTGCGAAATCTGATAGCCGGGGGGCTTATCGCCACTACTGCGGCCTTAAGCGGATGCGGAGGCTCTTCAGGTGGGGGCGGTGCCGCGGCAGACAGTGCAATTGCCGTAACGCCATCACTGGGGATCATCACTAATGCCACTGTGAACGTCTTTCAGAAAGACGGCTCTACGCTTCTGGAAACCTCGGACACCGGTGCTGATGGCGCAATTGAAATCAGCTACTCAGGCGATTATAGCGGTCCACTAATCGTTGTGGTTGAAGGTGATGCTGACGCTGAATACTTCGATGAAGCCAGCAGCAGCATGATTGCCTTTGGCCCGGGCAAATCAATACATGCCATCGCGCCTGCTGGCAGCACGGAAGTGACTGTCACCGCCTTGACCGAAATCGCCTATCAAATAGCTCTGCTCAACGATCTGGTCCTGACCGATGAGGTCATTAATCAGATCAATGAGGTTGTGCGATTGGCACTGGCGCCAGAGTTGAGCTCGATTTTGCTACCGCCAACCCTGTTTGACTCCTCAACCACTGCAGGATCTTTCGGCACCACGGAAGCTGATAAATACGCATTGCGCTTGGCCGCCCTGGCCCAGCTGGGCAGCGCAGATGCCGCACCGGCACTAACCATGGCGGAGCAGCTGGCACAGGATCTATCGGATGGCACTATTGACGGCCTGCAAGATGGGGTTGCAATTGTCGGGCTGGTTTACAGCGTCGCCAACTTTGTCACCGACCTGCAGACTCAGCTTACGGCCATGGCCACCAGCTTTGGCACCAGCGCCCTGCAAACCGCCGTCACCTCATACACTATCGTTTCAACCAGCGTCGACTTAAGCGGCCTTGTTTCTTCCCTGGTAGCCGACGGCGATGGCGCGGCACTGTCTGATGGTAATGGCGCAACCGGAACCGTAGGCGAAACCACATATACCTTTACCGGCTCTATTGGCGATGGCCCCCTGTATATTTATGCACCGCTTACCGGTGTTGGTTTGTTTACCTCCTACAATGGCAGTGACCCCATCACTCGCTGGACTATCAGCGGCCTGACCGACTCCCCGGGAACCTATAGCTGTGGTGCAGATGGTGAACTACCCTCTGTTTCGTTAACTTTGAGCGGCGTTCCTTATCTGGCAGATGACTGCTCTATTGAGATCATCTCGGTTAGCACTACAGAAGTAGAGGGTCGTTTTGCAGCCCACTTGTTGGGCGCCAATGACACTGAATTTGGCACCGTCACTGATGGTTATTTCCGTTATGAGACCCCCTCTACGGGAGGTGGCGGCTTGGCAGAAGGTGAATATGGTTACAGCATGGACGTGGACGGCGAGAACGTCACCGTCACCGATGTACCTGCACTGGATGGGTTTGATCGCCAGGTGGCCGGATTTCTCACACTGGGCGACACACCGACATTTCAGATCAGAATGATTCCAGATAATAGCACCGGCACCTATACCTGCGGTGAAGGCCCAAACCAATTCCGCCTGGTCGGCATGTCCTACGCTGGCGGAACAAGCGAGAACTCACCGGGCAGCTGCACTGTTAACGTGACTTCTGCCGGCGCCGTTTACGAAGGCACCTTCAGCGGAACCCTGTACACCGCTGGCGGCACGGCCATAGAAATCACCAATGGCTTTTTCCGCAATGACGGGTCGGGACTATAAAAGCAGAAAACTTGACGCTGATCCGCAAGGATAGATAAAAGCGTTTTTAGAAAGTGACAGAACAGGCCTTACCTTTTACATGATAGATATGTATAGGGTAAGGCCCTCTTGTTTTGGCCTTATTTGGTGCCGGGGCCGGACTTGAACCGGCACGTCCCGAAGGACAAGGGATTTTAAGCGGGGATTTTTGAGTTCTCTTAACGGCTCTTAACGTCTCTCGACAGTAAAATATCTCTATCTATATCAATAGGTTATTGTATCCCCTGATCTCGGAATGTATGTTTTCTGCTCACGCCAACTAGGCACCATCTAGGCACAAATCGTGAAAATCTAGGCACCAGCTAGGCACGGTTTTTCACGCGGCAGAGCATAAAAAAACGGCGTACTGCAGAGCACGTCGTGGAGAACAAAGCATGTCCAGATCATCGACCAGAACCACCGCGGGAATCATCACCGTCGCAAAGATCCGATCAGCCTCAGCGGATAGCTGGCTGACCGAAAACTGGCCAAAAGGCGAAGGCACCTTCCAGGTTCGCAAACTGACTGGCGAACGATGCGTTTATTACTATCGCTACACGGACGCCTCTGGCAAGCAGCAGCGTATCACCCTGCCCCGCTATAACGAGCAAGGTCAGCCGGTGACCCTGGCGGAGGCCCGCGCCGAAGCCAAGGCACTCGCCCGACGCCACATGCTGGGTGACAAGAACCTGCGCGAAACGCTCGCTTACGAGCAGCGCAAAGTCGAGGAAGCCCGGGAAGCAGAGCTGGAGAAGGAGCGTATGGCAATGGCGCGCCGTACTGCTACTCTGGGCAAGCTCATGGATGCCTACTGCGAGCATCTGCATTCTCAGGGCAAGCCGTCATTCAAGCAGGCCGTCCCTGCCATCCGCCGGCATATCAAGGAGCCCTTCCCCGAACTGTGGAATGCCCCAGCAGCGGATCTGGCGCCTACCGACCTGACACGAATCCTGCGGCTGATGGTCGATAACGGCCTGCTGGGACATGCCAACAAGGTCCGATCCTACATCCGCGCTGCCTATGCTGCGGCCTGTAACGCTCCGCTGAATGCCCGGGCGCCAGAAAGCCTGCGCGAGCTTCACATCACCACTAACCCGGCCCGGGATCTTGCTGTAATTCAGGGCTCCCGAACGACACGAGATCAGGTGCTGTCCCTCGACGAGCTGCGCTGCTTCTGGAGGCGGTTAACTGCCACCGACTCCCATGGCGCCGCCATCATTCGTTTCTACATGTTGACCGGTGCCCAGCGTTTTGAGCAGCTCGCGCGGGCCACTACAGAAGATATCCACGATGGCTGCTTGACCCTTCTGGATCCGAAAGGCCGTCGGGAGAAGGCCCGACGCCATGTATTGCCACTGTTACCGGAAGCCGTAACTGCGATGAACGAGATTGCGCCCCACCGGATCGGGCCCTACCTGATTACCCTGAATGGTGGACACAGCGCCTGTGACAACTCCGCCACTACGCCGCACCTGAAGAAGATCGCCAGCGCCATGATCGAGGCCGGCGAAGTGCAGAAGAGCTTTTCGTTCGGGGTATTACGGCGGACCGTGGAAACCCGGCTTGCCGCCGCCGGCGTCACGTCGGACGTCAGGGGACACCTGCAAAGCCACGGCCTCGGCGGCGTCCAGACACGCCATTATGATCGGCATGACTACCTAGAGGAAAAACGCCTGGCGCTGGAGAAGCTACGGGATCTCATGGCCGGAAAGCCGGCGCAGTTAAGTTATCTACCCGGGGCAGGCAAGGACAGCAGCAATATCGCGGACGCACCACAGGACTACCCAAACGAGCTCAAGGCATGGGGCAATGGCAGAGGAAAAATTTAACCTGTCCATAATATGGATATGTGGTCACGGTATTTCCACAACCGAACGCCCACCAAGATCATCAACCGACTTATTCAATATCCTTGGCTCCGGTGAAGCTTGTAAACAGCCGCGTACAGGGCTGGCAATGAGAATAATGTCAACGCGGTCGCAACAATCAATCCACCCATGATAGCGACCGCCATCGGGCCCCAGAAGGATGTCGTTGTCAGAGGGATCATCGCAAGAACCGCCGTAATGGTGGTCAGGAAAATCGGCCGCGCACGCCGAACCGCTGCTGCCACCACCGCATCAAATCCGCTCATACCGCGCTGGATGTCCTTTTCAACCTGATCAACCAGAATAACCGAGTTGCGAATAATCATACCGCTCATAGCGATCACTCCGAGAAACGCAACGAAACCCAGCGGCTCGCTAAGCAAGATGAGTGTCCAGGCCGCACCAATCAATCCCAGCGGTCCGGTAATAACCATCATCAGGGACAGCTTCACGCTCCTCAGCTGAAGCATCAGCAAGGTGAAGATCAATGCCGCCATTAGCGGCAGCCACGCGTTAATCGAGTCTTGGCCTTTTTGTGATTGCTCAACGGTACCGGCAATTTCAATAAAATAACCGTGCGGCATGTTCTGACGAATTGCATCGAGCTGACGATCCAGCCTCCGCGCCACCGTGTCTCCTTGTATGCCCCCGGATACATCGCTTTGCACGGTAATCGCATAGTGGCGATTGTGGCGCCACAATACCCCTGGCTCCCAACCGAGAGATGAATGCACCAGATGAGATATGGGTACCGAACTACCGCCTTCCAGCGGCAAATACCCTTGCGCAATCGCCGTCAGGCTGTTTCTTTCCTCAACCGGCTGGCGCAATACGATCGGCACATTATCCTCTCCGTCAAGAAACGAGCCGATGACGATTCCCGACAACAGCGCCTGGCCCGAGTTGGCCACTGATGCCGTGGAAGCACCCAGCTGACGGGCTCGTGCCTGGTCAAGTCGGAGATCCAGAATCTTGATCGGTTCGTTCCAGTTGTCGTTGAGGCCCTGGACATCAGAATCCGCAGCCATTTGCTCCCTGACCTGATCAGCCCAGTAACGTACTTGCTCCGGCTCTGGCCCCATAATGCGAAACTGCACTGGATAGGGCACAGGCGGGCCATTGGGCAGCAGTCGCGCTCGAGTACGCACATCCGGGAATTGTTCGGCAAACAATATCTGCATCTCTGCCAACAGTGCGTTACGCTGACCGACGTCTTTCGCCTCGACAATCAGCTGACTGAGATTCGCTTGCGGAAACAATACGTCCATAGGCAAATAGAAGCGCGGCGCACCCGATCCGATAAAGCTGCTCACCTGCCCGGTATCCGTCAGCAGGAGCAATGCCTCCTCGACCTGCTCGGTGGTTTCACGCATATAGTTCATGCTGCTGCCCTCCGGCAGCCACAGGTCAACCAGAATCTCCGGGCGGCTGGACTCTGGAAAGAACTGCTTCTCGACTAACATGAGACCAAGAAGACCAATAACAATAGCGCCGCCGGTTGCCGCAAGGGTCTGCCATTTACGCTCAACACACAGCTCGATAAAAGCCTTGAGACGTCGATAGAACGGCGTGTCATACACATCGTGCTCAGCGGCGAGCTGACCGCCGGAGCCCCGTTCCTGCAACAGGTGGTAAGCAATATAGGGTACAAAATACACTGCCATACACCAGGAAATCAGCAGAGTCGATGCGGTTACGGCAAAAATGGCAAAGGTATATTCGCCAACAGATGAGTTAGCGAGGCCGATAGGCAGGAAGCCTACTGCAGTAATCAAGGTGCCTGTAAGCATCGGCATGGCGGTTTCGGCATAAGCGAAAGTGGCGGCACTGTGCCGATCCATGCCTTCCTCAAGCTTACGCACCGTCATTTCAATGATGATGATGGCATCATCAACCAACAGGCCAAGAGAAATGATCAGCGCACCAAGCGAAATCTTGTGCAAGTCGATATCGGCAACATACATGAGCAAAAAAGTGCCAGCCAGCACTGCCGGAATTGCCAGTGCCACGACCACCCCGGGGCGCCAGTCCAGATGCCGAAAACTTCCCTGGAAGCCAAGTGTGACGAATGTTACCAACAGCACAATCACCAGGGCCTCAATCAGTGCCTGGATAAACTCGCCGACAGAATCCGCAACTATCTCCGGCTGATTCTGTACCCGCACCAGCTCCATGCCGAGCGGCAAGCTGGCTCGGATGAGGTCAAGCTCAGCCTGCAACTGCTCACCGAGATCAATAATGTCTCCGCCTTTTCGCATCGAAATACCAATGGCGACCACCGGCTTTCCATTGACCCGCACCATCGGATCAGGAGGATCGCTGAAGCCGACGAACACCCGACCAATGTCCTCCAGCTTGACGCTGCGCCCGCCAGCATGGACCGGCATCGACCGCAGATCATCCAGCCTGTTGATTCGACCTGAGACGCGCAGGTGAACCTGATCCCTCTCGCCCTGCAGGATCCCGGCCGGTGTCACTTCGTTTTGTTGTCCAAGTTGGGCTGCCAGTTCCGGCACGCTGATGCCCAGTGTTGCCAGCCGACTCTGCGATATCTCGATATACACATATCGCCGCTGCTTGCCGAATAATTCGATCTTGCTGACATCCGGCAACACCATAAGACTCTTGCGAATATCATCTGCTGTGTCTTCCAGCTCCTGCCAGTCAAATCCGTCGCCCTGAAGGGCATAAATCAGGCCGAAAACATCTCCAAACTCATCATTGATGAAAGGCCCTTCAACACCGGCCGGCATCTGCCCCCAAACATCTCCAATTTTTTTGCGGGTTAGATACCAGATGTGCTGAATCTGTTGTGGTGGTGAAGATTCCTTGATCTGGAAGATAAGACTGATCTCGCCCGGCTTGGCGTAGCTGCGAATTTCATCCGCGTAGGGGACATCCTGAAGCGTCTGTTCAAGCAGGTCGCCAACCTGATCGACCATCTGCTCGGCGGTGGCACCGGGCCAGAAAGCACGAATCACCATCATCCGGTAATTAAATGGCGGGTCCTCATCTTGCCCGAGTGAGCTCAAGGCAAAAAAACCGCCAAGCAACAGCAGGACAAGAAAATACAGTGTCAGGTGCCCATGACGGATAGCGAGGCGGGACGGATTCAGCAACATTGTCATTGTCCGGTCGATGTCAGCGCCATAGGCCGAGCCGGTTGCCCTTCACTGATAACATGCACACCGGCGACCGCGTACTGCTCACCGGGTGCCAACCCGGTGACAAGCACATCATTGTTCTGCACGCCAACGATCTCTACTCCCCGGCTGCGCATCACGCCCTCCTCCGGATCATAGACCCAGACCCCGTGCCCTTCGTCCCGGGGAATGAGCGCTGCCGAAGGCACCGCCACTGCCATGCCACGTTCCGGCAATGTCAGGCGCAACACGCCGGTTTGCCCGATTTCGATGGCTGCGTCATCTGCCTCAATACTGAAACGTGCACGGTAGGTGCGGGTAACCGGATCGGCCGCAGCACCCAACTCCCGCAGGCTGGCATTGAAACGGCGTTCGCCAAGGGCCCAGAGGGTAATCGAGGCGGGCGAGGCGCTCACCCAGTTGCGCTGGCTTTCCGGCACATCGACGACGAAATCACGGGCACCATCAAGCGCAATACGGGCCACCGGGGCCCCGGCCTCCACCACATCTCCGACATCGACAAAAACTTCCGTTACCGTTCCGTCGCCCGTTGCCACCAGCTCTGTGTAGGCGAGTCGGTTACGCGCCAGGGACAGTTCCGAGTCGGCCTGCTCAAACAGGGCGTGTGCCCGCCTTTCCGCCAGTAATGCCCGATCGAACTCGGTTTCCGATACAAACCGCTTGTCGCGCAGATCACGAAATCGCTCCAGCTCTACCTCGGCCAGCCGCCACTCGGCCTCAGCTCTGTCGCGGTTGGCACGGGCAGAGTTAAGAGCCAGAACCAGATCGGCCTGATCCAACCGCATCAGTACCTGACCCTTGTCGACACGGGCCCCGGGGTCGACAAGGCGCTGCCTGACCTTGCCGGCGACTCGAAAACCCGGGGTCGACTCAGACTTTGCCCACACGGTACCGACATACTGCACCAGACCAGCGGTGCCAGTGAGATCCGCATACGCAAGTTTTACCGGGCGCGCCAGCGGCGCCTCGGGCTCGGGGCTGCAACCAACCAGAACCACCAAAACCGCACTCAAACACCCGTAGCACCGAATCCATCCACCCTGTTTCATCTGACTCGCCTATGGTTGTGACTCGAACACTATGTCAAACATTCTATCCACCACCTGCTGCGCTACGATCAGCAACCCGGCGGGGTCGCCTAGCAGCCCATGACGCTCCTCCAGCAGTTGCGGAAATACCAGCATGCGTGGCACCCCCAGCAGCAGCACCTCGAACGCGGCACGATGGGGTAAGCCGCTTTGCCCGCCATAAACTGTCCACAACTGATCCAGTATTGGCCCCAGATAGGTTTTACGCAGGTAGGCACCACGCCTGTTCTGCTGCTCGCCTTCACGGTACAGAAAGCCGAGCAATCCGGGCTCCGCCAGCAAGCCCAGCAACAGCGTCTTCAGGGTCTGCTTGATACCGGCACTCTCACGCACGTCGCTCTGGGCCATCAGTGCACTCATCTGCTGCCGATATAATGGGCCATAAACGGCATCTACGGCCTCGAACCAGAGCGCCTCTTTGCTGCCAAACAAGTGATTCAGCAGCGCAGCACTCACCCCCGCCGCCCGGGCCAGTTCCCGCATGGTGGCAGCGTCGTACTCAAGGTCGATGAATACCCCGAACGCCGCCCTTAATACCGCATCACGAGACACGGCGGTGGCATCGGCAGCGGGCCGGCCTGGGCCCCGGGATTTATTAATCATGCGGCCAATTTAGTACCAAAGGAGGTAGGGCGCAACTACTTCGACACGCTGCGGATTAGCTGGCAGGCCGCTGTTCGCGCTCTTCCAGCACCGCGCTGCGAATCATTCGCCAAACGAAATCACCGATATCTTCGAGCGAATAGCGGCCTTCCTCACGAAACCAGGTAGCCACCCAGTTGAGTGCGCCGAGACCGATAAGACGCAACAGCTCGAGATCCACATCTTTCCGAATCACTCCCTGCTCCGCCAGTAGCTGCAGCATCGCGGCCCACAGCGACTCATAGCGATCTCGCAGCTTGATCATTTCCCTGCGCGCCCCGCCGCGCAAGGAGCGCCACTCGAACAACAGCACGTAGACCATATCCGATCCACTGACCAGCATTTGCAAGTGCGCATTAATGCCGCGGCGCAACTGCTCAGCAGGCTCTGTAACTCCCGCCACAGATTGAGAGACAGCAATCGAGGCCTCCTCCAGGCCCAACCGCATCAGGTCGACGAGGATGTCTTCCTTGGCCTGATAGCGGTAATGAAGGCTGCCGGGCAGCATGTTGCACGCTTCGGCAATCTCCTTGACCGTGGTCCGGTCATAACCTTGCTCCCGGAACAAGCGAGCGGCAGATCTCAACACGAAATCACGATCAGACTGGGCAACCGACCTGTCCTGACGACTTTTCTTCACGGCATCCTCCCGAGCAACGGAAGCGATATTCTAGCCTGAATGCGGTTCGACACGCCTAAATTCGATCTCGCCCCACCCACGATAAGCGTCTTTATGACCCTGTCGCCGATGCCCGCTCAGGCTCCGTCGGCGCCTGATACATATTTCAGGTGTATGTCTATCTGGCAGGATTGACATTTGGCTGGTCGACCAACTACGTTAATTGCCATGGTTACTACCGTGGGAGAATCCAAATGGCTCTGGCAAATCGCAAGATCGGTTACGACGAAGTTGTAACGCGCGACCTCCACTTCCCGATGAACCTTGAGACGGTCGCCCGCCACTGGTTCAACAACGACCCCTGGAGCACGCACTGGATGAACGCCATTCTGGCTGCCGTGCCGGATGGCGAACGCTGGGTGATGAACTCGGCCCGCAGACAACTTGACAAACTGCGCGACCCGGAAGTGCGCAAAGCTGCCGGCGAGTTCATCCGCCAGGAGCGCATTCATGCCCGCGAGCATGACGAGATGAACGCCATCTGCGTGCAGCAGGGCGTCCCTATGGACAAGGTCGAAGCCATCTTCAAGCTTATTCGCAAGGAACTCCAGCATCGCCTGAGCGATGACATGCAAAGCTCCATCGCTGCGGCATTTGAACACTTCACCGCCATCATTTCCTCGGTGCTGCTTGAGCACCCGGAACTTTTCGACGAAACGCACCCTGAATTACGGGCCATGCTGTACTGGCACTTCGTCGAGGAAACCGAGCACAAGAGCGTCAGCTTTGATGTGTTCGTCGACGCCAGCGGCGGCGGCCTACGCAGTTACCGGTTGCGTATCAGCGGCATGATGCTGGCCATCGCACTCGGCTTTCCGATCATGATCGGCAATCAGGCGTTCTTGCTGGCCAAAGACAAACAGCTCCTCAATCTGCGTTCGGCGACGCATATGCTCAAGGTGCTGTTCGTCAAACCTGGCATTCTTTCCAAAGTGCTGGCAGGTGTATTCCCCTATTTCTCGCCGACCTTCCATCCCTGGGACGATGACAACCGGGAGATCATCAGAATCTGGAAGCGCGCCCACGAGCAGACCGGCGACACGCACAAGGCATTCGAGGCTCTGCTCAAGCACCAGCGCGGCACTCGCACCGGTCGCCGTCTCCGTCCAGTTGCGCAACCCGCCTGAGGTGCTCCTATGAAAAAGCAACCTTTACCACCCTCCCGCAACGCCGCCGCTGTCGTCACAGGAGCCGGCAGCGGCATCGGCCGAAGCTTTGCCTATGAGCTGGCACGCCGTGGCGGCGCGGTAATCTGCGCTGACATCAATGAGGAGAGGGCCGAGCAGGTCGCCGCAAGCCTGAAGGCGCTGGGCAGCAAGGCAATTGCCCGTCGCTGTGACGTCGGTGATGCGAAGCAGATGGAATCACTCAGTGATGAGGCCGAGAAACTGCTCGGCCGTCCGGTGACACTGGTTATCAACAATGCAGGTGTGGGTCTCGGCGGGCCCATCGGCGAGGTGCCACTGGATGACTGGCACTGGTGCATGAACGTGAATCTTTGGGGCGTAATCCATGGCTGCCATTACTTCGCGCCGAAACTTCGGGATCTTGGCTATGGTGGCATCATCAATGTCGCTTCCGCCGCCGCTTTTGGTGCAGCGCCGGAAATGAGCACCTACAACGTCACCAAGGCCGGGGTGCTGGCGCTCTCGGAAACCCTGGCTGCTGAGCTTGCCGGAACCGGGGTTAAAGTCACTGCACTGTGCCCGACCGTGGTCCCCACCAACATCGTCAACGACGGCAAGCTACCGGAAAGGCGCCGCGAATTTGCGCGGTCCGCCATGACTCGCTTCGCCCTGACCACTGCCGACAAAGTCGCCCGACAAACACTTGATGCGCTGGATCGTGGTGAGCTTTACGTACTGCCACAAATCGATGGGCGTCTCGCCTGGCGTTTCAAGCGCCTGATGCCGCGCCTTTACGCCCGCACCGTCGGCGAGACCTATCGCCTGCTGGCCAACTGAGTCCGGGAGACCACCATGGCGTCACTTGCTGCAAAAATCATCAAACCTCTGTTCCGCGCTATGATGAAGCGCGACATTCAGGACCCTGATCATCTGGTCCGTCATTTACGCAGGGTCATGAATGCCCCGCTGATGCCCTCCCTGATACCCCGTGGCATCAGCCTGCGCCATGGCCGCGTGGCCGATGTTCCTGGCCAGTGGCTGAGCACCGTCAACCCTGTGGCGACCGTACTGTTCCTCCATGGAGGAGCATTCGTCGGCGGTCGTCTCGACACCTATCACCATTTCTGCGGCACGCTGGCAAAAGCACTCAACGCCCGCATTTTTCTCGCTGATTATCGACTGGCACCGGAACACCCTTTCCCGGCGGCCACCGATGATGCCTTTGCTGTATACAGCGACCTGATCAAAGAGCCCTTGCCACTGATCGTGGCTGGAGATTCCGCTGGCGGCAATCTGACTCTGGCGACCTTGCTGCGTGCCCGTGACGAGGAACTGCCCATGCCGGTGTGCGCGGTAGCCATTTCACCCGGCGCCGACGCCACCGGTGAGCTGATGTCCCGGGACACCAATAATGATAGCGACCCGATGCTGTCACGGGTGATGATCGACGGCGCCACCAGGATATACCTGCAGGGCGCCGATCCGTTCCATCCCTACGCGTCCCCGACACGGGGTGACTATCAGGGTCTGCCACCGTTGGTGCTGACGGTAAGTGAAGAGGAATGCCTGCGCGATGATTCCTACGTCGTTGCCGAACAAGCTCGTCGTGCGAGTGTGCCGGTCACGCTGCTATCACGACAGGACATGCCCCACGTCTGGCCAATTTTCCTGCTACTCCTACCTGAAGCCCGTCAGGATACACGCAAAATAGTCCGTTTCATGCAGTCCCATCTGGGTAGTCGACGGCAGAACGATCTACCCAACCACAGCTCCCGATCCGGTAGCTCGCACACATCATCGACCACCCAGGAGGCTGTTGCATGAACATGGCTGCGTTCACCACCGATCAAACCCGGCGCCCGTCCGCTGTTCTTCCTGATCACGAAGTGATTATTGTCGGCGCCGGGATCTCCGGCATCGGTGCTGCCATCCAGCTCAAGGCGGACGGCGTCGACGACATCCTGATCCTCGAGCGTAGCAATGATGTCGGTGGTACCTGGCGCGACAATCGCTACCCCGGCATTGCCGTGGATATCACCTCGTTCACCTACTCTTTTTCGTTCGAGCAAAACGCGAACTGGTCCCGGGTATTCGCCCCGGGCAGCGAGTTGCATCAGTACACCCGGCAGGTATCGTCCAAATACGGCATCTACCGCCATATCCGCTTCGGCGTCGAAGTGGAACGGGCGCAATTCGACACGGAAAACAATCTCTGGGTAATCAGTCTGGCGAGTGGCGAAACATTGCGTGGCCGGCATCTGGTCTCCGCCTGCGGCGGGCTGATCTCCCCCAAGCTGCCGGATATCGAAGGTCTTGATGCCTTCGAGGGAGAAATTGTCCACACGGCCCGCTGGCCTGAAGACATGGACCTGACAGACAAACGCGTTGCCGTCATCGGCACCGGTGCCACCGCCGTGCAACTGGTGCCGGAGATCGCTCGTCAAGCGAAACAGCTTGATGTCTATCAACGCACCCCGATATGGGTTCTGAAAAAGCCGGACCGGCTGTTGCCCGGCTGGCTGAAAAGCCTGTTTCGTGCCTTACCCACCCTGCAAAGTGGCGTTCGCAGCGTAACCGATCTGGCCAGCGAAACCCTGATGGTGCTGTCGGCGATCTATTATCGCCAGGCCCCCTGGATCGTGCGCGCCTGTGAGAAGGCCGCACTCGACAATATGCGAGAGCAGCTCCCCGGCAGACAGGATCTGTGGGAAAAACTCAGCCCGGGCTATGGCTTTGGTTGCAAGCGGCCGACTTTTTCCAACGAGTACTTCACAACGTTCGCCCGCGACAATGTCGAACTGGTCACGACGCCCATCCAGCGCATTACCCGACAGGGCATCACCACCAACGATGGCAAATCGCGACGCATTGATGTACTGGTGCTTGCCACCGGCTATAAAACCTTCGAAAAGGGCAACATCCCCTCGTTCGAGCTGATCGGCAGTAATGGCGTTGATCTCGGCCAGTTCTGGCACGATAACCGCTATCAGGCCTACGAAGGCTTGACCGTTCCGGGGTATCCGAACTTTTACATCATGCTCGGCCCGTATGCATTGATTGGCACCTCCTACTTCAAGATGGTGGAAGGAAATTCCATTCATATTTCACGCTGCATCCGCGAAGCCCGCCGGCGCAAGGCAACCCGGGTGGAAATCCGGCAGACTGTGCATGACCGCTACTTCCAGAACATTCAGCAGCGGCAGCAGAACACCGTATTTCTCAACCACAACTGCGCGCTCTCCAACAGCTATTACTTCGACCACCACGGCGACGCGCCCATGCTTCGCCCTTCAACCTCGGTGGAAATGTTGTGGCGAGCAAAGCATCTGTCGATGGACAATTACCTGTTTCTGAAGAGCAACGGCGCGAGAGGCAGTTTCAGACCAGAGACTTCAAATCAGTACGAGGATCACTCAATGCTTTAGCGCAAACGCTCTTGCGGTGCTGCACCAACTGCTTGCCAACCATAAAGGCAACCGGCAGATTGACAGCATCAACAGCGATGACACTGCCCTCGCGGAGATAGAACACCGCAAATTCCTTATCCTCAGCGCTGCCGCGCAGCACGCGCTGATCATGATTTTGCGATAGCCCCACCATCTGCAGGCGAACGTCATACTGATTCGACCAGAACCACGGGGCGCTATCGTAGGGCTTCTCCTCGCCCATCAGAGTGGCCGCTGCAGTACGGGCCTGATCGACCGCGTTGGCGACAGACTCAAGCCGTTGCATTTTCTCGAAGAAAAGATTGCGGTGGCGGGTACAGTCGCCAATCGCCAGAATGTCGGGATCACCGGTACGGGTAAACTCATCCACGACAATACCGTCATCACAGGGCAGCCCGGCAGTTTCAGCAAGAGTGGTTTCCGGTATAACGCCAATCGAGACGAGTACGATGTCGGCCGGTACAGTGTCTCCATTTGCCAGGGTCACGCCAGCCACACGACCCTGATCACCCGCTTCGAAACCGGTGACCGCCGTGTTCAATCGTACATCCACGCCAGCGGCACTGTGTCTGGCATTCAAGAATGCCGACATCTCCGGGCCGGTCACGCGTTGCATAAGGCGCTCGGCAGCTTCCAGCACCGTGACATTGACACCTTTTTTTATGGCGCTGGCAGCCACCTCAAGGCCGATATAACCACCACCGACGATAACCAGACGCTTCCCGGGGACTAATTGTTCACGCAGGGCATCTGTATCAGCGATGTCATGCAGATAATGAATGCCCTTCAAGCCAGCCCCGGGTGCGTTCAGACGCCGAACGTGTGAGCCCGTGGCCAGGACCAGTCGGTCGTATTTCAACATGCTCTGATCCGACAGCCTGATGGTCTTGTTGTTTCGATCAATCTGTTCGACGCGCACACCGAGACGCAACTGCTGGCCCGCGTTCTCGTACACCGAGCGCGGCTTCAGGTACAGCGATGCCTGATCAACCTCTCCTGCCAGGTAATTCTTGGACAGAGGCGGTCGCTGGTAGGGTGGATGGGGTTCTTCGCCCACCAGAACTACCTCATGTTGATATTTTCTTTGCAGCAAGGTTGTCAGGAGCGCACCTGCTGCGTGCCCACCTCCAACGATGACCGTCACATCTCGCTGTTTGTTTACCATAGCCTCTCTCTCTCTTTAGCTGCGCCTTGGGACCGGATTGCGCAGAGTCCAAATGCCAACCGGGACGAGTACAAGGTCGGCTGGCTCTAATGTGAACCGCGCCCCGCGACACCCCGTACACTGCGATCAGCCGCCGAAGGTCTCGGCATCCTCAAGTATCATCGCGGCGCCCTTCTCGCCAATCATGGTCGCCGGCTGATTGGTGTTGCCGCCGACCAGCGTCGGCATGATGGAGGCATCGACCACCCGCAGGCATTGCAGTCCATAAACGCGCAGACGCGGATCGACCACGGCCATCGAATCGATGCCCATCTTGCAGGTGCCGACAGGGTGATATGCCGACTCACCGCTGCGCCGCACCCATTCGGCAAGTTCATCATCATTATGCAGCGCCGGCCCGGGCGACACCTCGATCTCGTGATGCTGCGTGAAGGCGGGTTGCGCCAGGATCCTGCGTACCAGATGCACTCCACGAACGAGCTGCTCAACGTCGGCTGGCTCGGCCATGTAGTTGGGGTCGATCAGCGGCGCCGCGAACGGGTCGGCACTCCGCAGAGCGACCCGGCCGCGCGACAACGGCCTGAGCCCATAGATCATGACTATGTAGCCATATCCGCTTATCGCGGTCTTCATGTCGCGCCCGTGGTCGGCATACAGCATTGGCCCGAAGTGCAGTTGCAGGTCCGGTATCGGCTCCTCGGACCGGGAGCGAATGAAGCCTCCAGCCTCGGCGCCGTTACTCGACAGCACGCCACGCCGACTGCTCAGGTATTGCAGCAAAGCCCACAGCCCCTTGAACCAGTAGCTCGGATGCATTGAGATACCCTCACGGCTACGCGCTCTGACGCGAACGAACACGTCAATATGATCCTGGAGATTCTGACCGACTCCTTCCAGCGCATGACGCAGTTCAATGCCATGCCGGGACAGTTCCTCGCGCGGACCGATACCGGATAGCATCAGCAGTTGCGGCGAGTTGAACGCGCCGCCGCAGAGTACAACCTCACGCCCGGCACGGACCTGCGCCAGCCCCTGCAGACTGCGGTACTCGACGCCGATGGCGCGGGTACCCTCGAGCAGTACACGGGTAACTTGCGCATCACTGCGGACAGTCAGGCTGGAGCGCCCCGCAGCGGGTTCAAGATACGCCCGCGCATTGCTGCAGCGCGCACCGTCCTTCTGATAGGCGTAGTAGAACCCCACGCCCTCCTGTTCACTGCCGTTGAAATCCG
>JARGPU010000004.1 GCA_029210325.1 Alcanivoracaceae bacterium | reverse complement strand
CGAACCCTCGTCGTAAGCTTGGGAAGCTTCTGCTCTACCATTGAGCTACACCCGCGTTCGGCGCGATTGTGGAGCAGCACCAGCATCCGGTCAATCAGCTTTCAATGGTGCCGTTTGTCTACTGCGGCCTTGTGCTGCAGCGCAACAGGTTTATGCTCTTTGCCTTGCCTGACGCGGAGTACTCATGCCTGATAAAACGGCCTTTATTACTGGTGGTACCGGCTTCCTCGGCGGCCATGTCATTGCCCAGTTGAAAGCAGCCAACTGGCGTGTTGTAGCCCTGCACCGCCCGCAATCGGACCCGGCGGCACTCAGGCTGATCGGTGCCGAGCCGGTAAGCGGACAACTTGATGACTCATCCAGCCTGCTCGCCGCCATGCCAGAAATGCCCGACGCGGTGTTTCATATCGCCGGTAATACCTCAATGTGGCGCCGCAACAACGAGCAGCAAAGCCGCGACAATGTAGTCGGCACTCGCAATCTGGTTGATGTCTCCCTACGCAAAAACGCCGGCCGCTTTATCCATACTTCATCGATATCCGCCTGGGGAGTTCAATCCACAAAGATTGACGAGAACACCCCCTCAAATGCCGCTGGCGACTGGATTAATTACAACCGTACCAAGTATGAAGCCGAGCAACAGGTGCGTGCTGGCATCGCTCAGGGGCTTGATGCGGTAATTCTAAATCCGTGCGGCATTATTGGCGCCGGCGACAGGCATAACTGGTCACAGATGATCAGTCTTATTGATCAGGGTAAGTTGCCCGGAGTGCCACCCGGTAGTGGCAATTTCTGTGATGTCCGAGAAGTCGCCAAGGCCCATCTTAGTGCCTTCGATAAAGGTCAGCTCGGCGCCAACTATATTCTCGCCGGTATCGAGGCAAGTTTTCTTGAGTTAGCTCGCACCATTGCCTTCCTGCTGGATCGCAAGGCCCCCAGACGGACCATTCCCAAATCAGTACTACGCCTCGCCAGTCATATCTATCCGTTAATTTCGCTAATCACCGGTAAGGAGCCTGACTTGACGCCAGAAAAAGTGGCCCTGATTACCAATCGGGTAGCGGCTGACGGCAGTCGCGCAGTACAGCAGCTGGGCTTCAATGACCAAGTGCCGTTGGAAGAAATGCTCAAGCAATGCATCAGCTGGATGCGCGCTGAAGGACTGCTCAATAGCCCCTGAAGCAAGACAACTTGTGGTCGCGCAGAAAAAATAAGCGCATCAACCTAACGATATGCCTGCCAGACGCGAAAGCGACGATTCTCGGCAAGTACCTCAACCCGGGCAAAGGCCTTATTCAGCCAGGCCTCATAGGGTAGCCCCTGATTGGCCACCAGTGTCAAACGTCCACCATCCTTCAGATAACGGGGCGCCTGCATAATCAGTTGCTCGCTGATGGTGGTAGTGCGCTGCAAGCCATCATGAAAAGGTGGATTGGTAATGATCTGATCAAATCGACCGCTGACTGGCTCATACAGGTCACCTGCTAGCACCTGGGCCTGCAAACCATTGGCCTGCAATGTTTCGCCTGTTGCGGCAACCGCAGTAGCACTTATATCCACCGCGGTAACGGTCAGCCCTGCGCGTGCCAGCGTGGCGCTCAAAACGCCAGCACCGCAACCTATATCCAGTACCGAGCCAGACAGCTTTTTCTGCCCCAAAACCTGCAGCAACAGTGCACTGCCATCATCCAGTCGACCATGACTGAATACCCCGGGGTAGCTCATTATCTGCAAGCCATCAAAGTCCCACTGACGGCACTGGCTACCAAGTGAAAACGATGCCGGACGCAAACGGGCACTGAAAAGCTTGCAGTGGCGAGCACTGTCTTCCGCGATCACCGTATCCGCAAAGCTGGCCAGATCCGTGGCACCACCTTTAATACCACCGCCGGTGGGGCCCACCAACCAGACCAGCAGCGGCTGACTGATCTGGCCAGCCAGGGAGGCCAGTATCAAACGCAGTCGATCACGGGACTTTGGCAGAATGATCACCGCCAGATCGGCCTCTGCTGGCAACACCGGCAACCAACCCGGTTGCCGGTCGGGCAGACTACTGTCATCACTGTGCAACTGCAGACTGCGCGCCGGCAGGCTGGCAAGACCAGCATCATCCGCCTCCACAATCAGCACATGGTGATCCGCCAGCGTCACTTCGTGGCGCTGCAGCAGGCGCGTGGTATTTTCCATGATCGGTTCCGTAACCAGTTTCAGATGCGGCAGTATACCGACAGAGGTCGCCGCCGACAGCGGGACGACCTACACTGGCCCAATGCAACAACCAGACAAGAAGAATGATCACCATGCGACTGCTGACCCTACTACTGTGCACTATCTGCTCCGTCTCGCTGGCGCAAACCGATGATTGCCGGGCATGGCTTGGCGAGCAGCAGAGGGCTCTTGATGAGCGCGGCATTGTTGACGCTGGCAGCATGCGTATTGATGGCTACCCCCATCTGCGCGCCAACCGCTGGCTCGCCTTTCTGCATCAACAAGCCGTTAGCGATGCGTCACAGCAGCTATGGCTGGAAATGGCAGCCGCCGAGGCGTTGCAGGGCTGGCATGCGGAGCTATCTCGACTCTATGGCCACCAGCAGTGGCGTGATGAGCTAGAGTCCTGCATCTACAACCTAACCAGCCTGAGCGGCTTTTACGGCGTGCCCGAGCCGCACATTCCAGACAGCTATGCCAGCTGGCAACGGGTAGTAGGTCTCTATCCTGTTGCCAAGATCGTTGCCACGCCGAGCATAAAGCGTTACCGGCGCGATATGAGCCAGCGTTTTCAGCGCCCTGCCCGCCTGCCGATCCGTCATTACCTGCCCGAGTCGTTTCGCGGCAACCTGCCGGTGCCGCAGGATCTGGCACCGAACGATTTTGATCTGCCGCTACCCAAAGGCGCTACTAGCGACGCCCTGTTTTCTCACTACGCGCCGGTGCTCAGCATCGCTGACCCAAAGGACGTCAACCAGCCGGGCAGGGTTTTTCTCGACAATGGCCAGCCTGGGGTCGACATCAGTAGGCCAACGGTCTACCAATGGTTCAGCTGGACTCGCTACCGCGGTCACAAACTTTTGCAGCTAAATTATCAGTTCTGGTTTAGCCGCCGCCCGGCTGCCGGGCTGCTGAATCTTTATGGCGGTGAGCTAGACAGTCTGATTTGGCGGGTAACACTAAAGCCCGATGGTAATGTGCTGTACTACGACTCGATTCACGGCTGTGGCTGCTACCACAAAGTATTTACCGTCGCCCGAGGCCTGTATCCAGACAATAGCGTCACCGATCAACCACTCTTTTACCCTCATCCGGTAGCCAATGCCGGCAGCGAACGAATCAGCCTTTTGCTTGAAGCAGATACCCATTATCTGGTCCGGGTAAGCCCCTTCAATGCCGAAGGAGAGCAACACTATTACCAGCAACTTAACGCCAACGTCCTACGCGCCTTACCGGATGGTCAGGGTGGCTATGGCAGCCTTTTCGATCAGCGAGGCCTGGTGCCGGCATCAAAACGACGCGAGCGATTCCTGCTTTGGCCATTGGGCATCCCTTCTGCGGGCGCCATGCGCCAACCTGGTCAGCATGCCACAGCATTTATTGGCCGGCGCCATTTTGATGATCCTACTCTGCCGGAAACCCTGTTCGGCAAATAAAAAATAACAACTGGTCACGGGACAATCGTCGTAGCCCGGCGTTACTATGAAAATCACTGTATGGAGCGGAGTCCACATCCATGTTGCGTCAATGCCTGATTATTGCAGCGTTTTTGCCCTGGCTTGCCAGCGCCGCGCAAGGGCAGCAGGCAACACTTTTTGCCAAGGCGCTGGAGGCCGCTCGCGAGAGCCAGTGGCAAGTACTGGATCAGTACCAGCAGGAACTAGGCGATAACTTTATCTTGCAGGATTATCTGGATTTCCATCGACTGCGCGCCGCTCTGCAAGACGCCCCGCTAGACGATGTGCGTGACTATCTGAGTAAGCATGCAGAGTCGCCTCTATACGGAAGCATGCGCCGAATGGCCATGGAGCATTACGCTCAGAAGCAGCACTGGGAAAGCTTTCAGACAGTCAGCAATGGTGTTCCCCGAGAGTTGCCGCTGCGCTGTTATTACTATCAGGCGATGCTTGATGAAAAGAGTGATGCTGCCGTGCAAGGGGCCAGACAACTATGGCTCAGCGGGCAGTCCCGACCAGCAAGCTGCGACCCTCTTTTCGACCGCCTGAAAGAGACCGGCCAGCTTGATGACAAGGATGTCTGGCAGCGCCTGATGTTAGCCGCCAGCGCTTCTAACGGCGCATTGATGCGATACCTGCGCAACGAACTGAATAACCCTGAGTGGCAGTCGCGAGCCGACACCCTGCTGCAGCTATTTAGCCAACCGGATCAGGTTCGCTATCTGCAAACCGGCGAGCAGCATGCCGAAATTGCCACTGTGATACTAACCCGACTAGCCGAACAACAGCCTGAGGAAGCACGACGCCAGCTACCCATGCTGGCCCGGCGCTTTGCCTTCAACGACGAGCAGCGCAAACAAGTCAGTGATCAGATTGCCTGGTTCTCAACCATCCGCGATCTGCCAGAAAATCGTGCCTGGCTGGACGGCTATCTTGCGGATGGCGGCGAGCTGCGGCTACTTGAGCAACGCGCCCGCCGCGCGGTCATAGAGCAGGACTGGGAAGCAGTTGCGCTTTGGATACAGCGATTGCCAGCCAGCGAACGCGATGGTGCTCGCTGGCGCTACTGGCTAGCCCGCTCCCATGAGGCTCGGGACAGTCAGGAAATGGCCGAACGCTACTTCCGCTTGGCTGCCAACTCCCGGAGTTTTTGGGGATTTTTAGCCGCCCAACACCTGCATCTGCCAGCAGCACTTAATCAAGATCCCGCGCCGGCTGACACCCCAGAGCTAGATGCGCATAGCCAGTACCTGCTGCAACGAGTCGGTCTGCTGCTGGGCGCCGGCGAAGCAGGCCATGGCCGTGACGAGTGGCTATCACTGCTGCGCCAATCAGGTGATAGCGGTCAACGCGATGCGTTGGCCCAGATAGCCCTCGACCGTGGCTGGCCACATCTGGCCATTGAAACTGCGCTGTATAGCGGCAAGCGCGACATTCTCGACTGGCGCTTTCCTGTGGCCGAGCAAGCGCACTTCTCCAGTGCTGCGAAGAAGTACCAGATCGACAGCTGGCTGCTGATGGCGGTAGCTCGCAGAGAGAGCGCGTTCAATCCACAGGCCCGCTCTCCGGTCGGCGCCATGGGGCTTATGCAGCTTATGCCCGGCACAGCCAAGGACATGGCAAGACAAAGCGGTATAAACATTAGCGACACGGCTGAGGTTTTTGGTCCAGCACTGAATATTGATCTGGGCAGCGGCTATCTGGCCGGCCTGCTTAAACGCTATAACAACAACCGGGTGCTGGCGCTGGCCGCTTACAATGCTGGCCCTCACCGAGTGGATGGCTGGCTTGACGACCACGACACCCCGTTCGATGTGTTTATCGAATCGATCCCGTTTTATGAAACCCGCGAGTATGTTCAGGCGGTACTGGCATATCGGGTGATACTGTCCCGTCACCACCCCGATCAACCGCTATTGGCGCTGTTGGACGAACGGGAAACCGCCCGCCCTTATACGCCCATGCAACTGGCAACTAATCAGCCCGCCCCATAGGCGGCACAGAAACCTATAGGGACGCCAACATTTCCTGCGTCGGTGCATACCAGTAACTACCCGTTTGTGGTGCCGAATAATGGGTCAACTGATCACGAACTCCATCCTCCGCGATGCCGTACATACGCCGTAGTAAATAGTCGAAACGCTCCACTTCACAGCTGAAGGCAAGAAAGTACAAACCATGCTGGCTGCTGGCACCCCAGGGCACCGAGCGGCGCCAGATTTTCTGCGGCACGCCATCGTGATCCGTATCCGTACGGCCCACATGGGCGTCTTGCGGCATACGCTCATCATCGAACTCCACCGCATCTACCTTGGTACGGCCAAATACGTTTTCCTGCTCCGCCACAGACAATTGATTGAATGATGCCAGATCGTGGCGCCACAACTGGGCAAAGACAAAACTGCCCCCGGCGCCAGCCTGCCCTTCAGGTAACAGGGCTGCACGTAATGCAGCCTCACCTTCCGGGTTGCCAATGCCATCAACAAATCCGGTTAGATCACGCATGTCGTGGTAGACAAAACCATCCTGCTCCAGTTGCAGAGTAAACACCGGATCAAGATGCTGACGAAAAGACATGGCAAGGTCGAACAGATGACTGCGATGATCGGCCTGCAACCAGACGAACAGGTCAGCCTGGGTCGCCGGCACCACCCCATCCAGTGAGAAATCTGTAAAGCTGACCGGCATGCCAAACTGCTGACAAAGCGCCGGGCCACAGGCAAAAACAGTCTTCACGATGCCACTGTCGGCGCCAACCACTGTTGCCAACGCTTGCCGGGCGGCCTCATCTGTGGTGCCGGGACGACGGATAAACTCAAGAAACAGATGCTGACGGCTATTACGATCAAAAATGGCTGGTTGGAACGCTGTCACCTTGAATCTCCGCACTAATCGAGGGTCGCAACCATAGCACAGCTCGCAACCTTGATCAGTCAGGCAGACTGTCTGGCTCGCATATACTCACGCCAACCGCCAAATTCCGTAATGTCCTCTGCTCCCTGGATGCCACCCTGCTCGCAAATAAACCCGCTGACCATGGAGCCATCCTGCAACTCGATGCGGCCAATTCCCAGTGGCGATGGAATGCCCGCAACAAAACTTCCAAAACGGTCCTCCGGCACTGACCAGACCTCAACTTCGATGGCGCTCCCAGTGGCATCACGCACCATCGCGGGTCGAAACGGAGGCCCACCTGGCAGCGCATAAAGGCGATAGCCAATGGCGCTGCTAGTAGCCTTCACCAGCCAGGCATCCCGACTGGTGAGCTGGTGATTGAGTGGCATGCCAGAAAGATGAGCGCCACATACTGCGACTTGAATACGCCCCGGCACCGCCAATGGGGTGCGGTCTCGTAACCGGTGACCGCAGGCTCCCATCGGCTGGTCACGACCAGTAAGCCAGCGCTGCGCCAGCGCAAGTAGACTCTCGTCAAAGAAGGCCGGGGCAGACAGGGTAATTCCGAATGGCAGGCTTTGCCCGGTAAAGCCTGCCGGCACCGACACCGCGGCCAAATCCAGCAGGTTCATGAAATTGGTGTAGTAGCCCAATTCGCTGTTACGCACAATCGGATCCTGCACCACTTCGCTGATACGAAAATGGCGGCCCGCCGTAGGCGTCAGCAGCACATCAATCTGCTCAAACAATACGGCTGCCTGGGCCCGCAGAGCTGCCAAGCGGTATTCGGCTCGAAAATACTCGGCGGCCTTTCTATCGCCGCCGCCACCGATAATCTCTGCAATCACCGGCAAGACCGTTTCCGGCCTTTGCTCAAGCGTCTGTTCGGCCGCCAACCAGCGCTCTGTTACCCAAGGGCCTTCATAAAGCAGGGCTGCTGCTTCAACGAATGGCGAATAATCAATTTCAGTTATGCTGGCACCCAGTTCGCGCCAGTGATTCAGAGTCTGCTGGAAGGCAGTCTCATATTCACCTGAACCAAAAAACTTTAGCTGCCCCGCCTGTGGAACCCCAATACGAAGTTGATCAGTATTAAATGCTTTGGGCTGTCCATCACGACTATACGGATCAAGCGGGTCAGCGCCATCAAGCACCGCGCTGATCCTTGCTCCATCAAGCGGATCAATCACAAACAGAGAGGGACAGTCGAGGGTGCGGCAGGCCGGCACAATACCATGACATGACCAGCGTCCGCGGGTCGGCTTAATGCCAATAATATTATTGAATGCAGCAGGTACACGACCGCTGCCCGCAGTATCCGTACCCAAAGCGAAGGTCACTTCGCCAAGCGCCACTGCGACGGCAGAGCCGGAGCTGGAACCACCACTGATCAAGGCCGGATCAAAAGCGTTTCGAGTAGTGCCAAATGGTGAGCGGGTACCGACCAAACCGGTAGCGAACTGATCCATATTTGTTTTGCCGATTGGAATCGCACCGGCTTCAACAAGTCTGTTAACGATCGTGGCGGTTTCCGTTGGCAACCTGTCCAATCCCTTACAGGCTGCGGTGGTTGGCACCCCCGCCAGATCAATATTGTCCTTAACCGCAAAGGGAATACCGAACAACGGTAAAGTATCCGGGGAGTGACCATCCAGACGATCAAGAATCGGCTTGAGCTCACGATTATCAACCAACGTGATCCACACATTGAGGTCGGCATGGGCCTCAATGCTTGGCCGAAGCTGGGCGACAAGAGAGCGTGGGGTTAACGTTCCTTGCCTGTAAAGATGGTGCAACTCCGTCACTGACATTTTCACGAAATTTCCTCCCTGATCACCAGCAACACCTGACCCGTTGCAAGGGACGTGCCGGGTTCGCACAGCAAGCGCGTAACCTCTCCACTCACCGTGCTATGTAATGGGATTTCCATCTTCATCGACTCGATCACTGCCACCACATCACCCTCTTTCACCTGGTCTCCTGGCTTGACAGTTAATTGCCAGAGGCTGCCAGGGACACTGCTACTCACTGAATACTCGCCGTCATCGAGCACCATTTCGGCACTGTCTGGCGCGGCCTCATCGATTACTTCCAGATCCTGTCCTGCTGCAGCCCAGCGCTCGCGCTCAGCCTCAAAAGAGGCCTGCTGGTGCTGCTTGAAAGCAGCGATGCCGTCCGCCTCGCGCTCAAGAAAATCATTGTATTCCCGTAGACTGAACCGGGTTTCCTCAATTTTCAGAGAGACGCGCCCGCGAGGGAAATCCTCCCGCCACTGCATCAACTCTTCATGGGAAACCGGATAAAAGCGAAGCTGATCGAAGAAGCGCAACAACCACGGCGAGTCTTTTCCGAACTCCGCTGTTTGCTGCCAGGTATTCCACATCTGAATAGTGCGGCCGACAAACTGATAGCCACCTGGCCCTTCCATGCCGTACACACACAGGTAGGCGCCACCAATACCCACTGCATTTTCCGGGGTCCAGGTGCGAGCCGGGTTATACTTTGTGGTTACCAAACGATGGCGGGGATCTACAGGCGTTGCCACCGGGGCCCCGAGATAGACGTCTCCAAGGCCCATTACCATATAGCTGGCGTTAAAGAATATCTCTTTGACCTTGTCTATATCGTCGAGACCATTAATGCGCCGAATAAACTCAAGATTACTTGGGCACCAGGGCGCATCACTGCGTACGGATTGCATGTACTTGTCAATTGCCAGGCGACACTGCTCGTCATCCCATGAGATTGGCAAATGGACAATCCTCGATGGAACCTGCATGTCCTCAATAGCCGGTAAAGCTGCTTCACCTTGTTGCAGCAGTGTCAGTAAGTGTTGCTGCGGCAAGCGGATATTATCGTAATGCACCTGCAGCGATCGAATCCCCGGAGTCAACTGCAATACACCGCTGATATCTGCCTGCTGCAACCACTCCATCAAAGCGTGGACACGAAAGCGCAGATTCAGGTCAAGCACCTGAGGACCATACTCCACCAAAATATTGTCATCACCGGAAGCGCGGTAGACCACCGCCACCTGGTCGCTACGCTCACTGATCTTTGCCAGCACCGGGTCACTACGACCTACATTCACTGCCACCGGAGCCTGCTCCAGCAATGCGGCAATACTCTGCCCCTGCTGACGCTGTAATGCTTCTGCACTGGCCTGATCCACCGCCAGGAAGCGAATCCGATCGCCGGCGCGCAACTGTCCGAGCATCCACAGATCTGCCCGAATAATCGTCACAGGGCAAACAAAGCCACCAAGACTGGGACCATCAGGCCCCAGAATAACCGGCATATCTCCGGTAAAATCTACTGCACCTACCGCATAAGCATTGTCGTGAATATTGGACGGATGTAATCCCGCCTCACCACCGTCAGTACGGGCCCATTCTGGCCGTGGGCCAATCAGGCGAATACCGGTACGACTGGAGTTGTAATGCACCTCCCAGTCGGTCTCGAAAAAAGTATCGATATCCTCGGGAGTAAAGAAGTCTGGCGCACCATGGGGGCCGTATATGACCCGGATAGTCCACTGGTCACTCAACTCAGGGCGCAGCTCTATGGGAACACTACCGGATGCGGCGGTGGCCTCCCTGCCAGGATGAAGCACATCGCCATTACGCAATGCTCTGCCCCCATGTCCACCAAAGCGACCCAGTGTAAAAGTACTGCGGGAGCCCAGGTATTCAGGCACATCGATACCGCCGGCAATACATAGGTAGCTGCGACTACCCGCCCCCCGGACAGCACCAAAACGCAGCTCCGCGCCAGCGGGAATTTTATGTACTTGCCAGTTTTCCAGCGCTTCGCCATTGCACTGAGCTTGCATATCGGCGCCGCTAATAACCACCCGGGTAGCACAGCGGAAGCGAAGCCGCGCCCCTGTTAGCGTCATTTCCAGCCCGGCAGCACGTTCATCGTTACCGAGCAAACGATTGCCGAGACGTAGACTGAGCTCGTCACAGGGGCCCGAGGGGGGAACGCCAACATCCCAGTAGCCGGTACGCCCGGGCCAATCCTGCACCGTGGTCATGGTGCCACCATCTAGCACGTCGATGGCCGAAGACGTGAATGGAAAGTCATTCAAAAATGCAGTTGTCTGCGTACCATCACGGAAGCTGTCGCAAACGACCACCTGCCGTAACCAGCGCAGATTAGTCTCGATGCCACTCAGCCGGGTGTGTTCCACAGCGCGACTAATAGCCGCCAATGCCTGCTCGCGGTCTGGCTGATGGACAATAAGCTTAGCAAGCATGGGGTCGTAAAAAGCAGGCACTTCGAGGCCGGCACTCACCCAACTATCAACCCGAATATCCTCAGGAAACTGCACTTCGGTAAGTAACCCGGCGGATGGCTGAAAGTTCTTGCCGGGATCCTCTGCGTATAGACGCACCTGAATCGCATGCCCCTGAGACTGATAGACGAACCCGTCTAAAAAACTGCCATCACCTGCAGCAAGGCGAATCATCCACTCAACCAGGTCCACACCGGACACCATCTCAGTGACACCATGTTCGACCTGCAGGCGAGTATTCACCTCAAGAAAATAAAACTTTTCCTCAGCATCGTCATAAATAAACTCCACCGTACCGGCATTGCGGTAGTTAACGGCTTCACCAAGTCGGACAGCGGTAGCCCACATGGCTTGACGCACTGGTTCTGGCAAGTTGGGTGCGGGAGTTTCCTCGACCACTTTCTGGTTGCGACGCTGCAGTGAGCAGTCACGTTCACCAAGTGCCACCACCCTACCCTGGCCGTCGCCGAATATCTGTACTTCAATATGTCGAGCTCGCTCAACAAACTTTTCCAGAAACAAGCCGTCATTACTAAAGTTATTACGGCTGAGTCTTTGCACCGATGCAAACACGTCACGCAACTGCGCCGCATCGTAACAACGCTGCATGCCAATGCCGCCTCCGCCAGCGGTGCTTTTCAGCATCACCGGGAAGCCGATGGCAGTGGCGCGGGCTACCGCATCGTCTACGTCCGTCAACAACCCGGAACCGGGAAGCAACGGCACGCCGCTCTGCTCTGCCAGTGCCCGCGCTGTATGCTTGAGACCAAACGCGGAGATTTGCTCGGCACGAGGACCGATAAAGACAATTCCCGCCTGCTCGCAGGCTGCAGCAAAATCAAGGTTCTCACTAAGAAAGCCGTAACCAGGATGAATCGCCTCAGCACCGGTCTGTTTGGCTGCTGCAATTACCTTGTCAAAAGAAAGATAGGTGTCTGCCGCCAGTGCCTCGCCAAGGCAAATAGCGTGGTCGGCCTGCTGTACATGTAACGAGCCAGCATCGGCGCGGCTATAAACTGCAACCGAATCTACTCCCATCTTCTTCAGGGTTCGCTGGATGCGGACACTGATGGCGCCACGATTGGCAATCAGCACTTTTCCGAACATGATTATCTTTCCTGTTCGCCGGCAGGCCGTCCCACCGTTATTATTCTGCTCGCCGGGCCGTCCCGGGAGTTTGTTCAGTCAATCCCAGATCAGCACTTCGATCGGCGTCGGGTTGTAAGCGTTGCATGGGTTGTTTAATTGGGGACAGTTGGAAATCAGTACGATCACATCCATCTTCGCCATCATCTCTACATACTTGCCCGGGGCACTGATACCGTCAGCGAAACTGAGCCCACCCTCTTGGGTCACCGGGACATTCATAAAAAAGTTAATGTTGTGGGTGACGTCCCGTTTATCCATACCGAACTGCGGATTCTGCATCAGCGCCAGCAAGTAGCTATCGCGGCATGCGTGCATGCACTTCTTCTCAAGGGCATAGCGCACTGTGTTGCTTTCCGTGGCACAGGCACCGCCCAAGGTGTCATGACGGCCGCAGGTATCGGCGGTAATCTCTAACATCTCACGGCCTTCCGACGACATCAGCCTGGTGCCCGCAGTCAGGTACAGGTTGCCCTGATGGCGAACGGTATCCATGGCGCTGTAACGCTCGGCGGGATCCGCAGCGCTATAGAACAGAGTATCTGCTGCCTGGTTACCCTCCAGATCGAGGATACGGAAAGTCTGACCGGCCTTAACCACCTGCATCCAGTAATCACCCGCCAGTACCACTTCGCGGTAGCTGGCTCTGTCGGGGCTAAGTTGGCTTTCACGAATCATCAGCGGCCCCCTCCATGGTGATGGCAGTGGCCATGGTGGTAATGCAAGTTATTGAGAAACCCGCGCTGATTCTCATTGCAGCTGTCACGGCAGACATCGGGATCTGCAAGCGGCATAGCTTGATAAATCTGATAGCGTATCGGTCGTGCCGGCCACTCGGCCGAGAGATTGAGAGGATGCGGACAGGTGTGCATCACCACCAAGGTATCCATCTCGAAACGTAAATCGACATGGGAGCCAGCAGCAGCGCCAGCAGCCAGCGTCAGATTACCCTCTGCATCAGCCACTACCTTACTGAAAAGATTCAGGTTGGCGACCACATCACGACGCCCGAGACCATGTTTAGCTAGCTCGATCAGGAAGCTGTCACGACCATTTCGGTGCATGGCATTGCCAGCCTGTTGGTAGGTTTTTCGCCCCCAGCGAGACTCGACAAGCTCGCTATCACAGGTTCCGCAGACGCCATCATGCCAGCCAGCGGTATCTTCTGTTATCGAACATAGTACCCGGCCCATATCAGTGTAAATGCAGTGCCCGGCACCAAGACGGAAAGTATGCTGGCACTTCAAAGTATCGGGAATATTAATACGCTCGAGAAGCTGCTCCGGGTTATACATCAACATGCCGACATTACCACCGCCTTGTTCATCAACAAGGCGTAGAACTTGACCGCGGCCAATACGAAAAGACCAGTGACAGCCGCCAGGAATTACATCTTCATAAAGCATGTCACTGTTCATTACTTCGCTCCCGCCAACAGCCTACTGGTTTGCGCGACCTCGCTGGCGATGCTGTCCTGTGTCGATTGGTCTGCGTGTTTAAGTGGCAAGTCATAAGTAATCGTAGCACCGTAGGCGTTCGGCGCCTGAGCGTCACGGCGTATCTTGTCGAATACCATTAATCGGGTACCGAGTGAGAACCCTTCCTTAAGGTCGTGGGTAATCATAAATACGGTTACGCCGGTTTCCCGCCACAGTTTCAATACCAGATGGTGCATGTCAGTACGGATACCCGGATCAAGTGCGCCAAATGGCTCGTCCAGCAGCAGCACTCGCGGCTTCATAATCAGTGCCTGGGCAATGGCCAAGCGCTGCTGCATGCCACCGGACAGCTCAGCAGGATACCGGGAAAGCGCATGATCAAGCCCCACCGCATCCAGCAATTCTTTTGCCTCCCGACGAATTTCCTGACGACGAGCGCCAAAAGATTTGCCAATCCAACGACTGGATTTCAGCTCCGCACCAAGCATCACGTTGTCAATGACGGTGAGGTGGGGAAATACTGAATAGCGCTGGAAAACCACTCCCCGATCTTCTCCGGGCTCATCAGGGAGCGGCTTACCATCAAGCAATATCTGCCCGCCACTTGGCGTTTCTTCACCAAGAAGCATGCGCAGGAAGGTAGTCTTACCGCAGCCGGAAGTACCTACCATAGTGCAGAATTCTCCGGCCTCAACACTAAAATCAAGGCGTTCCAGAACGACGTTGTCGCCATATTTTTTACTAACCTGCTTCACTTCTATCAGCTTCATGCCTCACCCTCCTGCTGACCGTGGAACCAGGGAAACATTTTTCTCGACAGTACACGCAGGCCAATGTCCATAAGCCAGGCCAGCAGGGTAATCCACACCACATAGGGAAGGATTACGTCCATGGCCAGATAGCGGCGCACAAGAAAGATTCGGTAGCCGAGGCCATCGGTTGAAGCAATCGCCTCCGCAGCGATCAGGAACAACCAGGCCGCACCCAGAGACAGACGCAATGCAGCCAACAACCGGGGTAACAATTGCGGCAGCACTACCCGCAGCATCAGATGCCAACTGTTGCCGCCAAGAGTTTGCAGTTTAATGAACTGCTCCCGCGGCATGTCCAGCACTCGCTGGGCCATATCCCGGATCATTACCGGTGCTGTACCAATCACGATCAGCACTACTTTGGATAGCTCGCCCAATCCGAATACGATAAAAAGGATTGGCAGAATAGCCATCGGCGGCACCATGGAAATAGCTGCCACTATGGGACCGGCCAGCGCGCGAAAATACGGCAGGGTGCCAAGTAGAATGCCGACCATAAGGGCCAGACTGGCAGAAACCGCAAGCCCGGTGGCAAGCCGTTTCAGGCTGGCCTGGGTGTCTGACCACAGCAAGTACTCCCCGGAGCGCACATCTTCTGTGAATCCCAGGCGCTGGACGGAATCGACCATCGCTGTCAGTCCGGGCAATAGCTTGTCGTTTGGATTTTCGGCCAGACGCGCTTCAGAGGCATTAAGGTATAGCAGCAGCAGGACAATAAATGGAAGTAACCCCAGTACCGCTGCAAGAGGCTTAGATGGGGAGAGATTGATTAGCCTCATGCATCACCTCGCGGGTGATCAGCGGCCGTTATACCGGCATAAAACATTGCCATGACCTTCCTCCTTCGGCGCGCACGCCAGTTACACGGGTGGACGGAAACGTTTCGGTGATGCAAGTCTCCCGGGCTTTTATCCCGCCGTGTAACCCTCCCGGAGGAAAGGCCGGCAACTCTCGGACCAGACATCGCCATAACGACCGGAACCCTAGTTGCTCTGCACATCACCCGGCGGCTTCCAATCACGCGCCGCCGCGTTGTCAGTTCTGGTTTTGCAGATTCCATGCCATCCCGACAAACCTGCAAATCCCTGTACCTGTCCTGATAAACGTGAAGACAGCACAGAGATACATGGTTGTCTCCGCACCATGTGTGCGCACCCGCACCATTACAGAGCAAGCAGCTCTCGCAGAGCGCTGAAAAGCTGCTTCATGGCCGCGGGCTCACGACCGGGACCTCCCGCACAGTGCCCCCAATCACTGTCGATGGGTCGATATCTGGCAGCAGGCATTCGCATAGCATCCGCTTTGGCTTCCTCGGCAAGAAAGTACTGATCAGTCAAACAAGGCATCATCAACGTCGGCATCTTTAGTGCGGCCAGCGCTGCACTCATATCGCCGTTAAACCTGGCGTTGTCACAGATATCAGCCCGCGCCCACATATCAAGCACACAAAGCAGGTCATGATGATTCATCGCCAGATGGTCCTCCTCCCATAACTGCAGCAATTGATCAATCGACTCAAAACCCAGCTGGCGGAAAAGGCCGTCGCCGAAAAAACGGGGACCATAGGCTCGGCTGGCATAAACCCTGGCAAACGCGCGCAGGCCATCAACCGGCTTTGCACCGTTACGGGAGTGTGGATCTGCCTGCAGGGCAGCCTTCAGTCCAAGAAGAAAAAGCAGATTGTGCGGATAACATTTCACCCCGCTACACCAGGCAGCCACCCTTGCCACCCGATCCGGAAAAAGACAGCCCCATTGCAGGCTCTGCATGCCCCCCAGAGACCAACCGGCCACCATCGCCAGCCGGCAATCGCCAAATAACAGATCAAGCATGCGTCGCTGAACCAGCACTTGGTCAGCCAGACTGATAGCCGGGAAGCTCGCGCCACGTTGGCCATTACAAGCATTGGATGGCGAGGTTGACTGTCCAGCCCCCAGCATGGCGGGAATAATCAGGCACCAGTGCTCCTCCATCAGCGGACTGTCGCCATTGGCCAGCGGCAGATTTCCCGTCATTGCACCACCGTAATACCCGGGCAGCAGGATGATGTTGTCTTTTGGTGCATTCGGCACCCCTCGCTGCAGATAACGGACCCGAACGTCCTGCAGAACGCCCCCCGCCTGGAGGTCCACATCTCCAATGCTGATTTCTTTATCAATCCATTGTTCTGAATACATTTTTTTATCCTCAGCCTAACTTCAAATGGGCCATGCTGCGGTCTTTTACATACACACTGGCATGTATATTGGATGGAAGAACCGTGCCAGCGGTGCAAGCCGCTATTTGTCAACGTTCTGGAGAGTGAAATCATGTCCTCGGCAGCCAGCCAACACCCAGTCGCCATCCGCCTCGCCGAAGCCGGCGTAAAGTATGCAATGGCCAGTTATGTCGATATCCATGGACGCATCAAAGGCAAACTGGTGCCGCTCAGTCACTTCGACAACATGCTCAAAGGGTCGGAGCTTTATACCGGAGCCGCTCTTGATGGCGTGCCACAGGACATTAGTGACAATGAAGTGGCCGCCATGCCAGACCCAACCACAGCAACGCAATGCCCGTGGAACCCGGATCTAGCCTGGTTCGCCAGCGATCTCTATCTGGACGGCGCACCCTTTGAGGCCTGCTCAAGGGTGATTCTGAAGCGCCAGACAGAAGCCGCTGCGCAAATGGGATACACCTTCAATCTGGGCATTGAAACAGAGTTTTTCCTGTTCCGTGATCATCCCAATGGCGACTTTGGCCCAATCAGCGACCGCGACAATCTGGGTAAGCCCTGCTACGACCCCTGTGCACTAATGGATAACCTGCCCATCGTTGATGAGCTTGTCACGGCAATGAACAAGCTGGGTTGGGATGTATATTCTTTTGATCATGAAGATGCCATAGGCCAGTTTGAAACGGATTTCACCTATACCGATGCCCTGAATATGGCAGACCGGTTTGTATTTTTCCGCATGATGGCGAATGAAATTGCGCGCAAACATGGAGCTTTTGCCAGCTTTATGCCTAAGCCCTACGCCGATCGCACCGGCAGCGGCGCTCACTACAATATGTCTCTGGCGGATATCAATACTGGCAAAAACCTGTTTATTGCCAACGGCGATGACCTGCATGACGTTGGCGTATCACAACTTGCCTACCACTTTATTGCGGGCGTGCTGAAACACGCCAGAGCGATCTGCGCGGTGATCGCACCGACCGTGAACAGCTACAAAAGACTGGTCAGACAGGGCTCTATGTCCGGCTCCACCTGGGCTCCGGTGTTCTGCTGCTATGGCAGTAACAACCGTACCAACATGATCCGCATCCCCGGCGGTGGTGGCAGGGTCGAGTGCCGCGCTGCGGATATCAGCTGTAACCCCTATCTGGGTGCCGCCATGATTCTGGCGGCGGGCCTTGAGGGTATCCGCGACAAACTGGACGCCGGCAAGCCCCATCGCGAGAACATGTACAACTACAGCGATGAAGAAATTGCCTCACAAAACATACAGTTCCTGCCGCAAAGCCTTGAGGAAGCCATTGAGGCGTTCGAAGCCGATCCTCTGTCGAGAGAGGTGTTTGGTGAAAGCATGTTCAATAGCTTCGTGGATTTCAAAAAAGCAGAGTGGCGCAGCTACCACAACACCGTGTCTGCATGGGAAATAGATCGCTACCTGAAGATGTTCTGAGTTCTGGCTCGTAAATTGCTAGATAACACGCGTAACCATACTGGAGGTTGACCATGAAAGTTTCCATCATCACCCGCCTTAGCGCCGCCCTGCTGGCTGGCGTTATGTTAGTAGCCGCTCCTGGGGCAATTGCCGCCGAAAAGAAAAAGTTCACCATCGCCTGGACCATCTACGCTGGCTGGATGCCTTGGGAGTATGCAGACAAATCTGGAATCATGGACAAGTGGGCAGACAAGTACGGCATCGAAGTGGATATCGTGCAGATCAACGACTACATCGAGTCGATCAACCAATTCACCGCCGGCCAGTTTGATGCAGTGGTCTGCACCAGCATGGACGCCCTGTCCATTCCGTCAGCCAGCGGTGTTGATACCACCGCGTTGATTGTTGGTGACTACTCCAACGGCAACGACGGCATCGTCTCCAAGACCGCCAAGTCGGTAAAGGATCTGAAAGGCAGCAAGCTCCATTTGGTTGAGCTGTCCGTGTCCCACTACTTGCTGGCCCGTGCATTGGACAGCGTCGGACTGCGCGAACGCGACGTCACCCTGGTCAATACCTCTGATGCCGACATCGTATCTGCTTATCAGACTAAGGATGTCACCAGTGTTGTGACCTGGAACCCGCTGCTTGACGACGTCGCAGCCACCCCGGGCTCCACCAAGATCTATGACTCAAGCCAGATCCCAGGTCACATCAAGGACTTGACCGTAGTCAACACTGATACCCTGAAGGCCAACCCCGCACTGGGCAAGGCCATGGTCGGAGCCTGGTTTGAGATGATGACCATTCTGGAAAGCGATACTGTCGAAGGGCAGAAAATGCGTGCCTCCCTTGGTGAGGCCTCCGGCACGGATCAGGCTGGCTACGAAGCCCAGCTGGCCGGCATGAAGATGTTCTGGAAGCCGGCTGATGCAGTTAGCTTCGTAAAAAGCGAACAGGCATTTTCCGCTATGGAAGCAGTACGCCAGTTCTCCTTCGGGCACGGCTTGCTTGGCGAAGGCGCCACGGATGCTGATTTTGTCGGCATCAGCTTTCCAGATGGTAAAAGCATGGGCGACCAGAGCAACCTGAAACTGCGCTTCGATACCAGCTACATGGAAATGGCCGCACAGGGTAAACTCTGAGGTCTGATCTACCAGCGGGGGCCACGCCCCCGCTTTATCGAACTGTCAGGCAGAGCATGAGACGCAGCAAAAAAGATGCGGAAAAAACCCGTCAAAAAGTCATTGAAGCAGCTCTAAAACTGTTCAGCCGCAATGGCTACTCTCAAACCACCCTTGCCATGATTGCTGCCGAAACAGGCTACAGCCGAGGCCCCATCTATTGGCACTTCAAGAACAAGGACGAGCTGTTCCAGGCAATTCTCGGCTACTCGCAAACTCCGCTACAGCAGATGGTGGACAGGGCAGACCGCGAAGCTGATCCACGGCGCGCCATAGATGACTTTGTTGCCGAGTGGTTCCGCCTGCTGATTGAAGACCGTGCCTACCGGCAATCCTTTGAAATTCTGCTTAACAAGACAGAGCTTACCGATGTAATGGCAAAAACCATTCGTCGTGAAAGGCAGCTAAGTAAAACCATCGTCACCACACTGGGGCGACGCATAGCAGAGCTTAAACGCAGCTCAGACGCCGAAACCGAAGGGCTGCTGTGCTACACCTTCCTTATGGGTATAACTCAAAGCTGGCTATTCTCACCAAAACTGTTTTCTCTGGCAGAAACTCGACCACTGTTCTGTGCCCGCCTGATGACCATGCTTGGCTTGCCCGCAGCGGGTAGCAAGCAGTCTTTTCCGGCCAGGTAACATCTTGAAACAGCTTGCAGGGCCACTTCTGGCGCAGTCGGGGGGGTGAGTTTCTGTCCATGTTCGGCGCCGTTGTTTACACTTTCACCCTGATTTCACTGCATACGAGTGCCCATGAGCCCTTGGCTTGGTCTGGACAAACTGGTTTTCGCTTTCGCCCGTCTGATCCTCAATCTTTATACCCGCGCCACCGAACAGCTTGACGATCTGGATGCTCTGGGGGTTTACCCGGACACTCCGGTGGTCTACGTGCTGCGCGATGCGGCAATGAGCGACATACTGGTGGTGGAGCGTGAAACCAGGCGGATGAAGCTACCTTCGCCGTTGGCCTCGGTGGATTTTGCTGACCAGCATCTACGCCGGCGTAGTTTTGCCATTTACCGTCGGCCTATCTTTGGCCGTGACCGGGTCAGTGCCAGCCCTCAGCGAATGGAACATCTGATTAGCGCCTTGCGTAAGGATGCCACTCTGGATGTTCAACTGGTGCCGGTTTCCGTTTTTTGGGGACGACGCCCGGAAAAAGAAAACTCTCTGTGGAAGATCATTTTCTCGGACAACTGGTCAGCGCCAGGCTTCCTCAAGAAGATTGTTATCGTTCTCACTCAGGGCCGCCAGCTGCTGGTCCACTTCAGCCAACCGATGTCGCTGCGCCAACTGGTTGACGAAAGTGATGATGACCCGCGCGTTTCGCGCAAGGCCCAGCGCATCCTGCGAGTGCACTTCCGGCGCCAACAAGAAGCCATTATCGGCCCTGACTTGTCGCACCGCCGAACTCTGGTCAACACGTTGGTGGAAAGCGCTCAGGTGCGCGCTGCTATTCAGCACACTGCCAAAGAGGAAAATACCAGCGAAGCCAAGATGGTGGCGCGGGCGCGCAGCTACGCCCGGGAAATCGCTGCGGATTACTCCTACACCGTAATTCGCTTTCTCGAAGTCCTGCTGAATTGGGTCTGGAATCAACTCTACGACGGTATCCGGCTATACAACATCGACAAGTTACGCCAGGTAGCTCGCGAGCACGAAGTCATCTACGTGCCCTGCCATCGCAGCCATATTGATTATCTGCTGCTGTCCTTTGTGGTTCAGCGCAATAATCTGGTGCCGCCACATATTGCCGCCGGTATCAACCTGAATATGCCCGTTGTCGGCAGCATCCTGCGCCGTGCCGGAGCCTTCTTCATGCGCCGAACATTCAAGGGTAACCCGCTGTACTCGGCAGTATTCAACGAGTACCTGCACACCATGGTTACCCGCGGCTTCTCTATCGAGTACTTTGTCGAGGGCGGGCGCAGCCGCTCAGGCCGGATGCTGCAGCCGAAAACCGGCATGCTGGCAATGACCGTGCGTAGCTTCCTTCGGGATGCCAATAAACCAGTCGCCTTTGTACCCGTCTATATCGGCTATGAAAAAGTCATCGAAGCGCGCTCCTACATCGGCGAGATGCATGGGGCGAAGAAGAAAAAGGAGTCCCTGTTTGGCTTGATTTCATCGTCTCTGTCGCTGCTACGTAGTCATTTCGGCGAGGTTCATGTCAACTTTGGTGAGCCGCTTATTCTGTCCGACTTTCTTGATCAAAGTGCCCCCGACTGGCGCAGCCAAAGAGATATTGGTGACAGCTCCCCGGAGTGGTTCAAGCAAAGCATTAGCCAGCTTGGTGATGCTGTGGTAACAGGCATTAACAGTGCTGCGGTGGCCAACCCGGTCAACCTGCTGAGTCTGGCGGTACTGGCTACCCCGAAACACACCATGGACGAGGAGCAGTTACGCCGTCAGTTAGGCCTTTACCTCACCCTACTGAGCGATGCTCGCTTTTCACCCGATACTGCCATTGCCGAGCATGACCCACAGGCAATTATCGATTACGGCATTGAGCACGAGTTCCTGCGCCGTATCGAACACCCGCTTGGCGCGCTGGTGAGCACCGACCCGGTCACTGCTCTGCAGATGACTTATGTGCGCAACAACAGCCTGCATCTGTTTATTCTGCCCGGCATGATCAGCGCGCTGTTTGATAATGCTCGCCGGATAGAACTACGTCAGCTGTATCGACTGGTTAACCTGCTTTATCCGTTCTTCCGCACCGAGTACTTCCTGCCATGGCAATCGGGGCAGCAGCTTGATGCGATCATAGACAGTACCATTGCCGTACTGGAGCAGCAGGGGCTGATCAGTCGCGATGGTGACTTTTTGAAAGGTGCGTCCCAGCACTCCATCGAGGCGGACCTACTGGACCATCTTGGCCAGACGGTTCAACAGGCTCTGGAGCGCTTCTCTTTAACTATTCGGGTGCTGGTCCAGCAAGGCAGCGGCGTGATCGATAATGAGCGACTTGAAGAGCTCGCCTACCAAACTGCTCAGCGGCTATCGCTGCTGCATGAGTTCAACTCACCAGAATTTTTCGATCGTAACGTGCTGCGCAACTTTATCAATCAGCTGCGCCTGCACGGGCTGGTACGCAGCAATGACGCAGGCATGCTGGAATTTGATGATCGCCTGCAAGCACTGGATGATGAAGCCAGTCGAATTCTCAGTGTCGAGATCAATCAGACCATCTTGCGTATTACCCGGCTATCCATTCCTGCCTCTTGAAGCTCACTGCCCTCAGGCTAGGCGGCATGGCAGGGATAGATGTCGAAGCGCACGGTTTTGCCCGTAAGGGAAGAAGCTGGCGTATGGCCAGCCAGTGGCGGCGCCCGTAACGGCCGCTTCACCACCACCCGGCGCCGCGCCGCGGTCAGGGCCGCTTGCAGTAGCCGTTCCTCCGACGCAGCGCTGTCAGAGCCACACAGCCACTGTAGCCAGAGCAGTTCTTTCTTGATCGCAGCAGATTTGTCGCGCTCAGGAAACATAGGATCGAGATACACCACTTCGGCTATCCGGGGATGCTCGGTCAGCCAGACCACACTGTCTTCGGCGACCAGCGCCATCTGTCCCGCCAGCTCGCGACTACGTGCCAGGCCATCCGCCAGCAGGGCCTGCAGTACCGGCTGTCGCTCCAGCATGGTGACTTGCCAGCCTGCTCTGGCCAGCAGCGCAGAATCCCGCCCGAGACCGGCGGTGGCATCCACCAGCACGCCATTGTCACTAATCTTGCCCGCCGCCCGCACCAGACGCTCGTGACGCACTCTGTCAGCCGCCAGTCGGTAACCCAGCTGGCCACCATCGAAGTCGACGCAGAGCGGCGTCTCATGGCCCTCAGGGCGCCACAGCGCCAAGCGTCCATCGTTGACCCCGAGCAGCATGTCGACACCCGCCTGAGCGGCTGCTTCTTCATCCATCACACTCAACGCACCAACATCCGGCGTTCCCGGCAAGGCGGCGAGCTTCACAGGAAAAAAACCAACAGCACCAGACCAAGCAGCAGTCTGTAAATCACAAACGGCAACATGCCCAGCTGGTTCACCAGGCGGATAAAAAATGCGATGGTCAGATACGCCACCACGCCACTGGCCATGGTCGCCACCAGCAGCTGCAGCATAGAAAAAATTTGCGGTTCGGAAGCCAGCTCCGCAATCATCAGCACCACCGCACCAAGGATCACCGGGATCGACAGCAAAAAGGAGAAGTTGGCCGCATCTTCCCGGTGCAGCCCCAGCAGCAGTGCCGCCGTGATAGTAATGCCGCTGCGCGAAGTGCCGGGTATCAGAGCTAACGCCTGGGCCAGACCAATCAGGGTGGCAACCCCTAGCCCCACCGCTGCCAATGAAATGCGCTGACTGCCACGCCGGTCGGCGACCCACAGCAACGCGCCGAACAGCAACGTAGTGGCAGTAATCACCGCCACCGAACGGCCGTGCTCTTCGAGCACATCCTTGAACAGAAAACCTCCGATTACCGCCGGCAGTGTCGCCCAGACAAGCAATAACGCCAATTTCAGGTCAGGGTTTATCTGGCGCGTCTGCACCCCCTGAAAAGCGCCAACGGTCATTCGGCCAACATAGCTGCGGTAGTACCACAGCACCGCCGCAAGAGTACCAATATGTACTGCCACATCGAAGGCTAGCCCCTGATCCTCCCAACCCAGCAACTGGGCCGGCAAAATCAGGTGCGCAGAGCTGGACACCGGGAGAAACTCAGTCAGCCCCTGGATAACGGCAAGCGCCAGCAGCTGTATCCACTCCATTTACTGATCTTCCCAGGCTGTCAAAGCGTAACCTTCAATAAACTCAGGAGGCATACGCCGCGGTTTACCAGAATCAATCGCCACACACACCCAACGGGTGCGGCCACGCAGCAACGTCATGCCATCCGCAGGACGGCAAACCTGGTACCGGCGCACCATGCTGATGCGATTATCGTTCTCGACAATCCAAGTGCCAATTTCCAGCTCATCGTTTTCAAACGCTGGTGACAGGTATTCCAGCTCGGTACGACGGGCCACCATGCCACGATTTAGTTGCTGATATTGTTCCCAGCCCAATGCCAGTGCCCGGGTGTGATCCCATGCGGTATGTTCCAGCCAACGCAGGTACTCGACGTTATTAGCATGCCCCATCACATCAATAGCAGAAGCCGGTACTGTCATGCTGAGAATATGCGGATTGGGTAGATCCCATCCTGCAGGTTTACTCATCTTATTGCTCCCTGAATAACCCGGTCGCGCAAATAGACCGGCCGCGCCTGTTCCGCTATCACGCCGGCACCCTGAGCATGTTGCTGAGCTGCCAGCGCCGCAACGGAAGAGGCTCGGGGCAGCAGTTCACCCTGCCAATCTCCCAGTACAGGCCAGGCAGCACGCAGCGCAGGCAGGTGCAACTCACCACTGCCTGCGCCTCGCCATTCACCGGCAGGCAGCTCTGGCAAAAGCGTTGGCGCTGCTAGACAGTCCTGCAACAGGACTTCCAACACACCCTGATGGCAACGATAGCCCGCCAGATACAGTTCGTTCATGCGCGCATCAAAGGCAATTAGCCAGTCGCCATCACCATATTGCCCTGCAGCCGTATGGGCAGCTGCCGCCAGAGTGGAAATACCTATCAAAGGCAAGCCGGCAGCAAAACCGAGGCCCTGGGCCACGGACACTGCCACACGGACACCGGTAAAGGCGCCGGGGCCATGACCAAAGCCGATGGCATCAAGCTCATTGAGCCTCCAGCCAGCCTCTGCGAGCAGCGCTTCCACCATTGGCAACACTCGCTCGGTCTGGCGCCGCGCGGCTGCTTCAAAATGCTCGCGCACCTCACCGTTATGCCACAATGCGACCGAACAACTGTCGGTGGCGGTTTCAATTGCCAGCAGTTTCAATGTTGCCCCGATTCTCGATATAACGAAAAAACCGTTCCACCACTTCAGGCTTCCGGGTTCGTGTCATGCTCGGCAGACTATCAAGAAATAGCTTGCCGTAGCTCTTGTCGATCAGTCGCGGATCCGCGATGACCAGCACACCATGGTCGTGGATATCGCGAATCAGTCGGCCTGCGCCCTGACGCAGCGTCAGCACCGCCTGTGGCAGCTGATAATCACGAAATGGATTACCACGCTCACGTTTGATCCTTTCTATACGCGCCGCAGCAACCGGGTCTCCCGGTGAGGCAAACGGCAGGCGATCAATTATGACACAGCTGAGCGCCTCGCCCCTTACGTCAATACCCTCCCAGAAACTGCTGGTGCCGAGCAGTACCGCGTTACCATGCTCCCGAAATTCCTCCAGTAACTGTCGACGTCCCGCCTCACCCTGCACCAACAAAGGGTACTCAATCCGTCCACGCAGCAACTCCGCAGCCTCGCGCAAGGCTCGATGACTGGTAAACAGGAAAAAAGTACGGCCTCGGGCAGACCCGATCACCGGTACCATGTTGTCCACTAGCCTACTGGTGTAGTCAGGCATGTCCGGGGTGGGCAGATCCTCGGGCACGTAGAGCACCGCCTGTCGGCGAAAATCAAACGGACTTTCCAGCCGCAGTGTGGCGGCATCTGAAATACCCAGTCGCTCAATAAAATGACTGAAGTTCCCCGCCACTGACAGGGTGGCCGAGGTAAAGATCCAGCTGCAACGCTGCTGTGCCCGATGGGCATCAAACATCTCCGCTACGGACAACGGCGTGGCGTGCAGCAGGAAAGCACGCTTGAAGGTTTCGAACCAAAACACCAGATTATCGTCATGACCACTTTGAAAGCGCTGCAGGCTGGCCCGCTGCTCACTAGCACGGCGATGACAGGACTCCATGCCACGGCTGCTGCGACTGTATGGCTCGAGGAACTGCTCTAGGGCAAGTAGTGCCTGTGCCAGAGCCTCCATCGCTTTGATCACTTCAGCAATGCTGCTGACCGCTGACCAGGTTTCCTTGCGGCCATCGTGGCCGAGAGCGATACGCAGGTCTGCAGCACTACGCTCCAGTGCACTGGTATGTGCAGACAGACCCTGCACGTCCACCGAGCTGTGCGCCGCTTCGCTAATGGCATCACTACATAGCTCCTGCAGCTGCCGGGAGCTCAGTGTTGAACCGAAAAAAGTGGCGGCCACATCAGGCAACTGATGAGCCTCATCGAAAATCACCGCATTGGCCGCTGGCAGCAGTTCCGTTACCCCCTCACCTTTCAGTGCGGCATTGGCGAAAAACAAGTGGTGATTAACCACCACCAGATCTGCCTCCTGGGCTTCCTGACGGGCGCGCATCACCGGGCAGCGACTCAGCTCCGGACAGTCCTGACCAAGACAGTTCTCCGTCGTACTGGTTACCCAGGGCCAGACAGGCGCATCCTCAGGAATTTCCCTTAGCTCGGCGATATCGCCACTGGCGGTACGTGCCGCCCAACGGGCCACCACTTGCATCTGCAGTGCAGTGTCTCGGGTCTGAAAGCGCGCCTCTTCAAGGTGCAGCTGCAACCGGTAAGGACACAGATAGTTGGCCCGCCCCTTGAGCAGCGCCACCCGCCTGTGCACGCCGAGAGCCTTCAACACAACCGGTAGATCACGAAAGAAAAGCTGCTCCTGCAGACTCTTGGTGCCGGTGGAGATAATAGTCGGGCCATCAGCCAGCAATGCGGGCACTAGATAAGCCAAGGTTTTACCGGTACCGGTTTCTGCCTCAACCACCAGCACAGATGAGTCAGACAATGCCTGTTCCACCGCCTTGGCCATTTCCAGCTGCGGAGCTCGCGGGGCAAAACCGGGGATCAGACTGGCGAAACGTTCATCATCGCACAGCACACGTTCGACACGACTCAAATGGGCTCTCCTGAACTGGCGCGAAGCATAGCAATCACATCACAACAGGGCCATGGCAACGACGCCATCAGCGCCGCCAGTGATGCCTGCAGCTGACTGTCAGAGAGAGGCGAAATGCGGATTGGGCAGAGAAACAGACAAATGTGATCTTGATCACACTGGGAGCGGGTATAGCCAAACATAAAAAAGCCCCGCCGAAGCGGGGCTTTTGTCAGACCAGAGAAGTATTACTTCTTGGCCGGACGACCGCGACGGGCAGCTTTCTTGGCCGGAGCCTTGCGAACTGCTTTTTTCTTCGCAGCAGCTTTGCGTGGAGCTTTCTTGGCTGCGGCTTTACGTGGGGCTTTCTTCTTGGCAGCGGCTTTACGGGCCGGAGCCTTCTTGGCCACACGCTTTTTGGCTACACGCTTTTTGGCAGTGCCTTTGGCAGCAGCTTTCTTGGCCTTGGCAGCGGCTTTCTTGGCAGCAGCTTTGGCTTTGGTAGCAGCTTTCTTGGCAGCGGCCTTCTCTTTCGCAGCAGCTTTACGGGCAGCTACTTTAGCGCGGGCAGCAGCCTTCTTGGCAGCGGCTTTTTCCTTGGCAGCAGCTTTACGAGCTGCAACTTTGGCTTTGGCAGCGGCTTTCTTGGCAGCGGCTTTGGCTTTGCGGTCAGCGGCGCGATGTGCGGCTTTCAAGCGCTTGGCTTCACGGCTAGCGGCAGCTTTCGCTACGCGCAGCTCTTTGCGCAGATCGGCCATAGCCTCGCGCAGCGCCTTAACCTGAGCTCGCATGGTAGCCATACGGGCCTTGGCAGCAGCAGTCACCTTGCCTTTGGCAGAATCGCGCTGTGCTTTCAGCTTTGCACTGACAGCAGCAATCTTTGCCTGCTGTTTTTCGACTTTGGCTTCTACTGCTGCCATTGCCTTGTGGGCAGCGGCGGCAGCCTGCTCTTTCACTTTTACCTTGTTATCGACAGTAGCCTTAACTGCTGGCTTGGCTGCCTTACGTTTCGGGGCGGCTTTCTTTTTGGCTCGAGCCATGACTGATCTCCTAAGCTATAGCGTTGTTTTTACTGCGACCGAGACAAAAAATAGCATAAAAAAAAATCAGGTGGTACATAATTTGTCCACTGCGGTATTTCTCAACTCTCCGATTTGCATAAAACAATTGCAGCCACTCTTTGCAAATAGTCTCTTCCAGGCATTAGCCCGAACCCATCTCGGAAACCATTTGGCTATTTTTTGCCGGTAAAAAAGCATTAATGGGGACTCCATCTGCATTACCAGAACAGCTCGCCGAGCAATATCAGCACCCATGAAAGAATAAATTCTGTGGGTATCTCAAGGCGTACTGATCACAACAGACGGCGATCAATCAGGCTACTGCTGCAGGGTTAGCAGGCAACATCAGGGACGGGACAACGGAAAAGTGTTACCGCCGTAACACTTTTAGTGGAAATCAACAGACGCTGAAAACGAGCACGAAGAGCAATAGCTCAGGGTGATAGCAGCCATTTAAAGGACAAAAAAAGGAGGCCGAAGCCTCCTTTTACAACGCACGACCCCATATTTGGTTTACGCCTTCAGGGCAGCCAGCACCTTGTCGCGAATATCATCCATGGAGCCAACACCGGCAATACGCACGTAACGAGGAGCCTTGTCGCCCGGTTGCGCCGCCAACCCCTGATAAAAATCGACCAACGGGCGGGTCTGCTGCTGATAAACCTGAAGACGCTTGCGTACCGTCTCTTCCCGGTCATCATCACGCAGAACCAGATCTTCCCCTGTCAGGTCGTCTTTGCCTTCCTGCTTGGGAGGATTGTACTTAAGATGATAAACGCGCCCGGAAGCCGGGTGCACACGCCGCCCGGACAGACGCTCAATGATCTCCTCGTCATTGACGTCCAACTCGACAACAAAATCAATGTCGACACCCGCTTCAACTAACGCCTGAGCCTGAGGAATAGTGCGCGGAAACCCATCAAACAAAAAACCATTGGCACAGTCATCTGCGCGAATACGTTCTTTTACCAGGCCGATAATAATGTCATCGGACACTAAACCACCGGCATCCATAACTTGTTTCGCTGCCACTCCCAGAGGAGTGCCAGCCTTGACCGCTGCTCGCAGCATATCCCCGGTGGAAATCTGCGGAATGCCAAATTTTTGCATTATCAGTTGGGCCTGGGTGCCTTTTCCGGCGCCTGGCGCACCGAGCAGGATGACTCGCATAGATGACTCCGACTTGAATCCCGGGGCCGAATGGCGCCGGGTTGCCCACAAAAAAGGGGGGAACTCTACCGTGACGTAGACCGCCGGACAAGGCGGTCTACGTTTGTGCTAATGCTATATTCGTACTTACTGACTAACTGGCGGCGTTGAAAGGTTTAGCCGAGCGGCAAGCTGGCCTGCCTCACCGGTTAGCGCCACCCTCTCTCCAGACTCAACTGCTCCCTCGATACCTGCGCTTGCACGGTCGCTGTAACGGGCACCGACCTCCAGCTGAGTACCAGGGGTCGGCATTTCCTGTAGCCAGTTCTCCGGTAATACGGAAACAGTCATCGGGAAGCCGTCTGCCAGCACCCGTACAGCAGCGAGAGGCTGGCCCACATCACCCGGGCGGCGCAGGAACACAAACAGGGTCCCCCCGGCTTGCACCCGGACATCAGCGTCAACCGTGATAGTAATGCCCTGATAATAAAGCTGTGACTGCAACTGGCGCTGAGCATCTGCCACCATTTTTTCAAGCAGTGGCCGCGCCTCACCTTCGCCGTGACGGCTTAGCAATGCCTGCCAGGCTGGTAACGCCCGGGCGTAATCGCGACTCTGCATGGCAGCAGAAGCCAGCAACGTTAAGGCGCCATCATGATCGGGGTGACGGCGGAGCACATCATCCAGAATTGTCCCCGCCTCCGCATCCAACTTGCCGCCGCTCTGTTCAATCAGACTGCGAGCCAGCAACAGACGCGGATCGAGCTCGTCGCCGGCCAGCTCCACTGCCTTGCGAGCTGCCGTTACTGCAACCTTTGGCGCCTCCATTTCGGCGTATACCAGGGCCAATACATACCAGCCCTCCGCTGAGGGGGTCAGATGCAACTGTCGCTGCAACACTCGGGCGAGGGACTGCAACGGCACATTCGCAGCGATCTGTGGATCCGGCTCCCCTGCCACCACCTGACGAGCAAACTCGCGATATTCGCGCCAGTCTGACAACCATCGACCGGTGTCCTTGTTAAGACCAACCCCTATATATAGAAGCGCACCAACAACAATCACCGCCGCCGTCAAAGGGATGGCCGGCACGGCCATGGCTACAGCCTGCTGCCTCGCCTCATGGCGCCAAAGCACCCATAACAGGATAGCTACTACCAGACTGGTTAGGCCGATAAGAAGATAGAACATCACAGCACATCCTCACCACGGGCAATACGTCGGGCCCGGCGCATTTGCAGTCCCACCAGCAGGGCTCCTCCAAGCATGGCCAGCATAGGCCCAAGCCAGAGAATCAGGGTCTGCGGCGTCAGCGGCGGCTCATAATTGACGAAATCACCATAGCGCTCGACAAAGTAATCAACTATTTGCTCGTTACTGCGGCCATCACGAATCATGCTGGCAACCTGCTCGCGCATATCCTGAGAAATTGGCGCATCAGAATCTGCGATCGCCTGATTCTGGCACTTCGGGCAACGCAGCTGCACCAACAGCTCTCGGAAACGGTGTTCATCTGCAGCCGAATCAAACTGGTAGATATCCTCCACTGCGCCTGATGCCAGTGGCCAACAAAATAAAACAAGCAGCAACAACCGTTTCATCACTGCGTCTCCTTTTCCCACACCGGAGCAAAACGCTGCTGCCAGGATCGGTCATTCAGTTCACCGACATAGCGCAGCACCACTTCCCCTTGAGGATTGATAACAAAGGTTTCCGGAGCGCCGTACACCCCGAGATCGATTCCATAGCTACCACTCTCATCAATAGCCACTTCGATATACGGGTTGCCCAAGGAAGCCAGATACTCACGGGCCTTGTCGGTCTCATCCTTATAATTCAGACCGACAATACGAATGCCCTGTTCGGCAAGATTGATCAGATAAGGATGTTCGACATAGCAGGTCGGACACCATGTGGCCCAGACATTCAGCAGCGTCCAATGACCAATAAACAGTTCATTACTGACCTCGGTGCCACGACGCATCAACGATGGCAACTGTATTTCCGGCAATGGCTTGCCGGCAAGCGCGGTGGGCAGTTCTTCTGTATCACGGCCCAGGCCTGATGCCAGAAGAACAGCAAGCCCCAGAAAAGCAAGCAGAGGCAGGAACATCCACAAGCCTTTACGCGGCTGCATCAGCTTCCTCCGATTTACGCGAGCGATAGCGACGGTCCGTAGCCGCCAAAACGCCACCGATACCGAGTAATAACGAGCCTATCCACAACCAGCCGATACCCGGCTTGTAGTAGATACGCACCGCCCAGGCGGTATCATCAATCGGTTCGCCCAGGGCGACATAAAGGTCACGCCATAAGTTGGAATGGATGGCCGCCTCGGTCATGACCTGGCCGCTGGCCAGATAAGTGCGCTTTTCCGGATGCAGTGTGGTTACCAGTCGGCCATTGGATGTGACTGGAACAATGCCACGCACTGCGTTGAAATTCGGGCCAGCTCGGTCGACCACTTGGGCAAAGGTAAACTCATAACCTGCCACAGTGGCCACATCACCGGGCAGCATACGCAGATCACGTTCTGACTCACGGAAGCTCACTTGTGTAACACCGGCGACGATGATTGCCAGACCAATATGGCCAAGCACCATGCCGTAATAGGCACGGGGCAGACGTCGCGCACCGGCAAGCAAGCCACTGCGAAATGCCAGTGCCTTTTGTGCCCAGTCAACGATATGAGCAAGCAACACATAGACCACCAGCACCACTGCCAACACAGCAACAAACGGCAGCTCACCACCGCTGATCGCGACCACCGCCACTCCCAGCACGATGCTCACCGGCACCAGCCAGAACAGCCGCTTGAGCAATGCCCGGCCTTCCTGCTTTTTCCAGTTACTGGACATTCCCGGCACCAACAACATCATCAGCACCAGTGTCAGCGGCACAAAAAATGCGTTGAAGTAAGGCGCACGAACGGAAATTTTGATATCCAGAGCTTCGCCAAGCAGGGGAAACAATGTACCCATCAACACCACAAAGGTGGCCGTCAGCAAAATCAGGTTATTGGCTAACAAAAAACTGTCGCGGGACAGGAACTCAAACCCTGCACGATGCCGCAGCACAGGTGCACGGACCGCAAACAACGCCAGCGAGCCACCTACAACAACAACCAGGAAAGCCAGAATAAATGCACCGCGTGCAGGGTCGTTGGCAAATGAATGCACTGAGGTCAGCACCCCGGAGCGCACCAAAAATGTACCAAGCAGGCACAAAGAGAATGCGGTGATCGCCAGTAACACGGTCCAGGCCCGGAACAGGCCCCGCTTTTCAGTAACCGCCAGAGAGTGGATCAACGCCGTGCCGCAAAGCCACGGCATCAGCGATGCGTTCTCTACCGGATCCCAGAACCACCAGCCGCCCCAGCCCAGTTCGTAATAGGCCCACCACGAGCCCAGCGCGATACCGATACTGAGGAAAGCCCAAGCCACGGTGGTCCATGGCCGCGCCCAGCGCGCCCAAGCCGGGTCCAGCTTGCCGGCAATCAGCCCGGCAATGGCAAAGGCAAAGGCAACGGAAAAACCTACATAGCCGGTGTACAGCATGGGCGGATGAATAATCAGCCCCGGGTCCTGCAGCAAGGGATTCAGGTCACCGCCATCAAGAGGAAACCAGGGAAGGTTTCGGTCAAACGGGTTGGAGGTAAATAGCATAAAGCACAGGAAGCCGATGCCGATCATACCCATGACCGCTAAAACCAGTGCGTGAATGTCTTTCGGCACGGCACCGCGCAGCAGCGACACCAGCAGGCCCCATAGCGCAAGGATCCACACCCAAAGCAGCAACGAACCCTCGTGGCCACCCCAGATCGCGGAAATCCGGTAGCCAAGGGGCAGCTTGCTGTTGGAATGGCCCGCCACATAGCTGATGCTGAAATCGTGGCTGTAAAATGCCCAGGCCAACGCCAGCAAACCGACCGTCAGTAACAGCCACTGCAACATCGCCGCTGGACGCGCAACCGCCAACATCCACGGTTTACCAGTGGCATAGCCGTAGACCGGCGCAAAGGATTGAAGAACAGCGAGCGCAAGCGCTAGCCAGAGACAGAAGTGGCCCAATTCAGCGACCAAGGGATTCTCCGGGACTTTCGAGGGGCCTTAGAATGGTCAAGCTGCCGCCTCAATGCAAGCCCGGAAGCGACGCATCGGTCACCGGGCTGTCATCAAAGCAGCTCAACATTGACGCTGACACATCATGCCTGCGCCCCCCGCCTTGTTGTGCTTGTCACAATTGGTAATGCCTGTATTGCCGCGACGGTGCAGGCGTTTGCTATGATGGCCGCCGAATTCCCCGATCTGGATACCTTAGTGACGAGCCAACGACAGTCCTCCTATACCAAAGATGAACTACTAGCATGTGGCCATGGCGAGCTTTTTGGGCCAAACAACGCACGCCTGCCCCTGCCAAATATGCTGATGATGGACCGCATTACTCACATTAGCCGCGAGGGAGGTAAGTACGGCAAGGGAGAGATTATTGCTGAACTGGATATCGCTGCTGATCTTTGGTTTTTCCAGTGCCACTTTGAAAGTGACCCGGTAATGCCCGGGTGTCTCGGTCTGGATGCTTTGTGGCAGCTAGTGGGCTTCCACTTGGGCTGGCTGGGCCATCCGGGCCGCGGCCGAGCCCTGGGCGTTGGCGGGGTAAAATTTAGCGGCCAGGTGCTTCCTACCGCAAAGAAACTCACCTATCACCTCGACATCAAACGCATCGTCGCCCGCGGCCTGATCCTTGGCATGGCGGATGGCCGGGTCAGCATCGATGGCCGTGACATCTATCATGCCGAAGACCTGCGGGTAGGCCTTTTCACCTCCACTGACGGATTCTGACGGAGTAGCTCCATGCGCAGAGTAGTAATCACTGGTTTCGGCATCGTCTCGTGCCTCGGCAATGACGCTGACAGCGTAACCCGCTCTCTCAAAGAGAGTATCTCCGGCATTCGTCACCGTGAGCCCTACAAAGAGATTGGCATGCGTAGCCAGGTGGCCGGTATACCGACTATTGATCTGGATGAGCGCATTGACCGCAAGGCACGCCGTTTTATGGGCGACTCCGCTGCGTTTGCCTATGTCGCCATGGATGATGCCATTCGCAGCTCCGGCCTCAGCCCCGAGCAGGTCAGCAACGAACGTACCGGCCTGATCGCCGGTTCCGGCGGCCACTCTTCCATGAATCAGGTTGATGCCGCGGATATCGCCCGTGAAAAAGGTGTTAAACGGGTTGGCCCCTATATGGTGCCACGGGTTATGGCGAGCACGGTTTCCGCGTGTCTGGCGACCCCCTTCAAGATCAAGGGCGTGAACTACTCGATTGCCTCTGCCTGTGCTACCAGCGCCCACTGTATTGGCAACGCCATGGAGCTGATCCAACTTGGCAAACAGGACATCGTATTTGCCGGCGGCGGCGAAGAAGAACACTGGACACTGAGCATCCTGTTCGACGCCATGGGAGCTCTGTCGAGCAAATACAACGACACCCCCGAAAAGGCCTCCCGCGCCTATGATGCAGACCGAGACGGCTTTGTCATCGCCGGTGGTGGCGGCATGCTTGTGGTGGAAGAGCTGGAACACGCCAAGGCTCGTGGCGCTAATATTCTCGCCGAGATCGTCGGCTACGGTGCCACCTCGGATGGCCATGATATGGTCGCCCCCAGTGGTGAAGGTGCGGCGCGCTGCATGCGTCAGGCCATGGCCACCGTGGATACGCCAATCGATTACATCAATACCCACGGCACTAGCACTCCGGTGGGTGATGTGGCTGAACTACGAGCTATTCGTGAAGTGTTCGGCAGCGACATCCCGCCATTTAGCTCAACCAAATCGCTGTCTGGCCATTCGCTTGGCGCCGCCGGAGTTCAGGAAGCAATTTACTCGCTACTGATGATGCAAAATGGCTTTATTGCAGGCTCTGCCAATGTCGCCAATCTGGATACTGAGGCAGAGGGCTGCCCGGTGATCACCGAAAGCCGCGATGCCACCCTGAATACTGTAATGTCTAATAGCTTCGGCTTTGGTGGAACCAACGCAACCCTGGTTTTGCGTCGCTACCAGGACTAAACGGCTTCACGCAGACAAAAAAATGCCCGCTTTCGCGGGCATTTTTCTTATCTGGAACAATCAGAAGCGGAAAGCCACACGAGCAGCAATCAGATCATCTGGATTACTCTCAGTTTTCTCATAGCTAACTTCACCGCTGAGCACCGGCGTAAAGAAGTAGCGGGACTGAACACCGAAGGTGCTAGCACCACGCTCTGCCTTATCTACGGAAGCACCAACGCTGAAGCTATTGTTGATGTAGTAGTCAGCCAATGCGCTAACCGCGACGGTATCGTTCACGTCATCGGACTGACTCACTTCCACTTCTACATTGAGGCTATCAACAACATATTTGGTGCCGAGCAGGATGGTGGTCAGGGTTGTCGCATCGTCGTCATTGTAGCCAGCATAGATCAGGAAACCATCCTGCAGCATGTAACCCAGTCGGAGGGTCATGTCCTTATCGCCATCATTGTCACTGACGTCGGCTGCAGCGTAGATGTCTTCGAACCACCACTCAACACCCAACCCCATGGTGTCTTCAAGGGTATCGTCGTCCGGTGTGTAGTAGAACGCCGAAATATTGCTGTTGCGACCCAGAAATGCGGCCTCCGCCAAAGGACGGTCTGCGGTGGTTACCGTGTCAATGTGATAGGTGAAGTCCGCGGCCATATCGCTGACGGTATTGCCATCATCGAAGTAGCTCAGCCCGGCTTCCATCTGATAGTCCTGTGCCTGAGCAGCTCCGGCGACGGAGAATACTGCTGCGATGGCGGCTGCAAGATAGGTCTTTTTCATTCTGAGATCTCCCTGTTCCATATGTTGTCATCGAACGTTCGAACCGATGTCTCATTTCACCGGTGTGTCGAATATATGACGATAACTTGAACATGAAAAGACCTGTTTTGGTGCAATTATTACAATATGCACCATTAAATCCTCTAAATTGCACCACGTAGAGGCACGGCTCAGGGGCAAAGGGGCACAAAAAAGGCCCGCTATGCGGGCCCAGAAGCGTGCCGACGGTATTCCCGTGGCACTGGCGGCATCCTTGCCGCCAGATTTGAGGGCATAACTCAGAACTTGTGCTCGAGGCCCACGGCCAGGAACGTTTCTTCGGTATCAGCCAGGTCAGCTTCATTGATCGTGTAGTAGGCAAATACCTTGCTCGCCTTGGCCAGCTTGTAGTCGGCACCGAAAGACAGTGAGGTCAGCTCTTCATCAGACTGATCGCCTTTGGTCATGCCGTACTGCAGCTTCAGCTTGGTGCGATCCAGCTTGAAAGCACCGCTAACCAGCATGGAGGTTTCTTCACCATTGCTCTCGGTATCTGAGGCCAGCTGATAGATAGCACCCAGCTCGAACGCGTCGACTTTGAACGCACCGGTCAAGCGAGTGATATCGATTGGACCAACGCTTGGGTCTGCATCCAAACCTTCATAATCGTTGTCCATATCCTGAGCCAGCGCGGCATACAGAGAGTCGGTTTCATAGACCACGGACACAGAAATGGTGTCGGTCAGGCCGTTTTCGTTCTCACCGTTACCATCGAAGTCACTCTGATCTTCGTTAGGAATGAAGGCAGCATTGATGGTAATAGCATCGGCCAGCGTGGGCGAAGTATATTGCACGATGTTATTGGCGCGCTCATCACCGGTCATGAACGAAGAGATGTCGCCATCCAGGTCGTTAAACTGATCAACCTTACCCTGGGAAGTCTTCATCGGGGTGTCGAACTTACCAGCCTTGATGGTACCAAAGCCGCCCTTCAGGCCAGCAAAGATGTTTCTTTGGCTGAATGGACCTGCGCCATCGTCAACATTCATGCCGAACTCAGCCTGATAAATAGCTGACAGGCCGCCAACGTCGAGATCGTAGCCACCCTTGACACCCAGGCGAGACGAGTTGCTGTCCAGTACCCAAGCGCTGTCGTTATCCGGGGCAGCCGGAGCTGGATCAACGGTGTTCATTTCCAGCGTGATGTTCATCTTGCCGTATACAGTCGGGCCTTCGGCCAAAGCAACGGCGGGAAATGCAACAGCAGCACCTACGGCGATGGCAAGCAGCTTCTTGTTCATTCGAACTTCTCCTAATTCAGGCAACGTTATATGCAGGTAACAGCGTTGGCGGAACCTCTATCACCAGTTCCTGACTGCTGAGGCGCAGTATGCGGAGGACGAATGACGGCAAAGTTTCACCAATGTGAAGTTTATGTGACATGCGAGTAAAGAAGGAACTATTCGAGAACGGTCAGATATCCGCCAGGTCAGCCTTGGCCTGGCGCCACAGATCCTCCAGCGCGTCATTATCAAGACTGGCCAGATCCGCCAGCCCCTCCATATGGCGGAAGCGTCGACTGAACTTGTCGCTGGCGCGGCGCAGAGTCAGGTCAGGATCGAGCTTCAGCTTGCGAGCAAGGTTAACCACGCTGAACAACAGGTCGCCCAGCTCTTCTTCAATATGTCCCCGGTCGCTAGACGCCATGGCTTCAGCAAGCTCGTCCAACTCGGACTGCACTTGCGGAAATACCGCAGCCGCATCTGTCCAGTCAAAGCCCACCACTGCTGCCTTCTTCTGGATCTTGGCAGCACGCTGCAGTGCCGGCAGCCCATCAGGCACCCCATCGAGCGCACTGTTATGGTGCCGTCCCTTGCCGGCTCTTTCAGACTGTTTGATCTGCTCCCAAACCTGCTTGATTTCAGCAACATCACTAGTAGCGGTTTCACCGAAGACATGGGGGTGGCGACGCACTAATTTGTCATTCAGTGTGGCCACCACATCGGCAAAACAGAACAGCGCCTGCTCCTCTGCCATACGCGCATGAAATACCACCTGCAGCAACAGATCGCCCAGCTCTTCTCGCAACTCCGGCCAGTCACGCTCGGCAATCGCCTGCGCAACTTCAAACGCTTCTTCAACAGTGTAAGGGGCGATGGTGTCAAAGTTCTGCTTAAGATCCCATGCACAACCACGCTCTGGGTCGCGCAGTGTCGCCATAATAGTAAGCAGTTCATCAATTGCAGACATGACAGGCTCCAGAAAACCTACTTCTTGTAGCGCCGCACTTCCAGCACGCCCGGCAACTGATCGAGCTTGGCCAACACCTTTCCCAGATTGCCCAACGTGGAAATTTCCATAGTCAGCAGCATGGTGGCGGTGTTGTCGTGGGGGTGTGACTCGGTATGCGCCGCGGTAACGTTGACCCGCTCATTAGCCAGTACCGACAGCAGGTCCCGCAAAAGTCCCTGACGGTCCCATGCGCGGACGAACACATCCACAGGGTAGTAAATGCGATCCGCTTGTCCCCAGCTGACTTCGATCACTCGCTCAGGATCATCGGCCTGCATCGACAGCAGGTTGGCACAATTAGCCCTGTGCACAGTGACACCACGGCCCTGAGTGATATATCCCATTACCTGATCGCCAGGCACCGGCTGGCAACAGGCGGCGATATGGGTCATCAGATTACCCACGCCCTGAATGGTAATGTCAGCCTCCCCGCTAACGCGGGATTTTGCTGGCACAAACAGGTCATGCTGACGCTGATCGGTGCTGAACAGCTCCTGAGCCTGATTGACCACCTGGGTAATACCCAGATCACCGGCGCCAAGTGCCGCCAACACATCTTCGCCGGTTTTCAGATTCAATTCCGGAGCGAGCTTTTCCAGATCCACTTTCCCTAACGCCAGACGGGATAGCTCCTTATCCAGAATCTGCCTGCCCTGAACAATATGCGAGCCACGGCCCTGACGTTTGAACCATTGGTGTATGCGCGCTCGGGCAGAAGCCGTCTTGATATAACCCAAAGATGGTGTCAACCAATCACGACTTGGCGCCCCTTCCTTGGTGGTCAGAATCTCAATCTGCTCGCCGGTTTTCAATTCATAGTTAAGCGGCACGATATGGCCATTAACCTTGGCCCCACGGCACCGATGCCCCACTTCAGTGTGTACCTGATAGGCAAAGTCCACTGGTGTAGAGCCAGCTTCCATATCCAGAACATGCCCCTCCGGGGTGAACACATAGATGCGCTGGCCGCCCTCGTTACCACGCAAGTCAGCTACTACATTATCGAGGCCAGACTCCCCGAGCTCGTCATGCCACTCCAGCACCTGGCGCAGCCAGGCAATTTTATGCTCGTAATCCGCACCGCGCTTGTCCCGCTTGCTGCCTTCTTTGTAGCGCCAATGGGCGCAGACGCCCAACTCAGCATCGTCATGCATATCGAAGGTGCGGATCTGCACTTCCAGCATCTTTCGCTCCGGCCCCACCACCGCTGTATGCAGGCTTTGATAGCCGTTTTCCTTGGGGTTGGCGATGTAATCATCAAACTCTTTCGGTACATGCTGCCAAAGCGAATGCACCACACCGAGAGCGGCATAACAGTCGCGCAAACTCTCCACCATGATGCGTACTGCACGCACGTCATACACCTCGTAGAAATCGAGATGCTTCTTTTGCATTTTTCGCCAGATGCTATAGATGTGCTTGGCCCTGCCCTGCACCTCGGCGCCTTCAATGCCAAACTTTTCCAGCTGAGCTTTTAATTGCGCCAAGACACTATCAATGTAGGTTTCCCGGTCCAGTCGCTTTTCATCAAGCAGCTTGGCAATTTTCTTATAGGCACCGGGCTGCAGGTAACGAAACGAAAGATCCTCCAGCTCCCACTTTAGCTGACCGACACCGAGGCGATGGGCCAGCGGCGCGTAGATGTCAAACACTTCGCGCGCGACTTTCTGGCGCCGCTCCTCGTCCGCATTCTTGACCGCGCGGATAATAACCGTCCGCTCAGCCAGCTTAAGCATGGCAACACGGACGTCATCGACCATCGCCACCAACATCTTACGAACATTATCTAACTGGCCATCATGCTGCCCCAGCACTGCCTTGCGAGTTGGGTTGAGCACAGCGCCGATGGCGGCCATGCGTAGCACACCCTCAATCAGCGTAGCGGTTTCAGTGCCGAACTCTCGCTCCACCTCAAGCAGGGAAATATGTCCCTCACGAACAGATCGATACAGCACCGCAGCCGGCAACATGGCACCATCGGCGCGCAACTCCGCAAGGATATCCACCATCTGCAGGCCGATACGATAACAACCGATCACATACGGCCAGAGCCGTCCCGCCCGTTCGCCCGCATCCTCACTCTGCCGGGCACGCTCACAGGCCCGGGCAAACAAATCCCGGTCTGGCACATGGCAGGCTTCACTGACCCTATCAAGCCACCGGTCAAAGCTGCCATCAAGATCGGCCTCATGGGCCTGTTGTTGGCGTCGTACCGTAACCATCAGCGCTCAAACAGGGCAATGGATTCAACATGGGTGGTATGCGGGAACATATCCATGACCCCCGCTGCCACCAACCGGTAACCGTGTTTCACCAGCTCCCCGGCATCTCGCGCCAGTGTTGCCGGGTTGCAGGATACATAGACCACTTTCTGCGCCCCTGTTTTTGCCAGCACAGGCATCATTTCCAACGCACCTGTGCGTGGCGGATCGACCAGCACCCGGTCATAGCGGGCCGTGGCCCAGCTCTGCCCGGCAACATCCTGAGTCAAATCAAAAGCGTAAAAATCCACATTCAACAAACTGTTGCGCCGGGCATTTTCATAGCCTCGCTCAACCATGGCCTGACTACCTTCAACGCCACTGACATGGGCCGCTCGACGGGCCAGCGGAAGAGTGAAATTGCCCAGCCCGCAAAACAGGTCGAGTACCCGGTGCTGTGCTTGGACATCAAGCAATTCTAATGCCAGTGGCACCATGGCCCGATTGATTTCCCCATTTACCTGAGTGAAGTCAGTAGGATGAAATGCCATCTGAAGCTCTGCAGAGGGGTGCTCATAGGTCAGACGCTGCTCGCCATCGGTAGGCCATACCCGGTGTACCGACTGCTCATTACCCGGCTGCAGATAACAGTGCCAGCCTCGCGGCTGGCAAAATCCAACCAACTTGTCCTGATCATCGCTAGAAAGAGGATCGAGATGACGGAAAATCAGGGCCACATCCTTATCTCCAGCAGCCACTTCGATCTGCGGAATACGCCGCTTGCCATCGAGTGTGGCCATCACCTCCGCCAACTCCCCAAGCGACTTACCCACAGATGGGACCAGCACTGAACACTGATCCAGTGCAGCAATAAAACTGTTCCGCTTTTCCCGAAAGCCGACTAATACCTGCTCGCGAGCCTCGACGTATTTGACACCCAGACGTGCCTTGCTGCGGTAGCCGGTCACCGGGCCACGCAATGGCTCAAGCCAGCGCTGTGGCGTCAGCCCACCGAAATGGCGCAATTGCTCCTCCAGCATGTTCTGCTTCAGGTGCACCTGCTCATCACTATCCAAGTGTTGCAGACTACAGCCACCACAACGATCCGCATGGTTGCAGGGCGGCGTAACCCGGTGCTCAGAGGCGACTTTGACCTCCAGCGTGCGCGCTTCATCAAACTTGCCACGCTGCATGGTGTACTTGCACAGCACAGTTTCACCGGGCAACGCACCGTCAATGAAGGTGGTCTTGCCATCCGGGCGAGCAATACCACGGCCATCATGGCTGAGCGTTTCAACCACTAGCTCGCGGGACGGTGGCAAAGGCTTACGACGTGGCATCAGAGACTCTCCGGCCAGGCCGAAAGAAACTCAGTAAAATGCGGTTGATTCTCGGCTTTCAGCCAATCACGTAGCAGTGCGGTTTCCTTGTCATATCCAGTCGTATCCAGATGGCCCCGCATCAGTTGAAAACGGAGAAATACCAACCAGGTGTTGAGCACATCTGTTTCACAATAATCGCGAATGCCTTTCAGGTTGCCAGCCTGAAATTCATCAAACACCCGACCACCACTCATGCCCATCTTTCCGGGGAAGCCGAGCAGCGTAGCAATCTGATCCAGCGGTGCATTGGCCCGTGCATTGTAAAGCGCCAACATGTCCATCAAGTCCAGATGACGGGTGTGATAACGACTCAAGTAATTGTTGTAGCGAAAGCTGGTGTCGTTTTCGCCGGTTTCCCAGTAACGCGGCGCACTGACGCCATGACGCAACGCCCGGTAGTGCAGTACGGGCAGATCAAAACCACCGCCATTCCAGCTAACCAATTGCGGCGAAAACTTTTCCATACCCTCAAAAAAGCGCTCAATCAGCTCTTTCTCGGTGCTTTTTTCATCCCCTAAAGACCATACTTTGACGCCCTTGGCGGAGCGTAGCACTACTGATATGGCAACGATTTTCTGTAAATGCAGGCGCAGAAACTCATTGCCTGTTTCCTGCCGACGGATATTGAACAGAGCACTGGCGGTATCCTTGTCATCCAGCCCATCAAGGTCATAGATGCGCCGACCACCCTCCAGATCAGGTATGGTTTCAATATCAAACACCAGAACGTTCATGAAAGCTCCATGGGGTCCACTGCGCGTCACGCCAGCGCAGTGCTGAGAAAAATGTCAGGCGCCGTTAAAGACACCGGTGGACAGATAGCGGTCACCTCGATCACAAACGATGGCAACGATCACCGCATCACTTATGCTGGCGCTCAAACGCAGCGCACCGGCAACTGAGCCACCGGACGAGACACCACAGAAAATGCCCTCCTCACGCGCCAGGCGACGCATGGTCGACTCGGCTGTTGCCTGATCCATATCTATCACCTGATCGACACGGCTGGCATCAAAAATTGACGGCAGATACTCCTTCGGCCAACGTCGGATGCCGGGAATCTGGGAACCATCAGTAGGCTGCAAACCGATGATTTGAATGGCAGGGTTTTTCTCTTTCAAATACTTCGACACTCCCATGATGGTACCGGTGGTACCCATGGAGCTGACGAAGTGAGTAATCTTGCCCTCGGTATCGCGCCAGATTTCAGGGCCAGTGGTTTCATAATGAGCCAGCGGATTATCAGGGTTGGCAAACTGGTCCAAAACCCGACCTTCGCCTCTTGCCGCCATGGCCTGAGCCAGATCACGGGCTCCCTCCATGCCCTGCTGCTGGGTTACGTCGATCAACTCGGCGCCATAGGCGCGCATGGCATCCTTGCGCTCCTGGCTCTGATTAGCCGGCATGATCAGCTTGATGCGGTAGCCACGCATGGCGGCCGCCATCGCCAAAGCGATACCAGTATTGCCGCTGGTGGCCTCGATCAGCACATCGCCGGGACGGATTTCTCCGCGTTCCTCGGCTCTGAGGATCATATTCAAGGCGGGACGGTCCTTGACCGAGCCGGCGGGATTATTGCCCTCCAGCTTGACCAGTATAGTGTTGCTAGTATCCCCCGGTAGATGCTTGAGACGCACCAGCGGGGTATTACCAACTGTCTGTTCGATCGTAAGTATGCTCATGGAAACGGATTGTACCTGTCCCCGGGCCGACTGGCACCGGGTCCATGGTCACCGCATAATGCCAGCATCGATAGCAGGAAAGAGCCTCAGTGGAACAGAGTCTACGCAGCCGCATTCAGTTTATATCCGCCTTGCCAGCACTTCTGGCCGTGGTTGCCATGGGCAGTTATGTGCTTTCCAGCCGGGTTAGCGATATCGAAAGCCACAGTCAGAGCCTGCAGCGACTAGTGGTGGACAGCTACCGGGCCCAGCTCAGCGCCGTGCCAGCAGACCATCCAACCGAGCAGGAGCTGGTGCTGCGGACCATTCTCAATGAGCCGGACGTCCGCGCCGCGACACTACACCACCCAGAACAAACGTGGTCACTACATGTCGGCCCACGGATGCACAATGTGCCTCAGGAGAACGTCAGTACCGCCAATGTCAGCTACACCGGCGAAAGCTGGCTATGGCGCTCCCCGGTCTCCACGGATGGCCGGATTCTGCAGGTGGAGTTTTCCAATCAGCGGCAGCAGATCGAGATTCTGCAGACATTGCTGGCACTGCTGGCCGGTGGCGTGCTCATGGTTTTGCTGGCCTTGCTGGCCACTGCCCGACTAAGTCGCTCGGTAACTGCACCATTACAGACTCTGATCAGCGGCATTGGTCAAATTCGCGACGGCCGCCTGGACACCCGCATCCAAACCCGCGCCCCGGGCGAGCTAGCTCAGTTACGTGACGCCCTGAACACCATGGCCAAGTCACTGGAGGATGCGCAGACCGAGCTGCAACACAATGTCGATCAGGCAACCGAAGACTTGCGCGAAACACTGGAAACCATCGAGATCCAGAACATCGAGCTGGATATGGCGCGCAAGGAGGCCCTCAAGGCCAGTCAGATCAAGTCAGAGTTTCTTGCCAATATGAGCCACGAGATCCGTACCCCGCTCAATGGCATTATCGGCTTCACCAGACTGTTGCTACGCTCCGGGCTAAACCCGAGACAGCGCGACTACATGAATACCATTCGTAAATCTTCAGAGTCGCTGCTCGCTATCATCAATGACATTCTCGACTTTTCCAAAATCGAAGCTGGCAAGCTGAGTCTGGAACAAGCCCCCCTTAGCCTGCACGACCTGATTGAGGAAGTGCAGACCATGCTGGCGCCACTGGCCCAGGAGAAAGGGATTGAACAGGCAGCCATCATCTATAGCGACCTGCCCAACAGGGTACTTGGTGACGCCCTGCGGATCCGTCAGGTCCTGATCAACCTGATCAATAACGCGATAAAATTTACTGATCGGGGTTCGGTGGTAGTCCGCGCCATGCTTGAGGAAGAGCGCAACCATACTGCAACCATCAAAATCACCGTCACTGATACCGGATCGGGCCTGACCGAGGTGATGCAGCGAGATCTTTTCAATGCCTTTACACAGGCGGATCAAAGCGCCACCCGGCAGGCTGGCGGCACCGGACTTGGCCTGGCAATTTCGAAGCGTCTGGCCCAGGAAATGGGAGGCGAAATCGGCGTTGAGTCCATCTGGGGAAAAGGCTCTACTTTCTGGTTTACTCTTAAAGCAGAAATTGACGAGCAAGACAGTAACGACTCATTTCGCGCCTTTCGCGGACAGCAGGTGACGCTTATCGAGGCTGATGAGCACGCCCGTTTAGGTTTGCATCACATGCTGGCCGACTGGGGCATGAAGATCAGCGAGTCGCAAAGTGCTGAGACCCTGCAGCTTGTCGCAGATCGCCATGATCTGGTGATAATCGGCATCCCTGCAGCGGTGCCCCCGGATGAGAGCCTGGCGCGCCAGCTTGAGTCGCTGCTGCGACAAGACGCCAGACTCGTCATTCTCACGGCTCACGCAGACCGGCTGCAGAAACAGCTACAGAGTAGTCCGGGACGTTATCGCCTGCTTGGCAAACCTGCCACTCGAATGCGCCTTTATGACGCCATGCTGGAGGTGTGCGGTGAGAGCAAGGTGGACGAGGAAAGCGGGCCGCCGGAGCAGCGATTTAATCACATCCGGGCGCTGGTGGTGGATGATCATGAAGGCAACCTGAAACTGGCCGAAGTGTTTCTGTCAGAGCTGGGCATTGATGTTCAGGCCTGCAGCAGCGGCAGTGAAGCAGTGCAGGCGTTTGCCGGACAAAACTTTGATATCGTCTTCATGGATATCCAGATGCCCGGCATGGATGGCATCGAAACCACCCGCCAGATTCGCCTTCAGGAAAGCAATGGCGAGCATGTCCCGATTATCGCCCTGACCGCCCATGCGCTTGCCAGTGAACAACAGCAACTGCTGCGCTCGGGGATGGATGGCTATCTGACTAAGCCACTTAATGAAAAGCACCTTAGTCATATTCTGCAGCGCTGGACTGGCGCAAAGACAGCGTTGGACACAACAGATGCGGAAACAGAAAACCGCCCCGCAGACGAGAACGAACCCGTCAGCCTGGATCTGACGCTGGCACTGCAACGCTGCGCTGGTAAAGCAGACCTGGTGGAGGACATGCATAGCCGCCTGTTCGCCCAGCTTCCGCAAGAAGCGACTGACCTTGCCCGGCTGGGGAAACTGACTGATCGCCATCAACTACTGGAGCAGGTACACCGACTGCATGGCGCTACACGGTACTGCGGCACTCCAAAACTTGAGTATTGTGCCGGAGCCTTGGAGACACTACTTAAACGCCATGCCACGGATGAAGATATCCATCAGGCTCTGGGCGCCTTGCTGGAAGAAATGAACCTACTGTCGAGTCAGGACTCGCTTTCAATAATGACAAATGCCAAGGCGTAATCCTGCTCGTCACTGATCGACAGATGGCAACGACTGGCAGCCGCAATTTGCGCAGCAACTCCAAAGAAGTTCAGCTCCGGCTTACCGTTACCATCATTAGCAACAACAACGTCATGCCAACGAATACCCTGCCGAAGACCGGTCCCCAGTGCTTTCAAGGCGGCCTCCTTGGCGGCGAAGCGTTTACCAAGAAAGCGCACCGGGTCAGAGTGAGCCTGATAACGCAGCCACTCACTATCCGCTAACAGCCGGCGCGCCAACGGGTCACCGCGACGAGCAAGCGCTGAACGTATCCTGCTTAACTGAACAATATCCGTACCTATGCCGGTTATCATGGCGCCAGCGCTGCGCCCTGATCGACCAGTACTCGCATACTCTGCACGGCTTCGTGCAAGCCGGTGAGCACCGCTCTGGCAATAATGCTGTGGCCAATATTCAGCTCATTGATTCCTGGCACAGCGGCGATTTCGATGGTGTTGTGGTAGTGCAGGCCATGGCCAGCATTGACGACCAAACCGGCAGCACGTCCCTGCTCGACGGCCCGACGGATACGCTGCAACTCACGCTGCCGGATAGCTTCATCCTCGGCATCCGCATAGACACCGGTGTGGATCTCAATGGCAGCGGCTCCACAGCGCTGGGCGGCCTCAATCTGTCGGCCATCGGCATCGATAAAAAGAGACACCTCAATGCCGGCATCATTGAGCCGCGCACAAGCGTCGCGAAGCAGTGATTCGTTGGTGACCACATCGAGGCCACCTTCGGTAGTCAGCTCGGCACGCTTCTCCGGCACCAGACAGCAGTGTGGTGGACGCAGCCGAGTAGCAATCGCAATCATTTCGGCGGTCGCGGCCATCTCCAAATTCACTCGCGTCTGGCAAGTCTGCATCAGCAGTTCAACATCACGATCCTGAATATGTCGACGATCCTCACGCAAATGAACAGTAATGCCATCAGCGCCTGCCTGCTCGGCCAGCAGAGCAGCCTGAACCGGCTCTGGATAACGGCTACCGCGGGCCTGCCGCAATGTCGCCACGTGATCGATATTGACGCCAAGATAAACCCGCTGCATTACGATGCTCCCTTACCGGCGTTACGAAAAAGACTTCTGCTGACCAATGGGCGGCCTCCCAGATGCGGCGCCAGCGCTTCACGCATCAGATCTCTGGCCAGACGACGGGCTTCATCATGCCAGTGGCCAGCAACAATGTCGTTGAGAATTTCCCCAGAGAACGGCCCGGAAACATCCAGCATCAGCCCCTGCTCCGGCGATAACCTGTAACGTGAACCGGACAACAAAGGCTGACCATTAGCATCCTGATCCAGAGACAGGCCATAGCCGATCACATCCAGCAAACGCAATTCAAAATGCCGCAGAATGATATCCACCGGCAGCTCTTTGGCTGCCAATGCCGTCAGCGTCGCCGCATAGATTTCCAGCAATTCAGGGTGTGCATCATCGCGATGCAGTAAACGTACCAGCATTTCGTTCAGGTACAGCCCGCAGTAAAGCGCTTCTCCCTGCAAAGCAAAAGCAACGCCTGCTGGCTCTATAGCACCGAGACTGCGCAGCTCACCGCGGCCGCGCCATTCAACCCACAAGGGGCGAAACGGCTGCAGCAAAGGCTGCCTTTGACCACCACGGGCGATGGCGGCAACCCGGCCGCTATCAGCACTAAGCAAGTCTACAATCACGCTGGTATTACGATATGGGCGCCTGTGCAGCACCCAACAAAGAAACGGAGCAAAACTTTCAGAGGTCGCCATAGCCCAGAGATCGCAAGGCGCGCAGATCATCGGACCAGCCGGAACGCACCTTAACCCAAAGGTTAAGCATCACTTTCCGCTCAACCAACCGCTCGATGTCGATTCTCGCCTGAGTGCCAATGCTTTTGATTCGCTCACCGCCGGCACCGATCAAGATACGCTTCTGGCCCGGCCTTTCAACCAGAATACAGGCGGCAATTTCGGTCACTTTAGGTCCGTCCTGCCACATTTCAATTTCAACAGTTACCTGATGCGGGACTTCATCGCCCAGCTGACGAACAACCTTTTCGCGGATGATCTCGGCGACCATGAAGCGGACACTGCGGTCAGTAATCTGATCCTCCTCAAACCAGAAGGGTGCCTCAGGCAGGCGCTTGGCCAATGCCTGCTCCAGAGCATCCAGATTGTGCCCTTGCAGTGCTGACACCGGAATGACTTCTTCGAAGTGACGCTCAGCGCAGAGCTGCTGGATATGTGGCAACAGCGCCTCCTTATCATCCAGCTTATCGACCTTATTAATCAGCAGAATCACCGGCGTACCATCGGTGGGTAGCAACTTCAGCACATGCTCATCGGCCGGCGTCCACTTCATGCCGTCCACCATGAAACAGACCACGTCAACGCCACCTAATGCGGACAGCGCTGCCTGATTCATATAACGGTTGAGCGCTCGCTCCTCACCACTATGAATGCCTGGCGTATCAGCAAAAATAATTTGATAGTCGTCCCGGGTAAGAATGCCGTGAATACGGTGCCGGGTAGTCTGCGGCTTGCGTGAAGTGATACTCACCTTCTGCCCCAGAAGATGGTTCATCAAGGTGGATTTACCCACATTTGGACGACCAACAATGGCCACCATTCCGCAACGTTGGACTATTTCATCTGCCATGTTGTTGCTCCAACCAGCTCATTGCGGCACGGGCTGCGGCCTGCTCGGCCTTGCGCCGGCTCGCGCCGGTGGCCACAAACGCCTTGTCGTCCTCTTGCAACCGACATTCAACATCAAACTGCTGTTTCGGCGCCTGACCATGCACCTCCAGCACCTGATACTCCGGTAGCGGCAGCTGACGGCCCTGCAGCCACTCCTGCAGTGCTGTTTTCGGGTCCTTATCAGCAGAATCCGGGGACACCTCGGTCAGTCGTCCAGCAAACCAGTGCAGCACACATCGCTCACAGACCTGCTGCCCGGCATCCAGATAAACCGCACCAATCAACGCTTCGACGGCGTCGGCGAGAATAGACTCGCGGCGAAAGCCACCACTTTTCAGCTCGCCGCCACCCAACGCCAAACAATTTCCCACCCCCAGCTCACTACCAAGCTGGGCCAGCGTGACACCACGAACCAACGACGCACGCATGCGCGTCAGCTGTCCTTCAGTGGCTTCGGGGTGCATCTGAAACAAGGCTACGGAGATAAACTCACTAAGCAGGGAGTCTCCGAGAAACTCGAGTCTCTCGTTATTCTGACGACGACTGGCGCTGCGATGGGTCAACGCCAGAGTCAACAGATCACGATTGGAAAACCGGTGTCCAAGCCGACCCTCCAATCTGTCCAGATCTACACTCACTGGCGACCGTCTTTATTAAACTTACCGGAGAAGGTCATCGCGAGGTCCAAATTACCAAACAGGTTTTCACGGACCTCATAATCAACAATGGCACTAACACCTCCGGCGTCTTTCACAAAACCAACTTCGGAGACACTGATTGCTTTGACATTATTGATCATAAATCGCTTATCAAGCTCACCACGCAGCTCACTCTCTGATTTTAGCGCCACCTTGGAGTCCTGGAGGACACTCACAATAGCCCCCTTAATAGTATTGAACTCCAGGTATGCTGGAATGGTCTTCATTCCAGCAGAGCCGAAAACCACTATCACAGCGCCAATCAGCAACCAGCCGACCATAGAAACACCGCGCATCTTTGACGGAAGAGTCATTGTTTTCATTGTTCTTTCTCCACCTTATCAATAGCACCATTACGGGAAAAATCTGGAATCGACAGCAACGATGGCCAGTGCATCCAGATCAACACCGCCTCCCCTGCAACATGACTTTCCGGGACAAACCCCCAGAAACGACTGTCCTTGCTATTATCCCGATTATCCCCCATTACGAAATAGCTGCCATCCGGTACCTGCCACTCTCCCTCCGGGGAGCGACTAACCAACTGCCCGGTATATGGATTCAGAAGCCAGTCATGTCGTATAAGATGTTCTGCATCGTCCAGCGCCTCAACGTAGACCGACTCCTGCCCTCGCTGGCTCTGCGAACGGGAAACCAGCCTACGCTCTACTTTGATATCATTGATGAAAACCTCTCCGCCTCTAATCCTGATGCGGTCTCCGGGCAAACCAACCACACGCTTGATATAGCTCTGTGAGGGCTTTTCCGGATAGCGGAATACCATGACATCACCACGCTCTGGCGTACCAGTTTCCAGTATCTTGGTGTGGGTTGCCGGCAACCGAACCCCATAGGCAAACTTATTCACCAAAATAAAGTCATGCACCTTCAGAGTGGGCAACATGGACCCGGACGGAATGGTAAATGGCTCGAACAAGAAGGATCGAACTACCAGCACCACTAACAGTACCGGCAGAATGGAGTTGAAGAATTCGACAAATTCCACCACTGGACGCGGGTATCTTGAGGCAACTCGCTTAGCTTCAGCCTGATCAGGCTTTGCCTCTTCTCCCAGGGAATCCGGGGTAATCTTCAGCACCCGGTCAGCGACCCACAACACTATGCTCAGCAGAACAATAACGGTGAGCCAGAAGCCAATATCAATATCCATACTCAATCAACCTTCAGGACTGCAAGGAAAGCAGACTGAGGAATCTCAACATTTCCTACCTGCTTCATGCGCTTTTTGCCTTCTTTTTGCTTCTCTAGAAGCTTCTTCTTACGGCTCACATCACCGCCGTAACACTTGGCGAGTACGTTTTTGCGCAACGCCTTGACGGTCTGCCGGGCGATAATCTTGGCGCCAATAGATGCTTGAATCGCTACATCGAACATCTGTCGTGGCACCAGCTCTTTCATCTTTTCTGTCAGCACACGACCACGATACAGCGCCTGGTCGGCATGACAGATGATAGCCAGAGCATCAACCTTATCGCCGTTGATAAGCACATCGACACGCACCAGCCTGGCAGCCTCAAAGCGATCAAATGCGTAATCCAGTGAGGCGTAGCCCCGGCTGGTAGACTTCAGCCTGTCAAAGAAGTCCAACACCACTTCCGCCAACGGAATATCATAGGTCAGCTGCACTTGCTTACCCATGTACTGCAAATTCTTCTGAACGCCACGCCGCTCGATGCACAGCGTAATAACGTTACCCAGATATTCCTGTGGCACCAGAATACTGACCCGAGCAACCGGCTCACGGAACTCTGCCACCTTGTTGGTTTCTGGCAGCTTTGACGGGTTATCCACATAAAGCATGGAGCCATCATTGAGCTGCAGCTCATAAACCACCGTCGGCGCGGTAGTGATTAAGTCGAGGTCATATTCCCGCTCAAGCCGCTCCTGAATAATCTCCATGTGCAACATGCCAAGAAAGCCCACCCGAAAACCGAAGCCAAGGGCGTCAGAAGTTTCCGGCTCATAGAACAGGGATGCATCGTTCAGGGATAGCTTTGCCAGAGCGTCACGGAAGTCTTCATAGACATCCGAATTGACCGGAAACATCCCAGCGTAGACCTGTGGCTTAACTCGCTTGAAGCCCGGCAGAGCGGGAACCTCAGGTGTTTTCGCATGGGTCAGGGTATCGCCCACCGGGGCACCATGAATATTTTTGATACTGGCGGATATCCAGCCTACTTCGCCAGCCTCGAGCACCGGTTGATTGGTACGCTTGGGCGTAAATACTCCCAGCGCATCCACCACATGGGTCTGCCCGGTAGATTTGACCAGAATCTTGTCACCTTTTTTCAGGCGACCATCCATCACTCTTACCAGTGACACGACGCCCAGATAATTATCGAACCACGAGTCAATAATCAGAGCCTGAAATTTGCTCTCACGATCACCTTTCGGTGCTGGAATGCGCTCAACCAGCTGCTCCAGCAGATCTTCAATACCTACCCCGGTCTTGGCGCTCACACGACAGGCGTCATGGGCATCCAGGCCGATAATTTCCTCAATCTCATCGCAAACACGGTCAGGCTCAGCCTGCGGCAGATCAACTTTGTTCAGCACCGGCAGTACTTCGAGGTCCTGCTCGATGGCGGTATAGCAGTTGGCTACCGACTGGGCCTCAACACCCTGAGCCGCATCGACAACCAGCAGCGCACCTTCGCAGGCCGACAGGGAGCGGGAGACTTCGTAGGAAAAGTCCACATGCCCTGGAGTATCGATAAAGTTGAGCTGATATTCCTCACCATTGCGCGCCTTGTACATCAAGGTGACGCTCTGTGCCTTGATGGTGATACCGCGCTCACGCTCGATATCCATGGAATCAAGCACCTGAGCAGACATCTCGCGGTTACTCAAACCGCCACAGAGCTGAATAAACCGATCCGCAAGGGTCGATTTTCCGTGGTCGATGTGGGCGATGATGGAGAAATTTCGTATATGGCTGATGTCGGTCACAACAGAGAACTACCAGAGGAATGAGGCCGCCGATTCTAGCGGATTGGACGGGGGGCTGTCGCCCCATGGCTGACCGCTGGATGCTGGATTGACGCTATCTCGGGCGCCAATCCAGCGGAGTCACTCACTCCAGCCTGAGAGCAAGAAATCTGGGGCTGCCATCACGGTGCAGCAAAACCGGCACCACCGCGCCTTCTGGCAGGTCAGCAACCACGCTGGCCAGTGCTTTGGGGTCCTTAAGCGGTTGGTTATTCAGACTGACCAGCACATCGCCGCGGCGGATTCCGGCCTTGACTGCAGCACCCTCAGCAACTTCGACCACCTGAACTCCATGTTCCAGACCCAACGCCCCCAGCTGCTCTTCAGACATTGTCTCGACGCTCAGACCAAGCGTAGCAGCACCAGGCGCCTTGGGGTTGGCGGCAGGCTGGCCGGCAAGATCCTCCGGTAACTCTTCAACGGTGACTTTGAGGGTCTTACGCTTGCCATCGCGCACCACAACAACCTCAGCCCGGGATCCAGGCGCCAGCAAGCCAACCACCTGAGGCAGTTGGCCCGAGTGGCCAATCTCCTGACCATTGAACTCGACCACAACATCACCAACCTGGAAGCCGGCCTTTTCCGCCGGAGAGTCAGGCATAACCTGACTAACCAGCGCCCCAGCCGGCTTTTCCAGACCAAAAGACTCCGCCAACTCGCGGTCCACCGGCTGAATCAGCACACCTAGCCAACCGCGACTTACACGTCCCTTATCTTTGAGCTGGGCAACCACTTCCATGGCCATATCAATAGGGATAGAAAAAGACAGTCCCATAAAGCCGCCATTACGACTGACTATCTGCGAGTTGATACCAATTACCTCGCCATCCAGATTAAACAGCGGGCCGCCACTGTTACCCGGATTGATAGCAACATCGGTCTGGATAAACGGCACATAGTTCTCGCTTGGCAAGCTACGTCCCTTGGCACTGACAATACCGGCGGTGACAGTACTCTCGAAGCCGAATGGTGCGCCAATGGCCAGCACCCACTCGCCTACTTTGAGGTTTTTCGAGGAGCCAATTTTCACACTCGGCAGGTTTTTACCGTCAATCTGCAGCAGGGCCAGATCACTGCGCGGGTCAGAACCGATCAGAGTAGCTTCCTTCTCGCTACCATCCTGCAGCCGCACAATAATTCGGCTGGCATCCGCCACCACATGATGATTAGTCAATATGAATCCATCCGCGGAAATCAGGAACCCCGAACCCAGTGACTCACCCTCGGATTCCGGCATGGGCAACTGATCCTCCATGCCATCAAAGAAACGTCGGAACATTTCCGGTATCTGAGGCCTGGCGGACTGCACCTTCTGCTCAGTACTGATATTGACTACAGCCGGAGCATTGTCTTCAACCAACTGGGTAAAATCAGGAAGAGTACTGGCCTGCGGCTGACAACCGGCCATCAGATATAGAACGACAAACAGGACAAAACGCATTAGCTTCCTCCGCCAAAAAAATCAGATCGGATCACGCAACTGCACACAGGAAAGGGGGCTGCCGGCCTGACGGCGCAACACCTGAGGGTGCATCGCCGGATCACGGCGATGCCGAACACTGTACCAGCGATTAATCAGAAAGCCGCCAGCCAAACCCAGCAGGCCTCCTACCGCAGCAGGATCAACAAAGGAGCCTGTGAACTGCTCGCCGACTAACGCGCCAGCAAACAACAACAGTAATGGCACCAGATAAACCAGCACAGCGCCACGCATCAACAGGCCTTCAGGAATGCCGACGACAACCAGATCGTCAACACGGAAAGCATCCGTACTCAACGCCCGCACTGTGGCCCGAGCACCAGCTCTCTGACCATCAAGAAGCGCATGACCACAGCCCTTGCTAGCGGCACAACTTTGGCAGGAGGTATGCCGCACGGTTTCCACCCAGACTGCCCCGGACTCTACCGCTACCACTCTGCCCTGCTCTTCAATCACTGCTGTCCCCGAGGGACAAATCGGCCAGAACGCGCTCACCGGTCAACTGCGGCACCTCACCCACTAGAGTCACCAGCCAGTCTCCAGCAGCAGAACCGATCACCCGGCTAATGGCTATGGTCGGACCGATCTTGCTGACTCCTTCCGGTTTGCTTTCACCGGGCTCTTCAACAAACAAAGTGAAGGCAGCCAGTCCGTCACTGAAGGTAGCAGCAGCTACTGGTCTGCGCTCGCCGCCGCTGAGGCGCACATCACGATCCGCCTCGATAAATCCTTCGGGCAGCCAGCCAGTAACAACTTGAACCCGGCCATGGGCCGGCTCGCTGGCGTCAAGACTGTCCAGAGCACGCTCCTTGAGCGCCGCAGGCACAACAAAATCATCAACCGTTAGACCCGGCTCTAGATCCAGACTAACAAACTCAATGCGCTCCAGCGCTTTGCCGGAAAGATCCACTAACTCCGATTTAAGCAGCAGATGACTGGCCTGATCCGTCCACAAGCGGTAGCCGTAGCGGAACTGATCCATGGGCATAAGCTGCATCCGATAAGCCGCTCGGCCAGCAACCCGGTCTTCACCATCGAGCTGCAACCGGTACTGGACCGGCAGGGAATTGCTCAACCGCTCATGCAAGCCAAGCGGTGTCACCGAACTTCGATTGACCAGTCTGGTAATACTCTGATCTGCATGCACGCAAACAACGTGCTCGCCACGCCGAATCACCTCGGCAAGGGCCCCTTCAAGTTGGGTCAGGCGTTCGTATTCACGATCATCAATACGGGCATGCAACAGCTCCAGCGTGGTGACATCACTGCCATGCATATATAACAGACGGCCGCGGTACTCCAGCAACCGGGCGGCATCGGCCATCTGCTGCAACAGGCGCGGTGCGGATATCTCCTCTGCCTTGGCCGGGGCACCCTGCACCACTAAACAAACCAGAATTGCCGCCAGAGACCGCAACCACATTATTGCTGTTCCTTCTGCGCTTCCAGACTGATAAAGCGAGCATAAGGTGCCACACCCTGCGAGCCATGCCGGGCAGCAAAGTCACTGTGGCGAACGATCATATCGTCGATACGCTGATGCCCGGACACCAGTGCTGCCGGCTGGGCCTGCTCACGCAGTGAGCGCGATACCAACTCCCCTTCGCCAAGCAGCAAGGGGCGCTGCTGCGACGAGGCCAGAGCCGGCGCCGTATTTGCCGCGCTGCTGTCCCAGTACTGCCAGCCCACTACGGTAGCCAAAGCCACTGACGCAGCCACCGCCACCCGGGCCAACGGCAGCGCCCACTGTCTGGGCTGTTTCTCATTAGCCACGGCAGCCGAGATACGGGCACTAAAGTCCAATGGTACCGGAGCCACGGCATGGCGCTGCATAACATCGCGAGCCAACTGCCAATGCCCCAGGCGGGCGGCATCATGATCTGTCATGTCGCGCAACAGACGCCGCGCCTCCAGCTCATTGGCTTCGTTATCAAGCAAAGCGGACAGAGCTTCTTCCCGGGGTGCTGCTTGCGATTGCTGTTTCATTTTGCCACCTGTGGGCTGTGGGCCAGGGTTAACTGCATGGTTTACCAGTTCCTGCTTCAGCGCATAACGCTGTCTTGATCCATTATTGGGCGCATGGCCTGTTCGATTGCCTCACGGGCGCGAAAAATACGCGACCTGACGGTGCCAACCGGACACTCCATAATTGCCGCGATGTCCTCATAGCTCAAACCATCGAACTCCCGCAGTGTGACGGCTGTGCGCAGTTCATGGGGCAGAGCCTCGATGGCCTTGGCAATAACACCAGCTAACTCCTGCGACATCAGTATCGACTCTGGAGTTCCAGAGTCATGCAAACCGTCTGCACCGATAAACTGTTCTGCCTCATCAGCATCGATATCTGAGCCTGGTGGACGACGACCACGGGCCACCAGGTAGTTCTTGGCCGTATTCACGGCAATGCGGTATAGCCAGGTGTAAAACTGGCTATCACCACGAAACCGGGGCAGCGCCCGCCATGCCTTGATAAAGGCCTCTTGCGCAACGTCCTGCACCTCATCCTGATCACGCACATAGCGGCTGATCAGGGCAAAAATTCTATGCTGGTACTTGCGCACCAGCAGATCAAAAGCGCGCTTATCACCTTTACCGGCGCGTTTGACCAGTTCTTCGTCGGTCACCCGGGTCTCCCCCTGCTCACCCCATGCTGGGCTGAGACGCTAAAAATGGCTGCCGGTTCCCCGGCGGATGATGAATTCTAGCAAAGTCCGGCCATGCCTTTGCTAGAATTCGCAGTCAATCGACCCAGAGGCGGATTATGGCCACCTACAGACATGATGTGCTGATCATCGGCAGCGGCGCCGCCGGCCTCACCGTGGCGCTCAATTTACCGGAGAGCTGCCGGGTGGCACTGCTATCCAAAGGGCAGCTGACCAGCGCGAGCACCTGGTATGCGCAGGGCGGAATTGCTGCGGTACTGGACGAAACTGACTCGATGGACTATCACATTACCGATACCCATATCGCTGGTGCGGGGCTATGCCACGATGATGCAGTGCGCAAAACCGTTGAGAACGGACCTGAGGCGATCCGCTGGCTAATCGAGCAAGGGGTTGATTTCACCCGTTTCGACAGCGGTGACGGTGGCACTCAGGAATATCACCTGACCCGCGAGGGTGGCCACAGCCACCGGCGCATCATCCATGCTGCAGACGCCACCGGAGTGGCTATTTCCAGTGCCTTGATCCGTCAGGTGGAGCAGCGCGCCAATGTGGAGCGCTTTGAACATCGTGTTGCCGTCGACCTGATCAGCGAGCAGCACAATGGCACGCGCCGCTGCAGTGGCGCCTATATTCACCATATCGAAAAAGGCGACACCGACGTCTTTCTGGCTCGATCTGTGGTCCTCGCCACCGGCGGTGCCAGCAAAGTTTATCTGTACACCTCGAATCCGGACGTGGCCACCGGTGACGGCATTGCCATGGCGTGGCGAGCGGGCTGCCGGGTAGCCAATATGGAATTCATGCAGTTCCATCCAACCTGCCTTTACCATCCGAAAGCGAAATCCTTTCTGATTACCGAGGCAATTCGCGGCGAAGGCGGCCATCTACTGCTACCGGATGGCGAACGATTTATGCAGCGCTTCGATGAGCGCGGCGAACTGGCGCCACGTGACATCGTCGCCCGCGCCATCGACCATGAAATGAAACGGCTAGGCGCCGACTGCCTGTACCTTGATATCAGTCACCGTCCTGCGGATTTCATCATCAACCATTTCCCGACTGTCTATGCCAAGTGCCTGCAGCTGGGAATCGACATCACCCGCGACCCGATTCCGGTGGTGCCGGCTGCGCATTATACCTGCGGCGGAGTAATGACTGACCTCAATGGTCAAACCGATCTGCCCGGCCTGTATGCCATTGGCGAAACCTCTTTCACTGGCCTGCACGGTGCCAATCGCATGGCCAGCAACTCACTGCTCGAATGTTTTGTCTTTGGCCGTGCCGCCAGCGAGCACATTGCCAGCCGAATCAATGAAGTGGCGCCGCCGGCAGCGGTGCCGGAGTGGGATGAATCAAAAGTTACCGAAGCTGATGAAGATGTGGTCATCGCCCATAACTGGGACGAACTACGCCGGTTTATGTGGGATTACGTGGGTATCGTGCGCACAGAGAAGCGCCTGCAGCGGGCCAACCACCGCGTGCAGATGCTTAAAAAGGAAATCTCTGAATTTTACTCCAACTACCAAATCAGCAATGACCTGCTAGAACTGCGCAACCTTGTAGTCATTGCCGAATTGATCATCCGCTCAGCCATGGAGCGTAAAGAATCGCGCGGCCTGCACTACATGCTCGACCATCCGGATGCAGCAGATGAAATTCGCGATACCGTCCTCACCCCGGAAAATATCAGCGACCCATCATGACGCGCAAATGGCGAAAGTCGGTTGCTGAAAGTTGATCATGGTACACCGTCAGCCAGACTCGCCGCCCAACATGTGCTGACAGGCCGAAGCTAACCCAGTAGCGGTTAGCCATGCCTGGCAATGGCCACGCCGCTTGCAGTTTTTCCCCTCCGCGCAGGACACAGCAAATGGACTGGGTGGAAAACTGCAGTGAGCGCAACTGCCGCTGTTGGCGCCACTCAAGCGCGCCAAGGCACAGCAGTAACAGACTGGCAAATAGCTGCCCGGTCAAACTCAAGCCGCTCAACAGCAGCGCTGTCACAACCAGTGAAGCGGCCAAACCCCAGAGCAGCCATGGCCAACGGGACGGCGTTAGCTCAATGGGCTGATTCACGAAGAGTGAGGATATGCTCGACATAGTCACGCAGCGCCGGGTCCTGCGGCTGTGAGCGGCGGGTAAACCACTCGAACAACTCCGCATCCTGCTGCGCCAGCAAATCGGCAAACAGCAGCTGGCGCGCCTCGCTCTCCTGATCAAAAAAACGTTCCATGTAGTCGTTCAGCACTAAATCGACCTCCAGCAGGCCACGACGGCACTGCCAATGGTAACGACGTTTCAGATCAGACTCAGGCATATCACTTCCACCACTGACAATCAGGGCAAACATTATCTATCATCAAGCTCACTTTCGGCACTTCGGATTTTATCACTATGTCTTGGCAGCAGTTTCTCGATGATCTTGGCGCACAACGTAATTCAAATGGCGAAGTCAGCCATTTTTCAGCAGGCTCCGCAGCCTCGTTGATTGTTGGCGACCATCTGGCGGTCATCAGTGTACGTGGCCCGGAAACGGAGAAATTCCTTCAGGGCCAGCTCACCTGTGAGCTACGAGAGGTCCATGCCGGGCAATGGCATCTGGCCATGCATCTGGACCTCAAGGGCCGCGGCCAGTACAGCTATATGGTATTACCGGCGGCAGATGGGATCGATCTACTGACATCCCGGCGGCGCGTCGACGGCGCTCTGGCAGCGCTAAAAAAGTACGCCATGTTCAGTAAAGTCACGCTCACCATGCTGCCCCACATCCCCCTGTTGCTAGACGAAGGGGCCGCTAAAGATGCCCTGCAAGGCATACCGCTACCGGCTGTGGGCCATTGCAGCCAGGGTAACAGCAGCACGCTGGCTCGAATCGGCGTCAACACCCTGCTACTGCTCACCACGGAGGATGGTGCCCGCAACCTGTTGAATCACTATACGGTGGCGGAAATGGGCGGTACGGACGACTGGCTGCGTAGCGAAATAGATGCAGGCATCGGCCATATCCTGCCCGGCGGCGAGGCCCTTTGGCTGCCGCAAGCACTGAACTACGACCTGCTCGACGGGGTTAACTTCAAAAAGGGCTGCTACCTTGGTCAGGAGGTAGTCGCGCGCATGCACTTTAAGGGCAAGATGAAACAGCGCATGCAACATCTGCGCTGGCAAGCTGGCGTCACAGCCGCCGCCGGCAGCGTGCTCCGTGGCGCAGACGGGCAGTCAGTTGGGGAACTGGTCAGCGCCGTCAGTGACTCGCAATACACTGATGCACTGGTAGTACTGCGCCTCGACCATCAGGGCGCTCTACTACTGAATGACCAGTCGCTGGATTGGCAAGCCATCGACCTGCCGTACCCGTTGCCGTCCTGAGTTCCAGCCAGTCAGACATCTCTGGCGAACATTTGCTGGATACTGGAGAAGTCCAACTGGCCACTTCCCTCGCTGGCATGCAGCGCATAAAGACTTTTTGCCAGCGCACCTAACGGCGTATTGGTGCCACTGTCCATGGCCGCCTCAACTGCCAAGCCGAGATCTTTGTTCATCAAATTGACCGCAAAGCCGCCGGCATAGTCCCGCGATGCGGGCGCATTTTCCATCACCCCCGGCCAAGGGTTATACAGCTCCAGTGACCAGTTGCGACCAGAGCTTGCCAGCATGATTTCCGACAGGACTTTCGGATCCAGACCATGATCCGCGCCCAGCTGTAATGCCTCGCAGGTACCGATCATGTGAATGGCCAGCAGCATGTTGTTGCATAGCTTTGCGGTCTGACCGGCACCGTGATCACCAGCGCGAAAGACATTTTTACCCATCTGCAGCAGCACAGGCTCAGCCCGTGCAACTTGCTCCTCACTGCCGCCACAGATAAACGTCAGAGTACCTGCTGCTGCACCAGCAACCCCACCGGATACCGGCGCATCAATCATGGAAATACCAGCTTGCTGGGCCTGCTGTGCGACTTGTTTTGCGGTCGCCGCATCAATGGTGGAGCAATCAATAATCAGGGCCGATGAAGTAATGTGCTCAAGGATGCCATGCTCACCAAGATAGAGTGACGACACCGCCTTGCCGGATGGCAACATGCTAATCACGACCTGCGCATCGATCACCGCGTCTGTCGGGTGCTGTACGGCGATGGCACCCTGAGCCGCCAGCGCATCCACCAGTGCAGGCTGCAAGTCAAAGACGGTTAGCTCATGGCCCGCCTTAAGCAGATTAGCTGCCATCGGCCCACCCATGTGCCCCAGACCAAAGAATGCAACTTTCATAAAGCCTCCAACGGATGCGGTACCACCGGACTGACGAAAAACTCGTTCAGCACCTGTTCAGAGAAATCCTCCACTTTTCTATAACGGAACGCAGGACTGCCGTCCTTATCGATCAGTAGTGCCCGTACGCCTTCGCGAAAATCGTCATGCAGGGCGCATTGCACTGACATGCTCCACTCCATGCGAAACGCCTGTGCCAGCGACATCTGCCGCACCCGGCGTTGCGACTCCCATACCAGCCAGGCGGTCTGCACACAGCCCTTTGCCAACGTCATTGCGGCCTTCTGCAGCAGTGGGTCATCTCCTTGATAACCTGTAATCTGACTATGCAGCTGAGCCAAGGAATCGGCGTCACACAAGTTATTGATTTGATCGAAATGATCGCGCAGCGCACTGCCGGGCAAGGTATCAGCAGTCATTTGCTGTCGGCGAAGCAGCGCAGACACAGCGGCATGATCGATCTGCGCACAATTACACAGCTCAGCAACAACGGCCGCCTTCTGCTGGTGACTGATGGCGCGATCGGCAAGACCAACGAATAGCGCATCGGCCGCATTGATATTGGCACCGGTCAGGCCAAGGAATAGACCAAGTCGACCGGGCATTCGATTCAAAAACCAGCTGCCGCCCACATCAGGATGCAGACCGATAGTGATCTCGGGCATGGCGATGCGGCTTCTTTCTGTAACCACTCGATGTGAGCAGCCAGACATCAACCCCAAGCCACCACCCATGACAATACCGTGCCCCCAGCAAATAACTGGCTTGCCGAAAGTGTGCAGCAAATAATCGAGGCGGTACTCGCGGGCGAAAAAATCTTCTGCGTACTGGTTACGCCCCCCTTTTGGAGCATCCACCATGCTTTGGTACAGGCGCACGATATCGCCGCCAGCGCAGAACGCTTTTTCGCCTTCAGCATCCAGCCAAACGGCTGCGATGGTGCTGTCATGCTGCCAGTCGGTTAACTGTGCATAAAGCAAGTCGATCATTTCCAGAGACAGGGAGTTCAACGTCTTTGGCACGTTCAAGGTGGCGAATCCGATCTTCTGACCGGACTGTGTTGTTTCTGTGCGGAACAGGACGGGTTGATGCATGGGCGTTTTCTCCTGTCAGGGTGTCGTTTGGTGGTATGCCCTGATTGGGGTGTAACTGTGAAATTCTGCTTTAGGCCTGCAAAAGCTTTCTGGCAATAATTACTCTCATGATTTCATTGGTGCCTTCCAGAATCTGGTGCACTCGAGCATCACGCAGGTATCGCTCTAGTGGATACTCGCGAATATAGCCGTAACCGCCATGCAGCTGCAGCGCTTCGTTGCAAATATTGAAACAGAGATCAGTGGCCAATCGTTTTGCCATGGCACACATCATGGTGCGGTCTTCATCCTGACGGTCCAGTTTCCACGCGGCAAGACGAACCATCTGCTGAGCAGCCACCAGCTCCGTGGCCATATCCGCGAGGCGAAACTGAACAGTCTGAAACTCGGACAATGCCTGACCAAACTGGCGGCGCTCCTGGGTATAACTGAGGGATTGATCCAGTGCCGCGCGAGCTGTGCCCAGTGAGCAGCTGGCGATATTAATGCGACCACCATCCAGCCCGGCCATGGCAATACGAAAACCTTCGCCTTCCTTGCCAAGCAGGTAATGTGCCGGTATGCGCACATTATCAAGCACCACCTGCCGGGTGGGCTGTGACTTCCAGCCCATCTTGTCTTCGTTGCGGCCGTAGCTCACACCGGGCGCATTAGCGGGCACCAGAAAACAGGAAATCCCTTTGCCACCATCACCGCCAGTACGGGCCATCAGCACCAGTGCGTCCGTACTGCCGGCGCCGGAGATAAAGGCCTTGCTACCATTCAGCAGGTAATCGTCCCCATCACGACGAGCCACGGTTTTCAGCGATGCCGCATCGGAGCCAGCGTTAGGCTCGGTCAGGCAGTAGGAAGCCAGCTTCTTGCCACTGGTGAGCGCTGGCGCCCATTCGCTGCGCACGGCGTCATTGCCGTAACGACACAGCATCCAGGTGGCCATGTTGTGGATGGTGATATAAGCGGTTGTGGATGTGCAGCCTTGCGAAAGGGTTTCGAAGATCAATGCTGCATCGAGCCGCGACAATCCCATGCCGCCCTGTTCTTCCGGGCAGTAAAGGCTCATAAAGCCGAGCTCACCGGCGGCCTGCAGCGTGTCCACCGGGAAGTGGCTATTCGCATCCCACTCTGCGGCGAAAGGGGCCAGCTCTTTCTCCATGAACTGACGCGCGGTGTCGCAGTAGGCTTGTTGTTCTTCCGTCAGTGAAAAATCCATGGTTTACCTCAAAGTCGAAGTCGTCAGAGTCGGTGATTTTGCTCGGCAGTGATCTGCCACGGTCAGCCACTTGTTCAGCCCCTCCCGGGACACGCCGTAAATACGTCCCTGTAGGCTTGCGTTCGGCATCCCTGCCTCACACAGTCCCGGGAGGGGCTGAACAAGCGTCTGACCTTACATCTGGCTACTTTCAAAGAAATCAAACGCCAATAGTCGAAAACAGCAGGATGCGAGGTCTCTGGTGCTGTTGGTGCTTCGCGGGACCATCGGAGCCATGGATGGCGGAGATGAGCTACAGGGACGTACTCGTGCGTGTCCCGCGAAGCACCAACAGCACCAGAGACCGGCGAAGCTCACTGCCTAACACAAACAACGAGAATCACTTCAGCGAAATCGTCATATTAGTCTCAACAATCTCATCTTCCGGCCAGCGGGAAGTCACCGTCTTGGTCTCGGTATAAAACCGCACACCCTGCTTACCATAAGCATGCAGGTCGCCATAGAATGATCCCTTCCAGCCGGTAAACGAAAAGAACGGCAGCGGCACCGGAATTGGAATATTGATACCTACCTGGCCCACCTCCACCTCATGCTGATACTTGCGCGCAGCCGCACCGCTCTTGGTGAAGATCGACGTACCATTACCGTAGGGATTGGCATTAACCAACTTCAGCGCCTCATCCAGTGATTCAACCTCAACACAACACAGCACCGGCCCAAAGATTTCCTCTTTATAGATCATCATCTGCGGCGTGACACCGCGGAACAAGGTCGGCCCGACCCAATTACCATCCGGATAACCGGGCACCGTACAATCACTGCCATCAAGCAAGCACTCAGCCTCCTGCTTGCCAGCCTCAATCAAACTCAGCACTCGCGCCCGCGCCTGTGGGCTGATCAGTGGGCCATAGGCCGCCGCCGTATCGCTGTGATGCCCCGGCATCACCTTGGCTAGCTCGTCACGCAACGCCGGGATCATGTCACCAGCACTACCGACAAACACCGCCACGCTAATCGCCATACAACGCTGCCCTGCAGCGCCGACACTGGCGCCAACTAACTGGCTAACCACCTGCTGCGGATTGGCATCCGGCATGATCACCATATGATTTTTAGCGCCAGCAAAACATTGCGCGCGCTTCATATGGTCGGTGGCCGTGCGATAGATATGTTGCCCCACCGGCACCGAACCCACGAACGACACCGCTTTCACATCCGGATGGGTGATCAATTGATCGACCTGCTCCTTGCGGCCATGAACAATCTGCAGGATATCCTTGGGGGCGCCGGCTTCTAGCAGTAGCTCACCAAGGCGCACGGCGGTCATGGGGTCCTGCTCGGACGGCTTGAGGATAAAAGCATTGCCGCACGCCAGCGCCATCGGGAACATCCATAACGGAATCATCGCCGGGAAGTTAAACGGGGTAATGCCGACACACACACCCAATGGCTGCACCCACGAGTGGGTGTCTACACCACGGGCCACGTTCTCGACAGTCTCGCCCATCATCAACGCGGAAACATTGGCGGCCTGCTCGGCCACTTCGATACCGCGCCAAACATCGCCCTTGGCGTCCGCAATAGTCTTGCCGGTTTCCTGTGCCACCAGAGCACCAAGCTCGTCATGGTGCTGCTTGAGCAAGTGCTGATAACGCAGCATCAACCGGGCGCGCTCCGGAGTAGGCACTTCGCGCCACGCCTGAAATGCCTGTTTGGCCGACGCCACCGCCTGGTTAATTTCGTCAGCGCTGGCCGACGCCACTTCCCAGAGCGGCTGGTTACTGGTCGGATCGGTGACGGCAAACGGCGCACCGCCAGCGTCATGCCGCCATTCGCCGTTGATCAGATGAGGGACACGGGTAGCCATGGGATTGCTCCGGATTAAAAGGACTTGCCACTTTGTACCACAGTGGCACCCCGGGATAAGATAGCCTCAATTGCACGAGATGGACTTTATTGCATGAATCGCACTTCAGACTGGCCTCTTCCGGAAAGCGCTGAACGGGTCCTGCTACCACAGCCACCAATGCAGGATATGGCTCTTAACCCCCTTACATCAGGCTGCTACCCTCTGGCCTTTGGCTACTACCCACAGGCCGACGGCCACCATATGGCACGCCCGGATCCACAGGACTATCTGGTGATTTATTGCGTGGAGGGCTCCGCCACGCTGGAATACTTCATGGCCACGCCGGAAGTCGACAGTCAGCGCATTCAAGTCCAGCGCGGCGATCTGCTGTTGCTGCCTCCAGGCGCAGCTCACCGCTATCAAGCCGACAGTCAGCAGCCCTGGAGCCTGTACTGGATGCACCTGGATGGGCATCAGCTGCCCAGCCTGTTTCAGCTGCTTGACCCCAATAACCGCCGATGCCTGAAGCTCGGCTTACACGAGCATCTGATCAGTGATTTTCGGGCGTTACTTAGCTTGGTTGCGTCCGGCTACCACAGTGCCAACTTGCTGCACGCAACCAGCTTGTGCCGCAGCATTCTTACCTATGCCGTGATGCTGGCTGGTCGGGTGCACAAGTCGCCGGGCAACCTTGATATAGAAGCGCTGCATCACATGATGCAACAGCACCTTGACCAGCGACTGACCGTGGCACAACTGGCCGCCGCTGCTGGAGAGAGCTCTCAATGGCAATTCATCCGCCGTTATCGCGCCGCCACCGGGCAGACACCCATGCAGGCCTTCCTGCACCGCAAAATTGCTCGGGCGTGCTATTTGCTAGAAGTGAGTAATGCACCGGTGGCAGAAATAGCCCGGCAGTTCGGCTTTGATGATCCTTACTATTTTTCCCGGCTATTCAAAAAAATTACCGGCACCAGTCCAGCGCACTATCGCCAGCAAGGGGGCAAACCATCAAGTTAGCTGGCTGCTCTGATCAACCATGGATAAAGCTGGCGCCTGAGCAACAACCCGATCGCGACCTTGCTGCTTGGCCTGATAAAGCGCCTCGTCTGCCTGATGAAGTAAATCATCAATACCGACACCCTCCGCCGGCACAACCGCGCCAACGCCAATGCTCACAGATATACAGTGGCTCTCGTCTGGCATCGGCACGGCAAGCTCACGCACTGCCTCCAGCACTCGCTGGGCGATGTGTTGCGCGGCTTGCAGATCTGCCCCACCAAGCACTAGCAAGAACTCCTCACCACCATAGCGCACGGCAAGATCATCAGGACGACCCGCAAAGTCCAACAGGACAGCAGAAATCTTGCGCAAGCATTGGTCCCCGGCAAGATGGCCAAAATGATCGTTATAGGGTTTGAAATGATCTACATCGATCATCAGCGCTGCCACACAAAACTGCTCGCGACGGGCGCGCCGCCACAGCACATCCAGGACCTCGTCCATATGCCGCCGATTGGATAGCCCGGTAAGAGGATCCGTACGCGACAGCTGAGCCACTTGCTGGGCATATTGCTCGGTGCGTTGGCCGGTCAGAGTGAGCAACCGGGCCTGTAGGTAGGAGCGCCTATGGCCGTGCTCAATCAGATAGCAAATCAGCATGCCCATCAGGCTGCTGCCGGTGTAAGTGCGATGCGCCACGTCCCAATCCACCGCCCCGCCCATCCAGTGCGCGATCACGATACCCAGAGCCCCGCCACTCCACCCGGCAAGGGTGGCAGTGCGCAAGTTCAACCCAACGATGCTGTAGATGATCACCACCGCATACATAATCGCCGCATGGGTCAACTGATTGGCCACCTGATTGTAGGTAAAGCCGGTAATGGCCACTGAAAACGCCACCGCCAGCATGCTACCGAGGCCGGCATACAGTGAAAACCACCGGTCCATTGCCGGCACCCGTGACAGCACACTGGCAGCAACAATAATGACGCCCACCCAGCTGTACCAACTGACCCAGGCGAAGCGCTCACTCGCAGGCATCAACGCATAGATACCGGAGCTGAGCAGCAGATAGAGAAACAGAATAAACACGGAGCGATAACGAAATGCGCGGGCCGCCTCGTTGCGATAATCCTCGCGGTAGCGTCGCTCCAGCTCTGCCGGAAACGAAAGCCACAGAAACCCCTGGCCAAGCGCCTTCTCAGCCTCTTCTATCCTTGTGGTATACCGGCAGTCGTCGCCCTGCAGGCTCATTGCCCTTCTCCCTGAAGCAGCACCAATGACAATATCAGAATGGCACTATAGTCTAAGCAAATATCCGTAGATTCATGTCTACAACATGACGCTACTATGTGCCAATAAATTTTTTGTACGAATGTGCCGGAACCAACCGGGGATAGCCATGAAAAAACAACAACAAGATTACGACACCCTGACCCTGACTGAACACCCACCGTGGGCTCAGGCCTTCTGGAACTCACTAGAGCCCATCAAGGCAAAAGTGGCCGACCACGCATTTTTCAATGAAATGGCCAGTGGTACCCTCAATGTAGACTGCTTCCGGCACGCACTGTTGAATTTCTACCCGCTGGTAGCAAATTTCCCTCATTACATGGGCCTGACTCTGTCACGCACCACAGATATCCGCGCCCCGGGCATGCTGGCTGCCCGCGACTGGCTAATCGGCAATATCCGCATCGAGCAGCGTCATCTGTTCTGGTACCGAGACTGGGCCAAGGGATTCGGCATCAGCGACGAGCAACTGGACAATGTGCAACCACCAGCCGCCATGGATGCGGTTAATCACTATCTGTGGAATATGAATGGCAAAGGCTCGGTAGCAGAAGCTATTGCTGCCACTAATCTGGCCATTGAGTGGGCCACCGGCGAGTGGAGCCGTAAAGTCGTCAGTGGCATGCGTGAATATGCCAAAACCGGGCAAGCAGTGATCGATCGCCGCACCATGGCATGGCTAAGAGCCCACGCTCACTACGATGACCATCATCCCCATGAAGCCATGGAGCTGATCAAGATGCTGTGTACCGATGATGCCTCGCGGGAAGCTGCTCGGCACGCCGCTCAGCGTGGCATGGAGTACTATCTGATGGCGCTGGACGACTGCTTTAGCCTGCATCAACCAGGCAAAATCAAATCTGCGGCGAGACAGGAAATAGCCTGACTCGCACCTACAGACTTTCTTCCAACTTTTCGCACAAGGTGCGCAGCACCTTGATGCGAGCATGGCGCTTATCGTTTGCTTCCACCAGAGTCCAAGGCGCGTACTCTGTGCTGGTTCGGTCAACCATGTCGCATACTGCGCGCTCATAATCCGTCCAGCGCCCACGATTGCGCCAGTCATCCTCGGTGATCTTGAAACGCTTGTAGCCGGTTTCCTCACGGGCCTGAAATCGGCTCAATTGCTCTTCCGGGGTAATTGCCAGCCAGAACTTGGCAAGGATAATGCCGTGGTCGGTCAGCTGCTCTTCAAACTCATTGATCTCTGTATAAGCACGCATCCAGTCATGCTCCGAACACAGCTCCTCGACCCGTTCCACTAACACACGCCCATACCAACTGCGGTCAAACAGTGTAAAGCGGCCGTGTCTGGGCAGGTGACGCCAGAAACGCCATAGATAGGGCTGGGCGCGCTCCTCTTCCGACGGCGCTGCGACTGGAATAACCCGATAGAAGCGGGCATCAAGAGAGCGAGTTATACGGCGAATTGCTCCACCCTTGCCTGCCGCGTCGTTGCCCTCAAAAACACAAATACAGTTACGCTCCCGGAATCGTTTGTCACGGCTCAGCAGATTCAGTTCACGCTGCCAGTGGGCCAGCTCATCACTGTAATGCTTCTTCGATAACGATAATGAGTAGTCGAGCTGGTTGAGAACGTTGCGCTGATCCAGCTCCTCTTGATCCAGCAGCGGAGCGGGAGCAGGAGGAGATGCAGTGCTGCCTTTATCGAGCTTGCCGCGGATGGTGCTAAGTAATAGCTCGCCAGCAGTAAGACTGCGGTATCGGTCATCTGAGCCATCGATAACCACCCAAGGTGCGTCACCACTACTTGTTTCTCGTAACACCTGCTCGCTGACTGCCGAAAACCGGTCATGGTGCTTTATAAACTTGCGCTCGGTTGCAGTCACACGCCAGGCGGTCGCCGGATCATCCGCCAGTTTTGCAAAACGCTTTTTCTGCTGCTTTTTAGTGAGGTGAAACCAGAGTTTCACTAACAGGACATTTTCCTGTGCCAGCATTCGCTCAAAGTGGCGGATGCGCTTGACCTGTTGATCCAGCTCCGCAGCAGAACTGCCGCCCAGCACCCTGTCGATAATTGGCTGGGTGTACCAGGAGCCAAACAAGATACCGATCTTGCCGCGCGCGGGCAGAGACATCCAATAACGCCACATATATGGATGTTGGCGTTCTTCCTCGCTCAACGGGCCAAAAGCCTCCGTGCGAATGTGGCGAGGATCCATCCACTCGTTGAGCGCATTAACCACCTCGCCCTTGCCAGCTCCTTCAACTCCGCCAATCAGCACAACCACTGCTGTATGACCGCTTTCCAGCAGGTCAAACTGAGCCTCGAGAAGTGCTTGACGCAGTTCCGGCAACCGCTTTTTCCAAGTCTCCTTGCCAACCCGGTGCCCTAGCTCTGCGGATTCAAACATTATGCCAGCTCCTTGTGCTCTGGCTTCAGTCTGCCCCCATCCTGCGGTGCTGAACAGCCCTCAAAAAGTCATCCGGCTACCCGGCAAAACGGTATCGCGAAAGCCGGCAATCAGATCAAGGGCATCACTGGTGACGGCCCCGCCATCCCCCAGACGTTGGTCATGGCCAGACTTAAGCAGCTCACTGAAGCCATCCAGCGCCTGCGCCTCGCGTCGTGATACCTGATTGAAGGCCATGGACCAATCCGGCAAATCACGGCTTTCCACCTCCTGCTCTAGCAACACCATTACGCCATAATGGCGCTTGTCTTGAGCCACTCGCTTCATCACGGCTTCGACCTTGTCGCGCTCCCCCTCCAGCATTTGGAAAAATGTGCCGCCGTGATAACAGAGCATGCCGGTGACGCCATCAAGGCTGTTGTTCTTGCGGGACACGGCCAGAATCCTTTCCAACTCATCCCGGTCATACTCCCTGGTTGCGGTAGACACGTAGACGATCTGATACATTTCTCTGACTCCAGAAATTGGCGTCACATTGTTTGCCAACAGCCGTGACACCCCAGTGAAGTCTATTCACACAAAGGATCGCCCCCGGCTCTGGCTGAATAACTCACCCACATGATGTAAGCTGTCACTCTCGCAACTGACCTGGAGAATTTATATGCGCTCGATTGCCATCCCCGCTGTACTACTGATTGCCCTTGGTGTTGTTGGGTGCAGCGACTCTGCAGACAAGGAAGCATCAGTTACCGAGAAGGCAGCACAAGCTGCCGAAGAAGTAGGCACCGCCACCGAACAAGCTTATGAAGGTGCGGTTGATGCCTCTGAAGAAGCTTATCAAGATGCGGTCGATAGCTCCGCAGATGCCATGGCGGAAGCCTCCAACGCCGCTGACGAATTGGCAGACGCCACAGAAGAAGCAGCGGATGACGCAGCCGAAAAAGCCAAAGAAGCGGCTATTAAGGTGGAAGAAGAGGCCGTAGAAGCGGCAGAAAAAGCCGGCGAGATGGTTCACTGATAAGCAGAATTGGTGCCGGGTCTTTCCGACGGACTGACCCGGCACCAATTCTGGCGCTACTTTTTAGCACTACCTTGTTAGCACTACCTGAACAACGCCACCAACAGCGCCGCCAGCCCCATGGCAAAGGACGCGGCACTGAAGAGATGGGCGCGCCTTAGACCGCGCAGGTTATTCTCTCCTGCCAGTTCAATCACCTCTAGCGCCTTCTGCATCTGATCCGCCAGCACCTTGACCGACTCCGCGTTATGACCAGCGGCCTGCTGCAGCTCCGCGATCTGCTGGGCCATCAACTCGATGGACTTATCGCCCTCACGGCGCTGGGTAAAGGCCGGGATTGCCGCCGTCGCCACAGTGGCCACATAGGGAAGGATCACTTTCAGGGCAGGTAACCAGACCGGCATAAACACCTCAACGACATTATCAGACGCCCAGTGTAGCGATAAAACCGGCCCCCCGCCTGACTGGCCATCAAACACGTCACAGGGGATAATTCATGCTCACCAGACAAGAGCCTGACATGACCCCGGAACTGCTTTCCCTGCCGGCAACTGTAAAAACACGGCGAGGCACACCATGAAACTGAATAACCAGACCATTGTACTGACCGGTGCCTCCAGTGGCATTGGCGCCGAGGCGGCAAAAATCATGGCACGCCGTGGCGCCACCGTGTGTCTGGTAGCACGCCGCGAGGAACAACTGCGCGAAGTACAGCAAGCCATCGAAATGGATGGCGGCCGCGCTTTTATCTATCCCTGCGATCTTAGTGATAACGAGGCCATCGAGGCCTGTGCCGCTCGTATTCTGGCGGAGCAGCCGCGCATTGATGCGCTGGTCAATAACGCCGCCCACTCCATCCGTCGCCCCATTGAGCAATCTCTGGATCGCCTGCACGACTACCAGCGCACCGTGCAGCTAAATTACATCGGCGCAGTGGCCATAACCTTCAAACTACTGCCCCGCTTTCTGCAACAGGGCCGCGGCCACGTGGTAAATATTTCCAGCCTCTCCACCCAAGTGCCTATCCCTCTTTTTTCTGCCTACCTGGCCAGCAAGAGCGCTCTGGAATCCTTCACCCGCTCACTGCAGGCAGAAATGGGTCACCAGGGTATCAGCACCACCGTGGTGTACTTCCCCATGGTGCGCACGCCCATGTCCTCGCGCACGGACATCTACAAGTACATGCCGATGATGGACGTTAGAAAAGCGGCCGGCTGGATTGTGGAAGCCTGCGAAAAACGCCCGGCCCGCATCGCCCGGCCGCTAGGCACACTGGGCAGCGTCCTGCTAGCCGCCGTTCCTGGCCCTGCCACCAGACTACCGCAGCCACTATTTCGCGGCATGGATAGACTGCTGGCCAGCAAGCTCAAAAAGAAGGGGTGATATACCGACCTGCCAGCACAACCAGCACACCGATAGCGTTCATCGCAGGGAGTAGCCAGAACACTGGTGCTAGCAGTGACGTATTGACCATATGAAAGAAGCGGTGCGGGAATGACGGACTGAAGATCACCTGCCACCAGCTCTCAACAAAGAACACGCTGCCCGCAATTCGATAGCAGGCCGGCCCTTGCATCCATGAATTCGAGCTGACAATTCAGAAAGCCGAGGGCAAAACTCAGAGTCCTATGCCCAGATAGGGTCACGCGCCCGAGGAAGGACAATAGGGCCCAGCAGAGCCCGATGGTGACCGCGGGAAGAACCAAACAAGGCGTCCGAGCGCTGTGCGCACCCGCCGGAATCTGGGGTCATCGCAGATGGCGATTCACTTCTCGCCCCTCCTGAAAAATCACATCAGCCTATCAGGTCAGAGCACATGACACAGAGCTTTGAACATCCTTCCGAGTTTTGAAAACCCTCATTTCACGCGGCAGTGATTTAGCTACTGATTTACCAAACAATACTTACTAGATCGCAGCATTATATTGCGACAGCCGTTATCCATATGCGAATCAGCCAAACCAGAAAAGCCATGCTCAGCAGAGAAAGAAACATAGTAATCAAAAATTGTTATAGATGCATTATTAGCCAAGTGGCCATTCAGGAGGGTAGAGTACGCGAATTCGTACCTATTTCTACGAACATAGAATTCCGCCAACTCAATATAAGCATCAACAGCATCAAGGTTTTCGGAGTACACCCCACTAGCAGGCGTCGGTGGAAGGTCGAAATCTTTGATATACCCCAAAATAAGCTCTTCCGCCTTTTCAAAATAGCCTAACGCTTCATATGACCTAAAAATACCAAAAATAATATCCCGTTTTTTTCCATCATCAATCAAGGCACGCTGATAATCGTCTATAGCACCGCGAAAATCGCCAATGAGATAACGTGCATCACCTCGAATTTTACGAATCCCAACAAGCGCTGTTCCATACGAAATCGCTAACGTTGAGAATTCTATGGATTTTTCATAGCGCCCGATTTGAAAATAGCACTGCGCCATAATCGCCGCCCTGTCCGGATTAGGAGGCTGATCTCCGAGCACATCTATCACCTCTAGAACATCTTTATGACTCACTCCATCTTTCCAGCATAATTCTATTTTCCCACCGTAAGACGCCGCCTGAGCAGCCGAAAAAAATGCCACCAGAATAAGAGCGGACAATCTAATCATGAGCAACATTTTTCATCCCTCATACCGGGGCCAGAGAGTCTGCTTAAACCCCACTTGGAAGCTTGATGATAAGCCTGCGCATAATTTCCATGGTCAGGCTGTGCAATATCTATATAAATATGATCGACATCCGGTGCGGCAGAATGCCTCGCGCAAGCCTGAAGGCATCGCCAGAGTAACGCCCACTACCGACAGGTAGAGCCCTGAGGAATATCCCCGCACGCCGCATGCCTCGGCAAAAGAAGACTTTAAGTAATTTGAAACATGTGTACATAGCCACTACGATCACCCCCGATGGCCTAATTTTTTATCTAGTCAATATTATCCAGAAAAAGCTTCTTCTTATTCATATACCGATCGTATAAATCCTGCGGACCATGCTTACCCAGAAAAGCCATTAATGCATCGTACATTCTTCTGGACCCGCTATTTCTCCTGACGCCATATATCAAGACTTCACGGGCTGCATCTATATTGTCAGAGTCGATATAAACATCCGACAGCTCAAAAATCGCGTTAACCTCTGCTGGGTGGACAGTCCAGGCATCATCAGGAGCTTCAGGAAAAGACTCCTCGATGAACTCGAGGTATTCCCTAAGGATAGATGCGGCGCCATCTAGATCATTCAGACCTCGATATGCCCTTGCCATATATACCGCATCTTCATAACCATAGCCTCCAGACTCTACAGAATATCTGAAAAACTCTATCGCCTTTTCATACAATCCAGCCCCATAGTAGGAGCGCCCCATATGGTGGTACAAATAAGGATAATCTCCCTCTCTTTCTAGAACCTCCTTGGCAGCCCCAAACGCCAAGACATACTCCCCTGACTCCACCAAGCATCGTAAAAGCCTCTCATGGAAATCATGGTCAAAAGGGTCCAAACCCTCATGTGGATTAGACTTCCACTGTTCAAAATCCGAGCATCTCGACGTGCCAGAGGAATGAGCAAAAGCGGGGAGTAAAGCCAAAATCAAAATCAATAAATTAGACTTCATTTGCAACACTCGTCTTCATAAATATCTTCACCCAGAACGAATAGGCATACTCCCACGCCTTGTCCCCGGACAGGGTAAAGCGCACCCGAAAGTACAGCAGAATCCAGCATAGACCGATGGTGATGGTGGGAAACAGGATATGAAAACTGATATTGGCGGCGAACTGCATCCGCGCCAGCATAAACGGATCAAGTTCCATGGCGGACAGTCCTCCGGGGGGCATCTAGGGCGGGAGGGATAATAGCATATGGCGACAGACATCCGGTGCGGCAGAATGCCCGCGGCCAGCCTGAGAAGTCACGCACCACGATGCCTCGCGCAAGGCTGGGCAGCGCCACGGAAACACCCACTACCGACAACTAGAGCCCTGAGGAATATCCCCGCTCGCCGAATGCATTCGTGCAGATCTTCTTTAACCCGCATTATCCACAACATGGTACTCAAGCCGCCAGCTACCGCTCCTTCAGAAATCACCAGGGAGCGTATTATTAGTAATCAACTGGGCCAATGAGGTGAAAATAGTGATCATCTGCAACCCCGAAAAAGTCATACTGCATCCGACCAATCTCAATACCCGCTGCCGGCTGTTGCTCAGGAGCCCTATCAGATAAACAATAATTTACACCACTCAAAAATCCCTTTTTATTAGAAATAACCTTCTCGCGAACATCAACAACTTCGCCGAACTCCCTCAACACCAACACGTATGAAATGCAAAACACAACATCTCGAACCCTCTTTGGAGATAGTTCATCTAAATCATTCTCATAGACACGAAACTCAACGCGTAAAATTCTTTTTTCCACGATTTCGCGATGGATAAAACTCCAAGTTTCATCCGCCAACACTAAACCAGAAGAAAATACCCAGAGACAAATAGTCATCGCTGATTGCATTAAAGTCTTGAGCATTGCGACCTCTTCTTGCTTTGGTTGCCATGGAGTCTCACCGCCAAGGCAGCCACCCTATACTAATTCAGCCCGGCGCATCAGCAACCATCCAGGCAGGACAATCAATATGCCGAAAACCACTTGAGGCCAATGCTTACCTTTCACAGTGAATGCCTCCGGTCCTGCTGTCGGCGTCGATATTCGCCCGGCGCGCACCCCTCCCAGCGTTTGAACGCATGATAGAAGTTAGCCACATCGGCAAAGCCAAGTTGCTCAGCAATCAACGCGAATGGAATTTCGTGCTGGCGCAGTAATTCACAGGCGCGCTGATGTCGAACCCGTTCTCGCAACTCGACAAAACGAACCTTCTCATCGGCAAGATGGCGCTGCAAGGTGCGTGGCGTCATGTTTAGTGCTGCAGCGATCGACTCAATGCCCGCCTCTGGCTGGCCCAGGCGTTGCTCCAGCAGGCTCTGTACTCTACCCACCAGACCGCCAGCTCGAGACAGGCTGGCCAACTGTTGCTCGGCCAGACGACGCAGGCGCTGGTGATATTTGGGATAGGCGGTGGCAAGGGGTACCTGCAGCGCGGCCGGGTCCATCTCCAGCTCGTTGCGCCAGTGGTCAAAGGCCAACGGCGCAGCAAAGAACTCCTGATACTGGTCCAGCTCCGGCGGCTGCGGGTGGCGAAGGCGAACCGCGCGGATAGCCAGATCCCCTCCCGTCAACGACCGACCAATAGCCACCATGGTGGCAACGACCAGCTCATTGTGGGTGCGGGTACGGGTAAACTTGAGACTTTCATCTGAACTCACTGCCAGCAGACAGCGCTGCTTATCGCTGGTCATTTCGAATGTCAGGTAGGGTACCAGCAAGTTTTTGAACAACAGCAGACACTGGATAGCCTGCTCCAGCGTGTCACTGGTAGCCATCAGATTACCCAACAGGTCCATATTTCCGTAGTGACTATCACGGCCCACGGTGAGGCCAAAGCAGGGATCCTCTGCCTGGGCGAAGGCACTACTAAGCAGGTCATCAAGCTGCTCAATGCGGATAAAGTGGTCGGCCGAGCCGACGGCATCCGCATCAATGCCTGCCTGTTCGAACAGCGCCTGTATATTCAGCCGCCCCTTCAGGGCGATTTCCAGTAGGCCCGGCAATATGGATGCCGGCAGCAGGATATCGGTCATCAGCACTTCCTGACTGCAGTATGCCGTCAACATACGGTGAAGCTGCGCACAGGTAAATGACTCATCAGGACTGGCCCCGGCGCGCCCCGGCGGCTACCCTTGGCCGGTCATGAACCGGAGTCTTTTTCCATGCTGAAACGTTACTACACTGATCTTGTTACCGAGGCGCCTGTGTCAGCGCGCCAAGCCTACCGATTCTTTTGTAATATCGACGATTGGGCCGACTGGTCCGGTGCCATCGACAAAGCCAGATTATTCGGCGGGGAGTGGCGCAAGGGCTCATTCCTGATGTTCGCACCGAAGGTCGATAACCTGCCAGCACCGCCGCTAGTTGTGCGTCTGCTTGACGTCCAGCCGGAGCGCAGCATCACCTGGGGTCTGGAGCTACCCGGCGCCAGCATCAAGCATCGCTTCTCGTTCATCCCGGTTGGCGACGACCAGTGCCGGATTCACCACGAAGAATGGTCTGAAGGCCTGATGACCCTGTTGGTATGGCCCGCAGCAGGCCTGATTCGCCGCTTCAACGACCGCTTTGCCCGTGAACTGGCAGCAATGTTCTGAGCCCGCGGGCGGAGGATAACTCCGCCCTGCTTCTCCGCCCCCTGACCCGCCCACTGCCACGGAGCACTTGATGCTGTCTCATCGTCTGTTTGACCTGTACCAGCGCTGGGTGCTGAACCATCCGAAGATCTGGCTTGTGCTGCTGGTACTAATCAGCATTGCAGCTGCCTTTCAGGTACGCCACTTCCGCCTGGATGCTTCGGCGGATTCACTGGTGCTGGAACACGACAAGGCGCTGGAGTTCTATCGACAAGTATCAAAGCGTTATGGCGGCAGTGATTTTCTGATTGTCACCTATACACCGAAGAGTCAGCCCCTATTCGCGCGTCAGACTCTCGATGATCTCGACAGCCTGCATCAGAAGCTCTCCGCGGTGGACCGGGTAAAGGCGGTGTACTCGGTGCTGGATGTGCCGCTACTGTTCAGCCCGGCGGTGAAGTTTTCAGAACTGGCAAACAACTACCGCACCCTGCGCGACGACGGCGTTGACCTGTCTCTGGCAGAGAAGGAATTCGTTAGCGAAAACCCAGCCTATCGCGACATGTTGGTCAGCCGCGATGCGCGCACCACCGCCCTGCTGGTGAGCTTCGAAAGGGATCAGCGCTATTTCGATCTGCTCTACCAGCGCAACGACCTAAGCCTGCTGGAAGAGCGTGGGGAACTGGATGAAAGTGGCCAGCAGAAGCTGGCTGAGTTACGCCGCCAGTTCAGTGATTACAGCGCTGCCCAACAAAAACGCACGGCTGAAAGTATCGCCACGTTCCGCTCCATTCTTGATGGCCATCGTAATCAGGCCGACCTGTTTCTCGGTGGCGTACCGATGATTACCACCGACATGGTCCAGTTTATTCGTAATGACCTCAGTACCTTCGGCGTCGGTGTGCTGCTGTTTATTCTGCTCAGCCTGCTAATCATTTTCCGTCAGCCGCGCTGGGCGGCCATCTCACTGGCCTGCTGTGGTCTTGCCAGTCTTTGGCTGACCGGCCTGCTCAGCACCCTCGACTGGAAAGTAACCGTGATCAGCTCGAACTACATTTCCCTGCTGCTGATCATCACCATGTCGATCACTATCCATCTGATTGTGCGCTACCGTGAGTTCCAGCAAAGCAATCCGCTGGCTGAACCACGCTGGCTGGTACAGCAGACTACCCTGCACATGATGCGCCCTTCCGTGTACATGATTCTGACCACCATGGTCGGCTTCGCCTCGCTGGTGATCAGCGATATTCGCCCGGTGATGGATTTCGGCTGGATGATGACCTTTGGCATCGGCATGGCATTGCTGATCTGTTATCTGCTGATGCCGGTACTGTTGACCTTACTGCCAGCTGGCAAAACGGATCACTCCCACGACTACACACGTAACATGACTTTGTGGCTGGCAGGAATCACCGCCCGCTTCCGTCTGCCAGTGCTGTTAGTGGCGGTACTGGTGCTGGCAGGCTCGGCCATTGGTATTAGCCGGCTTACCGTTGAAAATCGTTTTATTGATTACTTCCACGATGACACCGAGATCCATCAGGGCATGCTGCTGATTGATCGCAAGTTGGGCGGCACCACCCCTCTGGATATAATTATTGACGCCCCCCCATCAGCGTCAGAAAACACACCGATGGAGCAGGATCCGTTCGCAGACCCGTTCGCTGATCCATTTGCCGATGCCGGCCCAGCAGCACCGGCAGATCCATTTGCCGACCCCTTTGCTGACCCTTTTTCAGACCCATCACCCAGCGAAAGTACTGGTCAAGACCTTAGCAATGCCTACTGGTTTACCCCGCAACGGCTGAAGGAACTCACCGAGATACAGCAGTGGCTTTCTGACTTTCCGGAAACTGGTAAGGTATTGTCGCTGGCAACCACCTACGAAACCGCAGAGAAACTTAACGGCGGGCCGCTCAGTTATGTCCAGTTAATGCTGCTATCCAGCTTCGTGCCAGAAAATCTGCGCAGCCAACTGATCAAGCCCTATCTTTCAGAAGATGGCAATCAAATACGCATCTCCATCCGGGTGATCGATTCTGACCCCAGCCTTCAGCGTAATGAGCTAATCGAGCGAATCGGCACCGGATTGATAGAGAAGTTTGACCTGACACCGGAGCAGGTCACCCTGACCGGTGCGCTGGTGATGTACAACAACATGTTGCAGAGCCTGTTCAATTCGCAGATAAAAACCCTGGGGCTGGTTTTTGCGGCGATCTTTGTGATGCTGGTGCTGCTGTTTAGAAAACCGTTACTGGCCGCCATCGCATTGGTGCCAAGCCTGCTAAGTGCCGGTGCGGTACTGGGACTAATGGGCTGGATTGGCTTGCCGCTGGATTTGATGACTATCACCATCGCCGCCATTACCGTAGGCATTGCGGTGGATGATTCGATTCACTACATCCACCGCTTTGGTGAAGAGTTGCCACAGGATAAAAACTATATTGAAGCGATGAAACGCAGTCACAGCTCCATCGGCCGAGCCATGTACTACACCTCAATTACCATCATTGCCGGCTTTTCGATTCTAACCCTGTCGAATTTCGTGCCCACGGCCTACTTCGGCCTACTGACCGGCTTCTCCATGGCCATTGCACTGCTGTGCAATCTGACCGTGCTACCAGCACTGCTAACTACGTTGAAGCCCCAGCTTCCAGAGTAATACCCGGCATTGCCTCACCCCTGCCCCTCACCCCGCTCGGTGTCTCCCTTGGGCGTGAACGCCACCATAATCCGCAGGGTGACTCAGCGTAGCGGGCACCCCGGAGGATTATGGCGGCGGTTGCGCCCGGGCACGGTGGTTAAGCTGGCAAGTTTGGTTTTGATTCAAAAAAATTCGCAACTTAAGAAGCCGCTTCTACAGAGGACCCTGCAGAGGAACCTTCGGCGATACCCTAACCGGGTCCTGATGAATCAGAACATCGGCTTCAGGGAAGTGCTCGTGAATGCGATGCTCAATACTTTCCACCAACTCATGGGCATCACGCAGTGTCAGATTCTCATCCATATCCACATGCATCTGAATAAAACAGGTGCGCCCCGACTCACGAGTACGTAGCTGATGGAAACCCAGCGCCAGAGGATGCTCGGCCACTATGCTGGCAATGACCTGTCGCACATCGGCGGACATTTCCCGATCAAGCAACAACTGGGATGATTGATGTCCTACTTGCCAGGCCGCACGCAGTACATAAAAACCAATCAGCATACCTGCCAAACCATCAAGCCAAAGCAAACCAAAACCGGCACCAATCAATGCCAACAAAATACCGCCGTTCATGGCCAGATCAGAAAGGTAGTGCAGCGAGTCCGCTTCCACCGCCGTCGATCCAGTACGCTTAACTGTGTAACTCTGCAAACGCAGCAGTGCCAGCGTTACCACGATGGAAAACACCATCACCCCAACTGCCAGCGTAGTCGCCTCCAGCGGCTGAGGAGACAGCAGTCTTCCGACCGACTCATTTAGCAAAAACAGTGCAGATAATGTAATCAGCACCGCCTGTCCGAGTCCTGCCAAAGCCTCAGCCTTACCGTGACCGAAACGGTGTTCCGCATCTGCTGGAACCAGTGAATAGCGAATCGCCAGAAGATTGACAAATGATGCCGCGGCGTCCATCAGCGAGTCGACCAGCGAGGCCAGCATCGCCACAGAATCTGACAGATACCAGGCCACCAGTTTTACGCTGATCAGCAACACCGCCGTTAGCACGGAGGCAACGCCAGTGAGCAGCATCAAGCGAGAATCAGATAAGGGTTTCATCAGCGTTTTGGCAGCAGCGTTAAGGGATCTACCGGATTACCGTCACGGCGGATCTCGAAGTGTAACTGAGTTCTGAAGGTTCCGCTGTCTCCCATGCTGGCAATCCTTTGGCCAGCACCGACCTTTGCCCCTTCAGCAACCAGCATCGTGTCGTTATGCGCATAGGCACTTAACCAGCGATTATCGTGTTTGATAATCAGCAAGTTGCCATAACCTGTCAGACCACTGCCCCGATAGACCACCACCCCGGCAGCGGCGGCTCGCACCGGGTCACCTTTGCCACCGGCGATAACGATGCCTTTTGCAGAAACCGATCCAGCTACAAAGCGATTTAATAAGCTCCCATCCGCTGGCCACTGCCAGGCGATCACCCCCGCGGATGCGGGCACCGATGGTCTGGGAGCGGGTGAACGTGCAGGTGGTGCCGCTGAGGGCGTGCGGGTTGATGGTTTACTTGCCGAGGATCTGCTTGGCGGCGCGGGAGGCCGTGCCACAGCACCATCCAGACGGATCTGCTGGCCCGGGTAAATCGTGTAGGGCGGCTTGATATTGTTGGCCGCCGCCAACTGACGGAAATCCTTGCCATGTCGCCAGGCGATTGAATAAAGAGTGTCACCGCGACCGACAACATGCACACCACGACTGGCGCCAACACCACTAGAGCCTGAGTTATAGCGATCCAACACCGGCACATGACTGCTGTTGCCACAAGCAACCAGCCATAACAGCGGCATCAGCAACAGCAATCTCAACAGGCTTTCCTCCGCAATCCGGGATTAGCGCGATGGGCAGTTGTCCACCTCAGTCGCTGCGATGATCAGCACGAAACAACACTACTACGACCAGCATACCGGCAAACAGTGCCAGCCATGCCTGCGGCAGCATGGCACTGCCCTGCTCTAATGCGTACTGCGCCGGGGTAAGCCACTGCTCTCGGGTGGCGCCCTCTGGGAGCACCCGCCAAGGCCATAGCTTGACCAGTGAACCTGCCATAAAGCCAGCAAGCAGAGCCATCAAAGGGTCATGCCACCGCACCAGCATCCAGCGCAGCAGGTGAACAAAAGACAGCAGACCAATTGCACAGCCAGCGCCAAAAGCGCCAATACTCAGCCAATCACCGCCGCGCACCGCGTTAAGCACCGGCACATACATGCCAAGCAGCAGCAAAATAAAACTTCCCGAGATGCCCGGTAGAATCATGGCGCAAATTGCCAGCGCACCGGATAGCAAGAATACCAGTGGACTCAGGCTGATATCGCCCAAGCCCGGTAGCACAGCAATGGCGGCTGCGGCACAGGCTCCAAGGACAAAGGCAAAGCCCTCGCGCAGCCTTTTCTCCTTCAGTGAACGCCACACCGGGACAACACTGGCGGCAATAAGGCCACAGAAAAAGGCCCATACGGGCACCGGATAGTTAGCCAACAACCACCCCATCACACGGGCAAACAAAGCGATGCTGGACAAAATTCCGGCGAACAACGCCACCAGAAATGAAAAGTTGCCAGCCTGCCAAAAAGCGACAAAACCCTGCCGGCGCCAGATCAACAGCAGACGCGGATGCATGGCTGCCAACGAACGAATCAGCTCTTCATAAATCCCGGTAATTAGCGCCAGCGTGCCGCCTGACACTCCGGGCACCACATCAGCGATGCCCATAGCGATCCCTCGGGCATAGATTCCTGCCAATCGCTTCATTTCAGTATGCCACGCTGAAACGGTACAAATCGGACCATATCCAACCGGGTGGTGGAAAACTCATTACCCACACGATCCACCACCGTCAGCCACTGCTGGTCACGCTCTCCCACCGGCATCACCAGTCGACCACCATCCGCCAGCTGCTCAAGCAGCTCCTTGGGAATATCAGGACGACCACAGGCCGCAAGAATGCCGTCAAAAGGTGCTTCGCTTGTCCAGCCATAACCGCCGTCTGCGTGCTTGAAATGAACCTTGGCAAAGCCCAGCGCCGCTATACGTTTGCGAGCCTGGTCCTGCAAGGGGCGGATCCGCTCCATGGAGTAGACTTCGCCGCCGAATGCTGCCAGCACGGCGGTCTGATAGCCGCAACCGGTGCCGATCTCGAGAACCTTCTGGCGTGGCCCACTTTCCATTAGCAGCTCAGTCATGCGCGCCACAACCCAGGGCTGGGATATGGTTTGCCCGTGACCGATGGGCAGTGCTGTGTCGTCATAGGCCTGATGAGCCAGCGCTTCATCGATAAAAAAATGACGCGGTGTTGAACGCATCACGTCGATAACCGCCACATCGGTAATACCTGCTTCGCGCAGACGGCTCACCAGCCGCTCACGGGTGCGCGCCGAGGTCATGCCAATGCCATTAATATTGATTTCGCTGTCAGTCATTCGCCTTCTTTTTTCTTGTCTCAGGATTTTTCTGGCTTGGGGAGCGCCTGTCAGAACCCCTTCAACCACGCATCCATGGTGGTAAAAGTATCATACCGGGTCATATCCGCATGCAGCGGAGTAATCGATACATAATCGTTGGCAATGGCATGAAAGTCTGTGCCCTCACCAGAGTCCGCCGGATCCCCGGCCACGCCAATCCAGAAGGCACGGCGACCACGCGGGTCAATGGTCGGCTGCACGTCAGACGCGCGCTGCCGATGGCCTAGTCGGGTCAGTCGAAAGCCACGGATCTTCTCAATCGGCAGATTGGGAATATTAACATTCAGCACGGTGCGCTCCGGGAGCGACAACGCCTCAAGACGGCTCAATACCTGATAGACGATTTCTGCTGCATCGGCCCAGTAATCTGGCTGCCAACTGGTGACCGAAAAGGCCACCGCAATATTCTTCAGAAAACGGCCTTCCACTGCGGCAGCAAGAGTGCCGGAGTAAAGCGCATCATCACCCAGATTGGCTCCAGCATTGATGCCGCTTACCACCCGCTCCGGATCCTCCGGTAGCAAACCGTTAATAGCCAGATGAACACAGTCCGTGGGGGTGCCATTAACCGCATAGCGGACATCATCCACCTGCTCGACCCGTAGCGGCTTGTCCAGCGTCAATGCATTGGAATAACCGGAACGATTGCCGTCGGGCGCGACTACCACGAAGTCGGACAGCCGCGATACCGCACCCATCAGCGCCTTCAACCCTGGCGCATGAATTCCATCATCATTAGCGATCAGCCACATGCTCATTCCAATCCAGAAAGGTCGCCAGTACAGTGGTGGCAAATGCACCCGCCGGCAAAGAAAACGACAGCGTCAGCATATTGCCTTCGAGCTGCCAGTGCAGATCAGTGACCGGCAAACGGGTGGCCCGGCGAGCGGCCTCTACACCTTCCTTGGCCAGTGCCTCGATCAAAGCCTGATGAGGCCGTAACACACGCAGCTCAAGCTCCGCACAGGCTGACGATGATGCCATGCCACCGGCACCGGGCAAAGGCGCCGTCGGATGCACCTCGCCACTGGCTATACGCTGCGCTGCCTGTGGCTCATCCTCAGCACGAAATAAACCGCGACTACCTTCCGGCTGAAGCAGATCACCGTCAACAAGCTGATTCCATAATCCTAGTCTATGGCGCTCGGCCAGCACTTCGTTAAACAGCTTGCTGCGCACTGCCGACAACCACAGCCCACGCAACGACGATTTTCGCGGGGCCTCGCCCTCGCCATTCAGCCACGCTGCCGCGCGACGAAAATTATTATCCTGATGACCAAAGCGCTGCTCGCCGAAATAATTGGGCACGCCATCCCGGCGAATCTGCTCAAGCTGCTCAGGCAACGACTCCACGGCACCAGACAACTCGCGCACAACGATGCTGAAGGCGTTACTGCGGTGGGTGCCGCGATTGAGCTTGCGGCCATGGCGCACCGCCTGCAATAGCTCAACGCCCGCAGGCAGCGCGGTCAGATCCGGGTCTCCTTTGCCAGGCAGGTGCAGGCTAAACCACTGCTCGGTGACCGCATGACGGTCCTTCAGGCCGCTGTAGCCCACCGAGCGCACCGGCAGTCGTGCCAGTTTCGCCAGAGCCAACGCCAGGTCCATGGTATTAACCCCGGTTTTACGCAGCTGCAACCAGAGATGTTCACCACCTCCGCCGGGCTCAAAGCCAAGCTGCTCACGAACCTGAAAGTCCTGTGGGGTTTGTCGCAGAATGCCCTGACAACACACCTCAGTCATGACTCACCAGAAGCACCACAGCAGTGACCGCAATGCCTTCCCCGCGACCAGTGAAGCCGAGCTTTTCTGTGGTGGTTGCCTTGACCGAGATACAGTCCGCTGAGGTCTGCAGCAGAGTGGCAATGCGCTCGCGCATGGCACTCACATAAGGAGCAATCTTCGGCTGCTGGCAAATAATAGTGATGTCCGCATTGCCCAGAGCAAAACCCAGCTCGCCCACCTTGCGATAAACTTCAAGCAGCAGGTCTGCAGAGTTGGCACCGCGCCAGGCGGGGTCTGTATCAGGAAAAAAATGACCGATATCACCCAGCGCTAACGCTCCCAGTAAAGCATCGGCCAGAGCATGCAAAGCTACATCGCCGTCGGAATGGGCTTTCAGTCCCTTGTCGTGAGCAATGCGAATACCGCCAAGCATGACGTGATCGCCTTCGCAGAAGGCATGGACATCAAATCCCTGACCAATACGCATGGTCATGACAGCCCTTCCTGAGTTTGCCGGTCAAGATAAAAAGCAGCCAACGGCAAGTCTGCCGGCACCGTGATCTTGATATTGTCAGGGTGGCCAGCCACCAGCCTTGGCTGCACGCCGGCGCGCTCCATGGCAGACGCCTCATCAGTGATCTCGGCGTTAGCCGCCAGGGCTGACTGAAGAGCATCAAATAGGGGATAGATGGGAAATAACTGCGGTGTCAGCGCGCGCCACAACTGCTGGCGCGGCACCGTCGCCAGTATGCTGCCGTTACCGGCACGCTTGACCGTATCACTGATCGGCGCTGCCAGAATCGCCCCTTCGTTTGCACATTCACGAATAAGGGTTTCAATATCCGACAGGCGCACACAGGGGCGCGCCATATCATGAACCAACACCCAGTCACGCTCAGATGCAGATTCCTTTAAAGCCATAAGACCGTTGAGCACAGAGTGGGCACGGGTTTCGCCACCAAGTACCGAGCGAATCCGCTTGCTATGGGCAATACCCAACTGCGGCCACCACAGGTCACTGGCCGAAGTGGCGACAACGATCTGCTCAATCGGAGCAAACGACAGCAACCGGGAAAGCGTGTGTTCCGCCACCGTGCTACCACGTAGCGTCAGATATTGTTTCGGCAGCGACGCTGCCATGCGCTCACCGCTGCCAGCGGCGGGCACCAAAGCATACAGGCGTGCATCAGCGGGCAGCGGCATCGTCTTCTCCGGTCTCTTCAATCATCAGGAAAAAAGTTTCACCGGCTCGGATCATGCCGAGATCACGACGGGCGATTTCTTCAACCGCATCAAGTCCGGATTTCAGATCATCCACATCGGCGGACATCAGTCGGTTGCGCTCAAACAGCAACCGATTTTCTGACTGCTTGGTGGCCACGGTGTGCTTCAGGCTAGCCACATGACGCAGGCTACCCTCTCCAGTCCACAGCCGCACTTGCAGACCAAGCAGTGCCAGCACCAAGACGGCAAGAACTACTTGTCTGCGCGGCGACATGGCCATGACACACCTTCCGGTTAGCGGCGACCAGCCTTACTTGAGGAAACGGAATTCCTTGCGGCCGTGATATGCAGCCCGGCCCAGTTCCTCTTCAATGCGGATCAAACGATTATATTTTGCCACCCGATCCGAGCGGCACAGGGAGCCCGTCTTGATCTGCCCGGCGGATGTCGCTACCGCAAGATCAGCAATAGTAGTGTCGGCCGTTTCACCAGAACGGTGGGAAATAACAGCGGTATAGCCCGCATCCTTCGCCATCTTAATGGCATCCAGCGTTTCCGATAGCGAACCAATCTGATTGAACTTGATCAGAATGGAATTGGCGATTCCTTCGTTAATACCACGCTGCAGAATCTTGGTATTGGTAACAAACAGGTCATCACCCACCAACTGAACCTTTTGGCCAAGCCGATCGGTCAGAGTCTTCCAACCGGCCCAGTCGCTTTCATGCTGACCGTCTTCAATGGAAATAATCGGATAGCGGTTGCACAGATCCGCCAGATAATCGACGAACTGCTCAGAGCTGAGACTGCGATTTTCCCCCGCCAGCACATACTTGCCATCGTGGTAGAACTCGGAAGCAGCACAGTCCAGAGCCAGGGTGATTTCTTCTCCCAGCTTGTAGCCGGTTAGCCCGATCGCCTCGACAATGGCTTCCAAGGCAGCTTCGTTAGAAGGCAGATCCGGGGCAAAGCCGCCTTCATCACCTACAGCGGTGTTCAGGCCACGCTTTTTCAAAACACTTTTTAATGCATGAAACACTTCAGCACCACAGCGAATCGCCTCAGCAATGCTCGGAGCGCCGACTGGCTGGATCATGAACTCCTGAATATCGACATTATTATCCGCATGCTCGCCACCATTGATGATATTCATCATTGGCACCGGCAGGCTGTAAGCCTGATCGTCGTCCTGCATATCCGAAATGTATTCGTACAGCGGCTTCTTTTGTTCAACAGCTGCGGCTTTGGCGGCAGCCAGAGAAACCGCCAGAATAGCATTCGCACCAAGACGGGATTTACTTTCAGTGGCATCCAGATCAATCATGGCGTTATCCAGCGCGCGCTGATCGCAGCCTTCACGACCGAGCAGTAAATCGCGAATTTCCGAATTAACGTTGCCGACTGCTTTCAACACCCCTTTACCCATATAGCGTGCTTTGTCGCCATCACGCAGCTCCAGCGCTTCGCGGGAGCCAGTGGATGCACCACTCGGCGCGGTGGCGCTGCCAAAAGCGCCTGAGTCCAGAACAACATCCGCCTCAATGGTCGGATTGCCGCGTGAATCAAGAATTTCACGGGCTTTGATGTCAACGATTTTCGACATGGGAATTCTCCGCGCTTACACAGCTTATTGGTTATCGAATGCAGGCAGTGATTTGACCAACTGATCAACCGCCTGCATCTGGGAAAGAAACTTCTCAAGAAGATCCAGACGCAACGCGCAGGGACCATCGCATTTTGCCCTGTCCGGATCCGGGTGGGATTCCAGGAACAGACCGGCAATACCCTGAGACATGCCCGCACGGCCCAGGTCCGCCACCTGACTACGGCGTCCATCGGCGGAATCTGCTCTACCACCCGGCTTCTGCAGAGCATGGGTCACATCAAAGAACAGCGGGTAGCCGAACTGCTTCATAACACCAAAGCCAAGCATATCGACCACCAGATTGTTGTAACCGAAGCTTGAGCCTCGCTCACACAAGATCAGCTGATCGTTTCCGGCTTCTTCACACTTGTGCAGGATATGGCCCATTTCCTGCGGCGCCAGAAACTGCGGCTTCTTGATATTGATGATGCGACCGGTCTTCGCCATGGCCACCACCAGATCAGTTTGCCGAGCCAGAAAAGCAGGCAACTGCAACACATCAATCACCTCAGCAGCCGGCAATGCCTGAGCGGGCTCATGGATATCTGTCAGCAGGGTACAGCCAAAGGTATTTTTGATTTCCTGAAAGATCTTCAGGCCTTCATCCAGTCCTGGGCCGCGGTAGGAGCTCAGAGAGGAGCGGTTTGCCTTGTCAAAGCTGGCCTTGAAAACCCAGGGAATGCCCAGCTTCTGCGTGACCTGTGCGTAGTGCTCGGCCACTTGCATGGCTATATCCCGCGACTCGAGCACGTTCATGCCACCGAACAATACGAATGGCAGCTGATTACCGATACGAATATCAGCCAGCGAAATGATCTTCTGTTCAGCCACCTTTGCTCACCTTATGCTTCAAGGCTGCAGCCACATAGCAGCTGAACAGACCGTGGCCATCGCGCGGCGTGGAGGTAAACTCAGGATGGAACTGACAGGCCAGAAACCAGGGATGCTCTGCCACTTCCACCACCTCAACCAGATCATCGTGTGAGCGGCCAGTAATTTTCAGACCAGCGGCCTCAAGCTTAGGCAGGTAGTTATTGTTGACCTCATAGCGATGACGGTGACGCTCAACAATTTTTGTGTTGCCGTAGCATTGTGCGGCCAGCGAGCCTTCCGTCAACAAACATTCCTGGCTGCCAAGGCGCATGGTGCCGCCCATATCTGACCCTTCGCTACGCTGCTCAACGCGGCCATCTTCCACCCACTCAGTGATCAGCGCTACCAGTGGCTCTGACGTGCCGGGCCGCAACTCAGTGGAGTTTGCACCTTCAATACCGGCCACATTGCGGGCGAATTCAATCACCGCCAATTGCATGCCAAGGCAGATGCCAAGGTAGGGAATCTTGCTCTCACGGGCATAGCGGATTGCCGCAATCTTTCCTTCGGTGCCACGATCACCAAAACCACCGGGCACCAAAATCGCGTCAAGATGCGCCAGCCGACCGATGCCATCGCGCTCTATTACCTCGGAATCGATATATTCGATATTGACCTTGCTCTTGTGAGCGATACCAGCGTGGGTCAAGGCCTCGTTCAGGGACTTGTAGGCATCAACCAGATCAATATATTTGCCAACCATGCCGATGGTTACTTCACCCTGCGGATTAAGCTGCGCTTCCACCACCCGATCCCACTCGGAAAGATCTGGCGCCGGGCGATCAAGTCCAAACTTCTCCAGCACGATGTCGTCCATGCCCTGCTCATGCAAGACTCGCGGCACCTGATAGATGGTTTGGCAATCTGGCGCTGAAAACACTGCGCGCGCTTCAACGTTAGTAAACAGGGCGATTTTTTCTCGCGCACCGCGGGGAATTTCATGATCCGAGCGACACACCAACATGTCCGGCTGTAGACCGATGGAACGCAGCTCTTTGACTGAATGCTGGGTCGGCTTGGTCTTGATCTCACCGGCGGAGGCGATATAGGGCACCAGCGTCAGATGTACCAGCTGGGAGCGATTGGAGCCGAGCTGCACGCGCAACTGGCGCACAGCTTCCAGAAACGGCAGAGACTCAATGTCGCCAGCGGTACCACCAATTTCGACAATGGCTACATCATAGCCGGCGGCGCCTTCAAAGATCTTAAGCTTGATCTCGTCGGTAATATGGGGGATCACCTGCACGGTGGCTCCCAGATATTCACCACGACGCTCCTTATCGAGCACGTCCTGATAAACACGCCCGGCGCTGAAGCTGTTCTTGCGCGTCAGACGGGTACGGATAAAGCGCTCGTAGTGGCCCAGATCCAGATCGGTCTCGGCGCCGTCTTCGGTGACAAACACTTCGCCGTGTTGATAGGGACTCATGGTGCCAGGATCGACGTTGATATACGGATCCATCTTAATCAGCGTCACCTTGAGGCCACGGGCCTCGAGCAAGGACGCGAGAGATGCGGAAGTAATACCCTTACCAAGGGATGAAACAACCCCGCCTGTGACAAAAATGAATCGTGTCATGCACACACCGGATGATAGAAATGGACTGCGAACCCCTGAAAAATCAAGGAAAAATCAGAAGGTTGCGCGACAACAGGACGGGAGGAAATGCTAACAGAAGCGCCCCGCTGTCACAATGCGGAATCCTCGATGAACAGCCGAAAAGCTGTTTCCCCGGGGGCCGGCGACCAACCGTCTGCCACCCCAATGGCGGCCACGGCGACCAGCTCATCGCCAACAAAAAACAGGGGCAGGCGCTGTCGGCGCCAGGGGGGAATCCCCGCAGATCGCCATAATTCAGACACTTGCCGATGATGGCCCCGTAGCAGGATACGCTCGCCACCACTGGCAGCACGTATCATCAAGCTCTGCCCAGCGTCTCGTATCTCCAGACCCTCGCCATCGGTAAGCCGGATATCTACCGGCCCAAGCCGCAGTAGCGGCTGACTCGCCGGCTGCCAAAGGGCGCTGTCAGTCAACGGCACACGCTGGCCCGGCGCCAGCAACCAAAGCCGCTGGCGGTAGCGCACCAGCTCGCCATCGTGCCAGACGACTTCCGGCTGACGGTCCTCGGCGGCCATCACTATGTCTGTGTCAATGCGGGCGATGTTGTCCGCCGAGGGGGGGCGCATGCCACGCTGGCGCAGCCAGCCATACAGCAAGTTGCGCCTCCTCGCCGGGGACAGCTGACTCCACAAGGGCAATGACAGGCTATCCCGGTCGCCGTCGCAGGCGGCCAGATCTGTGGCCGCCAGCTCATCCAACAACTGCGCCTGCTCGGCCAGCACCGACGCAGACATCGCAATATGGCGGACACCTTCCGGCCAACGCTGCGCCATTACCGGCAACACCCGGTGACGAACGAAATTACGGTCGAAGTGGAGCTGATCGTTGGCCGGGTCATCGATCCAGCTGAGCTGCCACTGCTGCGCCACCGTTTCCAGCTGGCCCCGCGACCAGTCCAGCAAGGGGCGCAGGATATCCCGGCCCTGCCAGGACTGTCTGGCGGCCATGGCCGCCAGGCCACGCACGCCGGAGCTGCGCATCAGGCGCAGCAGCAGCGTTTCCGCCTGATCGTCGCGATGATGAGCGAGTAGCAGCACATCGCCATGCGCCAGGTGGGATAGCAGGGCCGCCCGGCGTGCCGTGCGAGCACGGGCCTCAAGATTACCCCCGGCAGCCAGCGTTACCCGCTGCGTGGCAAACGCCACAGCACAGCGCTCGGCTTGCTGCTGGCAATGCTGCAACCACTTGTCTGCGTCGGGGTGGATACCATGGTGGATATGAACGGCCAGCAGGCGCTCGCCAAGTCCGGCGCGGCACAGAGCCTGCAGCAACACGGTCGAATCAAGGCCGCCGCTGAAACCCAATACCAGACGCCCTTGGACGCCGGCCAGTTGGTCAGCAAGGAACACTGGAAGATCGTCAGCCTGCATGAGTCTCCCCAGCCGTGATAAATCGCCCAGTGCAAGGACCCCGGTTATTCGGTGCCAGGCTTGCCTGCCACATTGCTATAACCAGCCAAGCGCTTGTAGCGCCGGGACACCAGTTCATCGGGAGCAAGGCTGCCGAGCTTGTCGAGCTGCACCAGTAAGCTCTGGCGCACCCGATCAGCTATCTGGTCATAGTCACGATGGGCACCACCCAGCGGCTCCGGCAGCACTTCATCGACAATGCCCAGCTCGTGCAGACGACCAGCGGTCAGGCCCATGGCTTCCGCCGCGTCCGGCGCCTTGTCTGCACTGCGCCACAGGATCGAGGCGCAGCCTTCCGGGGAAATCACTGAATAGGTGGAGTACTGCAGCATCTGCAGGTGGTCACAGACGCCGATGGCCAGGGCACCACCAGAACCGCCCTCACCTACTACCGTGGCAATAATCGGCACCCGCAGTCTCGACATGACCATCAGGTTACGGGCAATCGCCTCACTCTGGCCGCGCTCTTCCGCATCGATACCGGGGAACGCTCCGGGAGTATCAATAAATGTCACAATCGGCAGCCGGAAACGTTCTGCCATTTCCATCAAGCGCAAAGCCTTGCGATACCCCTCAGGGCGAGGCATGCCGAAGTTACGTCGCACCTTCTCTTTTACCGACCGCCCCTTCTGATGGCCAATTACCATCACCGGACGGTCATCGATCCGCGCAATGCCGGCGACAATGGCCGCATCATCAGCAAAGGTGCGATCACCATGCAATTCATCAAAATCGGTAAACACCCGGCGCAGATAGTCCAGGGTATAAGGGCGATGTGGATGACGAGCCAGCTGGGAAATCTGCCAGGAGGTCAGATTCTTGAAAATAGACTCGGTCAGACCGATGCTTTTGTCCTGCAGACGGCGAATCTCTTCCGAGATATTGACCTCGCTGCCATTACCGACCAGCCGCAGCTCCTCGATCTTCGCTTCCAGTTCTGCGATGGGTTGCTCAAATTCGAGGAAATTCGGGTTCATTTGTCTGCCAGTTCCACTCGATAGCAAGAAAGTGGCCCAAGTGTAGCGGGGCCATGGCGGATCGTCACCCTTAGCGCCCTGCTACAGCAGCGGAATTGCATTGCAAACTGTAACCCGCGGTCACCCGTTAGGGTTAAGACTGACTTAAGCCGGCTGGAGCAGGCTACGTAGACCGTCCACTCAGGGTCTGCAATGCTAGCTATGTACACAGCCGCACTACGCTACTCACTTGTCGGCATGATGGCCACGTCCGTCCACTATGGCGTGCTGATCCTACTGGTTGAGCAGATGCAGCAAACGGCCACTGTGGCCACCTGGTGGGGAAGCCTTGTTGGTGCCCTTGTTGCTTACACTGGCAACCGCGCCTACACCTTTTCCAGCAAGGCATCCGCCCTGGTCACTCTGCCACGCTTTCTCGCCGTCGCCGGCGCAGGAATGGCGATCAATACCACTACCGTCTGGTGGCTGACGGAAACCGTTCATATCTATTACCTGGTCGCCCAGCTAATCGCCACGCTAACCGCCCTCGCATTAACCTTCGTCCTGAACCACTGGTGGACCTTCCATGAATAAAATGAATCTCTCACTGCACAGGCCTGCGCTCTCCATTGTGGTGCCGGTATTCAATGAGCAGGAAGTCCTGGCAACGTTTCACCAGCGTCTGACAGAATCTTTGGGAGCATTGAGTGATGACACTGAAATCATTTACATCAATGATGGTAGCCGTGATGCCAGCGCTAGCATCATCGAAAGCCTGCGCAACACCGACCCGAGAATCGGCCACATAAGCCTGAGCCGCAACTTTGGCAAAGAAGCCGCTATGTCCGCGGGACTTGAGGCTTCATCCGGACAAGCCATCATTATCATTGATGCTGACCTGCAAGATCCCCCTGAACTCATTCCTTCCATGATGACCGCGTTTGAGCAGGGGGCAGACATAGTCAATATGCGCCGCCGTCATCGTCACGGGGAAACCTGGCTGAAGAAGAAGACAGCGGCCCACTTTTATCAGGTAATGGAAAAGATTGGCGAGGTTTCTATTCAGCGTGACGTAGGTGACTTTCGCCTTCTAAGCAGGCGCGTAGTAGATGTACTTAATGCCATGCCGGAGCGCAACCGCTTTATGAAGGGCCTTTTCTCATGGGTTGGTTACCGAAATATCATTATTGAATATGACCGCGATCCTCGCGCCGCGGGAACCAGCAAATTTCATTACTGGAAGCTATGGAATTTTGCCATTGAAGGTATTACCTCGTTCTCGGTTATGCCGATAAAGCTGGCGTCCTATGCCGGCTTTGCCAGCGCTTTGCTGGCCGTACTGCTAGGACTCTTCTTCCTGATCAAAACCCTGTTCTTTGGCGATCCGGTTGATGGCTTCCCAACCCTGATTCTGACCATTCTTTTTATGGGAGGGCTGCAGCTGATGGCCACCGGTATCATGGGCGAATATGTCGGCAGATTGTTTATCGAGAGCAAGCAGCGCCCTATTTACCTTCTTGACTACTATCACCCTGCGCACAGCGCCAGCGCGGCGAGAAGCAATAGCCGAGGAATTCATGCAGCAAGCCGATAAACACACAGGGCAAATTCAGGCTATCTGGGTTGCTATTGTTATTCTGGCACTTATCCGGCTTGTTTCAATTGGCCTCTACCCGTTGATGGAAACCACTGAAGCACGCTATGGCGAGATGGGCCGGCTAATGCTTACCAGTAATGATTGGATAACCCCATGGATCGACTACGGCGAACCCTTCTGGGGTAAGCCACCTGCGTCTGTGTGGGCCACCAGCACTGGTCTTTCGTTATTTGGCATCAACGAGTTCGGTGCCCGTTTTCCACATTGGCTATTTGGCATTATCACTGCCGCTGGCACCTGGTACCTTGCCCGCCGACGCGGCGCGGAAGTGGCAACAATGGCCACTGCTATACTCGGCTCGTCCATGCTGTTTCTGGTTGCCAGCGGCGCGGTAATGACTGATATGCTGATGACAGTGGGCATCACCATGACCATGGCCGGATTCTGGTTGGCCATGGAGCAAGCCGGCAATCGCCCAGGCGGATCAATCATGCTGTTTGTCGGACTTGCTATCGGCCTGTTGGCCAAGGGCCCCGTTGCCGTAGTTTTGTGCGGGCTGCCGTTAGGACTTTGGACTCTTTGGAACGGCAAACTTGTGCTTGTCTGGCAACGAATTCCGTGGATGCGCGGACTGCTTTTCACGCTACTGCTAAGCGCTCCCTGGTACTGGTTGGCGGAACAGCGCACGCCGGGTTTCCTCGAATACTTTCTGGTCGGCGAACACTGGAAGCGCTTTACCGTAAGCGGCTGGAGCGGTGATCTTTATGGTAATGCCCATGACTTTCCACGGGGCAGCATCTGGCTGTTCGCTCTGGCAGCGTTCCTGCCATGGACATTCCTGATTCCCGCAGCAATCTATCGGGGGCGTAAAAAAGATCAAACGCAAGCGCTGCCTGATGACGAACAAGACGCTCGCTGCTGGAACCGCTTCCTGGTCCTGTGGGCGCTTTCACCCATGATGTTTTTTACCATGTCAGGCAATATCCTGATCACTTATGTGCTGCCCGCAGCTCCAGCCGTTGCTCTGCTCGCCGGCGAAGCGATGTCTCGAAGGCTGTCTCACGCACAAGCGATGAAAACCGTTCTTAGCGGAGTTATTTTTTCCAGCCTCGTGATGCTCTCTTCCTTGATCTATGTGGTGGTTAATGCTGAACAATTGAACTCGACCAAGATGCTGATAAGTTATTACAAATCCCAAAAAGATACTTCTATACCTATTTATTTATATGGCAACCATCGACAGTATTCCGCCAACTTCTATCTTCAACGACCTGTAGTTTATCTGCACAGCGAAGATGAAATAGATAGGACAGCCGCTCAGACGCCTATACAGCTGGCAATCCAGCGCAAGCAATATGATCGGCTGCCCGCCGAACGTCAGGCCAGCCTGAAAGTGAAAACAGAAATTGGAGATTGGCTGCTATCCGGGGTTATTACCAAGTAATGCGGATAGCAGGTCAGTATTGCAAGGCGACCGCATGGCTACCAAAGCGACCGCGCAGATCGTCTAGCAAGGCTTCTTCTGGCGCCACATGCCAGTCGTCGCCTAGCGACATCTGGCCGCTACCCAAAGGATGGGCCAACTGCAGGGTGATCGGGCAATTGCCGCCACGGTAAGGGGTTAGCAGTTGGCGCAGCTGCTCAGGCAGCCCATCAGCCACTGGCACCTGCACCAGCAGACGACGAGCGAACTGTTCTCGAGCACGACGAATATCCATAATTTCATCCGCGGATACGGAGATCACCATCTCGCCGTCCCCTTGGGGTCGACGCCGCACAGCACCACGAATAATCAGCACCACATCTTGCTGCAGCAAGTCACCATACTGACGATAGGCATCACCAAATACGGAAACCTCAATGCGCCCGGTTTTATCATCCAGGGTGATAAACGCGAGTCGCTCACCACTCTGCTTGCTCTTGGTCTGGCGCAGCTGCACTACCTGACCTGCAATTAACGCCAGCTCACCCTTGCCAGTTGGCTGCAAGGCGTTGATGCGACTGCTGACCATATGACGCAGCTCTGCTTCATACTGGTCAATCGGGTGGCCGGTCAGGAAAAGCCCCAGAGAATCCTTTTCTCCTTGCAAGCGCACATCATCACGCCACGGTCGGGTGGTCTTCCATGCCACTTCCGTTACCGACTGGGCCTCGACACCCCCCCCGAACAAATCACCCATACCGGCTTCTGCATTGCGTGCGTCCTGTTCTGCCGCCTGAATCGCATCGCTAAGAGTGGCCATCAAAGTAGAACGATCCTGGACATCCCGCTCAGGCGCCAACTGGTCCAGTGCCCCGGCGCGAATCAACGCCTCAAGAGATCGTCGATTGACCTTGCGCAGATCAATACGCCGACAAAAATCGAATAGATTATCAAATGGACCACCCTCATCACGAACGCTGACGATGGCCTCGATGGGGGCTTCACCCAGCCCCTTGATGGCTCCCAGCCCATAGACAATATGGCCCTCCGCATTGGCGGTAAAACGAAAGCCACAGCTGTTTACATCTGGCGGTAGCACCTTGAGCCCCATATGACGACACTCGTCAATAAAGGTCACCACCTTGTCGGTGTTGTGCATATCCGCAGAGATCACCGCCGCCATAAATTCGGCAGGATAATGTGCCTTCAGCCAGGCAGTCTGATAAGCCACCAGTGCATAAGCCGCAGAGTGGGATTTGTTAAAACCGTAGCCAGCAAACTTTTCTACCAGATCAAAAATCTTGATCGCCAGCCCTGCGTCGACACCTTTGTCTTTGGCGCCTCCTTCAAAGACCGCGCGCTGCTTCTCCATTTCCTCGGGCTTCTTCTTGCCCATGGCACGGCGCAGCAAGTCAGCACCGCCCAATGTGTAGCCTGCCAGTTCCTGGGCGATCTGCATCACCTGTTCCTGATACAGGATAACCCCATAAGTGGGCTCAAGAATGGGCTTCAGCCATTCATGCTGATACTGGGGATCCGGATAGGCCAGCGGCTCACGGCCATGCTTGCGGTTGATAAAGTTATCCACCATGCCCGACTCCAGCGGGCCCGGACGATACAACGCCACCAAGGCGATAATATCCTCAAACACGTCCGGCTTAAGCTTGCGAATCAGCCCCTTCATGCCCTCCGATTCAAGCTGGAAGACAGCGGTGGTCTCACCCTGCTTAAGCAGCTCAAAGCTTCTCTTGTCGGTCAGCGGAATAGTGGTGATATCGATTGGCTCATTGCCCGCGGGAACAATACGGGCATTAACTGCCTTTACCGCCCAATCTATAATGGTCAGGGTCTTCAAGCCAAGAAAGTCAAACTTCACCAGCCCGGCAGCTTCGACGTCATCCTTGTCATATTGGGTAACAAGACTCTCGCCCAACTCGTCACAGTGCAACGGCGCAAAGTCTGTCAGCTTACCCGGTGCGATAACTACACCACCGGCGTGCTTGCCAACATTTCGGGTCAGGCCCTCCAGCTTAAGCGCCATCTCCCAAATTTCGCGGACAGAGTCACCATCGTTGCCCGAGCTGGCCAGCAGGTCACGTAGTGGTTCCTCTTCTTCCAGCGCCTTTTCCAGCGTCATGCCGGGGGTACCGGGGATCATCTTCGACAGGCGATCAGCCAGGCCGTAGGGCTTGCCTTGCACCCGCGCCACATCGCGTACCACCGCTTTGGCGGCCATGGAGCCAAAGGTAATAATCTGACCCACCGCTTCCCGGCCATACTTGTCGGCCACGTACTGAATCACGCGGTCACGCTTGTCCATACAGAAATCGACGTCAAAGTCAGGCATGGACACCCGGTCCGGGTTAAGAAAGCGCTCGAACAGCAGGTCATACTCGATCGGATCGAGATCGGTAATTTCCAGCGCATAGGCCACCAAGGAACCGGCACCCGAACCCCGCCCTGGGCCAACCGGCACATCATTGGCTTTGGCCCAGCGAATAAAGTCGGAGACAATCAGAAAGTAGCCGGGAAACCCCATCTGATTAATAACATTCAGTTCGAACTGCAGTCGCTCATCGTACTCGGGACGACGTCGGGCAATTTCCGCTGGCTCGTGAAAAAGTTGCTGCAGCCGCGCATCCAGACCGGAGCGAGATTCCTGCTCGATAAACTGCTCAATAGTCTGCCCTTGGGGAATGGGGAACTCAGGCAGAAAGTTTTTCCCAAGAGTGATATTCAGGGTACAGCGGCGAGCGATCTCCACACTGTTGGCCAGCGCCTCTGGCAGATCACTGAACAACGCCTGCATTTCCTCAGAGGTCTTCAGATACTGCTGGTCACTGTAGCGACGTGGCCGGCGCGGATCATCAATAGCGGCGCCGTCATGGATGCATACTCTGGCCTCATGGGCGTCAAAGTCATCCTGATGGAGAAAGCGCACGTCGTTGGTGGCCACCACTGGTAAACTTAATCGACTGGCCAGGTCCACGCTGGCGTGCAAACAGTTTTCATCGCCAGGCCGAGAGGTACGCTGTACCTCAAGATAAAAACTGTCTGGAAACCACTGACTGAACTCCGTCGCCAGCTGCTCGGCCTGCTCGATTTTTTCAGCCAGCAATAGCTGGCCAAGCTCACCATGGCGTGCCGCAGACAGTACAATCAAACCGTCATTAAGCTCTGCCAGCCATTCCCGTTTTATCAACGCTTTGCCACGTTGCTGATTGTGCTGCCAGGCCCTGGAAATAAGCAGCACCAGATTTTGGTAGCCCTGCTCATTACGCACCAGCACACAGACTGGTGCAGGGTCGGCAATAAAGCGACTCTCCAGCCACAGATCCGCCCCAACGATGGGCTTGATTCCAGCCCCCTCTGCCGCCCTGTAGAACTTGATCAGGCCGAACAGGTTGGAGTCGTCGGTAACCGCCACCGCCGGCATACCCAGCTCCGCACAACGCTTCGCCAGCGCCTTGACCCGCACCACGCCGTCAACCAGCGAGTAGTCCGTGTGCAAGCGCAGATGTACGAAAGCGGGTTGGCTCATGCAGGCTCCAGTGAATCAAAAATCAGTCAATGCTCAGACCAGCCCCAAACAGCGGGCCACAGGAGCATAGGAACGGCGGTGTTCCGGCAACGGTCCCAGCCGTTGTAAGGCCGCCATATGCTCGGCAGTAGGATACCCTTTATGGCGGTCAAAACCGTAGTCCGGGTGACGCTGATGCAGTAGCCGCATTTCGTCATCGCGGGCCACTTTGGCAATAATAGAAGCGGCGCTAATGGCCGGAATGCGACGGTCACCTTTTACCACCGCCTGCGCAGGGCAACCGAAGTCTGGGGCTTTGTTACCATCCACCAGCACTGCCTGAGCCTCAATGGGCAGCCCTGCCACCGCCCTGCGCATGGCTAGCATGGTGGCATGAAAGATATTCAGTTGGTCGATTTCCTCAGCTTCTGCCCGCCCCAGACTCCAGGCTAGAGCATTTTCGCGAATAAGAGGTGCTAGCAATTGACGGCGTTTTTCCGATAGGGCTTTGCTGTCTGCCAAACCCGCGATCGGTTTAGCAGGGTCAAGAATTACCGCAGCGGTGACTACCGCGCCGATCAACGGGCCTCGGCCCACTTCATCCACACCGGCAATCAACAGACCTGGCCGCCAAACGAAAGCACTTGGCAGAAACGGTTCTATCAGAGGGTATTCGGCAAATGGATGGCTCACTCCTGCTCCATCAGAGCAGACACAGCGGCCGCGGCCCGCTCACTGGCGTTACGGCTGAGCTGCTGATGAATCCGATCAAAGCGCTCCACCAGCTCCGCAGCAAGCTGCGGAGCGTCGAGCCACTGCTCCAGTTCAGCAATCAGGTTGTCCGCTGTCATATTGCCCTGAATGACCTCCGGCACCACCGTCTGCCCGGCGAGCAGGTTAGGCAGACCGACAATATCGGTAACCGCCATGGAGCGGGCTATCCAATAGGTGATCCAGCCCACCCGGTAGGCAATCACCATGGGGCGCTTTACCAATAGCGCTTCCAGGGTCGCGGTGCCCGATGCCAGCAGCACCAGATCGGAGGCGGCCATGGCCTCTCGGCTATGGCCATCGACAACGGTCAGGTAAGGACGTGGCTGGCCGCCCAGCGTGGCGTCGATCTGCTGACGACGGGCGGGGTTCGCGGCCGGCACTACAAAGTGCAGCGCCGGCCGACGGGCAGCAAGCTCATCAATCACCTTGAGAAAGGTGGGCCAGAGAGCTTTGACTTCACCGCCGCGGCTGCCGGGCAGGACGCTAATAATAGTGTCCTGCATGGACAAGTTGAGTTGCGCTCGCAGCGCCGGTACATCCATACACATGGGAATCTTGTCAGCCAGAGGATGACCAACAAACTCCACCGGCACCTCGTGATCGCGATAAAACTGCGCCTCGAACGGCAACAGTGCCAACATCAGATCAACGCTGGCACGAATACCTTTGACCCGACCCTTGCGCCATGCCCAGACGGACGGGCTGACATAGTGGGTGGTACGAATACCCGCCTCACGCAGTCGCCTTTCGATGCCTAAATTAAAATCCGGCGCATCGATACCGATACACACGTCCGGCTTCTGCTCAAGGAGAAAGTCCACCAGCTGACGGCGCAGGCGAAACAATTCCGGCAAACGACCAAGCACCTCGGTGATACCCATCACCGAAAGACGCTCCATGGGGAAAAAACTTTCCAGGCCCTGCTCGGCCATCAGGCCACCGCCAACACCGATAAAACGAACATCCGGATAGCGCTGTCGCAATGCTGCCATCAGGCCCGCACCAAGAATATCACCGGACTGTTCGCCGGCAATCAAGGCAATAAGCGGCGAAGTGGTGGCCATAATCAGCGGGTGATGCCGCGCTCCGAGGCGCGCAGGGAGTCAATAAAAAGCTGTAGTTCCGACGCCGCGGGCATGGCCTCAAGCTCAGCCATGGCTTGCTCAAGAGTCATCCCCTGACGGTAGACTAATTTATAAGCCTGTCGCAGGCTGCTGATCGTCTCAGCACTCCAACCACGACGCTTCATGCCCTCAAAGTTCATGCTACGCGCTGATGCGGGATTGCCGCCCACCATGACATAGGCAGGGATATCCTTGACGATCAGACTGCAACCGGCAGACATGGCATAGGAGCCAATTTTGCAAAACTGATGAACACCAGTCATGCCGCCCAAAATCACCCCGTCACCAATATGTACGTGGCCGGCAATGCCGGTGGTATTAGCAAAAATATTGTCGTTACCAATCATGCAATCGTGGGCCACATGCACCCCAACCATCAACAAATTACGGTCGCCAATACGGGTCAGGCTGTTGTCTTGAATAGTGCCGCGGTGGATGGTGACGTGTTCACGAATAACATTATCATCGCCGATCTCCAGCCGGGTCGGCTCGTCACGATATTTCTTGTCCTGGCACTCGGCGCCAACAGAAGCAAACTGGAAAATTCGGTTATTGCGGCCGATACGAGCCGGGCCTTCAATCACAACATGAGGGCCAATCACGGTACCAGGGCCAATTTCCACACCAGGACCAATCATGGACCAGGGCCCCACCTGCACGTCCTCGGCCAGCGCTGCTGCCGGATCAATAATTGCTGTCGGATGAATCATCGTCCAGTTCCGAAAAGTTGTAAGACAGACACCTTACGGCGTCGTAAAGCGCTAAGTATAGCCCCAAGCTTTGAAGCCGATTAACTACCGATCACAGCCGCAGCTCAGCAACCATAAACTCAGCTGAGGCCACCAGCTGGCCGTCTACTCGGGCTTCGCCAGAGAACTTGAGGATATTGCGCTTCACCGCGATATAGCTGGCCTTCAAACGCAGCTGGTCGCCCGGCACCACCTGACGCTTGAAGCGCGCCTTGTCGACACCACAGAGGACATACATATAACCATCGTCCGGGCGTCGGTCTTCGGTGACAAAACCAAGCACACCGGCCGCCTGAGCCAGTGCTTCAATAATCAACACGCCCGGCATAATGGGCTGCTGAGGGAAGTGGCCGTTAAAAAACGGTTCGTTCACAGAGACATTCTTGAGCGCCTCGATAGACACACCGGGCTCGATCTCCACAACCCGATCGACCAGCAAAAACGGGTACCGATGGGGCAAATATTCTCTGATCTGATTGATATCCATGAAATTCTCTACAGGGCAGGTCACTCTGCCGGGTTACTGTCGTCCAGACGTCGCTCAAGGGCGGTTAATCGCTTGGCCATCTTATCAAGATGACGGAAGCGCACTGCGTTGCGTCGCCAGGTTGCATGATCGGTTTCCGGCACCCCCGAGGCATAAACGCCGGCCTGTCGCAGCGAGCCACTGACCATGGTTTTTCCCAGCACCTGAACCTGATCTGCGATTTCTATGTGGCCGGCAATACCCACCTGCCCACCAAATGCACAGAACTTTCCAATACGGGTGCTACCCGCCACACCAACCTGAGCCGCAATAGCGGTACCATCACCCACCGTGACGTTGTGGGCAATATGCACCTGATTATCGATAATCACATGATCACCAATGACCGTGTCTTCAAGCGCTCCACGGTCAATGGTAGTGCCGGAACCAATTTCACAATCCGAGCCAATACGCACCGTGCCGATCTGACAGATCTTGGTCCAGCCTTTGCCGTTGAAAGCAAAGCCGAACCCGTCACAACCGATCACCGTACCAGCGTGGATAGTAGTCCGTGGACCAATATCAACACCATGGTAGATTGTGACATTTGGCCAAACACGAACCCCCTCGGCGAGCCGTGCACCGGCACCGATCACGCTACCGGCCATAACCACTACGCCCGCCCCTAGCTCGGCACCTGCCTCCACCACCACATTGGCTCCCAGCGAGGCGGAGGGATCAATGCGCGCGGAAGGATCAATCAGCGCAGTAGGGTGCACGCCGACGATTACTGGCGGAACAATGTCGAATTGTTGACTAAGCACCGCAAAAGCAAGATGCGGGTCTTTAACAACCAGGGTGGGCACCGGACAGGAATCACTATCTGTTTGACGACAGATCACCGCCGCTGCCCGGGTTTCCTTCAGTAAAGACCGATACTTCGAGTTGGTAAGAAAACTGATCTGCCCTTCTGTGGCCCCAGCAAGGGTGCCCAGACCCGATATCACCACAGAAGGCTCGCCGTTCAAGTCGGCGTCCAGCAATCTGGCAATTTCCCCCAACGTCATCATCAGTCGAGCCTTACTTCATAAGATTGATTTGCTTGGTCACGTCAGCCGTGATGTCCACAGTGGCAGATGAGAACAACACCGCCTGCTTCACAAGAACCAGATCGTAACCCTTCTCTTTCGCCAGATCGGTCACCGCTTTTTCCAACTTCGGGGACATGGCGGCCTGAAGTTCTTCCTGACTTTGTTGCAGACGCTGTTGCAGAACCTGCTGCAAGGAGCGGAACTCAATCATCTTTGCATCTCGGTCGTCGGTCAGTGACTGGCTCTGGTCACGGCTCATGGCGACGCCTTCTTTCTGCAGACGCTCTTCAATTTTCATGATGTCGTCACGCAGTTTGCGCAACTTGTTTTCCTGCCCCTGCATATCGCTCTGAAACTTTTCCACACGGGCCTTCACCTCTGAGGTGTCGCCCAGTGCGCGCTCTGGATCGACTACCACAATCTTCGGCTCCGCCAGCGCAAGAGCAGGCAACAGTAACAGTGCAGCAAAAATCGTCTTCATTGTTTTCATTTTTAGTCTCCTAGAAAGCCTGGCCAAGGGAGAACTGGAACACTTCCGTATCGTCTCCCGGTTTATTGCCAATTGGCTTGGCAAAACTGAATCCCAGCGGACCGATAGCGGTCAACCAGGACAATCCGACACCCACCGACGTGCGCAGTTCATCGACGGCGAAATCAAGCCCTAACGAACCATCAATGTCCGTCTGCCAGACGTTACCCGCATCAGCAAACAGGAAAGTTCTCAGACTACGACTATCTGGAGCGAAGGGTGGCGGAAAAAGCAGCTCAATACTAGCTTCAGTAAGGAAATTGCCGCCAACCGGGTCCGGATCAGAGTCGGGAATACAGTTCGGAGGATCATTCTCACAAATATCAACCGATAAGAACGTCGGCGAGCGGGGACCCAGGGAGCGAGCCCGATAACCGCGCACCGAACCGATACCACCGGAGAAATAGTTCTCGTAAAACGGCAACAGCAGGTCACTACCATAACCATCACCAAAGGCAACGTCACCGCGGGTACGCAGGGTCAAATTACGACTCACCGGGAAGTAACGCTGTCCAGTCCAGGATAGCTTGTAAAAGCCATAGTCACTGCCCGGCGCCGCCACTTCCAGAGCAACATTCTGTGACCAACCACGGTCCGGGAACACGCCCCGATTCAGGGTGCTTACCTGCCAACTACCATTCAGTTTTAGCGACTGAAAATTAGTACGGTCTTCACGATTCAGAAACTCCTGAATTGCATAGGCAACAAAAGTACCGGTAACAATATCAAGCTCGTCCACACCGAAACCGAAGTTCAAGCGGGCGTACTCCGATATGGGGTAGCCGTAGTTAACAGACGCGCCGACTCGGTTGGCGCTATAACTGGTAATGGTGGTCTTACTGAAGTCCGTTGCCGTGTAATACAAGCTGAAGCCGCGACTAACACCATCCAATGTGTAATATGGATTGAGGTAGGAGAAGTTATAACTGTCGGTTACCTCACTGCGACTAATCGCAAAAGACACACGATTACCTGTGCCCATATAGTTATTCTGGCTGACATTGGCACCAAAGATGAAACCGCTGGAGTCAGAATAGCCCACATTGGCGCCGATTGAACCAGATGGTTGCTCTTCAACTTTATAGGTCACATCGACAAGATCTTCGGCACCCGGGACGCGCGGTGTCTCCGCTTCGACCACACTAAAAAATCCAAGACGCTGCAAACGGTCGCGGGACAAGTTTATCAGGGCACTGTTTGCCGGGGCGCGCTCAAACTGTCGCAACTCCCGACGCAGTACGCTATCAACAGTTTTGTTATTGCCGGCGAAGTTAATACGCCGCACATATACTTTCCTGCCCGGATTGACGAAAAAGGTCACATCAACCGTGTCGTCATCTTCATTAGTTTCGGTAAAGCCATCGACCTCAGCAAAAGTGTAACCTTCGTTACCCAAACGACGACTCAGCAGATCACTGGTATAGGTCAGTAGCTGCTGCGAGAACACCTGCCCTTCACGAACCACCAATAGCGGCTTCAGTTGCTCCTCGTCCACCACCAGGTCGCCAGCAAGCTTGACGTTTTTCACCTTGTAGCGCTTACCCTCTGTGATATTCAGGGCAACATAAACGTCTCGCCAATCCGGGGTAACAGCCACCTGGGTCGATTCGATGGAAACATCCACGTAGCCCCGGTCCAGATAAAACGAACGTAGCCGTTCAATATCACCGCCAAGTCGCTCGCGGGAGTATTTATCATCCCCCTTGAAGAACGAGGTCAGATGTGAAGATCTCAGCTGGAAATCCTTAAGCAACTCCTCATCACTAAATGCCTGATTACCAACTATATTGATGTCTCGAATACGGGCTGGCTTGCCTTCATAAATTTTTATATTCAGGGCAATCCGATTGCGCGGCAGCGGCACCGTTTCCGATTCAATGGTGGCGCCGTAGCGACCCTGAGCCACATACTGCCGCTCCAGTTCGCCAGTAATTCCATCCAGAGTCGAGCGACGAAACACTTCACCCACATTCAGGCCCGCATTCTTCAGACCCTTCATCAGCTCTTCGGTGTCGATCGACTTGTTACCAGTGATATCAATTTTGGCGATGGATGGGCGCTCCTGAACAATGACAACCAGAACATCGCCCTCACGACCAAGCTGCACGTCCTCGAAATCACCACTGCCATAAAGGCTGCGCGCGGCATCCGCCAGCCGGCCACCGTCAGCAAGGTCGCCCTTCTGAATAGCAAGGTGACGAAAAACCCTCTCCACTGGCAGACGCTGCAGGCCCTCAACGCGGATGTCGGACACGCGGAACGCCGCCTCGGCGGCTGATACAGTCACAGTAGAGATCAGGCAACATAGACCCAGCAAAGCAACAGCAAGACGCAAAAAAAATCCCCCGAGCATCAATTCAGGAACCTGGAAATATCATTTACCACGGCAAACACCATTAGCCCCATCACCAATACCAGGCCAACATTTTGCGCCGCCATCAAAAAGCGCTCCGGCAGCGGCCGGCGAACCACCATTTCGGTGACCCCAAATACGATCCAGCCGCCATCCAGCATGGGCACGGGCAGCAGGTTAATAACACCAAGGCTGACACTGAAGAAGGCCAGAAACAGCATGAACGTCACCAACCCAACCGCCGCCGTGTCTCCCGCAGCCTGGGCGATGGTCAGTGGTCCGCCAAGGGTCTTCACGGACAGCTGGCCATTGAACAGCTTGGCGATGGAGCCGAGGATCATGGTGGTCTGCTGCCAGACCCGCAGCCCGGCCTCTGGTACAGCCGACAGCGGACCATAATGAATCTGACGCAGGCCGGCAATGCCGATGCCTGCACGGCCAAAGGTCTCACCGGACTCAGTCACCGCTTCCGGGACCAGAGTTAAAGACATCGGACTACCATCTCGAACAAGGTCAAGACGCAAAGGCTGCTCCGGACTGGCTCTAATCAGGCTGACCCACTGCTGCCAATCGTCTACTGGCTCGCCATCCACGGACAGCACCCGGTCGCCACTTCGCAACCCGGCTCTATCCGCAGCGCCACCACTGACCACTGTTCCAGCAACCGCCTGCGGCACTTGCGCGGTGATGCCCAACACCTGCAGGGGGTTTTCTTCCGGCTGGCTGGCCCAGTCCTGCAGCGGCAGCCAGACATCGCGAAGATTGCCGCGCTGATCACGGACCGTGACGGCAATATCGCGGGGCTCGCCGGCAAAGCGAATCAAGCCATTAATCACCGCCTGCCAGCTGGGCGTATCCTGCCCTTCAATAGCAACCAGCTCGTCACCGCTTTTCAAGCCCGCCTGTGCTACCGCAGTGGCCGGAGAGATATCACCCAGCACAGGAATACGGCTGGTCTCACCATTGAGCAACACCAGCCAATAAAGGAAGAATGCCAGCAGCAGATTAGCCAGCGGGCCGGCAGCATAGGTAATCACACGTTGCCAGGCAGGCTTGCCAGAAAACTCTAGCGCCTTATCTGCCTCTTCGATTTCACAGTCACGACGGTCCAGCGGTTTAACGTAACCACCCAGGGGAATCGCCGAAACAACAAAGTCCGTACCGGCACGATTACGCCAGCCAAACAACCTCGGCCCAAAGCCGATGGAAAAAGTCAGCACCCGGACATTGAACAGCCGCATGGCCAGATAATGACCGAACTCGTGGATGGCTACGATCACCACGATGGTGACAATAAAAGCGAGCAGGGTCTGCATCAGTGATTTACCCCACCATGCTGACGAATCCATGCGCTGGCATGATCACGACTACGCTGATCCACGGCAAAAATTTCCTCCAGCCCGGAGCAGCTAACAGCGGACAAATGCTGCAGGGCATCCTCGACGCAAACGGGAATAGCCATAAAGGGTAACTGCCTATCAATAAATGCCTGCACCGCGACTTCATTAGCCGCGTTCAGCACCGCACTAGCAGCACCGCCAGCGCGTAACGCCTCGCGAGCCAAACGAAGGCAGGGGAAGCGCTGCAGATCCGGCGCTGCAAAGGTGAGCTGCGACAGGCTCAGAAAATCCAGCCGCGGGGCACCAGATGCGACCCGCTGTGGCCACGCCAGACCACAGGCAATCGGAGTACGCATATCCGGAGTCCCCATCTGGGCCAGCACCGAACCGTCATCGTATTCGACCATCGAATGCACCACGCTCTGTGGATGAACCACCACATCAATGAGTGACTCATCCATAGCAAATAACCAACTTGCCTCAATCAGCTCCAGCCCCTTGTTCATCAAGGTAGCGGAGTCGACCGAGATCTTCGGACCCATGTCCCAGTTCGGGTGGTTTAGCGCCTCAGCCACGGTCACCGTGGCTAGCTGCTCCGCACTGTGATTGCGGAACGGCCCGCCAGAAGCCGTCAGCAACAGACGGCGAACACCGCGTAGAGAACGTCCCGCCTCAGGCAGACACTGAAAGATCGCATTATGTTCCGAGTCGAGTGGAATCAGCTCCGCACCATGCTGACGCACCGCGTCCATAAACAACTGCCCGGTAACCACCAGAGCTTCCTTGTTGGCCAGCAAAACCCGCTTGCCAGCCCGTACAGCGGCAAGCGTCGGACGCACGCCAGCGGCGCCAACAATGGCTGCCACCACCACATCGGTGTGTGCAGATTCGGCAACTTCCTCGAGCGCACGGTCGCCTTCCAACACCTCAGTATCACAACCCGCAGCCTGCAAATGACTGCGCAGATTGGCCGCCGCGGCAGCCTCTCGCATCACCGCATAGCGGGGACGGTGGCGCAAGCACAGCTCCGCCAGCGGCTGCCAGCGGGTAAATGCCGCCAGAGCAAAAACCTGATATTGATCCGGATGCCGAGCCAGCACGTCCAGAGTCTGCACGCCGATACTGCCGGTGGCGCCGAGTACGGTGATTCGCTGCATCTCAGAGACCACCGGGCAAGCCAGTATGGCTCAGGGCCATCAGCGCCACCGGCACTGCTGCGGTAACACTATCTATACGATCAAGCATGCCACCATGCCCCGGCAGCATGGTGCCACTGTCCTTCACCCCTGCCTCGCGCTTGATCATGCTCTCGAAAAGATCACCCAATGCCGAGGCCAACACAGTCAGCAACGCCACCAGCATCAGCAGCGCGCGGTCGCCCCGCACCGGCGCCTGCCAGGCCACCAGCGCCACCACCGCCAGAGCCAGCGCAATACCGCCAAGCAGCCCCTCAATGGTCTTGCCCGGACTCACTCGGGCGGCCAGCTTGTGCCTGCCAAAAGCCCGACCAGCAAAATAGGCGCCAGTATCCGCCGCCCACACCCAAAGCAGAATAAACAACAGGGCCCAGGCGCCGTCCAAACCAAGGGCGCCGTGCGACTGCACCTGCACCAGCGCCGCCCAGGAAGGCACCAGCAGAACAAAGCCGAGCAGCATCAATTGCCACGGCCGACGCCACAGACGGGCGCTGGCTGGATAGCTCAGCACCAGCGCCAAGGCGCCAACCCAGACCAGCGGCACCCAGGTCAGCAACCAGACTGGCCGGAACCACTCCGCTGCCGCCATCAATGCCGCCAGCAGCAACAGCCACAACACACGGATCAGCATAGGCGGCCGACCGGCCATGGCCGACCACTCCCAACCGGCAGCAAGGAAAAAAGCCCCAGCCGCCAGTGCAAACGCCTGACGCTCCAGCAAAAACAAAGCGCCCAGCACAATCGGCAATAGAACCAGCGCAGTAATTATGCGCAACTTAAGCATCAGGCCTCTCCTTTCAGGCTGGCCACTTCCGCACCGGAACGGCCAAAGCGGCGCTGGCGACCAGCGTAGTCCGCCAGTGCCTGATCCAGCATCTCTCCATTGAAATCCGGCCATAACACCGGGGTAAACCAGAGCTCGCTGTAAGCCGCTTGCCACAACAAAAAATTGCTCAGCCGCTGCTCGCCACCGGTGCGGATCAGCAGATCCGGCAAGGGCAGATCTGCCAAACACACACCAGCCGCCAATTGTGCCGGGGTAATCTCATCGGCCTGCAAGCGACCCGCAACAGCCTCTGCGGCTAACTTTTTTGCTGCCTCGGTAATATCCCACTGACCACCGTAGTTCACCGCCACCACGACGGTCATCCCTTGATTACTGGCGGTCAGCGTCTCGGCATCTGCCATGCCCTTCTGCAGGTCCGCACTAAAAGCACTCCGCTCACCGATAAACCTCAACCGCACCTGATTGTCATGCAGCTCAGCGACACGGCCCGCCAATGCCTTGAGAAACAGATTCATCAAATGGCTAACTTCGTCTTCAGGGCGGCGCCAGTTCTCTGAACTGAAGGCGTACAAGGTAACCACCTGAATGCCCCGTTCGGCGGCAGCCCGAATCACAGACTGCACTGCGTGTTCGCCGGCCCGATGGCCCTCAGCGCCGGGCAAACCGCGGGCACGGGCCCAACGGTTGTTGCCATCCATGATGATCGCGATATGGCGCGGCAGCTCACCAATGTGCGAATCAATGTCCGGTGCAGCTGATTGCAAGAGTACGCCCCAAAACAGGAACGGACCGCGCTGCGGTCCGTCGGCTGATATTGCTGCGACGGTCCTCAGACCGTCATCAGCTCCTCTTCCTTTTCTTTGAGCAACTTGTCGACTTCGCCGACAAAGCGGTCGGTGAGCTGCTGAATCTGTTCCTCTCCACGACGCTCGTCGTCTTCGGACACTTCCTTTTCTTTCAGCAGATCCTTGATATGAGTGTTGGCATCACGGCGGATATTGCGAATGGCAACCCGAGCGTTTTCCGCCTCACTGCGCACCACCTTAACCAGATTTTTACGAGTCTCTTCCGTCAGCGCGGGCAAAATAAGGCGAATCACGGAGCCCGCAGTGGAAGGATTGAGGCCAAGATCCGACGCCATAATAACCTTTTCGATGGCCGGGATCAGACTCTTGTCAAAGGCGGTAATAACCAGCGTACGCCCATCTTCGACGGACACGTTTGCCGCCTGACGCAGTGGCGTATCCGCACCGTAGTAAGACACCGACAAACCATCCAGCAAGCTCGGGCTGGCGCGGCCGGTGCGCACTTTATTAAACGCGGTATCCAGAGATTCAAGACTCTTTTTCATCCGCACTTCGGCATCTTTCTTGATGTCATCGATCATTGATCGTTCCTCACATTCACTATCATCGTCGCAGTTGCTACCACAATCGCCATCAGGCGGATTCCACCAAAGTGCCCTCGCTGCCCCCCAACATCAGGTTTAGCAGCGCGCCTTTCTTGTTCATGTTGAATACCCGCAGCGGCATGCTGTGATCACGTACCAGGCAGATGGCCGTAAGATCCATGACACCCAGCTTACGGGCCAGTACTTCGTCGTAGCTGAGGCGATCATATTTAATCGCCTTTGGATTTTTTTCCGGGTCCGAGTCGAATACTCCGTCGACCTTGGTGGCCTTAAGCACCACATCGGCATTGATCTCAATACCACGCAGACAAGCTGCTGAATCAGTGGTAAAAAACGGATTGCCCGTGCCGGCACAGAACACCACCACTTCACCGTTCTTCAGGTAGCGAATGGCGTTGCGGTGATCGTAATGCTCGACCACGCCACTCATCGGAATGGCTGACATCAGACGGGTACGGATGTTGGAGCGCTCCAGTGCATCACGCAGCGCCAGACCATTCATCACCGTGGCCAGCATGCCCATATGATCACCAGCTACTCGATCAAGGCCGGATGCCTGCAGAGCGGCGCCGCGGAACAGGTTGCCACCGCCGATCACCAGACCAACCTGCACTCCGATACCGACCAGCTGACCAATCTCTATGGCCATGGCATCCAGCACTTTGGGGTCGATGCCGAAGCCTTCTTCACCGGCCAGCGCTTCACCACTCAGTTTCAGCAGAATCCGGTTGTAACGGGGGGAACGGTCGCTGGTTCCGGCCATGATTCGGTCTCCGAAGGCTGAGGGTGCAATTGGCTGCGGATTCTAACAGGATGTGTGGCGACTGTGCCGCCCGGACTACAAAAAAGTGACGCTTGACCCGCAATCGCCTTGCTGACCGGCCCTTGGCCGGGCAAGGACTGACCAAACCGCTCCCCGTCCCGTCATTTAACCGCACCGGCACAGCCCCTAGTATCTGCGCCTCAGCCATTTAGCCCCGGAGCCCCCATGACGGCTTTTGCAAAGACACTGAATCAAGGCCCACTGACCTGCACACAGGCACTGGCCCTGTACGACAGCCTCGATGCCATTGATACCGACTTCATGCTTGGCCAATGGCGGGGCGCCGGGTTTGCCACCGGCCACCCTCTGGATGGAGTACTGGAGGCTTGTCACTGGTACGGCAAGAATTTCACCGATGCCGACAATGTCGATCCGCTGATGTTTCGAGGCATGGGCAACAAACTCTACCGGCTTAACCCATCACTGATGCCCATGGGCCTGCTGGATCGCCTGCCAACCCCAACCAGCACCACACTGGGCAATGCTTTTCGGCTGATGATGCCACTGCTGCAGACTCACCGCTCACGAGCGCGCCTGCGCATGATCGAGTATCGCGGCAAGACCAGCGCAGCGATGCTCTACGACGACCTTCCAATCAACGACGTGTTCCGCAAGCTCGACGACAATACCGTCCTTGGCATCATGGATCTGAAAGGCATGGCACAGCCATTCTTCTTCCAGCTGAAGCGCGAGCAGCCGCGCTGAGCCAGCCAGCAGAATCAGGACGCAGCATACTCACTCGCGGGTGACTTGCGTGACTGGGCCAAAAAAAAGCCCCGTCGCTGACGGGGCTTTTTAGCCGAACTATAAAACAAGGTTCAGCCCTTGTTGACCTGCGCCATTACTTCGGCAGCGAAGTCAGTCTCTTCTTTCTCAATGCCTTCGCCAACTACCAGGCGAATGAAGCCCGTCACTTCCGCGCCAGCATCTTTCACCAGCTTGCCAACGGAGGTATCCGGATTCTTCACGAACGGCTGATCCAGCAGGCTCACTTCTTTAAGGAACTTGCTGATTCGACCACCAAGCATTTTCTCAACGATTTCTTCCGGCTTGCCAGCCATATCCGGCTGGGCACGGATAATTTCTTTCTCTTTATCGAGAACGTCGGCAGGCACTTGATCACCGCTGACTACCATCGGGTTAGTAGCTGCGACATGCATGGCCACATCTTTGCCAAGCGTGTCATCACCACCGTTCAGGGCAACAAGAACACCGATTTTGCCACCATGCACATAAGCGCCGATAGCGCCTTCAGCAGTCAACAGCTCTGCGCGGCGAACCTGGATGTTCTCACCGATTTTCTGCACCAGCGCCTGACGGGTTACTTCTACAGTCGGGCCTTCAGCAGTCGGCAGCTCAGCGATTTTGGCAGCGTCGGTTTCACCGGCGGCCAGCACCGCGTTAGCAACTTTGCTAACGAAGCCGAGGAAGTTCTCGTCACGGGCAACGAAATCGGTTTCAGAATTGATCTCAACCATAATGGCAGTTTTGCCATCAGCGCTAACCGCCACACCTACTGCACCTTCAGCAGCAGTACGACCAGCTTTCTTGGCAGCTTTGGCCTGACCGGATTTGCGCAGATCATCAATCGCTTTTTCAATATCAGCACCGGCTTCAACGAGTGCATTCTTGCACTCCATCATGCCAAGACCAGTACGTTCACGGAGTTCTTTTACCATTGCAGCGGTTACAGCAGCCATGATTGTCCTCGCTGGAGAATTAGGGGTGTTGAAACAGAAGCGGGGCCTATGGCCCCGCTCCGTGGCGGAGCTTACTCAGCAGACTCGTCAGCAACTTCAACGAATCCGTCCTTTTCAGCCGGCGCATTGGTGGCCGCATACTCACGACCCTCAAGGATCGCATCAGCCACTGCAGTAACGTACAACTCGATGGCACGGATAGCGTCGTCGTTACCCGGGATCACATAGTCAACGCCGTCCGGGTTGGAGTTGGAGTCAACAACCGCAATAACGGGAATACCAAGCTTACGCGCTTCCTGAATGGCGATGTCTTCATGATCAACGTCAATCACGAACAACGCATCCGGCAGGCCGCCCATATCCTTGATACCGCCGATGGAGCGCTCTAGCTTGTCCATCTCACGGGCGCGCATCAGCGCTTCTTTTTTGGTCAGTTTTTCAAAGGTGCCGTCCTGGGACTGAGCTTCCAGGTCACGGTAACGCTTGATCGACTGGCGAATAGTCTTCCAGTTGGTCAGCATGCCACCAAGCCAGCGATGATCAACGTACGGCATGCCGCAACGGGTCGCTTGCTCTTTAACGGTCTTCTGGGCAGCACGCTTGGTACCGACAAACAGCACCTTGTTATTGCTGGCGGCCAGCTTGTTCACGAACTGCAGGGCGTCGTTGAACAGCGGCAGGGTTTTTTCCAGATTGATGATGTGAATCTTGTTACGGGCGCCAAAGATGAACGGCTTCATTTTCGGGTTCCAGAAACGGGTCTGGTGACCGAAATGCACACCGGCCTTCAGCATGTCACGCATGTTAACACTGGCCATTGAAGTATCTCCTTCGGGTTGGGCCTCCATATTCCCTCAGCCTCCAACCCGTAAGGGCACCCAGGAGGTCTGTGTCGGAATATGTGTGGATTTCCCTTGTCTGCTCCGTAGCAGGTACACTACGCAGCCTGTCCGGTCAGCAGCAAGGCGCGCGCTTTATACCATAACGACCCCGCAGCAACAATCGGGAAATCTGTCGTAATGGCCCGCCCAAGCCCCGCCCTGCCCTCCTCGACTGCCGGTAACCTGATGATTTTGCTGGAGCCTTGCCCCATCCCATGACTGTCACCCTGAAAACCCCGGAACAGATTGCCCAAATGCGTGTGGCTGGCCGGCTGGCCGGCGAGGTGCTGGATATGATCGGCCACCACGTTGTCCCTGGTGTCAGCACCGAGGAGCTGGATCGCCTTTGCCATGACTATATTGTCAATGAGCAGGGGGGCATTCCCGCGCCATTGGGCTATAAAGGCTTCCCCAAGTCGATTTGCACCTCGGTCAACCATGTGGTCTGCCATGGCATCCCCAGCGAGAAGAAAATTCTCAAAAAGGGCGACATCGTCAATATTGACGTCACGGTGATCAAGGATGGCTGGCACGGGGATACCTCAAAGATGTTCGTCGTCGGCGAAGCCAGTCCAATGGCCCGGCGCCTGATAGACGTCACCCGCGAGTGCATGGTGCAGGCAATCCGTATGGTTAAACCGGGCGTTCGCCTGGGCGATCTCGGCCACGCCATTCAGCAACTTGCGGAAGCCGAGCGATTCTCGGTGGTGCGTGAGTACTGCGGTCATGGCATCGGCGAGGTATTCCATGAAGAGCCACAGGTGCTGCACTATGGCAAGCCCGGCACTGGCCTGGAATTGAAGGCCGGCATGGTGTTTACCATTGAGCCAATGATTAATGCCGGCAAAGCCGCCACCAAATTGCTGCCAGATGGCTGGACAGCAGTGACCAAGGATCACAAGCTCTCTGCCCAGTGGGAACACACCATCGTCGTGACCGAGACCGGCTTTGAGGTGTTGACCCTGCGCAAGGAAGAAACTGATCTGTCCTGACCTGAGGGCACCGCCGTGACACTCGCTCCGCTGCACACTGAAGACCAGTTAGCCGAACTGCTGCGCGCCGCCAGCCATCCGGGCAAAGCCGCTCGGGAAACCCTGTTAAGCGGCCAGCAACGGCTTGACGACGCCTTTGCCGAAACACCAATCCGCGAGCTGGTAGCAGCTCGGTCGACACTAGTGGATGGAGTATTGACTGCCGCCTGGCGATTCTTCTCCCTTGACCGTGACAGCAACAGCGCACTGGTGGCGGTTGGAGGCTATGGTCGCGGCGAACTGCATCCCCACTCAGACGTTGACCTGATGATCCTGTCGGCGGCTAAACCCTGCCGTGAAACCTGTGACAATCTGGAAAAATTTATCGCCTTTCTCTGGGATATTGGTCTGGAGATAGGTCATAGCGTGCGCACACTGGACGAATGCGTGGCACTGGCTCGCGATGACATCACCATTGCCACGAACATTATGGAAGCCCGAACCCTGTTTGGTGACGACAGTCTGCGCGCCACCCTTGCCGAACGCACCGGACCACAGCAAATGTGGCCATCGGACCAGTTCTTCGAGGCCAAGCGTCAGGAGCAGGAGGCACGCCACGCCAAGTTCAACCACACCGAATACAGCCTTGAGCCGGATCTGAAGAATGCCCCCGGTGGGCTGCGTGATCTGCAAACTATTGCCTGGGTAGCAAAACGCCACTTCGGCGCCGAAAGTCTTGATGACCTGGCTGAAGTTGGTTTTCTAACCATCGAAGAACACTCAATCCTGAACAAATGTCAGGACTATCTGTGGCGGCTGCGCTGGCTGTTGCATCAGATCAATGGCCGTAACGAGAACCGCCTGCTGTTTGATTATCAACGTCAGGTTGCCGGCAGACTGGGACATAAAGACAACACCGCCAACCTGGCCGTTGAGCAGTCCATGAAAAACTATTACCGGGTAGCATTAGCCATCTCGGTAATGAACGAATTACTGCTGCAATTGTTCGATGAAGTAATTCTGCGTGCCGGAAAAAGCGATCCAATACAGCAGTTGAACCGCCGCTTTCAAGTTCGCAACGGCTATCTTGAAGTAACCGACGAAAATATCTTCCAGCGCTACCCATCAGCGCTGATTGAGGCTTTTGTCCTGCTTGGCCAGAACCCGGAAATCAAAGGGGTGGCGGCTCCTACCACCCGGCTAATGATTCAGAATCGCAAGCTGATCGAGGACACCTTCCGCCACGACTCACGCAACACCAGCCTGTTTATGGAGCTACTACGCTCTCCACATGCCCTGTTTACCCAGTTAAGACGCATGAAGCGCTACGGCATATTAGGGCAGTATCTGCCGGAGTTCGGTCGCATTATCGGCATGATGCAATACGACCTTTTCCATATTTACACCGTCGACTTCCATACACTGACGGTGATCAAACATATGCGCCGCATGCGCTACGACAGCGCCCGCGAACAACTGCCACTGGCTCACGAAGTGTTCTATCGATTGCCGAAGCCGGAGCTGCTATATATCGCCGGCCTGTATCACGATATTGCCAAAGGTCGTGGTGGTGATCACTCCACATTGGGCGCTGACGACGCGATAGCTTTTTGTCAGCGCCACGGTCTGACCAATTGGGATGCCAAACTGGTCGCCTGGATGGTGCAGAACCATTTGTTGATGTCAGTCACAGCTCAGCGCAAGGACATTTCTGACCCGGACGTGGTCCACGAATTTGCCGGCAAGGTTGGTGATCTGGTGCATCTGGATTATCTGTATACCCTAACCGTTGCCGACATCAATGCCACCAACCCTAAGCTGTGGAATTCCTGGCGTGCCTCGCTACTACGTCAGCTTTACCGGGAAACCCGGCGCACTCTGCGCCGTGGCCTGAATAATCCGGTGGATAAGCAGGACTGGATTGATGAAACTCGTGATACTGCGCTGAAGTTACTGGAGCAAAGACAGATTGATCGCAGTGCCATAGAACAGTTGTGGTCTGGTATTGGTGATGAGTACTTCCTGCGGGAAAACGCCGCCGACATCGCATGGCACACCGAAGCCATACTTAACCGGCCTGACCCGAAAGCACCTCTGGTACTGACCCGTGAATCCAGTGGCGTTCAGTTCGAAGGCGGCACCCAGCTTTTTATCTACACCCCGGATACCGAGAACCTGTTCGCCACAACGGTAAGCGCCATCGACCAGCTTGGCCTGACCATCGTTGATGCCCGCATTATCACCTCAGCGGACGGCTTTACTCTGGACACCTACGTAGTGCTGGACGAGCAAGGAACGCCCATTGGTGAAGACTGGCCGCGCCTTGAGGCGATTCGCACAAACCTGACTGAGGCACTAAGCGACCCCGCCGGTTTCCCGGATATTCTCCAGCGGCGTATGCCTCGGCGCCATCGCCACTTTAACGTGCCCACCCAAGTGGTCATCAGCAACGACATCATCAACGATCGCACCACGGTTGATATCCAGACGCTGGATCGCCCTGGCCTGCTGGCGCGCATCGGACGTATTTTTGCTGAATTCAATCTGCTGGTGCAGAACGCTCGAATCGCCACCCTTGGTGAGCGTGCCGAAGACGTATTCTTTGTCACCGGCCGCGATGGTCTGCCGGTTTCTGATCCGGAGCTTTGCCAGAGCCTGCAGAAGTACATCAAAGAAGAACTTGACGACCTTAAGGAAACTGGCGCCGCATGAACCCGGACTTGAATCTGCTGCATCCTTATCCTTTTGAGAAGCTGGCCAAGCTGTTCAGTGGTCATGTGCCGGTGGACAAGCCGCATATTGCCCTGTCGATCGGCGAGCCACAGCACCCGGCACCCGCTTTTGTTCAGCAGATCATCAGCAGTAATACGGATCTGCTAGCCAAGTATCCGTCCACCGTCGGCATTGTCGAGCTGCGCCAATCAATCGCCAACTGGCTGCAGCGTCGCTATGCCGTGCAGGTCGATTGCGATAGTCAGGTGTTGCCCGTCAACGGCACCCGTGAAGCACTGTTTGCCTTCGCCCAGACAGTGCTGGATCACAGCAAGCAGCCACTGGTGCTAATGCCCAATCCGTTTTATCAGATCTACGAAGGGGCCGCCCTGCTCGCTGGAGGTGAACCGGTTTACCTTCCCTGCACTGAGCACAGCGCCCTGCAGCCCGACTTTAGTGCGGTACCCGAGTCTGTCTGGCAGCGTTGTCAGCTTTTGTATGTATGCTCGCCTGGCAACCCCACCGGCGCAGTGATGTCGATCGAGCAAATGCGTCAGCTGATTGACCTGGCTGATCGTTATGACTTTGTTATTGCCTCGGACGAATGCTATGCCGATATCTACAGCGACACACCTCCACCGGGGCTGCTGCAGGCTTGCGCCGCCATAGGCCGACATGACTTCCGCCGTTGCGTGGTATTTCATTCGCTGTCGAAACGCTCCAACCTGCCCGGCATGCGCTCAGGATTTGTTGCCGGCGACGCCACTGTACTGAGTCAGTTTTTGCGCTATCGCACCTACCACGGATGCGCCATGCCCATGCATCACCAGATTGCCAGCATTGCGGCTTGGGACGACGACCGCCATGCGGCCGACAACCGAGTGCTATATCAGCAAAAGTTCGACGCTGTACTGGAAATTCTTGGCGGCGTGCTGGATGTCTCCATGCCGGATGCCGGCTTTTATCTATGGCCAAAAACCGCCATCAGCGACGAAACCTTCGCCCTTGAACTAAAGCGCCAACAGAACGTCACCGTGCTACCGGGACGTTACCTGTCCCGGGAAATTGACGGGCTCAATCCCGGTGCCGGCCGGGTACGCATGGCGCTGGTGGCCAGTTTGGAAGAGTGCATCGAAGGAGCAAAACGGATCCGCGAGTTTGTCGGAACCCTGTAAATACAGGAAGCGCTATGACCATCACCATCTATGGCATCAAAGCCTGCGACACCATGAAAAAGTCCTTTGTCTGGCTCGACCAGCATAAAGTGGACTGGCAGTTCCACGATTACAAAAAAGCCGGCGCCAACGAAAAAGATCTGCAGCGCTGGATCAAGACATTCGGTTGGGAAACCGTGATCAACCGCCGCGGCACCAGCTGGCGAAAATTGCCAGAGGAGACCCGTAACAGCATGGATGCCACTGGCGCCATCACTGCCGCCTTGCAAAACCCGTCGCTGATCAAGCGACCGATCATTGAAGGCAATGGTATCCTTGAGATCGGCTTTGACCCGGCCCGCTGGGCAGAACTGTTCTAGAATCACGCAATCAGGAGCAACACATGAGCAAGTATTTCGCCATCGCCATCGGCTGCGGCACCCAGAATCGTGACGACCAATGGCTTGAGGTGTTTTACCCCAACCCGGTGCTCAATCCAGATGATGTGCTGATCGAGAGCATTGCCGAAGAGGTCGACTATCAAGGCGGTAATCTGGCGGTGGAGCTGAACCATCGACAGATCGGCAAGATCGCCCGCGACTGGCGCGAAGCCGGCTTCGAGCATGAGGCCTCCTACGCCATCGCCATGCAGGAATCGAAACGCCCGGTGGCCCTGGTGATTCTGCAAACTGATGACTCACCGAAAACCACCCAGGAAGCCTACCTTAAGCTGCACCTGCTATCGCATCGTATGGTAAAGCCCCACGGCCTCAACCTGACCGGTATCTTCGGCCTGCTGCCTAACGTCGCCTGGACCAACGAAGGCGCCGTGGACCTGGAGGAGTTGCCAGAGCGGCAACTGATGGCGCGCCTTGATGGCCAGGTATTGAGCGTCTCCTCGGTGGATAAATTCCCCAGAATGACCGATTACGTGGTGCCCGCCGGAGTACGTATCGCCGACACCGCACGGGTGCGCCTGGGCGCCTATATCGGTGAAGGCACCACCATCATGCACGAGGGCTTCTGTAACTTTAATGCTGGCACCGAAGGCCCGGGCATGATCGAAGGACGCATCTCCGCCGGCGTATTCGTGGGCAAGGGCTCCGACATCGGTGGCGGCGCCTCCACCATGGGCACTCTGTCCGGCGGTGGCAACATTGTTATTTCTCTGGGCGAAGGCTGCCTGCTGGGCGCCAACTCCGGCACCGGCATTCCACTGGGCGATCGCTGCACCATTGAGTCCGGTCTTTACATCACCGCCGGTACCAAGGTGGAACTGCTCGATGATCAGGGCAACAGCGTACAAGCGGTCAAGGCTCGTGAGCTGGCAAATAAGAATGACCTGCTGTTCCGGCGCAACTCGCAGTCCGGCCGGGTCGAATGCCTGACCAACAAGAGCGCAGTGCAACTGAACGAAGAGCTGCACAAGCATAATTGACCTCTGTCATGGCGGTTCCTGTCAGAGTGCCCTAGCATCAGCTGAGGCACTCTTTCAGGGATCGGATCATGACAATAACAGCCCGCGTACTTGCCCCCTTCGCCCTGCTTGGTGCATTCCTGTCTACACCGCTACTGGCACTTGAAGCCCTGACCGTTGAAGGTCGCAGCGTTGCTGATGTGATAGTCGTCGACGGCACCGTCGAAGCGATCAACAAAGCCACCCTGACAGCCCAGACTCAGGGCCGCGTCACCGCCATTTATTTTGACGTCGATGACTATGTCGAGCAGGGCCAGCTGATTCTTGAACTGGAAAATGGCGAACAAAAATCACAGGTCAGCCGCGCCTCAGGGGCTGTGGAGGAAGCCCGTGCCGCAGAGCAGGAAGCTTCAAGAAATTTCTCCCGTGTAGAGGAGCTGGTGCAAAGCGGCACCTTGTCCCGCGCTGACTTCGACCGTTCCAAGGCGGCGCTGGATGCCACCCGGGCGCGTATCAAACAGGCCGAGGCCGGTCTTGATCAAGCTCGTCAGCAGCTTTCCTATACTCAAGTAGTGGCACCCTATCCCGGCATTCTCACCGATCGCTTTGTTGAAACTGGTGAACTGGCCACCCCCGGCAAACCATTGGTTGCCGGCCTGTCACTGGATCGAATCAGGATCACCGCTACGGTACCCCAACGTTATGTGGATGCGGTGCGTCGCCAGCAGGCACTGACCGTGTTACTGGACGATGGCAGCCGGCTCAGCAGTGACAAGGTCACCGTGTTTCCCTATGCGGAAAGTGGCAGTCACAGCTTCCGCATCCGCGCCGAACTGGACTCCACCGCCAGCGGCATTTACCCAGGCATGTTTGCCCGTGTTGAAGTGGTCACCGGCAGCCGGGAAATTATTCTCATCCCGCCCAGTGCGTTACTCCGCAATCAGGAACTGGTGGCGGTCTATGTGCTGGATGAGCAGGATCGTCCACGCCTGATACAAGTGCGCATCGGTCGACAACTGGAAGACGGCGTTGAGATTCTGTCCGGCCTTCGTCCCGGCACGCGCATCGCCAAAAACGTGGCGGAGGTGTTGAGCCAGGGAGCCCCACGATAATGAGCGACACGAGAATGGGCATCTCCGGGCGGGTCGCAGCAATGTTCCAGTCGTCCCAGCTAACACCTTTGTTAGCACTGGCGGGACTGCTACTGGGCCTGTTTGCGGTGATCATCACGCCGAAAGAAGAAGAGCCACAGATCGACGTAACCTTTGCCAATGTGTTCATTCCTTTTCCCGGAGCTAGTGTCGCAGAAGTGGAAAGTCTGGTGGCAACCCCTGCTGAGCAAGTAATGAGTGAGCTGGCCGGGGTCGAGCACGTGTATTCCATGTCGCGACCAGGCATGGCCGTGCTGACAGTTCAGTTCGAAGTAGGCGTGCCGCGGCGCGATGCTATTGTCGATCTCTATAATCAGGTGTTTTCCAATCTCGACTGGCTACCCGCCAATCTCGGCACCCAGCAACCTCTGGTTCGACCCATGGGCATTGATGATGTGCCCATTGTGAGCGTAACGCTGTGGCCAACGGATGCCACCGCCAGCAGCTACGATCTGGTCAAGGTGGCTCACACTCTTGAAGTAGAACTCAAACGTGTGCCCGGCACCCGCGACATTTACACACTCGGCAAGGTCGATGACGTGGTGCTGGTACGTCTTGACCCCGCTCGCCTGAATGCCTACGGCATCAACTATCCAGCGCTGCAACAAAGCATCCGCTCCGCCAATTTGGCCATGCCGGCCGCCAATATCGTGCGCGACAATCAGGTTATTGAAGTTCAGCCCGGCGGCTTCTTCAGTAGTGCCGAAGATATCGCCTCGCTGGTGGTTGGCGTTAACGCCGGCAATCCGGTTTACCTTGCCGATGTGGCCGACATTCAGCGTGGCGCTGACCTGCCCACGGAAGCAGCGAGAATGGGCTTTGGCCCGGCTCACACGCTAGCTGGCGCACCCGCACGGAGTACGGTGACACTGGCCATTGCCAAGCAACCCGGGGAAAACGCCGTGGATATTGCTATCCGGGTGCAACAGCGTGTGGCCGACCTTGAAAACACCGTGATCCCGGCAAACATCAAGGCCAGCATTACCAGAGACTACGGCCAGACTGCCGCAGCCAAGGCCAGCAAGCTGATCCAGAAACTTATGTTCGCCACCTTTGCGGTAATTATTTTGGTGCTGGTCGCACTGGGCTGGCGTGAAGCCTTGATCGTCGGCGCGGCCATTATTGTCACGCTGGCGCTAACCCTGTTTGCCTCCTGGGCGTGGGGCTTCACCCTGAACCGCGTGTCCCTGTTTGCGCTGATTTTTTCCATCGGCATTTTGGTGGATGACGCTATCGTGGTGGTGGAAAACATTCACCGCCATCGCGCTCTCGGTGGCGGCTCGCTACGCGAGATCATTCCCAAAGCAGTGGACGAAGTCGGCGGCCCAACCATCCTGGCCACCTTCACGGTGATCGCCGCCCTGATGCCAATGGCCTTTGTCAGCGGCCTGATGGGGCCGTATATGAGCCCGATTCCGATCAATGCCAGCACCGGCATGCTGATCTCGCTGATTATCGCATTTGTGGTGACGCCATGGCTGGCTCTGCACTTTCTCGGCAAGGGTCATGGTGCTGATCATGGCGGCCACACTGAAGAGGGCAGCGACCGACTCGGCAACATAATGCGCCGCATCATGACGCCGTTTCTGGACAGTGAAACCGGCAAGAAAAAACGTAGTCTGCTGTATCTCGGTGTCAGCGCATTGATCGTGGTAGCGGTGGCATTGCCAGCATTCCAGTTAGTGATTCTGAAAATGCTGCCCTTCGACAACAAGTCGGAAGTGCAGGTGCTGGTCGATATGCCGGAGGGTACGCCACTGGAGGACACGCTGGTGGCACTGGATGCCCTTGCTGTGCACCTTGAAAGCGTGCCGGAAGTGCTCGACTACCAGAGCTATGCCGGCACTTCTGCACCAATCAACTTTAACGGGCTGGTGCGCCAGTATTATTTGCGCAGCGATCCATGGCACGGCGATATTCAGGTTAATCTCACCGGTGCCAAGCAACGTGATCGGGAAAGCCACCCGATTGCCCGATCACTACGCCAGCCGCTGCAGGAAATCGGCAAGCGCTACGGTGCCACCGTAACCATCGTTGAAGTGCCACCTGGGCCGCCGGTAATGGCGCCCTTGGTTGCGGAAATTTATGGTGCGGATGAGGCCAGCCGACTGGCAACCCTGCAACGGGTACGAGCCGCATTCGAATCCGTTGCCGATGTGGTGGATGTTGACGACAGCCGCGTCAGCACTGCTGCACGCTGGCAACTACAGGTAGATCGTGATCGGGCTGCGCGCCTCGGTGTTGATCATAGCCAGATTGTACAAACGTTATCCGCACTGGTGTCTGGTGACGACGTTAGCTACTTGCACGAAGCGGGCGCCAAATATGCCATTCCGATCCGCCTGCGCCTGAACGAAGCAGACCGCTCTGATATTGATCGTCTGCTCGCCGTGCGACTGACCGCTCGCTCCGGCGAATCGGTCGCTCTGGCCGATGTGGTGTCCGTACTGGAGGGAGAAATCGAACAGCCCCGTATGCACAAGGACCTGCTGCCCATAGCCATGGTAACCGGCGATATGGCTGGCTCCATCGACAGCCCGCTGTACGCCATGTTTGCCATCCGTAGCGAGCTGGCCAAGCAGGCAGAGCCGATTGATCAGCACTACATTTCACAACCTTGGCTGACTAACAAGCCATCCATCAAGTGGGATGGCGAGTGGCAGATCACTTATGAAACCTTCCGTGATATGGGTATCGCCTATGCAATCGGCATGCTGCTGATCTATCTGCTGGTGGTGGCGCAATTCAAAAGCTATATCACGCCGCTGATCATCATGGCGCCGATCCCCCTCACTGTGATCGGGGTAATGCCCGGCCATGCCCTGCTCAATGCCCAGTTCACCGCCACCAGTATGATCGGCATGATTGCGCTGGCCGGAATCATTGTGCGCAACTCAATCCTGCTGGTGGACTTCATCAACCAGAAGCGCGACGAAGGCATGGCCTTTGCCGATGCGGTGATTACCTCCAGCGCGGTGCGCGCCCAGCCGATTCTGCTGACCGCTCTGGCTGCCATGATCGGCGCCCTGTTCATTCTTGATGACCCGATCTTCAGCGGCCTGGCTGTGGCACTGATCTTCGGCATCTTGGTGTCCTCGGTACTGACTCTAGTGGTTATCCCGTTGTTGTACTTCACCGTGATCAGCTGGCTAGAAGCTCACCGTGCCTGAGCCCATGTCGGCGGCAACTGACATCGGTTGCCGCCGGGGGCTTCTGCTACAATGCCGACCACGCTGAGCCACCCAGATGAGACCCCGGCATGAGCACTTCCCGCACCCTGGACTACACCTGCGAGCTGATCCGTCGCGCCTCCGTCACCCCTGAAGACGCTGGCTGCCAGCAATGGCTTGCGGAAAAGCTCGAGGCACTTGGCTTTCACTGTGAACACCTGCGTTTCGGCGAAGTGGACAACCTTTGGGCGCGCCGTGGCAACGACGGGCCGCTGCTGGTGTTTGCCGGACACACTGACGTAGTTCCCACCGGTGATGTGAGCAAATGGAGCTCCGACCCTTTCCAGCCTGAAATTCGCAATGGCATGCTCTATGGCCGTGGCACCGCGGACATGAAGGCATCCATCGCGGCCTGGCTGGTAGCGGTGGAGGACTTTATTGCCGAACAGCCAAACCACTCTGGCTCGATTGGCTGGCTCATCACTGCGGACGAGGAAGGCCCTGCAATTAACGGCACCGTGAAAGTGGTGGAACACCTGCAGGCCCGCCACGAAAAAATTGACTACTGTCTGGTTGGTGAGCCCTCCTCCACCACTCACATGGGTGACGTAATCAAAAACGGTCGGCGCGGCTCGCTTGGAGCGCGGCTGCTGGTGAAAGGTGTACAGGGCCATGTCGCCTACCCGCACCTGGCCGACAACCCGATTCACCGAGTGGCACCGGCGCTGGCCGAACTGGCCGCACAAGAATGGGATAAGGGCAACGAGTTTTTCCCAGCCACCAGCTTCCAGATTTCCAATATCAAAGCAGGCACCGGCGCTACCAATGTGATTCCTGGTGACTGCGAGGTGCTGTTCAACTTCCGTTTTTCTACCGAGCTGAGCGCAGACGACCTGAAAGTTCGCAGCGAAGCGATCCTGAATAAACATGGTCTCAACTATCAGCTCGACTGGAACCTGTCCGGCCAGCCGTTCCTGACCGCCCGCGGCGCACTGGTGGACGCTGCTGTCACTGCGATCAAGGACATCACCGGTATCGACACCGAGCTGTCCACCGCAGGCGGTACATCCGATGGTCGTTTTATTGCCCCCACAGGTGCGCAGGTTGTTGAGCTGGGACCGATCAACTCTACCATCCACAAGATTGACGAACACACACCGGTGGCCGAGCTGGAACCGCTCAGTGCGGTCTACCGACGCATATTGGAATTGCTACTGCCCCGCTAACAGGATCGACTATGAAGCTTCGCCCAATCCGCATGGGCATCGACACCTATCATGAGCTGGTGTTGTACATGCGCCGCGATTGCCCGATCTGCCTGTCAGAGGGCTTTACCGCGAATACCCGCCTGCTGGTATCCAGCAACGGCTTTCAGGTAATTGCCACTCTCAACGTAGTTGATCCGAGCATGCTGGAGGCGGACCTTGTAGGTCTTTCCGACTCGCTCTGGGAAGCACTGCACCCGAACGACAACATCACCGTCAGTCACGCACCGGTGGTCACTTCAATGAGTGATGTGCGGGCAAAGATGTATGACAAACCTCTGAGCAACCAATCCCTGCACGGGATCATTAACGACATTGCCCAGGGCTGGTATTCAGATATTCAGGTCAGTGCTTTCTTGACTGCCTGTGCGGGTAATCGCCTGAACGGCGAGGAAGTGGTCAGCCTTACCCGCGCAATGATTGATATTGGCGAGCGACTAAGCTGGCCCGGCATTGATGCCGTCTATGACAAGCACTGCATCGGCGGCCTGCCCGGCAACCGCACTACACCCATTGTGGTGGCGATCTGCAGCGCCGCGGGCCTGATTCTGCCAAAGACCTCTTCACGGGCAATCACTTCGCCGGCTGGCACCGCAGACGTGATGGATGTATTTACCCGAGTGGACCTGGATATTAGTGACATCCGCCGCACAGTGGAGTTGGCCAATGCCTGTCTAGCCTGGGGGGGCGCCGTACGTCTTAGCCCGGTGGATGACCTGCTGATTCGGGTAGAACGCGCTCTGGATCTGGACAGCAAAGGTCAGCTGGTGGCCTCGGTGCTATCCAAGAAAGTGGCCGCCGGATCCACCCATATTCTGATTGATATTCCGGTGGGCAAAACCGCCAAGGTACGCAACGCCGAAGACGGCGAGTCGCTGGCGGCGCTGTTCCGCTATGTTGGCGATGCGCTGAATGTCAGGGTCGACTGTGTCTTCACCGACGGCAGCCAGCCCATCGGTCGGGGCATGGGGCCGGCACTTGAAGCTCGCGATGTAATGAATGTGCTACGCAATACTGCGGATGCGCCTAAGGACCTGCGGGAAAAATCCCTCGATCTGTGCGCCCACCTGTTAGCCATGGCGAACCAGGGCGATACGGTTACCGCAAGACAGCGGGCCACGGAACTGCTTGATAACGGCAAAGCCTGGTTGCAGTTCGAAAAAATCTGTCTGGCCCAGGGGCGGCTTAGTGACATTCCTCGTGCCCCACACAGCAAGGTGCTACTTGCCCATCAACAGGGCACCGTCAATGAAATCGATAATCGCCGCATTGCCCGACTGGCCAAACTGGCGGGTGCTCCGCGGGCGGTAAGCGCTGGCCTTGAACTGTACGTGCATGTGGGCGACAGCATTTCCCGGGAACAACCTTTAATGGCCATTCATGCAGAAAGCGAGGGCGAGCTGGACTATGCCCTGCTCTATTATCTGGATAACCGCGACATGATTTCTGTTGCCGAGGAGGGCTGAAAACCATGGCACGAATTCTGTTCACGTTAAATGGTCACAACAATATTGCCGATGCCATCTGTCAACGTTGTGATGCCAGCATGGGTGATTATGCCCGTCGTCAGTTTCCTGATGGTGAGACGTATCTTCGCATCGATAGCGCGGTGAAGGATCACGATGTGATTTTGCTGTGCGGTCTGGAACAACCGGATGACAAGTTCCTGCCGCTGGTATTTTTTGCCCGGCAGTTAAAGGAAATGGGGGCCCGCTCAGTGGGCCTGGTGACGCCCTATCTGGCCTATATGCGGCAGGACCGACGCTTTATGGATGGTGAGGCGCTGACCTCGCGACACTTTGCCAAGATGTTGTCGGACCACTTTGATTGGCTGGTGACGGTGGACCCGCATCTGCATCGCTATCACTCCCTTGATGAAATTTACACGGTGCCGTCGATGGCGCTACAAGCTGCGCCCTTGTTGGCGCAATTTGTCCGTGGCGAGGGCGATGTCTGGTTGCTTGGTCCGGATGAGGAAAGCGCCCAGTGGGTCTCGGTGATGGCAGAAACAGCCGGGGTGCCGTGGGCGGTGGCGCGCAAGGAGCGCTTTGGTGATCGCGATGTGCGGGTGACCTTACCGGATACTTCAGCTTTTGCCGGCCGGCGGGCGATGCTGGTGGATGATGTGATTTCCAGCGGTCATACCATGCAGCGGGCGTTGCTGGCGCTTAAGGCCCAGGGGTTCGAGGGTAGCGACTGTCTGTGTATTCATGGGCTGTTTGCGGATGGCTGCGATGCCATGCTCAAGGAGGCCGGGGCGGCGCGGCTGATTTCCTGCAACAGTATTCTGCACTCATCGAATCGGGTGGATCTGGGGCCGATGATTGCTGAGGCTGTTGGTTCGTTGCTTGGTTTGAATTAGGCAGTGAACCTCTCCGGTCATCGCCATCTTCAGCCCCTCCCGGGACACGCCGTGAACCCGTCCTTGGGGGCTTGCGTTCGGCATCCATGCCTCACACAGTCCCGGGAGGGGCTGAAGATGGCGATGACCTAGCTTCTCGATATTTTCCAATCTCTCAAAAAATCCATGTATGGCCAGCAAGAAGCGGGATGTAAGTCGCAGACGCCTGTCAGCGCTTGCCGGGACTGTGTGCGACAGGGATGTCGCAGACAAGCCCCCAGGGATGGGTTCACGGCGTGTCCTGGCAAGCGCTGACAGGTGGCTGCGACGGGCGGTTCACTACCAAACCTGATTACCAGCTCTATCCCAACACTGGCAGCCAGCACACATCTGTGTTCCCATTTGCCCCTGCCCCGAATCACCCGAGAGGAAGCGCCCATGAATGCCCCGGCCCATACCGTCGCCGACACCAACCCGGCCACCGGCCAGCCCTTTTTCGAGCTTGCCGAAACCGACCTGAGCCAGCTGCCGGAAATGTTCAGCAAAGCCCGTGCGGCGCAGAAGATCTGGGCGATGAAATCCTTCCCCGAGCGGGCTGAACACATCTTCAAGATGCGCCGCTATATCGTCGACAACGCTGAAGCCCTGTCGAAAACCGTCAGCCAGAGCAACGGCAAAACCCTCACCGATGCCCTCGCCACCGAAGTACTGCCCTGCGCACTGGCCTGCAACTGGTATGGCAAAAATGCCGCCAAGGTGCTGAAGCCAAGAATCCGTAACGGCGGCCATCTGCTGTTCTTCAACAAACGCACCCGCATGTTGCGCCTGCCGCTGGGCGTGGTCGGTATCATCAGCCCATGGAATTACCCGCTGTCGATTCCATTTGGCGAAATCGTTATGGCCCTGATGTCGGGCAACGGCGTGATGCTCAAAGTCGCTGCTGCCACTCCAGCAGTGGGGCACGCCATCGAGCAGATCATCGCCGCCGGTGACCTGCCCGAAGGACTGTTCAACCATGTGGTTGGCTCCGGCGCTGCGGTGGCCACGGCATTCTTTGAGAATAAGGTCGACAAGCTGTTCTTCACCGGCTCGGTTAATGCCGGCAAGGTACTGATGGCCCAGGCTGCCGACACCCTCACCCCGCTATCGCTGGAGCTGGGCGGCAATGACCCCATGATCGTGCTTGAAGATGCCGACCTTGAGCGCGCCGCCAATGGCGCCGCCTGGGGCGGTTATCAGAATGCCGGCCAATCCTGCGGTGGTGTCGAGCGCATCTATGTAGTGGAAAAGGTCTACGACGAATTCGTTCGCATTCTCGCCAGCAAGACTCGCGCCCTGCGCCATGGCGTAGGCTGTGAAAACTTTGATGTGGATATGGGCTCTATCACCACCGCCGGACAGCTGCGCACCGTACAACAGCATGTCGAAGATGCGGTGCAGAAAGGCGCCACTATTGCCGCCCAGTCGCAGCCGGTCGGCCCTCAGGACGGTCTGTTCCACCCGGCCACCATGCTGGTTGATGTCAGCGACGAAATGCTGACCATGAAGGATGAAACCTTCGGCCCGATTGTTGCTATCAGTAAGGTGAAAGACCAGGAAGAAGCGATCCGCCGCGCCAATGATTCCAATCTGGCCCTCACATCATCGGTATGGACCCGTGACAAAAAACGGGGACAAGCGGTCGCGGCGCGACTGGAAACCGGTGTCACCACGATTAACGATCACCTCTACACCCATGGCCTGTCCGAAACCCCCTGGGGTGGCTGGAAAGAGTCCGGCATTGGCCGTACCCATGGCCCCGAAGGTCTCGAAGAGATGACCCATGCCAAGGTGGTGAACTGGGACATGCTATCCACCAAGCGCAACCTGTGGTGGTACCCGTTCAACGAGGAGACCTGGCGCGGCCTGCTTAACGCACTGCGTTTTGCCTTCCCGAAAAGTGCGGGCCAGTGGTTCTCCGCCTCGTTGGCGCTGACTCCATTCTTGCTGAAGAAGATGTTTACCGGCTGGAAGACCGACTGACCTTTTTGTTGATACGGGTCAACGGTATCGCCGTTGTCCCGTGTCACTCTTGCCTCTGAAAAGGAGACAGCCATGTACACAGATCCAATCGTATTAGCCGGCATTGCTGCCGTGGTGGGCACCGCACTGGTTGCGGTAGGTTTTTTTGTGTTCATCATGGTGGACAACGCTGACCACCCGAGTGACGAAGACGACGAAGCCGGTGACAACAAGTCCTGACCGGCTTCGTCTCCTGACGGGTTGGGCAGAGCTAAGGTAGTGCCTTAACGCTGCTGCTGCATCTTCTTCATCGCCTCTTCCATCTGCTGCTTAATGTCTTCCATGTTCATACCCGGCGGCAGCCCCATGCCACCCGCTCCAGCGCCTGCGCCCATGTCCGGCATTTTCTCCATCACCGTGCCCGGCGGCAGGTCGAAATAGCCGCTACCCTTAGTGGACTTATCCACCGATATCAGCTTCATGTGCTTATCCTGACGCAATAAGCCGGTATAGCCACCAGCCATACTGCTAAGGTCCGGCACTGCGCCGGCGCCGGCAAAGCCCATGTTGCTGGCAGTCTGGGCGCCGAATCTGGCCATCCCTTGGGTAATGGTGGTCAGGTCCTTGTGGTTGCTCAGTACCACTTCAGTGCGCTCTCCTTCTTCGTCAATCACCTCATAAACCTTGCCCTGATAGCCAGCAACAGTTTCGCTGCGACCGGTGTCGCGGAAACTGCCCTGGGCTTGGCCGTCATCCTCATAGGAATCATCGCCCATAGGCATACCGGCAAAGCCGCCGCTCATCTTGGCTATCTCATCCATGTCCATGGCCACCCAGCCACTGCCTTCCTTACGCACGCTGTAGGTCTTGTTGCCCTTAAGCAGCATGAACACATCTTTAGCCACATCCATGCGTATCTGGTTCTGATCACGAACACTGACAGTCATCTGATTTTTGCGGTCCAGCTGGTATACCGCAGTGACATCAGCTAACGCAGGCATAGTGGCCAACACACCCACAAGTGCAATGATTGAGGAACGAATTTTCATAACATTTCTCCCTGAAAGTTAACCAAGATAATACCACCACACGGCCTTGCCATTTCAGGCAAGGCGGCGAATCTGATAAGCCAGTTCAGCGCGGCGCAGACCGCCGGCCGTATCTGGATGCTCGTAGAGATGACGCCGCAACAGGGCACTATCCACCGCCCTGCGCGACGAAACGATGACTGCATTATGGCAATCCTCCGTGGACAGCCGGAAGCGCTCCGCCCAGCCACGACGAGCAGCATCCTCACTGGCCCAACTGTCACGGTACTCGCTCCAGTCGCCAAAGTTCATCACTAGATAGCCATCCTCACTAACCAGACTAGCCAGCGCCTGGCACCAGGCCTGGTCTGCGGTCAGCGCACGGGTAACTGTAGTGTCATGGGGGGCAAACAAATCTTCGATAACCAGATCAAAAGGCTCCCCCTGGTACTGCTCAACAAAGGTGGTGGCGTTTATGCAATGGCATTCAACGCCCGCCTCCTCAATGCCGAAGAACTGCTTTGCCACCTGAACATGAAGCGGATCCATATCCACCGCGACAATTTTTTCCGGAGCACAAAAGCGTAGCAAAGGGGCCACCACACTACCGCCTCCCAAACCGAGAATCAGGACTCGGCGAATACTCGCAGGCTCACGAAAAAAGACTGGCAGCCAGAGCAGGTCCCAGACGCTCCCGGTAAACAGGCGGTCGGGGTGATGTTCAGAATGCTGTACACCATTGGCGTACAGCCTCAGAGTTTTGCCATGACTACGTAGCTCATACTGCACATCATCCCGCTCGGCACGCCAGACTATGGCCATCAACGGGCCCCGAGATCTAGTAACACACCACTCACGGCTGCTTCACTATTCACGGTTGTACCGACGATAAACAGGCGCTCGCCATCCATACCAAACTGATCCACCAGTAGCACTTTGCTTTGCTGAGCCCGGGCCGCCGCCAACTCTTCCAGCCGACTGTCACTCAACGCATCAGCATCTTTTCGCGCCAGCGAGGAGAAAGCACGCGCGGCCACCTCCCGATCACGTTGCTCACGATCCTCAATGACAATATCGCCAAGCAACAGATCCGCCCGCTCGTCAGTCTGCTCCCGGTAAAGACTTTGTACAGCACGACGGAAATCACGATCATCCAGAGCTGCATCGAGGCCGGCCCACTGTTCCTCCATCAACTGCTGACCAAGCATCAGTGTCGCCAAAGGCAGGCGATCCTGTTGCAGCGCAGAGCCGGACAGGTTCATCAACAGGGATGGTCGCTCACCCAGCATCTTCGCCAACGTCGCCATTTGCGTCACACCGGATTCTGTTGGCTCGTTATCACCCGCAACAAAGTCAATATGAGTGAGCTCCTGCCCCCCGGCTAGCGAAGCAAGGGCCGAGAATGGTGATGTGGCCGCCTTGATCATTACGTTGGTAACGGCGCGCAAAATGATCCCACTTACACTGACTGAAGGGTCGCTTAGATCTCCACTGGCATTAACGGGCAGGTCAATCAGGCCACTGCGATCACGCAAAACTGCCAGACCCAACTTGATCGGTGCATTCAGCGCTTGGTCACTAGGCACGCGATCGCCCAGGAAGAAATTCGCTGCCCGAATACGACTTTGGCTATCCAGCACGGAGCCCTTAATGACCAAATCACTATTCACCGCCAACTGGCCGCCGTCTACTGCATAACCCAAATACTGACCGGTAAACGGCGTCAGGCTATTCATCTCATATCCACTCATGGTGATAACCAGATCCATCTGCGGCAATTGCGCCAACGGCGCAATCTTGCCTCGCACGTTAAGCGGGCTAACCTGATCAAGACGAGCATTCAAGTTGATATCTGCCTGACGACCTGGATCGGAACTCAAACCACGAATGTCACCCTCCAGCCGGTACAGACCAATGCGAAACGCCGGGGACAACGAGCGATCCACATGAACCAGCTCACCATTACGCAAACTCAGGCTGCCAATAGCAAAATTCCAGGGGCTGCTTTCCGTTGCTGGCCCCGCAGATGAAGCAGCTGCAGCAGTGCCCGGTACGGCGATGCGCATGGAGACATCCTGACCGCTATCGTCAATCAGCGATTGGGCTCGCAAATCCGCCAGCGTCACGGCATCGATATTAAGCTGAGAATTCAGCAACGACAGCGCCATGCCATCCAGCTCCAGCGAGCTAAACGCAACCAGCTGGCCGCCATTCACTTCCTCCAGATTCAGGCCACTAACGGTCAGCTGGCCGCTAACACGGGTATCCGCCTGATCGGGGGAGGACTCAGTAGTGCCATGCTCAATGGCGAGGTTGGCGGCCAGTTCACCGGCGGACAGATTGACCGCTGCGCTATCCTGCAGCCAGCCTTGCACAGAAGCTAATGGCAGGGCGGCAATCTCCGCTTGCAGGGTCACCTGCAATGGCTCGACTCGTCCCTCGCCAGTCAAATTGATGCGTCCGGTTTCGGCGAAAACCATATCGCCGCTTAACGAGAAAACTTCATCCCGGTTAATGGCAAGCTGCTCAAGGGTCAGGTTGATTGATGAAAGTGCGAGAGTGGCAGGCACTGCAAGTGTGTCATCGATCACCATGATGCTGGCATCACTCAGTTCAAGCCGTCCCAGCAACACACGCCACGGCAAAGCCTCTTGTTCAGGAATGCTCGGCACCTGATCCAATAGCGGCACAGCCTGCTCGCTGCTGGAAAGCGCCTCTTCGTCCACCTGTGGATCGTTCGGCAGAGGCGTGAAAAGCTTTTCAAGGTGCAGACCTTCATGGCGCAGACGTACTTCCAGGTCCAGCCCCTGCAGCAGCAGTCGCTCAATTCCAACCTGTTGATCAACAGTGTCAATTTCTATCCCACTCAATTCCAGCAGCGGCAAACGCAGTACAGGCTCTTCCAGTTGCGGATCGCGAATCTCAACATTAGTCAGACTTATGACACCTTGCTGTAACTTGATACGGCCATCTGGATCAGCCTCGAAGCGATAGTCCGAGGCGATATCCAGCATCGCGGACGGTACCGTGAAGGCAAACTGATGCTGAAAGAAATCCGCAAACGGCGACAGGTCGACTCCGCTTAGCGCCAACCGTCCACTGGCAAGCAAGGGATCAAAAGCTACAGAGCCGGCCCAGTCGAATTGGCCACCAGCCGGCCCCGTTAGCGAAAATTGAAATTCATTATTACCCTGACCATCTGCCCGAGTAGAAAAATCCAGGACCTGAAAGCTGACGGGCGCTAACACCAGTTCATCGGGCTGTTGCCGAGCTTCATCACGAAAACGGAAATCACCTTGTACCACCAACAGCTCACGAAACGAGAAGCGAGGCAAGGTAGTTGGCGGCGCTTCGTGTTGGGCCACCTGGTGCTCTACCTGTGACTCGCCCTCAGCGGACAGCCGGGCAACGATATCATCGAAGTTAAAACTCTGCGGGCCGCTCTGTACCACCCTGCCGCGGGGCTGGTACAGGGAGATGCGATCGAAGTGAATACTCCAGCGAAACAACGAAGAAAGCTGGAAGTTGGCATACAACTCGTCGAAGGCGAACAGATCCGTGCCATCCTGATCCCGCAAGGCAAAACCCTGCAGGCTCAACGATAGGGCCAGCGGGTTAAATACCGCCTTCTGCAGCACCACCTCACGGCCGGTTAGCTCGGATACCGTAGCGACCAAAGCCCCTCGCAGCCATGGCGACAGCAGAAAGTAGCCCAACAATGCATACAGCATCCACACCAGTGCCACGATCGAGATGATGCGCTGGCGGCGGCTGGCAGCCTGCCAATGAGTGCTGAAAGACATGCAATACTCCGGGTCAGCCTGTGCTGGGGTGGCCATTATGGTACCCACCGCAGTGAAGGGGAAGCGAGCCGGGCGCTAATCTGCGCCGTCATGGCGCAACCAGTCAGATCGGCTGCTATACTCGGCTAATCACAACGATAAAGGAGATCACCATGCGTCATTACCTTATTGCACTTGGCCTGCTGGGCAGTAGTCAGTTTGCGTTGGCAGAACAGGATCCATTTGTCTCCATGAGCCTTTTTTTTGCACCAGTGAGTGATGCCGATAGCGACGTTGGTGGCACTTTCGATGGCAGCGGTTTTGGCGGTCGTGTGGAAGTCGGCGGCGCCCTGCATGCCTACGCCGAGTACATGCAAAGCAACCTCGACGATAACGCAGCTGATCTGGACTTCAGTGACACCCGTCTGGGCGTTGCCTACCGCAGCCATATGGATGCCGGTTACATTCTTGCAGCAATCGAACATGCCGATCTTGATTTCGATATCGGTGGAGAAGAGAAAGGCGTCGGCGTACATCTTGGCGCCGGCTTCAACGCCACTGACAGCATCGCAATTTATGGCCGTGTTGGCATGCTTTCGCTGGACAATCTTGACGGCCCCGAGGTTCGCTTTGGCGCTAAAGCAAACCTCAACGAAGGCACCAAGGTGTATGCCGAGTACCGCAGCGCCATGCTCAGCGAAACCGGCAATGATGTTGACGTAACCGACCTGCGCGTTGGGGTCAACTTCAGCTTCTGATCAATCAGCCGCTGAATTCGCCATTGGTCTGAATGCTTTGCAGCACATGGCCAATGGCGCCTTCACTATCATATAAACGAGTATGCACCACGCCACAGCCCTGCTCTGACAACAGCGCTTCCGAACTAAAGCATATCCAATCCGAAACCGGGTAGCGCAGCAGTGCCAGCGTAATATCCGCATTGATACAGCCAACACCGGCACCCAGATTAAGCTGACCGGTGCCGTTTCCCAGATCCGACAACATGCACACCTGACTGAGCGGATTAAGCGGCACACCGGAGACAATATGCACCGGCACCCGTAACCATGCCGTCGTCGCACCCTGCTCGTTCCACGGGGTCAACTCACGCACCTGCACGCGAGAATGAAAGCCGGTTGGAATCTCTAGCCCCTTGCTATCCAGCATCTGCTGGATATTGAACTCCGGCAGGCCTTCCGGCCCCGCCGGTGGCGCCGCTGGCCGCGGAGCATAATCCGGCAACTGTACCGGTAAAACCCTCTGCAATACCGCCTCTGCCTGAGCTACCAGCCGGCCATCCGCATGGATATCCACACGCAGCAATCGCAGCCGGTTGCCCTCCCGTAGCCACTGACAGGACACCGTCAGGGCCTGCATCGGCACCGGCCGCAGCAGATTCATAGTGATTCGATTAACCGTAAAATCCGCTTGCAGCGCTGCCTGCTCCGATATCACCTGACCAAACAGGGCAGATACCGCGCCACCGTGTAGCAAGGAGGGATGCCATGGACTGCGGGCCACAGCAGTTGGGTTGAACACATTATCAAGGCGCTGGTACAGGCATTCGGTCATGGCAGGCTCCGGCTGAATCGGCGCGCATTCTAGCAACTCAAGCCCGCATGCCCTATGACCGATTGGCCCTGGGGCCAGTCAATCCCGGGCATCTGTGCTTTTCCAATGGCCGGCTAAGGGCCAGAATAGCGCCTTTCGTTAAAACCCATGATCCGGAGACACCCCGTGACCGAGAGCAACTACCTGCTAAACATGTACGGCAAGGCCATCAAACTGCCGCTCGGCAAGAAGATATTTTCTGCTGTTTTCTCCCGCAAGGCGCCCTACTTCGGCACCATCAATCCACTGATCACCGAGCTACGGCCTAATTTCTGCGAATTGCGCTTTGCCAAGCGCCGTGCGGTGGAAAATCACATTGGTACGGTGCATGTCATTGCCATTTGTAATGGACTGGAAATGGCCATGGGCGCGGTGGCTGAGGCTTCGATTCCGAAGCACCTGCGCTGGATTCCGAAAGGCATGGACGTGCGCTATACCGCCAAGGCGACTACTGATATCCGGATTACCGCCGAAGCCAATCCGGAAGACTGGAAGCCAGGCGACCTGCCGGTGACAGTGAAAGCCTTTCGTGATGACGGCACGGTAGTGGTTGAAGGCACGATCATGCTGTACGTGTCAGAAAAGCCGACAAAGTAATCGCGCAAAATAAGCGACTCCTGTGGCGAGAGCCACAGGAGTCGCAAAGTGACGGCAAAGCGTCGTATCTATCAGTTGCCAATCAATACTCGAAGTAACGAGCCTTCAATGTCACCCCGGAATAGCCGAACAACTTACCCCGTACCATGATCTGATAGGTACCTGGTCCGTACAGCTGGCAGGTTTCATTATTGCCTGAGCCAGTATCGCGGCAGTCGTACTTCCATACCGATACGCCGTCGTCCCGGCGAACATACAAGTCAGCATTGCCACTGCCGCCGCGGGTAGTGATTTCCACCTGCCCCACCGCCAGCGCCGGCACAGTGATGGTGTAACGCTTTTCCGAATAGCTACTGCCACCAAAGGATTCCTGCAGAATCGTGCTCCAGGCGCCACTGGCGTCCTTCAGCAGACGCGCCTGCTCAGCATTGAGCAGCGCATTCAGGCGCGCACCGCCGGGATAAAAATCAGCGCTGTAGCCACCATCTAGCATGTCCTTTGCCCAGGCCACGGCGAAGTCCCGCAGAGCGACAATATTTCTTTCAGCGGGAAACCCGCAGGCAATCTGTGCCAGCAAATCGCTGTTATTGCCTTCCGAGTCCACATGGGTGGAGCGATCCGTCAGCTTGATGCCGACGTACTGTCTGGGCAAATTACGCAGCGCTCCCTGAGTGTCATTGAAGGTATTACACAGTGAACCATTGGCAGTAATTGCCCGTACCGGAATGGCAGTGGGCGCCAGCACATCCATGGCTCGACCGAAGGGACCAAAAGCATTAACCGGATCCAGCAATACCAGTCCATGTAAATTGGCGGCACTACCGGTTTGCACCATGCGCTCCGCAATCAGGCTAACATGCAGACCGCCAGCGGAGTGGCCGGACAGTACCAGCGAAGTGGGAAACGGACGACCATCTGGTGGTGACGGCGGGTTGGAGGCCAACACGTCGGCAACGCGCACTGCCAGATCACCGGCGCCACCGCTCATTGGCGCATTGATGCTAAGTACCAGCATGCCTTGATTCATCAAGGCCACTCCCAGATCGCGATAGTTACCGCCACCGCGGGTAAAGCCGTGCTGCAGATACACCGCACCGATAGCCGGACCACTGGGCAGATACCAGTCGCCGTTATAAATTTCGCCGTTGAACGAGACGCTGTCATTGATCACCGTACCGGACGGCGTCTGCAGGACAACAACCTGTGCGCTGGCCCATGGTGCCAGCAAGAATAGAGCAATCAGATAGAGAGTTTTCATCGCGTGTGCTTCCCTGTGTTGTTATGGTTGCCGACAGTAATCCACGGCTCTGTACGGGACTCGACGAGGTTACAGTGACCAGATGGTCACGCTTGACGCAAGAACACAGTCTTTCCTGACACCACAGTACCAATTACCTGAAATATAAGGTTTTTTCATTATGGCAATCGGCGCCACCCTGTATGTTTTTCGTATCGATCTGGCGGATCAGGATCGCAACCTGTACAGCAGTCATTCGCTCAAGGTAGCCCGGCATCCATCCGAAACCGGCGAGCGCATGGTGGCACGGGTGCTGGCGTGGTGCCTGCACGCTGACGAGCGGCTCAGTTTCGGTAAGGGCCTGTCCAATCCTGAGGAAGCGGATCTTTGGCTGCACGATGACGCTGGCGATGTGGTGCATTGGATTGAAGTGGGCGAACCAGAGCCGGAGCGCCTGAAAAAAGCGGCACGCCAGGGCCGCAAGGTGTCAGTGCTCGGCTACCTGCGCAGCCAGACCACATGGTGGCAAAAGCAGGGCGCCGCCATCGCTCAACTGAAGGGCGTCACCGTGCAGCAGGTGCCATGGGAAAGTGTCCAGCAACTGGCCGCGGAGCTGGCGCGTCAGATCAGCTGGCAGGTCATGATCAGCGAGGGCATGCTCTATATCACTCAGGAGGATGGCGACACCATCGAATGTCCAGTTGAGACCCTGCTCGAGTAAGCAAAATCATTGCGCCAAATCAAAAGAACTATCAATGCAGCAATCGACCCACTCGCCCGGGCAGGTTAGGCTGAGGCTCTGTTGTGGAGTTAGTATGTTTTCTTCACTGCTCAACGCTCATAGCGCACTCATTCCGTGCGATTACCACGCCTGCCGCGACCAGTTCGTGGCCAGCGCAAACCGTGCCCCCAAAATTCTTTCTCGGCGAGCCGAAGCATGTCCGGCCAGCGGCCCTCAAGGCGACACACTGTTTACCGATGTGGTCTGGCTTGGCTCAGATGGAGCCAGCAAAGTACTGGTGTTAATCAGCGGCACTCACGGTTGCGAAGGTTTTGCTGGCAGCGCCATACAAACGGATTTTCTTAATCAGGCAGCAGACACCGGCTGGCACCCTCCCGCAGACACCGCCGTGTTACTGGTTCACGCCCTGAATCCATGGGGCATGGCCTGGAGTCGGCGCTGTGACCACGATGGCATTGACCTGAACCGCAACTTTATCGATTTCGACCAGCCCGTACCGGCTAATCCGGGCTACCTGACGCTGCGCGATGCCCTGATGCTCGAGCACAGCCACGACCGTGAAAGCCAGCTGCAACACTACGGCGCACTACATGGCCAGACAGCACTGGAAATCGCCGTCAGCGGTGGCCAGTACAGCGACCCGAGCGGCGCCTTCTTTGGCGGCTTCGGCAAATCCCACGGGCGCCTGCTAATCGAAAAACTGATCAACGAATTTACTCTGGGTGAAAAGCAGTTGGCGGTGATTGATCTGCATACCGGCCTTGGCCCCTACGGCTATGGCGAAATCATCTGTGACCATGATCCGCATAGCGACGGCACCCGGGTGGCGCATAACTGGTACGGCGATGCCGTGACCCTGCCACTGGCCGGCACCTCCTCCTCGGTGCCCAAGCTCGGCCTGATGGACTACGGCTGGCACGCAATCATGGATGCTTCGTCCTGCTTCGTCACACTGGAGTACGGAACCTATGGCACCGGGCCACTATTTGACACCATACTCTCTGATCATCGGCTGCATGCGGCCGGCGAAATCGAATGGTCATCTCCCCGCTGCCAAGCTGTGAAGCAACAAATGCGCCGGCATTTTTGCCCGCCGGACCGGCAATGGCAGGAAATGGTGTTGTGGCGTGCCCGGCAGGTGATCCACCTGGCACTGGAGGGGTTACAACATTGAGCAGACAGGTTGATATCCGCCCGGTGCAAGCCACAGACATCGACGCGCTGGAGGCACTGGAAAAACGTACTTTTGACAGCGACCGCCTCAGTCGACGCAGCTTCCGGCGCTGGATCAGCAGTGAGCACAGAGCATTCAAGGTGGCCACCGTGGACGGTGTGCTGGCCGGCTACATCCTGATTATCCTGCACCGCGGCACCCGCTTGGCCCGGCTCTACTCAATCGCGGTGGACAGCGAACTGCGCGGTTTCGGACTGGGACGCAAGCTGATAGAAGCGGGCGAGAAAGCTGCCCGGACCGCTGGCCGTATCGATATGCGGCTGGAAGTACGCAAGGACAATCAGGCCGCCATTGCCCTGTACGAGCAACTTGGCTACCACCGCTTCGGTGAATACGAGGACTATTACGAGGACCATCAGGACGCCTTTCGCTACCAGAAGCGCATCCTCCAGTTTGACGCCTCACACTGGCAGCGGCCGGTGCCCTGGTACAGGCAGAATACCGAGTTCACCTGCGGTCCAGCTTCCCTGCTGATGGCCATGCAGGCGCTGGACAAAAAAATTCAGCCTGACATCAGCGAAGAGATGCACCTGTGGCGGGAAGCCACTACTATTTTCATGACCTCAGGCCATGGCGGCTGCCATCCCCTTGGCCTTGCCATCGCTGCCCGTAATCGTGGCTTCAAGGCGGAGGTGTGGATCAGCGGCGATCAGATTCTGTTTATTGATAGCGTGCGCTCAGAAAAGAAGAAAAAGATCATCGAACTGGTCCACAATGACTTTGTTACTCAGGCGAAAAAACTGAAGATCCCGGTGCATCACAGCGAGATCTCCCAACAGCAACTCAGCAAGGCCCTGAAAAAAGGGGGTATTCCGCTGATTCTGATTTCGACCTGGCAGCTGGATGGCAAGCGGGTGCCCCACTGGGTGGTGCTATCTGCTTTTGATGATGAATTTTTCTACCTGCACGATCCGGATCCGGAAGAAGGCCTGCAAACCGATCTGGATTGCCAGTACCTGCCCATCGGGCGTAATGACTTTGACCGCATGGCTCGCTTTGGCCGTGATCGACTGCGTACCGCAGTGATCATCAGCCGATAAAGAATTAAGGAGAGGCTTATATGAACCAACCGGCAAAAATCACCCCGCTAACCACGGCCATTTCGCGCATCACCATTCAACCGGCATCCATGGATATCTGGGACAAGAAATATCGGCTGCGCTCGCGCAGTGGCGATGCCATTGATGAAACCATGGACAACACTTGGCAGCGTGTCGCCCGTGCCCTTGCCGATGTGGAAAAAGAAGAACTGCGGGAAGAATGGTACGAAAAGTTTCTCTGGGCCCTGCGCCACGGCGCCATCCCCGCTGGCCGCATTATTTCCAACGCTGGCGCCTGGGAACACAAGCCTGCCACCTCGACCATCAATTGCACCGTGTCGGCCACAGTGCATGACTCCATGGACGATATTCTTGGCAAGGTCCATGAGGCCGGCCTGACCCTGAAAGCGGGCTGCGGTATCGGCTACGAATTTTCCACCCTGCGGCCGAAAGGCGCCTATGTGTCCGGCGCCGGCGCCAACACCTCCGGGCCGCTGTCGTTTATGGATATCTATGACCGCATGTGCTTTACCGTGTCCTCCGCCGGTGGCCGCCGCGGTGCGCAGATGGCTACCTTTGATGTGGGCCATCCGGATGTGCTGGATTTTATTCGCGCCAAACGTGAAGACGGCCGCCTGCGCCAGTTCAACCTGTCACTGCTGATTACCGATGAGTTTATGCAGGCGGTGGCTAACGACGACGAATGGCCAGTGGCCTTTCCCATGACCCTGGATGAAATCGAATCCGACAAGCCGGACCTTAACAACCCCGGCGAAGTCATCTGGCGTGACTGGCCGATCAAGCAGGGTTATCTGGCCCGCGCAGATGGCAAGATCGCCTGCCGTGTTTATAAACAGCTGAAAGCCCAGAGAATTTGGGACAGCATCATGTCGTCGACCTACGATTTTGCCGAGCCCGGCTTTATCCTGATCGATCGCGTCAACGAGATGAATAACAACTGGTTCTGCGAGGAAATCCGCGCCACCAACCCCTGCGGCGAGCAGCCATTACCTCCCTATGGCGCCTGCCTGCTTGGCTCTGTCAACTTGACCATGTTTGTCCGTGATCCCTTTACCGACAAAGCCCGCTTCGACTGGGATGGCTACCGTCGTGTGATAACAATCTTTACTCGCATGCTGGACAACGTTGTCGAGATCAACGGCCTGCCGCTGGAACAGCAGCGCAACGAAATCACCCGCAAGCGCCGCCATGGCATGGGCTTTCTTGGCCTCGGCTCCACCATCACCATGCTGCAGATGACCTATGGTGAAGCGGACTCTTTGGTCTTTACCGAACAGGTTGCCAAGGAGATGGCCCTTGAAGGCTGGCGCGCCGGGCTGGCACTGGCGGAAGAGAAAGGTGCTGCGCCGATCATGGACGAGGACTTCACAGTAACCGCCGCCATGCTGGCGCGGCGCCCGGAAATGGTTGCTGATGGTATCAAGGAAGGTGACACCATCAAGGGCAGAACCCTGTGGGCTAAATATAGTCACTACATGCAGCGCGTTGCTGGTGCCGAACCGGAATTAGTGCAGGCCCTGGCGCAGCATGGCTCACGTTTCACCCACCACAGCTCTATTGCTCCCACCGGAACGATTTCCCTGAGCCTGGCCAATAATGCCAGCAACGGTATTGAGCCAAGCTTTGCCCATCACTACTTCCGCAATGTCATTCGTGAGGGTAAGAAGAGCAAAGAAAAAGTCGACGTGTTCAGTTTCGAGCTGCTCGCCTACCGTGAGTTTATCGACTCTGAGGCGGTGCCCTTTAGTGAAGACAAGAGTCATCAACTACCGGCGTACTTTGTTGCCGCCGATGACATTTCACCAAAACAACACGTCGACATTCAGGCGGCGGCGCAGAAGTGGATTGATTCATCCATTTCCAAGACGGCCAACGTGCCCACCGATTACCCCTATGAAGACTTCAAGGACATCTACCGCTACGCCCACGAACAAGGCCTGAAAGGCTGCACCACCTTCCGCTTTAACCCGGAGGCGTTTCAGGGCGTTCTGGTCAAGGAAAAGGACTTGGCCAACACCACCTATCGCTTCACCCTGGAAGATGGCTCCGTGATCGAGGCCAAGGGCGGTGATGAGATTGAGTATGACGGTGAAATGCACACCGCCGCCAACCTGTACGACGCCCTGAAAGAAGGCTACTACGGCAAGTTTTGAGTCTGGAGCGCACTATGACTATTCGCCTAAACAGCAAAATCACCAGCTATGAAGTGGTTCAGGCTGATGATGAAAAAAAGATGGCCCCGGCGGCCAGCGCCATTCAGGAAATGCACGAAAGTGTGCAGCGTCCTGAACACCTGGAAGGCACCACCTATAAGATCAAGACCCCGGGCTCTGATCACGCCATGTATGTGACCATCAATGATGTAATCCTGAATCAGGGTAGCGAACATGAAGTGCGCCGCCCTTTCGAGATTTTTATTAACTCGAAAAACATGGATCACTTTCAGTGGATTGTGGCCCTGACACGGATTATTTCTGCCGTATTTCGTAAAGGCGGCGACTGCACCTTTCTGGTGGAAGAAATGCACAGCGTGTTTGACCCACGCGGTGGCTACTTCAAACCGGGCGGTCGCTGGATGCCCTCACTGGTCGGCGAGATCGGTGACGTGCTGGAGCAGCACCTGAAGAAAATCGGCCTGATTCGTACTGAGGAAGATGACTACCAGAAGGCGTGGCTAGAACAGAAACGCAAGGAGTACGAAACCCATCGTCCACAAGGCCAGACCGATGCCAATTGCGACGACAGCACCTCCGGCTATCCGCCCGGTTCAAAGCTGTGTGGCAAATGCCATGTCAAAGCCATGATCCAGATGGATGGCTGCCTGACCTGCCTGAACTGCGGCGAAAGCAAATGCGGCTGAAAAACTGTAGGAGCGGCGTAAGCCGCTCCTACAACGACTGTGCTGTGATCCACTTGGCAGCAGCATCCGCCGCCTGTTCAATATTATCTTGCTGACATAGCCCACTGGCCCGTCTCGGCGCCAAATCATGATTGCCATCCTTGAGCCACTGCAACTGCACGCTATCCGGCAGCGCATAGCTGGCCACATCAGCATGGGTGCCAAACGGATCCCGCTCTCCCTGACAAATCAACGTTGCCGTCTGCATATTGGCAAAGTGATCAATGCGGGTTTTATCCGCTTTGCCCGGCGGATGAAACGGATAACCGAAACAAATCACCCCGGCGCAAGGCTGCTCGGTGGCCAGCATGGTGGCCATCCGCCCGCCCATGGACTTACCACCGATAAAAATTTTCTCGCCACCAGCTTGCTGCAAAGCCTCGGCAAAATGCGCCAGTAGCAATGGCGCCCTATCTGGCGGCCGCTTGCTACCACCAGTGCGGCGCTGCGCCATATAGGGAAATTCAAAACGTAACACCGCCACCCCGCCCGCCGTCAGCGCAGCTGTCATGGCATTCATAAAATCACTGTCCATGGGCGCACCAGCACCATGGGCCAGCAACAATGTGCCTAACGGCTTGCCCTGTGCCTTATCGACAACAAAATCGATCATTACCACAATACCAGTTGATCCGGTTTATCCGGCACCCGGAACAGATCCGTGCGCAGTGCCGGCACTTCATAACACTCCAGACCTGCCCGACGACAGGCTATTTCAAATCTTTGGGCAAACAGAGCAGCCCATTGCCCACGGCCTGTCTGCCGCGTATGCCAGCCGCTCTGGTAGTCGCGACCGCCATGCAGATCACGGACCACCGACATCACCCGCCCGGCACGATCCGGATAATGCTCGTCCAGCCAACTTTGCCACAACTCTTTCAGCTCCCAGGGCAGGCGCAGCATGACATATCCAGCACGCTGCGCACCTGCCTCGGCAGCTTGGGCAATCACCTCTTCCAGCTCATCGTCGTTGATAAACGGAATCACCGGAGCAAACAACACGGTCACCGGTACGCCCGCCGCAGACAACTCACGAATCGCCGCCAGTCGAGTACTTCCCGAGCTGGCTCTCGGCTCCAGTTTCGCTTTCAGGGAATTATCCAGTGTGGTTACCGATACTGCCACCGAGGTCAGTTGCTGCCCCGCCAGAGCCGCCAGCAAATCCAGATCCCGACGCACCAGACCGCTCTTGGTGATGATGCAAACCGGGTGACGATGGGCCAGAAAAATCTCCAGCAGCCCGCGGGTCAGCTGGCGAGTTTTCTCAATCGGCTGATAGGGATCAGTGGCACTGCCAATCACCACTGGCTCGCAGCGATAGCTGTCCTTGGCCAGCGTCTGGCGTAGCAGCTCCACCGCGTTGTCCTTACAAATGATCTTGGTTTCAAAATCCAGCCCCGGCGACAGATCCAGGTAGCTGTGCGTGGGTCGGGCAAAGCAGTAGCTGCAACCATGCTCACAGCCGCGATAGGGATTAATGCTATGGGCAAAAGGCACATCCGGTGAATCGTTGGAGGTGATCAGCGTTTTCGCTGTTTCACTGCGGTACTCGGTGCGCAGCGAGGTGACTACCGGCTCGCCTTCATCACGCACCACCTCAATATTCTGGAATCTGCCCGCCGGGTTTTCACTGACTCCGCGCCCCTTGATCATCGCCGCCTCGAATACTGACCATATGGACAGCATCATCACCCAGCACGGGTACGGCTGGCAAGTGCAACCCGGCGCCGACTGAGGCATGCTGACGCCTCCCCCGCCACCATCAGGAGCCCCCCATGATTACCCTGTACACCGCCGCCACCCCCAACGGCCACAAGGCTTCGGTCACTCTGGAAGAGCTCGGCCTGCCGTACAACGTTCGCTCCCTGAACCTGATACAAGGGGAACAAAAACAACCTGATTTTCTGGCCATCAACCCGAACGGGCGCATCCCGGCCATCGTCGATTCGGAAGAAGACGACTTCGCCGTATTCGAATCCGGCGCCATCATGATTTATCTGGCGGAAAAAACCGGCCGGCTGCTCCCCACTGATGTGCGTGGTCGCTCCAGCGTTATCCAATGGCTGATGTTCCAGATGGGCGGCCTTGGGCCAATGATGGGACAGGCCAACGTGTTCTTCCGCTATATGCCGGAAAAAATCCAACCCGCCATCGACCGCTACCAGAATGAATCAAAACGGCTAATGTCCGTGCTGGATAACCAGCTCAAGGATCACGAATATCTGGCCGGTGACTACTCCATCGCCGATATCGCCAACTTCTGCTGGGCGCGGACCTTCAACTGGTCCGGCGTGGATATCAGCGATCTGCCAAATCTGCAGCGCTGGATGGACGCTATCAAGCAACGGGAAGCAGTGCAGCGGGGCCTGCTGGTGCCGGAAGAACTGAGCCCGGCAAAAATCATTGAAGCAGCGAAAAACATGGTTCAGCGCTGATCAGACGAAGCGCTGCTTAACTGCAGGCTTGCACCAGAATCCACGGCAGCACCACCACCGCCCAGACATCCGCATCCGCCTCATACCAGGCAGATGCCTGCTGGGCGTCCACCGGACCAATCTGACCGGCATCCAGCCAATCTTTGATCGCTGCAGTGTCATCCGCTGCCAAAGCCGTGGCCACTGCCACCAGATCGATGCCGGTTGCCACGTGCAAGGTGTCGCCTTTGGCAAACCAGGGCTGCAGAGCACGCCAGGTGATGCGGCCAGTCTCCCCGTTCAAGTGCTCAAATAGCGATTTTTTGTCCTCAGTCATGGCCCCTCCTAATCTGGAGGAGCATTATGCTTGTTCTGACGTCACGGTTAAAAGGAGGATCCAGAATGCGTAGCCCTATGCAGGTCATGGTCGACAATCTGAACCGGCTGGATAACGATCAGGACCTCGAAACCATGGTTTTCGAGTTGTACGCCGCGGATGCCACCTTCGAAGATCCGATCCAGAAGGTGCGCGGGCGCAAGGCTATCGTTGGCATGTATCAGGACATGGTGAAAATTTTCCCCGAGCTGACGGCGGTGATAAAGCGTGAAGTGCGCAGCGAACATATTCATGTCGCAGAATGGGACATGACCTTCAAAGCAAAATACTGGCCCAAGGCGATCACCATATCCGGCACCACCTGGCTGGAAGTGGATAACAAGGGAATGATTCTTGGCCACAAGGACTACTGGGATCTTTGGCAGTTTGTCCGCCGCGCAGTGAGCTTGCCGGAAGCGCTGGTTGAGCGACTGCCCGAGCCACTGCGTCACCTGCTGGTGTAAGGGCACCTGCTGCTCCCCAAGGGCAATGACCGTCCGTCGGCAAATTCATCTGAGCTTGGCCATGGTGCTACTCAAATCACGCCAAAGATGTAGACTCGATCACAAGGCTAGTTATTTCGGATTAGGAAATCCGTGGACAGACTCTAGCTAGCAATGCTTCGGAACACTCGGGGGGCCCGCATGGATACAGGCTCTGGCGTTTGTGGACGCCATTATTCAGGGATCATCGCAGTGCTATATGCGCTGCTGCTGTGCAGCAACGTAAACGCCGCTGAGACCATTGTGCTCAGCGACCAGGACCGGCAAGTCCGCCCGGCCAGCGGCCAGCAGGAGGTGCTATGTCTGCCGGCAGATCAAACACCCGCAGTCAGTGAGCTGCTCAGTCAAACCAGCCAATGGCCATGGCAGCCAGCCGCACAGCGTACTCTCAATCGAGGCTTTACCAGCCAGACCTGCTGGCTGCGCCTGCAAATTGATGGCCGTCAGCTCGATCAGTCTGATTGGTCGTTGGTAATTAACTACCCGCTACTGAGCAATTTAAGCCTGTTTATTCGCAAGGATGCCGGGCTGTTACAGACCTTCAGTGCCGGGCTTAGTCAGCCTTTCGATCAACGTCCGGTGCTGCGCCGGCAACCTACCTTCCCCCTGGATCTGGACAGCAATGGCATCACCACCGTACTGATTTCCATACAGTCAGACCATTCCATTCAAGTCCCACTGCAGCTGTGGCGCAATGATGCCCTGCAACGCTGGCAAGCCAATAGCGATCAGCTTCAGGCCCTGTTCTACGGAGCCATGCTGGTGATGATGGCTTACCATCTTTTTCTGTTTCTATCAGTGCGCGAGCCGGTCTATCTCTATTACGTTGGCTGGACCGCCAGCCTGACTCTGCTACAAGCTGCGCTGCAAGGTCACGCCCAGCAATACCTGTGGCCGACCGTCGGCTGGCTCGGTGGTCATGTTCTCACCTTGCTGCTGCCATTGATCGTGCTGATCGGTTCGCGTTTCACCATTTCTTTTCTGGAACTGCCTGATCGCCGCGCGTCACTGGCCAGCCTGTTGCGTATGCATGGCCATATCGCGGTTGCACTTGTGCTGCTGGTTCCTTTTGTACCCACTGTCTGGCTACTACCACTCGACATGCTACTGATCCTGTCATTCGACCTGTCGGTGTTATTTGTCGCCAGTCAACGCCTGTTCGACCGCGACCCGGACGCCCGTTATTTCGCCACTGCATGGATATGCCTGCTCAGTGGCGGCTTGCTGATAACCCTGAACAAGTTTGGCGTTATTAGCCGCACACCCCTGACCGAAAACCTGCTGCAAATCGGTACCGTTCTGGATGTGATGTTGCTATCGATGGCACTGGCGGCACGCATCAATCGTCTGAAGGCCGATCAATTAGAAGCTCAGCGGTTGCGTACGGAAATGGAAGTATTGCGCGCCGGCAGTCGCAGTCAGGCAAAAAGCGAATTTCTGGTAACCATGAGTCACCATATTCGCACCCCCATGCAAGGCATCCTCGGCATTGCTGATTTGCTTCGCCACAGCGATGTCAGCACCGAACGGCAACGCCAGTATGCCGGCACCATCTACAACTCCACCCACTCCCTTATCGGTGTGCTAAACGACCTGCTGGACCACTCACGCATTGAAACTGGACGGCTGGCGCTAACTCCCGGCGAAGTACGCCCGGAAGAACTGGTGTCTGATGTTATTGGCCTGTTCATCAACGCCGCATCAGAGAAAAACCTGCCCATCTATAGCTATATCGACAGTCGCGTCCCCGCCCTGATCATTACCGATGCGGTGCGGGTAAAACAGATTCTGACCAACCTGATCAGCAATGCCATCCGCTCCACCGATACAGGCCAAGTCAGCCTCTCTATCAGCCTGCGCCAACCCACCGATGCGGTCGGCAATCTGATACTGGACTGCGATGTCACCGACACGGGCATTGGTCTGGATGCCACACAATGCGCCGCCATCATGAGTGATGTACCGGAGCGCACCGGTTTGGGTTTATCTGTATCGCGTAAATTATGCCAACTGCTGGGCGGAGAATTACGGGTAACCAGTTCACCCGGACATGGTGCCAGCTTTCATTTCACCCTGCCCTGCCGCCTCGCCAGTCACAGCATCGACAATGGTTCGTTACCAGAAAAAAGGCTGCTGGCAATCACGGAAAGCCGCGCCCTGCGACTGTCTGTGTGCCAGCTGGCAGAGCGCTGGGGCATGGTCGCGAAAGAATCCAGCGCCACCGATATCTCTACCTGGACTGATGCGGATGGTGCCAGTGTGGACGTATTGATTGTTGATCAGCGCAGTTACCTGGCACTGAATTGCCTGCGCCAGACACCCTTTGCCCAGTGCCCATGGATTGTTCTGGCCGAGCGTCATCACAACCTGATTGCCTCGACACCGGCAAACCGGCCAATCGTCGAGTTACCACTAGAGTCTCGGCGCCTGCGCAGCACACTCAACAACTTGCTGGGTGACAGCGAAAATTACCCAGCCTTCAACAAGGAGGCCAGTCAAGCCACAACGCAAGACCTGCCGACAAAAGTACTGGTGGTTGATGACGATGCAGTCAGTCAGATGGTGATTGGCAGCATTCTTGAATCGCTTTCAGTGCCGTCCACTATTGTCAGCGATGGAGCCAGCGCGGCAGCCACTGTGGCGCCAGCCAAACCCCATTGGCAGGTGATCTTTATGGATTGTGAGATGCCCGGCATGAACGGCTATGAGGCCACCAGAGCGATTCGCCAACAGGAACAGGCGCAGGGCCGACAACCCTGCTGGATCATCGCCCTGAGTGCCCATGCGGGTGCCGACGCTATCGCCCAGGCGGAACAATCAGGTATGAACGACTATTTGTGTAAACCGGTTACTCGCGATCAGATGCGTCAGGCACTGGCACGCGCCCGCTGGTCCGGCCAAGACTGATCAAACGGGAACAGGCGGCCAGCAACCGACTGGCGCGCACTGGCTTGCCAAGGAAATCATCACAACCAGCGGCCAGACAACGACGTCGATCATCCGACATAACATTCGCCGTCAGTGCCAGAATCGGTTTGCTAAAACCAGTGCGACGCAGCTCTCTGGCGGCAGCATAACCGTCCATCACTGGCATCTGCATATCCAGAATCACCAGGTCAAAACCCTGATCCTCAGCAATCTTGTCCACCGCCTGCAGACCATCAATGGCCTCCACCACTTCCATCCCCGCACGGCTGAGAATGCGATGTACCAGCAAGCGATTGACATCATTGTCCTCCACCAGCAATACCCGGCCACCGACATGAATGGCCGGCGTCTGCTGGCTGCGAACATCTACTTCCAGCGCCTGCTTCGGCATCACACGCGGGTCATCACCGTCGGCGATGACTTGAATATAGACCTTGAACAAACTGCCATGGCCCGAGGTGCTGCTGGCGCTGATATCGCCCCCCATAGAGCGAGCCAACTGGCGGGCAATCGCCAAGCCAAGACCGGACCCACCATGACGCCGGGTATGCGAATCATCAACCTGGGAAAATGGCTCGAACACCCGGTCAAGGTCCGCCGCATTCATGCCAATGCCGCTGTCCTCCACTTCAATCAGCAAGCAGCTTTGCAGACCATCTTCCCAGCTCAGCCGGACCACCACCCGACCCTCGTCGGTAAACTTGATGGCATTACCAATCAGGTTGCCAAGAATCTGACGCAGACGAAACGGATCCGTGCTGACATGGGCTGGCACCGGAGAGGTATATTCCAGCTGCAGATCAACGCCCTTTTCCTCTGCTTTCAGACGATGGCTGTATATCACCTCTTTCATCAACGCCGGTAACTGACAACGCTGACGCTCTACTTTCAACTGGCCCGCCTCAATACGCGACAGATCCAGCACGTCACTGATCAGCGCCATCAGTGCGTCGCCGTTTTGTTGCACTACAGAAAGATAACGATGCCGCTCCTCTTCATTCAGGGAGGGATTTTCCAGCAACTCGGTGTAACCAAGAATGGCGGTCATCGGGGTACGGATCTCATGGCTCATATTGGCCAGGAACAGACTCTTGGCCCGGTTGGCCGAATCAGCACGCTCGCTGGCTTCTGCCAAAGACCGCTGGCTCTGCCGGATGCTATCCACCATGCGGTTGAAGTCCTCCGCCAGAGCACTGAGTTCATCGTTGCCCGGCACCCGCAGGCGCAGGTCCAGATTGCCCCCCTGGGCGATACGCTGCACCGTGTCGTGCAGTTTTGCTAATCGTTTGAACATGGTGCGGCGGATATAAATATGCACCAGCGTGACCATCAGCAAAGCCACCGCCAGCAAGCTCAGCCCCGCCAGCGTCAGCATGCGAGCGCCTTGACTATAGCCATCACGGCCAACGGTAACGCTGCCCATCATCAACGGCTTGTCCTGATAGTCGCGGATGACAAACTCGCCCAGCACGGTGCCATCATCCAGACGTACCACCCGGGTGCCGCGCTCCAGATCTCCGCTAAAGAGCTTTAACTCCACCGGCAAGCCGGTGATGCCGCGCAACTCACTGGCCATCGCCTGATCCAGTGCCACGGCAAAGAGCACAGCGCCGCACTCACCCACCTGCTCCAGAGCAAACAGATGCGGCACACCAGCCAGCGTAGTGACACCCCAGAACGGATAGCAGAAGCGCTCCTGATAATCAGCGTAAAGGCCATCCACAGCGCCCTGATCAACACCCTCACCAGGCGATAACCAGTGCTGGCCACCCTGCTGGTCCACCACCACAACCTGATCCACGCCGCTATCGCCGAGAGCATTGATCCCAGGGGGCGCAGGCTGTGCACTCAAGTCACCGTCGGCCAGCGCCTTGACTGACGGCCGCTCGGCCCAGTCGCGGCTGCGCGCATGTAGCGTCGTCAGGGTCTGCATAAAAGCGGTCTCCACCCGGGACAGCTCATTGCTAGCGGCGCCATCCTCAATGTCGAAGTAGGCGGGCGTGACGATAAAGTAGAACGCCGCGATACCGGCCAGCACTGCGGCTAGCGCGGCAGAGTAGAGCGACAGTAACAAGCGATATTTCAGGGACATGCCTTAATAATCCTTTTAATTCAGCCCCGGCCGGTTACGCGGGTGAAATAGAGGCGGTCGGCCAGTATCATAGGCGCCTTGTCATTCCGGGGTACACCACATCATGACCCAATCTCAACGCAGGATTCTTGTTACCAGCGCCCTGCCCTATGCCAACGGCCCGATCCATCTTGGCCACTTGCTTGAGTACATCCAGACCGATATCTGGGTGCGCTTCCAGAAGCTGTTCGGTGAGAACTGCATCTATGTCTGCGCCGATGATGCTCATGGTACGGCGATCATGCTAAAGGCTGAGGAGAACGGCGTCACGCCCGAACAACAGATTGCCAACGTAAAATCTGAACATACGAAGGATTTCGCAGATTTCGGCATTCGTTTTGACTGCTACCACAGCACCCACAGCGACGAGAACCGCCACTACGCCGAGCTGATCTTCAAGCGCAACCAGGCCGCCGGCAATATCCTCGAAAAAGAGATCACCCAGCTGTACGACCCGGAAAAAGGCATGTTCCTCGCCGACCGCTTCGTCAAGGGAACCTGCCCGAAGTGCGGCGCGCTGGATCAGTACGGCGACAACTGCGAGGTCTGCGGCGCCACCTACTCTGCCGCCGAGCTGGTCGATCCCTATTCCACCATCAGCGGTGCCAAGCCGGTGATGAAGGGCGTCACCCAACTGTTCTTCAACCTGCCCAAGTTCGCCGACATGCTGCGCGACTGGCTGCGCTCTGGCTCGTTGCAGGAAAGCGTTGCCAACAAACTGAACGAGTGGCTGGAAGCAGGCCTGCAGCCCTGGGACATCTCCCGCGAGGCGCCCTACTTCGGCTTCGAGATTCCCGGCTATCCTGGAAAGTACTTCTATGTCTGGCTGGATGCACCGATTGGCTACATGGCCAGCTTCCAGCATTACTGCAACCAGCATGGCCTCGACTTCGACAGCTACTGGGCACCGGACAGCGATGCCGAGCTGTATCATTTTATCGGCAAGGACATCATCAACTTCCACGGCCTGTTCTGGCCGGCCATGCTGGAAGGCGCCGGCTTCCGCAAGCCGACGGCGCTGAACGTGCATGGCTTTGTCACCGTCAACGGCGCCAAGATGTCGAAATCCCGAGGCACCTTTATCAAGGCCCGCACCTATCTGGATCATCTGAACCCGGAATACCTGCGTTACTACTTCGCCGCCAAGCTGACCTCCAAAGTGGACGACTTCGATCTAAGCCTGGACGACTTCGTCCAACGGGTGAATTCCGACCTGGTCGGCAAGGTGGTGCAGATCGCCAGCCGCACCGCCAACTTCGTCAACAAGTTCGGTGGCACGCTGAGCACTGAGCTGGACGATCCGCAACTGGTGGCCGATGTGCAGGCTGCTGCCACCTCGATTGCCGCCAGTTACGAAGCGCGCGAATTCGGCCGCGCCATGCGCGACATCATGGCACTGGCCGATCGTGGCAACCTGTATGTACAGGAAAAAGCCCCCTGGACCTTGGCGAAGCAGGAAGGCAGCGAACAGCAGGTGCTGGCGGTATGCAGCACCGCGCTGAACGTATTCCGTTTGCTGGTGCTGTATCTGAAGCCGGTGCTACCTGCGCTTGCCGAAAAAGCCGAAGCCTTCCTGAATATTCCGCCGCTCAGCTGGGCGGATGCCAAACAACAACTGCTTGGCCATCAGATCAACGCCTTCAGTCCGCTGATGCAGCGTATCGAACCGGCCAGCATTGAAGCGCTGCTTGCTGCTTCCCGCGAAGGCGCAGCCCCGGCGCAAGTGGCTGACGAGAAAAAGCCGGCGAAAAAAGACGCCGCTAAAAACGAAACAAAAAAGGACGACGCCGTGAGCGAACACATCAGCATCGACGACTTCCTCAAGGTGAAGCTGCGCGTCGCCAAAGTAATCAAGGCGGCCCATGTCGAAGGCGCCGACAAACTGCTGCAACTGACCCTTGATGTCGGCGAAGAAGGCACCCGCAATGTGTTCGCCGGCATCAAGGCGAAGTACAGCCCGGAACAGATCGAAGGCAAGCTGGTGGTACTGGTGGCCAATCTGGCGCCACGCAAGATGAAGTTTGGCCTGTCCGAAGGCATGGTGCTGGCCGCCGGCCCCGGTGGTGAGGATGTGTTCCTGCTGTCTCCGGACAGCGGCGCTGAGCCGGGCATGGAAGTACGGTAATTCCTCTGCGCTGAACCCGTTATGGGCCTGCGCAGGCACTTGGCGGTGGCAGTCGGATGCAGTCGCTCCGCGATAATCGCTTGGTGCATCCGACTGCCACCGCCAAGTGCTATCAACTGTGGTGCTGCAGGTTCAGCAAAACGGAATACAGACAAAAGAGGCGTGCCATGAACAAGACCCGACGTTATTCATCTCAGGTGGTAGATGGGGTGCAAAAGGCACCGGCCCGGGCCATGTTGCGTGCCACCGGATTTACCGATGCGGATTTCCAGAAACCACAGATCGGCATCGCTTCAACCTGGAGCATGGTCACGCCCTGCAATATGCACATCAACAAGCTGGCGGACTACACCTGTCAGGGCGTGGATGGTGCCGGTGGCAAAGGGGTGATTTTCAATACCATCACCATCTCCGATGGCATCGCCAACGGTACCGAAGGGATGAAGTATTCACTGGTATCGCGGGAAGTGATTGCCGATTCCATCGAAGCGGTGACCGGCTGCGAAGGCTTTGATGGTCTGGTCGCCATTGGCGGTTGCGACAAGAATATGCCGGGCTGCCTGATGGCCATTGCTCACCTCAACCGGCCAGCTATTTTTGTCTATGGCGGCACCATCCAGCCGGGCAGTAACCACACCGACATCATTTCCGTATTCGAAGCGGTTGGCCAACACGCTCGCGGCGACATCGACCTCATTCAGGTCAAACATATTGAAGAAACGGCCATTCCCGGCGCCGGCTCCTGTGGCGGCATGTATACCGCCAACACCATGGCATCGGCGATTGAAGCGCTGGGCATGAGCCTGCCCGGCAGCTCCTCTCAGGAAGCTGTTTCCGGCAGCAAACAGGAAGACTGCCTGCGCGCCGGCGAAGCCGTGCTCAAGCTGATAGAAGCGAATATTTGCCCGCGCGACATCATGACCCGCGAGGCTTTCGAAAACGCTATCACCGTGGTTATCGCTTTGGGCGGTTCCACCAACGCGGTGCTGCACTTGCTGGCCATGGCGCACACCGCTGAGGTAGAGCTGTCGATCGACGACTTCAGCCGTATCGGCAAGCGCGTACCGGTCCTCGCTGACCTGCGCCCCAGTGGCCGTTACATGATGAGCGAGCTGGTGGCCATCGGTGGCATCCAGCCATTGATGAAGCGGCTGCTCGATGCCGGCCTGCTGCACGGTGACTGCCTGACGGTGACCGGCAAAACTTTGGCCGAGAATCTTGCTGAAGTGCCCGACTACCCGGCCGATCAGCAAATCATCATGCCGCTCGCAAATCCGATAAAAGCAGACAGCCATCTGGTCATCCTCAAAGGCAATCTGGCGCCGGACGGTGCGGTGGCAAAAATTACCGGCAAGGAAGGCCTGTCGTTCTCCGGCAAGGCAAAGGTATTCCACTCCGAAGAAGATGCCCTGCAAGCTATTCTTGCCGGCGAAGTCGACAAGGGCAGCGTCATCGTGATTCGTTACGAAGGCCCGAAGGGCGGCCCGGGCATGCGCGAAATGCTCAGCCCCACCTCCGCAGTTATGGGTCGCGGCCTCGGTCAGGATGTGGCGCTAATCACCGATGGCCGGTTCTCAGGCGGTAGCCATGGCTTTGTGGTTGGCCATATCACTCCGGAAGCCATGAACGGTGGCCCGCTGGCAATCGTCGAGGACGGTGACGGCATTACCATCGACGCCCGCGAAGCATGCATCACCCTGCATGTCGATGAGCAGACCATCGCCGAGCGATTGAGCCGCTGGCAGGCACCGCCGCCGCGCTATCGCCGTGGCCTGCTGGCCAAATATGCACGCGTGGTGGCGTCGGCCTCGGAAGGCGCGGTGACCGACAAGATTGACTGACCATCAGGAGGCCCGAGCATGCGCGCTCTGCAACTGATTGCCGGCCCCCGCGCCCGCCAGCACCTGCTCGACCACGGCCTGCGCCAGCAGGACTTCTCGGTGATAGTGGGCGCCAGCGGCGGGCCAAAATGGATGGCCCTGTTCGGCCTTGACCAATACCTGCTCGGCGAATTCTTCAAGGACCGCAGCACACCACTCGACATGATCGGCAGCTCCGCCGGCGCCTGGCGCTTCGCCTGCTACGCCCAACAGGATGCCCAAGCCGCCTCAAAACGCTTCGCCCACGCCTACCAGCATGTCTGCTTCGAAAAAGGCATGAAGGTTGATCAGGTCACCGCCCTGTGCCGCACCATCCTCGATGCGGCCATGCCCGGCGAACAAAACCTGCAGGAAATCCTTAATAACCCGATCATGCGTCTCAACCTGATCGCCTGCCGCGCCAAAGGGCTGAACGCCAGTAAACGTCGCCCGGTCCAGGCCGCTGCGTTGCTTATGGCCGCCACCGCCAATGCCGTACACCGCAACACCCTGGGCGCCTTCTTCGAGCGCGTACTGTTTCACTCCGCGCAAGGCAAACCACCGTTCTACGCCATCGATGACCTGCCCACCCACCGCGTACCGCTAAGCCAACACAACTTGCGCGACGCCGTGATGGCCTCCGGCTCCATCCCGCTGGCACTCAGCGCCGTCGAAGACATCCACGGCGCCGGCCCCGGCATGTACTACGACGGCGGCGTCACCGACTACCACTTCGACATCCCCTTCAGCGACCACTCACTGGTGCTCTACCCGCACTTCTACCCGCATATCACCCCCGGCTGGTTCGACAAGATGCTCAGCTGGCGCCGCGGCAACCCGCAGCACTATGACAACGTGCTGATCCTCTGCCCCAGCGCCGAATGGGTCGCCAGCCTGCCCTACGGCAAGATCCCGGACCGCAAGGATTTCGGGCGCATGGATGATGCGGCACGGATTCGTTACTGGGGGGAAGTGATGAAGCGATCGGAGGAGTTAGCGGGAGAGATGGATCGGATAGTGCGGCATGGGAATATTAGCGGCTACATCTAGCTCGGCAGCGTATATTCGAATGTCTGGCCATATTTCATACTCACCTTCAGGATCTGTCCGGTATCGAAATGGCCAAACATCTTCAAGGATGCACCTATGCGTTTAGGCCGTAGTACTGCCGACTGGGCCAAGGACATCAAAATCGACCAGCCAGGCGTGATTGCACCTTGGGTGGCTCGTGTCGCCACCAGCGTGCTGTACCCGCTGGCTCGTCTATTGTTTCGAGCTCGGCTACGCGGCATCGAGCACTTACCAAACGACAAACCTTTTCTGCTGGTGGCCAACCATTCTGCCGGCGCCGGGATCGCGGAGATCATGAGCTTTATTGCGCTCTATCTACGTCATGCAGGATCACAGCATCGTCTTGCCGGGTTTGCCCTGCCACAGGGGTTCAGTGTGTTTCCGCTCTCTCGTTTGCTGAAATCCATTGGCGCTATTCCCTCAAGCTACGAGGCTGCGCAGCAAACGCTAACTCAGGGCGTGCCCATTCTGGTGTTTCCCGGCGGCGACCACGAAACCCTGCGCCCCGTGTGGCAGGCTAACCGAGTCGATTTTGGCGGCCGCACCGGGTTTCTGAAAATCGCCCGCGATGCCGGTGTGCCAATTGTGCCGCTGGGCATTCACGGCTCTCATTACACCTGCCCGGTGTTTTTGCGCGCCCAATGGCTGGCATGGGTGTTGGTTGTGCCACGCTTGATAGGGCTCAAGCGTTGGGGAGTTTCGCTAACGGGCCTGCTCGGCGCTGCCGCCATTTTTGCCTGTGTTCCGCTGGCTATTGAGTGGCGTGCCTTGATCGTCTGGCTGTGGCTGGGATCTCCGCTGGTGTTCCTGCCGATTGTGCCCTGGCGTATCACCATGACCATCGGCGCAGCCATCGAACCGGAAAAACTTTTTGCTGACAAGGACTGCTTGCCGGGTGCGCTGACGCAGGTAGAACACGTTGTCGAGCGGCTGGTGCTGGACGGCAAGAGCATACAGTAACGTACTGAAAGGAAAACACACTATCGCCACCTCACTGCCCCGCCTCTACTCGTTTCGCCGTTGTCCGTACGCCATGCGCGCGCGGCTGGGCATCCTGTTTGCCGGGCAGAAAGTGGAACTGCGGGAAATCGTGTTGAAAAACAAGCCGGCGCAGATGCTGGCCATCAGCCCCAAAGGCACTGTTCCTGTTCTGCTGCTGGCTGAAGCTGATGTGGCCGGGCGACAGGTTATTGAGGAAAGCAGAGAAATACTGCAATGGGCGCTGCTGCAGAACGATCCGCACGGTTTGTTAAATGTGGATTTAGCCAGTGCCAATGCTCTGATGGATCGCAACGATAGCGAATTCAAACACTGGCTGGATCGCTACAAATACGCCGATCGCTACCCGGAACATAGCCAGCTGGAATACCGGCAACAGAGCGAGGTATTTCTGCAGGCCTTGGAGACCCTGTTAGCCAGTAATAAATACCTGCTGGGGGATAACATCAGCATCGCCGATATCGGCATCATGCCCTTTGTGCGCCAGTTCGCCCATGTGGACCGAGAAGTGTTTTTCAGCCTACCCTTCCCTAATCTGCAACGATGGCTGACTGATTGGCTCGACCATCCGACCTTCCATCAGATTATGGAAAAATTCCAACTCTGGCAGGAAGGCGACGAAGTCGTGGTATTTCCGAACCCTGCTGACCATGGTAATTAGCGTTAAGCCAAGAAAAAGAATTGGAGAGCCAGAATAGATGAATGACGATTTTTGTTATCTTCTCCGAGTCCGATACGCGGAGTGTGACGCACAGAAAGTGGTCTTTAATGGACGCTATGTGGATTATATTGATGTCGCTGTGACTGAGTTTCTTCGGGTGATCTGGGGAAACTACAACGATATTTTATCCATGGGCATTGATAATCAGGTTGTCCATATCTCAATGGACTGGAAAGCCCCGGCGCACTTCGATGAAGTCATTGCCGTTACCGTTAAACCCGGAAGAATCGGAAATTCATCCTACGCTTTGAAGTTTGATTTCTATAACCATGCAACTTCAAAGCCGTTGCTATCAGCTGAAGTGATTTATGTCATGGTCAGCGCCATTCAACATGAAAAAATGACTATTCCCCAAGACATGCGAGAAAAGCTTGAGCAAGGCGCCCCCGGAGTCAAGATTGATCATGCAGGCTCAGTGCCCGCCTGATCAGGCCTTGTGGATGTTCCGGGCGAAAGGAGTATATGAGCCAGTTCACCCAATACCTGCAGGAAGTATTCGAACTATTCGGGCCGATCAGTGCCCGCAAGATGTTCGGCGGCTACGGCATCTACCATCAGGGCCTGATGTTTGGCCTGGTGGCGGACGACACCCTGTACCTGAAGGCTGATGCGGAGAACGTGGCGTATTTTCAGGAACTGGAACTGGGGCCGTTCGAATATCACAAGCAGGGCAAGGTGATGAAGATGTCCTACTATCTGGCACCGGACGAGATCATGGATGACCGGGAACAGGCTGCGATTTGGGCGCAACGCTCGTTTGCCGCGGCCGTGCGGGGAAAGCGCGGCAAACGTTAGGTTGCCACCAACTCCCGACAAATAGTCCGCTTGTCCGCCTCACTCATCGGGTGGGCGAGCAAACCTTCAATCGTGAATACGCTGATTTTGGTTCGCGTTTCAATCCGCTCCACCGGCACACCAGCGTGCTGTAGCGATACCCGCAAAATCCCTTCGCTAATGGTGTGAAAACGCTCATGCCAGAGATTGATAGCCTCGGATACCTCAAGGCGCGAGTGCACCGTGCTGACCAGACGGCTGGCCCGCTCCAGCCGCTGCACTACCCAGAACAATCGCTCCGCCGCATCGGTGACCGGCAGTTGCAGGTACTCGTCCATACCGTCGCTGAACTCGGCATCCAGCACCGCCACCAGCACCTCGTCCTTGTCCTTGAAGTACCAGTAGATCGTGTTGGGGGCGACCCCGGCGGCGGCAGCCAGTCGGCTGATCGAGGTGTCCTCGTAGCCGGTTTCGATAAACAGGGTGCGGGCGACGGCAATGATTTCGTCGCGTTTTTCCGCCCGGTCCTGATCGCGCTTGGTCTGTGCCATGGTTAGCTGCTCCTGAAATGGCCGGCGGCGAGGGCTCCGCAAGCCGGCCCATTCTAGCCGCTTATCGCACCTCTTGAATAGCATTCAACAAACCCTTAAGATCGCCTTGAATGATATTCAACAGATAGTCAGGACACAGTCAGGACACAGTCAGGACACAGTCAGGACACAGTCAGGACACCAGCCCGGAAAGCCAGATCAGGAGGCCGACCCGATGCAACAGGACATATACGCAGCAGCGCTGCGCCAGTACTCAACAGCCGAGTTGCTGCAGCTGTTTTCCAAACTGGAGGCTCCAACCATCAGCGAGATGAACGGGGAGTACGCAGCCTGCCTGCTGGCCCAGCCGAGCTGGCTGGCGACCAAGATTGGCCAGATGACACTGAGCAATCCCATGGGCAGCTGGCTATGCAAGGCATTCCGCCCGATTGATGCCAACAGCGGCCGTGGCTACAACAGCTTTCGTCAACGCGGCAAAGTCGTTCAGCGTTACCCGATGCAGACCATGATTGCGCCCTCGCGCTTCGATGGCCGCCCCGCCTATCAGCTGGTGTATCGGCACTTTCATTCACTGTGCGGCAACATCAATATGGTCGACGAAGTCCGTCGCGTGGCGCCGGGTCTTTATCTCGGCATCGGCACCTGGGGTTTTACCCGCGGGCAGCGGCATATCCCCTACCCGTTTCTGCTGGAGGGGCCACAGACAGCGTACCGCGGCGACATCGGCCGCGCCCGACAGAACTTTTTTATCGGCAAGCGCGACATTCCTGCGCTGTTCAACTCGTGAGGACACCATGACTAACCAGAATCGTACCGCCCTGATCACCGGCGCCTCCGCCGGCATTGGCGCCGCCTTTGCCCGACACCTGGCAGCTGAAGGTCTTAATCTGCTGCTGGTGGCGCGCCGCGCCGAACGTTTGCAGGAACTCGCCAATGAATTGCAACGCGAGCATGGCATTCGCTGTGATGTCTTTGCCGCAGACTTGAACGACCCGACTGCACCCGCAGCGATCATGGCGTTTGCCGAGCAGAAAAAAATTGCCGTGGACGTGCTGATCAACAACGCTGGCCTGTCCGGCAAGACTGCTTTTGCCGATACACCCTGGCTAACGCTGGCCGCAGAAATCCAGTTGATGGTGACAGCACTGACCGAGCTGTGTCACCGAGTTTTGCCCGGCATGCGCGAGCGTGGCTGGGGCCGCATCATCAACCTGTCGTCGATCGCCGCGCTGTCACCGCCCGGCGCCAGCTTGCTGTACACCGGCATCAAGAGTTATGTGCTGAATATTTCCCAATCGCTGGATATGGAACTGAAACCCCAAGGCATTAACGTCACCGCGCTATGCCCCGGCTTCACCCACAGTGAATTTCATGACGTGATGGGCACCCGCGACGCCGCCAGCAAATTACCGAACCTACTCTGGCAGGATGCCGAGTCCGTGGTGCGTGAAGGCTGGCAGGCGGTGATGAAAGGCAAGCCGGTATGTGTGCCCGGTGCGGTGAACAAGCTGGTGGCTGCTTCGATTCGGCCGTTGCCAATCGCGCTGCAATATCGGCTGGGCGACAGACTGAACCCGTTCAAGGAGTCACCGTGAAAGGAACAATACATCATTGAGCTTCACACTCCCCCGGCCTAGGATCAGGTCCAGACAACTCATAACAACAACGCCGGGGGCTGTATGGCCACACTCAAACCCACCTTCTGCCGTGTCTGCGAACCCTCCTGTGGTCTGCTTGCAGAAGTTGAGAATGATACCCTGATCCGTCTGCTGCCGGATCGTGATCATCCGGTAACCAAGGGCTTTGCCTGTCACAAAGGCATCAACTACCAGGGCATTCATCAGGACCCGGACCGGTTGAATGTGCCCATGGTACGGGTTACTAGCAAACAGCAACCCGGCGAGTTTGTTGCACAAAGCTGGGACCAGACAATTGCCTCGGTTGCTGAAAAAATTCAACAGATTCGCCAGCAACATGGGGCCGATGCGGTGGCTGGCTATATCGGCAACCCCACCGCGTTTAATGCATTGGCCGGTGCCGCCATGACCTCGTTCTTCACCCAACTGCAAACTCGGCGGGTGTTTAATTCTGGCACTCAGGATTGCTCCAACAAATTTGCCGGCGCGGAAGCCGTGTTTGGCACTAGCACTCTGCATCCGGTACCAGATCTTTCCCACACCCGCTATGCATTGATCTTCGGCGAGAACCCGAAAGTGTCGCATATGAGCTTTGTCTCCATTGCCAACCCCATGGCACAGCTGCGACAGGCGAAAAAGAACGGCGCCACCATTCGTTTTATCAATCCGCGACGGATCGAATCTGCCACCCCGGCCACCGGCGATGTGCTGCAGATAAAGCCGGATACGGATCTGTATCTGATGGCAGCACTACTGCATGAGATCGATAAAGCTGGTTTATTCAACGCCGAAGTCATCGCCGAGCACGGCAAACATATCGACCAGTTACGCGCCTTTATTCAGCCCTACGATGCCGACACTGTGGCTTCGATTGTTGGCATTGATGCCACTGAAATCCGCCAGACCGCCATAGATTTTGCCCGTGCTGAATCAGCCTGCGCGCATATGTCCACCGGGGTAAATATGGGCCGCCAGGGCACTTTGTGTTACTGGCTGCTGCAAATGCTCAGTTTTGTTACCGGCAATCTGGATAAGCCGGGCGGCAATCTGTATTCGCTGGGTTTTTATCCAGCAGCAAAAGCTGGCGCGTTGCGATCACTGGATAAGGACCAGATTTTCTTTAACAGCGAGTTTGGTGAGCTTCGCCTGATTCGCGGCTCCCTGCCCGGCAACTTACTGCCAGACATGATTCTTGATGCAAAAAATCCGATTCGCGCCCTAGTGGTTCTTGCCGGCAACCCGCTGTTGTCAATGGGTGGCGAGGCGCGCATTCGCCAAGCCTTGGAAAACCTGGAACTACTGGTGGTGATTGATCTGGTGCGCAACGCCACCGGCGAGCTGGCTGACTACCTGTTGCCCTGTGCCGACATGCTGGAGCGCCGTGACCTGAATATCTGTGGCCTTGGCATGCAGGCCGAGCCCTTTGTTCAGTACACCGATGCGGTGGTACCAGCGGCCCATGAGCGCAAGGAGGAGTGGTGGATTCTCGGCAAGCTGGAACAGGCCATGGGGCTGCACTCGTTGTTCAGCGAGCAGGACAACCCGGACCCGTTCAGGCGCATTAATCGCATGCTGGGCTATGCCGATCTGACTCTGGAGCAGCTACAGAAAGCGCCGCAGCAGACAGTGGTATTACCGCCCATTCCCGGCGGACGCTTTTACAGCGACTGGTTGCAAACAGCGGATAAGAAAGTGGACTGCTGCCCGGCGTTATTTGCCGAGGCCATTGAACAGGCCCATAGCATTTTCCACGAGCTGACACAGGAACCAGCAGATCAGCTGAAATTGATTACCCTGCGCACCAACTACATGCATAACAGCTGGTATCACAACCTGCCGGAACTGAAACGGGAGCATCAGAAGGACAACGGCCTGCATATGCATCCGGATGATATCGAAGCGCGCGGCCTGAGTAATGGTGCGGCCATTGAAGTGCATAACCACTGGGGCTCACTGCTGACCCATGTGCGCGCCGATGGCAGTCTGCGTCCCGGCGTAGTGGCCATGACCCATGGCTGGGGCAATCAGCGCAGCCATGGTCTGAAAATCGCAAAGCAGTTCCCGGGCAGCAACGTTAATGTGCTGCTACCCACGGGCCCCGGCAGCTTTGAAAAGTTGAGTAATCAGGCCTTTATGACAGGCATTCCAGTGGCCGTGTCAGCAGTAGAATAGGAGCTGCTGCAGATTCCCTTTCCCTTGATCTTTGTCCATATCATTGCCCCCAGGTAATTGCTGACCAAATCAACCTATTCGCTGGTCTGCGCGCTAGACAGGTTAGGCTGCGGTTGGGCTCGACCTATGGTGCGGCAACGCAGAAAAATACAAAGCCCGTGAATCTGTGAACTGTTATCGTCCAGGCCTCCATGTTATTACATGTCCTGCCCGTTTTTTTCCGGAATACTGGTCATGGCCCTGTCACCGCTTAAACCTCATACCCGCACCCTGCACCGGCGCCTGGACGAGGCTGCCAGCTATACTGAATGGCTGAATGCCGCACTGGAATCGGACCAACGGCTGCGGCTGGATGAGTGGCGCGAGCGTGATCGCAGCAGCCTGTATGGCAGTGTAGAGCTGCGCACTCGCTACGATCTGCTACGGGATTTGCTTGATGCTGGCCGCACTCAGGATCTGCTCTATGCATTGAATGAGGGCATTCACGGCAATATGTGCGGCATGGGCAAGGCAGTTTTGTATAACCGCGCTCTGTCCGGCACCAAGGTGTTAATTGATGCATATGTGAATGTGGTGGTGGAGTCGCTGAAGTTTATTGCCTCCGCCAGCGATTCAGAGATACCTCGCGCTGAGAAGGTGGACTTTTTTCGTCGTGCCAGTCATTGCTATGGTCGCTCTGCACTGATGCTAAGTGGCGGGGCAGGATTGATCTATTTTCATCATGGTGTAGTGCAGACGCTGGTAGACAACGACATGCTGCCCCATGTGCTATCGGGCGCCAGCGCAGGCTCGTGGCTTTGTGCGCAGATCGGAACGCTAACTGATGCAGAAATGAAGGCAGGTTATTTCGATCGCTTTCGCTACGATTTGCCAACCCACCTTAACCCGTTCCGGGTACTGGCAGGAATGGAGCCAGAAGCCACACCGTTATCAGTAAAAGAACGGGCCATCGACAGCTTCTGTAGCGACATGACTTTTCAGGAAGCCTACGAACACACCGGTCGCTATATCAATATTTCCATTGCCCCAGCGGAACGCCACCCTGATCGCCCGGACTCTGGATGGCATTCTTGAGCAGCTGGATGCGGCCCAATTAGGCATGCTACCGGGCAAGGGACGGCGCCATATGACCCAGGCAAGCTAACGCCTAGAGGTCAATCGACCTGGAACTTATCCGACTCTGGCAGCTTCTCGACCAGCTCAGCACCGAGCAGCATGGCGGGCGTGTAGCTACCACCGCTTTGCTCGTTATTCATCAGCCAGACTGCAATTACCAGCGCACCATCCACTGTCAGCTTGTAGCCATTAGCGGTCTTGATACGCACGGTTTTCACATCCCCGGCAGCATTGCGCGCCTCACCCCAAACATAGGTAGGCAGTTTTTCGCGTGCTTTTTCATCCGGGCCTTTGACGTACTTGCCCGCCAGATTTTTCAGCAAAGCCTGCACCCAACTGGCGCCCATCAGCGGTCGCACCAAATTCATCATCTGCGCTCCAATGACCATGGACTTGGGCATCGGGAACCAGGTGGTGATATTCGGAATACCGGTGGTGTAGTAGGCAGTGGACACATCGCCCCATGGAATGGCCATGGCGTAGCGTTTGCCGCGACCGAAGTCGATTTCCCGATGCTTTTTGCCCATGGCTGTATGCACCAGCTTGCCATCGATGCGCTCCAGATTGCCAAGGCCAAGGCCTTCAATGGCAGTCTTACTAGTGCCTGGCGACAGACCAGAGCTGGTATCAAAGCCAAGTGACAGATGAGTCGCGTCAGGCAGCAACTGTTTCAATTTCAGCGCCACACAATCGGTGGGAATCACATCAAAGCCGACACCAGAGCACAACACCACGCCTTTTTCCTTGGCACGGCTTGCCTGCTCTGCGGCATGAGTATGTTCAAACACCGGCGCTTCACCGGTGATATCCAGATAATGCGCTCCGGCCTCCAGGCAGCCTTCAATCATTGGCGCGCTGGTGGCAGAGAATGGGCCGGCGCAGTGCAGCACTAGTTTGACGCCATGCAGCGCTACCTGCATTGCACCCTTGTCATTGAGGCTGAATGCCCGGGTTTCCAGATCAAGCTCGGAAGCCAGTGGTTGAAGCTTATCGCGGCTGCGACCGGCAAGAATCGGCTGCATCCCAAGACGCACTGCTTCCCGGGCAATCAGTTCACCGGTATAGCCGTTGGCGCCATAAATCATCCATTGCATGGATCTACTCCGTGGTGGCAGAACGCCCGCACTGTAACGCTGCGGCGGCTGAAGAGGTACCCCTGAGGGCAAACAATTTACATTGGGCACTGTTATCATGGGCCTTTGCTTCAGGGAGCCGCCGTGCAGTCAATTGCCGCCAAACAGGATCTGGTACTGGTCGGAGGGGGGCATAGCCATGCCCTCGCCCTGCGTATGCTGGCAATGAACCCTCTGCCGAGTACCCGCCTGACCCTGATATCGCCGGACTCCCTGTCACCCTACTCGGGCATGCTGCCGGGGCTAATTGCCGGCCATTATCAGGTCGAAGACTGCCATGTGGACTTGCCCCGGCTATGCCAGTGGGCGGGGGTGCGTTTTATCCGAGCCCGCGTGGTGGCACTGGACACCGCCATAAACCAGCTAACCCTGGATGACGACTCAACTCTGGACTATGACTGGCTCAGTCTGGATATCGGCAGCACGCCAGCCTTGGACGAGGTGCCTGGCGCGCGCCAGTACGCGGTGCCGGTGAAGCCGGTGGCAGGTCTGCGTCAGCGCTGGCAGGAAACTCTGGATCACTGGCCGGCACAGGATCGTCCGGTGCGTATCTCAGTAGTCGGTGGTGGCGCCGGCGGTACGGAGATGGCTCTGGCCATTGGCATGGCACTGACCCGTCGCGGACTAAGCAAACAGATCACCTTGTTGTGTGGCTCCCAGTTGCTGCGTGGTTATCCGGAAAAACTGCGTCAAGCGATGCAACGTCGGCTAACCACTGCTGGCATCGACGTGCGCGAAAACACCCGCGTCACTCAGGTAGACGACGGCATACTCCATGCAGCAGGAGAGCAACCCTTCGATTTGCTGTTCTGGTGCACGGGAGCAATCGGTGCACAATGGCTGGCCGACTCTGGCCTTGCCCTTACCGGGAAGAATTTTGTCCGCATTAATCAGAGCCTGCAGGCGATAAATCAGGCCAACATATTTGCCACCGGCGATTGCGCCATGATTGATAATCAGCCCCTGCCCCGTGCCGGCGTTTACGCAGTGCGTCAGGCCCCAACGCTGGTGAAGAACCTGCGCCGTGCTGTTGACGGCCAGCCTTTGACGCAATGGAAACCTCAGAAACACTTCCTGTCACTGCTGGCCGCAGGCAATCGTGATGCCGCTGGCAGTCGCGGCATGTTCACCATACAGGGCCCTTGGGTATGGCGCTGGAAAGATCGTATCGACCGGCGCTTTATGCAGCAATTTGAACAGCTGCCAGACATGCGCATGCCGGCACCACCACCTCAGGACGAGATACCACGCTGTGCCGGTTGTGGCGCCAAAGTAGGCAGCGATGCATTGCAACAGGCATTAAGCGGCCTGCAGCCAATCAACCACGACAGCATTATTGCCGGCATTGAAGCGCGCGAAGATGCAAGCGTGATCCGCTGGCCCGTCGGACAAGTGCTGGTCCAGAGTCAGGATTTCTTCCCCGCCTTTGTTGATGAGCCAGCCCTGTTTGCTCGCATCTCGGTGCTGCACAGCCTGAGCGACATTTATGCCATGAATGCCACGCCACATTCGGCGCTGGCAACTGTCACCCTGCCCGTCAATCATCAGGTACTTCAAGGTCGCGACCTGAAGCGGCTGATGTATGCCGCCGTGGAGCAATTAAACCTTGCCGGCTGCGCGCTGCTTGGCGGGCACACCCTGGAAGGGACACAGTTGGCTGCTGGCTTTGCAGTGAACGGCAGTGCGCGGGAGGAAAGCCTTTTTCATAAAGGCGGAGCCAAACCCGGGGACAAACTTATTCTCACCAAGCCTGTTGGAACGGGCATTGTCCTCGCCGCCATGATGCAGCTGCGAAGTCGCGCTGCCGTGCTTGATGATACCTTGGCGAGCATGCTGGTCAGTAACGCCAGTGCTGCCCGGATCTTTGCCAACTATGGTGTGAGCAGCTGCACTGATATCACCGGATTTGGCCTGCTTGGCCACCTGCAGGAAATTTGCCGAGCCTCGTCCTGCAGCGCAGTACTGGAATGTGAAGCGGTGCCGCTGCTAGGCGGCGCTCTCAGTCTCGCCGAACAGGGCATCAGCAGCACACTCAAACACGCCAACGATAGCGCCCTTACCGAATGCAACATACAACCCCGCTTACTGAGTCACCCTGTGCTGACCCTATTAACAGACCCACAGACCAGCGGAGGCCTGCTTGCTGCCGTGCCCGCTGACCAGGCCGATGCCTGCCTAATGCGGTTGCACGCGGAGGGGCTACCAGCAACGCTTATCGGCACCATTGTGGAAGCTGGCCCCGCACGGCTAGAACTGCGCTAATGGAGCCGTACTAATGGAACTGGTTTTTGTGCTGGTGGAACCTGCCCGGCCGGAAAATGTAGGCGCTGCTGCCCGGGCACTTAAGACAATGGGGTTCTCCAAACTTCGTCTGGTCAACTCCTGTGATCTGCGCCGCGAGGCGCGCTGGGTGGCTCATGAAAGCGTCGAGTTGCTGGATCAGGCGCAGCATTACCCAACCCTCGCCGAGGCGCTGACAGACGTTGATTTCAGCATTGCCAGCACTGCCCGACGCCGCCTCGACCACGATGACTATCTGACACCCGGCGAATGCCGTAAGGCTATTGCCGGCAAAGGGACCAGTGTCACCCGCGTGGCAATGGTTTTCGGCCGTGAATCAAGCGGCCTGACCGGCGCCGAGCTGGCACTGTGCGATAGCGCCACGTCCATACCAATCGCCGTTCCACAACCGTCTCTTAACCTGGCCCAGGCAGTGATGCTCTATGCTTGGGAGCTGTCCGCCCTGCGTCACCCCACCCCGGTAACGAGCAGCCCCGGCAACGCCCTGCCACATATCCGTGAAACCATGAACCATACCCTCGCCCGGCTCGGCGTCAGCTCTGAGGAAAACCTGCATCGCTGGGCTAATGAGGCACTGGCTCGTTTCGATGAGCGTGATCTGGGCATGCTGATGACCCTGCTGAAGCGGCTGTGACTCTCCGCTACACTGCAAGGCAGTCAATTCAATGGAATCCGCTGATGCCACTGCTCACGCACCTCGTTGTCCTGCTGCTCTTACTGCCCTCCTTGGCACTGGCCAACACGCCGGACATCAAGACACTTGAAAAGCAGCTCAGCGAGCTGACCACACGGGAGACACTGACCCAAGCTCAGACTCAAGATAAAAAAGCACTGGAATCCGCGCTTGGCTTTGCAAATGAAAAAATTCGCATCGAACAGCGCCTGGAAACACTTGAAAAGCGTATCAGCCAGGCTCGCAGCGAGCGCATCCGTATCGACCAGGCACTAAACAATCGACGACCGGCGGATGCGGCCACACTTCAACAACATCTCGCCAGCCTTGAAATTCGAGAGCTAATCCGCCAGCTCAACGACACGCTGAGCGAATTGGAAGTCCAGCAGGAGAGTTTAGCCAGTGTGTCCAGTGAGTTGGTCAACTTTCAGACTCTCCCGGAGAGGGCCCAGACAATTCTTGCCCGGGACCTGAATCGTAGTGAAGTTTTACGTCAGCAAATCGCCGCTAATAGTAGTCGTGATAACGCCGTGTCTGAAGCACAGACTGCCGCGCTTCAGCTGGAGCTGGAGGCAGTCAACAGCCGCATGGAATTAAGTCGCCGTGAACTGTGGAGCACTGACTCATTGCGCCTGTTGGCGGAATCCCGTCAACAACTACTCAACGAAGAAATTGCTGACGCCGAGCTGCAACTGAATCTTCTTCAGGAACAAATAAACCACAAACGGCGAATCCGCACCGAGCAACTGATTGAAGATGCTTTGGACCAGCTACCAGAGCATTTCAGCAACTCGCCGGTGCTAGATCAGGCAATGCAAGAAAATAGCGATCTGGCCGATGAGCTATTAGCCATGACCGAGTCCACCAATGCCCTAATCCGCGATAATGTGCGCATTGAAAATACTCTGGATCGCACCCGTCAGGCACTGCGCAGCCTGAATGAACAAATAGAAATGTTGAAGGGCAGCATGCTGCTTTCAAGGATCGTTTATGCTCAGCAGTCATCCATGCAACGGGTGGTATTTGTACAAGGCCTGGAACAAAAAATTGCAGATTTGCGCCTGCGCCAATTCAACATTCATGAGCAGCGACAAGCACTACGTGACACGGATGGCTATATTGCCAATCTTCTGGCCGATACACAGGAGCCGGTAAGCGAAGAGGTTCTTGCTGGCCTTAGCAGTATCAGCGCTATCCGTGCAGATCTGTTAGGCCAGCTAGACGACGAAATCAGCCGGCAGTTAAATCTCTCAATCAGCATTCACCTTAATCAGCAGCAACTTGAAGCAGCTCATCGTAGCTTGCGTAATACGGTTAGCGAACAGAGCTTCTGGATGCCAAGCAATCATGCCTTGGACATGGACTGGCTTCGCTCCCTACCCATGGCACTGCTCAAACAGGGCACTGGTTTGCCAGTAGTGTCTATCGTTCAGGAGCTATTCAGCACACTAAGCGCAAATTTTTGGTTAATCACGCCTCTTGGCCTGATCGCTCTGCTGCTGATAGCGAGGCGCAGCAACATCAAGGCCGCGCTATTACAACTTAACAGCGAAATTGGCCGCGTACGCACCGACTCGCAGCACCACACCCCGCTGGCATTGCTATACAGCTTGTTACTCGACTTGCCTGTCCCCTTATTGCTCATCGGCCTGGCGCTGACCTTCAATCAGGATCAGGGCAACTATCAGCAGATCGCCAGTCTCACGGCGCTGCGTATTGCAGTTGTCTGGTTAGTATTTTCCTGGTGCTTCCGGATATTGGCCAAAGATGGCATCGGTGTGCGTCACTTCCACTGGCCTGCTGATAACGTGGCATTGCTACGCCGCAGGGTTCTCGCCATCGGCATGGTAATCCTGCTGTTATTGCCAGCCACTACCATAGGTGAACAGTGGCCAGAGAAGCTGGCGGAGGATCGCATAGGCCTCCAGATATTCAGTACTGCCATGCTTTGTTTGACCTTCCTGCTACATCGCCTGGCCATGGCCTGGCCATTTGCTCAGCGAGGCCAGCTACTTCAGCAAGTTATCGCTTATACATTCGCCACGCTGCCACTGGCGTTGCTGGCACTGGCTACAGCAGGCTATTACTACACCTCGGTAAAAGTGGCCGGCCGCCTATTGGACAGCTTTTACCTGATGCTCTTGTGGCTGCTACTGCAAGCCGTTGCAGTGCGAGGCTTGTCCGTCGCTGCGCGCCGACTGGCATTTAGTCGCGCATTGGCAAAACGTAACGCACGACTGGAAGCTCGGGAACGTGAGGAGGGAAGCGAGGGCAGTGAAGCTATTGAGCAATCAGAGCTTGCGGTGGAAGAAATCAACCAGCAATCGCTACGCCTGATCCGCATAGGACTACTGGCGCTGTTTGGTACAGCCCTGTATCTAGTCTGGTCTGACCTGCTCGGCACCTTCGGTTATATGGATACCGTGGTGTTATGGGAGAGTGTCAGCGGGAGCGGAGATTCCTTGCTGGTATCTCGCACAAGTCTGGGGGACCTTGCCAGTGCGCTGGTAATCGTCCTTGTAGCAGCCTTGCTGATTCGCAACCTGCCCGGGCTACTTGAAGTCATGCTGTTGGCCAGATTGTCCCTGGCCACTGGCAGCAGTTACACCATCACCACATTGCTGAAATATATTGTTTTCAGCGTAGCGCTGGTGAGCGCCCTGGGGACACTTGGCTTTGAATGGAGCAAGCTGCAATGGCTGATAGCCGCTCTCGGTGTTGGCCTTGGCTTTGGCCTGCAAGAAGTTTTTGCAAATTTTGTTTCTGGTCTGATCATCCTGTTTGAGCGTCCTATTCGAATCGGTGACACCATCACGGTTGGTGACCTGTCCGGAACTGTCAGCAAAATTCGCATCCGTGCCACCACCATTGTCGACTTTGACCGCAAGGAAATTATTGTTCCGAACAAGACCTTTGTCACCGACCAACTGGTGAACTGGACACTGACCGACCCGGTCACTCGCATTACAATCAAGGTTGGCTTTGCATATGGTTCTGATCTGGAGAAAGCCCGCCGGGTTCTACTGCAGGCAGCCAGGGAAAACCCACGGGTTATGGCAGACCCGGCTCCTCAGATTCTTTTTATCGCCTTTGGCGCCAGCACTCTGGATCACGAGATGCGGGTTCATGTACGCGAACTGGACGACCGACTCAAAGGCTTAGACGAGCTAAACCGTCGCGTGGATGCACTTTGCAAAGAGCATGGACTGGAAATTGCCTTTAACCAGCTCGATGTTCACCTTATCAACAATCAGGGCAACAGCACCTGCATCAGTTCAGAAAAGAAGTAATCACCCTACTCAGGGACAGTAAACACTACCGCCATGCGCCACAGTGTCAGAATCACCAGAGCCGCGAGCAGCAGCTGGGCACCCCAGCCGATATGGCCAAAACCCAGCAGCATGGTGGTATTGGCTGTAATTGCCAGCATAAACCAAACAAAACCGGCTCGCTTATGTGCCGTATCTAGCACGGGCGCATACAGACGAAACTCTTCCAGCGAGAACGGCGGACGAAAATCACGCTGTTTTGCGCCTTCCGGTCGCCAGCCGGTACGATGAAACCAGATGGTAAAACGATCCTGCCAACGATATGAAAGCGCTGCATCACGCCACAGTGTTACCAGCCAGTCGACATGGGCTGTCAGTGGGTTGCGAGAGCGGAACGCCTTACGCACACCAAAAACCACTGGCTCATCTTCTTTTACATAGGTGCCAAAAATACGATCCCAGATCATCAGCGTTCCACCATGATTCCTGTCGATATACGGATCATTGATGCCGTGATGTACCCGGTGCGCAGATGGGGTGTTAAGAATTCCTTCGATCAAAGGTATCTTGTCAATCAGCCTTGTGTGTATCCAAAACTGATACAGTTTACTGACCGTAAGCAGAATTATGAATACCGACGCCGGACAGCCCACTAACGCCAGTATCAAGTACAACGGCCAATGACTTATGTCTTGCCAAGCGCCCTGCCGCAGGGCAGTAGTCAGATTGTAATGTTCACTTTGATGATGGGGAACATGACCACCCCATAAAAAGTTGATTTCATGAGACCAACGATGTGCCCAGTAGTACACGAAATCCAGCAGGATAAAAAACACTAACCAGGTTACCCAACTATCCACCGACCAATGCCACATAGCAAAGCGCTGCTCAACAACAATAAAAAGACCGAGCAAAAAGGCTTTGGCAAACAGCTCAAGTGTTACCGTGAAGACTCCACAGCCAATTGATGTCAAGCTGTCAGAAAACTCGAAAAAATCTTTCCCCTTACGTCTTGCCCACCATGCTTCCGCAAATATCAGTGCAAAGAAAATCGGGGTAGCGTAAGCCAATAAAGCATTTTGCATGACAACTCCGAAGCGTATTCCATTAATCTGCTTGATCAGGGGCGTAGCGGCGGGTTGACCTGATCCAGTGGAATACCATCCGGAAACGGTAACGCGGGAGGATAGCCATAAATATAGCTACGGGCTGGCGCCAGTTCGGCAGGACGCCCCGGACCACGAACCTCCACGTAGTCAAGATACTGTTGCCGATATTCATCTCTGCGCATCATTCGCGCCAACTTCTGCAGGGTAAACAAAGGAATGTCTCTGGCTAGCAGGTTAATCGCCCAGGCAGGCACATAGCCACCGGGGTCCGAAACCACCTGAAACATCACTTCTACTTCGTCGTTTCCTAAACGAGACAGTTTCAGCACAGCCTCCATCTTCGGCACACGAATATAATCTTCGTCCTCAGGCAGCATGGTCGGCTGATTGGTTACATGAATGGTAAATGACTCTTCGTCTTCGGTCAGGACCTGCACCATGCGGGCCTCAACTACTGCATCTCGATTCTTCAGCGGCCACGGCAGATGAGTGGTAATGCGCATATAACGATGTACCGGACTGTCCCGACCAACCTCGACGACCCGATCCGAGAAATGTAGCCAGCGAGGAAATGCCTCATAGTCATCAAATATGGCTGCGATGGAATACTCGTCTGTCTCGGTGATTCTGGTCACCCCGCGAAAGGTTTTAAGGCGTGACTCCTCACGGTTTAACCAATAGACCTGCACTCCATGTTTATCGGTGACCAACTTCCATTCCGATTCTGGGCCATCAGCGATGTCAGGCTGCTCTGCCCAACCCAGACACGAGGCCAGCAGCATGCCTGCCAGCAAACATGTAGTGCGGATCTTTCGGTACATCGAGAGTCTCCCGAAATTATTCTTTTTAATTGCGCTTCAACCATAGCAGGCACAGCGCAGGTACCAGCAGCAAGGTCAGCACCGTTGACGCCAGCAACCCTGAGATAATCGCCCAGGCCATCGGTGGCCACAAGGTGGAACTTGTAAAGGCCAGGGGCAACAATCCGGCCACCGTGGTTCCAGTGGTCAGCAAAATGGGACGAGTCCTGCGGGCGACAGCGTAGTAAACAGCATCGCGATTATTGTTTCCCGCTGCCAGCTGCTGGTCAATCACGTCAATCAGCACAATAGCGTTATTCACCACAATACCCACCAATGCCACCACGCCCAGCAACGACATAAAGCCGAATGGGGAGCCAGACAGTACCAACCCCGGGATGATACCCACGGCCGCCATCGGCACGGTTAACAAAACAATGGCGACACGGCGGTAAGAATTGAACTGCCAAACCAGAAAGAACAGCAGCAGCAACACACCAATCGGAGCGGATGTGGCCAGCGCCTCATTGGCATCACCACTACCCTGACTGTCTCCACCGTATTCAATTCGGGTATCCGCCGGTAAGGGTTCATCTGCCAGCACCCGCTCCAGCCCAGCCAGAATCTGGCTAAAGCTATAGCCATCCTTCAGGTTGGCTGAAATGGTATAGATGCGCTCGCCATTGCGACGATTGACCGATGCTGGCTCCCAGTCAGCATATACCCGGGCAACCTGCATCAGCGGCACCGGCTCGCCCTGCTGCGGATAGATGTTGATTGACAGCAAACGCGACAAGGGCAAGCTGGTGCCCTCAACGGAGCGCAGTACGATGGGCATCGGATCCCGTTCCTGTCGGTACTGCTCGGCGGTCATACCGTAGCTTTGGCCAAACAGGGTACGAGCCACATCCGCACGAGTTAAACCAGAACGCTGCGCCACGGCATCATCCACCTCCACTCGCACTGCCGGCGTTCCCTGGTCAATGGTGTGCCGCACATCCACTGCACCCGGTACCTGTCGCAGAATACGGAATATATGCTCCGCGGCCACCAGCCGCTGATTGTCGTCCGGGTGATATACCCGCACCTCCACCGGTGCATCACGGGGCGGCCCCTGGCCAAGCACACTGGCAGCCAGCACCACCTCAGGCAGATTCTGCGCCGCATGCATACGCGCAAAAGCCATCACTTCACGGGTCGCCGCAAGATCCTCGGCCAGCAACACCAGACGGGCGCGATTAGGGGCTTGCGGGTTGACCAGCAGGTTGTAGAAAAAAGTTGGTCCACTAAAACCGATAAAGCGATGCACATGCTCAACATCCTCACGTTCACGCACTGCTCGCTCTAACGACTCGGCGACCAGGGCAGTTTCCGCTTGATCAGTACCTTCCGGCAGTAACAGATCAAGGATCACCAATGGCCGGTCGGCGTTCGGAAAGAACTGCACCGACATAAACGGAATCATCAAAAAGCTGATTAGCACCATCAAGCCGCCAACCTTGAGAATACGGCGCGGGTTACCGGTGGCAATGACCGCCAATCGATCTCCCAACTTACGCAAGGCGGCGCCGCGCTCACTACTGCCAGGCTTGATAAAACGAGCCGCAAGCAAGGGAGCCAGAGTCACCGAAAGAAAGAAGCTCACCGTTAGCGCCAGCATGATCATCACCGGGATGCCACGGGTGAAATCACCGGTACCCCCCTTGGATAGCAGCAATGGGGTAAATGCCGCCAGCGTAGTCGCCGTGGAAGCTCCCAATGGGCCGATCAGCCCCCGCACCGCGCCCGCCACCGCAGCACCTGGCTTGGCGCCTTCGGCCAGCCGGACCTGCATGTTCTCCACCATGACAATGCCATTATCAATCAGGATACCCAGAGAAATAACCAGGCCAATCACCGCCACCTGATGGAGGATACCGCCGCCAAGGTTGTAGATACCCAGTGTGATCAATGCAACCACGGGCAGCATGGTCGCCACTAGCAAGCCGGTACGTAAGCCCATACCGTAAAAAACCACGGCAACAATGATCAGCATACTGATCAACAAACTGCCTTCCAGATCATGCAACCGCGCAGCTACCTGATCCGGCTGAAAAAACATTTCTTCTATTTGCAGGGGAGCAAACTGCGGCGCCAACACATCCAGACGGTCACGTAATGATGCGCCGAAATCTATCGCATCAACCTGTCCTCTGCTGGCATAGATACTTAGCAGCACGACACGCTCGCCGTCGTACCAGGCCTCAGACTGGGCCGGCTCCAGCGGTCCGCGCCAGATATCCGCAATCGCCGCCAGCGGAACAAAGCTGCCATCCGGCAAGGGAACCTGAGTACGACGCAGATCATCCAGGCTGACAAACTCACTATTACTCAGCACTGCCAAACGCTTACCCCCGGCGACCACAAAGCCGCCGGGAATTACCTGATTGCGACCACTGACAAGTTGCGCCACCTGCTGTGGTGTCAAACCGATACGGCTCAGTGCAGCATCATCAATGGCCAGAGTAATCTGCTCATCCGCCTGCGCCTCAATATCAATTCGTGACAGTGATGGCAGTCCCATTAGCGCATCTTTAAGGCGCTCCGCCGCTTTGGATAACTCCAATACCGACGGTGCGCCACGCAACGCCAACACCACCACCGGGGTATCAATCAAACGGTCGTCCAGCGCCATCTGACCAACGCCGTCAGGAAACTGAAGCCTGGCCCGCTGCATCGCCTGACGGACTCGATCCCACGCCGGTGTGGTGGCATAGATATCTTGATGCTGCAGGACATTGACGATAGCAACACCATTTCGGGCGGTGCTTTTGACAAAGTCGACTTCCTCAACTTGCAGCAGCTCCTCCTCCAACGGCCGCAGCACCAACCGCTCCACGGCCTCGGCGGTGGCGCCGGGGTACTGCACGGAAATCAGACCGGCACGGTAGGGAAAGCTGGGATCTTCCTGACGGGCCATGTTGAAGTAGGCAGCGATACCAACCAGTGTCAGCATGCCGACTACCAACCCTAGCAGACGTTGCCGGGCAAGCAGGAAACTGATCACGGCAGGATCTCCACCAGGTCACCGTCCACCAGTCGTGACAGCCCGGCGTAAACCACCAGATCGCCGGCCGCGATATCATCACCACGTACCAGCACTTGTTCGCCCGCCAACTGCAACACGCTGATCGACAAACGTTGCGCGCGGCCATCACGCACCCGGAATACGGCTGTACCATCCGCACTACGCACCACAGCCAGCACCGGCAAAGTGAGCGCTTCGCTTAACGGACGTATCACACCCACTTCCACCGCCACGCCAGGCACCAGACCTTCGTCATCCAGACTAACTACCAACGGATACAGTTCGCCGCGCCGTGAGCCGCGACCAATTTCCGTGACCACACCCTGAAGAGGTGCACTGTCCCGATCCATCACTCTCCATACCGGCAAGGTCATATCCGGCTCGATGCCTCCGCGCAGGGCCTCGGGAATACGCACTTCCACTTCAAAACCTTTTGGAGAAGAAATACGCAACGCCGGCTGACCGGCAGCGACAAACTCACCCGGCTCCGCCAGCACCGCCTCAACCACACCATTAAAGGGGGCACGTAATTCACCTTCACGAACCACCTGTTCAGCTTCCGAGAGGGCAGCCCGGGCAGTATCGACCGCGGCGCGCAGCGAATCGCGGCGTGCCAGCAACTGCTCGATATTCTGTTCCGATAACACCCCGCGCTGACGCAGCGGCAGGCCCCGCTGATACTCCTGCTCGGCCTGACGAGCCTGAGCTTCGGCTTCGCGCAAGCGCGCCCGGGCGGAATCTCGCGCCGGGATTAACTGCGGGTTCTGCAATATGGCGAGTAGATCGCCCGCCTCCACTGGCGCACCGATTTCCACCAGCCTGTCCTGCAACGTACCACTGACCTGGAAGGTCAGCTCGGCCCGCTGGCGCGAACGCACCACGCCGGCAAAGCGCAGTGGTTCCTGCGCTTCCCCTGCCATCACCGGAGCAACACGTACGGTTACCGGCGCAACAAGCTGCTCATCGTCAGCACAACCCATCAACAGCGCAGCAGCAAGGACACCAACCAGAAAACGCATACATTTCCCCCAACTAAATAGCAGCACAGCAACAAACATTGGCAGCCAGTCTGTCATTAGCTGACAATTTGTCAATGACTACGTAATACCATTACCATGCAGTCACGCTATCGGCCATCAGGACAACACCGTGAGCCTTCGAGCACGCCAGCAGGAAGAAAAGCAGGAACGCCGCAGCAGCATTCTGGATGCTGCCGAGCAGGTGTTTTTTGAGCGCGGCTATGAACGGGTCACCATGGATCATATTGCTCGCCAGGCCGGCCTTAGCCGAGGCCTGCTGTATGTCTACTTCCGCGACAAGCAGGGAATTCTCGCCAGCATCATGCTGCGTGCCGCGGAAAGCCTGCGCCAGCGCTTCCGCGACACTGACCGCGCCGAACTCAGCGGAGCTGACCGAATCGAAGCCATGGGCCGTAACTATCTGGCCTTCTCCGTCGAGCAGCCAAACTACTTTGATGTGCTCACCCGCGCCGCCGGCGACTGGCCCGAGGCCGACACCCAGACAGACCTTGGGCCTTTACTGGTGTGCACTGGCGAAGTCATGGAGATCATGTCGCGCGCCATTTGCGACGGCATTAATGACCACAGCATTGATCCGGCGCGGGTCGCCGACCCGCTGCAGACCGCCCTGTACCTGCGTGGCTCCCTGCACGGGGTGATCATGCTAACCCGCAATATTGGCAAACACCCGGCCTATCCAGATCAGGGAGACCCGGCGGCACTGGTCGAATACACCATTCGCACGCTGTCCGCCTCGATCCGGGCAAAGTAAACACTTCAACCCCGTTCTGTCTCTGATCTTTACGGTCAGGCCGCTGAGCGAAACCGCAATAGCCCCTGAGAGTTGGGCGTGAAACCATCGACGTCAATTTCCCTTGATTCAGGAGCACACCATGGGCGCTGCCGAGCCGGCACAACAATCCACCTCCGCCAACTGGGCGACTGACATCGTTGCCCGCCAGCGAGCCTATTTCGAATCCGGCGCAACCCGTGATTATGCATTTCGTCTGGCCCAGCTGAAGAAGCTCAAGCAGTCGATCATCGATCACAAGGACGATATCGAAAAGGCATTGAAGGAAGACATCGGCCGGCCGCCATTTGAGGCGTATATCGAGATCACTACCGCTTTTGAAGATCTGAAGCACACCATCAAGCACCTGAAGAGCTGGATGGCGCCAAAGAAAGTCGGCACCAGCCTGTGGGCACAACCAGGACGCAGTCGCGTAGAATCAACGCCTCTGGGCGTCAACTTCATCATGGGACCATACAACTACCCGTTCCTGCTATGCGTACAGCCGCTGATCGGCGCCATTGCTGCTGGCAACACCGTGGTGATGAAGCCATCCTCCCTGACCCCGGCCACTTCCCGACTGCTGAGCAAAATGATGGGCGAATGCTTCAAGCCGGAATACATCTCCGTGTTTGAAGGCAGCACCGAAGTCACCAACGCGCTGCTGGAAGAACACTTCGACCATATTTTCTTTACCGGCAGCCCGCGAGTAGGCCGAATCGTTATGGCCTCGGCTGCCAAGCATTTGACCCCAGTGACTCTGGAGCTGGGCGGCAAAAGCCCGACCATCGTTCACCGGGATGCCAACCTGAAGCTGGCCGCCAAACGAATTCTGTCTGGCAAGATGCTTAATGCTGGTCAAACCTGCATCGCCCCGGACCATGTTTTTGTTCACAAGGACATCCGCGCCGCATTCGAAAAAGAGATGGTTGCCACGCTTAAGGCTTTTTATGGCAGCGACACGATTAACAACCCGGATTTCGGCCGCATGATCAACGAACGTCACTTTGATCGGGTGGCGGCTCTCATTGGCACCGCCAAGGTACTGATTGGCGGCCAAACTGACCGGGCAAGCAAATTTATCGCGCCGACCATTCTCAGCGATGTATCCATCAATGACCCGGTGATGCAGGAAGAGATATTCGGACCGGTACTGCCGCTGCTCGAATACTCCAGCCTGGACGATCTCTATCGGCAGACTCGTAGCCTGCCAAACCATCCGCTGGCCCTGTACCTGTTTACCGCCAGCGACGAAGTTGAGCGCGATGTACTGGCCAACATCCAGTTCGGTGGCGGTTGCATCAACAACACCGTGATGCATGTGGCCAATGCCCATCTGCCATTCGGTGGTGTTGGCGAAAGCGGCATGGGCTCCTATCACGGCAAGAGCTCCTTCGATGTCTTCTCTCACCAGCGTAGCATCCTCAAGGCAAGTGGCTGGCTAGATATCCCGATGCGATATGCCCCCTATAAGGACAAGATCAATATGATGCGCAAGATGATCAAGTAACCACGCAACAGGGGCCGCCATCGCGGGTCCTGTTGTATTCACCATTACCAATCTGACACCATCCACACCTTGCAACCATGGAGACCGGTGTGGACGCCGTCATTCAGATTCAGAACCTGACCAAAACCTATAGCTCCGGCTTCCGGGCTCTGAACAATATCAACCTGGACATCCGCCGGGGTGAGATCTTTGCCCTGCTCGGCCCCAATGGTGCAGGCAAAACCACACTGATCAGTACCATCTGTGGCATCGTCAGCCCCAGTGAAGGTCGGGTGCTGGCCGATGGCCATGATGTGGTAAATGACTACCGTGCAGCGCGCAGTTGCATCGGCCTGGTACCTCAGGAGCTCACCAGTGATGCTTTTGAGTCAGTCGGGGCAACCCTGAAGTTCAGCCGCGGCCTGTTTGGCAAGGCCCCTGATCCAGCCCATCTGGAGCGCACACTTAAGGCACTGTCGTTGTGGGACAAGCGCAACGACAGGATTATGACTCTGTCCGGCGGCATGAAACGTCGGGTAATGATTGCCAAGGCGTTGGCCCACGAACCTTCTATCCTGTTTCTGGATGAGCCGACCGCTGGGGTGGACGTGGAGCTGCGCCGGGACATGTGGCAAATGGTACGGCAACTACGCGAGCAGGGCGTCACCATCATCCTGACCACCCACTACATTGAAGAAGCTGAGGAAATGGCCGATCGCATCGGCGTGATACGCAGTGGTGAAATTATTCTGGTGGAAGACAAGAACACCCTGATGCGAAAACTTGGACGCAAGCAGCTGACCCTGCAGCTCCAGAACCCGATCAACTCCATTCCAGCCAGTCTGGGGCAATACTCATTAGTACTTTCCGAAGATGGCCAGCAGTTGGTCTATAGCTTTGATACTCAGGCGGAACAGAGTGGCATTGGTGAGCTACTGCGCCGCCTCAATGCCGAGGGGGTCGACTTCCGCGACTTGCATACCCAAGAAAGTTCGTTAGAAGAAATCTTTGTCAGTCTGGTGAGGAAGCAGGCATGAACTGGTACGCGATCCGCGCCATCTACCATTTTGAAATGGCCCGTACTTTCCGCACCCTGCTGCAGAGTATTGCTTCCCCTGTGATCTCCACGTCGCTGTACTTTGTGGTGTTTGGATCAGCCATCGGCTCACGCATGATTGCCATTGATGGCATCAGCTATGGCGCTTTTATTGTTCCGGGCCTGATCATGCTGATGCTGCTCACAGAAAGCATCAGCAATGCCTCATTTGGCATCTATATGCCCAAGTATTCCGGCACTATCTACGAGGTACTGTCGGCGCCAGTATCATGGCTGGAAGTCGTGATTGGCTATGTTGGTGCAGCAGCCAGCAAATCGATCATGCTTGGCCTGCTAATTCTGATCACTGCGCGCGCGTTTGTACCATTCAGCATTGAGCACCCGGTATGGATGCTCGCCTTTCTGATTCTCACATCCATAAGCTTCAGCCTGTTCGGCTTTATTATTGGCATATGGGCAGATGGCTGGGAAAAACTACAGATCGTACCGACTTTGATCGTCACCCCACTGGCCTTTTTGGGGGGCAGCTTCTACTCAATCAGCATGCTGCCACCGGCCTGGCAAACGGTCACCCTGTTCAATCCAGTGGTCTATCTGATCAGTGGCTTTCGCTGGAGTTTTTACGGCGTCGCCGATGTCAGCGTGGGCGTCAGCCTGACGATGATCAGCGTGTTTATGCTGATCTGCGTCATGCTGATTCGCTGGATGTTCCTTAGTGGCTACAAGCTGAAGAACTAACGGCCTGTCAGAAAGCCACAACCCGTCCATTTTCTATCGGCAGATAATCACCAGGCTTGTTACTGGTTTTGATGCTATGCAACTGACCATTGAATTCATAGGTCACCAGATAACCAGTGGTGCGGCTAACGGTTTCGCTTACCGTGCTGCACTGTTGCTCCGTGGTGGTATAGGTGCGTGCAGTCCGTTCTGCGCTTTGCTTGCCGAGCTGGGCTCCGGCCAGAGCGCCGATCACCGTAGCGACTTTCTTGCCACTACCGCCACCCACCTGATTACCAAGCAGCCCTCCGGCAGCAGCACCCAGCAGAGTGCCGGCGATGCGGCTCTCATCACGAACTGGCGCTTGCTTCTGCACAGTCACCATCTGGCAAACCTCGCGGGGCTCCTGCCAGCTTGTGGTCAACGGCTCCACATGCATCACCCTGGCCTGCGGTGGCCGTTGTTGCACTGGAGCGTACACTGGAGTGGGTACTGGAGCTGGCGCCAGAGCTTGCACCGGAGGCAGCGGTTGCCGGGCAGCCACTGCTGGACCGGCTGGTGCTTCCATGGGGACTTGGGCCACCTGCGCCGCCTGACTGGCGCCGGCATGGTAGAGACCATAGCCCGCGCCGGTAATAACAAAAGCACCGGCTGCGGAGAGTACTGCAACTGCGACTGTTTTCATGATGGCATCCTCGTAACGAAACAGGTTCGTCACTGATGCTGGCCCCGCTTTGTGCAGCAAAAGCGGGGCCAATTGTGCAACGACTGTGAAACTACACAGCCCGCACGATGGGTGCGTAATGCCCCATAAATCCCTTCAACTGGCCACCATTAAGACCTTTCAGGACTTTATGATTAACTGCCCGGATAGCCTTACGACTACCGTCAATGCCGATATCCACTGCCTTCTGGGTTACAAAGCCCATCTTCACATGGTCATTATTGGCAACGAAAAAGTTCTGAATGATGTCATCCGACAAGCGATCCATCACCGCCGACATACGATCGACCACCTGCTCACCCTGGCCCGCAGCACACTGCTCTGCCACCGCCATAAACTCGATAGCAAACACATCATCAACAGCAAAACGCAGGTGGGCCTGATTATCGTTGTCTGCACCAGCCGGCCAGTAGAGCTCGGAAAAACGAGCAACGATCGGAGCAAACTCCTTATTAGTGACTTTTTTATAAATCTGTCGGCTCAGCATGTGAGAAGCCTTACCGGCAGTGGCCACGGCAAAATCAATAACCTTGGTCTGGGTGGAAGACAGGGTCATCATCTGTGAAGGCTCGATCATAAAAAGGCTCAACATCCGGTCGGTCATATGATCCACCATGCGGATATAGAGCTCTGCGCTATTGCTACGATCGTGCTTGACCGCATTAATAAAATCTTCAATTCCCATAACCAAGGCCGGATTTGCAGGAACGGCAACCATATATGCCATGATGTTCTACCTCGCGGTGTTGTCTTGCTGAATAAGATGTGCCTCCAACTGCTGTCTATAGCTATCCGACAGCGGCATGGATCTCTGCGTCTGATGATCAAAACAAACCTGAACTGCCTTACCACGAGCGGCCAGGACGTCCTTCTGAAAAGCCTCATGGACAACAACGAAAGAGCTGTTACCTATCTTTTCTATGGCCGTGCGGATTACAACGTCGGCACCATAGTGCAGCTGCGCAATAAAGTCGATTTCCGTGCGTGCCAGAATCAGGTTCAGGGCTGTGGGATTCAGAGTAGGCGCAAATATTTCGAACAACGGCTCACGGGCAGTTTCAAACCAGCCCGACACGGTAGTGTTGTTGATATGCCCAAATGCATCCGTTTCATAAAACCGTGGCCGTACACGCAGTTCAAACATCACTTTTTCTCCTCACCTCGCATCGCCGCCAGAGGAGCCGACAGCCGATGTGGATGCCGCGGTTCAACTCCGCGATAGTGCTCAACAATTTTCAGCATATCTATGGCCATATCTTCCCCCGGCATCACCATTCCTGGAAAAGCGATTTCCTTTTTCCGGTAGTCCGCCGTGGCAATGATCACCGGTACCCCGGCCCCCTTGGCAATACGCCAGAACCCGCTCTTCCACTGGCTGGCCCCATCACGGGTGCCCTCCGGGGCGACAATGATCACCATCTGCTCGTTGGTGCGAAATTTATCAATACTCTGCTGGACCAGATCCTTCGGGCTGTTGCGATCGATGGGCATGGCCCCCATAGCACGCAATAGCCATCCCATGGGGCCGACAAAGGCACTGTCTTTGATCATGACCCGAGCGTCCAAATTCAGCGATACCATGGCGGCAAGGGTAAAAATACCATCCCAGTTAGAGGTGTGGGGGCCGCCAATAATGACCGCTTTCGGCACATCCGGTGGCAAATTGGCCACCCGCCAACCAAACATAGCCAAAACCATACGGCCAAGCAGGCGACTTACAGCATTGCCCCGGCGGGGTAACTGGGAACTGGCGAGAGACATGAGAACTCCACTTCAGGAAGAGGCAAGACTAGCCGGACAAGGCATCGGCGCCATTGGCCCAACGGACAAAATGACCCGCTAAGCAATGGTCTCGTTGGCAGATAAACGGTCTATAGGGCCGGATCAATGACACATTCAGTGTGTGACATGGATCACACAAACTAATACTATTTAACCATCACTACTAATGCTTTTGCATTATTTTTTAATTCCAGCGCACAACCACTAGCAGGGCCCCGAAGCAAAAGTATCAGACCAGAAGGACATTGCCATGCAAGGACTGCCTGTCTGCCACACCCAGCATCAGCGAATCGTCGATCCGCCGGCCCCCGAGCGCTATTGGCGCTGGATCTTTCTGACCCTGCTAGTGGTCGCCTTGGGGCTGCTGCCGATTGTGTCCAGTGCCGAGCCATTAACGCTTGATGGCAGGGCTGGGGAACTTCCACTGAGCGGCAAGCTGCTGCACCTGCGCGACCCGTCAGGCAAGCTCAATGCCGACGCAGTACTGAGCCAGAAGACCGACTGGCAAGCCGCAACAGGTAGCGCGGTGAACTATGGCATTGATGCCAGCAGCTGGTGGTTTCGCATTGATATCCGTAACGACGGTCATAGTACAGAGGAGTACTTGCTGGAGGTCGCCTACGCGTCCCTGGACCACATTGGTATCTACCTTTCCGATGGCGAAAAAATAGTTACTCAGCACTTGCTCGGAGACCAGCGGCCATTCTACGACCGGCCGATTCATCATCACTTCTTCGTGGCACCAGTCGACTTTCCAGTAGGCGAAACCCGAACCTTATTGATTAATGTTCACACCGATGGAGTGGTCCAGCTTCCTGTCTCGCTGTGGGAAGAAGGCGATTTCGCAAGTCATGATCAGGTCCGGCAACTGGTAGCAGGTATCTATTTTGGCGCCATGCTGGTCATGCTGATCTATAACCTTTTTATGTTTATAGGAATCGGCGACCGCAGCTACCTCTACTATGTTGGCTTTGTTCTTTCCATACCCATGTTCGTCTCTTCCCTAACCGGCTACTCGTTCCAGTATTTATGGCCGGAGGCAATTATCTGGAATGGCAAAAGCATCGGATTCTTTCTCACTAGCGCTATGCTTTTCGCTTTATTCTTCACCTACGATTTTTTGGAACTAAAGCGCGACTCATTAGCAACCTTTATTAAAACCGGCTTTCGCGCCGTGGTAATAATTGGCGTCTTGATGATGGGCACGGTATTTTTTGCCCCCTATAACGTGATGCTAATCAGCGTCATTAGCGGCGCGACGCTTGCTTGCTCCGCGGCTCTGATTATCGGCATTTATGGCGCTGTGCGCGGCGAGCGGCCAGCCGTATTCTATGTGCTGGCATGGAGCTCCCTATTTCTCGGTGGTCTTACTCTGGCGGCAAGCAAACTGGCATTTCTGCCACAGAATACCTTTACCGACAATGCCGTACAGATAGGCTCTATCATGCTGGTAGTGCTGCTGTCCTTCGCATTGGCAGAACGGATCAATCAAGAACGCCGACGTCGTTATGATGCACAGATGGAGGCATTGAAGAACGAACGGCAGGCCCGGCAAGCAAAAGAACAAGCTCTGAATGCCCAACAGCAAGCCAATCTGCAGCTGGAAAGCAAGGTCGCCAGAAGAACGGAGGAACTGGCCAAGGCGAATGCAGTTCTACAAGAACTGAGCGACTCTGATGGACTGACTGGACTGCGCAACCGACGCTACCTGGACAACTATTTAGACCGTGAGGTCACCCGCTGTTTTCGATATCAGCATCCGTTATCACTAATCCTGCTGGACATAGATCACTTTAAGCAGTTTAACGACCGCTTTGGTCACCATATTGGTGATGACTGTTTGCGCATGGTGGCGGAGCAGCTGCGCCACTGCGTGGCGCGGGACTCGGATATCGTAGCTCGTTATGGCGGCGAAGAGTTCTGCATTGTCCTGCCGGAGACAGAGATGGAAGGCGCACGGGCGGTGGCGGAAAGGATCAGGCGCCGCATTGCCGAAACACCTTTCCGGGTAGGCAGGGACAACATCACGGTGACCATAAGTGCAGGCGTCACCTGTGCAGTGCCAACCTCACCAGATCATGGCGCCGCCCTGTTGCAGCGCGCCGACGAAGGCCTTTATCAATCGAAAAACGACGGCCGTAATCGTGTCACCTGCATGCCCAGCTAAATAAGCCTGGCGAATCTGTTAAAGGTGCAGACCGCACTCGGTTTTTGGTTTGCCCTGCCAACGACCACTACGGCCATCGCCCTTCACGGTGCAGTGGCTGCAACCAATTGACGAGTACCCCTCCGCCACCAGCGGGTGAAACGGCAGGTTATGCTCGGCAATATAGGCGTCGCGCTGCTCACGAGTAACATCGATCATCGGGTTGAACTTGATGATGCCGCGACGCTCTTCGAATACCTCAAGACCAGCACGGTGATCGGTCTGCCAACCCATCAGGCTGGACACCCATATATGGAAATCAAGTTTCACCGCCTCCAGCGGCTCTACCTTATTAACCGAGCAGCACAGGTCAGGATCCGTTTCCCACAGTCGCTCGCTGATGGCGTACTGGTGATGGTGGTGGTCCGGCCGCACGTCGACTACGCTCAGTCCGAACAGGTTGGCAAGGTAGTCCCGGTAATTCAGGGTTTCCTGAAAGTGGAACCCGGTGTCGATAAAGTGAATAACCTGATCTGGCCGAATGCTGTTGATAATGTGGAGAAAATAGGCAGAGGTGGCCGCAAACGACGAGGTCACCAGAATACCGTTAGCAGGAAAGTCCTGGTACAGACGTTGGATACGCTCCGCAAAGCCCAGCGGTCGGTAGGCCCGATTCAGCTCGGCAATGGCCTCAGCGGTGAGTCCGGCACTATTGCCGGGCACTCGGGCGATCAGTTGCGGGCTGTTCATGATGACTCCGGTGATGCTCTATCAGGGGAGCCATGATACGAATCCCTGCAAAGACTGAAAAAGACCAAGAAATTGTATCTATATGCCGGAAGGGAATATGTTGCGGTGCCTCACAGGCGCCGAGCCAGCAAGGACTTCCATTGCAGAATATCGGTCTGATCTGCCTCATACAGGCTGAAGCCGACCAGACAGCTGCCTTCGTTACAGCTAACCCAGCGCACTTCACCCACCACTGTGAGGGGCCTGAGTTGCTCAGGCAGCTGGGCGGAAATTCGCAAAATAGCACCGACTGGTAACGGCCGATCCATCAGAATACGGGCGCCGTTGGCGGAAAAATCCACCAACCGACATAACAGAAGAGCTTCACCACTACCCTGTTCGTCTTCGTCCTGCTCAGGCAACTCGACGAAAACCGGAATGCGGGCTTCAAGCCGCATCTCGCCGCGGTAGTTCTGCTCGTCATCCATTGCCCCATCCTCGATCCTGACGGATACCATCTACGACGCGGTTTAACGCGTCATCAAAACGCGAATCCTTACGCACCACCTCAATCGCGCCACCGGCAATACCCCCGATCAGGGCATCGCGGGTTATCTCATACTTTTCCGTGCCAATGCGATCAACAAAAATGTACTTGCCGCTGGACGGTAATACCACAGCCAATTTACGCCTGGTCTGCACGCCATCGTCGTCATGGAATGACAGCCAGACGCCCATGGTCAGGCCGCTAACCAGCAATCTGGCGCGCTGACGACGCAGTGCCTCGGATGCTCCGTGCTCAGCAGCGACGGAGTCACGTCTGGCTTGCTCCAACTGGGCCTCACTTTGCCGCAGAGCCGCTTCCTCCGCCTCACGACGCTGCTGATCTGCGGCCAGCTGGCGCGCCTCCTTAATGGCCTTGCGCCGCGCCTGATCCCGCTGTTCGTCAATACGCAGCTGCTCCGCCACCTGCGCCTGATGTTCTGCCTCCCGAGCTTGTTGCCGCTCGCGGTACTGCGCTGCCAGCGCGTTAAGGCGTTCTGCGGACCAATCAAGCAGGGGCACCGCCGCGACCACGGAGGAAATCTGTGCCGAAGAAAACTGCCAGGCGAACTCTTCAAAGGAGGCACTGACCTGCTTCATGCCAAGCTGGTTGACGAACAGCAGCTGCTGGTACTCGTCCAGCTTAAGCAGCAACTGCAATCGCCGCCCACTGGCTGGCTCTACAAACCAGTCTCCGATATTCACAGCCGCCACTTCGCCAAGCAGATCCTGACTGACGCTCGCTCCGGCATCATCCAGTGCATTGCCTCCAGCGACTGCGGGCACCTCTTGATAGTCCATGGGGCGATTGTGCAACTGACACAGGAAGGCCACTTCCAGCTTTTCGGTTAACTGCTCGCGCACCTGCTCATCAGCGATAACCTGCTCAATCAGCGGCATCAATTCCTCGCGCATCTGGCTGATCACCCGGGTCAGCTTTTCCTGTTGCGCCTGCTCGCCTGCCTCGCGCTGCAAGCTCCATACCAGCAGACCAAAGCTACGTACCAGCTTCTGCCATAAAGGCGAGTCCTCACCATGGTGCAGCAGGGCCCACTGGAATGCGCCGCTCCAATGCGAAGCTATATCCTCTGCAATAAAGTCGGGCAGCGGCCTCCCCGCCAACTGACGGTTGAGCAGACGGGCCGAGGTCTGGCGTGCATAGGACAGTCGCAGGGCGCCAGCTTCACTTTGCCCTACCCGGCTGGCAATTTTTTGCTGGCGGGCGGCCATGTCTTCCAGCCAGCGGCTTGGCTCCGCCCCATCCTCGCTGTACTGACTCAACCAAAGGGTCAGCACGGCGGCGGTTTGCGCCGCCTGAGGCAAGCCCGGATACCAGCCGGCGGCAACTTGTTCAACTTGTCTGATCAGGTCATGCAGGGGATGGGAGCGCCGCAGCAGCCAGCTATCCACAGGCAGTGCCGCAGCAATCAGTGCGCCGCTGGCTGCCAACAACTGCTGGGCCAGATCGGGATGAAACAGAGGTTGGGCAAAATAATCGGTCAGTACTTGCCGCGCCAGACGCACGACACCCAGCTGACGGGTAGACAGGGACACCCCTGGAAAGCGCTGCTGTACGGCTATCACCGGATCCGTGCCATGTGGATCCACCGTGACCAGCTCGGCGCGAAGCTGGTCATCAGACAGCAGCTTCTGACCTTCCCGAGGCAAACCGTACAGGCCAGTAAAAAGCTTACCCAGCCGGTCTTCCGGTGATCCTGTCACGGCAGGCTCCACATTCAATACTGACCACGGAGGGCAGCATGAAAAATAGCGGAGCCGCTGGCAAGCCGGGGCAACAAGAAATCGCTCATAGTGTCGTTCGCGCAGACAAGACTACGAAATAGTACTTAATTGTCGCTGCGAATAAATAATTGTATTTTGCCATTTACCGGAAAGGCGAAGCGGGTCACAGGTTACTTCTCCACAAAAGCCCGCTCAATCACATAGTGGCCAAGCTGTCCCTGACGGGTTTCCCGAAAGCCCATGCCATCAAGCAGAGCGGTCAGATCCTTGAGCATTGCCGGGCTGCCACACAGCATAAAGCGATCATCCGCGACGCTCGGGCTGGGCAGCCCCAGATCGGTGAATATCTTGCCCGATTCGATCAGATCGGTCAGGCGGCCCTGATTACGAAACGCTTCTCTGGTAACCGTCGGGTAGTACAGCAACTGGTTGCGCACCTGCTCGCCGAAAAACTCATTATCTGGCAGCTGATCAGTAATCACCTGCTGGTAGGCCAGTTCAGAGACCTGCCGCACTCCATGGGTCAGGATCACTTGATCAAACTGCTCATACACCTCCGGGTCGCGGATAATGCTGAGAAACGGTGCCAGGCCAGTGCCGGTGCTAAGCAGCCATAATCGCTTTCCCGGCAACAGATTGTCTGCCACCAGCGTACCGGTAGGTTTTTTGCCCACTAGCACCTTATCCCCCACCTTCAGCGACTGCAGCTTCGATGTGAGTGGACCATCCGCTACCTTGATCGAGAAAAACTCCATTTCTTCTTCATAGTTAGCGCTGGCGATCGAGTAAGCACGCAGCAGCGGCCGCCCCTCCAGCTGCAGACCGATCATAGTGAAATGGCCGTTACGGAAGCGAAAGCCGGGATCACGGGTGGTGCGAAAGCTGAACAGGGTGTCATTCCAGTGATGCACATGGGTGACGCGCTCTTCATTCAGGTTACTCATCTGCCTGGACTCCGTGGTGATGTTGCGCTGACCGTTGGTGAATGCAGATTAGCCCTATACCAATCATCTTAAAAATGGGATATTTCGAATTAATCAATCGACTAGATAGAACGATTATGAAATATACCCTGCGCCAGCTTGAAGTGTTCCTCGCTATCGCCCGTCAACAACACCTGACCCGGGCGGCAGAGTCTCTGGCCATGTCCCAGTCCGCCGCCAGCAGTGCGTTACGCGAGCTCGAGCAGCAGTTCGGTATTCGCCTGTTCGACCGGGTGGGCAAGCGCCTGCAGCTGAATGAGTCAGGTCAATTGATCCGGCCCCGTGCGGAAGCGCTGCTGGCGGAAGCCATGGCCCTGCAACAGAGTCTGGATGTGCATAGCGAGGCCGGCCGACTCAAGGTTGGTGCCACCCTGACCATTGGTAACTATCTGGCCGTGGGCATCATGGCCCGATATATGAACGAACCGGGTGCCGGGCGGGTTTCTCTGGATGTGGGCAACACCGAGGAAATCGCCGCAAAGGTGGCAAACTTCGAGGCCGATATCGGCCTTATAGAGGGAGAGTTACACCACCCCGATATTCTGCTAACCCCCTGGCAGGATGATGAACTGGTCGTATTCTGCGCCCCGGATCATCCTCTTGCCGGACGTCCAGCTCTGGATGATCGCGATCTGCTTGAGGGCACCTGGATTGTTCGTGAGCCGGGCTCTGGCACCCGGCAGACCTTCAACCGTGCTTTGCATGGACTACTGCCGCAGCTCAATATCCTGCTCGAACTGCAGCATACCGAGGCTATCAAGCGCGCGGTGGAGGCTGGATTGGGCATCGGCTGCCTGTCAAAAGTCACCCTGACCGAGGCCTTTCGCCGCGGCAGCCTGGTGCCACTGCCGGTACCCGGAAGGGATTTTCGACGTCAGTTTTACTTCGCCCTGCACCGGCATAAGTATGTCAGTGCAGGGATCGAGCGTTGGGTCAGCTTGTGCCGCGAGTCGGCAGCAGGATCTCTGCCACCGTCCGACGCTCAGGTTTGAACTGATTCACCGGCTCATCCAGTGGATATCCCAGAGACAGACCACACAGCAACTTGTATGACTTGTCGATGGCAAAACGAGCCTCGACCGGCGAGCGCCACAGCGCCAGAGCGCCCTGAGCACAGCTCCCAAGCCCCTCATCGGTTGCCGCCAGCATCAGCGACTGGATAAAAATGCCGGCATCCAGGGCGCTGTAGACTCCCAGCCCTTCATGGACAAACACAAACATCACCGCAGGAGCATCGAAAAAGCTGAAGTTACGCGCCATCTGGGCATCCCGAGCGGCATGATCATCACGGGCGATGCCGAGGACGCGGTACAGGCCGATGCCGGTGGCCACCCGACGTGGCTGAAGGTCCTTCGGGTACTTGAGAATGGGCTTGAAATCACCGTCCGGCATCACTCCGCCACGTAGCACGCCAGCAATCTTTTTCGGTAACGAGGCCTTCTGCAAGGCGCTGGCCCGGGCAAAACGCCCGGACAACTCCTGACGCAGCTGTTCAAGCTCTGGCCCCATGGCCAGCGCCACCTTGTAAGGCTGGGTATTAGACCAGCTGGGCGACTCCAGCGCCTTGCCAAGCAGGCGCTCAACCTGCTCGCGACTGACCGGGGTATCCGCAAAGGCGCGAATACTGCGCCGACTCTTCAGTACATCAACAAATTCCATAACCCCTTCCCAACAGTGGGCCTCCGGTATTCAGCGTTACACAGACTACCCGGGCTCAGGTGAGCATGCAGTCACTGATCCGCCCAAGCAGCCGGCTGTCCGAATTTGCCCACCTTATGGCACGATTGTTCCTATTGATATATTCAACCCATGGGCAGAATGCCGCTCACCAAAATAAGAAAACCCGGAGAGCATGAAAATGAGTGGATTTCGCCTACTGATCGTCAGCGTACTGGTGCTGTTTGCCGGCAACGCCGCCGCAGATACCTATGTTTATATCACCAACAGCACCCCTGACCCGGTGACCATCTCGGTGGACCATTACGGCAGCCGCACCCTGTCCAACGGCAGCCAATGGGCCCAGGAAGCAACGGCGATCGGCCCCTACGAAACCAAGCGGGTCCTGCGTTACAACCGCTACTGGGGGGTCAAGTCTGGCCACACCTACAACTTCGACACCCGTATCACCCGGAACGGCCAGTCGGTAGTGGCCAAGCAGACCATGAAAGGCACCTGGAGCGGCAGCAACATCAAGCATGCTGCCAGCGGTCCGGGCTTTAGCACCTCCTGGTACACAGACCGCAATATCCGTAGCAATAGCCACAGCTACGCCAGCCGTCCGTCCTCCACCGCATTCAAGTCGGAATACACTGGTGGCTATGACGACTTCTACTATGTGGTAACCAATGACACCCTGCCCGAGCCTGTGTCAGGTGCTGATGCACTGAAGGTACTGAGCTACAACATCTATGCCCTGCCACTGGTAGCCACCAAGATCAGCGAGCGTCTGGCGGAACTGCCCAACCATCTGAAGGGCTACGACGTGATTCTGTTCCAGGAAGCGTTCTCGTCAGACCGTAACGGCATGCTGCAGCAACTGGCAGCGGAATATCCCTACCAGACCCATGTGCCGAAGATTCCCTACAGCGGCATTAACGTTTTCGACAGCGGCGTGCTGGTTGTCAGCCGCTACCCGATTGTTGCTACCGCAGACTTTATCTATCCAGACTGCTCAGGTACCGACTGCTTTGCCGACAAGGGCATCATCTATGCTGAAGTGATCAAAGGCGGCAAGGCTTACCACGTCACCTCGACTCACACTGCCTCTTTTGATACCGCCGAAGCCCGCGCCCTGCGTCAGGAGCAGTTCCAACAGATTCGCGCACTGGTCGATGCCCAGAACCCGGCCTCGTTTGATGCAGTGATGATGGGTGGCGACTTCAACGTTAATAAGCTGCTCTGGCCGCAGGACTACGCCCAGATGCTGACCAACCTGAACGCTACCGATCCGCTTAGCACCGGCTACACGGCCTCTACCTTTGACCCGCGCATCAACAGCCTGTCTGGTGCAGCTGGTTCAGGTGGTGAGACCGTCGAATATCTGGACTATGTGGTGTATTCCAACACTCACCGTCAACCGACCCAGTCGCGCAACGATGTACGTGTACCGCGCACTGCTGTAGCACCGCTATTCCATACCCGGGATCTGTCTGATCACTTCCCGGTGATGGGTGAGTTTGTCTTCGCGCCGTGATGTCTAACCGACGCGCCCTGCTGGTGGTGGCCGCTATTGCGGTCACCACCTTTTTTCTCTTCTGGCTGTGGCCGGCGGCAATGCCGGGCCAGTCAGACCTCTCCGCCACGGCCCCGACCGGGGACCAGCAAAACAGCCACGGCGCCGAGCTGGACGACTCAGCCAGCCAGATTGATGAGGCCGGCATGAGTATTCAGCAACGCCGTCAACAACGTCTGCTTGCCATGCAAGAGCTGCTTCAGGTCGGCTTGGCAGAGCCCGGCAATCTAATGGCAACGATCCAACAACTGCGCCAGCAATGTCTGCCAGATGAAGATTGCGCTGCCCTGATTGATCAGGCTCTGGCGGAATTTCCCGATGCAGATTTTGCCCGACTGGTGGCCAACGCCATTGCCCGACTGCCACTTTACGAAGCGGCCATGCAGGAAACGGTGATGTCCATGGCAACCCCGGCCAGGGAACGTTATGCCACCATTCAGGCGCTGCGCGAGCAGACTCTGGGAGTCGAAGAAACCGAGGCTCTGTTCGGCCAGGAAGCAGCATGGGCCGAGTACCAGTTTAGCTTTGGTGAGCTGATGAGCGATCCCGCTCTGCCATCCATGCCAGCAGATCAGCGCCTTAGTGCTTTGCAAGCATTGCGCCAGAGCACGCTGGCGGAGTACCCGGAAGCACTAAGCACGGTAGAAGGCAATGGCGGCCGCTACGAGCGAGAACTGGCACTACTTAGCGCCGGGGTCACTGATGCGGCTGCTTTGGCGGACATCACCCGGGAGTTACGCCTGAGCTACTTTGGCGCTGAACAAACCGCCGCCATGGAGGCGCGCGACCAAGTGGTGAACCAGCAGCAGCAGTCTGTCAGCGATTACCAACAAGCTGTCAGCCAACTGGATGAGGAGCTGATGCCCCTGAAGGCTCAGTTACCGGCTAGTGAATGGAGCCAGCTCTATGAACAGCGGCTCACCGAACTGCGCCTGCAATACTTCCCGTAAGCGATAATCAAAGGAAACCCTTGCCTCCGTGACAGAGTACTAATACCGTACTTACTTGTGACGCAGGTCTCACTATTTTGGCGGATTTCAAGCTGACTGGAGAGCTGCAATTATTCAGGACGAATAACGACAAGACAGGGAAATGTCGCCATGCCCATTTACCGTCACCGCGCGGATATCCTACCCAGCCTGATCGTCCTCGGTGTTTTTGCCATACAACTTTGGGCCGTATTCAGCCTGGAGAGCACCACGGCGCTACTGATTGTTGCCGCCAGTCTTTTGATGTTTTCTGCCTGTCCGGGCTCCATCAGCCACAACCACCATCACACCATGACCTTCCGGCACCGCTGGATGAACCGGGTTTACGAGGTAATTCTGTTTCTTGAAACCGGCGTACCCCCCTTCGCCTGGACCCTGCATCACAATCTGGGCCACCACCAACACTATCTGGATCCCAAACTGGACCCGTCCGCCTGGCAGCAAAAGGACGGCAAGACCATGAACCGGATTCGCTACGATCTCTACAACGCCGCGCGGGTCTATCCTGAGGTTATTCGCATAGGCCGCAGCCGCCCTAAGCTGCTGCGCAACTTCATCACCTGGACCAGCGTGTCGCTGGCAGTACTGGCGGTGTTGATCTGGCTGGCCCCCAAGCAAGCGTTGATTGTCTTTGTCCTGCCCATGCCAATTATGCTGCTAGGCCTGCTGGACAATACCTATCAGCAGCATCAAGGCCTCGATATGAGCGGCGATCATTGTGCCTCTCGCAACACCACTAGTCGTCTTTACAACCTGATCTCATGGAATCTTGGCTACCACACCGCCCATCATATGCATCCCGGGGTCCACTGGAGCAAGCTGCCAGAACTGCACGAAAAAATAAGCCACCAGATTCCAGCACACCTGATATGCAACTCGGTCCTGTTAAGCAGCTGTGACCGTCAGCCAAAACCTCGCTATCAGGGCCGCGGTGGCCGTGCAATGCGACCGGGCATGGTCAGCCAACCGGAGTCCTGACTGCAGCAACAATGAATTGGCCTGATTATGCACTGGTATCGGCGGCCTGCCCTTCCTACACTCCCCTTCACCCAACAGGAGGGGATAAATGATGACAAAACTTTCCGAGAAAGCTCAGGCGCTACTCGACGCCCACGTCGCTTTTACCGTTGAGCAGCTCACCGGCAAACAGCTGGAACAGCAGATTGAAGAGCTTATCGACAACCTGCTTAAAGACACCAGCAAGCTGAAACTCGGCGATGTTGTCACCCCGACAATGATCAAGCAGACCGCTCACCGTTACGCCATTCACCATGAAATCCCTCCGGCCATTCCGGAACTGGTTGGCGAAGTGGCTCGTGAGCTGTATCAACTTGAAAGCCACGACGAGAACAAGATCTTTGACTTGCTCAGCGACGAGCAGTTTCGCGAACTTATGAAAAAAGTCCTGGAGATGAAGGATCTACGTGAACGGCTGATCCATGAAGCTGTCAGCAATCCGATCTACGGCGAAATGATCTCTGACGTGCTTTATCACGGCATCAGTGACTACATCACCAAGAACCCGCTAACCAAGAAAATCCCCGGGGCCCAGTCGATGATGAAGCTGGGCAAGAGTGTCATGGACATGGCCTCCCCCAATGCGGAACAGGGCATCAAGAGATATATCGGTCAGAACATCAATGCCTCAATGAAGCAAAGTGAGAAGTTTCTGGTACGCAACCTGTCCGATGAAAAAATCAGCCGCGTGGCAGAAGATATCTGGGATGAGGTCAAGCTCAACAAGATTTCTGTGTTCCGCAATTACGTCAAAGAAAGCGACATTGAAGACTTTTTTGTTATTGGTTTCGAATACTGGCGGGAGCTGCGTAAGGCGGATTACTACCGCGACATGATTGACGCCGGGATTGACTTCTTCTTTAAAAAATATGGCAAAAGCACACTCCCTGAGCTTTTGGATGAAATGGGAGTGGATCGCAATATGATGGTGGCAGAGGCCATGCACTATGCTCCCCATGTCCTCGCCGTGCTAAACAAGAAAGGCATTCTGGAAAAGGCCGTTCGCCGCCAGCTGGCGCCATTCTATGAGTCCGAAGCGCTGCAAAGTCTGATCAGCTAAAAAAAACGGGGCCCCAGGCCCCGTTTTTTATCTCTTCCACCACGGCAGTGGAAGTTGCCTACAGCTAAATCAGTCTGCTTTAGCGCGACGCGGCTTGCTCGACACTGGCGGCTTCTCCGACCAAGGTGAAATAGACAGCTTCTGGCCAGACACCCAAACGTTGCGCAAATGCTGCAATGAGGTTGCCGGCATAGTCTGCGGCAGGTCCACCGTAGAAAACTCCGGGAAGATATCAATCCGACCAATATTCTGACTATTCATATTGGCTTCGTTAGCAATAGCACCAACAATGTTGGCTGGCTTGACGCCATGCTTGCGGCCTACCGCAATACGGTAGCGTGCCATGCCTGGATCCGGAGCAGTCGGTGCCTTGCCTGGACGTCGCTCTGCGCGCTCCTTGTATTCCACCCGCACTCTCGGGCCAGCAGAATCACGTGGGCGATCATCGCGCTCACGGAGTTCGCGGGGCTTGCGGGCTACAATCGGGCGATCCTTAATATGGAATTCGCGATCCCCTTGTGCTACCACGGCCATCGCCGCAGCCAGCTCCAGAGGGGCGACATCCAGCTCTTCCTGCCAACGAGCCAGCAGTCCGCGGAACGGCTCCAGCTGACCTTTTTCCAGTACTCGCTCAAGCTGTTCACGCAGACGGCGTTCGCGGGCGGCATTGATATCCGCAGCAGTCGGCAGTGGCATTTCCTCCACCTTCTGGCGGGTAACACGCTCGATGGTCTGCAGCAGTCGCTTGTCTTTGGGCGTTACAAATAGGATGGCATCGCCTTCACGTCCAGCACGGCCGGTACGACCGATACGGTGCACATAGGTCTCCGCATCGTAGGAGATATCGTAGTTGATAACGTGAGAAATACGCGGCACATCAAGACCACGGGCAACCACATCAGTGGCCACCAGAATATCGATGCGCTTGCTCTTCAGCTGCTCCACAGTTTGCTCGCGCAGGTTCTGCGGCATATCCCCATTCAGGGCGACTGCACGATAGTTCTGCCGCTGCAATGCATCTGCAGTTTCCACAGTGCTTTCCTTGGTACGGCAGAAAACAATCACACCGTCGTAGTCTTCACACTCAAGCACACGCACCAGTGCATCGAGCTTGTCACGGTGGGAAACAAACAGATAACGCTGACGAATCGCTGCCACCGTTTCGGTTTTCGATTTGATAGTAATTTCTTCCGGATTTTTCAGATATTTCTGTGCCAGCTTGCGGATCGGTACCGGCATGGTGGCAGAGAACAGCGCCACCTGACATTCTTTCGGCATCGCAGCAAGAACAGCTTCAACGTCGTCAATAAATCCCATGCGCAGCATTTCGTCTGCTTCATCCAGTACCAGACACTCGAGCCTGTCCAGTTTGAGAGTGCCGCGGTTCAAGTGATCAATCACCCGACCTGGTGTGCCGATAACGAACTGCACGCCATTGCGCAGTGCGCTGGTCTGGGGACGGTAATCCATGCCACCACACAGGCTAACAACCTGCATGCCAGCATAACCTGCGGCGTAACGCACAAATGATTCGGTTACCTGCAAGGCAAGCTCACGAGTCGGCGCCAGCACCAACACCTGCGCATGACGAGCAGTACTGTCGCCATAGCGGGAAATCAGCGGCAGTGCAAAAGCGGCCGTTTTGCCAGTGCCAGTCTGTGCCTGGCCAATAACGTCACGACCAGCCAGCATCAGAGGGATCATTTGCGCCTGAATCGGCGACGGAGTGTTGTAGCTCAGGGATTCCAGTGTGGAAAGCACAGGCGAAGCAAGGCCTAGGGCAGCAAAGCCCGGCGTGGTTTGTTCAGCAGTCATCAAGCACCTTTTATTGTGGCGCTTGCAGACATCTGCGTTGGCCACGTCAGTTTAGGGCGCGGACTATATCAGAATAACCTCAGCACTGATAGGGAAAAGCTGCCTAAGCCATCCTTCTGATTGTTAAAAAAGTGTGAAGCAGGCGCCATTATGCCATCACTAACAGGTGCACAATCTTGCCCGGCTTCACCCCTGACACCTTCAGGCAGTGGTTTTCAGGGACACTCAATAATGGATTACGGAGTATTCATGGCGTCTCAGCCATCCCTGTCGGCACTGCCGCAATGGCCGGCCTTTGCCGGTATCGCCACCGCCTCAATGTCATCCCTGAGTCGCATCAACGGCGCAATGCAATGGCTGCTGGCCGAGCCCAGCGAGCCGCATCAGGCTCGTGTACTGCTATGCAGTGGTGAAGGGCCATTGGAGGCTGGCAGCGAGCTGCCTCGCCCTGCCGACGCATGGCAACCACTGGGTAACGGCACCCTGATCAGTCTGCCTCTGGGTAAAGACCATGAGCCAAAGGGCTATCTGGCTATCTGGCACACCGATATGCAAGGCAATGAGGATACTTTGTTGCCATTGCTCGAGGCCAAAGCGGGGCTTTTCAGCGCCCTGCTAGACGAACTGCAGCGCAGCCGCGCACTGTTAGCCGAGTTGGAGCGGGCGCGCCTGGATGCCGACACCGATGTGCTTACCGGGCTACTCAACCGGCGCGGCTGGAATCGTCAACTGGCCCGCGAAGAGGCCCGCTGTCAGCGTTATGGTCACATCTGCACCCTGCTGGTGGTGGATATGGACGAACTCAAGGCAGTCAATGACGACAGTGGCCACTGCGCCGGCGACAAACTGATCAGGCAGATCGGACGCTTGCTGGGAGACACCGTACGCCAACCGGATATCGTTGCCCGGATTGGCGGGGACGAGTTCGCCATCCTGCTGGTTAACACCGATGCACTGAACGCCCGTGGCTTTGAAACGCGCCTGAGCCATGCATTCGCCGAATCCGGCATCCAAGCCTCCGTGGGCAGAGCCAGCTGGCAGCCGGGAGAAGCGCTGCAGGACACCCTGTGCCGGGCGGATCAGGCAATGTACGCCAACAAGCCAGTGCACCGTACAACCCAGGCCTGAAACCTTATTAAATTGTTGTCTTCACGCTGTTGATGCATTCTTCACCAACAAGCGGTCATGATCTGGCCATTCACGTGGAGAGGATCAACATGGCTCAGTCACTGCAAAACCTGTCACTGTTGCTGGTGGAAGACCACCGGCAGCTCGCCCAGAGCGTCCTCGAGTTTCTCGAACAGCAAGGAGCCACCGTGGATTACGCTGGCGATGGCCGACTGGCCAGAGAGTTGCTGCGTGAGCATCACTACGACCTGATTCTGCTGGACATCATGCTCCCTGGGGAGGATGGATATTCCGTCTGTCAGTATCTGCGCAAAGAGCTGACCCTTACCACGCCGGTGATCTTCCTGACCGCCCGCGACCATTTGGATGACAAACTGGAAGGCTTCTCCCGAGGTGGTGATGATTATCTAGTCAAACCATTTGCCTTGCCGGAGCTGCTGGCGCGTGTTCAAGCTCAGGTACGGCGTAATCGTGGAGAAGTAGCACCCCATGTTCTCAGCGTTGCCGATCTGGAGCTGGATCCGTCACGTCAGGAAGTGCGCCGCGAAGGCCAGCTACTGAAGCTATCGCCAACTGCTTTCCGTATCCTGCGCATTCTGATGCGTGAGTCTCCTCGGGTGGTTAGCCGCGAACAGCTTGAAAAAGAACTATGGGGTGACCTGGTGCCGGATTCAGATGCCCTGCGCAGCCATCTATACAATCTGCGCAAAGTCATCGACAAGCCATTTTCGTTGCCACTACTGGAAACACTTCCGGGTGTCGGTTTCGCCGTCAGACAGCCGGGAAAGGCTGCCTGAGACAACCATCTACTGACGTTGCCAGAACGGGAACGTCACTCTTACGCTGGTGCCCTGCCCCAGGGCACTAGCCACTTCAAGTTTCCACCGACAACGCTCACATAGCCGCTGCACAATGGCCAAGCCAAGACCGTGGCCGCTTTCCCCCATGGTCTGCCCGCGCTCAAATGGCTGCATCAGACGCTGTAACTGTGACGGATCCATTCCCGGGCCGGTGTCCTGAACGACTAACGACCCCGCATCTATGGATATAGTCACATGACCGGAACCGGTGTAGTTGATGGCGTTGCGGATAAGATTGGTGAGCACCATAGTCAACACAGTCTCTGGTGCCCTGAGCATCAACAAAACACTTTGCTCAACCCGCACGCCAACGTTTTTACGCTGGGCCAGTGCTTCCAGGCGCTCGACCAGATTACACACCAGATCATTAACGATCAGCTCTTCATCCGGCAGCTCGCGGCTCTCACTACGGGCCAGCAGCAGCAGTGTTTCAATCAGCGCTTCCATATCACCGACAGTATCCTCAATACGGCGCAGAGCATCAGGACTGACCTGACGCCCTGATAGAAGCTCAAGATTGGCGCGAATCACCGCCAGCGGTGTGCGCAGCTCATGACTGGCATCCCGAGTAAATTGTCGCTCACGCTCCACAAAACCAACCAGACGATTCGCATAAGCCTCAAGCGCCACCACCAGCACTGCCACTTCGCTATCCGCTTCTGCTTCTACCACAGACAAATCGGGACGCGCAGCGCGCGGATCGTTCACCGGGGTACGGCGCAATAGCTCCGCCAGCTGCACCAAAGGTGAAACCAGCTTGCGTGACTTTCGCCAGGTCATAAACGAACCGATGTAGATCACTAGCAGCACGCCACTAAGCGGCAGAATACCAAACACAAACGCCAGCATGGAAACACGCTGCTCATCGAAAATCAGATACAGGGTTTCGTCACCGCGCCGTTCGACATAAACAATGGGGTGACTGTCATCCAGCTCCACCCGAACGAACTGTCCTGGCGACAAGCCACGCAATGACTGGGGAATAGCATCCCCGCCAGGCCCATCAATCAAGCCGAGAAGATGCCGTGTATTGGGGCGCTGAATATCAGGCTGCTGCTCTCTGGCATCCCAGAAATGCTCTGCCTCCATCACCAGCGCCTGTCGCACCAGCACCCGCTCGATAATCTGAGCTGTCACCCAGACACCGAACAGGGTAGCAAAGCTGATCAATACCATCTGTAGTAGGTAGGCTCTGGTCAGGCGGTACTGAAGACCGGCACGACGCATAGTTAATTCCCGAACTATTATTCAGCGGCAAAAAGGTAGTGGCCGACAAACCACTCAGTACCATCACCATAGCCGAACAACTCAGAGCAGGCCATGAAAAACATGCGCCAGCGCTGCAGCCATAGCTTCGCTTCAGCCTCGCCATAGGTAGCGGTCAGCACCGGCATAATCTGGTCCTTGCGAGCGTCCGTATTGTCCAGCCACGCCTCCAAAGTACGCGCGTAATGCTTGCCATTCACCTGCCAGGCTTGTTCAAGCTGGTACCAATCCTGACTGCGATCCAGCAGATCAAACGATGGCATCACCCCGCCGGTGAAAAAGTAACGACCCATCCAGTTCTTCTCACCTTCCACTTCAAACGGGTAGAACAGCTCACGATGACAAAAGATATGCACGAACAGTTTACCGCCAGGCTCCAACCAGGAGTGAATCCGGCGCATTAACTCTCGGTGATTGCGCATGTGCTCGAACATTTCCACGGATACCACCCGATCGAACTTACCAGGTGCAGTAAGGCCGGATACATCCGCGGTAATCACAGTCAGGTTTTTCAGCCCACGGGCCTTAGCTTGCTGATCAATCCAATCTTTCTGGGAGGCAGAGTTCGATACTGAAACAAATGAGCTCTGCGGGTAATGCTCTGCCATCCATAAGGACAGCGAGCCCCAGCCACAACCGAGCTCCAATACTCGCTGACCATCTTTAAGGTCAGCCCGCTCACAGGTCAGCGCCAGCATGGCTGCCTCGGCTTCTTCCAGAGTGCGAACTCCCTCGCCCCAGTAGCCACTGCTATATTTCAAATGCGGCCCCAGTGCCAACTGGTAAAACTGTGCCGGCACTTCATAGTGCTGGTCATTAGCCTCTTTCTGAGCAACTGCCACCGGGCCCGCGGCCAGCTCAGCCATCAGACTCAGCTTGCGCGCCTCAATACCTTGCTCCGCCGCGCTCTGCGTCGCAGCAGCATATTCACCAGCCAGACGCTGCTTAAGCAGTCGCCGGATGCCAAAGCGGATCAGGCTATCCGGAGCAACTCCATGCTCGGCAAGGGCAATCATCATGACTTTGATCTCCATGGAATAAATACACTAGTTGAACGCTGGTAATCGCGGTAATCCTCTCCGCGACTCTTCAATGCCTGTCGTTCGGTGTAGGGAATCCCTGTCACGAACCACAGAAACAAAAACATCATTATAGGCGCCAACCATAACCATTGGGCACCAGCAGCACCAACTGCCATCAGTGGATAGCTAAACCAGTGAAGCCACTCAAAAAAGTAGTTCGGATGCCGAGAGTAGCGCCACAAACCCTGACGACAAGTTTTGCCACGATTAGAAGGGTTAATGCGAAACTTCTGCAGCTGACGGTCCGCCAGCGCTTCACCCGTCAGCGCCATTACACCGACGAAAAAGCCAAACCATAAAAAGAAAGTACTGCCGCCCGGGTGACTAGACAATAGCCAATGGGGCAGCGCGAACAGCCATGCCAGCAGCCCTTGGGATAGAAAGAAAAATAGATGGAAAACATTAACACGCTCGCCGAAGTGTTCGCGGATGGCTAGGTAACGCCCCTCCTCTTCAGCTCCATGCACACGACGCCAGATATGGGTGCCAAGTCGCACCGACCAGACGCCAATCAACAGTGCTGCAAGCACACGGTGCAAAAAATCACCATCTGCCGGAAGCACCAGCAAATAGAACAGTGCGGTACCTCCAACGCCAAATGTCCAGATGACATCCACATGACCAGCATTACGGGTTACCGTCTGTCGCCACCAGCCGGCCAGACAAACTAGCGTTAGCAACAGCGCAGATATAACCAGAGGGCTCATGACTCCACCTGCACCGACTGCTGGCGTGATTCATCCGCCAGCCACGCCAGAAACGGCACCAGCACGCTCCAGCCAAGTCCGTACGCCAACAGCAGGGGCAGCGTACCCACAGGCGGTTGCGCTGCGCCGAAACGCAATCCTGCATACATAGACATCACGCTTCCAATACCTCCGAACAGCGACGCCAGCACGAGTCGCTTGCGCATCCACGCCATTGAGTAGAGAAAGCTCTGTGCAAAACCCGCCCACAGACACAATATCCACAAAGGTGGCATGTGCTGCCACCACTGTAGCTCATAGCGAATTAGCCCACTGGACAGCAGTAGCACTTCAAACGCCATGCCGGTTGCCAGTCCGATCAGCACCAAACGCAGGTCGGCGCGCAGGCAGCCACCGGACAGCCGCGTCCAGCCCAACAGTGCCGCCAGCGCGAGGGGCGCCGGCCAGTGCAGGCCCGCCGCAGCGCCGAGCACCGCTGCGAACCAGAGCGCCTGGAACAGAATAAAGTTGCCAATAATGGCTGATGCGGGAGAGTTTAGCTTCATCCAGCTACGTTAAGGATGTAGCTGTGAAACCATTGTGACGAGCAACTTCACGCCTGATTGATTGCCAGTCCGCCATCTTGGCACCCATCACTCAGGGATATTTCGAAAATGAAACAGATCGCCGCCCTATTACTCGTATCGCTTGCCAGCATGCTGGCTGGCTGCGCCTCTCACAAGGCCGTCAGTTACGTAGATGCCTACGAGGAGGCTCTGGCCCGTTTCCCGGGCAGTCCGGTTAGCGGCCGCGATGTAGCAGATGGTTTCAGCTCCCTGTACGCCACTCTTAAAGGGCCGGATTTAGCCCTTCGGGTTGATGAGGTGTATGCAGAAGAACTGTTTTTTGGCGACACCCTGCATACCTATCACTCCCGGGAGGAGCTCCGCAGTTACCTCCTCCTCACAGCCGAGCGGGTGGAAAATATCGAGGTAGATGTCCGCCACGTGCTGGTTGACGGCAATGATGTTTGGCTCAACTGGAGTATGAAAACCACTGCAAAAGCACTGGGCAGAACGATGCATGCTGAAACCATTGGTATGACCCACCTGCGCTTCAATGCCCAGGGCCAAGTGGTGCTGCATCAGGATTACTGGGACAGCAGTGAGGGTGTCCTGATCCACATCCCGTTTATCGGAGGCTTGGTCCGCTGGACCAGGAACCAATTATGAGAAGACTGCTCTTGTCAGCTCTGCTGATCCTCGGCTGCGCTCAGGCGGGCGCGTCTAACCAGCACCCCTCTGAACTGGAGACTGGCATCCAGCTTGATCAGTGCGGCTCGGCCCCGGTACGGGCTCTACGCTTTATCGAGGTGGGCGTGGCGTCTCTATGGCGTGATGGCTGTAGTCAACAGGCCCGGTCGCTAACACCACCGTTACTGCTGGAGTTCACCTATCGACGTGAGGTGCCCGGGTCAGCGTTCAGCCGCTCGGCCACCGCCATGATCGAACGTAATGTAGAGGCAGCCACTTTCGCTGACCTGCAGCAGCGGGTGGAGGCTTTTAACAGTCACTACAGAGATATTGGGGACGGAGACAGCTACCAACTGCGCTACCTGAGCAATGGGCGCCTTGAGCTGCTGCTAAACAATGAATTGCTGGCCAGCGAGCAGGGGCATGAATTTGCTAATGCTTACCTGCAAATATGGTTTGGTCCCGAGCCCTACTCGGACCGGCTTAAGGAGCAGTTACTGGCACTTCAACGATAATCAGTGCCCACCCCAGTGGCTACCCGGCACGTTCGGCGCGGAACGTAAAAAACTGGCCACAGTTTTATCCACCATAATCCGTTACCTTGGCGACTAGTCGAGGTAAACTGTGCCCCGACAAGGAGCACCACACCATGCGCTTTTCTGATCGTCTTGCTACCGACAATGCTCTAACTCTGGTTCGCAGTATCGCCAGATTAGTATTCGCTGTTATCACCTTTTTATATCTGTATCAGAGCGGCATCGACGTTGGCTCCTGGCTGTCGGCCGCAATTCTCGCCGGTTATCTAGTGCTACACGGCATTCTTATATGGCGCGGCGCTCTATTAGCGGAGGCCGGCGGAATTCTGCTGGACATTGCAGCCATCGCGGTGGCGGTATGGCTTGATCCTTCACCGATGCCTCCCGCTCTGCTGCTGTTTCTGGTTCTGGTATTAAGTGGCGGGCTACTGCACGGACCGGCCCGCTTCAACGTCTTGCTAGTGCTAAGCGCACTGACAGTGGCGGGTTTGATCAGCCTCGGCGAGCGTCGCGTCGGCGCCGATCTGTCGGCCATGTGGTTTGCCGGTACCATTATGCTGGCATGCGCGGTTTACGCCGGTATCCTGCTGTATCGTAATCAGGCCCACGAAAGGCTCGCCCAGGAAGCCACCTGGCGTGATCCACAAACTGGCCTGATCAGCCATCAGGCACTAATTTCCACCGCGGGCTGGCTATTGCCGCTACATGACCGGCTGGCATCCCACCTGACTCTGGCGCTGGTACAGACCGGCCCGGATCAAAAGTTACCCGCACTGGCTGAAGCCCTGTCCCAGAGACTCAGACGCAGTGATGTCGCTGCCCGCTATGGCGATAGTACACTCGCCCTGATGCTGCCCTGCACCACCGTTACCGCAGCTGAGAACCTGCTCACTGATTTGCGTCAACAGGGCTCTGATTTCCGCGCAGCATTAAGCGGTGTGAGCAGCAGCACACAAAGCCTTGAGTCAGTATTGCATCATCTTGAACAGCAACTACAACGCGCCACCGACAGCAGCAGCCACTGGATGGTACACGCACCTACACTGCCGTAAGGCCACCCACTTAGCCAAGAGCCTTCACCATGAAAATCCGCTATCTGTTGTTACTGCCACTGACCAGTATCAGCTTGGCCGCAGAGGTAACACCGAAAATCGTCGGAGGCGAGGATGCGGTTCAGGACTATCCGTGGATGGCTGGCCTGCACGAATACATCCCGGCTACCACGGAGTATTACATTGAACCCTTCTGTGGCGGCAGCCTCATCGCCCCGGGCTGGGTTGTCAGCGCCGCTCACTGCTTTACCAGCCCAGGCGACGGCGACAACCCAAGCAGCTATTCACCGCCGGCCGGCGAACTGATTATCCGTCTCGACAGCCCGGACCTGAGCGACGATCCCGAGCATCTCGTCCAACGCATCATTGCCCATCCGCAGTATGGGGTCGCCGATGGCAGTGATGACTCCGATATCGTTCTGATACAGCTTTCCAGCAAAACTGTTTTTGATACCGTCAGCCTGGCCGACAGCACCATCATGGGCGAACTGGAAAGCTCCAGCTTGCTTGATGACGTGATTCGGGCCATCGGCTGGGGTGTCTACGATGGAGATGACTTCACTGTCACAAGAGGCGAGGCATCAGGCAGTCAGCCAGACTTTCTGCAGAGTGTGGCACTGGATTACCTGCCCTTTAGTGACAAAAAATGCCGTACCGCCTGGGGCGGCCTGACTACAAACATGATCTGCGCCTGGGAGCCACAACCCGATGCAGACGATACCTTCGGCGAAGACGCCTGCTTTGGTGACAGCGGCGGCCCACTACTGCTGCCCGAGGACACCCTGCTGTCCTCAGGCCGCACCGCACATCACTGGCTATTAGGCGCCACCAGCTTTGGTTCCGTCTCCTGCGACAGCTCTGATACTCCGGGTATTTACACTCGGCTGGCCAGTTTTGATAGCTGGATTGAAAGCACCACCGCAAGCGCGGGTGATGCGTTGGTAGATGTGGTGGCGACGCTGGACCAGCCCACCGCCGTGCAGCCCGGACAGACATTCAATTTTGATGTTGGAATTATCAACAACAGCAAGCTGAACAGCGCCAACAATGCCACCTTCGAAGTAACCGCTGCCGACACCACATTAACGCCAGTAAATGCCACTGGTTGTAGCAGTATTGCAAATGGCTGGCGCTGTAATGTGGCGACTCTGACTGCCGGGCAGCAGGCTCAGCGCACCTTTGCCGCCATCTGGCTAGGCGCTGATGACAGCAGTCTGCAGACAGACCTGCAGGTTTACTCCAGTCAGGACGACTACCGCATCGGCAACAACAACGTTAACGCCACCACTGATGTGACTTTCCTACCCGACCCCTCTTTGGCAGCACCGCTGATCAACAGCAACCGCGATGGCCGCGCCAGCATCACTGTCATCGCCAGCAATCTGTCGCCGGTGAACAGCGTGACTGACGCAACCGTAATTGTTGAACTACCCAATGATTTAGGCGTTACCGGCTACCCGCCCTGCCAAGTGGCAGAGGCGCCATCCCGGTTTATCTGCGATCTAGGCACACTGGATCCTGAAGGCGAAGTTGCCCTCGACTTTGACCTGAAAGGCGCTGGCACTTTCCTGTTACCGATCACCCTGCAAAGCAGCACTGGCGATACCCATCCGGGCGACACCAGCAAAACCCTGGAGATCACCCTGAAACGCAGTTCCGACAGCGGCAGCGCCCTGCCACTGGTGGCACTCATGCTGTTGCTTTATCGACGCCGCAACTGGCGTAACCAGCCCAGCAATTGATCCCCATCTGACAGCGTCGCCCGGTAGGCCAGATGGCCATCCGGGCGTATCAGCCACAGTGCCGCCCCGCTGCCATAACGGGCCGCAAGATCTCCGTTATGATCGCTCAGCACGGACACGTCAAAGTCGGCCAACTCACGTAAACTTTCCACAGGCTGCGGACCACTGATTACGATAGTACTAACCCAGTCGGAAAATTCAGAGGGCACCCGATCTGCCAACGCATAGACGGTCAACAGTTGCTGGGGATCCGGCTCGGCATCAAGTTGAATAAGCAAGTAGTGACGCGGGTCCTGCAACAAGTCCACCAGTGCCACTTCACCACCGCCGCCAAGCAAGTGCGCATCTGGCATACGCTCGCCGGGCAGCGGCCCATCCTTGCCACTTAACCAGCCACTGGGCCCCTGTGCCACCAGCGGGGAGTCTCGGTAAGCGGTATCCAACTGGCTGATACGACGCAACAAGCCCGCCGCCATTCGTGGATGACCGTTGAGAAACTTCAGCACCCAGTCGCGGCCCGTGCGTAGCAGCAAGTTACGGGCAAAAGAGGAGCGCGACAGAATATCCACCGAGTAGAGCATCGCCCGGGCCACCGGCCGGCGTTCGCGCTCATAGCTGTCGAGCAGCTGGCCTCCGCCTATACCACGCAGAAACAGGGCCAGCTTCCAGGCCAGATTAAAGGCGTCGCCAATACCGGTATTCATCCCCTGGGCGCCCAGCGGACTCTGGATATGACAGGCATCACCGGCCAGCAGTACACGGTTTTTACGATAATGGCTGGCCAGCCGCCGGTGAATAGTGAAGCGCGTCAGCCAACGCGGCTCACCAAGCGGCGGACACTCACCCAGCGCTGCGCTGAGCCGTTCACGGAAGGGCTCCAGTGTCACCTCACCCTGAGTATCTTCGCTGGCCGACTGATTGATCACCAAGCGCCAGCAGTCCGGCATGGGTAACGCAATCAAACTACCCTCAGGCAGCAGAAAGCCATGCGAACTGGTAGCCGACAGCGACCAACCAATGGCCAGGTCGGCAATCAGAAAGTGATCCTTCTCTGTCACACCATCAAAACCGACACCTAGTTCCTCACGAACTAGCGAATGGGCGCCATCGCAGCCCACCAGCAGCTCACACTGCAGCTGATGGTCCTCCGCAGCAATCCGCAAATGGGCCTCGACACGGTCCCCATGCTGAGTAAACGACTGCAGCTCAACGCCCCGGCAGATGCGTCCACCCAGCTCCTCAAAACGCTGCGCCAGCACAGCCTCAACCTCAGTCTGGGGACAGGACAATACCCATGGAAAGGGGGCATCCAGAGTCGTCAGGTCCAGCGACAGCAACGGACCCTGATCATTGTGGACCATGACTCCAGTCTGCACGGTGCTGCGTCGGCGTATGGCAGCCAGCACACCGAGTCCATGAAATACCTCCAGGGTGCGAGCATGCAAGCCCAACGCCCGGGACCAGGGCATCGGCTCAGCCAGCCGATCAATCACCAGACAATCCACTCCCAGCTGACGCAGCCGTATTGCCAGGGTAAGACCTGTGGGACCCGCACCGACGATTAAAACCGCCGAACGACGCGGCATCAGATTCATTCAATACTCCCTGCTATGATTGCCACCCGTACCCGGAATATTTGCTTGCCGACTATTTGTTAGCAGACAAGGCTAGCCAAAGCATGGCCACGACACCATCACGAAAAATCATCCATATCGACTGCGACTGCTTCTATGCCGCCGTGGAAGTGCGTGACAACCCGTCATTACGAGGCCGCCCGGTGGCCGTGGGCGGCGATCCGGGCCGTCGCGGAGTGATCGCCACCTGCAACTATGTAGCACGCCGTGACGGCGTGCGCTCCGCCATGGCCTCCGCTCAAGCCCTGCGCATGTGTCCCGATCTGGTCATTCTCAAACCGGATTTCGACAAATACCGGCGAGTATCCGAGCAGATCCACACCGTTTTCAAACGTTTCACCGATCGAATCGAGCCGCTTTCCCTTGACGAGGCCTTTCTTGATGTCAGTGATTGCCAGCAATTCCAGAACAGCGCCACTCGCATAGCCGAAGCGCTGCGCCAGCAAGTTCGAGTAGAAGTGGGTATTACGGTATCTGCTGGAGTGGCGCCGAACAAATTTCTTGCCAAGATCGCCAGCGACTGGCGCAAACCGGATGGCTTATTCGTTATCCGACCGGAGCAAGTCAGTGATTTTATCGGCGCTCTGCCGGTGGAGAACATCTTTGGCGTCGGCCGGGTCACCGCCGACAAAATGCATCAGCTTGGTGTGCGCCACTGCGCCGATCTGCAAACACTGTCACGGCTGGAACTAGGCCAGCACTTCGGCAGTTTCGGTGAGCGCCTGTGGCATCTCTGCCGCGGCGAGGACGACCGCCCGGTGCATAACAACCGACGACGAAAATCCGTCAGTGTGGAACGTACCTTTGCGGAAAACTTACCGGCCCTGCACCACTGGCTAGCGGTCCTGCCGGCACTGGAAGAGGCCCTGAGCCGGCGTCTGGCCAATCTGGACAACCACTATCTGGTTAATGGTCTGTATATCAAGGTGCGCTATGACGACTTCACCAGCGCCACCTGTGAAACACCGGGCGGGGTGGCAGATCGGGAGGTATTTGAAAACCTGATCCGCTCCCAGTGGCAACGCCGACCGGGAGCGATCCGATTACTGGGAATAGGCCTGCGCCTGAAGGACGCCCTACCGGCACGCCAGCAGGACTTGTTTCCAGAGGAAAAGCAGGCAGCGTTGGCGTTACAGCGCTCCGGCCGCCCGTGACATCGGTACTTGCCTACTGCGGGCAGACATCCAATTGGCGGCCCACAGGTCAAAATCGTCTGGCAGAAGGTGCTCCATAATCTCAAAGCCCTTTCGCTGCACCGGCTCCACCTGACTTGCCAGATAGTCCTGCAGCACCGCCACGCAATCCATACAACGACCAACGGACTCATTATCCTTAGTCAATCGGGCGCGCTGTACAGCCCGGTCGAGATCGTTCAAATACTTGATCAGCATGACAAGCCCCTCTTTTCTGTTGACGCCAGACACCCTAAGCAACGGTGCTTTGCCGATAAATGCCGGCAATACGGATGACCATAGCAATAAGCAGATGACAGGCGTAACCACGGGACGAAACGAAATTGTGACAAATTAATATGGAAAAGCAGAAAGCCGGGGCTCACGCCCCGGCTTTCTCAGTAAAAACAATAAAATCAATAAGATAGAATTATCGAGGCTGCATCCGAATGGCGCCATCGATGCGCACGGTTTCGCCATTAAGAAAGCGATTCTCAATCATATGGCAGACCAGCGCGGCGTATTCCGGTGGATGACCAAGACGCTTGGGGAACTGGGTCATGTCGATCAGCGGCTGCTTGACCTTATCCGGGGCTGCATTCATCAGCGGAGTATTAAAAATACCCGGGGCGATGGTATTGCAACGGATGCCTAGCGGAGCCAGATCCCGGGCAATCGGCAAGGTCATGCCGACCACGCCACCTTTGGTGGCCGCGTAAGCCACCTGGCCCACCTGACCATCAAATGCCGCCACCGAAGCAGTGTTAACGATTACGCCACGCTCACCATCGTCATTGCCTTCGTTACTAGCCATCGCCGCAGCGGCCAGACGCAGCACGTTGAAAGTGCCAATCAGATTAATTTTGACCACCGTCTCAAACACCCCCAGATTATGCGGAACGTTCTCGCGGCCAACCGTCTTCATTGCCGAACCAACCCCTGCACAGTTGACACAGACATGGATCGCACCGAACTTTTCCACGGTGCGGGCAATCGCTGCCTGGACCGAATCTTCCAGAGTAACGTCAGTTTCGAAAAAATCGGCGTTAGCACCAAGCTCGGCAACGGTTTCTGCCCCACGCTGGGCATCACGGTCCAGAATCATGACCTTGCCACCCCGGGCAACAATGGCCTCTGCCGTAGCACGCCCCAACCCCGATGCTCCACCGGTAATAACTGCAACAACCTGACTGATTTCCATGATAACTCCCGTCTCGCCCAAACAATCATCAGGGCCCGGAGTATAGCAACCCCCTGCTGGCCAACGTCCATTACCGAAACGCTCAGCCTGTGCCGCTGGCGGTCACCCGGCGCCCTCGAAGGAATCCAAACCGATACCAATTGACCATGGATATAATCAGGCGACCTTCTTATACTCGGTGACTTCGAAGACATTGCTCCGACAATCAGGGGGGAAGCAATGCTGGAAATGATCAGTGCTGCGCTGCGGCGTAAAAGACCACCGACACACAGTCTATTTGATACGGTCTCCATGGAGTTCCGGGTTGGCCTGTTCGATATTGACCTGAACATGCACCTGAATAACGCCAAGTATCTCAAGTTTATGGATCGGGCCAGACTGGAGCATGCGGTGTCCACTGGTCTACTCGATAAGATGCTGCAGGCGCGCTGTAACGTGGTGGTAGCAAATACTGAAATCGCTTACGTGCGTGAGCTGCGTCCTTATCAGCAGTTTTCTCTTGAAACACGGGTATTGGGCTGGGATGACAAGTACTTGTACTTCGACCAGCGATTCATGTCTCAGGGAAAGTTACATACCCATGCCCTGTTGCGCGTGGTGCATCAGTACGGCGGCAAACCTATCAGTCCGCAGGCCGTTCAGGAAATGACAGGCATGAACCTGCAATCACCAGCCTTGCCCGAGTATGTAGAACAGTGGAAAAAGCTGTTAATGACCAAAAAACGCTACACCGAAAACTGATCTACATAGCAAAAAAAGGGGCCTTAAGGCCCCTTTTTTTGTTTGTTAGTTGTTGGCAACTGGTAGCTGCTCGTCAGGGAGCTCTTCCGGGAAGGTAAAGAACGGCGCCCAGCGCGGCTCTTCATAGGACTCACCCCCATAATACAATCCCATTTCATCAAGACGCAGATTTTTCAGCTCACGCATTGCCACAGCTTCCGGCACCTGCTGCAGGGGCCCTGCCTGCATATACTGATCCGCATCAACGACCAACTCTTCCAGCACCAGCGGCTTGTCTTCTGAATAACGGAAGTAATAGACCTTACCGCCCTCTACCTCCATCGGTATCTCGAAAATAGTTTTCAGAAAAAGCATGCTGAGCGGCCGACGGGCATAAAAGTCGTAACGACCACCGTGCACTTCCAGCCACGAATAAGCACCACTCTTCAAACCGAAAATCTGCGTACTTTCGATAAAGAAAGTCGGCGCCTGAATTTCTTCGTAGCCCCACTGATTAGTGGGGCGATACACATAGATCATCGCATTACGCGGATCCAGTGTATCCATCGGTTCGAACACCTTACCCTCAGCTGCCGCGAGAAAAGCTCCACTCGTGGTAGGCACACCAATCTTCACTCCCGCGCACGCGGACAGCATGAATAGTGCAGACACGGAAAGGACACCAAGGAAACGGGGTAACATCTTGTTTTCTCCGACTTTATTCTTATGGACCCCGGCGAGCGTGGTCAGGCGCTTACTATCGCCCATTTACCCCCGCGACTCAATGGCCGACAATCGACAACAGATCCTAAATTCTTCCAGACACAGACCTGCTTCATGACCCTGAAACCCGTTGGCACTCCCTGCATTGGCGTCTGCTCCACCACCTTCGGCGACACTGTCTGCCGGGGCTGCAAGCGCTTTCTACACGAGGTGGTCGACTGGAACCGCTATCAGGACAATGAAAAACGTACTGTCTGGCGCCGGCTGGACCAGCTGCTCTGCCTGGTGGTGGATAACTATCTTGAGGTCAGTGACGCCGCTCTTCTACGCCAGCAAATGACTTACCAGAACCTGCGTCTGCAACCGGAATTCTCTCCTCCAGGGTGGGTGCCCGAACTGCTCAAGGCAGCGGGCAGCAGGCGACTGGACTGGAACGCCTTTGGTCTGCAAGCGCGCCGTCAGGCCCAGGGTCTGTCGGCCCGTGAGCTGTACGATCTTATCAGCGCCGAGTTTCACGCACTGTCCTGCGCCCACCACGAGCGCGCTCACCTGCGCGTCACTAACGAAGCTTCCTGACTGATCAGGGAGCCATCACCAGCAAGCCATCCAGGGCGCTCAGCTGGTCTGCAGTCAGCACCCCCGCCTGATAATGCAGATTCAGCAAGTTGATCAGAAAGGCGAAACGGGAGCTGGCATAGTTACGCTTGGCATCGGCCAGCCGGCTTTCTGCGTCCAGAACATCAAGAATGGTGCGTGTGCCTGCATCATAGCCATTGCTGGTGGCCACTCGCGCCAGCGTGGCAGACTCCACCGCCATACCAAGCGCCTCCGCCTGCAACCTGTCCGCCTCAACTTCGCGATATAACTGACGAATGCTGCGCTCGGTTTCCAGATCCAGCCGCGCCAATTCTGCTCGGGCCGCCTCATACTGGTAAGACGCTTGGCGACTACGGGCCCGCATCATGCCACCGTTAACCAGTGGCACATTGAGCTCAAGGCCAACAACCGTATCGGTACGCTCCTGGCCATCATCAAAGTCGGTGGTGTCGTTGTACTGATATCTGGCCACCGCATCCAGGGTCGGGGAGTAAGCCGAGCGACTGCTACTCAGCACAGACTTACTCACCTTCACATTCTCTCTGGCCTCAAGCAGCAGCAGACTTTTGTCCCGGGCCAGCGCCACCCACTCTTCCTCTGAGGCAGGATCGAGCTGGGGCAACACCGCATCACTGCGTAACCGCGGCAACGGCGCCTGACCATTGTTGGTCAGCTCATGCAGCGCCGCCCGGGCTGAAGTCAGTGCCACCTCAGCACGCATGGCCTGAGCTCGGGCAAGATCGAAACGGGCCTGCGCCTCGCGCAGGTCGGTTTCCGCCACCACGCCGGCCTGATGCCGGTTGCGGGTATCCTCCAGCGCCTTGGCCATGGACTCGCGCTCGGATAGCGCCAGCTCGAGATTCTCGATTTCCCGCAGTACACCGAAGTAACGGTCTGCCAGACGCAGCACCATGCGCTGAATACGATCCTGCTTGCCCACTTCCGCCAGCTCATCCAGCGCCTTGCCCTGCCGGCCTAATGCCAGCCAGTCACGGCGAAACAGGGGCTGACGTGCCTCCACCCCATAGGCGTACTGAGTGCCGCTACTTTCCCCGGCACCGAACCCGGGAATGTTGCTGTCGTATTCGCTTTTGCCATGATAAGCCTGCCCATAGGCATTCAGCTGCAGCAGACGCTGTCCGGCCACCTGGCCAGAGTCATAGCGCTGAGCATTGTAGATCGCCAGCGACTGGGGAATGGCTGGGTCATGCTGTATCGCTCTCTGAAATGCATCGGACAGGGTCATGGCAGCGGCTGAGCCGGCCACGAACATCAGAACAACAGCTAATAGGGAAAACAGAATGCGCATACGGGTTCCTGGACTGCAAAGCATGGCTGGCCCGTAATAATGCAGAAAGTTAACGGAGATGAGAATGACCGCCAGTTACCACTTGCTTGTGGAAAAGAGAGTTAACACAGGAAGGCACTACTTAAATGGTGCGCCAGGAGGGACTTGAACCCCCACGCCTCTCGGCACCAGAACCTAAATCTGGCGTGTCT
>JARGPU010000010.1 GCA_029210325.1 Alcanivoracaceae bacterium | reverse complement strand
TATCGCCCCATCAGAGCTCACACGTTTGTCTGCCTGATTGTTAAAGAGCTGCGGGAAGTTCCCGCCGCGTCGGCTGCTATGCCGTCGCTGTGGGTGCGCATTCTATGGAACGGCGCACCGGAGTCAACTACTTTTCATTATCTTTTGATTGTTCGGTCACGAAACAGTCAATTAACCCAAGAAAGGCTGTTTTTCGCCCGAAAAACGGCCAAAAAACAATCCTTCAGCAAACCTCAAGCGGCCGAGGCCCTCCTTTGCCGGTAGCGCCGAACCAGGTCAAGCACCACCCCACTGCCGGCATAGATAAGCCCCACAGCAAGAAGCACCAGCGGCGGATCAATGACAATAATCGCAAAGGCAATAATTACCCCCAACAACGCCCTGACCGGGACCCTGCCAATGTGGTACTCCTTGAAACTCTGGTAACGAACGGAAGACACCATCAATAAACCCGCGGCGGCGGTGACAAACGCCACCACAAACGCCACGTCGTGCCCGTCAATACCCTTGGCAGCGCCTAGCCACACCATGGTGGCCACCAAACCCGCGCCACTGGGGCTCGGCAGCCCTGTGAAATAGCGCTTGTCCGAGGTCTCCACCTGGACATTAAACCGGGCCAGGCGCAGGGCGGCACAAGCCACATAGATAAAAGCAGCCGCCCAACCGAGCTTGCCAAGATCCGTCAGCGCCCAAGCGTAGGCTACCAGCCCCGGCGCTACGCCAAAGGCAACACAGTCGGACAACGAATCGTATTCTGCGCCAAACTTCGACTGGGTATTGGTCATTCTGGCGACACTGCCGTCAAGGCCATCCAGAATGCCAGCAACGATAATGGCAATTGCCGCACTTTCGAAATGACCATTCATGGCCGCTACGATGGCATAGAAGCCGGCAAACATGGCGCCGGTGGTGATCAGGTTGGGGAGCAGGTACACCCCCTTATGCCGCACGCCCTGACGAGCGGCATCCACCTCTATCACCTCAAATTCGTGATCCTCCGGTTTTTCCGCCGGTTTGTCCTGATGCTCATTCATTGGCTACTCCTCCGCCCAGTCCAGCTGGCCATCGACATATGCCCAGATTATCCGCTATCGGCAAACAAAAAACGCGGCCGAAGCCGCGCTTTTTAATAGCACCACAGCGCCAAGATCAGTTCTTGCTCTTATCAATGATCTTGTTCGCCTGAATCCACGGCATCATACCACGCAGCTTCTCACCTACCTGCTCAATCGGATGGGCCGCATTGTTACGACGGTAGGCGGTCATCGACGGGTAGTTGTGCGCGCCCTCAGCGATAAACATCTTGGCATACTCACCGTTCTGAATGCGCTTAAGAGCGTTACGCATGGCTGCGCGAGACTCATCGTTGATTACCTCAGGACCAGTAACATACTCACCATACTCCGCATTGTTGGAGATCGAGTAGTTCATATTGGCAATGCCGCCCTCGTACATCAGGTCGACAATCAGCTTGAGCTCATGGAGACACTCAAAGTAGGCCATTTCCGGAGCGTAACCAGCTTCAACCAGAGTTTCAAAGCCAGCCTTGACCAGCTCTACCGCACCGCCACACAGCACTGCCTGCTCACCAAACAGGTCAGTTTCAGTCTCGTCTTTGAAGGTCGTCTCAATAATACCAGTGCGACCGCCACCAACACCGGAAGCATAGGACAGAGCCAACTTCTTGGCGTTGCCGGAAGCATCCTGATAGATGGCGATCAGGTCAGGGATGCCGCCGCCCTTAACAAACTCGCTACGCACGGTGTGACCCGGGGCCTTTGGTGCGATCATGATGACGTCGAGATCGGCGCGCGGTACCACCTGGTTGTAATGGATGGCAAAGCCATGGGCAAAGGCCAGAGTGGCGCCCTTTTTCAGGTTCGGCTCGATCTCGTCGCGATACAACTGAGACTGGAACTCGTCCGGGGTCAGGATCATAACCACGTCAGCCCACTGAACTGCCTCTGGTACGGGCTTGACGGTGAGGCCGGACTGCTCTGCCTTGGCCGCCGAAGCCGAACCCGGGCGCAGGCCGACGACAACGTCAACGCCAGAATCCTTCAGGTTATTGGCATGGGCATGGCCCTGAGAGCCATAGCCGATAACAGCCACTTTTTTGCTCTTGATAATGGAAAGATCGCAATCTTTGTCGTAATAAACTTGCATGGTTTTCCCCTGTTGACTCGCCGCCGGCATTCGTTAAGGCGGCGAATAATACGATTCTGCCGGCGATTACTCCACCACCGGCGCACAAATCAGATGCTCAGCACCTTCTCACCCCGGGAAATACCTGACACCCCGGTACGCACCACTTCCAGAACCTGAGCATCGCCAATGGTGCCAACAAAGGCATCCAGCTTATCCGAGGTGCCGGCCAACTGGACGGTGTAGACCGAACTGGTCACATCGACAATTTGGCCACGGAAGATATCCACGGTGCGCTTGACCTCGGCACGCTGGGCACCGGTGGCCTTGACCTTGCATAGCATAAGCTCACGTTCAATGTGCGGGCCTTCAGTCAGGTCCACCAGCTTGACCACCTCGATCAGCTTGTTCAGATTCTTGGTGATGCGCTCAATCTGCCGATCATCGCCCAAGGTGGTCAGTGTTAGTCGGGACAGCGTTCTATCTTCAGTGGGCGCCACCGTCAGGGTTTCGATGTTATAACCGCGCTGGGAGAACAGACCCACCACACGGGACAGAGCACCTGGCTCATTTTCCATCAGGATTGAAATGATCCGTCTCATGATCAGGTCCGCTCCGTTTTGCTGAGCCACATGTCGCGCATCGAACCATCGGCGATGTGCATCGGGTATACGTGCTCACTCGGATCCACATAGATATCCATAAATACCAGTCGATCCTTCAGGGAAAACGCTTTTTCCATTGCCTCGTCCAGATCTTCGATTCGGTCGACGCGAATCCCAACATGGCCATAGGACTCTGCCAAGCGGACAAAGTCTGGCAGAGAGTCCATGTACGACTGACTATGACGACCACCGTACTGCATGTCTTGCCACTGGCGAACCATGCCCAAAGCCTGATTATTAATGTTAATAACCTTGATCGGCAGGCCGTACTGCAGACAGGTAGACAGCTCCTGAATGTTCATCTGAATCGAGCCTTCACCGGTAACACAGGCGACCATCGCATCCGGGAAAGCAAACTGAACACCAATGGCCGAAGGCAGGCCAAAACCCATGGTGCCGAGACCACCGGAGTTGATCCATCGACGTGGCTGGTCAAACTTGTAGAACTGGGCAGCGAACATCTGATGCTGGCCCACGTCTGAGGTCACATAGGCATCGCCCTTGGTAGCCTTATATAGCGCTTGCACTACCTGCTGCGGCTTCATGGGACCGCCATCGTTCACTTCATAGCGAAGCCCATGATATTCACGCCACCCCTTGATCTCGTCCCACCAGCGCTCCAGCGCTTTGGCATCAGGGCGATCCGGCGACTCCTCAATCATCGAGACCATTTCCTCAAGCACCTGCCGTACCGGCCCAACAATAGGCACATCAGCGCGCACATTCTTGGAAATGCTTGCCGGGTCAACATCCACATGAATCACTGTGGCTCCCGGGCAGAATTTCTCCGCATGATTGGTCACACGGTCATCAAACCGCGCTCCCACCGCAACGATCAGATCGCTGCTATGCATAACCATATTGGCCTCGTAGGTGCCGTGCATGCCGAGCATGCCGAGGAACTGCGGATCAGATCCAGGGTAGGCGCCAAGCCCCATCAACGTGTTAGTCACGGGGAAATTCAATAACTTGGCCAGCTTGGTCAAGTACTCGCTGCCATCACCCAGAATTACCCCGCCACCGGCGTAGATAACCGGACGACGAGCTTTAAGCATCTCGTCGACTGCCTTGCGAATCTGCCCAGAGTGCCCGCGAGCCACCGGCGAGTAAGAGCGCATTTTGACTTTCTTCGGATATTCGTAAGGGACCTTCACCAGCGGACTGGTCTGGTCCTTGGGAATATCTACCAGCACAGGGCCAGGCCGACCCGTGGTGGCGATATAAAAGGCCTTCTTCATCATCTCGGGAATATCTTCAGGCTTTCGCACCGAGAAGCTGTGCTTCACGATTGGCCGGCAGATACCCACCATATCAGTCTCCTGGAAGGCGTCGTCGCCAATCCAGTCTGAACGCACCTGCCCCGATAGCACCACCATCGGAATAGAGTCCATATAGGCTGTGGCAATACCGGTTACCGCGTTAGTCGCGCCAGGCCCGGAGGTAACCAACACCACCCCGGGCTTGCCGGTCGCCCGGGAGTAGCCGTCCGCAGCATGGGTCGCGGCTTGCTCGTGGCGCACAAGAATGTGCTGCACCTTGTCCTGCTGGAACAGAGCATCGTAAATATGAAGAACGGCACCACCCGGGTAGCCGAAAATGATTTCTACACCTTCGTCCTGCAACGCGCGAACCAACATCTCCGCGCCAGATAATTTTTCCACAGTGAAGCCCTCTACTATTCAAACCACACGAGCCGGCACGGCGGCGCCGTCCAGCCTTGGCTATATCCATCGTCGGTTTTACTGGTCTGCGAAAGGAAAGCGCTATTGGGCTTTCCGACATGCCGGGCGGAGGTTGGCCACCGCGGAGCAGACTATGGGGACGGTGTGGCAGTGTCACTGCTAGGACGCCGCGGTAACGACGCCCGGATTCCCGGCCGGTCCGTTGCGGGGGTGTTGCGACGGGCGGTCTCGAACTCCGGAGACCAGCAATTCTGGCAGATAAATACCCGTTGTCAAACAGCCAAAGTCCCGGCGGGGTTGCCGCAGGGAGCCCAGGCAGGGCATTCTAGCGCAGGATAACAATGAATTGCGGAGAAACCATGATCCGTCAGGCTCGAATAGTCACCACACTGATGATCGGCGTACTACTGTGCGGCACAGCGACGGCGGCAAAATTTTACCGCTGGACCGATGACAGCGGGGTCACCCACTACACCCAAACCCCTCCGCCAGAAGGCGTTCAGAGCAAGGAGGTTCGCACCCTTGGTCCCTCTTCGGATCAGGATGCGGAGCTAGAGCGCCTCAAGGCACAGCGACAGCGGGCAGAAGCGGCCCGTCAGCAGCAGGCCAAGCAGCAAGCCGAGGCGGAGCAGGAAGCCACTGCTCCCGACCAAGCCACTCAGGAGCGCTGCGAGCAGCACCGCAAGAATCTGGATGAATTGCGCAACCGGCCGGTGGTTCGTACTACTGACCCGGATACCGGAGAGGTCATCACTCTGGACGACCAAGGGCGCCAGAAGATGATCGAGGAGACACAGGAAGCCCTGAAGCTGTGTCCATAGACAAAAAACTTAAGTACTGGTGACAAACAACAAAAAGGCCGTCTGTGACGGCCTTTTTGTTGGCACTGCCTGCGTCAGGACTTACTAAAAACCAACGTGTCACCCTCAACAGCCACTTTGATAACATCCCCCAGAGCATAATCGCCACTGAGAATGCGCTGCGCCAGAGGGTTTTCAATGCGCTGCTGAATCGCCCGCTTCAGAGGACGGGCGCCATACACCGGATCGTAACCAGCAACCACCAGCAGGTCGAGCGCCTCGGCGGTCAACTCGATCTTCAGATCGCGCTCTGCCAAGCGGCGACGCAAACCATCCAGCTGAATATTGGCAATACCATGGATCTGATCCCGGGCCAGGGGATGGAATACAACCACCTCATCGATACGGTTAATAAACTCCGGTCGGAAATGGCCACCAACCACATTCATCACCGCCGACTTCATTCGCTCATAGTTGTCTTCTCCAGCCATTTGCTGGATCAAATCCGAACCCAGGTTCGAGGTCATCACGATAACAGTATTGCGGAAGTCCACCGTGCGCCCCTGACCGTCAGTCAGACGCCCGTCGTCCAAAACTTGCAGCAGGATATTGAAAACATCCGGATGAGCCTTCTCAACCTCATCCAGCAGCAGCACTGCATAGGGGCGGCGGCGCACCGCCTCTGTGAGATAGCCTCCCTCTTCATAGCCCACATATCCGGGAGGCGCGCCGATTAGTCGAGCCACGGAGTGCTTCTCCATAAACTCCGACATATCAATCCGCACCATCGCCTCTTCGGTATCGAACAGGAATTCTGCCAGAGACTTGCATAGCTCAGTTTTGCCCACCCCCGTTGGCCCCAAAAAGAGGAACGATCCATTGGGACGATTCGGGTCAGACAGACCTGCCCGTGAACGACGCACCGCATTGGCCACAGCGACGACGGCCTCGTCCTGACCCACTACTCGGTTGTGTAACGCGTCTTCCATGCGCAGCAGCTTGTCGCGCTCTCCCTCAAGCATTTTTGACACCGGAATACCGGTCCACTTGGAAACCACCTCGGCAATTTCTTCATCGGTAACTTTATTACGCAACAGCTGCGTCTCAACCTCAGCACCCTGAGCACTCTTCAATCTATTCTCAAGCTCCGGGATAACCCCATATTGCAGCTCAGACATACGACTCAAGTCACCAGCGCGACGAGCCTGATCCATCTCCAGGCGAGCCTTCTCCAGCTCCGCCTTATGACTCTGGGCGCCGGCAAGAGTGGCTTTTTCCGCATCCCATACTTCGCGAAGATCGGCATACTCCTTTTCAAGACGATCAATATCTTCCTCTAACTTATCCAGACGCTTCTTGCTCGCATCATCAGTTTCTTTGCGCAGCGCTTCGCGCTCCATCTTCAGCTGAATTAATTTGCGATCAAGGCGGTCCATCTCCTCCGGCATGGAGTCGATTTCCATGCGAATACGACTGCCCGCCTCATCAATCAAATCGATGGCCTTATCCGGCAGCTGTCGGTCAGTGATATAGCGCTGCGATAACTTGGCCGCCGCAATAATTGCACCATCAGTAATCTCTACACCATGATGGACCTCATAACGCTCCTTCAGGCCACGCAAAATGGCGATGGTGTCCTCCACTGTTGGCTCATCCACCAACACTTTCTGGAAACGACGCTCAAGAGCGGCATCTTTTTCAATAAACTGGCGATACTCATTTAAGGTTGTTGCACCGACGCAATGCAGTTCACCACGCGCCAGGGCTGGCTTAAGCATATTACCAGCGTCCATCGCTCCATCCGCTTTGCCAGCGCCAACCATGGTATGCAGCTCGTCAATAAACAAAATAACCCGACCTTCCTGCTTGGCCAGCTCATTCAGCACTGCCTTGAGACGCTCTTCAAACTCACCTCGATATTTTGCCCCGGCAATCAGCGCCGCCATATCCAGAGACAAAACACGCTTATCTTTCAGGCCTTCAGGAACTTCACCGTTGACGATGCGCTGGGCAAGACCTTCGACAATCGCCGTCTTACCAACACCTGGCTCACCAATCAGAACCGGATTATTTTTGGTGCGCCGCTGCAAGACCTGAATGGTGCGACGAATTTCATCATCACGACCAATAACTGGATCAAGCTTGCCTTCTTCAGCACGCTTGGTCAGATCTACCGTGTACTTATCCAACGCCTCGCGCTTCTCTTCCGCATTCGGATCGTTCACTGACTCGCCTCCTCGCAGCTCGCTAATTCTTTCCGCCAAAACTTCTTTGACAACACCTGCGCGGGATAGAATCTTGCCAAGATCGGCACCATCATCACAGGCCGCCAGCAACACCGTCTCACTGGAAACATACTGGTCACCACGCTGCTGAGCTTCGCGGTCCGCCAGATTAAATAGACGCGCCAGATTCTGTGAAACCTGAACGTCACCGCTAAATGGCTTCATCACTGGAAGATTATCTATCGCCAGCTGTAGCGCGACATCCAGATCACCAACATTGATTCCCACTCGATCCAATAGCGGACGCGCGCTACCACCCTGTTGACGTAGCAACGCCAACATCAGGTGCACTGGTTCTATGGAGGAGTGACTGCGCCCAACCGCCAGCGACTGAGCTTCGCCAATCGCCTCCTGAAGACGTGCGGTAAATTTTTCGTAACGCATGATTTGCTTCTCCCGGATCTTATCTGGATGCCACATAGATGCGGCCACTGGCCGCACTTTTCAAGTAAGACCACCAGATCACAGGAAAGCAGAGAAAGATGACTTAGTCGTTGAGCCAGATCAGGGTGGCGAAGCGACCGGTCTGGCCATCGCGCCGGTAGGAATAATAGTCAGCTGCACAGCAGCTGGTGCACAAATTGCCACCTTGAATATCACTGACCCCGACGGCCTGCAGCCGCTGCCGAGCCAAGGCAAACATGTCCATCCGCCAGTGCCCGGGGCCATCCTTAAGAAACCCCTCGGCGGCACCCGGGTCCGTCGCGATAAACGCGTCGCGCACTTGATCTCCTACCTGATAGCAACTCTGGCAAATGGCAGGCCCCAACCACGCGGATAAGGGCTCAGCTGCGGGCGCCAGCTGCTGCACGCCGACTTCTAACATGCCGGCAAGCAGACCCCGCCAACCAGCATGATAGGCTCCCACCGCACTGCCATCCCGGCGAGCCATCAGCACTGGCAGGCAATCGGCCGTCAACACAGCACAGGGATGACCAACCTGATCACAGCAAACTCCATCGGCGCAAAGATCTGCATCACCGTAGCGAACACTACGCACGCCATGAATCTGGGTAAGCCAAAAGGGTGGTCTGGCGGTGCCGATCTGCTGGTGCAGGTGAGCCCGGGCGGCTGCCACGCGAGCACTGTCATCACCACAATTATCACCCAGATTGAAGCCATCCCAGGGGGGAGGAGAATGATTGCCACGGCGACTGGTAACCAGAGCCCGCACTCTGGGGTGCGGCTGCCAGTCAGGAACCAGCCACTGCTCCAGCCCTGGCAGCATCATTGCTCGTCCCGATCCTTGCGCAATGTTGCAAGCAGAGCCTCCATATCCTCCGGCAGCGGCGATTCGAAGCGCATTTCCTCACCGGAGGCCGGATGGATAAGGCCCAAGCGACGGGCATGCAAAGCCTGGCGGGGAAATTTATGCAGCGCGTCGCGCAACTGCGCACTGGCGCCTGCCGGAAAACGAAGTCGTCCGTAGGTCTGATCGCCCACCAGCGGATAGCGGATATGGGTCATATGGACGCGAATCTGATGAGTGCGGCCGGTTTCCAGCTGCACCCTGACCAGAGTATGGCCACGAAAGCGCTCGGTAACCCGATAGTGCGTCACTGCCGGCTTACCCGACTGCACTACAGCCATACGCTTGCGGTCCGTTGGGTGACGACCAATCGGTGCCTCCACCTTGCCGCCCCCCGTCATGACACCCTGAACCACCGTTTCATACTCTCGATACAGGCTCTTGTCCTGCAACTGGGCAACCAGCGAGGCATGCGCCTCAAGCGTCTTCGCCACCACCATAAGCCCTGTGGTATCACGGTCGAGACGATGGACAATGCCTGCTCGCGGCAGATTGGCCTGCGTGGCGTTGTGGTGCAGCAGCCCGTTCAGCAAGGTGCCCGCGGCATGCCCTGCCGCAGGATGGACCACCAGCCCGGCGGGCTTGTCTATAACCAGCAGCTCATCGTCTTCGTACACCACCTTGATGGTGATTGGCTCAGCCTCATCCTCAACCTCCGGCAGCAACACCGCGTCCAGTGCCAGCTGCTCGCTGCCGACCAGCTTCTGCTTAGGCTTGACCACCTCACCGTTTACGGTCAGCGCGCCGGATTTGATCCACTCCTGCAGCCTGGCCCGCGAAAAACCGCCAAAAAGCTCGGCAGCCACCTGATCAAGACGCAACCCGGCGTGCTCCGGGCTGGCTTGTACCTGAATCTGAATTTTCCCGTCTACGGGCTGTCCCATGGCGACCTGCTGCTGTGGCTGTGATTAAATACCGGCCCTATTGTAGCCTTATGACGGCAAAGAGTTCTGATGCAAAAGCTGTTTTTGATTCTGATAGCACTAACGCTGGCTGCCTGTGCTGGCAATCCGGCAGATAAACGGGAGCTGACCGAGGCCGAGCATTACCGCGAAGCACGCAAACAGCTTGACCGGAAAACATTCCTTGACGCCATAGAGCAGCTCGAGGAGCTGGAAGCACGCTTCCCCTACGGTGACTTTACCGAGCAGGCACAAATAGATCTGATCTATGCCCGCTACCGGTCACTGGACTACCCCGGGGCCACCGCTCAGGCAGAACGTTTTATCCGAACCTACCCGACTCACGAGCATGTGGATTACGTTCTCTACCTGCGCGGCCTGGCTCACTATTACATGGATCAGGGCATGTTTGACCGGGTATTCGGCAGCGACAAGGCGCCACGGGACCTTGCCACCATGAAAGACGCGTTCCGCGATTTTGATGAACTGGTGCGGCGCTACCCGGACAGCCAGTACGCCCCGGACGCCCGCAACAGGATGCTGTTTATCCGCAATCTGCTGGCCGAGCAGGAGATTATTGCGGCACGCTACTATGCCCGCCGGCAAGCCTATATTGCAGCGGCAAACCGGGCGCAGGACGTTATTCGTCACTTCCAGCAGACCAGCTCTGTTGAGGAGGCTCTGGCCATTCTGACAAAATCCTACCAGTCACTTGAGCAACCTGCGCTAGCAGCCAAGGGTCGCGAACTGCTGCAGCAGAACTGGCCCAATAGTGAGTGGCTGGAAGATGGAGAAGTAACCATCGAGTGGTGGCCATCAGGCGAGCGCAACTGGTTATCACTGCTGACATTTGACCTGCTCAAATAGCCGCTCTCAATGCAAACATAAAAAAGGCCGGTTTCACCGGCCTTTTTTATGTTGCGGAAAACTCAACCATAGATTTTGTGCAACTTACCCTCGCCGGCTACCTGGAGAAAGTAGGCATCATCCTTCAGCAGCGCTGCAAAGCGCTCTGCCTCTGCGATATTGCCATGCTTAAACAAACAGCGAAGATGTCCGGCATCGTCATAATCGAAGACCAGAAGCTCTAGCTTCAATTCTGGTGAAGTCATGTAAAGCGTGCAGTCACGGGCATGTTCTGCCAGCGAAAAACCAGGGCGTTCCAGCTTCAAAAGACAGCCAAAAAAACTGACATCTACGACTTTAACCTCCTGATCAAAGCGGAACTGGTCGCCAATTCGCGACTCACTGATGACCCGGCCACGGGTGTTGGACGGCGCCCAACGATCGCTACGACGCCGCTCCAGACGATCGTAAGTTCCCTTCGGCATAACCCGAATACCAGCGACATTGCCGAGCGGGCGACCATTTAAAAAAGCCGAGAATAGCTCCAGTGAAACCTCTCGCTTTTCCAACTGCGGCAAATGATCGGCACCATCAATCAAGACAAAGGTTGAGTTGGGGCACTTGCTAGAAAAGGCTGCGTTCTCCCACGGCAAAGTAAAACTATCAAACTCACCAGTGGTCACCAGCGTTTCACAATTCGGGTAGCCAAGCACACCCTCAACAGACAACAGACGCCGGCCATTGATCTTGTAACGCTCTCGCTCATTATCGTTGAGCGCCTTCATCTGTCGATAAAACAATTTACGCGCAGTCGGGGTAATACCGGTTTCTTTCAGGCGCTGATAATTAACCAGATAGAGCACTACTGCCTGACTAAACTCATCCATACGCCCTTCATCAAGCACCCGAACGGATTCGTCCACCAGCATGCGCCAGCTTTTTCGCGGTCGGGTGATAATGCCGGCGACAATTAGCTTGCCGGTCTCGGCTGGATATTTGTATGCAAAGGTACTGGCGATAGCGGATCCCAGTGACAACCCCATCAGATGCACCTTGCCAAGACCCATTGCTTGAACAAAGCCATATAGAAGATCCGCCAGATCCTCCATACCCAGATCGTGAGCAATCTGATCATTGCTACCAAGCGAAGGCAGATCCACCAGGATTACCGGGAAATCGTCGTATATGCGTTCGACGCAGTATTTATAAGAGGTGAAGTTCTGAAACGCGCCGCCGATGACCAGCAACGGCGGCTTGTGATACTGAGCCGGGTCACTGAAGGCCAGATAATCGATTTTCCACGGTCCGACCCACATGGTCTGCGGATCTGCTTTGATTGCGTTTCGACTGTACGCCTGATACCTGATTTTCATAGCTGGCTGCCCTCCACACACGGGCTGCGGATTTTCTTTATTATTGTGTCCAACCTCAAAGTCCTCTCCTCGAGGAGCAAAAAATCGGGCTGGAGGTCGATTGTTACGGGAAAGGCAGGGCGCGTAAAGCGCTTGGGACGGCTATAATCGTCGTCTTTATGTATCCCGGAGCAGCGTGTCCGATGACGATTGAGCAGTATTTCCAGCAAATTGGCCAGCAAGCCCGAGCAGCAGCCCGGCATATGGCGCGTGCCACACGCGGCGATAAAGACCGCGCATTGGCAGAGATTGCCACCAGCCTGAAACGGCAGCAGACAGCCATTTTGGCCGCCAATAGCGCAGATATGGACGCCGGCAAGGCTGGCGGGTTAGATGCGGCCTTGCTGGACCGGCTGGAACTGACTCCTGCTCGCTTTGAGGCCATGATTGAAGGCCTTGAACAGGTCGCTGCGTTAGCCGACCCGGTTGGTGAAATCACTAATCTGAAGTACCGCCCGAGCGGCATTCAGGTCGGCCACATGCGCGTCCCTCTTGGGGTTATCGGCATCATTTACGAGTCGCGCCCTAACGTCACCATCGACGCCGCAGCGCTGTGCCTGAAGTCCGGCAATGCCGCCATTCTGCGCGGTGGCTCGGAAGCGATTCACAGCAACCGAGCCATCGCCGCCTGCATCAGCGAAGGCCTTACTGCCGCCGGCCTGCCTGGTACGGCAGTGCAAGTTATCGACACCACCGACCGTGCAGCAGTGGGCGAGATGATCAGCCGCCCCGAATATGTCGATGTGATCGTACCGCGCGGCGGCAAGGGCCTGATTGAGCGCATCAGCCGTGAAGCTCGGGTGCCGGTGATCAAGCACCTGGACGGCAATTGTCATGTTTATATCGACGATCAAGCGGATATCGATAAAGCCATGGCCATCGCCATCAATGCCAAGACCCACCGCTACGGCACCTGCAACACGATGGAAACTCTGCTGGTGGCCGAGGGAATTGCCGAGCGGGTTCTACCCCAACTAGCCAGAGCCTACATGGACAAAGGCGTCGAACTGCGTGGCTGCCCCGCCGCCCGAGCGCTGGTGACAACCATGCATGAGGCCAGCGAGCAGGACTGGGCAGAGGAATATCTGGCGCCGATTCTGGCAGTAAAGATTGTCGCTGACATGGATCAGGCCATGGACCATATCGCCCGCTACAGCTCTGCCCACACGGAAAGCATAGTCACTGAGAACTTCACCCGTGCACGGCGCTTCCTCGCCGAAGTGGACTCAAGCTCAGTGATGGTTAATGCCTCAACCCGCTTCGCTGATGGCTTTGAGTATGGTCTAGGCGCAGAAATTGGCATTTCCACCGATAAGATCCATGCTCGTGGCCCGGTCGGCCTTGAAGGACTGACCAGCCAAAAATGGATTGTCCTCGGCGACGGTCATGTCCGCAGCTGATACTGATGAGGGGGTGCCGTTGATTCTGTTCGGCGGCACCTTTGATCCGGTGCATCGCGCCCATATAGACGCTGCCCGAGCAGTCTCCAAAGCCCTTGGCGGCGCCAGTGTGTATCTTCTACCTAACGCAGTGCCGCCTCATCGGCCCCAGCCAGCTGCCAGCGCCGAGCAGCGTCTGGCCATGCTGAAGATCGCCATCCAGCCCTACCCCGAACTACTCACCGATGACCGCGAGCTACGTCGGGCCGGGCCATCCTGGACCATCGACACGCTGACGGAACTGCGCGCCAATCATCCTGACAAGCCACTGGTGCTAATCCTCGGTGCTGACAGCCTTGCCACCCTGCACCTCTGGCATCGCTGGCGGGATTACCCGGCGCTCTGTCATCTGGCCGTGCTGCCCCGCCCTGGGGCTGCAGAGCCGGTAAACGAGGTGCTTCAGGCATTCCCCGTGACAGATGCAAACAGCCTGCTTGCCCAGCCGGCAGGACGCCGCCTGATGCTAAGCGCGCCCTTTTTGGACGTATCCTCTAGCGCCATCCGTCGGCTGCTGGCAGAAAAAGATCACTGCACCTCACTGGATGGTGGCGTGCTCGCACATATTCACCAGCATGGCCTGTATACTGTGCCCATTGATGTCCGCCCAAATGATGAGGATTCATGAGCCAGACCAGCCCTACTCTCCTGCTCGACACCGTTATTAATGCGCTCGAAGAAATGAAAGCGAAGAATGTCACCGTGCTGAATATCGGCGAGATGACCAGCTTGGCCGACCAGATGGTGATCGCCAGCGGCACCTCCACCCGCCACGTCAAGGCCTTGGCCGATACGGTGCAGGAAAAGATCAAGGAAGCCGGGTTTATGCCAGTAGGCGTAGAAGGCGAACAAAGCGCCGAGTGGGTTCTGGTCGACTTAGGCGATGTGATTGTCCACGTCATGCAGACATCAACCCGAGAGTACTACGACCTTGAACGCCTGTGGCGCAATCCCGCTCACCACCCCGATCGTCAGGAAACCTGATTGACGGCCATGGCAGGAAGCGCATCTGCTTTGCGGAACTCACCATGCTGGTAAGAGTACTGGCCATCGGAACAAAAATGCCGGACTGGGTCGATGCAGGCGTGGAGGAATATCGACGCCGACTGTCCGGTGATATTCGTCTTGAGTTCGAAGAAATTCCCCTGCCAAAGCGACGCGGTGACACAGCCACACTGATTGCTGAAGAAGCCATCGCCATTCAAAAACGGCTACAAAAATATCCAGCCATCCACACCGTCGCCCTCGAAGTACTGGGCAAACAAATCGATACGCCACAGCTGGCAAACAAACTGCAGACTTTGCGCGACCAGAGTCAGGACATGGCACTACTGATTGGCGGCCCGGATGGACTTGATGCGCAGCTATCCAGGCAGTGCCATGAACAGTGGTCACTGTCCGCTTTGACACTGCCCCACCCTTTGGTACGCATTCTGGTGGCGGAACAGATCTACCGTGGCTGGAGTCTTCTGTCCGGCCATCCTTACCATCGATGATTTGACTGCTATGCGCCTGCGTGATCGTCAACGAGAAAGCCAAATCATCCAGATGCGTCTTGTCTGGACATTGGTTTTCGTGGTGATCGTACTGGCCTCTCTGGTCAGCAGAATAGTCTGGCTGCAATGGGCTCAGCATGATCGATTTCGAGCACTCGCCGATCAGAACCGCGTACAAACTCAACCGATTGCTCCGCCGCGGGGTCTCATTCTGGATCGTCATAGTCGCATTCTGGCCGACAACCAACCTGACTTTTCCCTGGTCGTGATTCCTGAGCAGCTACGCGACATGGAAGCAGCATTGGAAGGCCTAAGCGAGCTGATAGATATTGACGAAGATCAATTGGAGCGATTCCGTGCCCAGCTCAGTCAGCGTCGCCGCCCATGGGAGCCGGTGCCACTGCGCAGCCGTCTTACTGCCGAAGAAATTGCTCTAGTCGCCGAAGCACGTCATGAGTGGCCCGGCGTACGCATTGAGGCAGAAGCGATCCGTCACTATCCCTACGGCGAACTCTTTTCTCATTTGATTGGCTATGTTAACCGCATCAACGTGCAAGATATCTCTGCCATGGATGAGGCCACTCTGGCAAATTACAGCGGCACCAATTTCTACGGCCGCGCTGGCATCGAACGGCAATACGAAAGTGAACTGCATGGCAGTGTCGGCTACCGCAAAGCGGAAACCAATGCCCGAGGCCGGGTCCAGCAGGTACTTGATGAAACTCCACCAGTAGCGGGACGGGACATCACTCTTTACCTCGACCTGGATGTCCAACGAGCCGGCTGGAACGCGCTCGGCGGACGACGTGGCGCCGCTATCGCCATAGACCCCCGGGATGGTGGCGTACTCGCTTTCATCAGCCGCCCGGGCTTCGATCCGAATCTTTTTGTTACTGGCATTTCATTAAGAGATTATGGCGCCTACCGGGAGGACCCTGATCGCCCACTATTCAATCGCGCGCTACAGGGTCAGTACCCACCAGGCTCAACAATAAAATCAATGATGGGGCTGGCTGCGCTCGAAGCGGGGGTTACCAACTGGCAACGCACCATTCAGGACCCTGGCTTCTTCCGCTTACCCGGCACTGCACGAGTATTCCGCGACTGGAAACGTGGCGGCCACGGCAAAGTCGACTTACACAAGGCTATCGTGGAGTCCTGTGACACATACTTTTACGATGCCAGTTTGAAGATGGGCATTGACCATATGTCAGACTTTCTCAGTTACTTCAATCTCGGCCGTCGGACCGGCATTGATCTGCAGGGCGAGCTCGGCGGCATTCTGCCCTCTCGCCAGTGGAAACAGAGCGCACGACGTAGCTCCTGGTTCCACGGCGACACGGTGAACACATCCATCGGCCAAGGCTATATGTTGACCACCCCGCTACAATTAGCCCAGGCGATGGCCATCAGTGCACGTCGCGGCAAGCAAAAGCCGCCACAGGTAGCGATGACAGCCAAAGCCGCAACTGAAGACAAAGATCTCACACTGAAAGACCCAAATAACTGGCAGCTTATGGAAGCAGCCCTGACCGACGTCATTCATGGTGCCCACGGCACAGCTCGGGCAGCCGGGCGAGGCGCGAAATACCAAATTGCAGGAAAGACAGGCACCGCTCAGGTGTTCTCACTTGCATCAGACGTTGAATATAAGGACCTGGATGTCAGCGAGCGGTTGCGCGACCACGCACTTTTTGTCGCCTTTGCCCCCGCAGACAACCCGGCCATAGCGGTTGCCGTGCTAGTGGAGAATGGCGAATCCGGCGGCCGTGCTGCAGCGCCCGTGGCGCGAGCAATAATGGATGCCTGGCTACTTGATGGAAAAGGCAACTTGCGCGATTTAAGCAAGCCGCGTTTATCCAGCGCCGCTGGCGGAGAGTCACCATGAGCAATCGCGAATATCTTCGTCAGCTACCTAGTCATCAGCGCGGTCCCGGCAATCTTGATCTTGCCTTTCGCTTGCACATCGACATGCCGTTACTGGCGGGACTACTCGCCATCATGGGCTTTGGCTTATTTGTGCTTTATAGCGCCGGCGGCGAGAGCATGGATCTGGTGCTGCGCCAGCTGACCCGCTTTTTGCTGGGCTTCATCGTATTATTTATTCTTGCTCAGATTCCACCGCGCACTTTCCGCTTCTGGTCACCAGTGCTCTATGGCATCGGCCTGCTCATGCTGATTCTGGTTCTGGTGATCGGCACAGAGGCCAAAGGTGCGCAGCGCTGGTTGAGCCTGCCCGGGATCGGCCGTTTCCAGCCTTCAGAAATAATGAAAATCGCCGTGCCGGCTCTGGTGGCATGGTTTTTTCGGGATCGGGCGCTGCCTCCTTCAATGGCCAATACGTTTGTTGCCTTAATGATTATTTTGGTACCTGCGATGCTGATCGGTCGCCAGCCTGATCTAGGCACTGCCCTGCTGATTGCCATGTCAGGACTGGTCATCCTGTTTATGGCTGGTCTCAGCTGGCGAGTAATCGGCGCATCCGTAGCCGGCGCTGCCATTGCCGCACCGTTGATGTATTTCTACGTACTGCATGATTACCAGCGCCGCCGCGTTGATACCTTTCTGAACCCGGAGGCGGACCCGCTCGGCGCCGGCTGGAACATCATCCAATCAAAAACCGCCATTGGTTCCGGCGGCATTCAGGGTAAAGGGTGGCTGAATGGCACCCAGTCACAACTCGACTTCCTGCCCGAGTCACATACAGACTTTATCTTCGCGGTGCTCTCAGAGGAGCTGGGACTGCTAGGTATCCTATTGTTGTTTTCCCTTTACCTGTTCGTTATCGGTCGCTGCCTGTGGATCAGTTATCATGCTCAAGATCTTTTTTCACGCCTGTTTGGCGCGGGACTGGCCCTCACATTTTTTATCTATATTCTGGTCAATGTTGGCATGGTGTCTGGTCTGCTGCCGGTGGTGGGAGTTCCGCTACCGCTGATCAGCTACGGCGGCACATCCATTGTTACTCTGCTGGCGGGGTTCGGCATCCTGATGTCAGTTCATACCCACCGGCGCCTGATGGGATAAGGAGACTACGTGAATAACCGGATTATGATGTTCGCACTCGCCGCCCTGAGCTGGGGCGCCTCCGGCTCGGCCCTTGCAAGCTATGCCGAGCACCCGGAAGCCATCAAAGTAGCCGACGAATTGGCAGAGGAAGGACTGGACCGGGAACGTGTTTTGTCGCTCCTGGCCGACGCTCAAAAGCAGGAAAAAATTCTTGAACTAATTGCCCGGCCAGCAGAAAAAACCCTGACATGGGCGGACTATCGACGCCTGTTTGTGCAGCCCGATCGCGTCGAGCAGGGAATTGCATTCTGGCAGCAACATAAAGACACCCTGGATGCGGTGGAAGCCTCTCATGGCGTACCAGCCGAAATGATTCTTGCCATCCTTGGGGTGGAAACTCGCTATGGTCGTCACAAGGGCACTTACAGAGTGATTGATGCCCTGACGACACTGGGATTTGACTATCCTCCTCGCTCGAAGTTTTTCCGCGGTCAGCTAAAGGAGCTGTTCCGTCTGGAACAGAAAGCCGGCATCGATATCAGCGAAGTGACCGGCTCCTATGCCGGTGCCATGGGATATCCGCAGTTTATTCCAACCAGCTACATCCATTACGCCATTGATCAGGATGATGACGGCCGCATAGATCTGCTCGGCAACCCTGTAGATGCCATAGGCAGTATCGCCAACTACTTCAAGGTCCATGGTTGGCAGGCAGGACAACCGCTGGTAGCCCGTGCCCGAGTGCAAGGAGAGGCATGGCGCAAGCTGATTCAACCCCTCGACAAACCACGCACAACCCTGGGGGCGGCCAAGGCAGCTGGCGCTGTGTCTGTGTCCTGTGAGGAGAGCAACTTCTGCTTCACTGGTCTGGCCGACGATACACCGGCTGCCCTGATAGAGCTGGAAGGCGAGCATGGCAGCGAGTTTTGGCTGACCACCAACAACTTCTATGTAATCACCCGCTACAATCATAGCTACCTATATGCCATGGCTGCCCACCATTTGGCGCAGGAGCTGACTAAGCACCGCGGAGAGATTCGCTAATGAAAAAGCTGCTGTCACTTGCCTGCCTGCTAGTGGCAGGCTGCCAAACGTCGCCTTATACGCCGCACGGGTCGAGCGCACAGGACAACGGCGCACCGGGTAGTGACCGCTACAGCATTCAACAAGACCATGCACCGCAGGCAGATCGAATGCGGATGCAGCAATTGCCACAGCCTACCCCACAGCATGAGCCCCGCAGCCGTTACGGCAATGGCCCAACCTATCGGGTTTGGGGGGTGAGCTACCAAGTGATGGAGTCGTCAGCCGGGTATACCGAGGATGGCATCGCCTCCTGGTACGGCGCCAAGTTTCATGGCCACCGCACCTCCAGCGGTGAAACCTATGACATGTACCAGTTGAGCGCAGCCCACAAGACCCTGCCATTGCCGACCTGGGCGAGGGTCACCAACCTGGACAACGGCAAAAGCACCATTGTGCGAGTGAATGATCGCGGCCCGTTTCACCCGGACCGAGTGATTGATCTTTCCTGGGCTGCGGCAGTGAAGCTGGATATCGACCAACGCGGTACTGGGCGGGTAAGAGTGGAAGCTCTCAGCACAGAACCTGCCAATCAGACCCAGAGCGTGGTTGCCGCCAGTAGCAGCCCTCCACCTGACGCCTCCGGCGCCCTGTTCCTGCAAGCCGGCGCCTTCAGTCAGCAGGATAGTGCGATAAAGCTTGTCACGGATCTAAGCAGCCGGTTCTCCTGGCCGGTAACGATTCACACCCGCAACGACATGTACCGGGTATGGATTGGCCCTTTTGCAAATGAGCAGGACAGACTTGCCGCCCGTCAGTCGCTAACTGGCGCGGGCTACCCATCGCCAGTTAACGCCGTCGCCCCCTGACATTTCTATCCCCGCGGCCTAGAATGCGCACAACCTGCGCCCGTAACGGGAATTATTCCCGCCAACGCGGTCAAATGGCGCTAATTCAGTGCCCTGCAATGCGAGAAAATCATGACACAGCTCCGACTTCCACGGCTTGTTACCCTGATGACCGCCCTGCTACTGCCGCTCAGTGCCAGTGCAGAATCACTGATCGCCCGTGCACCGCAGATCGCGGCCAGCGGCTACATTCTGATCGATGCTGCCAGCGGTCACGTGCTTGTGGCTCACAATGCGGATGAGCGCCTGCCCCCCGCCAGCCTGACTAAAATGATGACCTCCTATGTCGCCGATCACGAACTGGAGCGCGGCAATATTTCCCTGACAGATGAGGTATTAGTAAGCGTCAAGGCATGGCGAACCGGCGGCTCACGCATGTTTATTCGCGAAGGCACTCGGGTAAACCTGCATGAACTTCTCAAGGGCATTATTATCGTCTCTGGAAACGACGCCAGTGTCGCCATTGCAGAGCACATTGCCGGCAGCGAAGACGCCTTCGCCGACCTGATGAACCGTCATGCGGAACGCCTCAACATGGCCAACTCCAACTTCCGCAATGCCACTGGCCTGCCAGCAGATGATCACTACAGCAGTGCTCGCGACATGGCACTTTTGGCGCTGGCCATTATCAATGACTATCCAGAGCACTACCCGCTCTATTCTGAAAAAAGCTTCACCTACAACAATATCACCCAGCAAAATCGCAATCTGCTGCTATGGCGGGATGACAAGGTTGACGGCCTGAAAACCGGTCATACGGAAGAAGCAGGCTATTGCCTGGTGGCATCCGGGAAACAGGGTGACCAGCGACTGATCAGTGTAGTGATGGGCACCAGCTCGGAGCAATCCCGGGCGGTCGAGACCCAAAAGCTGCTGACCTGGGGATTCCGGTTCTTCGAAACCTACCATGCCTACAGCGCTGGCGATGCGCTATCTGAAGTACAAGTCTGGATGGGTAAAAAAGACAAACTGGCGATCGGCCCGGTAAATGATCTGGTGATGACCATTCCTCGCAATAGCCAACAACGATTAAAAGCCGAGATGAAGGTCAGTCCTGAAATTCGCGCCCCGATCAGCAAGGGCGAGACACTTGGCAGTGTGGTTGTCAGCCTCGATGGTGAGGTATTACTGGACCGTCCGCTTGTGGCTCTGAACGATGTGGAGCAGGCTGGATTTTTCACGCGCCTGTGGCACCGCATCCGCCTGTTTTTTGCCGGCCTGTTCTGATTTCTGCTCACTCTAATCAAGAGGCACAAATGGCCATTGCCTACCTTAACGGACAGTTTGTGCCTCTTGAGCAGGCCCGTATTTCACCTCTTGATCGTGGCTTTCTGTTCGCCGATGGCGTCTATGAAGTCATCCCGGCCTACGCTGGAAAACTATTTCGTCTGGATAAGCACTTGCAGCGTCTGGACCACTCTCTGGCAGCCATTGAAATTACCAATCCACACTCGGCTGACGAGTGGACTGGGCTTTTCGAGGAACTGATCCAGCGAAATGGCGGCGGTAACATCTATACCTACCTACAAGTTACCCGTGGCGCTACAACAAAACGTGATCATGCTTTTCCAAACCCGCCAGTAGCACCAACAGTTTTCGCCATGACCGGACATATCGCCACCCCAGCCGCTGATATGCCGGATACCGCACAAGGCGTTACGGTGATCACCCTGGATGACATTCGCTGGAGCCGCTGCGACATCAAAAGCGTGGCCCTGCTAGCCAACATCCTGATGCGTCAGCAAGCCGTGGCCGAGGGGGCCGCTGAAGCGATCCTGATTCGTGACGGTTTCGCCACGGAGGGCTCCGCCAGCAACTTCTTTATCGTTAAGGACGGCCTGATAATCACCCCGCCTAAAAGCCACTTGATCCTGCCAGGCATTACTCGTGATCTGGTGGTCGAACTGGCTCAGCAGCACAATATGCTGATTGAGGAACGGGAAGTCACCGAGGCCGAACTGCGCAGCGCTGATGAAATCTGGCTGTCCAGCTCTACCAAAGAAGTGGTGCCGGTTACCCGCCTGAACGGGCACACCCTTGGGGATGGCAAGCCGGGACCACTTTGGAAGCAGATGGCGCGCCATTATGTCGATTACAAGCGGCGCCTGTGTGGCTTGTAATCTGGTCAACAGGCTCCATATAGCAAACTACCAAGCTGGCGAGGCATCCCATGACCATTAACGAAGACCTGTGGGAATTCCCCCACGAAATGACCTTGAAAGTAATGGGGGCAGCGGACAGCCCGCTTGAGCAAGCCGTGGTCGCCATCCTTAGCCAGCATCTGGAGGACTTTGACCCAAATGCACACCTCTCTGTGAAACCCAGTGCAAAGGGAAACTATATCTCGGTTAACGCCCGTATCACTGTCCAGCACCGCGACCATGTCACTAGCATCTATGCGGAGCTTAACGCCTGCAGCCACGTTAAGGTGGTCTTTTGACTCCGCGCACTGGCTGGCTACATAGAGCCAGAACGACATGGAAAAAATAGATCCATGTCTTCCTGATACTCGGATGTGGACACATCCAAAAAGCCAAGAAGTGAGTGAAAAAGGTGGTCATGGCTCAGCTTTTCGTCACGATGTCGCTTCAGGCAATCCATATTAAATCCCCCCTGCATCGCTTCTTGCCCAGATAACCAAATCATCATTGGAACATGAGTCTGGGTCGATGGAGCCAAAGAAAACGGAAGGCCATGGAGGTAGAGTCCACTTTCGCCGAGGGATTCTCCGTGATCCGACACGTAAAGCATCGAAGTGCTAACACGACCTGCATCGGCAAGCCCTTTTAGATACTCCAAGACCTGACCGAGAAAGTAATCGGTATAAAAGATCGTATTATCATAAGCATTAATTACCTCCTGATTATCACAGTCAGAAAGTACATTGCTGGTGCATTCTGGAAGAAACTTTTTGTACTCCGGCGCTGTTCGCTTGTAATAGGCAGGCCCGTGACTACCAATCTGATGCATAACCACCAAAGTCTTCTTTGGCTCCGCTTCTGGGCTGTCACCTTTGTGCAAAGACTTCAGATTTTCCAGCATTACCTCATCTTTGCATTCATCCTGGTCACAAAGATCTTTGTGCTTCACGGACTGAACTCGGTCACACACGCCCTTACACCCTGACTGATTATCCAGCCACAACACTGACACGCCTGCACGCTGCAATACATCCAGAAGACTCTCATACTCTCCTGCATGGCTATCGCCTCCACTACTGCGCCCCAGGGGAGAAAACATGCAAGGCAGAGACGAAGCGGTCGATGTACCACAGGAGCTAACAGCCGAGAAGTAGAGCAGATCTTCTTTAGCTTGCCAGTACTCCATCACCGGATTGGTCTGACGAGAATAGCCCGCCAAAGAAAAATGATCTGCCCTGGCGGTTTCCCCTACCACCAGCACCATTAAGGATGGGAGAGCTTCAACATCAATGCCGAGATGGGCATCAGTTGCAACCTGATGAAACTCCTTCGGGCCGGCGAACCACCTGTGATGAATAACAAAGCCAGTTGAGTAGACACTACTAGCCGGATTGAGTTGATAGCGGAAATCAGGGTGACTGCGCATCACCGAGGTAAGGCCTTGGTAGAAAGGAAGCGCCGTCAGGACAATCATCACCAGAACCACTGAGGCAGCAACCACATTATACCCAGCCTGACTGAGCGCCGGTTTCCATTGAAGAGGCCTAGACCAAAGAAACCATATGGGCAGAAGTGACACTATCGCCACCGACTGAATCATTGACCAAGAGAGCAGGTCCATGGCTTCAGCCATATCGGTATCGAAAACATTAGTCACCATGCCCGGGTCAATGACCGTGCCGTAGGTCGTCATAAAATAGCTGGCGAACCCGGCTGCCAGCAGCAGTACCGTTGCCAAAGGCTTAAACAGGTGAGGCCACGCCACCAGAATAAAAACAAAGGAACTGATCTCAACCAGCAGTAGCGCAAAGCCGGCCAACCACAGGTTCTGCTGCCAAGCTGGCGCAGCAACATCGGCCAGCGACCGCCAAAGCGGCATATTACCGAACACTGCCAACCACACTGCTAGCAGCAAAACCATCACATAGGGAGATACCGCCTTACGTGACAAGATGCTCAAGTAACCTTGCCGGAAACACATGATACATTCTCTAGCCAATCTGCTTTGCATTCGACCAGACTTGTCTTAAAACAACCTTAAAACTATGAAAGGCCAACCCTTAATACCACCTTGCCTGTACTTTTCCCGGAACGAAGATAATCCAAGGCCTTATGCGCACCGGAGAACGGGAATTGGTGCCCCACATATGGTGGCGGCAAGTCAATCTTCTGCAGCTCATCGAGCAGGGCATGCATGCGCTGCTGCCGTTGCCATAGCCAGATCAAATTAAAAGCCAGTACAGACCTGTTCTCACTGATCATCGACATGACGTCATACCGTGGCCGACGCAGAAACTTCCAAATAGCGCTTAAATAATTCGGGCGGCTACCAGTGGGAGTAAACTCCGCAGCCCCAAAGACAACCAGGCGCCCCATTGGCTCAAGGGCAGCAAAGCTGGCCAGCTGCACCTCCCCGCCAATGGCATCCAGCACCAAATCAAAACGTCGTCCCTGCCGTTGTAGCTGTGAGGAAAAGGACCGCTCACGCACCAGCACGTCGGTGAACCCCTCGGAGCGCAATAACTCCAGCTTATCTGCTGAGCCAACACTACCCACCGGAATAGCACCGACGGCGCGGGCCAATCGCATGGCCTGCAAACCGACTCCGCCCGCCGCGCTATGAATCAACACCTGATGTCCCGGCTGAATATCACCGAGCGCTTTCAACGCATACCAAGCAGTTAGTGTCTGTGCCAGAAAGGCTGCTCCCTGAGCATCATCCCAGTCCGATGGAATCAGGTGAACATACTCTTCAGGACTATCAATTACCGTGGCATAGCCACCGAAGCGGGTCAGGCCCATTACCCGGTCACCGACACAAAAGCCTTCCACGCTCTGGCCGATAGCAACGATCTCACCCGCGTACTCAAGCCCCGGAATAAAGCTGCCTTCAGGCGTGGCGGAATAAAGACCTGTCAGGGCAAAAATATCAGCAAAGTTCAACCCTACGGCTGTCACCTGTACCCGCACAGCACGGGCGTCTAACTCAGACAGTGATTCACTCTGCAGTGCCAGGCTGTTCAAACTGCCTGCTTTCGGGGTACGCCAAACTTGCCGCTGAGTAATCATAATCTACTTAACGTATCCTCAAGACACCCTGATACATGTTCATCTGGCAATGAAAACGATATTCACCTGGCTGCATTACCGGAAGCTCTATGTCGTGTCGGCGGTCAATCGGCAATGCCTCATTAACGCCAAGGCCATCAACGATCAGGTACTCCGCACAAGGGCTGGCATCCTCACGCAACACACGAAGAGTTAGAGGCTGCCCCGCTGGACTATCAATCAGGGCCGGACTGTAAGTACCGTTGGCAACCCGTATATCGATCACCCCGGCTTTAGTATTGGCTGCGTTGCTCGGCTTCCATAGCCAGAACCACCAGACAATCATCATCATTGCCGCCAACCCTGCAGCATTTACCAGCACATTGGTCATACCACCTCCTTGGCGGGCCGCGCCTGAAAGAACCTCAACCGGTTGGCATTGGATACGACTGTAACTGATGACAGGGACATGGCGAGTCCGGCGATAACTGGGCTAAACATCATCCCGGTGAGTGGATACAGCAGCCCCGCCGCCACGGGAATACCGAGCACGTTATAGAGAAATGCACCAACAAGATTCTGACGAATATTGCGCACCGTAGCCGATGACACGGCAATAGCATCGACCACTCCATGCAAGGACCCACCCATCAGCGTGATCCCGGCACTTTCAATCGCCACATCCGTTCCCGTGCCGATGGCAAATCCAACGTCGGCTTCGGCAAGGGCTGGCGCATCATTAATGCCATCGCCAACCATGGCCACCCGTTCTCCCTTGTCGCGCAACCCGCGCACATGCAAAGCCTTATCGGCAGGCAAAACCTCAGCGATAACCTCTTCAATACCGGCTTGCTTGGCAATCGCCTCAGCAGTACTGCGAACATCGCCAGTGATCATCACTACCTTTAGGCCCCGGGCATGCATACGCGCCACTGCCGAGCGGGCATCAGGCTTAATCTGATCACGCACGCCAATCACACCGATCAGCGTTTTATCCATGGTCAGAAATAAAGGGGTACCGGCCTGCTCAGTAATCCCGGCCACATCTGCCGTGGCCGCGTCTGCATCAATTCCCAGATCAGCCAGCCAGCGCAGATTGCCGATCCTTGCTACACCGCCCTGATAGTTCGCCTGTACACCTTTGCCATTTTCAGCGATGAAATCACTCACATCTAGAGCGGCCAGGCTTCGCTCTTTGGCGGCCTCAAGAACCGCAAAGGCAAGAGGATGTTCAGACGCATTCTCCAGCGCCGCAGCCAATGCCAGCACCCTATCCCGTGACCAATCGGCATAGCCGAATAGCTCGGTAACCGATGGCTTTCCTTGGGTAACGGTACCGGTTTTATCCAGAACAATAGTGGTCAGCTCCGATGCTGTTTGCAGTGCTGCGCCCTGACGGATAAGAATGCCCGACTCCGCTGCCTTTCCCACTCCGACCATCACCGACATGGGCGTTGCCAGTCCAAGCGCACAGGGACAAGCAATAATCAGCACCGTGGTCAGTGCCACCATGGCATAACTGGCGCGCGGCTCGGGCCCCACATTAAACCAAACCAGTGCGGCACCAATGGCGACCAGCATCACCACCGGGACAAAAACCGCGGACACCTGATCTGCCAGACGACCGATCGGTGGGCGCGAACCCTGTGCCTTTTTTACCAAAGCAATAATCTGCGCCAGCGCGGTGTCTTTGCCGACCCGAGTAGCCCGATAAACCAGGCTGCCCTGCTGATTTATGGTCCCAGCGGAAAGCATATCCCCAGCCTGTTTACTAAGCGGCATGGGCTCGCCCGTCAGCATAGATTCATCCACCAGAGTAGATCCGCTTTCCACCACACCATCGACAGCAATTTTCTCACCCGGTCGGACTCGCAAGCGCATGCCTGTCATGACCAGTGCAATGTCCACATCCTCCTCGCTACCATCATCTTCGACCCGTCGTGCGGTGGTAGCTCGCAGGCCGAGCAGACGCTTGATTGCCTGACCAGAGCGACCGCGGGCGCGCAACTCTAGCGCCAGTCCCATATTGATAAAGCCGACAATCATCACGGAGGCTTCGAAATAGACATGCCTCGCTTGTTCTGGCAGCAGCCCTGGCGCCAGCACCGCCACCATGGAGTACAGCCAGGCAGTACCAGTACCAATCGCAATCAGCGTATCCATATTGGCGTTATGGTGAACGGCTGCCTTCCAGGCACCGACAAAGAAATGCCCGCCAGCAACTAGCAGCACAGCAAGCGTTAACAGGCCAACCAACAACCACACCAGCTGACTAATACCTCCGGCATGCACCATCATGCTGCCGCCAAACAACATCCATGCCATCAGCGGAGCACCGAGGCCCAGTGCCAGCCAGGTATCACGGATCAGGCGACGATAGAGCTTCTGCTCCGAGCGCTCACGCTCCTGTTCAAGAGAGTCATCATCCGCTGCCACTGAGGCCCCGTAACCAACAGCTTCAATGGCGGCGATGAGCTGCTCGGGTTTTGCCGCGCCTTGCACATAAGCGCTGTGATCAGCCAGATTCATGCTGGCCTGCTCAACACCTGGCACGGACGACAGCGCGGTTTCTATGCTGCGAACACAACTCGCACATGTCGCGCCAGTAATGGCGAGCCGCATGCCATCCACAGGAAGGTGATCGGAAGGAAGAGGGTCATTCATGCGGCAAGCTTCAGGAGCCGTCCCCGAATCAGCTTCAGCCGGATAACCGGCCTGCTCTAGCGCCATCATCACCGCAGTTGGGTCTTCACCATCGATATTCAAATCAACTGTTTTAGCGGCAGTATCGATGGCTATCTCGCTCACCCCGGCTAGCGGCTCCAGAGCGGCACGAACCTTGCGCGCGCAACCAGCGCAGGTCATCGCCGGAATGATTAAACGGATCTGTGTAGACATGTCATGCTCCTGTGCTGGCTGCTGGAAGCAGTCTCAAACCACAGTGCTGCTCGCAGTGCCAACTGCACGGATCAACTCCAGAGTAAGCCCATAGTGACAGTGTGAACCCAATAGTTACCAGCCGTTCAATTGAACATGTTGAGGATGACGAGCCAGACCGCTGACCTCTACAATCAATCTTATGCCGAACCTGCTGACCCGCCATCTCCCCCGCGTCGACTATCAGCCCTGCTGGCAGGCGATGAAGACCTTCACCGACCAGCGTGACAGCAACACGCCTGACGAGCTGTGGTTTCTGGAACACCCTGATGTGTTCACCCTCGGTCAGGCCGGCAAGCCAGAGCATGTGCTCAATCCAGGGCCTATCCCGCTGCTACAAACAGATCGTGGCGGCCAGGTAACCTGGCATGGCCCGGGACAGACGGTGGGCTATCTGCTGTTCGACATTGCCCGCATGGGCATTGGCGCCCGTGAACTGGTCACTCGCATTGAACAAGCTATTGTCAGCTATCTGGCCACCCTGGATATCGAGGCGGCGCCCCGCGCGGATGCGCCGGGCGTGTATGTCGGCGCCGCCAAGATTGCCTCGCTCGGGCTGCGTATCCGTCATGGCCGCAGCTACCATGGCCTGTCGCTCAATCGCGATGTAGATATGGGCGTCTTTCAGCGTATCAACCCCTGCGGCCATATCGGTCAACCAATGACCAGTCTGGCTGTTCTTGGCGCCGACCCCGGCCGGCCTGCCGTGGAAGCAGGGCTACAACAGGCACTATGTGAGCGCTTTGCTTTCGACAACGTCACTGCCGTCGGGCTGCCGGGCTGGTACACTGACGCCCTACCCCCTATCCAGCAGGAGACCCCCGCGCCATGAGCGAACCACGCCCGGCCCGTCGCAAAGTAGCCCCCGGTGAAAAACTGCGCGGTGCAGACAAAGTGCGCGCCATTCCGGTGGTTACCGAGCCGGGAATCCAGCGCAAACCAAGCTGGATCAGGGTGCGAGTGCCAGCCAACGGCGAAATTCAGCGCATCAAGTCCATGCTGCGCCGGCAAAAGCTGCACACCGTTTGTGAGGAGGCTTCCTGCCCAAACCTGCCGGAGTGCTTCGGCGGCGGCACCGCCACCTTTATGATCATGGGAGATATCTGCACCCGTCGTTGCTCTTTCTGTGATGTGGGCTTTGGTCGTCCCAAGCCTCTGGACACCGACGAACCGAAGCACCTGGGTGAAAGTGTTGCCGATCTGGCACTGAAATATGTGGTAGTCACCTCGGTAGATCGTGATGATCTGGCCGATGGAGGAGCCCAACATTTTGCTGAATGCATCCGTGAAATCCGCCAACAGTCGCCGGACACTCGCATTGAAGTATTAGTACCGGATTTCAAACTGTGCATGGACGACGCACTCACTATTTTTGCCACTCAGCCACCAGATGTGTTCAACCACAACATTGAAACCGTACCGCAGCTGTACAAAACCATTCGACCAGGCGCCAGGTACGACCACTCTCTGAAGCTATTGAAGACATTCAAGCAGCAACACCCGGAGGTAGTCACCAAGTCCGGCATTATGGTCGGCCTGGGCGAAACCTTTGACCAGGTGATTGGTGTGTTAAAGGACTTGCGCGCCAACGACGTCGACATGTTAACCATCGGCCAGTATTTACAACCCAGCAAACACCACGCACCGGTGGAGCGGTATGTTCACCCGGACGAGTTCCGTGAGTACGCAAAGGTCGCTGAACAACTGGGCTTTACCTCAGTAGCCTCGGGACCGATGGTGCGCAGCTCCTACCATGCTGATCTGCAGCATCAGGGCATCGACGTTGGTCAACTGCACAGCCATTGAATTGTCAGTCGCAAAGGAGTGTCAGCATGACCAATCCATACCAGAGCCCGACCTCACAGGTAGCGCCCGATGACTTCACTCAGGGGCTTGAGTACGGCGGCTTCTGGCGCCGCACGGGCGCCTCGCTGATCGACACCATATTGATTCTGCTAGTGACTTCCCCGGTGCTGTACGCATTCTATGGTGACAGCTTTTACACCGAACAAGACATGCTACGCGGCCCTGCTGATTTCGTTATCAGCTACCTGTTTCCTGCCATCGCATCAATTACTTTCTGGGTGTACAAATCCGCTACGCCGGGAAAAATGGCACTTGGCCTTAAGATCGTCGATGCTGACACAGCTGGCCCGTGCAGCACCGGCCAGCTGATTGGTCGCTACCTTGGCTACTATGTGTCGATTTTTGCACTCGGCCTAGGCTTTCTGTGGGTGGCGTTCGACAAGCGCAAACAGGGCTGGCATGACAAGCTGGCTGGCACCCTGGTGGTTCGCACCAAATAACAGAATGGGGGCTATTAGCGCCCCTGCAGCGCCTCGACCAACTTTCTATGGATGCCACCAAATCCACCATTGCTCATGATTACCACGTTCAACGGGGCATCATCACGACTGCAAATATCAGCAATCACGGCATCAATGCTCGATAATGTTTTAGCCGGCACTTCTGATGCATTGACCACATCATCCAGCGACCAGTTTATGCCTTCCGGCTGATACCAGATCACTTCATCTGCGGCCAGCACGCTGTTTGCCAATTTGTCACGATGCGCACCCATGCGCATGGTGTTGGAGCGAGGCTCAATCACTGCGATGATTTTGTCTGTGCCAACCTTCTTTCGCAAACCCTCAAGGGTGGTGGCAATCGCAGTCGGGTGATGGGCAAAATCATCATAAACCCGAACGCCACCCACCTCACCGATCATTTCCATACGTCTTTTGACGCCGAGGAAGTCAGCAAGCAACTCGCAGCCCTGCGCCAGCGGCACACCCACATGACGTGCTGCCAGTAGCGCTGCCATGCCATTATTAACGCTATGCGCCCCGGTTTGCCCCCAGCGCACCTCACCGACTTTGCTGCCATTTTCCAGCACAGCAAAATGACTGCCATCGTCTTTGAGTAGCTGCACATCAATTCCTGCGCCAGCGCCGAAATGCTCGACTTCACTCCAGCAGCCCTTATCCAAAACCTCCTCCAGCGCCATCTCCCCAGTGGGCAGAATAATTCTGCCATTTCCGGGAATGGTACGTACTAAATGATGGAACTGCTTCTGAATGGCGCCGAGATTTTCAAATATATCGGCGTGATCAAATTCCAGATTATTCAGAATGACAGTACGTGGCCGGTAGTGAATAAACTTGGAACGCTTATCGAAAAATGCCGTGTCATATTCATCAGCTTCAACCACAAAAAACGGTGTTTGACCAAGACGTGCTGACACTGGGAAGTTACCGGGCACACCACCAATCAAAAAACCTGGCGCCATACCAGCGGCTTCCAGCAGCCAGGCCACCATCGATGCGGTAGTAGTTTTGCCATGGGTGCCAGCCACGGCAATCACCCAGCGATCCTGCAACACCACATCCGCCAGCATCTGCGGGCCGGAGGTATAGCGCAGGCCACGGTTAAGCACCTCCTCCACAGCCGGGTTGCCACGACTCATGGCATTACCAATCACCACCAGATCCGGCGCCGGATCGAGCTGAGCTGCATCGTAACCTTCATGAATCTCAATGCCAGCAGCACGCAGCTGGTCCGACATGGGCGGATAGACATTAGTATCCGCACCAGTGACCCGGTGCCCCATGTCCCGCGCTAACTGTGCCAACGACCCCATGAAAGTGCCGCAGATGCCGAGAATATGAATGTGCATGGTGTGCTTTGCTCCTGAAACTGTGCTGGCAGTGTAGCGAGCTACCAGACGGAAGGCACCCCAACTCCGTGCGTCATCCCGCCAATGCCTTTAGAATGCGCGCCATCCAGCCAGCCTCTTCAGGAGCCCAAACCGATGGCCAAGAAATCCGCCCGCAGAAACGCCTTTTATGCCCAATCCGGTGGTGTCACCGCCGTCATCAATGCCTCCGCTGCCGGTGTCATTGAGGCTGCCCGGGAGAGCAAGGTAATCGGCAAGGTCTATGCCGGCCGTAACGGCATTATCGGCGCCCTGCTGGAAGACTTGATCGACACAAGCAAAGAGTCGAAGTCTGCCATTACTGCACTAAAGCATACCCCCGGTGGCGCATTCGGATCCTGTCGCTACAAGCTGAAATCACTGGAACAGAACCGCCGCGAATACCAGCGCCTGATCGAAGTATTCCGCGCTCACGATATCGGCTACTTTTTCTACAACGGCGGTGGTGACTCTGCTGATACCTGCCTGAAGATCTCCCAACTGGCTGAAACCATGGATTACCCGATTCAAGCCATCCATGTGCCGAAGACCGTCGACAACGACCTGCCGATCACCGACTGCTCGCCGGGCTTTGGCTCCGTTGCCAAATACACTGCCGTTTCCATTCGTGAAGCAGCGCTGGACGTGAAGTCCATGTGCGCCACATCCACCAAGGTGTTTGTCATGGAAGTCATGGGACGCCACGCCGGCTGGATTGCTGCGGCTGCTGGCCTCGCCCAGGAAGAAGACGGTGACGCTCCGCATATCATCCTGTTCCCGGAAATAGCCTTCGACCAGGGCAAGTTTCTGAACAAGGTGGATCAGGTGGTAAAAAAGAACGGTTACTGCGTGATTGCTGTGTCAGAAGGCGCCCGCTACAAGGACGGCACCTTTCTTGCCGATGCTGGTAGCGTTGATGCCTTCGGCCACAAGCAACTGGGTGGCGTCGCTCCTGTGCTGGCGCAGATGGTCAAAGACAAGCTTGGCTACAAGTATCACTGGGCGGTACCTGACTATCTGCAGCGCTCAGCCCGCCACCTGGCCTCGCAAGTCGATCTGGAACAGGCATACGCCGTGGGCCGCGCAGCAGTGCAATTTGCTGAGGCCGGCCACAATGCGGTGATGCCAGCCATCGTCCGTGGCAAGGGCAAAAAGTACAGCTGGTCAATTGGTGAGGCTCCTCTGGCCCAGGTGGCCAATGTCGAGAAGAAGATGCCGCGTAACTTTATCAGCCGCGACGGCTTCGGCATCACTGAGGCAGCCCGCGATTACCTGTCACCGCTCATTCAGGGCGAAGCCGTGCCCCCGTATAAAAATGGCCTGCCAGTACGAGCACACTTGAAGCTGGCACCGGTAGCGAAGAAACTGAAAGGCAAGTTCGAGCTCTAAGGAGTACTGTACCCATGATGCCGAAAGCCTGCGGAACGAATTCCGGCACTGGCACTCAATGGGTCATCCCAACAAGGAGAATCGCTATGAAACGTTTCCTGTCAGCCACATTGCTGTCCCTATCCCTGCTCAGCCTGCCAGCGCTCGCCGCTGAGAGTGTCTCTGTGGAGGCTCTGGCGACACAGATGAGCAACGGCAAAGCCCCGCTAATCATCGATGTACGTACCGAGGATGACTTCCTTGCAGGCCGTATCCCGGGCGCTCGCCTGATCCCGCACACAGAAATGAGCAACTATGTTGACTCGCTGTCTGCCTACAAGGATGAGCCAATCCTGCTGTACTGCCGCACTGGCAACCGTGCCGGTCAGGCGGCGGCTGTGCTAGAGGACGCTGGCTTCACCAAGATTCAGGTTCTGGAAGGCAGCTTCCCAGGCTGGGAATCTGCCGGCCAAAAGGTCCAGAAGTAACCCTCAGGACCATGCCGATAGCCGGCATGGTCCGACAGCCCGGCAGGCAAAGTGGCCGCCCGACCCTTCCCGTTGCTATAATCCGCGCCCCCAGCAACCTCCGGTAGGACAGACCATGGATTTTGACAAGGTTCCGGCGGGCAAATCCCTGCCTGACGACATCTACGTAGTTATCGAGATTCCGGCCAATAGCTCGCCTATCAAGTATGAGATCGACAAGGACAGCCACGCCGTATTCGTTGATCGCTTTATGGCCACGCCGATGTTCTACCCGGCCAACTACGGCTATATCCCGCAGACTCTGTCCGAAGATGGCGACCCGCTGGACGTACTGGTTGTAACCCCGTATCCGGTAGTACCGGGCTCGGTGATTCGCGCTCGCCCGGTGGGCATTCTGAACATGAGCGACGAAGCCGGTCAGGATGCCAAACTTATCGCCGTACCCCACGACAAGTTGTCGGCCATGTACCAGAAGATTCAGGAAGTTACTGATCTTCCGGAACTGCTGGTCAAGCAGGTCGAGCACTTTTTCGAGAACTACAAGGATCTCGAACCAGGCAAGTGGGTCAAAGTGGATGGTTGGGGCGATGCCGCCGCCGCTCGCGCAGAGATCATGAAGTCTGCTGAAGCCTACAAAAAAGGCTAATCCTGACTCCACAAAAAAGGCCCCGCCATTGCGGGGCCTTTTTTGTCTAGCAGCTACCTACACGCCAGCGCCCACAGCGCGCAGCTCCACAGTCTGACCATTCAGAATGGCCGTGCCGGTCAACGCATCGGTGCGATCACTTCGAATCACATCGTTGACGCTAACGCCGGCATGGCGGCTAGCCACACCCAACCGAACTCCTTTACGAGCATGACCAAAGCCGTGCGGAATACTAATAACGCCAGGCATGATGCTGTCGGTAATTTCCGCCGGCAGACAAATCGATCCAGCTTCGCTAGTAACCTCCACGTCCGTGCTATCGGTAATACCAAGGCGCGCAGCATCCTCCGGATGCAGCATTACCGTACATCGGTTTTTGCCCTTAACCAGACGCTGGCTGTTGTGCATCCACGAGTTATTGCTACGCACATGACGGCGACCAATCAGGCGCATCGCGCCGTCACTTTCTGGCTCCACTTGCTGCAGTGCCTCCAGCTCATGAATGTAGACCTGTGGCACCAGATGGATACTCTTCCCACGTGTAAAAAGGCGATCAGGTAACGATGGTCGCAGTGGCCCCAGATCAATGCCATGGGGCTCGGCAATGACCTTCTCAAGGGTCAGACCTTCACTGCCTTGCTGCTCTGCAGCATTGCTACCACCAAGTAATGGCAAACGCGCCAACAAGCCACGCAGGCTGTTGATCCGGCCACGCCAGTCACCGTAGGGTCCAAGCCGCAGGCCCAGATCAACCATGCCGGTATCACCTAGCCGCGACAGCAAACGATGCAGCGCCTTTGCCTTAATGGTTGACCACCGGTCACGGCTATTCAGGCGGGTAGTCAGCTCCAACAGGATCTGCCAGTCATGTAGTGCACCGGGCGCTGCTTCAAACAACGCCGGCGAGAATTTGGTGGTATTGCGCACCGCCATCAAGTGAAACACCGGGTCAAACTGTGCATGTTCGAGGTGGCCCGTGGGTGGCAGAATAATATCCGCATGACGCGTGGTTTCGTTGATGTAGAAATCAATCGACACCATAAAGTCCAAATTGGAAAAAGCCTGATCAAGGCGCTGGCCATCCGGGCAAGACAGCACCGGATTACCAGCATGGGTGACCATGGCACGAATCTGCCCCTTGCCCGGAGTGAGAATCTCATCCGCCAGTGTGGCCACTGGGAACTCGCCGCCAAACTCCGGCATCTGCCGCACCCGGCTACGGAATCGGTCGAAACCACCGGTTTCGCCGGTCATCCCCGCCATGCCCACCACATCAAATGCTGGATGGGTAAACATCAAGCCACCGGCACGATCAAAATTGCCGGTAACAATGTTCATCGCATACACCAGCCACGCACTTAAGCCACTGTGCTCCGAGGTGGTGGTGCCAACACGGCTATAAGCGGCGGCGCAATTGGCGCCAGCAAAGTCACGGGCGATCTGCTCGATGACTTCGATGGGAACGCCGGTATGTCTGGAAACGCGCTCTGCTGTCCACGACTTAACCAGTCCCTGTAACAGCTCATAACCATCCAACATTTCGGCGAGATGCCCGGGTCTTGCCAGCCCTTCGGCGAACAGCACATTAAGCAAGCCGAGCAGCAAAAACACATCGGTGCCAGGGCGAATAAAGTGATGGGCATCGGCAACTTCGGCAGTCTCCGTACGGCGCGGGTCCAGCACCACAATCTTGCCACCCCGCGCTCGAATTGCCTTAAGTCGATTACGCATGTCCGGCGCCGTCATGATGCTGCCGTTTGACGCCATCGGGTTGGCGCCTATCACCAGAAAGTATTCCGTGCGATCAATATCCGGTACCGGGAACAGGACTTGATGACCAAACATCTTCAGACAGGCGAGCTGATGAGGCAGTTGATCCACTGAGGTGGCGCTGTAGCGGTTGCGGCTGCCGAGCGCACGAATGAACGGCAACAGCATCAACAAAGCACCATGGTTATGAGCGGTGGGGTTGCCAGCGTACAGGCCGATTGCCTCGCCGCCGTGCTGGCGGCGAACATACTTCAAGCGCGCGGCAGTTTCGTCCAATGCCTCCTGCCAACTGATCTCCTCCCAGCCATTGGCAGTACGCCGGACCGGGCGACGCAACCGGTCCGGATCATGATGCAGATCCTGCAGCGCCACCGCCTTCGGGCAAATATGGCCGCAACTAAAGGGGTCCTGCTTGTCACCACGGATGGCAGTGATGGTATCGCCGGCAAGCTCTATCTCGATGCCGCACATGGCTTCACAAAGATTGCAGGTACGGTGGTGCAGACGGGTTTCCATGGCCAGCTCCGCAACGGGGAAAGCACAGTCTGCCTTCGCACCGCCTACCACTCAAGGTAGTCAGCAACAGTAATTTGACCCTTATGGTCAGTTGGTACCAGGGTAAAGCCGGGCTAGACTGAAGGGGGACGCGACTAATTCACATAACAAGGACGCCTGTGCAGGACTTTCGACTGATCCGGGGACTGGTTCACCTGCTACTGCTGACCATGCTGCTGGCGCCGATAAGCGCCGGCGCCGCCTTGCTGTCCGGCGGCGGAGATGACTTGCTGGCGTCGATGCTATGGTTGCCCGACCCGGAGCAGCAGCTAGGGCCACGAGAGGCTCTGACGCGCTTGCAAGACACAGGCAATATCAATGACCGTGGCAGGCATCCCGCCTTTGGCTTTGATCGCGGCGCCATCTGGTTTCTGATTCCACTACACAACGACACCAGTGAGCAGGACTGGATTCTGCAGGCAGGCCGCCCACATATGGACAGTCTCGACCTGTTCCTGTTTGACCAGCAGGATCAGTTGGTCGCCAGCTTCCGCCACGGCGATCAGGTCCCCTGGAGTGAACGCCCCTACCCGCACACTAACCTGCTGTTCCCGCTGGCGCTGAAACCAGGACAGGACTACCGGCTGGTGTTCAGGGCCGCATCGGTCGGTGCCATCGAGCTGCCGGTGGCTGTGATGCCCCCTTATGCCTTCCAACAGTACGACACCACATTCCAGAATTTCGTCGGCCTGTATCTCGGTGCCATTGGTGTCATGCTGCTGTTCAACCTGCTGCTGTACATCTCCATCCGCGACAGAAGCTATTTGATGTACTGCCTTTATCTGGCCGGCCTGCTCGGCTATCTAACCAGTCGTGAAGGGTTGCCATTTAAGTTGCTATGGCCGGAACAGCCGTGGCTGAACAACCCGGTGCAGGCCGCCTCAGCCATTCTTGGCATCGGGTTTATGACATTATTCGCCAATGACTTTATGCGCCTGCGCAAAGCCCGCCCGCGTATTGGCCATGCCGTTCACTACGCTGGCTGGAGTCTGGTGATTCTGGCTCCTCTCTCGACTCTGGTAGAAACCGGCACCGTGCTACGCATCGTCACCGCCGGCACTGCCTTTATGGTGCTGCCGATTATCGCGATTACCATTGACCGCATTAGAGCTGGCTACCATCCAGCCCGCTACTTCCTGCTGTCGTTCAGCCCTGTCGCGGTGATGGTATTGCTGTTCATGTTGAAGACCTACTCGTTTATCGACAGCAACTGGCTGATCGATCACGGTTTCGAGGTCGGCAGCATGATCGAGGCATGGCTGCTATCTTTTGCGCTGGCCTATCGCTTCATCATGCTGCGCGATGAGAACGAACGAATACAACGAGACGCCACCGTTGAGCTGGAGCAGCGTGTCATTGAGCGCACCCGAGAGCTGCACAATGCACTGAGTGCTCGCAGTCAGTTTTTGGCTGTGATGAGCCATGAAATTCGCACCCCGCTAAACGGTATTATTGGCACCGTGGAGATGCTTAAAGATGGCATCAAAGACGCCGAGCAAGGTCGCCACTTGCATGTCATCGAGCAGTCCGGCAACACCCTGCTGGCACTGATCAACGATATTCTCGATTACTCAAGCATCGAGTCAGGCAAAATGCCGATCATTTCGGAACAATTTAACCTGTCGGCGCTAGCCAGTGAAACCGTTGGCCTGTACGCCCAGAACGCGAGAATCAAGGGTTTGCTGATTGACCTGCAGCTGGATGGCAACATCGGCACCCTGTGCCAGGGCGACCCGATCCGGCTGCGACAAATTCTTGGCAACCTGATCAGCAACGCGGTGAAATTTACCGAGCATGGTGAGGTAAAAGTGCGCCTGCAGCGCGATCACCAGAACAGCGATTATGTCCTGTTTGAGGTTGAAGACACCGGTATAGGGATTGCTCCGAATACACTGTCCGAGCTATTCGAGTTATTTCAGCAAGCCGATAGCTCAACGCGCCGACGCTACGGAGGTACCGGCCTGGGGCTTGCCATTTGCCGCCAGCTGGTGGAGCTGATTGGCGGTGAAATCGGCGTACAAAGTACGCCGGGGCAAGGCTCAAGATTCTGGTTCCGCTTGCCACTGCCACAAACGTCCGCAGAGCAGCGTCAGGCAGAGGCGGTCGGCAAGGCCGCCGAGAACAGAACTCCGCAGGTGCGGCTCCTGATTGTCGACGACAATCACGTCAATCTTCTTGTGGCTCAAGGCCTGGCACGCAAGCTCGGTCATCTGGTGGAAGTAGCGGAAAGCGGACCGGAAGCCATCTCCGTACTACTTAACGACAGTCGCCCCTACGACCTGATCCTGATGGATTGCGAAATGCCTGACATGGATGGGTTTGAAACCTGCGCAGAAATAATACGACTGCAGAATGAGGGCAAGATACCGCCGATTCCGATTGTCGCGCTCACTGCCCATGCGGTGCCAGACAAAATCCGCGCCTGTCATGAGGCCGGCATGATCAGCCATCTCGCCAAACCGATTAATAGCGAAAAGCTGGATCGTGAATTGCGTAATATTCTGCACTTGGAATAATCAGGTAATTTTTACTAGCGACGTGTCGCATTAACGCAAATTAACTGCGCGCAAGATCCCGCAGCAGCCGATCTACAAAGCGCTCCAGCCCGGCCAGGTTGGAGCAGGATAGCGCATCACGACAGTAAGGCTGATAAAAGGGCATCACTGAATCACCACTACCCCAGCGCCCCCTCGCTTCCGGGTTTAACCAGAATACCTGCCGGCAACGACGGCTGATATGGCCAAGCAGTTGCTGCTCGGCGGGCAATTCATTATTGCGGGCATCACCAAGAATGATCACCGTGGTGCGCTGATCCAGCTCACCTTCGCAGCGATCGAGAAAATCTCGCAGCATGGCACCGTAATCCGTACCGGAGCCAGCATAGCGATCCATTACCTCATCGATGGCCTGATCCGAGGAAAGAGTATTGAACAGCGATGTCACCTCCCCGAATCGCGAGGCAAATGCAAAACTGCGCACCGATGGCACCACGTCATTGACCGCATGGAGAAACATCAATAAAAAACGCGCAGCTGCACTGACCGAGCTGGATACATCACAAATCACTATCAACTTCGGCTTCTGGATTCGGCGGCGGCGCCAAACCAGAGAGGCTGGCACACCGCCATGTTTCAATGCCATCACCGTGGTGCGGCGGCCGTCAAGCTGACCGCGACGTGCGCGGCGCTGGCGCCGACCATGCTTGCGCGCCAACCGTCGGGCCATCTTCTCGACCTGCTGACGAACATCACGAAACTCCGCCAAGGTACGCAGGTTGGCCTCGCGCAGCATCTGCTCACGCAACTGCCTGCCTTGCTCGCGGGCCTGCAGCAAAAACTGATCGGCAACATACTCGCGTACGGCTTCTCGCAGCTGATCACGGCCACTGCGCAGCCGGGCGGCCAACCGCTGATCCTGACGGCGCTCACTTTTATCCAGGGCAATGATTTCCTGATCCAGCGCTTCACCACCAAGCGCCTGCATAATACGCCGGCCATACAATCCTTTCTGGGTAATCACCCGGATATTGTCGAGACCGATCTGCCGCGCCGCCTGCGCCATCTGCCGACTGAGTTGAGCACTGTCATCTGCCAGCAATTGCTGGCCCAGTGCGGACGATGAGCCCGCACCGGCAGCACCCTGCTGTCCGGGCACCATGTCACGCAAGCGATCCATCAATGAAGCCGGCGGCAGGTCCGCTGATTGCGAGGTTACCGGTGACACGCCATCAAACCGGAAAAAATCTTCAAAACACTCTTCGAAGACCAGCTTGTCATGCTCGCTCTTCGCTAGCACCAGCGACAGGCCCTGCTTCAGCGCCTGACGATCCTGGTAGCCAAGCAGCGCAGTAACCTGCACCGCCTCCAGTGTTTCCGCCGGCGACACTGACACCTCCGCGCCGCGCAACACCTTAACGAAGCGGCCAATCACCTGCTCCGACATCAGCGCAACTCACTTAAACAGTGAAGGGAGATCATCACGCACCCGCCGAATGTCTTCTTCATGCTTAAGCAGCAGATTAAGGGTGCTGTCCACCAGCGCAGCATCAAGACTGTCAACATGCAGTAACAGCAGCGCCCGCGCCCAGTCGATCGACTCGGAAATAGCTGGCTGCTTTTTCAGGTCCAGGGTGCGCAGCTTCTGGACAAAGCTCACCAACTGCTGACGCAGAGCCTTCGGCGCCTCGGGCACCCGTGCGGCAATAATCTGCTGCTCCAGCGCCGCATCCGGATACGGAATATACAAATGCAGGCAGCGCCGCTTAAGTGCATCGGACAGCTCGCGACTATTGTTACTGGTCAAGAACACCAACGGCTCATGCCGCGCCTGCACCGTGCCCAGCTCGGGAATGGAAATCTGGTAATCAGATAGCAGCTCAAGCAAGAATGCCTCGAATTCCTGATCAGCCTTATCCACCTCGTCAATCAGCAGCACTGTCGCTTCATCAGCGCGTAGCGCCTGCAGCAGTGGTCGTGGCTCAAGAAAGGTTTCCGAGTAGAATGCATCACCAAGATCACCCAGCCGGCTCATGGCCTCTTCAAGTCCGCCAGCACCATCCAGCTTGCCGGCAAACTGCTCACGCAATAGCTGGGTATACAGCAGCTGCTTACCATACTTCCATTCATACAGTGCTCGCGCCTCGTCCAGACCTTCATAGCACTGCAAGCGGATCAGTGGCGCTTCCAGAAATGCGGCACTGGCTTTCGCCAGCTCGGTCTTGCCAACCCCTGGCGGCCCTTCCACCAGCACCGGCTTGCGCAACTGGGCAGCCAGATAGACGGCCATGGCGATCTGGTCATTGCAGACGTAGCCCTGACGGGCGAAGCTGTCACGCACTTCGGCGACAGACTGAATACGGGTTTTCATGCCATGCCCTGTTCGCTTATCGAGCCGCCAGTTTACAGGGAATCTCCATGCATCCGATAACCGCAGTATTTTTCGATTTCGGTGGCGTCATTGCCGACAGCCCGTTCGCCAATCTGTTGCGCTATGAACAGCAGCATGACCTGCCCACCGACTTTATCCGCCTGACCAATGCCGAAAACCCAGATGACAACGCCTGGGCATGTTTTGAGCGCGGCGAAATTGATCTGGATGAATTTGACCGTCGCTTTCGCGCCGAGAGCCGCGCCCGCGGCCATGAAGTGGCGGGACGCGAGCTGATCCCGCTGCTGCAAGTGGAAGTACGCCCGGCCATGCTTACCCTGCTAGACCAGCTACGCAGTAAAGGCTTGCGTCTGGCCTGCCTGACCAACAACCTGCCTATCGGCGACGGCCCGGGCATGAGTCAGGATGTCGACCATGCCAGCAAGGTGGGCGAGGTACTGAGTCGCTTTGAGCTGGTGCTGGAATCCTGCCGAGCCGGTATACGCAAACCGGAGCCTGCGTTCTTTCGTCTTGCTTGCGAAAAGATGAATGTGTCGCCGCAACAAGTGGTCTTTCTGGACGATCTTGGGATCAATCTGAAGCCAGCGCGGGCAATGGGGATGACCACCATCAAGGTGACCTCTGCTGAACAGGCTATCGAGGCACTGGCAGACAGAATTTAATGCAGAACAATATTGTCCGCGTACTGAACCCGCGGCAATTCAACGGATTCTTCCTGCTCACTCCACTCCGCCTCCTGCACATCGAACTGCGCAGAAGTCACCTCGCCTTCGATCAGATCAGGAATGGCATCCAGGAACATATCCACATGCTCGGAAGCAAAATGATCCTCCAGCGCATCAAGTGAATCCCACTGCTGCCAGATCACGATGGTTTCGGGAGAATCAGCCTGAATGAACACCTCATAGGACAGACAACCATGCTCGGCGCGAGAGGCCTGAGCCAGCTGTTGGATCAGGGCTACCGCCTCTTCACGACGGTCAGTCTTCACCGGAATCGAGCCTTTGACGATGATCATGCAAGTCCGCTGTAGGAATCAGGGGCGCGGATTGTAGCATATCCGCACCGCCACTTCAGGCACCGGCTGTCGCGACGCTGCCCTGCAAATGCTCCGCAAAGAATGCCAGCACCCGGTCCAGCGCCTGTCGGGTCGGGTGACCCGCCTCATCAACCAGATCCGTAGTGACCACAGAATGCGCGGTTGGCGAGATACCATGTGGGTTGCCCAGCTTCGAATTGATCTCGATCGCCTCGAAGCCGTCACCAAGCTGCTTTTCCAGCTCGCGGAAGCGCGCCCCGGGGCATAGCGGGTCGCCGGTAAAACGCAGCCCCAGTACTTTCAGGCCCTCTTCCTCAACTCGCTGGCGCACTGCTGCCACCACTTCCGGCGAAGCATGCAAGCCACGGCGCAGCGCCGGTAACGGACCCACCGGCAGCGATGGCTGGCTCAGCACCGGCGCCATCATCCATGGGTCCATGGCCAGCGTCAGAGCAAAGTTGCCTGTCAAACACATGCCGATGGCACCTACCGGCCCACCAAGTTCTTCGTGCGCAGCCCGTGCCAGAGCACGCAGGAAATCAGTCACCGGGCTAGCCTTGTTGGCGGACAGCACGCTGAACTCCTTGCGAATACAGGCGGCGCTCATCTGCCGGGCCACATAACCAATCGAGAAACGCTGCCCCGGGGTGCCGAACAGCGACGGCATCAACACGGTAAAGCCGGCCTCTGCCACAACCCGGGCAAAGCGCGCCACCTCTGGGGTAATACCCGGCACCTCATGAATCACCAACACCGCCGGGCCACTGCCCTTGCGAAATACCGGGTAGGTATATTCGCCGTGGCTGAACTCCTCAGCGGCAAAGTCTTGCAGCGTATCGAACTGGCGAATCGGCATGCTTATTCCCTCAGTCTGGCCTTAAACACTATCGACAAAACGGACACTCTCACCCAGCGGCTCACGACCGACCCGGGTGCGGTTGGCGGCCACGCTATCATCCTCATAACCGAAGCTGATGCCACATAGAATTGCCGTGCTGTCCGGCTCACCGAACAGATCGCGAACATCCTGCGGGTAATAGCGCATCGAGCCCTGGGCACAGCTGCCAATACCGAAGCTGGTCATCACCAGCATCAGCGTCTGGATATACATACCCACATCCAGCGCCACCGTGACTCCGAACTGGCGCTCCATGCCGATAAAGGCAACGTGCGGTGCATCAAACAACTCAAAGTTACGCAAGCTGGCGCGAGCACGGCCCTCCCGGTCATCGCGGGCGATGCCCATGTTGTTATACAGCTCCACCGCACAGTCCACCTGTCGCTTGCGATAAATACCCTCGAAATTGGGCAGGTGCTCAAAATCCGGCTCGATAGGATCGCCCTTGGTGACATGCTCCACCATGCGATTGCGCAGCTCGTCACGCATGGACCCGGAGGCGACGAACACCTTCCATGGCTGAATATTGCAATTCGACGGCGCCAGCTGAGCCAGCCCGAACACCTCATCCAGCACCGCCTGCGGCACCGGATCCGGACGATAGCCGCGCACCGAGCGTCGCTGGCGCAGGGCCTCGGCAAGGGACATGGTAGCGGTACTGATAACGGTGCTCATGGCAACTCCTTGAGTCAGATTCCAGCGGCAGTGGCAGCCTGACTTATAAACAGTCTGCCCCATAAACGGCGCCTATCATGAACGGCAAAGAGAGACTTCGCGATGGCAAAACTGGAATCATTAGTGACCGGATTGGTCACCAGGCAAAGAAAAGCCGGCGATGATCAGTAAGCACTAACATACGCCGGCAAAGAGGAGAACCAAGCAAACCTGCTCAGGCGGCGACCTGTTCCTTCTCGACCGCCTGCAGCGCCAGACAAATTTCTTCAATCGCCGGCGGGATGCGGACATTACGCTCGTGGCGAACCTCCAGCCCATAGCGGCTGACGCAATGCGGGCACAGCACCATGTAGGCGTCATCTGCGCCCTCTTCCTGCTCTGCCACCAGCCAACCGTCGCGCTTCGCCCGCTGACCGATATCGTGGTAGTACTCCAGACCGATGGTCCGGTTAGGCTCGAAATCGAAGGTATTGGTGCAACCGTGGCAGTTCAGCCACATGTCATATAGCGCAGCTGCGTCATATACGTCCCTGGGATCGAATGCCATGCCTGCCTCCGTTTTACAATATCAATAACTTAGGAGGCATACTTAAAGTAAATATCAGAAAAATGCAACCAGAAATTATGAAGTTTTGTGATTTTCATCATAAAGTTACGAGGGTTTCTTAAAGTAACTCGAAATCAGGGGTCCTTCACCACCAGCACATCCCCCAGACGCGCCCCGCCAAGCAACCCTCTGGCGCCGAGAAACACCATGGACAACTGCACCACCACCCGGTCACGACCAGCACGGCGCTGAGCAGGAGCCATATCCAGCGCCAGAATGCCGTAGCCGAACATCACCGCCACTGCCGCCTCAGCCGCGCGCAGATCATCCACCGGCGGCAGATTACGGTGCTCGCCGACACTGCGCACATCATCGGCCAGCTCCTCCACCAGCAGCTGAAGCTCTCGGTGGACGCGGCGGCGAATGCTCGCCGAGGTGCCCAGACGCTGCTGGACCAGCAGACGAAACTCCGCCTCATGACCAGCCAGATAGGCCAGAAAGCGATCTACCAGATCCCGCACCCCACCTGCCGGGTCCGCCACAATCAGCTCCCGACGTCCTTGACGCATGGCGTCACGCAAACGGAAACAGGCCTGATCCACCAGCGCCTGGCCAAGACTTTCCATATCTGGAAAGTGGTTATACAGCGATGGCGCCGCCAACTCCGCCTGACGGGCAACCTCGCGCAAACCCAGACTATCAAGGCCCCGGCCGCTGGCCAGTAGCGCCATCGCCGCATCGAGAATCTTCTGCCGAGTGAGCGCCTTGCGCTCGGCCCGATTCAGCGTCATAACCCACCCTTCGAATATACAGTTGTAAGTTAATACTAATGGCAACAATGCCATTAGTCACTGTTAAATAGAAATATTTATTTCAGATGCTTGACCAAAATACGATCAACCGGTAAATTTCACCTCACATTTGTTAGTCTTTTATCAAAGAGCTAAAACAAGGCCGGCCAGAAGAGATAAAACAGGAGGCAAGACCCGCTGATTCCGCTACAGTCTGACTACAGACTTCAAGGAACCAGCCGGCTCCCACAGGGACAGACCCTGTGTTGCACTGGCCTGTAAAAAAGAAATCGCTGCAAAAAGAAGAAGGGGAATACCATGAATTACTTCGTTACTGGCGCCACCGGCTTTATCGGTCGCTTTCTTCTCGCTCGCCTGCTCAGCCGCAAGGACAGCCGCGTATTCGCACTGATTCGTCCCGGATCGGAGTACAAGCTGGATGCCATGCGCCGCCGTCTTAATGTGGAGCCGGAGCGACTGGTGGGCATCAAGGGTGACCTGACCAAAAAAATGCTCGGCGTCAGCAAGCGGGATAGAGACGACCTTACCGCAGCGAAGATTGACCACTTCTTCCACCTGGCGGCGATTTACGATCTCACCGCTGATGAAAATCAACAGCGCTATACCAATATCGAGGGGACCCGTAATGCCGTGCGTCTGGCCGAGGAGCTAAACGCGGGCTGCTTCCACCACATCAGCTCGGTTGCCGCCGCAGGCCTGTATGAGGGCACCTTCCGCGAAGATATGTTCGATGAGGCCGGAGATCTGGCCGATGCCTACCTGCAAACCAAACACGAATCCGAAGCGCTAGTGCGACTTGAAGCCAAGCTGCCATGGCGCATTTATAGACCGTCGATGGTGGTCGGTCATTCGCAAACCGGCGAGATGGACAAGATCGACGGCCCGTACTACTTCTTCAAGCTGATCCAGAAGCTTAGCGACGTACTCCCTCCCTGGGTGCCCCTGCTGGGCATCGAAGGCGGCCAGTTCAACATTGTTCCTGTGGACTTTGTTGCCAGCGCCATCGATCGCATTGCCCATGTGCCAGATCGCGACGGCCAGTGCTTCCATCTGACCGCCGACCGTCACTACAGCGTTGGCGAAGTGATGAATATTTTTGCCGGCGTCGCCGACGCGCCGAAAATGCCAGTGCGCATCGACAACAGCGTTTTCGAATCGGTGCCGGGAATGGTGCGCAAGGGCATCAGCTCACTGACACCGGCCAAGTTTTTCCTCCATCAAGCCATGGAGGGGCTGGATATCCCCGAGTCAGCACTGAAGTTTCTCAGCTACCCGACCATCTTTGACAATAGCAATGCCAAGGCGGCCCTGAGTGACAGCGGCATCGAAGCGCCGGAGCTGGAAGCCTATGCTCAGTTGCTATGGGACTACTGGGAAAACCATCTGGACCCGGACCGCGACGAGCGCGAAGACGATGGCGCACCATCTATCAGCCTTGAAGAGCGAGTCTCCGGCAAGGTCGTGCTGGTCACCGGTGCTACCTCAGGCATCGGCAAAGCCGCAGCCCTGAAACTGGCTCGAGCTGGCGCCATCGTTCTGGTGGTGGCCCGTACGGCTGAAAAACTGGAAGAAACCCTGCACGAAATCGATCAGCTTGGCGGCAAGGCTTTCTCCTATAGCGCCGACGTGTCACATCTGGATGATTGTGATCGTCTGGTCAAACAGGTTATTGCCGATCATGGTCAGGTGGATATTCTGGTCAACAACGCCGGCCGCTCAATCCGTCGTTCCGTGGAGCACTCTTATGATCGCTTCCACGATTTCGAGCGCACCATGCAGCTTAACTATTTCGGCGCCCTGCGTCTGATCATGCAGCTACTGCCATCGATGACCGAACGGGGCGCGGGCCACATCATCAATATTTCCTCCATCGGTGTACTGACCAACGCGCCGCGCTTCTCGGCGTACGTTGCTTCCAAAGCGGCGCTGGATGCGTTTACCCGTTGCGCCTCATCTGAACTGGCTCACCATGGCATTCGCTTCACCACCATCAACATGCCGCTGGTGCGCACGCCGATGATTGCGCCGACCAAGATCTACAACCATGTGCCGACCATCAGCCCGAACCAGGCCGCCGACATGATCTGCGACGCCATTGTTCGCCAGCCGAAACGGATCGCCACCAGTCTCGGTATTGTCGGCCAAGTGATGCACTTCCTGACTCCGAAGATCACCGAAACCATCATGAATACCGGCTACAAGATTTTCTCCGACTCGTCTGCGGCGCTGGGTCAGAAAGAGAAGACGCCAAAGCGAATCAGCCGCGAACAGCAAGCTTTCTCACGTCTGTTCAAGGGCATTCACTGGTAATCCACCCGTATCTGCGAAGCGTAAACAACAAAGGCCCGACAGTTTGTCGGGCCTTTGTTGTTTACGGCATCCGTGCTTCTGATGCCATGGTGTCCATATTTCCCGCTTTATGAGAACATCGCGCCGAATAGCGCCAACTGCGCCCCTACCCATGCCTGCTCCGGTACACCGCCCATGGAAATCAAGGTCAACTATCTCGACAACCTTCGGCTCGAGGCAAAGTTTGACGACTTTACCGTCATCTCAGACCAGCCCATCCGCTACAAGGGTGACGGCTCAGCACCAGGCCCGTTTGACTACTTTCTTGCGTCATCCGCCCTGTGCGCGGCCTACTTCGTCAAGGTGTACTGCAATACCCGTAATATCCCCACGGACAACATTCGCCTTTCGCAGAACAACATTATCGACCCGGAAGATCGCTATAAGCAGATTTTCCGCATTCAGGTGCAGCTACCGGAAGATATGAGCGACAAGGATCGCCAGGGAATCATTCGCTCCATAGAGCGCTGCACAGTGAAAAAAGTGGTGCAAGCCGGGCCAGACTTTCAGATTGAAACAGTCAAAAATCTGGATGAGGACACTCAGGCACTTCTCACGGTAAAGCCGGATAGCAATACCCACACTTTTATTGAAGGCAAAGACCTACCACTGGAACAGACCATTGCCAATATGAGCACCATTCTGGCCGGTCTTGGCATGAAGATCGAAATCGCCTCCTGGCGCAATATCGTGCCGCATGTATGGTCACTGCATATTCGCGATGCGGCATCGCCTATGTGCTTCACCAACGGCAAGGGCGCCACCAAGGAAGCGGCGCTGTGTTCGGCTCTTGGTGAATTTATTGAACGGCTGAGCTGCAACTTTTTCTACAACGACCAGTATTTTGGCCAGGACATCGGCAACAGCGACTTTGTCCATTACCCGAACGAGAAATGGTTTCAACCCGGTGCCAAAGGCAAACTTCCGGAAGGTATTCTCGATGAGCGTTGCCTGTCAATTTATGATCCCGACGGCGAGCTGCTCGGAACACATCTATTTGATACCAACTCCGGCACACCGGAGCGCGGCATCTGCGCCCTTCCCTTTGTGCGCCAGTCCGATGGCGAAACGGTCTACTTCCCGTCCAACCTGATTGAAAACCTGTACCTCAGCAACGGCATGAGTGCCGGCAACACCTTGCCGGAAGCCCAGGTGCAGTGCCTATCAGAAATTTTTGAAAGGGCCGTTAAAAAAGAAATTATCGAGAATGAAGTAACACTGCCGGATGTGCCGGAGGCCGTACTGAACCGCTACCCGCACATTCAGGAAGGCATCAAGGCACTGGAGGCGCAGGGCTTTCCCGTGCTGGTCAAGGATGCCTCCCTCGGCGGCCAGTTCCCGGTAATGTGTGTTGCCCTGATGAATCCGAAAACCGGTGGCGTATTTGTCTCCTTCGGCGCCCATCCCAGTTTGCAAGTGGCGCTGGAGCGTAGCCTTACCGAGCTGCTGCAAGGCCGCAGTTTCGAAGGGCTGAATGATCTACCGCCGCCCACCTTCAATAGCATGGCCGTTACCGAACCAAACAACTTTGTCGAACACTTTATCGATTCCAGCGGCGTGGTGTCCTGGCGCTTTTTCAGTGCCCGATCGGATTATGAGTTCTCTGACTGGGACTTCAGTGGCAGCACCGAAGATGAAGCGGCCGCCCTGTTTGGCATCCTCGAAGAGATGGGCCATGAGTGTTACATGACGGTGTTTGAGGACCTGGGCGCACCGGTGTGCCGGATTCTGGTGCCCGGCTATTCCGAGATCTACCCGGTGGACGATCTGATCTGGGATAACACCAATATGGCGCTGGAGTTCCGCGAGGACATCCTCAACCTGCACCGGTTAAGCGACGACCAGCTGGCCGATCTGGTACAGCGGCTGGAAGAAAGCGATCGCGACGCCTATATGACGATCATTACCCTGATCGGCATTGAGTTTGATGAAAACACCGTCTGGGGTCAGCTCACCATTCTGGAGCTGAAACTGCTTATCTATCTGGCGTTGGGCGAGCTGGACAATGCCCTTGAACTGGTAGAAGCCTTTCTCCAGTTCAACGACAACACAGTGGAACGCGGGCGCTTTTATCAGGCCATGCAGGCAGTACTGGAAGTCACTCTGGATGACGATCTGGCGCTGGAGGATTATCTGGTCAGCTTCCGCCGCATGTTTGGCGATGACATCCTTAATGCCGTCATCGGTTCAGTCAACGGCAGCGTGCGCTTCCATGGCCTGACGCCCACCAGCATGGCACTGGAAGGGCTCGACAAACATCAGCGGTTGATTGAAAGCTATAAGAAATTGCACGCAGCGCGGCAGGCAGCATTCACAGCGAATCACTGACCTGCCAAGCGATTAACATAGGGGCGTTGCAACGCATCCACCAACAGAAAAGGCCCGAGAAATTGCCGGGCCTTTTCTGTTTATACCACTGTGAAACGAAGACGATTACTCGCAGGTAATCTGGATATCGTTTACGTAGTTCGGCACCGCATCCGCCGCCGGCATCACACCTGTGCCATTGGTGACCGAGCAGGTCAGACCAAACAGGCCGGTGTACTGGGCAGTGATATCGTAGCTGGTGCCCGGAGCCAATGTGCTCGGCATGGTGAAACTGCCACCTTGACCCGAATCATTGAATAGAAAATCAATAAACTCGAAGTTGTCCAAGTCTTCGATCATCACACTGTCGAAATCATCCAGCCCAGTCACAGTTCCGCCCACGGAGCCTGCTGCAGGATCACTGCCACCGCCGCCATCGAAGCTGCACTCCAGCGACAGATTAGTGATGTTGGTGGTGCCGATGGTGCCACTGCCATTGGTGACGGCGCCACAAGTAGTGCCGATCGAAGTACCGATCACGGTGACATCATAAGTAGCGCCTTCGGGCATATAGACACTGTTGAAAGCCAGACCCGCGCCAGTGCCGGTAAGATCAATCTGCTGGGCGCCGGTAGCACTGTTCACCACCGAGAGCTGCACGCTGGCACCGTCCACCAGGCCGTTAACGATACCAGTCACGCGGGCGCCCTGGCAGGCAACATCGACAGTGACCTGAGCGCCTTGCGGCGAACCGCTCTGGCTGCTCAACTGGCACTGCAAACCACTCGGCACCGAGGTCAGTTCCAGTTGATAAGTGCCGGTAAAACTGTCCGCAAAGATATAGTCGCCGTTAGCGCTCAACAGGGCGAAGGCCGGGCCAGTATTGCTGTCGGTGTTCTGTAACGCCAGAGTCTCACCGGCGGGTAACCCGCTGACCACTCCGCCAAGACTGAACGCGGCAAACCCCTCACAACTGACTTCCACCACAGCAAAAACATCGGAGTCATAATTGATCGGCGCCACACCATCGCCAGCTTCCAGCGAGCACAGCAGGTTGCTCGGGTTGGCGCCGTTGATTGTCACGCTGAAGCTTTCGCCCGCATCAAGCGTTGACGGAAAGCTGAACTCGCCATTGGCATCAACGACCACCGAATCATCGCCATTGGACAGCGTGACTGACTGGCTGGGCTGCAGCCCGGTGGCGGTGCCACCGAGTGTCACCGGCAGCACCTCTTTCAACGTGCAATCCACTGCAACATTATTGATATTGTTTCCAATCATGGTGCCGCTGGCGTTGCTGACGGTACAGCCGAATTGCGGCGCGATATCACCAACGGTTACCGTATAGGTCGCACTCACAGGCACCGGCGAAAGAAACTGCCACTGATCCTGACTACCGAAGATCGCCAGCTGGTCCTCGCGCTGCTTACCATTGGTTTCAGTGGAGGTGAGGGTCAGCTTGAGTTCCGCGCCCTCAGGAAGACCAGTCAACGTGCCACCCACCAGTTGTTGTAGACCGGCCGCCAGCTGCGTCATCAGATCATTGTTGCAGGCATTCAGAGAGCAGATTTTTCCGCGCACATCGGCCGGCAGCTTGATGATTTCCGATTCCACATGCGCTTGTGCATCGGCCTTGCTCACCAGGGTAAATGTACTGCCGACAGCACTGGAAATGCTCGACAGCAGAGTCTCGGCAGCGCTGGAAAACTCCTCGTCCGTGCCGCCCAGGTCGATATCAATGCTCTGCTCGCCAAGATCCGGCAACACAATCCGGGTCGGATCGCCGCTGGTATTAAGGGACTGCAGCAGCTGGGCTATGCGCAGACCTCTTTCCGGCGTTTCACTCAGTCCAGCCAGCTGATAGACGTGAACGGCTTCGGCACAATCAGTGCTGCCCAGGGAAAAGTTTCCAAGATAGAAAGCGACCTGCTCGCCGGCTCTGCATCGGTATCCGCCATTGGCATCAGTAAAGCGCATTTCGTCACCAAGTCTACTAACGTAGATATCTACGTCATCGTAGATCCGGCCAATGGAGCTCTGGTACGTTAACCCACCAGTGGCCAGTGCCAACTGGCCGTTGCTGGACACGGCCGCTGTTTTCCATCTCTCTGATGAGGGCCATGCACTCACACTCCAACTCTTCCCGCCATCGTTGGAGCGATACAATTTGCCCAGCCATTCGGCGGCCAACAAAATGCGCATGTCCGCAGACCCGGCGATTGCCTCAATATTCTTGTCCGTCAGGGAAACCTGCACGCCACTTTGGGTATGCAGCTCGACGCCTTTAGCCGTGGCCAGGGCTACCACATCACCGGCGGCAGACAGCGCCGCATCGCGAACTGGCTCGCCATTGGTTGCCAGAGGCAGCCAGGTAGCACCGTCATCCACTGACAGGCTGGCCGTGGTGCTGCCCACGGCGAGAAGGCGCCCGCCATCCGCAGAAACCATCAAACGGTTTTCACCTTCCGCCGGTGAACCGGTCAGTGCTGTCCAGCTGAGGCCGGCATCATTGGAGCGATAACGGCAGACATCTCTCTGCGCGCCAGCGTCCCAGAGTTGCGCGTCACTGCGCGTATCTTTTCCGGAGAAGTAAAGCTGCTGACCGTCTGCAGACAAACTGACCTCAGAGGTGCGACACAGGGTCGATGTCGGTGCCGGCCGCTCTACCCATGTCTCGCCGCCATCGACGGAAACCAGAAGCGGCAAAGCGGAACTGTCATTGCGTTGCGGCACGACGATAGTCTGCCCGTCCGCTGATACCGCCACACTGCCAGTGCCCCCGGCATCCTCGTTAAAGAAGCTCCCCGTTAAAGGGGACTGCCGCCGGTTCGACGGCCAGCTGGCGCCACTATCAGTGGAAAGCCAGATCGCACCCTGACTCAGAGCGAGCATGCGTGAGCCGTCTGCGGACATCGCCACGCGCCCCCAGATGCCTTCGGAACGCGGTACTGAGCTCCAGCCTCTGATGCGGTAACCCAGTCCCTGTACCGGAGCGTCGATAAACACGCCATCCGCCTTCGACTCCGCGGGAAACAGGCGACCATCACCACCACCACAACCCGCGACGAGGCCAGCGACCAACAGAGTCGCCCCCCATAGTCTTATGCCATAACAAGGACCCTGTGCGATCGCCGGACTCACTGCTTTCATCAAATCACTCCGTACTGCAATTGAGCATTTCTCTCTTTCACGCAGCAATTTCAGGAAACCACGCATTGAGAAATGAATGGCATTCTCAATCGCAAGGACCGTGCCACAGCTTGTGACCTACCTCCCAAACTGCTGCCACCCCCACAACCACCACTTGTACGGCTCGCCAGCTCCATATCGGTAGAGCCAAGCGGCAATTCCAATGTGTCACTAATTGTCAGCCAACCTGACTCGCTGCGGCAGCATGAGTCGCAACAGGAGAAAAATCTCCGCCCCAAAAAGCCTTCCGGTCACCAGTCGACATCTTTCACCCTGCTGTGTACTGGCGCAAAAAGCAGCGCAGAATAGACTTCCCTCGTTCCTGACGACCGGAGAAGCACCATGTCACGACGAATCATGATTGGCGGCATTGCCCTCGGCGTGCCAGATTTGCGCCCCCATGCAAAGCGTTTTGTTGAAAGCGCTGCTCGTGGTGTACATCAGCGCCTTATGCCGGACGCGGCGTTGCGCCGCAGGGTAAATGGCAAGGTGGTGCTGATCACCGGCGCCAGCTCTGGCATCGGCGCGGGCGTGGCCCACAAGCTGGCTGAAGCCGGCGCCACGGTGCTGCTGACCGCCCGCTCAGCGGATGCACTGGAAGATCTGGCCGAGAAGATCCGCGATAACGGTGGCGAAGCGGTGGCCTACCGTGCCGATATCGCCGATCTGGACGACTGCGACCGTCTCTGCCAGAAGGTTCTGGAGGATCATGGCCGGGTCGACATCCTGATCAATAATGCCGGTCGTTCGATCCGCCGCTCGGTGGTCTATTCGCTGGATCGCTTCCATGATTACCAGCGCACCATGCAGTTGAATTACTTCGGCGCCATCCGCCTGGCCATGAATCTGATTCCGGCGATGAAGGCGCAGGGTGATGGCCATATCATCAACGTCACCACTGTCGGTGTGTTCAACGGCGTGCCGCGCTTCTCGGCCTACCTCGGCTCAAAATGCGCGCTGGAGGGCTGGACCATGGCGGCGCAAAACGAGCTTTTGCATACCGGCATCAGCTTTACCCTGATGAACTATCCGCTGGTGCGCACACCGATGATTGCACCCACCAAGATCTATGATTACTTCCCGGCAATGAGCCCGGAGAAGGCGGTGGACTGGATGCGCGAGGCGATTGTCACCCGGCCGAAGCGCAAGGTAAC
>JARGPU010000003.1 GCA_029210325.1 Alcanivoracaceae bacterium | reverse complement strand
TTCTGATAGGCGTAGTAGAACCCCACGCCCTCCTGTTCACTGCCGTTGAAATCCGTATTGCGCCGGTAGCCCGCCTGTGTCGCCGCCTCGACGAACGCCACGCTCAGCGGATTGGTATAGCGGCGCTCGGCCACATTGAGTGGACCGCCCTGACCGTGAAAAGCTGCCTCAGCCGACGTCAGCTTCGGCTCGAAATGTTCGGACCTGCGAAAGTAAGGCAGCACCTCGGTGTACGACCAGCCGTTGCAACCCAGGCGTGCCCACTCGTCATAGTCCCAGGCATGCCCGCGGATATAGACCTGCGCGTTTATGCCGCTGGAGCCGCCAAGCATCTTGCCGCGCGGTTGGAACAGCGCGCGGCCGTGCATGTGACGCTGCGGTTCGGTATTGAACTGCCAGTTGTAGCGGCGACTGAACATCAGCTGCAGAAAACCCAGCGGCATGCTCACAAAAGGATTGCGGCGGCTCTCAGGACCGGCTTCGAGCAGCAGCACGGAATAGCGACCACTCTCAGACAGTCGGCTGGCGACGGCACATCCGGCTGAGCCCGCACCGACCACCACATAATCGAATTGTTCGGACGTCTCTTCGGTCAGACGGCTCATTAACTTTTTGCCGTCAGCTTGACCATCAACCTGGAATAGCCGCGCACGAAGTTGGACTGCACGCGCTCCGGCTCACCGACAACTTCGATGTTATCAAAGCGCTTGAGCAATTCTTCCCAGAGGATGCGCAGTTGCAATTCGGCCAGACGGTTACCCATACAACGGTGAACTCCGTAACCAAAAGAAATATGGTTCCGGGCGTCCTTGCGATCAATAATGAGCTGATCCGGATTTTCGAACTTGCGCTCGTCCCGATTGCCCGAGGCGTACCACATCACCACGCGATCACCCTTCTTGATCGTCTGACCACGCAGTTCCACGTCCTGCGCAGCAACCCGGCGCATATTTGCCAGCGGGGTTTGCCAGCGGATGATTTCCGAGACCATGTTCGGAATCAGCTCCGGGTTCGCCTTGAGTTTGGCGAACTCCTCGGGGAACTGATTCAAGGCCAGCACGCCGCCGCTCATGGAGTTGCGGGTGGTGTCATTGCCACCAACGATAAGCAGCGCCAGGTTCCCGATAAACTCCATCGGACGATTGATCAAGTCCTTTGTATCTTCGTTGCTCTGCAACATACTGATCAAATCGAAACCGGGCTCTTCGCCAGCTGCACGGCGTGCTTCCTTGTCGCGCCATAGTCTGGAGAAAGCCCTCGCCATATCTGCTGCGTCGTCGAACATGCGGTCTTCATCGGTAAACTCGCCGCCGGTCGCTGATGCTGCGCCAGACAAGCGATCCGACCAGTCAACCAGCTTGTGACGTTCCTCGTAAGGGAAATCCAGCAGCGTGGCCAGCATGCGCCCGGTCAGTTCCTTCGACACGGCCGGCACCCAGTTAAAGGGTTCGCCCAGAGGCAGGCTGTCGAGCACTTCCCCGGCGCGGGTGCGGATCAGTCCTTCCATTTCCTTCAGGTTTTTGGGCGCGACCACACCCTGCACTGCCTTGCGCTGCACGTCATGTTTGGGCGGATCCATGGCGATGAACATTTCCACCGACAGCCCTTCCGGAGGATCGCCCAGAATAATCTGCGGCTCGGAGGAAAACAGCTCGTGATTCTTGTCCACGAACAGAATGTCCTCATAGCGCGTTATCGACCAGAACGGCCCGAATGGACTGTTCTTCTGGTAGTGCACCGGCGCCTCATCACGCAGCCGTTTGAAATAGGCGCGCCACTGGTCTTGACGGTACAAAAACGGGTTGCTCAGGTCGATATCCTCGAGCGCCAGTGTGTTGACATCGGGCACAGGCGCTTCGACAAAGTTGAGCGGGGGGCGCTGCCTGCCGATGATGCTTTTTTTTGCCTTCACCAACATCTTCAGTGCCTGGATTTGCAAGTGCATTGGCACCACTCTGGATGTGGCGTTGATCACTTTGGTCTGAATGGCATCAGTTGTGCTTGATTTCGTTGACATGGCGTCCTCCGCACTTACATCTGGAATTCAGGCAAATGAACGGTCATGCCGTCCATCGCATCGGTGGTTCGAACCTGACAGCCGAGACGCGAGGTTTTCGCTCGCTCCGGGGTCATGGATAGCATCTGTTCTTCCGCATCACCGACTGCGCCAGTCTTGCCGAACCACGCATCCGCAACGATCATGTGGCAGGTGCCGCAGGCGCACTCTCCGCCACAATCACCGTCGATGCCGGGAACAGCGTTATCGACAGCCACTTGCATCAGCGTGGTGCCGGCCTCGAACTCTGTAACATGTGCGGTGTTGTCGTGTTCAACGAAGGTAATCTTGCCCACTGCCTCTCTCCTGCGAGTAACTTGTACTCGGATAGTGATTCCGCGCCGACATGGCGGCGAGGTCATTTCTTGACATGATGAGGGTCATTTAGAGACAATGTGCGCGCATTGCAATGGGGCCTCGCCAATGAAAAACCAGGCAGATGGTTGGCAAAACCTGGCAGCCGATATTCCGTCGAACTATTCGCGGATTATCGCCCGTGAGTTGGACCTGACAGTCAGGCAGTTGCCCATTTTACTGCGTGGCACGGCTCTTAGCGTCGAGCAGTTCCTGAGCGAGGACAGCCTGCTCACACCGGCCCAGCAGGTACGGGTCTTGCGCAACGCACTGGCGCTGTCCGGCCAGCCGGAATTCGGATTACGTCTGGGCAAACGCCTGACCCCGGCAACCCACGGTGCGATGGGATTTGCCGCCTCCAGCAGCCCGGACCTGCTCAGCGCATTACGGGCGATACACACCTTCCTGCCCACCCGCGCCAGCGTTATCCAGCTGCATTTGCAGCAGGTTGAAGAACATCTGGAGTGCAGGCTGGATTTTCAGGTGCCGCTGGAGGCAGACCTCCAGCGCAGCGTGGCGGACACGATTGTCAAGGTGCTGCTCGAATTCGGCGAGTTCATTGTCGGCCGCCCCCTGTATGAGGCGGAAATAGGCTTTACCCATCCGGCACCCGAATACCATGCCCTCTATGCCGAGTATTTGTCCGGACGAATTCGCTTTGGCTGTGATCATTTGACGCTCAAGCTACCGATGACGCTGTGCCAGGAACCGAACGCCTCCGCCAATCATGAAAACTACCGTCTTGCCCTGCAGCAGTGCGAAGCCATGCTAGCGCAACTTCCGACCCATAAACCGAACTACCAGACCCGGCTCAAGAAGATGATGCTGTCCCGACCACCCGGCACGCTCAGTGAAGAAGAAGCCGCAGCCTCCCTGTTCATGAACAAACGCACTCTGGCCCGCAAGCTCAAACAGGAGAACAGCAGTTTTCGACAAATTCGTGACGACATCCTGTCCCAGCAGGCGGCCAGCTACCTGTGCGACAGCAAACTGTCGATCGAGGACATCGCGGCGTTGATGAACTATCACGACAGCGCCAATTTCAGGCGTGCCTTCAAACGGTGGTTTGGCCAGCCACCGGAGCAGTACAGACAGCGCGTCATGTCGCAAGACACGTTGCCCACCAGAACCTGAAAATACTTTGAGTCCGCGGGCCCATACAACCTTGCCTTATTTGTAAACATATGCCTGTAACCCTCTGATAGCTTGCCACCATCAGGCGAGCCTAAAAGCTTGCCTGTAAATCACTCGTTTTACCTATTCCCGACAGTTACTCAATTCCCTAATCTGGCCCCCTGATTTGGCTGAACGACCAAATCAGAGTATTCCCCGAACCTGCCCAACATAACAACAGAAGAAGGAACACTTGCATGGCATGCAACCCTCAGCAGCCCCAATCGACCATCTTCGGTCTGTTTCTGGCCACATTAGTAGTTGGCGCACATTCAAACCATGCGATTGCCGGTGCCGGCGATGCCGCATCCACCTATGGTCTCGGTCCGATCAACGCCGGTTCTGCGCAAGCATTCAGTGCCTTCGAACCCGGGGTCTGGTCTCTGTATTACAACCCTGCGGCGATGGCTCGCTCTCCGGAAGGCGAGTTGAGTACCGTACTGCAATATGGCGACCAGGAACTACGCGCCAAATCGCTGGGAGGCTCTGACCCGCTGGTACGTCAGAATGACGTCCTGTCGGATACCAGTTCGGAACTCCTATTGCTGGGCATCAAGACCCGTATTAGCGGTACATCGAACACAACCCGCCCGATGTATCTGGGAATAAACGTGGGCCTCGATGAATACTCATCCAATATTTTACCGTTTCAGGCCAACACAGCTGAAGAAGGCCAGTTCCTACGCTACGAGTCTCAGCCGCTATATCTGGCATTTGGTGGCGCTGTGCGTGATCTCATGCGCGGTGTCGATGCCGGCTTCTCCGCGCGTTTGACACTGGCTGCCAAGGCCCGTCTTGAAGCTGTCTCTGATCTCGCAGGCAATACCGATTCCGAGCAGCTATCGCTGGAAGGCTCTCCTTCACTGTCCCCTGCGCTGGGATTTAACATTCGCACATCCGAGCTTTTCTGTGGTTCTTCGCCCTGCATGCCGTTCGGACTCGATGGATTGGAAGTGGCACTATTCTGGCGCGACGCGACCGACTACGAGGTCAGTGTAGATGCCAACGTGGTTATCCCCGGGGTCATTCCCGACCCTGGACTCGATCTGGTGCTTACTACCATCGACTCATTCCAGCCCGAGGTGTTGGGCGGCGGAGTCCTGCTACCCCTTGGGAAGTTCGAACTTGTGGCCTCTCTGGAACAGCAGAAGTGGTCCGAACTGGAACGCAAGTTTGCCGGAGACACGGTCAGAGACCAAGCGGTCTTGCGCTTCAGTGACGTGGTCGTTCCCCGCATTGGTGCCAGCTTTCGCTGGTCTGACCGGTTCAGGCTTTTTGGCGGACTTTCGCTGGAAGATTCACCACTGAGATCTTCCCGCTCGCAGGACGTGAATTTTCTTGATACTGACAAAATGGTGCTGGGCGTTGGCGCCGACTATCGCCTGAACAGCGCCCCCATCATCAATACTCCCGTGGTGCTGTCACTGGCCTATCAGTACCAAAAGCTCGATGAGCGCGATTTCGAGCTGACCTCCATCAACTCGCCTTCCGACCCGGCACCATATGAAACGGTGCGTGCTGATGGCGATATTCAGGTCATTTCATTATCCGCTTCCGTGAAGTTCTGAGCGGAACTTCAATAGATGCGAATAGTGGCAAACAGGGAGAAATCCATCATGAAAACTATAAAAAATCGCCGAACGATGTCCGCGTTTCTGGCACTCTGGGTGATGCTTCCGGGCTTCCTCCTGCTGTCCGGATGTGGTGGCGACAAAGGCAGCATTACCATCCCCTGGACGACGCCGGAGAGTCTTGTTTTCGCCTATCCCTACCCGGGCCAGCAGGAAGTGACTCCCAGCACCCAGATGGTGCTTCGTTTTTCGGCGCCTCTTGAAGAAACCGTCATTGCGGAAATAGATGAAAGATTGCAACTGGTCGCTGTCGAGAGTGGTGGCCCTGTCGTGTTCAGCCACGAAATAGTGGATAACGGACGCGGCCTGCTACTACGCCCTGTGGACGGACTCGTGCCAAACAGGGAATACCAACTGCAACTGAGCGACGCCGGCCTCGGCAGCATCAACACCGGCGCCTTTAATGACTTTCGCTTTCGGACCGCTGGCGCGCAGCAGGGATTTGCCGGGGCGATTGGCGACGGCGACTTCCAGCTGCTCGCGGTAACCCCGCTGGATCAGAGCTCGCTGCTGGTCGACATTGAGGATGCCAGTCAGCCGAACGACATGAGCACCCTGAGAATGGCGTTCAATCGCTTGCTGGATCCGGCCGGCATTAATTATGGAGAGCAGGTCCGGCTTGAAAATGCCCAAGGCAGTCTGGTCGAGGCCACGCTGTTACTGCAGGGTCGCTATCTGGTACTCGACCCGAGGGATGATCTTGAGCCGACGGAGCACACGCTTATCCTGTCCGGTCTACGCAGCCGGGAGGATGAAGAGCTCCCCCTGCTGGAACGCTCCTTCACCCCGGTGGTAACGCTACCTCGTGAAACGGCGGTACTCAAGGTCGGAACGCTTGGTGAACAACAGCCGGAGCTTACCTCAAGGCTCACCGGGCAAAGTGTCAATGAGGTGCCGATAGAAACCTTTGTATTGGGTAACGAATCTTTTACCAGGCTTGAGGGCGATCTGGCGGCAGATCTGGCTTTCGTTCCCGATTTTCCCGATGCAGTACCACTGCGGGTGCCCGCAGGCTCCGTACTCCGCGGCAGCCCGGTGGCCGTCGACATTCTCGGCGAAATTACCTCTGGCATCGAAACCGGTGAAGTACTGATCACACTGCTCAGCGACGCAAACGGCTACCTGATCGCCAACCCGTTCAGCAAGGCGCAGGATGCTCCGCGCTATGCCCTGCTCAACATGGATGCGGCCATGACCGCGGGGGGCGAGATTGCCAACGCAGCGCTGAGCCAGAACCTGCTAAACATTCAGGTGGTAGGTCTTGCGATAGTAGAGGGCGGTGTACTGGTGATGGATGCCGTCGGTGTGGTCGAACCGGAGATTCTCGGTCTGGAACGCGCCAGCGGCCTGCTGTCTTTCCGTCTGGAAGCGTATGCCGACCAGCGCAATGCGCCGGTACCGCCAACCGATGCGCGTCCGCTTGAGCTGCAATCCTGGTCACCCGGCGAAGACTTCCAGCCCAATGCCCGCCCCGGCGACCCGGTTATCCTGAATTTCAACAAACCGCTGGACGCAGCCTCCGTGTTCCTTGACGGTGCCATCCAGATTTTTGCCGACGGCAATCTGGTAGCCAGAGAGCTCGCCCCGATGCGCCACGACGGCGCCACGGTGGTCATCGACGGCAGCCTTCTGGAGCACAATACCGATATCGAGATTGTCCTGACCAGCTTGCTGCGCGATACGCAGGGTAATCCATTGAATCAGGATGAAACACTGGCGCTGCGCCTCGATGACCTGTTTCTTCCCGGCGGCAGCGCCGCCAACCTGCGCTCGCCGGTCGCCGCAGTATTTCCCGGCTTTTCCTGTGCACTCACAGGCGCCGTGCTCACCGGGCCAAGAGACAGCTGGCGTAATGGTCGCTGTCAGGGTGGCCAGAGCAGCGACCCCCTGTTCCATGTGGACAGTCTGTACAAGGACTACCCGATCAGGGTGACATTCAACCGTAGTGTCGATCCGGCAACGATCAACGACGATACCTTCTTCGTAGAACGCCGCGCACCGGATAACAGCTGGTTACCGGAACCTGGTCGACTGGATATCCTGCCCCAGCGCGTCCAGTTTTTCCCGGACACCCCCTGGCAGGCGGGTGAGCTGTATCGGTACACACTGAGATCGGTGCCGAACGGTGCCGACTGTGGTGTCAATGCCATCTGTTCACCGGACGGCGCACCGCTGCAAACCCGGCAAATCTCACAAAGCAGTGCATCGGCCCCAGCCCCGCGCGAGGGCGGTCCCGATCTAGTGAATCACTTTGTCGCTGCCGACGAGGAAGATCGCTACACATTGGTCGGGTTACGCGTCCTGCCCGTAGTGGATGTCAATGCCAATATGGTGCTGGATGCAGAAGAACAAGGTGCCGTAGTTCTGCCGGACAACAGCATCGACGCACCCGCCAATCACCTGCGGCTAGAGTTGAAGGACTTCGGCGGCGTTATCACAAGTGCCAATCTCGGCTGTTCAATCGGGCAAAATTGCCCGGAAAAGCGCTTTGCCTTTCTCAGCAGCGGCGCTCTGGCGGCCGGACCGCGCAACTTCGATCCAGACGTCGAGGTAAACCGGCGTCTGATTGACGGCAACCCGGCTACAGACAATTTCATAACCGGAGCCATACGCGCCAACATTTATCCGACCACACTAAGTACCACCAGTGTTTTTCTGGAGGCTCGTGCCCTGTTCCTCATCACAATCGGTCTGGACACGGGGCCATTAGTGCTCAGACTGGTGCCTCAAGGAGAAAATGAGCCCTTTATCACCGGGTTCATCTCCGATACGCCTGACGGCCCCTGGTTCAACGCCACTTTCGATATTCTGGTGGATGCGCCCGAGCTGGAACCGCGACTGATTATCGAGCTTGGTCACGACATTCGCAGCAAGCGGGTCACCAACGTGACACTTGAGGGGCCGCTGCGCTTTGTCGACGACGGCCGGTTGATCCTCAAAATCCGCAACCCGGACCCGCTGCTGATTCCAGCCAACATCAGTTTGTTAGGTCTCGGCCTTGGAAACGTGGAACTGGAGGTCCCCGCCCTTGCAGCCGATCTGACTTTAACCTTCCTGCCGGTCAAGAATTTCTGACGCAAAACCTGGCTCCTCGTGTGTCGCTAGCGGCGCACGCCATTTAGCCCCGTCAAGGGGCTTTTTTTTCTGATGGCAGGCACAACAGGCCAAATTTACAGCCGGGTTCACCTGACACGTAGAAACGCTTTGCCACTCACCCCTGCTTTGAACTACCATTTGGTTGTTCGACCAACTCAGGAACCGCTGTGCTCACGCAGAAAGAGGTGACCATGACACCCAGTCACACCAGGCCCACCGACCAGTCCGAGCAAAAAGACCGGCCGAATTCGTCAGCGGTGCCGGCACTGTTTATCGGTGCCAATGGACTGGTCCTCCGAGCAAGTCGATTCGGCGAGTTAACCGCCCCTATCGTGCTGCTGCTTCACGGCGGAGGCCAGACGCGCCATGCCTGGTCCGACACTGCTCAGACACTTGCCGGCGCGGGCTACTGTGCCATTACTCTGGATGCACGCGGGCACGGCGAAAGCGATTGGTGTGCGCATGGCGATTACAGCACCGCGAGCCTGGTCGCAGACCTTGACGCCGTCATTCGTACATTGCCTACGGCGCCAATTATTGTCGGTGCTTCCATGGGCGGTCTGACCGCCATGCTGGCGCTTGGTGAAGATGCCTCGCTACCCTGTTCCGCGCTGGTGCTGGTGGACGTGGCGCCACGGTTGGAGCAACAAGGCGTGCGCCGCATCATCGAATTCATGCGCCGCCATCAGGACGGCTTCGACAGCCTTGAACAGGTGCGCGATGCTATCGCCGCCTATAATCCTCACCGCCCTCCGCCGAGCGACCTGTCAGGATTGCGCAAGAATTTGCGCCAACAGAATGACGGCCGTCTTTATTGGCACTGGGATCCTGCCTTTCTGGACCATGCCCGCCTGCCCTCGGACACCAGCGAAGGCATGTTCGAGCGAGTCAGGCTGGAGCGTGCTGCCCGGAAGCTTTCCATCCCGGTACTGTTGATACGTGGTTACCAAAGCGACGTACTCAGCGACCAGGGAGCGCGCGAACTGCTCAATCTGGTTACCCATGCGCATTATGTCGTGCTGAATCAGGCCGGCCATATGGTCGCCGGGGACAGAAACACCATCTTCACCGAGGCAGTGCTGGGCTTTCTGCAAGCATCTAGAACCCCCCCGCGTAAGCGCGCTGCTTCCTCAACTTTCGACCACGGAGCATCGACATGAAACATCACCATCTGGATGTGCTGATCATCGGCGCCGGCCTGTCCGGAATCGGTGCCGCTTGCCACCTGCAGAAGAAATGTCCAAACGTACGTTTCGGCATTATCGAACGGCGCGAAAGGATCGGCGGAACCTGGGATCTGTTTCGCTATCCAGGCATTCGGTCAGACTCGGATATGTTTACGCTCGGCTACAATTTTCGTCCCTGGACGCAAACAAAAATGCTTGCCGACGGGCCGTCCATTCGAAGCTACATTGAAGACACCGCTCGCGACTATGACGTCAAAAAACACATTCATTTCGGATTGAAAGTTCTTTCAGAAGAGTGGGACAGCAAAAAGTGCCACTGGACCGTTACCGCTGTCAATGAAAAAACAGGCAAGGAAGAAACCTTTAGCGCCGGTTTCGTCTTTAACTGCACCGGATACTATAAATACGATGCCGGTTATACTCCGGACATTCCCGGCCTGAAAAACTTCAAAGGCAAGCTGATTCATCCACAGCACTGGCCTGAAAACTATGATTACAGTGGCAAGCGCGTGGTTGTGATCGGCAGCGGCGCCACTGCGGTGACGCTGGTGCCGGCGATGACAGACAAGGCCGACCATGTAGTGATGCTGCAACGCTCGCCGACCTACGTTGCCAGCGTACCCGAAGAGGATCTGATCTCCAAAAACCTGCGCCGCTTTCTGCCGGAAATGGTTGTCTATCGAATGGCCCGCGCACGCAACATCATGCTGCAACGCGCTGTTTACCGGCTTTCTCTAAGCAAACCGAAAGCAATACGCAGGCTTTTGCTAGCCGCGGCGCGCAAACAGCTTGGCCCAAATGTTGACATGCGCCACTTCCAGCCGACCTACAACCCCTGGGAAGAGCGGATGTGCGCGGTCCCGAAAGGAGACCTCTTCAAGGTTATTCGGGAAGGCAAGGCATCAGTGGTCACAGACCATATCGACACGATTACCGCAACTGGCATTCAACTCAAATCCGGCGACCATCTGGACGCGGATGTACTGATTACCGCCACCGGCCTGGATCTTCAGTTATTTGGCGGAGCTGCGCTGCGTGTCGACGGTCGTGAAATCAGCGTGGCTGACACAGTATTGTACAAGGGACTGATGCTCGAAGGTGTGCCGAACATGGCCTTTGTGTTTGGCTATACCAATGCCTCCTGGACTCTAAAAGCCGATATTGCCTGCGAGTTTGTCTGCCGCTTGGTCAATCACATGCGGGCCATTGGCGCCACCCGGGTCACCCCCACTGATGAGGAGGGTTGCGGCACCGATATGAATTTCCTCAACCTGCGCTCCGGCTATGTTCAGCGAGCCAGCGACAGACTGCCACGCCAGGGAAGCAAGGTACCCTGGCAGAATCTGGATGATTACCTGCGAGACCTCCCTGCCTTGCGCTTCGGCAATCTCGAAGATGGCTATCTCCATTTCGAGGGCAAAAATCTCAGGGGGAAAAAGCAGGGCATGCTCGGCGCCCTGCTCGGCGCCTGAACGATGGTCTTAACAAGGGGAAATATCATGAAGAGTTTTTACGGAAAAGTTGCCGCCATCACCGGAGCCGGATCGGGAATCGGTCAGGCCACCGCCATTGCGCTGGCAAAAAGCGGCTGCCACCTGTCCCTTTCAGACGTCAATGAAAAAGGATTGGCGCAAACTCTGGACAAGCTCCGGCCCTATCCAGTGAAGATAACAACGCATCATGTTGATGTCGGCGATCGAGCTGCGGTTTATCAGTACGCCGATGATAGTGTCAAAGAGCACGGCAAAGTGAACCTGATCATCAATAATGCCGGCGTTGGTCTCGGGGAAACGGTGGAGGCCATGAGCTATGAAAACTTTGAATGGCTCATGAACATAAACTTCTGGGGTGTGGTGTATGGGACCAAGGCATTTCTTCCTCACCTGAAACAGTCTGGTGACGGTCATGTCGTCAATATCTCCAGCATATTCGGCATCATCGGCGTACCAACCCAGTCAGCCTACAATGCGGCCAAGTTTGCGGTCAGAGGCTTTACCGAATCTTTGCGAGAAGAACTAGACATCGAGAACGGCTGCGTCAGCGCCACATGTGTCCACCCCGGCGGCGTCAAGACTAACATTGCCCGCAATAGTCGCATGGGCGAGATGGGCAACATGAGCATGGGTGGTCAGGACGAGATTGCCGAGATGTTTGACCGCATCGCAATGTCTACACCAGAACAGGCTGCAAAGGCGATTCTCCAGGGAGTAAAAAAGAATCAAAGACGGGTGCTGATTGGCGCTGATGCAGTGCTACTGGATACTGCCCAGCGGTTAATGCCTACCGGATACCAGCGTGCTCTTGAAACCCTGTTTCGGATGAACAAAGGTCGCAGCGCAAAGGCAACCGCCATTTAATCAATCATTTCGGTTATGAACCCAGGGAGTATCGCAATGACAACACTCGCGAAAGCAAGCAACAGCCTCAACGGTGCCTCGGTGGGAATCCCGCCGCGTCATATTGATTTTAGTTTCCCGCAAAGCATCCCGAAGTACTTTTATGCCGGGAATGCCACGGCAACCACTTTCTTCGCCATGCTGTCAGGCTTTTTCCCGCCGGGTGAGCGTTACTTCATGGATTCGGTACGCCACTTCCGAAATCGGGTTACCGACAAGGCGCAGCGTGCTGCCATTTCCGGATTTATGGGCCAAGAGGCCATCCATGGGCGCGAACATGATCGCCTGAACGAACTGCTTGCCGAGCGCGGCTTCGACATGCGCACGCCCGAGCGGTTCGTTAAAATTGGCCTGAAAGTTCTGGAAATGCTCCCACCGAGCACCAAGCTCGCAGCCACCACCTTCATGGAACACTTTACCGCCCTGCTGGCAGAGCAGCTGCTTGAGGATAAGGACTTTCAGAGTCTGGCCGACCCTGAAATGATCAAGATATGGCAATGGCATGCGCTTGAGGAACTCGAGCACAAGTCTGTCGCCTACGACGTCTATGAGCTGGTCGGGAACCGTTACAGTGAGCGGGTCGCGGCCACTGCGGCTTCGCTTGTCGTACTGCTGCCCATGCTCGGTGTCACATGGGCATGGATGCTGGCCCGCGATGGTAAGCTCGGCAGTATCAAAGACAATGCCAGAGGCCTGAACATGCTGTTTGGACGCAATGGGTTTGTCTCGAAGATATTGCCTCGGCTGCCGGAGTTTACTCAACGGCACTTTCACCCTGGCAACCATGACACACGCAACCTGGAACAGACATGGCGTGAGCGTCTTTTTTCCGAAGGCGGCGAGCTATTTGACGTTTACAAAAACCGGGTAGCCTGACTTCTCATACAAACCGGGGGCTTTGCCAGAATATTCTCGTCGGTAGTAAAGGAATAACGAATGACTGAATCATTGGTTGACTCACTTATACAGATGTTTCCCGAGGTTCCCTTCCAGAAATTGCTTGGAATTGAGATTGTCGAGGTGGTCACTGACCGGGCCGTAGTTTGCCTGCCATACCGTGGCGACTTGGCTGGTGGCGGCAATGCCTTCCATGGCGGCGCCATCAGCAGCCTGCTGGATCTGACTGGCGCTCTGGCGGCCTGGTCCGGCCATGATCCAAAGAACGGCATGAAGGCGGCCACTGTATCCATGACCGTGAATTACCTTGCTGCGGCGCTGGGCAAGGATATCATCGCTACCGCGAATGCGGTAAAACGGGGACGAGAGCTGATTTTCTCGGAAGTCTCGATTCGGGAGAAAGGCTCAGACAAGCTGATAGCCAACGGCTCAATGATCTATCGTATTACCTGATCACAGCAGTGGGTGGTTAGCGGATGCCGGCGGTTCACGCGAACCGCCGTTCTTCTCTCAGGTATTATCCTCAAGCACACACAATGCGGCCTTCTCGCCAATCATCATGCACGGGGCGTTGGTATTACCACTGATCAACAGCGGCATGACAGATGCATCGGCAACGCGCAACCCGGATATTCCTCTGACCCGCAATCGGCTGTCCACGACTGCCAGCTCATCGTCGCCCATACGGCAGGTTCCCACTGGATGGTAGATGGACTCAGCACGCTGGCGTATGTCCGCGTCAATCTGCTCATCGGTCACCACTTCCTTGGCAGGCAGGTCATCGCCACCAAAGATAGAAGCAAACGCTTCAGTACGGAACACCCTGCGCGCCAACTTCACACCCTCCCGTAACACCCTGAGATCATCGCTATCAGAAAGATAACCGGGGTCAATCAAGGGCGCGCTACGCGGGTCGCTACCGGACAACCGGATGAACCCCCGGCTCTTTGGCCGCAACTGACACACATGGATTGTACAACCGAACCCCGACGTCAGCTCCCGGCCATGATCACGCAGGAAAGTTGGCAGGAAATGCAGTTGAACGTCCGGGCGATCGCCGCCTCCGACATTGACAAAGGCCCCGGCCTCAGCCGCATTGCTGGCAAGGAATCCGCGTCGATAGCGAAAGTAGTCATAGAAGGCACGTATCAGCCGTGGCAGAAAGTATGGAGAGAAGCCAATGGCCTGACGGCTGCGATCGTGAATCGAAACCGTCATATCCAGATGATCCTGAAGGTTGCGGCCCACCTCCGGAAGATGGACATGGCAATCAACCCCGACGCTTTTCAAATGATCACGATCGCCGATACCGGAGAGCATCAGCAGTTGGGGTGAATTGATCGCGCCGCCGCAGAGAATCACTTCGCGATTAGCGGTCAGCACACGGGGCACCCCCTGCTGATCAATGTACTCGACTCCCTGAGCCCGGTCGCCACTAAGCACAACCCGGCTGACCAGCGCATCGGTCATGATGCAGAGGTTCTCCCGGCCCCGGGCGGGATCGAGAAACGCCCGCGCCGCGCTCCAGCGGCGCCCCTGCTTCTGGGTTACCTGGAAACGGCCAAATCCGCGCTGATTTTCACCATTAAAATCATCATTACGCTGTTCACCAAGCTCCTGGCCCGCACGAACAAAAAGCTCGGTCAACGGGTTCGGATCCTGCACCCGAGTGACGTTCAATGGCCCGCCCCGACCATGCCAGGCATCCGCCGGATACTGCTCGTTGTTTTCATGGGCAGTAAAGATCGGCCGCACAGACTGCCAGTCCCACCCTCTTGCGCCGGCGTCTCTCCAGCCATCGTAATCCTGTTGTTGCCCGCGGATATACACCATGGCATTGATCGAGCTACTACCTCCGAGGGTTTTCCCTCTTGGCCAGTAAAGTCGCCGGTCACAAAGGGCTCTCTGGGGTGCCGTGTTATAGCCCCAGTTACGCTTACCCTCTTTGATCAGCCCGATCAGCCCGAACGGAATGTTGACGAAGCCACTGTTATCATGGGGCCCGGCTTCAATGACGCAAACTGTATAACGACCTGACTCACTGAGCCGGTTTGCCAGCACACAGCCCGCCGAGCCAGCACCTACGATGATGAAATCAAAATCCTGATTATTCACCCGGATGCACCTCGTCAAGCCCGGCAAAGCGATTTATGTGATGGGCACGATCACCGTGGGTCAGCGAGCAGTGAGTGACCAGACGGAAGTAGTGACCGATATCAAGCTCTTCGGTAACACCAACCCCGCCATGAATCTGGATCGCCTGCTGCGCGATACGTACCGCCTTATCCGCATAATAGGCTTTCGCAGCGGTACTGGCGCGTTCACGCCGGGAGGCATCTTCGGATTCCGCCTTGACGGCCACCATCAGCAGCATTGATTCAAGCTGCTGGAGATCGATAAACATATCTACCAGGTAGTGCTGAATAATCTGAAAGCTACCGATGGCCACGCCGAACTGCTTTCGCGTCTTGGCATATTCCAGAGTGCGCTGGTACAGGGCGCCAGCGGCACCATACATGCGTGCACAGTCGAGCGCCTGCAGATAAGCTAGTAGCATGCTCAGCGCTTGCTCGGCCTTCTTGCCACGGGCAAGTATCATCCCGTCTGTGATCTCGACCTCATCAAACAGCATGTTAGCGATGCGGCCACCATCCAGCGCCCGATGACGAGTCGTCTCGCAAGCAGCAACCGGCACAGCAAGCACCACCAGTTCGCCATCAGCAAGCGCTGTTGTCAGCAAGGTATCGGCGAACCCGCCATCCGGAACAAAGTTTTTCTGACCGGACAGGCGTTTGCCATTAAGCTTCATGGAAGGCGTTAACACCTGATACCCGGCATGATAATCGTACAGCGCACAGGCCAGCTTCGCGCGACCATCAATGACGTCGCTCAACATGGCCAGGCTCGCATCGGAGCCGATATATTCCAGTAGCTTTCCCGGCGCCACCACCATATCAACGTAGGGGTCCAGACATAACGCGGCGCCCAGTTCCCTGACAACCATCGCCACATCAAGGAGCGTGCCACCGAAGCCGCCGCTGGATTCGGCAAATGGCAGACCAAACCAGCCTAACTCCTGCATGGCCAACCAGCGTGACGCATCGACATGGTTCTGTTGCTCAATATGCTGCCTGTAGATTTCAAAGCTGTAGTTATCTTTAAGATACCGGCGAGCGGTATCCGCGATAAGGGTGGTGTTTTCCGGGAGGTTAAATTCCATCGTCTCGCCTCAAAGACCAAGCAGCATTTTGGCCAGCACATTCTTCTGGATCTCATTGGATCCACCATAAATGGTGCAGGCCCGCAGAAAGTTGTAACGTCGAGTGGCGCGATTAAAAACATCACTGCCAACTGTTTCCGGGTTATCCCAGGTTAACGACATCATGCCGCCCAGCTCCACCATCGCCTGCGACACTTTTTGTTGGAGCTCGGTGCCCTTGATTTTCAACCCGGAGGATTCCGGCCCGAAGGGCTTGCCCTCATCAGTCGCAGCAACAGTACGGAAGTTCGTGTATTCCAGCGCCATTAACTCGATTTCAAGTTCAGCAATACGTTGCCGCGCCTGGCTTTTATCCAGAAAGCCCGGCGCTTCAGCCACGGCTTTCTTCAGTCGTGATATCTCGTGATGACTATCCGCCACGCCGGCGATAGTGGTGCGCTCGTGCGTCAGCAGGAACTTGGCAATAGTCCAGCCCATGCCTTCCTGACCCACCAGATTCTCCAGCGGTACCCGCACATCGGTGAAATAGACCTCGTTAAGGTGATGATGGCCGTCAATCGAGTAGATCGGCCGCACCTCGATACCCGGTGTTTTCATATCAATCAGCAGGAAAGAAATCCCCTTCTGCTGCTTGACCGTGGAGTCGGTTCTAACCAGACAGAACATCATGTCCGCCCAGTGGGCCTGGGTCGTCCAGATCTTCTGGCCATTCACCAGATAATGGTCTTCCTTGCGCTCGGCACGCGTCTTGAGTGACGCAAGATCCGAACCGGCATTGGGCTCGGAGTAACCCTGACACCAGAGCGTTCCACCGCTGACGATACCCGGCAACCAGCGATCCTTTTGCTCCTGAGAGCCAAAGGTATAAAGCACCGGCCCTACCATCGCCACGCCGAACGGGCTGGTCGGCGGCGCACCCGCCATGGCTCGCTCGAGATCAAAAATATAACGTTGCGTAGCCGTCCAGCCCGGGCCGCCATACTGTTCCGGCCACGTCAGTGCCAGCCAGCCCTGCCCGCCAAGTAGACGCTCCCACTTTTGCTGCAGTTCCTTGCCGGTCATCTCACCAACCGCCGAGCAGCGCTTGATATCGTCCGGCACATTCGTCTGCATCCAGTCACGAATGGATTGCTGAAACTCCTGCTCTTCCCGAGTGAAATCCAGATTCACAGTTTATTACCTCTTGCAGGTCATCGATCGCTTCTATCAAACACCATTCAATTGACGCCACGATCCTTTTGTTCCCAATAAGGCCGCCTCAGTTCGTTCTTGAGAATCTTGCCTGCACCGCTTATCGGTAGCGACTCGTTACGAAACTCGATGCTACGCGGCAGTTTGTAACCTGCAATCAGTGCACGGCAATGGGCCAGAAGCTCACCTTCATTCAGCGCGCGCCCTTCCTTGAGCACGACAATCGCATGAACCATTTCGCCCCACTCGTCGTGAGGAATGCCTACAACCGCACATTCCTGCACCGAGGGATGGCTATAGATGGCACCCTCTACCTCAACCGAGAAAATATTCTCTCCGCCACTGATAATCATGTCCTTGGCGCGATCAACGATAAAGACAAACCCGTCCTCATCCATATAACCGAGATCACCGGTATGCAGCCAGCCATTGCGCAACGTCTCGGCAGAGGCCTGCTCCATTCCCCAGTAGCCCAGCATCACGTTCGGGCCTCTGGCGCATATCTCACCCACCTCGCCACGCGGTAGCTCGACATCATCCTTGTCCATAATGGCGACCTCGACACCCAATGCTGCCCTGCCAGCGCTGCGTAGCTTGGCGCCGCCCACAACATGAAACTCCGGCGCCAGCGCAGTAATAATCGGCGACGCCTCCGTCTGCCCATACCCCTGGGCAAACAAAGCGTCTGGCATCTGCTCCATGGCACTAGTCAAAACCGCTTCAGGCATCGGCGATGCACCGTACAGCATTCGCTTGACACTGCTGACATCAAAATCCTTGATCTTGCCGGAAGACACCAGCAGGTTGATCATGGTTGGCACAAGCAACGTATGGGTGATTTTTTCACGCTCCATGAACGACAGCACATCAGCCACATCGAAACGCGGCACAATACCGTGAGAGCCCCCAGCCAGGGTCACGGCAAAAGTACTTGCCATATCGGCCAGATGAAACATCGGCGCTGCATGCATATAGACGGAGTCAATTCCGTAGCCCATTTCCGGAACAACGTTCAGGGCATTAAAGACAAGATTATCGTGGCTCAGCATCACGCCCTTTGATCGTCCGGTCGTGCCGCCTGTATAAAACAGGCCGGCAAGCTCTGCGCCACCTTCGCTCCTGTCAGCCAGGGGTGTGTGCTGGTCGATCAGCGACTCATAGGCGACACACCCCTCTGGCAACTCACCTTCACCCATGAACACCACATGACTGACGCTTTGCAGCAATGGGCGCAGGACCGGGAGCATGGCACTGAATGCGTCATCTATGAACAGCACCGACGACTCGGAGTCATTCAGCGCATAGGCAATCTCCGGCGGTGCCAGCCGGATATTAATGGGATTAAGCGCCATCCCGGCCCATGGGATGGCATAGAAATATTCCAGATAGCGATCGCTATTGAGTGAAAGAATTGCCACACGGTCCCCGTCAGCAACCTTCAAAGAGCGAACGCCGGCGGCCAGACGAGCCACCCGATTCTCAAACTCACGCCAGCTCTGCTTCCTGTTCGCGTAGATTGTGGCCACACCTTTCGGGTTCAACTGGACCGCCCGACGCAGTGTTTGGGAAATAAACATACCAACCCCCTTGATAGCCTGAAGATGTCAAATGAATCAAACGTTCTCAGCGTGCGTAGATAAAACGTCCGGTAGAGACATGACTCTTATCCAGAAAAATATCGACAGAGACGACAATAAAACGCCGACCTGAACGCACGACCCGCGGAACAGCACGAATCGTTCCGGAAAAGGCCGGTCGCAGGTAATCAAACGTCAGGCTGGTACATAATGGCTGCTGCTGCATCCCAGCCTCTTCCAGCACATGCAGCGAGGCGACAACTTCACCGAAACTCGCAAGAATGCCACCATGAAAAGTACGCAGCAGCGGGTTACCGATATGCTCTTCGCGGAAACACAACTGATAGCAGGTCGTGCCGTCATCTTCGCGACTGACTTTCAGACCAAGGAAATGCACATAGGGAGTGTCATCAAGAACTTGTTTCTGCAGCTCACTCAACCCGGCACAGTAGGCTGGCAGCGGCTCGGCTCCAGGTGCGGTCACTTATTCGGTTCCTTTCGTAGCAGTCGTATCAAATGCCGGACCGAGTGTCCCGACAGCGAAAGACCCTGATACTGAAGCCAACAGCGCATCATCTTGGCAAACAACCGCCTTTCCCCTTACATAGGCAATATCACCTTGCATCGCATAACACTCCACTTCGGCACGCACATCCTCGCCGGGAAGTGCCTCCCTGATGAAATCCACTCGCAGATCAATCGTTGCAATCGGTCGCATGTCGCCAAGACGAGAAAATATGGCAAGACCACAACTGGTATCGAGCAAGGTCACAACAACGCCACGATGCAGCCCGCCGTGGCGATCAGATAACGCCACACTGCAAGGCATCCTCATAACGGCCCGGCCCTTGCCAATCTCATCAATTTCAATTCCGAACGCGTTAAATAACGGATGAGAGGTACCAAAGAACGTTTTTGCCATGGTCAAGTAGCGGTTTGCGACCTCAGATTGGGCAATCATGCTCTCCCCTCATTGAATGCAATGACATCGATATCCCAGACCGCCAATATGATGGCGGCCAAATGGAGCATGCGCGTTACAGGCTGCTTATTACCTGATGAACGTACTGCGATTCCAGCGTCCTGACATGACGAATGGCCCCCTCAATTTCACGGATAGGGAACACATCCGACTCAGACGCCATCTTGAGCAACGCCGCCAGACCTGACCAGGCTGCCGCCGAACGCTGCATCATCTCCACCAGTTTTGCAGAGCGCACGACTGGCAGCATCTCACCGGCCTCGCGTAGAAAATCAGCATACATCGTCCTGAAACCACCACCACCAGTACCACGCTTTTCGATCACCTGATAAGCGAAGCGTAGCAACCAGCGCCAGTTCTCATGTGCCTGCCACTCGGGCAACGATACAATCCAGGTATCCAGCGCAGTCAGGCCGCTATACGGGCCGCTGTTTGCCAATGTCTGGGCATTATCAACAATGGCATCTCTCACCCGTTCCGCGCTGATTGCCAAGTTCAACGATCTCGGGGCAAACAGATTCCCGTAATGAACAAAGGGGGGTGAAGTGGAAAAACGTGCGTCAGCAAGATTGTTTCCCGGCACAGGGATTAATCCGGGACGCTCAGTGTCACTAACAAACACCTCATCACTCACTTCATCCAGCTGCCACGCAACAATGGCATGACCGGGAAAGTGCGTGCTACTGCCGAAATATGGCAAATGGTAAATATCGGTGAGCAGCAAAGCAGGCACCCCGTCACGCAATGCCTTATGCATATCCTCTGTTGCCGCGTCCTTCCCCGGATAGCTCGACCATGCAAATGGCACATCCAGAGTATCAAAGACTTTTTCCTCAAAGCCCATGGAACGCACATGAACAATGAACGGAGTAGCCGAATCAGGAATCTCCACATAGGTGATGCCCAACCCGGCACCCAGACCGAAGCAAAACGCTTCGGTCATCTCAAGCCCGTGAAACTCCAGAAGATCGCGTATTGCCGAACTACCACAGTGGACGCCTGGCCTGTGGCAGTGATGCCCAAGCGGCGCAGCACTGCCGGCAACAGACTCCGGCTCTGCATGGACCACCCGGGTCAAGCCGCTCTCTCCATATGCTCAGCGCCGTAAACAGCAGCAGAGGCCTGCATTGGGTCTCCGTGACGGCTATATTCATCAAGCCAGGAAGCCACTTTCTCTGGCATTCCGGTATCCCACGGGTGAAAGCCGGGGCGGAACCAGTCAAGAAATTCCGGCATCATGCGGACAAGAATGCCTCGACGACCATACAAACGATTCAAGCCGCGCAGTATCACTCCGGGTTGACGGGTCACGCCATCCAGTTTCAACATGTTCCAGAATACTGGCGCCACTACCAGATGAATCATCAAGGTACCAACAACCAGAGCCGACACACGCGTCACATAACCACCGCCCGCCACAGTCTGATACAGATCGTAAGCCACCGCCTTGTGCTCCACTTCCTCCACGCCATGCCATAGGAACAATGCGCGCATTACCGGATCTGCATCCCGAAACATATCGGTCTCTTCCTTGAGCATGGCTTCGCCCAGAGTCGCGGTGAAGTGCTCAAAGGCAGCCGTCATCGCCAGCTGGTATTTTTTCGGAAGATACTTTTGCGTAGTGCGAATAAAACGTCGCAAATTGGCCGTCGTCTTGTCGACATCAACACCCTGCCCGGCCATCACCTGATTAAAACTGTCATGCACTATGCCGTGCTGACCTTCCTGACGGATAAAATGACGAATATCGTCACGCAAACCCTGATCCGTTACCTGATCCTGGAAGTTACGAACCGACTGGATAAAGAATCTTTCACCCTCGGGGAAATGCACCGAAAGCGCATCAAAAAACCGGGTTAAAACCGGATCGCCTCCGTTCCAGTGGCGGGGAACGGTCGCAACATCAAAAACAACCTTTCGAGGCTGAATGGATATCGTATTCATAAGTCTCTCCATGATGGATTCGGGCCCGGCAAGAGGCTTAGCAACCTGAGTTGTCGACACTGTAATTGGCCGACCAACCAAATGTCAATCTGTCTTCCCTATGCAAGTATTCACATCAGTCCGCCCAACCACTACGGATCGTATTGATCACGAGGTCTTTATTTCGGGCGATCACTTCACCAGCGCCACATACAAACCCGCCAGTCGCTTGATCGTTACATCCATGCGGCGTATCAACCAGATCCCTGCGACCATCTTTTAGCAAACCTTAATAACTAGAGGTATTCCATTTTATTTCAAACACATATAACCCACCTGAGGCTGGTCATCCTTTCGTTCCATGCGCCCCGGCCCATTCAATGTGCATGCCCCTTCAGGAGCTTCCCATGATTCTTCAATGTCCCAGCTGCCGATCCGTGCGGATCGCAGCCAATCACACAGGCCACAAAGTCTGTACCTCTGTCGGCACGGTAGCCGGTGTCGCCAGCGGTATTGCCGCTGCCACCTCCGGTGCCCGGATCGGCGCCACGGTCGGTGCTCTAGCTGGCCCGGCCGGATCTGCCCTTGGCGGACTGGCCGGCGCCCTGCTGGGCGGTCTGGTCGGCGGTGTTGCCGGCGGGTCGGCCGGTGCCGCCCTCGGTGACTTCATCGACGAGAACATTCTCGACAGCTTCGAATGCATGGAATGTGGACATACCTTCAACGTGGACACTGACTGACCCTGTCGGTCCTCGCTGATCGCCCCCTACCCCATCAACCAATCAGCCCGCCTTGTGCGGGCTTTTTGCCGTCTGGAGGACCTTATGGCCAAGACGCCTTACATCAAGAACGACCAGGGCCTGTATCGAGTCCGTGGCTACGTCAGCCAGGACACTCTGATACAAATCGCTGCTGACATCCTGCTGGAGAGCATTGCCGGGCAGGAAAATCTGACCAAACCCGAGGATGCCGCCCGCTTCCTGCAGCTATCGCTGGCACAAGAAAAGAACGAGCACTTCGGCGTGCTGTTTCTTAATAACAAACATCGTGTGATCTGCTTCGAGCGGATGTTCACCGGCACCATCGATGGCGCTGCTGTTTACCCCAGAGTGGTGGTGCAGCGGGCGCTGGAGAACAACGCGGCTGCCGTGATCTTCTCGCACAACCACCCTTCCGGCTGCGCGGAGCCGTCCGAGGCGGATCGCTCGATTACCCGGCGTCTGACCGAGGCACTCAGCCTCGTCGACGTGCGGGTGCTGGATCACTTTGTCGTATCCCAAACCCATTGGGTCAGTCTGGCCGAACGCGGCTGGATCTGACCGTTAGCCCCGTTCCCCCAATGCGACCAGTATCGTCGTGATGCCCTGTCATGCTGGGTATCCGTCGTTGCTGGTCGCCTGATTCAGGAGATTCACCATGGCACATCAAGTGGAACAAATGGCCTATGTCGGCCGCACGCCCTGGCATGGCCTGGGCAACAAGCTGCCGGAACAGCAACCGCTGGAAGTCTGGATGCAGCAGGCCGGTCTGGACTGGACCATCCATGAAACCCCGGTGCGATTCATCAACGGCAACAAAGGCCATCTGGGGGAGATCCTCTCCTTCGATGATCACAAGGTGTTGTACCGCTCGGATACTCATGCCCCGCTGTCCGTGGTCAGCCAGCGCTATCAGGTGGTGCAACCCCGGGAGATCATGGAGTTCTACCGCGACCTCACCGAGAAGTCCGGCTTTGAGTTGGAGACTGCTGGTAGCCTTAAAGGCGGCCGCAAGATCTGGGCACTGGCCAGAACCGGCCAGAGCGGCGTGCTAAAGGGCAGTGATCGCACCGATGCCTATGTCCTGCTGGCCACGGCCTGCGACGGCACGCTGGCCACCACTGCGCAGTTCACCAGTGTCCGGGTGGTGTGCAACAACACCCTAGCAGTGGCGCTCAATGGCCAGTCGCAGTGCGTGAAGGTGTCACACCGCAGCGTGTTCGACGCGGAAGCTGTGAAAAAACAGATGGGCATTTCCGTGTCCGCCTGGGACGACTTCATGTACAGCCTGAAGGCACTGAGCGAGCGCAAGGTGAAACAGTCGGAAGCGGAGAAGTTCATCCGCTTGCTGTTCCAGCCGCGCCCGGAGCAGGTTGCACAGAAGTCCAACGAGCGGGCGATGGTCAAGGTGCTCTCACTGTTCGGTGGTGAGGGTCGCGGCTCTCACCTGCCCTCATCTCGCAGCACTGCGTATGGCCTGCTCAATGCCGTCACCGAGTTCGTTGACCACGAGCGCCGGGCGCGCAACACCGACTACCGACTGGACTCGGCCTGGTTCGGGCAGGGCGCCACAATCAAGCGAGCGGCACTAGATCAAGCACTCGCACTGGTCGCCTGATACACCCCCAACGGTCCTGACCTCTGCCCGGCATATCACCGCCGGGCCTACCTATTCCTGCTGGGAGATTTCCATGATTGTGGAGTACAAATGATGGCGCGAAACCCTCGACCAGAATCTATCTTCACTGATGACATCCCACGAGAAGCAGGAGCGCCATCACGCTCAGACATTATTAACCACTTGCTGATTCATGAACCTGTGGCCTGAAGCCATGCTGAAGCACCCGAACAATAGAGGCCGGAGTGAGCATAGTTACTACATCAAGCTGCGATGGCACCAGATTGGACGGGCTATAGCCGTGTACCGACCATTGATGAAGTCGCCCTTGCCATAGCAAAAAAGCGCCTCCCCCAATCTCTATAAAAGCTCCGGCCGGGACGGCCCCGAAATCTGTTCTGTAGGTAACCTTGCCGCCCCCTCGCACCGCTCGCTCCATGTGAAGCTGCTTGTCTATCTGAGCGACCGAGATGTCAGTAGACGATCCATTCTCAAGATTTGCCGCACACCAAATGGCTTTGAACTCGTTATATCTCTCGCGACGACATTCCGCACAGGGGCGGTGACCCGCCGAAAGCGCCGTAGCTTCATCGAGGAAGAAAAGCTCGGAATATTTCCCAGGGCTGAATATTTCTCGCTTTCTCCCTTGGAACTCAAGCTTACAGGTCACCCAGCTCTTGTGGCGCCATGGCGCCACCACTTGCTTATTCTCGTCGTGAAGAATGCCACGATTTCCAAGCCATGCGCCGCGAGCGGGCACCGATTGCAAAATTCCCCAAGGATCAACTCTATTTTGAAGCGGCATACACCCTCATCAGCTAACGTTTGAGAAACCGTCTTTAGCTCGTCCGCAGTTATGTCTAGTACAAACCTGCATATGCGCAGCTTTTCAATGCTTCAGCAACAGCCTCCCAGGGCACATGCCTTCGTATTGCGGCAGACTTCCCAGCAAGAGTAGGTGCAGATTCCGCCTCACTCGTAGCCCTATGAACGAGGTCGGCGGGGACATTCGCTGCCGAAATCAGCCAGATCAGGAGTTTCGGCTCAACGATTCGATTGTACACCCCACGTGCCCCGCTACCCGGGGCCGATTTCCGGGAATATGTCCCTGTTCCGGCTACTGGGTCGAGCCAGCCAAGCCAATGATCCTTCTGTGTTGTGTAAGTGTTATAGCCTGGCGTCCCGCGTTCTACGGGCTCATCAGTTGGTAAGTTTCGGATAGCGCTGATCAACCAGTCCACGCTTTCCTCTGAAGTTTTCTTCGACATGCGGGATACCCCTTCTCCACGCCAACGACTTATGATCTTCCGTTCCCGATGTAAATCAATGCCACGGAGATATGTGTCTAACCATCTCTCCAGAATTTCTCGAATACATATCACTTCCTTGAAGCATGGGAGCCCGTAATGGCTCAGTCAAGCTTTCAAGGATCTCATATTCATTTGCGAGATCACCACTCAACTCACTGAACTGAAACCTAACCAACCACACAAGCCCGACCGGGTAACCGGCCGGGCTTTTTGCTTTTCAGGAGCACGTCATGAATTCAACCAACGATCACAACACCCAGCGTTCGCAGTCGGGCGCCCCGCTGCCAAGAATTGATCCCCATCTTGCTGCAGTCTGGGGCGCCTTCCTGCATGAAGGGTTGATGCTCAACTCCCGCAATACCGAGCGCACAATCAAGCTGCTGGATCTTTGGGGTAACGGCTGTATCGAGCTGATCCAATCGGTCTGTGAGTACATCCCGATTCTCTGGCATCAGGTTCAACCTCACTGGGACCGACCACAGGGATTTCCCGGCGTGTTCGAGTACGAGGTGGTGTCCATTCTGGGCGAACAGATCGCCGCATATATGCTGACCCACGATGGCGCTCTTCCCAATGATCGGCAATTCCAGATGATGGCGTCTGAACTGGTCACGCAGTTCTTTACCCGAGGTGAGCACTTAGCCAAGAAGGATGTCATGAAGCCGAGTCCGGCATCTGGAAAGCAGTCCTTGTGGAGCTGGTTGCGCCCGTGGATCGGAGGTGGCCGATGACAACCTCTCGCGCAACTCACAGCACCCAACGCCCCGCCCTGCGACTGGTTTCCACCAAGGGCATGAGCCGTGAGGACTGGCTCAGAATCCGCAAGCAAGGCATCGGCGCCAGTGATGCAGCTGCAGCCTGCGGCATCAGCCCGTATCAGTCACAACTGGAGCTGTGGATGATCAAGACCGGCCGGGATCAGGATCTTCCCAAGCCTGATCCGGACGACATGAGCTCACCGATGTACTGGGGCAACGTGCTCGAACCAATTGTAGCCGAGCACTACAGTCGCAAGACCGGCAACAAGGTGCGACGCATCAATGCCGTGCTGCAGCACCCGGATCCTGACAAACACTGGATGCTGGCCAATCTGGATTATACCGTCGTCGGCAATGACGATGTACAGATTCTGGAATGCAAAACAGCCGGCGAGTTTGGCTCACGCTTGTGGCGTGACGGGGTGCCTGAGTACATCCAATGCCAGGTGCAGCATCAGCTGGCCGTCACCGGCAAGCAGTCGGCCGATGTCAGCGTGCTGCTCTGTGGCCAAGATCTGCAGGTATTCCGCATTGATCGCGATGAGGAAGTCATCAGCCGCCTGATCGAACTTGAGCGGCAATTCTGGCATTACGTCGAGACTGAAACTCCGCCCCCGGCAGATGGCAGTGATTCGGCAGGCCGGGTCTTGCAGGCGCTCTATCCCAGAGATGCCGGCACTGTCATGGACCTATCCGAGGATCTGTCGCTGTGTGGTGATTTCGATGAGCTCGTGGATATCCGCGAACGGCTCTCCCGACTGGAACAACGGGAGTCGTCATTGAAACAGCGCATCCAGGAAACCATGGGCGATGCCAGCAAGGCGGTGTTCCCCAGCGGTGAAGTGAGCTGGAAGCGCAGTCAGGACAGCACTGTGCTGGACAGCAAGAAACTGCTGCTGGAACACCCGGAACTGCTCAATGAGTACAGCACCACCCGCGCCGGCTTCCGGCGTTTCCTGATCCGCACCTGATTTTCCCAAACCAACGGCATAAAGCGGCACCTGGCTTCGCGCCCGGTGCCGTTATTTATTTTTGACCCAACTGGAGAAATACCATGATCAAAGGCCTCGCGATTACTCCACCAATCATCGGCCGTATCAGTATTGGCCGGGTGATCGAGAAGAACGGCAAGCGACTGCCGGAGAAGGATGACCAGTTCACCGTCACCACCCAGATCCAGGGCAGGGACGGCTGGCTGCTGCATCCATTGGACGAGCTGCTGCGCAAGGATGCTCCGGGCAACAAGCTGCGGGCCATTCCGGTACGCATGCTGTTCAACGACCCGGACCTTAACCTGCGAGCAGAATACTCACTGTTCGACCGCCAAACCGGCCGACCGCTGTGTATCGGCGATGGTGAGCTCTGCCGCCGGCAAACATCAGACGGCTGGGAGCACCTTCCCTGCCCTGGGCCGGATCAGTGCGACATCGGCAAGCAGGGAGGCTGCAAACCTTACGCACGGCTCAGTGTCCGTATCGGTGACGATGAGGATCTGGGCGTGTTCGTCTTCCGGACCACCGGGTACAACAGCATCCGCACCCTGACGGCGAGACTGCGTTACTACCACGCCATCTCCGGCGGCCTGCTGGCCACCCTGCCCTTGTGTCTGCGGCTGCGCGGCAAGAGCACCACCCAAAGCCACCGGGCACCGATCTACTATGTGGATCTGACCACCCCGGATGAGCTGCCCCTGAGTGTGGCCATCGCTCAGGCAAAACAGGAAGCGGAGCGCCTTGCCACGGAAGGACTCAGTCAGGATGCACTGGATGAGGCCGCCCGAGCCGGGTTCGGGGCTGCGGCATTCGAGGTGTTGGAGGAGGAAGGACTGCAGGTGGTCGAGGAGTTCCTGCCCGAGCCCGAGCAGGAGCAACATGCGACTGGCGAGATCAGTCCCGCCGGACAACCCACGCTTCGCGAAAAGCTGGCGCAACGCCAGCAAGCAACGGGTTAATCCAGCATATCCAGTAACGCCTTACGGCGCCGGGCCGGCAACCGTCGGTAGGCCTTGAGCAGCTGCACCTCCGCTTCACTGCGGGTGCTGATGCCAGGCTCCGCTCCCGGAGCCGCAGAATCTCTGGCTGCCTGATCACCACAGATCAGCTCGTCCAGAGACACCCCAAGGATAGCCCGAATTTGCGGGAGCAATCGGAAGCTTGGCGCCTCCCGGCCGTTCTCCCAGGCAGATACCGAGGCTTTGGTGAGATCCAGCTCAAAACCCAGTTGCTCCTGCGTCAGCCCCAGCCGGAGCCGCGCTGTCTTAAAACGTTCGGGGAAACCTGCCATGTGGAGCCTCACTCAAGATCAGCCCCACACGCTAAGGAATCTCCGAACAACTGTCGTATGGCGTGTCTTGACCCCCAAGGTATTGGATTGCAATACTTTCTAGGTCTGGGCTACCTGAACTAGGCGATGCCACTGGGGTAACCGCAACAGGCAACCACACGAAGTCAACGGATGAAAAAGCAATAACAGGGACACCCCACTCGCTCGACTCCGACCACTTCTGAAAACCCAATCAAATCAAACTAAGGATATCGAATATGTCAGCCGTCAAAGTAATGTCCATCATTGGCATGATTTTCTTCCCAATCTGCCTCCTTCTCATCGCCGGCTTCGCAGAAAGTGACGTCGAGGCTGCCGCCGGATGGGGTGTATTCGCCTCGATCTACGGCATCGGCTACGCCATTACAACCTTTGTAAAGGTCAAGAACGTATCCGCCTAAGGCGGGTACACCCCACTCATAAAACCCTGTGCATGCCGGCATCGGAAGACATCGGTATGCACCAATTGGAATAAGGAGAAGCATGTGAAATATGCAGCCTTGATACTGTCCGCACTGCTACTTGCAGGATGCGGAAGCTCAGACATTGATATCGTTAAAGAAGGCCGCCTTGAATACTTTAAGGAATTCACCGTTGGGCAGGCATTCGATAATCGTAAAGTGTGTAGCAGCACAAAATGGGAAGCGATTGAGGATGACCGAGGAAGAACTATCGTTGAGTACACATGCCAACTGAAAAATGTCCCTGAGTATTTCCATGAAACAGGGACCAGATTAGCCAAAAAACTGCTCAACGAGAAGAATATAGAAGTATCATATCATACAGATCAAATCGTTTACTCAGAAGAGAGAATCGCAAGCGCCATTCGCTCGATCTCCGAGTACGAGAAGAAGCTGGAATCTAGCAGATCAAGACAGGACGACGAGGAGAGCGACCCGCCCCGTTACTGGGAGCTGAAAGTTCAGCAGGCACGTACTGACCTCGAAAAAATCAAGCAACAAAAGCCCGCCGCCGAAGCAAGGGTCCAGGCTATAGAGGCCGAATATCAAGCGAAAGCAGAGAACGCTGAGCGGCTGATAACGGCCAGTCCGGATACAGATGCCTACGAATACTATCAGTGGACCGTACTGGAAGATGGCACATTCTATATTCTCTCAGGAGGGATATCCGTCAAGAAACCAGGACAGCAGGAATATACAGACATTCAGTACAGGGATATAAGCGAACCGCTTGCGGCGGTGTATGGGGACAAGGCGGAGGACTTTACATCGTTCCTGCGACAACCCGCATTGCATCTTTACATCCCAAGATAAGCAAAGTGGTCAAGGTCATCCCCTGCTAGCGGGATGTTTGAGGCTTGGCATCCCAGCCTCAAACATCCCGAAATGATCGCTGCATCTATTCTGCGTATACAGTGATTTCACATAATCAAAACATTTTCTCCGGCATCACTGAGTTGGCCTCAGCAGGACTAAGCCGTCGCGCCTCTGCTGTAACACCAAGTTTGATCGGCTCCCGCACTATAGACCATTGCTGCCAACGAAGAGGGGGGAGCTCGCAACCTTTCTGGCTGGCACCTTGAGCGTCGCCCGAAAAATAGCCGCTGACATGAAGCATATTTTCACCCTGCTGCAGCGGCAACTCCAAGTAAACAATATCGTCTGCTATCTTGTTATTAGAATCCACCCGAAATTGCTCGGAAATATCCTGGCCATTTAGCAAAACACGCAGGGAGGCATAATCCAGAAATCTCTCATAGCGCACCATTACCTGTTTTCCTGCAGAGGAAGCTTCAATACTTTCCCATCAGCACCATGAAGGTCGATCAATTGACTCTCACCACTTCGGTAACCGGGACAAGCCTGCCCGATATCCGCCCGGACAACCTGAGCGGATATCGCCAGAACGCAAAGAATGCTCCAACGGGAAAGATGAAACCGAATTACTTATTGCTACCCTTGCCTTGCCCGGGTGCGCTGGAGTCGACCGGAACCCGCACCACGAAAACGTCCTTGTCCAGACTTGAACCACCACCTCCAGCAAAAACCGCGCCGGATTGACCGGGTTTGACAGGCGGTGCAAAGCGTCTCCTAACCTGCAGTTCAATACGATTTTTCCCGACATCCAGCGGCAAGCGAATCGTCTCGCTAGTACCCGGAACAGGGTGGAAAAGCGCCCGAATTCCATGTCGCTGCGGCGTTACTACAAAAGACTTGGGATCAATATCCGCGTGGCAGTGGATAATCATTTCCAATTCGCGGGGACCATCAGCCTGATGGAACTGGTCCTGCAAAGGTGCCGAGTACGTGAGCAGCTGATTCTGGGCCTCAACTTCGCCCTCGAAAAGCGTACCGAAGAATATAGAGTCTTCATTACCGTCGCCATCATCCGGGTACTCATCACCAGGGCAAGCAGGACCTGCCACAATCCCGGATACAGTCCAGTCATTAATCCAGGGAATACTATCTCGATTTTCAGATTTCAGAGCTGTCTCATAGTCATACTCATCCCAGCCATAATCAACCGAGGGAATTAGCCAATATGTTCTATCTCCGGGGGGATATGGAGAAACGACGGTGAGCCCAACAGAACTACCACCAGGCGGCATAGCCACCATCCAGGAGGCTCGTGAAGCGGCAGTCAGTGAAGGCGAAGCGGCTTGACCTGAGGGTGCATCTATTGCAACCGGAACATGAGGAATGCCTTCGGAGCGGTCAGACGTCCGACCTGTCTGATAATCGGCAGGGGCAAAGCCTTTTTGATCAACAGGCTCCCCGCAAGTCACATCAAGATCAAAGCTCAGAATATAGCCAGTGCTAGTCTCGGGGGATAGGACGTCGTACTGATAAACGTAGTTTCCCGCATTATCAACATTGACCCGGACCTCAACACTGGCCCCCGAAACGTCATCATCTCTCAGAAATGGATCCTTAAGATCTGCAGCATGAGATAATGAAGACACTATTAGCACAGTAAGAATTGTCGATTTATTCACAGTAAATGCCTCCTATCAATGGGGCCATTTATAATGTATCGGAGTTTCTATCTCTCTTCTTGCGTTCAGTTCGTGAGGGGTTCTACCCCGTTTCCACGGACGATCATCCTAGGGTGCCATCCATCAATGCACAGGCCGAGAGTGCCCTCGACCAGCCCTTCTTTCGCGAGTCCATGCACAAGCGTCGCTGCCTGATCCCTACCACCGGCTACTATGAGTGGCAGGCACGAGACGGTCACAAGCAACCCTTCCACATCCACCTGCCTCGACAGCATCCGTTCCTGATGGCTGGCATATGGGATTACCGGGGCGGTGATGAAAGCCAGCCTACCGTTGCGATCCTGACTACCCAGGCGCCAATGGACCTGGCTGCCATCCACGACCGCATGCCGGTCATCATCCCCAATGAGCTGATCTATAACTGGTTCGAGCACCCCGACAACCGGCTACTGATGCCGGTGAGCTCCGGGGTGTTTGAAGCGGATGCCATTAGCAATCACATCAATAATGCTCGCAACGAAGGACCTGACGTTCTCAATTAATGCCTGCCCTGCCAAACCCGAGCGACCTTGCCGAAGCAAAGCACTCGGGTTTGGCCGTTGTGCCACGTAGGCAAACGCAGGGGCAGTTGACAGTCAATCACTGTGATAAAGAGCGAGGTTAGCTGTTCGCGTTGTCTCTCGAATCAGGCGTTTTTAGATTACACATTTAGTCTGCCAACTGTCTCAGGCGTAGGCGCACTGTGCCCCCGGTAGATGCTCCGCAAAAGTAACCAAGTCCAGGGGGGCTTTCGCTTGAGATCAGGTCTCTTGGCACCAGCCCCATGTGCATGGCGACCTTTTTCGCCTCGTCGGGATCCATCCGCTTCATGGCAAGCCGCGTGTTTATGTTGGTGTGTACCTCTCGGCTAAAGTGCGAACACATCTGGGAGGCCAGAATCAGTCCGATGCCGAACTTGCGGCACTGGCTGGCCATGATGTTGAGGATATGCTCCGAAGCATCCGGGCTTCCCCGGCCCATGGTCAGCACCCGTGCCTCGTCAATCATGATAAAAGCGCGGTAGCGGTCTGCATCGGTTTCGGGTTTGACCGGGATCTCGCCTTCTCCTCTGCCCGCTTCGAACAGCATTTCCAGCACGGTTTCAGCCACCAACAGCTGTGATGGCAAATCAAGGCGACTGCAATCCAGCCGGACGTTCCATGCCAGCAGGTCATGTATTCGTAACGGCTCACCACGGATGAATACCGGATTACTGCAGATACGCCGCAATTTGGACCAGCAACTGCTGATGGTGCGTTTGTCAAACGCTTCAATGCCGCTGCGGTAACCGTCACTCAGCCCCTGAACGATATCTGCCAATGTCGGCGGCTTCCGTCCCCATGTGCTGTCGTCCTCCTCTCGGATACCGAACTGACGATAGGTTTGCTCCATAACATGGTACAGGCACGATTGCTGTTGCTCGGACATGCATCCAACCGCGCGGCTCATTCGGCTGACTTCACGCTGTATCTTGGCACCCAAACCCATCTGCCGGATGTAGGCAGGTTCAATCACCAGTGGATTGATGCCGAATTCAGATCCTCCAGAAACCGCTCTCAAGCGGACGGTGGTCTGGCCAGGAAAGGTTACGTCTCCATGAAAATCTATGGTGATGATCGGGATACCGTGCTCGGCAATACCAGCGCCAAACAGTTTCAGCGCCTCTGTTTTCCCTGAACCTGACCCTCCTGTCACCATCAGGAATCCATTGGCCTCCTGCCCCGGCTTCCATTTGTAGATGATTGGGCTTTCTTGTGCGTCGAAGCCCATGCCGAGCTCGATCTCTATCGGCATCAACTCACGCCGGAACTCCTGATATTCAGGCATGCCCGGGCGCAACTTACGCCGCTCGATCTCCAGCCAAGCGCGTTGCCGGCTGTTTAGCTCAGCGACCTTCTGGTGCTTACGCACGGGTTTCAATCAATGGTCTCCAGGCTTCATTCAGTGGACGACCAGCCAGCGCTGACTGCTCCTTCAGACGCTCATCACGCTCATCGACTCGGGCCTGAACCCACATCTCAATCTCATCCGATACCCACGCCACTGCGCGCTCGCCCAGTTGCACCGGCGTCGGAAACAGATCCAGCGCCATGCGCTTGTAGATGGTCGGGCGGCTCAGGCCGGTTGTATCGATCACCGCTTGCAGTCTCATCAGCTTCATTGCGGGCTCCTCAGAAAATTATTCCCATCCGATAGCGCAACGCTGTAAAAAAACACCGGACCGGGGGACATGACTGGACCCGTACCAGTCCGGCACCCCACGCTGGGTGTAGTCCTTGCTACGTGCCTTGGCGAAATAGCTGAGGCGCTTGAACAGGGCCAGATAGCCCTCAAAGAACTCCGGGTCGTGGGGTTTCAGTCGGTATTCGGCGTTATCCGGAAACTGGACAAGCCCCACGGCCTGCCAGTCCTGAATGCCAATCGCGCGCGCCCAGGCACGGTTGATACGTTCGGCCAGCGACCTGGCCCGGGGGATAATCGGTGATACCCGCTCCTCGTCTAGTACGACAGGGCTCTGATTCAGGCTACCAATGCGGTAATACGCTTCCAGATCGATAAACAGCGCCACATGGTAATGGCTATGGTCATTGCTATTGCTGCTCTGCTCGCGGGTCCAGATGTAATCCAGATCGCAACAAATCTGTCGCCCTGATTTGCCATTACGGGCATTGATATCTGCCCTGATCTGCTCCTTCAGGCTACGAAAGAATGCAGTCATCACGCCATGTTCAGGACAAGGGTAGGCATACGGGAAACGCAGAATCAGTATTACCACCAGACAGCTTCTGCCCTCACGGAAGGCATGGCGTATCACAAAGTGATTGATCTGCAGGTACTGCTCGATAAAGGGCTCTTGGCGCCACAGCAGTGACATGCCCTGCCATTCACTGCCATAAATCAGGGTAAGGTTGGGGTTGTAAGGATGACGCATGCTTCTTGCTCCAGTGAAAGTTCATCACAGGAACAAGGACTTCGATATTTTTTTACTTAAGCATCAGGAGCAGGGGTTAATCAGTTTGCCAGCCTGTTGAGGGCTGGCGAGATATCCGTCCTGAGTACTGACAACACTTGTCTACCATATATATCTTTAACAGCAGACTTGGAGGGCACTGAACACTGCTTAATCCGCCGTATTCCGGCGAAAGGAATGAATCGCAGCCTTGCTTCACGGTCACATAGTAAATGAGGACTTCTCTGTCGCGGTTAGCCCTGATCCGAAGGGAATATTGGTACTCCAAGGAAATCGCCGAAAACCCCTATAACCCGAGAATCAACTGCACCCGGAATCACGGCGGAAGGAAGGCCACCTCTTGCGAAGGCTACTCGAATCTCGGCAACTAACTGGCGCACTATCAGGAACAACAGGCCGGCCGCCACGGAAAACTCAAAGCCAAGCTGCTTTTCCCTTTGGGATCTGGCCAAATTCTGGCGAATGAGGCCTAGCAGTGGATCACTCGGCGACAGTGTCGGCTCCACCCCCTGAAGTACCATGGTGGCATAGCGGCACACTCGGTAGAGCGCATACCTTGACTCACCAACTGTCGGGTGATTAACCAATGCTCTGGTAACCCGATCAATAGCAACGACCAAGGCTTTCTCGCAATTCTCATTCCAGCGATTGGCCGGAATCCGGGCATAGAACTGCGTGACTTGCTCAACAAATACCTTGGCATCAATCCCTATTCGGTCCTGCGGGAACAACCTCGGGGTCGATCCCAGCGGTATTCTCAGCGTTTTGAGAGACTGGAACCTGATCTCAGGTATGCCCATGGAGGACGGGGCCGGGGGGGCGTTATGTTCGCGGGGCACCACCCCTTCGCCAAGGTCGAGCACGATAGCGCCGGGTGACTGGTGGAAAAATAGCTGACCATTTCGGCCCGGCACTCGGTACCGGATCAAGCCCTTCTGCTCCAATGTGCGCAACTGGTAGGACACCTGAGCAACGGTCATTCCGGTCAGGCCTGCCAGCTTTTTCATCGGGCAATCCCAGGCGATCCCATGCCTGTCTGCTAGACACAGCAATACCCCCATCACCAGCCGGGCCTGATAGGGCAATTTCTCGCCCTTAGGCAAATTCAGCTTCGGCGCCAAGACCGGGACTACCCCACTTTGCGGCACCCGATCAGCCGCGACCGGTGCCCGCCACAGGAGCAAATGAGCGAGCATCTGCCCCCGGCGTCCATCTGGTACGGGAGTTTCGCCCCTCAATCTGGCAGCCCGCGCACGCACATCCTCAAAGAGCCTCGAATCAACTACGAAGCCCCTGCGAAAGTTGCCGTTCGCACTAATGCCGATGTGCTTCCGGCTGAAGTTCGAGGCGATGGAGTACCTCGCCCATCCCTTATCAACGAGCTCCGATTGTGCCTTGGTCAATGCCGCCCGGGGCATCCCGATCTTCCTGGCGAGCTGCTGAACGGTGTCTTTACTTGGCTGACCTTCAAAGACGCACAGCATTCTGATAAGCAGATATTTTGCTTGAAGAGAAATCGATACGTCGTCCTCTATCAGAATTGCATGGCTTAGTTCAAACGGCGTTATTTTTCGCATATATGGAGTATTTTGATAGGTATAAAAAATGATTCTTAAACATCGTATACCATTAAAATACCATTAGGTGTTATATGTTTTTTTTCATATGTCATTCGTGATGAATTAATGTGTATCCAAGTACATAGTTCATTTTCCAACGAATAGGCATATATTCGTAGCAAGTGACGGCAAAGCCTGAGAGTCGGGAGTGACTTCAGACCATTTGACGAGGACCTGAATATGGGGACCAAGAAGACCGCCAAGCCACTGGAATGGCTCCAGCCTGTCGAGAGCAACAAGAAGCGCTCGTTGTGGGCCCTGAACTACCTGCGGCGAGAAAACGCACGAATGGCGTTGATCGACACCCGTAAAGCCCCCCTTGATGAGGCGAACTTGAACTTCTGGATAGGCCAGATGCAGGCGAGCTTCGAAAGGCACAAGCAGGGGGACGCTGAGCTGGAAGACCAGCTAATTGGCAATGCCGTGGAGAGCATCGATACTCGTATGAGGAGGGCCTGGGACTCTCAGATCAACCGAACCAAGCCCGGCATGAGGGTCCATTCCTTACGAATGCCCAAAGACACTGGTGCCAAGCTCTCTGCCTTGCGATTTCGCTGGACCAAGCCTAAGGCAGCAGTTGTTCAGGCACTGGTTGAGGACGCCTATTCCAAAGAAAAGCGGTTTGAGGAGCTGGAGAAGGCGCCGGCAAAAGACAGAAAGCAGAAGAAGATCGCCGACGTCAAGATTCGTATGCTCACGCTTGAACGAGACCAATTCAAAGAGCAGGCTACCCGCTTCCGTGAACTGGCGAAGATGCTGACCTGGAAGATGACGGAAACCGAGTACCGAAAAGAGAAAAAACTGCCAGCAACAGGGGTGCTAGAACCCTCGCATATGGCGGCAATCAAAGCACTCAGGGATGAGGCCTTTGCAGCCTACGTGGAGGTGATTGAAGGCGATCCAAGCGAAAACATTGCGTAGAACGAGCACACGCTAGCCATCTATGCTCAAGCCCCTCTAGAACAGCTAAACCGGCGCCCTATTCGGGCAGAGGCTCAAATCTCATCTAGGCACGGTCTAGGCACAGACACCTGTTTTTGAGAAGCTTGTCTCTGGCCCCAGATCAGGGGGTCGCGATAACCCATTGATTTTATTTGGTGCCCGGGGCCGGACTTGAACCGGCACGTCCCGAAGGACAAGGGATTTTAAGTCCCATGCGTCTACCAATTTCGCCACCCGGGCGGGGGACTTCAGGGAAGTATAGATGGAGGCGCGGGTCGGAATCGAACCGGCGTACACGGAGTTGCAATCCGCTGCATAACCACTCTGCCACCGCGCCGAAACAAAAAACCTCGGACTCGCCGAGGTTTGGAAAAACTGGAGCGGGAAACGAGACTCGAACTCGCGACCCCGACCTTGGCAAGGTCGTGCTCTACCAACTGAGCTATTCCCGCAATGCCGAAACCGTATTGGTGACAGCGGATGGCATTCTACCCGCACCCCCTCCCCTGTCAAGCACTTGGCGCCTTGCAGGTGACTGACTGCGCTGTTTTTGATCAGCGCCCCTGGCGGGATGGCCAAAGCTCAGGCCAGGCGGCGCGCAAATAGGAAAACATGGACCAGAGAGTAAGAAAGGTAGCAGCGTATAGCAGGCTATAGGTGAGCCAGTCGAACGGCGTCATCAGCAGATCACCTTCCGCGTCCTGCAAGGGGCGGATGGCCAGCAAGCCGGTAATAGCAGAAATCTGCAGCACGGTTTTGATCTTGCCAATACTACTAACGGCAACCCGGGCGCGCTGGCCGATCTCCGCCATCCATTCACGCAGTGCGGAAACAGTGATTTCGCGAGAGATAATCACCAGCGCGGGCACCGCCAGCCAGATGGTGGCGTGGGCCTGCACCAGCAGCACCAGCGCGGCGGCCACCATCAACTTGTCGGCAACTGGATCAAGAAAGGCGCCAAAGCGGCTGGTCTGGTTCAGCCGGCGGGCCAGATAGCCATCCAGCAAGTCAGTCAGCCCAGCCAGCAGAAAAATGCCCGCAGCAGCCATGGGGGCCCAGCCGTAGGGCATATAAAACACAGCCACAAACACCGGAATCAGCAACAGCCGCGCGAGGGTGATCAAATTAGGCAGCGTCAATCGCGCAGCAGTGTCAGACATCAGCAATAACCGTAGGGCAGGAAGACGGCGACAGTATAAAGGAATGGGCCAAGGTTGTGACACGTTGGTACAGACCAGCCGAGCAGCAACTGGCTTCAGGCATGCAGCCAGTCGTAGATCGATAGCGCCAAAGCCGGACTGACGCCGGCCACCCGGGAGATTTCCTCCGCTGAGGCGTTACGCAGCGGCTGCAGCCCGCCAAAATGATTCAGCAACGCCCGGCGGCGCGCAGCGCCAACACCAGGAATATCCTCCAGCGAGGACTGGCTGCGGGTCTTGCCGCGCCGTGCCCGATGGCCGGTTATGGCAAAGCGGTGTGCTTCATCACGAACTTGCTGCAACAGATGCAACGCTGGATTGTCCGCATCCGGGGTTAGCTGCACTCCATCCGGGCGACACAATACCTCCAGCCCTGCTTTGCGTGACGGCCCCTTGGCGATGCCAAGCAGTACCGGCTCATCAATAAAACCCAGCTCCTCAAGCACCGCAGCCACCCTGCTCACCTGGCCCTTGCCACCATCAATCAGCAATAGCCCGGGTAATTTACCGGTGTCGCGGCGCAAGCGCGCATAGCGCCGACGCACCGCCTCTTCCATGGCCGCGTAATCATCGCCACCCACCGGGGGCGACACATTGAAACGTCGATAGTCGCTCTTCAGAGGGCCGTCGGCACCGAAGACCACACAGGACGCCACCGCCTTCTCCCCTCCGGTATGGCTGATATCGAAGCACTCAATGCGACGTGGCTCTAACGGTTTGCCGAGCAATGCATCCAAAGCCGCATAACGCGCGTCAATATTTTCCCGATTGGCGAGCCGTGATAGCAGTGTCTGCTCTGCATTTTGCTCAGCCATCATTAACCAGCGACGACGCTCTCGGCGCACTTTGTGAGCCAGGCGCAGGCGCTTACCCTGCTGCTGACGCACCGCCTCTGTCAGCGCATCAGCACCGTCAACCGCACCCTGCAGAATTACCTCATCGGGCAGGCCGGCATCGTCCGGCTGCAAATAGTGATGGGCAAGAAATGCGGACAGCACCACCTGCGCATCTTCTTCACCACGAGTATCCGGCTGCCAGTTGCGAATACCGAGCATCTTGCCCTGACGAATCATTAACACCGCAATCACCGCCATGCCGTGACGCATGGCCATGGCCAGCACATCCACATCGCCGCCAGAGGTATCCACGTACTGCTTTTGCTGCACCGCACGAATGCCGGCGATCTGGTCACGCAGCGCGGCGGCGCGCTCGAACTGCAGCGACTGTGATGCCTGCTCCATCTGTGCGGTCAGTTCATCGGTCACCGCGCGATCGCGGCCCTCCAGAAAGTCTGCTGCCATACGCACCTGAACCGCGTAATCCTCGACCGACACCAGCCCGACACAGGGCGCGGTACAGCGACGAATCTCATATTGCAGACAGGGTCTGGTGCGGTTGTGAAAGAAGCTGTCCCGACAGTTGCGCAGGCGGAACACTTTTTCCAGTGTATTCAGCGTTTCGCGCACCCCGGCAGCCCCGGGAAACGGGCCAAAATATCGTGCTCCAGGACGACGCTGACCGCGATGAAACGCCACCCGGGGAAATTCATCGGCAGTAGTAATCTTGATATACGGGTAGGTTTTGTCATCCCGCATAAGGATGTTGTATGGCGGGTGCAGGGATTTGATCAGCGCCTGCTCAAGCAGCAGTGCTTCGGTTTCGCTGGCAGTGACGGTGGTCTGGATATCGTGTATTCGTGCCACCAGCGCGCGGGTCTTGGGGGCTGCCACGGTTTTGACAAAGTAGCTGGAAAGCCGCGCTTTCAGGTCCCGCGCCTTACCCACGTAAAGCACAGCACCGTCCCGATCGAGCATCTGGTAGACGCCGGGTAAGGTGCTGCAGCTGGACAAAAAAAGACGGGAATCAAAAGGCATGCAAAGCGGCCATCCGAACGCAGAAGTGGATCGTCAGGGCCGGATTATGCAACAGCCGGTGCTCAGCCGACAGCTACCGGGGTTGCCGAGGTGGTTTCATCAATCATTCCCCAACGCATGGCCAATAGGGTCATCTCAACGTCGCTGGAAATTCCCAGCTTGTCGAAAATTCGGTAGCGATAGGTATTCACTGTCTTCGGTGACAGGCACAGCTTGTCAGAAATCGCCTGCACGCGATGGCAACTAACGATCATCATCATAATCTGCAGCTCGCGCTCCGACAGCAGCTCCATCGGTGCGGTTTCGTTGCCGTTAAACGGGCGCAGCGCCATGGCCTGAGCAATGGCGGGACTGATATAACGTTGCCCGGCAAACACCACCCGTATAGCTCGCACCATTTCATCCATGTCCGCCCCTTTAGAAAGATACCCGGCGGCACCGGCCTTCATTAGTCGGGTCGGAAATGGCTCTTCTTCACACACGGTCACGGCAATAACCCTGGCCGCATCATCGTGACGCAGAATCTTGCGAGTGGCCTCAAGACCACCAATGCCAGGCATTTTTACGTCCATCAACACCACGTCCGGCGACAGATCTCTGGTCATTTGCACGGCCTGCTCTCCGCTGCAAGCCTCGCCGACAACATTAAAGCCGTTCACATCAGCCAGCATTCTGGTAATACCCATCCTCACCAGCTCGTGGTCATCAACCACCAGTACCTTGATCATCCCCTGCTCCGCTAGTCATTCCCTTGGCATTTATGGCGTCCGTACGGTCCAGATTAACCACGAATCCGCACTGTTTGAAGCGGTAAAGCCTGCCAGCGACAAACTAGACCAGCCAGAGGCAGCTGTATTGCGTCACTGTACTTTAATGACACGGCGAGAAGTAGGAAAAGTGATATATATCAATAAGATATTATCATGGCATTAGAACGCACACGAACCATTCCAAGGGTGCTTCAAGACAAGACATAAGAGCCACGAACCGTTTACTGGACAGACAGGACTGACTTGCAGCCGCTTGTCGAACCAGTGATTTGGCCAGATAAGCGCCTTTCCAACAAAAAAGGCCCCGCTATGCGAGGCCTTCATATTTGGTGGAGAGGGTGGGATTCGAACCCACGGAGGACGTTAATCCTCGGCGGTTTTCAAGACCGCTGCATTCAACCGCTCTGCCACCCCTCCGCACGCCCGGCATCATAAACATCAAATCGAATCAGTCAAGCACCAACAGGCTGCGGATTCACTTGAATTAACGTTTGGCTGCCGTATCATCCAGCCAACACGGAGCCAAACCGACCAGGAGTCGACCTATGAGAGAGCAAAGCCCCTACGCAGCCCCAAACAGCACGGTTGTTTCAGTTAGCGGCGATCAAGCTGCCCGCGTACTGCGCAACACTTACTTGCTACTCGGTATGGCGCTGGCCTTCTCCGCCGCCTGCGGCTGGTTTGCCATGAACAGCGGCGTCGGCTTTATCAATCCGATCCTGACTATCGTGGTCTACTTCGGCTTGCTGATCTTTACCAATGTCATGCGTAATAGTGCCGCCGGCATCCTCGGTGTTTTCGGCATCACCGGCTGGCTGGGCTTCACCACAGGGCCAATTATCAGCGCCTACGCTGCCGTTCAAGGTGGCATGGAACTGGTAACCCTGGCACTGGCTTCCACGGCAGTGGTATTTGTCGCTCTGTCCGCTGTGGCGCTGGTAACCCGCAAAGACTTCAGCTTCCTCGGCCAGTTCCTGATGGTCGGCATCATCGTTGCCTTTCTCGGCGGTCTGGCGGCCTACTTCTTCAACCTGCCAACCCTGTCGCTGGCGGTATCCGGGGCCTTCGTGCTGCTGTCATCGATGCTAATCCTGTGGCAAACCAGCGCCATCATTCACGGTGGTGAAACCAACTACATCATGGCCACCGTGACCCTGTTCGTCAGCATCTACAATCTGTTCATGAGCCTGCTGCACCTGTTTACCGCGTTGAGCGGCGACGACTGATGCACTACAGCTTGCTGATCTGCGCGGCGCCGGAACACCCGGCCGCGCAGTCCGCACTGCTCACCGCCCGCGCCATTCTGGCTGCTGGCCACTCCCTGAAAAGACTGTTTTTTTTCCGCGACGGCGTTCTGTTGGCGCTGCCCTCCTCCGTGCAGCACGGGGCATGGCAGTCCCTGATATCCACTCACAATGTTGATGCCGTGCTGTGCGTTTCCGCGGCCCAGCAACGAGGCTTGGCCAGCGGCGCTGAGCTGCAGCCCTGGCAGATAAGTGGTCTGGGGCAGTGGGCAGAGGCCCTGCGCGACAGCGATAGAGTGCTGAGCTTCGGATGATTCTGGTGCTATGGCGACGTTCACCGGCACAGACCGGCTTTGCCGAGTGGCAAGACTTGCTGCTGACGCTGGCCCTGTTTGAGCTGCCGCTAAAAGTGGTACTGGTCAGCGACGCTGCACAGTCATGGCAAGATCAGGCCGTACAGCAGCGTCTGCAGCAGCTAACTGACATCGGCATCACCGAGTTCTTCCTTTGTAGCCAGACCCCAGCACCGCCCACCGGCCTGCCCCTGACGCTCATCAGCCCGGAGCAACTGGCCGGATTGTGTCAGCAGGCCCGCCAGTTGGTGCATTGCTGATGCTGCACCTGCTTGCCTTCCCCGCCGCTCGCACGGACCTGCTGGCACTGATGCTGCAATGCCTTGCCGAAGCTGATGAGGTGGTGCTGCTTGATGAAGGCCTGCAATGGCTGGCCGACGAACGAGCCCTGCAGCCTATTCGGGCGAAGGGCACCAGACTGCACGCATTGGGCGGACCATCGGAGCATCTCTGGGTGGCCGAAATTGATTATCAGGAGTTGATCGCTATTAGCGAGCGTCATCCGGCCAGCTCGTCTTGGTATCCCTAGACTAACTGGCCGAAGACGCGGCAGGGCTTGCTCAGGCAGATTTGTCGTAAAGCGGCCGTGACAGCTCCGCCCAGTCGATATCGCCGTCATCAAGCAGGTTCTCAAACTGCAGGATGCCCAGCTCCTCAAACTTCGGCCGCACCTTGTCGGTAAGCAGGCCAATACGTTTCAGGTTAGGGATCACCCGGGTAAACAGCAGGTTCCGGAATTGCTGCATCAGATAGGATTCCAGCACCCGCTCGCGAGCCGCCGGCACATCCCAGCCAAAGTGCTCGAACACCTCGGTGCTGATCAAACGCTCACGCATGACCACGCAGGCCTCGTAGGCAAACTGCGCCCGGTCTTCCTTCTCTTCTTCAGTTAAAGTCTGAACAAAGTCTTCTAAGTAGTTGACGCCAAAGGTAACGTGTCTTGCCTCATCCCGAATAACCAGAGTGATAATGTCGCGCAGCAATGGATCCTGAGCGGTCAGCTTGAGGGTGTTGAAAGCGGCCAGCGCAAGCCCCTCGATGATGATCTGCATGCCGATAAACTTCAGATCCCAGCGTGGATCAGACAGGATTTTATCCAGTAGCACCTTCAGGTTCGGGTTGATCGGATACATGATGCCGATCTTTTCTTGCAGGTACTTGGTAAACACCTCGACATGACGGGCCTCGTCAAAGGTCTGTGAGGCGGCATATAGCTTGGCATCAAAGGTAGGCGCACAACTGGCTAACTGGGACGCCACCAGCAGGGCACCCTGCTCACCATGAACAAACTGAGCCAGCATCCAGGCCAGGTTATGCCAGCCAAAGCGCAGCTTTTCGTCGTCCGACATGGATTCGAACGGCTCCCAGCCAATAAACGGGTTCATGTTCTGATCCATGGGAATCTGATCATGGGGGAAGGTCTGACTCCAGTCCACGTCCATGTCGGCGTTCCAGTTCAACTCCTTGCCGAGCCGGTAAAGCTTGCGGATACGACCGTCAGCACTGGAATAATCCCAGTTATAGTGGCCGGTCAGCGGGGTCTGGAATATCTCCACCACATCTTCAATATGCTCGGTGGTCATGCGTGACTCGAGATCCTCGTGACCGGGACCATCCCAGCTTTTATAGATGGTCACGTCTTTCGGTGGATGGCTTACCCGTCTGATATTCATTGCCGCACCTCTTATTGTTCTGAGAATGGCTACTCTGGAAAGCAAAGCAATCTCAACACTATGCCTGTCGCCCTCGGGCGGCAATGTCGTGTTATGACAATACGACCCTGCAATGTCGCATAATCACAATGCTATTGCCCTGACAGCGTTCTCCATTACCATAGCGCGTCATAGGGAGCCGCTGATGAAAAAAACACCCCCGTCCCGTAGGCAGGCACAAGCTAGCCCAATGCTTACGCTGACCGACAAGGTCCCCGTCGACAAACAAGACAGCACCTCGGACCTGGTTCTGGATTCAGCACTTTCACTGTTTATCGAATTCGGCCTGCGGCGCACCACCATGGAAGATGTGGCCCTTCAAGCCGGTATCGGCCGCGCCACCCTGTATCGCCGCTTCGGCGACAAGGATCAGCTGGTTCAAGCGGTGATTTTGCGTGAATGCCAGCAGCAGCTGGCGATGATCGAGCAGTGCCTGGAAGGACAACGCTCGGCGGTGGACTTATTAATCGAAGCCTTCGTGCTGGCCGTCACTCGTGCCCACGTCCACCCTCTGCTGATTCGCCTGCTCAACTCGGAAGCAGAATCCATATTGCCCTACCTGACCACCCGACTACCCCAGGTGACCACTTTTGCCCGCCTGTATCTGGCCGCCCAGTTAACCAAGTCCCAGCAACAGGGGTACATCGCCAAGCTACCAGCCGAGCAGACTGCAGAGCTGCTGCTGCGCCTGCTCCAGTCCCTGGTGCTCAGCCCGGATGGGGTGATCGATCCTTCCTGCGAAGCCAGTGTGCGCGACTTTGCTAACACTTTCCTCAGGCCACTGCTAACCCCAGCAGCCTGACAAAACCGTTAAGCGCCTTCGTCTGATAGCAGAAAGTGGGCTCGAGCTATAGCGATTGGCTCGTCCCGGCGTGTCTGCCAGGCTTCAATATTCACATTGCCAATACGCCGACCAAGACGGGTTACCCGGCACTCGGCAAAGGTATCGCGAAACAAACCAGCGCGCAGATAATCAATGGTGAAGTCGATGGTCTTGGGCAGCTTTGGCTCACCCATTTCCAGCAACAGAAAGATCAGCGCGGCCTGCTCCATAAAGCCGGCAACGGCACCACCGTGCAGTGCCGGCAGGGTCGGATTGCCGACATTGGTATCGGCCTTGGGCAAGACGAACGACAACTCCTCTCCCCGAGCCTCGATGCGGATGCCAAGGAACTGGGCGTAAGGCACTCGCTCCACCAGCGCCTGATAGGGCTGTTCACCTTTACGGCAGGCGGCAATAAGGGTTTTCAGCGCCTCACTCATGCTTCGACTTCCCAAAATAATTCTGCGCTGAAATTTTCATGCGCATATAAGTGGCAAGACCGGTGGCCAGCGGATCATGTTCCTGGCCTTCTTCATAGGCAGTCAGGCGAATAAAGGCCACATGTTCAGTCAACCGATAACACTCCCCCACGCCAACCACGGTCTTGCCCTTGGCGGGTGCGCGCAAATGGTCCAAGCGGAAATCGATGGTTGGAGTGATTTCAAAGGATGGATAGACACGTGTCGCCACGGCCAAACCACCCACTTGGTCAAGAAAGGCAAACACCGCACCACCGTGCAATATCCCACTGTCAGGATTACCCACCAGCCGCGCCTGCCATGGCATGATGGCCGTTACCCGATACTCCTCCGCCTCGGTCACTTCAATGCCCAGCTCCATGGAATGTCTTACCGAAGTGACAAAACGACGGCAGATCTCCAGACGGGTGTATTTCGGGGTAGTATCAGAAGTCACAGCGGTCAATTACCCAAAGCCAACAATCGCGCAAGATTAACAGCACTAGGGCTTGGGCATAACCCCGGCCCGCCATGCACTCAGGGAACACTATGGCCAGTCGTCCAACACAGCTACTGAAAGGCAGTCTGCGCGCAGCCTCCCATGCGTTTGAACGACGCCGTCATCCGCACCGCTTTATTCTCACCGACAAAACTCCCTGGGTGGAAGTGTTCCGCGACGGCATTATGGCGGTACGACACTACTCACTGCCGCCCATGGACAGCATCAATGTGGATGGCCATGCCCTGCCCGTCAGTCAGGAAAAAAAACGCGTACCCATTCTGCTGGTGCCCGCGTTAGGTATTCAAGCATGGACCTTCGACATCATGCCCAACCGCAGCATGGTTCGTTATCTGATGGCGCGAGGTTATGACGTCTACTTGCTTGACTGGGGGCAGCCCTCACGCTCTGATCGCGAGCTAACCCTGGATACCTACGTCAACCACTGGCTCGCCAAAGCGGTCAGCAGTGTGCAGCGGCATGCCGATTGTACGGACATCAGCCTGGTCGGCTACTGCATGGGGGGGCTGCTCTGCCTGATGTATCTTGGCTGCCACCCGGAGGCACCGGTGCGCAATCTTGCCACCATCGCCAGCCCGGTGAACTTTCACAAAAGCGGCGCCTATGGCAAAGCATTTCGCCTGCTCAGCGCACCCGCCATGAAAGCCCACAACTGGTTCAGTATCCGGCTGGAGCCGCTAGACACGCGCATGTTCCATATTCCGGGCAACCTGCTGTCCATCGGCTTCAAAATGACTAACCCGCCGGCAGTCGTCACCTCCTATCTGGACCTGGTCAGAAACATTAATGACCGTGAGTACATCACCGAACATATGACCATGGGCCAGTGGTTTAACGACATGGTTGACTACCCCGGCGCTACCGTACGCGAAGTGATCGAGAAGATGGTGATTGCCAACAGCATGGCAGGGGGCCAGATTGAAATAGGCGCCAGAACTGCAAATCTGGGCGAGGTTCGCTGTGACCTTCTGGCGCTGGCGGGAGCAAGCGACCGCATTGTCACGATTAATGCCGCGCGGGATATTCTGCGCCTGGTTGGAAGTCGGGAAAAACGATTTGAAGTTGTGCCCGGCGGGCATGCCGGAGTTTTTGCCGGCAGCAAAGCGCCAGATCACACCTGGCGCATTATCGCTGATTGGCTGACGCAGCGATCAGACTGATCAATTAGCCAGCCCGATCACATCGCCGGTAATCTGACTGCTGTAACGATAAAACAAAAGCGGCACCTTGGCCGAATCCGGGTTATCCATCTCTGGCACCGCATTACGGATAAAGGTCCAGCGTGTTCGTGTCTGGGCAAGCACACGCTTCACCTGTTGGTCGTCAGCGTAGCGGGCCTGTTCTGCGTCCAGAGACTGCTCAAATTTCATCGCCTCTTCAGCAAAGTTCATTGAGGGCTGGCTGGTGCCAGTGTTGATTCCTGCAGACGGGAACGCGGTCAGCGCCAGATACTCAGAGGCCAGACGCTGCAGATGGATACCCATGGAAAACAATCCATCATTGGGTCCGACAGCCGCGCCATCAGCAAGCTGCTGGCACTGCTCGGTGATATCCACCACCAGCGTATTGAGCTCGCTAAAGGCATTGAAGTCAGCGTAGCCCAATGTTGCTAACGGGTTATTCAGGGCTCGGACGCCAAGCTCATCCCAGCGTGACACCAGTTCACCGGCCGCTGGCAGGGTGTCAGTGTCAGCAGCGGCACGAATACGCTCTGCGTATGTAGCTCCTTCAGAGAGAACCTTTTTCAGGGTCTCAATATCTTCCGCAGCATTGCCGTTCAGGGATAACTGGTGGAACCCTGCCCTGACCCGCCAGGCACTTAGTTCCAGCAAAAGTGTGTCGCTACGCTGAATCTGTGCCTCAGCCAGTGACGCCACGCACAGCAGCATGACCGTGAAAATCCTTTTCATCTTACTCTCCATGGAATGTCTTTACGTGCTGACTAGCGTGGCTATTCTACTGGCTATTCCGCACTGCTGGCTATTGCTGGGCCATAGCCGCGGCAGCGTTAATCGACTCAACCATTTGCTCAGAATAGCGCTGCACCACAAAAGGCACAGAGTTTTCGTAAAACTTCACCAGTGACTCGCGAATAAAGGCCCACTTTGATGCGACCGAACGTAGCTCTCTGTTGATATCAGGATTGTCAGCCCAGACCTTCTGGATGGCACTCAGGCGGGCATCGAAGTCCGGCACCGCATCCACAAACTCGATTCTGCCACTTTCTGCGCCAGTTCCGCCGGCGGCACCGGCATCAGGCGCCGCAGCTGTATACATGTACTCAGAAGCCAACCGCTGCAGGCGAACTGCAAGATCAGTAAGGTCCTCCGCCTTTCCTGAAACGTCCTGACGCCGCTGATCAATCAGACGGCTCAAGGCAAGTGCTTCGTTTTCCAGGTCCAGAATGGTGTAATGATCGGTGTAGCCCATCTCTGCGAAGGTATTGCCCTCAGCAAAGCCGCGGTAGCGCTCCCAGCTTTCGGTAACCAGCTCCATAAAGGCCTGATCATCGCCCTCCTGGGCCGACTCATTAAGGTTACTGACCACGTCATCCGTATCCGCAATAACCTCTTCAAGGCGCTCCATATAGGTGGCGTCACCCTGCATCACGGTGTAGGTGTGGAACGCAGTGCGTACCTTCCAGACATTCTGCATCAGCTGATCAATATCCGCCCTGTTCAGGGCGGCTGAAGCAGTTCCTGCAACCAGTAGCAGGGGCAATAGGACAATGGGAACAAGACGCTTCATTCGGTTCTCTCCGACGATATTATTATGCTTCTAGCCTACCTTAAACACTGAGATGTTGTCATTTACCCGGCCTCAGAATGCCTCTAGCAGCTGCTCGAACTCCTCAAACTGTTGTAGCTGGCTTTCCACGCCCAGGCCGGTCAGCAGCTCTGGAGCAAAGACCGAGAATACCGCCATTGCTATATTTAACAGCAATGCCAGTACGCACAGGAACCACCACAGCCCGCCAAATATCATTACCAACAAGCTATTCGGCGGATTCGGAGTACCGTAACTGTTCATTCCCGCGGTGCCCGTCCCGGCATACAGATACAGCATAAACAGAGGCTGGATAATGCCGGCCAGTAACACCAGCCGCGCCCCACCACCCATAAACATAAGCAGGGGCAACACGACTATCGGCAGCAGCATCAGCAGCACCAACCAACCGGAATGGCCAAGATCATGCAACCTGCGCACACTCAGGGCAAACATATACACCCCCATGGCCAGTATCATGATGGCAAAAATCACGGCCAATCCCAGCGCCAGAGGAGTCTGCTCCTTAAGTCCGGTGGCGCCAGCCAGCACCGCGGCAAGCACCCCGATCAACGCAAAAATCACCATCGTGGTGAGCTGATAACAGGCATAGCGCAGGCGATTAAGGCGCTGAGTCAAAGACAGCGGCAGCATATCCTCATAGACGATATGGCCCTTGCCAGCATAGCCCGCTTTGGGTGGAGAGTACGGCGAGTCTTCTTGCATAAGCCCTTCCTGATCAGCCGGCCAGCTCGTTGTACAGGGCGACAAACTCTTCTGTCAGCTTGTGCTTGGGGGCCATAAAGGCCAACGGCATGCAGCGATCATGGGATTCACGCATCACCACGCTGGCGGAAAGCCGGTTGGCCAACATGGGCAGCCCCTCAGAGGACAGCTCATCGACCAGCTGCTGCGGCAATCTGGCCCGCGGCTGGAACTGGTTAACGACAATTCCTTCCACCTTTAGCTCATCATTATGATCGCCGCGCGCTTCATTGATGTTTTCCAGCAAGGTGTACAGGGCCTGACGGGAAAACGCATCACAATCGAAAGGAATCAGCACACGATCACTGCCGATCAACGCCGACAACGTGTAGAAATTGTAGGCTGGCGGGGTGTCGATATAGATCTCGTCAAACTCACGCTCAAGAGTTTTCAGCATGCCGCGCAGTTTGTAGATCTTGTGCTTACTCTCCAGCAAGTGCTCGATTTCGCCAAGCTCACCATCAGAGGGAATCAGATATAGATTGTCGAACGGCGTCGCATGGACATACTCCCGCGGCTCCTTTTCCTTGAGCTTGAATGAAAGGGTCTGAGCAAAGAAGCCACCCACATTCGGCTTCGGGCCGACACCATCATGCCAGGCCTGCATACCAAGCAGGTATTGGCTGGCATTGCACTGTGGATCAAGGTCGACCACCAGCACCCGCTTCCCCTGACTGGCGGCAACGGCGGCCAGATTGACCGTAATACTCGACTTGCCCACCCCACCTTTCTGATTGAACACTACCCGGCGCATATCCTCTCCCTGCCAAACAGTCGTAACCCGGCGCCAATCATACACCACGACACCATCAAAACGCCGCCCTGTGGAGGAATGACCCGTACGTAAATAGTGCAGCGAAAGCTATTTACCTTTATTGCAGCCGCCAGCCGCGCAGCCAACAATGGGTCGATTATCACAACAACAGAGCAGCCGCTATGTCCTATACCTCCAGCCAACCACTTTGCGAGGCTCCCCCGGACAGCCCCTTGAAGCCGGTGCCCGGTGATCGAGGCCTGCCGCTGATCGGCATGTCGCTGGCTTTTATGCGCGACCCCATCAATATGATGCGCCAGCGCTACGACAATTATGGGCCGGTCAGCTGGGCCTCCCTGTTTGGCATCCGCATGGTTCAGCTGATCGGCCCAGAGGCCAACGAGTTCATCTTACGCAACCGCAATGATGTGTTCTCGAACAGCAAGGGCTGGGATTACTTTATTGGAAAATTTTTCCACCGCGGCATCATGCTGCTGGACTTCGAGGAACATCGCTGGCACCGCAAAATTATGCAGCAGGCGTTCAACCGCGACGTGCTAAAAGCGTATATCGAGCGAATGGCACCAGCAATTGCCGAAGGCATTGGACGCTGGCAGCCACAAAGTGACTTCATGGTATTCAAGGCCCTCAAGCAACTGACTCTGGATTTAGCCACAGACGTATTTATGGGTGAGGAGCTCGGCCCTGAAGCGGACGCGCTCAATCAGGCGTTTATTGATACGGTCCGTGCAGGCACGGCGATTGTCCGCTTTCCCCTTCCCCGCGGCCGTTGGGCAAAGGGTCTAAAGGGCCGCAAGGTGCTGGAAAAGTTTTTCCGCAACAAAGTGGCCGGCAAGCGCAACAGCAATGGCAGCGACCTTTTCAGCGTACTGTGCCGGGCGGAAACAGAAGACGGGGAGCGCTTCAGCGACGAAGACGTGGTTAACCACATGATTTTTCTGATGATGGCGGCCCACGACACTACCACCATCACACTTTCAAATATGTTCTATTATCTCGGTAAATACCCGGACTGGCAGCAGCGCATTCGTGAAGAATCCCAGGCCATCGGCAAACCGTCGCTGGGCTACGAGGACATGGATGCCATGCACAGCGCCACGCTGGTGATGAAAGAATCGCTGCGACTCTGTGCTCCGGTGCCATCCATGCCACGCATGACAGTAACAGACACCGAGTTTGCCGGCTGCTTTATTCCAAAAGGCACCATGGTCAATGTGTCGCCCTATTTCACCCATTACATGGAAGAACTGTGGCCGGACCCGTTCCGCTTTGATCCGGGCCGCTTCAGCGAGGAACGCCGGGAAGACAAGGTCCACCCCTATGCATGGGTACCATTTGGCGGTGGCGCGCATAAGTGCATTGGCCTGCACTTTGCCGAACTACAGGTAAAGGCCATCCTCCATCAGGTGGTGCTGAAATACCGCTGGCGGGTTGCGCCGGGCTATGAAATGCCCATCGACGCAACCTCCCTGCCGGTGCCTGCAGATGGACTGCCGGTCATCCTTGAACGACTTCCCCCTGCCGCATAGTAACCAGCTCCTCAGCAGCTGTGGGATGAATGCCGATGGTGCGATCAAAGTCCGCTTTGGTCGCACCGCTACGGATGGCCACGGCAAACCCCTGCACAATCTCTCCGGCGTCATCGCCGACCACATGCAAACCGATCACCTCGTCGGTGACATCATCCACAATCAGCTTCATTAGAGAGCGGTGTTGGACTTCACCAAGGCTGTATTTCATACCTCGAAACTCACTGCGATAGACGCGGATAGTGCCATGCTTCTCCAGCGCCAACTCCTGGCTGAGACCAACCGTACCAATGTTCGGATGACAGAAAACGGCAGTGGGAATAAAATCATATTCCGGTGCGGCACTCGCTTGTTGAGGGGCAAACAAATGACGTGCCAGCCACATGCCCTCTGCCAAGGCCACCGGCGTCAGCTGCACACGATCAATCACATCGCCCACCGCATAGACTCCCGGCACCGAGGTACGGAAAGTCTCATCCACCTGCAATGCACCATTCACGGCGAGGTCTGGCGATACCCCATCAAACAGGCCGTCCACATAGGGCACCCGACCGGTGGCATAAAACACTGCATCCACTTCCAGCATTGAGCCATCGTCCAGGTGTAACTGTCTGGCGCTGTCATTAGCAGTAATCGAGCGCACATCCGTAGAGAAATGCAGCTCAACCCCACGATGTGCGATCTGACCGGCGACGAACTCACGCACCTCTTGATCAAATCCGCGCAAAAAAAGTTCGCCGCGGTAGAGCTGATGCACCTGGCACCCCAAACCATTCAGGATCGAGGCAAACTCACAGGCGATATAACCCCCGCCAACTACCGCAACCCGCTTGGGTAGCGCTGGCAGGCTGAACAGGTCATCAGAAATAAGAATATGCTCGCCACCGGGAATATCCGGAATAAAGGGCTTGCCACCAGTGGCAATCAGAATATGCCGCCCTTGTATGGTTTGCCCTCCGACACGAACCTGATCTGCTGCTGTAATTACACCTCGCCCGGAAAAGATCTGCACGCCGGCACCTTCCAGCATGCGCTGATAGACGCCATTCAGCCGTTCAATCTCCCGTGTTTTGTTATCACGCAGGGTGTCCCAACTGAATGACGGCTGTGCGCCAAGAGAGTAGCCATAATCCTCAGCCAGACTGAACAGGTCAGCAAAAGAAGCGCCATAGGAAAACAGCTTCTTCGGCACACAGCCAACATTGACACAGGTACCACCGAAAAAACGCTCTTCAATAATGGCTACTTTGGCACCAAAACCTGCCGCCATACGCGCCGCTCGCACACCTCCGGAGCCGGCCCCGATTACAATCAGATCAAACATCAACACTCCTGCCCTGGCGCAAATAAATACCCTTCTCTACCGGTGGCCACACTTCGCTGAGCAAAACTGAACGGGGACCACCTGCAACCATGCGTGCATGGTGACGACGCAGCTCACGGGGCTCCACCACGCCACATGAATGAGCAATAACCTCAACTTCTTTCACCAGATGGCGATGGTACTGATAAACCCGCTCCGCTTTATCAATGGGTACCAGACCTCGTTGCAGACGCGGATTATGGGTGGTAATGCCAGTCGGGCAAGTATTCTTGTCGCACTGCATGGCCTGAATACAACCCAGTGCAAACATATAGCCCCGCGCCGAAACACAAAAATCCGCACCCAGTGCAATCGCCCAGGCCACCATATTCGGCGTAATCAACTTACCTGCCGCCACCACCCGAATACGTTCACGCAGGCCGTAACCCTGCAGCAGGTCCACCACCAACGGCAACGACTCCGCCAAATGCAATCCAACATCATCCATCAGCGACATGGGCGCCGCACCGGTACCACCATCGCCGCTATCAATAGAAATATAGTCCGGCGCCGACTCAATGCCACGGCGGCCAATTTCGATAAAGAAATCTTCCAGCCACTGCCACGACCCGACCACAAACTTGATGCCCACAGGCTTACCAGTCACCTCGCGCACCCGATTAATCATATCCAACAGCTCGGTGGCGCTTGCTACATCCGGGTGACGGTTGGGGCTGATAGAAGGTTCACCAATCGGTATATGACGAATGGCTGCGATTTCCGCTGTCACTTTGGCTCCCGGTAAAATACCGCCCTTGCCAGGTTTAGCGCCCTGACTAAGCTTGATCTCGAACATCTTTACCTGAGGATGAGCGGCAGCTTCCTGCAAACGTTCGTCGCTGAGATTACCGTCCGCATCACGCACCCCATAACGAGCGGTGCCAATCTGAAAAACAATGTCGCAACCACCTTCCAGATGCCAGGGCGATAGACCGCCCTCGCCAGTATTCATCCAGCAGCCAGCCCTTGCTGCACCTTTTGACAGCGCCAGCACTGCCGGTTTTGACAGCGCCCCATAACTCATCGCAGAAATATTGTGCAGCGACTTGGCCACGTAGGGCAGCCTCGCATGGGGGCCGATCATCATCGGCACGGTTTCCGCCTTGCTCTTCTCCAGTACCGGATAGGGGTCATTCAGGAAAATCACCCGCCCCGGCGCCAACATGCTTTTGGTGGAGCCAAACGGGACCATGGTGGACAGGTCTTTTGCGGCCCGATAAACCCAGCCGCGTTGGGCTCGGTTAAAGGGGAGTTCCTCACGGTCCATAGCGAAGAAGTACTGGCGAAAGAACTCACCAAGATGCTCGAAGAAGTAGCGAAAGCGGCCAATCAGAGGGTAGTTACGGCGGATGGCATGGGTTTTCTGGAAGAAGCGGTCCTGAATCCACAGCGCCACGCCGGTGATCACGAGTAGTACCAGTGCCAGCAGCACCAGTAAAAAGAAGATATACAGCACCGCATCGAGCCAATGGGTCACTTCCAGAGACAGCATGGCCTTTCCCCCCAAGCCTTAACTGGCCCCACTATACCCCCGCCGCAGCTCTATAGGAGCGCCTTTAACGGCGAAATCTTGAATGCTTTGCGCCGCTAAAGCCGCTCCTGCAAACGACTCAGAGGCTATCACCAGGCAGTCGCACCGCGCCTTCCATCAGCACCCGTGCGCTGCGGCTCATGATCGCCTTGGTCACTGTCCAGTTACCGCCTACCAGTTTCGCTTCCGCGCCCACCCGCAATGTTCCCGAGGGATGTCCGAAGCGCACCGAGTCCCGGTCACCGCCACCCGCAGCCTGATTTACCAGAGTGCCGGGAATAGCCGCTGCGGTGCCGATAGCCACCGCCGCAGTACCCATCATGGCGTGGTGCAGCTTGCCCATGGACAGGGCCCGTACTAACAGGTCCACATCCCCTGCCTTCACCGTCTTGCCAGAGGACGACACATAGTCAGTCGGTGGCGCGACAAAGGCGATCTTCGGCGTGTGCTGACGCGTGGCGGCACTGGCAAGGTCCTTGATCAGGCCCATCTTCAGGGCACCATAGGCACGAATGGTTTCAAAACGCTCCAGCGCCTTGCTATCACCGTTAATAGCATCCTGCAGCTCGGCACCGGTGTAACCGATATCGACCGCATTGACGAATACGGTGGGAATGCCGGCATTGATCATGGTTGCCTTAAAGGTGCCCACTCCGGGCACTTCAAGGTCATCCACCAGGCTGCCGGTGGGGAACATGGCGCCGCCATCATCACCCTCGCCTTCATCCGCTGGGTCAAGAAACTCAAGAACAATTTCTGCCGCCGGGAATGTCACCCCATCCAGCTCGAAGTCTCCTGTTTCCTGCACCTGGCCATCGGTTACCGGCACATGGGCGATAATCGTTTTATTAATGTTGGCCTGCCAGATACGCACACTGCAGATGCCGTTTTGCGGAATACGCGAGGCCTCCACCAACCCGGCATGCAGAGCAAAAGCCCCTGCTGCGGTGGACAGGTTGCCGCAGTTACCACTCCAGTCAACGAATGCCTTATCGATGGAAACCTGACCGTAGAGATAGTCCACATCGTGGTCAGGCTGTGTGCTCTTCGACAGAATCACACACTTGCTGGTACTGGAAGTTGCTCCCCCCATGCCGTCGATATGCTTGGCATAGGGGTCCGGGCTACCAATCACCCGCATAAACAGACGATCGCGCGCCGCGCCAGGTAGCTGACAGGACTGCGGCAAATCTTCCAGCCGGAAAAACACACCTTTGCTAGTACCGCCACGCATATAGGTAGCAGGCACTTTGATTTGCGGGGCGTGTGACATGGTTTGATCCTTGTACAAGTTAGTTCGGGGCGGAAATACTTCCGCCCCGAATTGTCAGGCAACGGCGCCCTGAATGAAGTCCTTGGCGAACTTCTGCAGGATGCCACCGGATTTATACACCGACACTTCCTCTGCAGTATCCAGACGGCAAAGCACTGGAACCCGTTCGACATCACCATTCTGACGGTGAATAACCAGGGTTAACTTGGCACCTGGTGACGACTCCCCTTCAACATCATAGACCTCAGTACCGTCGAGATTGAGCGTCTTCCGCGTGGTGCCGTTCTCAAACTGCAACGGCATTACACCCATACCAATCAGGTTGGTGCGATGAATACGCTCAAAGCCTTCAGCAACGATCGCTTCAACTCCGGCGAGGGCGACCCCTTTTGCTGCCCAGTCACGGCTGGACCCCTGACCATAGTCAGCGCCGGCGATGATGATCAGAGGCTGCTTGCGCTCCATGTAGGTTTCAATCGCTTCCCACATGCGCATTACTTTACCTTCCGGCTCAACCCGGGCAAGGGAACCCTGCACCACCTTGCCCTGCTCATCCCTGACCATTTCGTTAAACAGTTTCGGGTTTGCCAGGGTGGCACGTTGTGCGGTCAGGTGATCACCACGGTGGGTCGCGTAGGAATTGAAGTCCTCCTCTGGCAGCCCCATCTTGTGCAGGTACTCACCGGCGGCCGAGTCCATCATGATGGCATTGGATGGCGATAGGTGATCGGTGGTGATGTTGTCTGGCAGCAGGGCCAGAGTACGCATGCCCTTGAGCTCGCGCTGACTGGCCATATTGCCTTCCCAGTATGGTGGGCGGCGGATATAGGTGGACATGGGGCGCCATTCATACAGCGGACTGGCAGCGCGTTCATCAGCGCCCTTCTTTTCAAACATGGGAATATAGGTCTGGCGGAACTGCTCCGGCTTTACCGAAGACTTGACGATGGCATCAATCTCCTCATCGCTCGGCCAGATATCCTTCAGGGTAACCGGATTGCCGCTCTGGTCGTGGCCGAGCACATCCTTTTCTATGTCGAAGCGGATGCTGCCAGCAATAGCATAGGCAACTACCAACGGCGGCGACGCCAGGAACGCCTGCTTGGCATAGGGGTGAATACGACCATCAAAGTTACGATTGCCGGAAAGTACGGCGGTGGCATAGAGATCACGATCTACCACCTCTTTCTGTATCTTCGGGTCCAGTGCGCCGCTCATGCCGTTACAGGTCGTGCAAGCAAAGGCGACCACATCAAAGCCCAGTTTTTGCAGCTCCGTCAGCAAGCCCGCTTCCTCAAGATACAACTTCACCGTCTTGGATCCGGGTGCCAATGATGACTTGACCCATGGCTTGCGCAGCAGGCCAAGCTTGTTAGCGTTACGCGCAATCAAACCGGCAGCAATCATATTGCGCGGATTGCTGGTATTGGTGCAGCTGGTGATGGCAGCAATAATAACGGCACCATCAGGCATCAGCCCCTCTTCATTATCGACGTGTTTGGCGATGCCACGGGAGGCCAGCTCTGACACCGGCAACAATGCATGTGGGTTAGACGGGCCCGCCAGGTTACGCTGCACGCCGGACAGGTCGAATTTGAGCACTCGCTCATACTCAACGTCCTTCAAACTGTCAGACCACAGCCCGGTATGCTTGGCAAACTTCTCCACCAGAGCGACTTGATCATCCTCACGGCCGGTCAGCTTCAGATAGTCGATGGTCTGCTCATTAATAAAGAACATGCCAGCGGTGGCGCCGTATTCCGGAGTCATGTTGGCAATAGTTGCCCGATCACCGACGGACAGGCTGTCCGCACCCTCACCGAAGAATTCCAGATAGGCGCCAACAACACGCTCACGACGCAGGAACTCGGTTAGCGCCAGCACCAGATCAGTACCGGTGATTCCGGGCTTCAGTTTGCCGGTAAGCTCAACGCCAACGATGTCTGGCAGGCGCATCATGGACGGATTACCAAGCATGACATTTTCCGCTTCCAGACCACCCACGCCGACGGAGATTACACCAAGTGCATCCACCATCGGTGTGTGGCTATCAGTGCCGACACAGGTATCCGGGAAGGCCACCCCATCACGTATCTGAACCACCGGCGACATTTTTTCCAGATTGATCTGGTGCATGATGCCATTGCCCGGCGGAATCACATCGACATTGTCAAAGGCGGTCTTGCACCAATTAATAAAATGAAAGCGATCTGCGTTACGGCGCTCTTCCACTTCGCGGTTTTTCTCGAAGGCACCCTTTTCAAAGCCCGGGTGCTCAACGGCAAGCGAGTGATCTACGATTAACTGTACCGGTACCACCGGGTTGACCTTGGACGGCTCACCACCTTCATCGGCAATCGCCTCACGCAGTCCGGCAAGATCAACCAGCGCGGTCTGGCCGAGGATGTCATGACAAACAACCCGCGCCGGATACCAGGGAAAGTCCAGATCCCGTCTGCGCTCAATCAGCTGTCTAAGGGCATCTGTGAGCAATTCAGGATCACAGCGACGTACCAGCTGTTCAGCAAGAATGCGCGAGGTATACGGCAGTTTGTCGTAAGCACCGGGCTGGATAGCGTCCACCGCTTCACGGGTGTCAAAGTAGTCCAGAACGGTTCCAGGAAGGCGTTTGCGGTACTCGGTGTTCATAGGTCATGGCTCACGGTTAATTATTGCCAAGAAAAATCAGGCCCCGGGATCTTTGTCTGACCTCGGAGCCCCGGACTGAGCTAGCCGTCAGGCTGCCTCAGCCGCGCTGGCTGATCGGCTTGACGCTACGCGGATCTTCACCGGTGTACTCCGCGCTTGGTCGAATAATCCGGTTGTCAGCGCGCTGCTCCATAACATGAGCGGCCCAGCCAGTCAGACGACTCATCACAAAGATCGGGGTAAACAGCTTGGTCGGAATACCCATGAAGTGATACGCCGATGCATGGAAGAAGTCAGCGTTACAGAACAGCTTCTTCTCACGCCACATAACTGCCTCACAACGTACCGACACCGGATAAAGCACGGTATCGCCAACGTCAGCGGCAAGTTTCTCAGACCACAGCTTGATGATCTCGTTACGCGGATCAGAGGTGCTATAGATCGCGTGCCCGAAGCCCATGATCTTTTCCTTACGTTCCAGCATGCCAAGCATTTCCTGCTCCGCATGATCCGCATCCTTGAACTTCTCGATCATGTCCATGGCCGCTTCGTTGGCGCCACCATGCAGCGGGCCGCGCAGCGAGCCAATGGCGCCGGTAATACAGCTGTGCAGATCAGACAGGGTCGACGCACATACCCGAGCGGTAAAGGTAGAAGCATTAAACTCATGCTCCGCATAAAGGATCAGGGAAACGTTCATCACCTGCTCATGCAGGGCATTGGGCTTTTCGCCACGCAGCATATGCAGAAAGTGAGCACCAATGGAATCATCATCGGTATTCTCATCAATGCGCACACCATCATGGCTGAAGCGGTACCAGTAACAGATGATGGACGGGAATACGGCCAGCATGCGATCAGTGGCTTCCTGCTGTTGACTAAAGTCTTCCTCAGTCTCCAGATTGCCGAGCATCGAACAACCGGTACGCATGACATCCATCGGGTGGGCATTTTTTGGAATCCGCTCAAGCACTTCTTTCAGCGCCTGCGGCAAACCACGCAGAGTTTTCAGCTTGGCCTTATAGCCATCCAGCTGAGCCTGAGTTGGCAACTCTCCTTTAAGGATAAGATAGGCCACTTCTTCGAACTGGCAGTTCTCGGCCAGATCTTTTACATCATAGCCACGATAGGTCAGACCGGAGCCGGATTTACCAACGGTGGACAATGCAGTTTTACCTGCTACCTGGCCGCGCAGGCCAGCGCCACTGAGTTGCTTTGCTTCTGCCATGGTGTTTCCCCTGTTTCAGTCAATTCAGTAAAAAAAGATCAGCTCTTGCCTTTGGCGAACAGCTCGTCCAGTTTTTCCTCGTAGGCGTGATAGCCAAGGAAGTCATACAGCTCCATGCGGGTCTGCATGGTATCAACCACATTTGCCTGATGGCCATCGCGGCGAATCGCTTCGTAGACATTCAGCGCCGCCTTGTTCATGGCGCGGAAGGCAGACAGCGGATACAACACCATGGTGGCCCCATTGGCGGCCAGTTCATCGCGATTGAACAATGGCGTAGCGCCAAACTCGGTAATATTGGCAAGCAGATGAGCACCCCCAATACCTTTGGCAAAGGCCTGATAGTCTTCCAGCGTGTGCACTGCCTCGGCGAAGATGCCATCAGCACCAGCATCAAGACAGGCCTTGGCGCGCTCAACAGCAGCGTCCAGGCCATCCTTCTGGAAGGCATCGGTGCGCGCGATAATAAAGAAGTCGTCATCCGTACGGGCATCAACCGCCGCTTTAACGCGATCCACCATCTCCTCTTTGGAAACGATTTCCTTATTCGGACGATGGCCACAACGCTTTTGCGCCACCTGGTCTTCGATATGCACAGCACCGGCACCAGCACGGATCATTTCCTTGACGGTACGAGCAATATTGAAGGCGCCGCCCCAGCCAGTATCGATATCCACCAGCAACGGCACTTCGGTGGCCGCAGAAATACGACGGACATCTTCCAGCACGTCATTCAGGCTGGTCATGCCCAGATCCGGCAGACCGTAGGAAGCATTAGCTACGCCGCCGCCAGACAGGTAGATCGCACGATACCCGACCCGCTCGGCCATCATCGCGCAGTAAGGGTTGATCGTGCCCATAATCTGCAGCGGTTTCTCTTCAGCAAGCGCCTTGCGGAATCGCGCACCAGCGCTGATTGCTTTGCTCATCATCTTCTCCTGTCAAAAAATCTAGGTCTGGCTTTCAATATTTTCCCGGGCGCGACTGATATGCCGGCGCATCAGCAGCTCGGCCATTTCGCCATCACGGGTTTCAATTGCTTCGATAATTCGCCGGTGCTCGCCGAGCGCCTTCTGTGGCCGGCTGGCGGTCATGGAAAACTGATAGCGGTACATACGCACCAGGTGATAGATCTCGCCAATCAGCAAATCGATCAGGGTCTGATTGTGGCTACCCTGAATAATCCGGTAATGGAAATCCAGGTCGCCTTCGCGCTGGAAGTAGGCGGTATCTTCTTTCAAATCCTGTTGCTGCTCGTGCTGGGCCAGCAGATCACGCAGCCCCGACACTTCCTGCGCCGTCATATTCTCGGCGGCCAGCCGCGCAGCCATACCTTCCAGCGCTTCCCGCACTCGGTAGATTTCGATCAGATCAGCGGCCTTCAGGGAGGCAACACGGGTGCCCACATGGGGCACCCGTTCAAGCAGCTTGCGAGATTCGAGGCGGCGAATGGCCTCGCGCAGCGGGCCACGGCTAACCCCATAGCGACTGGCCAGCTCGGTTTCACCAAGCTTGGTACCAGGGGGCAGCACACCAAGGACAATATCATCCTGCAACCGGGCAAAAACCCGGTCAGCCAACGTGCGGCTGTCCTGCATGGAGGTGTCCAAGGGGGAATCTGACATAAAAAAACGACCCGTTGTAGACAATCTTGTGCAACGGGCCGTACTTTATCGAGCTGACCAGGCAGTTTCAAGAGGCATTGTAGACAATCTGCCCTGCCCGGTCTGTTTCTGCTGGTCTACGGCGGTGGCGGCACCGCACTAACTGGCACACAGGTAAGGTCCAGCTCCACCCCGGCGGCAGCGCCGCCAGCCAGAGCCTGCAGGGTGTGACCAACAGCGCCGGTGTAGGTATCGAAATCCTGTGCATAGCGGCCTGGCTGGTAGAAATCCTGCCAGAAGGCACGTATACCCGCCTCAAAGTTATCATCCCCCAAGCGGAACATCGGCTTCCCTGTCTCTGCCAAATCAAGGCGCGCCTGAATCTGGGTGCCGAAATGTGGCATGGGCGGAGGGTCCAACAAGGTGTCAAAGGTACCGCCGTCGCTTGCAGAACTGGCCATAAACAACAGCACATTAGCACTGTTGCTGTCCGGCAAAGTGCGCGACACATAACCTACCCGGTACTCCTCAATGGTTCCGCTTGCCGCTTCACGCACCAACGGATCCGTTGACACTAATGGACGACACTCTCCGGCGCGGTCCGTGACAATCGAGCCATCATCGAGAAACTGCAGGTTAAACGAGCCACTGGCAAAGGCGAAGCCCGCTCCACCGCGAGGCTTTTCCTTGGTAACGGTTAGTGCCGGATCATCATTCTCACAGCTTTCATCACAGCTATCGTTATCAATCTCTACCGGGTAGTTGAGGCCAGGGCCGATTTCTTCCTCCGGAATAACAGCACAGGCGGCATCGATATCCGGGTTCACGCAAGCCATGTAAATTGTTACCTGATAAAACTCCGGCAATGCTGCCATGACAGCATCGTGCAGCACCGCGCCAACGGCACCGGTGCGGGCAATACGAAACGGCAGATCAATAAGCTGTGGCTCGTCAAATGCACTACCGGAAAATCTTGCCGCATCGTTTTCTACCATGGTGTACACAGCAGCATCTGGATAATCCAGTTTGTAGTCAGTCCGGTCGGTAACCGTGACTTTATTATCGTAGGCGGCTGAGCCAATAATACGGCCACGGAATGACAGTGCGGCGCCCGCAGGATCAAGCACGCTAAACACTTCCCAATCGCCGGCTCCATCACCACGGATATTCAGACTGTCATCCAATCGAGCGCCAGTTTCTATGGCCAGCAAATCGACCGCCGCCTCCGTAGTAAGACCGGCACCGACAACCCCAAACAGAGCACCCACACCAATCACGCTACCGTCAGGCATAACGATAAACGGCAAGGTTATGTTCAGATTGCTGGGCGGCTCATCGGGAAATGCAGTGGCATAACTGACGCCATCGTGCTCCAGAGAGAACAGACCGATACGAGTACGATCCATTGCCGCCTGAGCCAGCGCCTCGGCGTCTGCTGCCGTCGCCGGCAAGGCCAGAGTTGTCGAGTAAGCCGCATTGATGGCGGCCAGCCAGTCGGCCCAAGCAGCGCTAAACTCAGCGTAATCCGATGTCGAAAAGTCGGAATTTGGATCGCTAACAGGGTTGGGTGCGTTGCCAGCCAGATTACTGGCGCCACTGGATATTTTCAGCACCAGCGGATCAGGATCAACATCCAGGGCTGTTAGCAAGGCAACACGATTACGCACCTCTGCGTCACTAGCTAGCCGACGAGCCGGGGCGGAAAGCGGCACCGGATCCTCGGGGAGCAGTGGACGCGGCACCAGATCAGCCACCGCCACCTGGAAGAAGCCACTACCACCGGCACAACCAGACTGTCCTGCTGAGCCCTCACTACGGCCGGTACACATGGGCAAGTAGGCGACACCAAATGAGACACGCGGATCACCTTCGCCAGAACCTCCAACAAAAAACTCAACCGACCTGGCGCTAGTTGCGCAGCGCGCAAGATAGGCCGTGTCGCCGGAAGCCTTAACCTCGCCTACTGACTCGGTGCATTCATACTTGATATGCGCAACATTGGAAGTGCGCACCATCCCGCCAACATCCGAAGCCACCACCAGCTCAATCTCAAGGGCATCTTCATCATCGGCCGGCAACTCAGCTGGCTGCGGGGTGTTATCAATAACCGGGCCGCCGATATTAACGTCGCCGAAGTCCTCGCCGGCATTACAGCCACTAAGCGACACTGCGGCAACGCCAACAGAAAGCGCCAAAGCGTACAAGGTAACGTGTTTCATAACAGATCCTGAAAATGACTGATCACAGCCTTACACAGCTGCACAACGAGCACCATTATGCGCCGCCCGGCGGCACAATACTGCCGACAAAACAGAAGGCCTTTCATACAGTTACAAACAAACAACGACCGATTACACGGGACCTACTGCCGTGGCGGTGTTCTTAAGGCCCGTACCACCAACTCCCCTTTGAGAGCCAAAGGCGCGGAAGGTTCAGCCCAAAGGTATTCCCCCGGCACCAGTTCCGGCCGGCCGCTGTCAGATACGCCGGCATAGCCCAGATAGAGAACGAACCAGGCAGCCCCTTCTTCAACCGGTAGCTCACCTTCCAGATAGGGCAAACGACTCCAGGTTTCCGGGTAGCGCCGGGCAAACAAGTTGTCTATAAGCAGAATAGGCACGCCGTCCTGATCAAGAAACAACGCCTGCGGGTGCAAATAGCCAAGCCCGGTCAAAAACGTCTGCAGGCGCAATGCCGCAATACCGGGTTCAATACGAAAGGCCACCGCCGGATGACGGTCAGGCATGGACACCCAGTACCAAGGCGGACTGAACGAGACTAACTCTTCCCGCCCCGGCCTAAGCGACACCGCCTGCTTTAGTGGACCGTCACAGCAGCGCTCAGGCACCCCCTCTAAACGCTCGATGTACGCATTGGCGGTATTTCCGAACTCCTCATAAACCGGGGGTTTGCTTTCCTTGGCTTTGCGGGCGGCCACCACATCCACTTGCTCGGTAATCTGGTAGCCAGACGCATCCCGATAGATAACGAAGCGATCCCGTTCTGCGTCCTCGATTTTCTTCTGCACTTCCTCGTCTGTCTGGTACAGCCCCTGTTGCACCAAAGACCCGGCATCCAGTTCATCCAAACGTGGTCGCTCCACAGCAACCGGCTCCTCCATGGCTTGCAAGGTTTCGCTAGACGGCTTGGCCGCCTCTGGCGACTTACGCATCACCGTGACCAGATTTCCTTGCGCATCGACGTAGGAATAGAAACCGCCCGAATCCGGGCGGTTAGAGGTAGTGCAGGAAGAGATCAGGGCAAGCAGCCCGATCAGGACAACCACTTTCATCAGAAGGCCGTACGAAAAGCAAGACCGACCATATTGATGGTGGTTTCGGTCTTGATATCAAGACCCGCATAGGGGTTGTAGACGATATTGTCGATACCATCACTGTTGCCCAGGGTACTGGTATTGGCCGGGATATTATCCTTGCTACGCATGGTGGCAATAGCCAAGTCAATATCGGTGTCCTTATCCCACTTGTAGCCAAGACCAAGACTGTAATAGCGGGCTTCGTTGATTGGCACCATCGGGTTCCGGCGATCCGTCGGTATAGCCGATGCACGGGGTTCATAACCGCCACGCAATTGCAGACGACCGGTCAGGTCATACTGAACGCCGAACGCCAGATTCCAGGTGGACTGGAACTCCAGCGGAAAGCGCAGCTTGGTAGGAGTGGAGCCCGGTGAAAACAGTCTGGCCAAGGCAGTCACCGCTGTAGCCTTGTTAAATTTGAAATTGAAAGCATCCCATTGGTCGTAGTCCACCCACACCGCGTCCACATTAAACTGCCAACGCTCCGTAGGACGGATTTTAATACCGGTTTGGAAATGCGCCGGCATGGTCAGATCCATGCTAATCAGGCCGGTTTCCGAGCTGCCAACGCTGGATGGGATACCCAATACGGCAAGAGCAATCGCACCGGTTGCGCTGCCACCGATACCGTTAATGGTCTGCTCCGTGGCGTTGGAATAGTTCACGGTGAAGTCACCGCTCATGCTTACCTTGGCTTCAGAGTGCCACACAGCGCCCCAGGCGAACCGGTCATTTGGCTCCCACAGGACACCCAAGTTGTAGCTCGGGCTCAAACGTTGATCCATGGCTACATCAAGGGAAGCCAGATTCTTGAACGGCCCCAGGCCCTCTTCCGGGCGACAGATACCGAACAGGATGAGATCAAGAGCAATATTACTTTCACCCTTGAATGGCGCGCACACGCTCTCATCAAGAATCCGGGCAAAACCAGTGAGCTCGTTCGGTGCACGGAAATCGGTTTCCAGCATCACCGCCTGATAGGACAGGCCAACCGAAGCCCCTAAATAAAGAGTATCGGTGGCCTGAAAGCCCACGGATGGAGACAGGTAGGTAATACGCTCCAGCGCCATGCGCCGGCCCATAAAATTACCCGGATCATCATCAGCACGGTACAGGCCTGCTGCCATGGGCAGGTAGGTTGCCGTGGCAAAAGTAAACTTGGAACCCGGCGGACGAATGGAAAAAGATGGTATGGGGCCCGCAATCAGCGGCCCAGGTGGCAGGTCCACCGCATCATTCAGAATCGGGATATACAGGCTGACACCTTCTACGGTGCTCTTGCCAGTGCGAAACTCACGACAGAAGTCCGCTCCGTTATCAGGAGCATCGGCACACACCACCGGATCATCAGAGAAGCCGAACACGTTGTAATCTGGCGGAGCGGTAAACTCTGAGTTAATGCCGAAGTCGACACCAACAAACTGCAAATCCATGCGACGACCACGCAGCTTGCCAAGGCCCGCCGGGTTAAAGTGAATCGCCATGATGCCCGGCGGATCCGCCGTCACCGCATGGGCCATACTCATCGCCCGGACGTCAACGGCCAGGTTAGTCGCAAGCTGCGCAGCAGACGGACCGGCCAGCAGCAGACTTAACGCTGCTACCCCGCCCCCGACTTTGCGCACTACTGTTCTGCCTGTTTTGATTGTCATTCTTTTCTTCCGGCTACAGCCATTATTTCCGGAATCAGGCGCCCGGTTTGAAGCCGGCGAAATCCACCGGAACGTTGAAGCCCATCAGGACATCAGGAGAGTCTTCGGTCAGGCCGAAGCCAAAACTGAAATTAATCACCCGGTTGGCAGCGGTACGCAGACCGAGCGACATATTAACCACACTGGAAGTGGCGTCCGAGCTGCCTACCCGAGGCTTGACCAGATCGCCATCGTCATTCAGTTCTGGCGCAAAGTTAAAGAAAGACTGGAAACTGTAGGACTGCTGATAGCTGGCGCTGAGGGATACTTCATAGCTCAGCGCATAGGCCATACCAAAAGAGAAGTTAACGCTATCACCGGTTTCAACACCGGTCAGTGTGCGGCTACCGCGATCCTGATTAATTCCGCTTACATCAAAAGCATGGGTGTAACCGACCGAACCGAACAATACCACCGGATCGATTACCTTGCTCATGCTTACCCCGCCACCCAGAGAGTAATAACCTTTACCACTGGACACCTGAGTACGAGTGTCGATCTTGTAAGGACTATTACCCGTTGCAGTGGACAATGTGGTGTACAAGGTCGTGTTGGTTGCCCCCGCTTTGATCGGGAAAGGCTGATAACGCAAGCCGATTGAAAGGTCTCCCAGTGCTGCCATGGAGACATTTTTCTCAGTGTCATACTTATAAGACACGGGCAGATTGGTATTCAGCGTCAGGTTATCCCAGATACCGTAGTCCAGCGACAAACTGGCACCAAACGAATGCTGGGCATCATTTTCGATCTGAAAGTTAGTAATCTGACCCTGCTCGATAGCAATATTGATCCGGTTGTCACGAAAGTAGCTGTAGCTTGCGCCAAAGTTCATCGACATCTCACCGGAAGGTAGCAGCGAGTACTGCTTCTGGGTAGCCTGAAATACTTCTTCCAGATTACTTTCCTCGGTGACATCTGACTCCTTCTGCTGCAGGGCCTCCCTTGCGTCCTCGACGTCTTCTGCCTGAACAAACCCGGCCGTAGCCAGCAAGCAGCACAGCAGCGCCCCGTTAAGGATGACACCCCCTTCAGTTTTCATCAGTCTGATCCTTTGTTGTTCTGCTACAGCCATATTTTTATCGATCATTTCTGGTTGAAATAGGTTCGGGTCGGCACATTAATAATGCGTGTTTCGCCCCACTCATCTTCGATACGCACCCGCACCAGCGAGGCCGCCCGATCCGCTTCATTTTCCAGTGTTTTGGTAAACACCGGGAACTCCTGATAAACAATGTGGCTGATGGTCTTCTCGTCCACCAGGCGCATATCCCAATCCGTTAATGCCAAGCCATCCTGTGGCTCAAAACCATTAGGAAAGATAATGAACAGTACATTGTCAGTCCAGATTTCCTGAAACTTGGTTTCGGTAAAACTAATGTTACCCAATGCAGGATCAGCCACAAAGAGGTGGCCATCACGGTACTCCTTGAGCACAACAAAGTGCTTAAAGCCACCGTAGTGGATAGGCACAATGGCTGGATGATCAAGTGATTTTATATCTTCGAATTTAGCCCGAAAACCACCACTGGGGTGACCCAGAGCGGTGGCCAGACGTTTCATATCAAGCAGGGAAAAACCGCGCCGCTCAACGATCTTTTCAGTTTCACCAAAGCGCAGCAAACCTTCCATAATCTGGCGCTCATCAAACTGACGACCCAGATACTGGTTCAGCACCGTGGTGAACGCAGCGGAACCACAAGAATAATCGTAAGCCTGACGGGTCAAGTTCTGATACTTGAAGTCCGATACCGGCTTAACCACGATACCGCGCTCATACACCGCACCCATATCGCCAACCGGGTGTTCGTAGTGGACATAACCCTTCGGGTACTCCTCCACCACCATGGACTGGTTCACAGCCACAAAAATTAACCCTACACCCAGAATAATTGCCAGCATTGGAGGCGGCCCGGTCCTTTATTGTTATGAATACGCTGTCGGATCGAGGAACACGACTGGGCAATGCTAACCGCCTGACGGTGCAGTGTTTGTAGGGATTTTGTAAAGGGTTGCCGGCTATTCCCGGACACCCTCCTCATAGCCCCACAGTAGCCGATAGGGCTGCAGCGGTTTGAAAGCATCTCCAAGCAAATGCTGATAACTGCGCCAACGACCCGATGGCCGACTATGCAGGGGCTCCACCACCGCCTGATAGCTCGGCGTGGCGATCGTACCGCGACGCGACGCATGCTCTCTATAGTGCTCAACCTGCTGATGCCAGCCCACACCAAGGAACTCGAGAACCGCGCCAACAGTACCTTGCCAGTTACTCACCAGCTGCTCGTAATGGACGAAGTGCAGCCTGTCCTCCAGCGGCAGAGCCTGCCGATAGCGCTCAAAAAGGCCCATCACATCGGCATAGAAGCGGGCCCCTCCCTCAAGGGAAGTGAGGCGATCCATGGCTGGATTCCTTTCAAAATACTGCATATATCCGCTAAGCACACAGTCCGCGGGGTCTCGCAGCGCAAAAATAAACTTTGCCCCAGGGAACAAACGGATAATAAATGGCAGATGAATAAGGTTCAGCGGCAGCTTGTCTACCAGTAGCGCGCCTTGCGGCCAATCCACGGCTGCCCTGACCGCATCAAAGTAAACCTTGCGAATTGCCTCAAGCTCATTTTCATCCGCTCGACCAATAGCCATTAGCAGCTCGGCCAGCTTATCTGCCATGGAACCCGCTGCCGCCACAGACTCCCGCACCTCTGCACGCTTCTGGATAAGCTGTTGAGCAGCGGCTAGCGCCCGCTCGATGGTGGGCCGCTCCTCTAGGGCACAGATACCAGGGTGCGCATCCAGCGCCTGCTCCAGCAAGGTGGTGCCTGATCGGGGAAAGCCGACCAGAAAAACAGGGGTGGACCCGGTGTAAGAACTCGGCGAGCAGGACAGAAAAGGCTGCAGGGTTGCTTCACGACCCCATGCGGACAGAAATGCGGCCATGGCATCGCTTTCCATATCTGCCTTCGGGCGCAGTTCATTGCCGCGATGGAAGCACGCCATGGCCTGCTCCGGCTGATCCAGATGGTCATAGGCTTGGCCCAGCGCCTTCCAGCAGCCCGCATAACCCGCGTACTGCTGATCAGAGCAGCCTTCTAACCAGCTGCCCAGCTCATCCACCAAAGTCGAATAGGCCTTCATTCGCAGCCAAACCCGGCCGCGCACCGCCCAGGCCTTGGCAGCCAGCGCCTCCGGCCACTGACCCTCAAGCACCTCAAGAGCCCCCTGCTGCTCCCCCAGCATCTCCAGCAAGCTGGCCTCTGTCAGGCGCAGCTGATCATCCCGATCGCCTAGCGCGTAGCAACGGCGAATAGACGCCACCGCTGCTGCCCAGTCATGGAGGTGGCGATCACATAGCGCCGCAACTCGCCAAGAGCGGGGATCACGCGGGCGACTATGCACTGCCTTGTGGCGCAGCCGTTTAAGCAGCTCCGGCTGACCTTGGGCGGCCTCAACAGTACGCATAAGCTCCGCATAGGGCGTCTGCCCTTGGGCAAGAGCTTGTAGCAACGCTGCAACCACAGGCTCAACCTGACCGCGGCGCAACGCCTCATCAATACTGACTTTCATGTTTCTCTCTGGGCAATATGCAAAAGCGAATTAGAAGGCATAAAAAAAGGCCCGGCAAGCCGGGCCTTTCCTCGGAAAAGTAACTTTCCGAATTACTTACCGCTGATGGTAATAGTCTGAGCAGACATGTCCAGACCGGTGATGTAAACATCACCCATAGCAGCACCACCACCCAGGATCAGGTCATTAATAGTGATGTCTACAGCGTTCAGGTTGGCACCAGTAACGATTTGCATGCCGCCTGCAGTCAGAGCGACGGTGGTGCCAGTCACGTCCAGACCACTGATATCAATCTGGGTGGAGCTCAGAGCGCCGCCGCCAGCAATATCGTTCAGGGCAAAGTTAGTGATGTTCAAAGTACCGATATCACCAGTCAGCTCCATGAAGTTGGCTGCGCCGTCGCCCAGCTGGATTTCCAGATCCAGACCGGCAGAGAAAGCAATGTTGATGCTATCCAGAATTGCAGTGGTCGGCAGAGTGTTGGCGCCATTGCCACTGGAATAGGCACCCGAGCCTGCAGTGGTATCTACCGCATACAGGTCGCCGGTGTCGATGTTAAAGCCGTTGGCCAGAGCAACTTGAACAACCAAAACACCGTCAGTAGCATCACCACCAGCATCGACGTCGATGGTAGCAGTACCATTGATAGCCATGCTGTCGATCAAGATACCACCAGCAGCGAGGTGGGTACCCGGACCAGTACCAACATCCAGACCATCGGTGTCGTCGATCAACACGTTCATGGTCTGAGTCAGGCTCAGGCCGATCTGAATACCAGTCTGACCAGTTACGTCAGACAGGGTGGCGTCATCGAGAGCTTCCATAGCGAAGCCGCTCATCGGCAGAGCAGCTACGGCGGTAACCAGAGCGAGTTTCTTGAACCCTTTCATTTGTTTTCTCCTCGTGTGCACACACGCGTTTATTATGGGTTGTTTAGCTTTATTGGCGCTGCAACAGCGCACGAACAAACAGTAACACGGTGATTACACAGACGTCAGCCGGAATTTCACTTTACAATCACCCCCTACACCCCCTCTAACATCATGTTATTTAATGTCTTTTACCTATTGGCTCAAAAATCAACCAGATTTATCAAACAACCCATCATATCGCCGTTACGCCGCACTGTTACCGTGCGTAACACCAGTCAGATATTTCAGTTACATAGTGTGACGGGATTCTCACTCCCCTGCCCTATAATGGCTCGCCTCTGTTTCAGGTGCCGGAAATGACCCAGTACGCTCCTCTTTTCAGTGCCATCTGGCATGCCAACGGCAAGCACCTGGCGGCCCGCCGGCCAGCTGCCGTGCTGCAGGCACACAGTGCTACTGAGCTGGCCCGACTGCCGCAGCAGCTGGCCGACCTGCTAAAACCCGGACAACAGGCTGTCGGCCTGATTGCCTATGGTGCCGGCCCGGCAGCCGTGCAGGTATTTGATCCGGCAGACATTCGGGAACTGCCAGCCCATCAGCCAGCAGAACTGACCAGTGATGACTTTGTCCTTGCCACATCATTTAGCAGTGACATGGACCAGCCCAGCTATATGTCTGCACTGGAGCGAATCCACCACTACTTACGTGCAGGCGACTGCTATCAGGTCAACCTTGCCCGCCGTTTTAGCGCCCGCTTCTCGGGAAGCCCGCTGGCGGCCTGGCAAAAACTGGTGCACCGTCACCAGGCGCCCCACGGCAGTTTCTTTCAATTACCCGGCGGCGACTGCGTCTTTGGCGTTTCACCGGAACGTTTTCTGCAAATACGTCAGCGACAGATAATCAGCGAGCCGATAAAGGGCAGTCGTCCTCGTAGCAATGATCCGCAACAGGACCGCGCTTGGGGAGACTCGCTACTGGATAGCCCGAAAGATCGGGCGGAAAATCTGATGATCGTCGACCTGTTGCGCAATGATCTCGGCAAGGTGTGCGTGCCCGGCTCGGTAAAGGCCACACCTCTGTTCGAGCTGCGCAAGTTTTCTAACGTCCAGCACCTGGTATCCACCGTCAGCGGTACATTGCGCGACGAAGTCTCACCGCTAGCCGCTTTGTTGTCCTGTTTTCCCGGCGGTTCGATCACCGGCGCACCGAAAAAACGGGCCATGGAAATTATTGCCGAACTTGAGCCGGCGCCCCGTGGTTTTTACTGTGGCACGCAATTTAGTCTGGATAGTGAGGGCAATCTGGAGTCCAACATTCTGATTCGCACCTTTCAGACCAGTGGCGAGCAGATTTTTTGTCATGGCGGCGGTGGCATCGTTATCGACTCTGATCCATTGCAGGAATATCAGGAAAGCCTGTTCAAAGTAGAAAAGCTGATGGACGCCCTGTCTTAGAAGCAGCCTCTACAGCCCAGCATCATAAATAATGAACTTGGCATTGCGGGCGACCTGACTGACTTTGCCAAACTGATCCTTTAGAAGCGCACCATAGCCAAGATGGCTATTGCCAATCACTCTGACAACACCTCCGGATTTCAAATGCCGGCGCGCATGGCGAAACAGCATTCGGGTGACACTGTCGTCCAGCGCATGGCCCCGATGAAATGGCGGATTAAGCAGAACCAAATCAAACTGCTGATCGAGCCCGTCCAGCCCATTGCCCAAATAAAATTGCACCTGCCGATCGGGAAATGTCCGGGCAATGTTGTCGCGGGCACTGGTCAGGGCCAGCGCGCTTTCATCGCAGCAGCATAAACGGGCCAACGGGTTTTGCTGCAGCGCCATCATGCCGATCACACCATTGCCACAGCCCAGATCGCAGATATCGCCATCAATGCCGTGCGGAATATGCTCAAGGAAAAAACGGGCACCGATATCCAGCTGCTGTCTGGAGAATACGCCAGCGTCAACGCGCAGCTGCCAACCCTGCTCGGGCAGAGTTAGCCAGCTTGGCGGCGGCGGTGCTTTTGCATGCCCGGCAATTCGCGCGCGAAAAATTCTTGCCTTATGCCGTCCCAGCCCGGCGCTGGGCGCATCCAGATAACGACCCAACACCTCAACAAGATTGCGCGGCAGATGCTTGTCCATTCCTGCAATCAATAACGGCACGCCAGCGGGCAATGCCTGACTCAATGCAGCAAGCTGCCACTCCAGCAAAGACAACTCCTTCGGCACCCGCAGCAACACTGCCTTGGCGCCACCGGGCAGTGGTTGGTCCGCCCAGCTCCATGACAGCCTGGCCGGGTCAATGCCGTTGTCCTGAGCATTGGCTAGCAGCGCTGCATAGGCAACGAAGGAATCGCCACTGGCGTACACCTGACATCCCAACTGGTTTGCTGGATCCGCATAAACGTCAGCAGCATTGACTAGCGCAAGCGTTAGCGCGCCGCTCTGATCATTAAGCACCAATAACGGAGCAACCTGCGGCAGCTCCTCGGCCAGCGCCTCCAGCAAATAGCGATCCGCTCCATCCCAGCCACGCAATGGATCATCAGACAGGCGTGGCCAACGCCGCAGCTGCAGCGAGCCAAAAGGATGGACAAAGGTTCGATCAGCAAGAGACATATGTTGGATTCACCGTTGGCGCCATAAAAAAAGCCGCTTTTCAGCGGCTTTTTTTAAGTCTGGTCGGAGTAGCAGGATTTGAACCTGCGACCCCTACGTCCCGAACGTAGTGCTCTACCAGGCTGAGCTATACTCCGATGGCGCGTATTGTAGTCAGATTTTCCCGGATTGCTACTGGGTGGGGGGAAAATCTGGTCAGATGCTGCTTTTTTGGCCGCTAACATTCCGAGCTACTTCCCGGGCACTTCCCGGCTAATTACCAACTACGAAAGGAAATGGCTGGACGCGCGCGCATTAATGCGACCGGCGACGTAGGTGGCCAGAGCCTGCACGGTCCAGTGCGGAGTCGATGGCACCGGGGTCGGGAAAATGGATGCGTCTGCCACATACAGGCCACTGACGCCGTGCACCTCACCATCCGCGCTAACCACTGAAGTATAGGGATCCAGTCCCATACGGCAGGTGCCGTGCGGGGTAAAGCTGTTCATCCGGTAGGAATATATGCCATTGATGCCGTAGTTCACTTGGGACAGCTTCTGATCCAGCTCAAACACATTATCAGCATGCATCTTCTCGAAAGTGGGCAACCAGACTCGCTCGGCGCCGGCGGAGAAGAAAATCCGTGAGGCAATTGAGGTGGCCCGAGTCATGCGCTCGAAATCCGCCCGTGTGGGGCTCCACTTGATCACCTTGCGACCGCTAAGGTGATCGCCTTCCCACACCACTCTACCGTTACCTTCGTCGATGGCGAACGCGTTCAGACCGGCCATATGCTTATAGGACTTCATGAACTTGATGTGTTCATCGCCCGCTTCCTGCTCACCCACAGCCATCAGCTGCTCAGGCTCGGCCAGGGCCGAGTAGAAGGTGAAGCCGTCGGAGTTCATAAACTCATCAACTTCCACGCCCACCAGCGCGCCCTGGAAGCCGAACAACTCTTCCTTGAAGGTGGCCAGCACCTGGGTGAAGGGCTGGATGGCCATATTGGCGCCAATGTTGCCGCCACGGTCTGGTGCCTGACTACGCTGCAGAATAATTGGAGAGTGGATGGCGCCAGCTGCCAGCACCACTACCTGCGCATCTACCCGGACATTGGACACCACGTTGCCTGTATCCGGATCACGGATCACCGCTTCCACGCCAGTGGCACGGCCGCCCTTCATCAGCACACGGCTAACTTCGGTGTCAGAGAATATGCGAGCACCATAGGCCGCAGCCCACGGCAAATGGGTCACCTGCGCGGACATTTTGCGGTCCGATGGGCAGCCGGCCAGACAGTGACCAGTCAACGCGCAATTCTTCACATTGCGGGCTACCGGGCGCCAGCTAAAGCCCATCCGCTCACAGCCCTGAATGACCTTGTGGGCCGTGGTGTTAATCTCGTGCGCTTCATTGGTATTGACGTTAAGCCAGCTCTGCACCTGGGCGTAATAGGGCTCCAGCTTTTCACGACTAAGATCTGTCAGGCCCAGATCTTCGGACCAGCGCTTGAAAATCTCATCCGGTGGGCGCTGCATCACGCCGGCGCCGATTACCGTTGAGCCACCAATGCAGTTGCCTTCCAGAAACAGTACGTCAGTGGTGGTGTTGGCCTGCGCGGCCTGATCCCGGTATACCTTGCTCAAGGTGTCGCCGAGGGATTCGGTAAACTCAGCACTCGGCCAATAGCGACCGGATTCCAGCACCAGCACTTTTTTGCCGGCCTTGGCCATTTCGTAGGCCACCACAGAGCCTCCGGCACCGGAGCCAACCACCACCACGTCTGCCTGAATACTGAACTGGCGACCCAGCGATGCATCGCGGGCAATGTCTTTGGCTTGGGTAACCGCAACGCCTTCGCGCTGCATCGTGATCATGCGCATACCGCTAATCTCCGGCGTCAGGCCTGTGGCAGGGGGGCGTTGCCAAGGCGACGGACGCCCCAGCGTTCAGTCACCGGACCCCAGTAATCCAGAGCCGACCAAGTGCGCGAATCACGCCAGTAATTCAATGTTACCAGCGCCTTCAAGGTGGTGGTCAGGCCGCGTTCGAAGAAAGCGCCCTCCTGCATGGCCACCACATAAGCATGCGCCTTTTCTTCATTCAATTTGCTAAAGCGCTTGAATTTGAAACTGGCCATAGGACGGTATTCATAGACCCACAGACCCAAAGCCAGCAGTTGGCGCTGGGTCGGATCCATATTGCCGACCATGATGTCGACATTCTTGATAGTAGGGATTTCGTTGATGCAGTCCGGCAAGCCGTGCCGACTGGTGGGCAATACCGCCCGGGTAAACTGGGTGACTACCCGCACTTCATCCTCCGTCAGGTTGACGTAGGTAAGCGCCTCAGGTGCATCGCGACGGCCGAAAACCCGCGCGCAGCCTGCAGTGAGAGCGACACCGGAAACAGCAGCAAGGCGTAACAGACTACGGCGCGAGAGCGGCTCCAAGCCACCCAGCAACGCTGGCGGGATGTCGTTATTCTGGGTCATTTACCCTGCTCCGGGAGCCTTCTGGCCCCTCGTTATTGTTATTCAACGTTCGAAGTCTAGCCGAAACCCGAGCAAATGATAAACCCTTCTAGAGCCTGCTGAGAATTTCCTCACTGATATAGCTGGCCAGGGCATAAACGGTAACCTGCGGGTTAACGATAATCGACGTCGGCAACAGGCTGGCGTCGGTCACATACAAGCCCTTCACGTCATGGCTCTCGCCATGGGGCGCCACTACGCTGCGCGCCGGGTCGCTACCCATGCGCAAGGTGCCCTGCGGGTGATAGGACACCAGCCGTAAACGCTGCGGCTTATTCTCCAGCTTGGCCAGCACCGCATCAATTTCACTTTCCTGACGGATAACCAGCTTCTCGACGCTGGGCACGTACACTTCCGTAGCGCCGGCGGCAAAATGGATCTGGGCACTGGCTTTCAACGCTGCCAGCATGGACGGGAAGTCCTTGTCGGAGACCTGATAGTCGACCACCTTGCGGCCATCTTCCCAGCGTATCTCGCCAACATTGTGATCATGGATCAAGGTCACGATACCGCTCTTGTATCGGGCCTCCTCCATGAACTTCATAAATGGCTTACCGGTGCCCGGCTCGTTAAGCATGGTCATCTCAACGGCACCGAGGCCTCCCGCCTCAAGGACGAAACCGCCCTTCTCCGGCCGCAGGAACTCATCCACATAGACACCGAGCAGCGCGCCGCGCCAGGGAAATACCTCATGCGGATACTTGGCCGCCACATACATAGAGGGATGACAAGCGAAGTTCTTGCCAACCTGCCCAGAGCTGTTACCCAGACCGCTTTTTTGCATCAATAGCGGCGACTGTACTGCCCCCGCGGCTAGTACCACGGTATTGGCATCGACACGAATATCCGCCACCTTGGTGCCATCATGGCCAATCACTTCGGCCTCAACACCCACCGCCCGACCACCGTTCTCCAGAATCCGGGTCACCCGGGTGTCAGCATGCAGACGGGCACCGTGGGCCATGGCCCATGGCAGATAAGTCACCAACATGGACTGCTTGCGATCGGTCTTGCAGCCCGACAGGCAATGCCCGGTCAAAGCGCAGTCACGGATATTGCGTTTGAATGGCTTTACCGACCAGCCAAGCTTACGGGCGCCGTCACGCACCAAACGACTGTGACCCGCAATTTCATGCTCTGCGTTGTCCTCAATCGACAGATGCTTTTCGACCCGCTCAAACCATGGCTGCATGGCCTCCGGGCTGAGATTGGTCAAGCCAAAGTCCCGGCCCCACTCTTGCAGAATAAAATCTGGCGTGCGGAATGATACGCAGCCGTTGACCACGGTGGAGCCGCCAACACAGCGACCCTGCAGCAGAAGCAGATCGCCTTCCTTATTAGTCTGACCACCGAAATCTTCGTACAGGCGCTCAAGACTTTCGTTAAAATCCTCGCTGAACTGGGAAGACGGCACATAGGGACCAGCTTCAAGAATCAGTACATCCAGCCCTTTGCGAGCCAGCTCATAGGCCGCCACAGCGCCACCAGCTCCGGAGCCGATCACCACCACATCAGCGCGCATCTCATGTTTGCCGCTGCTCACATCAGTGGCTTGAATCACCTGCAGACCATGGGCCGGCACGGCATTAACAGTATCTATACGGCTCATGCCGAAGCCTCCTCAGACTCAACAGGAAGGGGCGTATTACCCAACGACGGAATCCCCCAGCGATCGGAAACGGGTCCATCAAAGCGGATCGGGCCCCAAGTGGCGGGGTCGCGCCAGTAGGAGACGTAAACGAATTTCTTCACCACCGATGACAGGGTGCGCTGAATGGTATTGCCATGGGACCAGTCATCCAGAAAGCGAATGGCATCATCCAGCTCCAGATCGACAAAACGGCGGCCATAGGAAAGCACTGCTGCGTTATCAAACAGCCCCAGGCCAGCGCCCAGATCCTTGCGAATCACCGGGTCTACCAGACCAAGTAGATGGTCAATATTGTCTATCACCGGGACCTGCTGCGCCGGCGTTAGAGGCGTGCCATCCGTGGGCAGCAGCACAGTAATGGCGCGCTGAAACAGGTGATACTCGGAAGCACTCAGGTGCTGCAGGTGCTCCGGTGCCGGCAGACTGTCAACCGGAGAGCGACGCAGCCAGGCAAAACCACCGCCCAACACAGCAACGGCTCCCGCCGCGCCCCACAGGGCCGTTTTCATGAATTTGCGTCGGGAAAGGCCAGCCAGCGGGGCAACCGCGGCATCAGCCTGCTGTTTTGTTGTCATTAAAGCTCCCTTATATAGGGCCATTAAGAGGCGTCAGTCAGACTCCCAGCAAAGCTACCCGAGCGCCCATTAAGAGACAACCTGTTTACCAGACACGTGAAGTTGACACTCAAGCACACTTGTCATGTGGTACGTGTCGTGTGGGACAAGCCATGTGGCAAAAGCATTCGCGGCGGGCGCCGCTCTTGCGATATGATGTCAGACCGACCTGCTGACACCGTAGGAGCGGCTTCAGCCGCGATAAAAACAATGAGACACCTGATCCTGCTGGCCACCCTGCTCTGCAGCATGGCCAGCGCCGACACCATCTACCAATACCGTCAACCTGGCGGTGGGGTGCTGTTTACCGATCAGACCACTGACCGGTTGTCTCGCGATCATGTGCTGCTTAGCGTACGCAAGGGCTGGGAAGAGAAGCTCGGGCCACTGACCGCCGAGAGACGGGATCGCTACGATGGTGACATCGAGTACGCCGCCCAGCGATTTGATTTGGAGCCCGCACTGATTAAAGCGGTGATCCATGCCGAGTCACATTTCAATCCTCGCGCCATATCCCGGGTAGGCGCTCAAGGGCTCATGCAGCTAATGCCGGAAACCGCCGCCTTTCTACGTGTCGATGACCCATTTAACGCCCGCCAGAATATTCTTGGCGGCAGCAAGTTTCTGCAATACCTGACTGGCAAGTTCGATTCACTTGATCTGGTGCTGGCTGCCTACAATGCTGGCGAGGGTAACGTACGCCGTCATGGTGGCATTCCTCCGTTCAAAGAGACCCAGGGCTACGTCAAGAAAATTAACTCGCTACTACCGCGCTATCGGCAGCAATTCGCCAGCCACTACGTGGAAGAAGACGCCATCGCTTCACGCTGACAGGATCGTTCATGTCAACCAAACGCACCGCTTTCTTCGTCTCTGACGGCACCGGTATTACATCAGAAACACTTGGTCACTCCATGCTTAGTCAGTTTCGTGGCATTGAGTTCGAACACGTCACCCTGCCCTATGTGGTTAGCAATGAAACCACGCATAGTGTGGTAGAAAGGATCAATCAAGCCGGCCAACGCGACGGCACTACTCCGATTGTCTTTTCCACTCTGGTCAACGACGAACACCGCGAAATCCTGTCTCGCTGCAAGGCGCTGGTGCTGGATATGTTTGCTGCGTTTCTCGGTCCGCTGGAGCAGGAGCTGGGAGTACGCTCCAGCCACACCGTGGGCCAAAGCCACGCCATCAAGGATCACGAGGCGTACCGTATCCGTATTGATGCCGTACACTTTGCTCTGGACAATGACGATGGCGCCCGCACCCGCCACTACCATCAGGCCGACGTTATCCTGATCGGCGTATCGCGCAGCGGTAAAACTCCGACCAGCCTTTATCTTGCCCTGCAGTTTGGCCTCTATGCTGCCAACTACCCGCTCACCGAAGAAGACTTTGACGACCTGCGCTTGCCGGAATGCCTGATCCCGCACAAGGACAAACTATTCGGCCTGACCATCAACCCGGAACGCCTGATCGCCATCCGCAACGAACGCATGGCCGGCAGTCGCTATGCCTCTGCTCGCCAGTGTGAAATGGAAATTCGTGCGCTGGAGGCAATTTATAACAAGCACAACATTCCGTTTATGGACGCCACCGATATGTCTATCGAGGAAATCTCGACACGCATTCTGGCGGCCAAGGAATTGAAAAGACGCCTGCAATAACCCAAGCCCTCCAGTGCCACTACAGAAAAGGCGTCATCAGTATGAGCGGATTCCGGGCATGATCTATCACGATGAAAACCAAGCCATCTCAGAGGGGGACGCAGACCAATCGCTTGATACGGCACAACCCTCTCTCTCGGTCGTCACTACTACTGATCCGGTTGCAAAGCAGTTGCCACAATTACTGCTATCTCTCTCGAAATTGGCATGTCAGCAAGACGGGGTCTATGAAGTAGTTGTCGTCGACGACCTGGGCTATTGGCAAACTGCCCCTAAACCCAGAGCTGCCCAATATCCTGGGCTTGAACTATCTCTGATAACCAAGACAGCACGGCACGGCCAGCAAGCGGCGATTCTGCTGGGAATTCAACAAGCCAAAGCACCGCTCATTCTGACGATTGATCCCGATTTGCACCCATGTGCGGGGGAAATACCGGAGATGATCTCGCTGCTAAGTGACAAGGTGTGGGCCGTACATGGCGCCCGTAGCCAGAGGGAGGATATCGGGCGTTTACGCCGTGTTGGGTCTCACATGGCCAACTTTATGGTTCAAACGATTACCGGGCTGAAGGTCAAAGATATGGGAAGTCCCGTCACTCTTGTGACCCGACGGGCTCTTGAGGCTATGCGTATGCCCGCAGGCGCCGCCGCAAACCCGAGAATATTTGGCTATATTGCTCTTGGCCCGGCTCTTGCCGTTCACACCCTGACCAAGGGGACCGTGCGCCACGCACCTTCACAGTACTCACTAATGTCATTGGCTCTTTTATTCGCCGGACTGTTGATCAGCAGCCTGAAAACACGGCTCGCCATCCAGCGCAGGAAGGAGGATCTTGCTCCATGAACAGGCCAATGGTGCCATTTAACTCTACCTATCTCAGCGGTCAGGAATCTGTTTATCTGCAAGATGCCCTGACGCGCCCTGCAGGTGCAGGCGGTGTCTATTCACAGCGCTGTGAGAAATGGCTAGAGAACAGCACCAAAGCGCGCCGAGTGCTCTTGACGCACTCCTGCACTAACGCCCTTGAGCTCGCTGCCATTCTTCTGGATTTAAGCCCTGGGGACGAAGTAATCGTACCTAGCTTTACATTCACCTCCACCGCCAATGCATTTGCGTTACATGGCGCGACCATTGTGTTCGTCGACATTCGCCCGGATACCCTTAACATAGATGAACGAGCCATTGAGGAAGCCATAACGTCTCGCACCCGGGCCATAGTTCCAGTGCATTACGCTGGCATCGCGTGCAACATGCACGCCATAATGGACATTGCAGATCGTTACAACATTCTGGTCATTGAAGATGCAGCTCAGGGTGTTGGCTCGCTTTACCAGAACAAGCCTTTAGGCACGATCGGCCATCTAGGCTGCTATTCATTTCATGCAAGCAAAAACATCACATGCGGGGAAGGTGGCGCGCTGCTGATAAACGATGAACGATTTATTGGTCGAGCTGAAATCCTCCATGACAAGGGCACCACACGGGCTCAGTTCCGCGCAGGAAAGATTCGCCAATATGACTGGGTAAACATAGGCACGTCGGCACCACCCTCAGAGCTACAAGCAGCCTACCTTCTTGCCCAGCTCGAGCAAGCAGAAGAAATAAACAGGCAGCGCGTTATGCTATGGGACCTTTATCAACTAAAACTTTCCCCTCTGGTGAAAAAAGGCCTTCTGCAGCATCTTCTGCCACCTGAGAACTGCCGCCACAATGCACATATTTTCGGGCTGATCTTCAGCACCCAAGAGATGCGCAATCTGGCTCAGGAACACCTGCAAGAAGAAGGAATTCAAACTGCACTGCACTATCAGCCGCTGCACAGATCGCCAGCGGGCCAACGGCTAGGCAGAGCCAGCGGTAGCATGACACAAAGCGAAATGCTACCCGACCGACTATTGCGATTACCTCTCTGGTCGGGAATGCCCAGCAACACCATAGACAAAACTTTCGATATCCTTGACCACATGTTGAATAATAGCCAAACCGCCTAACCTAGAGTCAGATATTAGCGGTGGACTCTAATGGCTTTGAACCTGATGGAAAAATTTCGATGAAACAACAATGCATTCTTATCACTGGTGCCGGCGGCTATATAGGCACGAGTCTGGTACCGGCATTATTGCTCTCGGGCCACCGGGTTATTGCCGTGGATACATTCTGGTTTGGCCGCGAACTTCTAGCCAAACACCCACGTCTGACATGCATCCGGCAAGATAGCCGCCAAATGCCGGAGAGCCTGCTTCGAGGCGTTGATTCAGTAATTGACCTCGCCGCACTCTCTAATGATCCATGTGGAGAAACCTTTTCCGAGGCCACTTGGGAAATCAATCACCTCAGTCGTGCCCGCACAGCGCGCCTTGCAAAGAAGGCTGGCGTAAGACGTTACCTTCTGGCCTCAAGCTGCAGCGTCTACGGCTTCAATACGGGCACACTGGACGAGACATCCCCGACAAAGCCCCTGACCACCTACGCAGACGCCAACCTCGCCGCAGAACGAGATACAATATCTCTGAACGACAATAACTTCTCTGTTACCGCACTGAGACTGGCAACCCTGTTTGGCTTTTCAACCAGAATGCGCCTTGATCTGGTAGTAAACAGCATGTGTTATAGCGCATGGAGGCATGGTGAAATAACCGTTAACGGCGGCGGAACGCAAGTCAGGCCGTTACTGTACGTTGCAGACGCGGCGCAAGCCTTTATTCGTCTACTCAATCCAGATCTCATCGAAACCGCCGGGCAGATTATCAATATTGGCCGTGCGGATCAGAACCTGCAGATTAACAGTGTTGCTGAAACAATCGCCCAGTTTCATAGAGTAGTGAAAAATAGACCAGTTTCGATTCGCCACAACGGCCCCCAGGATGTCCGCTCATATCGAGTCTCATTTGAGAAAATGAAAGACTTACTCCTATGGGAACCGACAACCTCGTTCGAGAAGGCGCTGGCAGGTATCACCCAGTTTTTAAGCCACAGCGGCGGGGAAGATCTACTTAAATGCCACACGCTGGACTGGTACCGGGCTAATAGCCTTATCAGTACCCGGCCCGACGCCGCAAGAACGACTTCGCCACACGAGGGTGAGAAGAACTCTGGCGAAAAGCTTGGGATGTCATAATGTTCTATAACGGTTTCCAGATTACTGATGGAAATAGGATACGAACCAAAGTTTGTATTATAGGGGCGGGTGTCGCTGGCATTACTGCAGCGCTTGCCCTTAGCGAAGCTGGCATTAGTGTTGCGCTGGTAGAAAGCGGCGGTCTGGAGAGAGACGCGGAGAATCAAAGCCTTAATATAGGCAATAATACCGGGCTAGATTATTTATCTCCTGGCGCATCGCGACTTCGAGTTTTTGGCGGCACGAGCCAGCATTGGACAGGCTGGACACGAGAGCTCGATGATATCGACTTTACAAAAAAAGACTGGATTCCAGATAGCGGATGGCCCATAAAGAAAAGCGATCTTCGAGGCCACTATGATCAAGCCGCACAAATACTTGATCTTGGCCCAAAAAAGTACACATATGACTTTTGGGAGAGGCTCGCAGGAAAGCCACGATTCTTCAACACCTCAACAATCGAAACTGCACTTATTCGTCATAGCCTGCCAACCCGATTCGGCATCAAGTATAAAGACACCATAGAAAAATCAAACAGGATCCACTGCTTTCTTAACTCCAATCTTGTCAACCTAGAGTTATCAAAAGACAATCATAAGCATATAATTAGTGCTCATTTTAAAACGCTTAAAGGAAATACTTTCAAGGTAGAGGCGCAGCACTACGTGCTTGCCACAGGAGGCATTGAAAACGCAAGAATTCTATTAAACTGCAACACACAAATAAAAGCCGGCCTTGCCAATAGCAGTGGAAATGTAGGGCGCTACTTCGCCGACCATGAAGGCTCATACTTAGGAAGAGTTGCCATCCGCTCTCCCCTAATTAACCCTAAAACCTACCGCACATCTCGCATATCGGGCCCTGACGGCTTCCAGCTAGCCTCAGCCACGCCAGCTCTCAAGCTGACAGAAGAAGAGACAAGAAAACTTCGTCTACCCAACTTTGCTGCGGCGGTGATCCCCTATATGGGACACGATGTACGCTGGGGGACTCCCATTGATGCCCCTCTAGGACACAAAGAATTTGATATTTACGGCAGCATCGAACCAGAACCATGTCGAGACAGCACAGTAAGCCTATCAGATGACCGAGACCCTCTAGGGACACGCAGAGTAAACCTATCGTTGGCTTTCACCAGAAATCATAGCGAAAATCGTGAAAAAGTAGCCTATGAGTTTGCAAGGCACCTTTCCGCGGCGGATGCCGGCCGAGTGCAAATTAATGTTAATGGAAAAGATCGGGACAGCTTGATGGAAGGCATGGACGAATATGGGTTCCACCATATGGGCACAACTCGAATGCACGAGAACCGAAGGCATGGTGTAGTTAATAGCGACTGCCGGAGCCACGATATTAGCAACCTATATATCGGCGGAAGCTCTGTATTTCCTACCTTTGGCTACGCCCAACCAACATTGACGATAGTGGCTTTGGCTTTAAGAATAGCAGAGCATCTGGCAATCACGATAAAGGCATCACCATGAACCGGCGCAGTTTTATTATCTCCCTGCTGTCGCTCGCAGCCCTGCCTGCCGCAAAAAAAGCCTATACAAAAACCCTCGCCGGCACACCAAAGGCACTACCAGATGTCGTAAGAAAAATTTTTGATGAATTTCCTGATGCCGCACTTATTCTAGAAGAAATACGACAATCCAGCCCACCAGGAAAAAAAGAAACTGAAAAAATGATCTCAATATCCCAAGATCCAGAAAGAATTCGACGACATATCAAGAAAGACTATGAGAACCGAAATTGCCGCCTTATTTCCGGTTGGCTGATCTCTGAAACAGAATTCTTATGTATTTTCGCTGCGGGACAATTATAGATAAAGGATGTGGCACGGCACCCCCAAAAAGTCCACCAATCATTTTTAACGCAACGCTATTATCTTCCCTGAGAAGATAGCTCTCACATCATCAGGCAGATCTTTGTAAAGATAGAGAGACTTAGCGATATTGGGAAACTCAGCATCCGCTATAGTAGTAGGCTCCAAGTCCATTCCCCTCGAGCACACCCTTCTTAAGCGTGGCGCCAATGTAAGAAAGCGTTCTCTATCAAGATGCATAAACTCCGGCGCCGCCGGACCCACATCCAAGTAACCCAAGGATAAGTTGTGACGATGGGCAACCAGGTTATCTACACGAACTTTGGCACGCCCTGATTTTATAAGAATAATATTAAAAAGTGCATCAGCAAAAGCCACCGATGCCTTAACCGACACACCTTCTGCCAGCGCGTTTTCGTCCCACAGATAAATACCAGGCTCACACGTACGAGAGAGAAAGTCTACATCTTTAGCCTGAACGAGCCCCACCTTTCGCCCATGAAAAATAATCAAAAAAAAATAATTAAACATATTATCAATAGAATCAAACCAACTTCTCTGCATATCATGCGTAATATATTGCTGGGCATGCATTTTTGATCGAATGTCCGTACGATTGCGCATTTCACGAAGAAGATAAATATCCGAACTAGTCAGGCGACGTAACTCAATACCATATTTTCTAATAATCATTAGATGAAATCTCTACACTACCTGCCAGCACTTAGCCCGCCATCCATGACTAACGAGGCACCAGTCATCCAACGGGAAGCACTAGAAAGTAGGAACAATGCCAATTCACTGATGTCACTGACATCGCCTACACCCAGCGGGTACTTCTTTTGATGTTGGCGCATCAAGTCTTGCCCATGAAACTTCAGTGACTGCTCAAAAATGGGCGTGCGTACCATCGCAGCAAGAATGCAGTTTGCTCGAATGCCCATAGACGCATGCTCAATAGCAACACTTCTACTATATGCCTCTAACGCAGCCTTGCTCGCTGAGTAAGAGGCGCTGCCTTTGTAAGAAAAGCCACTCGCGACTGAAGACATAAATACCAAAGAGGACGATCGGCGAATCTTTTTTTGTCGCAACAATGCCGATGTAAGCAGCGCTGGAGATTCGAAATTAATACTCATAACCTGGCCAAGCTTGACTTCATTAAGAAAGCCAGCCGGAAAAGGACTGATCATGCCTGCGGAGTGGAATACGCCATCAACTGCCGGCAAAACCTCAACAAGTTCAGCGAGCTGAGCAGAACATGTTAAGTCTGCCGGATAACATACGGAATCATCCGACAGCTCTTTACCAAGCTCGCGTAACGCCAGCTCATTTCTGCCCGTGAGCAACACCCGAACACCCTGTTCGGCCAAAGAGATCGCCACGCCTCTGCCAATTCCAGAAGATGCTCCTGTTACCAAAATAACTTTACCAGCAAGGTCACTAAACTTGCCTACCGTCATCACTCACCTCAATTAAGGGGAGGCAACGCAGCTCATCTACATGAATCAGTGCATTACCCCAAGACAAACCAACCCCAAACCCAGACAGCAAAAGCACTGCGCTACGGCGGGCTAATAGGTCTCCCAACTCAGCAACTATCGTCAACGGAATAGATGCCGAGCTGGTATTGCCAAACTTGGCCAATGAATACGGCGTTTGCTCATTACTGAACCCACATTTTCTCCTGACAGTTTCATTGATCAACTTATTGGCCTGATGCATAACAAAAAAATCAATATCAGAAGACTGCATTTTCAGGCTTGAAAGAATATCATTAACCGATGGCGGAACACGGGAAGTGGCAAACGAAAATACTCCCATTCCATCTAACTCCAAATGCAAGCGACTACGAGTAATACCCGGCGAAACAACATGCGGAACAAATGAACTCTCTGAAAAGCCATTGCGCATGCCACCATCTCTAATAATGATATTTTTGTAGCCCGAACCATCGCTAAATAACGATAGGTGCATATCTTGAGCAGTGACGTCGTGCTGAAGTAAAGTGGCAGAACCAGCATCGCCAAATAATGGGTAGGTACTCTTGTCTGAAACGGAGCAGCGAGTTGAAGAGACGTCACCAGATAGCAACAATCCCCTTCTCAAGCCCATCGATTGCATTAAACCCGCTACGATAGATAGTCCATATATGTAGCCAGAACACCCCAAACCGACATCAAATGCCATTATATCCCGACGCAAACCAAGACGATCCTGAAGAATGATGGCCGAAGCGGGTAAAGGAAAATCACCAGACTGAGTAACTAGTACAAGTATATCAATGCTATCTGGATCTACGCACTGATTTCGCAACAACTCTCTGGCGGCAACTTCACATAAATCAACCGCAGTTAAGCCTATAGAGGCAATACGACGCTCCTCTACTCCCGTAGCTCGAATCAGCAGCCCTCGGTCTTTTTCATCTATTTTCTCGTCTTGGGCATTGCGCTGGCAGCGCTTCGGAACACAAGCTGAAATAGCCTGAACCCGTACGTGAGGAATACTTACTACAGCCACTAAATTGCTTTCCGGCGCTGGATTAGATCAAACAAATCCGAAACTGTCGCAACACCTACCAAGTCATCACCAGATAAATCAACGTCATAATCTGTTGAAACAATAGCCATAACAATTAGCGCATAAAGTGAGCACCATTCTTTCATATCAAGAAAAACAGTATTCGGCGTAATAGAGCCTTTTTCTACCTCTTCAAACTCCACTTCCAGCTTTTCAATAAAGTCCGTAATGTTCATCTTCCACTCTGCCAAATTTATTGCATAAATGAATAATTATTCCGCCACTCAATTACCGTGCCTGACCAGGAAAATCCCACCCCAAAACCGAGCAGCATAACGCGCGAACCATGCGTTACCTTGCCATCAGACAAAGCCTTTGCCAAAGCAATAGGCAGGGTAGATGAAACCGTATTGCCTACATTCTCTAAGCAACGATAAAATTTCTCGTAAGGGATATCGCACTTCCTTTGCAAGGCGTCTAACACGAAACCGCTTGCCTGGTGAAAAATAAACATATCAATATCTTGCTTTGCTAAATTATTTACCTCTAAAACCCTATGCATCAATGCTGGCACTTCCCGTAACGAAAAACGCAGAACCTCTTGACCGTTCATCTGCAAAGAGCCAAATGGCATACCGATGCCGTCCGCCCCATTTGGGCACGTTATACTCAGCGGACTCCTCGCACCACTATCGGGGACACCTAAGGAACTAGCACCTTGGCTGTCCACCCCAACAACAAATTCACCAATGCCATTTTTTTCCCCTGCAGAGACTAGGGCTGCGGCTGCACCATCGGAAAAAATCATACGCAAAGCCAAGTCGTCTTCAGGAATCACCCAAGAAGTAGCCTCAGCAGTAAGCAACAATATATTACGCAGCTGCTTAGAAGCAGCCAAACTTTTAGCTAGCAATAAGCCATTCATAAAACCAGTGCACCCAGCTGGAATGTCCAGCGCAAGGCAGTCGCGACGCAACCCCAGACGCCCATGCAAAAACACTGCAGTCATCGGCGCACGGCAGTCTGGAATCTCAGTACAGAACAGCAGCCCATCAATGTGCTTGGCGAGATCGATACCCTGCTGGGAAAATTGCTCAAACAAAAGGCTCGCGGCCTGCCACGCCATATCTGAAGGGGCTTGGCCATGCGCGGCGATATGGCGCCGAGCGACACCGGAGCTACGCAATATTTTCTGCGCACTCTGCTCGGGAAAGAAATCTACCAAATCATCATTAGTAACGACCCGCTCGGGAAGATAGTAATCAATTGCTACCAAATTTGAGGACATCGCATCTCCAAACCTCAGGATTTTCCCTGATCGCTATCACGAACGGCTTCGCAACCCATCTCTAAATTTCCACGCAATACTTACTGCCTTCTTTACGAGAATTGACATCATACCAATATATATATTGGTCAACGGGAATTGCCGTGAGATTCTAAGCATTCGACCTGGATTAAAGTAAAACCTGAAATACGCCGAGCTAATTTTTCCTTGCAGATCATAGCCATAAGCCTGTGAATACCATGGAGACATAGTACTGTAATCGCCGACATTACGCTCATCCTTTGAACGAGAAACCGCCGCGCCAGCTGACTCACTTACCGCCAAGTCATAAATAGGAGTTCCTGGCTGAGGCGTTACTGCAAAAAAATATGCCTGAGAAAGCTTGCTATCAACTGCATACTTAATGGTTTCCTCTATTTCTTTCTGTGTTTCAGTTGGAAAACCCAACATGAATGCGCCCTGAACAATTACACCATGCTTAGCAAACTCCTCAATCGCCCAGCCGGCTTTTTCAACATTTAAATTCTTCTCCACCAAAAGCTGAAGCCGTTCCGTAACAGTTTCTATAGAAATAGTGGCATGATAGGTTCCAGCATTAACCATTGAAAGAATGGTTTCTGAATCCAGAATATCCCCACGGAGTCCGTTTGGAAAAGCAAGCTTTAGCTGCCCCGGCCACCGCTGCGATATCTCGCCCATGATTTCCTTAACGCGAGGCTTGTGAAGATTGAATATATCATCAACGAAATGAAATTCAGTTACCCCATACTCCTCATAAAGAATACGAATTTCTTCAATCACATTTTTTGTATTTCGATATACAAAACGCTTAGTAAAGACATCATGACAATAATTACAAAGATAAGGACAGCCACGCGAAGTAAATAAAAATGCGTACTTCCTCTCTCCTATATTAGTTATTATTCTCGGCCTATCGTATTTGCTATATCGCTCAAGATCGACCATGTCCCAAGCAGGAATTGGTATCTTGTCCAAGTCTGTGATGAGATCCTGATTACTATTACTAATAATGTCGCCTGAAAATTGCCTATAACTAAAACCCGGGATGTCATTTCCCAATGGCTTTTGCGAAAAATTCCTGCCTAACGCCATTAGCAAAGTTCGATCTGCAGCGCCTTCAAAGACCCAATCAAATTGGCTTTCTTCAAAAATCAGCCTACTTTGCCGCAAGGTAAACGGCCCACCAATCATTGTTATAACATTGGAACGCCACTCTTTAGCAATACGAGCTATTTCATAACTGGCAGCCGCTTCACAGTTAAGTGCGGAAACACCGATAACATCAGGATTATAATCATCTAGCCGTGATGCAAGCTTGGAGGGCGAGTCGTTGTATAGCTTCATGTCCCAAAAATCTATCTGAATCTTTTCTCTGAAAAATGACCTCAGCCCTGAAATTAACGTAAGTATACCTAAGGGAGGGCCATACGATAATTGATTCGAGACATCATTGAATGGCTTAATAAATAGAAGCCTGAACGGCTTTGCATGCTCCGAAAGAAGCAAAGAAGGTGTGATATCACCATATTGAGAAGCCCGTACTCCAGGCTGATTCTCTACTCGTATACTAACAGCACTGCCACTCGCGTCCATACACATTTCACAGCATTGCTTATGGCTAACAACAATACAAAAGATCAGATGACTTTACAATCAAGGTTAGAGTGCACCCCGGAACCTTTGCCAGATAATCACAAAGCACGGACCAATTCTCGCTCACCACTTTCTACCTACCGAAGTAGTCCAGCTTGAAAGACTTAATAGAGTCAACCTGAACGACCTTTCCAGTCGAGTGACAACCATTCACTCTCAGCGCATGATAAAAATGGCTGCTTCACCTCAGCAAACAATCAAGAAATACGAAATATATGACCCCTAACAAGGTTAGCCCGTGTAGATCACGGCAATTCCGAGCCGAAAGGGAGGTGGCGCCATTTTTCAACCTGATCCACTGGGAGAGCAGAGCCGGAAAATATTGCAATTTCATGCCCCTCAATATTCCACCGAAGTGGATAATTCGGCAGCGGCAAGATATCGACATATAAAATTAGGTCGGTATTCCTTTCAGCAGGAGATAATGAAAAATAGGAAAAATAAGGAAACCTCCCGTAATACGCAGCGGACAGGGACTTTCCCATAATTGGATCAAGGGTGCGCCGACCAAACAGCGAGTAGACAACCGTTACATCCTTAGGTATCAAACGTGGGTCAAGATAGTAGAAAACAAGAAAATTACTAACAATCACTGTCCTAATTTCACCATGCTCGATCAGAGCCTCATGAACTCTATCTGCAAGAACCTGATAGGAAGTCTTTTCCTCTAAGCTTATTTTACGAAAATAGGTTTCAAGAGAAAGCGGCTCAATCTTCAGCTCGCTAGGGACGGCATGATTAGCAGAAATATATTTTTCTATCTCAGAAAAAACGTGCATCGAGGTTAGGTTATAAAACCCTATATGCGCCAAAAAAACCAACAACAGCGGCTTATAAAGGACCCCCAAGCTAACACGATACATCCATTTCCGCAGGGCGACCAAGGAAACAGCCAGCCCAGTTGGCAATAGTACCAACCCCATCAATAGATAGCGCGGCTCCGGAGAGATTAATTCTACCAACCCCAGCACCACAATAGCCCCTGTGATGCACAGAAAAGAAAAGAAAAGCACCCTGAGCTGCGGGCGCATCCAAAGCCCTAATACGCCCCCGAGTAAAACGACGACGCCAAACACGTCCCAAAAGTGACCCGTATTGCCGCCGTACCAGCGGCCAGTTGCCAGGTATACCTTCTCAGCACCATCCCGCCACGACAAGAAACCGGAAACACCTGGACCAACAGTAAGGATTAACAGGAAATAGATGCCGCCAGCAATATACGGCAAAACAAACAAGCGGTAATCGCGCAAGTACGCACCGTAAAGTGAGATAAAAACTACGAAGAAAATTCCCTCTATACGAATTAGCGGCAACAGAGATACTACAGTGGCGGCTAAATAAATGCGTCTATTGGCCCAGAAAAAGATTGCCAAAGTTGTATAAAAAATAAACCATGACTCTGCAAAAAAACTAATTCCCACAAAAATAAATAATGGCAGAGTAAAAATGGCCAGAGAAGCAATCAAAGCAGGCCCTTGCTCACTCACTTTCAGGCATGCCCGATAGGAGAGGAGCCAGCTTAATGCTAGCAGCGCAGCCTTAAACACTCTAACCAGAAACTGATCATAGCCAGAAATCAGAGCAAGGATGCCATCTTGAAGAACCGCCAGAGGCAAAACAAAGTTGAAAAAATACAGATCTACATTAGAAAATGCCTCTCTGGCCAAAAAAAACCGATAGGCATCATCACCCCAGAAAACATTGCCTCCCGAAGCAATGTCCACATACCACCAAGGACCGCCGCCACGAGCCAGCCATGCAAGCGTGAGATAGAAGAAGAAAAGGGTGTTAAAAACAACAAAAGAGCCGAAGGCTCTTTTGTTGTTTTTAACACCGCGCGACAAAGATGCACACACCCCTGAAGAAATCATTCAAAGACATCCAAACCGCTAACAGAATTGAGCTGCTCCCCAGCAGTTATCATAAACCGGATCCAGCCCAATAATATTACCAGCAGCGGCCTGACCATTTGCAATATTGCTCACGAAAATAGTGGTCGGCTCTGCCACAGTAAGTGTAAAGGCATCCGGCAAATAGAACCCCCACCCCACAGGCACGTTTTGCGCATACCCGGGAAACCTGACTGCCTGATTCTGGAACGAAAGACCAAACAAGGGGGAATTTACATCAACCTGATGCAAGTTGGATACATTATAGGGAATTGCGTAATTCTCCAGAATAGCCTGTTGCGCGCCCGTATTATTCCAAGCCCCGCCCACCGAGGCCAATCCCAAATTAGTATAAAGCTGATTCTTGATCTTATCCCGAGCCTGGCCCTCGATGAGCCCGAAAATCAAGTTAATCAAACCAGCTGGCAAGCCATCACTACGAATCACATTCAGGGTGCCTGTAAGCTCATTCACTGCGCTATTGAAGTTAGCCCCGGAAATAAAACCCTGAGTTTGCCGCTTCCCAGAAGCGACGACGGGCAGATTGTTACGTGAAACCTGACCGAAGCCAACGGTGATATCTTTAAACTGAGCACAAATGACCAAGCACGCTTGGTCATTATCAAGGCCCAGAGAGCGCAAAGGCTCGTTAAGGCCAAAAGCATTTCGACCAGTGCCGCCAAGAGACCCAGGACATGGTCCGGTAGAGGGACCACAGGTAATGGCAATGTCATTGGTGTTATTAGTACCCTGAGCCTGAAGAATAATATTCGCTCTAGCAGTGAGGTAACCGCTAAACACCCGAAAGTTACCAATACTAAGCGGACCCTCCGCCGACTCGGCACCAAGACGAACACCAATCACCTCTCGCAATGTGGTGCTGGTATCGTTTCGAATGGCGAACTCGAAATAGGGGCGCTCTAACAGGAATGACTTTAGCTGGGTGGCGGAAGCAGAGCTAACACAGTTCCCACCAGCATCAGCCGTACAGCCAAAGGCCATATTCTCAGCCCACAAGTCCACCTGATTTCCTGGCCCAGTGCGGCCAAGCTCCAGATTCTTGATGTTCGCATTCAGAGCCAGCGTGGCATCAAGCCCCGCACGATAGAAACTGATTCCATTCGTACCAGTGGCAATACTGCCATTCCCATCAATTTTGTTGGACACAAACAAGGCCTGCCCTTGAACGTCCTGCAACTCACTGTCGGACATGGGCTGCAAAGAGGCTGGCGTGGAAACCGCAGCAAGCTCACCTTCGCTGGCATCAGCAAACATGGGCATCAACGGCATGTCGCTATCTATAGCCGCCTGCGCATAACCTGCAAACACAAAGGCCTGCAGAACACAGATACACAAGGCTTTAATAACATTGCTCATAAGGCTTGTTCTCTCTGTCTTTCGCCACTTCCCGAGCACCATCAGTTCTGCGGAGTTAACGAAAGGGAACTGGAAATATGTGCAGACGGAATCACAATAGTCCCCAGGCGATCCATGCCAAGGTTAACGTCTGCCCGCAAGGGGTCACCAGCAAAGGCGGTGCTACCAATTAGCAGCTGATTGGCGATTGTTAATTCGGGGCGACCACTTGCTGTAGACAGGTTGCCAGATAGCTGGACGCGGCCATCTGTCCAGGCGATACGACCATCGACATTGGTTAAGCCAACGAACGCGGAGGGTTGTGACGGCTCTGCCAAAGTAAGGTAAGCGCCATCAAAAATATCCGCCGGATTACCACCAGTGAAGTTCAGCAGGGCATCAAAGGCCACATACTCTTCCCCTGGCAAGCGAGGCGGCCCAAGAACAAAAATAAACTGATCCGTTTCAATGTTTACGTCAATCAGAGAAATACGCGCAGGATCAGAGAGATCATTTAGATTTCCGCCCCCGAACAGGCCTCGGAATTGGTAACGAGCCAAATTATCCGATTGCAGCCACACGCCCGGAATATCCGCATTAGACACATAAAAATCAGAGCTATTGGGATCTGCGGTCGGCGCCGGGGTATTACCGACCAGAGAAATCACAAAATCATCAACACGCCAAAGCAAATCAGCATTCAGGATGCCGATACCGAACTCTTCTCTGGCATCCAACTGGGCCTGCGACGGATTCAACCCTACAGCTACTTTATTAATGTCAGTGTCGGCCACCAAAAAATGTGTATTAGTCGCCCAGCGGGCACGGGCATTGGGGTCAATGCCTGGATCAACAGCAGGGTCAAAGTTGGCTTGGGCTGCCCGCCAGTAACCTGGAGATTGGATTGTCAGCAGTACATCACTGCGCAATGCACCTGCATATTTATCAGTGACGGCGTCATAGCCACCATCTGGATAAAAATAAAGGTTAGCGTCTATCTTGCCGAAGGTATAAAGCAGACTCCAGTTAAAGCGGTCTACAACCGGAGTACCGAATCCATCAACATCATTTACCAGAGCCTGAGTATTATAGGCATGCAGACCGCCATCGCGAATCACCACCGCTAGCGCACTATCCTTTGGTGGCACATTGTAGAACTGCCCACCTACGACACCACAGGAGGCAGAGGTTAACGATCCCGATGATGGCAGGCTGCCTCCGAAGCACAGACCGCCAGCACCAGCGCCCGGACCAATTGCATCAAGAATAATGGGCAGACGAAAGTCATAAGCAGCCTCGCCCGCGGTGCCCGCTCCCATTCGACGCCAGTCGAAGAAGTCGACACGAATACGGTCGCCAGATGCCTGGCCCAGAATAAAGCGGAAGTCTTCGCTGTAATCCCACTGGGCATCGATGTTCAAGCCTTGGGTCCGGGTACCGTATTGACCTTCATAGTTGAAGTACTGGAGGCCGGCAAAGACCGCAGGGATAGAGGCATCGACTGATGACCCCGTACCAATACCACCGCTTCCGATGGATATTTCAGCATTCTCAATGCCGCCCTCCCAACCGAACACAATCATCGGCAGGCGCGAGGCTTTATCAAATTCGGTCACCGTCGACGGAGCGAAGAAAAGATCAAAGTTCAAATCAAAGTCAAGATTATCGCCAGCAATGGTCAGGCGATCATTATAAATACCGAACCGCCCCAAACCAGGATTGCCAGCACCATCGGTAAAACGAAAACCAAAATCCAGCTGGCCAAAACTAATTTCAGGCGCACCAAATCCGGTGCTCTGTCGATAGAAGACTTCACCCTGACTGGTCAAATCGAATACAGACTGGGCAGTTGATGGGTCAGCCGGGTTGCCATAATTTAACAGCCCCGACACTCCGCCCATGGTCAGGGAGCCCGTTGATTCAATGCCGAAGATACCGACAGATCGATCTACCGTACGATCAGGTTCACCAAGCACCAAGGGTGCATTATCGCGGTAAAAACTGTGCCCCAAGGCACCAATTCTTGCTTGCAGGCCAGACCAACTGCCGCGCACAACCAGATAACCATCGGCGCCGTCACCACCTACATCAACTTCAAAGCCTGCTCCGGTAAAGCCAGGGCCGCTCTGCAATGATGCCTGCAAGTCCTGAATCAGCAACGCTGCGGACTGTGGCGTTGCATCATCCATACGCCACTCAATTTCCTCTGCAGAAATCTGAGAGCCAGCATCAATATTGATTGAAATGCCATCCTGACCGGTAAATGCCGCCATCTCCTCATCTTCCAGCGGCGACATGGCCGGCGCCGCCGCTGACGCAACCAGCAGCAACGTTCCGAATGAATAGCAAAGACCGCTTCGACGCTCTAACGCCATCCTCAAGCATCCTGTGCTGCGTACACGACTAGGCATCTTCAGAACCCGAATATCAAAGCATTGCCACCAATGGCAATCTTGGCAGGCGCAGTGGCTGACGCCACGTCACCCACATTCAAACCCAAAAACGGATTGTTGGCGTTCGCAAGCGGGCCCACTGATTCGTTGCCAAACTCCACCGCAATACCGTCCAGCGCAATGCCGATTTCAAGACTGGTGAAGCCAGAGCTAACCTGGGCCGCCGGGTTCGCGCCGGTGACAAAGCCCGGGGTGGTATCAGGATAGGAAACCCGCAAAGCAGGCGACACATTCAAATTGGCCACGGTGCAACCACCTGGCAATAGGCAACCGCCACCAATGCCCTGAAACTTGGAAACATTGAAATAGGCCGGATTCGACCCGACAGCACCAAGTTCCGCTTGGGCGTCCAGTCGAATATCATTAATCCGCAGAATGCCGGAATAACCTTTGAACACCAGCCACTTGTTATCGCGGCCGGCGAATTGCATGGCAAAGCGACAGGGATCAGACGGGTCGGCACAATCTATCTGTTCATCACCCGTGCCATCCATGGGAGAGCCATCCGCTTTGGCATTAATCAGCAATTCAAGACGAAGTGACACCCCATCCTGAGCGACCGCATTAGACATCTCTTCATCAGCCATCGGCTGCATGGCATGGGCAGATGTGAAAAACAAAGCGCTGCCCAGCAAAGGCAAAGATAGAAGAATCTGCTGACAGGAGCGTTGATAACTCATGGTCCCGCTCCCTGTGTTGTAAGCGTCAGGCTTTGAATAAGAACGCCTTCTAGTCGTGCGACCCCGATGTGGGTAGACACGCCGCCTGGAGTCACAAAGCGGATGCCATTGTTCGCCGCGGTATAGTTGGCTGGATTACTAAAGTCACCCCAGCGGATATAACCTCTGGTTTGCGCATTAGGACTAGTGATGGCTTGCAGGGAGTTGAGGGTATCAAGGCCCGTCACCGTAGTGGTGGCGCAGGTAGCGGCACCACAATATATATCGTTATACACCGCCGCTATATTCGGGATTGGCGTCAACCTAACTTCAAAGTTTCCTGACGCCCCAGCGGTATCTAAAGTAATTGCCTGAGAGTGCAACCTGCCGATAGGTAAAAATGCATCAACATTGCCGAATCGAATACCCTCATTCTGGTTAAAAAATGGCACCATTCCACGGGTATCCGGGCTAGCCCCCGTTTGCGCGACGGAAAAGCGGAAGTCGCCAGAAAGAGCACTTTGGTAGGCGATGCCGAGCGTTGATGCAGCGGGTGTGTCCTGGGTGCGGAAAATTCGCAGAATGGTGGGCTTGCCATCCACTGTAGCATTGCGACCATTAATAATCGTTTGGCTTTGCAGCAGAGCCTGATTGGCGCCCCCCCGGTCCACTTCAATTTCACCCCAGAAAGACCAGCGCCAGTTATCCATATTACTGGGGGCAATCAGCTCAAGCACCGTGGGACGGTTGGCACCGGTCAGAAAGGTTCCCTGGAAATTGTAGCCATCATACTCAAAGGCACGAAGAACATAGGGGTCATAAACCGGCGCAAAGTTCTTGCTTCCCAGCGCTCCGATCGGACAGCTAATAGTCACGTTCTGATTGCAGGCGCTAGTCCTTGCGAAGGTGAGACCAGTGGCAGCGCCGGTCTGACCGCCACTCAGGGTTAGCCCGTAGTAACGCGCATCACCGCGACGCCACTGGGGCAAGGCCGTTGCCGTGCCTGTTAGCTCAATATAACTGGTTGGCGCCATTGAAAAGCTGAAATCATCGAGTGCGATAGCGATACCCGCACCAGACACATCTGACATCTCTTCTTCTTCCATGGCTACCATGGCGTACGCCGGTGAGGACACCACCGCTACGGCCAGCAAAACCGGCAACCTTTTGAAAAGAAGAGAAAAATCCACAGACAGCCTCATTCTTGTTATGTACGCCAAGTGGCAAATTCTGCCAAACAGACGGATTCTTGGCTTATTCCCTACAGGCTACACCCGCTCACCGACTCTGGGCAATGCTCAGTGGACGCATGATTACAAAAGTCCTACATGGTGGATTTTGTTAGATTTCAGGCAGTTATGGGGTTCAAAAAAGGTGTCCGGGGCGGGTGGCTAGGGCGGCGAAAGCCGCCCCTGAAGGCCAGTATGGGACTACTTGTGGGACTTAAGTAGCGCCTGCACCTTATCAATATACTTCTGCTGCGCCTGATCCTTGCTCATGCCCTTGAGCTTGGCCCAACCGTCGTACTTGGCCCGACCAACCATATCCAGCATGCCAGGGCGCTTACCCGACACATCCCCTGCACTGCCTTGCTTGAAGTGTGAGTAAAGAAACAACAAGTCATCATTGCTCGGCTTGCTGGTCAGGGTTTTAACGTCTTTCTGCGCCTGGTCAAATGATTGCTCAGTCATCGCTTGCTCCTTAGGGGTGGCCCGATTGGCTAATGGGCAATCTTGGCCTGAAACAGCTTAGCGGTAAACACCCGCCGCAGCGGCTTCAGCCGCGAATAGGATGGGACAGCTTGTCGGGGTGCTTGGCCTGAATCCCCCGATAGCACGTGTAGATTTTCTCCAGATCCGCTTGCTGGTCACCGCTCGGCAGCAAAGTACCTAATATACGCACTTCGCGACGGGCAAAATCAAACGCCACAAGCAGGATCGGCACACCGGCTTCCTGAGCGATCAGGTAGAAACCTGTCTTCCAGCACTCGGCGGCGTGGCGGGTACCCTCAGGAGCAATGGCGAGGAACATTTTTTGCTCCCGGCGAAAGCGTTCACTGATCTGTTTAACCATGCCCTGCGGCGAGTTGCGGTCCAGCGGGATGACGCCGATATTGCGCAGCAACCAGCCCAGCGGACCAACAAACAGGGTGTCCTTACCCAACGCATTGACCCGCAACTTCAGCGCCATGATTGCCGATAAGCCAAATACACCATCCCAATTGGAGGTGTGCGGCGCAACGATCACCACCGCCTTGGGAATGTCCGGTAGCTCACCCGCGATACGCCAGCGGGACAGGCGAAAGATCCAGACCGCAAGCCATGACAAAAAGCCACCGCGCCGACGTGGCGGACTTTCTCCCACCGGGATCAGGGGTGACCAGGCTGTCATGAAACCTCCAATCAGGCGAACACGGTGACTGTTTGTCGACTGATCGCCACCAGCTTGCCGCTTTCATCCCACAGCCTTGCCCGGCTGTGTACGTAACCTTCGGCGGCGAATTCGGTCTCTGCCAGATACTGCCACCATTGCTGACCACTGCCACTGACCGCTTTAGGCATAAATTCGACGGTCCAGGTCATCGAGCTGGCTGGTGCCGGTGTGCTCAGCATAGGCAGCACGGCAGGTGGCCAGGAGTCCACCAAGGCCAGCAGATCCGTATAATCCACCCTGTCACGGGCGCCAAGCTCACGCACCCAGCCGCCGATATCCGCTTTTGCCGAGCGACTGTAAGGCAAGCCGCCATGGGCCCAGCGAAAATCGTAATACTGAATAAATTCCGGGGTAACACCTTCGATAAAGGGCAGCTTGATCGACTCCTCCGGGGTGCTAAATACGGGTGCCGAACATTCATTGATATTGATAACCGATTCCCGCGCGACGCCGAAGCTGGCCAGTAGCACGGCCACCACCTTGCCATTCTGAATCGCCCTGCACTCTCCCTGGGTAACAGACTTTCCCTGACGGAAGATTTCAGCCTGACACAGCAGCGGGCCATTGCTAGCCGGCGCAATAAAATTGATCGTCGCTGAACGCAGCGGTAAGTTCTGCCCGACCTTTTGCTCCAGGGCACGACACATCAACGCAGCCAGCAAGCCCCCAAACAATGCCCTACCCTGGGTCCAGCCGCCGGGGACGTCAACATGACCGTCACTATTAAGGGAGGCGATAATATGATTCAGGGACATAACAACTCCGATGCGAGGGTTCTTTTTTGCGGGGGTGAATAATAGCAGAGTAGATCACAGCTTTTGCTTCACCCCTGCCCTTCGTTGGCTCGATGCCTACCTTAGGCGTGAACGCCACCATAATCCGGAGGGTGACTCAGCGTAGCGGTCACCCCGGAGGATTATGGCGGCGGTTGCGCCCGGGCACGGTGGTGAAGGTGGTAGGGTTTAGCGTTTGACGCCGCGTTGCGGAGCAGCACTCAACGGGTCCTCGGGCCAAGGGTGTTTGGGATAACGGCCACGCAGCTCTTTGCGTACCTGAGGATATCCCTGCAGCCAGAAACTGGCGAGATCGGCGGTAACACCCACCGGTCGGCGGGCTGGCGATAATAGATGAATAGTCAGCACTACACGCCCGCCGGCAAGACGAGGCGTATCAGTCAGACCAAATAGCTCCTGAAGCTTTACCGCCAACACCGGGCCCCCTTCGGCACCATAATCAATGGCAATGCGACTGCCGGTTGGAACACTGATATGGGTCGGCAATAACTCATCAAGAGAATCGTTTTGTTTACGCTCGAGCATGCCTTGCAGGGCCTGCTGCAGTGGAAACTGCTTCAACTGATCGCGCCGGCTGATACCAGCGAGCCATGGCAGCGCCCATTGCCGCAATGTTGCCAGCAGATATTCGTCAGTCAGTGTCGGCCATTGCTGCGGCTCCAACGCCGCCATAGTGGCAACCCGCGCGCGCCACTGTTGCAGCTGTTCAGTCCAGGGTAGGCAGTCCAGACCGAGGCGCCGGATACCGGCCAGCATGCCCTCACTGATCAGCGTCGGATCGCTCAATGCTGTGCTGCGCTCCTCTAAAACCAGTGCGCCGAGACAGCGACGCCGCCAACCTCGTACCGCGCTGCTGCTATCGTCCCAACCCGCTTCATCGCATTCCACAATTTGGTCGGAAAACAGACTATCAATGCTGGCTGCTGACACAGACGCAGCCAGAAAAATTCGTGCTTCGCGACCAGCACCATCAAGACTGGCCGCCACTACATAGCTCGCGCCGGCCAGAGAGTCATGATCCGGCAAAACCGCACCGCGGCCATTCCGCAGCAGGAACCGCGCCGGACCGCCCGGGCGCCGCTTACCGAGTCGATCAGGAAAGGCCAGAGCCAGCAACTGACCGATCGCATCATCGTCGTAGGGGCGATCATCGGAACCAGCATGCAACCGTCGCAGCGCCTGACGCAGAAATTGCAAACGGCCACGGTCTATACCCTGACCACTGTCCAGCGCCTGTATCCGCAGAGCCATATCTGCACCCTCTCCACGCAGAATATCGCGCTCCGACAGAATCACCGCCAGTTTTGCCGCCAACGCACCCCAGCCACGTGCACGACCGACGGCCACCATATGCGCCAATCGTGGCGTTAATGGCAGGCGCAAAAGCTCACTGCCATGCGCAGTAATACCGCCCTGCTCGTCCAGCGCGCCAAGCTGTTGCAACAGCTCACAGGCCTGCTGCCAGGCCGCTTGGGGAGGCGGGTCGAGCCAGACCATGTCAGTGGGGTTTCGACAGCCCCACTGAGCAAGCTCCAGAACCAGATCAGCCAGATCCGCATCAACTATTTCTGCTCGGGCAAAGGGCGCCAGACGTTCGCTTTCCGGCCACAGGCGAATACATTGGCCAGGTCCCAGTCGTCCAGCCCGACCTGTACGTTGGGAAGCAGACGCAGCGGACACGCGCACGGTTTGCAAACGACTCATACCGGTGCCGGGATCAAATGCCGGACGCCGATCGAAACCGGCATCTACCACCGTGCGGATGCCTTCAATGGTTAACGAAGTTTCGGCGATGGCGGTGGCCAGCACCACCTTGCGCTGCCCGTCCGGTGCCGGACTGATAGCCGCATCCTGCTGCGCCGCGCTGAGATCGCCATAAAGAGCAGTCAGCCGTACGTCCGCCGGCAGCCTGCCTTCAAGCATGGATGCCAAGCGGCGAATCTCGCCCGCACCTGGCAGGAATACCAACACCGAACCGCTGTCCGCCTGCCCCATTACAGCAACAAGCTCTGCCTGCAAGTGATCCAGCCACGGGGCACGCTCTGGAGAACTGTAGCGAGTGATGACCGGGTAACTACGCCCCTCACTAACTAGCACCGGAGCACCAGCCAGCAAACCAGCAATGCGACTGCCATCCAGCGTCGCCGACATTACCAACAGGCGCAGGTCCTCACGCAACGCCTGCTGCACCTCGCAGGCCAGAGCTAAACCAAGGTCAGCCTGCAGTGAGCGTTCATGGAATTCGTCAAAAATGACTACGCCGTAGCCGGACAGTGCTGCATCGCGCTGGATCATCCGGGTCAGAATGCCCTCGGTGACCACCTCGATACGGGTGCTGGCCGACACCCGAGTATCCAGTCGGGTGCGATAGCCAACCATCTGGCCGACCTCCTCGCCCAGCTGCTTTGCCATGAACAGGGCAGCCGAGCGCGCGGCAATGCGCCGTGGCTCCAGCATCAGCACTTTCTGCCCGGCGAGCCACTCCTGATCAAGCAGGGCCAGCGGGACTCGAGTGGTTTTGCCGGCACCGGGCGGAGCCTGCAGCACCACCGCAGGGTGCTTGCTCAACGCAATCAGCAGGTCGGGCAAGACAGCGTCAATAGGCAGGAAGATATTCTTCATGGGTGACTTAATTAGGCGGGAAAAGAAAGACAAAAAAAAGCCCCGCATAAACGGGGCCTATGAAAGGGTAACCAGAAAAACTTACTTCAGTGTTACCAGCTGCAAATTTGGGTTGAAATCTACACTGCGAAAATCCTGCATATACTCCATGGCAAACTGGCGGGCCTCAGGGCTTGGCGCCAGCACAGCCTGCTGCATCAAGTACTGCACAACACTCAGTGCACCAGCCTCGACCGGCACCAGAGGGTCATTCACATCAATGCCCAGATCAATCACCGCGAACTCAAGATTCTCTGCACCGGCCTGGTTGATCAGTGACTGAATCAGGGTAACGCCGCCACAGTCCAGGGTTAGCAGCCCAGGCGCCATATCGTAATCAAACCGACCGGAAGCCATAAGCGTATCTACCATCACTTCAAGGGCGCCATCTTGAGCCGCAGCCTGGCACAGCTCCTTGCCATCATCCGCAGATACCGGAGTCGCCTGAGCGACCAGGGGCATGGCAACAGCTACTACAGCAAACAGTTTAAGGATGTTCATTAATGCTCTCCGGCTAATGATCCTTGCGTGGGCCCATTATACGAATAAAACATCACTATGTTTGCAAAATTATGTCTAATGGCTGACTTTATTGTGGCTGGCCGGTCACGTTAGTGCCTGCCAGCGCGTCGGCCAGCTGATCCAAGGTCACCGGCTTGGTGAGCTGACCATCCATGCCCGCCTCAGAGACGGCCTGACGATACTCCGGCAGAACATGAGCGCTCAAGGCAACAATCCTGCATGGTGCCCAGCCTTGGCGACGCTCCAGCGTCCTTATTTCACGGGCCGCAGCAGCGCCATCCATATTGGGCATGTCCAGATCCATGAGGACCAGATCGTAACGACCTTGACGCTGCTCGTAGGCACTCAGGGCCTGCAGGCCATCAGCAACCACTCTGGTTTCGACCCCTAGCCGCTTGAGCATGCCCTCGGTAACGATCTGATTGACCGGGTTGTCCTCAGCAATCAGAACCTGCATGCCGATAAATTGCTGCTGTGGGGGCAGCTGCGGCCGCTCTTCATCCTCAACTGTGTCCCCTGCTCCCAACTGGAACAGCTCGGCCAGCCGCTTATCGTCAAACACCGTGCAGGACTTGACGTCGGCAACCCGAAGACGGCTTAACAGCTCCGCTGCGACGCCACCACGCACCCCTACCACAAGCCGGAATAGACACCGGCCTGCGAAGGGTTGCAAAGGTGCCAGCAGTGACTCCAACGAGCTGTCTGGCTGCTGACTATGTATGACCACCAGCGGCACCGCATGGGACTGCCGCAGTAGATCCACGCAGGCACCTACGTTACTGACCACCCGCACCCCACGATAACGCTGCCGACCCTGCACCAGCCGACGAAGCTGACCACTGTGATCAAGCAGCACAGCTTCAGATACCGGTGGCTGTTGCTGCCAGGCCAGAGCATCGCCATCACTGGCAAGATCTAACTCAAAGTAAAAGGTCGAGCCCCAGTTACGTGCGCTGCGCACTCCAATGTCGCCCCCCATCAACTGCACCAGTTCTCGACTGATGCTCAGCCCCAAGCCACTACCACCATAACGTCGAGACACAGATGCAGATGCCTGAGAGAACAAATCAAAAAGATTGCTCTGCTCTTCCACTGTCAGACCGATACCTGAATCGCGCACTTCGAAACACAGCCGAAAGTGATCTGCCTGCTTTGCCTTCAGCGTCACCACCAGCTCAACCAGGCCGTGCTCGGTAAACTTCACTGCATTGGATAAAAGGTTAATCAACACCTGCCGCAAACGTGACGGATCACCTATGACTTGCTCTGGCACCCCCTCCTCTACCGAGTAGAAAATAACCGTGTCGTTGTCATGGGCGCGCAAACTGAAAATATTGGCGCATTCGCTAATCAGCGCAGGCAGGGAAAAGGGAATCTTCTCCAACTCAAGCTTGCCGGCCTCAATGCGAGCATGATCGAGTACATCGTTGATCAGCCCCACTAGCGAACGACCGGAGCGTTCAATCAGATCAATGTACTGACGCTGCTGAAGCGTCGGCGAGGTATCACGCAACAGCTCCGCCAATCCAATAACACCGTTCAGCGGTGTGCGTATCTCATGACTCATGCGGGCCAGAAACTGGCTTTTGGTGCGGTTTTCAGTTTGTACCCGAAGAATTTCATAGCGGGATCGGTACAGCATCAGAGCAAAACCGAGCAGCAACAAATAAAGCACGATCAACCCTAACAACAGCATGACATTCATGCGCAGTGCAGCTATTTCAGCCCCGTCAGCCACCACGCGAACTTCCTGCAATAAAGAGGCGGAAATGGCGGCCAGAGAATCCATGGCTTGCTGCCCGGCCTGATCCGCCTCGTACCAGGTCAACTCGACCCTGTCGCTGACCAGTACCTGCTCCGCCATAAGCTCCAGATAAGCCCAGGCACCAGCATGACCGAGTTCCAAGGCATTACTGCATTGCCCGCTGACACCACGGCTCTGCAATACACGGAACTGCCGGTCCAGGCTGAGCAAATCATCATGCAGTCCGCCCCACGCCACATCGAACCTACCGGCATCCCCCGAGGCTAAAAACCCGCTACCCATGCTGGCTTGCAGTGACAGGCTACGCAGCATGCCAATATTTTGCCTGGCAGACCTGACCTTACCCCCCAGAATAAGTAATAACTCATTTGCTGATACGGGCTCACCGAGCAGCATGTCGGTGACATGCAACTCCGTAAACAATGCCTCATAAACACGATCAATCAAGGTTGAGCTGGCATCGAACATCACCATGAAGTCGGCCTGCACCGGCTCCTGCGAGAGGGCCTGCCGAGCGGCAATGATGGCCGCGATCTGATCACCGGAGAGCATGCCGTCGCGCTCCCCGACCGCCTGCAAAAACGCTGGCAGAGCCTCATCGAGTTGCTGCAATGCCTGCAGATGTCGATCCTGCAGAGCAGCCCCACAGCCATGAAACCGCGCTGCGCCAAGGTCACGCACCTGCTCCAGATAGCCGGCAACCTGAATGCCTCGCTCAAATAGCAGCATGGCCTGATCAACCCGCTGGTAACGACGGATATCCCCCAACAAGGAATCGATTAACAGCCAGCCAAGCAGCACGAACGGCAGCGTGACTATCAGCATAATCAGCGACGGGAAGGCTGGATTTGGTTTGACTTGCGCTGAATCCATGCTCTGCTACTTACTCCCGATATACGATGACATCATCATGCCACGACCGGCGCACTTCAATGCCCCTAAACAAGAGATGATCACTTGAACCCTGCTGCCGCGACAGCCAGAATCGCCTTTCTGTCACTGCAGAAGGCCACAATAACCGTGCGACTCCCGCTGATCTGCTTGCTTTTGCTTTCCCTGACCGGCTGTATGGTGGTCGCCGACAGCTCCGCCCCCTACGGCAGAGTAGGTATCGCCCCGCCTGCCCCGGATGTCAATCTGGCACTTTGGCAACCCCCTGAACGACTTGATTCTTATGTCCTTCAAGGCAGCCTGCAAGGCAGCGAACATGATCTACGCCTGTTCCGCTATGTCGACCCGGCGAAGCCCGACGAAGCACTAGAGATGGCTGTCTATCCAATCCCCGGTGGCTGGGAAGACCTGCCTCCTTTACGTATGGTGGAGGGCCACTTTCCCCAGCAGCGGGAAATAGAACTACGCAGGCTGCAACGTTACAGTCGTGCTGATGTTGAGGAAACCCTACATGACAGTCTGTCTGATCCGGCACTGAAATACCCGCTGGCAATCAGCGAAATGCATGTGCTGAGCAGCGGCCAGTCGCTCTCATCACTGTTGATCCTGACCGCCGACATGCCGGTATTCATCCGCCTGAGGCTGGAATGCGTACAGCCGGATATTAGCAGCCGTATTGATGAAATGCGCCAGACACTATTGCTGTTCCGCGATGGCCTGGTACGCCATGCCGGACCATGATTTTGCCCCGTTATCGCGCGCCCAAATAGACTGGCAAGATGATATTCCGATTGCCGCCGATTTTGCAGACCCCTACTTCTGCAGGGAAAACGGCATCGCCGAAACAGACCACGTATTTATCGCTGGCAACCAGTTAGAACAGCGTTTCCGTGAGCTGTATCCAGGGGCTCTGTTTGTGATCGGCGAAACCGGCTTTGGCACCGGGCTCAGTTTCTTTCGTGCGGCAGAATGTTTTCTAAAGCATGCTCCAGCGGACGCCCGCCTGCACTTTATCTCCGCAGAGAAACATCCACTGGAGCGCGGCGACCTCCAGCATGCCCTGAAGCAGTGGCCGCACCACCCATTATTACGAGATGCTCTGCTGCAGCACTGGCCCGCCTCCACGCCTGGTTTCCACCACCGTGAATTACTGCCAAACAGACTGACACTAACCCTGCTGTATGGCGACTGCGTTGCCATGCTGCGCTTGCTTAATGCACGAGTGGACGCATGGTTTCTGGATGGTTTTGCGCCGGCCCGGAATGCGGACATGTGGCGCCCGGAGCTATTTACCCAGATGCAACGGCTGAGCCAGCCCGGCGCCACCGTCGCCACATTTACTGCGGCAGGCTTTGTGCGCCGCGATCTTGGTGATGCCGGTTTTGTCATGCAGCGAGTTCCCGGCTACGGCCGCAAAAGAGAAATGCTTTGCGGGTTTTTGGGCAACAATTTTTGGCGGGCAAACACTGTCCAGCAGCCCACTGCTATTGTTATCGGTGCCGGCCTTGCCGGAGCCACCGTGGCACGGTCACTGGCTCGCCAAGGCATCAGGGTCAGGGTGATTGATTGCGGTGAAATCGCCGGCGCCGCGTCTGGCAACCTTGCCGGCGTGCTGTATACCACGCCCAGCGCTCACCCGACGCCGCAGAACCGTTTTTACCAGAGCAGCTACCTTCATGCCCTGCACTGGCTACAGCGGGAATCATTCCCAAACTCCCCCGAGCACGGCGCTCTGTGCGGCGTCCTGCAGTATCCGAAAGACGAGCGCTTGGCCAACAAGGCCCGTGACGCATTAAACAGTGGCTTATGGCCCAGTGAGGAGCTGCAGGCACTGGAGCAAAACGGCGCCATGCGTTTTGTCCGCGGTGGCTACCTGTCGCCACCACACTGGTGCAGACATCTGCTTGACCATCCACTGATCAGCTTGCATCAACAACATGTGGATCGACTGCAGTATCACAATCAACGCTGGCAGGTGGTCTCTGCCCAGAGTGTGATTGGCGAGGCAGATCATGTGGTACTGGCCAACAGTTTCGATGCCCTGCGCCTGGCTCCTGTAGCGGACGTGCGCCTGAAAAAAATTCGCGGGCAAGTCAGCTATGTTCGCGCCACGGCGGCCTCTCGACGGTGGCAAGAGGCGATCTGTCATGCCGGCTACCTGACTCCGTCCATTGATGATCTACATTGCGTCGGCGCCACTTTTGACCTGCATGATCACAGCCCCGCAGAAAAAGACGATGATGACCATGCCAATCTGGAGGAGCTACGCCAGTACCTGCCCAAACTATGGCAGCAACTGGGTGGCGAACAGGCTCAGATAATATCTCGCCGGGTGGGCTTTCGTTGCCAGAGCACCGACTTCCTGCCATTGGCCGGCGCTGTTCCAGAACAACCAGCGGGGCTATGGATGAGCATTGCCCATGGCAGTCGAGGGCTGAGCGGCACACCGCTGTGTGCTGACTTGCTCAGTGCGCAAATTCTTGGCTTGCCAACACCGGTTGATCAGGAAATCATTGACGCTCTAGCGCCGGGTCGATTTATGCTGCGGCAGAACCAACGTCTACGGGGAAAACACCAATGAACCTGAACCTTGTCAGCCTGCCAGATATCACCGCGCTGTATACCGCCCTGTTTCTGCTGCTAATGCTAGCTCTGGCTGCCAATGTGGTGCGCTGGCGCCTGAAAGCAAAGGTTTCTCTAGGTGATGGCGGAAACAAGGACTTGGCAAGAGCGATGCGCTGCCATGGCAATGCAACCGAGTATGTGCCGCTGGTACTTCTCGGCATGGCACTCCTTGAAATGCTCGGCACTTCCAATATGGCCATGCACCTGTACGGCGGCCTGTTCCTGCTGGCTCGGCTGGCGCACCCGCTTGGAATATCGCAACCGAAGAAAGTCAATGTGCTGCGCCAGCTGGGCATAGTAATCAGCTGGGGGGTAATGCTTTCCGTCGCCATCCACCTGCTCATCAGAGTGATATAACAGCGGCGCCTCAATCCCCTGTCGGAATGCGCTCCGAGTCAAACAGAGAGATGGTCTCGGTGGCCTCGTCAAACCAGATCACGACCTTGCCGCGGCGCAGCTGCTCGCGCACCTGATCTACCCGTGTGGTCAGTGGGATTTCACGCTCCCCATAATCCGTGCCATCACGGCTGACGAATTCCTCGATAAGATTTTGCAAAGAGTCAGCGGGAATATCCTGCCAGGGCACGATCACGCCAGATGGCCCTCGCGGGCCCACTCGCATCGAACGCGCAGCGGCTCATCACTGGGTCGGTGACACATATCCGCACTATCCCAGACGAAGGTATGATTGCCGGCCAGCTCGGTTTCCAGATGAACAGTGGCATTCACCCAGTACATATTGCGCAGCAGGGCTTCGAACTTGCTGATCCAGTGTTCCCACTCGTACTCAACCGCCCGGTAAGACATGCCAAAGTGAATCACTTGCGTGTGGTAGGTACCGCCCATCAAGTCATCGCCGGGCACGGAGAACATCTCCCGGCACAGAAACGGCCAGGCATCGGCTTGGGGCAGCCGCATCACCGCCTGACGATTGTGCGAACAGCTGGCGCGGCGCTCGGCCAGCGAGCCGAACGGCAGGTGCTTGATGCAACCGTAGACAATCGATTCGGTATCCACTTTATCTCCGGCACTTGGATAATTGGACGCGGTATTTCTCTGCCTGCGCGGCAACCCTGCCAGCCGCCTCTCTAGCATGAGCGTTCCCCGCCGCCGCACCGCGAGCATAGCCGCCGTGGCCGAGATAGTAATTCAGATAAAGATTGTAGGCATCTGTTTTGGCCACCTTGTTTTTGCGGTAACTCTGATCGTGATACCACCCGACAAAATGAATGGCATGCTTGAACTTGTTGCGTTTTGCCCGTGAGCGCCCGGTCTCATCCCGATACCATTTCCAGGTGGACTTAAGCGCCTGTGGATAGCCGTAGGCATTGGAAGGGCGCGGACCAGGAATAAAGCCAAGGTACTTTTTCCGTGGCGGTTTTACCCTCGCCTGAAAAGTAGACTCCTTCCAGATCGTCGCCATGGTGACATGGGGCGACACACCGAACTCTTTTTCCACCTTCTTGCTATATCGATACCAGTTATTGAACAGCCCGCCCTTCTCGTCATAGATTGAACAAACATCATGAACATTAGACGGCTGGGAGGCGCAGGCTGTAAGCAGTACGCTTATGGCAACTAAAGTTAGCAGTCTCGTCATTCTGCACTCCCGGGGTAAACCCCATGCTCCGTCAGAGCCTTGATCAAATAGGCCTCATCTTCTACCGCAACACCCAGTGCTTGCGCCTTGTCCAGCTTTGAACCGGCTGCTTCACCGGCAATCACCATACTTGTTTTTGCCGACACGGAACCAGCCACCTTGGCACCCAACTGCTGCAAAGCCACCTTGGCCTGGTCGCGAGTCAGTTGCTCAAGCGTACCGGTGAGCACCCAGGTCTGTCCGTGCAGGGGTAACGTCTCTGGCTTTTGAGGCTGTGTCTCGCTGGGCGTCACCCCAGCCTCAAGCAATCTGGCAATAACCTGCTGATTATGCGGCTCAGCAAAAAAATGCTGCAGATGGCTAGCCACCACTGGCCCGACATCTGCCACCTGCAAAAACGCCTGCTCATCCGCTGCCATAATTGCCTGCAGGCTACCGAAATGATTGGCCAGCGCCAATGCGGTAGCCTCACCCACTTCACGAATCCCAAGAGCGAACAGAAATCGTGGCAGTGCAATCTGCTTACTATGCTTAATTGCCTCAATAAGGTTGGCGGCGGATTTTTCCCCCATCCGCTCGAGGGCCGCAACCTGTTCAATACGCAAGTGGTAAAGATCAGCCACATTAGCAATTAGCTTCTCATCCACCAACACATCGACCAATCGCTCACCCAGGCCTTCAATATCCATGGCCCGGCGGGAAGCGAAGTGTCGCACTGCCTCCTTCTGCTGCGCGGCGCAAATCAGCCCACCGGTACAACGAGTAGCCGCTTCACCCTCAGCACGAAAAACCTCGCTGCCACATACCGGACAAGCAACTGGAATAGTAATGACTCTGGCACTTTCCGGGCGACGCTCAGGCAGCACTGCGGAAACCTTTGGGATCACATCACCGGCCCGCAGTACCACCACGGTATCGCCAATATGCAGGTCAAGCCGCTCAATTTCGTCGGCGTTATGCAGCGTCGCATTGCTTACCGTAACACCACCTACAAACACCGGCTCCAGCCTCGCCACGGGCGTCAGCGCGCCGGTACGACCCACCTGCCACTCCACATCACGCAGAATGGTCAGCTCTTCCTGAGCGGGAAACTTATGGGCAATAGCCCAACGCGGGGCGCGAGAGACAAAACCAAGCCTCTGCTGCAGGGCCAGATCATCAACTTTATAAACCACACCATCGATGTCGTAGCCAAGCGTTGGCCGCTGCTGCTGGACGCGCTGATAAAACGCCAGCAACTCATCCACACCATGGCAACGGCATACCAGTGAATTGACCCGCAAACCCAGACCACGCAATAACTGCAAGCCATCCAGATGCGTAGCAGGCATTGCCTGACCTTCAAGACGAGCAATGCTGTAGGCGTAAAATTCCAGCGGCCGCTGGGCGGTGATACTTGAATCCAGTTGACGCAAGCTACCCGCAGCAGCATTGCGTGGATTGGCAAAGGGCTTCTGACCGGCCTGACGCTGACGTTCGTTGAGCGCTTCAAAGCCATCATGGGGCATGACAACTTCACCACGGACTTCCAGCAGCGCCGGCGCTTGGCCACGCAAACTCAACGGCACCGAGCGCAGGGTGCGGATATTAGCGGTAATATCCTCGCCGCGGGCTCCATCGCCGCGGGTGGCAGCTCTGACAAGCTGGCCATCTTGATACAGAATGCTGACCGCAAGACCATCCAACTTGGGCTCGGCAACATAAACAACGGTGTCCTGAACGCCAAGTCGCTCGCCAATACGCCGATCGAAGGCAACAAGCTCCTCATCGCTGAACGCATTGTCCAGAGACAGCATTGGCACTTCATGGGTAACTTCAGAAAAACCGTCAAGTAGGCGGTCGCCCACTCGCTGCGTAGGTGAATCGGCACTGATCAGCTCAGGATGTTGCTGCTCAAAATTCTGCAGCGCCCGGAATATGCGATCGTACTCAGCGTCCGGTACCGCCGGCTCATCCAGAACGTAGTAACGGTAACTCCAGTCAGACAGCTGTTCGCGCAGCTGGCGAACCTGATCGGCAACCGACTCAGACACCGGCCACCCGTGATCGGCGTTCAAACTCGCGCACCTTTTCACGCATGTGCTCAACGGTCTGCTGAGTCAGAACACTATGCTTATCATCACGCACTTCCCCGCCAAAGCGATCGCCAAGGTGGCGTACAGTTTTGATCATCCGCTCTAACGCTTCCGCCGGCTTGGATGGCCCGGGCATCTTGAGGAAAAACGTCACCGCACGAAAACCCTGAGTTTCCATGGAGTCGATATCAAAAGTGCCTGGCTCAAGTGCATTGGCCATAGAAAACTGCAGCTCATCTGCGCCAGTGCGCGCCTGGTGCAGATGAAAAATATTCATTTCACCGTAACGTAGCCCCTGTTCAAGCAATGCCTGCAATAGGTCACGACCTGGCATGACATGACTGGCCGGGGTCACCATATGCATAACGATCACTTCGAGCAGCTCAGGATTAGCCGGGCGCGAAGGCGGCTGATGGGCAGCAGCAGTATGGTTTTCAGTCGGCTCTTCCGGCAGCGGCTGTTGGTCGGACTCATCTTCAGCCCCAAACAGATCCACCTGCACCGCCTCGGTAACTGATTGAGCTGGCTCTTCCTCAGGCTCCATAACAAGCGGGGGAGACTGCTGCTCCTGCGGGCTTTCCGCTACCTTGCCTATATTACCAATATCCGGCTGGCGCCGAGCCGCCGGCTCGCCACTACGCACCGTGCGGGCGCCACCGGAAGGCAACTCCGGGTTGCGTTCATCATAGGGCTGTTTAACCAGCTCCTTCGCTTTCGGATCAATGCGCAAATGCAGGCGACTATTGCGCTCCTTGAGCATGCGACGCACGCCATCGGCAAGAATGCCGACGATCAGGATCACCAGAATGACGATCAGCGTTTCCAGACCCACGTCCTGTCCCTCTCAGATTCCGTTAGCCGATTAAAGCTGTTAACAAGGCGGTCAGGCGCTAGCCATTTCCGCCGCCACATCCACATCCACTGCCACCAGACGCGACGCACCCGGCTCATGCATGGTGACACCCATCAAAGTATCAGCCATTTCCATGGCGATTTTGTTGTGGGTAATAAAGATAAACTGCACCACCGGTGACATCTCCCGAACCAGGTTACAGAACCGACCCACGTTGGCATCATCCAGCGGCGCATCCACCTCATCAAGCATACAGAACGGTGCCGGATTAAGACGGAAAATCGAGAACACCAATGACAAAGCTGTCAGCGCCTTCTCACCACCAGACAACAAGTGAATGGTGCTATTTCGCTTGCCAGGTGGTCGCGCCATGATCGCCACCCCCGTATCCAGCAGATCTTCGCCGGTCAGTTCCAGGTAGGCATGGCCGCCACCGAATACTTTCGGAAACAGCTCCTGCAAACCATGGTTAATTCTATCGAAGTACTCTTTGAAGCGAGTCCGGGTTTCACGATCAATCTTGCGAATCGCGTTCTCCAGCGTCTTCATTGCATCTTCAAGGTCATCGTTCTGGCTATCCAGATATTCCTTTCTTTCCGATTGCTGACGATATTCGTCAATCGCCGCCAGGTTAATCTGACCCAGCCTGGAAATGCGTTGGCCAATCTGCTCTAGCTCATCGGACCACTGCTGCTCCTGAGCATCTTCCGGCAAGTTAGCCAGCACCGTATCCAGATCGAACTGTTGCTCGACCAGCTGCTCCTGCACGGTGCTGCGGCGTACCTTGATTTCCTGCCACTGCATGCGCTTCTGGTCCAGCTTGCTGCGAACCTCGCCGGCCTCACGCTCGTACTGCTGACGGCGACCATCCAGACCACGCACTTCATGATCAATGGTTTCCAACTCTCGGCGCACGGTCTGCATGGACTGCTCTGCTTCCAGACGTGCTGCCAGTTGCTCTTCCAACTGCATGGCCAACTCGCGAGCCGGATCATCTCCCTCGCTAAGCTGAGCCTCGATTATGGTCTTTCGCTCAGTGAGCTGCTCTGTCTGGGTTTGCAATCTGGACAGGCCGCCGCGCAGTGAGTCCGCTTGAGTACGTGCGCCCTGCACCTCCATGGCCAGCTGATGCACCGTATCGCGATCATGCCGGGCACGCTGACGAATCTCATCCAGCCTGGAACGAGCCGCATCTCGACGCGACAGTAACGACTCGCGGGCTTCCGTGTCGGTGGCCATGGCCTCCACCGCTTCTGACAGAATCGCCCGAGCTTCTTTAAGGTGTTCCTGTTCACTGCTGCGCTGGGTCATCGCCTCGTTAAGCTCACTGCTTAACCTCTCACGACGCATGGTGATTTGCTCAAGGCGTACCTGACGGGCGCTGACCTGAGCATTAATTTCACCTAACTCACGCCCCACACGGCTGCTCTGCCGCTGAGCTTCTTCACGCTCTTCCTCAAGCAACTGAATCTTTTCACGGCCTTCCTCCAGCTGCTCACGCAGCTCAAGGATCTGGTCTTCCAACTCGTCGATCTGCAAACCAAGCTGTTCCAGCTCGCGACGGCGCTCCAACAGGCCAGCTTCCTGATCTTGCTCGCGAGCGACGCGCAACCAATCGGAACCCAGCCAGATGCCATCGCGGGTCACCACCGATTCACGCGCACTGAGCTGGCCGCGCAGGGCCAGCGCCTCTACCAGAGTGTCGGTGACGTAAACATCTTGCAGTAGCGCTGGCACATGACCGCTGACAAGGGAAGCTAGTGGCTTGCCCTTAGCACCCACCTGCAACGACACGGCTTCGGTCATCAAACAGACCCGGCCATGCTGCAAGTCCGCCAGCCATTCTTCCACCTTACCCGTGCCATCGATGCACAGGCCATGCAGCACATCACCCAGCACCACTTCGACTGCTTTTTCCCAGCCGCTCTGAACCTGCAAACGATCCGCCAGTCGCGGTTTATCTTCCAGCCCATGGCGGGATAGCCACTCGGACACCGCGCCGTCGTCGCCCATGGCGGCTTTCTGCAAAGCTTCCAGTGAGGCATGGCGACTGCGCAGCTTTTGCATCTGCTCGCGCTTTTCTTCCAGCGCACGACCTCGCTCACCATTGTCGCGGCGCAGCGCGTTGATTTCTTCCTGCACCGACTCGCTACGTTGCTCGCCGTCTTCTAATTGCTGACGAAGCTGCTCAACCTGCTCTTCAAAACGGCGCATCTCCGCCGCCAGCGGTTCCGCGTCCAGACCATTCTGCTCTTTACCCAGTCGGTCAATGCGATCGCTTAAACGCTCAATGGATGTTTCCAGATGCTTGATGCGTGACTGTTCCACTTCCGCATGGCGACGGGACTCATTGGCGCCGTGGTTAAAGTTTTCCCACTCCTGCTGCCATTGCTGCATTGTCTCTTCTGCTTCAGCGAGCATTTCCGCCGAACTAAGCTCCTGCTCGCGCAGCATTTCCAACTGTGGCTCGATTTCCGCCAGCCGCTCATCAAGCTCAGCAATCTTTTCACTATCAGCGTGCAAATGAGTATTGGCATCCGCCCAGTTGGCTTCGATCTGCTTTAGCTCTTCGTACAACTGATGCTTACGCTCACGCTGGAACTGGATGGTCTGCTCAAGCCGGGCGACTTCTGCGCCGAGGCCATAATATTGCTGCTGTACCGTATTAAAACGGTCCTGTACTTCGGTGTGACCATCGCGCAGACGCTCAAGCTCGGCATCCACATGGCGCTGCTCGGCAATCTTCGCCTCCACCGCCACTTCCAGCTCGCGCATCACATACTCAACCTGCTCCACCTGAGTGTTCAGGTTGCGCCAGCGCAGGGCTCGCATCTCGGCGCCCTTCTGCTTCTCTTCCTGCTTAAACTGTTTGTATTTTTCCGCCGCCGCGGCCTGCCGAGACAAGCGCTCGATCTGACGCTCCAGCTCTTCACGAATATCCGCTAACCGTTCCAGGTTCTCCCGGGTGCGGCGCATGCGGTTTTCGGTTTCCCGACGACGCTCTTTGTAACGGGAAATGCCGGCAGCTTCTTCAATATAGATACGCAGCTCTTCCGGCTTGGCCTCGATCAGCCGCGAGATCATGCCCTGCTCAATAATGGCGTAGCTGCGCGGCCCAAGACCGGTGCCAAGGAAGATATCGGTGATGTCTTTGCGGCGGCACTTGGTGCCATTAAGGAAGTAGTGCGACTGACCATCACGGCTGACCTGGCGGCGCACCGATATCTCGGAGAACCGGGCGTATTCGCCGCCAAGGGTGCCATCGGCATTATCGAACACCAACTCAATAGAAGCCTGGGACACCGGCTTGCGGGCATTGGAGCCGTTGAAGATAACGTCAGTCATCGACTCGCCACGCAGGTGTTTGGCGGAGGACTCCCCCATTACCCAGCGTACAGCGTCGATGATGTTTGACTTGCCGCAGCCGTTCGGTCCGACCACAGCGGTCAGATTATCCGGGAACGTGGCCGTGGTCGGGTCAACGAAAGATTTGAAACCGGCGAGCTTGATGCTTTTCAATCGCATGGCGTGCGTAACCTGCCCATGAACGCCACATCCGGCAGCGTCCTGTCATCCAGTTGAAGGAATCCGGTGGCCCGGATTTGCCGGACGACACCGTGAAAGCGGCTAGTGTATAGAAAATTGGCCGCCGCCAGTAGGAATCTGCGACCATTCCCGACAGACAAATGCTCTGTTGCCCCTGTTCCCCTAGAGGAGACCCAAGTGTTTGATGCAATTGGCTATTTTTTGAGCGCCCTGCGCCTTGCCCGAGAACCCGGCATGCGCCGCTGGGTAATTCTGCCACTGGCCTTCAATATCCTGCTGTTTGGCGTGCTCTATTGGCTGGCCGGCAGTGCTCTTGGCGGCTGGATCGCAGCGCTCGGCGTGGGCTGGCAGCTTGAGGGCAGCCTCGCCTTTCTGAATAGCGCCATTAGCGCCGGGCTATGGCTGCTGCAGGCACTGGCATGGCTGGGCCTGCTGATGCTGTTTGCCAGCACCTTTACCATCGCCGTACAGCTAATCGCGGCGCCTTTTATGGGCCTGCTTGCGGAACAGGTGGATCGCCGGGTCAGCGGCACACCGCTGGCAGAGGAAACCATCCCCGCCATGATCCTGCGCACCTTCCGCCGCGAACTGGTCAAAACCTGGGACTGGCTGTGGCGCACCGTGCTGGTGGCTATTGTGGTGCTGGTTATCTGGCTTATTCCGGTAGTCAATCTGGCCGCGCCCGTGGCCTGGTTTATGTGGTCCGGCTGGTTACTGGGCATGCAGTACATCGATTATGGCGCCGACACCCGTCAGGTGCCGTTTCGCAGCATGAAGGCCGCCGCCGGGCGCAGGCCGCTGCTGGTATTGGCTTTTGGCTGTATCGTGCTTGGCGTCACCATGGTGCCATTGGTTAATCTGGTGGTAATGCCGGTGGCGGTGATCGCCGGCGTGATGATCTGGCACCAATCGCTCAAACAGCATATCCGGGAAGCATTATGAGGATGCAATCATGAGCAAGTCGCTGCGCCTGTCTGAGAAGTGGTTTAACCGCGGCCTATGGCTGGTGGCGGTGGTGTTTGCCTGGTTTCTCACAGGCCTGGGCAGCTCGCTGGTCGGCGACTTGCCGAAAGTTGAGCAAACCCTGCAAATCGAGGACTTCATGGACCCGGCTCTGAGCAGCCGGGCCAGCAATACAATTCGCTCGCTAGAGCAGTCCATAGAAGACGCCAGTGACAACTTGCAGCGCATCCGCCTGCAGCACTCCGCCGCCATGGCGGCCACTCAGGCGGACCGGGACACCTTCAATAACTGGCTGGCCACCCGCGGCGCCACCCAGCGAGCGGATCAGGATCAAGAACTGATCCGCCGCAGCGCCATGCTTGATCAGCTAAAGGCCAACGAGCGACAGTTACAGCAGTCCCTTGAGGTGGGCGAGCAACAACAGTTCGAGCTGCGCCTGCAACTGGAGGAACAGCAACAGCTGCTAACTGACGAGCGACAGCGCGCCTATCAATCCCTTGGCAAGGCGCGGCGCTCCCAGGAGTTGCGCATCTTTCTGTACCTATTGGCGCTGACTTTGCCATTACTGGTGATTGCCGGGTGGCTTTTCGTCAAAAAAAGGAAAACTCCGTCCTGGCCTTTCGCCTGGGGTTTTATCCTGTTTGCCCTGTTCGCGTTTTTTGTCGAACTGGTACCTTACCTGCCCAGCTATGGCGGCTATGTACGTTATGGGGTGGGTGCCCTGATTACCGTGCTGGTGGGCCGGCGCGCAATCAGCGCCCTGAACCGCTATCTGGAACGACAGAAACAAAAAGAAAGTTTGCCGGACATTGAGCGCCGGCGTGAACTGGGTTACGACCTGGCCCTGACCCGCCTCAACAAAGGCGTATGTCCGGGATGCGAGCGTGGTGTCGACCTGCAAAATACGGCGATTGATTTTTGCCCGCACTGTGGCATCGGCCTGCATGACCACTGCCAACACTGCAATACCCGCAAGAGCGCCTTCGACCACTTCTGCCATGCCTGTGGCGCCAACTGCGGCAATCAAACGTAACTAATGCCGCGGCAGTAGTGCCGCGGCACACAGCTGGTTCAGCTTTTCGGCGCATTCTCCACTTCTGGCCCCAGCAGGATGGCGATCCAGCGGGTGTCATCGTGGGCGTCCAGACCGATACGCAAAATCATGGTCAATGGCACAGATAACACCATCCCCATGGGACCAAGCACCCAGCCCCAGAAAATCAACGAGGTAAACACCACCAGGGTGGACAGGCCAAGACTACGGCCCATCAAGCGTGGCTCGATAAAATTGCCAATGACAATATTAATCGCCGCATAGCCGCCGGCAACTACACTGGCCACCAGCCCTCCATGCAGCACCCAGGCCAGCAACACCGCCGGAATGGCAGCAATAAACGAACCAATGTTGGGAATATAGTTAAACAGAAAGGCCAGCGAACCCCACAGCAGCGGGTAATCCACATCCAGCAGCCAAACCCAGAAACTTACCAGGGCACCGGTGGCCAGACTGACCATCGACTTGATCGCCAGATACTGCTTCACCCCATTTGAAAAACGGTGAAACGCATCGATACCATGACTGGCATCTGCGGTGGCCGCAGCCAACTTGGCCGGCATACGGGCCGCCTCCAGCAGAATAAAGGCCACCGCCAACAAGATCAGCAGCGCATTTCCCAGCAACGAGCCGAACTGCCCCATCAACCTGCCAGCCATGCCGATGACGATGCCAGGGTCAAAGCGCTCTCGTAGTGCCGATAAATCCGTATCGACACCCAGCGCCGCCAGCCCATTGAGCAATCCGGCGGCACGCTCATTAAGCGACGCCTGATAGGTGGGAAGCTGCCGCATAAAGCCATTTACCGAGGCGCCAAGCACTGCCATCGATACCAATACCACCAACAGCAGGCCAACCATCACAATAGCCACTGCCGCGGACTCTGGAACACGCTTGGACACCAGCCAATTCATCGCCGGCACACAAACGATGCTGATAAAAATGGCCATCAGAAACGGCTCCAGCAAGTCGGAAGCCGCGCGCATACCCGCAATTACGATAACCAAGGCTGCCAGCACAAACTGTGCTGGCCAACGAATTTCCTGCACCATAAACACTCCCTGCTTGCCGGATATCTCAAGCGGCCTATGATACGGCCTTTACTGCGGGGTGCATCATGCGAATTGTATTAACTGCTGTGCTGCTGTTTTGCACGGCCTACGCCCAAGCCGAATGTCGACTGTCTCTGCCCCGAGCGGGCTTTGCCGATGTGGTGCAGGACCGCGAGCCTGTGGGTGACGGTAGTGGCAATAGCGAGAGACTATGGTTTTTCACCGAAGTGGCCAACGGTGCCGGTGAGGTGCTTTACCACCAGTGGTACCGCAATGGCGAAGAAGACGCCCGTGTGCGCCTGCAAATCGGTGCTGATCGCTGGCGCACATGGTCCAGCCGAGGACGGCAATCAGATGCACGCTATACCGTCCGGGTGCTGACCGAATCAGGCTGTGATCTGGGGGAGTACGGAGTCATCAGCGCCAACGACTCCGGCATCAGTGCCGCCAGCAGCGCACTACTGACTGAGGCCCGCGCCCTGCTGGCCTCCGCAGATATTACCGGCGCCCGTCTGCTGGTACGTAAAGCGCAGCAGTCCGGCGCCAGCGATCCGGCTTTAACACGTTTTCTGGAGCAGGATCTGGCGTTAGCAGAGCTTGCTCGGGATATCCGCGAAGACAATCTGTATATCGCCGGCGGACGCATCGACACCTTGCAGCAACTGTCCATGTCTGCAGCTAATCAGGCCCTGCTGGAGAGCCTGCAGCAGCAATGGCAGCAACGCCGTGAGCAACTGCGTCAGGAGATGAGCAGCTGGCTTATGGCTGTGCAGCGCAGCCTCGCCAACATGCCCGCCAGTGCCGATTGCGAAGCGACGGTGGACAACAGTAGCTGGCTACCGGAGCCGCACCGTGACCAGCTAAGCATTACCGGCCAGCAACACCAGAGTGGCATGCAGACCTTGCAGTTATTGGATCAGCGCAGCGGCCTTCAGCATCAGCTGGAACGCCCCTGCCTATAGGTAATTAACTTTTTAAACACTTTGAATCATAGCGGATCGATTTTCAGGTGACTGATATCTGGCGTGACGGGCGGCTTCTCCTCCCTCTTCTCACCCATATCAGCGCCAGCAGGGGCCACACTTAAGTGACTAACATCCGGCACCACCGGTGGCGGTAGGTTACGCTCCACCGCCAGATCCGTGCCGGTGGGCGCCACCGCGAACGGACCACTGAAGCCGGTGCCACTGGTACGGATGGTGCCAACGGTTTCCAGCGACCCGCCTGATACCGCCGCAGGCTGACTGGCCGCCACGGCAGGCTCGGCCGCCGGCTGTGTTGCAGGCTCAGGTGCGGGTGCAGGCGCTGGACTCGGCGCCGCAGCGGGCGCTGCGGCTGGCTCAGACGGGTCAACTACCCGCTCCAGTTCTGCCTGCGCTCCAGCCTGCTTCATCACTGCGCGGAACTTCATCGCAGTGGCCTGATCGGCATCCTTCTTAACCACCACCCGTTTACCGGAAAACAACCCTTCCACTTTCGCCATATCCATTCGGAAAGCAGCAGCAAGGTTTTCCCGGACTTTACTCGGGTCGGCGCCGGCAACGATCTGGCCGGCAAATATCACATTGAATCGGGCTTCGCTCATGGTGCTTCTCTGAGGCTGCTTTGCTACAGATTAGGACGCCTGCCGCTGTCAGGCAATCCGCGCAGCCGCATGTTCTGCCAAGGCAGCAATGGTTTTTGAAGGATTCAGTCCCAGCGACGTTGGCACCACTGCACCGTCCATAACAAACAGGTTGGGATAGCCGAACACCTCGCCGCGGTCATCCACTACCCCGCGGGAAGCATCATCAGCCATATTGCAGCCACCAAGGGGGTGTGGCGTGACCAGATTACGGAACCATTTCCAGGTGGCCGGGGTAATAGCTTCGCCGCCGGTGGCCTTGGTCAGTTTCAGGTGCATGTCCGCCAGCCCCTGTACCGCCAGCTCGGCCTTGCGATAATCCCAGCTCAGCTTGAGTCTGTCCTTACGCCACGGCATCAGCCAGCGGCGACCCAGATGGAAGCGACCGCCGGGCTCATCCGCCGCCTGACCAAACCAGGGCATCATGCGACTGGCCGGGTCCGTGCGTTGTGCGCCTGCCATTAGCGCCCGAGCCAATCTGGTATTACGCAGCCGGTAATGACGGCCGCCTTTCTCAAGCAAATTACCCAGCAAATCTGGAAAGCCGCCGTCCTCGACAAAGAATCTGGCGCCGCCTTCACTGCCATCAAGGAAGTCGATGGCCGACGAGATAGTCGGCCCCCGCGTGGGCGAAAGATCTCGCTCGGCATACCAGGCGGCGGTCAGGAAATCGCCGTTAGAGGTCCAGCCCCGCCCCAAATGGCGGCTTAGCTTAGGCAAGGTCTTGTGCTGGTCACGGCAGCGTAGCAACAGCTCCGTGGAGCCAACGCTACCGGCACTGACCACCACCCGCTCGGCGCTCAAGGTGACATCTCGGCCGTTATCCAGATCCCGTACCTGCACGCGGTAACCGGAACCATCCGGAGTGATGCAGCGCACCTGATGCAGAGCGCGTACTTGTGCACCGAGCTGCTCGGCCAACGCCAGATAATTAAGATCCAGCGTATTCTTGGCCTGTGTCGGGCAGCCAATATCGCAGTTACCACAATGGATGCATGTCCCCTGAGTCACCCCTTGATCGTTTATCCATGGGCGTGACTGACTCAGATCGTGGGGGTTGTCGAGCCCATAATGCCAATCCGGATTAAAGGCCACCGCCTGTGGCACCAGCTTGAAGCGTTCACCAGCGCCAATTTTTTCCGCTGCCTCGCGCATCAGCCGGGTTCGCGCTGTGAGCTGATTCTCCGGCAGCTGCTGTACCACCATCATCTTCGCCACAGTCTGGTAGTGGGGCTGCAGCGCGTCATAGCGAATGGCTTCAGGCCAGCCCTGATTAAAGACCTCTGGTTTGGCATCAACGGAGACATTGGCATAGATCAGCGAGCCGCCACCCACCCCGGCTCCCAATGCCACACTCATGTCACCGAAATAGCGGAAGTCCAGCCAGCCGTTTTGCTGCTCTGGCTCGCTTTCATCCCACAGCCAGTTGCGTTGGCTGACGCTGGGATAGTCCTTAACCGCCCAGCGGCGACCACGCTCTAGCACCAGAACCCGGGCGCCTTTCTGTGCTAACCGGCAGGCCATAACCGCGCCGCCAAATCCACTGCCGATCACGATGGTGTCGAAGTCACTCATATTCACTTCCCTGTGGGCCACTCGGAGTTTTAATCCAATAATTTCATAAGGTTGCAATATAGTCTTGAAGTAGCTTCTTTGCCAGATACAGTTTCAAATTACGATGTTTATCTAATGACTTAATGAGATTTCAATAATGGTTTAATGAGATATGCTACTTAGATGAATATCTAATGACTTAACAGAATCATGGCGTAACGACTTAAATATATGCGTAAATACGTATCTGTATAGCGGCAGGTTCAGGCCATGATGAAGCAGATTGATTTTGTCTCCTCCTCCGAGCAGGAGGCAGCCAAGACAAGCGCCACGGAGCGCAAACCAAAACGTCGCCGGCGGGGCAGCAACGGCCCGCGCGAAGGTCACCGGCGACTGACCGCGGACATCCCCGCGGACCTGCATAAACGCTTGAAGATGCAGGCGCTCATGGAAGAATGTACCGTCACTGATATCATCATTGAGGCAAGCCGTGCCTGGCTGGCTAGCCGCTGATTGTCAGCGCAGGGTTGAAGGGTTAACGGGGGAGTTATGCGACCAAGAATTCTAATCATCGGCAGCGGTGCGGTGGCTGCGGTTTATGCGCATCATCTTGTGAAAGCGGGTTGCCAGGTCACTTTTCTGGTGCGTGACAAAAGCAGCGCCAACAGCGCCATGCCGCGGCAACTGCATCAATACAAATTTGTCGGCAAGGCAACGGCAACACAGCAGCGCCTGAGAGTCATCACCCAGGCTTACCCCGACTGGGACCAGGTCTGGCTAACCCTGCCCTCGGACGCACTCACCTCCCCCTGGCTTGCCGAGCAGCTGGCCGTATTCGGCAGCGACACTCCGTTAATCAGCTGGACTCCCGATTTCCGCGATGACGAGATCCTGCGCAAAATCTATAAGGGTCCGCTGCAACACGGCTTGATCGGGCTGATCAGCTTCCATACACCGCTGCCCGGGGAGCAAACACCCGCGCAGGGCTTCGGCTACCTGCTGCCGCCCCGCTCGGCAATGCTGGATAACAGCCGGGTAGGCCAACAGGCCGCTGCACTGCTGCGCACTGGCGGTCTGCCGGCCGTATCTATGAAGGATCTGGAATGGTTCAGCGCCCGCTCTACCTCGGTAATGGTGCCACTGATCGCCGGACTGGAAATGGCTAACTGGTCGTTGAGCGAGATGCGCAGCAGCAAGTGGCTTGGCATCGCCTGCCAATCCTGTCGACAGGCCACCCTGATCAGCGCCAACTACATGCAGCGCGATGCCGGGATCAGCGCCAAGCTGCCGCAGCCCCTGCTGGTCAGCATGATCAGCCGGCTGGCGCCGAAGGTTATGCCTTTCCCACTGGAAACCTATCTGCAATATCATTTCAGCAAGGTAGGCGTACAAACCCGACAGATGCTTGATCACTGGATCGAAGAAGGAAACGCTCGCGGACTTGATGCAAGCGCCCTGCAGACTCTGCGCACAGGCCTGCAGTAAAACACAGGCTAATCAGCCTTCCTGTCGCGGGTTCATACCCAGATGCTGCTGCCCGCGAGAGCGGGCCAGATCTATCTGACGCTGACGCTCGGCAAAACGATGGCGCTGCTCCGGCGAGTATTCATCCACACACTTCGGGCAGGCCACACCACGCTGATAATGCGGTGACAGCTTGTCTTGTTCGGAAATCGGCCTGCGACAAGCATGGCACTGGTCAAAGCGACCCGGCTGCAGATCATGATCCACCGTGACCCGCTCATCGAAGACAAAGCACTCACCTTGCCACAGCGAATTGTCCTTCGGCGTTTCTTCCAGATATTTGAGAATGCCACCCTTCAGGTGGTACACCTCATCAAAGCCCTGCTCTTTCAGGTACGCAGTAGACTTTTCACAGCGAATGCCACCGGTACAGAACATGGCCACCCGCTTATGCTTTTGCGGATCGAGATGCTCGCGCACGTAGTCAGGAAACTCACGAAAGCTTTTGGTTTGCGGGTTAATCGCCCCGGCAAAGGTGCCGACTTCGTATTCGTAGTCATTGCGCGTATCAATAAGCAAGGTTTCAGGATCACTGATGACTCGATTCCAGTCTTCGCCGGACAGGTAGGTGCCCACCACTCTGGTGGGGTCCACGCCCTCAATGCCCATGGTGACGATCTCTTTTTTCAGCTTCACCTTGGTGCGCAAAAAGGGGTGCTCATCGACCAGCGACTCCTTATGGTCCAGCTCCGCCAGCCGGGGATCAGCCCGCAGCCAGCCAAGTATGGTATCGATATCTTCACGACGCCCGGAGATGGTGCCGTTGATGCCCTCACTGGCAAGCAGCAAGGTACCGCGCACGTTATGCGCAAGCATAAGATCCAGCAGCGGCACACGCAGCTCGGCAAAGCCGTCCAGCCGGGTAAAGCGATACAACGCAGCAACCACAATCATGGAAATCAGAACCTCATTGTTTACAAGCCATTGCCGCCACGGCAGGTCGGCGAGGCAGCAGCATTGGCGCCGCGCTCAGCCCACTCTGGCGGGGTAAAGGTGTGCAGGGCCAGCGCATGTATCTGTGCCATCTGCGCCTGCAGCAAGCCGTAAACCAGCTGATGCCGCTTTACCAGCCCAAGCCCCTCGAATGCCGGCGACACCAGCACCAGTTTGAAATGCGAATCGACCCCACGCTTGTGCATGTGGCTCTCGTTGACCAGCTCCAGCTCAGCCACATCAAGGCCCTGACGCACCCTGCTTTCAATCTCTGCAGCAATACCCACAACACACTCCGGGAACAATCTGGGGAGCCATTATACCTGACCCACGGTGGCTAGTTGGTGGCAAAAACGAGGATTGGCAGTGATCGTCACCGGTTCTGTCACCTGTTCGGGGTTTGCGGGACACGCCATGAACCCATCCCTGGGGGCTTGAGTTCGGCATCCATGCCTCACACAGTCCCGCAAACCCCGAACAGGCGCCAGAACCTCGCATCCTGCTTTTTCCAAGCTTTTGGGCTTCACCCCTGGCCCTCGTTGGCTCGGTGTCTCCCTTAGGCGTGAACGCCACCATAATCCGGAGGGTGACTCAGCGTAGCGGGCACCCCGGAGGATTATGGCGGCGGTTGCGCCCGGGCACGGTGGTGACGGTGGTCCAGAAGCCCTAAAAAATCGCTTTCCAGAACTGCTCCATTTCATCAGAAAGCAACGGAGCCAGCTCAGCCCCCGGACCAAAAGTGCGTGCCTGCCGCTGCTCCGGCCAGGACTGCCAGTCAGCCCGACCTTGATGGGCAAACTGCCCCCAGGCGTTCATTACCTCACCGGATAGCTTCGCAGCCACCTCCCCACCACCGGTAAACAACGCCCCCGCCGGCGTGTCGGTCAGACCAAACACCAACGGCACATCCATCACATGGCAGGCGCCTAACGGCACCCCGAATGCCTCGACCTCATGCGTAAAACAAAAACCCCAGCAAGATCCCTGAGCAGCACTGTGAGCATCCAGCAAGCGCACCGTGGGAACACGGAAAGTACGGTCTGTTTCCAGCGTACTGACCAGATCCATCAACCCACGACGTGGTTCGATGGCGACCTCCGCCGAATAACGGGCAAACGCCTGTTCAGAACGACCAGGCAACTGACGCTCCATACGCCGGCGGATTTCATCCGCATCCAGCGACAGCAGCCTGTCTAACCCAACCCCGCCATTAAATGGCGGCGCAAACTGGAACAGATTCCACTCGTCCCGGCATACCCCCGCCATCATCGCCTTGTCACTGGCGCAGCCACCAGCAATAGCATCTATCGGCGACTGCGGCAGCAGGTCACCATCCACCACCGGCAGATACACCATGCCAAATTGCGGAGTGCTATCGCGCAGGCCACGCTTGACCACCTGCCGCAAGGACGCATTTTGGGCACGAATAAAGTCCCGCGCTGCGACATTGCGCAACCGATCCGCCGCGCTATCGTGACCGGTCAAGCCACTGACCAACACCTCGGCCACTTTAGCCGCCTCACTGGGCGACAATACGAAGTCCGCTGCGCCCGACTGAACGATTGCTCGCTGAAACAAGGACTTTGCCGACGGCGTGGCCATCAACGTCGCCACGCTGAAGCCGCCAGCGGACTCACCAAACACCGTGACCCGATGAGGATCACCGGCAAAAGCAGCAATATTGTCCTGCACCCATTGCAACGCCGCGATCTGATCACGCAGACCCAGATTGCTATCCGCCTCCAGCGATGGGGCAATATCCTTGAACCAGCCAAACCCCCAGGCGCCAAGCCGGTAGGCAGGATTAACCACGATGACCCGTTGCTGCTGAGCCAGACGACGGCCCTGATAGAGCAGCTGCGACGGAGAGCCACTGGTATAGGCCCCACCATGGATCCACACCATTACCGGGAAAGGCCCCTCTCCCTCCGGCACCCAGACATTCAGGTAAAGGCAGTCATCATTAATCTGCTCCGTTCCCATCAGTGGGTTCGGAGTCTGCCAAGTGGCAGGGCGGAATTTTTCCGCAGCCAGCACCCCGCTCCATGGACTAACAGGCTGCGGAGCTCGAAACCGCTTCTCGCCCAAGGGCGGCGCCGCAAAAGGAATGCCGCGAAACTCATGGACACCGTCAACGGCCAGCCCGGTTAGACGGCCACTGCTGATTTCGATTGCCTTCATCTTGTCTCCCCAAATGACTGCCAGCAGGCACATGTACCGTTATTTGTGCGCGAAGGTAGCAGCTTCCACAAGCCGGGACGATGACCGATTTTCACCAAGCCTCTTGACTCAGGCCCCCCTATGTCGATGATGCAGCGATGACCACACCGAATTTCGGCACTCTCAGTGTTGCCTCTTTCTGGCTTGAATATCTCCTTGACGCAGCACTGCATCAGGGCTGCGACCTGTCGTCTGAACTGGTCCGTCTGGGCATTACCGACGAGCAACTTGAGTCTCCCCAGGCGCGGGTACCATTGAAGGCCGAACATCAGCTCATGTTAAAAGCCCTTGAATGCACCAAGGACCCACTCTTTGGCCTGCATATGGGCGAACGCATCCGCCCCCGTTTTATGGGCGAGCTGGGCTATGCCAGCATGTCCGGCACCAACCTGCGCCAGGCCATCGATCTGATGGTGCCGTTCCAGCGGGTAACCACTGAATTTGCCGAGGCGGAAGTGCTGCGAGAAGGTGATAGCGTCACCCTTACCTGGTACACGGCCTTTGACGAGCCAATTAGCACACGCCACCGCGTCGAAGCGTTCTTTGTCGGAGCTGTCACCTTTGGCCGCTGGATCAGTGGCACCGATGAAAACCCGGTGGAGGTGCGCTTCCGTCACTCCGAGCCAGACTGCGGTGACGCTGAATACCAGCGCGTATTTCGCTGCCCGGTGCTGTTTGATCAGGCTGACAATGCTGTTGTACTGGACCAGCGCCTGCTGGACCTGCCAATGAAAGACGCGGACCCGGAAGTGCACCACATTATGCGCAACAGACTGCAGCAAGCGGTGACCCGTTATCTGGCGCGGGACAATCTGCTGGATCAGGTGCGCATGGAAATTCGTCGGCAACTGGAGTGCACCATTCCCCAGGTGGAGAATGTGGCCGAAGGGCTGGATATGAAGCCGTGGACATTGCGCCGCCGGCTGCGCGCCGAGAACACTGACTTTTCCACCTTGCTGGAAGAAGAGCGCCGTGCACTGGCCCGTGACTGGCTGATTCACAGCGATCGCTCGGTAAGTCAGATTGCCGCTGACCTGGGTTACTCAGAACAGAGCGCCTTCAATCGTGCCTTCAAGCGCTGGTTCGATACCACCCCGGTGGCCTATCGGCAGGAACATCAGAAACTGCGTTAATTGCCATCTCGATTGCCGGGCAGCCCGCTAGCGTCGGCGGCCCTTATTTGCAGGCCTGTTTGCGGATTTATGCGGGGGCTTGTGTGCTGGCTTGTGTGCTGGCTTTGCCACTCGGCTGGCTTCTTCAGTTTTACTCGAACCAGCCACCATCTGGTCGATCAGGGCCATCTCTGCGGCACTGAGTTCGCGCCACTGTCCAGCACGCAAGCCACCGAGGCGCACATTCATAATTCGCACCCGCTTCAGGCGCACCACGTTATAACCAAGATACTCGGTCATGCGCCGAATCTGCCGATTCAATCCCTGGGTCAGAATAATATTGAATGTATCAGCCGATACCTGGCGCACCTTGCAGGGCTTGGTCATAGTGCCGAGGATCGGAATCGGTGCCGACATGCGGCGGACAAAGTCATCCGTAAAAGCCTTGTCGACCGTCACCACATATTCTTTTTCGTGGGCGTTGCCTGCGCGCAGTATTTTATTGACGATGTCGCCATCGTTGGTCAGCAGGATAAGCCCCTCGGACGGTTTATCCAGTCGGCCAATGGGAAAAATTCTCTGCGGATAACGTATTGCGTCAACGATATTGCCCTGCACTTGCCGGTCTGTGGTGCAGGTAATTCCAACCGGCTTGTTGTAGGCCAGATAGACCGCCTTTGGCTTGGCCCGCAGGGGCTTGCCGCGCACCATCACCTGGTCACCATCGGCGACCCGCGTACCCATTACGGCGATCTGGCCATTAATGCGCACCTGCCCTTCCTCGATAAGACGGTCCGCCTCGCGACGTGAACAGATACCGGTATCACTGATAAATTTATTCAGGCGAGTGCCGGAAGATTCGCTCATAGGTTACGCCTGGGTAAAATGTGCACCGAAGAAAAGTCGTTTGCTCTGCACCAGTGTTAGACCTTTGGCATAACCGTTCATTAACGGCCGACGTGCGCCGTGTTTAAGCACACCAAAACTCAGCGGCAAGGTGGAATAAAATACAGCCGCAATGGGATGCACGCGGCGCAGCTCACTGCGCCAGCGATCCATATCGGTAATATAGTTCGCCGCCACATGGTGGCCGGCAAGAATGGCGGCCGCCGCACGTTGCCCACTTAGTACGGCGCCGTATATACCCTCGCCCAACAGAGGCTCGGTAAAGCCGGCAGCATCCCCGACCAGCAACACTCGGCCGGCAGCCAGACGTTGCTGATGGCCCCAGGTGCCTAGTGGAAAACCCTGCACATTGGTCAGCGCATCGGAACCCAAACGCTGGCGAGCGTAGTCCGCCAGCGCATGGCGATCCACTTTGCCGCCGCTCTGGGTGCGGATATAAAGCCCCACATTGACATGGTCGCCCTTGGGAAACATCCAGCCATAGCCGCCGCGCACCACGCCAAAATCAAAGGTGGTTTGCGGGTAGCGGCTGCACTGCTCACGACTAAGCAACCCCTCAATGGCCATGGCACCATGTCGAGCGCCACCGCCGAAGGCCAGACGGCGCACGGCACCATGGGCTCCATCCGCGCCGATCAGATAGCGCGCGCCAATCTGCTCGCCATCCACGGTCAGGACAATGCCATCAGGGTGACTCTGAAACCCGGAAATATGCCGAACAATAGTTAATGAGGCGCCAGCCTGCTGGGCATGCTGACGACATAGCTGGTCCAGTTCTGGACGATGAGTCATCAGGCAGAACGGCGTATCGGCGGTGAACGGTGTTTGCAACTTCTGATACAGACTCATCTGCATCTGCGACACGGTTTCGCGAACCACGCTATCAAGGGGAAAACGATATAAACGGCGGGCTTTCTCAGTGACCCCACCGGCGCAAGGTTTATGCCCTGTGCTGGCATGACGATCAAGCATCAGCACCGACAGGCCGGCACTGGCCAGATCATAGGCAGCCGCACAACCGGCCTGCCCTGCTCCGACAACAATGACATCTACCTGCTTCAAACGATTCTCCACGCCAGCGGCTGTCGCTACGACAGCCACGCCAGAGGTTAGAAAGACTCCCGCAGGCCAACGGTCAGGTTGAACACCAACTTGCCGGCGCTGCTATCCGGGTCCACTGCGTAGTATCCCTCACGCTCGAACTGGAAACCCTGCCCCACGTGGGCAACCGCCAACGACTCCTCGACTACCGCATCAGCAAATACGGTCAGCGACTGCGGATTGATTGTGTCGAGGAAGGTTTTACCTTCCTCCACCTTGTCCGGGTTGGCTTCGGTAAACAAGCGGTCATACTGACGCACTTCACAGGCCACATTACGGCTCGCCGACACCCAGTGAATGACACCGCGCACCTTGCGGCCTTCCGGGTTCTTGCCAAGGGTATCCGGGTCGTAGCTGCAACGGATTTCACTGATCTCGCCACTGGCATCACGAATCACTTCGTTGGCGCGGATCACATAGCCATAGCGCAAACGCACTTCATCGCCAAGTACCAAACGCTTGTATTTCTTGTTCGCTTCCTCAAGGAAATCTTCCCGATCGATCCACACCTCACGGGTCATCGGGATCGGCCGGGTTCCCATGGCTTCATTCTGCGGGTGCACCGGACCATGAAGAACTTCCACCTTGTCCGCATCCCAGTTTTCAATCACTACCTTGAGCGGACGCAGCACACAAAAAGCCCGCGGCGCATTCTGGTTCAGGTCGTCGCGAATGGCGGATTCCAGCATGGCCATATCAACCGTGGAGTCAGCCCGGGCAACACCCACCATGTCGCAAAACTTGCGCAGGCTGGCAGGTGTATAGCCGCGACGACGCAGGCCCGCAATAGTCGGCATGCGTGGATCATCCCAGCCAGACACATGACCCTCATCCACCAACTGCTTGAGCTTGCGCTTGCTGGTGACGGTGTAGTTCAGATTCAGGCGAGCAAACTCAGTCTGCCTGGGCACCGCTGGCAGGGTGCAATGTTGGATCACCCAGTCATATAAAGGTCGGTGTGCTTCAAATTCCAGCGTGCAAAGGCTGTGGGTCACGCCTTCCAGAGCATCGGAAATCGGGTGGGTAAAGTCATACATGGGATAGATGCACCAGTTATCCCCGGTCTGGTGGTGATGCACCTTGCGCACCCGGTACAACGCCGGATCGCGCATATTCATATTCGGGCTGGCCATATCAATCTTTGCGCGCAACACCGCCGCCCCCTCATCGATCTGCCCGGCACGCATCTTGGCAAACATCTCCAGATTCTCCGCCACCGAGCGGTCACGGAATGGGCTCGCCTTACCCGGCTCTTTCAGGGTACCGCGATACTCACGCATCTGCTCCGCGTTCAGCTCATCAACATAGGCAAGCCCCTTGTTAATCAACTCGACGGCACAATCATGGATCTGGTCAAAATAGCTTGAGGCATAACGGATCTCACCGGCCCACTCAAAGCCCAGCCAGCTAACATCACGGGTAATGGCGTTGACGTACTCCTCGGACTCTTTCTCCGGATTGGTATCATCAAAACGCAGATTGCACAGGCCCTGGTAGTCCCGCGCCAGACCAAAGTTCAGGCAGATCGACTTGGCATGGCCGATGTGCAGATAGCCATTGGGCTCCGGCGGGAAACGGGTGACCACCCCGGTCTGTCGCCCCTCGGCCAGATCGCGGTCGATCAGCTGACGGATAAAGTTGGTAGGCGCAGCATTCTGGTCAGTCATAGTGGGTCGGAACCGGCTGAAATTGAAGGGAGGCTAGTGTACAGTGCAGCACTTTCCCGTCAAAGCAAAGGAGCCGCCATGAAAGCGCTGCTGCGTACCACCTACGGAGACATCACCCTGGCACTGGATGCCGAAAAAGCCCCGGAAACCGTGGCCAATTTCGTCAGCTACGTTAAAGAAGGGTTTTATAACGGCACCATTTTCCACCGGGTGATTAGCAACTTCATGGTTCAGGGCGGTGGTTTCACCGAGAAGATGGACCAGAAGCCGACCAAAGCACCGATCAAAAATGAAGCAGCCAACGGCCTGTCCAATGAAGTTGGCACGGTCGCCATGGCCCGCACCTCGGACCCCCATTCCGCCACCGCCCAATTTTTCATCAACGTCGCCGACAACCATTTCCTCGACAAGGCACAGGCGCAGGACGGCTGGGGCTACGCGGTATTCGCCAAAGTGGTCGACGGCATGGACGTACTGAACAAGATCAAGGCTGTGCCCACCGGCACCAGCGGCTTCCACCGGGATGTACCGAAGGATACCGTGCTGATTGAATCCGCCGAGATTGTGGAGGGCTGATCATGCGCTGGTTGCTTGCCGCCCTGCTTTGCCTAACAGCCTCTCTAAGCGGCTGCACAGCAGCCCCGGACAGCTCAGAGCCCGCTACGCGGGTCGAGCTGGATACCAGTTTGGGCAAAATTGTCCTGGAATTGAATGCCGAAAAAGCTCCCAACAGCGTGGCCAACTTTCTCAGCTACGTTGACGAAGGCTATTACAACGGCACCGTGTTTCATCGAGTTATTCCTGGCTTCATGATTCAGGGTGGCGGCTTCGACCAGCAATATCAGCAAAAGCCAACCAAAGCGCCGGTGGCCAATGAAGCCAATAACGGTCTGCAGAATGTCCGTGGCACCATTGCCATGGCGCGCACCTCGGATCCTCACTCCGCCACCTCCCAGTTCTTTATCAACACCGTCGACAACCGCTCGCTGGACCATCGTGGCCAGACGCCGAGCGGCTGGGGCTACGCAGTGTTTGGCAAGGTTGTGGAAGGCATGGATGTGGTTGACCGGATCAGCGACACACGTACCAACCAGGGCCGCCTGAACGGATATCCCGCAGCGGACGTACCCGTCATGCCAGTACTGATTAATAGTGCTACGCGTATCGTGCAACCCAAGGCGGACAAGACAACGTTATGAGTTACACCCTGTTCATTTCCGATCTGCATCTGGACAGTACCCGCCCGCACCACCTGAACGCGTTGGACGCTCTGATCACCGAGCATGCGGGCAAAGCCGAAGCACTGTATGTGCTCGGCGACCTGTTTGAGACCTGGATCGGCGATGACGACGATGCCGAATTTAACCTGCGCGCCGAGGCCATCTTCCGGCGCTTTAGTGACGCCGGTGGCAAGCTTTATTTCATGCACGGCAACCGTGACTTTATGCTCGGCGAGCAGTTCGCCCGGCGCTGCGGTGGCGCACTGCTCGCAGAAGGTACGGTAGTCGACCTGTACGGCCGCCCCACCGTGTTATTGCATGGCGATAGCCTGTGTACCATGGATGAAAAATATCAGCAGTTTCGCGCCATGGTACGCAACGAAGCCTGGCAAAAGGATATGCTGGCAAAGCCCTTACAGGAACGCCGCATGATCGCGCAGTTTATGCGCATGCAGAGCCAGCAAGGCAATGCTAACAAGGCGGACAACATCATGGATGTGACAGCAGAGGAAGTGGTTCGGATAATGGATGAGGCCAGCGTAAGGGACATGATTCATGGCCACACTCACCGCCCGGCAGTACATGATCTGGCAACCTCCAATGGCCCGGGGAAGCGCTATGTGCTGGGCGACTGGAACGACACCCTGTGGCTCATCATTGCTGATCAACAAGGCAACAAGCTGATTGAATCCCCCATCGGAGAGCTCCAATGAGTGGCAAGAACTCTGTTACCGCACGCTGGCATTTCGGCATTCCAATCTACGAAAAGCAGCTGCCTAATTTTTCCTCGCGAGCGGCATCAATCACCCAGCACCTTTATCGCTTGAAGGATCAAGACAAGGGTATAACGCGAAGCAATCAGGGCGGCTGGCACTCCAGCGATACCCTGCACCTCACCGAGCACCCAGACTGCAAATGGTTGATGCACCGGATTCTTCAGGTGGCTACCAACGTTATAAAAAGCTTCGAAGACGACCGCCCCTATAAAGACATTCGCATGGTTGCCGCGTGGGCCAACATTAATTACCGGGGCAACTGGAATGCACCACACGAGCACCTTCCCTGTACCTGGTCCGGTGTTTTTTACGTGGATGCGGGAGAGCCTGGCAAAGATAGCGAAGAGGCATCATTGGATGGTCAGGTACTTTTCTTCGACCCATTGCCGCTTGGCAGAGAGTGGAAGCGGCCGCCTGCTACTGGTTACAAGCCCACCGCCGGCACAATGCTGCTATTCCCGTCTTTCCTGACCCATATGGTCGCACCCTATTACGGGGAGAAGCCGCGCATCTCCATTGCATTCAACATGGTGGTCGACCGCTAACAAAAACTGCGCCATAAAAAAAGGGGCCTGATATCAGGCCCCTTTTTATTTCCCTTGCGGGAAAGACATCAGCTATTCCGACGTCTCAGTATTGCCATAAAGCTCAGTAGCGCCAGGAACCCGGCAGGAACACTACCCAGAACCTCGCTATCACTGGAGCTCTTCTTCTCCGGGATAGTCACCTCGAACTGCTCCACCGTCTCCAGTGGTGTAGCGTTATCGTCAGTCACCACCACCGTCACGGCAAATGTACCTGCCGCCTCCAGAGTGCCGCCGATATTTGAGCCTTCACTGTACAGGCCGGCCGGCAGGCCAGTTACGTTAACAACGCTGATATTATCGCCTTCGTCATCAACAAACAGATCCGTCACGTTGAACACCGGGATTTCAGTGCCCAGCACGCCTTTAATCTGCTTGCTCAGATTGACAGTTAGACGAGGTGACGTATTGCTCACCACTTCGACGGAACCCAGATCAGAGTTTCCACCCTCGCCAAAGTTACCAACAATACCACGTTGATCTCGGCCATCCGGGCGCGAACCCTCTGAGCCAGCATCGATTGCCGGGCTACCTGGCAGCGGCTCATGTACCAGCGTAAAGCCGCCGCGATACCCCAAAGGCGCCAACTGCGGATCGGCCACAGTAACCGACCCTTCACTACTACTACTTTCCGCAATTGCAACATTATTAGCCATAATTACTGTGCTAATGTCTGCACTCACGCTGTAGCCCGAGCTGTACCCCTCGTAGAAATTGAATTGATCACCGCCAATCTGCACCTCAGCATCATTGCCGGAAGTGAACACCGAGTTAACCAGCTGCGCTGTGGTAGTGCCTTCATCCGTATCCAGAATACTTAACTGCACTGACGTGTCGAAAAGCTCTGAGCTGGATGCTTTGTTGTCCACAAAGGTCGAATGAGTGACCGTAATATCGTTGTTAGTCAACTCAATGGCTGCGGGTGCATTGGTGCTTTTGTTTCCTGAAAACGTGGAGTTTAGAATATTAATGGAGGAGTAGTTATCACGGCTTGACCCCACCACCACCACGGCATCCCTCGCCGTATTTCCGGAAATTGTCGAGTTGCTGATGGCAATAGATCCATAGTCCCCGCTGCTAACACTCAGCACATTTCCATCTTTACTGGAATGACCGCTAATAGTGCTGCTATCGATAGACATTCCTTCGCTGTACTCCGAGTGGGAGAAAATGGCACCTGCCGCTCGTTCCGGCGCGCTATTTCCACTAATCGTAGACTGGGAAATTGACAAGTTATTGGCGCGAATACTAAAGCCACCATTACTTTCGGATGCACTGTTGTTGTCGATCAAGCTGGAGACGATATCTACTGACTCAGAGGATATTTGCAGGCCACCAGCAGAGTCCGCGCTATTATTTTTGATAACAGCGTTTTCCAGCAGAACAGAGCCTTCTCTGTATCTACCACTGTAGAACTGGATGCCACCTCCGGTAGAACTACCTCTCCTGACCAACCTCTTGATATATCCATCATCCGATGACTCAGCACGGTTTCCGGTAATGGAGGAGTTACGGACCTCCAGATTGCCGCCTCTATATGAATAGAGGCTAATGCCAGCACCATTCTCAGCGGCATTGCCAGAAATCGTGGAATCAACAACTGTCAGGTCGCCATCTTCGTATTGATTCAGGCGAATACCACCACCGCGGCGGCCTGCGGTGTTTCCCTCGATCACCGAGCGTTCAATTAGCAATGAGCCGTAGCGAACATTAATACCACCGCCTTCACCACTCTGGCTCCCGGCGATATTATCAGTAATCTCGGAGCCAACTACTTCCAGATCCGCATATCTGGCATCGATACCCCCACCATCACCATAGCTTCCATCTGGACCGAGCTGGTTGCTGTTGCCCGAGATAACGCTATTTACAATATCCATCTCACCGGAACGCACCTCGACGCCGGGGCCGCCACTGTTTTTAGTGATGACCACGTCCTCCAGCAGCATTGAGCTGCCATCATCAAGGTACGCATACAGGCCGCCGGCAACACCGTCAGTAATCGATAGCCCCCGCACAGTGAAGGTCTCTTCGCTTTCCGCGTAAAACCGGATTACGGCGCTCTCAACGTCTGGCCCGCCTCGAACGGTGATGCCAGTCCCAACTATCTCTAAAGAGTCACTAATCTGAGGCAGTGACGACTGAAGTGAGATCGTGCCTGACAGGCCCTCTGCGAAGGTCAGTGTCGACGCTACCCCTTCGTCGTTATTGGCAGCCTGCAACGCATCCCGGAAAGAGCCCGGCCCGCTGTCATCCAGATTCGTAACCACTGGATTTACCGCATGAGCAGCTCCAGATGCCAGCCCAATGGCCGCAGCCAAGGCTTGCATTCTGAAAAGATTGGTTGATTTATCCGTCTTCATATTTTCTCTTCCTCTTTTTATGACCCTGATCAATGACAAACCGACGACAAAGCCGCTGAAACGACCCTTTTTTACCAGCTTAGCCTGCCGGCATAAAGCCAAAACCGTAATTTCCTCAAATATCCGATACCATCATGCTGCCGCTGCCCATAAAAAAAAGGGGCCTGATATCAGGCCCCTTTTTTATTTCCCTTGCGGGAAAGACATCAGCTATTTCGACGTCTCAGTATTGCCATAAAGCTCAGTAGCGCCAGGAATCCGGCAGGAACACTACCCAGAACCTCGCTATCACTGGAGCTCTTCTTCTCCGGGATAGTCACCTCGAACTGCTCCACCGTCTCCAGTGGTGTAGCGTTATCGTCAGTCACCACCACCGTCACGGCAAATGTACCTGCCGCCTCCAGAGTGCCGCCGATATTTGAGCCTTCACTGTACAGGCCGGCCGGCAGGCCAGTTACGTTAACAACGCTGATATTATCGCCTTCGTCATCAACAAACAGATCCGTCACGTTGAACACCGGGATTTCAGTGCCCAGCACGCCTTTAATCTGCTTGCTCAGATTGACAGTTAGACGAGGTGACGTATTGCTCACCACTTCGACGGAACCCAGATCAGAGTTTCCACCGCTGCCAAAGTTGCCTTCCAGGCCACGCTGATCACGATCATCCGGACGTGAGCCTTCACCGCCAGCATCGAGGGCGGGACTGCCCGGCAGCGGCTCATGCACCAGGGTGAAGCCACCGCGGTATCCCAGCGGAGCCAGCAGCGGGTCGACTTCATTGGGTGTTCCCACTGTGTCGCCACCTTCATTCACCTGAACACCGTTGGTCATAATCACGGTGTTCAACTCCACATCGACGCTGCCGTAGGAATAGCGATTGTTGAAGCTGCCACCTCCAACAATGACTTCAACATCATTGCCTGAAGTAAAGATTGAGTTCGTAAGACCACCTTCTCGGGAGCTCTCATTCGTATGCACCAGACTCAGCTGCGCAGACGCTGGGAAGAGCTCCGAGGCCACAGCCTTATTATCGACAAAAGTCGAGTGGGTAATGCTTGTATTCAAACCACTCACTTCAATCGCCGAAGGTGCCGTGGTGCTGCGGTTGCCAGAGAAGGTTGAGTTCTCAATGTCGAGGTCGCCGCCGGAGTAGGAGTACGACTGGAACTCGATCACGGGGTCGCGCGCAGTGTTACCAGAAATCGTCGAGTTTTCAATTAGAGTACTCCCATAACCTTGACCCACGCTAAGCGCCGAGCCTTGCTCGCTGGAGTGGCCGCTAATCGTAGTGCTGTCAATGGAAAACTGGGAATAACTACTCTCTGAGTGAGGATCAATATCACCGATGGCTCTGCTAGGAGCCTTGTTTCCGGTAATCGTAGAACGGGATATTTCCAGTCTATCGGCATTGATATCGAAAGCACCATTGCTTTCACTTGCGGTGTTGCCCTCGATCAGGCTGCGGATAATCTCCACTGACTCGGAGCGAATGCGAAGGCCTGCATCAGAGTCTGCGGTACTGTTGTTTTTAACGACAGAGTTTTCCAGCCGGAACGTACCTTCGCTATACCGGCCGACATAAAAGTCAATGCCGGCGCCGTCATCATCCGACTGATTGCCAGTAACCGAAGAGTTGTCAACTTGCAGCTCGCCGCCTTGATAGGATCTGAAGAAAATACCGCCGCCGTTATCACCGGCCACATTCCCGGAAACGGTGGAGTCAGTGATAGAGAGGTCCGTGGACTCATTGTATGAAGATTGATGGATGCCACCACCATCATCTCCAGCCACATTACCGCTGATTACCGAGCGCTCAATGGTCACAGAGCCATAGTAGGAATGGATACCACCGCCATCTTCATTGGCGATATTGTCGGCAATCTCGGAATCTACCACCAGCACATCCGAATTTCTGGACCTGATGCCGCCACCATCGCGGTTGCCATAATAATAACTGCCGGGCTCAACCTCATTGCTGTTGCCGGAAATCACGCTGCCCTGGAGCTCAAGGCTGCCTCCACGAACGTCGACCGCAGGTGCGCCACTGTTCTTGGTAACGACCACATCCTCAAGAAGCAATGTACTGCCTGAGTAAAGGTACGCAGAAATACCACCGCCAACGCCACGGGTAATAGTAAGGCCACTCAATGTGAAATCTTCAGTGCCTTCGGCAGAGAACCTGATAACCGCATTGCCCCCACGTCGCGGGCCTCGCTCCATGGCTACACGGTCAACTGCTGGCGGCCCCTTGATAGTGATGCCGCTGCCCTGAATAACAATAGAGTCGTTAATAGTGCCCAGCGAATACGACAGGGAAATAGTCCCCGACAGGCCTTCCTGGAAGGTCACAGTGGAGGGAACCCCCTCGTCATTCTCGGCCAGGGACAGAGCCTCACGTAGTGAGCCCTCTCCGCTATCGTTTAGATTCGTTACCACTGGATCTACCGCATGCGCGGCACCGGATGCCAAGCCAATGGCTGCCGCCAAAGCCTGCAAGCGGAAAAGATGAGCTGATCTCTCCGTTTTCATACTCCATGTTCCTCTTTTTTGACTAGAATCAATTACAAACCCGGTGCCTCATTCTTTAGCACCACCCTTTTGTACCAGCATCTCCCTATGACTTAAAGGCAAACTGCCCCTTTTTTAAGGTGCACCGAACCAGTGCAGGCAAGGTCCTATTACATTCCCACTTTTACTTGAGCCGGTGAGCGCACTGTGCCAACCTCTGGGGGCCATCACTGGAACGAATAGAATCATGCAGTTAGCCCATCCTTTTATCAGATTGCCTGCACAGTTCGATGCCGAGAGACTGCGTGAGGAAGTGAGCGCGATCCCGGAATCCGCCTGGAACCCACACCCGCAGGGATTTCCCGGTAATTCAGCGCTGTTGCTGATTGCCCGCGATGGCGATTCTCGCGATGACGCCCTCAGTGGTGCCATGCTGCCTACCCCCAATCTGCAGGCACTGCCCTACCTGAATCAGGTGCTGGCCTCGTTTAACACCACCTTTGGCCGCACCCGCCTGATGCGCATCGACGGCAACGCCGAAGCCAACTGGCATATGGATGCCAACTATTACTGGCACCAGCGCGTGCGCCTGCATGTGCCGATCCAGACTAATGAATCAGTACGCTTCCACTGCGGCGATGCCGATGTCCACATGCGCGCCGGCGAATCGTGGATCTTCGACACCTGGCGCATGCACAACGTCTTCAACCCGCACCCGGATCGGCGCATCCACCTGGTTGCAGATACCACCGGCTCAGCCCATTTCTGGCAGCAGGTAGCGCGAGGCCTTGCGCAACCGGGCGTCGCAGGCGACTGGCTGCCAGATCCGGTGCTACCGTGGAACCCGGCTATCCAGCCGAACTTGCTGACCGAGCGCTATAACACCCCCGAGGTAATGTCCCCTTGGGAGATGCGCTATTTGAGCGAACGTATCCTCAAGGATGTGCCCAACCCGCAGGACGAGGTGGCACAGCGAGCAGCAGCGCTGGTAGAAGCCTTTATATCTGACTGGCACTGCCTGTGGAGCCACTACGGCCCAGACCCTGCCACTGCCTCTTACCGGCAGCGCCGGGACCAGTTTGCCGAAGAGGTGAAGGCGCTGCCCGAACTGGCCCTGAATAACAAAATGGGCCTGCAGAGTATGCTCTGCCAGGCGTTGGTGTACCCGGCGGTGACGGCTACCGCAGCAGCCACCGCCTCGCCTGCTGCTGCCGCGCCAGCCCCAGTAGCCGCGACGTCAACGGCAAGCCAGACACGCCCCCCCGAGCCAGCAGAGCTATTCGACCGCCCCGTATTTATCGTTGCTGCGCCGCGCAGCGGCAGCTCCTGGCTGTTCGAGACCCTGAGTCAGTCTAGTGGACTGCTCACACTGGGCGGAGAAGGCCACGGCCAGATCGAGTCCATCGGTCCGTTAAACCCGCGACAAAACCAGCGCTGGCACAATGCCCTGAACGCTGAGGATGCCAGCGAGGCGGTTGTCAAACAGCTACAAGCCAACTATCTGGCCGGGTTACGCACTCATCAGGGCGAACCAATTCAGCCGACGGCTCCTTTCCGCTTCCTTGAGAAGACACCGAAGAATGCCCTGCGTATTGCCTTCCTGAAAAAAGCCTTCCCCAAGGCCCGGTTTATCTGGCTGCACCGCGACCCAAAGGAAAACATTGCCTCTATTATAGAAGCCTGGGGCTCGGGCCGCTTTGTCACCTACCCCAAACTACCGGACTGGTCTCGCCCCTGGTCGCTGTTGCTGCCCCCCGGCTGGCAGACCCTTAAAGACAAGCCCACCGGGCAAATAGCCGCGTGGCAATGGGCTACCACCAACGACACCATTCTCAACCAGCTACAACAACTGGCGGACGATGACTGGACTCAGGTCAGCTATCAGCAGTTGTGTGAGGACACCCAAGGCACATTGCAGCAGCTGTGGGACTTTATTGGCGTTGATGCCCCCCCAGCCCCCAAAGGTGATGTGCTGTCCCAACACACCCTGACACCGCCGTCTCCAGACAAGTGGCGCAAGCATGAAAGTGCTATCAAAAGTAGCTGCGACACCTGGCAGCCGGTTGAACAACGCATCCATGGACTTGAGCAGCCCGCCCCCGCTGCCACACCAACCAGCACAGAAGGAAAGCTGCCAATGAGCCAGCCCGACGACAGCTCAACAACGGACACCAAGGAACCACTGGATTTCAGCTCCGTGTTTACCCGCTCCCTGCCCCCGCTACTGCGTCAGGGCGGACTCAGCCTGCTGGTGACGACGTATCAGGCCGGCAAGCTGATTGTGGTGCGGCAACAGGACAACCAGATCAATACCCACTTCAAACTATTCCGAAAGCCCATGGGGCTGTGCGGTGATATCAATAAGTTTGCCCTGGGCTCGGTCAACCAGATTCAGGAGTTCAGAAACATGCCGGCGGCGGCACCCTTTTTACCCGCCGACACCGAGCACGATGCCGTATATGTGCCACGCCAGGCTCACATCACCGGCGACATCGATATTCACGAAATGGCTTTCGATGGTGACAATCGCCTGTGGTTCGTGAACACGCGGTTTTCATGCTTATGTGTGCGTGATTTTGATCATAGCTTTGTGCCCATGTGGCGCCCGCCATTTGTCAGCGCCTATGCACCGGAAGACCGCTGCCACCTGAATGGCCTGGCCATGCGTGACGGCAAGCCACGCTATGTCACCATGCTTGGTAAAACCGACAGCAAGGGCGGCTGGCGCGAGAACAAGCGCAACGGCGGGCTGCTGATGGATATCAGTGACAACCGGGTGATCGCTGAAGGACTATCCATGCCCCACTCACCGCGCTGGTACCGCAACACACTGTGGGTACTTGAATCCGGCGAGGGCTCGCTGAGCAAAGTGGATCTGACCAGCGGCAAACTGGAACATGTTTGTAAATTGCCCGGTTTCACTCGCGGCCTGGACTTTGTCGGCGACTACGCCTTTATTGGCCTGAGCCAGGTCCGCGAAAGCGCCATCTTCAGCGGCCTGCCGCTGACCGAGCGCGATGAGCCGCGCCAATGTGGCGTCTGGGTGGTGAATATTACCAACGGCGAAACCGTTGCCTTCTTGCGCTTTGAAGGCTCGGTGCAGGAGATTTTTTCAGTGCAGCCAATCATCGGTGTGCGCTTCCCGGAAGTACTCGAGGATGACCACCCTCTGGTCAGCACCTGCTATGCCCTGCCGGACGATGCTTTGACTCAGGTGGATTACACCGCTATTGAGCAAGCCCGCGCCGAAGCGGCGGCAAAGAAAGACGCCGAGCCAACTGCCAGCTGATCAAGCCGGCACGCCGGAATGGAAACGGAATTCCGTATCCGGCGTCTCGATCAGCTCCTTCTCAAGCGCCACAAACTGCGCCACCCGAGCGGAAATATCCTCGCCGGCATACAGCTCGGCCAACTTCAGATAATCCTCGAAATGACGTGACTCGCTCTTCAGCAGGTAGTGGTAGTACTTGCCCAGCTCGTCATCAACGAACGGCGCCAGCGCGGCGAAGCGCTCACAGGAACGGGCCTCGATCAACGCGCCAATAATCAGCACATCCACTAGCCGGCCGGGCTCATCGTTGCGCATCTGCTTGCGCAGCGACGCCGCGTAGCGCGATGGCGAAAGATGATCGTAGTTAACACCGCGCTGGCGCATCAGCTGGATCACCTGCTCAAAGTGCAGCAGCTCCTCGCGGGCCAGCTGACTCAAGGCATCCAGCAGTTCCGGCCGATCCACATAACGAAACATCAGATTCAGGGCCGTGCTGGCCGCCTTCTTTTCACAGTGGGCATGGTCAATCAGCACAATATCCGGGTGCTGCAGCGCCCAATCGATCCATGCCTGCGGCGTCGCACAGGGCAAAAAGGCGCGGATCGCGGAGATATCGTGCATCAAGACCCTCCTTCAGGGTGCGGCTATGACAGGCGCGGGAATTATAGGACAGGTTGCCGTGCTTTGCGCACCGACGAGGGGCAGGCATAATCCGCCGCCATGAGTGATGATAAAGCCACACGCTACGACCGACTGCGCGGCCAACTGGCCGTGCTGCTGCTGCGCATGCTGGCAGTGCTGCCCTTTGCCCTGAACCGACGCCTTGGCGCATTCATTGGCTGGTGCAGCTGGCGACTGCGGGGCGAGTCACACCGGGTCAGCCAGATCAATGTGGACATCTGCTTCCCGGAGCTGAACGACAGCCAGCGCCGCTCTCTGATCCGTCGATCGGTGATCGAAACCGGCAAGGGCGCCATTGAGCTGGCCTACCTTTGGCTGCATCCGCAACGGGCCCTGCCCCTGATTCGCAACATCGACGGCGACCAGCCAATGCGCGACACCCTCGCCAGCGGCAAGCCGGTCATCGTTCTGGCGCCGCATCTGGGCTGCTGGGAAATGGTCAACTTCTGGCTATCCAGCGAATTCGACCTGCACGCCATGTTCAAGCCGTCCAAGTTCGAGCAAGTTAACGAGCTGGTAGGTGAAAGCCGCAGACACTTCAAAAGCACCCTGCACCCAGCCACCGCCCGCGGCGTTGCCGGCGTAGCCCGGGCCCTGAAATCCGGCCCGGTGGTAACAGGCATCCTGCCCGATCAGGTGCCGGACAAGCGCAGCGGAGATATCGCACCGTTTTTTGGCCGACCAACATTTACCGGCACCCTGACCTGCAAACTACTTCAGCAAAGCGGCGCCCGCGCCTTTATGGTGTTCGCCAAACGATTGCCCGGCACGGAAGGCTATGAACTGATCATCCGCGAGCCAGATCCCGCCATCTATGATGCCGAGCTGGCCAGCTCACTGGCGGCCATGAACCGCTCCATCGAAGCGCTAATCCGCGAAGCACCGGAGCAATACATCTGGAACTACAAGCGCTTTCGCAGGAAGAAGATTCAGGAATTACCGAAGAATCCGTATCGAGCCGCTCGATAACTTAATAATCACCAGCCCAGCCTCAGGGCCAATCACTTGCATTTGGCAACTTCGTATTCATGCAGCTCTCGGTAGATCAGAAAGTCATCTCTCTCATATCCATACCTCGAGAAAACCCTATCACCCTTTTCTGGCCCCGCTATACCATAATATGAATATATCCCCGAGCCGACTCCTCCCTTGATAACCCTGATGTAATCCTTTGCAGACTGTACGCAACCCTTATCAAGATACACCTTCAGATTCGAAGCCTCCCAATACACCCTTGTGTTGGTCTCAAGCAGAAAACCAGCAAGAGCTTCATTGAATTCACTCTTAGACATCATAGAAGACGAAAAAAATCCCACACAAAGCGAGATAAAAGATACGAAAAATAGCCTCATAATCAAACCCGGAAAAGCCAAGACCGAAAACCTAACGCTTTCGCGCTTCCATAAACTCTAATAGAGCCGAGCAAAAAAGCCCTCCGAGCAAGACCACAACATGCGATTTCGGCGACTCGAGGTCCAATATAAATCCCACCGCGAAAATCCACATGACACAGTTAATTTGAATTAGGAATCGAAATATAGATATATTATTTTTAGTCATAGAATTTTAACAATCCCTACAAAGTAGCTTCTGCGCTTCATAAACCCCATAGCAACCAGCCACCATCCCCATATACTGCAGATACACCAACGCACTTGAGGGACCAAATGACGAACCACACACCACGCGACATGAAATGTATCCGCCATACTCATCACCCAAATCGGAACAAATGTAATCGCAGGATTCATCAAAATTATCGCTCATACGATTATATAGAGACCGCGCAATTGACAAGCATTGCAGCAATCTATTTTTTGCCTGAGCAAGACAGTCAGAAGAATAGAGCCCACGAAGATCGATTTTCCTCAACGGATTTCCATCCACATATGCATACGTATTAAGCCCTCCACCCAACCCAATCGGATCGCTGCGCAAGTACCTACCCAGCACTGGATCGTAATACCTGAAGTAGTTGTAATGCAGGCCGCTCTCTTCGTCAAAGTATTGCCCAGGGAAGCGTAATGGCTGGGCGATGAGTGATACTTGCACCTCAGTCTTGCCGAATGGGCTAAAGAGGGCCTGCCAAACAATATCACCGTGCTCATTGGTGACAACCTGTGGCGTACCAAGCTGATCGGTGTGATACCAGTAGACTTGAGGCTCCTCAGGGCTCTGCTGGTAATCCAGCAGAGCGGCAGGCGTCATATCACGATAGATATATTCGCGAACTGGAGTGCCATCACTGTGATACTCACCGATTAACTGGCCGTTCTGGTTATAGACAAACCGCAGAACTTGCTCTTCAGCCTGTGGCTGATCGGCCTGATCCAGATGGTAGTCTGCCAGCGCTATTGCTTCAGATAATGCGACCTGTTTTTGCTGTCTCGCATTGTCAATATCCGCCATGGCTGCAAGACTTTCCTCGGCGAAATGGAACTGCATATCAGTTGCTTCAAGATGCTGCTCAGACTGTTGCCGTGCTGCTTCGGATTGCTGCTGCAATAATGCCGCCTCAGCCTCATAGCTAACTGCCTGCGCATTTAGCCGCTCAGCTTCTGCAAGATAGCCGTCTGAACGAAGCTCATACCACCAGTTGATCAGCCAGCCGAGCCAGCTATCCGAGCGCGAGGCCAGGGCCTCGCTTGAAAGACGTTGTTGCTCGGCAGCGGCCATATGGCTCTGTTCTGCTAGTAGCAGTTGCTCTGCTGACTGTTGCTCGAGTGTAGCTGCTGTCTGTTGAGACTGATCGGCGGCGAGCTGGTATTGGGCGGCGAGATTAAGTGCAGACTGCCGCTCAGCCTGCTCAGAAGCGTATTCGATATCGAGCGCCAGTAATTGCCCCGAGATCGCAGCCGCTTCAGCCTGTGCTTGCGCCGCTTGAGCACGGTGCCACTCTGCTGTGGCGGCACCGTCGCCTTGCACTATCTTTACGGTACGCTGGCCGAGCAAGTTATAGCGATATTGAGCGATCAATTGGCCATTACGGGATATCGCCTGCAGGCGGCCACGATCATCATAGTCATGATGCAGGTCGCCGACTTTCAAAGGGTTGCCCGCCGCATCATATTCATAGACCCGCCCGGCAGCTTGCAGCAGGCGGTTACTGGCATCCTGATAGATATAAGTTGTACTGGAGCTCGCAGCACCACCAGTCGCCTGAATAGAAAGCTGCTGACGATTGCCAACAGCATCGTAGTCATAGCTTCGGCTGCCAAATCCCCCCTGTGCTGCCACAAGCCTGTTCAATGGGTCGTACTGATAATTCTCAAAGCGCTCCGATGAATCAGAGCGGGAAAGCAAATTACCGTCACCGTCGTAGGCAAACCCCAGGTCCAGCACGGGCTCCTCAGTGTGCCGAATCAGTCGATCCGCAAGATCATAATCACGACTTAACACAATGCCATTACCATGGATTAGTTGCAGCAAGCCGCCAAATCCCTGGTAACGCATATTAGTTGCGATAGTTATGTCACGACTATTTGCTAACCTGGTGGACATACTGACTATTTGACCCAGTCCATTGCGCTGGTACATAACCCTCGCACCGGACGGATACTCCATGGAAATCAGTCTGTCGACTAAATCATGTTGATAACCAACACTGAAAGTAGTCTGATCCGTTTCCACCCGCTGACCGGCAACGTTGCCTCGGCGGTCGTAATCAAAGCGCAGCACCTGACCAATCTCCTCAATAGAGCTGAGCCGGCCAATGCCATTGGCACTCTGATCATGGACAAGATAGGCATCATGAACACTGTCTGGATACTGCAGACTGGTTAATCGGTTAAGCGCATCATATTGATACACCACCGCGACACCGCGAGCATCAGTCGTACGCAATCGATTTCCGGCAGCATCGTACTGGTGCAGTGTTTCACCGGTATCCGGGCTTAGCTGGCTGAGCAGATTGCCAAAGCCATCATATTGGTAGGCCGTCTCGGCAAGATTGGCATCACGGACCAGACTGGTACGCCCAGCACCATCGTGAGAAAAACTGGTTTCCGCCTGCAATGCGTCAATGATTCGCATAACCCGGTTCATCGGGTCGTACTGATACTGAGTGACACGCTCTTCTGGTGACTGCTGCCTTATCAGATTTCCAGCAGCGTCGTAGTCGTACTGAGTGACTCCACCCTCGCCGTCAGTCAAAGAGCTAAGTCTATTGAGCTGATCAAACTCACGGGTTAGAGAAGACAGCAGCTTGCCGGAGGCGTCCTCAATGAACTCCTGCTCCCGTTCGCCCAGTGCATTCAGGGTATAGCGAATTCGATTTCCCTGATCGTCACGGATAGAGACAAGACGCGTGGCATCATCGTAATCAAAATGGGTCTCACCTCCCTCGGGGTCTCGTACTGCAATAAGCTGACCTGCTTCATCGTAATCCAGTGTGGTAACCGCTCCATTCACCACTCGCCTCAGCAGCCAGCCCCGTGGATGATACTGCTGCTCCGTCACCATACCGTTCGCATCAATAATGCGCCGCGGCCGCCCCCAGCCATCATGGTCTTCGTAATGTGTGCGGTGACCAAGGGCATTAGTAGTTGCGATTAGATAGCCACTGTCATGGTCATACTCGTAATGCGTCACATCCACCACGTCATCGCGGGGACCATCCATGGAAGCCAGCAGACCAGCAGCTGCGCTAATACTACTTGCTGGCACATACTGCCAACTCGTTACCCGTGGACTGCCCGCCAACGTGACATCAAGCCCCTGCGAGCCATCAAGATCATCTGTTGACCATTGTTCCTGCCGGCACAAAGCGCCAGCGGAGCCGCCACAATCAACTTCCGAATCACCCTGGTAGTGCCAGCGCGTAAATAGCTGCGGTTCTGCCCGCTCAGCTGGCAATCGCCACTGCGAGTTCCAACTGGTTGATACGGTACGCTGCTGGGCCGTACCAACGGCCTCGATGCGCAAGGTTTCCAGATCCGGCCGTGCAAAGTCCTGGTAGCGGTATCGGGTTTCATAGCCACGGAAATCTGTTTGCGAAGTCACTCGGCCAAAAATGTCGTAGCGCCGCTGCTCACCCTGAGCGCCACATTGGGTACAGGGTGCAGAGATGTCAGTCACTCGGGCCACACCAAGATGGTTCTCGTAGTCGTACTGGCGCTCCTTGCCAAGGGCATCGGTTATCGTGCGTGAGCCATCGCTGTGATAATCGATCCGGGTGCGGTTCGCCTGCATGGAGCCATGCTCACTGGAAACCGCGCGCCCTTCGATGTCGTATTGATAGGTAGCGTAACGCCGCCCGGTCTCCAGAGTGATGCCGGTCAGTGCATTGGGCAGATCCGCGCTCTGGGTATGGGCCGCCTCGTTATAATGATAGTGCCGTAACGACTGTTGAGCTGATGACCCCGGATACTGAACCCCGGTCAGATTGGCGTGCTCATCGTAGTGATACTGCCAGCGCACGTTATCCGCCCCGATCAGCTCCGCCAGTAGACCTTCATGCTCGTGTCCTTGCGGATAATAGTGAAACTGCAGCTGATGGTTGTGACGATCAGCCACGGTTGTCAGACGGTCATCCTGATAAGACAGCGTCAGTGACAAACCTTCCGGGCTGACGATACGTTGCATCCGCCCGTCGCCATTGTAGTACTCCGTCTCATTATTCTTATTGCGATAGACCCAGCCGACAATATCATCGCCCTCCCGCTGAGCCGTTAGCTCTCCCGGCACATCCTCATCGGACTGCCAGATACCATCTTCACCCAAAGTAAAACTCCAGGCCCGTCCATCTGGCCGCGATACCATCGCAGTGGTGACCATGCCCACCCGCAACATCACCGCCCGCGAATAGTTGTGTCGCCAATTCAGTGGCAATCCCGGCTCGGTTAATCTGGCAGGCAGAGCCTGATAGCTGTTGTAGTGACGAATAAATTCCAGCCCACCAGGCATAGTGGCCAGATCAGTCTCGCGCTGATATTTGTTGCCGGTGGCACCATTGATGGGGTTTGAGCCATTTGAAGGACACTCTGGCCCAGCGTTCTTCTCTGGCTGCAGCTCTTCGATGGGAGTGCAAACGTTACCTGCCGCCTTGTAGCCCGCTGGACACAGCACGGAACGTTCACGATACAAAGCAAAGCTATCAACGACATGCGGATGGCAGTACTGCACCCGAGGATGGCGCACATTGATATACTCGATACCCATTTTGACGCGCGGATATCTTTTGGTGCTGCCACATGCGCCGAATTGCGGCTCAGCTGTGGTCCCCCAGCTCCCCTGAGACTCGAGCTTCGCATCACCACAGGCGTTGTAGTGGTAGAGCATGCCATTGGCCTGAGCCTCCATCGGATCGGTGAACCCATAGATGGTCTCGTTGCAACGAACATGGCTGTATTGCCAATCTCCAACCAGCGGCGCCACATTAATGGCCCGACTATTGCCTGTACCTGCCAACACCAACAACACCGCCACCGCCCGAACCGCAGCTGACATCTTCCCTGGCATCTCCCGCCCTCCATGAGCCGGCCACATTCATGACCCGAAAGGCTGGCAAGGAATAGCTGGTCAGTGAAGAAGACATTGACGTCCTTACATGAGCTTCCGAGATCTCTGACCCGGCACCCAGCCACAGGCTTACCTGACTGCCGGATCAGGCTCCGCTTAAGGCCACATCACCTTCCGTGAATAGTGGGTATCACATCATTTATCACGGTTATTGCCCCCACTCGCTACCAAGCCAACCCGCTTTCCTCTATAATCGCGCCGTTTTGCCACCCCCGGAATCAACCCTAATCATTTGATTTCCAAAAGAAATCAAAACAGCAGACGAGGGAATTATTGTGCTTGAAGCCTATCGCAAACATGTTGAAGAACGCGCCGCCGAAGGCGTGCCGCCGAAACCGCTTAACGAACAGCAGGTTGCCGAACTGGTCCTGCTGCTGAAAAACCCGCCGAAAGGCGAAGAAGCATTCCTCGTAGATCTGCTGGAAAACCGCATTCCGCCGGGCGTGGACCAGGCCGCTTACGTTAAAGCCGCGTTCCTTGCCGACGTTGCCAAAGGCAGCGCTACCTCCCCGCTGATTTCCCGCGTCCACGCCACCAAACTGCTGGGCACCATGCAGGGCGGCTATAACGTTGCTCCGCTGGTTGATCTGCTGGATGACGCAGAGTGTGGTGTTACCGCAGCGGAAGCCCTGAAAGGCACCCTGCTGGTATTTGATGCCTTCCATGACGTGGAAGAGAAGTCCAAAGCCGGCAACGCACTGGCCAAAGAAGTGATTCAAAGCTGGGCCGACGCCGAGTGGTTCACCAGCCGCCCGGATCTGGCCGAGAAAATGACCGTCACCGTATTCAAGGTGACCGGCGAAACCAACACCGACGATCTGTCCCCGGCCCAGGACGCCTGGAGCCGCCCGGACATGCCGCTGCATGCCAATGCCATGTTGAAGAATGCCCGTGACGGCATCTTCCCGGAGAAAGACGGCGAAATCGGCCCGCTCAAGCAAATGGCCGAGCTGAAAGCCAAAGGCCACCCGGTTGCCTACGTCGGCGACGTGGTGGGTACCGGCTCGAGCCGTAAATCCGCCACCAACTCGGTGCTGTGGCACTTCGGCGACGACATCCCGTATGTGCCGAACAAGCGCGGCGGCGGCGTCTGCATCGGCAGCAAGATCGCGCCGATCTTCTTCAACACCATGGAAGACTCCGGCGCCCTGCCGTTCGAGTGCGACGTGTCCAACATGAACACCGGCGACGTGATCGACATCTATCCGTTCGCGGGCAAAGTGGAAAAAGACGGCAAGGTGATTGCCGAGTTCAAGCACAAGTCCGACGTGATTCTGGACGAAGTGCGCGCCGGCGGCCGGATCAACCTGATCATCGGCCGTGGCCTGACCGCCAAGGCCCGTGAATCCCTCGGCCTGCCCGCCTCCACCCTGTTCCGCCTGCCGGAGCAACCGGCCGACACCGGCAAGGGCTTCACCCTGGCCCAGAAAATGGTCGGCAAGGCCTGCGGCCTGGAAGGCGTGCGCCCGGGCATGTACTGCGAACCGAAGATGACCACCGTCGGCTCCCAGGACACCACCGGCCCGATGACCCGTGACGAACTGAAAGACCTCGCTTGCCTCGGCTTCTCTGCCGACCTGGTGATGCAGTCGTTCTGTCACACCGCCGCCTACCCGAAGCCGGTTGACGTGGAAACCCACCACACCCTGCCGGACTTCATCATGAACCGTGGCGGTGTATCGCTGCGTCCGGGCGACGGCATTATTCACAGCTGGTTGAACCGCATGCTGCTGCCTGACACCGTCGGCACCGGCGGCGACTCGCACACCCGTTTCCCGCTGGGCATTTCCTTCCCGGCCGGCTCCGGTCTGGTCGCCTTTGCCGCCGCCACCGGCGTCATGCCGCTGGATATGCCGGAATCCGTACTGGTGCGCTTCAAGGGCAAAATGCAGCCCGGCATCACCCTGCGTGATCTGGTCCATGCGATACCGCTGCAGGCCATCAAAGAAGGCCACCTGACTGTTGCCAAAGCCGGTAAAGTCAACGTCTTCAACGGTCGCGTACTGGAAATCGAAGGTCTGGAAGAGCTGACTGTCGAGCAGGCATTCGAACTGTCTGACGCCTCCGCCGAGCGTTCCGCTGCGGGTTGCTCCATCACCCTGTCGGAAGCCAGCGTTGCTGAATACCTGAAATCCAACATCACCATGCTGAAGTGGATGATTGCCAATGGTTACGGCGATGCCCGCACCATCGAGCGTCGTATCCGCGGCATGGAAGCGTGGCTGGCCAACCCGAAACTGATGCGCGCCGACAAGGATGCCGAGTACCACACCGTCATCGAAATCGACATGGATCAGATCAAGGAGCCGGTACTGTGCTGCCCGAACGACCCGGACGACGCCAAGGTGCTGTCTGACGTGGCTGGCGCCAAGATCGACGAAGTGTTCATCGGCAGCTGCATGACCAACATCGGCCACTTCCGCGCCGCCGGCAAACTGCTGGAGAAAGTCGAAAGCGGCGCCATGCCGACGCGCCTGTGGATCGCCCCGCCGACCAAGATGGACCAGCACCAGCTGACCGAAGAAGGCTACTACAACATCTACGGCCGCGCCGGTGCCCGCACCGAAATGCCGGGCTGCTCGCTGTGCATGGGTAACCAGGCACGCATCGCGCCGAAGTCCACCGCGGTGTCCACCTCCACCCGTAACTTCCCGAACCGTCTTGGTCAGGGTGCGGATGTGTACCTGGCCTCTGCGGAACTGGCGTCTGTGGCTTCCATTCTCGGCAAACTGCCGACCGTGGAAGAGTACATGCAGTACGCCGACACCATCGACTCCATGTCGAAGGATATCTACCGTTATCTGAACTTCGATCAGATGAAGGAATATACCGACGTGGCGGACAAGGTGCAGATTCCGGTGGCTCAGGTTAGCTGATTTGGGGTTTTGCTCTTGGTGGTAATAAAAAGCCCGGCGGAAGCCGGGCTTTTTCATTTCTCTAATACTTCACAAATTCCCTGCGCGATGACATTCTGCCGGAGCTTGGCCTGAGTGTGACGCTGGCTGCCGGGCAGCTCGGTGTTTCACGGGTGGCACTGACGCGGGTACTGCACGGCCATGCGGCTATCTCGATCGACATGGCTCGGCGGCCCGAAGCATGGCCCCAGCGCCGATAGCTGGCTGCGTCAGCAGCTTCAGTATGACCTGTGGCATGCCCGGCAAACGCCGGAGCCGGATGTGCAACCAGCGACCATCGGTCGCTGAAGAAAATATCGAACTTAATCTTCCTCCTGTTTGCCAGATGCCCTGAAAGCGCTAGGACTTTTCCCGGTTTGCTGTTTGAAAAACCGGGAAAAGTTTGCCTCATCGGAAAACCCCAGCTGCTCGCTGATCTGCGCCAGGGTCATGTTTCCCTGACCAAGCAGTTGCCGGGCGATGGCACAGCGGCAATCGTTGTAGAGCTGCCGCAGGCTGGTGCCCTCCTCGGCCAAGCGGCGATTCAGGGTGCGCGATGACAGTGCCAGCGCCTGCGCCACCTGCTGCGCTTCCACCACACGCTGATGCTGCAGCATGGACAGAATCACGCCGGAAACACGATGCGCCATGCTGTGCTGCTGCCGGAGTCGTTCCTCGTTTTTTTCCAGCGCCTGCTCAATGGCCTGATGGGTGGCGGTATTGCGCGTGGCAATAATTGCGTTCAGGTGACTTTCCGGAAAGCTGACCAGGTTTCGCTCGCAGCCCGTTTCAATGGTGAGGTTGCGATACAGTTCAGGCAGTTCCGACAGCACCAGAGTGTCATGCATCAGGGTCAGGTGCAGTGGTGCATCCGCGCCGCCGAACAAACGCAGAAAGGAATGTAGCGCGCAGAACACCATCTCGGTGAGCAGCGCATTGCCCACGCCAATATCCGCCAAGCGATTCAGGGCCACCTGACATTGGCCGTTGTTTACCGTGTAGCGCATTTCAAATGCCGGCATCACCTGATGGGCATAGCGCACGGCAATATCCAGCGCGTTTTTCACCGTGGCCGAGGTAATCGCCGCCAGCGCCACATAACCATGAATGGTGGGCGGAAAGAAATCGATCAGCTTGCGCTGGTGATCGGGGCTCTGCGCAACAAACTCGACCAGCATTTCCATTAATGCGCCGAACTGAGTGCCGCTGATCTGCCCCTGCGGATCCGCTCTGGCGGCCGGGCTGATACCGAATTGCTCGGCGAGGACAAGGTCCGGATCGAGCCCCCGGGCAACGCAGATCTCCTGCGACACCTGTACATAGCTGATCGGAAAGCTGAGCGATTCCAGTTTGATCATGGGCATTCATCACTGCGTGGCAGGTAAGCCAGAGCGGCGAGTATGGAGCGAATTGGCGTAAAGTGACAAGCCTTGGCCGGGATCGCTATTACTGCCGGTCGGCGCGGCTCCTACCATGCGTGCATCCTGATGACACGCTCCGGAAGGTGCCGATGAATACTTCTACCCTGCCCGCCACTGATACTCGTACTGGCAGCGCTCTGCGCCAGTGGATCTGGCCGCTTGTCGGCCTCGTACTGATTGGCTACGGGCTGCTGGCGTTCAACGCCGGCACCACCCTGTCTCCGGCAACCGGGCGCACTGACAATGGCGCCGAGGTGGCCCGATACGTGCTCGACCAGACCCGTCAGGGCGTAAACATGATCGGCACCGAAGAAGTCACTCAGGTGGTCCCGGCCTGGGCCAACCTGATGGCACGGCTCAGCTCCGGCGACTATGCCTACGGTGACGACGGCCTGCAGGACACCCAGATCTATTACTTCAGCATGTCGGAAAGCCGCCGCACCGTGCTCAGCACCCACATGATGCTGGGCATGGTGTTGATGACCGCAGGCTTTCTGCAGTTCTGGCCCGCGTTTCGTCGTCGCTTTCGCAAAACCCACCGGGTGCTCGGCGTGGTGTATGTGCTGGCAGCATTCGCATCGATGACGCTAAGCGGCATTCATCTGGTCAGTAGCGGTATCGCCAACACTTTCAACACCTTTGTTTTCCATGTCGGCCTGTGGGTGATGCTGGCCGGTGTAGTGGTCAGCGTCTCCATGGCGGGCATTGCCCTGCTGCGCAAGGATATTGCCCGGCATCTGGGTTGGCAGGCACTCGGCTTCGGCTTTTTGATGACGGCGCCGCTGCAACGTATCGACTGGATAGCGCTGTCCACCGTGGCCGGTGAGGCCTCGTTCAACGAAATGAATATTCTGGTGAACACCATTTTGTTTGTGCAGGCGACGCTGGCCGGTTACTGGCTGTTCCGGGTCAACCGTGGCAGCAGCCCGTTGCGGGCATCGGCAACGCTGGCGCTTAAACCGATATCGCTGGTAATGCAGCGTAGCGGTTATGTGCTGCTGGCTGCGCTGGCGCTGGTCTGGCTGCTGCCGGTGATGACGCTCGATAGTCTGGCGGATCTGCCGGTAGTTGAGCGCATGGTGCCCGTGGCGCCGCTGAGCTGGCTGACCGGTGTGGTCGATGGCGGCACGCTGATGGTGTTCGCCGTTGCTGTCACGGTACTGATGCTGACTGCCTGGACTCAGCTGGCAAACCTGCGCAATGGCATGGAAAGCAAGCCGATGACAACCCAGCTGCTGCGCATCAGCGCGGTAATCGCAGCAGCGCTGTCACTTTACTGGGGCTACCAGTTAGGCATGCCATCGCACGCCCACTCGGTGGCCGGTGGCGGCTTTGCCCTGCTCGGTTTGTTGCTGACGTTTTTCCTGCTGCAACTGGGCAAGGCACAACGCCAGGGAGAGCGAGGCAAGGCTGTGGAATGGCTGCAGTTTTTGCTGCTCAGTGCAACCACGCCGGCGCTGCTACTGATCAACCTGTGGCTGCTGGATCTGACGGCTGCGGTGCCTTCGCTGTATCTTGGCAAAGGTGCCGGTTATGAGCTGGCCACCATCAGCGCAGTCTTTACCCCGGTGCTGATCGGCTTCCTGATGTCAGTCTATTCGGCGGAAACCGATCGCTATCGGATTAACTGAGCGGCGCCAGCGGTAACGGCAAGGCCGTTACCGCTGACGTGGCAGATCAGGATGAAGTGCTCAGGCTCGCCCGGCTGACGATCAGCGGATCAGTCGGACCGACGTTGGCAATATCCTTGCCGGTGTAATCCATGGAATTGAGCACATAGCGCATGGCATTGAGGCGCGCCCGTTTCTTGCAATCCGACTTCACCACAATCCATGGGCACTCGGCATGATCCGTGTGGAAGAACATCGCTTCTTTGGCCGCGGTGTAATCGTCCCATTTATCCAGTGAAGCCAGATCAATGGGACTCAGCTTCCATTGCTTCAGGGGGTGGATACGGCGTTCCTCAAAACGCCTGTGCTGCTCTTTGCTACTGACGGAAAACCAGAACTTGATCAAATGGATACCGCTATTGACCAGATGACGCTCCAGCTCAGGTGTCTGCCGCAGGAACAGCTCATAGTCCTCATCTGAACAGAAGTTCATTACACGCTCCACGCCAGCGCGGTTGTACCAGGAGCGATCGAACAGAACGATTTCGCCCTTGGTGGGTAGCTGGTTAAGATAGCGCTGAAAATACCACTGGCCACGCTCCTCTTCGGTGGGCTTTTCCAGGGCAACAACACGGGCGCCGCGAGGATTGAGATGCTCCATAAAACGTTTGATGGCGCCGCCCTTGCCCGCCGCATCACGGCCTTCAAACAGCAGCACAATACGCTGGCCCGTCTCCCGAACCCATGACTGTAACTTCAGTAGCTCCACCTGCAGGTGGTACTTCTGTTGCTCGTAGTTTTTGCGCGACAACCTGTTCTTGTAGGGATAGGCGGAAGATCGCCAATCCTCGACCAGCTCGTCATCACGACTCACCGGCAGCTTGGTGCCGAACTGGCGCCAATTCAGCACCACTTTTTTTAGCGCCGCCACATCATCCGGTGAAGCTCCATCAAGAATGGCGCTAACTTCGCTCAGCGCCATATCTACTTCTTTTGGACGAGGAGCAGTATGTTCAAGAATGTCCTCCACCGCTGCGGCCTGAGCGTCCTGCGCCTCGGCCGATTGCTGCAGCACCGTGAAGGTTTCAATAACCGATGGCTGCTGCTTCCTGCTGCGCTTTGCTTTCGCGGCCTTGGGTGCTTTTGCTGCCTTTGCTACTGAGTCATTCATCAGTTTCATCTCCCCCTTTGGTAAAGCCCGCCACAGCCATAGCACAAGGTGCTTTGTCTGAAATAACGGACTATCTGGATACCCTTCCAGTGTATAGCAACGGGAGACTTGCCTTTCCCCGGCAATTGACCCAGATCAATGGATATGGCCAATAAACAGGCCGTCGGCTCGCGCTGCTCAGGACTGCCCGCTTTCGTTGCGGCCACGCCATGCCAACGGGGTTTCACCCACCAGTGACTTGAATGCACGGCTGAAGGAGTTGGTGGTATTGAATCCCGTTTGCAGGGCGATCTTCTTGATCGAATAACGGGTTTTAAGCAGTAGCTCTTTTGCCAACCTTAACCAGACTTCATTGGTGATGCTTTTGAACGATGTGTCCTCTTTGCCGAGCTTTCGCACCAGCGTTCTCGGCGACATATTCATGCGATCGGCAAACTCTTCCAGCGACGGGTACTTACCTGCATTAGCCAGTTTGACCAGTTCGTGATGCACCACCGTGGCAAAGGACATGGCGCCATTGCCGATGGACAGCTCATCTTCCAGTATCCGCTTCACTGCACTGAAGGTGGCGTCGTTAGGGCTTCGAGTCATCACACTCAGATCTTGCGTGCGCCCCTCCATGCCGTTGAAGTAACTATTGAAAACAACCCGGGCGGCAAAGACTTCCTCTAGATCTCGACGGCGCTTTTCCGCCCTGCTGCCGTCACCGTAGCCATGGGTGAAATGGATCACCCGCGGCACCTCCTCTGACATCACATCCTTGGAAATGATATGAACGGCGGCGGTAACTATTTCCAGCAGAAAACGATTCATTTCCCCCATATCGGTAGTCATCTCAAGAGAGAAGCGTACCTGCGATGGTTCCTCAGTCAGAGTTGCCCGCATCACTGGCACCAGCAGAGGCAGGTAGCGCACCGCCACCAGTAACGACTCACGCACATTGCCGGCACTGAGTGCTGCCATACCAGCCAGACCCGCGCTGGTTGCAGAGAAGTGGCTTATCCAGCCCTTCAGGGAAATCTGCCCCTCAGTGTTATCCCGGAGCCACATGAACAACCCATACAACTGCTCGCCATCGACGGTAAACGCCGGATCATCGAACTGTTCGGGCGTGGTACCGAGGTGATTGAGTAGGTCGTCAAAGGACACCCCGGGAGCCTGGCTACCCAGAACATGCCGGATAGGCTCCAGAACCGTTCGAGGGAAACGCAGCTCTCTCCTGTCTGTGCCCGTTATTTTCATTATTTTCGACTTTAGCCGGGATGCCATTGATTCTCAGGCTAATGGGGTGCGTTGGCAAACGAAGATGCGGTCTTTCTAACCGCCTGACGTGAACAAGTGTTCTCGAAATCCGGCGGAATTCGGCCAGGCCACTGGCAGTTTTTGCGCCTATTGTGGCCAGTATGGTTGCCGCTCTCGGGCTAGTTTGGGCCAGCTAAAATAGCAGTAGCGCTAGTCAGCTAACCCGAAAGGACTAATCAATATGAATAATAACAAACGCGTTATGTCGGTTTTCGCCACCTTGGGCTTGATGCTTTCGGCCCTCATCGCTCCGGGCATGGCCAATGCACAGCTTGCCGGCCACAACGTAATTCTTGTCCACGGTCTGGTTAGTGAAGACCTGATCAAGGCACCGACTAGAGAAGAGCTTTTGACGCGGCGCAAAATGTCCGCCTTCTGGCAATCCCGTGCGGAGGGGTACTTCAACTGGTCCGCCGCTGATCGCCTTGAGGGCGGGATCGCTGAATTCGTTTTCGAGCAGGCTAAGCGCTACTCCGCTGAAGGACTATGCACAAACGGCTGTGTGCTGGTGACCCACAGCACGGGCGATCTGGTCAGTCGGTATTTTCTCGCTCATCAGGAAGCGTGGCTAACCAGCGCTGGCTATGCGCCGCTGAACATTGTTGCCACCATTGATTTTGCTGGCGCCGGTGGTGGCACTGACCTCGCTGACATCGCGGTGGGAGCGGCCAATAGTGATTACGTTCCCCTGCCGATGAAACTCGCCGCTGGTGCTGTGCTGGGCATGGACCTGGATGTCACCGACTACAAAGAACTGGGTGTGGTGATTGATCTGACAACATCCGGGGCACGTAATCATGCCAACTGGCCCAACAGCATTCCTCGCCTGCGTTTCTCTGTTAGTGGTGCGGATGGCGTCAACGCTGTCACAAAACCGTTTATTCGTGGAGCCGATGACACTGTGGTACCGGCCCACTCCAGCTGTGGTGCCTCCGCTCCGGATGCCATACAAAGCTGTTCATCCAATATCGCCTATGATGGCAAGCGTACCTGGCAGTTTGGTCCGCGCGGCTTGATGCCGAATCACTTCCCGGTTCTGATGGCAGCCGACTATGACCATTTCACTCTGGTTGCGGATCAGCACAAAGGCAATGCGACCTATGTGCTGAATAACTTCTCCGCTGGGCTGAACGTTGATTTCGCCACCAACACCCGCACGGTAACTCGTCGCTGGTGGGAGGTCTGGAAGGAAACCGGCACCTGGCAATATGTGGCCGGATCTGACAGCACCTCGTTCTCAAGTCTGATCTATCAAGCGCTGAACGACTGAACGGCGCGCTAATGTCCCAGCTCTGATAAGGTGCTGGGACATTAGCAAGGTTACATGTTCCTGCCAGGGCGAACTGCATGAATAAATACATCCCCGCCATCGGCATCGTAATCTTTATTGTCGCGCTGATATTGGTCCCAAGAAATGACGAGGTCATATCGAGAGATCTAGCCCCGCAGGACTCATCCAGCAATGCTGTTTCCTCAGACAAGCGCTCGCAGCATTCCTCGCAGAGCGACACCTTTCTAACGCAAGAGTTGCTTCAGCGGACAGAGAATCACGCTGAGCAGAACTATCCAGACAGACCCGCTGAAACAGTCGAAGACTTTAGAACCCCTATGCAGCACCAGCTAGCAGAGGTGGCTGAGGCCTATAGCTACAATGCGCGCTTTCCACCCTACTCTCAGCCACTGGCAGAAGGCGACTGGGGCGCCCTGAATCCTCGCGCCTTCACTCCCTCGGAAAGACCTTTATCCAATGCACCATCACTAAAGGTGGCAATTCAATTACCCCAGTATGTGCTGGATAGAAATCGTGACCTGCCGGTAACCGTCGTAGTGGCAAGCGAAGGAGACAGCAGCAACTCGTCACTCATTAAGGTAACGGGTGGCCAGGTGCTGATCCAGCATAGCGCAGGCACCACCGCTGCCGTTCCACTGGTCAGCGCAACTCAGCAGGGCAATGTGGAAACCTTTTTTGCGACGATCCCATCCACCGAGCTGAGCTCCTTTATGGACACCGAAGTGACAGTCGCCGCCCAGCTAAAACTGTCTGACGGACAAAGCTCCGCTGTGACTGCGGTAGCACAGCTATATCAAAGCACGGCCAACCTTGATTATCTTGGCTCTGCCTACGTCGATGGCGCACACCTTGTTATACCGGCTCACTTTGCGGTGATGAGTCCAGGTTACTACCGGGTGCAGGCAAATCTGTTCTCTGAATCAGGCATTCCTGTCAGCCACCTCAATGCCTCTTTTCTGCTTTCCAGCGACAATGACACAGGCCTGATGAAAGTCCATGCCACCACGCTCAGGGAAAAAGGTATCGCCGGGCCGTATGTACTCACCGACATCAATGTAATGCGCATGCCCTCTGCCCCAGGCGAGCAGACACAATATGGTAGCGCAGCTGAAACAAGTTACCCGGTGGCTGGCTTTCCACTGAATAGTTACAGCGAAGAGCCCTATCAGGATGCGGCAACGCAGCAGCGCATAGAGTTTTTGCAGAAATTAAGTGGCGAGCAGTTGTAGCCAAAAAAACAGCAACGTTCCCCCACCCTCAGCCCCGCGCTCCGCATAGCGGACCGGCAGCAAAACGATCCGCCAACTGCTCTGCAGTTATCTCCTCGAAGGACGGCTGTGGCTGCCACAGGTGCCACGCAAAGGCGCTGGTCTGAACACCCACCAACAGCATGCTCGCGACAATCAGCCAACGCCAGCGCACCAGCACACGCCTTGCGGCGCGAAACCAGGCAAGCCATTGGGCAATCAGCAACAGGCCGATAGCGCAGCAGATCATGGAACGACCCCAACCGGTTGCAAGGTTAGCTCGGTACGCCCATCAAGATGAATATCAACAACAGCGCAGCCATTACTGTTGGCATGCAGGGATTCACCAGTGTCACTACGACGGTACTCACCACCCGGTTGCAGGCGCTCGATGGCAAGCGATTGCAGCCCCGCATCTGCGCCGTTGTATAACACCAACTCCAGATTGCTACCGTCGCTTATTGCACGTGCCACCAACACGTCCGGATAGCGGCACTCGGTAAGCAGCGGACCTTTTAGCGCTCCCGGCTGTGGGCCTCGATTGATTAGATGACGCCAATCATTGCGCCGTGCCCAACGGGCGGTGGCGAGCATCACATTGGTAGCACAGGAAACATCCTCAAGCGCCATCGTTGCAGCATCGCGCCGCGGCCGTGCTGCCTCTGCTTCGCGCAACGCCGCCTGAGCAATTTGCTCGTCCCCTTGCTCATGCGCGGCCAGTGCCACCAGCGCCAGATTCAGGCACGGATTAATCGAGTAGTCACCAACATCAAGCATCAAATTCACCGGTATGCCGAGATCCAGCCGACCCTCTTCAAGACGTAGCGACTCATGTCTGGCAATGGCATAGGCTCGGCGCGCATGGCCGGCATGCAGGGCATTGAAGTAAATCGCCACACTAAGCTGGCTGAGCATGCCGAATTGGGGCGGCAACGTGCGGGTGGCGAAATCTAGACCGGTTAGATCGCTGCGCATGGGAACCATGTCGCCATCTTCAAACAGGAACTCCTGCTCGAAGCGGGTCAGCATGGTGTCGAAGTGCTCCGTCATATATTGCGTGCCGTGCTGGCGGTCATATGGGATGACGCCACATATGCCAAACGCATTGCACAGCGGGAATGTCCAGTAAGGCTCACACGGATACATGGTATAGGGCGCGCTGCGCCAATTGGTCAGCAGCGAGCGAATAAAACTACCGGAGTCGTGCGGGAAAGTTTTGCCGCCATGGTGGAATGGCTTGAACACCAGACTGCCGGGTTGCTCGTAACGGGTGTCGCCGGTGTTGGCCGCGTAAGCAGTGATTCCTACCAGGGACCAGCCGGTGAGCATAACGTTGTCGCGGCCGGCGGGATTTACATCCAGCCGGAAAGAGCCGCGGCTTTCCCATTTCCAGTAACCGCACACCTCTGGACGGGTCAGACTCTCGATGGCGTAGCGCTGGGCCTGACTCAGGTAACCGTGGAAGTTGGGGGTGTAATGGCACTGCATCATGGCGAGGCCATAACTGATGTAGTTGAGCTGGTAACGCAGAGCCGCCAACTGGAAATTGTCGCGGCGGCTGAAACCTTCGAACTGCCCCACCGGCTGCAGCGCCAGATCAAACACATAACGGGCCGCAGCCAAGGCTTCCGGGGTTAGCTCCCGGGTGTTTGGGTCTGGTTCCGCCACGCTGGCCTGGTCCAGCTCCTGCAGTGCCTGCGGCAGGAAAGCGCGACGCCGCTGCGCACGGGCATATCGCCAACGGCGCGTCCATGCCTCGCGCAACCAACTGGCAGCAGCGATGGTCAGCGCCACCAATGGAATCCAGCGCATATCTGCGCTGACAGCTTCGCCCGCCATCATGGCGGCGATCAGCGCCGGCAACAGCCAGCCCGCCACTGGCAGCGCCAGCATACCGGTCAGTGACCAGCCGACGCGCAGCAACACAAAAAGACTGAAAGCCAGCGCCGCCATCCACCAGGCACTGACGCCCAGGGCGAGAAAAGCTGCACCGGGAAACCACACCCCCAAACCGAATACCTGCAGCGACACCGGTACTGGAACGCCAGCAAGCCCGTGCAACGCAACCGGCAGAGATCCCAGCGCCGCCAGCAGCAGATAGGCCAGTAGTGCCCGCCGCCGCAGACGGGACTGCACCGGCCCGTGGGCACTGACCCGGTGAGGGATCTCAGGAATGGTGTCGCTGATCCGGATCTGCTGCATGACGTAAAACCCGCTAGTTCTGACTCGTGCTATTTAGGCATGGTCAGCAGTGCTGTGACAACGTCAGCGGGAAACAGCGCCAATATGCAGATCAGAACTGCGTTTAGGGCCCTACACCAGTGCTATCAGGCTTTAATCTTGCTCAGGCCCTTGCGAATACCACGATCCAGCGCCGCCCGGATAACCGCCCCAATCAACGGCAACTTACCTTCAAACTGAATGGTGTAGTGCAGGTGCGACCCAGTGGGCGTGGATGAAAAACGCATCACGCCAAGATGATTCTTCAGCGGGCTACCACGGGTAATACGGTATTCAACCAGCTCGTTCTCCTTATAGGCCGTCACTGTTTCGACAAAGGCAGGCCCGCCCAGAGCACGCATCTCACGAGCCGAGCCAACGCCATTGCGGGCGCCCTGCCCGTCTGAGAGCCGACGAACTTTGGTCGGATGAAAAATGGTTTCCAGATTCTCGTGTTCGCTCAGGTAGGCAAACAGCTCCTCGACGGGAATAGCAAAGTCCTGATGAATTTCGATACGTTGCATGAGCAGGGGGCTCCTGGCTGGATAGATAAATCAGAGCAGCCATCCTAGCAGAGCCTGCCTGCTGCGGAGAATATCGTAGTACATTATGGCACTGACAGATTCCCGGAGAACTACCCTGTGTTTGACTACATCATCATTGGCGCTGGCTCGGCAGGCTGCTTACTTGCCAATCGCCTTTCCGAGAACCCGGACAATCTGGTCTGTCTGCTGGAAGCAGGCCCTTCAGACAAAACCTACTGGGTCAGAGACTGCAATCCGGTAAACATGCTCTACCTGATGAACAGCCGTAAATATAACTGGCTGTATCAGGCGGAAAAACAAGCCAACACGGGAGACCGTCGCTTCTTCTGGCCGCGCGGAAAAGCGCTGGGTGGATCCAGTTCTATCAATGCAATGATCTATACCCGTGGCCACCGTCAGGATTTTGATCATTGGGCAGCGCTTGGCAATCCGGGTTGGGATTACCAATCGGTGCTGCCATGGTTCAAAAAAAGCCAACGACAACAGCGAGGCGCAGATAGCTTTCATGGCGACCAGGGCAGCATGGACGTGGTGGATAGCAACTTTCATTTCCCGGTCAGCGATGCTTTTGTTCGCGGCTGCGAAGAAGCCGGCCTGCCCCTTAATGCGGACATGAACGGCGCCAATCAGGAAGGTTGCGGCTTTTTCCAGATCACCCAGACTCCGCAAGGCAAGCGCTGCAATGCGGCCGCCTCATTCCTCGACGAGGCAGAATCACGCCCGAACCTGAAAATCATTAGCGGCGCTCATGTCAGCCGAATCATGTTTGAAGGTAAAGCCGCAACCGGCGTGGAGTACTTCGATCTTACCGACAACAGAAAGCGCGTCACCCTGTTCGCCAGCAAGGAAGTCATTCTTAGCGCCGGTGTAATCAACTCACCACAGATTCTCAAGCTGTCCGGTGTTGGCCCCGCCGATGAACTGTCTGCCATGAACATCCCACTAGTGCATGACCTGCCGGGGGTGGGTGAAAACCTGCAGGATCATCCGGATGTGATACTGCGCCACCTGGATAAAAGCAATAGCTGCTTTTCCTTGTCACCTAATCGCCACCTGCTGAAGTTCTGGGCCGGATATTTCAGCAACAAAGCGCCGTTTATATTTACCCCTACGGATGCCGGCGGCTTTATCAAGTCCGATCCTTCCGAGCCGATCCCTGATTTGCAGTTACAGTTTGCCGCTATACGAATGCGGCCCCATGGTCATGGACTGTTTACACCGATGAAATCCGGCTATGTGTTGCATATTTGCCATCTGCGGCCAAAAAGCCGAGGAAGAATAACTCTGCGCAGCAACGATCCATTCGCCCCACCAAGAATTGAAGCGAACTACTTTGACGATGAAGCAGAGCTTGATGCGCTGGTTAAAGGCATACGCATAGCGAGAAAAATTCTGGCAAGCCCAGCCATGCAGACATTCAATGGTGGCGAAGAAGTGCCGGGGCCAGGCGTAGAATCAGATGAGCAGATTCGTCAGTTTATCCGCAGCAATGTGGAAACCGTTTACCACACCGCCGGATCATGCAAGATGGGCAATGATCCTATGGCGGTGGTGGATGCACAGCTAAGAGTGCATGGGGTGGACAGGCTGCGGGTGATTGACTCATCCATTATGCCAACCATTACCGGCAGCAATATTCATGCACCGACGGTAATGATTGCGGAGCGAGGAGCGCACATGGTGTTGAGTAGTTAACAGCCCCCGTTTCCGGGAGCTGATTTACACAACTAGGCCTTCTTGGAAATAATGGCACCCAGCCACTTGTTCTTGGCCTTCTCCACCAGATCCCGTGCATCGTGATTCCACGGATGGAAGTTCGGGCTGTAGTACTTGAAGTAAGATGGCATCAACTTGCGAAACACCCCTGGCTTGCCCCACATGTACTTCACCGCACCGGCCCAGGACTTGATATTGAACAGCTGACCGTCTTCCTTCATCAGCTGGGCCAGATGGATGCTAGTGAACACCGGGAACAGGATACTTACCGCCATCATCTCAGTGACACGGACAAACTCACTACCGCCGATGGCCTTGTAGACGTCAAATGCCACTGCCTTGTGCTCGGATTCTTCAATGGCGTGCCAAGCCCAGATCGGCGCCATGCGTGGGTCCATTTCTTCCAGCGCGTCGTACTTGAGCAGAAACTCTTCTGCCATCAGCGCGGTGAAGTGCTCAACAGCCACTGTATGGGCTAACTGCCGCTCCGGACTCAGGTTCTTGCGCATCCAGTTCATAAACGCCAACACTTCGCGATCCAGTCGAGCCAGACCGATACCCTTGTCTTCCAAATAGCCGTTCAGAGCCTGGTGCTCTTTCGAGTGATGTGCTTCCTGACCGATAAAGCCGCGAATAGCTTTCTGCAGTTCCGGGTCAGTGATCTGGCTCTGATAATGACGCACCGAATCAATAAAGAATCGCTCGCCCGCAGGGAAGCTGGCCGACATGGCCGCCAGCAACAGGGTCTTGGCCGGGTCATTGTCCCACCAGTACTTGGGCACATCATCGGCAAGATCAAAATTCGGCTGGCGAACCTCGGGAATCACCGTCACCGGGGCGGTGCGCTTGTTGCTACGGGAGCGGGAGATGGAAGCGGCTGCAGTCATGTTGTTGTCCTCATACTTCAGGTCAGTATGGCCCATACAGTACTGGTACACAGCGCTCTGTCGTGAGAGCCTGCGCGGACATTGTAGTTGTCATTGGTGGCCAGCTTGTCCTCAACCCTGCATGCGGATGCCTTGAACGCCCTGCCCCCATGGGCGCGGCAGGCCAATCAGTCCGCCACTTACCCGCGCATGTTTGTCCAAGTTGCCGAACGTCACGGACTGGCCCGCGCGCAGATACTCGCCACTGCGGGCCTGCCGGAAACCCTGCTGGACGACCCCGCGGGACGTCTGTCATTACAGGCAATCTGGCAGATACTGGATGCCATCCTGACTCTGGGCGCCCCCTCCACACTGGCCTTCGAAGCCGGATTAAGCATGCCGCTCACCGCCCATGGCAGCCTTGGCTATGCCCTGATGTGCGCCAATACTCCACGTCAGGCCATCGATATTCTGGAGCGCTTCTGGCATCTGCGTGGGCGTGGCTTTGTTCTTACCGTAGAGCGGTTGGACAACGGGCTGTTCTTCGAAGTAAGCGTAGAAGCTGCTTTACCACCGGCACTGCGTGATGTGCAACTTGCTGCCATCCTGACCAGCATGTATCAGGCCATGCAGTTCATGATGGCAATGCAGCACAGCGATGATGAAATCTGGCTACCGGGCACAGAACCAGACGGATTTGATCGCTGGCAGGAGCAACTGCCAACAGTGCGTTTTGCAATGCCTCGGGCCGGTATTTCCCTGCAAGGGGACCTGTCGGCGCTGGATCTGCCCCTGCCCACCGCCAACCCGGAAGCACTGGCACAGGCTCTGAGCCAGTGCGAACGAGAAAGCGCCATAATGGCGCAGGACAGTGACATCGTTCGCCGCATCCGCGCCGCCATGAACCCTGACAGCCACGGCTACCCGACGCCGGAACAGCTCGCCGCCACCCTGCATCTGACCCCACGAACCTTCCGCCGGCGCCTGCAGGAACAGGGGCAAAGCTACCAACAACTGCTGGAGGAAGCGCGACGGCGCGACAGCTACCGGTTACTGATGCAACCGGAGCTGGAAATTCGCCATATCGGTGAGTTGCTTGGGTACACCGACCCAGCCAATTTTACCCGTGCCTTCAAGGGGTGGACGGGGCTGGCGCCGAGTCAGTGGCGGCAGGCTCAGCAGCGCTAGCATCAGGCTCAGCCGATGCAGAAGCTGCTGCCTTGGCTGGCTCTCTTTCCAGCTGAATGACCACATCAATACGACGGTTCTTGGTACGACCCGCTTCAGACTCGTTGTTGGCGATAGGACGGGTTTCACCATAGCCCACAGCCTGCAACTGAGTGTTCGCAAGGGTAGGCTCACCTTTCAGATACTCAACCACCGCATTAGCCCGCGCTTCTGACAGCTTCATGTTGAAGTCATCACCGCCGTGGGAATCCGTATGTCCTTCAATGGTGGCGGACTCAGACTTGGCCAGCTGGATGGCATATACCGCTTTCGCCAATAGTCTCTTGTGCTCGGTTTTCAGGTCAGACTTGTTGCTGTCGAAGTTAAGACCAACCATACGCACAATCAGGGTTTTGCCCTGACGGAATACTTCCGCTTCCTGCTCGGTAAAGATATTTTCCAGTTCCGCCAGCAACGCCCGGTAGCGTTCTTCCGCCGCCAGCTGTTCGTTGTACTGGCTAAGCTGCTCGTTATAGATACCCAGCTTAAGCTCATAATCCTTCACCAGCGCGGCCAGACGAGCAATCTCAGCAGCATGGTCATCTACCACCAGACGCAGCTGGCCCAGCTCCTGCGATTCCTTCTGCAGAACATCCACACGCTGCAAAATGGCGTCACGAGTAGGCTCATAGCCATCGTGCAGCGAGGGCACGATATTCAGCTCGTCAGCGATAGAGATCAAAGGCTTTTCGTAGTTGGTAATAATGTCCTCGACAGCAAAGTCTTTCTTATTCACACCAATTGCCAGACGGGTAATAGTGATCGCATGCTGCGCTTCGTTGCGTGCCCGACGGGCAAGATCACGAGGATAATCTGCGTCATAGCGGTTTTCGGTAAGCTCACGCTCCGCCTGCTCTAGCAGCAGCTTGGCATCGATAAAGGTTTTGGTAGCGTAACGATCCGCTTTTTCTTCTTTCGCCTGTTTGAGCAGTCCGCGGGCACCGCTCAGATAGTTGGTCTTGATTGCCTGCAACTCTGCCTGCTGATATAGCTCGGTGACACTACGCGCCTGTTCCTGAGCACGGCGAATATCGCCGTCTTCCACTCTGCGGGTGGCATCTTTCAATGCTTCCTCTGCGCGCCCCCAAGCCTGGCTTGCATGGGTCGGCGCATCCGCTGATAAAGCGTTCTTGCGCGTCTGCATGGCGGTCGCAAAGGCAATCCCGGAGACACTGGTTGATTCCATGGCCTTGCTCAGCCAATCCTGTGCCTTGGCGATATCCTCACGCACACCGTCCAGATTGCGGCGCTGGTTATAATTGGTCTCCGCTTCTTTGTAGTACTTCATCGCCCGGGAAAAATGATCCGGGGACAGGACTTCAGCGTTGGCTTCTCGGGCTGCTTCCAGCTGCTTGTTGACGTCGCCGAATAGTTGGCGGTAGATGGCGATGGATGAGTCCGCTGCCGCAAGGGCCGGTGCCAACAGGGCGACCACCAGAAAATGAATCAGGATCGTGCGCAGATGTTTCATGAAATCAAACCCTTGTTATTATTCGGACCAGGCATTAAAAAACGGATATCAACATGATACATAGCGGATCGCAAGAGCATTTGACCCGGATAGCCCAGCGCTGGTTATGATTCGCAGGTCGCTGCATAGCGGCTAAACGAGTAACCTTGGAAAAAACACCTGAGATATTACCCTATGACCGCGCTGCGCCCCGTTTTTGTGCCCCTTGTGGCCGCTTTTGCCCTATCCCTGCAGGGTTGTGAGATCGAAGTCGATCCTCCGGCCTACTACGATGTACCGGCCTATAGCTGGAACACTCCCATTTCGGTGGAGGACTCCAGCTGGGAATCGTGTCACTTTGATTCAGCCAATAACATCCACATTCGCCAGCTTTGGCTTTTTGGCGAAGACACCCTGAAACTAAGCGAGCATGAGCACGACAGTGGTGACGCCAGCTGCACCGGCAACTCAACCCTGATGTGGCGGCATAACTATCGCGCCGCCGCAGACAACAACATCGAGGTGGCTCTGGGCTGGGCAGACATCAACAATGTCGAGACCCTGAATGGCGGCGCCCCGGTGTCCCAGGACAATCTGGGCGCCCTGCCCGCTCAGCCCGATGTTCGTCGAGTGACCTGGCAATTTGGCAGCGCCGATGTAGGTAGCATTGCTTCTCCGTTACCGCAGACAGCGTTACTACAGGTCCTGTTTATGGATGTTAGCGCGGATCCGTTCAGACTGTTCGTCGGTCCTTTCAGTGGCACCAAGGATGTTGACGGCTTCCCCGCCTACCTGAAAAGCTTTCGCCCACTGATCTACGTCCAGCCTTAAGCTGGCAAGCGGCCATAGCGCCGGTTAAGTGCCGCAGAAGGTCTGGCAGACTTTTTCACCCGCCGGCGGTGGTCCAAGCCAGGGATCATCAGCCGGGTGATCTTCATAGGGTGTAGCCAACACCTGCTTGAGCCGCTCAAAGTCACTAAAGTCGCCGGACTCTGTGGCCTTGTCGATGGCCTGCTGAACTCGGTGGTTGCGAGGAATCACCGCAGGATTGACCAGGCGCATCTGCTCTGCCCGCTGTGAGGCATATTGAGGCTCGGCGGCCAACCTTGCCGCCCAACGCTCGGCCCAGCCAAGCCAGTCCCGCGAGGAGGCAAACAACTGCGCCGGCGCAGCAGCCTGCAGCGGGTTCTGCGCGGCCTCACACAGACTGCGAAACAGCAAAGTGAAATCCACTTCATTGGCATCCATTACCGTTAGCAGATCTTCCACCAGCTGCTTATCAGATAGCTGCTCGGTATACAGACCAAGTTTGGCGCGCATCTGCGCCAACCAGGCCTGCTCATAGCGCGGCATCATCAAGCGAATCACCTGGGTTGCCATGGCCAGTGCATTGTCTTGCTCATCATCCAGCAACGGCACCAGGGATTCGGCAAAGCGCGCCATATTCCACTGACAAATCGCCGGCTGCATCTGATAGGCATAGCGACCGCGCCGGTCGATGGAGCTGAACACGGTCTGCGGGTGGTAGGCATCCATAAACGCACAGGGACCATAATCAACGGTTTCACCGCTGACCAACACATTATCCGTATTCATCACGCCGTGAATAAAACCAATGCTCATCCAGCGGGCAATCAAAGCCACCTGATTATCCGCTACTGCATTCAGCAAGCTCAGGTACGGATTATCACTGTCCCGTGCTGCGGGGTAGTGCCGCTCTATCACGTAATCCGCAAGTCGGCGCAGGTTTTCCATATCTCCACGAGCTGCAAAAAACTCAAAAGTACCGACACGGATATGACTGGCAGCGACTCTGGTCAGAACGGCGCCGGGCAGGGCTTCATCCCGGTACACCTTTTCACCGCTGGTCACTGCCGCCAGTGCGCGAGTAGTCGGCACACCGAGGGCATGCATGGCCTCGCTAACAAGATATTCACGCATCACCGGGCCAAGAGGAGAACGACCGTCGCCGCCCCTTGAGTAGGGCGTCCGCCCCGCTCCCTTAAGCTGGATGTCACGGCGTCGACCATGCGGATCGACGACCTCACCCAGCAGGATTGCCCGACCATCACCCAGCTGTGGATTAAAGCCACCGAACTGATGTCCAGCGTAAACCGTGGCTACCGGCTGCGAGCCAACGAGCAGTTGATTGCCGGAAAAGATCTGCGCCAGAGCGCTGTCATCCAGGCCGCCTAAATCCAGCCCCAGCTCCGTCGCCAGAGAACTATTCAGGGAAATCAACCCAGGGGCCGCAACCGCTGTGGGAGAACATGGCCGGCAAAACGCCTCGGGCAAACTGGCATAGCTATTATCAAACTTGAATGATGTCATCGGCGTCTCTCGCAAATCAGCCATCATTCTAGCCGGTTACGGCGCAACACAGGAGTGAACGTGACGGTGCAGGATATCAGCGGGCCAGGCGACGGAGCACGTGGACAAGCTGCCATATCTGCTGATCATCCAGTTGCGGATGAGCTGGCATTGAAGTTTCCGGCGAGCCGTGGCGAATAATCCAGAAAAGCTGCCCGTCCGGAATGCCGTTTATGGTTTGTGCGCAGGTAAAGTCCCGCGGCGGTGGGTTAGAACTGGCCGCCAGTGGACCCTGGCCATCCCCCTTGCTGCCATGACAAACCGCACAACCCGGACCGCTGCCCTTGACCTTCCCCAGATAAAGTCGCTTACCTGCGCCAAGCACTGAGCGGCTGGCCTTCAGTGGATTTTCCTTGATCAGATACTCTGTAGGCGCCTGCCCGGTAAATCGGGGCTGAGGACATTGTTTTTCCTCAGCCCCGGCAGGCAGCCCCACTACCAGAAAACAAATTCCCAGTAGTGCGCGGAGCTGCTTATTCACCACCTCCATCTCCTGCCTTCGCACAAAAATCAGCGTTCAGGATAGCGGCAAAAGGTTCTTTCCTCTTGATATCAGTCAATGGCACAAAAGATAGATCTACACACCATTTTCCCATGGCTGAATAGTCAGACGGTGTGTGCCTTGGCCGCCTGCTCGAACTGTTTTGCGGAAAGCTGCCACTCTTCACCTTTGTAATAGGCCTCCACGCGCGGGTTCATTACCCGGAACCACAGCGGCGGTACCAGTGCCAGCAGATACATGCCGGCATAACCGGTGGGCAGCTGTGGCGATTCATCATAGTGACGCAGAACCTGATAACGACGATTAGGAAAGGCGTGATGATCCGAGTGACGCTGCAGATGGAACAGACCCATATTGGTCAGTAGATAGTTACTGTTCCAGGAGTGTGCCGGCGTTGTGCGCTCGTACTTGCCGTTTTCCAACTTGCGTCGATGCAGGCCGTAGTGCTCCACATAGTTAATAATTTCCAGAGTAGTAAAGCTCATCCAGCTGACACCAAGATAGAACACCAATCCCAACCAGCCAAACGCGGTGGCAAACGCCACCATCATCAGCAAGCTGACCGCATGCCACCAGATCAACTCATTGCGCCAATGCAACGCGGGCAGACCTTTGCGGCGCAGGCGCTCTGCCTCCAGCTTCCAGGCATTGAGGAAATTATGCTTATAGGCGTGCGGCAAGAACGCATAAAGACTCTGACCATAGCGAGAGGATGATGCATCTTCTGGAGTCGATACGGTGACGTGGTGGCCCCGCACATGCTCCACCTTGAAACCCGGATAGCAAACCGACGCATAGAGCAGTCCACCACCCCAGTTCTCAATACGATTACGCTTATGGATCAGTTCATGGCCAACGTTAATGGCAAGAATTGCGCTAACGATGCCGCAGGACAGAACCCAACCAATCTGGCCGAGCAGGGAAAACTGCTGCTGAGCTTCAACAAATACCCAGGCCCCAAAAGCCAGCACGACAAACTGGGTCGGTACGACCAGTACCGTCAGCACCGAGTACCACCACTGCCTGGACATCTTTTCGACCTGCTCGTCGGTCGGGTTGGCGGGATCCTGACCAACCAGATGATCGACAATCGGCAACACGGCAAAGATCAGGAACAGGGGCCACCAGGCATACAGGTTGTATTGACCGCTCTCCTGCATGTTCTGCCAGGCGTTGTAAGGCAGCCAGGCCACCACATAGACCATCAGATACAGCACAGACTTCAGGGCAATCATCACGCTGGGGGGTAAACGGGAGAACATCATCAGACTCCGGGTTTATGACATTGAAGCCACTTTGCTCCGAGCAGCCCTGCGGCGCAGGTCAGAGACCGACAGCAATCTGTCATTTTCAGACAGAGCAATTTGCGCTAGCGTATGGCCATGACATCTACCGAAGCCCTGACCGCCAGCCGCTACTTCGCCGCAGTCCAGCACATGCTGGCCGAGCGCGGCGTGCCGGTCAGCGCCTTGCTAGAGGGCACAGGCATCAGTGAAGGCCTGCTCGGTGACGCTACAGGCTTTATCGGCCTGGATGATCAGGACCGGTTTCTGGCTAACGCTATCCGCCTGGGTGAAAACCGCCAGCCAGGACTGGCTTTAGGGCGGCGCCTGAATATCAGCGCTCACGGCAGCGCCGGATATGCCGGCCTGACCGCTGCAAATGCCCGCAGCGCATTGCAGGTCGCGGTGCGCTTCTTCCCCCTGATTAGCCAGCTGGTACAGCTGTCGGTAACGGAAGACCGAGAGTTTGCCAATGTCCAGATCAGCCCCCTGCCCGGCCTCAGTCAGCGCTGCAAAGACTTTATGATTCAGACCCTGTTCAGCAGCATCTCGCTAATGGCCGGTTTTCTGCTCGGCAATCAGGCGGCCAGCCTGCGCCTGGAAATGCCCGGAGAGCCAGACGATGCCATTCGAGATGGGCTGGCAGAAGTCCGTGATGGCCTGCGCTTCGGCTGCTCCGGCTACCGTATTCGAATACCGCAAGCGATTCTCGATACCCCTTTTGCTTTGGCCGACGCCGCCGCCCACCATCAAGCAATCGCTCGATGTGAGCATGAGCTATCCGCACTGGAGGCTCGACGTAGCATTGCTGCAAGACTGTATCAGCAACTACTGCTCAGCGAAGAAGCCATACCCTCACTGGAGCAACTGGCAGAGCAGATGCAAATGTCATCACGCACCTTGCACCGCCGTCTTGAAGCGGAGGGCCAACGCTTTCGTGACCTGGCCAACTCCGCCCGCATGAGTAAAGCAGCCCGGTTGCTTGATCAGGGCTGGTCGGTCACCGATATCGCCCATCAACTTGGCTACGGTGACTCGGCCAACTTTACCCGTGCTTTTCGCCGCCACTATCAGGTCCCCCCCAGTCGCTTCACTGAAATAACTAGCGGGGAGCGAAAAACCTCGATTGACGGAACCCCACCAGTTTGACAGGCTCCAACACCGCATTACCTGTTTCCCCGGAGTAAAAATGCTTTCCCGGAAGTTACTGCTATCGACGCTGCTCTGCCCATCGCTAATGACTGCTCTTCCTGCCAGCGCACAGGCAGAAAATGCGGCAGATTTCGCCACCTGTGTGGAACAACTGAAATCCACTGCGCTGCAACGGGGCATTAGCGAAGCCGTGGTAGAACGGGACCTTGCTGCGGTCAATTATGTTGAACGAGTGATTGAGCTGGATCGCCGCCAACCAGAGTTCAGCGAAAGCTTTGCCACCTACTTTGAAAGGCGGGTCACCGAGGATCGTATCGTCCGCGGCCGTAAACTGCTTGCCGAGCATCGCAACCTGCTAGATCGGGTTAGCAAGGAGTTTGGTGTGCCTGCCCAATATCTGGTCGCATTCTGGGGGCTGGAAACCAATTTCGGCGGCTTCTTCGGCAAGATGCCAGTGCTTGACTCTCTGGCCACACTGGCCTGTGACCCACGCCGCAGTGAGTACTTTACTGGCGAGCTAATCAACGCCCTGAAGATTATCGATGAGGGCTCGATTACCGCCTCACGGATGCAAGGCTCCTGGGCGGGCGCCATGGGTCACACCCAGTTTATGCCATCGGTCTTTCTCCGCTACGCCATTGACTACGATGGCGATGGCAAGCGCGATTTATGGGGCAGCCTGCCGGACGCATTGGCCTCCGCTGCTAACTTTCTTCGCGGCATCGGCTGGCGCAACGAAGAGCGTTGGGGGCGAGAGGTCAAACTGCCAAACGGTTTCGCCTTCGACAATACCGGTCTGAGCCAAACCCTGAGCCTGGAGCAATGGAGCAAGCTGGGTGTTCGTCAGGCCAATGGCAGTGCTCTGCCCAAAGTAGATATGCAAGCGTCGCTACTGGTGCCTTCGGGGCATCAAGGCCCAGCATTTCTGGTATACGAAAACTTCCATGTCATCATGCGCTGGAACCGGGCCGAGGCCTATGCTCTGGCAGTTGGCCATTTGGCAGATCGCATTAATGGTGCCGGCAAACTCTCCCGTGATCCTGTTCAATCGCCACGACTGAACCGTGATCAGGTAGTGCAACTGCAACAGACACTCAATGAACAGGGCTTTGCAGCGGGCAATGCAGATGGCGTACTGGGCCCAGGCACCCGCGCCGCCATCAGCCGCTACCAGAAATCAAACGGCCAGATTGCCGATGGCTTCCCAAGCAAGGAGCTATTGGAGCAGTTTGGTGTGGTCACTGAATAGCTGTGGTAGCCTCAGAGTATGCATAGCTCATCAGCAACAAACGCCGGCACTCTTTCCATGGTGGCACTTTGCCTATTGTTGAGCAGCCTACTGCTTAGCAGCCTGGGACATGCCCGCGAGCTGCTGATTGCGACATCCTCTTCCATTCCCCCGTATGTCATTACCGATCAGCATCGCGGTATTGTGGTGGAGATTATTCAGCAGGCGCTGCAGCCGTCCGGCTATCAGGTAGAGTTTATCTACGCACCAAACCGTCGCGTGCAGCATATGATTGAAGAAAAGCAGGTCGACGGTGTCTATAACCTGGCAGCCAACACTTTACCGAAGGTTCATTACAGTAACCGGATCATCGACTATCAGAACGTCGCCATTTCCCTAAAGAAGTCTCTGCTCTCCTTGAAAAGCGTTGCCGAGCTGCCTGATCTTCGAGTAGTAGTATTCCAGAACGCAGAGAAATTTCTTGGCCCAGAGTTCGAAAATCTAATAAGAGATGGCCATGCTTTTCCGGAAGTGAGCAATCAACGCTCACAGGTTCTGATGCTGTTCCGGGAACGTGCTGAAGTTATCATTATGGAGAGACGCATTTTTGAGTATTTTCATCGCCAGCTTTCCAGCAGCGGAGAGATTGGTGGTGACTATGTGATTCATCCCATATTTGAGCCGGCACCTCGCTATGCCGCATTTCTGGATGCGGCGGTGCGTGATCAGTTTAACGCTGGCCTGACACAGCTAAAGGCCAACGGCTCGCTGGATGAGATAATGAGTCGTTATCTGGGCAGCGAACCCGTCAGCGAACCTTGAAAAGCCAGCGCATTACACAGACCACGCCAATCCCCCAGGCACCATTCACAATTAACCCGCCTATTACTGTTGTCAGCCCCACGGCCAAGCCCTTCAGCGGAAATACCACCAGCATTGCAACTGCCGTGGGCCCCACCGCCCCAACGGCCAGTGCAGACAACCACAGCAAAGCTCCATGCCAACGACGAATCAGCCACCATACTGGCATTCCCCACAGACCGCCAAAGAACGCCAGCGAGATTACCTGAGGCACCCCCAAAGGCGGTACCGCTGACATATTCCATGGTGCATTAGGTATCACACCCGCCAACCAAAACAGGCCAACGACACCTTGGTGAAAAACGATAGTCGCGATAAATCCGGCAAAGAATGCTTTTAGCCACAACATAAAACGAACTCCGTTAAGAATGCCTTTCGGCGAATTTATAACCACTCTGATGGAGCAAAGCGAGCACTAAACCAAGCCAATAAGCGACGCCAGGGACCGCCACTCTCGGACCGGTGGATCGCCGGCCCCGAAGGTCCGGTAAAGTGCCAACGCACGCGCCCATCATCCAGCTTGAGGTGATAACTGATCTGCGGGTCCATGGCCTGATCCGCCAGAGCGAGCAACTGCTCGGCAAGCACCGGGCTCTCCAGTAACACGCCGATTTCCGTGTTCCAGAATGCTGAGCGCGGGTCCATATTAAAGCTACCGAGAAAGGCGCTCTGACGATCAAATATCATTGCTTTGGTGTGTAGACTCACGCTGCCTCGTAGTGGATGGCGCCAGCGACTTTTTTGATCAGGGTGAGCGCGCATTTCATGCACCTCCACACCGGCCTGCAAAAGCCGTTGACGAAATGCCATATAGCCACCATGCACCAATGGTAGGTCAGTGGCCGCTAATGAGTTGGTCAAAACCCGCACGCGCACACCTCGTGCAGCAAGCTCACCAAGCAACTCAATGCCAAGCTCTCCGGGAACAAAGTAGGCGCTGACCAGAGTCAGCTCTTTACGCACTGCACGAACCCGATCAATCAGCGGACTAAATACCAACTCCTCCACAGGCGGCGGCTCTGGCGTGCCAATCTTTTCCGGGCTGTCCACCAGTAGCCTGGCTGCTGCCGGCGACATCTGCTCCAGTAGGCGAGCGCCACTGCCATCACGCTGCCATTGGCGCAGAGATGAAACATAGTCCTCCCGCTCACGCATTGCGCTGATCATGCGATCCACCACCCGCAGGCGCCAGAGCCGGTGCTCCTCAATGCTCGGATTGAAAAGACGCAGTTTTGCTACCGGCATGACAAAAGGACTATTCCAGTATTGGTCAAAGCTGGCCTTCATTTCCTGAACCAGCGGGCCACGGCAGAGCAGATCCAGATCGCTGAAATTCATCTCACTGGAAGCGCCATAGTACTCATCACCAAGGTTACGCCCCCCCGTAATAGCCACATCGTCATCGACAATCCACAGCTTGTTATGCATGCGCCGATGCATACGCTGTATGCGGGCCATAAAAGCCAGAAAACGGGTAATTGCCAGACGACGACCGGATTCAATCGGGTTGAATAGACGCACTTCGATATTGTCATTGCAGGACAATGCAGCAATACGCGCGTCATGTCCGTAGCTGGTCATATCATCCAGTAGCAACCTGATCTTGACCCCTCGATCGGCGGCATCCAGCAGGTGTTGGATCAGCATCCGGGTAGTCAGGCCGTCGTGCAGGATGTAGTACTGAATATCCAGAGTGTGATGGGCAGTATCTGCCAGATGCGCTCGCATACCGAGCGCATCCATACTGCCTTCCAGTAGTCGAAAACGATTCTCTGGTTGCTCTGCTTCCGCCATGTATTGGCCTCTGTATGCCTGCCGGTGGATTGTGCCCCATGCTATGCTGCGCGGCCATTCCTGTCCTGCCGTCGAGCTATTACTGTGCCGCTGTCCAAGGCTAGTCAATCTGATCTATTGCTGGTGCTGGTCACCGTATTGTCTGCGCTTAGCTGGATTTTTTCCCGCGAAGCCGTGCAGTTGATGCCGCCGCTGTTGTTTATGTGCCTGCGCTTTATGCTTGCCGGCACCCTGCTGGCAGTACTGGGTCGACGTCAACTTATGCAAATCAGTGGCGAGCAGACCTGGCGAGCAATACGGGTAGGACTGGTATTTGGTTTTGCCATGTGCTTCTGGGTGCTGGGCCTGACCCACGCTAGCCATGTCGGTGAAGGTGCCTTTCTGACCATTCTCGGGGTTCTGATGGTGCCGGTCATTGGCCATTTTCTGTTTGCTGAAAGGCCGCCGGTCAGCACCTGGCTGGCTATTCCAGTAGCCCTGGTCGGTCTCGCCCTACTGGCTTTGAAAGAGGGCTTTCGCCCGGAGATCGGCCAGATCTTCTTTTTCACCTCGGCTTTCGGCTTTGCCTTCTACTACGCCCTTAACACCCGGGCAGCCAACGCCAGCTCGGCAACCAACAAGAGCGGACAAGTACGCCAGCGCCAGGGTGTACCGCCACTGGCACTCACCACACTGATGGTTCTCACCGTATCCATAGTCACGGGGTTGGCATCACTGGTACTGGAGCCCTGGCAGCCCACCTTTAGCAATTTCGCACCGATGCTGTATGTATGGATTGCGGCTAGTGCGATTATCGGCACTTCGGCCCGTTTCTTCTTCCAGACCTGGGCGCAGAGCTTGTCCACCACCAGTCACGGCGTGGTGATCATGATTGTCGAACCGGTCTGGGTAGCGGTACTGGCAGCACTCTGGTTTGGTGAAACCATGGCACCCATGCAGCTAGCTGGATGCCTGCTGATTTTTACCGCGCTGCTGGTTAATCGATGGAGCGCAGTAAGAAAGGTACTGAAAAGCATTCTCTAATCAGGAAAGTGCTTCCGCCCTGTCCTTCCGTGCCTGCAGCACTTGGGCTGAATTATCCGCTGCTTGCCAGCCGCACAGCTCCTGCTCAATCAACGCCTGCAATGCCTGGATGTGCGATGGCTGCGCATTTAATGCCGGGATGTAGTGAAACTGCTCTCCTCCCGCCTCCATAAAGTATTCACGATTCTCAATATCAACCTCCTCAATGGTTTCCAGGCAATCTGCAGAAAAGCCTGGGCAGACCACCTGCACATGTTTGACACCCTGACCGGGGAGAGACTTCAAAGTCTCATCGGTATAAGGCTTCAACCACTCTTCACGGCCAAAGCGGGACTGGAAGGTTGTGATGTATTGATCCTTACTCAAACCCAATCGCTCGGCCAGCAGCCGCGAGGTTTTGTGGCACTCGCAATGATACGGGTCGCCGTTATCGAGATAGCGCTGCGGCACACCATGGTAAGACAGTACCAATTTATCTGGCTGGCCATGTTGCGCCCAGTGTGCCTCGACCTGCGAGGCCAGCGCTTCGATGTAGGGCGGGAAGTCGTGGTAATGACTGATAAAGCGCAGATCCGGCAACCAGCGGCGCTGGGTAAAGTCTGCCGCCACGGCGTCAAAAGTTGATGCTGTGGTAGCAGCGGAATACTGTGGGTAGAGTGGCAATACCAGCAACTGCCGAACCCCCTGCTGCTGCATGGACTCAAGCACACTGGCAATCGACGGATTGCCATAGCGCATGGCGCACTCCACTACCAGATCATCACCCCACTTCGGCTTCAACGCTGCGCGCAATGCATCGCGCTGGGCCACAGTGTGCAGCATCAGCGGCGAGCCGGCGTCGGTCCAGACGCTTCGATAGGCATGCGCCGAACGGCGCGGGCGAATACGCAAAATGATGCCATGGAGGATCAGCATCCACAGTAGCCGTGGCACTTCCACCACTCGCGGATCGGACAGAAATTCAGCCAGGTATCGACGCAGCGCCGGTGTGGTGGGGGCGTCCGGGGTGCCCAGATTGGTGATCAACAGGCCGACACGGGACGGCTGGTCATGACGAAACTGGCTGGCACCGCGATACTGCATGTCATTCTCCCCTTAAAGAGCGGGAAGTATAGCGGATGCGGGTCAATACCGGGTCATGGCCACGCGGGCCAGCCCTGAAAATAGAAAGGGCGGCCGAGGCCGCCCCAACTATCTAACCGCCACCGATATTACTTGCTAGCGCTGCGAGCATTGTTGGCACTGATAAACAGCATATCCATAAAGCCGTCCATGTACTTACGGCCAACCTGGGTGAACTGGGCAGGCTCAACAACAACCTCGTAACGGGTGATGCTGGTCGAGGTGCTGGATACGCCACCCATTGCAGACAGCATGGCCAATCCTTTGGTCAGGCCAGAAGCAACCTTGTCACTGGTTTTGGTAGCTTCACGTACCTGCTTGTAGAAAGGCTCGTCGGCCAGTACCGGAATCTTGGTGAAGAACACCGGGGTAGCATTATTCTTCATCATGCAGTCGGTGCGTCCGCCTAATGCCTTCCAACACTTCAGTTCGCTGATCGGCTGAACCTTGATATCGCCGCTGACAGCAAGCTGTACTTTGGCATCTACACTGGCACTATCCTTGTCACTGAGCTGAAAAGCTTTGGTGTGCCCATCAGACTGAATCTGGGCGAAATCCACCAGCATATTTATCTGCACGGAGTCCACTCCCAGCTCATTCATCATACGCGTTTCGAACATCAGGGCTGACTTGCCACCGGCCTGCTTGAAAGCCTGACCGAGGCCAGAGACGGTGCCGATGTAGCGAGGATCGAAAATGGTGCTGCCCGAGGCGGAAAAGACCTTGTAGGTGCTCTCCCCAACCTTGAATTCATAGGGGCTCTTACGGCCAGCTTCGAGCAGCTCTTTGTAGTTTTCGCTTTTAGCCAGCTCAGCACGCGGCATCACCTCCAGGCCAGAAGCTGCCATGCGCTTCTCGGCATCCTTGCAGATATCGTCGGTCATTTTCTGCATGGTCGACTCATCCAGACCAGTCATGCTGTAGACCACAATCACTTTCTCGTCCACACGACGGGTATCACTAGTGGCCCTATCACCGAACATGCCAGCACCTGTAGACGCGCTGCCACTGGACTTATCCGCGAACATCACGTTACAGCCGGTCAGAGCGACCTTCTTGACCTTCTGCATGGTCTTGGCCGATTTATTACTGCCGACAAAGGTTGCCGCCTGATTGGCCGCAGCATCTGCAGGGTTGTAGGTCGGCGGCGGTGGCGGCGTAGCGACACAACCTGCCAAAAAAGCAGCGGCAGATAGTGAAGCGACAAGCAATGATGGTTTCATCCTGACGTGCATTATGAACATCTCCGTAAAGAAAGGGCTGTGGCGATACTTAGCGATCGGCTTTTGAACCCTACCTTTAGCGTAGTTCAGTGGACATTCCCCGAAACAGGGGGGTTGTCCCGCCAGACCTTTGGTGTCTTGCCGGTCCAGCGCCGAAATGCCCGGGAGAAATTAGACACATCCTGATAGCCCAACTCGAATGCCACCTCGCTGATATGGACATCGGGCTGGCGTAGTGACTGACAGGCGCGCCGGCATAGTTCGGCATCCAGCAGCAAGCGCCACTGGCTACCCTCTTCCTGCAAACGGCGCTTCATGGTCCGGCTGGACATGTGCAGCTGACGCGCCATGGCTTCCAGATCCGGCAAGGCTGTGGCATCCGGACAGGCCGCTAACAAACTGCTAATACGATCGCCAAGCCGATTCACCTCGCGGAACAGCTGCCGAAATTCCTGCTCGCACTGCTCCCTCGCCAACGCAGCCACCGCCGGATCGGCCAGCTGCGGAGCTGCTTCAAACACCTGCAGTGGCAGGATTAGCTCATGGTCCTGCGCCCGATAATGAATCGGTACCGGCAAGGCAATTCGGCCTCGCTGATACCATGCCGGTGGCTCCCCGGGCATGCTGATCATGCCATCCCGTAACGGCCCACCAAGTAATTGCTCGGCCATATGGGCCAGTCCCAGCAGCATAATCTCCATAACAAAGTCGTTCAGATCAGCCAGGTCATCACGAGCCTCGAAGCGGATCCGCACTCGGTCGCCATCAATACGGTGACTCATGGCCAAAAATGGCGCCCGCAGTACCAGATAGCGCCCGGCCGCATCGACCGCTGCACCAATGGTCGGGCTGGACAACGCCATCATCCCCAGCGGGCCATGCAGCGTGACTTTCAAGGCAGCCGCATAGGCAGGCCCCAGCCCCAGATCCCCGCAGCGAGCAACCGCATAGCGGGCGGCACTATGGGCAAACAGCACGGGAATGCGGCTTTCCGGTGATAACAGGCCAGAGCGGGAGATATTCAGTTCCGCCAGCATGCGGCTATCATCATGGCCAAACCTTCGCAGAACATCGCAAAGCAGCAATATGTAGATTCCTGGCACACCTACCTGAGGCAACCCAGTACTTCTGTTGTGGCCCATACTCACCAATTGCTGGCCCTCCTCGACGAGACGGTGACAGTCGTGACTGTCAGAATTCCCAAGCATAGACCAAGCAGGCGCTTGGTCGGCACCCCCAGTGCCCGATCCACCCGGCGCCGCAGTCAACCGAGGAATGCAGCATGATTCTTAATACGCGCAAGAAGACAGCCAGCAAGCCAGCTCATGTGCAGATTACTCCACAGCGTCAGGACTTTGGCTTTGCCGATGTACCCCACTACTGGTTTGATAACGATCCGGTACTCAGCCACTTTCTTAATGCACTGTCGCTAACCTTCCCGGATGGCGAGCGTATGTTTGTTGATTCCGTACGCGAGTTTCGCGATGCCGTTACCGACAAGGCTCGGCAGCAAGAAATTTCCGGGTTTATCGGGCAGGAGGCCATGCACTCGCTGGAGCACGATAGCTTTAACAGGATGCTCGCTAGTCAAGGCTACAAGGAGGAAGCCGAAGGTGGTCAAGCGTTGGCCCGGAAATTCATCGCCATCGGCCGCAAGCGACTGTCAAAGTTGCAGCAGTTGGCGGCAACGGCCGGCCTTGAACACATCACGGCGATTCTGGCCCATCGCCTGCTCAGCGATCCGGCTCTGCTCGAGAAAATCGATCCAAGTGTGCGTGATCTATGGACCTGGCATGCCATCGAAGAAACCGAACACAAAGGCGTGGCCTACGACCTCTATCAGGATGTCTCCGGCGACTATGCCACGCGCGTGCGCATTTTCCTCAGCGCCACCTTTGCTCTGGCCAGCTATACCACTACCTACACCGCAGCCTTTCTTAAACGCGACAAAATGCACCGCAAACCACTAACGGTGGCCAAGGGACTATGGAAGTTATTCGGCATTAACGGCCTGCTGCTACCTGTCATACCTGAATATCTGCAGTATCTGCGCCCGGATTTCCATCCCTGGCAACATGACAATAGCGCACTGATAAATGAATGGCGTCAGTTACTGGATCAACCCGCTGCCGCATGAAGCAAACAACACGAAAAAGGGCGCCAAAAGGCGCCCTTTTTTACTTCCAGCAATGCTTAACAGCAAGCCCGGAGCTTTTTCTTCATGCTGCTGCGAATGTCATTCAGCTCAAAGCGGGATTTTTCTGACATCATTTGGGGAGCAAGGCGGTGCAGGTGCAGCATTGGCGCCTGCTTTTTGAAGGCGCGCAAATCACCCTTGGTCAGAATGGGCAGAAACTCTTCACCGCGCGCCTCAAATTCTTCCGCCACCGCCTGTAACCCTGCCGCCAGTGGCACGGCTTTACCTTTACCGTCGTCATCTTTCATATGCAGGTATAGGCCAGAACGCCCCACCACGCCGCCGGGAACAATGGTGTAGCCCGTGGGCAGAATGGCCTTCTCCGCGACCTCATACCAGGTTTCGGTAAATGCTTCGAGATCCGGAACCACAACCAGATCCGGGACATCGCCGGCCGGTACGATGACGTCGTAGCAGGCATATATCTGGCCGACTTTGTTGGAGTAAATGCATAGGGAGTCACGAAAGTGACGTACAAACTCAACGGCACGGCGATGATCGTCGAACTCGCTCAAGCTCCAGATCAGACTCTCGTCTGACTGGAGATCAATGGCGGCAGCGCTGATCAAGGACATGGCTGACTTCCCTTTGGCAATTTCATAATGACATTATCTTAACGTGATGTGGCTCACATTTCATGATCTGTATCAGGCGACTCCTGCCAAACGGCGAGATAACACCTGTTTTTACAAATGACGGAGCAGTCACCAGGCTTGCGGCGCTGCTCGCTCCAGAGCGACTGTCATATCAACGGGACGGCTGGTCGCTGTTGGCCAGTACAGAGAGTACAATGCGTCGCTCAGCAGTTTCCGGATGCCCCATGCCTGCCCTGTCCATTCCCCGTCCCCGCACCAGCCTGTTCGGCTATTCCCGCTACTGGGCTGAGTGCTTCGGCACCGCGCCGTTCCTACCCATGTCCCGGGCGGAGATGGACCAACTTGGCTGGGATTCCTGCGACATCATTATTGTCACTGGCGACGCCTACGTTGACCACCCGTCTTTCGGCATGGCCATCATCGGCCGTCTGCTTGAGGCTCAGGGCTTCCGGGTCGGCATCATTGCCCAGCCAGACTGGACTTCAAAAGAGGCTTTTATGGCTCTGGGCCAGCCCAACCTGTTCTTTGGGGTGGCCGCCGGCAACATGGACTCCATGATCAACCGCTACACCGCAGATCGCAAGCCGCGCTCTGATGACGCCTACACCGCCGGAGGGGAAGCTGGAAAGCGGCCGGATCGCAGTTCACTAGTCTACTCCCAGCGCTGCAAGGAAGCCTGGCCAGAAGTGCCGGTCATCCTTGGCGGCATTGAGGCCTCGCTACGCCGTATTGCCCACTACGATTACTGGCAGGATAAGGTGCGGCGCTCGATCCTGCTGGATGCCACCGCTGACCTGCTGCTCTATGGCAATGCCGAGCGCGCCATTATCGAGGTGGCTCACCGCCTGGCCCGTGGCGAGTCAGTGGAGTCCATCACCGATATACGGGGCAGCGCCTTTATTCGCCGCGATACCCCCCAGGACTACTGGGAAATTGACTCCACCCGGATTGATCGCCCTGGTCGTGTCGATCGGATTATCAATCCCTACGTTAATACTCAGGAACTGGACGAGTGCGAAGTCGAGCGACGTAATAATCCGATGCTTGGCGTGGATATCAATGAGGCAGGTGAGCAGGTAGTGCAGATCCTGCCGCACCCAAAACTCAAGCGGGATCACACCGTGATCCGGCTGCCATCATTTGAAAAAGTGCGCAATGACCCGGTTCTCTATGCCCATGCCAGTCGGGTGCTGCATCTGGAAACCAACCCGGGCAATGCCCGGGCACTGGTTCAGCGCCATGCGGAAATAGATGTCTGGCTGAACCCACCTCCGATTCCGCTGACCACGGAAGAAATGGATTACGTCTTCGATCTCCCCTATGCGCGCTCACCGCACCCGGTCTATGGCGATGCAAAAATCCCTGCCTGGGAAATGATTCGTTTCTCCGTGAATATCATGCGTGGATGTTTTGGTGGCTGTACTTTTTGCTCAATCACCGAGCATGAAGGACGCATCATCCAGAACCGCTCGGAAGAATCTGTATTGCGGGAAATCGAGCAGATCCGCGACAAGGTCAAGGGCTTTACCGGGGTAATCTCTGACCTTGGTGGCCCCACCGCCAATATGTATCGAATTGCCTGCAAGAGCCCGGAAATCGAGGCTGCCTGCCGCAAGCCAAGCTGCGTCTACCCTGGCATCTGCGAAAACCTCAACACCGATCACTCGCATCTGACCCAGCTGTATCGCAACGCACGCAACATCAAAGGTGTGAAAAAAATTCTGATTGCTTCCGGGTTGCGTTATGACCTGGCGGTAAAAGATCCCGAGTATGTCCGTGAGCTGGTCACCCATCATGTTGGCGGCTACCTGAAAATTGCTCCGGAGCATACCGAGCAGGGCCCGTTATCAAAAATGATGAAACCGGGCATCGGCTCCTATGATACGTTCCGGGAAATGTTCGAGCGTTTCAGCAAGGAAGCCGGTAAGGAACAGTACTTGATCCCCTACTTTATCGCTGCCCATCCGGGCACCAGCGATGAAGACATGATGAACTTGGCATTGTGGCTAAAGCGCTATGGCTTCCGCGCCGATCAAGTACAGGCTTTTTACCCGTCACCGATGGCCAGTGCTACGGCCATGTATTATTCCGGCAAAAACCCCCTGCGCCGGATAACCTACAAGAGCGACAATATAGAAACGCCGAAAACCCCAGAGCAGCGCAAATTGCATAAGGCATTCTTGCGTTATCATGACCCAAGAAACTGGCCACTGCTGCGCGACGCATTAAAACGCATGGGCCGGGCTGATCTGATTGGGGATGGCAAGCACCAGCTAATTCCCAAAACCCAACCCAGCGATGGCCGTGACTATCAAGCGCCGCGTCGCAAGAACTCAGCTGACGCTCATCAGCGACGCACAACCGGCAAAGGTGGTGTTGCGAGCAAAGGGAAAATTCTGACACAGCACACAGGCCTGCCGCCTCGCGAACAAACTTCTGGCAAAGCCAAGCCGGCTCGTCCGGCCGGGCGATCCGCATCTCCTTCCGCAGCTCGCGGCCCTAGAAAAAGAACGCCCCGATAACCGGAGCGTTCTTTTTACCTGATTTTACTTGGCAAGGTTCTTCTGGTACTGCTGCAGAGCACGCAGAAACTCCACTGAACGGAAGTGATGCTGATCCGCCATACTCTTATACAGGCCATCCAGCATGGCTGGATCTGCATCCTGCTTCTCTGCCAACAAAGCCAGCACCATCAGCACTTGCTCTGCAGTCATGTAGTCATTGAAAGTGGCCCCTAAGGCATCTTCGCTAATACGTTTGAATAACACTGCCGGTTGTGGGCGCAACTGCGGCTGTTCTTTCAAACGGGAAGAGAAGTCATCCAATTGATCAAGCAACCTGCCGCTTGCTTTCTTAACCGCTGCGCTACCCTGCTGGCTGGCTTCGTGCAAACTGGCAATGCCCGCACGCCACTGTCGTGCGGCGGCTGAATCCGAAGCATCCAGCAACCAGCCAACCATCAAAAGTGAACTATCATTTAATCGCACTGCACCAGGGGGCAGCTTGCCCGCTGCCCTTGGCTGCCATTTTTCTGAATCCATCGGCGCATGACAGGAATGGCAATCAAAAAAGGCCAACTCTGGCCACATCGGTGTCGCCATAAATCGCTTACTGCCCAGACCCTGCAGAATATTACGGGCGCTGCGAAGCTGGCCTGCCGTCCATAACTCCAGTGAATCCGGAGAATGTTTTCTTTCCCTGTAGGCTTCATTATCGCGGTAGTGCGATGGCCACAGACGGCTATAAGTCGCCAGCTCAAACTGTAGTCGCGGGTGACCCGCGCCCATAATGTCATGGTCCGCCATCCGTTCACTGTCACCAACATGGCAGCTGGCACACATCTCTGCACGAACATCCGCGTCCTGCAAAAGAGTCAGGCCGCGTTGCAGATTATCTTCATGGGTTACACCCCGCTCAGTGTGCGACGACAGCCAGCGCTCAGAGCCACCATGGCAGGACTCACAGCCGACACCATCAGTTAGCTGGAAACGAGGTCCACGCTCTGCTTGCGGAACGTAGTCGCTGTGACAGACAAGACATGCCTTGGCTTCATGAGCCGGACCGACACCAAGATTCTTGGCAATCCTTTGCGATTGTTGGTTGAGCAATGTTTTGTAAGCCCCCGCATGGGGATCGCGCTGCCCCCAGATCACATACTCACTGTGCAGAATATTGGCTTCGCTGCGCTCCGAACTGCTTCCATGGCACACCGACGAGGCGCAGGTGGCCACGCCCATATGTTTATCTGCGGCCCACAGGGCGCCACTCAATACCAGCAAACCAGTCAGCCATACTCTGTTCATTGCTTGCCTCCCTTCGCCGCAGATGGACCGCCGATAACGTCATCACTGACAAACCACGGCTTATTATTTTTATCCAGAAACAGCCTGCGCATTTCCTCAAGATTAAAAGGCCGTGAACCATGGCGCCCAAAAACGGCAACCTGTCCGCCGGTTTCGTCTACACCTCGGTCCCGCTCCAGACCACGGGATAACGAAAGGGCCGGGAAACGGGTATCAGCACGAGCAATCAACTGCGGTACCGGTGAGGGGTTAAAACCATAGAAGTTAGGCTGACTGGAGGGTGATGTCAGCTGCACCACCTTGAGGCCACCTGCGCCATCAGCCACATAGGCAAAGGCAGAAGCATTAGTACTCGCAACAATCACATCATGACTGTCTTCTAGTGCACCGCCGGCGGTAAAGCGCTGGAACAACTTAAGCTTTTCCGGGTTTTCCATATCAACAATCACCAACCCGTCCTTACCTGCGGCAATGTAGGCATAACCGCGAGCTAAATGCAGGCCGCGGGCGTCGTCCAGGGTAATAGTGTTATCTGCAATCAGTCTGGCCTGTTCCGGCAGCGTGACATCGATAGCGCTGACTCCGGCGCCATGGGTCACGATCAAGTAACGGAACTGCAAGGCACTGGCACGAACATCCTCAAGAGCAATCGTGGTCACCAATTGCGGCTCTAGCGGATTATCCAAATTGACGATCACCAACCCTTTGGGGGTGGCGACATAGGCGTAGTAACCACCCAGAATGACATGGCGAGCGCCATCAAGGACGCCACCCTGATTCCAGCTTACCGCTCGCTCCAGGGAGTTATTGCGGAACTCTCCATCTGCAAAGGTAGTGATGTCCGTAAGGATCAAACCTTCCTCGGCATCGCTAATCACTGCATAGGAATAGATCGGGTGAATGGGCTGCTCAAGATTTTCGATACGCATCAGGTCGCCAACATTACGCTGCGGCGCCACCGGCTGGGTAGTCGCCAACGCCATGCAGGTGGCATTAGAACTGGGCACTCTGGCATTGTGACCAAGTGGACTGAATGGCGCGGTAATCACTCGCTGTGACACACCCTTGTTGTCGATGCCGGCAATGTCATAGACACGGAAACCATTCTTTCCTTCTGCCACATACAGATACTCGCCGCGCATTTGCACGCAACCGGCACGATCACCGGATTGGGAGTACTGCTCCGGCAACTCAAGACCACGCTTGAGGTGCTCCTGATACCAGTCCGGATAGGCATAGCGGTGCAGATAGGAACCATATACAGCCTGCGGCTCATCCCACTCAGTCACGGCAACTGCCTGTACACCACCCTCCCCGCCAAGCCATGCAAAGCGGCCAACAAAGTTGATGTAGTTGGTCCCCAGCATCAACAGTTGCGCCATGATCGCGTTGTTATCGTTATCCTGTGAAAGGTGACAGTCCGTGCAGGTTTTGGTCTCGGTACGACGCTCGGTATGCGGGTAATGAGGGTTAAACGCCTGTGAGCTAAAACCACTGGCGGCAACCGGCGGCTGCTGAATATAGATACGCTCGCGGTTGGCGTTGGTGGAGCTTAATACCAGTGCAGAGGTAGATCGGGTGGGCGCAATACGCTCATCATGCACCGGCCCACGCTTGCCAAGCATAAACATTTCATCACGGGCCACCTGCGGGTTATAGGTGGCATAATTTCGCGTCTCACCGCCTTCGTAGTGATGTCGCTCGGTTTTCCAGTTGGCTTCAATAGGCAGATGGCAGCCCCCGCAGGACGTGGTCCACGAGGTATGACAGGTATAGCACTCGAACTCGTCGTCCTTGTGGGCGCGCCCATCAGCCTTCACTGACAGCCCCCACTCCAGCGAGTTGGTGTTACCACTCATCAACTTGGCCCGGGCGGCCTTGGCGTTGTAGTGGCCACTTTTCGGGTCAACGCTGTCCTTGACCAGACTCATTTTCCATTCCAGCCCCGGAGTCACCAGAGAGCGCTGAATCAGCTCGCCATTGATCCACTCAAAGCGCTTTTGACCATCCGGATTGCGCAACAGCGACAGGTCCTGACCACCGGAAGGCGCGGCGGCACCACTGGTGCGCAAGGACGGATAATTGTCGGCGGTACCGTGGCAGTCCTTGCAGCCAATCTCCACCGCATGACCCACTTCGCCATATAAGTGACCATTACCATGACTGTCCTGGCTGAAGTGACAGTCAACACAGTGCATACCGACATCCACATGGATGGAGGAAAGGTGCACGGCTTTCTTGAATTTCTCCGGATCATCAGAGGACACCTGATCACCCTCTGCATCTAACAGATTACCTTCTCGATCACGTTTGAATACTGCCCGGAAGTTCCAACCGTGGCCGTGGTAATCAGCAAACTGGGTGTCCTTTAGCTGTGGGTTCAGCTCCCATACGGAGGAAAGAAAGTCCAGATCACGCCACTTGCCACGAGCCACCGCGCCTTCCGGATTGCGATCATAAACCCGACGCATTTCCTCATCGCTGGGATAGTGCTGCTTCTCCGGCCACATAAAAGGCGCGTCGGCCTCGTAGTCCCACATGGTGTAGCCAAGATAGGTATTCATGAACATGTTCGGCTGGTGCATGTGACACACCATGCACTGGCTGGTTGGAATTGCCCGGGTGAACTGGTGAGTAATCGGATGGCCCGGTTCATCCTTGGGAATCAACGGATCCTTGCTGGCACTGGTGCCCCAATGACCGTGCTTTGCATAGTTCCCGCTGTGGCGCGGATCACGATCGTTGCCATAAACAACATGGCAGGAAGCACAGCCGGAACTACGATAGTCACCAGGCTGGTCATTGGTACCCAGAAACCACATCAGCGGATCATTGAGCCGGGTTTTAGTGATATTGATCACCGGCACAGAAATGCGCCCCCCGGTACCGGGACCACGATTGGACTGCTTTACATCCGGTCGACCCGGCTCTTCCAGCCGCTGAATCTGACCAAGAGAGTTGGGGATACCGACTTCTGGAAACAGGCTATTGATATTGCGACCACCATCTTCAAATACCCGAAACACATCCCCCGGCTTGATGGTTTCCCAGGCTGGCAACGGCAACAGGGTCTTCAAAGTGCCGAAGCGGTGGGTCATATCCTCGGTGGGCATCATTAGCGGTGTAATCGCAGCTGGCTGGCCATCCCGTGTATAGGCTTCACCAAGAATGTAGCGCTTGTACGGCAAGATGCCGTTGTTATACGAGGCGCCCCCCCAGAGCATGGCCCCAGTGGCCATGATGGAACGCTCTGCAGCAAGAATCTGCGGCATATGGCAGGCGCCGCACGCTTCGCGCACCACACGGTAATCGGAAGGATTTACAAAGCGCAGGTACTCCGGTGCCTCCTTGTTCAACAGGGTATAACTGCCCTTGGGGTTGGCACTGCTGGGCCAGTGCCATTTGGCGGCGTAGTCCGGCAGCACATGGGCCTGCTTCATTGCCTCAATATAGGCAGGATCATCCTGCTCGGATTGGTCGGGCTTGAATACCTTGGCATTACCGCCATGGCAGTCCGCACAGCCGAGCACCACGGCCGGATTGGCATGCATGGTCTTGCTATCAGACTCAGTGTGACAGCTACCACAGCCAGCACTCTTATCCTCCGCCTGCAGCAATGTCTGGAAAGATGGAGCAGAAGGAGCAGTGACCCGGTTTTCAATCTTCTCCACCGGCGCTTCAGCAGCCTGCAACATGCCACACAGCAACGACATGCCCAGTGCTGCCAGCAGTATTCTCAGTTGGTGCAGTCCCTGTCCCATATCGCCTCAGTAAGTCAGTATCAGATTGCCAAGAACCGAGTAATTCGATTCTGTCTTGAATAGCTCATCAAAGCCGTTGCCGGGCATCAAAGTTGCCACGGAAAGTCGCGCAACAATGTTCTGGATCGCCATGGGTCGCCAGATCACTGCCGCAGAAAGATCCCAGCCGATCTCCCGGTCTATATTCTCCTGCTGCCGCAGCACCTCAATTACTTCGGTGCGCTCAAAGGAAAGGTGGTTGGCATTGAAACTGAGTCGCGTAGTCGCCGTCAGATCAAGGTCTGCACCAACGCCAAGCAGACGCAGCCCTGGATTGGTAAAGTTTGACTGGCCGTGCTCCTTGGAGGAGCGCAGATTCGGCAACAGTCCATTTCTGGTCGACAAGGTTACCCCGCCACCGGCAATAAATGGCACGCCCTGGCGAATCCAGAAACTGGTATCGGCACCCGCGATAATCGGATTCTCAAACACCGCATCGAAGCCGGTTTCCAGATCATCAAACGGGTTGCGATCACCGGAGGCATGCACCGCAGTAGCACGCAAACGAATCCAGTTAATATCCAGACCTGCCTCAAAGGCGGCAAAGGTTGCCCTTACCTCAGTGCGCTCATCATTCATTACTCCCGGCTCATTGCTGCCTGCGGCGGCATAAAGTGATGCCGTCAGGTTCAGTCGGCCAAGATGGCCGTCACCGTTATAGCCGAGGTAGGTAACGTCGTAACTACGCGGCACCTCGCGACCTAGCGAGGCAGGCCGGGCAATAAAACCGTTGTTGTCATAAAAGAAATCGTCTTCCCTGTTGCGGTTATGCAACAGAGTCAACTGGCTAATAAAGCCCTTCTTGAGAAAGTCCTGCCAATACAAATTGGCGACAAACACATCGTCATTGCGAAGCTGGGCCCCGATATCATTCAAGCCGCTGTTGGTATCCTTTTCCAGGCGACGGAACCAGGCCAGATTGTACTGAAAGATATTATTGTCGCGGGTACCGAACAACCTGATGCCGAACGGACTATCCTGAAAAAGGAAACCACGGAAATCTGCGTTAAACGGCTGAATACCAACGCGGATACTGTCGAAATCATAACGATCCGACACATTACGAATGTGGTAATCCATAAAGGCACCCTGAATGCCGATATGGTCGTCATTTCGGGTGGTGCCCTCACGGGGATCAATATACAGCGCTCGAGCTTCTTCCACTTCGCTACGGTTGAAGTTGAACACCGGAATAAAACGGAATTCCCAGTCCGGTGGACGGAACACGGTGTCCCCCCGCAACCAGACCAGCTCAACCAGCAGATTCTGATTGAACGTGCTCTGCTCGCCGCTGCCAAACACATCAATGTCACCGGCATTAGCGGTGGTCTGATTGCCAACCGGAGTGGGCAGTTCACGTAATTCAATTACCGTATCCGATACCGCCGCCAGCGCAAAAAACCAGTCACCCCAGACTGGCTTGTCCCCCTTGAGGACATTGCGCTGATAGGGATTCCACAGGCTATGACGATATCCAGGCAGGCTGTCTACGATCCGCCAACGATCTGGAACCGCCTGCAACGGTTGATCCTGAAACAGGGGCGCAGCAGGCAGGCCATCGTCATCACAGAGCTGCTGATAGCGATCAACTGTCTGCTTGCCGGGTAGCCGTACTGGTGGAGTGTCATCCAGCGGAGGACAGGCGGCCTGCAGGGTCAGCGGCAGCACCAGCAGTAGTGATGCAAAATAATGCCTCATCACTTGCCTCCGCAGGGGGTCTGAACTGCGCTATCCAGAAATGGCGCTTGCGGACACTGCACATAACGCAGTCGGACTCCCTGCGGGGTGAGCTGGTCGGCACGCATGGCAACCGGCGCATTATTGATCGTACCGAGCAGCTCGCCTGCCTGATGTATGGCAAGAAAGGAGATCATGTCGTCCTGATCAACACCGTCACCGGACACACCTATGGCACCGACTAATGTGCTACCACGGTACACCGGCACACTACCAGGAAAGACCTGCATACCATTGGCCAGAGGGTCTGCATTTCCTCCCGGCGTTACACGGCTGATGGTGCTGCATCCTGTGCTGACATCACCCGCAGCCAAGCCAGCGGCAAAGGCAACATGGCCGATCAACTGATTGTAGACCAGATCAAGCTGCAGACCGGTTGAAAACGGACTCCACTCGCCTGCCGGCTTCGACAGTGGCCCCGGCGGTGCATCACGCAAACCATCCGGGAAATATGGCCGCGACATATTGCCCCCTGCCCGGTCGGTAAATGCCACCGCACCATCCGCTAGCGCGGTGGGATTATCCAGCACCGCGCGCAAGGCATCGACGTAATCACCAATATCAATACTTCGCTCAACGGTGGGCATGCCCGCCACCAGTACCGGGCCAAGATAATCCGCAGTGGGTAACGACTGCAGCTCGGCGGCGGCCTGACTGCCAGAATAAAATGCCGCCGTGCGCGCCTTCTGCAACGACACATCAATACCGAATACCGGAGCATCACGGGTGCGCACTAAACCCAGTGGCACACCGTTGCGGTCCACCACACTAATAGTCACCCGCGCCTGACTGCCCAGCGGACGACGAATCTGTGCCCGGGCACGATTGGCCACCGCCAGAGCCTGGTCCAGCACAGTAGCAACCTCCAGCTGACTTAGCGCGCCGATGCCGTCATTAGCCGCCACCGGTGGAAAACGCGGTGCATTGGTTCCATCTACCAGAACAAACGCATCACGACCGGGGAAAAAATTCTCAGTGTCTGGTCTGATGCCAGAAACTGCCTGACCAAATACTTGCCCGGAGATAATCCCGCCCGCCGCATCAAAATAACCGGGCACGGTTAGTAACGCGCCACCCAGAGTGGCAAACACCGGCAAGGGCTGAGCTCGGCTTTGCACCATGGATGGACTCATGTCGCTGTAGCGCAATTGCTTGCCATCAACAGTGATACGTTCGGCCCGGCGATCCGCCGGAGCTAACAAACCACGCCCACCAGCCAATGCCACCACTTCATCCAGAGAAATATCCGTATCCGCCGGGTTGGCATCAAAACTGTATTGATCATCCACCACCACACCGATGCCACCAATCACGGTGCCATCGCGATATAGGGGAAAACCACCGGGATCCGCCGCCAGACCCAGTGGCGCATGCTTTGGACCATGCTGGCCAGCGCTACGACGGACGGTCAGGTCGGAACAGGAAAGCTGCGAAAACTGCACACCGAACAATGGCCCACCGGGCTGATTACGCTCTCCCGGATTGAAATGCTCCTGAACAATCTGGCTGGCCGTGCGCGAGCTAAAGGCATTGCCTTCACTGGACAGATAGGCGCCGGTAATGGCCTTGCTGATAGCCGCCAGAGAGGCAGGAATAAAACTGATATTTTCCAGCCCACCGCTAACCGGATAGGGGGAAGCGATAGTGACCGCATCAACGGCGCCTGTCATGGCATAAACTGCCAGCACATTGCCAAGCCGATCAGAGACTGCAATGGTTGCAGCAACACCACGCTGATCTGCTTCCAGCGCTGCCGCAGCAATAATATTTTCAACATCCGTCACACTAAGAAAGCTGGTGCCGGTAACGCAGCTACCATCACACCCCCCGGACGGTGGTGAATCGCCACCACAGCTGCCAAGCAATAAACAGAGCAGCGACAGACATAACCCGGCGACGCGATTCAAGGGGTTGCCTCTGCGTGCACATCAAACTGGTGGTAGCTGTGGCAGCTGATACAACCAGAGCGCAATCCCTCACTGGCCTGCTGACCTTTATGGCAATCCTGGCATATGGCGATGTCCGGCATCAGGATATCTTCAGCCTGAGTAGACTGATCTGCAGCATGGCAGTCGATACACTCACTCTGCGTATGGCGCCCATGGGGAAACTCGCTGGAGGCAAACCATTCTTCGTTGAGTCGTACTGGCTTGACCAACCACTGAGCCGGACCCTCGGCGCTACGCTCCACCTCATGACAAGTCGCGCAGGCACGGCGCTCAAACAGATCTTCCGCCACCGCCGTGCTCTTGTTTTCCACCCAGACAAGGCCTTCGCGCTGCAGCTCAGTCACGCTATTCAGATCACCTGGACGAGATGCAGGAATATTCCCCCCGTCGGCTCGATTCTGGACAAACTGTGCTGCGTAATATTCTCGTAAACTGGCCAGCACTTGGTCCGGCTTGCCATGGGGCACAACGCGTTGCGGATCCTGCAGGTCGAATGACAGGGCATGACAACTGGCACAGTGCTGATCCATGTTAATCGGTGCCATGTTTACGCCACCCACAGTCATCTGATGGCAATCGCCACAATTCAGCACTTGCCAGTCGCCGTCGTCGCTCTTGATACCTTGCGGATCAAGATGAGTGGCATGATCAAAGGTCAGGTGACTGCTTTCCTGCAAAGACGCATCGACCGCCTGGCGCGGGCTTTGCAGCCAACTTTGCGACTGCGGCTGCCATTGCAAAAGGCTCAAACGAAAATTTGGATGATCCCCATGAAAATCTGTGGCTCGCTCAACTGCAGGGGCATCGCTCATACGTTGCTCAAGATTGCCATGGCAGTCAGAACAAAAACGCTGATCATCAAACACCATGCGCTGCTCGCCATTGTGTTCATGATGACAGGAGGCACAGCGCTCGCCCTCGAACATGGAGGTATCCGCATGAACTTCAGGCACATGAACAGCCGTATCAGCATGGCAATCCATACAGGCTTCATTCTTTACTGGCTCAAATGGTGTGGCATGACATGCCTGACAGTCCTTACCAATAGTGCTATGCATGGAATGCAGCGGGCCGCTTAACCAGAAGCTGTCATCCGGCAGCGGTGTACTACGGAACGTGTTCTGCCAGTCCGGCTTCATCGCCACCAAAGCGGGCAGCAGCAAACCACCTAACAGCAGCACGGTAAACAATAGCCAGGCCCAGCGCCGCGGGCGCCAGTTTTGCAATACATCAAGACGAGTCGTAAAGCGTGCCGGGTCAACTGATGGTGCATCTTGCTGGTCCAGCACCTCAAGGCTCAGCGCCAGATCAATACCCTCTGACGACGGCAACACGATCAAACGGTAGTCAGCAATCAGAATCTGGTCACCGCTGTTAAGCACCGCCATCTTGCAGCTGCGGCCGTTAACCGTGATACCGGAGCTGGCCAGCGCGCGAATCCGGAACTGTCCCGCAGCAAGAGAAATCTCCGCGTGCTGGTAGGCCACCCGGTCACCGGGCAGCAACAGCTCCTGATCTGTACCGCGGCCGATAGATAACTTATCAACGGCCAGCTCTTCGTCTTTGAAAGTTCTGGTTGGGCCGCTGCCAGTGCCAAGTCGTCGGATTAATACATACATGGCGTCACCAGTAGAAGAACACGCTGACAATATGGGCCATCAGCGTTGCCAGCAAAGCCATGGTCAACGGGATATGGCAGTACAACCAGACTTCCATCAACCCCTGCAAACGAATATCTGCCAGCAGTTGCCGCATCAGCTTGGCCTTGCGCGAAATCAAATCAATCAGCTCCTGCAACAACGCAGCTTCCTGCGGGTCAGCCGATCGCGACAGCAGTCCGGTTAGCTCATCAAGCAAGCGCTGCTGAGTTGGATTGGCCACCCGCACCCAGCGTTTATCGGAGCCTTTGCTCGCCGCCACCATGATGCGCGAACGATCCCGGCCGGTTAGCTGATGCCAGGCACCACCACCAATACTGAATAGCTGAATCGCCGAGATCACCATCCGGTCTGCAGGCGAACCCAACCCCTCAACAATGACACTGGCTTTGCGATCAATATCAGCCACTTCGCGGAAGATCAGATCTCGAGTCATGCCATCACGGTTACGGGTAATCCGCTCGGGATAACGCCAGTACACCCAAACGCCGTAAAAACCACTGACAATAACCAGAACCATCAGCAGCCAGGCAAGGGTGTGGATATTCAGACCAAACTGAAAACCACTATGCAAGGTTCCCAGCACCAGCAAGCTGCCACCAAGATAGACATGCGCTGACAACCAGCCTTTAACAGTACCCAAACGTGAGTAATAGGCGCGCTTGCGCACACCTAAAAAGGTCAGCCAGACAATCAACAATGCTGCCATAGTGCCAAGTGTGTACCCCAGCCAGGTGCCACCGTTAGGCTGCCCCAATGGTTCGTGCCAGACATAAGCCAACACACTGGACAGTACCAGCGCCAATGCAACCCAAAACCAGAAACCACCACGGTGGGAAAGAAAAGAGCCGTGCATAATCAGTTCTCCTGCACCAACTCAATAAACTGTTCCGGACTGATGCGCACTGCAGCGCCTGTGGGACAGGCTCGAACACAGGCAGGTCCACCCTTCAGGCTGGTACACATATCGCACTTCACTGCCCGCTTGGGCGCATCCTTGTCCTTGACTTTTTTATGCTCGGCACCGAACAGAACACGGCTCCACAGGCCAGGCTGAGAACCGCCCACCTGAGCCATCTGGATAACCCCGTAAGGACAATTGCTTTCACAGTTACCACAACCGATACAATTATCAGCAATGACCACTTCGCCGCTGGCATTACGACTGATCGCATCAGGCGGACAGTCCTTCATACAATGTGGATGTTCACAGTGGCGACAGGATGTGGGCACATGAATAGACGCATAACTTGGCCCTGCTTCCCGGTTCAGGCGCGAGGTGCCACCGTGAGTTGAAGCACAGGCTGTTTCGCAGTTATCACAACGTACACACAGGGATTCGTCAATCAACAACACATCCGTAGCTTCACCCAAGCCTTGACGCATCAGGAACGAGAGTAGCTCACCACCTTCCTCAGAGGCCTCCATGGAAGCATTGGCGCGCAGACGCGCCTGCAGCTGTAGCTGTACCTGCTCTTTCAGCTGCGGATCTCTATCCAGCAGGTCAAGAAATGGCCCGCTCTTCATCACTACTGTTTCAGTCGGCACCACGGCTCGCACCGAGGCAGTACGCCGGGTATTACCGAGCAGACCCATTTCGCCCACATACTTGCCTGCCGGCACATAGGACAGCACCACTTCGCGGCCATGCAGATAGCGGGACACCGTTAGTGAGCCACGCCGCACCAGATGCAGCTCATCACCGCTCTCTCCCTCTGCAAACAGCACCTCGCCGGGAGCGTACTGACGCAACTCTGCCGAGTTCACCAGATCAGACAAGTCCTCAAGACTGGAGTTGGGAGCAAACTGGGAGTGGATAGCCCGCAGGATAAATACCTGATCAATACGCCGGCGCACTTCATCTGCTGATGCGAGTAATCGCAGCATGTTACGCCGTGGAGTTTCCACCAGTACACAGTGACGCCCTGCATAGACAGTTGCATTACGGCGGCGACCTGAAATCAACCCCATCTCACCGAAGAAGTGCCCCTCCCCGATACGCACCCGCTTGCCGGTAGTTTCATCAATAACAACTTCTACCGACCCTTCAACTACCGAATAGAATGAGTTGGTGTAGTCGTTACGGGAGAAGATCACCTCGCCTTCTGCCGGCGTGTGCATCTCACTTTCCAAAATCAGCTCACGAAAACGCAGGCTATTGACCGGACCAAAACACAACACATTATTCTGAATGAGCTCAAGGGTCTGCTCGACATCAAGGTTAAACGGCAAGCCAGAAAATTTTTCCGCCAGAAGATCATTATCCACCGGCTTGATATCGTGACCGAGAATATGCTCGATCACCTCATAGCCCTGATTCATGGCCTGCTTGATTAGCGGATATCCCGCCAAGGCACCGATAACATACAAACCGGGCACATTTGACTCATATTGGTGAGTCAGTTCGGGCACTGCATTAATCGCATCATTGGGGAATTTAATGCCACAGGACTCGACAAAGTCCCGTGGTGGAATAGCACCGAGCCTGGCAATGATTCGATCCACCGGCACCTGTACTTCACCTTCGCCGGTGGTCAATGTCACCTGAGCCAGATGGTCGCCACCGGTCAACGTTTCGATCTGCCGTAAACTACTATTGAAGAACACCCTGATACGGCCGCGCTCAATGGCATCCTCAAGCAATTTCAGGTTGCCCTCTTTGGCGCGGGCAAATTCATCTCGACGGTTAATCAGGGAAATCTGATTATTCCGTGACAAGGCCAGCGCATTCTCAATGGCAGAGTCACCAGCACCGACCACCATGATAGATTCATTCTGATATTCATCTGGATCATCCAGCTGATACTGGACAAATGGCTGATCCTCACCCGGAACGCCGAGCTTACGTGGGTTGCCCTGCAAGCCAATGGCTAGCACTACGTTAGCGGCTCGTATGGTTTTACCAGCGCGGGTTTGCAAAGTGAAATCACCACGCTGCCCGCTAATGGCGACCACATCCGCCTGCCAGTCCACATTGATGGACAGGGTTCCCGCGTTTTGCTGCCAGGCAGCCAGAATATCCTCACGGGAGCCAGCATCGAATGGCAGGCTACTACGCAATGGCAGAAAGCCAGGTTCCGCCATAACGTGCTTGCCCTTCTGATAACGCTGAATGGTGTTAGCCAGATGGGAAGTGCTTTCCAGCAACACATGGGATAAATCCAGCTCTGCGGCTCGGCCAGCAGCACTCAAACCTGCCGGCCCAGAACCAACAATCACGACTTCAAAATGGTTTTCCATCACTGCCCTGCTATTCGCCCCAACTGCGCCATGTGACGCACGAATGACCTGATAGTACTGTGCCAAGACCACAATAAATATGTTGTTTTCCCATTTACTGGCATTTTTTGTCATTGCCAGACTGACAAGGCACAGCCCTCATAGATTTTACTGACTAGTCAACTCAGGCAAGGAGGTCAATTTCTCACTCCTGTGATGCAACACGCACCTCTGCTGCGTGAAAAGTCTTATAACGGTGCCATACCAACAAAATATTTAAAGCCAACTCCAGCCGCGGAGACTGATCTGTCATGTCCCATCACAGCCTTTGCCTATTCTTGCTGCTCAGCAGCTGCCTGCTAATGCAGCCTGCTCAGGCGACAGAGCAACAGCAGTGCCAAACCAGCAAAGCAGTACACAGCGATGAGCAAAGTCGGCAGGTGCTGCAAGCACTGACCCGGGATGATCAGACAGGTCGGCAAACACTGCTGGAGCAATATCTGGCAGCTCCTCCTGAGACAGCAGGCGCCGTTGATCGTGTGGCCTTGAACCGGGCCAGATTAACTCTGGCAGCGGAATACCTGAGCAAATCACGCTTTATCGAAGCACGCCAGTTGCTCAGTGCCATCGAACTGGATAGCACCGTGGCGGTGCAGGCCTCCCTGCTGCTGGCGGAGTCCTTCCGGCTCGAAGGGGATCTGCAGCGGGCCGCGCAGTGGCTACTGCGTACCGGACAACGCTATGGGGCCGACCCGGAAGCTCTGCGCGGCCTGCTCGAGCAAGCCTCTGAATTGCGCCAGCAGGGGCAGTTGGCACAAGCATTCGCCATCTACAATATGGTGCAGGGCCAGATCCTCGACAATGCAGAGCAAGTCAACTCACTGCGCAGCGCCACCGATCGCCTGGTTGAGCAGCTGCTACGAACCCGTCTGGATGAAAGCCGGGCGGCGCAAAGCCAGATGCTCAAGCAGATGATCAACAATACCGACAGTCAGCTCCTGACCGAACTGGGTGATCTGGCCCGCAGTAGCGACCAACGCCACTGCCTTGAAAGCCAACTGCAGCAGCTGTCACGGACAGCATTTGAGAACTCCGCCCAGCAAGCCCGAATCACTCCCTTCCTGACCATGCTGAAAAGGGAGCAAGAAATGCTGGAACGGCGCCTCGCTCAATTAGACGGCAACAGTCAGGCCGATGCCGCTCGGGAACGAGCGGAAATCAGCCAGCAGCTGGAAGCCCTTCTCAATCGCCGGCAAGCCCTGCTGGCCGAGCAGCAGCAACTGCCCGGAGAGGCCGCCCTTGCCCATAACCAGCTTCGCGAGCAGATTGAGCTGCTGGATCAGCAAAACCAGCAGCGCCGACAGCGCATTGAAACAGAACTGGAACTACTCAGCAGTGAACTGCTGGCCCGCTACCGTAAGCTGGCCGCAGAGAGCCAATATGGCCGAGCCAGCCTGCTTGAGGCTCGTCACCGCGGCGGCTAGAGCTGGTTTTCAACACAACGCTTGCAATACTGTCCAGATGAACAGTATTCTCTCCTGTACTGACCCTATGTACAGGTGCCGCCATGATTCCGCTAACCTCTGCCGCCAACCACACTCCCTCTCTGGATAGCTTGCTTGAGCGTCCTGGTATCTGGCGTGGGCGCCCTGCTGCACCCTCCGAAGAAACCATCGACAGTGGCTTTGATAACCTCAACGACACTCTGCATCTGCGCGGCTGGCCAGCTGCCGGCCTGGTAGAGCTGCTATGCGCCGCCCCCTGCCCGCAGGCACTGCGCTTGATGTTGCCGGCCATGGCGGGTCGTCAGGATGGGCTGGTGGTTCTGGCCAATCCGCCGGCCCGGCCGCGCGCTGACACCCTGCAACAGGCCGGTATCAAAAGCCATCGGCTGCTGGTCATGCGCAGCGAACGCAACGACACCCTGCTGCAGGCCTGTCATGAAGCCTTGGCCAGCGGCGCAGTCAGCACGCTGATGGTCTGGCTACCGGAGAACATGGACGACCAGATTGCCCTGCGCCGCCTGCATCTGGCTGCGCGCGAAGGCCGCTGCCTGTTGATCGCAGTGCGTCCAGTCAGTCAGGCGGATCGCCCTTCTCCCGCAGTGCTACGCTTGCGTCTGCGCATGCAGCCACCGGCTCACCTGGCCGTGGATGTGATCAAGCAGCCAGGTGGCTGGGGCGGGCAACAGGTCAATCTGGCCCTGCTGCCACCACGCATCAGTCAACCACTGGCCGCCAGTCGCGACATGCCGGCACCAGCCAGACAACGCGAGCAGACCATGGCAAGCAAAAATCGCAGCGATGCAGGCTACCAAGACCCGGATAGCCGTTTTGCCTGGCGCCGCCCGGCACTCTCGCGCCCCGGCCTGCAGAACCTGCCTTTCTGAACGCCATGATGTCCAGTCGGAGCCTGTTCAATGAGCCTGTGGCTGGCGCTGCGTTTTCCCCAGCTGATGATCGATGCAGCGGCATTACAATCTCCTCAACCCAGTGCCATACGCGATCAGCACAGACTGGTGGCGGTGAATATAGTGGCGGCGGATCAGGGGGTGCAGCCGGGCATGCGGCCCGGCACCGCACTGGCGCTGTGTGAAGACCTGCAGATTTACCCTCGCCACGCCGAAGCAGAACAGGCCTTGCTGACTGGCTATGCGCAGACGCTACTAAGTTACACCCCGATGATCTGCATTGATGATGATTGCCTACTGCTGGAAATTGGCCCATCACTGCGCCTGTTTCACGGTGTCGATTCGTTAATCACACAGCTTCAGAGTCAGTTCACTAGCCGCTCTCCTTACCAGATCGGACTGGGCCATACCCCTGTTGCTGCCAAGTTGCTAAGTCACTACCCGCTGGCCCAAAGTCGGGCCGCCGTGGTTATTGATCACCGCACACACCATGTTGATAGAACCAACACCCGACAAAAAATGCTGACACTACTGGCGCAACATCCGCTTGCCGATTTGCCATTACCGTCGGCACTAAAAAAATCCCTACAGGGTCCTGGTCTGCGCCGACTCGGTGATATTTTTACGCTGCCCACAAATGCACTACAGCGTCGCTTTGGCAAGGGCCTTACCGTCTGGCTGGAAAAACTACGAGGAGACCTGCCAGACCTGCGCCCGGCCATTGTCAGCAAATCACGATTTACTGCGTCGCTATCTTTTGATGAACCGGTATCTGTTAGCCAGCACCTGCATCACCCCATGCAGCAACTGCTCGAACAGATGAGTCAACATCTGCTCCGACATCAGCAACAGGTACGAGCGATTCGCTGGCTGTTTTTACCGTTACGCGGTCCTGCCCAGCGCCTGCTGGTACGTCGTGCCAGCGCCAATCATCAAGCCGCCAAGTGGCTTGATCTGTCACTACGCCATCTGGAGCGGCAACACCTCCTACAGCCAGCCCTCAAGCTAACTTTGCAGGCAGGCCGTCCCCTGCCTATGGATGCCCCGCCTGAGCATTTGTTTGCATCGCTGGAACGCCCTGGCGCTGACGAGCTACTGGAAAAGCTGGCCAACCTGCCCGGTCTGTTACTGTATCGACCCGCTCCGGCTGACAGCCATCTACCGGAACACAACGACATCAACGATGACCCTCTTAGCACACCTCGCCGTCAGGAGTTTGTCGAGCCTGCATTACTTGACGACGCCCCGCTATGGTTACTGGAGCAACCGCAACCATTGCGCTGCCGAAATTGCACGCCTTACTGGCGGGGTAGCGCTCTGGAATTACTGCCCGGTGCTCGACAGTTAAATGAACCATGGTGGCAGCAGGGGCTGAAGCGTCACTATCGTATTGGCCGCCACCCTCTTGGCATTCACTGCTGGGTATTCTTTACCACGGATGAGAACGGCCCGTGGTTTCTGCATGGCTTCTTCTGACCATGAACCACTCATGCAAGGAAATTGCTGCCGGGTCATTTGCCGAACTGCACTGCTGTTCCGCATTTACATTCCTCAGGGGAGCCAGCCAACCGGAAGAGCTTGTCTTGCAGGCAGAAAAACTGGGCTACAAGGCGTTGGCTATTACCGATGAGTGCTCCATGGCTGGAGTGGTCAGAGCTTATCAAGCCGCCAGAACCACATCAGTCAAACTAATTATCGGCAGCCAATTGCAGATTAACCAGCCTAACGCTGACACGCCGATACATATGGTTCTACTGGTGCCGCACCGGCAGGCCTATAGCGAACTATGCGCTCTGATCAGCCGCGGCCGGCGACGCGCAGAAAAAGGTCAGTATCATCTTGAGTGGGCGGATATCAGTCGTCTGATCCAGCACTGCCTTTGTCTGTGGTTGCCCTCATTTAATATGACACAGGATCTCCATCAGGGAGAAAAACTCAAAGCCCACTTTGGCGACAGACTATGGATTGCCTGTGAGTTATTGCAGGAACAGAACGATGGCGCGCGCTACCAATACCTGTGGCAATTGGCCACCCAGATGGCGCTGCCAATGGTGGCCAGCAATGACGTACACATGCATGCCGCTGAACGACAGCCTCTGCAGGACGTGCTTACCGCATTACACCATCGCTGCACCGTACAGGAGCTGGGCCGGCGGCGATTTATTAATGATCAACGCCACCTGAGACCCATTGCCAAACTACGGGACATTTACCCAGCAGAACTTCTCAATGAGAGCCTGAAAATTGCCCAGCTATGCACTTTCTCGCTGTCTGAGCTGCGCTATCAATACCCTCGCGAGGCGATTCCACAGGGAGTCAGCGCCACTGACTGGCTACGACAGCTGGTTTATCAGGGCGCCTCACAACGCTGGCCGGATGGGGTAAAAGACAGCGTTCGGGCATTGCTGGAAAAAGAACTCGGCCTGATCGCTGAGCTGCGCTACGAAGCCTATTTCCTTACCGTTCATGACATCGTTATGTATGCCCGCAATCAGAACATTCTCTGCCAGGGGCGTGGCTCTGCGGCCAACTCCGCTGTGTGTTACTGCCTGTTTATCACGGAGGTAGACCCGTCACGCAGCCAGCTATTGTTTGAACGATTTATTTCCCGGGAACGGGATGAGCCTCCGGATATCGACGTCGATTTCGAGCACCATCGACGGGAAGAGGTGATGCAGTATATTTATCGAAAATATGGCCGTGACCGGGCAGCACTGACCGCCACAGTCATCAGCTACCGGATGCGCTCCGCGGTGCGTGATGTCGGCCGGGCACTGGGTGTCGACCAGGCATTACTTGACCAGCTCAGCAGCAACCTTGCCTGGTGGGATAAACGGGAGGAACTACCCCAGCGTTTTCGCGAATCGGGCATGCATGACACATCCCTGACTCGCCACTACCTGTCATTAGTCGAGCAACTACTGGGATTCCCTCGCCACCTATCCCAGCATGTCGGTGGCTTTGTCATCACCCATGAACCGTTATTCACCCTCGTTCCAGTGGAAAATGCGGCCATGCCAGATCGCACCATTATCCAATGGGATAAGGATGATCTGGAAAGCCTCGGTCTGATGAAGGTGGATGTTCTGGCGCTAGGTATGCTGACAGCCATTCATAAGATGCTGTCTCTGATTGGTGAGAATTTCACTTTGCAGAATATTCCGGCGGAGGACCCTGCCACCTATGCCATGCTCTGCAAAGGCGATAGCGTCGGTGTTTTTCAGGTGGAGTCCCGCGCCCAGATGAACATGCTGCCACGACTGAAACCAAAGCAGTTTTACGATCTGGTCATTGAAGTTGCCATTGTCCGACCCGGCCCGATTCAAGGCGACATGGTGCATCCCTATCTGCGCCGGCGGGACGGCAAGGAGTCGGTGGATTATCCCGATGATCGAATAAAAGGCGTGCTGCAACGCACTCTTGGTGTGCCGATTTTTCAGGAACAAGTGATTCAGCTGGTGATGGTGGCAGCTGGTTTCAGTGGCGGCGAAGCGGACCAATTACGCCGCGCCATGGCAAGCTGGGGAAAAACCGGCAAGCTGATGCAGTTTGAGGATAAAGTGATTCAGGGCATGCTCCACAACGGCTACAGCCATGACTACGCGCAGCGAATATTCGAGCAAATGAAGGGCTTTGGTGGATACGGCTTTCCCGAATCCCATGCCGCCAGCTTTGCCCTGCTGGTATATGTATCCGCCTGGCTGAAGCGTCATCATCCCGCGGTGTTTTATTGTGGCCTGCTAAATAGCCTGCCGATGGGTTTCTACTCCGCTTCGCAACTGATTCAGGATGCCAGTCGGCATAGTATAGAAATCCGCCCACCGGATGTGGACCACAGTCACTGGGACTACACGCTTGAAGACAGACACAGGCTAAGTCTTGGACTGCAACCTGCCTTACGCATCGGCCTGCGGCAAATCAACGGTTTTAATACCGACGCTGCGCAGCGAATTTATGCTGCCCGCCAGCAGCATCCTTTTCAGAGCATTCAGGATCTGTGTGGCCGGGCAAGGCTGAACCGTCATGAACGTGAATGCCTGGTAGCCGCCAACGCAGTGAAACGTCTCAGCGGTCACCGCCATCAGGGCTACTGGGATGTGTTGGCAGTAGAAGAATCACGGCCGCTATTTGATCATCAGGCGGTTGCCGGCCAGCAGGCCGTTAATGAACAGGATATCCGCGATGGTGTGTATCTGGACGCGCCCTCTGAGTTCGATACCATGCAAGCGGACTATCGAGCCCTGTCGCTGACAACAGGCCGCCACCCACTGGCATTACTACGTCACCTTGCCCCCTTCGACCGCGCCATGAGTGCAGCAGATTTGAAGCGCGCTCGTCACGGCCAACTGGCCCGGGTTGCAGGACTCATTACCAACCGGCAACGACCCGGCACAGCCTCGGGAGTGATGTTTATCACCCTTGAAGACGAAACCGGTAACAGCAATGTGGTTGTGTGGGACTCGGTGCAGAAGAAGCATCGCCAGCCACTGCTCGGTAGCTCACTGGTGCTGATTACCGGCACGGTTGAGCGTAGCCCGGAAGGCATTGTTCATTTGGTTGCAGGACGCATTGAGGACCAACAAGCCGCGCTGCACCAGCTGGTGGTGCAGTCGCGGAATTTTCACTGAAAGCCGATCAGGTTTTCAGGCCGGGGTGCGACGGCGTTGGCCATTATTATTGCCATTGCCGTTACCGCTGGAACGACGATTGCCACCGCCATCCGCAGATACACGCACTGCGCCATCACGACGCTGCCCCTGACGTTGTCCTTGCCGCTGACCACCACGGCCACCACCGCCAGAACCATTGCGACCATTCTGGATGGGCTCCGGCTTAATGCGCGGATCCACCTCAAAGCCGGGCACAATTTCTTTTGGCAGGGAACGCTTGATCAGTCGTTCAATGCCGGCCAGCAGTTTCAGCTCGTCAACGCAGACCAGTGACACCGCCTCACCTTCGCAACCGGCACGGCCAGTACGACCGATACGGTGGACATAGTCCTCCGCCACATTAGGCAGCTCAAAATTGACCACATGTGGAAGCTCATTGATGTCGATACCACGGGCGGCGATATCCGTGGCCACCAGCACCTGCAACTTGCCGGATTTAAACTCAGACAACGCCTTGGTGCGCGCACCCTGACTTTTGTTGCCATGAATTGCCATCGACGGAATGCCCTGCTTGTCCAGCTGTTCGGCCAGACGGTTGGCGCCGTGCTTGGTGCGGGTAAATACCAGCACCTGATACCAATTATGGTCGGTGATCAATTTAGCTAGCAGCTCACGCTTGCGCTCCCGATCCACCGGGTAGACTTTCTGTGCCACGGTGTCAGCGGTGGCGTTACGGCGCGCCACTTCGATCAACGCCGGCTTGTTCAACAGGCCATCTGCCAGCGCCTTGATCTCATTCGAGAAGGTGGCTGAGAACAGCAGGTTCTGTCGTTGCTTGGGCAGCAGTGCAAGAATTTTGCGGATATCGCGAATAAAGCCCATATCAAGCATACGATCGGCTTCATCCAGCACCAGGATCTCAACCTTGCTCAGATCAACCGTGCGCTGAGACACGTGGTCAAGCAGACGACCTGGCGTTGACACCAGAATATCAACACCACGACGCAACTTGTCGATCTGTGGATTGATACCGACGCCACCAAACATGACCATGGATTTCAGCGGCAGGTACTTGCCGTACTGGGTAATGCTCTCTTCCACCTGAGCGGCAAGCTCACGGGTTGGAGTCAGCACCAGCACACGAATTACCGGCTTGCCAGTGGTGGCACGCGGGTTGTCCATCAAACGTTGCAGAATAGGCAAAGTAAAACCGGCGGTTTTGCCGGTACCGGTTTGTGCACCGGCAAGCAGATCGCCGCCCTTCAACACTGCCGGAATGGCCTGCTGCTGGATCGGGGTCGGTTGGGTATAGCCGAGTTCGGAAACGGCACGAAGAATATCGGCACGCAGGCCGAGGGTGTCAAAAGACATCAGAAATGGAACTCCGAGAAAACATCGGCCTGTCGCACCTGCTTTTCAGGGGCGCCAGTCAAAGGCAGACGAGGTTACGCACAAGGGCGAATAGAGAGGCAGCGCGAAGACTGGTTAACCACGCTGGCGGCACACTGTAACACAGATACTCAGGAATACCTTGTACATTCTTCTCCCACGAGAGCAGCTAGCGCCACTCTCAGGAGCTTTTCGTAGACGACTCGTTATCCACAGCATCCTGTGGCGGCAAACTCATGCCCTGCGCCTCCAGCTGCTTGCGTGCTTCCGGCGTCAGCTGGAACGGAAAACCCTGATCCGCACCGATATGATCAAACCGCACGCCACAACAATGACCAGACACATTGAAGGTATCTTCGGAAATGGCCGGGCCTTTGGGCTTGCTCATCTTGTAACTCTCCTGCCTCAGGCCATCAGATAGCGCCGCTGCCTAGAATAGCACTTCAACGCACGAAATCCGCACCCAGGCGGATGAAGCCAGCCGCTCCCGAGGTAGGCCGCAGATTCGCCAGCAAACAAAAAGGCCCGCTTGCGCGGGCCTTTTGTTGATCTATTGGTGCCGCAAATAGGAATCGAACCTACGACCTACTGATTACGAATCAGTTGCTCTACCAACTGAGCTATTGCGGCGGCAGCGGCCGGGGCCAGCTGAGGGCGCATTCTAGCAGGGTGGCCCGGCGGGACAAGCCCCGCCGTGGCCATTACCTAACTATTTGAAGAAGGCGGTAAAGCAAGAATTCTCATTCGGCGCTGCTGCGTTATGATGGCCCCAAGGCATAGCCGATTGAGGCTGGCAGTTAGGTCAACGGAGGGAGTGCATGGTCTGCAGCAGGCTGCTGGTCGCGATAATGGTGTTATGGCTGGGAATGGCCCCGGTATGGGCCGAGGATGGCGGTATCGATGGACCTGTCGATGGGCCTACCTCCCAAGGCGCAGCCAGCGTCAGTGACGATGTACAGCACCACCGCTACTGGCGGCAAACCTCCCTGCTGCAATATGTTGGCGACCATGCCGCCAGCGATAACTTGCCAGACACCTTGCAACTTGAGTATCGGCTGGCCAGCAGGGCTATGGCGGATATTTATGAGCGCTGGCAGGCGCGCCTGGATGACGACAGCGAAGGCCTGAATCGCTATCGCGACCTGATCAGCACGATGCTGATTCTGGCACTGGCCATCGGTGCTTTTGCCGGCCTGCACAGACTCGCCAAACGCAGCACCGCCACACTACTCAATATCCATAACTTGATCATTGCCCGAGCGCCAAAGCAGCGCTGGGTCAAAGCGCTGGCGCGACCGTTCAGCGGCATCGCTCCATTAGCACCCTGGATTCTGCTGTGGCTGATGCTCACTGGTTTTACCAGACTTTTTTCCGGCAGTAATGCGGCACTGCTGCATTGGTGGGCACCACTGGCTGAGCTATACATCGTTTACGGGCTACTTAGCTTGAGCGGCGAATGGCTACTGCTACGCATCAGCAGCGGTGCCGGAGTATTCCTTGGCGGCGAACAAAACAAGCAACTTGCCAACCATACACGCAGTCATGCGCGCTGGATGATCTGGCCATGGATCATTCTGTATATCATCGATCACTGGATTGGCCCTTCACTGACCTACCGGGTCGCCGAGCTGGGCGCATGGCTAGTGAGCTGGTTTGCCATTGCTTCATTACTAAAGATCCGCCGGCAGGATTACCAGGTCAATCTGAAGCGCCTTTTGTCTCAGCGCCTTGATCCGATAGTCGAACGAGTGCTATCGCCGCGAGGCTTTATCTGGTCCGCCACCCTGCTACTGCCACTGCAAATACTGCTCTTTGTGCTGCAGTATCTGGACATGCTGCTTAGCGACTTCGACTGGTATCGCAGCCTTAGCGCGCGCTGGTTCCGCATGCGCACCAAGGTACTGGTAGAGCAGGATGGCGAGGAAATCAGCACCGAGGAAGTACCGCAGCAATATGAGCGCTGGTTCACCCCGGAGGGGGACGGCGAAATCAACTTCCCGGTAATCGACACCGGCCTGATGGATGCGATACGCAAGCCACTGGACCTTTGGCTCGATGGCCGCTCGGATGAAAACGCCCTGCTGGTTGCTGGCGAAAAAGGCATTGGCAAAAGCGCCGCTCTGGCCCGCCTGGAAAAATTCATCCTCAAGGAAAAGCAAGACCTGGTAGTCCATCGGCTAACCATTCCAGCCAAGACCACCAGCCGCGAAGCAGTGTACAAACTCATTGGCGACCTGATTGGCACGGATGTGAGTGACGGCCCCAGTGAGCTGGCCCGTACTGATGCTGAGCGTACACCTACTATCATTATGCTGGATGAAGCCCAGAACCTGTTTCTGGCGGAAGTGGGCCATCTGGATGGCTGGCGAGGTCTACTCAATCTGACCAACGTACGTGTGGAAAACCTGTTCTGGATTGTCTCGATCAACAATCAGAGCTGGGCCTACCTGTGTAACGTTTTCGGACGCGAATACCAGATGCGTAATGCCATCCGGGTCAAGCGCTGGAGTCAAAATGAGATTCGCTCGTTGATCTTGTCACGTAATCACCTAAGTGGTTTCAAGCTTCAGTATGACGATATTTTGCTGACTTCACGCGGACCAGATGCGGGTAATCTGCGCAATGCGGAGCAACGTTTTTTCAGCCTTCTGTGGGACAGTTGCCGAGGCATTCCCATGACCGCACTGGAAATGTGGCTCACCTCCATTCGTCCCGGTGAACGCACTGTTACCGTCGGGCTGCCGCAGGTCCCAGGGAGCGGCGTACTGGAAAAGCTTGGGCCAAAACTTATGTTTGTCTATGCCGCGGTTGTTACCCATGAAAACCTTACTTTCGAAGAAATTCTAAAAGTGACCAACCAGCAAGAAAACGTGGTGCGCTATGCCCTGAAGTCGGCACTTGACGCGGAGTTCATGCAACGCAGTGATGAGGGGCGCTATCGCATCACACCACTCTGGTACAACACGGTGATCAGCTACCTGACCAGGAAGAATATGCTCCATGAATGACAATAACGGCATTATCAATGACCTGATCAGCCTGTTTGAGATATTCAATATCTACATGCTGGTGCTTCTGATCGCAGGAATTCTGCTGATTATCGCGGTCAACACCGGGCTGACGAGATTTAGTCAGAAGCTGATGGAAAAAATGCCCACGCGGCGTTTTCTGATCCTGCAGATTTCTACCCTGCTGAGCTTTGCTCTGTATATTTTTGGCACCATTGGCTTGGTGGTCGGGGTGCTACAGCCACCTCGAGAGTTTCTGATTGCGGTCGGCGGCGCCGTCGCCGTCGCTCTGGGCTTCGCCCTGAAAGATATCGTCGCCTCACTGGTAGCTGGCATCCTGCTGTTGTTTGATCGTCCATTTAGAGTGGGAGACCGGGTAACGTTCGGTGACACCTATGGTGAAATTGTATCCATAGGCCTGCGCACCGTGCGGTTGGTTACCCTGGATGACAATCTGGTCACCATTCCCAACTCTCGCTTTATCACCGATGTGGTTGCTTCCGGCAATGCCGGCGAGCTGGACATGATGGTGGTGACGGATTTCCATGTGTCGCTGCAGGCAGATCTGGAAAAAGTGCGTAAGTTAATTGAAGAGGTGGTGGTAACCAGTCGCTATGCCTACCTTAAAAAACCTGTCAGCTTCGCCATTGAGGAAGTGGAAGTAGCACGAACGCTGGGCATCCGCATGCGCACTAAAGCTTATGTACTTGATATGCGTTATGAGAAGGAATTTCAAAGCGATCTGGTCATGCGCGTCAGTCAGATGTTCAAGGCGCATGGCATTGTCCGGCCTCACCCCAGAGGCTCAGAGCCCGACATCGACCTGACAGATTGAACCAGAGGAAAGCTTAACCGAGGGGCCCATATGACCATTCGATCCATTTTCCTCGCTGCCGCCATGCTGCTTTTAAGTGCATGCGGCAACGCCGACACCAACACGACGGTGACGTCACTCAAGTTCAACAGCGAAACGCTGGTATCTGGCCTTGAGCACCCCTGGTCGCTCGCCTTCCTTCCAGATGGTGAAATACTGGTAACGGAAAGACCGGGACGGCTGCGCCGCATCGTCAATGACCAGCTAGACGAGAACCCTGTTTCAGGAGCGCCAAAGGTCGCCGTCCATGGTCAGGGCGGCATGCTCGATATTCTTCTCCATCCGGCATTTGTGCAGAATCGTCTGGTGTATTTAAGCTATGCCCTGCCCTGCCCGGAGGGCGGCAACACCACCGCGGTTGGCCGTGGAGAATACCGTGACGGCGCGCTGCATAATTTCAAACAGGTTATCGCCAGCCGTGCTTGCGGCGACAAGGGTCAGCACTATGCCGGGCGGATGGTGTTTGATCAGCAGGGCTATTTATATCTGAGCATAGGGGATCGCGGTGAGCGAGATCGTGCCCAAAATGGCAAGGATCATGCTGGCAGCATTTTGCGTTTGCATGATGATGGTCGTATTCCGCAGGACAACCCGTTTGTCGATAATGCCGATTTTGACAATGCAATCTGGAGCCATGGCCACCGCAATCCGCAGGGTATGGCGCTGCACCCGGATGGTAAGCAGATCTGGCTGCATGAACATGGTCCGCGTGGTGGTGATGAAATCAATCGGGTTTTACCGGGGAGAAACTACGGCTGGCCTTTGGTGACGTTTGGCCGTGAATATTATGGCCCGAAGATTGGCGTTACCGAGATGGCAGGCATCGAGATGCCGTTAAAGCAATGGACTCCATCGATTGCCCCTTCGGGCATGGCGTTTTATCAGGGTGATGCATTTCCGCAGTGGCGCGGCGATATATTTGTCGGTGCGCTGGCCGGCCAGCATGTGGCACGGGTGCGGTTTGATGGATTGACTGAAATTGAGGAAGAAAAGCTGCTTGATGGTGTGGCGCGGTTTCGGGATGTACGGGTTGGGCCGGATGGCTTTATTTACCTGCTCACTGATGCGCCAAATGGTGCCTTGATGCGACTCACGCCCGCAGGAACTGATTCTGCCGTGAAACCTTAACCTCTCTCAACTTCACCACCGTGCCCGGGCGCAACCGCCGCCATCATCCTCCGGGGTGACCGCTACGCTGAGTCACCCTCCGGATGATGGTGGCGTTCACGCCTAACGGAAGCACCGAGCCAGGCAGAGTCAGGGGTAAAGCATAGAAAACAAAAAGCCCGGCACAAAGGCCGGGCTTTTTGTTGGGCAAGAAAAACAGATCAGATCTGCTTTTCCAGCTCCGGTACTGCTTCGAACAGATCTGCCACCAGGCCGTAATCAGACACCTGGAAAATCGGTGCTTCTTCGTCCTTGTTGATGGCGACGATCACTTTCGAGTCTTTCATACCGGCCAAATGCTGGATCGCACCGGAGATACCAACAGCGATGTACAGCTGTGGTGCAACGATCTTACCAGTCTGACCAACCTGCATGTCGTTCGGTACAAAACCGGCATCGACCGCAGCGCGGGATGCGCCAACAGCGGCACCCAGCTTGTCAGCAACTTTGTACAGCATTTCAAAGTTGTCACCGTTCTGCATGCCGCGGCCGCCAGAGATAACGATCTTGGCAGCGGTCAGCTCCGGACGGTCAGACTTGGCCAGCTCTTCGCTGACGAAGCTGGATACGCCAGCGTCTTTGGCAACATCAACGGCTTCCACAGAGGCGGAACCGCCTTCTGCAGCTGCGGCGTCAAAGCCGGTAGCACGCACAGTAATCACTTTCACGCTGTCGCTGCTCTGCACGGTAGCAATGGCGTTACCAGCATAGATCGGACGCTTGAAGGTATCGGCAGATTCCACCGTGATGATCTCGGAGATCTGCTCGGCATCCAGCAACGCGGCAACGCGCGGAGCAAAGTTTTTACCGGTGGTGGTGGCCGGGATCAGGATATGGCTGTAGTCCTTACCCAGTTCGGCAATCAGATCAGCAACGTTTTCAGCCAACTGATGGCCGTAAGCGTCATTATCAGCAACCAGCACTTTGCTGACGCCGGCGATTTTCGCTGCAGCTTCAGCGGCGGCGCCGCAACCCTTGCCAGCAACCAGAACGGTGATGTCGCCACCGATTTGTGCCGCGGCAGTAACCACGTTCAGAGTTGCGCCCTTGATGGTGCTGTTGTCATGTTCTGCGTAGACGAGGATGCCCATGTCAGATCACCTTCGCTTCGTTTTTGAGTTTGCTTACCAGCTCCTCGACGGAAGCCACCTTGATACCAGCAGAACGAGCTGCCGGTGCTTCTACTTTCAGCGTCTTGGTACGCGGAGTGAAATCAACGCCCAGATCAGCAGCGCTAACGGTATCCAGCGGCTTCTTCTTGGCCTTCATGATATTCGGCAAGGAAGCATAGCGCGGCTCATTGAGGCGCAGGTCGGTGGTGATTACCGCCGGCAGCTTGAGCTCAACGGTCTGGAAACCGCCGTCTACTTCACGGGTAACCTTGACCTTGTCACCGTCAACAACCACTTCTGAAGCGAAGGTGCCCTGACCCATACCGGTCAGTGCGGCCAGCATCTGGCCAGTTTGGCTGTTGTCGCCATCGATGGCCTGCTTACCGAGGATAACCAGCTGCGGCTGCTCTTTCTCGACAATGGCCTTCAGCGCCTTGGCAATAGCCAGCGGCTGGGCGTCTTCTTCGGTTTCGATCAGAATGGAGCGGTCTGCACCCAAAGCCATGGCGGTACGCAGCTGTTCCTGAGCGGCTTTCGAGCCGATGGTCACAGCAACGATTTCAGTTACCACGCCTTTCTCTTTGAGGCGTACAGCCTCTTCGACGGCGATTTCGCAGAACGGGTTCATGGCCATTTTCACGTTGGCGAGCTCGACGCCGCTGTTATCAGCCTTAACGCGCACTTTGACGTTGTAATCAACGACGCGCTTGATCGGTACAAGAACCTTCATAGAAGCCTCGGGTTTGTTCCGTTGGAATGGTTGGGACAGGAGATGGCAGGGCACCCCCCACGAAAGACGCGGTATGGTGACCGCAGACCCCGCCAAGGTCAATAGGCCGAAAAGCGCCAAGCGTATGATTTTGCTGCAAATAGAATTCACACCCCCAACACATGAGTGACGCTTCAGTCAGCCGTTTCCCTTGAAAATCAATTAGTTCGACGGGGATAATCCAAACAGTCGTTTGAATTGGTGACACCCTGCTTACTGGATTGGCCGCAAAGCCGCCCGACAATACGTCACGCAAAGTGGCCACTGCCCTGCCTCGTGGCTATACTGCGCGCCTTTCCAACTCCGGCGCCCGTCATGCGCCCGCAACTGAACAAGGAGCAAGCTATGGAACGCGAAGCGATGGAAGTCGATGTAGTCATCGTCGGTGCCGGCCCGTCCGGGCTTGCCACCGCCTGCCGCCTGGGCCAGATCGCTCAGGAAAGCGGTCAGGAGATCAGCATCGTGGTAGTCGAGAAAGGCTCCGAAGTCGGCGCCCATATCCTTTCCGGTGCAGTTCTTGAGCCGCGTGCCCTGAACGAGCTGTTCCCCAACTGGAAAGAACTGGATGCCCCGGTCAACGTGGCGGTAAAAGAAGACGAAATCTTCTATATGACCAATGGCGAAAAGGCCATCAAGGTTCCGGGCCTGTTCGTGCCGAAGACCATGCACAATGAAGGCAACTATATTATTTCACTGGGCAACCTGTGCCGCTGGCTGGCCCAGCAGGCCGAAGGCCTCGGCATTGAGATCTTCCCGGGCTTTGCTGCCAGTGAAGTGCTGTTCAATGAAGATGGCTCGGTAAAAGGCATCGCCACCGGTGACTTCGGCATCGGCCATGACGGCGAGAAAAAGGACAGCTACACCCCGGGCATGGAGCTGCATGCCAAGTACACCATCTTCTCGGAAGGCTGCCGCGGCCATTTGGGCAAGCAACTGATGGAAAAGTACGACCTGCGCGACGGTGTCGACCCGCAACACTATGGCATCGGCATCAAGGAGCTGTGGGAAATCGACCCGGCTAAGCACCGTGAAGGTCTGGTAATGCACAGTGCCGGCTGGCCACTGACCGAATCCGGCTCCCTCGGCGGCGCATTCCTTTATCACCTTGATAACAATCAGGTTACCCTCGGCCTGATCACGGATTTGTGCTACTCCAACCCGCATGTATCGCCATTTGATGAAATGCAGCGCTGGAAAAACCACCCGGAGGTGCGCAAGTACCTGGAAGGCGGCAAGCGCCTGAGCTACGGCGCCCGCGCCATTGCCAAGGGCGGCCTGCAGTCCCTGCCGAAAATGACCTTCCCGGGCGGCATGCTGGTCGGCTGCAACGCCGGCACCCTGAACTTCGCCAAGATCAAGGGCACCCACACCGCCATGAAGTCCGGCATGATGGCCGCCGAAGTGATTGCCGCAGCGCTGAAAGCGGGTCGTGGCAACGACGAGCTGGCCGAGTACAAAGAAGTGTTCGAGAAGAGCTGGGTTTATGAAGAGCTGTACACCCAGCGCAACTTCGGTCCTTACCAGCACAAGTTCGGTAACTTTATCGGCTCGGGTCTGGCTGTTCTGGATTTGAACTTCCTCGGCGGCAAGATGCCGTTCACTCTGAACGACCCGACCCCCGACTATGCCACCATGAAGCCGGCGGCCGAGTGCAAGAAAATTGATTACCCGAAGCCGGATGGCAAGATCACCTTCAACAAGCTGGACTCTGTATTCCTGTCCAGTACCAACCACGAAGAAGATCAACCCTGCCACCTGACACTGAAGGACCCGGCGGTGCCGATTCAGGTCAACCTGCCGAAGTGGGACGAGCCGGCGCAGCGTTACTGCCCTGCCGGTGTGTACGAAGTACTGGACAATCCGGACGGCTCCAAACGCTTCCAGATCAATGCCCAGAACTGTGTGCACTGCAAGACCTGTGACATCAAGGACCCATCCCAGAACATCAACTGGGTGGTGCCTGAAGGCACCGGCGGGCCTAATTATCCAAACATGTAATTAATTGTTGGGATATAAAAAAACGCCGGCTTGATGCCGGCGTTTTTTTATGGACGAGAAGAAGTCACAGTTTTTTATGGGTCAATGTATAGAGGTCCGTGCGCCGGTCCTTCAGGTTGGTGACCGAGCCTTCCTTATGCAGCAACTTCAATTTCTCCAGATCGACATCCGCGAACACCAGCATCTCCGTATTCGGTACCGCTTCACTGATAATGCCGTCATGCGGGAAGTAAAAGTCTGATGGGGTAAATACCGCCGACTGGGCGTATTGAATATCCACATTATCTACCCTCGGCAAGTTACCAACGGAGCCGGCAATAGCCACGTAGCACTCGTTCTCAATGGCCCGCGCCTGAGCGCAGTGCCGCACCCGCAGATAGCCATTCTTGGTGTCGGTCCAGAAAGGCACAAACAGAATCTCCATGCCCTCTTCAGCAAGAATTCGCGACAGCTCCGGGAATTCGACATCGTAGCAAATCAGAATGCCGACACGACCCGCATCGGTTTCAAATACGCTAAGTGCATCACCACCCTCGATACCCCAGTCACGACGTTCGCCCGGAGTGATATGAATCTTGCGCTGCTCCTCCATAGTGCCATCGCGACGACACAGGTAGGCCACGTTATAGACCTCGCCACCATCCACCAACGGCATGGAACCAGCGATAATATTAATGTTGTAGCTCACTGCCATATCCGACAGCGCAGTGGCAATTTCCGGAGTAAAGGTTGACAGAAAACGAATCGCATCCAGCGAACCAAGGTCAGCATCAAGGCCCATCAACGGAGCACTGAAAAACTCAGGCAGGACACAAAAGTCAGCACGGTAATCAGACAACGCATCAACAAAGAACTCCACTTGGCTAAGAAGGTCCTCAACCGAACGAGCTGCTCGCATACGCCGCTGCACCACACCAATGCGGGCCACACTTTTACTCACATAATCACTAGTCGCTGGTGGCTCGTAGAGAATGTTGTCCCATTCCAGCAAGGTGGCATAGCCACGTGACTTGGCATCCTCAGGCAAATACCGGGTAAGCAGACGCTTGACGTCAAAGCCGTTGGACAGCTGGAACGACAAAATCGGGTCATGCAATTTCTGTCGCTCAACCTGATCGATATATTCCATCACCGACATCTTGTCAGCATGAGCGGCATAACCCGGCAGACGTCCACCGGCAAGAATACCGCGCAGATTTTCTTCCCGGCACAGGTCCTTGCGCGCCTCGTACAGACGACGCCCCAAGCGATAGCCGCGATACTCGGGGTGCACCAGAACATCCAGACCATACAGCGCATCACCATCCGGATCATGCAGATGTATTTGGTTCTCTGTGATCAGATCTTCATAGCGATGTGGGTTGGAAAAGCGGTCGTAGCTCACCTTGATGGTCAGCGCCACCGCCACCAGCTCGTCATGGTCCTCAATACCCAACTGCCCTTCCGGGAACTTACCAGTCAACGCGGCCAGCGTTTTCTGCGGCCAGGCACCGCCGATATCCGGGTAAACCAGATTCATCAGACGAGCCAATTGCGGATAGTCGTCCATCGTCAGCGTGCGCAGACGAAGTTTGGTGCTTTCCTCAGCCATTGTGTCTCCGGTTCAGTTGACCTTAACGAATGGAATCAACCAGTGGGCGTCGCAGTTTCGCAGAGCATTACCGGCATTGTCATACAGCGCAATGCCATCCGGACGGATAAATAGCACCGCACCACCATGCAAACCGACGAAGCCGGCACGCTGCTCACGGACAAAGCCGCTATCCGGCTCAAACTGCAGTGTCAGCGAGGCGGGTATCAGCTCATGGCCGACCACACCATTACCGAGGGGATCGTCCACTGACGCGCGATCGCGGTACAGGGCGATGGAGTCGGCCAGTATGCGTAGCACCTGACCACGGTGAAAATGCAGTAACGTGGCCTGACGGCCGTCTGCATCAAGAATTTCCTGTTGGGCTACGATCATGTCACTCATGGCGGCATTATAGCCTGCTATATGTGAAGAAACAGAAATCGGGGATCGCTATGAATATTGTTATCCTGACCGGCGCTGGTATTTCCGCAGAGTCGGGCATCCGCACCTTCCGCGGCGCCGACGGTCTGTGGGAGAACCATCGGCTGGAGGATGTGGCCACAATGGAGGCGTTCGCCCGCGACCCGGCCCTGGTTCAGCGCTTCTACAACGAGCGCCGACGCCAGCTACAGCAGCCTGATATCCAGCCCAATGCGGCCCACCTTGCGCTTGCCCGGTTGGAGCAGCAGCACCCCGGCAGCGTCACCCTGGTGACACAGAATATTGATGATCTGCATGACCGGGCCGGCTCAAAAAACCTGCTACATATGCATGGCGAGCTGCTCAGCGTGTTCTGCACTCGCAGTCATAAACGGCGCCGCTGGACTGGCGATGTTGCCACCGCCGAGCCTTGCGATTGCTGCCAACCAGCAGGGGTTTTGCGCCCGGATGTGGTCTGGTTTGGAGAAATCCCCCTGCATATGGAGCGCATTGAGTCCGCTTTGGCGGACTGCCAGCTGTTTATCAGCATCGGCACTTCAGGAAACGTCTACCCGGCTGCAGGCTTTGTCCGTCTGGCCCGTCAGGTCGGGGCGCGCTGCATTGAGGTAAATCTTGAGGGCAGCATGATCAGCGATGCGTTCCATGAACACCGGGTTGGGCCGGCGACCATCGAAGTGCCGAAGCTGGTTGAGGAGATTCTGCTAACTTAGAGGACTTAAGAAGGCGGTTGGGCAGTAACGTCCCGGCCGGCGCATCTGTCAGGGGGTGCCGGGACCATCGGAGCCATGGATGGCGGAGATGAGCTACATGGACGTACTCGTGCGTGTCCCGGGAGACCCTGACCACGCCAGTAGCCGGAGAGGATCACTACCTGGCTCACTCTATTTATGCAGGCATAGAAAACCACTATCACCCCCATCTCCTCCCCCATGTTCCTTCAACCTTTTGATTCCGCTAGACTGCCCAGCTCATTCAGGCAAGCCACGAAAGCCGAGACCATGACTCAAATTCAGGTAGAAGATCTCAACATCGCCGCCCAGACCCCGCTGATCACACCGCGTGAGCTGAAGGCCAAGCTGCCACTTACTGATAAAGCCTGCGATACCGTCGCCAAAGGCCGTGACGTGGTGCGTAATATTCTGGATCGCAAGGACCACCGCATCTTTCTGGTTATCGGCCCCTGCTCGATCCACGACACCAAGGCTGCCCATGAGTATGCCGAGCGGCTGAAGGTGCTGGCAGAAGAAGTCAGCGACACCATCGTGCTGGTGCTGCGGGTCTATTTTGAAAAGCCCCGTACCACCGTGGGCTGGAAGGGCCTGATCAATGACCCTTATATGAACGACAGCTTCAAAATCGAGGACGGCCTGCATATTGCCCGCCGCCTGCTGCTCGATATGGCGGAGCTGGGTCTACCCACCGCCACTGAAGCGCTTGACCCGATCACTCCGCAATACATGCAGGACCTGATCACCTGGTCAGCAATCGGTGCACGCACCACTGAATCGCAGACCCACCGGGAAATGTCCTCCGGTCTGTCCAGCCCGGTGGGCTTCAAGAACGG
>JARGPU010000014.1 GCA_029210325.1 Alcanivoracaceae bacterium | reverse complement strand
AAAAGGTGGGCTGATTGAAGTTGTAGACATCGCTTTGCACTTTCAGTTTGCTGAAAGTGTGCATTGGATCTTCGTCGGTCCAGTCGGACAGCTGCACCACATAATCCTGGTCGGCACGGTGTCTTTCGCCTGCCCGCGGCTCAATAATCAGGGCGCCATACATCCCGGTCATCTCCTGAAAGCCGGAGTGGCTGTGGTACCAGTAGGTGCCGCTCTGCCGAAGTGTGAAGCGATAAACAAAGGTTTCTCCCGGTGCGATGCCTGGGTAGCTGATCCCCGGCACACCATCCATTTGATAAGGCAGCAGAATACCGTGCCAGTGAATGGAGGTGGCGACCGGCAGGCGGTTGGTGACGCGGATGGTGACGTCATCGCCCTCACGCAGCCGTAACGTCGGTGCCGGGATGGAACCGTTAATAGTGGTGGCCATACGAGTGACGCCAGTGAAATTGACGGGTGTTTCGGCGATCACCAAATCGATTTCTCGGCCGCTGAGTACCGGTGCCGAGCCCAGCGCGGTCGCGCCTTTTACGGCGGCCTGCAACCAGGACGGTGTGGCGGCCAGCACGCCACCGGCTGCCAGGCCCTGCACGAAGCGGCGGCGACTAAGCTGCCAGGGCTGTTTGGGTCGGGGGAAACCATGGGTCATGAGTCAATCTCTTTTGGGATAAGTGATGGTTGTTCCACGTTCTGACTCCGCATACTAGCGAGCCGAGCCTGTCACCCGCATGACTTCAAAATGACAAAGTTGTAATCTGGGTGTCATCTTCTTGTGGGTTAGCCAGGGTTAGGCTGTTTCCAAACCCATTCTGACACGCCATTCTGAACATACGGAGCAGGGCAACGATGCGGCTATTGGTGGTCGAAGACGAAATCAAGACCGGCGATTATGTACAGCAGGGGCTGACCGAGGCTGGCTTTCTGGTCACGTTGGCGCGCAATGGCCTCGACGGCCATCATTTGGCGATGACAGAAACCTTTGATTTACTGGTGCTGGACGTCATGCTGCCGGACGTCGACGGCTGGCGAATCGTGCAGTCACTGCGCGAGGCTGGCCGTCAGACGCCAGTGCTGTTCCTAACCGCCCGCGACAGCGTGGATGACCGCGTAAAGGGCTTGGAGCTGGGTGCTGACGATTACCTGGTCAAGCCCTTCGCCTTTGCCGAGCTGCTGGCTCGGGTGCGCACTCTGTTGCGTCGCAGTACGGTGCCGGTGATGACCGATCAGATCAAAGTTGCCGACCTCACCCTGGATTTGCCGCGCCACCGGGCCACGCGCGCCGGCCGCAAGATCAATCTAAGCCACAAGGAGTTTTGTTTGCTGGAGCTGTTGGTCCGGCGACAGGGCGAAGTATTACCGCGCTCCTTGATCGCCTCCCAGGTGTGGGACATGAACTTCGATTCCGACACCAATGTCATTGACGTGGCCATACGTCGCCTAAGGGCAAAAATCGATGACGATTATCAACCCAAGCTGATTCACACTGTGCGCGGCATGGGTTACAAGTTGGAGGTCGAGGACGACCATGACGAAAGTTAGTCTCGTCCGGAGACGACCACTGTCACTCAACAGCCGGGTGATGCTGTTTGTCGCGATGGCTATCGGTTTCAGTTTGCTGATGATCGGTTATCTTGTGCTGAATGAAGTAGAGCGCCATTTTGCTGAACAGGATGCCGACGAGTTGGTGGTGATTACTCGTGCTGTTGAAGACGCTCTACAATCGGCGAAAGATCAGGACTCGGCTCCGGAGGGCGCCCTTGCGCGAGCTGTTTCTGGTCACCATGGTGTCTACTTTCAAGTCTGGGATGATGCGGGACGTTTGGTCTATGGTCCTGAGGAAGGTGGACCTTTGCCACAAGCAAACGCCTATTCTCCTGTGAGCCGTATTCAGGTAGACAAGATTTACACCTGGCAAACTGACGGCAAAACCTACCGTGGCACTATCACTCATACCCGCATCGCGGGCCAGGATTATCGCATCGTTGCTGCCATCGATATGGATTTCCACATCCATTTTTTGGAAAATTTTCGTCGTAGTTTGTGGTTGATCATGGTGGCGGCAGGGGCCATCACTCTCCTGGCGGCCTGGTATGGCGTGCATCAGGGGCATGCCCCAATACGTGCTCTCAGTGAGTCTATGGGTAATGTCCAGGCGGATCGGCTGCATGTGCGTCTCGATCCCGACACCGTGCCGGGGGAGCTGAAAACGCTGGTTGATTCGTTCAACCATATGATCAGTCGATTGGAGGACAGCTTTGCTCGACTTTCTCATTTCTCCGCTGATATCGCCCATGAATTGCGCACGCCGCTGACCAACCTGATCACCCAGACCCAGGTGGGTTTGGGTAAATCCAGAAGCCTGGAAGAATATCGCGAACTGTTATATTCAAACCTGGAAGAACAGGAGCGCTTGACCAAGATGGTCAATGACATGCTCTGGCTAGCCCAAAGCGAACACGGTCTGCTCAAGCCCGTCTGGGAACCGCTGGATCTGGCTCGTGAAGTGCGCGAGCTGTTCGATTTTTTTGAGGCGCTGGCGGAGGAAAAGCAAATCGAATTGGTATCGGAAGGCAAGACTCCGATTATACAGGGTGACCGCGCCATGCTGCGTCGTGCATTGTCCAATCTGCTGTCCAATGCCCTACGTCATACATCCGAAGGGGGGCGTGTGCTGGTCGGGCTGGCATTATCGGGCGAGGGTGGAGCATTACTCAGCGTACAGAATCCGGGGCCGAAAATTCCAGCCGAGCATTTGCCCAGAATTTTCGACCGGTTTTACCGGATCGATCCCTCCCGACAACGCCAAAGCGAAGGTGCGGGCTTGGGACTGGCTATCGTCAAGTCCATAGTCGAAGCTCATGAGGGGAATATCAAGGTGATCTCCGAGCGCGACGTTACGCGTTTCACGATCAGCTTACCCAGCATAGCTGATGCAGAGGTGAGCGCTACCGGAGAAAGTGATGAGTCAACTGACCATCGGTAAACTGGCGCAAGCAGCACAGGTCAGTGTCGAAACCATCCGTTATTACGAACGTCGCCAGCTTATCGAGCAACCGCCAAAACCAGCACAGGGATACCGACGTTACCCAAAAACTACCCTGGCGCGGGTCTTGTTCATCAAACGCGCCCAGGAACTGGGATTCACTTTGGAAGAAATCGATAATCTGTTGGCGCTTGGAGAATCGCATTGCGAAGAGGTACAAGGCCTGGCTGAAAGCAAGCTGGCCGAGGTGCAGGCGAAAATTAACGACCTGCACCGATTGGAGCAAGTCCTGGAGCATCTATTGATTCAGTGCCGCACCAATCCCGATAATGCGGTTTGCCCCATTGTGGAATCCTTGCAACCCCCTTCCGAGCAATCATAAATGGGCGATCAATCATAAATTTGAACTTGACTCCGTACCTGAGTACGGTGGTTACACTGGCTTCATCACAATTATAGGGTGAAGTCAGCCATGACCCCAAAACATAAACTCGCTGGAAGCAACGTACCCGTTATAGGTGGCGTGATTGCCGCTATCGGTGCGAGTCTGTGCTGTGTCGGACCTTTTGTGTTGCTGACGCTGGGCGTCAGCGGCGCCTGGATCGGCAACCTGACACTGCTGGAGCCTTATCGTCCTTTCTTTATTGTCATCGTGTTGTTGCTGTTCGGTTGGGCTGGCTGGCAGGTTCATCGACCAATCGAGGCCTGTGCGTCGGGCACCGCCTGCGCCGTACCGCAAACACGGAAACGGCGGCAGATTATTGTCTGGACCACGGCAATCATCGCGCTGATCCTCGTCAGCAGTAGTTACTGGATTCCCCTGTTTGCCTGAAAAAATGGCGCTCACCGTTAAAGACTCTGGAGCCAACCATGCAGAAAATCATTCTCAGTATCGTATTCACCCTCGCCAGCTTCTCGGCCTGGGCCAAGCCACAAACCCTCACGCTGGACCTGCCAACCATGAACTGTGCCATGTGCCCAATCACCGTCAAAAAAACGCTGACCAAGGCAGAAGGAGTAACCAATGCTGAAGTCAACTATGAAAAAAAGCAAGCGGTGGTGACCTTCGAAGATACCAAGACCAGCGCCGAAAAACTGATCGAAGCGACCACCAATGCCGGTTATCCCTCAACGATCGTTAGCGAAAAAAAACCATGACAGAAGTCATTCTACAATCGGAACTGACTTGCCCCGAATGCGGCCATAGAAAGATCGAAACCATGCCGACAGATACTTGCCAATGGTTTTATGAATGCGAAGGTTGTCATACATTATTGAAGCCGAAGGCCGGTAATTGCTGTGTGTACTGTTCCTATGGATCGGTGCCATGTCCTCCGGTACAGCTCAACCCGAAGTCAAAAGGTTGCTGCGACTCACCATGACAGGTCAACCCCTTGAAAGTGCGCCATAGTGCATAACAATGGCAGCCAAACTCATACACCAGAATAAGCCAATGGCCAAAACGGCGGGCCAGCTTTTAGGTAAATTAATGCTGCTTTTTTCGACCTGCGTTTGGAACTCATGCCATAAAGGCTCAGGGATTAACTTTACCGCCAGATAGATCCCAAACGGCAAGAGTATGAGGTCATCCACATAGCCCAGAACGGGGATGAAGTCTGGGATCAGGTCGATGGGGCTCAGCGCGTAGGCAACAACAATCACGACGAGGCATTTCGCTGCAATGGGTGTTCTTGGATCACGGCTTGCCAAGTACAGGGCTTTAACCTGTTGCTTTATGTCTCGCGCAAAACATTTGAGCCGCTTATTCATTGCCCATCAGTTTCCTTGTCGAAAGACTCAAGGATCGGACAGCCCTCTTCGCGGGTACCGCAGAGATTGGTTAGAAGGCGCAGTTCGTTCCTCAAAGTGGTTAATTCGGTCAAATGCTGTTCTACCTCCTCCAGTTTATGATGTGCCAGCTCCCGGACTTTAGGCTTCGCTTTTTGCGGATTTTCCCTGAACTTAAGCAACTGGGTTATCTCCTCCAGACTAAACCCCATCTTTTGCGCCCGTTTGATAAAACGCAGGCGCGATAAGTCTTTGTCGCTGTAAAAACGCACCCCACCATTGTTACGATGCACCTTGGGGATCAGTTTGATTTTTTCGTAGTAACGCAGGGTATCGGCACTGATAGCCAAGGTTGTCACGACTTCGCCTATTCGCATCATGATTCAAAACCAGAAGTAGTATTCATTGAGCAGGTATACGCCGACCAACATCAGGGTGATACCGCCGACTATTTCAAAACCCTGACGCCAATGACCAAGGGTCTGCATGTTTTCCAACCAACCGATGCTCACGGCGCCCACCGCGAGGGGGATCACGCGCCCAAGGGCAAACGCCAGCATCAGCAGGCCACCATAGACTACCGAACCAATGGAGGCACTGACGCCCAAGCCGACCCACAGCCCCGGTGAACACACCGGGCAGATTCCCACCGTAAAAGGCATTCCGAGCAAAAACGCCCCCCAGAGTGTGGCAGCGCGTTTTCCGCGCAGTGGCAACCAGGGCAATGGAGTTCTTAGCCAACCCGTCCAGAGTAAACCTAGCAAGATCAGTAGAGGTCCAAGCAAAACGCCCCATTGACGGCTCAACAGGCTTTGAGCCCAGGCACCACCCAGGGCAGCGCCAACTCCCAGCACTACATGGGTCAGGATCAACCCGGCGGCAAAGGCAAGACCGTAGCTCAGCGCTTCACGAAAAGCCCGTGCGCGCGTGACGTAGGCCAGGACGACGGGAATGGAGGCGAAAGCCACGGGTGTAAAACTGAACAAGAGGCCGGCCAACAAGGACGCGCCCAGCCCCGCAACACCGCCCATCTGCATCCATGTTGCAGTCTCCATTAACGTTGTTCCATGCGCTGATGAATGGCATGCCGCAACTTGGCCGCTGAGGGTAGCGCTGGAAAAACCAGTTCACCATTGATGGCGATGGCAGGGGTACTCACAACACCCAATTCCACTGCGTAATCAATGTTCTCCACCACATTAACTTCGTGGTACTGGATATTGGCCTCAGAAAACTCGGCAATCACCATTCTGGCCAGGTCTTTAGCCTTTTGACAACGGCCGCATCCTGAAGCTGTTAGCACCTCCACCAATAGGGGTTCGCTTTCAGTTTTTTTGCTCAATTACAGTCTCTCCAGCCACAGTGTGATCGGCAGCAAGACGTAGGCAGCAAAAAGGGACAACAGCAGAATCGCCGAGCTGCTCCATAACACTGCCTTTTGCCATCGCAAGTGGTACTTGTCTGCCAGGGAGCATGCCTTGATTCGATGCAATCGCCAGTAGCTAAATATCAATACCGCCGTGGTCAGAGAAAAAACTATGGCCTTATACTGCGAGAGTGTGGTCAACCAGGGCATGGCAGATACCATAGAGACGACTGCACTGCCCATCCCCAGGGTCACCAGTGCAATGGGCAAGGCACAGCAGGTAGTGCCGATCAGGGCAAGCCCCAGGCCGCTGAACAACGAGGTATCGGTTTTCATCTGCTCCTTGTCCATAGAGATAAGTCCACCGGGAAGGTTCATTCATTTTTCGGCTTTACCGGTTGTACCTGGAACTGGCGCAAGGTAAAGCCGGCATCGTTGATCAGGGTTTTGAGGGACGCTTCTGTCATCGGCTCCGGGGTATCCGCTTGGAAGATGACCAGACCATCGTTCAGCATGATCTCGACGCTGGTCTTATCGACACCATCCAGCGCCTTGATCTTCTTCTCGATGCCGTAGGCGCAATAAGGGCAGGCCAGGCCGTCCACTCGTAGCATATAGCGCAACTCTGCCGACCAGGCAGGGAATGCCAGGGCTAACAGCATCAATATCGATAACAGTCGTCGCATGTTATTTACTCCTATAACTATAAGTGCCATTCCAGTTCAACCAGGGCGCGGTAATCGCCCTTTTCCTGATCTTGTGAAAGATCATCAAACAACGGGAATTGCACGCCGGCCTTGATGGCAAAGTTACGGTAGGTCCACATCAAACCCGGTGACAGAAACCATTGATTACCACCCAGTTGTTTTTCGGCACTGCCCGTGCCTTGTGAAACACGTTCGATCAATTCACCATTGAGTTCCAGCATCCATACCCAATCGGGCTCATGATATTCAGTGGGTGCAAAACGAATACCACCCACCAGATCCACCAGCCAAACGTTGGGTCGCTCTGCACCGGTTGTCGTGTCCGCATTGAAACGGTGACGTACCGAGGCCCAGCGGTACCATTTACGGCCTTCGTAGCCGTAGGTGAGTCCAACCAAATAATCATTGCCGTCTGGTTCGACGCCATGGAGACCTTCGCCATCATCCAGCATTACCTTGCCAAGCACAGCCATGGACTCCTGAACCCCAAAGCTGTCGTGCCGCCAGAATCGGTACTTGGTGGATAAATTAGTGGAGCCCCAGCGATCGTCAACATCGCCACTACGTACATAGGGAATGCCAATACCGGCCACCCAATCTCCCGTGAGGCCATATTTGAATTGCAACTCTGCTTCTGTCTCGGATTCGTCACCGGATTTTTCCCGATGTCCCCCAGCATGAATTTCCACACCGCCCTTATAAAGGGTATGCGGCCCCAAGCCGAACACCGGGTCGTGGGCTGCGGCAGTTTCGGCTCCCAGAAACAGGATTGTGAGAACCGGGAGAAAGGCGTATTGGGCAATGTTTTTCATGGGCGTCGCATATCACTTGGAACAATTGTTGTGAACACTCAAAGTCTAATGCTTGGAGTCAGCTCCAGGTCAAGTGTTCAAACTCATTTCTTGGTACATATCAGCACAAACCGTCAACATCCACTCCGCCAGCCATGATGTTCAGTAGCTATACCAGTCCGGAAGCGATGAGTTGTACCAACGCACCTATAGGGTGCGGCATATGGAATGCTGTGTTGTTGACCCTGCTGGTCGTGTACTACCTGTGGCGCGGGTATTCGTTGAAAGGTTGATATCAACCTGGTAGCTCAATGGAGGAGAAGGGCAGCCCTTGTGCCGGCAGGGGGCGTGTCGCCACTGAAAACCGACAAACTAGCCACACGCTTGACTCTATAGCTACCATAGGGATTAGTATTGAGATCAATTATCATTAGCAAC
>JARGPU010000013.1 GCA_029210325.1 Alcanivoracaceae bacterium | reverse complement strand
GGACAATTTGCTCCTGAGTCACAGAAATCATCGAAATGTTATGGGATGTCCATTTTTACCGACTTTGTCCTTTGTTATGCAGCCGGCTCAGCCCGGCTGATCACGTCTTGGCCCAGTGATGGATGCGCAAAGATCCGTGCTTCTGTTTTCATATACTCTACGACTTTGCCAGATCGATGAGGATGGACCCATCTACACGCCATCATGAAGCCGGTTCAGGATGGCACAAGCAAATAACCAATGCTTCTGTGATGACATTGGATTTGCTGTAGGCAAGCCTACACCATTTGGCTCAAAACTACTTCTTCCAAACACGCCATCAGCTGTGTAGCAGTCGGTCTCATTCAACACGTCAAGTAAATATTTGATTTAGTACTGGATTCTGATGCAAGACTGACATTTTCATGAGGAGGATACGAGTTCAAGTGAGCTGATATCACCAGAAGAACACCAGCAGCAAAGTGGCAACCATCAGCTCAGTCATGAGAGAGTAGAGGCACATCTAGGTGGGAAGCGCGAGTCAGCTCTCCGTGACCACTGCCGAGCTGTGAGTCCACAGCTGATAACGACAGCGATGAGGACGGCGAATATTGGGTGTGTGGCTGCAGCGCAATGTGTGTCTCTGTGTCGGATGACGAGTAAAGCACATCACTCAGCTTTTGTCGGTACTTCGGTGGCTTGGGTTCGACGTCACTGGCCTCTTTTCCGCTTGTTCGCCACAGATTGTATGCTTGTGAAACCTTGATCAAGAAGGTCTTCACGCCCAGTGCAATCCCAAAAGGCAACACTAACAAAGCAAGCACGGTGGCATTCGGATTTGCAGTCAGAGCTGTAGTGATGAGCACGAGAAACACTAAAGAGACCGTCTCCCAACGATTCTCTTCCGTGTGTCTGTATGGGTCACTGAACATGTGGACCAGCAGAAACATCACACCGGCCACAGTGGCGGCAGCATATTGCCGATCATGTTTGTGTTCAACAAACACCACAATCATGACGTACGTCAGTTGTCGCATGAGTACCATCCCAACCCAGTAGAATCTATGCTTGCCGAATGGCTCGAATAGCACGCCCCATACGCGACGCACAGCACGACGTTGCAGCACCTGCTGCCAGTGAAGATAGATCAGACGGCTCAGTAGCACACAGGAGATGAGGAAATATGAGACTAGCAACACGATAGGAAGCACCAACAGTTGCTTGTAGGCGGTGGTGCCGCATTCGATTGCGGGTTTGACGACCAGATATGTCTTGCCGTCCACTAGGTCGCTACAACTGAAGTAGCGAAGTGATTGAGTCACGACCGAGTTGAAGGAGAAAACGAACAAAGCCAATACAGAGCGATAGTAGGGAAAGATAGAAAACCGACCCAGAAAAGGAATACGTCGGAGACCATTAGGGCTTGAGTTGGCACGGCTATCATCAACACCTGCGCGCATGTCAGTGAGGCCCTCTCCGCTGAAGTCCTGAATTTGTCGGGCACGCTTCTTGCAACACAGCACGTAACTGATGTAGTGAATGACCGCTGTCAACCCCAACAGGGGGAAAGCTACCAGGGGAAGCACCATGGACAATGTTTCATGTGCAAACGGACCGATGGGAAACAAGCATACACCTCCGCTGGTATCTAGGAAGGTGAGTTGTAAGAACCCAGCCCATTTGACGAATTCGTAGTTGCCCACCACTAAGATGCTGATCAAACATCAATAAACGAAAGTCAGCTGTCTACTCGCAGAGTGGATGTGAATAAGGCTGCTATGGCCTACCTGATCTGCCAGTAGTACACAAAGATACCTGCACACCACATGCATATCACATGTGCCACACATCACAGCATAACAGCATGAGAATGCAATGTAACGGCTCAACAGGAGTTGAAATGAAACGGTGTGAAAGTCAGCTTACCTAGTGTTGCTGTGCTTGTCTGTGAAGCAACGTGGTATAAAGCCACAGCTGCCCACAGACCGAGGAAGAGAACTAACAAAAGGCCCCATTGTGGCGCTGTACAACGAACACATGTACCACTCCATTCGCTGCAAAGCCATCATGGTAACCACAACAAGCAAATACCATGTCAATACGACGGCAACACGATGAGCACGTCTACAACTCACCTATAGTCGGGCAAACACTTGCCACACAATGGGTTCACATCAGCTGCTTCACGACCGGCTGCACATTTACCCCCTCCCATGCAACGACGACCATCGCATGGCGCAGACGTGATCTCACCGGTGCTTGCGCTGACTGATATGTAGTAGCCGGATTGCTCCAGAGTGTCACCATTCACACAACTGACGCCAACTGGACAGGGCAGGCACTCGCCCGCAAATCCATCCACGCCAAAGGGTGCGTACAGACCAACCGAACACCGCTGGCAAAAGAAACTACCAGATTTGGTCGAGTAGGACGGACGTGGACAGTCTGCACAGCTAGTGCGGCCAGAGTCATTGGCGTACTTGCCAACTGGACACAGCTCACACAGACCGTGCCGACTGTAGCTGCCTCGGTTGCAGGGCTCACACTGGGAAGCGCCTGTGTTTGACGACTGACCCTCAGTGCAGTTGATGCATGAAGTAGCACCCGCCTGGCTGTACGATCCTGCCGGACAGTGCTTGCACCCGCTTGGCGTTGAGTACTTGCCCGGGGTACAAAACGAGCATGATACGGCTCCGTAGAGCGGCTGAGTCTCCCAGTCAATGCCGCCGACGCAAGGCATACAGTCTACTTCACCTGGCGCCGTATTATACTGTCCCTTTGGGCACATCTTGCAAGTGGTGTTATCAGCCATATGCTTGTATTGGCCTTGTGGGCACACGGTGCATACCAGACCGTCCGCGTTGAACTCATGCCCACCACTACAGGGAGCAAGGGTGACCTTCACGGCGACCATGTTTGTTCGAGATGATGGCATGTCATAAGCCGGACAGCTAGGGAGTGTTTGTGAAAATGTTATGATGTACTCCCCTGGATAGCCCGCGAGAGAGTTCTTTGACCCGAATGTTACAGACGCATTTTCGTTCATATTCCACCGCACAGGGCCGAGAAAGGCCGACTCTGCATGGCTTGTATTCGCAAGGTCGTTGACAGAGAAGAAAGATACAGGCTGTGCAGAGAACTGCCACGCCGGATTGTGTGACGGTGTGTAGCCAAAGTATCCAGCAAAGGGCTCCGGGATGGTGTCGGAGACAGTCGGGTAAGCCTTGACATGGTTTCCAACAGAGTCCACCAACCGTATCACGATGTCTGTGAAGGGTTCTCGTACGTCAAACGCAGTGTTTGGATTGGGGTATTTGGTCACAGCGAGTGCTGCTGGTCCTCGAGTCATTAATGGTGCATAACGAGCTGTGTTACTGTCATCCATAACCGTCGTAGACCACGCTGCCGGGCCTGGAGAGCCGAGGGCATAAACAGCACCCCCACCACCTGCACGTAAGCCCAAGACATGCGCACATCACCAACTGTTCCATGCACGTATCAGTCACAGCCAGCACGCCTTACCGTACAACGCAGTGTTGTTTCGGAACACTACCGAAGAACCATTAGAGATACTCACGATGGTATTTCCATCCACAAAGACAGCACCTCCATCAAAACCAGCCAAATTGCGCTTAAACGTACAAGATTGCAGGGCAAGGCCAGCTGGGTGTGCTTGGGCGCTGGCCTGAACAACGGCCAATGCACCGCCCATACCAGCCACATTGCCACGAAATTTGACTCGAGTGAGTTGGATGGACGGATTTCCGTTGGTGGCAATCGCCCCGCCGTGTTTGGCGATGTTGTCGGAAAATTCCGACTCCGTAATGTGAACAGAGGGCTTGCCCAACAAGAAGATGGCGCCCCCAGAAGGTGCCATGACCAGACCGCTGTTTTTCTTGTCATAAGGACTGGCCACATTACCGTGGAATACAGACTGACTGATGAACACCCTACCATTCCAAATAGCTTTGAACATAAACACACAATGTCTGCTCAGCTGCTTGCTTTTGTAACGACACACACTGATTGTCACTTACAGACAGCACCGCCCCCCGGGACTTGTGGAGCACACCAGGACGATCCCGCGCGAGCTACAGACATTGTGCATCCCTCAAATGTCGCTTTAGACATCACAAGTCCACCAGCTTTCATCCCAATAGCAGCTCCCCCGGTCCCTGAATCGCCACAGCGCGAATTCGAGTGGAGATGAGCTGCCGAGAACAACTATACAGAGATGTCAGCACTCATTCATCAGTTGTATGGGTATGCGGGCAACGCTAGCATACCGTCGAGCGAATATACGTCGTACAGTCTGTCAGAACTAGGCGTGACTGTGGAGCTTTGGAGGTCGGGCTAGGGTTGATAAAGCTGGAGTTTGAGATAACAACTGTGGACAATCCCGCCTTAAGCTGTGGGCAAGATGATGGACAGGAAAGTCAGCCATGTCAACACATCTCAATCCCTTCTGCAATGATTTACAGTTGACATACAAATGCTTTGATTGAGTTGAACCGAATATTATGGGCGAGCACCAATGAATCCGTCAGAGCGGTTATACATTCGCCCTCGCACGAGACGTGCTTAAAATCAACATCAATCATGATCAAATTGCCAGAGGGGGTAGCACGCACAAGAGGTTCTGTGATAACAGCATGGTACACAACCATTAATCATCAGCGTTAGGCACGCTTCATGCCATGCCCTTACGACTTACCCGCTGTAATTATCGACGTCGCAAGGTCACCACCGATATACGAGGATATGAAATACAGGCTGGAGCGGAGCACTTCAGCAATGGTGCCATAATCTCTGTGCGTAGGTGGGGCTGGAAAATTACATGCGACGGCGACTAAGGCTCGGGGCTGGGCAAGCGTCCATCCGTTTTCTTCTTGAACTGTAAAAAGGGCTTGGCCTGAGGTGGCAGGAGGTTGAAACGTAATATGATCCAGTGTCAACACACTCGCACGCACAGAAAAACACCGTTGAGTACACTGCAGGACACCTCCGTACAGAGTCCACTTCCTCCCTACCACATTAAGTGGGGTAGAGAGGACAGTGACGCCTTCGTGGTAACTAGCCATCGTGATTGGCATGGCCTTCAACACTGGTGGCCCTTCATACAGCTGGCCATTAGGCAGCACAATCGGCAATATGAGCGACACAAAGCCGAATTTGGCTACTGAGCGAAATGCCAGTGATCTGATCGAGTTGAATGTCATGTCCATGTTCTGGAAGGTGCCCATATGAACCACTGATGGCTCCAGTGTGATTGCGCCAAGGGTACCACCTACATTATCTGCCCGGGAGCAGATCAGACTGCCGTATATGTTGATCCCACACATGGTAGTCCAGCTTAATGTCTGCAATACAACCCCCACCACCACCACACAACAGCAGACATACAAGGCTATGGTTACACATCTCCAATCGACAGACAACAGATGCAAATACATACCAGAGCAATGTACTGTTGATCACTGGGCAGAGAAGGTATCAGCTTGGGAACAGAAGGCGACACCTTGATCAGCGGGACATGAACCGAGCCGTCAGCACATACAAGCAAAGGTTCCATAATTTCCAATTTGTTGAGCATTATGTCAGACACTTGGGTATATGCCATCAGACCACCCACAGTGCTTATTGCATCATTGCTGATGATACCCACAGAATGTTCATAGCATTTGGCAAGCCCGGTTAGTGTGAGACCGCACACAACATAATGTTGTGTGTTACTCTCAGACACCTTGAGGGAGTGAAAGCGATACTGTGGCATAACGGGCTTGAAATCAGGCAGAGTCGCATTAGGTGGGGCGTACATCGTCCAATTAGTTGGCAGCGTGAGTGTCCAACAGTACAGTTCAGCCGCATCAGTAATGCCACAGGCATAGGCGGTGTATATATCCAGCGTGATGAACTTGAGGGCAGTAGGAGCATGGATAATCACACCAGAGCCTGTCCACTCACACATGACGTTACCGGAGATGTTGATCGTACATATTGCTGTGTGTGACAAAACGCCACTCCATCCGGCAGCAATATCCGTCACATTATCATACTTTAACGTGATCGGCGTCATAAGTTGCAGCTGGCATTGACCAACACCTGATGTGGTAATCGAACACGAGTATTGATGCGTAAGCTTGAGGCTGGCCGTCGTCGCCTGATCGATTGGAATCGCCCAGTCAGAAGGTGTCGAGGTGAAGCAGACGAATTTGTCCCCAGCTGACTTTGCATGAATGCACATATGCTCATTATTGGATTGAAGAGACAAGGCCGTGTAGCTGGGAGCCACCTGAAGCAAATGACCAACGTCTGTACCACCCAGCTCAGCACAAACGACCATTTGTGTCCTCATGGTGAGGCCACACACCATTTCGTCACGGGAGCGTCCAACGGACACTTCGCTGATAGGTTCAGCAAAGCGGACCGGAATAGGATCAAACGTCGTCACGTTGAAGCAGAACACAGCACCAGGCATATCAACACCACACAGCACCAGGCATATCAACACCACACAGCACCAGGCATATCAACACCACACAGCACCAGGCATATCAACACCACACACCACGCGCTCGGTGACAGACACCTGGACAAACCCCCCGGTGGTGCTATTCAGCATTGGCGATAGAGGCTGACAGTCAACCGTCCAGCAGACAATACTCCCTTCTGCGTTCACCCCACAGGACATGCTGCTGGACACATCAATTTGGATGAAGACACCGTCGACAGAGCATGTCTTACGAGAGATGATGTTGTAGCAGTCCACAGGGCCGGAGTTGCGGACAGCACACACGGTGTCGCCATAGGTAGCAACCTGCACATATGTTTCAGCGGAGCCAAAGGGTTTACCGCCTATCGGCAGATTGTCCAGGAGGGTCCACCAGCATTTGACAATGCCATCAACAAGCACACCACAACGGGCGTTTGGAGACAGACTGATCTGGTAGAACGTATCTTCCGCACTCGGCATATTCTGTGCATTTACATTGGAACACTGTACTTTGCCATCATAATCCAGGCCCCATACACTGGGAGGTACCGTCACAGCACTAGCTATCTGCTTCCATGGTCCTGCAGACGACGTAAACACAGGAATACCCAAAACATCGAAGAGGAATGGCTGAGAGTTCAGGCTCGTAACAGCAATGCCTATAGGAGCAGCTAAAGGCGCCGTGATAGTGATCAGTTTGTTGAGAATCAGTTGTCTGCCAGCAAAGTCAATATTATCAGTACCCATTTCAGCCAGTCAACACAAACAGCCCATGGCAGTGTCACTTACGGCAAGTACCCAGGGCGCAATGCAGGAGATATGGCAGATTCGGTAACCAATACATCGTCATTCAATCCAAATATTCCAGACGGCGTCACAGTACTTGTCTTTCTCGACGTGAGGTTGAGCAGATATACAACGCCGCTCACCGGAGTAGCAATACCCCACCCAACGGTCTGCGGCAAACGGCTATTTAATGCCACTGGAATGGCGACAGGTAACCACGCATCATCAGGGTGAAACCTGTAAGCAAACTGAGGCCTTTGTTTGTTTGGCCCGGTGTTGAAGTTTATGTGAGTCACCCAGCGCTGGTTTTGCGCCACATGAACTTTCAGCTGGTAATCCGTCGTTAGGGCGACTCCAAGTTGGGCAGACAGCAGCTCTGAGGATGGGATGCGGATAACGTAGGTAGCTTGACGAGGATGCGCAATCACCAGGTGCAAGTGAGTATTGCTATCCATGGATAACCAGTACTCACCCGGCAACATTCGACGATGATCCTCCATCACATATATCATCCGCTCTGCATACACCTGCGGCCAGTAAACGTCCACAGATGTGTGCCAGTCCAGACGCAGCATGGACCCAATAGGGCTCTCCACTTCAATCGTGTTGCCTGTGCCCGGGGGTGATGGTGATACCAGGTTAAGTGTCAGCTCCTGCTCACACAAGTGGTTGCCAGCACGATGTTTGACATAACCGCTGGGACAAGGTTCACAGGGTGGGCTGTCCTCAGAAGGCTGCTGGCCGCTTGGACACACACACTTCGTAACAGCAACGCCGCTGTCAGACGAGCACGTTTGTGGTTCCTTGAGATGCTTGATGGCAATACTCTCCAAAGCAAAGACACCATGAAAGCCAAGTTCCAGCACCGGCTAGTGTACAGGTGGACAAACAACACAAAAACAACGTGTGGGAAACATGCGGCAACAAACAACAGTTCTGATAACAACCAACATCAGCAACACCTTACCACATTCACTGACGGGTCGATAAGGTTGATTTGGGTGAGAAAACGGGCCACAGCAGGGCCGGCAGGCGTTGAACCAGGCAGCACAAGGCCCGGGAAGCGAAACACCCGCCCTTGGTGAGACACCAGCACTTTACTGGCTCGTTCAATACAAGAGGTTCTCAAAGTCGCATTAGGCTCTTGAAGGCTGGATGGGCAGGCAAGACTTGACGGTTGAATAGCCACCTCATACCAGCCCGTGTCATTGAGAAACACGCGATACAATGGCGCCTGAGTGCCCACTTGACTCACAGCCGTGCAGCTTCCCACACGTGCCGTGGCGGATAGCGGTGTGGTTTCTGAGCTGCTTTGGAAGAGCGCAGGCAGCTGATACAAGGGGCTGTACGTACTATCAGCGTATGACGTGAGCCACAAGGCCTCACCCGTGTACTCAACGCCATTATGTGTGCCCCTCACACCTCCACAATTGATGTACACGTCCTTGTTGCTATCTGCCGTCACGCACGCAGACATGGCCAACCACACCACCATGCATAGCGTGGGCCAGCTGCTGATATGGCCTCCATACAAGACCACCATTTTGATGATGAAGCCCTGTCGGTGAGTAAGCGGTTTGGTGATGTTGCAAAGGGAG
>JARGPU010000009.1 GCA_029210325.1 Alcanivoracaceae bacterium | reverse complement strand
TCGTCAGGCACTTAAATAGAGAAACCCCCGTCGTGAAAGCGACGGGGGTTTTTTTTGGGACGTCTGACTCCAGCCCGTGCTAAAACCCCTTCATCGGGGTTGATTGGCCAGTTTAATCAATAGATATTGACAATTGATTTAATTTTATTAATCGTCTTTCTCTATTTTATGGCGCTCTGTATGCTGTGCTTTGAGATTAGGGTAATCGATAGTTCAGGAGCAGCAGGCCATGAGCAAGACTATTTCGTTCGGCATCATGCACGTCAGCGTGGCGTTTTTCGTGGTCTGGATGATGACCGGGGATGTCATCATCGGCGGAGCTGTGGCCCTGGTGGAGCCGCTGTTCAACACCGTAGCTTATCACTTTCATGAGAAGGTCTGGGCGCGCCGCAGCATACTCGATAGTCCGGTGGCCATGCTGACCCCCTGAGGGATATGCCTACAAATGGGTTACGTTGTGTTTACTCATCTGCGGACTCGGGGTAACCTTCAGGGAAAGGTAAACACGGTGTTCATCCATGACTTCCGCAACCAGTCCGTACGAGTTGGATGCTATCCGGGAGATTATTAACCGGGTACTGAGCGCCCAGCGCGATGATGGCCCCGCAGGCCGGGCGCATGCCCGGACGGAAATACTGATTCACTCCATTGCGGTGTTTTCCCGGCGTGGGCTGGAGCGAACCACGGTTCAGGACCTGCTTGATGCGGCATCTATTTCCAGGCGCACTTTCTACAAATATTTCCGCAACAAGTTCGACGTATTGGAAAGCATCTATCAGATCTCAGTGGAAAATATGATTCTCAGGTTTCGCCGCGAAGCTGAGCGTTCCCGGTCGGTTCAGGAGGTCATCCGGAATAGCTGTAATATCTACTTTGATTATCACCTCAGCCTGGGGCCGATCATTCGGCTAATGATGGAAGAGGCTCGCCGTGCAGATTCCGTACTGGCTCCCCATCGAGCGACTGCCTATACAGCGGTGGCCGGGGTAATGAAGTCTGAGATGCTAAGGGTGACTGGCCGTGAGCTGGATGAGCTGGTCTATCTGACCCTGATTTGGACGCTGGAAAGTTACTCTCTCTATCTTCTCAATGACACCGACTGCTCAGCGGAGACGATTGCCCGCTATAAGCAGATTATGACGGGTATTGCGGAGGCAGTGTTGTCCGGTCAGGCTGACTGGGCGAAGCTCGCTGTCCAGCCGCCGGTATAGAAAGTCACGGTGTTTGTTTGAGTCCCTCAACCAGCACATCCATATACAGCAGCGCTTGCTCCTCAATATCACCGCTGCCGGTCAGGGCCCAAGTATAAGTGGTGCCGATCAGAACATTCACCATGAGTTGCATCGTGGCACGGGTATCAAGCGCAGTGAAATAACCGTCCTTTCTCATCTCATTAAAAAAGACTTCCGCCAAAGGTAGATACTGCTCCATAAGGGCAAGGTGCTGGCGTTGGATGTCGCCAGCGAACTCGCCTGCCTCTTGGATAAGAACGCGGCTGAACTCTCTGTTTCCGGAAAGAAATCTGGCGATGTCGAGACATACTCCCCGCAATCGATCCAGCGGCGGCTTGTTGCTGATTAGTTGCTTAAGCGCGATGTCGCGGATGTGGTTAAGATTTTCTTCAACAATGGTTAGCAGTAGTGACTCTTTGGAGTCGAAGAACTTATAGATCGTTGCCTTGCCCACACCTGCGCGTTCGGCGATGGTTTTCACATCGGCAGAGCGAAAGCCATGCTCGGCAAAGACCTCCTGAGCAGCCGTTAGGATCCGGCTGCGTCTATGGTCGACCATTGTCATGGCAGCGCTCCGTGATGTGTCTGGGGTGTCCCCCTTACAAGTACTTTATCTTTTCCGCTTGTTCTTCCAGCTTGGCCAGCTGTGAGCGATACTCATTGAGCTTATCGCGCTCTTTGGCTACTACATCGGCGGGAGCCCGATCTGTAAAGCCCGGGTTCTTCAGCCTTTCATCAGCGCGGCCTACTTCCTGCTTCAGCTTTTGTATTTCCTTGCCGAGGCGGTCAAGCTCTGCTGCTTTGTCTATAAGACCAGCCATCGGCACCAGGATTTCCATGCGCCCCACTAGCTGAGTGACGGAGGGTGGAGCGGATTGTTCTGGCGTCAGCCAGACAATATTCTCGAGTTTGGCCAGTTTCGAAAGGAAATTTCGGTTCTCGTTGAGGCGGCGGAGATCATCATCATCGCCATTGTGCAAATAGAGCGGCAACGCCTTGCCTGGAGGGATGCGCATTTCCCCGCGGATATTACGGATTGCGGTGATCACATCCTTGAGCCATTCAGTGTCTGCTTCGGCGATGTTATCCAGTTTGTCCTGCTCCGGCACCGGGAATGGGGCGAGCATGATGGTCTCTCCCTGAACGCCAGCAAGCGGGGCGATTCGTTGCCAGATTTCCTCGGTGATAAACGGCATAAATGGATGGGCCAGGCGCAGAATGCTTTCTAGTACCCGCACCAGAGTACGGCGTGTGCCGCGCTTCTGCGCATCGCTGTAGTCGTCGCCATAGAGCACCGGTTTGGATAGCTCAAGGTACCAGTCGCAGTACTCGTTCCAGATGAATTCATAAGCTGCATGGGATGCCTGATCGAAGCGGAATTGCTCCAGCGCGTCCATGATTTCTTGCTCGGCGCGCTGTAGCGCAGAAATAATCCAGCGGTCCGCCAGTGATAAAGCAACCTCGTCGGCAGGATTCAAACCGCAATCCTGATCCTCCGTATTCATCATCACGTATCTCGCCGCGTTCCATATCTTGTTGCAGAAGTTGCGGTAGCCTTCAATGCGGCCCATATCCCATTTGATGTCACGTCCAGTAGAGGCCAGCGACAGGAAAGTAAAGCGCAGCGCATCAGTGCCATAGCTTTGGATGCCGTCGGGGAATTCTTTACGGGTGCGTTTATCGATCTTTTGCGCCATCTGAGGTTGCATCAGACCATTGGTACGTTTTTCAACCAGCGACTGTAGCGAGATGCCATCGATCAGGTCGAGTGGATCAAGGACATTGCCTTTCGACTTCGACATTTTCTGGCCTTCAGCATCGCGCACAAGGCCATGTACATACACCGTTTTGAAAGGCACCTGACCGGTAAATTTCAATGTCATCATTATCATCCGGGCGACCCAGAAGAAAATGATGTCAAAGCCGGTGACCAATACATCGGTAGGGTGAAATAACTTTAGCTCGTCGGTATCGTCCGGCCAGCCCAGCGTGGAGAATGTCCACAGGGCAGAGCTGAACCAGGTATCAAGAACGTCGTCATCCTGATGCAGAGGTCGTTCATCCAGAGAATACTTGTGCCGAACTGCAGCCTCATTTTCGCCAACATAGATATTCCCGGCGTCATCGTACCAAGCAGGGATTCGATGCCCCCACCACAGCTGCCGTGAAATGCACCAGTCCTGAATGTCCCTCATCCACGAGAAGTACATGTTCTCGTACTGTTTTGGAACAAACTGAATCTGGCCACTCTCGACTGCCTTGATGGCCGGGTCTGCCAGCGAGGCAATGGCGACAAACCATTGGTCTGTCAGGAACGGTTCGATCACCGCTCCAGAGCGGTCGCCTCGTGGCACCATTAACTTGTGGTCATCAATCTTCTCCAGCAGGCCGAGCCCGTCGAGATCATCAACGACTTTTTTCCGAGCGATAAACCGATCAAGCCCGCGGTATGCCTCAGGGACCTGATCATTCAGGTTGGCGTCGCGGGTCATGATGTTGATCATTGGCAGGTTATGACGCTTACCCACTTCGTAATCATTGAAGTCATGTGCCGGGGTGATCTTGACGCAGCCGGAGCCGAAGTCCGGGTCGACATAGTCGTCACCGATGATCGGGATTTCACGATCAGTCAGTGGCAGGCGGATCGTTTTGCCGATTAAGTCGCGATAACGTGGGTCTTCCGGGTGCACGGCAACGGCGGTGTCACCAAGCATGGTTTCCGGGCGGGTGGTGGCAACCACCAGGTGGCCTGATCCGTCGCTTAACGGATAGCGGAAGTGCCACATGTGACCGGCTTCTTCCTTGTTTTCGACTTCCAGATCGGAAATTGCGGTGTGGAATTGGGGGTCCCAGTTGACCAGTCGCTTGCCACGGTAGATCAGCCCTTCATCAAACAGACGAATAAATGCCTCTTGCACGGCACGGGATAGTCCCTCGTCCATGGTGAAGCGTTCTCTCGACCAGTCCAGGGATGAGCCAATGCGACGCAGCTGGCGCCCTATGGTGCCGCCGGACTCCGCTTTCCATTGCCAGACTTTTTCTAGAAATTTTTCTCGGCCGAGGCTGTGGCGCGATTCCCCTTCTGCGGCCAGTTTGCGCTCTACCACCATCTGGGTGGCAATGCCGGCATGGTCAGTGCCCATTTGCCACAGCGCCCGTTGACCCTTCATACGGTGATAACGGATCAATGTGTCCATGATCGCGTTGTTGAAACCGTGGCCCATATGCAGTGAGCCAGTGACGTTTGGGGGAGGAATCATGATGCAGTAGGGCTTGCCCTCGCCTTGTGGGGCGAAGTAACCAGCTTTTTCCCATTGCTCGTACCAGCGCCGTTCAATGGCGTCAGGTTGGTAGGTCTTGTCCATGAAAATTCCCGGCGTGTCGATTGTCACAAGGCCAAGGATTATACCGAAGCAGCGGGGAAATTGCTGGCTGGCTCAGGACGGCTTTCGCAGCAGCTTTAACAGACGATTGCGTAAGTCCTGTTCGATTTTTGGCATCCACTCGGCCAATACTTCATCAGCCAGTGCATGCAGCCGGGCATCATTAGTGCTGTCTGGTGTTGCTGCAGGCTTTGCGGCTGGCTGGGGCTGTACCGCACTAACCTTGCGTGGCAGGAACGGATTTTCCCTTTCCGACAGAGCCTTGTTGAGTGGTTCCGGTCGCTCTGCACCGTCAAGCAGGGATATTTGTTGGTGCTGGTCGCCGCCCTCATCGATATCCGCATCGACTGGGTCCAGTAGTGGCACATCATCATCCAGCAGCGAGGAAGGCTCGACATCCTGATCGGCATCGCCGAGAAGTGACTGAATAGAGGTTAGCTCATTAAGCAGGGCCTTGGGAGTGGGCTTGCCGGGAGGCTTGCGTTGATCAGTCATGCCGGATTCTCGTTTGGCTGGAATATGTTGCTTTGCACAGGGTGCCGCGATCCCAGCGGGAATGCCAGAGGGGCATTCCCGCTGGATATGACAGCCTAGCTGTTAGCCATGTCCATCAGATAGCGGGTTAGCATGGGCACTGGCCGGCCAGTGGCGCCCTTTTTCTTACCGGCGCTGATCCATGCGGTCCCAGCGATATCCAGGTGGGCCCACTTCACCTCTTTGGTAAATCGGGACAGAAAGCATGCAGCGGTAATCGAGCCGGCTTTCGGGCCACCGATATTGGCCATATCGGCAAATGGGCTGTCGAGTTGCTCCTGATAGTCATCCCAAAGCGGCATGGGCCATCCCCTGTCGACGGTGTCATCACCGGCATCGAGCAGGGCCTTGGCAAGTTCATGGTCATTGGCGTAGACCGCCTGAGCGTGACTGCCGAGGGCAACCACGCAGGCGCCGGTCAAGGTGGCGATATCAATGACTGTATGAGGCTTGTGCTTCTGCTGTACCCAGGTCAGAGCGTCGCACAGCACTAGCCGTCCCTCGGCGTCGGTATTGAGAATCTCAACGGTTTGGCCGGACAGGCTGGTAACGATATCCCCAGGCCGTGAGGCGCGGCCATCGGGCATGTTTTCTGCCGCAGCCACGACGGCGACCAGATGAATCGGCAGGCCCAGCTCGCAGACAGTTTTTACCGTGCCGAATACGCTCGCTCCGCCGCCCATGTCGTATTTCATCTCGTCCATGCCGGCTCCCGGTTTCAGCGAGATGCCACCGGTATCGAAGGTTACGGCCTTGCCGACTAAAGCAATCGGCGCGCCTTTCGCGCCTTTGTATTCCATGATAATGATTTGGCCTTCGCGCTCACTACCTCTAGCTACAGCGCAGAACGCTCCCATTCCCATTTTTTCCGCTTGGGCTTCGGAGATTACCGACACCTTGAGTGCCGGGTACTGCTTGGCCAGAGCTCGTGCCTGCTCAGTCAGGTAGGCCGGGTAGCACTGGTTAGGTGGCTGGTTGCCAAGATCACGGCAAAGGGTGACGCCGGCGGCGACCGCCTGTCCCTGACGTAGGGCCTCCTGAAGCTCTGCCTTTGGGCCTTCGCCGATAAAGGTAAAGTTGGTCAGTGGCGAGCCGATGGCCGGTTTGCTGCGGTATTGGTCGAATCGGTAGAGTGCCTCATCCACCGCGCGGGTGCCTTCGCGAACTTGCCAAAGCACATCCTGATCCCGCACCAGAGTGTCGTTGAGCAACCAGGCCGCATTGCGGCTACCGCCGCTCTTTAGCGCTTGAACAGCACTATTGAGCATCTTGATAAAAGCCCCTGGAGCGAGCGGTAAGTCGCCTGTGCCAACCAGTAGTAAGCGTTTGGCGGGCAGGTCAGTGGGCTCAGAGATAAGTAACGTCTGGTTTTTCTTGCCGCTAAAGTCACCACCCTTGATCAACTGCTTGATCTGGCTGAGCGTGCCTGCAGGCAGGTCAGCCGGCAGCAGGGTGGCTTTTTCATCGACTGCCAGAATCAGGCAGTCGGTTTTCAGGGCAGAGACCTTCTTGCCGCTGATGGCGTACTCCATGGGAACTCCTGGGTTACAATGCCCGTCACTTCGACAGGGCGGGACAGGTTTTGATTCTTCACCGGTACATTAATCGGCAGCTACTTACGACCACCATTGTGGTAACCGTCGTGCTGATGATGGTGCTGGTCAGCGGCCGCTTTATCAAGTATCTGGCTAGTGCTGCCACCGGTGAAATCTCCGCCGATGTGTTGTTTGTGGTGATCCTCTACCGGATGCCCGAGTTTCTCCAGCTTATTCTGCCACTTAGTGTCTTTATCTCGATCCTGCTGGTGCTTGGGCGAATGTATTCGGACAGCGAGATGGCCGTGTTGCGTTCTGGCGGTATAGGTCAGTCAGGGATTGTTCGTGGTTTGATCGCGCCCATGTTGGTGACCACTTTTGTGGTTGGTTTGTTCGGCCTTTATGTCACTCCCTATGGTGAAACGGAAGTGGCCAGAGTGCTGGAGGAGCAGCGTGGCAGGTCTGTACTGGAGCTGCTAACCCCTGGTCGGTTCCACTCCCGCGGGGACAAGTCCGGGATGCGTACGGCATACGCTGAATCTCTCAACCGAGAAGAAGAAGCCCTTGAGAATATTTTTATCTCGGACTTTCGCTATGCCGGGGATGACAGTCCAGGGTCGTTACTAACGGTTATGGCAGGTCGTGGCCGGGTCGTTGAGAGAGATGGTTTGGCCTATCTCTATCTGGAAGAGGGATTTCAATATCAGGGTGCGCCAGGAGATCCTGATTATCGGCGAGTGGAGTTCAGCGAGGCGATGGTCAAGATAGGAGAAGAACGCTCCGTGGCCAAGCCACCTAAAGTGCGGAGTCTGCCCACCATGGAGTTACTGGTGTTGCTCGGTGCGGATGCCAGGGCAGAGTTACAGTGGCGCATTTCGCTAGTGCTGTTGGTGCCGATGATGCTGATTGCCGCGGTGCCGCTTAGTCAGGTTAGTCCTCGCCAGGGGCAGTTTAATCGGTTGGCCCCGGCACTACTGTTTTACTTGGGTTATGTGGGCTTGCTGCTGGTAATGCGCAGCCGGCTGGCAAAGATGCCAATTGATGAAATTGGCTGGCAGGACAACATGTATCTGGTCCATGTTGTTGCATTTGCCGCGGTTGCTCTATTGCTTAATGAGCATCGTTTGCGTCTGTGGCTGGCTGATCTACGGCGGAGGCCTGCATGACGTTGCTACGCCGATATATATGGCGCGCGGTCATCATTCCTGTGCTGCTGATCATTGCCATCCTGATGCTGCTTGATGGTCTGTTCAGTTTTGTATTTGAGCTGGAGTCCCTGCGTAACGATTACCAGGTTCTGCAGGCACTGCAGTTTGTGGTGACGACATTGCCCAGACGGCTGGCCGAGTTTCTGCCGATGGCGATTTTGCTTGGTGCTTTAGCGGGCTTGGGGTTGTTGGCGAATAGCGGCGAGCTGACGGTGATGCGTGCAGCGGGAGTTTCTACCGGGCGGATTACCTGGATGGTGCTGCGGCCAACGATTCTGTTGTTGCTGATCGGTTTGTTCGTGGCTGAGTATATTTCGCCGCATACTGAACAAATCGCTCGAAGCAATCGATCGCTCGCTGAAACCGGTGGAGTGGCACTGGGAGGCCAGTCTGGCCTGTGGCACCGGGAAGGGAATGAGTTTATCCATATCAGTGCGGTGGAGCCCAACGGTGTGCTACATGGTGTGACCCGCTATCGCCTGGATGAGACTCATCAGCTGGTGGAAACCCGCTTTATTAGTCGGGCGATCTATCAGGGCAATAAATGGTCGCTGGAGGGCGTGCGTGGCAGCAGGTTATTTGATGACCATATTGAAGTCTGGACTGAGGATAGTGGTCAGTGGGATATCCAGCTGACCCCTGATGTGCTCTCGGTGATAGTGCTTCAGCCAGAGCACCTGGCGGTGAGCAAGCTCTATGAATACGCCCGCTACCTGCAGCAGCAGGGTATTCATGCGGGTGAGTACATGTTGGTATTCTGGCAAAAGCTGGCTCAGCCGCTGGGTGTTTTGGGTATGGTGATGATTGCCGTATCGTTTATCTTTGGCCCACTGCGTCAGGTCAGCATGGGCTTGCGTATGACTGCCGGCATTCTTGCGGGCCTGGTGTTTCATTATGGGCAGCAGTTCTTTGGTCATATGAGTCTGGTGTTCGACGCGTCGCCGATGTGGGCGGCACTGGCTCCGGCGATAATTTGTCTGGTGGCGGGAGTGGTGCTGTTGCGGCGGGTGCGCTAAGGTTGTCCCGTTGATGCCTTGTGGCGCCGGCTAATGTGGCGCGGTGAGGTTCATGCCACGGAAGAAAACCAATAACCCGCGGGGGAATTGTGGCGGACTGGCATTTTTGCGCTCTGACTGATCAGGGTGTTCGGCGCAAACATAACGAAGATGCAGTGGTTGCCGTACCGGGCATCGCTCTTTGGGCGGTGGCTGACGGAATGGGTGGCCATGAAGCTGGTGATGTGGCCAGCCGTATGGTGACTGATGCGCTTGCGTCAGTTAAGCGTCCTGATAATTTCAGTCTTTTTGTTGATGCTGTTGAGGCTGCCCTTGTCGCGGTCAATGGTGCCATGCGTGACCATGCGGGCAAGGAATTCGCAGGTCGAACCATGGGCTCCACGGTGGTGGCGATGCTTGCCGGCAAGGGCTATGGGGCCTGTGTGTGGGCGGGGGATTCGCGGTTATACCGTCTGCGTGACGGTGGTTTGGAGCCGCTATCCCGTGATCATAGCCAAGTGCAGCGACTTGTTGATGCCGGTGTTCTGTCAGAGGAAGAGGCAGACTCCCACCCCAATGCCAATGTGATTACCCGTGCCGTCGGTGGTGCCGCTGCATTGGTCGTTGACGTGGTGATGTTTGACATCCTGCCCGGTGATCGCTTTTTGCTATGTAGTGATGGGCTTTACAACGAACTCTCGCGCGAAGAGATTACTGCGACTCTGGGGCAGGACGATGTTGAGCAGTGCGCCCAATCGTTGATTGATCAAGCGGTTCATCATGGTGCCCGGGACAATGTTTCCGTGATTGTGATTGATCCGGAGGCGCCATGAAACTGGCCTCGGAGGGCATCAACCGCGACCTGTTGGCGTTGACGGAGTCCTTCGCCGAAGGTGCCATCGGCCCGGCCGAGTTTCGGCGGAGTCGCCGCGAGCTTGTCTGCGCGTGGACCGGGGAGGCAGTGCCTGAGATAGATCAGGGATTGCCTGCTGAGGATGATACCCAGCCGGCTATGAAGCCTGTTACCGACAAGGATATTGAGGCGGCTCAATCTGCCCCCCAGCACGAATCTACTCAGCCGGCACATGCCAAGCCTGCCGCACACCGTAGTCATTGGGGCTGGTGGGTGACGGGGCTGCTGCTCATCGTTGCTGCTGGTGGTGCGGTGGCGCTGGCTTGGTTCATATTGCGCCGGTCGGTGTGATGCTCCGCAGTGGCTCAGTGAGCTCCTGCACCCGATAGCTGCACCACCTTCTCATTCAGCTTCTTGATCTGTCTTGCCATGTCTGTCATCAGGCCGTGAATCATGGTGGGGTTGCTGCGAATCAGGGTTTTAAACTGATCTTTCGGTACCTTGACCACTGAGCAGCGTGTCCGAGCGCGAACGGTTGCCGAGCGGGGGGAGTGGGTCAACACCGCCAGCGCACCAAGGACTTCGCCTTCACTTACGTCGCCTACCACCACATCGTCGACAATCACATCAGCAGTCCCCTCAAACAGGCTGAAGACATAGTCAGGCTTGTCACCCTGACCAATAATTATATCGCCAGGTTGATAGTAGGCGAAGCCCGGTGTGGTCTGGGTGTCGGCATCAGACTGAGAGGCAAGTAAACGCAGTAAAATGGATTGCTGAGTCATCAGCAGGCGTGTCCACAGGCGAGCAGTCTCCGCTGAACCTAGAGCTCCCCGCACCAGCTCCAGCGTGTCGAAACTGTGCAAAATAACCGGGCCCTCGGCTACGTACTGCATACTGTCAGCCGCATCCGGCGCCGCGTCAGGAAGAATCAGATCGCCTTCGTCCCAAGTGAAAAGGCGGCGCCCCATGGATCGCACGCCGACCATGCCGGTCTTGACCAGATAGGTCTTGCCCGCCGACATGCCCGATTTCAGCAGATCATTGCTGGCGTTCAGCGAGATGCTTTCCGGCGTCAATGTCAGGCCCTCCAGCAAATCATTAACAAGGCGCTTGTACTGCCGCATCAATGCGGAAAAGCCTGGAGTGGGTTCGGCGAGCGAAATCATCGTAATACTGGCTCCGTGGCGGGAACTCCGTGACTGGAGAGTGTCTCGATTATGACTGAAATGCTCTACCCAAGACAGACGACCAGATCGCGTTGCGACGTGCTCACCTGTGGGGCAGATCACATTTTTGCAATTCCCGTCGGCTTAGCGCTGGCGGAATGCGGGCGGCCGTTTTTCAAAGTTTGCCTTCATGGCTTCACGCTGGTTGCTGCCCAAAAGCAGGCCCAGCTGCAGCCGTCTTTCCCGAGCAAGTGCGTGTCGTTCGCTACTATGCCGCGTGCTGCGAAACAGAGCCTTGGCGGCGCTGATGGCGTCTGGTGAGCGCTCGGCAATGGCAGCTGCAAACTGCTCAGCAGCAAGCATAGGCTGCTCATCAATACGGCTGATAAGGTGAAGCTCAAGCGCTTCTTTGGCTTCGACAACGCGTCCGGTCATGGTCAGTTCCATGGCAACATCGGCGGGTAGCAGCTCGCGCAGGGTTACGGAGGCGCTCATGTCCGGGATCAGACCCCACTTGATTTCCATAATGGAGAACTGGCAGTCCGGGGTGCTGAAGCGAAAGTCACAGGCCAGAACGAGCTGCATGCCGCCGCCAAAACAGTAGCCATGGGTGACGGCAATAACCGGCACTGGCAGGTCTCGCCAGATCAGGCACATGCGCTGAAAGACATTGTCCTTGCGCAGCCACGGTAGAAAAGCGCGGGCAATGGCAATCGGTTTGCGCATCACGGTGGCGAAGTCCAGACCGGCGCAAAATGCCTTGCCGTCGCCGCGCAGAATCACGGCACGTACTTCACGTTTCCGGCGAATTAGTTTGGCGGCATCAATCAGGGCATACATCATGTCCAGATCAAGCCCGTTGTACTTCTCCGCCCGACTCAGGCTGACAACAGCCAGATGCTCACGGAACTCTACCGTTACCCGATTGCGCAGCATTTCCATAATGTTTCTCCCGATGTAGGAGCGGCTCAAGCCGTCTCTACGGGTTAGCCTTCGAGCGCTTTCATAAGCAGCTCATTAATCTGTTGCGGATTTGCCTTGCCCTGCGAAGCCTTCATTGCCTGGCCGACGAAAAAGCCAAACATCTTCTTCCGCTTGGCTTCATCGGCGGCGCGGTAGGCCTCGGCCTGTGTGGTATTTTCGGCAATGATCTTGTCGACCATCTTCTGCAGCTCGCCGCTATCGGAGACCTGCTTCAGCCCGCGAGCTTCGATAACCTGGTCAGGACTGCCCTCACCATTCCAGCATGCTTCGAAAACCTGCTTGGCAATCTTTGAGCTGATGGTATTGTCCTTAAGGCGAGCAATCAGTTCGGCCAGGTGTGATGCGGACATGGGGCATTCTTTAATGGACCTTTCTTCAGCATTCAGTCTGGCGGTGAGCTCACCCATAATCCAGTTGGCAGCTAGCTTGGCGTCGTCGCTTCGCTCTGCGACAGCCTCAAAATAGTCGCTGGTGGCGAGATCGGATGACAGTATGCGAGCATCGTAATCAGACAGGCCGTACTGCTCGACAAAGCGGCCGAGACGCTGGGCGGGTAACTCCGGTAGAGAGTTTTTCAGTTCAATAATCTGTTCTTCGCTAAGCATTACCGGTAATAAATCAGGGCATGGAAAATAGCGATAATCGTTAGCGTCTTCTTTGCTGCGCATGGAGCGCGATACGCCGGTGTCGCCGTTAAACAGGCGAGTTTCCTGAGTAATGCTGCCACCGTCTTCAAGAATGTCGATCTGTCGTTCTACTTCTTTCTTGATCGCCATTTCCATAAAGCGGAACGAATTCAGATTTTTTGTTTCGGTACGGGTGCCAAGCTTTTCTTCGCCTTTGCGCCGCACTGAGACGTTGACGTCGAAGCGCAACGAACCCTGAGACATTTCGCCATCACAGATGCCAATTGCAGTAACCAGGCTGTGCAGTGTGCGGGCAAAAGCCACGGCTTCTTCCGCGCTGCGCATGTCTGGCTCGGTGACCACCTCAATCAGCGGTGTGCCGGCACGATTCAGGTCAATGCCGGTCATGCCATGGAAGTCTTCATGCAGTGATTTTCCGGCATCCTCCTCCAGATGTGCGTGATGAATGCGCACGGTCTTGCGGCTGCCGTCATCCAATATCAGTTCTATGTTGCCGGTGCCAACGATTGGTTCGGCCAGCTGTGTGGTCTGGTAGCCCTTGGGAAGGTCTGGATAGAAGTAATTCTTACGCTCAAAAGCAGAGCGGCGATTAATCTCCGCGCCCACCGCCAGGCCAAACTTCACCGCCATATTTACCGCTTCACGGTTTAGTACTGGCAGGGTGCCGGGCATGGCGAGATCGACCAGCGAGGCATGACTGTTCGGCTCGGCACCAACGGCGGTGCTGGCGGAGGAGAAGATCTTGGTCTTTGTGGCCAGCTGAACATGAATTTCCAGGCCAATTACTGTTTCCCAAGCGCTCATTTCTCACCTCCGAAGGCCGGAGCCTGACGGTGCCAGTCAGTGGCCTGTTGGTAGCGGTGGGCCACGTTGAGAATCTGTCCTTCACGAAAGTAGTTGCCAATCAATTGCACGCCGACGGGCAGGCCGTCAATCATGCCGCCGGGCATCGAAAGTGCTGGCAGACCAGCAAGGTTCACCGCAATAGTGAATACGTCGGCCATATACATAGTCACTGGGTCATCTTTCTTGGCGCCTAGCTGGAAGGCAACTTCCGGCGAAGTGGGGCCAAGAATGACATCGGCTTTTTCAAAAGCCCGAGCGAAATCATCACTGATCAAACGCCGTACTTTTTGCGCGCGCAGGTAGTAGGCGTCGTAATAGCCATGGGACAGAGCGTAGGTGCCGACCAGAATGCGGCGCTGCACTTCATCGCCGAATCCTTCACTGCGCGAGCGCTTGTAAAGGTCCATCAGGTCGACCGGATCCTGGCAGCGATAGCCGTAGCGAACACCATCAAAACGTGACAGGTTTGATGACGCCTCAGCGGGCGCAATTACATAATAAGCTGGCACGGAAAGTTTCACGCTCGGCAGCGATACGCTCACCACCTTGGCGCCTTGGCGCTCCAGTTCGCGTGCTGTTTCCCTGGTCAGCTCGGCGATACGATCATCCAGCGACGCCGGGAAAAATTCTTCCGGCAAACCGACTGTGAGGCCGGCCAGTGGTTTGTCGAGATCGGCTAGATAATTATCCGTTGTTCGATCCAGGCTAGTAGAGTCCTTGCTGTCATGGCCGACCATGGTTTGCAACATCAAGGCGCAATCTGCGGCGCTTTGTGCCATTGGTCCCGCCTGATCAAGGCTCGAGGCAAAAGCGATCATGCCCCACCGGGATACGGTGCCATAGGTAGGTTTAAGGCCGGTAATGCCGGTTAGCGCCGCCGGTTGGCGAATTGATCCGCCGGTGTCGGTGCCCGTGGCCGCTGGCGCTAGACGGGCCGCCACCGCAGCAGCAGAACCACCGGACGAGCCGCCCGGAACGCGGGATAAGTCCCATGGATTTTTTACCGGGCCATAAAAACTTGTTTCATTGGATGAGCCCATTGCGAACTCGTCCATGTTGGTTTTGCCAAGCATGATGGCACCGGCGGCGCGCATTTTTTCCACCACTGTTGCGTCATAGGGCGAAATAAAGTTGTCCAGCATGCGCGAGCCGCAGGAGGTGCGTACGCCATCAGTGCAAAAAATATCTTTATGGGCAATTGGCAGGCCATTGAGTAGGCCCGTGTCGCCCTTGCTGCGTGCCGCGTCGGCGGCATCCGCTTCACGGCGGGCCTGCTCGGCGGTAACGGTGACAAAGCTGTTTAGCTCGCCGTCCAAGGCCTCTATGCGAGCAAGAAAAGTATCGGTCAGCTCGCGCGCTGAAACCTTGCCGGCATCTAGCAGTGCCTTCAGTTCGGTCAGAGTATGTTTATGCAGGGTCATTCGATCACCCGTGGTACGAGGAAACAGCTGCCTTCACTGGCTGGCGCAAGCGGCAGGACACGGTCGCGCAGATCCGCGGGCTGGACAACGTCCTCACGCAGCGGCTGGCTGACATCAAGGGGGTGGGCTAGCGGGGCGATATTGTCGACCTCGGCCTGCTGCAGTTGGTCCACCATATTGAGAATGTCGCTCAATCGGCCAGCAAGGGCCTGACTCTGCTCGGCGCTGACGTGCAGGCGGGCCAGATGGGCCACTTTGAGCACAGTGTCCTGATCAATTGCCATGAGGGTCTCCGGCAGGGGCGGGAAAGGCGGCAAAACTACCATATCTGCGATCTGCCCGGCACCCCTTGGGCCCCTGTTTGCTTGCCGAAACCCCATGCCATTGCTAGAGTTGCGCGATTATGGCGGGACTACCCGTCTTTCGCTTGAAAATCAGGAATCTGCCCAGTCATGTCTTTCTTCAAACGCATCCGCGGGATGTTCTCCACCGATCTGTCTATCGACCTTGGTACTGCCAATACTCTTATCTACGTGCGTGGCCGGGGTATTGTGCTGGATGAGCCGTCGGTGGTGGCGATCCGGCATCAGGGCGCGCAGAAGAGCGTCGCTGCCGTGGGTACTGAAGCAAAGCGGATGCTGGGGCGTACTCCTGGCAACATCACCGCCATCCGACCGATGAAAGATGGCGTTATTGCTGACTTCGAAGTTACTGAAAAGATGCTCCAGTACTTCATCAAGAAAGTGCATGAAACAGGCTTTTTCCCGCCGGCGCCTCGGGTGTTGGTGTGTGTGCCCTGTCAGTCGACCCAGGTTGAGCGCAAGGCGATTCTCGATTCTGCCTATGGCGCGGGCGCCCGGGAGGTGTTCCTGATCGAGGAGCCGATGGCAGCGGCTATCGGTGCAGAGCTGCCGGTGCATGAGGCGAAGGGCTCCATGGTGGTGGATATTGGTGGTGGTACCACCGAGATCGCCATTATTTCGCTTAACGGTATTGTCTACTCCCAGTCCCTGCGTATTGGTGGTGACAAGTTTGATGAGGCCATCGTTGCCTTTGTCCGCAAGGAGTACGGCAGCCTGATCGGTGAGTCCACCGCCGAGCGTATCAAGCAGGAAATTGGCTGCGCGTTCCCTGGCGGCGAGCTGCTGGAGATCGACGTACGCGGTCGTAATCTGGCAGAAGGGGTGCCACGTCAGTTCACCCTGAATAGTGAAGAAATTCTGGAAGCCCTGCGTGAGCCGCTGGCTGCCATCGTCAATGGTGTGAAAAATGCGCTTGAAGCATCGCCGCCGGAACTGGCGTCTGATATTGCTGACAGTGGCATGGTACTGACCGGTGGTGGTGCGCTGCTGCGTGACATCGACAAGCTGCTGGCCGAGGAAACTGGCCTGTCGGTGATTGTTGCCGATGACCCGCTGACCTGTGTTGCCCGTGGCGGTGGTAAAGCACTGGAGATCATGGATACCCGTGGTCTCGACCTGATCACCAGTATCTGACCGGGCGCCCGCCCGGCTGCCGCGGAGGCCCGTCATCGCCGGTCTGTTCTCCGACAACAGTGGTCGTTCCGGTTACCGCCTGCTGGCGGCTATCGTGCTGTCCACTATTCTGATTCTTGTTGACCAGCGTAGCCCCTGGGGCGAAACCGTGCGTTATCCGGTCAGTTTTGTCACCGGCCCCATTCATTATCTGGCCAACCTGCCGGGCAATTTGCTGTCAGGTATTCGCAGCCAGACCCGCTCGCGCTCCGAGTTGCTGGAAGAAAATGAACGGCTGGATCGGCAGTTGCTGGTATTGGAGCAGCGCTCCCAGCGATTGGCTGTGCTTGAGGCTGAGAATGTCCGACTACGCGAGCTGTTGAACTCTTCAGCGAACCTGGATGCCCGGGTTCTTGTGGCGGAGATCATCGGTATTGAGGCGGATCCTAACCGCCACGAACTTATTCTCAACAAGGGTACTGATGCAGGCCTGTTCAAAGGGCAGGCGGTACTGGATGCACACGGGCTGATCGGCCAGGTTGTTGAAGTGGGCGCGATCAGTTCCCGAGTATTGTTGATTACCGATGCTATGCATGCGTTGTCGGTCAAGGTGAACCGAAGTGGCGTGCGCTCGATTCTGGCGGGCACCGGCCACCCGGATCGTTTGAGTTTGCTGTATGTACCGGACAGTGCTGAGATCGCCGAGGGAGATCTACTGGTTAGTACCGGCTTGGGGCGACGTTATCCGGCAGGCTACCCGGTTGCCACGGTGGTTTCGATTAGCCATGAACCCGGCCAACCGTTTATGACGGTTGAGGCACGGCCGGCGGCATGGATTGATCGTGCCAGCCATGTCTTGCTGGTGGCGGGTGCGCCTCAGTCAGTGGCGCCAGTCTTGGAGGGCGGTGCCGATGGGCCGTGATATGAAGCCCGCCGGCAGCGGCGTTATCGTCTTGACCATACTGATTGCCGCGTGGGTATCACTGCTGCCCTGGCCAGAGCCTGTTCGTTTCTTCCGGCCGGAATGGCTGACACTGGTCCTGGTCTACTGGGTCATTGCCCTGCCATACCGGGTCGGTGTGTTCTGGGGGTTCTTCACAGGTCTGTTTCAGGATGTGCTGGTTGGCGCGGTACTTGGTCAGCATGCACTGGCTTTGGCGGTGGTGGCGTGGCTTGCTCAAGCGGCTTATAAGCGGCTGCGGGTTTTTCCGCCGATGCAGCAGAGTCTGGTCATATTCCTGCTGGTGGGCGTGTCCATCATGGTTTCCTATCTGGTTCAGGATGCCGCCGGGCGGGCTCATCATAGTCCATTGCTGATGCAACTTGGCGCGATTGCCAGTGCCCTGTTGTGGCGCCCTGTCTATGCCTTGCTGCGCACGGTTCGGCAGCGTTTTCTGGTGCGCTGATGCGACGCTTGTGGCTCGCCTCAGCCTCTCCGCGCCGTGCTCAGCTACTGGCCTCCATTGGCGTACAGATTCATCAGGTACTGCGTCCGGAAATCGATGAAACCCCGCAAATTGGCGAGTCGCCTGAACACTATGTAAGGCGCATGGCCAGTGAGAAGGCCGCCGTTGGCTGGCAGCGGCTAGCTGCGCAGGAGCGTTGTGTAGCCGCATTATTGGCCGCAGATACCTCAGTAGTATTCGATGGCCAGATCCTTGGTAAGCCGGATAACGGCGAGCACGCCCGGCAGATGCTGGGATTGCTCTCCGGTCGTGAACATCAGGTGCTATCAGCGGTCACAGTCATTACCGACAAAGGCATAGACCATGTGCTGTGTGGATCACGGGTCCATTTCGCCACGTTGTCTGATGCGGATATCCGTGCCTATGTGTCCAGTGGTGAGCCCATGGACAAGGCCGGGAGCTATGCGCTGCAGGGCTTCGGCGCATTATTTGTTGAGCAGCTGACGGGCAGTTACAGCGGTGTGGTTGGTTTGCCGCTGGCGGAGACCGGCCGTCTGTTGCGGCAGGCGCAGGTGCCAATTTGGCAGCAAGGCGAGCGTAACTAGTGAAACCTGAAATGCTCATAAGTTGGCGACGTCGTTCGGCCAACTGGCTGAGACAGCGACTGTGGTGGTTTGCCGCCAGCGGTTTTTTGCTGCTTGCCATATGGGTAGTGGTGGCAAAGCAATTGCTCACCATGGTGCCGACCTGGCGAGTTGATCTTGAAGCTCTGATTGAATCTCGCATCCAGACACCGCTGGAAATTGGCAGTTTTTCCGGCCACCTGTCCGGCCTTAGCCCTGTATTTGTGCTTGATGATGTGCACCTTCCCGGCACGGACCCGGAGCATCCGGGGCTGACGCTTGAGCGGGTGGAGTTGACGGTGGATGTGCTGCCCAGTCTTTTGGGGCGCACACTGCGGGCTCGTTCACTGCTGATTCGCGGTCTCGATGTGCGAGTTCTGGTGGACGAAGATGGCAGGGTGAAGTTGTATGGCATCGACGCCTTCGGCTCTGCCGCCGACTCCACTGTGCCGGCGCACGAGAAGCTTCTGCAAGTGCTCTATCGACAAAAGCGTATTCAGATTGAGAAGGTGCGCGGCACGCTGGAAATGGCCGGCGCTAAGCCTCTGGAAATCGCCGAGCTGAATCTGGCTATGGTGAGCTCCGGGCAGCGTCACCGTCTGGCGATGACGGCCCACTCCGCCGCACAGGAGATCCGCATTGACCTGCGTCTCGACATGAGCGGCGATGCCTATCGGCGCGAGCAAATTAATGGTCGGGGCTATCTGGATGTGGGGCTGCGCAATGCTGAGCCCTGGCTGCTGCATCGCTGGCCACTGCCGATTCGTCCAGAGGAGCTCAGCGGCGGCATGCAGGGCTGGCTGACCATTCAGGGGGGCGAGCTGGAGCAGAGTGCACTACGCGTTCGACTTGATGGTTTGACCCTGAGTGGTGAGCCACTGCAAGAGCCGTGGCACCTGACTCGACTCAGTGCCGATGCTTTGCTTGATAGTGCCGGGGAGGGCTATCGGTTGGAACTGGCCCGTCTAGTGCTGGCGGATCAGCAGGTCCGCTGGCAGCCTGGCGCCATGACGCTGGGCTGGAATGTGTCTGGCAATCAGGACTGGCAGATGGCCCTGCATGACGTTGATCTGGAGCCGTTCAGCAGTCTGCTGCAGCGTCTTCCCTGGCAGCAGGACAACCTTTGGCTGACCATTAGTAGTCAGCTGGAGGCCTTGCGCCCGGCTGGCACACTGCGGCGTTTTTCGTTGCGCGGCAGCGGCCGAGAGATCGACACCGTATCAGCGCGTTTTGCCGATGTTTCCTTGCAGCCCGATCAGCGACGTCCTGGTATTAGCGGTCTGTCTGGCTGGGTTAGCGGGGATGCCACAGCCGGCTATGGGCAGCTCGATAGTCCAGACCTGACTCTGCGTTTGCCTGCTCAGTTCGATGGGCCTCTGAGCGCAGCTACCAAGGGTGCATTTCGTTGGCGCCACGACGGCGAGCAGCTTACCGTGGATACTGGCTGGTTGGAGGTTATCAATGACGACGCTCGGGCCCAGCTGCTGGCTGGAGTTCGCTGGCAGCGGGAGACTGTTCCGCAGCTGACCTTGTTGGCGGCGCTCACAGATGGCCGGGCTGAGGGCGCCGCTCGCTATATTCCTCGCGGCAAATTAAGCCCGGCAGTAGCCCAATGGCTGGATCAGGCGTTTGTTGCTGGCACGGTCGATCTTGCCCAGTTTTTGCATGAGGGGCCGGTGGTCATCGACCCGGCCCGGCAGCAGGATCGTACTCTGCAGATGCAGTACATCAGCGATGACATGACACTGCGTTTTTTGCCGGAGTGGCCGTTGATTACTGAGCTGAAGGCGAGTGTGCTCATCGATGGTCGACACATCAGTGGCCGTCAGGTCAGTGGCCAGCTGCTTGGTTCTGCGCTTAGCAACGCCTCGGTAGATATTCCAAGTCGACAGGATCATGAAGTGCCCAGACTGATTGTGTCAGGGCAGTTGGACGGCCCAGCCAGCAGCATCGGCATGCTCCTGCACGATACGCCACTAGCAAAACAGATGCCGGACGAGGTCGCCGACTGGCAGGTTATTGACGGGCAGTATCAGGGACAAGTGCTGCTTAGCTGGCCATTGGCTGCAGACACTCAGGATCCGGTGGTGCGTGCCCAGGGTAAGCTCGCCGGGGTCAGCCTGCACTCCGAGGAGCGTCGGCTGCAGGTCAGCGAGCTGGCGAGTCCATTCAGCTTTGATCTGGCTGAAGGTATGCAGTTACCGGATATCACCGGACAGCTTTTCCAGCGACCTTTGAGCGGTGCCGTGCAAACCAGTGGCGGCAGCACCCGGCTTAAATGGCGAAGTAGTGTGGATACTGCGGTGCTGCGTAACTGGCTTGACCTTGGCTGGCTAAGTCCAGCATCGGGCGAATTTGCCTACTCCGGCTTGTTGACCCTGCCGTGGCGGCGTAGTGCACCAGTTACACTGTTGGTGGAGTCAGCTCTTAAGCAGGTGATTGTTGATCTGCCAGCGCCGTTTACCAAGCAGGCAGGTAGCTCGGCAGATTTTCGGCTTGAGTTAACCGGCACAGACATTGGTTCTGATCTCGTGCTGCGTTATCAGGACCTTTTGTCAGCCCGGCTGCTGCTTGATGGTGCCGATATGCGTGCCGGCAGGATCCGCTTTGGCCGCGGTGCGGTGCAGCCTCCGGTGGGCAGTGGCTTGACCATCGAAGGCCGGCTGGCGGAGCTAAAGCTGTCTGACTGGAGTGACTACCTGCAGCAATCAGACAATGACAGCGGCATGGACTGGCCCATTGTCGACATGCAGATCGGTAGTTTGGATGTGTATGGATTTCCAGTGGCCGAGGCGGGGGTGCAGGGTGAGCCGCTGGACGCCGGCTGGCAAGTTGCCTTGGAGGCGCCGACATTGGCTGGCAGTCTGATTATTCCAGATGGCTATCGGGCCCGTGGTGAAAAACCGATGGTGTTGTCAGTGCAGCGCGGTGCTGTGTCTTTTGCTGTCGAGACACAAGACAGAGTTGATCCGGCCAACATGCCTGTGATGGACGTGCAGATCGATGCGCTGAGCCTTGAAGGCGAGGATATGGGGCGCTGGCAGTTTGCTCTGCGTCCATTGGGTGACGGGGTGTCTATTGCCGAGATTGATGCCTTATGGCGTAACACAGCCATTCGCGGGCAGGTTGACTGGACGCTTCTGGACGGCACTGAGCAGAGCCATTTTGTCGGTAGTCTGGAAAGCAGAAATCTGGCCCGTAGTTTGCGTCGTTGGGATTTGGATCCATTTATAGAAAGTGACGAGGCGCGTGCAGTAGCTGACCTTGGCTGGGCCGGAGACCCGACGGAGTTCGATTATCTCAACCTGCAGGGACAGGCGTCGGTGGCCATCGGCCCAGGACGTATTCCCAAGACAGACTCGAAGACCTCTGCGCTGCGTGTGCTCGGTGTGTTTAACATGGCCACGGTTAGCCGGCGTCTGCGACTCGACTTTACCGATCTGTACAAGAAAGGTTTGGCATTCGAGGAAATTAGTGGTGATTTCAGCATTGATGGCAGTCTGGTTGGCACCAGCAACTTACAGATCAAGTCACCTTCTGCAGAGCTACGTTTGCGCGGGGAAATGGATATTGAAGCGGAAACTCTGGACCACTACATGGAGGTGACCTTGCCAGTGTCGTCGAACCTTTATGTTGGTTGCCTTGCCGGGCCTGCTGCTTGTGCCGGGATCTTTGTAGTCGAGCGGCTGTGGGGCGAGCGACTGGAAAAAATGACATCGCTGACCTATCGGGTAACGGGTAGCTGGGATACACCAAAGGTTGAAGAACAGAGCACGTCAGAGCGCAGGGGCAAACAATGAAAATTGCTGGCGTGCAGTACACCGCAGGGGCCGATTGGCAGGCCAACTTAAGGCAACTCGAAGAGCTGCTTGATCAGGTGCCTTTTTTTGCTCCGGATATTCTGGTTTTGCCGGAAAATGTTTTTTGTCAGGGTGGTGATTATCGCGCGTTGGCCGAGCTGCATGGCCAGGCCTTGCTTGACTGGCTTAGTGCCACGGCACAGCGTCTGGGGGTTTGGTTGGTGGCCGGCAGTGTGCCACTGGTAACACGCCCGGACGGAGCGCCAGTGCCAGCGCCACGGGTGCGCGCCGCCCTGCTGGTGATTTCGCCGCAAGGCCAGCAGGTGGCTCGCTACGACAAACTGCATCTATTTGATGTGGAGGTCGGCGACAGTCATGGCCGCTATCAGGAGTCTGATCAGTTCGAGCCGGGAGATCAGGTGGTGCTGGCGGACCTGGGCGGCCTGAAGACGGGCTTGATGATCTGTTACGATCTGCGTTTTCCGCTATTGGCGCAAAGGCTGCGCCAGCGGGGTGCCGAGCTGCTGATCTATCCGAGTGCCTTTACCGAAGTCACTGGCCGTGCTCACTGGGAGTTGCTGCTGCGCGCACGGGCCGTGGAAACGGGCTGCTACGTGCTAGGGGTGAACCAATGCGGTTGGCACAGCCCAACCCGGCAAAGCTTTGGCCACAGTATGCTGGTTGACCCTTGGGGACAGCCGATCAGAACTTTACAAGATGCCCCTGGACTGCTGGTGGCGGAGATCAACCTGGACGAAATGCACGACATCCGCCGGCGCCTGCCGGTCCATGATCATCAGCGACTCGCTGTCAGCTTACCGGACGGTTTACGTGAATCTTGATCGACTGCAAATTGCTAAACAGACACTACTAAACCCTGCCAATCTGGACGTGGACCAGCTTGCTAACCTGCTCGGCGAGGTCGGTGGTTCCGGGGTGGATTACGCAGACTTGTATTTTCAGCACAGTGAGCACGAGGGCTGGGCGCTGGAGAACGGCATTGTCCGTGAGGCATCCTATAATCTTGAGCACGGTGTCGGTGCCCGGGTGGTGAGTAGCGATAAATCCGGTTTTGCCTACAGCGATGATCTGTCTATCGCCAGCCTGCGTGAAGCGCTAGGTGCGGCTCGCGCCATTGTTCGCCATGGCGGTTCCGGCAAACGGCCCTCCCTGAAGGCCATTCAGCACGGCGCCCTGTACCACGGGCACAATCCCATTCCGGCATGGGAGTCAGCTCGCAAGGTGACGTTTCTGCAGCAACTTGATCGATTGGCCAGGTCATTGGACCCCGCAGTTTCCGAGGTGACGGTGAGCCTCAGTGCAGTGCACGACACTATGCTGGTGGCGGCCACCGACGGTACTCTGGCCGCGGATGTTCGGCCGCTGGTCAGGCTTAGTGTGTCCGTGATTGCGGAGCGCAATGGCCGTCGTGAGCGAGGTAGCTCTGGTGGTGGTGGCCGACTTGGCTTTGACTGGCTGGCCGAGTCTGGCCGTGCGGAAGACTGGGTGCGTGATGCGGTGCGTCAGGCATTGATCAATCTGGAAGCCATTGCAGCACCTGCCGGTAGCATGCCCGTGGTGCTGGGCCCAGGCTGGCCGGGCGTGTTGCTGCATGAGGCCGTTGGCCATGGTTTGGAGGGTGACTTCAACCGTAAGGGCACCTCCATGTTTGCCAAGCGCATGGGGGAGCAAGTTGCCTCCCCCCTGTGTACTGTGGTGGACGATGGCACCCTGGCGGAGCGTCGTGGTTCGCTGACTATCGATGATGAAGGCACTCCGACAAGCTGCACCACGTTAATCGAAAACGGCAAGCTGGTTGGCTACATGCAGGACAAGATGAATGCTCGTTTGATGGGCGTCGGCGTGACCGGTAACGGTCGTCGCGAGTCCTATGCCCATTTGCCAATGCCGCGTATGACTAACACCTACATGCTGCCTGGCGAGTCCGACCCGGCAGAAATCATCGCCTCACTGGATCGTGGTATTTACGCGGTCAATATGGGCGGTGGGTCCGTGGATATCACCTCCGGCCGTTTTGTGTTTTCGACCAGTGAGGCCTACCTGGTGGAGAAGGGTAAAATTGTGGCGCCGGTGCGTGGCGCCACTCTGATTGGTAGTGGTGCAGAAGTGATGCAGAAAATCAGTATGGTGGGCAACGATCTGGCGCTGGATAGCGGTATCGGTGTATGCGGCAAGGACGGTCAGTCAGTGCCCGTGGGAGTGGGCCAGCCGACCCTGCGTGTGGAAGCACTGACCGTTGGCGGTACCGCCTGATGCCAGCGCCAGAGCTTCCGGCAGGGCGTCACAGCAGCTGGTTTTTTTCCAGACTGTTCAGGTAGTCAGATAATTTTTTGCGTTCGCGCCGGTATTTTTCCTGTTTGGCGGCAGGCGCCTCGCGATCCACCCGGGCGCTGATGATATTGCGGCACAGATTGCGCAACTGCTGGCGGTCAGTGGCGTCGTAGCGGGACATCATTTCATCGATCAGGGTTTCCGCCGCGCGCGCATTGGCAAGGTCTACCAGGCGGTCCTGCCAATCCATTAGCCAGCGCAAGCGTTGCGGGTTTTTTAGTTCAAGCAGTGCTGGCACAACGCTCTGGCTGACCTCCTCACGCATCAGTTTGCCGACAAACTGGGCATGGCGTCGGCGAGCCTCGTGAGCGGTGATACGGCGGGATTCTTCGATGGCGAGTAGCAAGGCGTTATTCAGCGGCAGGCGGGCAAGCTCCGCTGGTTTTAGCGACATCAACTGCAGGCCGTACTCCTGCAGCTGCTCCATTTCGCGCTTGAGCTCGCTTTTGCTGACCAATTCGTCGTCGTTATACTGCTCCACTTTCTCTCCATGGCCTGAGGCTAATTGATGACTGACCGTAATAGTGTACAGCGCCCGTTCGATCCCGGCGCGCTCCTTGGCTTGCAAGAACGCGCTGGCCGGGTGCTGGAGGAGGCAAAACGGGCTGGTGCCACCGATGCAGAGGTCGGCATCAGTGCCAGCCAGGGGCTGTCGGTGTCAGTACGCATGGATCAGGTGGAAACGCTGGAGTTTCACCGTGATCGTGGTATCTCGGTCACTGTCTTTATGGGCCAGCAAAAGGGCACGGCGAGCAGTTCCGATGATTCCGATGACAGCATTCGCCGTACCGTCGAGGCGGCTTGTGCCATTGCCCGGCATACCGGGGCGGATCCCTGTGCCGGGCTTGCAGCGCCGTCCCAGCTAGCCACCGAATTTCCTGATCTTGATCTGTTCCACCCCTGGGCGCTGACCTCGGAGCAGGCTATCGAGCAGGCTCAGGCCTGTGAGCGGGTAGGGCGGTCGGACCCGCGTATCGTCAACTCTGATGGCGCCTCGTTAAGCAGTGGCAGCAGTTTGCGAGTTTATGCCAACAGCAATGGCTTTATGGCCGGCTATCCGTCCAGTCATCACAGTCGCTCCTGCGTACTGGTGGCGGCTCAACAGGATGGCGCCATGCAGCGTGATTACTGGTTTGATAGTCGACGCGACCCTGCCCGCCTGTTGTCTGCTGAGGAGATCGGCGAGGAGGCGCGCAAGCGCACGTTGGCGCGGCTTGGTGCGGTGAGTCCGGCCACCGGGGATATGCCGGTGCTATTTTCGCCACGCACCGCGTCGAGCCTGCTTGGCCACTTTGCCGCGGCAATAAATGGTGGCTCCCTGTATCGCAATGCATCGTTTCTAAAGGGTGCCATCGGTGAATCCCTGTTCCCTTCCTGGGTGCGTATCCATGAGCAGCCGCGCCTGCCCGGCATGGCCGGCTCTGCGGCTTGGGATCAGGATGGCCTGCCGACGCGCAATCAGGATTTTGTCCGTAACGGCGTTTTGCAGGGTTATTCGTTGGGCATGTACGCGGCAAGGCGTTTGGGTTTGCAAGCAACGGGAAATGGCGGCGGCCCCCGTAACCTGACCATCGATAGCAGTGGTGAAGACCTGCCCGCTCTGTTGAAGAAGATGGGTCGCGGCATTCTGGTCACGGAAGTAATGGGGCCAGGGGTCAATATCGTCAGTGGCGATTACAGCCGTGGGGCTGCCGGCTTTATGGTCGAGGATGGAGTGATTACCGAGCCGCTGGAGGAGTTCACCATCGCAGGACATTTGCGCGATATGTTTGCTGCTATCGAGGCGGCTGGCAGCGATATTGATGATCGCGGCAATATTCAGGTGGGCTCGTTGCTGGTTGGACAGATGCGAGTTGCCGGGGCCGGCTGAACGCTGTCGGGCAGCTTTATTCTTCTTCGTCAAAGCGGCGGGCAAATAGAGCGCTAATTTCTGCCAGTGCCTGCTTTGCCTCGGGGCCATCCGCTTCCACTTCCACACAGCTGCCTTTGGCAGCCGCCAGCATTAACAACGCCATGATGTTGCGGGCATCCACTTCACGGCCATCCTTGCGCACTCGCACGCTGGCATCGTGACGGCTGGCAACGGCGACCACCTTGGCTGCCGCGCGGGCATGCAGGCCAAGACGATTGATCACAGTAAGCTCGGCACGCTCCATCAGCGGTTCAGCTCCAGATGACGCTGCTGAACATCAACGCCCAGATTACTCAGGCGCTGCACCAATGCTTCTACCATATACACGGACCGATGTTGGCCTCCAGTGCAGCCAATCGCCACGGTCATATAGGTGCGATCATTTTTCTCATAACGCGGTAGCCACTCGCACAGAAAACGGCTGATATCGTCAAGCATCTGTGCACTTTCAGTCTGCTGGTCCAGATAGTGGCGTACTGGCTCGTCCTGTCCGGTCAATGGGCGCAGCTCCATATGCCAGTACGGGTTGGGTAGCACTCGGACATCAAAGACCAGATCGGCGTCATGGGGTACACCCCGCTTGTAGGCGAACGACTCAATCAGCAGGGATAGCTTTTCGCGTCGCTTTACCACTCGCTCACGAATCATGTCGCGCAGTGTGTGCACATCAAGGTTGCTGGTGTCGATCACCAGATCTGCTAAAGAGCGAATGCTGGAAAGCATTTCCGCTTCGCGATCAATGGCTTCAACCAATGACAGATTGTCATTGCTCAGTGGGTGTTTGCGTCGGGTCGCAGAAAATCGCTTCAGCAGGGTGTCATCGGCGGCATCCAGAAATACCACCTCACAGGCCATATTAAGCGCCTTAAGCTGATCCAGAATGGCTGGAAAGTCGCTTAACTGATGGGGCAGGTTGCGCGCATCAATGCCCACGGCAATGCGGTCGACATGATGCTCCTCTCGCTGCAATTGCTCAGTAAGAATGGGTAGTAAACCAAGCGGCAGGTTGTCGACGCAGTAATGGCCGAGATCCTCCAGCGCTTGTAGCGCGGTGGTTTTACCAGAACCGGAGCGACCACTGAGGATGACCAGTTTCATGAGGCGAGTTGTAATTCCTCTTCGGAGCTGGTGGCACGCTTGAAAAGTTCTTCGGCGGAGCGGGCGCTGCGTAATTGCTGGCGATAGCCCGCCTCGTTGAACAGAGCGGCCAGATGGCTGAGGGTTTTCAGATGTTGCTCGGGGTTGTTTTCCGGCACCAGCAGGACAAACACCAGATCAACCGGCTTGTTGTCGATGCTTTCAAAATCAATCGGTTGCTCCAGTTGCAGCAATAGGCCGATGGGTCCCTGACAGGTGGCTAGCCGGCAATGGGGAATGGCTATGCCCTCCCCAATGCCGGTGCTACCAAGTCGCTCGCGAGCAACCAGCGCATCAAACACCTGTTGCTCGGTCAGACCACTACAGCTGTTGGCAACCAGCTGAGCGGCCTGATCCAGCAGTCGTTTTTTGCTGACACCCTGAACGTTAAAGTGGGTGCGTTCCGGGGCAAGCAGCTCGCGTACTCTCATGATATGAGTCAGTGTCCGTGTTGGTGTTTTACCGACTTTTCCTTGTGCTTAAGGATCTGCCGGTCGAGTTTGTCAGTGAGTAGATCAATGGCGGCATACATATCGTTTGCCTCGGCGGTGGCGAATACTTCGCCACCGGTAACGCGAATGGTGGATTCAGCTTTATGAGCGTTCGGTACCGGGGAAAGAATAACGTGGATACTGGTGATCTGGTCGAAGTGTCGTTCAAGCCTGGTGAATTTGTCGCCGACATACTGGCGTAGCGGGTCAGTAATATCCAGATGATGGCCGGTAATATTGATTTGCATAACAGACTCCTATTCCTGCCGGGGTAGTTCGGCTTTCAGTCAGACCAGTCGTTTACGCTCACTGGAAGCCGGGATACGCATCGCCTCCCGGTATTTGGCGACGGTGCGGCGGGCAACCTGGATACCCTGTTCATTGAGCAGATCCGCCAGCTTGTTGTCACTGAGCGGCTTTCGGGCATCTTCGGCAGCAACCAGCTTCTTGATGATGGCACGAATAGCGGTGCTTGAACATTCACCGCCACCGTCTGTGCCAACATGGCTGGAGAAAAAGTATTTCAGTTCGAAAACACCCTTCGGGGTATGCATGTACTTCTGATTGGTCACCCGCGAGATGGTGGACTCGTGCATCCCCACCGCCTCGGCTATTTCCGCCAGAACCAGAGGTTTCATGGCTTCTTCACCGTACTCGAAGAAGCCTTGTTGCACCTCGACGATGCGAGTGGCCACTTTGAGCAGGGTTTCGTTGCGACTTTGCAGGCTTTTCAGGAACCACTTGGCTTCCTGTAGCTGGCCTTTCAGATAGCTGCCATCTTCTTCACGGCGAGTGTGGCGGATCATACCGGCATAGTGGTCGTTGATCCGTACCTTGGGCATGGACTCCGGGTTTAGCTCGACCAGCCAGCGTTTGCCGCGCCGTGATACCACCACGTCCGGCACCACATACTCCGGGGCATTGTCGCTGACCAGCTCCCCTGGCGCCGGGTTAAGGCCGCGGATCAGGCGCATGACCTCGCCAAGCTGGTCATCGTTAAGGTTGATACGCCGGCGCAGGGTGTCGAAATCCCTGCTTTCGAGCAGGCTAAGGTGCTGGCCCACCAGTTGCAGGGCCTGGTGCCGCCAGGGAGTGTCTTCAGCCAACATGTTTAACTGTATGGTCAGGCACTCGGCCAGATTTCGTGCGCCGATGCCGGGCGGATCGAAGTTCTGCAGCAGGTGCAGGACGGCAATGATTTCGTCGTCTTCCGGGAACAGCGGGTCGTCCGGCTTGAGGTTTAGTGGCTGCACGGCGGCGCAAATATCGGCCAGACTGTCGGTCAGGTAGCCACGTTCGTCCAGTGCGTCGATGATGGCTTCGCCGACGGCTTTGTCGGCCTCGCTCATCGGCGCCAGGTTGAGTTGCCAAAGCAAGTGTTCGTGCAGGGATTCAGGAGCCGAGTTGCGTGCCTCCCAGCCATCCCCTTCTTCATCAATGCCGCTGCCACTGCTGCCTGAGCCCGTGGTGCTCTCGGGATAGATATCATTCCAGTCCGTATCTACCTGCATGTCGTCGGCAAAGTGATCGCTGTTGTCGAGGTCCAGCTCCTCACGGTCAGCATCACTGCTGCTGCTTTCGATAGGGCCATCGCTGGGAAACTCAGCGTCTTCTTCAAGCTCCAGCAGGGGATTGGATTCCACCGTATCCTGAATTTCCTGACGTAAATCCAGCGCAGAAAGCTGCAGCAGGCGAATGGCCTGCTGCAACTGGGGGGTCATTTTAAGCTGCTGGCCGAGCTGGAGATGGAGACCCTGCTTCATGGCTGCGCTGGCGCCTTAGGTGAACTCATGGCGCCAGCATAGCAGTAACGCAATTTTCATGCCTATTCTTGAATGTCTGCGTCGATTGTAGTACCGACAGCTTTGCTACGGGACTATGGGCAGGGCTGAGGGCCGAAATTAGAGACGGAAATCTGCACCCAGATAGACGTCACGAACCTGCTGGTTGGCCAGCACCGTATTGGCGTCGCCAGCGGCAATAATGTGGCCCGCAGAGACAATGTAAGCGGTATCACAGATGTCCAGAGTTTCGCGCACATTGTGGTCGGTAATCAGCACGCCAATACCGCGGTCTTTCAGGTGGCGGATAATGCCCTTGATATCATTCACCGAAATAGGGTCGACCCCGGCAAAGGGTTCATCAAGCAACATAAAGGCAGGCTCACTGGCCAGCCCGCGGGCGATTTCTGCGCGCCGCCGCTCACCGCCGGACAGACTCATACCGAGGCTGTTGCGCAGGTGCGAAATATGGAACTCGTCGAGTAGCTCATCCATACGTTTGACGCGCTCGGCACGGCTTAACTCTTGTCTGGTTTCCAGAATGGCCATGATGTTGTCTGCCACCGTCAAACGGCGAAAGATACTGGCTTCCTGGGGCAGATAGCCGATGCCACGCTTGGCTCGGCCATGCATGGGCAGCCGGGTGATGTCCTGGCCATTGATGGTGATGTTGCCGGAGTCAGCAGCTACCAGCCCGACAATCATGTAAAAACAGGTGGTTTTGCCCGCACCATTTGGCCCCAGCAAGCCGACCACGCTGCCAGCAGTGACCTCAAGGGATACATCCTCAATAACTCGACGTCCCTTGTAGCTTTTAGCCAGATGTGTGGCGCTTAACAGACTCATGGTGTGGTGGCTCCATCTTCGGCGGGAATCACCAAGCGGATCCTGCCATCGCCCTCCTGTTCATCGCCACGGGCGCTGATGCGGCGATTCTGCAGCTCATAGATTAACTCGGCGCCTTCAAAAACCCGGCCCTGATGGGTGATGCGGGCCTTCCGGAACAGCAGGATGCGGCCGCCTTCAATATCGTATACCAGTTTTTCGGCATGGGCGGTGAGGTCGACACCATCCACCAGTCGCACTGGAGTGCCAGTAGCTTCCACCCGACTCGGCCTGCCATCTTTCAGGGTGATTTCAATGCGATCCGCGTTCAGACTGCGCTGGCCCTGAATCAGCTCGGCGTTGCCTTCATACAGGCCGGTGCCTTCCTGCTGACTGAGGGTGGCGCGTTCGGCGCGCAGAATAATTTCGTTCTCTGCGGCATGGCCAGCACAGACCATCATATAAACCAGCACACCGGCCAACACGCCAACCATGCGGTTAGTCACCGAGCGAGGCGGACGCATTGAGCAATCAGAGATCAGTGACATAACGGGTTTCAACTCCCAGCCCCATATTCAGTCGGCCTGCGGCAACATCAGCATCCAGTTTGCCCGCCCGAGTCTGGCCGCCGGGATGTCGCACTTCAACGGCGCCGGGCAATTCCAAGCGCTGCTCACGAACGTGGTAGAGCAGGCGGTCAGTATTCAGCAGCACGGCAGACGGGCCATCCAGTCGCGCCTCGACGGCATCATACAGCAGCAGCGTCCGACTTTTCTGATCGACTTCTCCATGGCCGGCATTGACCTGCCAGTATTGGCCGCCGCCATGCAGCTCCAGCTGCGGGGCGTCAAGTAAGGTGCGACTGGTAAATTCACTGTGCTCGATACGCTGGGCAACCACCCGATACTGGATTTTACCTTGCTCATCAAAGGTGCTCAGGTTGGCGCCTTTAAGCACGATGTCCGGAGCGGAAGCGGCATCCACGCCCGGGCGTACATCAACATGATCCAGTTCATTGAGGACCATCAGAGCCAACACGCCGACCAGCAAAATGGCAGCGATGCTGATAAAGCTCTGGCGCATCACAGTGGCCGGGCTCCGCGGGCATCAAGAATAAAGTCACACATTTCCCGTACCGCACCTTCGCCGCCGCGACTCTCGGTAATCAGGTCGGCGGCCTCGCGAGCGCAGCGATGGCCGTTGGGTACTGAAAATGCCAGCGCAGCCCACTGCAGGGCATCCACGTCCGGCAGGTCGTCGCCGGCATAACCACAGGCGTCGGCCTGCAGGCCAAGCTCTGCGGCCAGAGAGCCAAGTGCAGCGCCTTTGTCTTCGCGGCCCTGAATCACATGCTGGATATTCAGTTCGCTGGCCCGGCGCAGCACCATCTCGGAGCGACGGCCGGTAATCAGTGCCACAGTGATGCCGGCACTGGCGAGCATCTTCAGGCCATGGCCATCGAGGGTGTGAAACGCCTTCAGGGCTTCGCCGTCGGCGCCGTAATACAGGCGGCCATCAGTGAGGATGCCGTCCACATCAAAGGCCATCAGTTTTAGCCGGCGAGCCCTGGCGCGTACCGCCAGAGTAGAAACAGAGTCGTCGACCGGGGTCATCAGACTACCCCGGCGCGTAGTAGGTCATGCATGTTCAAGGCTCCAAGTGGTTGTTGCTGTGCGTTACACACCACCAGACCATTAATTTTCCGGCTTTCCATGATTTTCAATGCCTCGGCGGCAAGGTGGCCACTGGCAATGGTAACCGGGTTATGGCTCATCACCTCGGCAATAGTGGCCTGACGCACATCAATATTGCGATCCAGCATGCGACGCAGGTCGCCGTCGGTAAAGATTCCGGCAAGCAGGCCTTGTCCATCGAGCACGGTGGTCATGCCGAGGCCCTTGCGGGTCATCTCCAACAGTGCTTCGGCCAGCGTTGCGGAAGCTGGCACGGTTGGCAGTTTGTCGCCGCTGTGCATGACATCGTCCACGGTCAGCAGCAGGCGCCGGCCCAGCGCACCGCCGGGGTGGGACAGGGCAAAGTCTTCGGCGGTGAAGCCGCGGGCCTCAAGCAGGGCAATTGCCAGAGCGTCGCCCATGGCCAGTGCTGCTGTGGTGCTCGAGGTCGGCGCCAGATTCAGCGGGCAGGCTTCTTCCCGCGCTGCCACCAACAAGTGGACGTCGGCCAGTCGGGCCAGAGTTGAGTCAGGTCGACCGGTGATGCCGATCAGGGTGGCGCCCTTGCGTTTGATCACCGGCAGGATGGTCAGCACTTCTGCGGTTTCGCCTGAGTTAGACAGGGCAATGACGGCGTCATCGCTGGTAATCATGCCCAAATCGCCATGCGAGGCTTCCGCCGGGTGGACAAAGAATGACGGCGTGCCAGTGCTGGCCAGCGTTGCAGCAATCTTGTTGCCAATGTGGCCTGATTTGCCCATTCCGGTAACAATGACGCGCCCGCGACAGCTCAGCAGGCGCTCGCAGGCGTCGCTGAAGGTGTCGTCTACCGCAGCCACCAGCTCGGTCAGGGTGCGCGCTTCCAGTTCCAGCACGCGCCGGGCGGTGGCAACAAAGTCCTTGCTCATGATGTCTCCTCGACCAATAGGCGGCGATTATACATGCTGTTGCCTGCGCTGCTGCAGGGAACCTTGTCTGTTGGTGGCTTTCAAACGGATACTTGCATCCATATACAGACGGCACCCAGGAGATCGCGCCATGCTGAGACTTATCACCGTTGTGCTGACCGGCGCACTTATGGCTTTTCCCGCCTATGCCTCCAATCAGGACCCCCACGGTATGTTGGAGTCTGCCATCAACCGCATGACCAGCCGGATCGATCGGGAGCGCACTAAGCTGGAGGCCGATGATCAGTATGCCCGTCAGGTGGTGCATGAGGAGCTCAATGGACTGATCGACTTTCGGCGCATTACCCAGCTGGTTATGGGTAGCCACTTCGGTCCCTCGACCCGCGAGCAGAAGCTGCGCTTTCTGGAGGTGTTCCGCACTAGTCTGATCAATACCTACGCCTCTGGCCTGACCATGTACAAGGGCCAGCAAGTGCGCGTGCTGCCGGCAGAGGAGGGCGATGTCAATCAGGGCCGTGCCCGGGTACGTACCGAGTTACGCACCGATAGCGGCCGTATCGTGCCGGTATTCTTCAGCCTCTATCAGAACGGCGAGGGCAACTGGCTGGTGGAGAACGTGATCGTCAATGGTCTCAATCTCGGTCGCACCTTCCGCAGTCAATTTGAGCAGTCCGCTGAGCAATACGATGGCGATCTTGATCTGGTCATTGCCAATTGGTCGGTGGAAATAGAAGTGGAGAGTGAGGGCGAGCCGGTGGAAACCAGCGCCTCGCTTGATTAACACCCTTTTGCGGCCTGATTTTTGCCGCTGAACCCCGTACAATCGGCGCCTTTCCCGAGCAGGAGTCCCCATGACCCCGGAACAAGTTAAGGCGCTGGTAGAGGCCGGTATCGATGGTGCCGATGTCGCCGTTCAAGGTAGTGGTAACAAGTATGGCATCCGGGTGGTGTCGGAATCGTTCGCTGGCCTGATGCCTGTCAAACGGCAGCAGCTGGTTTATGGCTGCCTGAAGGACTGCCTCGCTGACGGCAGCATCCACGCGGTTGATCCCCTGCAAACCTATACTCCGGACGAGTGGCAGCGTGCCAACCGTCTTGGCATTGCCTGATTCCCGCGAGGACAGATCCGCATGGACAAGCTGATTATTACTGGTGGCAATCGCCTTGATGGCGAGATTCGTATTTCCGGTTCGAAGAACTCTTCCCTGCCGATTCTGGCGGCCACCTTGTTGTCGAGCACGCCGACCACTGTCGGTAACCTGCCGCACCTGCAGGATGTGACCACCCTTATCGAGCTGCTTGGCCGGATGGGCGTGCAGGTGGTTATCGACGATCAGATGCGTGTTGAGGTTGACGCCACCACCATCAAAGATCTGCACGCGCCGTACGAACTGGTGCGCACTATGCGCGCATCGATTCTGGTGCTGGGGCCCATGCTGGCCCACTTCGGTAAGGCGCTGGTGTCTCTGCCTGGCGGTTGCGCTATCGGTAGTCGTCCGGTGGATTTGCACCTGCGTGGTCTTGAGGCCATGGGTGCAAAAATCGAAGTGGCTAATGGTTATATCAATGCCTCGGTAGAAAACCGCCTGCACGGCGCCCGTCTGGTGATGGATACCGTCACCGTGACCGGTACGGAAAATCTGATGATGGCTGCAACATTGGCCGATGGCATCACCCTGATCGAAAACGCCGCCCGTGAGCCGGAGGTGGTGGATCTGGCCGACTACCTGAACAAGATGGGCGCCAAAATTACCGGCGCCGGTACCGACACCATTACCATCGAAGGGGTGGAAAAACTTTACGGCGCCGAGCACAACGTGATTCCGGATCGTATCGAAACCGGCACCTACCTGATCGCTGCTGCCGCCACCGGTGGCCGCATCAAGGTCAAGGACACAGCGCCACACTTGCTTGACGCTACTTTGCAGAAGCTAGAGGAAGCCGGCGCTAAAATTACCTGTGGTGAAGACTGGATCGAGCTCGACATGGAAGGCCGCCGTCCGAAAGCGGTATCGTTGCGCACCGCTCCGTACCCGGCCATGCCTACCGATATGCAGGCCCAGTTCACCGCCATGAATACCATTGCGGAAGGCACCGGCACTATTGTTGAAACGGTATTTGAAAACCGCTTTATGCACGTTCAGGAAATGAACCGCATGGGGGCCAATATTGAAGTGCAGGGCAATACGGCCATCTGCCGTGGGGTCGAAACTCTGACTGGCGCACCGGTGATGGCAACCGATCTGCGCGCCTCAGCGTCATTGGTAATTGCTGCGCTGGTGGCCAAGGGAGATACCGTGGTGGATCGTATTTACCACATCGACCGTGGTTATGAATGTATCGAGGAAAAGCTGCAGTCACTGGGGGCGGTAATCCGCCGGGTGCCAGGTTAAAACATGCCGAATAAACCGTTGACCATTGCCCTGTCGAAAGGGCGCATACTCAAGGAAACCCTGCCGCTGCTGGAAGCGGCAGGGATTCGCTTGCTGGAAGATCCGGAATCCTCGCGCAAGCTGATCTTTGATACCAGCCGCGACGACGTCAAGATCATCATCATTCGCGCCACCGATGTGCCGCCCTATTTGCAATACGGTGGCGCAGATATCGGCGTCGCCGGCAAGGATGTGTTGATGGAGCATGGCGCTGAAGGTATCTACGAGCCGCTTGATCTGGAAATCGCCTGTTGCAAGCTGATGGTTGCGGCGAAAAAGGATGCGCCGCCGGCCACTGGCCGCCTGCGGGTGGCAACCAAGTTCGTCAATGTGGCGCGTCGCTATTTCGCCAGCCAAGGAGTGCAGGCGGAAGTGATCAAGCTATACGGCGCCATGGAGCTGGCGCCGCTGGTGGGCTTGGCTGATCGCATTGTTGATGTGGTTGATACCGGCAACACCCTGCGTGCCAATGGTCTCGAGCCGACTGAGTTGATCGCCCGGATTTCCAGCCGCCTGGTGGTCAATCGTGCCAGCATGAAAACTCGACATGCCGAGATTCAGCCGATTATTGATCTGATCGGCGAAGCAGTGGAGGCACGACGGTAAAGCGCATGAAAATTCGTCGTCTCGATACCCGGTCTGAAAACTTTGTCGCTGAGCTGGCGGCCCTCACCGCATGGAGCGAAGAGCGTGATGCGGAAGTGTCGGTAAAAGTTGCTGATATTATTCGCGCCGTACGTCGTGACGGTGATGCCGCTGTGCTTGCCTATACTAATCAGTTTGATCGCCGTGATGCGGCTTCAGTCTCCGCGCTGGAAGTCAGTCACGAGCGCATGCAGCATTCGCTGAATGCCATTCCCGTGGAGCAGCGAGAAGCACTGCAAGCGGCAGCCGAGCGTGTGACTCGCTACCACGAAAAGCAAAAACAGGACTCCTGGAGCTACCGCGAAGCGGATGGCACCTTGCTTGGCCAGCAGGTCACACCATTGGACCGCGCCGGCATTTATGTTCCCGGCGGTAAAGCCGCTTATCCAAGCTCGGTATTGATGAACGCACTGCCGGCCAAAGTGGCAGGGGTGGCTGAAATCATTATGGTGTCGCCGGCTCCTGCCAGTGAGCTGAATGACACCGTGCTAGCGGCAGCTGCCATCGCTGGCGTTGATCGCTTCTTTACCGTCGGCGGCGCCCAGGCGGTAGCGGCGCTGGCCTATGGCACGCAAAGCATTCCTGGTGTCGACAAGATTGTTGGCCCGGGCAATATTTGGGTGGCGGAAGCCAAGCGTCAGGTATTCGGCAAGGTCGGCATCGATATGATAGCTGGACCGTCAGAAATTCTGGTGGTTTGCGATGGCAAGACCGATCCGGACTGGATCGCCATGGATCTGTTTTCGCAGGCGGAACACGACGAAGAAGCTCAGGCGATTCTGGTGTCGCAGGACGCGGCTTTTCTTGACGCGGTGGAAGCGAGTATGCAGCGTCTGGTGCAAACTCTCGACCGCGGCGACATTATCCGCACTTCCATGAGCAACCGCGGCGCCATGATTGTGGCTCGCGATCTGGAGGACTGCTTTGCCGTGGTTAACCAGATTAGCCCGGAGCATCTGGAGCTGTCGCTGGACAACGCCGAAGACTGGGCGAAGAAAGTGCGTCATGCCGGAGCCATCTTTCTTGGTCGTCACACCCCGGAAGCACTCGGTGATTACTGCGCCGGCCCCAATCACGTGTTGCCGACGTCGGCCACGGCACGCTTCTCGTCACCGTTGGGTGTGTATGACTTCCAGAAGCGCAGCTCGCTGATCGGTTGCTCGCCGGCCGGGGCGTCGTCGCTGGCGCGAATTGCTTCCGTGCTGGCGCGCAGCGAAGGCCTGGATGCCCACGCTCGCTCGGCGGAATATCGTCTTCTCGATCAGGAGTAGTGGCCTGTGAGCCGTTTCTGGAGCCCCTTCGTTCACGATCTGGTGCCCTACGTGCCGGGCGAGCAGCCAAAGCTTTCTCGGTTGGTGAAATTGAACACCAACGAGAACCCCTACGGACCGTCGCCGCGCGCGCTGGAAGCAATGCGCAGTGCTGCCGACGACGGTCTGAAGTTGTATCCGGATCCGGATGCCTCTGTGCTTAAGCAGGCTATTGCAAATTACTACTCTGTAGATACCAGTCAGGTATTTGTCGGTAATGGTTCCGACGAAGTGCTGGCGCACCTGTTCCTGGGTTTTTTCAAACAGGACAAGCCGCTGCTGTTTCCCGACATCACCTATAGCTTCTACAAGGTGTATTGCGGCCTGTACCAGATTGACTACCAGACTATTCCGCTGGCAGAAGACTTCGCCATTGACCTGAAGGACTTTCCCACCGATAACGGCGGCATTATCTTTCCTAACCCGAATGCGCCTACTGGCATTCCCTTGCCTCTGGCCGACATAGAAGGTCTGCTGCAACGCAACAGGGAATCACTGGTGGTGGTAGACGAAGCCTACGTCGACTTTGGCGCCGACACTGCTATTGCCCTGGTTGATCGCTACCCGAATCTGCTGGTAACTCAAACCCTGTCTAAATCCCGCTCACTGGCCGGCATGCGCATCGGCCTGGCGGTCGGTCAGGCGCCGTTGATTGAGGCGCTGGAGCGAATCAAGAACAGCTTCAACTCCTATCCCCTCGACAAACTGGCGATCGTCGCCGGCGCTGCAGCCTTCGAAGATGAAGCCTGGTTCCGCGAGACCTGCCAGAAAGTCATCGACAGCCGCGAGCAGGTGCGCGATGGCCTCACACGGCGCGGCTTTAGCGTGCTGCCTTCCGCCGCCAACTTTGTTTTCGCCCGCCATGACTCCCGCAGCGGCGCAGACCTAGCCGCGGCACTGCGCAAGCATGGGGTTATCGTGCGTCACTTCGGTAAGCCGGAACGGATTAGTGATTTTCTGCGTATTACTATTGGCACGCCGGAGCAGAATCAGGCGCTATTTGAGGCGTTAGACGCTGAGCTGTGAGGTCTGAGATATGGGTCGGCGCCGCTTCTTAGCGGTAGCCGTCCCTGGTCCTGGAAAACCTGCTATATAAAGTTAGTTCTGTTTGGTGAGCCGATCTATCAGCTTAAACGAGCTTTGTATTGCTGCATTTCTTAACCTGGATGAAAGGGCATCAAAGCGTCGTGATAAATCTGAGCGGTTAGAAGGTTCCCAACGCACTGCATCGCCCACCCGGATGATGCCTGGCTTAATCACCGAAATGTTAACCCCAAGGTGGCGTTGAGTATGAGCTTCCAGGGCGCGCAGTACTTTCGCATCTTTTTTTATGGTTACTTGCGGTTGTGCCGGCATGGAGCAGCGCACCGTTCTTGAGACAACCTTTAGTACGGTCTCCCCTATATAGAGCTTGCCTTCTACCCATTGAAACTCTTCAAAATCAATGCTGCCTGTGCCGGTGTCTATTACCAGGTTCGGTCGAAAGCGTTCGGCGCGAAAATCTCCATCTGGCTCTAGTTGTTTTAATTTTTCAAGGGAGCTAGTGGTTAGAAGATGAAGGGGGTACACGTCGTGATAACGGCCTAGTGGGGTTGCGAAAATGGCGAGCTCCATCATCAGTGGCCAGGTGACTGAAGACATATCCGGTAGCTCTTTTGTCGCGAACTGTTTTTTCATTGCTGCAGCACCCGCGGGCACTTTCAAGCGGTAGTGCTTTAAATTGGTTTTTGGCTGTAGTGGCCAGAGTGTGACTGGTTTGCCAATCGCTTCACTTAGTTTTTCATTAACATTTTCATCTGAGCTATTAACCGAGAGGCCATCGGGTAGCTTGATGGTTATATGAGGCACTTTCCCTACGCTGGGCTCTTCGTCATAGGCTGCTTGGAACTTAAGAAGCTTGGGCATCTTCCTGACAGTGGTCAGCTCTCCAACGGACTCATCCCTCAGAGCCCAGTTGCGATCGCCCAGCATGCCTTCTTTGCCAATGACGCTTTCTGGCAGCTGGGTTCCCTCCATCGACTTAACGGGATAGCGCCACAGCTCCTTTACTGTTCCCACTTCTAGCATCGTATTCTCTCCCTTTGTCCTTGGTCTTCAGCTGGTCTTTTTATGAAATACTAGCGTTTCTCAAACACATTCTGTCAATTTGGCGCTGACCTCTAGTAAATATATATATCCAGATGTCTATGCTTCTGATGCGGCGGCGCTACTGCGCATTGGCCAAATCAGTACTGGTTCAGCAAATCCGTGGCCTCGCGTATATCCAAAGCATCCATCGGGTCCATTCTGGCAGCACAGACAGCCTGATTAAGGAGACACTTCACCCTGTCTTTGGCCTTGCGCTTTTCCAACCGGGCCAACCCCTTGGCTGCTTCCAGAAAGACCACCGGAGGTGGGTCCGGCAACTCCAACGCCTGCTCATACTGACGGAGGATGTTCTTGCGAGTCGCTCCGAAACCCATTCTGGCCGGTAGCTCACCCATGGTGACAATTGCCTCGATCATCAGAGCGGCATGGGTTAACAGCGAGGGAGTATGCCCCGGGCTTAATGTCAGGCAATGCTCCAGTGCCTTTCTGAAATCTTGCACAATACCGCTGGACAGAGCTTTCACAGCGGAAACACTTTGTGCATAGCGGCCAAGATGCAGTGCATGCACATAGTTGACATTGATCTGGTCTGAATAGCGTTCAACAACAGGCTTGCCGTGCTTGATCAGCGTCTCAAAATAGGCCGTCTGTTGAGCCTTTGGTAAAAAGTATGAGCCATAGGTATTTGCCGCGAGATGCGCTACGTAGAAGCCGGCTGCCCCCAATGCCAGCCCCTTTCCAAATGCGCGGTCAAAATGCCCATTATGAAAATCCAGCCAGGACATCCAGAGCTCTTGCGCAATTTGATCATGGTCTGTCTGCTGGTCAGTCATCAAGGCGGAAAGCGCTGGAGCTGAAGGCGCCTGCTCCCCATCTATAGCATGCAGCCTCGGCCAGATCGCTTTCAGCTGATCCAGATCGTAATCAAATTGAAACTCAGCCGGAATTTCCTTAATCGTTATCATGGGCCCTTTTCGTTTCGGCTTTTCGCATTTGGAAATTTTCTACAGACTAAAGACGAACATATCTACCGATCGCCTTATGCCGTCTCGGCTGAAGTTGTCGCCTTAAAGTGTCCTTCCTCGTAAAAGTCTACTGCTTTCAGTACGCCTTCAATAAACTTGGCGCCTACATAGCGAAGTAAGTTTCCTGGCGGCATGGGGAGTGCATTTCGGTTGACGATCCAGAATTTCGACAGGCTTGTGTCCTTTTCCAAAACGAGGTCGGCGATCAGTCTGCCATTCAACTGGGTCAAAGATACGCCATGCCCGATGCATCCCGTGGAGTAGATGATATTGCTGTCGCCGATAAAGCCGATTTCCGGGGTCATGTCCGTGTTGCCTGAAACACATCCGCCCCATTTATAGTCGATTTTTACGTCCTGAAGGGTTGGGAACATCCATTTCAAATGTCTTTCCAGATCGGCCCAGACCTTTTCATCTTTCCACAAGTCCATTTTGCTGTCGTCGTACTCAATGCCTATGGCTCCTCCACCCATGGTTATGCGGCCGCATTTTGTGATTCGCATATAGTGGACGAGTTGACGGTTATCTTCGATGGACATGCGTCCCGCCCAGTTAACGCCCTTCCATTGTTCCTCTGTCAGGGGTTCTGTGACGACTTGATAGGTCCATATGGGGGTCTGCATATTCGAAACCTTGGGGGAACTCTTCAAGTTGTGGGTCCAGGCGTTCGTCGCGATGACGAGTTTTTTCGCCCTAATGATTGCGACATCGGTTTGCACGATGATTGAACCGTCTTTTTTGGTAATGCCAGTTACCTTGGTGTTTTCGTAGATTTCAGCGCCTTCTCGCTCAGCGAGAATCTTTAATTGGCGTACATGTTTGCTCGGGTCCAGAATGCCTGTTCCCGGCTCATAGATAGCCCCCTTGATGTGAGGGCAATTGAGCAGCTTCTGTGTTTCTGCGCCATCTAAATATTCAAAGCTGCCCGGTTTTGTGGTTTCACAAAGCAGTTTGTAGGTCTTCTTCAATCGGCGTGCCTGTTTATCGGAGTAGGCGATTCTGAGCATGCCGGTATGCTCATAGTCGGAATCCAGATTCTCAGACTCGACCAGATCTCTCACATACTCAACGGCCTTCTGCATATACTCCTGAGCTTCCCGGGTCTTTTCTTTGCCCCAGCGAAGCACCGTGACCTCTGGCTCAATACCAAACAGGGTCATGTTAAAGCCGCCGTTGCGTCCGGAGGCGCCAAAGCCTATGTCGTTGGCGTCGAGCACCATGACGCGCTTGGTTTTGTCGTCTTTGCGGATTTCTCTTGAGCAGGTCAGGCCGGTGAAGCCGGCGCCGATAATCAGTACATCGGTTTCATAGGATCCCTCTGGAAGGGACCCATTAGCGGAATAATCGCCATATTTGTATTGCCAGAACGAGTGGTTTTTCATCATGGCTTGTTTGGCATCCAGCATGGTCTTGGCTTCTTGTTGGTCGTAATGGTTGAATTAATATATGCGTACGCGTACTCTTAAGTCAAGTTTGCAACCAGTTCTTTCCAGAGGGGTGAGATTCCCATGAACGATCTCGTTATCACCAACGTCACGGTATGGGCAGGCTCCCGACCCAGGCCCGGCAGGGGCTGGGTAGCCATAAGCAATGGCAAATTCAGTGGCTTAGGTGCTGAAGGCGAAATGCCCCCTGCGGCAAGGCAGCTGATAGATGGCGAGGGGAAGACCATTTTGCCCAGCTTTGTTGATTGCCACTCGCATGTATCAGCCGGGGCCCTGGCCAGTATTTGCCGGAATGGTTCTGGCTTTAAGTCAAAGCAGGATGCCTTAAGGGCAGTTGAGGTGGCTGCCAGGGAGGATGACTCTGATTGGCTGGTTTTCTTCTACATGGACTGGAATGGGTGGGATATTCCCGTTCCGCCCACGGCGCAAGAACTGGAAGAGGCGTCAAATGGCCGTAAGGTGTTCCTGGTGTGTGAGTCACTGCACCGGGGCATCATGTCAGAAAATGCTCTTCGGGCCCTGAATGTCAGCAAATACCGTGATAGCAACTTCGTCGAGAAAAAGAGAGGTGTCATCACCGGCGCTGTCTGGGAGGAAGTGTTTTCGACCTGTATGAAGCAGGTCCTTGATGCACTCATCGTCGCCTTGAGCGAAGCGGAGTTAAAGGATGTATTAAGGGCTGAGGCCAACAGACATCTATCCTGCGGTATTACCGACGTTCATGACCCGGGTGTGACCTATGATATGTGTAAACACATGGTTGCACTTAATCAGGAAAGTCCTTTACGACTTAGCTGGTCTGAAGTTGGCGCCAAAGGCCCAGTCAGCACAGCAGGGGATGGTCAGCCGCTGGGAGATTTTGGTAGCGGCCCGAGCAGCGCCAAGGTATTTACTGATGGCGCGCATCGTTGTGCCATATGTGTCGATGCCTCTCAAGCGATCACAATGACATTGGGCGCCATCGGGGATGCGATTAAGGGTTTTAATCCTTATCCCGTACGCCAACTGCTTGAGGAGGAGTTTGCATTTAAACGGGGCAAGTTTTACCGAATGGGAGCCTTGTTTGAGCCCAGACAACTAACGGAAAAGCTGGCGCAGCTCTCCGACAGTCATGAGCGAATAAAGATCCATGCGTTGGGAAACCACGCGGTTGATATGGCATGTGAGTGTGTCGTTGAATCTGGCATCACCACAAGGGTGTGTATCGAGCACGCTACGATTCTGGATGATAAGAATATCGAGAAGCTTGCCAGGCATGGTTTCCAGGTGTCTGCCCAGCCCGGTTTTCTACCTCACTATGGTGTTCAGTTTTCTAGCATGAGACTGGATGGACGATATAGGGGGCTGCCGTTGAGGTCCCTGTTAGACGCCGGTGTAGACCTCATTATGAGCTCTGATTACCCCTGTGGGCCATTGGATCCTCTGCACAATATGCGTTGTGCGGTTGATCGTAGAATCAACGGTGATCGGGTTTATCTGGAAAATGAAGCTGTCAGCCATGAAGAGGCTGTATATGCCTACACTGTTGCAGGCTCTAAAGGTATTACAGGTATTGCAAAGCCAGGTATAGAAGTCGATGGTGCCGCAGATTTTATTGTTTTGAGCGGCGACCCTTTTGACCATTCGACGGTCGTCGAAAGCACTTGGATCGGCGGCGATAAGGTTTATCAAAATGTAGCCCCTTCTGGGGGCGAATGCTGAGCGCCGACTGATACGGCATATAATGGCATCTATTAAATATTCACAGATCGAGCTGAGTCTTTATGAGTAAACAAGGCAAAATGGGCAGGCCAAAACAAACCGATGATGAGCGGCAGGCAAAGGTCGATAAGATAATCGAAGCCGCACAATCCTTGTTTGTGGCGGAAGGGTACCCATCTGTATCGATGAGAAAGATCGCTGCAAAAGCAGATATGGGTACCATGACGCTATACAAATACTTTCCCAATAAAAATGCGATTTTGCATCATATATGGGCTGACTTCTTTGATGAGTTGTTCGATTTGATAAGGGCTAGCGTCGGCAAAGAAAAAGAGGCGAAGAGCCAGTTGAAGAGTATGTGCATTACCTACTTAAATTACTGGGTAGAGCATAAAGACAGGTTCCGCATTGTTTTTCTAAATGAGGACAGGGCTTCATCCTCGGACGAGTTTTTTATAAATCATACTAATATTGTCGAAGAGCTTCTGGCTGTCATCGCTCCCATGATGCAGGATCTATTGAGTTCTGTTGGTGATTCTTCAGTTATGGTGTTTCTGGAAAGCTTGATGTGCTTTGTCCATGGGATTGCACTGAATGTTATCACCATCAGCGAATACCCATGGAATGACTATGAGAAGTACATCGATATATTTTTGGATTCGACGTTGTAGTTCGGTCATATTACGGACTGCCCGGCTCAGAAAGCCGGGCAGTCAATCATCCCGCCCATCCTCTGCAATCACTTCTGCCAACGCTTCATCAAACGGCCGATTTCTGAATCCCAGATCTCTCTCTGCTTTGCTGTTATCCGTGCGGACTCTTAGCGGCATTGGTAGGGCAAGAATCATCGGCCCTTTGCCTCGGGCGCGGACGACTGCGCGCAGAAAGCTGCCGATCTGCTGGCTGTCGCCGCCTACGTTGTAAGCCTGGTTGATGGCTTTTTCGCTGGCTACCGCATTGACGGTGGCATCGGCGACGTCGCCGGCGTAGACCAGCGGAAAGCTGATGCTGGGCATCACAATTACAGGTAGTTTGAGGGCCTTGTAGACCATGTCCATGGTGTTCGGATCGCGTGCGCCGTAGACGGCGCTGGGGCGCACGGTGGTCAGTTGCAGGTCGAGTTGCCGTGCCAGTTGCCAAGCCAGATCTTCGCTGATCTGCTTGGTGGCGCGGTAGGTGCCACCTTTGCGGTTTTTGCCGTCCAGCTGTGGCCAGCCTTCATCCATGGGTGAGAGCATCGACCATTTATAAATGCCGAAGGTGCTGACATGAACAATGCGCTTAACGCCAGCTTTATGGGCGGCTTCAAAAACATTGCGAGTGCCTTCCACGTTGGCCTTTTCGTGAGCATGCCAAGCGCTGAAGCCCTTGGTGGCCACGTACATGGCGGCATTAGAGATGATCGCGTCGCAGCCCTTGAAGGCGGCTTCCAGGGAGGCCGGGTCGGTTAGATCGGCCTTACGAAACTCGACGCCTTCATCGGCGAGGAAGGCAGCCTTTGAGGGGGTTCGTACCACGCCAACTACGTGGGCGCCGGCAGCCAGCAGGCTGCGGCACAGGTAGGCGCCAATCATTCCGCTGGCACCGGTGACGGCGACGGTTTTACCCTGCAAATTAGACATGCTTCTCTCCTGATCTGATTTTTGGGGTTAGGTCTGCTAGTTCACCATCGGCGGTCGCGTTCCAATAATCACCTGCAGATCCAGCGCTTCGCGATTACGTATCACGTTAAGAATTACTTCGGTGCCTGGTTTTGTTCCGGCGATGATGTTCATTGATTCATAGCCATCGCGGACAGGATTGTCGTTGACGCCTACCAGAACATCACCGGGTCGCAGGCCGCCTTTATACGCCGGGCTAGTGCGCACAACTTCGGATACCAGACCGCCGCGGACTTCATCCAGGCCAAAGGTGGCGGCCAGATTCGGGGTAATGTCTTGCACGGTGACGCCGAGCCAGCCGCGAATCACCCGGCCATGCTCAATCAGATCACTCATCACAGCGTTTGCAACAGAGGTTGGTGTGGCAAAGCCTATGCCTTGCCAGCTGCCGTCGCTGGACAGAATGGCGGTGTTGATACCGATCAGGTTGCCGCGCGTATCGATCAGCGCGCCACCGGAGTTACCGCGGTTAATTGCCGCGTCGGTCTGGATAAAATTTTCAAAGGTGGCAATACCCAGATGACTGCGGCCGGTGGCGCTGACAATGCCCATGGACACGGTCTGGCCGACGCCGAGTGGATTGCCGATGGCCAGTACTACGTCGCCCACATCTACCGGGCTGCCGTTGCCAAGGCGAATCACCGGCAATTCATCCAGCGGTATTTTCAGCAAGGCCAGATCCGTTTCCGGGTCCGAGCCCACCAGCTGCGCCACGGTCTCGCGGCCGTCTCTCAGTGCCACCAGAATTTCGTCGGCGTCTTGCACCACGTGGTTACTGGTTAGCAGGTAGCCCTTGTCAGAAACAATTACCCCGGAACCGAGGCTGGATAGCAGCCGTTCGCGGCGGGGTTCTTCCATAAAACGGTTGAGCAGTTCATCGTCTTCACTGCTGGTATCGCGGCTGACGGTTTGTGTGGTGTAGATGTTGACCACCGCTGGGGCTGCACGGTTGACGGCAGTAGCATAGGTTTGTGCCGGGCGGCTTAGCGGGTTATAGCCATGGGCGCCTGGGCCCATTTCGTACCACCACAGCACGGCAAGGCCGACAACTATGCCGGCCAGCACAGGGCCAGCGAAGAAGCGCACCAGTTTCATGTATGTCGATCCTGCTGATTCGGGGTGGGGTCATGTAAACTGCGGCAGTCTAGCAGATGGGGCGGCATTCCCTGAATCAGCCACCTATCTGAATTGATTGCCATGGTTGGCCGAGGCAGGAGGAAAGATGATCAAACGAGATGCCATGCTGGCGGCGCTGGATGCCGAGCTGCAAAGTGGTCGCTTCAAGGATTATTGCCCGAATGGCCTGCAGGTCGAAGGGCGCGAGCAGATTCGTCGGGTGGTTAGCGGGGTGACTGCTTGCCAGGCCCTGCTGGATGCGGCTCTGGTGGAAGAGGCTGACGCGGTGCTGGTACACCATGGCTACTTCTGGCGTGGTGAAGAAGAGCGTATCCGCGGCATCAAGCGACAGCGCCTGCAGACGCTGCTGGGCCATGATCTGAACCTGTTTGCCTATCATTTACCGCTGGATGTGCACCCACAGCTGGGTAATAACGCCCGCTTGGCAGAAATTCTGGATTTCTCCGTGGCCGGCGGTCTGGAGCCGGGCAATCCGCTGTCTGTGGGCTTGCATGGAGCTCTGCCGGAAGTGATGACGGCGGCGGAGCTGGCCGGCCATCTGGAAGATCGGTTAGGCCGTGAAGTGCTGCATATTGGCGATCCCGGCGATGAAATCGAAACCGTCGGTTGGTGTACCGGGGCGGCACAGGGGTATATCGACCGGGCTCAGGGGCTTGGGCTGGACGCCTATATCAGTGGTGAGATTTCCGAGCCAACGGTGCACTTCGCCCGGGAAACCGGCATCCATTATTTCGCCTGCGGCCACCATGCTACCGAACGCTACGGGGTGCAGGCGTTGGGTGACTGGCTGGCGCAGCGTTTTGGCATTGAACATATCTTTATCGATATTGATAACCCGGTTTAGCTCGCCGGGGTCATGCCTGCGTATAACTATCTAACCAATGGTTATAACCAACCCAGCCTTCGCTGGTGGTGGTCTGCCCCTTCGGGCCGCTATAATGCGCCCCTTGTTTTTAACCGCTACTGAATCGGGAGTTAGCATGTCGCAATTGGTGAAACCGCATGGCAGTGATCAGCTTAAGCCGCTGCTGCTCGAAGGGGAGGCGCTGAAACAGGCGCTGGCCGCCGCCGCCAACCTGCCGAAGGTGCAGATGTCCTCGCGCGAGCGCGGTGATCTGATCATGTTCGGTATCGGTGGTTTCACTCCGCTGGAAGGCTTTATGGGCAAGGCTGACTGGCAGGGCGTGTGCGACACTATGACCACCGCTAACGGCCTGTTCTGGCCGATCCCGATTACGTTGTCCACCGACAAGGCTACTGCTGACGCCATCAAGGAAGGTCAGGAAGTGGCGTTGGTGGATGAAGATGGCGAGATCATGGGTTCCATGACAGTCAGCGAGAAATACAGCATCGATAAGGCGCACGAGTGCGAGACCGTGTTCAAGACCACCGATGCGGCTCATCCTGGCGTCAAGATGGTTATGCAGCAGGGCGATATCAACCTGGCCGGCCCGGTGAAGGTATTCAGTCAGGGCGAGTTCCCGACCAAGTACGCCGACACCTACATGACCCCGGCTCAGACCCGCGCCATGTTCGAAGAAAAAGGCTGGAAAACTGTAGCGGCGTTCCAGACCCGTAACCCGATGCACCGGTCCCACGAGCATCTCGCCAAGATCGCTATCGAAATCTGCGACGGTGTAATGGTGCACTCGCTGCTGGGCCAGTTGAAGCCGGGCGATATTCCGGCCGAGGTTCGTCAGGAAGCGATTTCTGTACTGATCGACAAGTACTTCGTTAAAAACACCGTGGTGCAGTCCGGCTATCCGCTGGATATGCGTTATGCCGGTCCGCGCGAAGCCCTGCTGCACGCTTTGTTCCGTCAGAACTATGGCTGCTCGCACCTGATTGTCGGCCGTGATCATGCCGGCGTTGGTGATTACTACGGTCCGTTTGATGCGCACCATATCTTTGATGAGATCAAGTCGGATGCGCTGATTACGCAGCCGTTGAAAATCGACTGGACCTTCTGGTGCAACAAGTGCGGCACCATGGCGTCCATGCGTACTTGCCCGCATGAGGCGGCAGACCGGGTGCTGGTGTCTGGCACCAAATTGCGCAAGGCGTTGAGCGAAGGTGAGGAAGTACAAGATGGCTTCAGCCGTCCAGAGGTACTGGAAGTGCTGCGCCGTTACTACGCCTCGCTGCAGGACCATGAGAAGGTGAAGGTCGAGCTGACTGGCCATTCGGCTCGCTGATATACGTGCTCAGGTCCTGAACGAAAAGCCCGCTTCTTGCGGGCTTTTTTGGTACGTTCCTGCACATCCCGGTTGTTGTTTTGCGGTGCGGTGCATAGAGGAGATGAGAGGAGAGGCGGGCAATGTGGTCCTATGAGCAGGATAGCGCGGTGGCTCGGTCAAATGCCGCGTGGCTTTTCAGGTTTTCCGTTGCCGTGATGCCGCTGGTCTGGCTGGTAGGATTACGCTACCTGCCATGGATCAGTGTTGATGACGGGTTCGTGCTGGTTTATCTGGTGATGTTGTATGTCGGCCACTTTTCACTGTTTCCGACTCTGGTGTTGCTGCCGATGTTTCTGTTTGTCTGGCTGCCTGGTCACTTGTTCCGTGTAATCAGTGGCGTATTGGTCGCTTTGCTGCTTGTCACTCTGCTGGCGGATACGGTGGTTTACGATCTCTATCGTTTTCATATCAACACATTTGTACTGGAAATGCTGTTGCTGTCCGGCTCGGATACATTCGAGTTTTCCTGGCAGGTCTATCTGATGGGCTTCGGCGGTATTGCACTGATTATCGCGGCTATTGTTCTGATGGAGAGGTTGGCGAAACCCATGTCATCGTGGCTGGGTAAGGTGGCGCTTGCTGTTGTATTTATTTTTCTGTCCGGGGCTCATGCTATTCACGCTTGGTCAGATGCAGCTTATGACACCCGGATTACCTCGATTACCCGACATATCCCGCTTTATTTCGGCACCACATCGAAGCGATTTTTCGTTTCCAGAGGGTGGGTTGATCCACAAAAGAACCGTATTTTTGATCAGCCCTTGCCCGCCGATGGTCTAACCTTACGTTATCCGCTGGAGCCGATGCGTTGTACGGGCAGCGACGCATCGCCAAACGTTTTAATTATTCTGGTGGACGCGTTGCGTGCTGATACGGTAACGCAGCAGTGGGCTCCGAATCTTACTGATTTTCGTCAGCGGGCTACCGATTTCAGCAATCATTTTAGTGGTGGTAACTCCACGCTAGCCGGTGTTTTTTCCTTGTTCTATGGCCTGCCATCGAACTACTGGGAAGCCTTCTACGGTGCTCAGCACCCGCCAGTATTAGTAGAGCACATGATGTTGCAGGGCTATCAAACACAGATTTTGTCTTCCGCCACACTGGTTAGCCCTGCTTTTGATCGCACCGTGTTTGCCCGCGTGCCGGATATTCGCCTGCGCACACCGGGCGCATCCATGGCAGCCAAGGATCAGAGGATTACCGATGACTGGTTGGCGTTTACCGCGGCGCGGGATGATTCTGCTGCGCCGTTCTTCGGTTTTATATTTTACTCAGCCGTGCATGCCTATGAGCCGCCATCGGAGTACCCAAGGTTCGAACCCTATTGGCAAGAGATTAATCATCTTGAGCTTTCTGACGGCTTTGATCCTGAGCCGTATTTGAATGTTTATCGTACCGCTACGCACTATGTAGACAGTCTGGTAGGTAAAGTGCTGGATGATCTGCAGCAGCGCGGTCTGCTCGACAATACGGTGGTTATGATCAGCTCGGATCATGGCGAGGAATTTAACGACAATGGTCTTGGCTTCTGGGGCCATGGTAGCAACTTCAGCGATGTGCAGTTGCACGTGCCGATGATTGTGCATTGGCCTCAGCGAGCCCCACAGACCATTGGTTACCGCACATCTCACCATGATGTGCCGGTGACCCTGTTACAAGAGGTGTTGGGTTGTGCGCAGACTCCGGCAGATCACTATGCGGTAGGACAGAACCTGTTTGACCCGAGGCCTCGCGACGTACTGATTGCGGGAAGCTATGCCAGCTATGCGGCAGTGCTGGATGAGCACATCGTAGTGAGCTACCCCGGAGGCAGTCATGATGTGCTGGATAAGAAGCTGCGCAAAGCCTCTGACGCCGTGGTCCCGCCGGAGATCAGCCGCAGTATCCTGGCCCAATTGTCACGCTTTTATCGTTGAGTGGTGCCGGCGGGAGGGTCTTGGTTATCGTCCGGCGGACAACCCTGCTCGCCACAGCCATCGGCATAATCTCTTGGCGGGTTGAGCATGTCATCGGCCACAGTGGTTTCCATGGCATCAGGATCTTGCTCATCGCGACGCAAACCATAGTTTTCCGCCAGAGTGCCCTTATGGCTTGGTGCGTAATCCAGCGGTGGGCTGACCTCCTCGCCAATTTGCTCGTCACTATCGGGCAGCAGATCAAAGGTTTTTGCCATGGCGATGCGTCGGGCTTGGTCCGAGCACAACTGACGGGCGCCATCGGCCAGCTGCTCGTGAACCGCCCGGTAGGCCTGATTCAGGTTGCTGACCAGGTCCGCGGTGCGCAGAAAGTGTGCGTCGACTTCTTCACGGTAACGATTTAACGCGCTGCGAGCCTGATCCCGTTCCTTTTCCAGTGCCACCCAGTTGCGGCGGTAGGGTAGAAACAACCAAGCCAAGGCAGCTCCGACAACGGCCCCTGCGATCAGTATCAACAACGTGGTAGACAAACTGCCCATCAGTATTCCTCCTGGCGATACCCTATTGCAGCACAGCGCGAAGCGAAGCGCCAAGCATGATGGCGACGCAATTGTTAGAATTCCCGACAAATCAGCGGTAACGACACCTCAAGGTGACAATATGGCAGCGCAGCGCGAGCACCTCAGTTTGTCCGGTCCAGCCGGTGTTATAGAGGCGGTGATGGAGTATTCCAGCGAACAGCCGCGGTTTATCGGCGTGGTATGCCATCCCCACCCTCTGTTTGGCGGCGCCATGGAGAACAAAGTGGTCACCTCGCTGTGCCGCGCGGTGCGCGATGCCGGCGGTGTCGCCTTGCGCTTCAATTTTCGTGGTGTGGGCAAGAGTCAGGGCGTGCATGGCGCTGGTTTTACCGAAAGTGAAGACTTGCTGGCGGTGATTGGCTGGCTCAAGCAGCGCTGGCCCGACCGTCCGGTTTGGCTGGCGGGCTTTTCCTTTGGCTCCTGGGTGGCGGTGCGTGGCGCTGCGTCTCTGGCCTCGGCTGGCGGGCCACTTACTCATCTGCTGCTGCTGGCGCCGCCCGTTCATCACAATGACTTCGATACCATTGAGCACACCGGCTGTCCGGTGACGGTGGTGGTTGGCGAGCAGGATGAGGTGGTGCCGGTGGCGGAGATGCTGGCCTGGGCTAACGATACCGCGCTTAACCCGGATCTGGTGCGCTTTCCTGTTAGTGGCCATTTCTTTCACGGCCAGCTGGTTGAACTGGCAGAAGTCGCTCGTCAGACCTTCCCCTGAGCCTCCAGCGGCGCTACATTGCCGGCCTCGCGGAGAAAGCATGACACCATTAGCCCAATATCAGCGTGATCTGACACGCCCGGACTTCCATAGCGACATCGCTCAGGCGAGGGCCGTTGATGCCCTGCAGGATCTTCATCAGCGACTGCTGGAGGATGGCGAGCGCCGCAAAGGTCTGTTTGGCAAGCTGCGTAAGCCGCAGTCCCAGATCGGTCTGTATATGTGGGGTGGTGTTGGTCGCGGCAAAACTTATTTGATGGATGTGTTCTTCGAGTCACTGCCCTTCGCCGACAAGGAGCGAGTGCACTTTCACCGGTTTATGCAATACGTCCACCGGGAGATGCGTGCTCGTCAGGGTGAGAAGAACCCGCTTGATGGCATTGCTCGGGACTTTGCCCGGCGCGCTCGGGTGCTGTGCTTCGATGAGTTTTTTGTCACAGACATCACCGATGCCATGATTCTGGCCACCTTGCTTGGCACCCTGTTTGACGAGGGCGTGACGCTGGTGGCTACTTCCAACATTGTTCCCGACCAGCTCTACCGGGATGGTCTGCAACGCGCCCGATTTTTGCCAGCCATCGCTTTGCTCAATCAGCATACCAAGGTGCTCAACGTGGATGGCGGCACCGATTATCGACTACGTCTGCTGGAGCAGGCTGAGCTGTATCACTGTCCGTTGGGAGCGGGGGCCGACAAATTCATAGCAGAGCGCTTTGCCACCCTGGGTACTGAGCATGCGGTGGTTCAGGAGGATGTTGATGTGCAGATCGAGGGGCGTCCGATCCGTGCTCGCAGGGTAAGTGATGATGTTGCCTGGTTTGAATTTCGAGCGCTTTGCGACGGCCCACGTAGCCAGAATGATTATATTGAGCTGGCCCGTGAGTACCACACCGTGCTGCTGGCCAATGTGGAGCGCATGGGGGTTGCCACGGATGATATCGCCCGACGGTTTATCAATCTGGTGGACGAGTTCTACGATCGCAGCGTCAAGCTGATCGTTACCGCCGATGTGCCGATCGAGGATATCTATGCGGGCGGTCGGTTGGATTTCGAATTTGCACGTACCCGCAGTCGTCTGCTGGAGATGCAGTCCCGTGAGTATCTGGCTAAACCGCACCTTGCTTGAGCGTTCCGGTCATTGCGGCGAGTAGACAATATTGCGTAAAACGTCTGCCTCGGACGGCGTTCACCTTGTAATCATACGCCGTCATCACAATCAGCAGACACCCTGAACCCGGAGATGGCGATGATACCCCGCACCCTGTTTAACAGCGACCACGATACCTTCCGCGACACCGTGCGCAAGTTTCTGGAAAATGAGGCCGTGCCATTCCACGAGCAGTGGGAGCAAACCGGTCAGGTGCCGAAGGAGCTATGGCGCAAGGCGGGCGAGCAGGGTTTTCTTTGCCCAATGGTGGCGGAGCAGTACGGCGGCCTCGGTACGGACTTTCTCTACAGTGTAGTGGTGAGTGAAGAAGTATCCCGCGCTGGTCTGACGGGTATTGGCTGGGGCTTGCACACTGAAATCGTTGCACCCTATATCGAGCATTACGGCAGCGAGGAACAGAAGCAGAAGTATCTGCCGAAGATGGTCACGGGTGAGGTGATTGGCGCCATTGCCATGTCCGAGCCAGCCGCTGGCTCGGACCTGCAGGGCATCAAGACGGTTGCCACCAAGGATGGTGATCACTACGTGCTTAACGGTTCCAAGACCTTTATCACCAATGGCCAGAACGCCGACCTGGTGATCGTGGTAGCGAAGACCGATCCAACCAAGGGCGCCAAGGGTATCAGCCTGTTTTTACTGGAAGATGGCACCGCCGGTTTCGAGAAGGGCAAGAACCTGAAGAAAGTGGGCATGAAAGCGCAGGACACCTCGGAGCTTTTTTTCCAGGATGTGCGTTTGCCAAAGGAAGCGTTGCTTGGTCAGGAAGGCATGGGCTTTGTTTACCTGATGCAGGAATTGCCACAGGAACGGCTCGGCATTGCAATTAATGGTTTGGCCATGGCGGAAAGCGCGTTAGAACACACCATCCGTTATGTCAAAGAACGTCGCGCCTTCGGCAAGGCTATTGCCGAATTTCAGAATACCCAGTTCAAACTTGCTGAACTGCATACTGAAGTGGAAGTTGGTCGAGCCTATGTGGATCGCTGTCTTGAGCTGCATTTGCAGGGCAAGCTGGATGTGCCCACGGCAGCCGCTTCGAAGTACTACATTACCGATTTACAGTGCCGAGTGATTGATGAGTGCCTGCAGTTGCATGGTGGCTACGGTTACATGTGGGAGTACCCGATTGCGCGCATGTTTGCTGACGCAAGGGTACAGCGCATTTATGGCGGCACCAATGAGATCATGAAGCAGATTATCGGCCGGGCTATTCTGGCGGATTGATTGATGGTTTAGTCCATCGATAAAAAAGGCGCCGGAAGGCGCCTTTTTTCTGATTGCCTTGTTGATCAGATTAGTCAAACAGATTCGCGCGGATGGTTTCATTATCCTGTTCGAGCAGGTTTTTTTGTACGGTATGAGTAACCAGCTTGCCAAGGTGGCCATTCATTTTCTGTCGCAAGACACCGAGAAATGCCGGCGGAGCAATCAGTGCCAGCTGGACAAACTTGCCGCTGTTTCGGCCTTTCTCCAAGTAGTCGACTATTTCCTTGGCAAACACCTCTTGATGATGGTGGTGAAGATCCGGCGGCTCCATGCCATGGCGTCCGTCGCCGCTGCTATCAAAGGCTCTACCAGGGCGATCTGAGGTCAGTTGTTGAGACTTCATGCGTCCTTCGGGGTGGGTAAGGGCCTCAACATCGGTGGGGGTCTGAACCCGGCTATGCGCGGAAAGAATACGGGCGCGACTGCTGTCGGCGACGATGATCCAAGTGTGTTCCATTGCGAGCTCCTTGATAAAAAGACAGGATCTGTGGACTGATCATGCGCCAGTGGAGAGTGCTTGGTCATGATCCGAATCATGATATTTGCGACCATAGCCGGGGCCTGTCGTTCCGAGCCATAAGCAGGTTGTGCTCTGGCAATACTTGTACCATGGTGCCATATTCGCCAAAAGGTCGTTGACAGATTTTCGGGAGAACCCAGATGGGCATACAAACGGCAATGGTTACCGGGGCGTCAAGTGGCATTGGGGTGGATATCGCCCGGCAGCTGGCCCTGACGGTTAAGGACAAATGACGCTGACTGAGCTGTTTGGCCCGGTGCGTCGGCCGGAGTGGTGGTTCTGGGGCGTGGCGCTGGCGGCCATGGTGCTATTCCTGTATCCGGCCGATGAGTCATTTTTTATTGCTCATCTGAGCGCTGCGCACAGTTCTACCCAGCTTGCCCAGTACCAGAGCTATCTCTGGCATCACGTTATGGTGCTGGCGGTATTTTTGATACCGCTGCTGCTGATGCCACGCCTTGGCATCGCCAATCAGGGCGGCAGTCTGTTTGCACCTGGGGACTGGCGCTGGGGTGCTCGTTGGACCTTGCTGGCATGCGTAGCGGTCACTCTGCCTGCCTGGATTTCCGCGGCAGACCCCCAGTTTCAGGCAGAGTATCCGCTAGCGCCTCATGCGTTCAGCAGCCCGTCACTATTGGCGCTGTTTCTGTTTAGCTATGTCCTTTATTACGTTGGCTGGGAAGCATTCTTCCGTGGTTTTATTGGCTATGGTCTTGTTGGTCTGGGCTATGCGCCGTTTCTTGCCTTGATGGTGCAGGTGGCGTTGTCCACCATTATTCATATTGGCAAGCCGCAGATGGAACTGATCGGTGCTATTCCCGGAGGTATTCTGATGGGGGTAATGGCTTATCGTTCCCGTTCGTTGCTTTGGCCCTTGTTGTTCCATATCTATATTGGCTTTATCAATACCATGTTTTGCTGGATGCAAAGGCCATGAAAATTTCTCGGGCGCTTGTCACTGGGGCTAACGGTTTTATTGGCAGCAATCTTTGCCGTCACCTTATTTCAACGCAGGTCCCTGTGCGGGCATTGGTATTGCCCGGGGAGGATGTCATAGCGTTGCAGCAGCAGGGCGTTGAGATTGTCTGGGGGGATATTACCGGTGAGCTTCCGGCGCATATTTTTGATGGTGTTAGCCATGTTTTCCATCTGGCAGCGATCGCCTTTGACTGGGGTGAATGGCCGCTGTTCTGGAAAGTGAATGCGGTGGGCACAGAGCGGCTCTTGCAGGCTGCGGCGAGCGCTGGGGTGGCTCGGTTTATTCATATGAGTTCGCTGGCTGTGCATGCCTATACCGGACATATGAATAGTGATGAGTCGACGCCGGCGGACAGCGTGATCAATCATTACGCTGTGAGTAAGCGGCTGGCAGAAGAAGCCGTGCAGAAAGCGGCAAATAGTATTCATGTCACCATCATTCGTCCGGGTATGGTGCCCTATGGCCCCGGTGATCGCCTGACCATTCCGGGGATCGTCAACGCATTGCGGCGTGGTATCTACGCCCATGTTGATGGCGGTCGGCGGCGGCTGTGTTTGGTGCAGGTGGATAATCTTGCCGATGGTATGTTGCTGGCAGCGCAACGTGATGGAGCCAGCGGCGAAGTATATGTGCTGGCGGATGAGGTGGTCAGCTGGCGCGAGTTTGCTGATGCTGTGGCGGATGCGTTTTCCTTGCCGCGGGCAAAACGAAGTGTGCCGTTGTGGCTGGTATCTTCGCTGGCGCTGGTGCTGGAATCATTGTATCGGACGCTGCCATTGAAGGGCGCGCCGTTGCTGACCCGATATCGGGTTAGCCTGTTTAATGGTGACCTGGTGTTCTCCTCTGCCAAGGCGCGGGACGAGTTGGGTTGGCAGCCGGGGGTGACGCTACAGGAAGGGTTGCGCAGAGTGCGCGAGTCCATATTGTAGTTTTTGGGTGTAGCAATAAGTCTCCGGCCTGAGAGCACCTCAGGCCTCGCATTTTGTAACTTCCCCAGTGGGTATATCCTTTCTTTATGGCGCCGGGTTCGGATGCTCTACGTGGATTGCCTCTATTTCCTTGGACAGCTCATTAGTCATTGGCACCTCGATACTGCGCAGGTTCTCTTCCAGCTGAGTGATGCTGGTGGCGCCAATAATGTTGCTGGTGACGAACGGGCGGCTGGTGACATATTGCAGCGCCATCTGCGTCGGGGACAGACCATGGCGGGCAGCCAGCTGGCAGTATTTTTCCGTAGCGTCGATGGATTGGGCGTTGTTGTAGCGGGAGAAATACTTGAACAGGGTCAGGCGTGCGTTTTCTGGCCATTGGTGATGGCGGTATTTGCCGGTCAGCATGCCGAATGCCAGCGGCGAGTAAGCCAGTAAGCCGATATTTTCCCGGTGGCTCACTTCCCCCAGACCAACTTCATAAGTGCGGTTAAGGAGGGAATAGGGGTTCTGGATCGATACTGGTCGCGGTGCGTTCTGGCGGTCTGCCTCCATGCAGTACTTCATCACGCCCCAGGGGGTTTCGTTGGATAGACCGTAGTGACGGATCTTGCCCTGCTTGATGAGTTGGTGCAGTGCTGCCACGGTTTCTTCAATTGGCGTCTGATCCTCGTCGGCCTTGTGGCGGTATCCGAGCTTGCCGAAGTAATTGGTGTTCCGATCCGGCCAGTGCATCTGATACAGGTCGATGACATCGGTCTGTAATCGCTTCAAGCTATCTTCCACCGCTTGAAAAAGGTGTTCCTGATTGAGTCGCGGGCCGCCACGAATATGTTTGATCCATTCGCCCGGGCCGGCGGCCTTGCTGGCCAGGATGACCTTGTCGCGCTGACCGGTTTGTTTGAACCAGTGGCCGATGATTTCCTCGGTTTTTCCATAGGTATCCGGGGTGGCGGGCACGGCATACATTTCCGCGGTATCGAAAAAATTGATGCCATGATCCAGTGCCAGATCCATCTGGGCGAAGCCGTCTGCCTGATTGTTCTGCTTTCCCCAGGTCATGGTTCCGAGGCACAAAGCGCTGACGTTGAGGTCGGTATTGCCTAGGCGGCGGGTTTCCATAATGGGCTCCAGTGATTGGCCAGGTAGGCATCATACCGGGCCAGTGCCGACTTGTGCATGACGTCAGCCCCGAGAAACACGCCGCAATCCTTTGTATGCGCCCCTTGCGCGGCGCTTATAAGGGGCGTATCCACAGAAATTGCGTGAAGATGATGGAGCAAGACATGAATCAGGCGGCGACTATCGCAAGTATTGGTGTGGGCAACCCCAAGCTGGCCCATGTCAGTGGTTTTGATGCACTGGAGCAGGAGTTTGATTACCGGGTGCCGACGGCGGAAATCGAAGGCGCCATTCCGGACAGTGTACGCGGTACCTTTTTTCGCATTGGCCCAGGCCGCAATCGACTGGGCGATCAGGTATTCGGCCACTGGTTTGATGGTGACGGCATGCTGCATGGCGTCACCTTCACCGATGGCGGCATCTGGTACCGCAATCGTTATGTGCGCACGCCCAAGTATCTGGCGGAGACGGCGGCCGGAAAAATCGTCTATCGCAGTTTCGGCCACAATGCGCCGGGGGGCGTGTTGAAGAATATTGGCCGGTTGCCAGCCAATGCTGCCAATACCAGCCTGATCTGGCACGGCGGCCGCTTGCTGGCGCTATGGGAGGGCGGGCGTCCCTGGCAGATGGACCCGGTGACGCTGGAGACCATTGGCGAGTTCAACTTTGGCGGCAAGCTCAGCTTTCGCGACCCATTCAGTGCTCATGGCAAGATCGATCCGGCCAGCGGCGACTACTACAACCATGGCCTGAGCGTTGGTAGCAGGGGGCCGCAGATCAATATCTACCGGATCAATCGCGCGGGTGACATGGTGGCCCGTACCGGCATTCCGGTGAAGGTGGCAGCTTTCGTCCATGACTTTGCTTTTGCCGGTGACTATCTGGTGTATTTCGTCCATCCGGTGGGTTTTCGCAATCCACTGCCTTTTCTTTCCGGCTGGAAGGCATTTAATGACTGCGTGCGTTATAACCCGGCCTGGGGCATGGAAGCGCTGGTGGTGGATGCCAAAACCCTGAAGTTGGTGCGGCGTATCCCACTGGATCCCTTTGTGGTGTTTCACTTTGGCAATGCCTGGCAGGAAGGGCGCAAGCTGGTGATCGACCTGATGCGCTTCGAGGACTTCAGCGTCAACGAGCTGCTCAGCGATATTTTCCATGCGGAAAACGATCAGGGCGGGGTGCCATGGCGCTACACGCTGGACCTTGATTCCGGGTCGGCGCAGGCAGAGGCTCTGCCGTTTGCCTGTGCCGGTGAGTTTCCCCAGTGGGATCTGCGCTTCAGCGGCAAAAAGACCCGTTGGTTATATAGTGCAGCTATTGCGGACAACGGCACTAATGGCTTCTTCAACGCTGTTCAGAGGCTGGATGGCGACACCGGCGAGTTGACCATGCATGATTTCGGCCCCGGTCGATTCACCTCCGAGGCGGTGTTTGTCCCCGAAGGTGAGGCTGAAGGGGATGGTTATCTGTGCTGTGTGGTGTACGATGCCTCCTCCCGCAGTAGTGAGATTGTGCTACTGGACGCTCGTCAGGAAGGCCTGCCCCAAGTGGCACGGATTCCGTTGCGTAATCATGTGCCTTTTGGCTTTCACTGCGGCTATACCCGAAGAGCATTTCTCCCTGCCTGAGGCCGGGAAACTGCTTGTTTTGGCCTGTGCGTTTCGGTAGACTTCGCGCTCTTTCTCTGGCGGGAATCTCGCCGAGTGGCCAGATTGCCCCGTAACTGTTTGATTTGGAAGAATTCCATGAAGACCTTCAACGCGACCTCAGAGACCGTCAAGCGCGACTGGTTTGTGGTAGACGCAGCCGGTAAGACCCTTGGTCGTCTGGCCAGCGAAGTGGCTACCCGCTTGCGCGGCAAGCACAAGCCGGAATACACCCCGCACGTTGATACCGGTGATTACATCGTTATCGTTAATGCCGAGAAGGTCGCAGTGACCGGCAAGAAAGCTGGTGACAAGGTGTACTATCACCACACCGGCTATATTGGTGGCATGAAATCCATCACCTTTGAAAAGCTGATCGACCGTAAGCCAGAAATGGCTATCGAGCTGGCTGTAAAAGGTATGATGCCGCGTAATCCACTGGGCCGCGCCATGCTGCGCAAGCTTAAGGTTTACGCTGGCACCGAACATCCGCATACGGCTCAACAGCCGCAGCCGCTGAATATCTGAGGACTGAGATCACATGGCAACTGCAGCAGCTAATTATGGTACCGGTCGTCGCAAAACCTCTGCGGCCCGCGTTTTCATCCGTCCGGGTAGTGGTGCAATCACCATTAACGGCCGTCCGTTGGATCAGTACTTTGGCCGTGAAACTGCCCGCATGGTAGTTCGTCAGCCGCTCCAGCTGGTTGAAATGAGTGAACGCTTCGATATTAATGTCACCGTCAAGGGCGGTGGCACCACCGGTCAGGCCGGTGCCATCCGTCACGGCATCACCCGCGCCCTGATGGAATACGACGAAACCCTGCGCGCTTCCCTGCGTAAGGCCGGTTTCGTTACCCGCGATGCCCGTGAGGTTGAGCGTAAGAAGATTGGTCTGCACAAAGCACGTCGTCGTCCGCAGTTCTCCAAGCGCTGATACGATCTTTGTTGCAACGCGAAGAAGCCCGGTTTATCCGGGCTTTTTTGTGGCTTCACGGCGCCGTGTAATGTGCCGAAGGAAGCTAATCCCGGTTGTCACGTGTGGTCTTTTTCTTTACCATTCGCGACGCCTCAAAAGGCCGGTGCTGACATCTCCCCCCAAGGAGCTTGATGCGCCGCCGACCACCCTGTCACGAGGATGTCCTCGAGCCGCCTGGATCACCCCCGGGCGTGGGATCCAAGGGGAGATAATCTCAATGAGTAAAGACGGCGTAAATACCAGCCGCCGCACGTTCCTGATTGGTGCCACCAGTGCTGTCGGTGCCGTCGGTGTCGTGGGTCTTGCAGTGCCCTTCGTTAAATCCTGGCAACCCAGTGCCCGGGCAAAAAATGCCGGCGCTCCGGTGACCGTTGATATTGGCAAGCTTGAGCCGGGCCAGCGCGTTGTACGCGAGTGGCGTGGTCAGCCGGTATGGGTGGTGCGTCGCACCGAAACCATGCTGGCAGGCCTCGCGAAAGTGGAAGACAAGCTGAGCGATCCGGAGTCTGTTGCTGATCAGCAGCCAGACTATGCCCGCAACCAGTACCGTTCGATCAAGCCGGAGATGCTGATTCTGATCGGTACCTGTACGCATCTTGGTTGTTCGCCGAACTACAATCCGAACCCGGAGGTAGAAGTCGGCCTGGAGTATGGTGGCTTCTACTGCCCGTGCCATGGTTCACGCTTTGACTTCTCCGGTCGTGTTTATTCTGGCGTACCGGCGCCGACCAACATGGTGGTACCGCCCCACTCATACCTGAGTGAGTCGGTGGTGATCATCGGTTCTGAAGAAGGGGAGACCGCATAATGGGCCTGCTGACTCGTGCCGTTGACTGGGTTGACGCCCGCCTGCCGGTTGTCGACGCATTCAAGAAACATATGTCGGAGTACTACGCTCCGAAGAACTTTAACTTCATGTACTACTTCGGGGTGTTCTCGATGGTGGTACTGGTGAACCAGCTGCTCACCGGCATCTGGCTGACCATGTTCTTCTCTCCCACCGAAGCATTTGACTCGGTGGAGTACATCATGCGCGATGTCCAGTACGGCTGGCTGATCCGCTATATGCATGCGGTCGGTGCGTCGATGTTCTTCGCCGTGGTCTATCTGCACATGTTCCGTGGCTTGATGTACGGCTCCTACAAGCCACCGCGTGAGCTGGTGTGGATCTTCGGTATGCTCATCTATCTGGCATTGATGGCCGAAGGCTTCCTCGGTTATGTGCTGCCCTGGGGCAACATGTCCTACTGGGGTGCACAGGTTATTGTCTCGCTGGTTGGCGCTGTTCCCTACGATGTGCTGCCGTTTGTTGATGCAGTGCAAGGCAAGGAGATGGGTGAGGCCATTGCCACTTGGGTGCGCGGTGACTACCTGCTTTCCGATGCCACGGTGAACAAGTTCTTCGCCCTGCACGTGGTGCTGATCCCGATCGTCCTGCTGGCGCTGGTGGTTCTGCATATTCTTGCACTGCATGAAGTGGGATCCAACAACCCGGACGGCGTTGAAATCAAGAAGACCAAGGATGAGAACGGTATTCCGAAGGATGGCATCCCGTTCCACCCCTACTACACGGTGAAAGATCTGGCCGGTATTGTGGTGTTTCTGGCGGTATTTGCGGTGGTGGTGTTCTTCTTCCCGGATGGCGGCGGTTACTTCATTGAACGTCCCAACTTTGAGCCGGCCAACCCGCTGAAAACTCCTGAGCACATTGCTCCGGTTTGGTACTACGGCCCGTACTACGCGATGCTGCGTGCCACCACCATTGATTTCATTTTCCCGGCGAAAACCTGGGGTCTGTTTGCCATGGGCGGCGCTATTGCCATCCTCTTCGTGGTGCCGTGGCTGGATCGTCATCCGGTCAAGTCGATTCGTTACAAGGGCTGGTTGAGCAAGATCGCCATGACCATTTTTGCCATCGACTTTCTGGTGTTGGGATATCTCGGTACTCAGCCTGGCTCACCGCTGAAGACGGCGATTGCCCAGATTGGCACCCTGTATTACTTCGCCTACTTCCTGGTGGTGCTGCCGTTCGTGCACCGCTTTGAAAAGTCGAAGCCGGTGCCTGAGCGCGTCACCATGGGAGGTCACTGATGAAAAGGCTCGCCGTTATTCTGTTTTGTCTGCCGGCGTTGGCGTTTGCCGCCGGCGGCACCAATGAGTATGTGGTTGAGGCGCCCATCAATCTGAAGGACCGCGTGTCGCTCCAGAATGGCGCCAAGCTGTTCACCAACTACTGCATGGGCTGCCACTCACTGAAATACCTGCGTTATGAGCGGATGGCTGAAGATCTGGGTATTCCCGCCGACCTGGTGATGGAAAACCTGAATTTCACCAGCGACCGGATCGGTGATCAGATGACTAACGCCATGGATACGAAGGTGGCCGAGCAGTGGTTTGGTGCGGCTCCGCCGGATCTGACTCTTACCGCTCGTCTGCGTACCCCGGACTGGCTGTACTCCTATCTGGTAAGCTTCTATGCCGATGAACAGCGACCGTACGGTTATAACAACCACGTGTTCCCGAGCGTGGGCATGCCGCACGTGATGGCCGCCATGGAGCAGGAGCTGGGGGAGGAGAAGTTCAAGTCGGAAATGGCTGACCTGACCAACTTCCTGACTTATGCCGCCGAGCCTGCCCGTCTTGAGCGCGAAAGCCTTGGCGTGAAGGTGCTGATTTTCCTGTTCATCCTGTTCTGGCCGGCGTATTTCCTGAAGAGAGAATACTGGAAAGACGTCCACTGAACGGTGCCCTGACAGGGCCGCAACACAGGAAGCAGGGTAGCCGCAGGGCGGCTACCCTGCTTCTCTCTTTACAGTAATTGCAGGAGTGTCGCTAAAGATGGGTGTCGTGACCAGAAGATCGTCGATGACCTTTTTCTCCAACCCGCGGGATCATTACAGCCACCGTGTGCGTATCGTACTGGCAGAGAAAGGCGTGACTGTGGATATCGTCGATGTCGAAGACCACGAAAAGCCGGAAGATCTTGCCCACTTCAACCCATATAACGAAGTGCCGACTCTGGTAGATCGGGACCTGAGTCTGTATCAGTCCAGCGTCATCATGGAATATCTGGATGAGCGTTTCCCACATCCGCCCCTGTTGCCGGTTTACCCGGTGGCTCGTGCTACCAGCCGTCAGTTGATTCACCGTATTGAGCGTGACTGGTGCGGTCATGTGGATGCCATTCTCAAAGGTGACGCCAAGGAAGCAACGCTGGCCAAGCACCGTAAGGAATTGCGCGAGAGTCTGATCACCACGGCCCCGGTATTCGGTGACAAGCCGTTCTTTATGAACGAGGAGTTCACTTTGGTGGATTGCGCCCTGGCACCGATTTTGTGGCGTTTACCGGTACTTGGTTTGGATCTGCCGGCCAAGCAGTGCAAGCCGATCTTTGATTATGCTGAGCGCTTGTTTGACCGTGATGGCTTCCAGGCTAGCCTGTCTGACAAGGAGCGGGAAATCCGCCTCCTGGCCTAATGACCACCATGACCCCTAATCGCCCGTATTTGATACGGGCGATATATGACTGGATCTGTGACAACGGTCTGACACCGCATCTGGCGGTGGATGCTCATTACCCGCGTACCCTTGTGCCTCAAGAGTTTGTCCAGAACGGTCAGATCGTTCTGAACATCGCTCCTGGTGCGGTGCAGGGGTTGGTGGCGGGTAATGACGAAATTATCTTTTCTGCCCGCTTCGGTGGTATTCCGCGAAATCTGGTTGTGCCGGTAGGCGCAGTGCTGGCGGTTTATGCGCGGGAGAATGGTCAGGGGATGGTGTTTTCCGCTGATGAGATGCCGCCGCCAGAGCCGGACAACACACCAACGGACGACAGCAGGCCAACGCTACGCGTGGTTAAGTAGCATCTCAGTCGATGTATTCAATAATCTTGACGATCTTCTGCACGCCGTAGGTTTTCTGCACCTGAGTAACCACGGCGTCTGCTTCCTTGCGGGTCATCAACCCGAGCAAATAGACAACACCATTTTCGGTAACCACCTTGGTGCGGGACGCCCGGGCGTCGCTGGCGAAAGCTAAGCGGCTTTTCACTTTGGTGGTTAACCAGGAATCGTTGAAGCGGGCTAGTCCGGACACCTTGCCTGAAATCTGTAGCTCGTTATGCACATCCTCGACATGACGAATTTTGCCAGCAATGTCTCCCGCCTGTTTCTTCAGGGCATCGGATTCCACCTGACCGGCCAGCAGTAGCTGGCCGTTAAAGCTGACCACAACAATCCGCTGTAAGGACAGGGGCGCGCCAGCACGTTTAATGTTGACCCGGGTTTTGGTTTCGATGGCTTGATCCTCGATAACCGAGCCAAAGGTGCGTTCACCGTAATTAGTGTCTGTCGGTTCGCTGGACATTGGGGCGACGAAGGTAGCGCAGCCGCTGAGCATGGCAAGAAACAACGCGCAGACAAAAATACGCAGGCTAGTCATCAGGAAAGGTCTCCAAAAAGTTGCTGTTCAATATGGTCGCACAAGGCGTGAATAACCAGTAGCGTGATTTCACGGGCTCGCAGCGGGTTGTCTGCAGGAACAATGATAGGGATGTCCTGATTGCGACATTTGGCAGGACTGCGGTTGTCATTCATCGAGCTAATCAGAATAACCACCATGTCACGTTCGTGGGCTGCGCTGATCAGTTGCTCGGCCAGAGCCGGAGCTGGCTGGATGAGTAGCAGGATATCGCCGCGCTGGGCGAATGCATGCAGCGCAGCAATTTCGCTAGAGCCTTGTTGGTCTGCGCTGTGGTTGGCAGTTAAATCCCATGCTGGTAGCGGTGGTCGCTGGCCGTGGCCGCCAAGCAGTAAACTGGCAAACAGGCTACTAAACTGCATCCCATCAGTATTACCTGCGGAAAAAACCCTGCCGCCGTCGAGCAGGCTGGCAAGCAGTCTATTGCCAGCCGCAAGCAGGGTTTCCGGCAGCATCTCTGCAGCTTTCATGCTGTGTTCGATGTTCTCGGCAAATTGCTGACGGATGAGGTTCACAGTCATGTTGATTAACTCTCATTTATTCGGCGTAGAAGGCAGCAGGAATCCAGTCAAAGCTTATTTCATTGCGGTTATCTGGCTGCATGGCGATAACGTCAAAGCGACAACGGCGCATGGCGGCCTCCGGGCGCATGCGCAGATAGTGGCGAGCGGCGGCCACCAGTCTGCGTTGTTTGTGCGGGTCGACTGATCCGGCGGCACCACCGTGGTGGGTGCCGCTGCGAAATCGAACTTCAACAAACACCAGCACGTCCTCCTCAAGCATGATCAGATCAATCTCACCCATGCGGCAGCGCCAGTTACGCGCTACCGTGCAAAGACCTTGCTGGTTTAGCCAGCTCTCCGCCAGTTTTTCTGTCTGCTCACCGCGTTGCTGGCGCGACGATGTTGGCAGCACGTCCATGTGATGCATCTCCAGTGCTGGAGCCAGCAACCACTGGCATCCGTTGCGGGCGTCCCTTGCGGAACCAGGCCCAATTGAGGCGCCGCACCAGCACCCGCTGCTCGTTCATGCTCAATTGCCCGGTGACCCCTGGCAAAAAGCTGTCAGGTACGCTGTCCAGCATCATCAGCCGGGCGTGCAGTCGGTACGCATCAACGCCCATGGCAAACAGCTTTTCAAACCGGCCGTGACCATCCGGCCAGGCCTTAGTGCTCTGCTGATGCAGGGCGGAACCATCGTCGAGAATCCATGGCATTTCCACAAAGCGGAGGCCGTTCAAATCGGTATCGCGATCCGGCGCCGGGCTGCCGGCATAAATATGTGAGGTGGCAAATACCGGTAGGTCACTGGCGTAATGGAAGTTCAGGGCCGGTTTCATCTGCCGTGCCTGCATCGGGTTGGCGACCAGAAAAACCAGGTCAATATCCTGGCGGCGGCGTGGTTCGAATTCAATTTGCATGCCGGTATAGCGACGCAGGGCGCGGGCGCGAGCTTCGCTTTGGCCGATGCCAAGCAGGCTGCGGGTGATGGCGGTGGGGTTGTCAGCGTAGCTTGCTTGAGTGCTGATAATACCGCCCAGTTCCTGGAAACGCTCGCTGAAGGCGCTGGCCACGCGCAGCCCCCAGCCGCTGGTGTCTTGCGGGTAGAGCACCGCGGCCAGCGTCATGCCCTCGGCAATGGCTTGCTCGGCAACCTGACGGGCTTCGTCTTCCGGTGCCAGACCAAACTGGAACAGACGGTTGGCGGCGGCCACGCCGTCGATGTAGTTAAGTGCCAGAGTTGTCACGGGCAGGTCAGCGATCGCTGCCAGTGCGGCAGCCTGTTCTTTATCCAGTGGACCGATGACCAGATCAGCCCCCAAGGCCAGAGCCTGATTGTACAGGTCGACTATGTCGCCTTGGCTGCTATCAAGGAAGTGCATTGCCGGCACTGGATGACCCTGACCGAGGGCGCTGTAGTACGCTGCCAGTAAGCCGTGACGGATGGCCCCGGCGGGGGCGGCCAGCGGGCCACTCTGGGGCAGCAGGACGGCAACGGTTTGTGGTCGCTCACGTACCGCCTTGCGCAGAGCCTGAATGATGTCGGGCATATTGCTGGCAGCAGGATGATGGGCGCGGCGTTGTTGCCAGTCGTTCAGGTTTCTGAGCTGGCCATCAATGTCACTGAGTGGATCGCGATACAGCCTTGCCAGCTCTAGCCAGCCGCTCAGGGTGGCATCATCCGTGCGCCGTTCAGCATCGGCCAGCTCGTTGATTGGCAGCAGCATCAGCTGGGTCCAGATCATGCTGTGGTTGTATTCCTGGCTACTGCTGTCGAGCAGATGGTCCACTGCAACGCGCTGTTCGAGGCTGGCAACCAGCTCGCCACGCAGGGTCAGGGCATCAGCGCGCAGTAGCCCTATGCGGCTACGCAGGTTGTTATCCAGCTGCGGCAGAATGGCCAGTAGATTGGCGTCAGACAGCGCCGCCTCGGCCTGTTCCGGTTGCTGCAGTACCAAGTGCCATTGCGCGCGTAGCAATGTGCGACGGGCCTGCCGGGGTCCGTTCAGCACCTGTCCGTCAAGATAGTTGAGCAGCATAGCAGTGGCTTCTGTTTTGCCCAGTCCCAGATACTCCGCTGCCCAGGCAAGCGCGGTGTCATCGGCGCTGCTGGCGGGCAGGCCGGCTAGCTCACGCAGCGCGTCCTCGCTCATGGTCGGTGCCGGGCGGCTTACGCCGGCGGTGGCGACGTCGGTGGAGTCAACGGGGCGCTGGGCACAGCCAGCCGTCCAGACAAAAACTGCCAGCAGCAGGCCGCGCAATAACAATCTCATGGTCATCCGGGGTCGTCTTGTTGCAGAGGTGGCGCTATTGTAGCAGCCGCACTTCACAGCGGGGGTCAGGAAATGTCGGGCATGCTTCATATTGTTAGTACCCCTGTGGGAAATCTGGACGACATCACCCGGCGCGCGCTTGCCGTGCTGGCTGAGGTCGATGCTGTGGCCGCCGAGGATACTCGGCATACCGGCCGTCTGCTTGACGAACTTGGTATTCGCCAAAGCTTGATCAGTTACCACGACCACAACGAGCAGGAGCGCACGCCACAGCTAATTGAGCGGTTGCAGCGCGGCGACAACCTGGCGCTGGTGTCTGACGCCGGCACGCCTCTGGTAAGCGATCCCGGATATCGGCTGGTGCGTGCCTGCCATCAGGCTGGTATTCGCGTTGTGCCGGTGCCCGGAGCCAGTGCCTTACTGGCTGCTTTGGTGGTTGCTGGCCTGCCCACAGACCGCTTCATCTTCGAAGGGTTCCTGCCGAGTAAGGGCTCTGGCCGTAATGCGGCCTTGCGAAGGATCAGCGAAAGCGCGGTTACCTCGGTGGTTTATGAGGCGCCGCACCGTATCCTGACGTTGCTCGACGAGCTGAAAGCAGCGGTGGAGGGTGGCAGGGAAGTGGTGCTTTGTCGCGAGTTGACCAAGCATTTCGAGACGGTGTTGCCCGGCAGTGTCGGCGATATCCGTGACAAGGTAGCGGCGGACAGTAACCAGCAGCGTGGCGAAATCGTCTTGCTGGTGGCGCCGGCGCCAGAGCGCACGGTGGATGATGCCGAGTTGGCGAGGTTGGCGCGATTGCTGTTGGCGGAGTTGCCGGCCTCGCGGGCCGCCAAGGTGCTGGCGGCCTGGTCGGGGAAGAAAAAGAATGAACTCTATGGTTGGCTGGAAACTTTGGCGGACTAGGCGTCTCACGTAACGCTGTCATTGGCTGCTAAAACGGCCGCGCACGTTGCTCGCCAGGCGGGTGCTGCTTAACACCAGCGCGCCGCTAATGATGCCAACAGTAATGCTGAGCAGAACCGGTGTTGCCAACCGGGCGGTAGCTAATAGTGCACCATCGCCAGCAAGTACCGGCAGCAGCTTGTGATGCAGGTGCTCCAGCGCAGGAATGCCATGCATGAGAATGCCGCCGCCGACGGTAAACATGGCGATAGTGCCGGCCACGGCAAGAAACTTCATCAGCTTTGGTGCAAACATCAATAGAGCGCGCCCTGTGGCACTGTAGAGTTTGCTGCCGGCCTTGCGCCCCCGTTCAAGCAGATGCAGGCCAGCGTCATCAAGTTTGACGATGCCGGCTACCAAGCCATAAACGCCAATTGTCATCAGCACGGCAATCGCTACCAGCACCGTTAGCTGCTTCATGAAAGGTGCCTGTTGTACCGTGCCTAGCGTAATCACGATGATTTCCGCAGACAGGATAAAGTCGGTGCGAACAGCGCCACGGATGCGTTGTTTTTCGAGCGGCACCAGGTCAACTGTTGGGTCGGCGATTGCTTTTAGTTTTTCCGCATGTTGTTGCGCAACATCCTCGCGGTGAAAGAACTTGTGAGCGACTTTTTCGACCCCTTCGTAGCACAGAAATAAACCGCCGAGCATCAGTAGTGGTGTGATTGCCCAGGGTAACAGGGTGCTGATTAACAGCGCTGCTGGCACCAGTATGGCCTTGTTTATAAAAGAACCCTTAGCGACCGCCCAGACCACCGGCAGCTCACGCTCAGCGCGTACACCAGATACCTGCTCGGCATTCAGGGCCAGATCATCGCCGAGGACACCGGCGGTCTTCTTTGCCGCCACCTTGGTCATCACGGAGATATCGTCGAGCAGGGTGGCAATGTCGTCGATCAGTGCCAGCAGGCTGGTTC
>JARGPU010000001.1:10125-1546645 GCA_029210325.1 Alcanivoracaceae bacterium | reverse complement strand
AGACCCACCGGGAAATGTCCTCCGGTCTGTCCAGCCCGGTGGGCTTCAAGAACGGTACCGATGGTGGCTTGGAAGTGGCCATCAACGCCATGCTCAGCGTGCGCAGCCCGCACCGGTTCCTGGGTATCGACAGCGATGGCAAGGTGGCCATCACCGAGACCCGTGGCAACCAGTATGGTCACGTGGTGCTGCGCGGCGGTGGCGGCAAGCCTAATTATGATTCCGTTTCAGTGGCCATAGCCGAGAAAGAGCTGACCAAGGCCGGCGTTTCCACCAACATCATGGTCGACGCCAGCCACGCCAACTCGAACAAGGATCCGGCGCTGCAGACTCTGGTAATGGAGAATGTCACCAACCAGATTCTGGAGGGCAATAAGTCCATTGTCGGCATGATGGTGGAATCACACCTGAAGTTCGGCAATCAGAAAATTCCGGCAGATCTGGAAAAGCTGGAGTACGGCGTATCGGTCACTGACGGCTGTATTGGCTGGGATGTTACCGAGCAGTCGATCCGCGATATGGCGGCGAAACTGCGCGATGTTCTGCCCTGTCGCAACAACTGATTAAGCAGGAGCGGCTTCGGCCGCTCCCTGCTTTTAATGGCCCAGCCCCGTCACGATAGTAGCGCGCTGGCGAATTCTCGCCTCTCCTCCTGCTGCCTGAATTTGCTCATCAACAAAAGCGCCAATCTCTCGCAGTGCCAACGATGCCTCAGGCAGCCAACCACCCAAGGCCTGAAATACATGCATCATGCCATCCCATTCCTGAAGCCGGCAGGTAACACCGCAGGCCTGCGCCCGCTGCGCAATACGCCGAGCGTCGCTCAGCAATATTTCAATCCGACCCACCTGAATCATTATTGGAGGTAAACCACTCAGGTCGGCGAAAACCGGTGACAGCATGGGCGCCGCCGGGTCCTGACCGCGCGCGTAGGATGAAGAAATAAAACGCAATGCATTGAGTGGAATCATTGGCTCCACATCCGCATTGCTGACCAGTGTTTCGCCACTACAGGTCAAGTCGGCCCACGGGCTGATCAGCACAGCAGCTGCGGGTAACGGCAGCCCCTGCTCGCGCAATGACAGCAGCGTAACCAGAGTCAGATTGCCGCCAGCAGAGTCCCCGGCAATGATAATATTTTCCGGCCTGCAGCCCTGGGCCAGTAGCGCTCGATAGGCACTCAGCGCGTCGATCATCGGCGCCGGGTAATGCCAGTCCGGCGGCTGACGATAGTCCAGCGCCAGCACCCTGGCACGACAGGCACGACTCAAGCGCCAAGTTACCGAGCGGTGGGACCGAGGAGAGCCGAAGAAGTAACCTCCGCCATGCAAATACAACACCACGCGGCCGGAAAGCACTTCCCGGCCGGCGATTAACCACTCACCAGGCACACCACCCACATCCGCCGGAGCGATATGCACATCAGGATGAACCGGCAAGGCTAGTGTGACCGTATCAAAGCCAAGCTGAGAAAACTTCATCACCCTCGGCGTAAAAGGCACCCGCGCCACCACCGGCTTGACGAAAGTGCGCATGGCACTGGCCACCAGCCGCCCCTGCCAACTGGTGGCGGGGCGAAATTCAGTAATCTCATCAAGGGACTGCTGCATAACGTCACCAATACAAAAAGTGCCCCAAGACTAAGTGGTCATTTTCCTGCGGACAAGCGACAATCGGGCCATCTTTCATTGGCAGGGCCGGTATGGAACAGGAGCCGCACAGTCTGCGCATTCGCTGGCGACATATTATTTTCGGCACGGACACTACTTATGGTCGACGTTTTGACCAGCTACTACTGGTTGCCATTCTGGCCAGTGTGGTAGCCGTTATGCTGGAAAGCGTCGCTTCAATCGATGCCGTATTTGGTCAAGAGTTACGTTTGATCGAGTGGTTCTTTACCATTTTGTTCACTATTGAGTATCTGGTACGGCTCTGGGTGAGTGCTCGCCCCGCTCATTATGCTCGCAGCTTCTTTGGTATTGTCGATCTGCTGGCGATCCTGCCCACTTATATCAGCCTTTTTATTCCCGGCGCGCACTACCTGCTGACCATGCGAGCCCTGCGCATACTGCGTCTATTCAGGGTGATGAAGCTGGTATCAATGATGAACGAGGCCGGATTCCTACTCAGCGCCCTGCTCAGGGCACGCAGAAAGATCGGCGTCTTCCTGTTCAGCGTGATAATCGTCATGCTGATTTTCGGCAGCATTATGTATGTGGTGGAGGGGCCGGCCTATGGCTTTACCAGCATTCCACGCAGCATCTATTGGGCGATTGTTACCATCACCACGGTTGGCTATGGGGACATCTCACCATCCACCCCACTCGGCCAGGCCATCGCCTCACTGGCCATGCTAACCGGCTATGCAATTATTGCGGTGCCCACGGGCATCGTCACCGCAGAGATTTCCCAGGCCATGGTGCGCCGTCGATTCGAGCGTGAATGCAGTCACTGCCATCTGCATGAGCACGATGACGATGCCAAGTACTGCCGCCGTTGCGGCCATGAGCTACCCCCCCGGCCAGATGAACAAGACTGAATGGGACTAACCATCCCATCAACCCCAATGCTGTGCTATAAACACGTATCCCACCAAGACAACAGGGACCTGCCTCTACGGAGAGAGCCATGAGCGACCAGATTATTGAAGCCCGCCGCCAGTTTCTGCGTTACACCATGGGTTCTGCCCTTGTTGCCGGGGTGACCGGCTCGTCAGTGCTGCCAGCGCTGGTCCATGCCATGGGCAAGATCCCCGAGCAGCTGATTGCCGGCAAATCCATATACGACATGCGCGGCACGGTCTTTGTGGACGGCAAATTGGCCAATGAAAGCACCTACATCAGCGCTAACTCTCTGGTGGAAACAGGTCGCAGCAGTTATGTCGTATTTGTGATCGGTTTTGACGCCCACATTCTGCGTGACAACAGCAAGGTACAGTTCAAGGGCAAGGACAACATCGAAGAGAGCCTGAGGCTTGCCACCGGTAAACTGCTGTCCGTATTTGGTGCACGCACCGGCGGCTCGGTCCATCAAGTACAAACCAGTACAGCCACCATCGGCATCCGTGGCACCGGGTTGTATGTGGAGTCCGAAGAGGATGTGAGCTATGCCTGCACCTGCTATGGCCACGTCGATATCGTCGCCAACGCGGATCCGAGCCAGCAAGAAAAAGTGATCGCCACTCACCATGATTCGCCTCGCTACATTGGCAAAGGCGGCGGCTATAGCCAGCTGATCACTCCAGCCCCCATGAAAAATCATACTGACGAAGAGCTCATGTTGATTGAGCAGCTGGTCGGCCGTAAACCTGCGTTCTCGACGCTAAAGTCCTATACCGCACCGCGTAAAGGCTACTGAAGGTAAGGAGTACCGATGTCACCGGGAAAGTGGCTACGCACCAGTTTGCTGCTGTTGATCTGTGCGCTGTTTGTTCTGCACAGCATTTATCTTCCGCGTCTTCCTCTGCTTGATACGCTAGAGCGGGCCACCTACGACATACGGTTGCGCATGACCGTACCCGGTGGTGTTGATGACCGCATTATTATCGCTGACATTGACGAAAAGAGCCTGACGGCTCTGGGGCATTGGCCGTGGGACCGGGGCATTCTGGCCCAGTTCATGGACGTGATGTTCGACCATTATCAGGTCAAAAGCCTCGGCTATGACGTACTGTTTGCCGAACCGGATACGGACCCCGGCGTATCTGCCCTGCGTGGCATGGCCGAAAAAGAGTTGCGCTCAGACAGGCAATTCCAGCGTATCTGGAAAGATCTTGGCCCTGCCCTGAATTTTGATCAGCGCTTTGCCGACAGCTTTCGTGATCGCCAGGTCGTTCTCGGCTATGTCTTTGCCCATGGCCAGAGCAGCCAGTTAAACGTATTGCCACCACCTGCGGCAGAGCTGCCAGAAGACTTTGCCGGCCGTCTCGGCTTGCCTCAACCCCATGGCTTCTCCGGTAATCTGGAAGTGCTGCAAAGCACGGCCTGGGGTGGTGGATTCTTTGACAATCCGACCATTGATATTGATGGTGTATTCCGTCGTGTGCCGTTGCTACAGGAGTTTGAAGGCAAACTATATGGCTCTTTGGCATTGTCTATGGTGCGCGCATCCGGCAACGACCCGTCCATCGAGCTGATCCTTGATACCCAGAGCAACTACCCGTTTGTTGATGCACTGCGCCTTGGAGATCAGATTGTTCCGCTGGCACCACTGGCAACGGTACTGGTGCCCTATCGTGGCGGCGCGAACAGCTTCCCTTACTACTCAATCAGCGACATTCTGGAAAAGAAAATTCCGCAAGAACAGCTGCGCGGCAGAATAGTATTGGTGGGTAGCTCAGCCCCCGGCCTGAAGGACCAGCGGACCACGCCACTGGAGACCACCTATCCGGGCGTTGAGGTACATGCCAACCTGATTGCCGGCCTGCTGGATAACAACATCAAGCGCCAGCCAGGCTGGATCATCGCGGTTGAGTTTTTCCTGCTTCTGACCATCAGCATTGTGCTGGGCGTGATCAATGCTCGCCTTGAACCGATGCGCAGTCTGCTTGTAACAATGGGAGCACTGGCTGCCGTTGTCGGGGGCAACTTATACGCATGGAATAGCGGCTTGGTATTGCCACTGGCCTCACCGGTGGGTTTGATTCTATTTATCTTCGTTTTCCAGACTCTATGGGGTTTCTTTGTTGAGGCGCGCGACAAGCGCATGCTGGCGAAACTGTTCGGCCAGTACATTCCGCCGGAGCTGGTGGAAGAAATGGCCGAGAGTCCGGAGAAAATCAGCGTCAGCGGTGAAAGCCGGGACATGACCGTTTTGTTCTCAGATGTGCGCGGGTTTACCACTATTTCCGAGGGGCTGGAGCCACAAGCACTAACCCAGCTGATGAACGAAATGCTGACGCCAATGACCCACGTAATCCATCACCATCGCGGCACCATCGATAAATATATGGGTGACGCAATCATGGCCTTCTGGGGTGCTCCCCTGGAAGACCCTGACAATGCCCGCCATGCTCTGGAAGCGGGGCTGGAGATGGTCAAGGCTCTTCCAGGCATTAACCAACGATTCCGGGAAAAAGGCTGGCCAGAGATCAATATCGGCGTGGGCCTCAACAGCGGCCTGATGAGTGTCGGCAACATGGGTTCGGAATTCCGCATGGCCTATACGGTTATGGGTGACGCTGTGAATCTGGGCTCACGGCTGGAAGGACTAACCAAGCAATATGGCGTCAATATTATTGTCAGTGAATTCACTCGCGCCAAAGTCCCAGACTACTGCTTTCTGGAATTGGACAGAGTAAAAGTTAAAGGCAAAGACGAACCGGTGGTGATTTTCGAACCGCTGGGTGCCACCAGTGAGCAATCGGAAGAAACCCTGCATCGGCTGGAGCGCTTCCATAGTGCGCTGTCGGAATATCGCGAGCAGCGCTGGAGTGTCGCGGAGCAGTCCTTGCTAAAACTGGCTGAAGAAGAACCAGATCGGAAAATCTATCAGGTCTATCTGGAGCGCATCGCTCACTTCAAGGAAGACCCGCCAGATATAGACTGGGATGGCGTATTTACTCATACCAGCAAATAACAATTACCAGGATATGATTAACCACAGATCAGTGGATCCGCACCGCACTCTGCTCCATTTCGGATCCAGTTGATCAACATCTGGTACAGCGCCATACCGTCCTCGCTGCCAGGATCAATCAACATGCCACCGCCATGCTGGTCACGGGTCGGCTTGCGCAGTAGCAGACTGTTCTCAGGATCATTCAGGTCAACGCGCTCTATCACCTCGGCATAAACAGTGGCATCCACATCGTAGACCACCGGGATGCCAGCATAGGCGCCACCAAGTTGGCCAACAGCGCTGTGACAGTCGGTACAGCGCTGCACCCGACCCGGATAGCTGATATCACGTAATACCGGCAGAACATGATCTGTAAATGTCAGCTGCGACGGCGCAGGATTCAAGCTGTTATCCACCGTCAGGGTGACATCTTCACTGTGGCTGCCACGCAGGTTGGTGACCGTAAGGCGAAGCACATACTCCCCTTCATGACTGGCATCGAACTGGGTGACCGAAGAGGTCGGGCTAGACAGGCTAACCAGCGCGGACGGATCCGCCAGAGACAACACCTGCCACTGGAAATCACGAGCAAAAAGGCTACCGGAGGCATCGAGCAGTGCGGGAGTGTCAATCGGACGGCTGGCACCGGGCTTGGCTACCGGCAGCCCCGGAGTGATCACGCAAGCCTGCTCATCATAGCGATCAAACTCAGGCAGAAACGAAGCCAGCAGTGCCGGCGCACCATCACACCGATCAGCCCAGAACTTTTCATAGTTGCGCAGGGATAGCGGCATCACACCCCGGTGATAGACGTAATCTACGATCAAGTCGCTATAACCAATAAACTTTTCATAGTTGCTGAAATTAACCGCGTTGCCAGCACCGCCTTGCCGCTCCCCTGCACTAGATCCACGCACTGAATGGCAGCCAATGCAGTTGGGTTCAACGACACGTTTATAGAGCAGATCAACGCCTTCCTGACGGGGCGCCAATGGCAGGTCAACCGAGCCGACGCAGTCTGCGTCAATGGAGGGATTTACTCTCCAACCACAGGGAACAGAGTCATCCTGATAGGCCTGACCGACCTGCTCTGGCTGATCAAGATAACGTTTACTGGCAACTTCGACTGCAAAATCAGCTGACCAATGACCGGGGTCTGCCAATGGACGAGCTGCTGCCTGCTGGTATGTATCCAGAATAAAACGGTTCAACAGCCTTAATGGCTCTTCCTGCTGCGAGCGTGAATAACGACTCACATAAGGAGAGTAGTCAAAACTTTCCAGCTCCAGCAAATTCAGCTTTGCTGACTTGAGAGTCTCCTCGACGCCTGGCTCCGCCCACGGAGCCAGACTGGCAACAATCGCATCGCTGTCCCATGTTGCCAGGGTTGCGCCGTGACACAGCAGGCATGGCTGTGGCATGGGCTTGTTACCACGACCATCAAGATCCGCCTCCACACTGCGCAGACCGTTCTGGTCAAATGTGAAAAACTTGGCAACCTTGTCTGAACCGGGATCGGTGGGATCGATCGGCGTGAACTCAATGGCATTGGTGCCCTGCTTATGATGTCGATCTTCGCTGATAGCAGCTTCTACATTGATCGGCCCGTAGTTAGAAGGATCACCCGGCTGCACCCGCACCACATAGTTATCGACGAATATGGCTACTCGACCATCCGCATGGCGGCAACCGCGCATATTACGTCCATAGCCAAGGTCTTTGGCATCACGAAACACCACATGGACTTCTTCGTCACACTGACCAAACTGGTTGGCTGCTTTCCAATCCTGCAATGTTGTTCTGTTACTAATCGGGTCCACCGCCCGATAGTAAGCGGCAGTCCAATCAGCACTGAGTACAGCGCCCTGCTGGTCATTCAGATAGCGCAAAAAATTATCAGGCACCTCCACCGTGCGTGCAGCACCAGCCACCGTCTCAGCGCCATCCCTTTCATTACAGGCAGCCAGCATCAGTAACAGCACTGAGAAACATCCTAGACGCAGTAATATACTCATGCTCAGAACCTCTTCAGCAAGCTGGCGCGAACCATATTCCGTTCATAATGATTGCCCAGATCCGCCGAAACTTCGGCGCGCATGGCCGACACATCAAAAGACATACTTTTACCAACGGGCATATTTATGCCTGCCAGAAAGGTATTAGTTTTAGCATCCAGACGATAGGCGATCCATTCGCCACAAAAGGTACCGTTATAAGCATCATCTGGCTCAATAGCCGTGGAGGCGTTGATCAACGGCAAAATATCGGTGGCAAACGCACCATTGCAAAAAATACGCTGAGCTGATGAGAAAACGTCTCCACGAATATGGCTGTAGGTGAAATAGGCGGCATATTTTTGGGCAAAAAAGTAATCAAAGTTCCAGAAGAAGCGTCTGTTTTCAAGATCGAAAACCACGCTTTCCGCATCCGCCTGACGATACTCAGCGCCAACAGACATAGTAATCCTATCGGTGAAACGGCGGGTGATAAAAAGCTGGGTTTTAAGGACCGTACCGTCACGCTGATCAACCCCGATATCATCATCCTGCAGGGATACGTTCCACTCGACCAACGGAGAAGAGAAAGACGAATCACGCTGCCAGCGGTAAGCCGCACCCACCCCCAATGTATTGCGGTCAAGCAGGTCCACCTGATCGAAACGTTCGCCTTCGGCAAAACCAGACAGGGCGATGAGGCTACGGCTGCTCAACTGCCGGAACCAGCTGAGATTGGCCTGGACAGATGCGGATACATCCTCAACCTGATCACGTTGCCGCTCAGCACGGGACTGATTGTCATCATAGTTAACCGTAATATCTGCATTGAGCTGAATATCATGCAGATCAATCGCCCAAACCGGGAAATTGGCAAACAACAATCCGGCCAAAAGCCAATATCTGAAAAACTTCATTCGATTACATCCATCCCTGGGAGCTCAAACATAACGGCGACGTGACAACGGCAATAGCAGCAGAAGCCAATACAATAAGGCCATGGCTCCAGCGTCATTCGGACCATTACTCGGTACTTTCGGCTCTTCTACTTCTGCCTTCGCCACAGCGACACCAGAAGGATCACGAATTACCCCATTGGCTGTGCCGTCAGCATCATTCGGACCACCGTCTGTGATTTGTAACCGGACACAGTTATCGCCCGCTCTCAGGCCCGGACTCCAAAGTATGGACCCCACTGAGGGGCAGCGCCCGTCGGTTGCCATAGCGCTGTCGATAGCGTCACTGCCGGTTTCAACAAAGCCATGCCAACCGTCAGCATCGTACTTGCGCCAAACCGCTTGCGGCGGCAATGCTTGAACCAATGGCAATACCACCCGTGCCGTGCGATTAGCTTCGTTAAGCCCGAACACGTCGAAGTCATAGATAGTGCCGACTACCGCATAGTCCGGATCAACTGGCAGCTCGGAGCTATAAACTCGCACGCCCCCGCGACCTGCACGCAACGCATGATCGCCAGAGGACAGACGCAGCCCCGGCTCCGTCGAGATAGCATTACGCAGTGCCTGACCAAGCTGCGTGGTCTGTTGCAGCGGTTGCAGTGCCGGGTCATTAACGTTGTCACGGTAGTCAGGAATGCCATCGCCATCGCTGTCGCCAAGGCCATCGCTGGCATCTGGCACGCCATCACCATCCTGATCGTTGATTAATACAGCGACCAGCACGCCCTCTTCATAGACTTCGGTTTCATCTTCAAGCTGTGGAGCCTGATCCTGAACCACCAACTGCAGCGAGCGCCGCACGGTGGCTATGCCATCCGATACTGCAACCCGAACACGATACTGCCCGGCAGATAGCCCGGCAGGATCAAACGACTGCACATTGCTATTGCCACTAAAGGACAGCAATGGATCCGTTTCAGTCCAGTCATAGCTAAGCGTGTCACCGTTGGCATCACGAGCATCTGCGAGTACCTCAACCAGCCCCTGATCAGCATAGACATGACCAGACTGCCTGCCCATCTGACGACTGCGTAGCTGCAACTCTGGCGGTAGCTGACGATCGACAATCAACACCCTGTGGGTCAGCGTATCTCCTAACAATGCATCGCCACTGATGTCCGTCAGGGTGATATCAACGTAGCGATCTTCTCCAGTGGCCAGGTTCGCTGCAACAGTCAGTTCGATAGTTGAGCTGACGCCAGCAGCCACCGGGTAGAAGTTAGCCGACAGCTGATAGTCCACACCCTCAACTGCGGATCCTGAAACACCATACTGCACCGCTATTGGATAGGTCGGCGCCTCTCCGCCAAGCAGAATCGGCACCTCCACGGTTTGCCCTCGGCCAACCACCTGAGCGCCGCCGGATGTTACCAGCGGCAAAATATCAATTTGCTGAATCGCTGTGCCCACATTGCCAGCGGCATCCTCTGCCTGCCAGCGCAGCAGGTGTCGACCCGGGCGTAGCTGGCGCAGATGGCCAGACCCTGACGCTTCTACCAGCTGGTCATTGATTGCCGTGAGATAGGCCGGCAACGGACCATCAATACCGTCTTCGGCAGTGGCCGTGACGATAATATCGGTGAGATAGGCAACCTGATCCGTGCGAATGTCTTCCACGCTAATCTGTGGTGCGACCGAGTCGACCACGATGGCCTCACAGTCCGTCAGCATCTGTGCAGCACACGCCTCATATTCGGCCAGATTAGTTAAACCATCGTCGTCGAGATCTGCCAGCGCATCGCTGGCATCATCCGCGTCCAGCCCATAGAGATCCTCGATATCATTGGGAATGCCATCACCATCACGATCCGCATCACAAAGATTACCAATGTCGTCATCGTCCAGATCTGCCTGATCAGGGTTCGCATTAACCGGGCAGTTATCTGCATAGTCCGCTACACCATCACCATCCGCATCCTGCAGAGTGACCTGAATAGAGAAGGACTCGGTATCGGCGGCGGCGCCATTTTCACCACCATCCGCTACTCTTACCGTTACCGGATAATTACCAGCAGTACTCTGCCCCGGCGTCCAGGAAATCACGCCGACATTGCTGATAGTCATGCCAGTAGGTGCGGTGTCCAGACTCCAGGATAAGCCAGCACCATTATTGGTATCGTCCGGGTCGGTTACCTGAACCGCCAAACTGAACCCTGACAACTCCTCCACTGACTGACCGGCAATCGCGCTTAACACTGGCGCATCGTTGACCGCTGTCACCGCCACTGTCCACTGCTGCTGTGCGGAGGCAGCGCCATTTTCCAGCCCATCCTGGACACGCACACGCACAGTTCCGGAGGTCAACACCCCATCTACCGGCGTCCAGGTTACTAGCCCGGTACTGCTGACTGACATACCTGCAGGCGCACTGGTCAGCGCAAAGCTGATATCGCTACCATTGTTGCTGTCATCCGGATCACTAACCAAGATCTGATAACTGTACTGAACATCTTCCGTCGCGGTTAACGGCGCCGCAGAGGTGATCGTCACCGGATCATTCACCGGCGTCACTGTTACAGTGAAATTCTGTGTTGCCGGCAAGGCGCCGTTTTCACCACCATCCTGCACCCGCACAGTCACACTACCACTGGTCAGCACACCTTCAGTCGGGGTCCAACTGATAGTGCCGGTACTACTGATACTCATCCCAGCAGGCGCATTCTGCAGCGACCACAACAAAGCAGTACCGTTATTGGCATCATCCGGATCCGTTACGCCCACCGCATATTGGTACAAGGTATCTTCAGTCGCAGTGGTAACTGCCGAGCTACTGATCTGTGGAGCGTCGTTTACCGCAGTGACGGTGACTGTAAAGATTTCACTATCCGGGCCGGCGCCGTTTTCGCCGCCATCATTGACCGTAACGGTGACCGCGCCACTGCTCAGAACACCCTCAAGCGGTGTCCAGGTAATCAGGCCGGTACTGCTGACCACCATGCCGGCCGGCTCATTGCCAAGCTGGAAAGTCAGGTTGGCGCCATTATTGGTGTCGTCTGGATCAGTCACCTGTACCTGATAACTGTATTGAGTATCTTCTGTTGCGCCGGTGGGCGCAGTAGAGGTAATCACCGGCGGGTCGTTCACTGCATCAAGGGAAATAGTCCAGCTTTGGGTGTCAGCTACTGCGCCGTTCTCGCCACCATCTGCAACACGCAGGGTAACATCGGCGGTGGTAACGCCATTGGGCGGCGTCCACTGCACCAAACCGGTCGAGCTTACTGTCATTCCGGCCGGCGCCGTATCAAGGCTCCAGGTTAACGCCGTGCCATTGTTGGCATCATCCGGATCATTCACGCTGGCCGCATAGGAATAAAGCACAGCTTCGGTGCCGGAAGTCGATGGAATCGAGCCAATCACTGGAGCATCATTAATCGCGCTGATGGTGACATTTACTGTCATAAAAACAGACTGCCCGCTGCCGCCAGAGCCATCACTGACCTGCACAACAAAACTGTCGCTGCCAAAATAGTTTGCAGTTGGTGTGTAGGTGATGCTTTTGCTGGCTCCACTGGCAGACGTGGAGTTAGTGCCCCCGGAAATACCAGCGGTGCCATTCGATGCGGCACTACTGATGCGCCAGTATAGCGTGGCGTTATCCACATCACTGGCGATCAGGCTACGGGAAAACGGAGTCGGCGAGCTATCTTCTGACATAGCAACAGCCACCGGCGAGGCAACACTGAAAGTTGGTGCGTCATTAACGGCATTAACCGTGACGTTGACTGTGATGAAGTCTGACAAACCGGTACCGTTACTACCATCACTGACCTGCACGACAAAACTGTCACTGCCAGTGTAGTTCGCTGTCGGAGTATAGGTAATGCCCTTGGCAGCGCCGCTGGCAGAGGTTGAGTTGGTGCCCCCTGAAATCCCGGCAGTGCCATTCGATGCAGCGCTGCTAACCCGCCAGTAAAGTGTTGCACTGTCCACGTCCGTGGCGTTCAGGTTGAGAGAAAAAGGCGTCGGCGAGCTGTCCTCGGACATGGACACACCGACGCTCGCCCCCTGAATAATTACCGGCGCATCACTGACCGCATTAATAGTGACATTGACGGTAATATCATCGGTGGTGGTGCCATCCGAAATTCGCACGATGAACGTATCAGCACCGTTGTAGTTTGCGTTCGGTGTATAAGAAATCGATTTCGCGGTGGCTGCACCGGCGGAGACGCTGGCAGTGCCGTTGTTGGCCTGATCAAAGATAGACCAGGTGACGCTTTCGCTGGCATTCAATACTCGACTGAATGGTGTGGGTGAACTGTCCTCAGACATGATCACGCTGACACTGGCGCCCTGAGTGATGGACGGACAGGCACTGGTAGTAAAACTCCGCCGTGTTCCCTCTCCCGTGCCCACGGAATTGGTGCCCCAGGCCTTGAAGTAGTAAACCGTGCCGCAAGACAGTCCGGAAACAGTGCGGCTGTACGAGGTCGATGTCAGACCACCGCCAGTACCAGCCGGGTTCGTGCTTGAAGACAGGCTGCCACCACCCGCATCAATGGTGGAGAAACTGGTGGAGTAACGAAAGAATGCACCGCCGGAGGCATCCGAGCCATTTTCATTGATGGTGCCATTAAGCGTCGCGCCGTATTTGGAAATCGACGTGGCCGCACTGGTAGCCAGTGTCGGCGCCGACCAGCGCAGGAAGCCACTACTCTGCCAGTTGGCAAAAAGAGATTTTCCAGTGGCATCCAGATCGTCGCCGGACGGCATTTCACCGCAGGACACGCGATTGGCCATATAGTTATGGCCACTCACTGCACTGCCGTCATAACCAGTTACGCAGGAAAAATCTGCCGTGGTCGTCACGCCGTAACTGTTGACGTTGCTCCAAGTGTCCAGATAGGGAAGTTGCGGCACATCCGCCGCAGCCGCGTGACAACCGATGCAGCTCAAGGTTGAATAACTAGTCCCGTTAAAGACCGTTGCACGAACACCGGCTGTGCCCTCATAGGTCACTGCGGCGAAAGAAGTGGTAAAAAACGATGTGCCAAGCAAAAGCGCTAACGCCCTCACCATGGTTCTCAAAACATCCATGATCTGAGTCAACAACAGCCCCGATTGCCCGAGTATATCCCGGTAAAGGCACTATGCCGCCACCCAATCGTCAGTTATTTTGCGTCAACAACCCGCTATATACTCCCCAGGGTAAATATTTTGCCGGCACTATGGACGCGCAACTCAGTGCGCCCATTTTCGGTGCATTGCTCAGCCCAATCGACCAGTTGATAGAACGACGGGCGATCAAGTCTGGCCCACAGACCAGAGCGCACCTGTACTGCCGGCCGAGGCTCGTCATCTTCACCAATCAGCACCTGAAGGGGGTGCGCCTCACCAATCACCAGCTCATCGCCCACATTCGTGGTAACCAGCAATATATTGATGCCGTCACGCTCAAGCCGCGCTACCGAGTGTGCGATAAATGGCAAATCATCAACCTGAATGCGCCATTTTTCTACCGGCGTAACGAGGACATAATCCTCACCTTCACGGCGCAGAATGGAAGAAAATAGTTTTACCAGCGCCGGCCTTTGAAAGACCGTGCCTTCATGATACCAGCGGCCATCGGAGGCAATGCGTATGTCGATATCACCGGATAGAGGTGGCTGCCACTTTTCCAGAGGTGGGCCACCAGAAGATCTCTCAGCATCAGCAAGACGAGCCAACAGGTCATCCAGTGCTGACGCCATACTCAGTGCCCCCGCTGACCCTTGTTGCCCATGCGAATACCAATATTGACCAGAAAGTCGAGGAAGTCCGTCTTGTCGTCAATGAGATTCTGGTAGAACGGCGATTCCATTAGCGCCACAGCGCCATGGGCCAGCGCCCAGGCGATACAGATGTGGTAGATCTCTGGAACATCCTCCAGCGTGCCTTCATCAATACGCGAGCGAACAATCCGGCTCAGATGCTCGAAGTTAGCGGCGCGAATACGATGCAGCTTTTCCACCAACTCAGGCACGGCGTGATCTTTGATAACCTTGTTCTCAAGTCGATCAAAAAGCTGGTAGCGCCTTGGGTCCGCAATACGGAAATGGAAATAGTCCCGGGCCAGCCGCTCCTTGTCGTCTGATTCGCTAATCTCTCCAAAGCGCTCCGCCAAAGATTCCTCGTAACGAATCATCAGCAGAAGGTAGATTTCGTTCTTGGTTTCGAAGTGTTTGTAGATCGTGCCCTTGCCGATGCCGACCTTGTCAGCAATCATCTCAACCGTGACACGGTCTTCGCCCTGCTCAAGGAACAACGCCAAAGCAGCATCCAGAATTTCCCGCTCGCGCTGGCGGAACTCTTGGGCTCGGCGGGTTGCTTTTTCCAGATCACCCATTGATATCTCCTTAGGCGGGGCACAAAGGCTCAAAAATGACTGACAAGTCTAACCGAAAAAGGCTGATCAGTCCTGCTTCCGGCCTACTTTGAGATTGACATACCCGGCTATTAAACCGGGGCCAACGACAGGATTTCGTGAGCATGGCAATTGATCTTCACAGCGAGTTCCCCCAGGACCCGGCAATGCTTTACCTGAATCATGCTGCGGTGGCCCCCTGGCCCGCCCGCAGCCGGGATGCGGTGATCCGCTTTGCCGAGCAGAATGCCCGCAGCGGTGCCCGCCACTACCCGAAGTGGCAGCAGCAGCAGCAGCAGCTGCGCGGCCAGCTGAGGGATCTGATAGGTGCAGCCTCAGCAGACGACATTGCCCTTCTAAAAAGCACCTCGGAGGGCCTGTCGGTGATCGCTGGTGGCCTCAGCTGGCAACCAGGGGACCGGGTACTGATCAGTGATCAGGAATTCCCCTCCAACAGAATTCCCTGGCAGGCACTAGCTCCACAGGGTGTCGAGGTAACTGCAGTATCACTAGACGACGACGACCCGGAAGGCGCCCTGATTGCCGCCATGGATGATCGGGTGCGCTTGTTAGCCATCAGTGCAGTGCAATTTGGCAGCGGCCTGCGCCTGGACATGGCACGGCTAGGCAAGGCCTGTGCAGCTCGAGGCATTCTGTTCTGTGTCGATGCCATTCAGGCAATTGGAGCCATTCCGGTGGACGTCCAACAGTGGCAGGCAGACTTCGTGGTTGCCGATGGTCATAAGTGGATGCTTGGCCCAGAGGGCCTGGCCCTGTTCTGGTGCCGGCCGGCGCTCCGCCCAAAACTGACGCTACATCAATTTGGCTGGCACATGGTCGAGCATGCTGGCGACTATGACCGTCAGGACTGGCAACCCGCCGCCTCAGCACGGCGCTTTGAGTGTGGCAGCCCAAATATGCTGTGCGCCCATGCCCTGAGTGCCAGTCTGTCCCTACTGCTGGAGGTGGGCATGGACCAGGTCAGCAAGGAACTGGAAGCTCGGGTCAGCCGGCTGCACCATGAGCTGAAGCAGCGTGGCATGCTGATGCTCAGCCCTGACTCCGCCGAGCGACGAGCGGGCATCGTTACCTTCAAATCCCCGGTCGAGGACACCGCTATGCTATTTCGCCGGCTGACCAATGCCGGCGTAGTCTGCGCACCACGGGGCGGCGGCGTGCGGCTATCACCACATTTTTATACCAGCGATTCGGTCATCGACCGGCTGATGGCGGTGCTGTAACGTGACCGCGCAATCAGAACAACGGCAACGGTAGCCATCATGGACCTGAACAGTATTTACCAGTGGTGCTGTGATTTTTTGCAGCATGACCGCCCCGGCAGCGTCATTCGCCTGTCTGACTTTGACCGACTGAGCCGCACCCTGCAGCCCGGCGATGTGATTCTGATTGATGGTCGCAGCCGCCTTGATGAAGCGTTAAAGAACGTCACCTCTTCGCGCTGGTCCCGGGCGATTCTCTACCTTGGCCAGCCGCATGATATTGCCGACCCGGCCCTGAGACGTCAGCTTGACGGCTACCTGGCCTGCGGCCCGGATACCCGACTGATCCTTGATGTGCGACTGGATAGCGGCATTACCCTGCAATCACTTTCCTTGCTGGAGCACGAGCACCTGCGTATCTGTCGGCCACGCAGCCTCAATAATGAAGAGCGGCAGGCTCTGATTCGTCATGCCATCAGCCGACTGGGAGTCGGAGCACAGCGGTCCTGGTTCGCGGTGATTACCCTGCTGCTGCCCTGGTCATTATTACCCCGACGCTGGCGCTGCAGTGCCTTCGCTGCACTGGCCGGCAGCCTGCTGCGCCAGATCACTGGCACTCCAGTGGGCGAAGCCTTCGGCTTTGTCCAGTTTCCGGTGATGCCACTGGTCAAGCAGGAGCGTGATGGCGTCAGTCATCTGTACAGCCGTCAACCTGGCATCTATTTTGCCTCGGACTTTGATCACTCCCCATATCTGGACATCATCAAGTACCCGTTTATCGACCAGCTTGATAATCGTCGTATACGGCTGCAGCCGTGGACCGGCCAGCAAAATGATCTGGACACAGTGACGGAGATTAAAATGCAAGAAAAGGTCGTTCGTTTGGTTGAATAGTGGGAATTCAAACGTTAAATGCTGGCGACATCAATTGCTGCTCACTTCGACTGATTCCAATGCTTCTGGCGACGGATTCCCATTGACGCACACTAGCCAACACCTCATCTTTAATTTTCACAGCTTCGTTTTCTTTCAGTTGAAAAAAATCGATGACTTCCATCGCAAGGTCATAGTTCAGACTATTGTCATCATCGGTAATATTCAGATGCAAACCGTTAGCGGGCGTGACAGGGTTGATGTCATAAGCAGGTGACAAGGCCCATCCATTCTTCCGGAAGATAAAACCATGATTTCTCAGATGATCATCGGCATTGGATACTGCAACATTGAAAACAATGCGGCGCCACAATTGCGCAAGGTCCTTTTTAGCATCAGAGCCATGCTCCGTGAGAAATTGGGCTAACTCAAGATAGCTGGCATCATAATCACCATCGTAGTAGCCAAGCTGTGTTAATGCTGAGGTAAAATGCAAGCGGCTTGTTTCAGCACGATCAAACCGTTGCGTTAAAAATGTATGGTGCTGGCTATTAAACCTCTCAATCCGGCAAGGCGCCATATCAACACCCGCCTTCAGTGCAAGCTGATACGCCAAAAACTCCCAGGCAGCGACATCATAATCGTCATGCCGACTTGGAAATTTGGCGATCCACAAATGATTTTCCTCATCAACTACACTGGCCTTTGGGCGGGCACCGCCCAATGAAGAACCCGGCGACATTAACATATATAGCCACTTTAAATATTCCGGGTCATCACTATCACTTGCCTCTACTTGTTGCGCGGCATATTCCAGCTCCCTCAACGATGAAACAGGAGGAGCAGCCAATCTCTCATCGTTATCCAGAAACTCAGCGTCCAGTGATCGCTTGAACCGCAATGCACCCTGGCGGTATAGGTCGTGCACACCAAGAAGATAATCCACTTCATGGAGCACACGGGGACGCCTTTCTTCCTGACGTGCAACGATAGCTTCACGCCGCTTCATCAACAAACGACCCCAACGATCAGGACAGGAATCCAGAAAAACTCGAAAGTTATTGGCATCCGTATTGTGTTGCTCACCTGAGAACAACTGGAGTCCCGGATCGATTGCCTGGGCATTGGGGCGTTGCAACCAGTTTTCATCGTAGCTAAAGCTGAAATGCTCTTTGTTTTTGATCACGGCTGAACGCAAGATTCCAACCAATGCTGGCTCGTTGAATTCCTCCCAATCGGCGAACACGAAAACTTCGGTGCTCATTTTGGTTTACTCATCAACTTAATATCCTGGAGCTTACGACCCAGCTCGTCGTCACTGGCGACCTTGGCCAGATCTTCCACCAACCCCAGCACACCTAGCACAGCCACATAATGACCCAAAGAGACTTTAGGGTCCCCGTGTTCGATTTTGCGAATGGTCAGACGGGAAAGCCCGGTGCGCTCTGAAATCAGAGTCTGGGTATAGTTACGGCGTTTTCGCGCCAACTGGATATTCTCCCCGAGCTGAGAAAGCACCTTCTGGCTTTTAGGGAAAACAACAGCGCTTCGTTTAGGACTGGACATATCAGAGGTCACTACATTTACCAATTTGCTAAATATTGGTAATTGTAGTGATCAGGCAAGAAGGAGTAAAGGCCCAAAATGGAACATACCGCTATCAATCTTAGGGCTTTTGATAACCATAGGTTCTAGCAGCGTGCCGCCTCCATAGCTACGGCTAACCAGCCGGCCCAGTGCATCGTAGTCGTACTCGGTGCGGGTGCCGTTCTGGTCGACACTGGCGGTTTTGCGGCTGAGGGCGTCGTACTCGTCGCTGACCGTGCTGCCGTCGTGGAAACGGGTGGACACTTTCTGGTCGAAACTGTTGTAGGTGTAGCGGGTCTCGTGGCCGTTGGCGTCGGTTTCCATAACGAGGTTGCCGTTGGCGTCGTACTCGAAGCTGTGGCGCTGCTCCAGAGCATTGATCACAGCGGTACGACGGCCGCCAGCGTCGTACTCGTAGCGGGTGCGCTGGCCGAGGGCGTCCACTTCCGCGATCACGCGACCGGCGGCATCGTACTCGGTGGTGTGGGTGCTGCCGTCCGGGGTGCGGGTTTCGGTCAAGCGGTTCAGGGCGTCGTAGGTCATCACCGTGGTGCGACCGAGGCGATCGGTTTCTTCCACCAGGTTGCCTTCGGCGTCGTAGCGGCTGCTTGTGGTGGTGTCGTCCGGGTACAGAGTGCTGACTACGCGACCGTAGGCGTCGTAGGTCATTTCCGTGCGCCGGCCGAGCGCGTCAACCTGTGCCACTTCGTTACCGGCGGCGTCGTACTCGGTGCGGGTGACATTGCCCAGCGTGTCGGTGACGGCGATGACACGGTTGAGGGCATCGTACTCGTAGGCAGAGGTTTCAGTGCGACTCTCGCCATCGTGCATGCGGCTGATGGACTCGGTAAGCACGTTGCCGTTAGCGTCGTATGTCCAACTGCTTACGTTGCCGAGCGGGTCCGTTTCAGTCAGCTTGTTGCCGGCACTGTCGTAGGTATAGCTGGTGGCATGACCGGCCAGATCTGTTGTGCTGGCCACCAACCCACTGGCCAACATGACGTTGCTGGCGGCATTACCCTGCGAGTCGGTGATCGATAGCAGGTTGCCGACACTGTCGTAGCTGTTGTCAAAGGCATTGCCTTTGGCATCCTCGATACGGGTTTCCTGACCACGGGCGTTGTAGGCAAAGCGGGTGACATTGCCGAGCGCATCCTTCGCAGTAAGCTGGTCGCCCTGCTCATTGAAGGTGCTCTCGCTGCGCTCGCCCAGCGGATTGGTCTCGGTGAGCGGGTTATCGTCGGCATCAAAGGTGTACTGCCAGAGCTGTCCGGCGGCATCCACCTTGCCAGTGACATTGCCACGGTCGTCGTAATAGAACAGCGACGCATTGCCACGGCGATCGGTGACCACAGACTGCCGGCCCGCCACATCATGATTGAAATCAGTGCGGTTGCCCTGATTGTCTTCCTGGGCGACCAGGCGGCCGTTATCGTCGTAGAGGTTGCGCAGCAAACGTCGACCAAGCGGATCCTGCATCTCGTCCAGCAGATGGCTGCGACCATGGTAGCTGTAGGTGCTGGCATGACCGGCCTGATCGGTGGCGGTGATCAGATCACCCAGGCTGTTAGCGCCCCATGCCTGCCAAGCTTTTGTGCCCGCCGTAGACGCTGTAAGCCCGGCGCTTATTTCTTCGCGGAATGATCCGGCCAGACAGATAAAGAATCGATCTAACCGTCTTCTTGCCGAAACCGGGCTACTCGCGCAAGCTGGCGGGGCGGTGTCATCCTCCTCGATGTGACACCGGCACAGACGCGGAGGCTCCCTGCCTCCAGCGCTTGTACGCAACTGGCCCGACACCCTCCTCCCCCGGATTGTCGGGCCTTTTTTATTCTTCGTTATCGTCCTGAGGTGCAGGCAACTGCTTGCGTGCCCTGGCACCGAGTGATTGCAGCTTGTGCGCCTGGCCGAGAAGGTTTCCCCGGCCACGGCTCAAGCGATCATAGGCGGTGTCATAGGCCTTCTGCGCCTTGCCCAGCTTGTCGCCAACATCATCCAGAGACTCGGCAATCAGAGTGACCTGATCACAAATCTTGCCGGCTCGATCAGCAATCTCAAGCGCATTGCGATTTTGATATTCGTTACGCCAGATATTGTTGATCGTGCGCAGAGTCACCAGCAGTGTGGTCGGGCTGACCAGCACGATATGCTTGTTATAGGCCTCGTTATACAGCTCCGGCGCCCTCTCCATTGCAGACAGAAACGCCGCTTCTACAGGAATAAAAAGCAGCACGAAATCGAGAGTCTGCACACCCTCCAACCCTTCATATTCTTTTCGGTTCAGGCCGCGAATATGTGAGCGCAGCGACTGAACATGTTCATCCAGTGCCTGACGACGCAGCTCCTCATCATCTTCCCGGCAAAACCTTTCATAGGCAGTTAGCGAGACTTTCGCATCAACAATCACATCCTTGTTATCCGGCAAATGAACAATCACGTCCGGCTGGCGGCGCTGACCAGAGTCAGTGGTCATGGAAACCTGAGTTTCATATTCTCGTCCACGCACCAGTCCTGACTCCTCCAGAATCCGCTCCAGAATCATCTCACCCCAGTTGCCCTGGGTTTTGGTCTGACCTTTCAGAGCGTTGGTCAGATGGCGCGCATCTTCAACCATGGTCTGGTTCAGTTGCTGCAGGTTACGGATTTGCTCCAGCAGCGTGGCCTGCTGACGATTGTCATCACTATGAATCTGATCCACACGACGACGAAAATCCTGCAACTGCTCACGAAACGGTTTCAGCACATCATCCAGCCCGGTTCGATTCTGCTCCTGCAGCTTCTGGGTGCGTTCCTCAAAAATTCGCGCCGACAATGCTTCGAAATCCTTTTTCATCTGCTCGCGGCTTTGCTCAAGCCAGTTAAGTCGCTCCTGCTGATTCTTTTCCCTTTCCTGCCACCGCGCTGACTCAGCACGGGCTTCCGCCAGTTGCTGCTGATTCTGACCAAGCTGGTCACGGGCCGCCGCTAACTCGGCCTGCATGGCCACAAGCTGTTGCCGCGCGGCATCGAGCTCGGTCTGCAAACGAATCTGTTGATGGGCGACAGTATCGTCCGTGCGCAGACGCCACCATGCCAACGTTGCACCGGCTAACAGGCCGAGCAACAAGGCAAGCACAGAGGTCACCAGAGCGGATAGGGTCATACCGGTTTCGCCTTATTAAACAGAGAGAAAAAATTATCCCGAGTGATGGCGACAAGTTCTGTCGCCGGCAATTGCTTCAGGTCAGCCACAAAGCGCGCCACATCGGCGACATAGCGAGGTTCATTCTGTTTTCCACGATGTGGCACCGGGGCCAACCAGGGCGCATCGGTCTCTATCAGCAAACGCTCCAGCGGCAGGGCCCTGACCACGTCACGCAGGGGCTCCGCATTGGCAAAGGTGACAATCCCGGAAATAGAAATATAAAAGCCAAGCTCCATGGCTTGCTCAGCCATGGCCAGATCTTCGGTAAAACAGTGCAACACGCCACGCACTTTGCCATCGCCAAGATCACGCAACATGGCGATGGTATCCTCGCGCGCATCACGAGTATGGATCACCAGTGGCAGACCGGTTTCCCGAGCCGCCGCAATATGCTCGGCAAAGCTCTCTCGCTGCCAGCGGGTATCATCCTTGGCATAGAAATAATCCAGCCCGGTCTCGCCAATGGCCACCACCCGCGGATGTTGGGCAAGCTCCACCAGTTCAGCCTGCTGCGCCGGACGGGACTGACGATATAGTGGATGGACCCCGACCGTACAGTGGACATGGGAATAGCGCTCCGCCAACTCCCGTACCGCCGGAAAACTCTCCAGATCGACACCAATGCATAATAGATGGCTGACGCCTGCCGCCGCCGTGGCCTCCAGCAACTGGGGTAAGCCCTGCGGGTAGTCTTTCAGGTCAATCCGATCCAGATGGCAGTGGGAATCCACCAAACCGTTCAGCGCTGCTGTCATGTGTCTCTCTCAAAACTGCAGCGCCCGCTGAAGCGGGCGCTGGTTAAACTCCGTTATCCCTGCACAGGTCGATTTACATGGTGTGGGTCGGACGATCTGACTCCAGCGAACCTGCCAGATAGTTTTCGATTGTCTTGCGAGCCGTATCGTCCTGATCGGAGAACTGCACACCGACGCCGGCGCTGCGGTTACCCTGGGCACCCTTCGGGGTAATCCAGATCACCTTCCCGGCCACCGGAATTTTCTCTGCCTCATCCATCAGATTAAGCAGTAGAAATACCTCATCGCCAAGTTTGTAATCCTTCGCGGTGGGAATAAACAGGCCTCCATGGCGGATAAATGGCATATAAGCAGCATACAACACCGCCTTGTCCTTGATTGTCAGGGAGAGGATTCCGCCCCCACCGCCGGGCATTTTCATTATTCTTTACTCCGGTACGAAACTTGTCGCAGATTAGAAGGCGGCTGCCATGGCGTCAACTCCGACAGCCTGCAGTAACAGGCGCTCCATTAGCAAAGCGGGATTGGGATTGGCACTGGACTGCAACAGCTGGCGCGCCCGCTGGACCTCAGCTGCGAGCTGCAACAGACGGCGATCACTCAGCCTTTGCCTCAGCCTATTCATTACCGGCGCCAGCTTATCGTCTGCCTGCTGGCCACGCAGTGCCGCAGCCAGCCAGCCATGCAAGGCCTCCAGCAGGGGTAGCGGCTCATGCTTGAGCAGTGTCTGGGCGGCAATACTGGCTGGAGTTCTGCCTTCCAGCACGGCAACAAACTGCCCCAGCAGCGTGTCACGCTGGGCAAACCACTCCGCCTGCTCAAGCTGCAGTGCTTTCAGTGGCGCCCCGCCGGCGGCAGCCAGTAACGCCCGGGCCTGACTTTCATCGCCGGTCTGCTCAGCCAACCAGGCCTGTGCGGCGGACTGATCCGGCACACCAAGCTGACGCTGCTGGCAGCGACTACGCACCGTGGGCAGCAATCGGCTAGGCTGGTCGCACAACAACAGCAAAAAGGCGCCGCTGCCCGGCTCCTCCAAGGTCTTCAGCAAGGCATTCTGGGCATTACGGTTCATTGACTCAGCCGGCCATAGCAGGGCCACCCGGCGGCCACCGTATTGCGCTGTCTTGGAGAAAAAGTCCACCAGATCACGAACCTGATCAACCTTGATAACTTTGCTTTTTTTGTCTTCATTGGGAACCAGCAGCGCCATGTCCGGATGACTACCGGCGGCCACCAGATGGCAGGACTGACATCGCCCACAGGCCAGCCCACCTTGCGGCTGCTGGCACAGCAAAGCCTCCAGAAAAGCCCGGGCCAAACGCTGTTTGCCAATACCGGCTGGACCAGAAAGCACCAATGCATGGGGCAGGCGCTGATCAACGGCCTGCTGCATCAGCTCCGCCAACAAATCACGGTGCCAAATACAGGGCACCTGCACAGTTGCGCGGTCAGCACTCATGACTGACTCCACTGCTGCCAGCAGCGTGTCAGAGTATTCAGCAGCTGTTCCTGTACCTGTTGCAGCGGCGCCGCTGCATCCAGCACCTGAAAACGTTGTGGCTCGGCCTCGGCACGCTGCAGATAGGTATCACGGATGCGCTGAAAGAAAGCCATGTCCTCCTGTTCAATACGATCCAGGTCACCACGCCGGCCAGCCCGCGCCAGCCCGGTTTCCACCGGCACATCAAATAGCAGCGTCAGATCAGGCTGTAAATCACCCAGCACCAGTTTCTCCAGCGCGGCGATGCGCTCCATCGACAAGCCGCGACCACCGCCCTGATAGGCATAGCTGGCATCGACAAACCGATCCGAGAGCACCCAGGCGCCACGCTGCAGGGCCGGTTCGATCAATGCGCCGACATGCTGCGCGCGGGCAGCGAACATCAGCAACAGCTCGGTGTCCGCTTGCATGATTTCGTCACGTGGAGCCAGTAACAGGTTGCGGATATCCTCAGCCAACGGGGTGCCACCAGGCTCTCGAGTCACCACCACTTCAGCGCCGTGCTCACGCAAGAAACGGGCAACCAGCTGCACATTGCTCGACTTGCCGGCGCCCTCGCCCCCTTCAAAGGTAATAAATCTTCCGCGCATCAAGGTGTAGTTCCTGCCGGAGCTGGGGAGGAGCGATAGTCCTCTCGACGGCGTAGCTGAAATTCGCGCACCGCGCGATTGTGTTCTTCCAGAGTACGGGAAAAAACATGGGAGCCATCCCCCCGGGCAACAAAAAACAGCGCCTGAGTCTGCGCCGGCGCCACCGCGGCACGAATAGCATCCGCACCGGGCATGGCTATGGGCGTCGGTGGCAGTCCCTTGATCACGTAGGTATTCCAAGGGGTGGCCTCACGCAGATCAGCACTGCGGATACGCCCCTTGTAGCGTTCGCCCATTCCGTAAATCACGGTCGGGTCCGTCTGCAGACGCATGCCGCGCCGCAGCCTCTCAACAAAGACACCGGCAATCTCCCCGCGCTCTGACGGCACGCCGGTCTCCTTTTCGATAATTGAAGCCATGATCAGCACATCGTAGGCATCGCTGTAGGGCAAATTCGCTGCCCTGCTACGCCACGCCTCATCCAGAAGAGCCCGCTGATGTTCATAGGCCCGACGCAATAAATCCAGATCACTGTCATTGCTGGTGTAGTGCCAGGTATCAGGAGCAAACCAGCCCTCAGGGCTTTTCCCGGGCAACCCCAGCGCAGCCATCAAAGCATCGTCATCCATTCCCTCAAGGGTCTGGCGCAGGCTCGGAGCACTGGCCAGCGCCGCACGTAGCTCACGCATGTTCCAGCCTTCGATCAGGGCAAAGCTACGCTGCACAACATCCCCCCTCTCGATGCGCAGCAGCAGCTGGAGCAAAGTGTCACCAGGCTTAAGCGCATACTCGCCGACCTGGATACGTTGGGAGATATCAGTAAAAAGGTCATACAGACGGACACCAAGCCGGCGCCGCTTGGCTTCGCCAGGATCTCCAAGCAGGCCTTCACGGGCAAGCCTGCGCAGCACTCCGTTTAAACTGCTACCGGGAGCAATACTAACCACCTGCTCCTGCTCAACCTGCAGCGGCCGGTGCACGTGGCCCGCCAGCCAAAACAGCGCACCAACGGCAGTAAACGCTACCAGCAGAGCCAGCAATCCAACATATTTGGCGCGCAATGGTTAGCTCCCTGTAAATAATTCACTGACCCGCAATTGCATGGCCCGAGTGACCTCTCCGGCGGGCCAGCTGCGAAGTGCCAGTTTACGGACCGGCAGGATTCCAGCAACACTATTACAGGCAAACAGTTCATCGGCCTGCTCTAGTTGGGACAGTGTTCCGGCACAAACCTGCACCGTAAGCCCCGAGGCGGGTGCCAAAGTATCCAGTACATAACCGCGCATAACGCCGGCAACACCGGCCTGGGTCAGGTCTGGCGTCCACAAAGTATCTGCAAAGCGGGCAAACAGGTTCATCGCAGTCAGCTCCAGAGGCTCGTCAGAGGCGCCCAGCAGAAGCCCATCATGCCAACCTGCAGCATCCACCTGGCGACGGGCCAGCACCTGCTCCAGGCGGTTCAGGTGCTTGATGCCGGCGAGCATCGGCTGTGAGGCAAGGCGGATATCACAGACGCCCAACTCCAAACCGTCGCGATAGCGATCCTCTGCTGGCAAAACAAGCGAATGACGCTGGCATAGCAGGGTTGGCGACGGCTCCGCAGGGGCACTATAACCTCGGCCACCTACCCCGCGAGTAAGGATGATTTTGACCACCGCATCACCGCCCAGAGCACACTGTCGAGCAATTTGCTCTTCCAGCTGCACCGTCGGTAACGGAATGCCAAGACGGGCCGCGCCGCTTGCCAACCTGTCGCGGTGGCGCGGCCACAGCGGCATCTGGCCAGACACCATACGCACGGTTTCAAACAGCCCGTCGCCATAGGCAAGACCGCGGTCTTCGCCGCTGATCAGGGGGGCTGCCTCAGACTCTGGCGTCAACTCAGACATCAGATCTGGCGAAACACCAGCGAACCATTGGTGCCGCCAAAACCAAACGAGTTGGACAGCACCACCTTCAGGTCACGCTGTTGCGCCTGATGGGCAACGAAATCCAGATCACAGCCATCATCCGGGTTGTCCAGATTGATGGTCGGCGGCGCCACCTGATCACGCAGTGCGAGGATGCTGATAATTGCCTCCACTGCGCCAGCAGCACCAAGCAAGTGGCCGACCATTGACTTGGTCGAACTGATTGCCAGCTTGTGAGCATGATCGCCGAACACCGATTTAACCGCCGTCGCCTCAGCCAGGTCACCGGCCTTGGTGGAAGTGCCATGCGCATTGATATAGCCGATTTGCTCCGCCGTGACCCCGGCGCTGGCCAACGCATTGCGCATCGCCATGGCAGCGCCGGCGCCATCTTCCGGGGGCGAAGTCATGTGATAAGCATCGCCGCTCATTCCGAAGCCAATCAACTCAGCATGAATATGCGCGCCGCGAGCCTTGGCATGCTCATACTCTTCCAGCACAACGATGCCGGCACCGTCGGAAAGGACAAAGCCGTCACGATCACGATCCCAAGGGCGTGAAGCCGCCTGCGGATCATCATTACGGGTAGACAGCGCGCGAGCGGCGGCAAAGCCTCCCATGCCCAGTTCACTGGAAGCCTTTTCCGCCCCGCCAGCGATCATCACATCAGCGGTGCCAAGCTGAATCTGCTGAGCGGCAAAACCAATATTGTGGGTTCCGGAGGTGCAGGCAGTGACAATGGCAACATTCGGGCCACGCAGGCCGTACATAATGGACAGGTTGCCAGCCAGCATATTGATGATTGATCCGGGGACAAAAAACGGCGAAATCTTGCGTGGGCCGCCATCAAGCATTTTACGGTGGTTTTCCTCGATACCGGTCAATCCCCCGATGCCCGAGCCAATCGCCACGCCGATACGACCACCATTTTCTTCGGTCACTTCGATACCGCTGTCACGGATCGCCTGAATCGCCGCCACCATGCCATGCTGGATAAAAACATCCATCTTGCGGGCATCCTTGAGAGGCAGATACTCCTCCAGAGCGAACTCCGGCACCATGCCGGCAAAGCGAGTTGAAAATGCCGATGTATCGAAATGCTCAATGCTGCGAATGCCACTTTTACCGGCGATCAGGCCCTGCCAGGATGACGCCACATCTACGCCGAGCGGCGTCAGCATCCCCATACCCGTTACCACCACACGACGCATATCTAACTCCATGGCCTTCACGACCGACAAAAAGACTGCCTATTGCAAGCCGTTATTGTTGCAATACCGGGACATAAAACGAAAAAGCCGCAAGCCCTGAAGAGCCTGCGGCCTTTTCATATCACCAGATCAATCAGCCGTGCGACTTTACGTAGTCGATGGCTGCCTGGACGGTGTTGATCTTTTCGGCTTCCTCGTCCGGGATCTCGGTTTCGAATTCCTCTTCGAGAGCCATCACCAGCTCAACGGTATCCAGAGAATCGGCACCCAGGTCCTCTACGAAAGAGGCTTCCGGCTTGATGTCTTCCGGCTTGACCCCCAGTTGCTCAACAATAATCTTGGTTACCCGTTCTTCGATGCTGCTCATGATGAGTGTTCTCTCCTGTTATCGGTGACGTGCACCTCAGGCGGCTATTCTAGGTGAACGCTTCCAGCCCATGCAAGCCGCGATCCCAGTTAGTGCCGAGGTTCCTGTTACTGCATATTACTTCACAAAATCAACCAGATAACGCACCAATAGGATGCATTATCAGCCAGTGAACATGCCGCCATTGACATGAATTGTAGTGCCAGTGACATATCCGCCACCGTCACTGGCCAACCAGGCCACCGCGCTGGCTATCTCTTCCGGGCTGCCAAGGCGGCCCAGAGGGATCTGTGACAGTAGCGCTTCACGCTGCGCTTCCGGCAAATGATCAGTCATATCGGTCTGGATAAATCCTGGCGCAACACTGTTTACCGTAATGTTGCGTGAGCCGATTTCCCGGGCCAAAGCGCGGGTAAAACCTTCCACACCACCTTTGGCTGCGGCGTAGTTTGCCTGACCCGGGTTGCCCATAACACCCACCACAGAGCTGATATTGATAATTCTGCCCCAGCGCGCCTTGGTCATGCCCTTCAAAGTGCCCTTACAAACCCGGAACAGGGAGTTGAGATTGGTATTAATCACCGCATCCCACTCGTCATCCTTCATCCGCAGCATAATGTTGTCACGGGTAATACCCGCATTGTTAACCAGCACCAATGGCGCACCAAACTTGCCATTAATCTCTGCCAGTGCACTTTCCACTGAAGCTGCATCGCTAACATCCAGCACTACAGCACCGCCCTGGCTGCCGCTTTCCTGCAAAAACGCAGCGATGCTGTCAGCCCCTGCCTGTGAGGTGGCGGTGCCAATCACGGTAAAGCCATCTGCCGCCAGCCGCGCGGCAATAGCCCGACCGATCCCACGGCTAGCTCCGGTGACCAGAGCGATCTTTGCCTGTTCTGCCATCATGCTTCTCCCAGTGCCCGATTGAAGGCGTCCGCATTTTCCAACGCGAACACCGTCATGTCCTTGTCAATTCGCTTCACCAGACCAGACAGCACTTTTCCAGGGCCACATTCATAGGCATGAGCCACTCCTTCCGCACTGAGTCTCTGAACCGTTTCCACCCAGCGCACCGGTGAATACAACTGGCGCACCAGTGCATCACGAATCTGTGACGAATCTGTTGCGATGGCTACATCAACATTATTTATTACTGGCAACTCGGCCGCATGCAGCACCATGCCAGCAAGAACCTCAGCCAACTGCTCGGCAGCGGGCTTCATCAGCGCACAGTGCGACGGCACACTGACCGGCAGGGCTATGGCGCGCTTGGCACCGGCATCCTTGCAAGCCGCAATGCCTCGCTCGACTGCGGCAGCGCTGCCCGCTATCACCACCTGACCGGGCGCATTCAGGTTGACCGCTTCAACCACATCGCCCTCGGCAGCGACTGCGCAAGCGGCACGAACCTGATCATCATCAAGACCAAGAATGGCCGCCATGCCGCCCGTGCCCGCAGGCACCGCTTGCTGCATAAATTGGCCACGCTTTTCAACCAGACGGACGCCATCGCCGAGATTGAACACGCCAGCACAAACCAGAGCGGTGTACTCACCCAAACTGTGCCCAGCGAGAAAGTCCGGCCGTGCAGCACCACGCTGCTGCCATAAACGCCACAACGCAACGCCACTGGCGAGCAGTGCTGGCTGGGTTTTGTCAGTACTGTTGAGCAGTTCTGCAGGACCACTTTGAATCAGATCCCAAAGATCATAACCAAGTGCCCCAGACGCCTCCTGAAAGGTCTGGCGAACCATGGTTTCAGCACCAAGGTCGGCCAACATGGCGACCGACTGGGAACCCTGGCCGGGAAAAATAAAGGCAGTTTTACTCATCAGATTCTCCTGCATTTATCAGCGGCGACTGCGCTAGCCCGGCCCCAATAAGTGCCGGCACGTTGCGATCTGCTTCGTGCACAGCAACCTGCAGCGCGCTGAGAAAACCATTGATATCGGCACCGCCGTGACTCTTCACTACGATACCGTTAAGCCCTACCAAACTGGCACCATTATAGCGCTGCGGATCAAGGCGTTGCTTCAAGCCACGCAACACTGGCAAGGCCATCAGACCAGATAATTTCTTCAACCAGGACTGACCGATTTCCTCACGAATCATATGACTAATCATGGAGGCGACGCCCTCCATGGTTTTCAATGCCACATTACCAACAAAGCCATCACTGACAACGACATCCACATCGCCCTGAAAAATACCGTTACCCTCGACAAAACCCACGTAATTCAATTGCGGGTGGGCTTCCAGTAACCGGGCGGCATCTTTGATCTGCTCGTTACCCTTGATGTCTTCTTCGCCGATGTTGAGCAAGGCTACACGGGGATTTTCAATTTGATCCACGGCACGCACCAAAGCACTTCCCATAATGGCGAACTGCAGCAGGTGTTGTGGCTCTGAGTCCACATTGGCACCCAGATCCAGCATATGACACTGGCCCTTGCGGGTTGGAATGGGCGCACAGATAGCCGGCCTTTCAATGCCCGGCAAAGTTTTCAAAACAAATCGGGAAATCGCCATCAGCGCGCCAGTATTTCCAGCGCTGACTGCCGCCTGCGCTCGGCCATCTCGAACCTGATTGATCGCCAGACGCATGGAAGACTGTTTTTTACTGCGCAGCGCCACAGCCACTGGGTCATCCATGGTGACCACTTCTGCTGCAACAATAAACTCAACACGGGGATGTGCGGCAAGACCCGCCGCCGCCAGCGCTTGCTGGCCGGGCTCATCCAGGGCGACAAGAATAATGTGGACAGACTGATTAGCAGCAAGCAGTTTTGCAATCGCCGGCACGGTCACCGACAAGCCTGCATCTCCCCCCATGCCATCTACAGCAAGCGTCACCTGCGACATAGTTTCCCCGGATATTCTTGTTGGTCAGAACGGCAGGCACTATGCCGGATTCTGATTTCTTTTTCCGCTTCCGCTTTGTAAGAAAACGCAATCACGCAAATAAAAACGGGAGCCGCAGCTCCCGTTTTTATCGATTCAGGATTACTCCTGATCGTCGTCGATTTCTACCGCTTGAGTGATCACCTGGCGACCACGGTAGTAGCCATCCGGAGTGATGTGGTGACGGCGATGAACCTCACCAGTGTTGCTGTCGACGCTCAGGGTCGGCTTGCTCAGCGCATCGTGGGAACGACGCATGCCGCGCTTGGATCGAGTGGTATGTGCCTGTTGAACTGCCATGGTGCGCTCCTGTTAATCGTCCCGACTCTTAAGCTGAGCCAGAACTGCAAAGGGGTTATCCCGTTTAGACTCTACCGCTGCCGCCGGCTCTGCAGACTTGTGCAGCACCACCGGACATTGTTCATGCATGGCCACCAGCGGCAGCGCCAGCAATAACTCTTCTTCAAGCAACTCGGAGAGAGTAATTCTCTCGTCGGTTACCAGCCAAGGATCCAGATGTTCAGGCAGCGCCTTGATCTGCTCCTCGTCATATACCATCACCAGCGCAACATTGGCCTGAACGGCTGTCTGCACCAGCTCCAGACAACGCTGGCAGGTCAGTTGCAGACGGGTTTTCACCGTACCTGTAACTTGCTGCCGACGCTCTTCGTCACGGCCAAAGCGAAGCGCCACCTCGACGATTTCATCCTGACTGTGGCGAAACTCCGCCAGTCTGGGCAACCGTGCTACGGTGGTCTGACCCTTGATTTCAGCTTCCTGATCGGCCAGTTTGCGCGGCTCAAGAAACGACGGAAGTTGCCCGGAATTCATAGGCGCGCAATTCTAGTGATGCACCGCCCCCCTGTCAAAGCCAATTTGCAGGCTTAACTGCTTGAGTGAAAAGCCTTTTTAACGGGACAATCGCCACCCCTGACTACGGAGCCCGGACATGAGCCACGAACACCCACCACTGGTACTGGCCTCCTCCTCACCCTTTCGCCGCGAGCTACTGGGCCGTCTTGGTCTGCAGTTCCTGTGTGATAGCCCTGATATTGATGAAAGCCGCCAGCCTGATGAACCTGCCGAGGAGCTGGTTCAGCGCCTGGCACTGGAAAAAGCCCGTGCAGTGGCTGCACGGCACCCCGCAGCGCTGGTAATTGGCTCGGATCAGGTGGCGGTACTGGAGGACGGCAGTATTGTTGGCAAACCAGGCAGTGCCGAGCGAGCCGTCGAGCAGCTGCTGCAAGTCAGCGGCAGCTGCGTCACTTTTCTCACCGGACTCTGCCTGTATAACAGCGCCAGCGATCAGTACCAGCTATGCTGCGAACCCTTCAAGGTTCACTTCCGCCAGCTCAGCAGTGACGCAATCAGTTCGTATATCAACAAGGAGCAGCCGCTCAACTGTGCCGGCAGCTTCAAATCGGAAGGACTTGGCATCACCCTGTTTCGTCGACTGGAAGGGGATGACCCGAATGCTCTGATCGGCCTGCCTCTGATCCGGCTGACCGAGATGCTGGCAGGGGAAGGCGTCGCCCTCCCCTGAGCCATCCTTTCAACGCACCGTCATGCCGCCCAGCGCGTTAGCCATACTCTGACCAACACTGGTGCCTAGCCGACCCAGCAGATCATCCAGCGGGTGTCGGCGCGGCGTATAATCGACCATCTCATGAACACCAATAACATCCCGAGACACCTGCCCGGGGCTGCCAAGGCCATCAATCAAACCCAGCTCAAGGGCGCGCTCACCGGTCCAGAACAAACCTGAGAAAATTTCGCTATCACGGCCCTCGGTCAGACGCTCACCGCGGCCCTGCTTAACTGCTTCAATAAACTGACCATGAATCTCATCAAGCATGTTCTGCACATGCTTCTGCTGATCAGCCTGCACAGGGGTAAACGGATCCAGCAATGCCTTGTTATTACCAGCAATCATCACCCGCCGCTCCACGCCCAGCTTGTCGATGGCCTCGGTAAATCCGAAGCCCGCCATGATCACACCAATGGAGCCGACGATACTGGCCTGGTCCGCATAGATATAGTCAGCCGCTGCAGCAATGTAATAGGCACCGGAAGCGCCGACATCCACGATCACCGCATAAACCGGCTTATTCGGGTGTTTATCACGCAGTCGCATGATCTCCCGATAAACATAGGCCGACTGTACCGGTGAGCCGCCAGGGCTGTTAATGCGCAACAACACTGCCTTGCTATCATTAGCCTCAAAGGCTTCGCGCAACCCGGTAACGATCATATCTGCACTGGCATCAGCACCATCGGCGATCACTCCGGAAACATCCACCACACCGACATGCTCGCCACTAACCGGCGTTGGCATGCTCATACGTCCGGGCATCAGCAGGAACAACAACAAGAATAGATAAGCGAACGTTACCACCCGGAAAAAAATCGTCCAGCGGCGCTGTTTACGGCTCTCGTCATGCACCGACAGCAGCAGTTTTTCCAGCAGTTTCCACTCGCGATCGGACTGTGGCCGACCTCCCTGATTCAGATCCATATCAGGTCATCTCCGACATTTTAAGAAGCGGCAGGATACCGCGAATATCATCCAACACCATACGCGGTGAATATTGTGCCAGCAGCTCGCGGGGGTGGGCTCCCCAGCTCATCGCGACGGATTCGACTCCAGCGTTGCTGGCCATCTGCAGATCAAAGCTGGTATCGCCCACCACCAGCGCCTGATGGGGTGCTTTGCCCAGCTGCGCCAATAGCTCATTGACCATAGCCGGATGTGGTTTGGAGCGGGACTCATCAGCGCAACGGGAGGCAGCAAAGTAGCCGCCCAGATCACTACCCCGCCAAACCCGATCCAGGCCCTTGCGACTCTTGCCGGTGGCCACCGCCATGGTGACCCCACTATCACTCAGCTCATCAAGCAGCTCGCGCACTCCAGGAAACAGCCGACTGGGCACTTCCTCGGCAGCGATAAAATGACGGGCATAATGTTGCCGCATCTGTTCCGCATCATCGCTATCTATTCCGGGATACAGGGTACGTATCGCCTCCGGCAGGCCCAGACCGATAATCGAGCGAGCATGATCAGCAGCCAGCGTTGGCAGGCCCGTATCATCCGCCGCCAAACACAGACACTCGACAATCCGGCCAGTGGAGTCCATCAAAGTGCCGTCCCAGTCGAAGATGACTAACTGCTTCATGCCACCTTTTCCTTTTTAAGCACTTTAAGGGCATGCTCAAAGGCGTCATCCAAAGGGGCTTCCAGTGACAACTGGGCACCAGTTTCCGGATGACGCAGCTTTAAGGTGCGGGCATGCAGGCACAGGCGCTGGATTCCCATCTTCTTGAGTCGCTCATTGACCGCCGGACTACCGTATTTACTATCCCCCAACAGCGGAAAACCGCCGTACTGGGCATGAACACGAATCTGATGGGTGCGCCCGGTTCCCAGGGTTGCCTCCACCAGCTGGGTATCGGCAAGCCGCTCAAGAATACGAAACTCGGTATCAGAGGCTTTACCCTCGCGCGACACCCGCACAATGCGCTCATTATTACTGCTGGTGAGCTTGAGCAGCGGCGCATTGACGCTACGGCTCTGACCTTTAAAACCATGGCATATCAGCCAGTAGCGCTTTTCCATACCGCCAGCCTGCATTAGCTTCTGCAGGCGACGTAAGAAGCTGCGCTTGCGCGCCACCATGATCAGACCCGATGTGTCCCGGTCAAGGCGGTGCACCAGCTCCAGCTGGTCTTCTTTGGGCCGTAATGCACGCAGGGTTTCGATCAGGCCAAGACTGATGCCACTACCACCGTGAACGGCAAGGCCAGCGGGCTTGTTGTATACCAGCAGCCAGTCATCCTCATAGACCAGCCCGCGGGTCAGCCGTTCGGCCAGGCCAGCACCCACCGCCGGGGCAACGGTGGCCTCGGCGATGCGAACCGGCGGGATACGGACTTCGTCGCCTTGCTCGAGACGGGTGGTCTGTGACGCCCGCTTCTTGTTCACCCGCACCTGTCCATCGCGGATGATTCGATAGATGCGAGACTTGGGCACGCCCTTGAGGTGACCGATGAGGAAGTTATCCAGCCGTTGGCCGATACGATCCTCGCCGATGGTGACAAAGGTGACTTTTGCGGGGGTAGGTTCTGACATGGCGGCGATTCTAGCGAGTGTTATCCGGGTTTGCTTGGGAATTTCTGTGGCGCAATCCGGGGGATCACCCCGATACCCCGCAGGGCCGAGCTATCTCATTGATCAAACGGCAGTTTCACTGTTACACTCGGCCGTCGGCTCCGCCCGCCCTCCGGTGACGCGCTGCGAACATTCACCGGATGCTGAACATGAGCATGGCCACAAGTGGAGCCGACAGAACAGCAAGCCCATGGACCTTTTATTGGTCCGGCCCGCAGGCTGGCTATGTATACCGGCGCTGCCAGAGTGTTTACCTGGCAGCAAAAACATAACCGGTGGCCTGCAGAGAGATTACGCCGCAAAGCGTGGCGACAGACACATACGGTATCAACAACGCCGATTTATGGGCGCCGGAATAGAAAACGGCCCCGGAAGATGACAGTTTTGTGAGGCGAGCCCAACAGGCTCGCAATAACAGAACCCGGCCATGAAGCCGCAATGGAAAAGAGGTTCGATCAGGGAAAATGATCAAGACGTGACCAAACTGCAGGCCGTTGCCTGCCGTCACGTGTTGCATTGACCAATCCGACCGGTCTGTCCCGCCCTGGCGGGCCTATCTGCATGCCATCATAAGAATGTGATGAGCAAACATGAAACGCATGTTAATCAATGCAACCCACGCCGAAGAGGTTCGGGTTGCTCTTGTCGATGGCCAGAAGCTGTACGATCTGGATATTGAGCACCGCACCCGCGAACAGAAAAAAGCCAACATATATAAAGGCAAGATCACCCGCGTCGAACCCTCCCTCGAAGCTGCTTTTGTCGATTTCGGCGCCGAGCGTCACGGCTTTCTTCCTCTTAAAGAAATTTCCCGCGAGTACTTCCAAAAAGACAACAAGGACTCCGGTGGCAGGATCAACATCAAGGATGTGATCCGTGAAGGCATGGAAGTGATCGTTCAGGTCGACAAAGAGGAGCGTGGCAACAAGGGCGCAGCCCTGTCCACCTTCATCAGCCTGGCTGGCCGCTATCTGGTCCTGATGCCCAACAACCCCCGCGCAGGTGGCATCTCTCGCCGCATTGAGGGCGAGGAGCGCCAGGAACTGAAAGATGCCCTCAACTCCCTGAAACTACCGGAAGAGATGGGCGTCATTGTCCGCACTGCCGGTCTTGGCCGCAGCGCTGAGGAACTGCAGTGGGATCTCGACTTCCTGCTCAAGCTGTGGAGCAAGATTGACGAGGCTTCCAAAGGCCGTCAGGCGCCATTCCTGATCCATCAGGAATCAAACGCTATTATCCGTGCTATCCGCGACTATCTGCGCAAGGACATTGGCGAAGTGCTGATCGACTCGCCAGAGACCTACGAGGAAGCTCAGGGCTTTGTCACTCAGGTGATGGCCGACTTCCAGCACAAGATCAAGCAGTACAAAGATGAAATCCCGCTGTTCTCTCGCTACCAGATTGAATCGCAGATCGAGTCAGCGTTTCAGCGCGAAGTTAAGCTGCCGTCCGGTGGCTCCATCGTGATCGATCCGACAGAAGCACTGGTTTCCATCGACATCAACTCGTCGCGTGCCACCAAGGGTGCCGATATTGAGGAAACAGCCCTTAATACCAACCTCGAAGCGGCGGATGAAATCGCCCGCCAGCTGCGCCTGCGTGATATCGGCGGCTTGATCGTGGTCGACTTCATCGATATGGGACCACAGCGCAACCAGCGTGAAGTGGAAAATCGGCTGCGTGAAGCCCTCGAAGCCGACCGCGCCCGGGTGCAAATTGGGCGAATTTCCCGTTTTGGCCTGATGGAGCTGTCCCGTCAGCGACTGCGTCCGTCGCTGGGGGAAACCTCCTCTATTGTTTGCCCGCGCTGTAATGGTCAGGGCCATATCCGTGACGTCAAATCACTGGCGCTGTCGGTGCTGCGGCTGATCGAAGAAGAAGTAATGAAAGAGCGTACCGGCGAGATCCAGGCCCAGGTACCTGTGCCGGTGGGCACCTACATGCTGAATGAAAAGCGCCAGCAGTTGCGCGACCTGGAAAGCCGCTACAAAACACGGATTTTGATTATTCCGAATCCGAATCTGGATACCCCGCATTTTGAAGTGCAGCGCATCCGAGATGATCAGGTCAGTGATGGCCTGATAAGTCACGAGGTAAACCTGCTGGAAAACAACGACCCGTCGCAGGAGCCAGTGACCGAAGCGGAAATCAAGATCCAGCAACCCGCGGTTAAGCTGGTAGCCCCGGACACAGTCGCGCCAGGGCCCCGCCCAGCGGCGCCAGTTGCTGCCGCAGCAACCGCTGCTCATGTTGGCTTTTTTGCCCGTCTGGTGGCTTGGCTGAAAGCCATGTTTGCGGAGGCGCCAGCTAGCAAGCCGACCCCGCCGCCGGCACCGAGCCGTCCACCGCGCAATGACAATAACAACCGCAATCGCAACCGCAATAACCGTGGTCGCCGTGGTGAGCCGCGTGATGGCCGGGTGCAGCAGAACCAGCAGAATGCCCGTGGTGAGCGCCCAGAGAAAGCCGAACGCACTGATAACCGCGCGCCTCGTGGCGAGCGTCAGGAGCGCCCTGAACGCGCTGAGCGTACTGATAACCGCCAGCGCGGCGAACGTCCTGAGAGAGCGCCCAAGCAGGAACGTGCTCCGCGCCCAGAGCGTCAGGAACGCACTGAGCGCCGCCCGGAAAAAGCAACCGAGGAAGTAGTAGAAAACACTGCAGCCATGGGTGCCGAGGCCGAGCGCCGTAAAGATGTTCGTGATGATCGTCCACGTCGCGAGCGCCATCGTCCGCGTCGCAAAGAACGCGAGCAGGAAAAAACCCGCACTGATGATGAAGTTGTTGCCAGCGATACGCCCGCAGCTGTGAGCGAAGCACCCGCCGTTGCAGCTGTAGCGGCTGAATCGACAACAACTCCGGCCGAAGCCGCCAGCCCGAAGCAAACTGAGACAACAACTGCGCCAGTAGAGCCAGCCGCAGTTGTTTCATCAGCGCAGGCAGACGTTGCCGCGCCCGTTGCCGCGCCGGAGGAGTCGGTCAAACCAGAGGCAGAGCCGGAAGCCGAATCTAATGCAACCCCTGAAGCGGCTGCGGAAGAATCCACGCAAGCCACTGAAGCCAAAGTTGAGGAGCAGGCAAGGGACGAGACTCCAGCTGTGGAAGCCCCATCTGCTGCCGAGCCCAAGGCTCAACAGGCTGAGCCCGAGGTTTCGCAAGCAGCGGATGCTGAACCGGTACAAGTGGAGCAGCCAGCTGAGGAGGCAAAACCAGCAGCGGCCGAGCCCGCCAGCACGCCAGCCACCCCGACCGTCGCCGTGGCCAGCACAGGTAGAGCCAGTAATGACCCGCGCATCCTGCGTCGCCAGCAGCAGGCGGAAGCAGCAGCCAAAGCAGCGGCCGAGCAAGGTAGCAGCGAGTCCTGAACCATTCTGTTGCCGCATAATAAAAAGCCCCGCTATGCGGGGCTTTTTATTAATTAAGCGGCTCATAGACACCAAACTGGGTTTCAAGGCGCAGTACCACACCATTGACCTCACTGTAGTCGTCAATGCGTGGCCAGAAAACAAATGGTTCAATCTCGAAGAATAGCCAGCGCCGAAAAAAGTTGCGCCGATAACGCAGACTCGTTCGCCAAACATCCACATTAGTTGAAGGGTCGCTAAAACCCTGCGCCGACACACTATACTGCAACGCAGTGCGCGAATTCAGGCGCAAGAAAAGCACCGCCGCCTGACTCAAATCCCAACCCAACTCACGCTCCTGCATATCTTCGTTATGCTCAGCCTCAGTGGTCAACCTAAGCGCCGTGCGTGTTGTCAGCGGCCGACCAAACTCAAAGCGGGATTCTGTACCCAAGCCGGTGCCATCAATCCAATACACTGTTTCAGTAAAACGAAAATCCCACTTATCTCCCGGCAGTGGCAAGCGCAACCGATAGCGCGCCCGGGTGAAAGTCTTGAACTCAGATCGGATGCCCACTTCCAGATCAATGGAATCCCTTTCTCGCTGTCTGGCGGCCCAGTTCAGCGCCGCACGAAAGGTATTGTCTTCGTTATCACCAACCTGCTCTGGCCTGGTGTCAGCCGTCGTTGCAAAGTCATCATCAGGGTCGTCATCGTTGCGAAATGTCAGACTCAGGCGATTAGACAGGTTGGGTAAATTGACACTGGCACGAACCCGCACCTCATCGCCGATATCTCCATCATCCTGCCAGCGATGCGCGCCAATCAGACGAACCAGCGTAGTGGCCGGCTCATCAAGCAGAGCATCCGGGCTAGCGAAAAATTGATCGAACCAGTCGACGGACCAGCACACTCCGCGGGACATAGCCTGATGTGTCCGATCGTAAAGAAGGACGTACTCGTCAGGCGGTGGCTGGCCACACAGAGAGGCACTGCCAGCATCTGGCGCTTCGACAGCTTGCAGTTCTACCGGAGCAACCTCCGCCGGCACCGAAGCCTCTGTTTGCGCTAATAGCTGTGATGGCTCTGCAAAAGCCAACGGCAACAGCGCAGCGTTTATTAGCAGGCCAATCAAAACGATGCATGGAGAAGGATGTCTTACCATTGTGCAAGCATAAGCTAGCAGCGCAGCGAGCGGAATCAGCAACCATCCCGCCGGTCAGTGGCCGACGGGATCAGGCCCTCAGACAATGGCGCCAGACTTGCGTAGCTCGGCAACCTGCTCAGTAGTAAAACCATGATCAGCCAGCACTTCGTCAGTGTGTGAACCCAGCCGTGTGCCAACATACCGATACTCTGGCTTACTACGCGAAAACTTGAACGGCGACGCCACCTGACGCTGGCTGGCACCTGAAGCGGAGGGAACATCGACCAGCATTTCTCTGGCCACCAGCTGCGGATGCTGGCATGCCTCACTAAATGACAGGACCGGCTCAGTGCAGCAATCCAGCGCAGCAAATATCTGCTCCCACTCGGCAAAGCTCTTTTGCTTCATCGCCTCCGCAATACCCGCTTTCACCTCGGCAACGATCTCCGGCAACATGGCCAGACCTCGACCGGCAAGATCCGGCCGACCTATCGCCTGACAGAACTGACTGAAGAACTGGGGCTCAATCCCGCCAACGGAGAACCAGCGGCCATCGGAGGTTTCATAGCAATCATAGAATGACCCACCATTAAGCTGGGTCCCCTCAAGCTGAGGATCCTCCCCACCGATCAGAGCAGCGGGAGCCGTCAGAGCGTGCAGGCTAAATGCTGTATCAGTCATGGAGATGTCAATGTACTGCCCCTCTCCACTATGCTGGCGCTCGATCACCGCAGCCAGAATGGCCATTACTGCATGGCATGAACCACCCGCCACATCCGCCACCTGAAACGCCATCGGCGCCGGACCAGAGTCACGACGCCCGTTGTAACCGGTCATCCCGGCAATCGACAGATAGTTCATGTCATGGCCAGCACGGTTACGATAGGGGCCATCCTGACCATAGCCAGTAATTGAGCAGTAAATCAGACGTGGATTAATTTCCCGCAGCTGCTCATAGCCAACACCAAGCTTGGCCATAACCCCCGGACGAAACTGCTCCACCACAATGTCGTAGTCCTTGATCAGCTCATGCACGATCTCAACCCCGGCAGGTTTCTTCAGATCCACAGCCAGCGAGCGCTTGGAGCGATTCAGATAGCCGTGGACGGCAGAGACACCTTCATCCATGGGCGGCAGCATGCGCACCATGTCAGGCCGCCCCGGCGATTCGAGACGCAGCACATCAGCGCCGAGATCAGCCAGAATCAGGGTGCCAAACGGCCCCGGCAACAGTGCACTAAAATCCAGAACCTTGAGGGTGGACAATGGGCCAGCCATGCTATGCTCTCCAAAAAATGACACAGAATGCCGGCAGCTTAGTCGCCTGAGTCAGAGACACCAATGACAGGGATGCTCAAAATCATTGATCCGGATGTACAACAGCGGAGCGCACCCAAACTATGAACCTGTTCCACAAGATTCGCGGCAGCCTGGCTCTGGTCGCCATGTTCTTCAATACACTAATCTGCATGGTGCCCTTGTATTCGCTGGTAGTGCTGAAGCTGCTACTCAAGGGCGACAAGGCCCAGGTGACACTTTCTCATGGGCTGGTGCGGATTGCCGAGTTCTGGATCACGGTCAACAACCTGATCATCGCCCTGTTCAGTCATATCCGCTGGCAGGTAGAGGGGCTGGATAATTTAACCAAACAGCAGTGGTATTTCGTTATCAGTAACCACCAGTCCTGGGCGGACATTCTTACGCTGCAGCGCATCTTTAACCGGCGCATTCCCATGCTCAAGTTCTTCCTCAAGCAGGAGTTGCGCAAGGTACCCATGCTTGGCGATGCCTGGTGGGCACTGGACTTCCCCTTTATGAAGCGCCACAGCCGTGAAGAGATCGAGAAAAATCCTCAGCTCAAGGGCACTGATCTGGCCACCACCCGCGCCGCTTGCGAAAAGTTCGCCATGTTCCCCACGTCAGTCATGAACTTTGTTGAAGGCACCCGCTTTACCACACACAAGCACGACCAGCAGCAATCGCCCTATCAGTATCTGCTCAAACCAAAAGCCGGCGGCGCAGCCTTCACGCTTGGCGCCATGTCCGGTCACCTACGCACCTTGCTGGATGTCACTATCATCTATCCCAATGATGTACCGCGCACTTTGCTGGCATTTCTGGGTGGGGCCCAGAGAAATATTCAAGTGATTGTCCAGCAGCACCCGATACCAGACTGGGCATCTCAAGGAGACTACGAAAACGATCCCGTGTTTCGGGAACGCTTCCAACAATGGATGGCAAAATTGTGGGCCGACAAAGACGCCTTGCTAGCCTCGCGACGTGCTGCCTGATACTGCTGGCCGCTGACGCGGCTGGCAGTGGCATCTATCAGTGGCGTGACGCTGATGGTCGACTACACTTCGGTGACCGCCCTCCGCAAACCACCGCCACGGAGGACCTGTCGCAACGCTACGACTATAGCCTGCCGTTTTCTGTGGTGATTGATGGTAGTGGCTACAGTGTGCCCCCTCCCCTGCGTGACAAGTTATCTATGTCTGTGGTGAAAATCTTTTCAATTTATCAGCAAGCGCTAGGTATGGAGTACTCGGATAGCGCCGAATTTCGCATCATGATTTATGGCAGTGAAGGCGAGTTCAGAGACTACCAGAGGAGGGTTGCTCCAGTACTCGAGAACGCCGCCGGCTTCTACAACAGTGCCAGCAACCAGATCACTACCTGGGCTATCCCGAACGAGCAGGCCCTGATCAAGCTGATCATCCACGAATGTTCTCATGCAATTTCCGCCCGCAATGATCACGCCATTCCCAGCTGGCTTAATGAGGGTCTGGCTGAATATTTCGAGAACCTGCAAGTCCACGGCTTAAGCGCCGACATCCCGCTTAACCGTCACTGGCTGCAAACTCTGCATCAGCGCCGTATCAGCGAGCAGCCCGGCCACCTTGGCGCAACCATCAATGCGCCCTACAAACAGTGGTACGCCGCCAACGGTCCGGACAATCTGTCCTACGCAACCAGCTGGTCATTAGTCTGGTTCCTGATGGACTCTGCCGAAGGGCGTAAACTGATCAACAGGCTATTAACCACGCCGCACCCGAACACAGACTTCAGCAGAGAGCTGATCGAGCAACAATGGAGTGGTGGCTTTAGCGCACTGGAGCAAAGCTGGCGGCATTGGCTAAAAAATGCACAGGGCAAACACCGCTACTGATTCTTCTCACACCCCGTTATCATCAGGCGCACTTTCAACGCCAGACGTTTCTTTGAGGGCATTGCATGTTCAGTCGTTTTTTCAAACCCCGCTGGCAGCACACCGACGCGAAGGTGCGCGAACAGGCCATTAGCATGCTGGACCCGGATAGCGAAAGCGACCGGAGCATTCTCGCCACCCTGGCCCGTGGTGACTCCAGCAGCGCAGTAAGAGCGGCAGCCAGCGCCAGGCTGATTGACCTCACCGTACTGGATCATGTCGTCCGCAATGACAGAGAGCAAAGTGTGCGCGACAGCGCTAACCAGCAGATTCAGGCCCTGCTGGCAGGGACTGCAAAGCCCGGCCTTACCGATGCCCAACGCCTGCAGATTATTGGCTCGACAGATAATCAGGCGCTTCTTGCTGCGATAGCTCACACCGCCAAGGACAGTGCCAGCCGTTTGGCCGCCGCCAACCGCATTGATGATCAATCCCTGCTAATACATTTGGCCCTGCAAGGCGCCGATGCTGAACTACGCATCAGCGTTGCCGGTCGACTACAGAACCCTGAACATCTGCGCAGCCTGACACGAGATGGGCGTGACAAAAAAGTGATTCAGCTTGCCCGGGAAAAGCTTAAATCTTATCAGCAGCAACAACACGAACATCAACAGCATGCCCAACGCGGAGCGGAACTGGTAGAGCTATTGCTGAGCCACAGCAAGCGGCCATATGACAACCTGTACGCTGCCCGTCTGCAACAACTTCAGAATAGTTGGCAGGAAATTTCCGACCATCTTGATGAGCCTGGCAAGGCTCATGGCGCCGCTCTAATCCAGCTATGCCAGCAGCACATTGATGAATGGCAGCAACAACAGGAAAAACAGCAGGCAACAGATAACGCCCAGCAGGAACTGAAAGCCGCCATTAACACCTTGCAAGACTCGCTACAGGCCCTGCACGAAGACACCGAGTGGCCAGCATCAAACAGCCTGACAGCCATATTGGCCAGTCAACAACGGCGCTGGCAGGAAGCCAATGGCGTCAGCTCCGCTGACGCTGCTCAAGAGCAGCAGTATCTTGAGCTGGTAGCGCGCTGGGAGTCCCTCATCGACCACTGGCGTCAGTTTGATCAGCAAAGCCCCGAGTCTACATGGCCAGAAAACATTCCTGTCCCACCTGAACTTCGCAAAAAGCCAGTAGAACAGGAACAACCCACTGATCCGCAGCCAACCACCTCTGCCCGCGGAAAAAAACCCGGCAACGAAGTGGATCGTACACTTGGCGTGCTGCACAACGCTCTTCGCCAGCGGCAGCTAAAGTTTGCCAACCGGTTATGGCACAAGCTGGAGCAACTACAAGATAGCATCAGCGCCGGCCAACAGGCGCGCATGGAGAAGCTGAAGCCGCAGCTTGATGAACTGCGCGATTGGCATGCCTTCGCTGCCGAACCTAAAAAACTACAGCTATGCGAGCAAATGGAACAGCTGGCCAACATTGAGATGGCCGCGCAAGAAAAGGCAGACAGCATTCAGATTCTGCAAGAACAGTGGCGCGAGTTAATGTCGGCAGATCAGCAAAGCGATCAGGCCCTGTGGGACCGCTTTCGCGCAGCGGCCGATATTGCCTGGGAACCGTGCCGTGAGCACTTTGCCGAGCAGGATCGTGAGCGCGCCGCCAATCTTGCCAAGCGGGTAGCGCTATGCGATCAGCTAGAACAATATCTGGCCACCTTGAACCCGGAGAATGTCAGCGACTGGTCCGCGGTGGCAGAAATTCGTCGCACCGCACCGCAGGAATGGAAAAGTTACCACCCAGTTCGCTTTACCGATATCCGCGAGGTCAGCAAACGGTTTTCGGACCTTCTCAAGCGCTTTGACGATCAACTAGACAGTATTGCCAGCACACACATTACTGAACTGGAAAAACTTATTGAGGAAGGCAAATCTCTGGCCGAAAGCGATGATAGCCGTCAATCTGCCGAGCATTTCAAGAACCTGCAAAAGCGCTGGCAAAACGTTGGCTGGGTTCCACTCAACAGCCAGCGCAAGCTATATAAGCGCTTCCGCACTCTGGCTGACCAGGTATTTGCCCGCCGTGAGGAGCAGTTTCAAGCCCAGCGTCAGCAAGCATCCAGCGAGGCTGAAACGCTACGCTGCGAATTACAGGCACTGCAGCAAGCCCTGAGCCAAGCCAGCGACGACAATGCCATGAAACTGCTGGGTGACATGGTCGAGCGAATCAATACCCTGCCCTGCCCCAAACGAGAGGAAAAGTTGCAACAGCAACGTGAGGCACTTATCGGCGAGGCGCGCCAACGACGCCAACGCTGGCCGCAGTGGCAGCGCTGGTCTGCATTGAAAACCAGCATCGAAAACGCTCCTGCCGCCGACGACGACATCGTCCAGCAGGAACTGGCCGTAGCCATGGAAGTTATCGCCGGTCTGGAATCACCAGAACATGCTCGTGAGCAGCGCATGCAATGGCAGTTGCAACAGTTATCCAACGCCATGAAAAGCAGCAGCGCAACGCCGACCATTGAGCGCTGCCGTGAAATGCTCGAGCAATCTGAGCTACTGGAGAAAGGTCTCAGTGATGGTATTCGCCCACGCATCCTGCAGGTGTGGGGAACGCTAGAACCGAAACTGTGATTGCTGCGAATAAGTACTTTGCGCAGGAGACCTGACTATTGGCAGTGCTTCTCAAGAGCAGCCTCAAGCAGGGGGCGAGCATTATCCAACAGGATCGGCTGGCCCTCTGCATTGGGATGAATGCCGTCCTCCAGCATCAAACCCTCTACGGCGCCGACACCCTCAAGGAAGAACGGCAGCAGAGCCACCGACTCGGAATCCGCCACGCGAGTAAACGCCTGATCAAACATCTGCCGATAGGCCTGACCGTAATTGGGAGGCAGGTACATACCAAACAGCAGCGGTTGGGCGCCAGCCTGTCGCGACAGTCTGACCATGCTGCGCAGATTGCCCTCCATCGCCTGCGGCGACAATCCACGCAGCCCGTCATTGCCACCAAGTTCAATCACCACAATATCCGGCTGCACATCACGCAACATGGTGGGCAGCCTGGCTGCGCCACCGGCTGTGGTCTCGCCACTAACTGACGCATTACTCACCGTCAGGCCTTCACACTTCGCTGCGTATTCGGCCTCGAACAGGGCCACCCAGCCCTGATCCTTGTCAATACCATAGGCGGCACTGATACTGTCTCCCACTATCAGTACGGTGGCGGCAGAGCAGCTGCCTGCCAACCACAATCCGACGGCAACAAGAAGATTTCGCATGCAGGACTCCTCAATTCTCAGCGCCCACTCGGTCAATAAGACTGTTTCAGGTCCGGAAGGTTTACTCACCCTGCTTGACGATATCACGCTCGACGTGAAAGCCGGGGAAACCGTTGCCATCACTGGCCCCTCTGGCAGTGGCAAGTCTACCCTGCTGAGCCTGCTGGCAGGACTGGATGTGCCCAGTCAGGGAGAAATCCTGCTGCAGGGCACGCCATTTAGCAGCCTTGATGAAGACCAGCGAGCAGCGCGACGTGGAGCCCTGTGCGGTTTTGTCTTTCAGTCCTTTCACCTGGTACAGGATCTCACTGCGCTGGAAAATGTCATGCTGCCACTGGAGCTGCAAGGCAAGTCAAACGCAGAGAAAGAAGCCCAGCGCTGGCTCCAGCAAGTAGGTCTGGAGACACGTATGGGGCATTTCCCCGGCCAGCTGTCCGGCGGCGAACAGCAGCGGGTGGCCCTGGCGCGTGCCTTTGTCGTGCAACCGAAACTTTTGTTCGCTGATGAACCCACCGGCAGCCTGGATCATGCCAACGGTGAACGTATCGCAGACCTGCTGTTTGAGATGAATCAAGCCACCGGAACCGCTCTGGTGCTGGTCACCCATGACCCGCAATTAGCCAGACGCTGTGGCCGTCAGCTGCGCCTTGAGGCGGGCAGATTACGCAGCGACGGGGCTGCCGGATGAAGGACTGGCTGCGCATCATGGGCCGCCCCTGGCGTGATAGTGCTTTCCGAGTGTTGGCACTGGCCCTGTTTGTTGCCTCTCTGGCATTGACCACGGTGCTGCTACTACGCGCCGAGCTGGATGCACGCTTCAGCGCACGGGGAGCGGAAATGCTCGGTGGCGATCTGCTGTTGGACAGCAGCCGGGCACCGGAGCCGGCACAACGGGAGATCATCAGCCGTCACCCACATACCGAGATCATCAAATTCCAAAGCGTGGTCATCCATGGGGATCAGCTACTACTGGTTAGCGCCAAGGCTGTGGATGAAAAGTGGCCACTACTGGGCGAGATTGAGCTAAGCAATGCACGCTTTGGCGGCGAGTTCAGCAGCCTGCGTCACGGCCCACCGGCGGGCGAAGTCTGGGTTGCTGACCAGCTACTTGATCGGCTTGAGCTGGATATCGGTGACCAGCTGAACCTTGGTCAGGCCAGCCTGACCATCAGCGCCATGATTCGCCGTGAACCAGATCAAGGTGGCGGCTTCTACAGCATGAACCCGCGCGTCCTGCTAAATCAGGCTGATCTGGACAGCACCGGAGTGGTTGGCCCCGGCTCAAGAATCAGCTACGACACCGCCATGCTCAGCGACCAACCGGGGCCGCTCAAGGAGCAATTAAAAAGCACTTTGCGCCCGGATCAGAACATTGAGGACGTTGAGTACCAGCTGGAACGTTCCATGGGTCCACTAAAACAACTGACCCTGTGGATCAGCCTGGGAGTGATGCTTATCACCCTGCTGTGTGGTGCGGCCATCTACTTAACCACCGGCCTGCGAGTAAGTCGTCGCGCCACGTTAGCTGCCTTACTGCGTACCTTTGGCGCCTCACGAGGGACCATTATTCGTCGCTTGCTGGGTCATGAACTGGCCGCCACCCTTCCTCTGGTCGTGGCCGGCGTGGCGCTGGGCACGCTGATCACGCTGCTTGCCAGACAAGCCCTTGGCTGGGAGGGCTCACTGGCAGCAGGGCCGCTGGAATGGCTAATGGTGCTGCTCGGGCCTGTGGCGCTGTTTGCCGCCTTCGCCCTGCCCCGGCTAAGCGCACTGGTGCAGGTTCCGGCGGTGCAGGTATTGAACCCCCATGGTAGTCAGAGTTTGCGCCGCAGCGGTCTGGAGCTCGGCGCAGCATTGGTTGGCCCAATGGTGATTGCCGCGACGCTAACCGGCTCGATCAAGGACCTTGGCCTGATGCTGCTGCTGTTGGCGGGGTTTGGTGTATTGCTGCCAGCGCTTTTGCTACCTCTTTTGCTGCTGCTGGACAGACGCAGCCGCCATTGGTCCGTCACCAGCCGGCTGGCCATTAGACGGCTGAGCCGACGGCGCACCACCACCTTGCCGCTGATGGCCGCACTTACCTTGGCCATGGCCATCCTGACTCTGGCCGGACAAAGCGGTACCGGTCTGCTTCAGGAGTGGCAGCGCAAGCTACCGGCGAATGCACCCAACCATTTTGTCTTTAACCTGTTTAGCGCCGATCAGCCTGTATTACAGGACTGGCTGGAACGCCATGAAGCTCGGGCAGAGCCACTTTACCCCATCGTCCGTGGCCGCCTGACACTGATTAATGACGTGCCTGTTCGTGATGCTGTGAGCAAGGAAAACGATCGCGCCGAGCGGGCCTTGAATCGAGACTTGGCGTTGACCGAGGAACAGCAACTACCGCCCAGCAACCGAGTGCGCGATGGTGAATGGCATGGCTCAGCGCCGGATCAGGTCTCCGTCGAAGCAGAGTTGGCTGATGCCATGGAACTTCAGCTTGGCGACAAACTGACCTTCATCGGCAGCCGCGGTGAAATGCACGCCACTGTCACCAGCATCCGCGAGGTAGACTGGGATAGTTTCGCACCGAATTTCTATTTTATGTTTTCCCCTGGCGCCTTCGCCGAGCAAGACGCTACCTGGCTGACAAGTTTCTGGCTTCCCGAAGGTGACGGTCGCAGGGTAGCGGAACTCATGGGCGCATTGCCCCACATCACCCTGCTTGATGTGAATGCGATTCTTGAGCGAGCGCAATCCATTGTCACTCAGGCAAGCCAGGCCACCTCATTGCTGGCTGGCCTGCTGGTGGCGGCAGCACTGCTGGTATTGTTGGCGGCATTACTTTCCACCGCCGAGCAGCGGCGCAATGACCAGCAGCTTCTGCGTGCTCTGGGCGCCCGGCAGAGTCTACTAAGGAAAGTGAACTGGCTGGAATTTATCGTGTTAGGGCTCAGCGCAGCACTGGGCGCCACGCTGATTGTGCTGGCGGCTATAGTCCCGCTCGGGGTGATGCTGTTTGCTGGCAGCCTGCCGTGGTCGCTATGGCAATTGCTGCCACTGGCAATGGGCTGTGCCATCGCCCTGCTCGGCGGTGTGGTCGGTCGCCGGGTAGCCGGCGGCCGCTAGTTTTATCAAAGACGGGCGTGCTGGACCATCGCATATACGGCGCCGACCGCAAAACAAACCAGTGCGGCAATGCCCAGAGCTTGCATACCAACGGCCTTGAGCGTCAGTGCGCCAGCTACACCGCCTACAAAAAAAGAAAGCAGCAGAGTAAGCAGCAACCACAATTTCCAGCTGCGAATTTTCTTTCGCCGCAGGCGCTGGCCAATCAATACACCGATGTCCGTGACCACTCCAGTGACATGAGTAGTGCGCAGCACCAGCCCACGATAACTGCTAGCCATAGCATTCTGCAGACCACAGGCCATGGCAGCTAATGGCACCGCCAGCGACACGCCGTCCAGCGCCAGCCAGGTCGCCACCGCAAGCATCACCCCCTGCAGCATCAGCACACCACCATAACGGCGGCCCGCCCGCAGGGTCGCGGCACCGATGAGGATACCGGACAGCATGGCGCCGGCGAGAAAACCGGCGACAATACCCGAAATCAGAATCAGATCAGCCATATCGCCCAATGCGATATCGCCACTAAGACGGGAAACCGCACCGCTCATATGGCTGACCGGTACGGAAAAAAAACCCAACATCACAACATTGATGTACCCGGCGATAGCCGCAAGCACGCCAGCGCCAGCAAACACCCAGGGCTCACCGACACGTCCAACAATTCGTTTGCCATGCTCGTCGCGGGTATAGGGCACCACTTATCTCCGCATAAAAAAAGCGTGCATTAACGCAAAACCAGCAGCGGCACAGCAGCGTTCAGGATCATGTTATTGGTGGTGCTACCAACAAAAAACTGACGGATGCGGGAGTGGCCGTAAGCACCAATTACCATCAGGTCAATCTGCTCGCGAGCCTGATATTCACGCAAACTGGCCTCTACTTCGCCGGCGACAATAGCAGTCACTGCTTCATGACCCGCTTGCTCAAGGGTTTGTTTGGCCCACTCCAGCTGTGCCCTATGGTCATCCGTATCTGCACCAACCAGAACCACATGGCATGGCAAGCCACTGAACAGGGTGCTGGCAGCAAGCATCTCCACCGCCTTGCGAGTTGTGGCACTACAATCAAACGCCAGCATCACTCGCTGTGGATCACGATAGGACTCCTGAGTAATCAACACTGGCCGATGCGTTGCCCGGATCACCTGTTCTACATGACTGCCCAGATGACGGCCCAACTGATCACCCTCTTCTCCCTGCTTGCCGATCACCAGAAGACGAATCTCATTCTCCAGCTCAGTCAGGGTGTCAACCAGGTTGCCATGGCGCTGGCGGGTCATGGGCGCCTGAACGCCATCGGCAACGGCCCGCTCGACAGCGGCTTCAAGCATCAACTTGCCCTGTTCAAGAGCCAACCGACTGCGTTTTTCATCCAAGGTGGCCAGCTCTTCCAGCAATGCTTCCTGAGCGCCAAGCCCGATACTGCCGCTCAGGTTTACCGCATTGGAATAAACAGTACGATCGAGAACATGCAGAAACGTCAGAGGTGCCTGCATACGCAAAGCAGCCCACGCCGCATAATCACATACCGCTTCGGCGGCTCGGGAACCATCGATACAGGCCATTACGTTAGTCATTATTATTCTCCTTAGTGGCCCATCAGCTGTTCAACAGCATCCGGCTTATCATGCACCGCAAAACGGTCAACCAGAGTGGCACTGGCCTCATTCAAACCAACGATAACAACCTCCGTACCATCCCGGCGGAACTTAACCACAACCTTGTCTAGTGCGCTGATCGCGGTGATATCCCAGAAATGGGCACGATGCAGATCAATCACTACCTTACTTAAGGCTTCCTTGAAATCAAAAGCGCCAACAAACGCTTCCGCCGAACTAAAGAATACCTGGCCAACAACATTGTAGGTGCGAGTATCCGCAGAAGAGTCAAGCTCAGAACCAATATACAGAATCTGCCCCACTTTATGAGCGAAGAACACCCCGCTCAGCAACACACCCACCAGCACACCGATGGCCAGATTGTGGGTGGCCACCACAACAGTCACTGTTGCCAGCATAACAATGCTGCTGCTCGGCGGGTGATCCCGCAGGTTGGCAAATGAAGCCCAGTTGAAGGTACCGATGGACACCATAATCATCACTGCCACCAGCGCAGCCATGGGGATACGCGCCACCCAGTCACCAAGAAACACCACCATCAACAGCAAGAACACACCCGCCAACAGGCAAGACAGGCGACCACGCCCACCGGACTGCACATTAATTACTGACTGACCGATCATGGCACAACCTGCCATGCCGCCCATCAGGCCAGATGCGATATTGGCCATACCCTGACCTTTGCACTCGCGACGCTTATTACTGTCCGTGTCGGTCAGATCATCAACAATGGTTGACGTCATCATGGATTCCAGCAAGCCCACCACCGCCATTGACATGGAGACAGGAAAAATAATCTGCAGCGTATTGAAGTCCAGCGGGATATCCGGGAGCAGGAAAACCGGCAACGTATCCGGCAGGTCTCCCATGTCGCCTACAGTGCGCACATCAATACCGAAATACATGGCCACCGCGGTGCAGACGATGATGCAGATCAACGGCGAAGGCACCGCTTTGGTCACCAGTGGCAACAGATAGATAATGCCGAGCCCGGCGGCCGCCAGTGCATATACCGCCCAGTTCATCAGCTGAACCGTTGGCAGCAACGAGCCCTCAGTCCAGTGCAAGGAACCAAGCTCTGGCAGCTGGGCAAGAAAAATCAGAATAGCCAGCGCATTAACGAACCCGGTGACTACCGAGCGGGACACAAAGCGCATCAGCACATCAACACGCAGAAAGCCCAAAACAATCTGCAGCACCCCGGTCAACAAGGTGGCAGCAAGGAGATACTGCAGACCATGGTCGCGAACCAGTACCACCATCAGCAATGACATGGCACCAGTGGCTGCGGAAATCATGCCCGGGCGGCCACCGACAAAAGCCGTCACTACGGCAATGCAAAATGACGCATACAGACCAACTTTTGGATCAACCCCGGCGATAATCGAAAAGGCGATCGCCTCAGGAATCAGCGCCAACGCAACAACAAGGCCAGCCAGCAGATCGCCGCGAAAATTGGCGAGCCAGGTCTTCTTCAGTACCTGCAACATTCAGTTATTCCATAACGGTGAGCGCTGCCATTGCGGCAAGCAAAGGGAAACCCGGTGCCGGCGGGACGGTACCGAAGGGCGCGCAGTGTATCGAATCAGACTGGCAACACCAAACCACTCTCAGCTCCTGTCAGGCAATCCGAGCCAAAATATGGGACTATGGTGCAAAGTTATTGCGCCGGCCTCGGCAATCGCTAGACTGGCCAACCAACGCGTTTCAACTATCTGACTTCGGGGTCCCGCATGCCACGCTCGAAAATAAACTGGTGGCGTAAACTGCTTATTGTTCTGGTCGTAGGTCTTGGCGCGCTACTTTATGTGGAGAGCCGGCCATTCGTCAGTTACCCGATTCACCAACTCAGCGGCTTACTGCCTGCCGGCCAGGTTTTACCGGCGCCGCAGCAGGCCATGGCTGGCATGGCGGTGATAGACATCACTCCGCCCATTGGCATTCCCAAGTTTGGCTATTCGGCCTGGGCCAAGGATGCGGACGGCTTCCGCACTCGGCTCAAAGCCCGCGCCTTTTACCTGCGTGGCCGCGATGGCGAGCCCATGGCGCTGATCCAGCTTGATCTGGGCGCCGGCTCCCTCGCATTGCATCATGCCGTTGCCGAACGGGTAGCCGCGCGCACCGACATTTCCCCTCATGCACTTAGCCTGCTGGTCACCCATACCCATACCGGGCCAGCAAATTTTTTCGATAGCGATTTCTACAATGCTTTCGGCGGCAACCGCCCGGGCTTTGATCCGGTACTGTTTGAGTTTCTTGCCAGCCGCATCAGCGATGCTGTCATTCAGGCATTCGAGCAACGCCGCCCGGCCCGTTTCGCCACGGGCCAGACCCCCGTTTGGGGGCTGACCCGCAACCGCTCGGTGCAGGCCTGGGCCAACAATTTCAACATCGCCGCCAGTGAAATTAACGAGGCGCTGGCCTTTCGGGCGGTCAACCCGCAGATGACTATGTTACGTATCGACCTGCAAGGTGATGATGGCCAGTTCTATCCGGCAGGCGCCCTGACCGCCTTTTCCATTCATGGCACCAGCATTCCCGCCTTTACAGCTCCCTATCATGCGGATGTCTGGGCCTGGCTGGCACGGGATGTGGAGGCTGCCATTAGCGCCAGTGGCACACCGTTTTCGCCCATCCATGGCCCATTTCAAGCCACCCACGCGGATAACAATCCAGCCTGGCATCTGGGCGAGCGCGGTGACATAGCCTCGCGCCGGATTGGCAAGGCGTTGGCCCGCGAAGCAATTGGCCTGTGGCGCTCCCTTGGCGAGCAACTGGACAGTGCGCTAACCCTGCAAAGCGGCAGTCGGCTGCTGGATGTGCTGGCACTGAATGACAATGCCCGCTTTGGCCTGTGCGAGCGGGCCATCATTGGCGCAGCCACCGCCGGGGCTGCCAATGGTGATGAGGTGTTCCCGATCGGCTACCTGCCCTACTTCCAGGAAGGCTGGCCGCGACGCACCTTCACCGACGGCTGCCATGGGGTAAAACAGTGGATGCTGTCGAAACTACAACCGCTACTCCTGTCGGCTGAGCGATACCCACACCGCGCCTTGCTACAAGTGCTGCGCATCAACAACCTGGTACTGGTAACGGCGCCCTGGGAAGTCACCCTCGAATCCGGCAATGCCATCCGTAAGGAAGTCGCTGCCCAACTACCCGAAGGCGACTGGCTGATCGAGATATCCAGTCTGGCCAATGGTGTATTCGGCTATGTCACCACCCCCGCAGAATATGCCCTGCAATACTACGAAGGCGGCCACACCATCTACGGGCCCCAGACTCTGAGTTTTCTACGCGGCCAATTCAGCATACTTAGTGGTGAGCTAGTGGCCAATGGCGTGGTCCGTGATATCCCAGCGGACTACCGCTTTGACTTGCGCAGTCGCCACTTCTGGCCAGAGCCCGGCAACCGTGAAGGGGAACGCAAACTGCTCGGCAAGGCGGAGTTTGTCCGTGGTGAGCTGCCAATAGAGCCATACTGGCAACTGTCAGTTCTGGCCGAACCGCCGGAGCACATTAAGCTACATGAACCACTGCTCTATGTTGAGAATGAAGCAGGGGAAATCATTGCCAGCGACCAAGGCACAGACCTGCAGATTCGGTTGATTGAGTATCAGGGAGACAACGGCCACTACGAACTACGCTGGTACAACCCGTTGCTCGGCGGCGAGCACAAGCATCGGCTGGTGATGCGGGCCAACGACAAGATGCCGGCCCTGGTTTCCGACTGGTTCTGAATCTCGATCAAGGTTTTCCGGGCACCGGCTGTTACACTGGCTGCGATATATCTGTGATTCCGCTCTTTTCGGTTTTATACGGAGCCGCCATGCCTATACGCCTGATTGCCTTGATTGCACTGCTGACTTTTACTGCCGGCTGCGCCAGCACCACAACGCTGGTCACCCGGCATAGCACCGACAACATTGATGCACCTGTCAGCAAGCTATTGCTGATCGGCCGTGCCGCCGACCTCGATATGCGCCGACAGTGGGAGCAGGCTTGCGCCAGCCAGCTCGAGCATAATGGCCTACGGTTGCGCAGCAGCCATAGTTTATGGCCCGAGCGATTGCCGGAAAGCGAAGCGCTGATGCAGGAAGCACTCTCTCAGGGCTTTGATGGCGTGATGATTGGCGAGATCACTTCACTATTGCTTTTGCCCTTGCAGATGCCTGCCGGCAATGTGGTAACCGATGAGCGTCGGCCGAGCAGTGATGCTTCACAGCGGAGCCCTGGCTTCCAGATCACCCTGGCAGGCAAAGAGCCGGCAAGCGAGCCAGTGGGCCCTCAGGACATTGAGTTTCAATTGCAGCGCCCGGCAGGCAAGGTACTGTGGAATGGGCTGCTGCGCACCGACGAAGCCAACCAGATAGAAGCCATCGCCCGCAGTCAGTGTAAACGGCTACACAAAACACTGAACAAGTCCGGCTTGCTGCCCTGAGTTTCCAACATCGATAAACTCCGGTCATGGGCTCCCCTTAAAAACGCTGCTAGCCTTCGCTTCACTTACTGCGGAGGCTAGTCATGTCAGGTCCACTTACCGGTTTTCGAATTATTGAACTTGCTGGCATTGGCCCAGGGCCATTCTGCGGCATGATGCTGGCCGATATGGGTGCCGAGGTGATTCGGATTGATCGCCCCGGCGGCAACCCGACCGCCGAAGGAGGCCACGATGTGCTCTTTCGCAATCGGCAAAGCATCGCCGTCAACCTGAAACATCCGCAGGGCGTCAGCACCGTACTGAAACTGTGCGAGAACGCAGATGCCATCTTTGAAGGATACCGCCCCGGCGTCGCTGAGCGCCTTGGCGTTGGTCCACAGGAGTGCATGGCGCATAACCCGAAACTGGTGTACGGACGCATGACAGGCTGGGGGCAGGACGGCCCGCTGGCACAGTCAGCCGGCCATGATATCAACTACATTTCCATTTCCGGCGCCCTGCACGCCATGGGACGACGTGGCGAAAAGCCCGCCCTGCCACTCAACCTGGTGGGCGACTTTGGCGGTGGCGGTATGATGCTGGCCTTTGGCATGGTGTGCGCCATGCTCGAAGCGCAGCGTTCTGGCAAAGGCCAGGTGATCGACTGCGCCATGCATGAGGGCTCCGCTGCCCTGATGGCCATGTTCTATGGCCTGCGCGCCAATGGCCTGTTTAATGACCAGCGTGGCAGCCACATGCTCGACTCCGGCGCCCACTTCTATGACGTTTATGAAACGGCTGACGGCAAGTACGTTTCAATCGGCAGTATCGAGCCCCAGTTCTATGCCCTGTTGAAAGAAAAAGCTGGTCTGGATGCAGACTTTGACGAACAGCTGAATCCGGCACGCTGGCCACAACAGAAAGAAAAAATTGCCAGCATTTTCCGCAGCAAAAGCCGAGATCAATGGTGTCAGATCATGCAAGGCAGCGATGTCTGCTTTGCCCCGGTCCTGGGCCTCGAAGAAGCGCCACAGCACCCACACAATGTGGCCCGTGGCAGCTTTATCGAGGTTGATGGAGTGACCCAGCATGCGCCCACACCGCGCTTCTCACGCACCCCCAGCGGCACACCGCAAGCCATGCGCAAACCAGGCGCGGATAGCAGTGCCACATTGTTGCGTAGCGGTTTCACAGCAGAGCAGGTTGAAGAGCTGCTCAATAGCGGTGCAGTTACCCAGCTGTAATCGCACCCAAGTAGAAGAATTACTCAGGGACAAAGTGAAGGGAGGCAGAGTTCAGGCAGTAGCGCAGCCCGGTCGGTGCCGGGCCGTCGGGAAACACATGGCCAAGATGAGCGTCACAACGGGCGCAGCGAATCTCGGTGCGAGTCATACCGTGACTGTGGTCTTCAACGCTACGCACATGGTCTGCATCAAAGCAGTCAGCAAAGCTTGGCCAGCCGGTACCGGATTCAAACTTGTGCTGCGAACGGAACAACGGTAAGTCACACAACCGGCAGGCATAGAAGCCTGCCTCCTTGTTGTCCAGGTAACCGCCACAGAAAGGCCGCTCAGTACCCTGATTGAGGAGGATATGACGTTCCTCGGGGGTCAACGTCGCCGCCCGCTTCTCCAGTTCTTCAACGGTGGGCGGTGTCAGGTCATAACCACTGGCGGAACGGGTTTTCATCGCGGCCTCTCTTGTCAGTTTCTCGGCTTCAGTTTCTCGGGAAAGGTCTGCTGTAACTTGGCCACCTTGGGAGTTGCTGCAAACATAATGTATGGCTGCATGGGATTTCGCGCAGCATAATTCTGATGGTAACTCTCTGCCGGATAGAACGCTGCCAACGGCTCCAGAGTAGTAACAATGGCGGCGCCAAACAGACCACTACTGTTGAGCTGCTCAATATAGTCGCGCACCACTTTAGCCTGCGCCTCGCTGCTATAGAAAACTGCCGAGCGATACTGGCGACCGCGGTCATTACCCTGACGATCAAGCTGCGTAGGGTCATGGGCGACGCAAAAGAATACTTTTAGCAATTGACCCAAGCTGATTCGAGCGGCGTCATAGCGGATATCGATCACTTCCGCATGATCTGTGAGACCGCTACAAACTGCATCGTAATTTGCAGTATCAGCGCTGCCACCGGCATAGCCTGAGGTTACTGACAACACGCCGTCGAGGGCCAGGTAAACGGCCTCAGTACACCAGAAACAGCCGCCACCAAGCACCAGAGACTGCTCGCCAGTTTGCGGCAAACCCTGTTCCACATCCGGGCATTGCTGCATATCTGTCACCTGATTTCCTCACTTTCGTTACTGCAGTTCACCAGTTGCTACCCATGAACTGGGCATTTTCTATCACGGCCAATCACCGCTGTACTGACGTAACTGGGCAATCAGCAGATCATTAATACGTTGCGGCTTTTCCAGATGCAAAAAATGTCCGGCTCCGGCAATTTTTTCCACTCGCAGACCGGCAGGGAAATCCCTCTGGTTGATGGTGTGGTCGAGCAGACGCGGACTCATGCAACCATCCTGCTCGCCCACTAACACCATGGTCGGCACCCTCACCGGCAAAGCCAACCAACCTCGAGCCTCTCTGCTAGCCTCAGTCCACACCTTGGGCAGGTGCCGATACCAGCCTAACGCAGCGCTCATAACTCCCGGCTGCGCCAGAGTGCGGCGCGCCTCGTCCAGATAGCCCGTGGAGTCCCAGCCGGGCGACCAGCGTCGCCACAACCACTCTACGCCAGCCAGACCGTCTCGCCGCAGCACCCACTCTGGCACCAACGGCAGCTGGAAAAACTCCATATAACCACTGAGAAGAAGTTGCTCTGGCACTTTCAGCAACGCTGCGGGCAGGCGCTTCAACGGTGGTATGGCAAGCATGGTACAACTGCGGAAAAGATCCGGTGAACGTGCCGCAGCCAGATAGGCCACTACCGCACCCCAGTCATGTCCTATCACATGCACACTGCCACCCAGCTGGGAGGCAAAGGCGCAAACATCCTCCACCGCAGCACGCAACGAGTAATCGCCATCACGGGGCTGACAATCCGGCGCGTAGCCACGCAACGTCGGGGCAATGGCGCAATAGCCCGCCTCGGCAAGGGCTTCTACCTGATGACGCCAATTACGGTGACTATCGGGAAAGCCATGCAGCAGCAATACCGGCTCACCCTCTCCCGCCATCAGCGCAGGAAAGCGCAAATCATGATGTGTTAGCTCAACTTGCTTCATTTTCTTTATCCACCTGCTCTGCTTGCTCTGTCTGTTGCTCAGCACGAAACAGCTGTTGCACGGTTATATCCAGCGAGCTTTCCAGTCCTTGTCTGGCCTGCTGGCAACGGGCCGCAAGCAGGGACTCCCAAGGTCGACCATGCTGATCACTGACGCGCAGGTCCTCCTGCATGCTCCAGGGCAGCATATCCATCAACTGAATAAGGGAAAGATTGCCAAGATCCCGACCAAGGACAAATTCACCGTTTTCCGTACGCCTCATCAGGCGTAAATCCATCAGCAAATTACGAAACTCCTCCCAGTGACTGGCGCCCGCCAGTTTCAGCACGCTGCGCACTTCCTGGACACGCAACACCCTGCCCTGTTGCTGGCGACGCCAAAGAATTTCCAGTAATCGCAACAACGACTGCAGCCGTGGCAATTCGCTGCGGTATTCACCAAATACCACCATCACGCGGACCAACTCAGCACCGCCGAGAACGATATTCCAGGAAATAAATATCCACAGCAAAAATAGCGGCACCGCAGCAAAGGCCCCGTAAACCACCTGATAGGATGGTGACAACGTGATAAACAGGGTAAACCCACCCTTGGCCAACTCAAACAGCAAAGCGGCAACGAATCCGCCAATCAATCCCTGACGCACCGGCACATGACAGTTAGGCACTACGACGTACAGCAATGTCAGTGCCATGGTCATAAAAAGTAGAGGAAGAAGGGATAGCCACAGGCGCATGCCGCCAAGCATCTCAACCGTATCGGTGACCAGCGCCATGGAGGTGAGATAGGAGCTGATGCCTAAACCGGCGCCCAGACTCAATGGTCCCAAGGTCAGCACGGCCCAGTACATAATCAGACTGGTGGGGCCGCTACGCGGCGTAGTTACCCGCCAGATGCGATTCATATTCTTTTCAATGGTGTTCAGCATGAGCACCGATGTGACCACCAGAAAAACAACACCAATGGCGGTCAGGTTTCCCGCCTGCCGGGAAAACTCATTCACATACTCAAGAACCTTTTCACCCGCGCCCGGGGCGAAATTAGAGAAAGCCCACGCCTGAATCTCTCCAGTGCGCTCCTGCAATGCGGGAATGGCAGTAAGAATGGCAAAAGCCACCGTCATAATCGGCACGATGGCAAACAGCGTCGTATAGGTCAGTGCAGCAGCACTCTCACGGCAGCCGTCATTGCGAAAACTCCTGAGCAAAAACAGGAAAAAATCCCGTGCCACTGTCAGTGTAGGTAGCAGTCTTTCATGCCAAGTACTGGCAGGCTGATTCATCGGTTGCCACTCTCCTCATCGACACTACAATGGAGGCCCATCACTGAGTTTGAGCCGCCATGAGCAAGGTTACCCTGTATCACAATCCGCGTTGTTCCAAATCCCGTCAGGCGCTGGCGCTGCTGCAGGAAAAGGGCATTGAACCCACTTTGGTACTTTATCTGCAAACACCCCCTGATGCTGCCACCCTGAGCACTTTGATAAAACAGCTAGGCCTGTCCCGTGCCCATGATCTGCTGCGTAACAAGGAACCCGAGTATGCCGAGGCCGGGCTATCACCGCAAAGCAGCGACAGTGAAGTGATAGCTGCCATGGTACGCTTCCCCAAACTGATCGAGCGACCATTGGCGATCCGCGGCAAACGAGCGGTGATCGGACGGCCGCCGGAAAACGTACTGCAACTGCTTTGAGCCTGACTGTGACTAATCCCTACGTTCTTATTCTTTATTACAGCCGCTCGGGTAGCGTCCGCAATCTGGCCCAGCAGGTCGCCCGAGGGGTGGAACAGGCGGGCGTGGAGGCCATGCTACGCACCGTCGCCCCGGTATCAGCCACCTGCGAGGCCACAGAGGCTGCGGTACCGGACAGCGGAGCGCCCTACTGCACACTGGAAGAACTGGCCGGCTGCTCCGCCCTGGCGCTGGGTTCGCCGACCCGTTTTGGCAATATGGCAGCGCCGCTGAAATACTTTATCGACCAAAGTAGCGGCCTGTGGATGAATGGCGACCTGCTGGGCAAGCCGGCCGGAGTATTCACCTCCACCAGCAGCTTGCATGGCGGTCAGGAAAGCACCCTGCTGTCGATGATGCTGCCGTTGCTGCATCACGGCATGTTGATCACCGGCCTGCCCTACTCAGAAAAAGCCCTGTACGCCACCACAACCGGCGGCACGCCCTATGGCCCAAGCCACATGGCCGGAATCGATAACCAGAGCCGGCTCAACGACGATGAATCGACGTTGGCCCGGGCGCTCGGCCAGCGACTGGCAAAGCTGGCCATCACGCTGAGGAAGCCCGTTTGATGCTGCTACTTGCCCGTATTAGCCATATCGCTCTGATTATTGCCGCCATAGGCGGATTCTGGTGGCTGGAGCCACAGCAAACCACTGTCTCCGCTGAAACCATGCTACGGGCCGGCATTCTTCTCAGCCTGCTTGCCTATGGCCCCCTGCTGTTGCTGTTACCCGCCACCATCAAAGGTGACGGTCGCTTGCTGACCTGGCTATGTATTTTGCTGTTATTTTACTTTGCCGGCTTCTCAGTACAGTTGTTTGACCCACCCCCGGTGCAGACACTGGCCATCATCAGGGTAGCCCTGACCACCCTGTTGTTTGTGAGCGCCGTGATGGTGATCCGGCAACGGGGCACTGGGCGTGATTGATGATCGCCAGAGTATGCGTACCGCGGAAGGGGCCACCCTGTCGCTGGTGCCGGCAGGCATCCTCCCCAGAGGCGGCGCTTTTCTAATTGACCTGCTAATCCGCGCCCCGGTGTATATCGCTGCGCTGATTGTCATGTCCACTCGCACTGGCAGCGCCGCCGGCCTGATGCTGATTTTTCTATTCCTGCTGGAATGGTTCTATCCGGTGCTGTTTGAGGTGCTGCGCCACGGCCAAACGCCGGGTAAGCGCATGCTAGGCATTGCCGTCACCCATACGGATGGCGCCCCGGTGACCCTGAACGGCAGCCTGCTACGCAACCTGATTCGCCAAGCCGACTTTTTCCCCATGTTCTATCTGACCGGGTTTGTCGCCATGCTCTCCAATCGCCGCTTTCAGAGGTTCGGTGACATGGCGGCGAACACCATGGTGGTACACGTTGGCAACAGCCGCCCGCCACAGCAAATTTCCGTCGCCCAGACCACCCCCCCTGACTGGCAAGTGACTCTGGACGACCAGCAGACACTACTGGCCCTGCTGGAGCGACAGGACAGCCTGTCTGCGGCGCGCCGCCAGGAGCTGTGTGCGTTGGGTTGGCCGGAGCTGGATTCGGCACAGGCTGAGCAAAGGGCGTTGGCAACTGCTCGATACCTGCGAGGGCTGGAATGAAGCAAGCCCAGTTTGAAAAGCAGTTCGAAGCCGACTGGCGGCAACTCGACCAGCACCTGGCAACACTGGAAAAGCTACGCCGTGGCGACCTTGCCAACGATCCTTTGCTGAATCAGCTGCCTGCCAGTTATCGGCGAATCTGTCACCATCAGGCACTGGCCCGAGAGCGCGGCTATAGCCTCAGCCTGATTCAGCGGCTGGATGATCTGGTGCTGCGCGGCTACCGCCAGCTTTACCGTCCGCGCCTACCTCTGGCAGCACCGATCAAGCAATTTCTGTTGGCCGGCTTTCCCCAGGCAGTGCGCGCTCAGTGGCCCTGGCAGCTGGCCAGTGCGGTGGCTTTCTGCGTCTCCCTGATACTGCTTTGGGCGCTGGTGCGAAACCAGCCTGATATGGTCTATGCCCTGCTCGACCAGGCCACAGCCGAGCAGATGGAAAGTATGTATCACCCCGAAGCCGAGCATCGCAACCAACGCAGCGCCGGTGACGATGTAACCATGTTTGGGTACTACATCTACAACAATATCGGCATCGCTTTTCGCACCTTTGCTGGCGGACTTTTTTTCGGCGTTGGTGCTTTGTTTGTCATGCTGTTTAACGGCAGCTTCTTTGGTGCCATAGCCGCCCACCTGACCAACGCAGGATTCCAGCAGCCGTTTTTCACTTTTGTCATTGCCCACGGCGCTCCCGAGTTAACCGCTATTGTTCTGGCCGGCGGTGCCGGCCTACGGCTGGGTTGGGCGTTGTTGGCGCCGGGCCCATGGTCACGCAGGGAGGCATTAGGTCTGGCCGCATCACAAGCCATGACGGTGATGTATGGAGCCTTCGCGTTACTGTTGCTGGCAGCATTTATCGAAGCATTCTGGTCGCCTCGACAATTCGAGGCATGGATCAAATACTCGGTTGGCGGGGTTCTCTGGCTACTGACTCTCGGCTATCTGTTTGCCGCGGGAAGGCGCTGATGAAACTGGACAGCATCAACGCCCGCATTGCGCCACGAACACCGTGGCAAGCAATGGACATGGGCACCCATCTGTACCGCGCCTGGTGGAAGCCGCTTACCCTTATCTGGCTGATGTTCAGCCTGCCTCTGTTAGCGCTTGTGCTGTGGTTAACCTACAGCGGCTCTAATGCCTGGGCTCTGCTGCTATTTTGGTGGCTAAAGCCGCTAATGGAACGACCACTGCTAGAGTTCTGCGCCCGCCAGCTATTTAACCAGGACGCCTCCATTGGCACACTACTGAAAGACTTTCATCACTATGCCCTGCCCGGTCTGCTGCCTTGGCTACTATGGCGACGCTTTTATCTGACTAGAAGTTTCTCAGTACCCATTAGCCAACTTGAGCGACTTTCCGGCCGTGACTATCGGGAACGTTGTCGGGTGCTCTCCATCGGCACACCAAATCGCGCCATGATGCTGACCTTCCTGATGGCCCACATCGAGTTGGTGCTTAGCTACTCTTTTACTGTGTTGGTGATGATGCTACTACCCGGCCAGTACTATCTCAGCAATGTGGATTGGTTTTTGCAAAGCAACAACAACGCCACGCTGGGATTGATTACCTGGTACATAACCCTGTCAGTACTGGAGCCACTTTACGTCACCAGTGGCTTTGCCCTGTATCTCAACAAACGTACCTGGCTGGAAGGCTGGGATCTGGAGTTAGGACTACGCCGCCTTGGCCAGCGACGTGGACAGGCCAATCTCACAGCGCTGCTGATGTGCATGTTGCCGCTGCTGGCATTCAGTGTCCCCGATGCTCAAGCCAGCGCTGCCCCACGAGCCGGTGAAGCACAGCAACAGGCAGTTGAAATTCTCGCCGGTGACGATTTTATGCCCACCCATATTGAGCAGACGTGGCAGCTGCGCAATAAAGACTCCGCCATGGAAAAAGAAGAAGACCCACAGAACAGCTGGCTATATCGACTGCTCAGCTGGCTGTTTGATGGCGCCGGTGGCATAACTGGCAGGGACGACTCATCACTGCCATCTTTAGCAGAGATTTTGCGCATTGTGCTTTGGTCAGTGGCCATCTCCCTTTTGCTTTGGACGCTCTGGCACTACCGTAACTGGCTTGCCTCATTACCGAGACGATGGCGATCAACCACGTCGCCAATCACGCATATCGCTGGCCTGGATATTCGTCGTGAATCGCTACCGGACGATCTTCAGCAGGCCGTAATGGAGCAAGCGCAACGGGGCAACTATCGTCAGGCCCTGAGCTTGCTGTATCGCGGCACGCTGTCACAGCTGGCCAGCACTGCAAATTTTGCTGTTCTACCCGGCGCCACGGAATCCGAAGTACTAGACTATTGCCAGCAAACCCACCCTGATCGCCCCGGTGTCCTGTTGCTGGGCGAAATCACCGCACTATGGATGGATGTGGCCTGGGCGCATCGTTTACCCGGCACTGAGCAGATCACGCTGCTGAGTCAGCGCTGGCAGCATCATTTTGTCGCTCCCGCCAAAACAGCGCAGACCGCCCCATGAAGCAGGCTGGCAAATCAATACTGCTCATCACACTGATCTTCGGCGCCGGTATATTGCTATGGCGTCAGTTTGAGCGACTGCCTATCGTTCAGCACGACTACCCGACAAACCAGCCACAGGCAGCAGCAATGCAATTGCTGCACAACTGGCATAAAGAAACCCGTCGCATTACCTCCGCCGCAGAGCTATTCCCGCTACCAGACTACTCAGTACTACTAATCATCCAGCGACATCACAGCCACCTTCCCCAATGGCAGCAAAAGGCGCTGATCAATTGGGTGGAAAGCGGTGGCAGGCTAGTCATCAATGCCTTGCCAATTGATGGCTCGGAAGACCAAAGCACGGAAGACATAATCAACCATGATCCGCTGCTCTATCACTTTGGCGTAACCGCCTGGTTCGACCCTGATATAGATGGACGCCCTGCCCTGCCCCTGCCGACAGCCACCGGTGTAGTGGTACTCGAATATGGTTTTCGCCGCCATTGCCTTGATTCATCCGGTGACATGGATGAATGCACCGAAGTTGCCTGTGGCAAGGAACTAGCGCAGCTAGAGTACGCTTGGCTTAACGATGGCGACGAAGCATTACAACTGGACCCTGAACCGAGCATTGATCTGCTCCACCGTGATCTGTTTGAACAGGTGGATAATAACGACCCATCGATACCAGCAAGCAATACCAGCATATTGCGCCGTGCCAATAATGAAACCCATGACCTTGCGCTGCAGCTTGCTGCTGGCGAAGGACAGCTCTGGCTATTCACCAGTCTGGATATTTTCAACAATGACCGCCTGCACCACCTCGACCATGCTGCCCTGCTTCAACAAATCAGCGCCGACAGCCCCCAAGTCTGGTGGGTTCAAAGTATTAACGTGCCCCCCCTGAGCCAATGGTTATGGCAGCGAGGATGGCCATTGATCAGCGCCCTGGCGTTGCTGCTGCTGATATTTCTCTGGCACAAGATACCAAGGCGAGGCGTCATTCTGCAGACTGGCAGCCTGCCGCATCAGGACTTCACCGATCACCTGCGTGCTTCTTCAGCGCTTCTTTGGCGCATTGGTCAGCGACGCGAGCTATTGCAACCATTACGGCAGCAGGTGCAGCGGGCGCTGCTCAGGCATCCCGGAGGTGCTGACCCTGAGCGCCGCATGGCACTAGCCATGACCCTATCAGGCCTCAGTCAAGAGCAAGTTCAGCGCGCCTTTGATGAATTGCCAAATGATGAAACGGCAATGATGGAGCTGGTGGCCTTATTACAGCACCTGCGCCGCTGCATCTGAGCGAATAGCGATAAAAAAAGGTAAGGTGGGCAAACTCAAAGGAGGACCAGACATGCTTGCAGAACGTGGACTGCCCCGCTCAACTATTCTTGTTCCAGTATTTGCACCAGCAGTGATTGTCAGTTTCCTGCTGGTGGCCGGCACACTCGCCAACCCAACACTTGCCGGCGAGCTGTTCGCTGACGCCCTGCATTTTATTACTCACACGTTTGGCTGGTTTTATATGCTGGCGGTGGCCATTTTCCTGGTCTTTATTGTCGGCATTGCCATTTCCCGCTTTGGCAACATACGCCTCGGCCCTGACCATTCGAGCCCGGAATATCCCTTTCCAGTCTGGTTTGCCATGCTTTTTTCAGCAGGCTATGGCATTGCCCTGCTGTTCTTCGGGGTGGCCGAGCCTGTACTGCATTATGCCGACCCACCAACAGGCGCAGCGCAAACCGTGGATGCCGCTAAACAGGCAATGCAAATTGCTTTTTTCCATTGGGGTTTTCATATTTGGGCCATCTATGGACTAGTTGGCCTGGTGCTGTCGTACTTCGCATTTCGCCATGGCCTACCCCTGTCCATGCGCTCCGCCCTATACCCACTTATTGGCGAAAAGATTTACGGGCCACTGGGCCACACCGTTGATGTCTTTGCCATTCTTGGCACACTTTTCGGCATAGCCACCACTCTGGGACTATCAGTCACCCAGATAAACGCTGGCTTGAATTACCTCTGGCCATCAATTCCAGTCAGCACCACCGTGCAGGTGGTTTGTATTTTCATTATTACCGGTCTGGCCATTTTTTCTGTGGTGGCCGGCATGGACAAAGGCGTTAAAAGGCTATCAATTCTGAATATGGTACTGGCCATCACCCTGATGACCTTTGTATTCCTGGCTGGCCCCTCAATCCTGATTCTGGAAACTTTTCTGGAAAACACCGGAAGCTATCTCAATCATATTGTTGAGCGCACCTTCAACCTGCAGGCCTACAGCCGTGGCGATTGGATCGGCAACTGGACCCTGTTTATCTTTGGCTGGACTATTGCCTGGGCGCCCTTTGTGGGCCTGTTTATCGCCCGCATCAGCCGTGGCCGGACCATTCGCGAATTTGTTCTCGGTGTAATGCTGGTGCCGTCCATGTTTACTTTTCTTTGGTTCTCTATCTTTGGCGACACCGCGCTGAATATGATCATGAACGAAGGCTACACGGCGCTGATTGGCGATGTGCAGTCGAACACAGCCATTGCCCTGTTCAAGCTGTATGAGCGACTACCGCTGACTGAAGTGGTGTCATTCGTCACCGTTATTCTGATCATTACTTTTTTCGTCACATCATCAGATTCCGGCTCGCTGGTAATTGATTCCCTGTCCTCTGGTGGCAGCACCGACACACCGGTGTGGCAAAGGGTTTTCTGGGCATCCACCGAAGGGATCGTTGCCTCCGTGCTGCTTATTGCAGGTGGCCTGAGCGCGCTACAAACCATGACTATTGCCAGCGCTCTGCCGTTTGCCGTGATTATGCTTTTGTCCGCTTGGGGCTTATGGCGAGCATTGGTAATTGAAGGCTACCGTGAGGACAGCATGCAACAACGTCAGAGCGAACCGACAGTGCCCGATCCGCTCAGCTGGAAAGAACGCCTTAACCGCATGCTCAACTTCCCCGATCAGGATCAGGCCAGTGACTTTGTCGAAGAAACCGGCTACCCCGCCATGCGTGAGCTGGCCGCCACACTAAACCAGCTGCAGTGGCATGCTGAGGTTCAGCACCAGCCGGGACAGCGTTGCCGGCTACATATCGTACACGGCGACGGGGTGAATTTTTTCTACGAGTTGAAGCTGGTATCGGCACCCAGGCCCGCTTTCTCGCTGGCCGCTCTTGCCGGCAGTGAGGACCATGAAAGCCAGTACTGGCGCGTGGAGGTTTTCCTGCGCCGAGGCAGTCAGGCCTATGATGTCTATGGTTACGATCAACAAGAATTGATCGGCGACATGCTGCACCAGTTTGGCAATTACCTGCATTTCCGACATATTTCTCCAGGCAACCTGCCCTGGGAAATGGCGGAACTGAACGTCACATCTGCCCCCGGGAGTGAGGCATGACAACACCACAGACTCTGGCCGACGCCGGCCAGTTGGCCCGCTCTATTGAGGATACCGTTAGCACCGTGCTGGTTGGTCAGCAACAGGTTGTACGGGAGGTTCTACTGGCATTGATCAGCAGCGGCCATGTACTACTTGAGGGCGTCCCCGGCCTTGGCAAGACCTTGCTGGTGCGCACTCTGAGCCACTGCTTGCAGATTGACTTTGCCCGCATTCAGTTCACCCCCGACCTGATGCCCACTGACGTTACCGGCCATGCCATGTTTGATCAGAAGACGGAACAGTTCCGAATTCGTAAAGGCCCTGCTTTCACCCAATTACTGCTCGCCGATGAGATCAATCGTGCTTCGGCAAAAACCCAGTCGGCGCTACTTGAGGTCATGCAGGAACGACAGATCACCATTGAGGGGAAATGCTTTCCCCTGGCGCCACCATTTATGGTGCTGGCCACCCAGAACCCGCTTGATCAGGAAGGCACTTATCCACTCCCCGAAGCCGAACTGGACCGCTTCCTGTTCAAGACAATGATTGATTACCCGGTCATTGAGCAGGAAGCAAAGATTGTCCGCATGGTGCTTGATGGCACCATCAGTGACAGCCTCAACGTCAGCGCTCTGAACACACTTTGCGATGCCGAGGGCGTACTTGCGTTACAGCACTTCGCCACCACCGTGTCACTGGATGACGGAGTAATCGACTATGCCCTTCGACTGGTGCGCAGCACCCGCGATCAGAACGGGCTGTCGCGGGGCGCCGGCCCCAGAGCAAGCATTGCCCTGTGTATAGCCGGCCGCGCCCAAGCACTTATGGAAGGCCGCGACTTTGTCATTCCCGACGACATCAAGTCCGTTGCCAGACCGGTACTACGCCATCGTATTCAGTTAAGCGCCGACGCAGAAATTGAAGGCCAAACGGTCGAGTCACTGCTCAACAGACTGCTTGATCAGGTGCCGGCTCCACGCCAATGATGCTGCGCGCCGCTCCACGACTGATACGCCTGACGCTGCTTCTGGTGGCGCTGTCCGGGCTGCCGCTAGTGGCCCGCGTATGGTTGCCTGAATATCAGGTCAGCGCAGATCGATTGTGGCTGTCAGCGCTGCTGCTATGGGGCCTGTTAATACTAGTCGACATTATCCGCGGCCTGAGTGCGCCGACACCCAATGCCACGCGTTTATTGCCGGCAGCGTTTTCGGTACAGAGAAAACACACCATCCGCCTGCAGTTTGTTAGCAAGGAGCTGCCGCCTCTGGCCGAGCTGGCAGACCATCACCCGGCGGATGACGGGGATACCGGGCTACCCGCTCAGCTAAGGCCCGGTGACGGCTCAATTACACAGTTCTGCTATCAGTACCGCCCGGCGCAACGGGGCCATGCCCACTTCGGTGATATTGAATTGTGGCTACCTGGCCCACTGGGTTTGGTTTGGCAGCGCCGGCGTGTTGCCGCAGCGGCCAGCGTACCTGTGTATCCGGATTTCTCCATGCTTACCGGCAGCGCTCTGCTGGCTCAGCAGGACAACCATCTGGATAGTGGTCAGCGCCTGCAGCAGCGTCGTGGCGAGGGAATGGAGTTTCACCAACTGCGCGAGTACCGGGACGGCGATGTCCTGCGGCAGATCGACTGGAAAGCCAGCGCCCGGCGTCACACACTGATCAGTCGCGAGTATCAGGAAGATCAGAACCAACACATTATTGTGCTGCTGGATGGTGGCGCCCGACTGGCCATGCCGGTAAATGGCCTGAGCGGCTTTGATCACGCCCTGAATGCCGCACTGTTACTTTCCTGGAGCGCCATCAAGCATAGTGACAAGCCGGGCATAATGCTGTTTTCCAATGACACAGAGCGTTGGCTACCGCCCCGGCGTGGACAACAGGGAATCAACCGGCTACTAAGTGGTCTATACACTCTGCAGCCGGGAAACCGCGCCAGCGATTATAGTAGCGCCGCGCGGAAACTGCTGGGTCGTTGGCACAAACATGCTCTACTGGTGTTGATAAGCCGTATTCAACCAGATGATGAACAGGAACTGATGAACGCGGTAAAATTGCTGGGCAGCCGGCACCTGCTGATGATTGCCGACATCCAGTTACCCGCTCAAGAAAATCTCAGGCGGAGCGAAGTCAACTCGCTCGACACTGCATTCAAGGTTAGCGCTGATGCCGCCTGGCAGGACGCTCGGGATGCGCTGCACACCAGATTGCGTCATGCCGGAGCCATGCTGGTGACATCAACACCAGAGCAGCTGCCAGCCCAGCTTAATCAGGTTTATTTAGCATTAAAACGTAGTGGCAGGCTTTAGCAAACATCTACATCAATAAGGCCCAAGTCGATGACTGACCGTAATACTAGCGTGACCATGAAATGGTCCTTTCGCTTCGCCCGCGTCGCCGGCATTGATATCGCCGTACACGCCACCTTCGCCTTGCTACTGGGCTGGATTGCATTGACTGTCTGGCGCACCACGCAGAGTGGTAGTGCCGTACTGCAAGGCCTGGCTTTTGTTCTAACCCTGTTTGCCTGTGTGGTCCTGCATGAACTTGGCCATGCCCTTACCGCCAGACATTTCGGCATCCGCACACGCAGCATTACCCTGCTCCCCATCGGCGGTGTTGCTGCAATGGAAAAGATGCCGGAAGACCCCAAACAGGAAATGCTGGTTGCCATCGCCGGGCCTATGGTCAATGTGGCCATCGCCATTGTCATTGGCCTGTGGATTAGCCTGAACAATATTGCGCCGCCTGACGTTAATGCTGATACCTCGCAACTATTCGGCTCTCCGGCGGCCTTCCTGTATAGCCTGCTATCCATCAACCTGATACTGGCGATTTTCAATATGCTGCCCGCCTTTCCAATGGATGGTGGCCGGGTTCTGCGCGCCGCACTGGCCATGAGAATGGAGCACCACCTGGCCACTATTCGCGCCGCGAAGATCGGTCAGAGCATGGCCGTGGTGCTATTTTTTCTGGGCTTTTTCTACAGCCCAATACTAATGCTGATCAGTGTGTTTATCTGGTTTGCGGCTGGCGCCGAATCCGGTGCAGAACAACTACGTCACAGCCTCAACCGCGTCAGTCCCCGTCAAGCGATGATCAGCCGCTTTGACCTTCTGCATGGCGGAGATATGTTACAACGGGCACTGGATTTAACCCTGCAAACCGATCAGAAAAATTTCCCGGTACAGTTTGCCGACGGCAGCCTGCACGCTCTCAGCCAAAAGGACATGCTCGCTGCCCTGCGCAGCGACGGAGAGCAAGTCAGGCTGCACAGCTTGTCTCTGCCGCCACTGGAGTGCTGTGATATCCATGAGCCCATGGAACAGGTACTCGACCGCATACAACATCAGAGCAATCCAATTATCGGGGTAACCGATGAGGCTAAACTGTGCGGGGTGATTCATCTGGAAAACATCATGGAGCTGGTGCGTATTGATGAGGCCCGCGATGCCTGGCGTGAAGGTAGTGGGCGAACACTTTAATCAACGGTGCCACGAAAGCGCTGAACTGGCTGAAACTTTCCCAGTAAGCGACCGTGGAGTTCCTCTGAGTCCTGACGCAATGCTGCCAGTAGTTGCTGTTGGTAAGCTTCACTCAAAGCCTGCTGCAATGCATCAATGCTGACCAGCAGATCCGCTTCCAGCTGCTGACGGGAAAATAACTCATCCGCTTTTAGAATGGCATACTCAGAAGCAAGCGTAACTCCGGTAAACACCACCACTGCACAACCCAGCGCCATAGGCCCGCTAGCCGCACACAGTACGGCTCCTCCGGTGGCGGAGCTGCGGCTCGCCACTCTGGCTCCAGCTCTTGCTGCACCCTGCGCGGCAGCCCGGGACTGAGCCACGGAACGCAAGGATTGGGATAGCGAAAATGCGGCCGCTCCAGCACCTGCTACCACCGACACCCCCGTCTGCCCCAGAGCCAGGTTCTGCTGTAACGGAGCACTGCGTAAGCTGTCTGACAGGACATCCAGATTAACCAGTTCCAGCTGATCTCGGGGCAAATGTGGATGGGCCTCCCAGCCAGTCAAACGCCGCTGTAAATCAGACAGCATATCGTCATACAGAAGCGCCACCTGGCGCCGATGTGCCGCCGCCATGGACTCTTCAAACCGGGTCAGTTTTTGTTGCCATAAACGAGCAGGAAAAAGACGCTCTGACAACATACGCACCGCCCGCTCATTGTCCTCGGTGAAATAATCCATCATGGCAACAAGGCTACGGGTCATGCCTCCGGACAACGAATAATGCCAATTGGCATAGGCCGGCACCTGAGCTCGCGCCTCGGCAAAAAGACCATCAAGCTGCTTATCTGCCAGCTGCTGTAATGCCACAAAACGGCCAGCCATATCTTCATTAAGCCAGTCCGCATTCTCGCGAAGAATCTGCTCAAGACGATCTTCCGGCAACACGTAGTAGCTGCCACCCAGTTGTATCACCTGTGGCTGGCCCATCAGCCAGCTCCACGGCCGGGGAGCCAATATGCTCCAGCTGAGCAACGCCGCAAGCACCAACGCAAACCATGGCAGCATCGGCGAATGTGCCTGCACAGGCTGCTGACTGCCCTGACCCGCCACTGGAGAGTTCAACAGCCCTGCGAACATCAGCGCCACACCTTGCATCCACATCAACAGTGGCCAGACAAAACAGGCCCCCTGCAGTAACAACAGCAGCCACCCCAGCAAAGCCAGCAGCGACGACGGTGCACTGGCTGTCAGTGTCTGTACCAACCACAGATGCAGGTAAGAAAAACCATGCCAGATACCCGCCACCAGCAACAGCAGCTGGCTCTCTGCCACCGCTTCTGTCATGCCCAGACGGGCCGCCTGAAACATAGTCAGTGCAGATACATCCAACACTGGCGCCCAAAGGGACTGCAACAACCAAATCATTACCAACACTGCGCCAGCCGTGCGTAACGAGAACAGCGTGGCGGCGTAGTGCAAAAACCGGCTGTCCAACTGCGCGATAAATACTCTTTGCCACAACAGCAGCAACAGCCAGCAGAGTGGCCCGCTAACTAGCAGCAGCCCCCAGAAACCAGCGCTTTGCCGCTGGCTAATCACTGCCAGCAAGACAATCGCCAAAGGCAAGGCCGCAGCACTCTGAACCACCGCCATGACAACGCCGCCACGCAGACGGTGCCCCCACTCGGAGGACTCAGCAAGGCACCCGGCCAGTATCACAGCCCGACGCCGACGGGCGCGCCACATCATCAATACGGCTAGAGGAACCCACAGCAGCACTAGCAGCAGCGCCACACCAGTGTCACTGGCGATAACCGCAACATAACCAATCAGCTTCAATGCGGCGACCAGCAGTACCAGCAAGGAGGCCGGCACTATGAGACGTGTAGTGAGGGAGCGCGTGGCAAGCAGCATAATCTGTTGACCACTCCAGTGTGGGCGAATATCAGCTCACTGTAGCGAGGGAGCCGGGCCTTGGGAACCGCAACCCGGCTTGGCGTTCAGGCCGCCTATTTGGAAAGGTAGCGCATGGCCTCTTCCAGCCCCTGAATAGTCAGGGGGTACATCTTGTGATTGACCAGCTGGCGGATCCAGGTGTTGGTGGTGGTCATATCCCAGCTGCGCTTTGGTTCCGGGTTTAGCCACACTACCTTGTTCCAGGTATCCATTACCCGCTGCATCCATACCGCACCGGGCTCTTCATTCCAGTGTTCGACACTGCCGCCCACCGAATTGACTTCATAGGGACTCATGGCCGCGTCGCCGACAAAAATCACCTTGTAGTCATTTCCGTATTTATGCAGCACATCCCACACTGAAACCTTCTCGTCCCAGCGCCGGCGATTGTCCTTCCAGACGTACTCATAAATGAAGTTATGAAAGTAAAAGTACTCCATATGCTTGAACTCGGTGCGAGAAGCAGAGAACAGTTCCTCGCAAACCTTTACATACGGATCCATGGAACCACCAACATCAAAAAACAGCAGCACCTTGACCCGGTTTTCCTTTTCCTGACGCAAACGAATATCCAGCAAACCAGCGTTCTTCGCCGTTGAGTTGATGGTGTCGTCCAGGTCCAGCTCTTCGGCCTTGCCGGTGCGAGCGAACTTGCGCAAGCGGCGCAGAGCAAGTTTGATATTACGCGTGCCAAGTTCCACCGAGTCATCCAGGTTGCGGTACTCGCGTTTCTCCCAGACTTTAACTGCCTTCTTGTTGCGTGACGGGCCGGTAACGCGCACCCCTTCCGGGTTCTCGCCATAGCCGCCAAAGGGGCTGGTGCCACCGGTGCCAATCATTTTGTTGCCACCCTGATGGCGCTTGTGCTGCTCTTCCAGACGCTTGCGAAACTCGTCCAGAATCTTCTCCAGACTTCCCAGCCCTTGCAGCTTGGCAAACTCCTCTGGGCTCAGACTTTTCTCAAGCTCCTTACGCAGCCACTCCTCCGGAATGGCCTTGTTAAACCAGTTCGGATCAACCGCATCAAGCCCCTTGAAATAACTATCAAAAGCACGATCAAAGCGATCGTAGTACTTCTCGTCTTTGACCAGCACCGCACGGGAGAGGTGATAGAAATCCTCCATGTCCGCAAACGCCAGATGGGCGCTCAGACCCTCATGCAGGTCAAGCAACTCCCGCAGGGTCACCGGCACCTTGTGCTCTCGCAGCGTTTCGAAAAAGCGGATCAGCACAACCTTAACCCTCGCGGCGACTCATAAAGGCAAGACGCTCAAGCAGCTGGACATCCTGTTCATTCTTGAGCAGCGCGCCGTAGAGCGGCGGAATGGCCTTGCGGGAATCACGGTTTTTCAGCACATCTTCAGGGATATCATCGGATAGCAGCAACTTGAGCCAGTCGATCAATTCACTGGTGGACGGCTTCTTCTTCAAGCCTGGCACCTTGCGCAGATCGAAGAATATCTCCATTGCCTCCTTGACCAGCTCGCGCTTGATATCAGGATAGTGCACGTCAACGATCTTCATCATCGTTTCTGCATCAGGGAAGTTAATGTAGTGGAAGAAGCAACGGCGCAGAAAAGCATCCGGCAGCTCCTTCTCGTTATTTGAGGTAATCACGATAATCGGGCGTCTTTCGGCTTTGATGACCTGTTGTGTCTCGTAGACATAGAACTCCATACGATCAAGTTCCTGCAACAAGTCATTGGGGAACTCAATATCCGCCTTGTCGATCTCGTCGATCAGCAGCACTACTTGCTGATCACTTTCGAAGGCCTCCCAAAGCTTGCCCTTTTTAATGTAGTTGCCCACATCTTCAACGCCGCCCGCACCCAGCTGGGAGTCACGCAGCCGCGACACCGCGTCGTACTCATACAGGCCCTGCTGGGCCTTGGTGGTGGATTTGATATGCCAGGTCAGCAACGGCAGGTTCAGGGATTCAGCAATCTGCTCGGCCAGCAGGGTTTTGCCTGTGCCTGGTTCACCCTTGATCAGTAGCGGACGCTTCAGCGCAATGGAAGCGTTGACTGCCATTTTCAGGTCGTCGGTGGCAACGTATTTGTCGGTACCCTGAAACTGCATGATGTTTCTCCGAGTGTTTCATTCGATAGCTACAGCGACCCTCCATATCCGATCAGAGGAAGGGTCAGTCCGCAGAAAGCCTGCCGCCACTTTAGCAAGGACTCCCCGGATGACAAGGTGAAAACCTGCCCGGGACTGAGCAGTCCGGTCAATGGCATAATTGCGCTTATGAACCTGCTACTGCTGCTCCCTGACGATCAACTGGATTCTGACCTCTGGCATATCAGTGGCCGGAGGGCTGTGCATGTTCGCAAGGTGCTTGGGCTGACCAGCGGTTCCACCTTGCGTGCAGGCCTGCTCAACGGGCCGCTTGGCGAGGCCCGTCTGCTGGAGGACAACGGCGAGCAGATCACCCTGTCATTCAGCGCCAAAGGCCCAGCCCCCTCAGCCCTGCCACTAACCCTTATTCTGGCCCTGCCACGGCCGAAAATGCTCAAGCGCATCCTGATTGATGCCGCCAGTCTGGGAGTCAAAAGAATCATCCTGCTGAATAGCTGGAAAGTGGAAAAGAGTTACTGGCAAACTCCGGAGCTACATGCCGGGCTATTGCAGGAAAAGCTCCTGCTAGGCCTTGAGCAGGCCGGCGACACATTGCTGCCATCACTGGAGCTGAAGCCGCGCTTCAAGCCGTTTGTGGAAGATGAGTTGCCTGAAATACTGGCGGGTAGCATGGCTTTGCTGGCCCATCCCGGCGACTACCCGGATATGCCCGCTGGACTCAACCAGCCAGTAACACTGGCGATTGGCCCGGAGGGTGGCTGGACAGAATACGAAGCGGAACTTTTGCGCCATAGCGGCTTTCACTGCCACCGCTTTGGTCAACGGATCCTACGGGTAGAAACAGCGCTACCGGCACTGATCGGCCGGCTGATGCAGCTGCCCTGACGGGCAACCTCTATCAACCGTCGAAGCGGCTGACCAACGACGCCAAACAGAACCCATACATCTGCTCTGCACGGGCCTGAGCTTTAGCGACCTTGTCCGCCGGATAGGCCGGGTCCGCCTGAAAGCGTGCTGACCACTCCACCCGGCAGCCACTGTCCGTGGCCAACACCGCCAGTGTTGCGACATAGTCAGTGTCCGCAGTAATCCCCGGTGCCTCAACAATTCGATAGCTGTAACTACGCGCCTGACTATCCAGTGCCACCAGCTCTTCCTTAACCATGCTGCCATCCATCAAAGACACATGACGAACCGCACGTACCCCCGAACGATCCACTGCACAGGCGCTAACCCCTGGCAGCCAACTAGCCAAACCGGCGAAATCCCCCAGCAACTCCCATACCTGATCTGCTGACGCAGAGTAATCGTGACTAACAGTAAATGCTGGCATTACTCTCTCCTTTAGCCGGCCAGTCGACGGCGCAGAAACGCCTCAAAAGTGACCAAGTCCGGCTTCTTCTGACGCAACGGCTCAATATCAAAGCTCCAACCCTGACGGTTATTCCAATCGTACTGGCGGGCGGCCTCTGCATTCGACAGTCGCAGCAGAAACATGGGGATAGCAAATGGCAGCGGGCGCTTGCCGGTGACTTTACGATACACCGCCTTCATCTCATCGACGGTCAGCACATCGCTGGCCACATCCAGTGATGTGCCGAGATACTGTTCAGGGTTACTAAATACTTCCGCAGCGAACCAGGCGATATCCTCCACCGCGACCATATGGAAACGAGTATCCGGCTTGAGCGCACCTGCCATCATAGCCAGCACTATGCGGGGGCTAAGGGGCTTTTTTCCGCTGAAACCGACCACAGGCTCAAGAAAATTTTCCATAAAAAAGACTTCGCGCAAAAATGTACGCGGCAACTGCAGCTGGTCTACATACTTCTCGATTTCGTACTTGCTCTGGAAATGCAGCACCCCTTGGGCATGCTCACAGTTGGACACCGAGGTCTGCACAAAATGACTAACACCCTGCTTCTTTGCCGCCCGAGCCAGGCGACACCCCTGATCAATCTCGCCCTGAAAACCGACGCCACGCTCCCAGAAGTTCTGCACGGCGAAAACGCCATATACGCCTTCGCAAGCTCGCTCCAAGGAGCCTTCATCATCAAGATCCGCCGCCACCAACTGCGCACCAAGCGCTTTCAGAGCCAAGGCCGAGGGCTTGCCAATATTGCGAGTCATGGCACGTACCCGGAAGCCACACTTGATCAGTTCAGGCACCAAGGCACTGCCCTGAGCACCGGTTGCTCCCGTTACAAGGATAGTTTCTGGCATGAATGACTCTCCGCAAGTCAGAACTCGTGAGTTCTGAGGAGCATACCGGCAGCGGCTATTCACTGCCAGCGCAGGGCGTGACCGAAAACAGCAAGCGGGAAGAAAATCAGGTCAGGCGTTGAGATCCTGTGGCAGCCAGGCGGGACCAAGCGGCTCCTGCGGAAGAACAAAGCGTTGCGGATAGCCAACACCCACCAAGTACAGACCCTGGGGTGGCGCCGTCGATGCGGCAACACTGCGATTGCGTGCTTCAAGCACCTCAGCAACCCATTCGGGCTTTTTCTTGCCCGTGCCCACGGCCATCAGGGTGCCGGCAATATTGCGAACCATATGCATCAAAAAGGCATTCGCTTCGGCCTCCAGCACGATCAGGTTTCCTCGCTGGAACAGATCAAGACGGTGCACTGTTTTTACCGGTGTTTTCGACTGGCAGTAAATACCGCGGAAAGAGCTGAAATCATGTTCGCCGATCAGGTGTTTAGCCGCTTCTTGCATTGATGGCACGTCCAGCGGCAGAAACTGCCAACTGACCTGCCCCGCTAACAACGCCGGCCTAATCGGGTGGTTGTAGATCACATAGCGGTAGCGTCTCGAGAACGCTGAAAAACGGGCGTGGAAATCAGTCGCCACCGGTGTCGCCCAGCGGATGCTGATGTCCCTGGGCAGGTTACTGTTGCCACCGAACTGCCAGGCACGCATGTCACGCACTGCATCACTATCGAAATGCACTACCTGACCGCAACCATGCACTCCAGCATCGGTCCGGCCTGCGCAGATAACTGAAACCGGGTGATCCGCCACCTTGGACAGAGCACGCTCCACCTCAAGCTGTACGGTGGGGACGCCGGGCTGCTGTGTTTGCCAGCCCCGGTAATTATTACCGTTATATTCAATACCTAGTGCGATGCGGGACATGATCAGATCAGGATTGCTGGTGGGGGAGCATTATGCCCTGAAACGAACAGGGCGGCACCGTTGCCGGGGCCGCCCTGTTGTTTTACTTACTCTGGATCAGCCCACTTGAGCGAGCAGATCGCGAGCTTCCTGCTGCTGCTCCGCACTACCTTCAGAGACTACTTCCTGAAGAATATCGCGAGCACCTTCCGCATCACCCATATCGATATAGGCTTTGGCCAGATCAAGCTTGGTAGCGTTCTCGTCAGTATCACCGAGGAAGTCAAAGTCATCGTCGTCGGCACCCAGGGCCTGCTCAAGAGCAGGCTCAACGGCCGGACGCGCAGTGGTTGGCTGCTCAGCGGTAAGCGGTGCAGGCTCTTCCAGGTCATCATCAAACGATACTGCATCACGCTGGACGGTAGCCGACGGCTCTGCATCAACGGCAGGCATACTAACCTGAGTCGGCTCGTCATCATCCAAAGACAAGTCATCAAGGGACAGTTCGTCAAGGGACAGGTCCAGCTCTTCCGCTGCCGGCTTCTCGGCAGCCTCAGAGAACTCATCACTCATGTCCGCAAGACTGAGCTCACCGAAGTCTGCTTCTTCAGAAAGATCCGCGCTGACATCATCTAGCTCAACACCAGCTTTTGCAGGCGCGTCGTCCATCTCCAACGACAACTCTTCCTCTCCGGCGTCCAGCTCAAGAGATAGTTCGTCGTCACCTTCCTCACCCATGTCCAGGCTCAGACCTTCGTCTTCGAGTGTCAGGGTTTCAGTCTTGTCATCATCCAGATCCAAGCTAAGGCCGTCATCTTCCAGAGATAGCTCTTCTTCGCCATCTGAGGAAAGGTCAAAACTCAGCTCGTCATCATCTGCTGCAATAAGTGGAGCTTCGGCCGGCTTGCTATCTCCCAGATCAAAGTCCAGAGATCCAAGGTCGTCACCGTCATCGTCACCGCCGATATCAAATTCAAGGGTGTCGTCAGCGGAAGCAGGGGCGGCGCTGGGGGCTTCAAAATCAGAAGCCAGATCCATCTCCAGATCATCCAGACTCGGCTCTTCTGCACCACCGGCGAAGCCACCGCGCAGGGAGCTGATCGCTGCCGCGACGCTGGCGCCGGCACCAGCGAAAGCAGCGGCCTCACGCTCAAAGCCATCGCGGTCGCCCATTTCTGCCTGTACTTCAAGCAGTCGCACTTTCAGATCGTCGCGCTGCGGCGCTTTTTGAATCTCATTTTTCAGGAAGGTGACCGCCTCGGCATGACGTCCATAGGCGGTGTATACATCTACTTCCTCAAGCGGGTCTTGAGCCGGCTCGTCAGCGTCAGCGGACGGATCTTCCAGATCCTCAACGAAATCACCGTTATCAACGAAGAAATCATCTTCTGCATCCGGGTCTGCCAGGGCACGATTTTCTTCGTAGCTGTCATCTTCCTTGTCAGCCTGACGACGGCGCATCCAGGCCATACCACCAATCACAGCAGCCAGAGCGACCAGCCCGGCGAGGATCAACATCAAGTTGTCCATGATGGTATCGACAATGCCAGGCTCGGCAACCGGCTCAGGAGCTGGGGCAGTGCCCGCGGCGCCGGCCTGTGCCTGTGGCTGCTGCATACCGGCGGCTGCTCTGTCTGCAGCAAGCTGCTCTGGCGTTGCCGCTCCACTTGATTCCATACCAGCAGCTTTACGGGCTTCAGCCATTTCTTCAGGCGTGGCTGGCCTTGCCCCGTCGGCGCCCATGGCCCCTTCCAGAGCTTTAACCGCGTTAGCAGCACGAGAAATTGGATCCAGTGCTTCGCCCGAAGAACCGGCAGCTGCTGCTCCGCCGGCTGCGGACGGGGCTGTTGCTGCTTCGGAGCCAGCCACCTGCGGCGCTTCTGTGCCTGCGGTTTGCGGCGACTCTGTGCCCGTCACCTGTGGAGCTACTGACGTGTCGGTAACCGGCTCAATAACTACCGGCTCAGTCGGCGTTATACCCTGAGCTTCCTGCAGCTCGCGCAACTGCTGCTGCAGCTGAGCAATCTGGCTATTACGTAGGTTAAGCAAAGATTCGCTGGTTGAGACCTGATCCTGCAGATCCTGCAGCCGGCTCGACAGCTCATTGTTCTGACGGTTCAGGCGATCAACATTTTCATCGCGAATGGCCAGTTCATTCTGCAGCGCAGAAGAGTCTGTGCTGGACGAGCCACCAGTTCCGCGCCCCGTACCGTCACCACTCTGCGCATCCGGAGATACCAGTTTGACCTGCCCTTCGCTGGCCACACCCAGATCAGCGCCGCTACCATTAGTGGCGGTACCATCTAACTGGGTACGACTCGGCAGAGTAATACCACGTGCTTCAAGCTTGGCGCGCCATTCCCGATTTTGCTCCGCTACTTCGGCAATGGCACTGCGGGTACTGATCTGACGCACTTCCTGCTCGGAGGGCATACGCAATACCGTGCCTTCGCGCACCAGGTTGACGTTGCCGTCGATAAAGGCGTCCGGGTTCAAGGTCTGAATGGCAATCAGCATTTGCTGTACAGAAATACTGTTAGCAGGGCGGTTGTTCAGGGCAATGCGCCACAGAGTGTCAGATTGCTGAACCACATAATCAGGAGCTCGGCTAACGCCATAATCCTGACTCTGGGCAACCACGCGAGGCTGACTTGGTGCTTGCTGACTGGCAGGCGCCTCAACCTTTGCCGGCTGGGCAGAAGAAACCGGGGCAACAGCAGGGCGCTGGACAGGCTCGGCAAAGGCCGGAGGATCCAGTAGCACAGTGTACTCACGCAGCAAGCGGCCGGTTGGCCACATCACTTCAACAATAAAGTTCAGGAATGGCTCACGCACCGGCTGGGTGGAACGGATGCTGAGCACGCCGTTGCCATCCTCTTGCAGGGTGACTTCAAACTGCAGCTCGTTGAGAAAAAACACCCGCTCAACGCCGGAGGATTGAAAATCACTCTCCGAGCCAAGGTTGGCGAGCACTTCTTCCGATGTCAGATCACCAACATCAAACAGCTCCACTTCCATGCTGAGGGGCTGGTTGAGATAGGAATTGAGTTTGTAGTCCCCCACTCCCAGTGCTGCTGCGAGTCCGGGGGCCAGCATTGCCAGCGCCGCGAGTCCGATGCCTGTTTTTCGGAACATGGTTACGCCCTTTATTTATTATCGACCCCCACCCCGGCCCATTGGGCTCCCCGGCGGGCCTGTCTTCGGTTGCCTGTTAACCTTGCGCTTCCTCGCAGGTCCTATTCTGTCCGAGTTTTACCGGAAAAACCTAGAAACTGCGTCACATAATGTCAGTAAGTATCCATTACAGATAGTCTTTTAGCAACAATTCGACAATTTGTACACCTTTCAGGGCTGCCCCATAGCGGACATTGTCAGCACTAACCCAAAGACCAAGAGTCCTGCCATCGTCGCTACCGGTAAGCTCATGAATACGCAAATTGTCTGAATCCAGGTCCGCGGAAAGAGCCTGCCCGCGCTGCGTTTCATCCATATCAGCAATACCCAGGCCGGCACCGGCGAAACTCGCCAGAGCCTCATCGACCCCCATGGGGCTATCACCAAACCAGCCGAACGATACGCTTTGGCCAAAGAAAACAGGCACTCTGACCACATGACATTGAACCCGGCCAGCCAAGGCCGGAAACAGCCGCTGCAACGCTAAACTGGTGCTCTGCGCCGGCGCCAAGGTACCGCTACCACAGGCCTTGACCCCAGCTGTAAGGGTGGCAAAGGCGCTCTGCGCCGGGAAGATCTCTGCTTCCGGATCCTGGCTATTAAGCAGCCGAGCGGTTTGTCGAGCCAGCTCTTCCACCCCGTTACGACCCGCTGCCGAGGCGGGCAGCATGGCCGTCAGAGATATCTGCGCGGGCAGCTGATGATCCAGCAAGCAAGCTAGCAACGGGGCGATCTGGGCAGCAATGCCCGCTGGCACAGCAACCAGGTTGCGTTCACGTACATCATCCAAGGCGGCTTCGTTGATACCCGGCAGCACCACCGGCACCTGCGGATCAGCCAGCCAGATGCCAGACAGATCCACCACCACACAGCCCTGCTCTGCTGCCTGAGGCGAGTACTTGGCGCTGGCCGCCGGCGGCACGGCAAACAAGGCAACATCGACGCCAGAAAAATCAAAGCCTTCGACATTGGCCACCTTCAGGTAGCCACCTTTGTATTCGATACGGCGTCCGGCGGTGGCATCAGATGCCACCAACTGCAGGGTGCTGATCGGCAACTCCCGCTCATTCAGCAAATCCAGTATTGCTTCACCCACCAAACCAGTGGCACCAACCACAGCGACAGAAAAAGAACGACTCATTATTGCTCCAGCAGAATGCGCAGCATGCGCTTCAGCGGTTCAGCGGCGCCCCACAGTAGCTGATCACCAACATTGAAGGCGTTCAGATACTGGGAGCCCATATTCATCTTGCGCAGACGGCCCACTGGCACAGACAGGGTGCCGGTAACCGCGGTAGGAGTCAGATCACGCAAAGAGTCCTCACGGGTGTTGGGGACCACTTTGACCCAGTCATTGGCACTGGCAATGATGTCGTGGATCTCATCCATCGGCACATCGCGAGTCAGCTTGATGGTCAACGCCTGACTATGGCAACGCATTGCACCAATACGCACGCAGGTGCCATCCAGCGGAATCGGGTTAACACTGCGGCCAAGAATCTTGTTGGTCTCCGCCTGGCCTTTCCATTCTTCCTTGCTCTGGCCGTTGTCCAGCTGCTTGTCGATATACGGCAGTAGCGAACCGGCCAGGGCATGACCAAAGTTGGCCTTCGGCAGGTCATCGGCGCGCATCGTCGCGGCAACCTGACGATCAATCTCGAGAATCGCGCTGGCCGGATCAGCCAGTTGTCCCGCCACATCAGCATGGATCTTGCCCATCTGCGCGATCAACTCGCGCATATTCTGGGCTCCTGCACCGGAGGCGGCCTGATATGTCATTGAAGTGGCCCACTCCACCAGCCCGGCATTGAACAACCCGCCCAACGACATCAGCATCAGGCTGACGGTACAGTTACCGCCAACAAAATCCTTCTTGCCCGCCAGCAGCGCCTCGTCAATCACACGTCGGTTGACCGGATCAAGAATCAGCACCGCATCATCTTTCATGCGCAGCGCTGAAGCAGCATCAATCCAGTAACCCTGCCAACCTGCGGCGCGCAGTTTCGGATAGATATCATTGGTGTAATCGCCACCCTGGCAGGTGACGATTACATCCAGCTTCTTCAGTTCGTCGATGCTAGTGGCATCTTTCAGCGGCGGCACGTCACGACCAATCTCCGGGCCAGCCTGACCAACCTGAGAAGTGGTAAAAAACACCGGCTCGATATCACGAAAATCGTTGTCTTCCAACATCCGGCCCATCAGCACGGAGCCAACCATGCCACGCCAGCCTACAAATCCTACGCTTTTCATATTCGTTCTCCTTTAATTGGAGTTTCGGGTGCACTAAGCAAGAGCGGCGACAACCGCATCACCCATTTCAGCGGTGCCAACTTTACGGCACCCTTCGGTCCAGATATCCGCAGTACGCAGACCGCTTTCCAGTACCTGCTCAACAGCTTTCTCGATAACATCGGCCACATCAGCTCGCTCCAGGCTGTAACGCAGCAGCATGGACAGTGACAAAATAGTGGCCAGCGGGTTGGCAATACCCTGACCGGCAATATCCGGCGCCGAACCGTGACACGGCTCATACAAACCCTTGCGATTCTCATCCAGCGACGCCGATGGCAACATGCCAATGGAACCGGTCAGCATGGCCGCCTCATCAGACAGAATGTCACCAAACAGATTGCCGGTAACGATCACATCAAACTGCTTAGGCGCTCGCACCAGCTGCATGGCAGCGTTGTCGACGTACATATGCGACACCTGCACCTCTGGATACTCCGCCGCCATGCTGGTGATCACTTCTTTCCACAGCTCGGTGACTTCCAGCACATTAGCCTTGTCCACCGACAACAGCTTCTTGTCACGAACCATGGCCAACTCGAATGCCACCCGGCCAATACGTCGGATTTCACTTTCGCTGTAAACATCCGTGTTGAAACCAACCCGCTCACCATTCTCCACACGGATGCCGCGGGGCTGGCCAAAATAGATGCCACCGGTCAGCTCCCGAACAATAAGGATATCCAGACCACTGACGATTTCCGGCTTCAAACTGGAGGCACTGGCAAGCTGTGGAAACAGAATTGCCGGGCGTAAATTGGCGAACAACCCCAGAGACGACCGCAAACGCAGCAGGCCCCGCTCCGGGCGTTTGTCGCGCTCAATGTTGTCCCACTTCGGCCCGCCGATTGAGCCAAACAAAATAGCGTCCGCAGCTCGCGCTTTTTCCAGCGACACGTCCGGCAACGGATCACCATGTACGTCGTAGGCTGAGCCACCAACCAGCGCCTCATCGGTGCTGATATCAAGGTCAAATTTTTTGTTTACTGTATTAAGAACCTTGACCGCCTCGGCCACAATCTCCGGGCCGATTCCATCACCTGGCATTACCAGAATTTTCTTGCTCATGGTTTTCTCACCTTCAACAGGCGCTCCGCGCCCGATACATTATTCAATAAACACCCAGGGCTCACGCTGTTGCCGCGACGCTTCATATTCACGAATCGAGTCCGCCACCTGCAGAGTCAAGCCAATATCGTCCAGACCGTTCAACAGGCAATGTTTGCGAAATGCATCGATCTCGAAAGCAATCGCCTCGCCGTCCGGGCGAATGATCTTTTGCTCTGCCAGATCCACAGTCAGGCGATAGCCTTCCTTGCCTTGCACGGCACTGAACAGCTCATCAGCCACTTCTTCACTGACGACAATTGGCAGCACGCCATTCTTGAAGCAGTTATTGAAGAAAATATCAGCAAAGCTGGGCGCAATAATGGCGCGGAAGCCAAAGTCCAGCAGTGCCCAAGGGGCATGCTCACGGCTCGAACCACAACCAAAGTTACGCCGCGCCAGCAAAATACTGGCACCCTGATAACGTGACTGATTAAGAACAAAATCCTCGTTCAGCGGCCGTTTGCTGTTGTCCTGGCCGGGTTGCCCCTCATCCAGATAGCGCCACTCATCAAACAGGTTCGGACCAAAGCCGCTACGCTTGATCGACTTCAAAAACTGCTTGGGGATAATCTGATCGGTATCCACGTTAGCGCGATCAAGCGGCGCCACCAGACCATCCTCACGAATAAACTTTTCCATGACGTTCTCCTTAGAGGTCGCGGCTATCGAAGTCACGAATGTCCACAAAGTGGCCGGCCACCGCCGCGGCCGCAGCCATTGCCGGGCTAACCAGGTGAGTACGCCCACCATTACCCTGACGACCTTCAAAGTTGCGGTTTGAAGTGGAGGCGCAGTGCTCACCAGCCAACAGCTTGTCCGGGTTCATGGCCAGACACATGGAACAGCCCGGCTCGCGCCACTCAAACCCGGCTTCAACAAATACCTTGTCCAGGCCTTCCGCTTCGGCCTGCTGTTTGACCAGACCGGAACCGGGCACCACCAGCACCTGTTTGACGTTGTCCGCCTTCTTGCGACCCTTGGCCACCACCGCAGCGGCACGAAGATCTTCGATACGCGAATTGGTACAGGAACCGATAAACACTCGATCCACCTTGATATCGGTGATCTTCATGCCCGGTGTCAGACCCATGTACTGATAAGCACGCTCCATACCGGAACGCTTCACCGCATCGCTCTCCTGCTCGGGAATCGGCAGGGTTGCATCCACCGGCAGCACCATTTCCGGTGATGTGCCCCAGGACACCTGCGGTTTGATATCGGCGGCGTTGATTTCCACCACCGTGTCGAACTGAGCTCCGTCATCGCTGACCAGTGTGCGCCAGTAATCCACTGCTTTATCCCAATCCGCACCCTTCGGGGCAAACGGACGACCGCGAACATAGTCGATGGTGATGTCGTCCACCGCCACCATGCCAGCGCGGGCACCGGCTTCGATGGACATATTGCAAATCGTCATACGGCCTTCCATGGACAGCGAACGGATGGCACTGCCGGCGAACTCCATGGCATGGCCGTTGCCACCAGCGGTGCCAATCACGCCGATGATATGTAGCACCACGTCTTTCGCAGTGACACCGGCACCAAGCTCACCTTCCACCCGGACCAGCATGTTCTTCATTTTCTTTGCCACCAGACACTGGGTGGCGAGCACGTGCTCGACTTCGGAAGTGCCGATACCGTGCGCCAGACAGGCCAGCGCTCCATTGGTGGAGGTATGTGAATCACCGCAGACCACGGTCATGCCGGGCACCACAGCGCCCTGCTCTGGCGCCATTACATGGACAATGCCCTGACGCACGTCGCCTATGCCGAACTCGCGAATGCCAAAGGCGCGGGTGTTGTCTTCCAGTGTCTGCACCTGAATGCGCGAGGTGTCATCCTCGATCTCACTGGCGTTTTTAAACGGCGTGGTGGGCACGTTGTGATCCAGGGTGGCAAAGTTGGAGCCCACCCGCCACGGCTGTCGGCCAGCCAGTCGCAGACCTTCAAAGGCCTGCGGCGAGGTCACTTCATGAATAATCTGTCGATCGATATAGATCAGCGCCGAGCCGTCATCGCGTTGCTTGACGAGGTGGGCGTCCCAAAGTTTGTCATACAGCGTACGGGCCATGGTTTCTCTCCAGCCTGCCCCGATGGGGGCGTGTCAGGCTTGGCACAATACGGAGGTGGCTTGCATAAATCCAATTCATATTTATTATTCAAAGCATTCCCAGTGGTTATTTGAATGATATTGGATCAAAACCGGCGCTGGGAGATGGGGCAGGCATTTGGTGTGTTTTGCCTTTCCGGGACACGCACAAGTACGTCCCTGTAGCTCATCTCAGCCATCCCTGGCTTCGATGGTCCCGGAAAGGCAAAACACACCAAATGCCACCGGACATCTTGCCAACTGAAGGTTTTAAAACATCAGGCTGCACATTGCCTGATTGCCCAAACGCCAACACCGCTTTCCAGCCACCGCAACAAGGAGAACAACCCTGGATACCCATAGCCTGCAAGTGTTCATCTCCGTCGCCGACACCGGCAGCTTCACCGGCGCCGGCGAACAGCTATTCCTGACCCAGCCAGCGATCAGTAAACGCATCGCCCAACTGGAAGAACAACTCGGTGCCCGCCTGTTTGACCGCATCGGCCGGCAAATCCACCTCACCGAAGCCGGCCAGGCGCTACTACCCAAAGCGCGAGCGGTGCTGCGAGAAATGGAAGACATCAGCCGCAGCATCACCAACCTGTCCGGCCGTGTAGCAGGCAAACTGCGCATCGGCACCAGCCACCATATCGGCCTGCACCGACTGCCGCCGATCCTGCGCCAGTTCTCGCGCCAGTACCCGGACGTGCAGCTGGATATCCACTTCATTGATTCGGAAGAAGCCTGGGAAGGAGTGCTACATGGTGATCTGGAACTCGGCGTGGTGACCCTGCCGCCACAACCAGACCCGCGTGTGCAGCAAACCGTGATCTGGAATGATCCGCTGGTATTTATGGTCGCACCGGAACATCCACTGGCACAGGAAAAGAAAGTGTCTCTGGCAATGCTGACCGACTACAGCGCCATCCTGCCGTCACCGGTGACCTTTACCCGACGCATCGTCGAGGACCTGTTCCACCAGCAATCGCTGACTCTGGATATCTCCATGTCGACCAACTATCTGGAAACCATCCACATGATGGTGGCCATTGGTCTGGGCTGGAGTGTGCTACCGGCAAGCATGTTAGATGATCAGGTCAAGGCACTGTCCGTGCCCGGAGTCAGCATCCAGCGGCAACTGGGAGTGGTAACTCACCCATCCCGTAGTCCGTCTAATGCGGCACGATGCTTTACCGACTTGCTACGCAGTGCGGCTCAGGCATAGCGTGACAATAGATCGCGTACCTCAGCGATGCGGTCCGTCATGCTGCCCATGCTCTCGTCGAGCACACTACCTTCCACCAGGCAGGCGATCATCTCGAAAAATGATTTGTCCAATGCTCGGCGCGCTGCCGTGAGCTGCTGCAGGATTTTCTCGCAGTCCTCGCCTTCGCGAATCAGCTTCTGAACCCCTCGCAACTGCCCTTCTACCCGGGCCAGTCGCTTCAATAGCGCCTGCTGCTTCTCATCATCCGGCTTAATCTGCACTTTCCACCCCTCCATCGGGATATGGTCATTGCCAACAAGTCAGGGCGTCCGTGTTCTGCCAATACAAGTCAGCGAGGCGCCTGATTACCATCCTGGGCCAAGCAGCCTGACCAGTTTACCGGATATTGGAACGACGGTTATCAGAATAAAGTTTTAACTACATCAACGCACTTTCCACCAAGCCAGCACGCTGGCAAGCATGGCCACCGCCGCCGCCAGCAGAAAGCTATCTGAGCCAAACGATGTCCACAGCATTCCCGACAACCCGGCGCCAACAGCCCAGCCCGCGCCGAAGCCGAAACTGGAATACAGTGCCTGGCCCTGACCGGCATGACCTGCGGAGAAAGTGCGATGCAGCCAGGCCATAGCCGCCGCATGAAAACTGCCAAAGGTGGCAGCATGAAGAAGTTGGCCCAGGGCCAGCCACGCTAAACTGTCGCCAACGCTACCAATCAGCAGCCAGCGCAGCGCAGCAAGCAACAAGCTGGCGGTGACAATGACCTTCAAAGGCACCCGCACCAACAGCCAGTGCATAATCAGAAACAGCCCCACCTCAGCAATCACGCCCAGCGCCCAGAGCGAACCGGCAACAGTGCGGCTAATGCCCATATCCACCAGATGGATGGTGTAGAAGGTGTAATAAGGACCGTGGGACAACTGCATCAAAAAGGCACAGGCAAAAAATGCCGGCACGCCGGGCTGACGTAGCACCGCCAGCAATTTGCCCTCACGGACTCGCTGCAACGGCGCCGAGCCGGCGGGCAAAAACAATGTACACAGCCAGATCAGCCACAGCCCGCCGCATAACAGCCACGGCAGCAATGACACAGACAGCAAATCAAGCAGGGCTCCAACCACCAGCACCGCAGCAATGAAGCCCACTGACCCCCATAGCCGTACCTGACTATAGCGATGGCTGCGCTCACCCAGAGTATCCAGAGTGATCACCTCGAACTGTGCCAGCACGGCATTCCAGAAAAAGCTGAAGCCGGCTAGCACGATCACCATCGACCAGAAGCCGTCGGCGACAAACACACCGGTAAAAATGATCGCAGCGAGCAGATTGCCCGCGCGAATAATACGCAATCGCTGGCCAGTGCGATCCGCCAGCCAGCCCCATAGATTTGGTGCGCCCAGCTTGGTGATTTGCGGTATGGCCATCAGCAGGCCGATCTGCGCAGCAGCAAAACCCCGGGTCTGCAGATACAGGCCCCAGTAAGGCACCAGCATGCCGAGCAAGGCGAAATAGAAAAGATAAAAGGAGGACAGCCGCCAGTAATAAGGAATGGGCGACTGGCCAGAGTCAGCGATCACGCAGGGTCCTCCGGCAGGTTAATCCCTGCCGGCAGGAATTGGTGAGAGCGAGGGAACCACATCCCCACATTGACCACGGTTACGCAGGTAATGATCCATCAACACCAGCGCCAGCATGGCCTCGGCAATGGGGGTGGCACGCACGCCAACGCAAGGGTCGTGACGCCCCTTGGTGATCACCTCAACCGGGTTGCCGTCGATATCCACCGAGCGCCCTGGAATCAGCACACTGGAAGTGGGCTTCAACGCCATCGAGACACGTACAGTCTGGCCGGAGCTGATGCCACCAAGCACACCACCAGCGTGATTACTGAGAAAGCCCTCTGGAGTAATCTCGTCGCGGTGAACTTCGCCGCGTTGCTCAACCACCGCAAAGCCGTCCCCCACTTCCACTGCCTTGACCGCATTGATACTCATCATCGCCTTGGCGAGGTCCGCGTCCAGGCGGTCAAACACCGGCTCACCCCAACCCGGCGGCACGCCCTCGGCATATACGTTAATGCGGGCACCGATCGACGAACCATCTTTGCGCAGGGCGTTGATCAGCTGTTCCAGCGCCACCACCTTACTGGCATCCGGGAAGAAGAACGGATTGTCGTTAACCACCGACCAATCAAAGGCTTCTGCCTTGATCGCGCCAATCTGTACCGCGCCACCATAAATACGCACGCCAAGATGCTGGTGCAGAAACTTGCGGGCAATGGCTCCGGCAGCGACACGCATGGCGGTCTCTCTGGCCGAAGAACGGCCACCACCGCGGTAATCACGGATGCCGTATTTCTGCGCATAGGTGTAATCCGCATGGGCCGGTCGAAAGGTACGCGCGATCTCGCCGTAGTCCTTGGATTTTTGATCCGTGTTTTCAATCAACAAGCCAATTGGGCAGCCGGTGGTTTTGCCCTCAAACACCCCGGATAAAATTCTGACCTGATCCGGCTCCCGGCGCTGGGTGGTGTAACGGCTGGTGCCAGGCTTGCGCCGATCCAACTCTACCTGCAGATCCTCTTCACTGATTTCCAGCCCCGGCGGGCAGCCGTCAACAATGGCACCAAGCGCCGGACCATGGGACTCACCGAAGGTGGTGATGCGGAAGATTTCGCCGAAGCTGTTGCCTGCCATGATGAAGTCCTTCGCGTCGAGAGGACGCTGCAAAAATTCAGAAAAGGTCGCTGTGCTGTTCCAACTGGGCACGGGTCAGCAGAAATACGCCTTGCCCACCACGCTCGAAATCCAGCCAGGTAAATGGTACTTCAGGCCAGTTCAGCTCCACTGCTGCCTGACTATTGCCTACTTCCACCACCAGGATACCCTCCGGGGTGAGATGCTCGGCCGCACCGGCCAATAGCTTGCGGGTAAAATCCAAACCATCTTCACCCGAAGCCAGAGCTAGCCCCGGCTCATGGCGATACTCCGCCGGCAGGCTGGCCATATCCGTGGCGTCCACATAGGGCGGATTGCAGACGATCAGGTCGTAACGGCCTTCCACCGCACTGAGGCCGTCACCCTGCAAGGCTCGCACCTGCTGCTCCACACCATGCAGCTCGATATTCTCGCGGCATACAGCCAAAGCATCGTCAGAAATATCACTGGCGTCTACCAGCGCAGCCGGGAAAGCCGCCGCGCAGGCAATGGCAATACAGCCGCTACCGGTGCAAAGGTCAAGCACACGGCTGACCCGCTCCGGATCCAGCCAGGGCTCAAAACGCTGCTCAATCAACTCGGCAATGGGCGAGCGCGGAATCAGCACCCGTCCATCAACAACAAACTCGAAACCACAAAACCAGGCCTTGCCAGTCAGATAGGCTGCCGGCACCCGGTCATTGACCCGACGGCGCAGCAGGCCAGCAAACTGCTCCACCTCCAGCGGCAGCAGGCGGGCCTCCAGCAGACGTGGGTCGCTGTCCCATGGCAGGGACAGCACATGCAGCATCAGTGACAGGCCCTCGTCCCAGTAGTCATCCGTGCCGTGACCAAGAAAGCTGCCATGTCGGCGCATGGCGGTTTCCGCCCAGCGCAGGCAATCGCGGGGGGTTTGCAGGGTGGCCACGGCCTGGGAAAATTCTGCTTCAGAAATCATGTGTTATTCCGTCGGGTGGAGCTCGGGCGGCATGCCGGAAGGCTCCTTAATCAGGCGCGAAAGGCTACCATAGTTTGCCCCTCGTAGGAGCGCCGCCAGAGCGCCATAATAGACTGGCTCCCGGCGAACCGCTTGCAGGAATCCATATGCCCCAATACTGGCTATTCAAAACTGAACCAGACACCTACAGCATTGACGACCTGAAAAGCGAAGGCCGCTGCGGCTGGGAAGGCATCCGCAACTATCAGGCTCGCAACAGACTACGTGACGAAGTCCGAGCAGGTGATCAGGTTTTGATCTATCACTCCAGCTGCGCCGTGCCGGCTGTAGCAGGCCTGGCAAAAGTGGTCGGCGAAGCGAAAGCCGACCCAAGCCAGTTCGACCCCCAGTCCCCCTACTTTGACCCGAAGTCGTCGGCAGACAATCCCCGCTGGGTTCTGGTAGACATCGTTTGGCAGGAAAGTTTTACCCGCACCTTGCCACTAAAGCGTATTAAAGAAGATCCAGATTACTCGCACATGGAACTGGTCAACCGCAGTCGACTTTCTATACAGCATGTTCCGCAAGACTGCTTCCATCGAATTGTTAAGGCATGCCGCTAGTTGCACGATTAAAGTGCGATGAAAAATAATTAGCTCACTGTTGGTGCGCGACTAAAAATCGCCGCACCATTTTTGTGATGGCACTTTGACCCTGCACATAATTAAACCCCGCTTACTTCCACGCAGTTATAAAATTCAGTGAGACTTGGCACGGCGGTTGCTTTGTACAGCGCAGGACATCCTTTCCTGCGCGGGACGCGCGCTCATCTACAGGATCTGCGAAAATGCGCCCCTTACTCCTATTGCTTTGCACTCTGCCCGCCGCCGCTTTCGCGGATGAAGGTGCTGACGCCATCAACATGGTCTGGCTGGCGACCGCCGCTGCATTGGTTTTTCTCATGCAGGCGGGCTTCGCCCTGCTTGAGTCGGGCATGTCTCGATCAAAGAACTCCCTCAATGTGGCCATGAAAAACTACATGGACCTGTGTGTCGGCACGCTGATTTTCTGGGCGGTCGGTTACGGCTTGATGTTTGGCACCAATAGCAGCGGCTGGTTCGGAACAGACGGATTCTTCCCCAACGAAGCAGAACCCATGACCTGGGGTGTGCTGCTATTTCAAGCCATGTTTGCAGCCACCGCATGCACCATCGCCAGTGGCGCCATGGCGGAGCGCACTCGCTACAACGCCTACCTGATTGGTGCATTTGTAATCTGTGGCTTGATTTATCCAGTGTTCGGCAGCTGGGTCTGGAACAGTGATGGCTGGCTGGCAAAGATGGGCTTTATCGACTTTGCCGGATCCACAGTGGTGCACTCCATCGGTGCCTGGTGCGCTCTAGCCGGCATCATCGTGGTGGGACCACGCCTTGGTCGCTTCAGCTCTCGCGGTGAACCCCGGGAAATCCGTGGCCATAACCTGACCCTGGTGGCATTGGGCGGATTTATTCTTTGGTTTGGCTGGTTTGGTTTCAACGGCGGCTCAACATTGGCAGCCTCAGTGGATATCGGACTAATCAATCTTAATACCCAGCTTGCTGCCGCCGCTGGCGCAGTAGCCACGGTGCTGCTGTCTGCCATACGAGGCCGGCCAGTACTGCTCACCGAAACCGTTAATGGCAGCCTTGCTGGCCTGGTTGGGATCACCGCTGGCTGTGCCACCATGTCACCCGGCTATGCACTACTCACCGGCCTGATTGCCGGAGTGGTTTGTGTGTTTGGCCAACAGTTGCTGCTAAAAATGAAGCTGGACGATGTGGTTGGCGCAGTAGCCGTGCACGGTTTCGCCGGTGCCTGGGGTACTTTGGCTGCTGGTATCTTCTTTATCGACGATCCATTCAACAGCACCATCATTCTTGTCCAGCTGATTGGCGTTATCAGTGCCTTCGCCTGGGCCTTTGTCTGCGCCTTCGTACTTTATCTGCTGATCGCCGCGTTTGTTGGCTTGCGCGCCAGCGCCATCCACGAGCAACGGGGCCTTGACCTCAGCGAGCATGCAGAAATCGGCTACCCCGAGTTCCCCGTAGACACTGCCTACACTGCGGCCCGGGCTACCGACGTGGAGACCCGCTAATGAGTAACGATATTGCCCTGCGTCGCCGCGCTATATACACCGGCCTGAAACCGTACATGGATGATGACGCCCTGCTCGATGCCCTGATGCATTGGGAAAATCATTTTGCCACCGCACCACGTTTTACTCTGCAGCGTTTTGTTGCCGAGCTATGTAAAGATGCGGATCTGCGCAGTCGCCGTGCAGATATTCTGCTCAGCCTGGTGCAGGCATTGAGCATGCCCGCCAATTCGCTGTTGCCGGACCCGTTACAACACCGGCAAAGCACCACTCCGGCGGCTAATGATACTAACGAGGGCTCTGGATTCAGCGTCCTGATGCTTGCCCTGTTTGAGGTCATGCCGAAAGACACCCAGTACCATATGCGGCTGGATATGCTGGCCAGTCTGGATGTACGCAAACTGCCCAAGTCCCTGCTGGTCGCACTGCAACGCTGGCTTGGTGACAAGGACACATTGCAACCTGTTCAATGTGACACTGCGCTGCTGCGAGCCATCGTTAATCGCTGCTATGTGGTACTCTGCGAGCGGGTCGGTCCGGTTGAAGCAGACCGCCTGTTAGCACGGGCTGCGAATTTGGCCCAACAAAACAATCCGACGCTGACGCGAGCCATCAGTCAGCTACTCTAGCCATCTGTTGCGACATCATGGCCAGGGATGGCAAGTCGATCAGGAGGCATACATTGCGTTTTCACAATCAGATCTTTATCGCTCTGATTCTTGGCGCCGTAGTGGGTGCGCTGACTAGCGCGGACACCCGGTTGTTTGGCATTCAACTGCTTGCCATTCACGACACCGTCGGCAGCCTGTTTGTCAACGCCCTGAAAATGGTAGTGGTGCCACTGATCACCAGCGCGCTGATTGCCGCCATGATCAATATGGCCGGTGGCCGTGACCTTGGTCGACTGGGCATCAAAACGCTGACCTGGTACTTCGCCACCACCACACTGGCGGTGCTGACGGCACTAGTGCTATTCAATGTCATGACACCGGGCATCGTTGACGGTCAGCCCGCAGGCGAGCGCCTTGGTCTGGCCACTCAGACGGATGCGGTAGTGGCCGGCATGGCAGAACGTGGCGCGGGTGACTTTGCCGGAATTATTCTGCAGCTTTTCCCGCCAAACATTATTCAGGCTGGCGCCGAAGGACAGCTGCTTGGCCTGATCGTATTTTCCATTCTGTTTGGCATGTTCCTGCGTAATCAGCAGGGGCAGGCAGCGGAAACACTTAAGCAGGTGATCGTCGGCTTTTATGACACCATGGTCGCCATCACCCTGTTTATCGTGCGCTTCGCCCCGATTGGCGTATATGCACTAATCGCCCGTACGGTGACGCAAACCGGTTATGACGCCATTGAACCGCTAGCCTGGTTTTTCTTCACTGTACTGATTGCACTTTTTATTCACGCCTTTGTTGTGCTGCCCATCCTGATCCGGCTACTGGCTAGACGTTCGCCGGGCCGCCATATTCAGGCCATGACCCCCGCGCTACTGACCGCCTTCTCCAGTGCCAGCTCCTCCGCCACCTTGCCCTTAACCATGGAGTGCACGGAACAACGCGCTGGAGTATCCAATCGCACTACCAGTTTCGTTTTACCGCTTGGCGCCACCGTCAACATGGATGGTACTGCCCTGTATGAATGTGCCGCGGTGCTTTTTATCGCCCAGGCCTACGGGCTGGACCTGAGCCTTAGCAGTCAGGCATTAATTGTGGTGGTGGCTATCCTGACGTCCATTGGCGTGGCCGGGATTCCATCCGCAAGTCTGGTGGCGATTACCCTGATTCTGACCACCGTTGGCCTGCCTGCAGAAGCCATTGGCCTGATTCTGGCCACCGACCGGATTCTGGATATGGCCCGTACAGCGGTGAATATATGGGGGGATAGCGTTGGCGCGGTGATTATCGGCCGTAGCGAAGGCGAAGAAGGGATTCTTGATGTACCTGTTAGCGAAATGGAGCAGCGTCACCAAATGAATCAGCGGGGGTAGTGACTACCCCCGCTGACCGATTTCAGGCGTGATGGTGATCGTCGTTGTGCCAGCTATCCTGTACGTCCCGGCGCAGCTTGATGGCAGCGCTAGCGACTGACGGAATGGCCAGAGCCAGACCCAACATCAGTGGGATGCGCAGGAAGTCAGGCTCGCCCTGCAGCAGAACCATCAGAGAAACCAGCGCCAATGACAGCAGTACCAGTTCCACCAGATCACGGCCAATTGTCTTTGCCTTGAGGTTATTCATGGTGTATCTCCTTGCTGTTAACTTGTGAACATGTGTGCACAATATATCTGAGGCAGACATTAGTCAACACCTGTTCACAAATTATTTTGACCCGGACAAGCTTGGCCTGCCGGGGGGCATTACGGCACACTTCCGACCCTTGTCCACCAGCCCCGGGGAGCGCAGTTGGCTGAGACACGAACAGTATTGATCACCGGCGGCGCCAGCGGCCTGGGCCTTGCCTTGGCCCGCGAGGCTGGTAACCGCCATTACCGGGTCGCCATTGCCGACATCCACGATGCCCGTGGTGAACAGGCACGTCAGGCGCTGGCCGAACAGGGCGTGGACTGCATGTTCACGCACTGCGACGTGCGCGACGAAAAAGACCTGCGTAACGCTGTCCAGAGAGTTGCGCGGCGCTGGGGCCGGCTGGATGTGATGATCAACAACGCAGGCGTAGCCGGTGCCGGTCTATTTGAGTCTCTCGGCGATGATGACTGGCATTGGTTGCTGGACATCAACCTGATGGGCGTGGTTCGCGGTAGCCGCATGGCGATCACCGAGATGAAACGTCAGGGCTTCGGCCAGATCGTCAATATTGCTTCCATGGCCGGGCTAACTCCGCCGCCGGGCATGGCCAGCTACAACGTTGCCAAAGCCGGCGTGGTGAGCCTGTCGGAAACCCTGCGCAGTGAGCTGGCACCGCTGAATATTCAGGTCACGGTGGTGTGTCCTTCATTCTTCCGCACCAATCTGGGCGAGTCCCTGCGCACGCCGGACCCGGTAACCCGGGCCCGCTTTGAGCGTCTACTGGAAAACAATGACATGACCGCCGAAGAGATCGCAGTGGCGATCTGGAAGGCAGTGCACAAAAAAGAGTTTCTGGTTATTCCGCACACGCCAGCTAAAAAAGCCTGGCGGCAAAAACGCTGGTTCCCGGAAAAGTTCTTTCAGTCCATGGAAGCGCTGGGCAAAAAGTTGCGGCGCTAATCACCGACTGCCAGTTACGGCATAAAGAACTGTTCATCCTCCATCCCGGACAGGGTGTCCGGCCCAGCCATCATGCTGGCACGCAAGGACTCGGTGCGAGGCAATACCCGCGCCATATAGAACTTGGCCGTCTCCAGACGAGACTGCAGGAAGGCCGCGTCACCCTGCCCCGCCGCCAGCATATCGGCAGCCACCACCGCCATCTTTGCCCAGCACCAGGCCAGACAGGCATAACCGGAGTATTCCATGTACTCGAATGCGGCGGACATGGGCAGGGCGGGATCAAGCCGGCCGCCGGCAATGAGCTGATCGGTCAACTCACTCCACTGCGCCGCCACCGCGGCGGCCGTGCCGACCAGCTCGCCGGCTTGTTGATGATTGGCGTTGGCCGCACAGAAACTATTGATCTGTTCAAGCAACAGATCCAGCAGACGTCGCTCGGAACCGATAACCTTGCGGCGCATCAGGTCAATGGCCTGAATACCATTGGTACCTTCATAGATTCGGGTAATGCGCACGTCACGGGCAATCTGCTCCATGCCATGCTCACGAATATAGCCATGTCCACCGAAGCACTGGATACCCAGATCAGCCACTTCACTGCCGCGCTCGGTAAAGAACCCCTTACAGATTGGCGTCAGCAACGCCACCAACTGATCCGCCTTCTGCTGAGCTTCACCTTCACCATGCAACGACGTATCAAGCTGCATCGCGGTGAAATAACCCAGCATCCGGCACCCTTCTACCAGGGCTTTCTGGGTCAGCAGCATGCGTCGTACGTCAGGATGAACGATGATCGGGTCCGCCGGCTTGTCGGGATACACCGCACCGGACGGGGCGCGCATCTGCAAACGCTCACGGGCATACTCCACCGCTCCCTGACGGGACAGCTCCGCCAGACTCATCCCTTCAAAGGCCACATCAAGGCGGGCACAGTTCATCATGGTAAACATGGCCGCCAGACCGTTGTGCGGTTTACCAACCAACCAGCCGGCGGCACCATCCAGATTAATCACCCCGGTGGGCGACGATTTCAGGCCCATCTTCTCTTCAATCTTGGCAACGCTAACGGTGTTGCGTTTGCCCAGATTACCCTGCTCATCAACCAGCACCTGAGGTACCAGAAAAAGGGAAATACCTTTCGGGCCCGCCGGGGCGTCGGGCAGTTTGGCCAGCACCAAATGAATAATGTTCTCGGTGATGTCCTGATCCGCCCATGTGATGAAAATTTTCTCACCGGTAATACGGTAGCTGCCATCATCGGCAGGCTCGGCACGGGTGCGCAGCAAGCCCAGATCAGAGCCGGCGTGGGCCTCGGTGAGCATCATCGAGCCGGTCCATTCCCCGGCAATCATAGGCGGCAAATATTTCTGCTTCAGGGAGTCATCTGCATGGGCCTCAATGGCTCGTACGGCACCCTGTGTCAAGGTAAAAAGTGCGCACCAGGGCTGATTAGCGGACTCTGCCATGTCGTGGAAGATCATTCCAAGGCTATGCGGCAAGCCCTGACCACCCAGCTCCGGATCACTGCTGATGCCAGCCCACTGACCCTCGGTCAGGCCGCGCCAGGCCGCCTTGTAGGAGTCCGGTGTCTTGACCCGTCCGTCCACCAGATGGGTGCCGATTTCATCGCCATCACGATAGGTGGGAGCCAGCACGTTCTCACAGAAACGGGCCGCTTCCTCAAGCACCGGATCAATCAGATCAGCACCGATTTCTGCATGGCCGGAAGCTGCATAATGGGCAGGAAAGTCGAGAACGTTGTGAACCAGAAAACGGATTTCGCGAAGCGGTGCCTTGTACTGCGGCATGACCATCTACCCCATGCAGGATTAGGAAAATGTTGGCTTTTCAGGAGTCGCTGATCAGTCCCTGCTGACGCAGATACTTGAGCGTGGCGCGATAATCAGAGTCCAGCGCCTTGTCGACGCGCTCACCCACCATGGCCGCCAGCTTGCTGCCAATCAGTGGCACCGTGCTGTGCACCTCAACCAGCATGTGCTGCTGGGCCATGCCGTCACGTTCGGTGATAGTCACCGCACCGTGTACCTCCACCGGCACTTTGCCAAGGGCAAATCGATAATGGGCCCGGTAAGGCTGACGCTTGCGCTCAACCCAGAGAAACTCCTGAACCAGTGTTTTGTTGTTACCGATAAAGCGGCGAGCAAAGGACGGCACCTTATCCATGGGGATATCAATATCGCGCAGAATCCGGATCAGAAAGCCGTCATGCTGCTCGCCAAAAGCATCGAAATGGAAATCCGCCGCACCGGACATGGTGTGCCGGGCTTCGAAAAACTGGCGATCGGTTAGTACTTCGAGCAACTTGTCCGCGGCCAGCGGGTAATCCTGATAACGCTCTACCTTCACGACTTTTCCTGCATCAACTTGAGCAGCGGCATCAACCGGGCCTTAAGAGCAGACAAATGGGGGCGCACCGCATCATCCTTGCCTTCAGCCAGCAGAGCCAAAGCTTTTTCAACATTCATTGGTGCACTGCGCGGCGCGGCGCCTTCAGACGGCTGCTGTGGTGAAGACGGCAGAGCTGTCTTCTCGCGCAGCTCAGCTTCCGTCATAACCATATTGCCGCCAGCGTCGACCGCCGCCTTGAGCACTAAATTAGCTTCTTCTATAACCGAGCGCGGCGTAGCACCAGGGTGTGGCTCCGGGCAAAGCACACCAATTGACAGGGTAACGGCGAGGCGGTGGCCCTTGTAATCGGTGGCGGATTCACGCACCAGCCGGCACAAGCGATTGGCAAAAATCGCCGCACCCGCCGCATCCGCGGTGGGCAGCAATACGGCGAACTGGGACAAACCGATACGTGCGGCGGTATCTTCCTTACGGATCAGACCATTCATCACCTTGGCGACATCCTTGAGCACGGCATCCGCCGCTTCCTTGCCAACTTTGATAAACAGTTTATTGAACGCATCCACGTCAGCGCGCACCAGCGATACGCTATGCCCCTGACGGGCAGCGAACGCCAGCTCCTGCTTCAGGCGGCCATTGAAGTAAAGCTGATTGCCAAGACCGGTAAGCGGATCGATAGTGCTCTGTTGCGCCAGTGCCTTACGCTCGCGCTGATAGTTGGCATGGGCAGTTGCCCGGGCCAGCAAATCAGTGGAGTTAAATGGCTTGGTAATAAAATCTGTGGCGCCCATGTCGAGGGCTTTTTCTCGGGCAGCTTCATCGTTTTCTGCGCCGGTAACGATAATAACCGGCATACCGGCGATACCCGGATCATCGCAGGTGCGGATTTTCTCCAGCAACCCGTAACCATCCAGTTCCGGCATGGAAAGATCCGAAAACACCACCTGGATCTGCTGGTCAGTACGAATTTGCTTCCAGCCTTCCTGACCATTCTCGGCTACCACCACATCAAAACGCTCACCGAGCATTTTAGTGGCGGCACTACGCATCACCTTGGAGTCATCCACCATGATTAAACGCGGCTTTCCCTGCCCCTGGGCTTTATCAGTCATCTTGTTATAACCCTGACAGGGCTAGAGGAATCACAACTGTTCCCCCGGCTGAATTGGCATGTAGTCCTGCTCGCCTGGCTCCCGGCCACGAACATAACGGTACAGTCTGGAACTACGGTTACAGTAGTCGCCACGGGCAATTCCCGCAAGATAGTGCTCGTTGAGCAGGTGACCCGTGCGCTCCGGCACACAAAATACCGTGCCCGCTGTGGTATCCAGATGGGACAGCACACCGGTTTCGGAAAAGTAATCCCGGCCATTGGCGAAATGTTCCACATAGGGCACGGGATGACCCGCTTCCCGGGATAGTTCGTAGTCTACTTCCAGACTGTCCGACACCCCACCGATACAGTACAGCTCAAGCTTTTTCACCAGATCACGGGTGGACGCATGGCGCAACAATTTACGCACAATATAGCTGGCCACGATGGTGCCCTGTGAATGGCAAAACAGCACCACCCTATCGTGTCTTTCCAGCGCATCCTGGACCACGTACACCGCTGGGCGGGACAGCTTGCCATCCTTGCGCAGGGTGCGTGCGGTAACGGATTGCATAACATCGCGGGCCAATCCCCAGGTGGGGGTATGAATCAGATGTACCGGGCGCTGAAAAATCCGCGCAATCTCGCTGGCGTTAAGCAGCGCCACCGGCGGCGCTGTCCCCATGCCATTAATAAAAAACCAGCGCGAGCTATGTTCTTCCCGGGTTACCCGCTGAGGTCTGACCACCAGCGTGCCCTGACTGGCGGAATCCCGCTGCGCTGGAATAATCAGCTGGCTAAGGGAATTGAGCATATCGCCGGTGCTGTTATAGCTACGCGGGTCAAGCTCGGAGCGCACCGTCGGCTCGTGGCGTAACGGGAACACGGTAAATGGCAGCGAGCGGGCATGACTCAGGCCCAGCCCAATATCTCGGCGGATGGCAGAGCGGTTATGCGCCAGCTGGCGCAACCAGCGACGTGGACGATTCAACATCAGGCAGATTCCGGTCAATGCGTGTCAACCAGCACGAAGCTGGGTAGACTGCGTGTTTCTCAATGGACCAAAGGGTATCAGTATGACCCAGCCTCGCAAATACAGCCTGACACTTTTTGGCGCCACCGGATTTACCGGTGGCCTGTGTGCCGATTATCTGGCCAGCCACATGCCTGGCGACGCCCCCTGGGCTCTGGCCGGTCGAAATCTGAGCAAACTGGAGTCAGTCCGCGACCGGTTAAGTGCTGCTGGCGCAAGCAACCTGCCGGAGCTGATCCAGGCGGATGTGGACGATCAGGCCAGCCTCGACAACATGGCACAGCTCAGCAAGGTGGTAATCACCACCGTTGGCCCCTACGTGTTTTACGGCGAAGGACTGGTGCGCGCCTGCGCCGATAATGGCACCCATTACTGCGATCTGACCGGCGAGCCAGAATTTGTCTGCAACAGCATGACTCGCTATCACGCCAGCGCCCGGAAAACCGGCGCAGCGATTGTTAACGCCTGCGGCTTCGACTCCATTCCCCACGACGCCGGTGCCCTGTTTACAGTACGCGCACTGGCAAAAAAGCTGGGTGGCCAGATCAATGGTCAGGTCACCATGGAAGGCGTGGTTAGTGCCGCTGGCACTTTCTCCGGCGGCACCTGGCAATCGGCTGTTACCGCCATGGGCCGGCCAACGGAAAACCGTTTCGCCATGAAACATGCTCGCATGGCACTCAATCATCAGTATCCGAAAAACGCCCGTGTGCTGCCGATGCGCCCCAAGCACGACAGCGAGCTGGGCGGCTGGCTGGCACCGATGCCAACGGTTGATCCGTTTATGGTGGTGCGCTCTGCCCGCGCTGTGGACGGCTATGGCCCGGATTTCCGTTACGGTCATTATGTGGCCGCTAAAAGCCTGCCCAAGCTGGTTGGCGGTATGGCTGCCGTTGGCGGCCTGGTGCTAGCCGCTCAGATCAAACCGCTGCGTAACAAGCTGCTTGAGTATCGCCAGTCGGGTGATGGTCCGTCGGCGGAAAAGCGGGAAAAAAGCTGGTTCAAGGTGCAGTTTCGTGCCCGCAGTGGCGGTGAGCAGGTAATGTGCGAAGTGGCCGGTGGCGATCCGGGCTACAGTGAAACGGCGAAGATGCTGGCGGAAACGGCCATGTGTCTGGCGCTTGATCAGGATCAGCCGAAGCGGGCGGGTGTGTTGACGCCTATGATGGCTTGTGAAGATCGGTTGATTGAGCGGTTACAGGCTGCTGGGATTACGTTTCGGGAGCTTTGATAGCTGAGGTTGGTGCGGGCGCTTCCCGGTGGTTACCTGATGCAGTCGCTCCGCGATAATCGCTTTGTGCATCAGGCAACCACCGGGAAACGCTGGCGGGCTGTGGTGCTGCACCCGAAATCGCCAGGTGGCACTGGGGCGTGCCCTCTCTCAAACGGCACCGTCCAGCACTGACAAACTCAAACGAAATACATCAACAACCATTCTGCCACCACCGCCGGCTTGCTCTCGCCTTCGATCTCGATGGTGTATTCAAACTTGAGCAGCCACTGACCTGGCTTTTTCTCATCGGCGCTGATCAGCTTGGCCTTGGCGCGCACCCGGCTGTTGACCTTCACCGGCGCCATAAAGCGCAGCTTGTCAAAACCGTAGTTCATGCCCATTTTCAGGCCCTTGGGAATAATCAGGCCATCAATGCTGGTCTGCAGATAAGGCAACAACGACACGGTCAGATAGCCATGAGCGATGGTGCCGCCGAACGGAGTCTGCTTGGCCATTTCCTCGTTAACATGAATGAACTGGTGATCCAGCGTCGCATCGGCAAACGCATTGATGCGCGCCTGATCGATCTGGAACCACTCCGACACACCCAGTTCCTGACCTTCGTAGCCCTTCATTTCTGCGGCATCAATCTGTTTCATATCCAGTCTCCGTGTTTGCAGTTGCAGCGATAATAACTGTCCATCCACTGGTCGCCATGACCGCAGCGAACAGGGTGGACTTACTTGTCGTCAAGAAAAGCGGCAATTACCTGAGCCACTTCAGCGGGTGATTCCATGTGCAGGTGATGGCGTCCCGGCAAGCGCTCCAGTTGCAGCCCTTCGACCCACGCCAGGCGGTGCTCGAAATGACCCTGACCGCCCATACCCTGCTCGCCCACCAGCAGCAGGGCCGGCGAGCGGATTGCGCGAGCGAAGCCCTCCACCTGCTCCTCGGTAAGACGCAACGACGAGGTCAGGCGCAGACGAGGATCGGCACGCCAGGTAAAGCCGTCACTCACCGGCATCAGGCCTCGCTCACAAAGCAATCGGGAGCAGTCATGGGACAGGCCACCAAAGCCGCGCGTGCGCGCCTCAACAGCATCATCAATATGGCCATATACGGGCTTCTTCTTGGCCGGCAGCGCCTGCATATCGTTGATGGCTTGACGCAGGGTTTGGGCGACATCGCTAGCCGACGAAGTGGGCGGGCCAATACCTTCAATCAGCACCAGCTTGCTGATCCGCTGGGGATAACACCCGGCAAACAGGGTCGCCACGCCAGCGCCCATGGAGTGACCGAGCAAAATAAACTGTTGCCAGCCAAGCTGGTCAGCCACCGCCAGCACATCACGAACATGATCCACATAGTGGGTGGCGGCCTGCTCCGGCCGATGCCCGGACAGGCCATGCCCGGAGAAATCCAGCGCCACCATGGGGTTGGCCAGATGTTCCATCAACGGAAAAAATGAAGCCGCATTATCCAGCCAGCCATGCAGCGCTAGAATCGGCATACCGGTTCCTGGCTTTTCCACGGCAGCCAGCACCTGCCCCCAACAATCAAAGCGACGTTCGGTCAGCGCGCTCATGACAGCAACTCCTTGAGACGCTGACGAATCAACGCGGCGGTTTGCAGTGGTTTCTGCAGCGGGAACATATGGCCGCCCTCGGCCATACCCCAGTCCATCTTGTGACGCCGTACATGACGCCGGCCACAATCAACGAACATGGACTCGCTCTCGCTGCCATTAATCAACATGCCCGGCACCGCAAGGCGCGGATACTTGTGCAGGTCGCGCGGTGTGGTGCGGAAAATGCCCACCTCCACCGCCACCTCGAAACGCAATCGACAGCCGCTCTCATCACACTGCACGGCAGAGTCGATGTAATCGCGCAGGCAATCCGGGTCAAAGCTCTGAAAGAAGCCGCGCCGGGAAAAATAACCATCCACCTCCTGACGATTCGGCCACTGGTCACGACGGAACTTGGACTTGCCCGCAGGACTGACGCGATCGCCCTGCCCGGTCCATTCGGCCAGATTGAACAGCCAGCGCTGCCAGCCATTAATCAGCGGCGGATCAAGCATGATCAGGGCGGAAAACCATTCCGGCCGCCGCGCCGCCACGGTAAACATCAATACCCCGCCCAGCGAATGGCCCATACCCACCAGCGGCTTGGCCAGCGGCTCCAAGAAAGCCTCCAGCTCGCGGGACAGACCGTGCCAGTGAGCATCCACCGGAAAGTCCGGGTTGTGGCCAATGCGATCAACCGCATGAACCTGATAGTCCTGCTGAAAAGGTGCCAGAAACTTGGCATAGCTACCGCCGGGCACGCCATTGGCGTGGGCGAAAGCAAGAACGGGTTTATCTGTGTGCATGGAGTCCTCCGTAAGGCGGCTATTCTGGACGTCGCACAGTGAAGCCTCAATGACGCAAGATGACCCGCGCCTGACCATGTACAATGCCGTCTTTGTCCGCCCGCCCGCCGCCCACACGAGAGGCCCGATGAAACTGATCTCTTTCAATATCAATGGCATCCGCGCCCGCCCCCATCAGGTCGAGCAGCTGATTGCCAGCTACCAGCCTGACCTGATCGGTCTGCAGGAAATCAAGGTGCAGGATGCCGAATTCCCTGAGGACAGCATCCGCGAGCTGGGTTATCACCCCTATTATTTTGGCCAGAAAGGCCATTACGGCGTCGCCCTGCTAAGCCGTGAGCCGCTGCTGGATATCCAACGGGGCTTCCCCGGCGATCCGGAAGACGCCCAGCGCCGCATGATTATCGGCAAGCTGGCGGGCCCGGACGGCAAACCGGTCACCGTCCTGAACGGCTATTTCCCCCAGGGTGAAAGCCGCGACCACCCGGTGAAATTTCCCGCCAAGGAAAAGTTCTACGCTGACCTGCAGCACTATCTGGAAAACCACCACAGCCCGGAAGATGCCGTAGTGGTGATGGGCGACTTCAATATTTCCGCTCAGGACTGTGATATCGGCATTGGCGAAGACAACCGCAAACGCTGGCTGCGCGACGGCAAAACCAGCTTCCTGCCGGAGGAGCGCGAGTGGTTCCAGCGCCTGCTCGGCTGGGGTCTGGAAGACACCTACCGGCGTATCCACGGCGACACCAACGAGCTGTTCAGCTGGTTTGACTATCGCTCCAAAGGCTTCGAACGGGAGCCGCGCCGGGGCCTGCGCATTGATGGCATCCTCGCCAGCAAGCCCCTGCAGGACAGGGTCAAAGATTCCGGCATTGATTACGAAATCCGCTCCATGGAGCGGCCATCGGATCACTGCCCGGTCTGGGTGGAGTTCAACTAGCCATGGCCGTGCAGTGGCACCGCGAACGCTTGCGCATGAATCTGGATGGTCTTGGCCTACTGGTCGATCTGGCCATGATCGTGCTGGTGGTGCTTAACCTTGGCCTGATTCTGTTTGATTGGCTATTCAGCGCCCAACCGGTGCAACAGGGACTAATGTGGCTGGCGCCGTCGTTTACCCTTTTCTATCGCGACACCATCCACAACGACTTTATCTTCTGGGACCTGATCTTCGTCAGCATCTACCTGACCGAATTTACCGTGCGCTGGATCATCGCCGTGGTTCGACAGACCTACCATCGCTGGTTTTTCTATCCCTTTGCCCATTGGTATGACCTGCTCGGCTGCATCCCGGTGGGCGGTTTTCGCTGGCTGCGCATCCTGCGCATTATCAGCCTGCTGTACCGCCTGCAGCGCACCGGGATTGTCGACCTGCGCTACACCTGGCTCGGCTTTACCGTGCTCAAGTACTACCGCATCGTGGTCGAAGAGATCTCTGATCGGGTGGTGATCAATGTCCTCGATGGCGTGCAGCGGGAAATCCGCGAGGGCTCGCCGCTGGTCCACCGTATCGAAGCCGAAGTGCTGGTACCGCGCCGTCAGGAACTGGTGGACTTTGTTGCCAGCCGGCTGGTGGATATCGCTGCCCGCACCCACGGCGAATGGCGTCAGGGGCTGGGCGATTACCTGTCGCAGCTCACCGACGATGCGGTAGCGCGCACCCCCAGCGGCGCCCGTTTGGCGGCCATTCCAGTCGCCGGCCCACGGGCACTGGCCCTGCTCGGCGACACCGTGCGCGAGCTTGGCGTTGCGCTCACAGATCAACTGGTAGAAGACCTCACTGACCCCGCCAACCGCAACACGCTGGATGAACTGATCGACGGTATCCTGCGTAATGCCGCCGGCGACCGGGAGCAACTAAACCAGCTTATCCGGGACACTTTGCTGGATATTCTGGATCAGGTGAAGGTGCAGGTGGCGGTGCAGCAGTGGAAGCAGGACCCCAGCGAAGCGTAAACAAAGGTCAAATTCGCCCTGATACTGGCACCATGGCACTAACGGGGCGTAAAATCACAGGTGTATACAGCCACAAGCTGACAGAGCATGAGCGACGAACAGACCCAGTCACAAGATGACCAGCTCGATATCCCGCCACAGAACGTGCTGATGGTGGATGACACGCCGGAGAATCTGGTTGCCCTGCAAGTGGTACTGGAAGACCTGCCGTGTAATTTGGTTTCGGCCGCTTCAGGCGCGGAAGCGCTGGGCAAGCTACTCAAACAGGAGTTCTCGCTGGTACTGCTGGATGTGCAGATGCCAGAGATGGATGGTTTTGAAGTGGCCGAGATCATGCGTTCTAACAAGCGCACCATGAACGTACCGATCATCTTTGTCACCGCCAACTCCCGTGACGATCGCAATATGCGTCGTGGTTATCAAAGTGGCGCGGTGGATTATCTGTTCAAACCCATTGACCCAACCATGCTCTGCTCCAAGGTCAATTTCTTCTTGCAGCTCGACTACCAGAAGAAACGACTGGAAGCGAAACTGCGCCGCAGCCGGGAATCTGCGGAGGCGATGAAAGCCGCTTACGGGGAATAACAGCTGAAAGACTGACCCTGCCCTGCTACATTTCCGGATCATCCATTCAAGGAAGATCCATTCGTGCAAATTCCAGGTTATCGACTTCAATCAAAAATCGGCCGTGGTGGCATGGCCAATGTTTACCTTGCTGTACAGGAATCATTTGATCGCCCGGTAGCCATCAAGGTGATGAACCCGGCGCTGGCGGCGGACCCAACTTTCAGCCAACGATTTATTCGCGAAGCGAAAATGATGGCGCAGCTGAGTCACCCACATATCGTGCCTGTGTTTGATATTGGCAGCCATGGCGATCTGCACTATATGAGCATGGAGCATATTGTCGGCGGCACCCTGAAGCAGCGCCTGCGCGATGGTCTTGAAGATGACGATATCCAGCGTATCACCGCGGAAATTGCCGCTGCGCTGGATTACACCGGCGAGCAGGACATCATTCACCGCGACATCAAGCCGGATAACATCATGTTTCGGGGCGACGGCTCTGCGGTGCTGATGGACTTTGGCATTGCCCGGCCGATGCAGGGCGATGAGGCCATGACACAGCTGGGCACCATCGTTGGTACACCAAAATACATGAGCCCGGAGCAACATCGTGGTAAGGGTGTCGACTCACGGGCGGATCTGTATTCGCTCGGTGTGGTGCTGTTCGAGATGCTCACCGGGCGCGCGCCGTATACCGGCGAGGACGCCATGTCGATTGGCATCAAGCATATTTCCGAACCGATTCCGTTGTTGCCGGGCGATAAAAAACGTTGGCAACCGCTGGTGCGCAAGTTGATGGCAAAGGATCCGGAGCAGCGCTTTCAGCGTGGCAGTGAGGTGGTTGTTGCCTTGAAAAGTTTGTCTGCCGTGGCAGCGCCTTCTGCCGCTGGCACAACACCAACCCCAGCGCCCGCAGCGGCCAAGTTTGTCGATGGCAATAGCGCAGAGGTGAAGCTGGAATCACGCATGCGCTGCAAGGAGATCAAAGAAAAAGCGGGGCTGCTTTCGAGTGTTTATGTGTTCGACATTTATGTGATGGCGGATGATTTTAATCAGTTTCAGGGACATTTCGAGAAGATCAGTCAGGAGCTGTTTGCCTGGGGCAAGGAACGGGGCAAGAAGTGCGGCAAGGTAAAGTTCAAGGCTACAGTGCATCCGTGGATTGCCGGGCGAGTGAAAGAATACCTGCGCAATATTCGCAAGGCCGACACACATGAGTTTCTCACTCGGATTCCGATTGAGGTGAATCTTGTTGGGGCTGATGGAAAGCCCATCGAGCAATATCGAATTGAGCCTGATTCTGCTTGATCAAACCAATAGCCGCGAAGGAAAGATCGACAGTGAACTCACCGGCTCTGTCACCTGTTTGGGGTTTCCGGGACACGCCGTAAACCCATCCGCGGGGGCTTGCGTTCGGCATCCATGCCTCACACAGTCCCGGAAACCCCAAACAGGCGCCAAAGCCTCACATCCTGCTTCTTTCCAGATTTTCGGCTTGACCGCTGACTCTCATCGGCACGGTGCCTCCCTTAGGCGTGAACGCCACCATATCCGGAGGGGACTCAGCGTAGCGGTTCCCGGAGGATATGGCGGCGGTTGCGCCCGGGCACGTAGGTGAAGGTGGGGGTTAGAGCCCAGACAAAACCTGCTAAACTCCCGCCCCCATGAATACAGCAACCCGCGCCGCCATTAACCGCCGTCTGTCCGTCGCTCCGATGATGGACTGGACCACCCGTGACTTCCGTTATCTGGCCCGGCTGATCAGCAAACACACCCTGCTCTACACCGAGATGGTCACCGCTCAGGCGGTGATCTTCGGCAACCGCGAAGATCTGATCGGCTTCGACGAAGCAGAGCATCCGGTGGCCCAGCAGCTCGGCGGCAGCGACCCGAAACAACTGGCTGAAGCCACCCGCATCTGCGCCGATTTTGGTTACGACGAAGTCAACCTGAACGTCGGTTGCCCGTCGGACCGGGTGCAGTCGGGACAGTTTGGCGCCTGCCTGATGGCGGATCCGGACAAGGTGGCGGAATGCGTTGCGGCCATGCAGGCGGTGGTAAATATCCCGGTGACAGTAAAAAGCCGGATCGGCATCGACGATCAGGATGAGTACGAGTTTCTACACCGCTTTGTCGAAAAAGTCCGCGCCGCCGGCTGCACCAGTTTTACCATTCATGCACGCAAGGCGATCCTGTCCGGCCTGTCGCCGAAGGAGAATCGCGAGATTCCGCCGCTGATCTATCAGCGTGCCTACGACATCAAGCGCGACTTCCCGGATATCGAGGTGATCATCAATGGCGGCATCCGCGATTTTCATCAGGTGCGCGAGCACCTGGGCGAAGTGGATGGCGTGATGATTGGTCGTGAGGCCTATCAGAACCCCTACTTCCTGCTCGATGCGGATCGCATCGTGTTCGATGATCCCTACCCGCAGCCCAGCCGTCACGATATTGCCGAGGCCTTCATGCCCTATCTGGTAAAACGTTTCGCTGAAGGCCATCATCCCAAGCATGCCCTGCGACATATTCTTAACCTTTTTCAGGCCGTCCCCGGGGCCCGGGCGTTTCGTCGCCACCTGAGTGAGAACATGCACCGCAGCGATACCACGCCACAGATTCTGATGGACGCACTGGCCCTGGTGCCGCGTTCATCTTCGACAGAGGAAGTTTTGTCATGAGCAGCAAACGCGATCAGCTCGGCCAATGGACCACTCTGGTAGCCGACACCGGTGATCTGGATGCGATCCGTGCCAGTGCGCCGGAGGATGCCACCACCAACCCTTCGCTGTTGCTGTCAGTGGCCAAACAGGCGCAGTACAGCCATCTGCTCAAGGAAGCCAAGCGCTTTGCCAACCAGCTAAGTCATGATCACGATATGGGCCTGCTGTGCGATGCCTTTGCCACGGTCACCGGTGCAGAAATCCTGAAAAGCATTCCCGGACTGGTATCCACCGAAGTGGACGCGCGGCTGTCGTTCGATACCAATGCCACGCTGACGCGGGCCCGCCGGCTGATTGCCATGTATCGCGAGCTGGGCATCGAGCGCGAGCGCATTCTGATCAAGATCGCCTCCACCTGGGAGGGCATTCGTGCCGCCGAGGTGCTGGAAGAAGAAGGCATCCGTTGCAACCTGACCTTGCTGTTTGCCCTGCCCCAGGCCATTGCCGCGGCCGAAGCGGGCACCACACTGATCTCGCCTTTTGTCGGTCGCATTTACGACTGGCACTTGAAGCATGGCATGGAGATTAGCGGCCCGGAAAACGATCCCGGCGTGCAATCCGTGAAACAGATTTTCCATACCTTGAAGTCGCGTGGCTTTGGCACCGTAGTGATGGGCGCCAGCTTCCGTCAGCTGTGGCAGATCGAAGCGCTGGCCGGGTGCGACAAGCTGACCATTGCTCCGAACCTGCTGGAAATGCTGGCCGACGATCACGGCACCCTGCCGCGCGCACTGGATAACCGTGACATTGATAGCGTTGATGATGTTGCACCGCTACGTGAGCAGGAGTTTCGCTGGCAGCTTAACGACGATCCCATGGCCAGCGAATTGCTGGCTGACGGCATTCGCCGCTTTGCCCGCGATCAGGAATCACTGGAGGCACTGCTCGGAGGCCAGCACTGATGCGCGGCTGGCTGAAAGGTTTGCAATCTGGCCGTCATGTCTGCAACGAGCATGATCAGCATATTGCTGCGGCCGCTCTAATGTATGAAGTGGCACGTGCCGATGGCCAGTGGCAGGAAAGCGAAACCGAGTCCCTGCTACAGAGAATGTCAGCCCGCTGGCAAATGCAGCCACAGGATGCCGAAGCGTTGCTGAAAGATGCCCGTAAAGTCGCTGAGAGTGCCACCGATTATCACGAGCTGGTGCGCTCGCTGCGGGAGTGGCAGCCGGAGCAGCGGCGTGATCTGGTGCTGGATATGTGGGCGGTGGCCCATGCGGATGATGAAGTGCATCCCCACGAGGAGTACGTTATTCGCAAGGTGGCGGATCTGCTTTATGTGTCACACAGCGACTTTATCCGCGGCAAGCTGATGAACGACAAGCGCTGATTACCAGCCTTCGCCATCGTCTACAGGTGCGCCTGCAGGAACTTCATTGCCGCCGGCTTTATCTCCCCAAGGGTCGTCACCCCAGCCATCATCACCCCAGTCACCTTCTTCAAAGTCGGCGCCGAAGTCATCTTCCTCTACGATACCTGCCGCCATTTTCCGGGAAGACAGATAAAACTCGCGCATAAAGCTGTAACGATCCCCCACCATGGCTTTTTCAACGTCCAACAGATCGGCGCGCAAATCGACGATGTACAGTGCCGTCACACTCCAGCGGGTCAAGTCATGCTCAATAAGACTGCGCGGCGCCAGATAGTCATCCGGCCAGATGGCCACCGCATCCCTCAAGGTGCTCGGCCCTAATCCGGGTAAAACCAGATAGGGACCGGATGCCACGCCCCAGTGGGCCAGCGTCAAACCGAAATCCGTGCTGTGTTTTTCCAGCCCGGCCTTGCTGGCCACATCCAGCAACCCACCGATGCCCATGGTGGTGTTCATCAGCACCCGCCCGGTACTGTGCCCTGCGTGACGCCATTGCCACTGCAGCACATGGTTGATCGCACTAGGTACATCTTTGGCGTTTTGGAAAACCCGGGTGATGGAGTCATCCATCCAGCCCGGTGTTAGCCAACGGTAGCCCTTGGCCAATGGCTTGAGAAAATAGCGATCGACGGTTTCGTTAAAGGCAAACACGCCACGGTTGAAGGATTCCCACGGGTCTTCCGGGTGGCCGGTTTTATCCTGCGCCTGAACCAGCTGCAACGGCAGTACAGCGATCAATAACAGCACTAACAAACGACGCATAAATTTCGGTTCCGGAAAAACAGCTGGCTAGTATAGCGGGCTTGGTATCAGGCGCGTATGCCAAGCAGAATATCCTGCTGCCGCCATTGCGTAAGAATATCAGTAAGAAACGGCTGCAAAGCGTGAGTATCCTGGCCCAGTTCGCTGGCCAGCGTCTGCAACAGGGTATCGGCGCTGGTATCGCCGCCCTGTTCAAGCAACTGGATCAGTCGGGCGCTGGCTGCATTCAGCTCCATAAAATGAACCTGATCGGCGCGATCACGCCACACCAGCAGCCACACCGGCGCCGGCAACGGCTCGCTGGGCACCGCATCGGTGGCAATCTGATGTACCGGCCAGTGGGAGCCGGTCAGCGCGCACAATGGCGACAGCAGCAACTGGCCCTGCAGCAGATCGCCCTCGGCATCTACGCCCTGCTCGGGAATCTCCTCGGTGCTGATGCTCAGCGCCAGCTCCAGCCATTCGTAATATGCCAGCTCGGCCATAAACGGTGGATAACCGTCACGCGGATAATCACCGCCATTGAGCCAGCCCAGAAACTCCGCGGGAATATCGGCAAAATAGCCACTGTCACAGCGGTGTTGCGCATAGAAGGCACGCACCAAGGCATCCCAATCGCCATCGCTCAGCAAGGAGCGCAGCACCGGGAAGCCATTGCTAATAAACCCTTCGATATTGCGCCAGAACAGATCCCGATAGATTGCCATGCGGCGATCTTCAATATCCTCCGGTGCTGCCGTTGCCTGGGGATCGCGCAGGTGCGCAGCGAAGCGGCGCTGGGTGTCGAGAAAGGATGGACCAGTCATCCGGCCAGACTCACTGGCGAGTGCTTTTTCTGAATAGCACGCACCTGATCCAGCTCAGCAAGCAATTCAACCAGCGGCGGGAAATTGAAATCCCGCTCTAACAGAACCGGCATACCCGGCACCCGCTCGCAGGCCTCGGCCAACAACTGCCACACCGGATCAATCACGGCGGCGCCATGGGTATCGACCTTGAGGTCTTCCGCTTCGTCATAGTGACCGGCGACATGGCAGTACAGAATCCGCTCGGCGGGCAAGGCGGCTAAAAATGCATGGGGGTCATAGTCATGATTGATGCTGTTGACCCAGATATTATTCACATCCAGCAGCAAGTCGCAGTCCGCTTCGCGAATCACTGCGTTAATAAAATCTATTTCGCTCATTTCCTGCTGTGGCGCGGCATAGTAACTGACGTGCTCGACGCCAATGCGCTGGCCAAGAAAATCCTGCACCTGACCAATCCGGCCCGCCACATGTTTGACTGCTTCTTCGGTAAAAGGAATCGGCATCAGATCGTACAGATGCCCCTCATCAGAGCAGTAACTCAAATGCTCCGTATAGCAGCGCACCTTGTAGCGCTGCAGAAACTCACGAATATCACCGAGCATGGAAAAATCCAGCGGAGCCGGGCCGCCCAGTGACAAAGACAAGCCATGGCAGACCAGAGGATAGCGCTCGGCAAAATAATCAAAACGACGCCGCATGGCACCGCCAATGGGAATCCAGTTTTCTGGTGCAATTTCGAGAAAATCCGGCAGGTTCTCACAGACCGAGTCTGTCAGCGGGCCCATCAGGGCCCGCCGCAAACCAAGTCCGGCACCGAGTACCGGAAAGCGAGACGAGTTCATCGTCATAGCTCGGACATCCTAAGCAGCAGGGCTGGCATTAGCCGCCGCACTTGCCCTCGCCACACTTGCCTTCACCGTCTTTGCTCTTCTTCATTTCCTTTTTCATTTCTTTCTTCATTTCTTTGGTCATTTCCTTATCTTTCATGGAGCCTTCGCCGCACTTTCCTTCGCCGCATTTACCTTCGCCATCTTTCTTCATGGAGCCTTCGCCGCACTTGCCTTCACCGCACTTGCCTTCGCGCTCTTTGCTGTCAGCCTCACCACACTTACCTTCGCCGCACTTGCCCTCAGCGTGCTTGTCGGCAAGCTGCATATAGCCACCAGACAGCTCCTTGGCGGCAAACGGATTTTCTGCTGCCATCACCGGCGCAGATAGAACGGAAGCAACAACGGCAGCACCCATTGACGCAGCAAGCGGATTCAATTTGTTGAACTTGGCCATCTGGAAATCTCCTGATTGATTGTCGAAACACGTCCATCGGGCACAAATAGCCCTCAGGTACTCTAGCAGATGCTCGGCGTAGGGTTATGTTACGAATTGCGTCCAAAAAATGTGAAAAGGGCCCTCAATTGAGAGCCCTTTCACAAAACAACAACACTAAACTCAGGTTAGCGGCTGCGGCGGACAATCACGCTGCCAATGGAGTAACCGGCACCAAAGGAACAGATCACGCCCTGATCGCCCACCGCCAGATCCTGCCGGTGCTTGTGGAAAGCAATGATCGAACCGGCGGAACTGGTATTAGCGTACTCATCCAGAATCACCGGCGCTTCCACCCGATCCGCCGGGCGGCCCAGCACGCGCTTGGCAATCAGCTCGTTCATGCTCAGGTTGGCCTGATGCAGCCACATGCGCTTGAGCTGCTCCGGGGTGATCGACAGGCTGCCGATATGGTCGAGAATCTGCTCTGCCACCATCGGGCAGACTTCCTTGAACACCTTGCGGCCTTCCTGACGGAACAGCTTGTCGCGGGCGCCGACGCCGGACTCATCACAGCGGTTCAGGAAGCCGAAGTTATTGCGGATATTGCTGGAGAACTTGGTCTGCAGCCGGGTGCCCCGCACCTGCCACTGCTCGGCGGACACCGCATCCTCAGCCCGCTCCAGCACCACGGCGGTGGCCACATCGCCGAAAATGAAGTGGCAATCCCGGTCCTGCCAGGCCAGATGGGCCGAGCAGATCTCCGGATTGACCATCACCACGCACTTGGCGCTGCCGTTACGGATGGCATCCACCCCGGCCTGAATGCCGAAGGTGGCCGAGGAACAGGCCACGTTCATGTCATAGGCCCAGCCGCGCTCCATGCCCAGGTAATGCTGCACCTCCACCGATACCGCCGGGTAGGCGCGCTGCATGTTGGAACAGGCCACCAAAATGGCATCAACGTCTGATACGGAACGACCGGCATTCTCCAGCGCCTGATGGATCGCCTTCACCGCCATCTCCGCCTGCACGGAAATCTGCTCGTCCGGGCGCTCGGCAATCCGCGGCGCCAGCCGGGCCGGATCCAGAACCCCTTCCTTATCAAGCACATAACGCTGCTTGATGCCCGACGCCTTCTCGATAAATTCGGCATTGGAGCCCTGCAGAGCCACTAGCTCGCCCGCCTCGATGGCCGCCGTATTCTCGGCGTTGTAGCGCTCCACATAGGCATTGAACGCAATCACCAGCTCCTCATTGGTGATCGACTGGCTCGGCGTCCACAGACCGGTGCCGGAAATAACAACGTCGTTCTGGCTCACTGAATACTCCTGGTGAAAGCGTGCCGGGGAGACCCCTTATCGGCGCCTAAGGCGGCGCGGCAGCGCATGATCGAATGGGGGGATTATCCGGGTTCGGGGGGCTGGAGGCAAAGACGGAAAAGGACAGGTTTGTGGCGGGGAGGCCAACCGGATCATAAGGATGCAAATGACTTCATAACAAGACCGTGGCGACCTGCAGTTGGTGAGGGAGTGCCTGACCAGTCATCCAACCCGAATATAGGACTCGATGATCTGCGGCATACCCGGTTAAGAGACGGTGCCCACTAAGCCCGGGGAACTACGATTTGGGATCACAGTCGCTTTTTATAAGTCACTTCTTCAAAATATCCCGTGTATAACCGCACTCTCGCTTCTTTGATTTCGAAAAGTAGCTAATATCCACTTCAAACATACGACTGGTATTTTGCAGATGCCTTTTAAGCTCATAACTTCTCATTGAGTTCATATTATGCGTAAACATCAAATGGTAAAGCGCAGACCATAATATTGCCGCATCTGTGAAGCGAATATCTTCATTTGGCCCAATTACCGAGTAGCATCCGCTTACCGGAATAATCTCCTTTGCTAGATCTTCGTGAACCATCGAACAGGCAGAAAGAAATAATCTCCGCCCCTTAAGGTGTGGGTTCAATATTTTCGCCAACTCATCGAAATCAATTTCATCTTGATTTGTTGTACACATGCCTTCTACATCTGCATGCGCTGAAATATGCAAATACCGATACATTGACTTTCCGAACTGAGCTACAGCCCTCTCAAAATCTTCTCTTGTCCTCACATACCTATACTTAGGCGATTTTCCATGTAATTTAAGAATTCGAGAGATGATACTCCCTTCAAATCTACCATTCCCTTCATCGTCAGGATCGAGTGACTCAATTATAAATACTTCAGGCTTCGTTCGGATTCTACTCATGACTTATAACGACCGACGTTGGGGCGGACTTGTAGCCGCAAAGCGGTGGAAAGACCGCCCCAGCGCCGAAAGGGCGACAACAGCCACTAGCCATGCCCATTAGTAGGAATTTCTGATATTTATTGCTTCCTCTATCCAGTCAGCAATATTTTCACTGATATAGTTGTAGACACTCTGGCTGGTAGAGTGTGTGGCTTTTTTAAGCTTGACGACACTAGAAAGCTTTTTCCCATCAATCGTAAAATCGTCAAACGGGTTCCTACCTTCACTTCCCTGTTCGCCAGAAGAGTTTTTTAACTTATGGATCTGAATTCCAAGAACCCCTTTACCTGACTCCCACGCCTTTTTTATTTCATACTTAATCCACTTCCTGCCAGCCGTTTTCTCCCCAACCAACACAATAACGCAGGATTTTCCCGTCATTTGTCCGTCAATCCATTTTTGAATGGCGGCATCACCACCTTTTGTCACTTCTTCCCAGTCATTGTCGCTTGCAGGCTTGTTACCTTCTACAGAGCCAATATTTCTTACCGTAGAAGCTCTCCAGTTATCGTTTGCATAGTGGAAGCTATAGAATGCCTTCCTAGCCATAAATACCTCCTTATTTTGTTACATCAACGATAAAATCAATTATTAATTGAATTTTTTCATCTAGAGAAATTTTACTATCGCATAGTTTTTCCAAGTACCTTTTTGCCTTATCAGCGTCTTGGTAGTACTCATTAATATCGGGAAAAATCTTTTCGTATATGACTTGAGCTGCGTGACCGGTCGAAGCCACAGGTATACAAATGTTTCCCAAAGAGTGTGAAATTTCAAATTCCCGGATCACCCCTGAAGCATTCACAATATTCTCATCAACCCTCTTATTACCGAAGAGAAATATCGAAATTCCAGACAATGATATCATCCTATGACGATACTCATCCCACAACACTGGAAGGTCTTTTTGCCCAGTCTTGAACTGGGGAAATGGTCTTAATATTAACTGAGAGTCAGAGTACTTTAGCGGCCTTGAATATATTGCCTCCAAAGCCCCATTAATAACTGAGCTTCCAACCCCCCAACCAAAACCATTAACCACCCTGTAATTGCCTTCTATTAAGGCGCGAGACAACTTATGAATAAACTCAATTGACTCCTGCTTTTCATAAGGCGTGTAAACTTCTGCGCTACCAGAAATAAAGATCGTCCTCTTCTTAAATCGAGACTCTATCTCTCTCAGTATCTCGGTTATTTCTGCGTATTCACTGACAAGCAGCGTCTTAATTCCATACCTTTTCAAGTCATTTATAATCAGCTCTTGCTTTCTTGTGCTGTAGTCAAGCGTTGCCCTGTCTGGATTGTTACTGTCGCCCAAGGCAGGACGCTTGGTGATGCAGTAATGCTGCTTTTTATCCTCTGAATAACGAAAGTTAAGCCTGCTTAACACGTAATCAAGGTTAGGATCTGTGAAACTGAAGCCTAAAAATAGAAACGTTTTTGTTGTTAGCTCCCCTGTTAGAGCATTAATAAATGGCTCATGCGTCTGGTGATACTGCTCGTATTGCTCTTTGGTTATTATCGCCTCAGTCGGACAAGAGACATCACCATGCATTTTAAAAATTACGACATCCCTTTTAGGCTTATTGTTAAGTAGCTGTTTGACATTATGCTTTGTATCAGGAACCTTGCCTTCTGATAAAAATGCCTTCTCAATAAGCTCATCGTAATTTGTTGTCCATACCGATGAAATAGGAAGCCTTGATATAATTCTATGATTTTCGGTCTCTTCGGTTTCTTCAACAAATTCTTCAAGAATTTTGCGACTGACTTTTGACTTTGTTCTATTTTCATTTACATGGAACTGTGCAATAGAAATAAGATCAGATTCAAATTTGACATCCAACCCCAAATCAAATGCAATCTCAGCCATCAAATCCTGCCAATTGACGAAGCCAGCAGGAATAGACATGCCTGCGCCAGCAAAAATCGCCGCAGTCCCCTCGTTCAAGTCTTTTACGTAGTCTCGTATAAATATTTCAATTTCATGGTCAAAAGCCATTTTCATACTTCCTAGCTAATATTTATTGCTTTCAACAATAAGAGCTCGCTCTGCCCACGAAAGTGATTACAGATCAGGCGAAGACACAGCGAAAAATCGTCTCCGCGCCTGGCCTTGTTAGCTTTTCTTGCTTGACTCTGCTGGCTTGGGCGGCTTTACCTGTGGCATAGGTGTTTTGGTGCCAGTTGTTGGCAACCCTCTCCCATTATCCTTAAAGACTGGCTTTTGGCTGCCTGAATTTGATCTGCTTTTATCTGACATTAAATTTACCTCAGTGGTAGGTATTAAATAGATACAAATCAGCTTCTTTTTCTGCTTGAGCCAAAATCTTGCTACTTTTTGGCAATACTATATCTTTCAAATATTTTTTCTCAGCTTTTAAAGATTTATCTTTTAGGCTCATATAAAGATCATGAATTTCCTTTTCGGTTAGCTCTCCCTCTGCAACGGAGAACCAATATCTTTCACATTCAAGAGATATTTCCTGAATCTGATCATTTAAATCGCTGATTGGCTGTAGCCTTTGCCTAAATGGAAGAAACGGCTTTACCGCCGTAATTACTTGAGACAATGCAATAATTACAGCCCATACGATTTGATACTGCTGCCAAATCGCCCACGCAGCAATACTTGAAGAAGACGTTATAGCTAGAAATATATTTATTGCCTTATCCCACCACTCTGACCTAGCAGCGTAATTATGCAAATAAATCACATGAGTCTTCAATTCTCTGATAAGACTCCAGTACTTTTGTTGATATTGACTCATCTCAATCCTTCGTGAGTAAAGCTAATAGCTTATTACGTTGAGCGGTTCAAATTACTGCCCTAGCGGAATCCAATCCACGGCCCCTTCGCTATCAAAAGATATAGATTATTACCATCAATGACTTAAGACACAAAGTGAAATCAGTCTTGCCTGGCAAACCCGGCATAGCCCACTTATAACCCGAAAATATCATTTCGATATCAATGTCGGGCAGTCCAGTCAGCTCAACCTCAGTACATATTCTTCTTGTAATCCAGCTCCAGCCCCTTCGCCATGGCACCGGGCAACGACACCGCCGCCCTCGCAACCTTTGCCTGCAGGGAGCTTTCACTGCTCTGCTTTATATGCGCCTTGAAAATCTCCGCAGGCACCAGCTCTTCGGGCCCATTTTCTGCGGGCCATAACGCTGCGTTTTCAATGGCGGCGCTTGGCTTGATGTGCTTTGAGGCCACCGCCACTCTTGTCACGAGGCTCGGTGTCTTGCCTTGCACTTCGAATCGCTGCAGCAGATCTTCATCAGCACGAATCTCCGCACTGCCCTTGATCTCAAGAATATGCTTGTGGCCTGGCACCAGCGCCATAATGGCGACCGTTGGCTGTTCGAGAATATTGTGGAAGCTGTCGATTCGGCGATTGCCGGGCCGGTCCGCATAGCTGATAAAGCCATCGTGTTCCTGAATCAGGAAGTTTTCCGGATCGCCCTTCGGGCTGACATCGACCTGACCACTGCTGTTCATGGTCGCCACGGCCAGAAAGGTGGACTTGCTAACGAACTTCGCCGTGTCATCAGGAAATGCCGCCACTTGCCGGGCAAGCCAGAAGCCGGATCGGCGGAAGGATTTGGCGCAATGCAGGTAGCACTCTTCTACTTCCAGCGTTGCCTTGCCATCCGCTGTGGCAGATACCTTGCCATTAACGCGCAAGGTTTCCTCCATGCCGCTGACCAGAAACAAGGCGCCGAAAGACACGCCTGGCTGAACCATACTGGCGTCGTCCAGTGCGGCCAGCGGCAGGAGCAAATGATGGGGATCCGGGGCGGAGACAAAGCCTTTCTCGCCACCTGCTGCGGTCAGCTGAATATCTCTCGCTTTGCCAAAGGCGATAAACGCGAAGTTGGCATGCGACAACCAATGGCTGGCATGTTCGTCAACGTGATCAATGACTTTCAGATCTCGAGGAGCATGGGACTTTCCGACCCGCTTCTGCACCTGGTCAATATTGGTGAGTTTCATATTGTTGTTATCCCCGTTCCGTGGGATTTATTAGTACCATCAATGCGTTGCGAGACAAAGGGGAATTGGCTGCCTTGTGGGTTTCTGGCCCGGAGCGACCACCCCCGTATAAACAACTGCCACCACTATGTTACGCCACGCGTATATTTGCACTTCGGATAGCCAGAGCACCCGAGAAACTGGCTGCCCGCAGATGGCCCTCTCTTAGCGACCCTGACGATCAGGTTCCCACCACAGCGCGGGCAGATACTCTCTGAGGCCCCGGAGAACCTTCCTTTCAGAGCCTTTACATGATCCCTCTGGGTGACACGCGTTGCGGGCAAACGGGCTGACTGAATTCTATCCAAGAGCGACTGGCACTCCTCGTCTGTAAATACTGGCTTCTTGAAGGAGCGAATGTAAGCGGGGAGCTTAGCGGCATACATCACATTATCAGGCATCTCACTTTTGAACTGCGCATCGCCGGCAAACACAATGACGGAATGTATTGATGTACTCGGTATTCCAAGAACAGCCTGAATAGACTTAACGTGAAAAAAATTCTGACGTAATGGATTCTGGAATTTGTATGACTTTCGGTAGAGAACCTGCGTCCACTCGCGTTGATGACTACCACCAAACACCCAGCCCTTGATATTCTTTGTCTCGACAACAAATATCCCATAGATCGAGACAATGACATGGTCAATCTGTGTTGTTCCGCTCCTGACAGGAATCGTCACGTTATCAATTCTACGATACAGATTTCTGTCGAGCAGAAGAGTGGTGGCAACCTGAACCTTCTTTTCTCCCAAATGCCCCTTAACTGAAGGCGTTTTAAGCAGCAACAGCCCAACACCTACCAGAGCGAGCAGTAGCAAAGCGATCACTTCCATTAACGCCCCCTCATAACGAAAGACGTGTTACATCGTATTCCTTCAACACAACTGCCACTGCTCCCTCAACCGCTTATCCGACACCGGCATGCGCGTTCCCAGCTGCTGGGCAAACAGGCTGACGCGGTACTCCTCCAGCATAAAGCGGTAACGCACCAGCGGTTCCGGTTGTTGCCACAGGGGACGGCCGGCGGCGCGGGCCTGGTATTGCTGCCACAGGGCGTCCAGTTCGGCGACGGTGGCGCGGTCTTTGCCGATCTGACCGCCGAGTTTGTCGATGCGCAGGCGGATGGCTTTCAGGTAACGGGGCAGTTCGTCGAGCCAGGGGGCCGGGGTCTGGCGCAGGAAACCCTCGCCCATCAGGGCGTCGAGCTGGGCGCTGATGTCGCGGTGGGCGTGGGCCCAGGCCAGCGGGAAGTTGCGGTTAAGGCTGCGTTGCAGGTCGGCGCGTTCGCTTAATACCTCGCTGATCAGGGCGAGGCGTTTATCGGCCACCGGCACGATGTCGCCGCTGTGTTGTTGCAGGCGGGCAGCAAAACTTTGTGCGTCGCGAATCGGTTCATCGAGCTGGAAGTGGTCGGCGACGATGCGCAGCAATGCGTCGTCGAGGATAGCTTTGGCGTTGCTGCCGAGTATGGCTTTCTGGAAGCCGGGCAGCTTTTCTCCGCGCTGGCGCAGTTCGCGGTATTGCACGGCGAGGCGCATCCAGATCAATCGAGCAGTGGCCCAGCGGTGCAGCCAGCCGGCCTGGGCGGCGTCGCTTTGCCATTTCAGGGTGACCTGTTCCTTGTCATCCACCAGTGCCGGCCACAGGCGCACTTCGACGCCGCCATGGGGGCTGTCTTGCCACTCGGGCAAGTCGCCGAACACCCAGTCGCGGCCGCTGGGGCCGTCGTCGGGCAGCACCGTGGGCACCACTTGTTGCATCTGTTCGGCGAACTGCTTTTTCAGGGCAACGAGGTCCTGCCCTTCGGCCAGGGTGCGTTCGCTGTCGACCACGCGGATATGAAAACGCAGGTGCGCTGGCAGAGTATCTTCCGGCCATTCTTCCTGTTCGATGCGCACGCCGGTGAGGCTTTGCAGTTCGCGGGTGAGCGCCGGCAGTAGTGCTTCGCGGCCGGGGGTAAGCCGCGCCATGACGGCACGCACATAGTCCGGCACCGGCACAAAATTGCGACGTTTGGCTTTCGGCAGCGCACGAATCAGTGCTTCGATGCGATCACTCAGCCAGCCGGGCACCAGCCAATCCAGATGCACCGGTTCAAGGCGATTAAGTAGCGCCACTGGCACCACAATCCAGACACCGTCGCGGCCGCTGCCGGGGTCGAACTGGTATTCCAGCGCGAACTGCACGCCGCCGGCATTGAGGCTGGCGGGGAACTGATGCTCGTCCGCCGCGTTCTGGCCATCGAGCAGGAATTCCTCGCTCATGATCAAGGCAGCGAGGGCGGCATCATCGGCCTTGTGGCGCAGCCAGCTTTCCAGATGGGTGAGGCTGACGATGTCCTGTGGCAGGCGGGCGTCGTAGTACGCCACTTGCGCTTCTTCGTCGGCCAGCAGGTCGCGGCGGCGCAGTTTGTTTTCTTCCTGCTGCAGGGCTTCGATGCTTTCCCGGTTGGTTTTGACGAAAGGCGGTTCGCGGTTGAGTGCTCCGTTGACCAGCCCTTCGCGAATCAGCAGCTCGCGGGCCAGCGCCGGGTCGTGCTGGGCATAGTTGATCTTGCGATCGCTGCGAATCAGCAGGCCGAACAGGCTGACCTGTTCGGTGGCCATGACCGTGCCGCGTTTTTTTGACCAGTGCGGTTCGATATAGCTGCGCTTGACCAGATGACTGCCCTGCTGCTCGATCCATTCCGGTTCGATCTTGGCCAGGGTGCGGGCAAACAGGCGCGAGGTTTCCACCTGCTCGGCGGCCATCAGCCAGGGCGATTTGCTTTTCGACAGCGCCGAGCCGGGCCACAGTTGCGGTTTGCGACTGCGGGTGGAGAGCCAGTCGCCCTCCTCCGTGCGTTTCAGGACATTGCCGAGCAGGCCGGTGAGCAGGGCGCGGTGGATCTGCTCGAAAGTCGCAGGGGTATTGTTCAGATTCGGATTCAGATTCAGGTTCAGTTCGCGGCATTGCAGCAGCAGTTGATGGTGGGTATCACGCCACTCCTGCATGCGCATTGGTGCGAGAAAGTTTTTCCGCAGCAGCTTTTCATACTGGTTGCGTGACAGTGCTTCGCGCTGCTCTTCCGCCCATGGCCACAGCTTGAGGAAAAACAGGAAATCGGATTCCTTGTCGGTAAACGGCTGATGGGCCTGATCGGCTTGCTGGCGTGCTTCCGGCGGGCGGTCGCGCGGGTCCTGCACTGCCATGGCGGCGACGATAATCAGCACTTCGCGCAGGCTGTGCTGTTCGGCGGCGGCAATCAGCATGCGGCCGAGGCGCGGGTCCAGCGGCAGCCGCGCCAGCTGCCGGCCGGTGGCAGTGAGCTGGTCCTTGTGCATGGCGCCGAGTTCTTCCAGCAGACGGTAGCCATCACGAATCAGGCTGCCTTCCGGCGGATCAATAAACGGGAAGTTGGCGATATTGCCAAGGCGCAGCTCCGCCATCTGCAAAATGACTGCAGCCAAATTGGTGCGGCGGATTTCCGGTTCGGTAAAGGCGGGCCGGCGATTGAAATCATCTTCGTCATACAGGCGGTAGCAGACACCGGGCATGACCCGGCCACTGCGGCCCTTGCGCTGCTCGGCACTGGCCTTTGACACCGGCTCCACCGGCAGGCGCTGAACCTTGGATTGGACGCTGTAGCGGCTGACGCGGGCAGTGCCGGCATCAATCACGTAACGGATACCCGGTACGGTCAGCGAGGTTTCGGCGACGTTGGTGGACAGCACCACGCGGCGGCCACGGTGCGGGGCGAACACGCGCTGCTGTTCCTGCGGTGACAGGCGCGCGTACAGCGGCAGAAATTCGGTGTCGCGGAATTCGCAGCGTTTCAGGTGGTGGTGCAGTTCGCGGATATCGCGCTCGCCGCTCAAGAACACCAGCACATCACAGGCCGGCGGCCTGCCCTTTTCGCGCTCCAGCTGTTCGATTTCGCGCAGCACATCTTCCACTTGGCGACTCAGTTCCCGTTCCGCTTCCGCCGGGCGGTAATGCACGTCCACCGGGTAGGTGCGGCCGGACACTTCAATCACCGGGGCGCCGGCGAAGTGTTTGGCGAAGCGTTCATGGTCGATGGTGGCGGAGGTGATGATGACTTTCAGGTCCGGGCGTTTGGGCAGCAGCTGGCGGATATAGCCGAGCAGGAAGTCGATGTTGAGGCTGCGTTCGTGGGCTTCGTCGATGATCAGGGTGTCGTACTGGTCGAGGAAGCGGTCGGACTGGATTTCCGATAGCAGCATGCCGTCGGTCATCAGTTTGATCAGGCAGTCTTCACCGACGTGATCGGTAAAGCGCACTCGATAGCCGACCAGGTCGCCGACGGTGGATCCGATTTCTTCGGCAATGCGGCTGGATACGGCTCGGGCGGCAAGCCGGCGTGGTTGGGTGTGGCCGATCATGCCTTCTACGCCGCGACCGAGTTCGAGGCAGATTTTCGGCAGCTGGGTGGTTTTGCCGGAGCCGGTTTCGCCGGCGAGGACGACGACCTGGTGATCGCGGATGGCATCACGGATGGTGTCGAGTTGTTCGACGACTGGCAGGTTGGGCCAGCTGAGTTTTGGTTGTCTTGCTGCTTTTCTTGCGCGTTTGGCGATTGAGCGCGCTATATCAGCAGCAAGTTTTTCCAGGGCGTTGTCGTTGGGCTTTTGTTGCAGTTTTTCCAGACGGCGGCGCAGGCGATAGCGATCGACGCGCAGGCAGTCGGTGAGTTGTTGTTTCAGTGTGGTGATCGAGTGTTCAGTCAAAATTTATTCAGTCCGATTACGGTAAGCGGGTGTGGCAGTGGCTTCGTCGGTCAGTGTGTCTGTCAGGGGGTGCCGGGACACGCCACCTCGCCGCACGATCCCGCAACAGGCACCCATCCCGCGGACAACCAAACAATCACTTCCCCAACCAACTCCGCCCAACGTCAGTCAACCCACCAGAAGCAACAGTCAGATAAGCCAAAGAGGCCTCTCCCACATCCAGCCGCACTTTCACCCGCAGCAACTCATCACGCCGAAACGCATGGACCTCAACATCATCACCCGGCGAAAACTGCTGCAACTGATCATCCAGCTTCCGCGCATCCGTCCGCACACCATTCAACGCAATGATCACATCCCCCGCCGACAACCCCGCCGCCATGGCCGCGCCCTGCTCAAACGCCACCTGAATGCGCGCACCCGAGGCATCATCAGCAATCCGCACACCAAGATTTACCGGCGACGCACCATTGCCCGGCTTGCCACCCATATCCGCATGACTGGTGGGCGCACGCCAGTGCAGTTCAACTCCGGCTTCTGCCAGCATTTCCGCCAGCGGCAAGGGATCCGTGCTGTACAGTGCCAGATCGAAGAAATCCTGCAACGATTGGCCAGCCACCTCTTCCGCCAGCGCCTGCATGCCCTGCTCCGGCACACCCACACCAATCTTGCCGTAGCGCTGCCAAAGCAGCCGCATCAGATCATCCAGAGACTTGGCACCACTGGTTACGCGACGCAGGGTAAAGTCAAGCGCCAGTGCCACCAGTGAACCCTTCGCGTAATAACTGACAATCGCGTTACTGGCGTTTTCATCCTGTTTGTAAAAACGGGTCCAGGCATCAAAGCTGGATTCGGTAACGGTTTGCTTGTGGGTACCGCGACCACGGGCTACCCGGCTAATCGCGGTACCGAGCAACTCAAGATAGCTTTCGGCGCTGATTTTGCCGCAACGCACCATGCCCAAGTCATCGTAGTAGCTGGTGATACCTTCGAAGGCCCACAACAGCTCGGTGTAGTTTTCCTGACTGAGGTCGTACGGGGTGAATACCTCTGGCTTGATACGCTTGACCATCCAGCTATGAAAATATTCATGACTGCACAGGCCAAGATAGTTGCGATAACTGTCGCGCTGCTTATCCGGCGCGTCACTGCGCCTTGGTAGATCGGCACGGGCGCACATCAGGCTGGTGGAGTTACGGTGCTCAAGGCCACCATAGCCATCCGCCGTGACCAGCGTCATAAACAGATAATCCTGCATCGGCGGCTGTTCCCCAAACAGGGCAATATGCTGCTCACAGATGGGCTTCAAATCACGCACCAGACGATCCAGATCCGTGCCACTGTGGCCACTGATCACTACCTTGTGAACAATGCCTCCGGCTTCGAACCGGGCATCTTCGAAGTGGCCCATCTCCACTGGATAATCGATCAGGTCGTCATAGTTCTCGGCGCGGAAGCGGCCGAAATCCCATTCACCGCCGGTCAGCCGGGGCATGCCGGTAGCCACACGCCAAGTGGCGTAAGCAGTACCTTCTGGCGCCAGCATGTCCACTTCACAGGGTTGGTCTTCATGGCCAATCGGCTGCAGGAATACGCAGGTGCCGTTGAAGTAGCCGTGGCGGGTATCCAGATGGGCGCCGCGCACCGACAGATCCCAGCCATACACATCGATGCTGACCTGCAGCGGGCCCTCACAGGGAGCCACTTGCCAACTGTCCTTGTCGAGCTTGGCCACCGCCACCGGCTGGCCAGCGCTCTCGGCACGCAGCGACAGCACATGACGGGCAAAGTCGCGGATCATGTAGCTGCCAGGAATCCACGCGGGCATGCGCAGCACCTGCCCCTCCGGGGTAGGCGCCTGAATGGTCAGAATAACGGTGAACTGATGAGCTTCCGGGCGGGACGGCTGGATGCGGTAATGAATCACGGGCTTCTCCGTAAAAACGAAGCCGCAGTATAGCAAAGCCGGTGGCTGGCTTAGTGAATCACACCGTTAGTGAACGGTCTGCTTCACCCAGATCAGCTCCTCGGTATCAAAGCCAAGCTCTTTTGCCTGCCGCACAAAGCGATCCTTGAGCTCAGCGGGCACCATGGGATTACGCGACAGCATCCACAGATAGTTGCGGTTGTAGCTGGTTACGAAGGCATATTCATAGCCCTCATGGTCCAGCTCGTAGATCACATAACCGCCATAAAACGGGCCGAAGAAAGACACCTTGAGGTGGCCCACATCCTCTGCACCAACAAATTTTGCCGTGCCAACGGCCTCCTTCCACTCTTCCTTGGTGTCCAGGTAACCGCGGTTGGTGACTTTTACCGAACCATCCTCGTTGAGCTCATAGAGGGCCGTCACCTCAGACATATCCCGCTCAAACGAGTGATCCAGTCGAGCGATCTCATGCCAAGTGCCCAGATATCGGGGCAGCTCAAAGCCGGTCACCGGGCTGATGCCCTCCGGCGCACCTGTGCAGGCGGTAAGCAAAAGAGCAAGTAGTGCTATCCCGACACGACCCATAGCCAATCCCTCTGTTATTGGTAAAGCATAGCTAGAAGACTACAGCGAGCGACGCTAGAAAAACATGAGGAGCGAGAACTGCCTGGACTCAGAGGCGCGACCGGGCTAGAATCTCCCGCAGTTTAGAGCAGATGTCTTACATGGTTAGCATTGCAGGCATATCTGTCTGTATGTACAGTACCCGTCATCCCTGAGATCGAGGCTAAGTCTGAGCAATGGCAAAACAAAAAAAGTTCACTTTCGTTGATCTATTTGCTGGCTGCGGCGGGCTTTCTTTGGGTCTTGAACAGGCGGGTTTTACACCATTGTTCGTGAATGAGCTAAGCCCGGATGCAATGGGCACTTACCTGCTTAACCGTGACGATCACTACCCATGGCTCAGAGAAAAGTACAATAGAAACGACATTAAGGATTTGACGGTCAAACCCGGAATCCTTGAAGGGCTCAAGTCTGATTTCAAAGCAGATTTCCAAATCACCGACATTGATCTTGTAGCTGGAGGGCCTCCATGTCAGGGGTATTCTGGGATTGGCCATCGGCGCTCATACGCGGTGGATAAAGCCCAGCTACCCTCCAATCACCTGTACCAACATTATGCTCATGTTATTAATGTTATTCGCCCAAAGATTTTTTTGTTCGAGAACGTACGGGGCTTGCTCAATGCAAAATGGACAGATAGCAAGGGAGAGTCAGGAGAGATTTGGAGAGATGTACTTGCAACCCTAAGGAATATCCCTGGGTACACCGTGAACTGGCAGCTTGTCTATGCGAAAGACTACGGAGTCCCACAGAACCGACCACGGGTATTAGCCGTGGGCATTCGGAACGATCTCGGCATCAAGGAAGTAGTTGGCAGAGTTGCCAATGGGTTCTTACCAGAGGCCACTGGAGGTTATCCCTCGATACCGGAGCTACTTTCAGATTTGGTTGATCCTGACTACATATCAGGAGGCGAGACCACTAAGTACCCCTCACCAGCAAAGAATCATTGGCAGAAGAAACTCAGAATGGACCCTGACACGGGAAAGGTCCGAGGGAAAAACGCTCCGCTAACTGAGCATGTCTATAGCAAACACTCGCAGAAGATTATAGATAAGTTCTCTCACATGCTTGCAAATGACGGTGTCATTCCAGAGTCAATGAAGACAAAGAAGTTCGCACAGCGAGTTCTGCCTGAAAGCTGGGACGAGAAAGGCCCAACTATCACTGCAACCTCATTGCCGGATGACTATGTTCATTATTGTCAGCCAAGAAGCCCGACCGTTAGAGAATGGGCTAGAATCCAGATGTTCCCAGACTGGTATGAATTCGCTGGAAAACGGACCACTGGTGGAATACGAAGGGCTGGAAATCCTCAAGCGGGAATTTTCGACAGAGAAGTACCTAAATACACACAAATCGGGAACGCAGTTCCCGTAAAACTTGCCTTCGAACTGGGAAAACACTTTATTAAAATGATCTCCTAAGCTTCATCGCTGAGCCTATAAACAATAGGTTCAGGAAAGATCGCATCGAGGTTTTTAGGAAACACCTTAAAAAGGTAGCCATGATCTCTGACACTAGCTCCAGATTCTTTCAGGTGCATTGTGTAGTCTAACGTGACGACACCCGCCTCAATTAATGCACCAAGGTGCTCCGACCTAGGCCTTCTTGTGTATACAACCTCACAATAATGAAACCATTCCCATCCATCTTCAATTTTACAAAAAGCTTTAACCCAAAAGGTATCCGGGTGTTTTTCAGCAAGCGATTTTTTTAGTTCAGTAAGAGACCAGCTGGCATCATGTTCAACCGCCCCATCTTCAGCCACATAAACCTGACGAAGAATTTGCCGGCCCTCATCTACATCCAAGCGCAATCCAAAGGAATTCTTAGAAAGCGCACTGACTGTATGATACAAATTTAGCCTTCCATTTTTATCCAGCTCACCCCGCTTGAGCACTAGAGATACCGCACCTCCAATGGGGCTATTCTTCCAATCTGGAACCTTAGAGAATAACGTCATCCTATTTACTTTTCCTGGGCGACGTCTGGATGCCTTAAGCTCAATTCCCTTGTAATCTGGATTTTTAGAAGAATTGGGCGCGAGCCCTAGCTCAGCTTCCAGCGTCATTCCAATACCGGTGTCTCCCTGCTTGATACTTCGAATGAAGCCCTTTCTCGAAATCTCTTTTAGCTTGCCAAGAAGCTCAACAGCCACATCATTAACGAGTATCGGGTCACGACGAATAAGATCAGAAATAGGTCCATTACTAGAGAGAAAGTAGTCAAGAAATACTGTCTGGCTAGCATTAACAACATACAAAGACTTTTTGTGCCAAACGCATGCAATCAAATTACAGGCTGAGGCGTAACCCTTCAGCCCGTAAAACCAAACCCTAGGATCCCCTAGCTTCGTTTCTGGGCGATAGAGTGATGCCGTCGTTTTCTTTACATGATCGGCATAAACAAAGTAAGCATCGACATTTCTCTTTGCGGCCTGCCCCTGCTCTTGATCCGCGTATTGATGGATATCATTACACTCGAGGAAAGCACGAAAATCTCCATGTGCATCAATAATGGACTTGTATAGCGCGGTCTCTGTCGGAACTAAAAGACCTACATCGATAGAGTATTTTGCGAATTTCGAAAGCAGCGCCGCTACCGAAACATCTGATTTACTTAGCATTTAATGCCTTTTTCTTCTGAATGAATGTTTCCGGCCAGCAAACGTGCGGGGCCGCCCACCGCAATGCTTCGCCGATTCAATAGTTTCACGTAGGACGTTATAGGAAAATTGATGTAAGCGATCAACTAAAATACCAAACAGTAGACTCCTTGCAACGATGCGAGCGAGAAAAACCCCTTTATATTCAGAATGTTGGGTCATCCCCGGCAAACCAAGGCATAACTTACCGCCGAATGAGAAATTCTTTAAGATCAACAGCATAAAGAAATTGGAGGCCGCCATATGGATATCTTGCTAAATGAGGAATCTGAAGCATTCATAATCAGCATGATCGAGACAGGCAGATACCAATCTGCTGCATGCGTCGTCGCAGATGCTCTCCTGCTACTCAATGAACAGGGCTCCACCCGGCGGGAAAACCTGCGCGCCCTACCTAAGGAGGAAGATGCTTCTTTGAGGCCCGACAGGCCACTCCCTTTTGATCCGAAAAAGATCAAGTGAGTTGGCAGAAAAACATGATGTCCGGACAAAGAAGAAACAAACAGGCTACGAATATCTGTATCAGCCGCGGCATGATTTTTTTTGCTGAGTAAAAAAAGCCCCCGGATAAACCGGGGGCGATTACTGAGATATGTGTTACTTCCAGACTAGTGACTAATCATCCATGGACGCATGGAGGGGAACATCTTCTTCCCATCTGCGGTATAGAGAAGCATGGACTTGCCGGGTTTCGGCGAGCCACAACCACACTGGCGGCTATGCTCCTTGTCATACGCGCGACGATCGGCGGTGGAGAATACCGGCTCATGGCGGGAGCGTTCATTCCGCTCATGAGCCGCTTTCGTTGCCGGGTCCATGTTTACTACTTTTTTTGGCAACACGATGACCCTGGGCGATAGTGCCTCGCAGGTGGGACAAGCCACCGGCTTATCAGCGTCGTCGATGGTTGCCAATGTGTTGAACAAACCATGTTCATTGCACTTGTAGTCATACACGGGCATGGCGATTACTCCTTGTCCTTCGACAGCGGTACGTCCATACCACCAGTGACCTTCTTCTGCGGTCCATCTGCCGATGGGTTGATGTCAAAGTCGAAGATCCCGGTCGGCAGCCACAAGGTGGCACAGGCATTGGGAATATCGACGACACCGCTAATATGACCCTCCACCGGCGCACAACCCAGAATGGCGTAGGCTTGTGCCTTGGTGTAACCAAACTTGGTCATATATTCGATGGCATTCAGGCAGGCCTGGCGATAGGCCACATGGACGTCGAGGTAGTGCTGACCACCGTGCTCGTCAACTGAAATACCCTCGAAGATGACGTAGTCATCGTAGCGCGGCTTGATCGGGCTGGGCTTGAATACCGGGTTCTTGATGCCGTACTTCTCCACGCCGCCCTTGATCAGGTTCACCCGCAGGTGAATCCAGCCGGCCATTTCGATAGCACCACAGAAAGTGATTTCACCGTCACCCTGACTGAAATGCAGATCACCTACAGACAAACCGGCGCCCTTCACATAAACCGGAAAGTACACCTTGGAACCACGCGACAAATCCTTGATATCGCAGTTACCGCCATGCTCGCGGGGTGGAACGGTGCGCGCAGCTTCTGCGCCAGCCGCTTTCGCCGCTTCGCCGGTCATTTTGCCCATGTGGGCGGTATCGCCATTCGGCAGTGTTGCCAGCTCCGGCACCCGATCTGGATCGGTCTGCACCAGCCCGGCCTCACGCTTGTTCCAGATATCCAGCAATTCCTTGGAAGGCAGGCAACCAATCAAGCCCGGGTGAATCAGGCCAGCGAATTCCACATTCGGGATGTGACGTGACTTGGTAAACATGCCATTGAAGTCCCAGATGCTCTTTTGCGCTTCCGGGAAATGCTCTGTCAGGAAACCACCACCGTTTTTCTTCGAGAAAAAGCCGTTAAAGCCCCACTGGCTCTCTTCGAATGTGCCGATATCCAGAATATCGACTTCCAGAAGATCACCTGGCTCTGCGCCCTCTACGCCAACCGGGCCAGACAGGAAATGCACCTGGCTGAGATCCACATCACGAACATCGTCGGCGCAGTCATCGTTCTTGATTTGCCCGCCGGTCCAGTCATAGCACTCAATGATGAAGTCATCACCGGGCTTGACCGTGGCCACCATGGGAATGTCCGGGTGCCAGCGGTTATGGATCTTTTCATTCTCATAAGCGGACTTGTTCAGGTCGATCTTGATGATTGTTTCAGCCATGACGGGCGCTCCTTGGTGTTTGTTGCATAAACGGTTAAGTCATGGCGTTACTATCTGAAATCATCCGCTGCCGGTGTATTGGCGAAATACCCCCGGGGCCTACGTCATTCAACGTATTGAAGCCCAAAGCAGACGTATGCGCCCCCTGCTCCCACGGGCACAGGGCTACCCTGCCTAATGGGGCAGTTGATGATCTGGCTGTATTAAAAAAGGAGGGAGATCTGCGAGGTGTAGTGCCTCCCTCAGAATGCGTGATCACTGGCATCCTGAGGGAGAAACCCGGCTGGGACTGCCGGGCTGAGTTGGCTGGAATCAGACGGCGAGGAAGCTGGCAATCTTTTCCTGGTCGGCATCCGCCCGGTTTTCTTCATGAACGATGGCGCCCTTTTCGATCACCAGAATTCGGTCGGCGGCATCCATCACAAAGCTGAGCACCTGCTCGGACACCACAATCGACAAGCCACGCTCATCACGGATACGCCTCAAGGTGACGGCAATTTCCTTGATGATATTGGGCTGGATGCCCTCGGTGGGTTCATCCAGTAGCAACACCTTTGGTCGTGTGGCCAGCGCTCTGGCAATGGCTAACTGCTGCTGCTGGCCGCCGGACAGGTTGCCGCCGCGTCGGTTTTGCATTTCTTTGAGAACCGGGAACAGCTCATACAGATCTTCCGGAACAGTCTTCTCACCGATAGCGGCAAGCCCTGTCTCAATGTTCTCCCGCACCGTCAGCGTGGGAAAAATCATCCGCCCCTGAGGCACAAAGCCGATTCCCGCACGGACGCGCTGAAAACTCTTAAGCGAAGTAAGATCAGTGCCGTCCAGGCTCACTTTGCCGCCCTTGGTAGGAGTCATGCCCACCAGAGACTTCATCAGCGTTGTCTTGCCCATGCCGTTACGACCCACTACGGCAACAATTTCTTGCTTACTTACATCGAGATTCATGCCATCGATGATAGTGCTCTGGCCATAGGCCACGGAGTGATTTATTACGCTCAGCATAATCAGTGCCCCAGATAGACTTCGATGACTTTTGGATCTGCCTTCACGTGTTCTATGGATCCCTCGGAAAGAATCTTGCCCTGATGCATAACCGTCACCCGGTCGGCAATATCACCGACAAACTGCATATCGTGCTCCACCACCAGTACTGTGTGGTTCTTGGTAATGACCCGAAGCAATTCTGCGGTTTTCTTGCGCTCTGCAACTGACATGCCGGCCACCGGCTCGTCCAGCATGAGCAAATCCGGCTTCTGAATCAGAAGCATGCCAATCTCCAGCCACTGCTTCTGACCATGGCTCAGCGACGCCGCCGGCTCATTCAGGGCATCACTCAGGAAGATGGTTGCTGCCACCTCCTCCACGGCATCAATCACTTTTGCATCGCGCTTGAAGGCCAGCGCGCCCATGACGCTGTGGCCTCGTGGATAAGAGAGTTCCAGATTCTCGAACACGGTAAGGTCCTCGAACACTGATGGCGTCTGAAACTTGCGCCCGACACCACAATGAACGATCTGGTGCTCTTTTAACTTTGTCAGCTCCTTGCCGGCAAATTTGATGGAGCCGGTGGTGGCTTTGGTCTTGCCACAGATCAGATCCAGCACCGTGGTTTTACCGGCACCATTGGGGCCGATGATCACCCGGATTTCCTTGGGGTCGAGATAGAAGGACAAATCATCAACCGCCTTGAAACCATCAAATGATACGGTCAGACCCTCAACTGCCAGCAGAAAATCGCCATCTTTTCTCTTGGCTGCATTCATCACGATTTCTCCGTGCTGTAGTTATCGATGCTGGAGTCAAATCCTTCATTTTCCTCAGCGCTAACCTTCTGGACCTTTGCCATAGCAGAGTCTGACTCCGCTTCAACAGGCTTGCGTTTGAAAATGCGATTTTCCAGCGGCTGAACGTAGGTCTGATAAAGTCCTGCCAGGCCGTTGGGGAAAGCCATTACAACACCGATGAAGAGCGCTCCCATGGCAAAAGGCCAGATCTCCGGGAAGGATTCGGAAAGACCGCTCTTGGCTGCATTCACAAGCAATGCTCCATAAACTGCGCCGAGGATCGATAGACGCCCTCCAAGAGCACAGAAGATGACCATCTCGATGGACGCCACAATGCCGACAAATGATGGAGACATGAAGCCGACTATCAGGGTGAACATGGCGCCACCAATACCGGCAAAGGCAGCGGCAAGACAGAACACAAAGATCTTGAAAGCGGCCACATCATAGCCAGAGAAGCGCACCCGCGTTTCCTGCGCATTCATTGCCACTAGTATGCGTCCAAGCTTGCGCTCCTGAACCATTCGAGCAGCAAACAGACAGGCGAAAAGCAGTGCCACACAGATGAAGTATAAAGTCATCTTGGCGCTGTCAGTCCTGATATCCCAACCCATCAGCGTACGCAAATCGGTGATGCCGTTGACGCCCCCGGTATAGCCCTGCTGGCCGATAATGAGGATGGTGAGGATCGCCGCCACTGCCTGCGTCATGATAGAGAAATACACCCCTCCAACACGTCGGGTGAACATGGTGAAACCAATAATCAACGCCAGTAGAACGGGCACACCAATAATGGCCAGCAGCGTAAAAGTGAAGCTGTGGAACGGCTGCCAGAACCATGGCAATTCAGTCAGCTGATTCCAGTCCATGAAATCTGGAATACCAGGGGTTGACTGAATGGAGGTGGCTTCCGGCGTGGATGCTTCAAGCTTGAGAAACATGGCCATACAGTAACCGCCGAGGCCAAAGAAAATCCCCTGGCCCAGACTCAGAATACCGGCCTTGCCCCAGCACATGACCAGACCAATGGCTACAAAGGCGTAGGTCAAATACTTGCCTGCCATGCTCAGGCGGAAGGGGTCTAGCGTGAGCGGCAAAACCACCACTAACAGCAGGGCCAGCAAGACGTAGTAGATGCCCTCTCGGGACTTGAACCACTGGATTGCAGACGGTGTTTTCATGTCACGGGCCTCCTAGCGGCGAATCTTCAGAGCCATCAAACCTTCCGGGCGCAGCATCAAGATGCCGACCACAACGAGAAGGGTGAGAACCTTGGCCATGGACCCACTCAGGAAAAACTCCATGGTGGACTGAGCCTGAGAAATAGCGAAAGCGGACACAATTGTGCCGATCAGGCTTTGCGCACCACCGAATACAACGACCAGGAAGGTGTCGACGATATATGCCTGACCAGAAGATGGGCCTGTGGAGCCGATCATGGTGAAGGCGCTTCCGGCAATACCGGCAATACCGCAGCCAAGAGCAAACGTCATACGATCCACCGCGCCGCTATTGATACCAACGGCTTCCGCCATGGGCCGGTTCTGGACAACTGCCCGTACTTTCTTGCCCCACCCGGAGCGATACATAAGCAGATAGAGGCCGAGCGCGATCAGCAGAGCAATAATCATCACAAACAGACCATTGATGGGCAGCTCCACCATGTCAGTAACCTGAATGGCACCCATCATCCATTCGGGCAACTCCACACCCACTTCACGGGGGCCAAAAATGGAACGGTAGGCCTGCTGAAGGATAAGACTGAGCCCCCAGGTCGCTAATAGCGTATCCAGTGGCCTTTTATAAAGTCGTCGGATCATGGCCCATTCAACAAAAGCCCCTAATGCTGCGCATATCAGGAAGGCCATAATCATTGCTATAAAAAAGTACCCTCCAAAAAGGCTGGGAAGATAAGCCTGGAAAAATCCGGAGGTTAAGTACGTGGTATACGCACCGAGAATCATAAATTCTCCATGCGCCATATTGATCACACCCATCTGGCCGAAGATGATTGCAAGGCCGAGTGCCATCAGTACGAAGACCGAGAACAGGGACAGACCGGCAAACCCCTGCATGGCAAATATGGACATCAATTCACTGGTGGTATAGCCGTCAAACATGGTCCTTGCTCCCGTATTTCAAAGCGTACTCACTTAGTACCGTAAAAGGCTTCAGCACCTGAGGAGCCCAAGATGGACTCCTCCGATGCGGAAACTTCCTGCTTATTGATAACCTTCTGGGAACGGATCCGGCTCCATCAGCTCTTCAGTCTCGTGGACCAACTTGTACTGACCGTCAGCCATGGCGAGTCCGATGCGACCTTTGGACCAGAGGTGATGATTTTCGTGGATGCGCACATAGCCTTCGGGTGCAGCCTTGAACTCGATGCCCGGAGACACTGCACGAATCTTGTCGACGTCGAACGATCCGGCTTTTTCCACCGCCATCTTCCACAACCAGGGACCGAGATAGGCAGCCTGGGTCACGTCACCGATCACCATGTCATCGCCATACTCTTTCTTGAAAGCAGCAACGAATGCCTTGTTGTTCGGGTTATCAAGGCTCTGGAAGTACTTCATGGAAGCGTAGATGCCTTCGACGTTCTCTCCGCCAATACCGCGAATTTCATCCTCGGTCACGGAGATCGTTAACACCATCGGCTTTTCTTTGGTCGGATCGATACCAGCGGCCTGTAGTTGCTTGTAGAAAGCAACGTTAGAGCCACCCACGACGATTGCAAAGATCACATCCGGCTTTTTCAGCTTGATCTTGTTAATCACCGAGTTGAACTGGGTATGTCCCAGCGGATAGTACTCTTCACCGGAAACAGTCAGGCCCAGCTTCTCAATGTGCTTGCGGGCGATCTTGTTAGAGGTCCGTGGCCAGATGTAATCCGAGCCAAGCAGATAGAAAGACTTGGCGCCCTTCTCTTTCACTGCCCAATCAATAGCAGCGAGAATCTGCTGGGTGGCTTCCTGGCCTGTGTAGATGACGTTCGGTGATTGCTCAAGACCTTCGTAGAAGGTCGGGTAGTAGAGCATGCCGTTGAGCTGCTCAAATACCGGCAACACCGCTTTACGCGAGGCAGACGTCCAGCAACCGAAAACTGCAGCGACCTTATCCTGACGCAGCAGCTTGCGGGACTTCTCGGCGAAGGTCGGCCAGTCACTGGCACCGTCTTCCTGTACGTACTTGATCTGACGACCGAGTACACCGCCTGCTTCGTTGATCTGCTTGATCGCCAGCTTTTCAGCCTGTACCGAGCCAATCTCACTGATCGACATGGTGCCTGTGATCGAGTGGAGAATACCCACGGTTACAGTGTCATCGGTAACGGCAAGGTCTGTTGTGTTGACTGCCGATGTCGGTGGCGTTGCAGCATTTGCTGTCGCCGCCAGCACCATTGAAGCCGCCAGCAATTTTAGCTTTCCCAGCCCCCACCTTCCGGTGGCGCCTGCTTTCGTCGATTGCGCATGCATTTTCATGGTAAGTCCTCGTGTTACATACCCGGTCAGAAGATTTCTGCTTAACGCACCGCCGACGGTTCCGGGGTACGCCCTCGCAAACAATTCTGTCCGGCTGCTACGGACTAACCCATTAGGCAAACACTCCACCGACTTACGTCATTTAACGCATGGTCTGAAGGCCGCTGGGACGATAAACCGGTGGGGATGACCCCCTTTCTGGCTGCAAAAGAGTGCATGGCACGAATTTTGATGGAAACAGGGGGAAGGAAACTTTCACAAAGGTCATAGCATGAGTGCCCGGCAAAGCATTTTCCGTGTCAGGCGGAACTACAACCAATGGGTCGCAAACCAGACTCTGGAAGACTATGCCCTGCGCTTTACGGCAAAGAGCGCTCGCCGCTGGTCCGCCAGTCGGGTCGCCAATACTGCGCTTGGCGCGATTTCTTTCCTGGCGCTGGAGGCTATTGGCGGCGCCATCACCATCCACTATGGCTTCGATAATGCGGTAGCTGCCATTTGCGCGGTGGCACTAATCATTTTTTTGACGGCCATTCCCATCAGCTACTACGCCGCTCGCTACGGCGTAGATATCGACCTTTTAACCCGCGGAGCGGGCTTTGGCTACATCGGCTCTACTATCACCTCGCTGATCTATGCTTCCTTCACGTTTATCTTTTTCGCCATTGAGGCGGCCATTATGGCCATGGCACTGGAACTGCTTTTCGATATCCCTTTGGTGGTCGGCTATCTGATCTGCTCCGTAGTCATCATTCCGCTGGTAACCCATGGCATAACCGCCATCAGCAAGTTTCAACTTTGGACTCAGCCGGTCTGGATCATTCTTCAGCTGCTTCCGTTTATCGCCATTATCTATCTGGATGCAGGGTCGATTTCAGACTGGACACAGTTCGATGGCATTGAGCCTGGTCAGGACGGCAGCTTCGATCTGCTTCTTTTTGGCGCAGCCGCAGCAGTGGTCTTTTCACTGATGGCGCAGATCGGCGAGCAGGTTGATTTCCTTCGTTTTATTCCCGAGCCGAAGCCTGGAAAGAAACTGTACTGGTGGGCTGCGGTGATGGCCGGCGGGCCAGGCTGGATCGTTATTGGTGCGTTAAAAATACTGGCTGGGTCTTTCCTTGCGGTACTGGCGCTGAAACATGGTGTATCCGCCGCTGACGCCTCTGATCCCACAAGAATGTATATGGTGGCCTTCGGCTATATTACTTCCAGACCTGAAGTGGCGATGGCCGTTGCTGGTATTTTTGTCATTATTTGCCAGCTAAAAATCAACGTAACCAATGCCTACGCCGGCTCCATTGCATGGTCAAACTTCTTTTCACGGCTGACTCACAGCCATCCCGGACGGGTCGTGTGGTTGGTGTTCAACGTCGCCATTGCACTACTGGTGATGGAGCTCGGGGTCTATCGGGCACTAGAGGAAACGCTTGGATACTACGGCATTGTCGCCGTGGCCTGGGTCGGTGCTCTGGTGGCGGATCTGGTGATCAACAAACCTCTGGGGCTGAGCCCCAAGCACATTGAATTCAAACGAGCACACCTTTACGACATTAACCCGGTGGGCGTTGGCGCGATGATTCTTGCTTCCGTCATCGGCATGGTTAGCCATGGTGGCGTACTCGGCCCTGTGCCCGAGGCACTGTCGCACTTCATTACTCTAGCCGCTGCTTTGCTAATTGCTCCAGTAATCGCCTGGCGGACCAAGGGCCGCTTTTACACTGCACGTCCATTCGTACCCATCGCCACCAATAATCAGCTGGTAGCCTGCTGTATTTGCGAACACAAGTTTGAACCTGAAGATGTCACCGGTTGCCCTGCCTATGCCGGCAATATCTGTTCGCTGTGCTGTTCTCTGGATGCCCGTTGCGGTGACTTCTGCAAGCCCGGTGCCGGCTACAGAGAACAGCTGCGCAAATTCTTCGGGCTGGTTATTCCTGCATCTGCCTTTGCTCGTCTCAACTCACGTATCGGCCACTTTCTGACTTTGCTGGTACTGATTAACGGCCTGTCCGGCCTGTTGCTTGCGCTAATCTATGGCAAGACACCAGTAGCCTCAGCCGCTGAGGCTGCGCTGTTGTCGGCCACGCTATGGAAAGTGTTTTTCGTGCTGATCATTATCACCGGTGTCGTATGCTGGCTATTCGTGCTGGCGCACGAGAGCCGTGTGGTCGCGGAGGAGGAATCCCGACGACAAACCCGCCTGCTAACAGAAGAGATCGTTGCCCATGACCGCACTGATCAGGCACTGCAGCAAGCCAAGGAGCGTGCCGAGGCAGCGAATGGTGCTAAAAGCCGCTACCTGACCGGTATCAGCCATGAGCTTCGCTCGCCACTTAACGCCATTCTGGGCTATGCCCAGCTGATGGAAAACGACGCTTCGGTTCCAAGTAATCGCAAGGAAGCCCTCGGCGTGATCCGGCGCAGCGGCGAATACCTGGCCGACCTGATTGAAGGACTACTGGATATTTCAAAAATCGAGGCCGGACGACTTGATCTGCACCGGGATACGGTGCGAATCGGCCTGCTCATGGAACAGCTGGTTCATATGTTTCAGCTGCAAGCCGAGGAAAAGGGCCTGTCGTTCGAATATCACTGCATCGGCAATCTGCCGGAGCTGGTTAACACCGATGAAAAACGTCTGCGCCAGATTCTGATTAATCTTCTCTCTAACGCGATCAAGTACACAGAGCGGGGTCGCGTGTCTCTGACCCTCAAGTATCGCAGTCAGGTGGCAGAGTTCATCGTGGAAGACACGGGAGAAGGCATTGCGCAAGAAAACATCGAACGTGTGTTCCGGCCGTTTGAGCGCGTCACTGCCGGCGCCGGCAGACCGCGTCAGGCGGGTACCGGACTGGGGCTAACCATCACTCGGCTGCTAACAGAGATAATGGGCGGCGACCTGTCGGTGGAGAGCGTCCCTGACAAGGGCAGCACCTTCCGGGTCAGCCTGATGCTATCGAGTTTGCATACACCACGCCCCGAATCCATGACGTCGCCGGCGCAGCGTATTTATGGCTACGAAGGTCCGCGCCGAAAAATCATGGTGGTGGATGATGAGACTTCGCACCGCCAGCTGATTCGTGCCATGTTGTCGCCCCTCGGGTTTGAGGTAATCGATACCGGCAATTCGCTGGCAGTTCAGGACATCGTGGAAGCCGAACTACCAGATCTGCTGTTGCTGGATATTTCCATGCCCGGTTACAACGGCTGGGAAGTCCTTTCCCAGATCCGCTCCAGCCATCCGCTGCTACCGGTGGTGATGGTCTCGGCGGATGCCAGCGAGGGTCGCAACCGCGAGGAATCGCCAGTCCTGCATAACGGTTATGTAATCAAACCTGTACGGCTGAACCTGCTTCTTGACCATATAGCCCGCCTGGTGGCACTCAAGTGGCGCTTTGAGAAAACCCCGGAGCCACTTGCTCTTGCCCCTGCAACGACGTCAGAAGGCATAGAGCTCCCTGCCACCCGGCATCGAGTGGCACTGGTGGCACTGGCCACCATTGGCCACCGCAAAGGGCTTCTAGAGGCCCTGCATGCCCTGGCTCACAACGGCGATGCCTCCAGCGCTTTTGTTGAAGAGATGGTTAAGCTGGCAAGCGACTTTCAATTTGAAAAAATTATCGACCTAATCAAGGTAGCCGACCATGAACACTCCTGAGCTACACAAGACAGTGGTGATGGTCGTCGACGATGCCATCGACTCAATACGCATGATCAGCGACGGTCTTGAGGAAGCTGGCATGACAGTATTGGTGGCGCTGGAGGGCAGTCAGGCCCTGACCATCAGTCAGAACATTACCCCGGATATCGTGCTGATGGACGCCATCATGCCCAACATGGATGGCTTCGAGACCTGCCGGCGCTTGAAAGAAAACCCACGATTTATTGATACCCCGATCATATTCATGACCGGCCTGAGTGATACAGAACATGTGGTCATGGGCCTGAATTCCGGGGGCGTGGATTACGTCACAAAGCCCATCAACCCCACCGAACTGCTGGCCCGCATGCAAGTGCATCTGGCTAATGCCCGTTTGGCGCGTAGCGCCCGGGCTGCTCTGGATACTGCCGGTCAAAACCTGTTTGCGGTCAATCGTGATGGCGAGATTTCGTGGGCGACCCCGCAAGTGCATCAGCGCCTGATCGCTGGCCATGACAGCAATCCCGATCAGCTCAGCAAGCTACTTGCCGAGTGGCTCGGTCATAATCCGGAAAGCGGCCATAGCCTGACCCTGGATTTTCTGCCTCAGCCCCATTCCGTCGAGTTTTTGACTATCGTGGATGGCAGGGAGTATCTGCTTCGTTTGCACGAGGTCCAGCAAACCAGCGTGGCCACTGGAGTTCTGAGAGAGCGCTTCAAACTCACCGGCAGAGAATCCGACGTATTGCTGTGGATCGCCAAAGGCAAAACTAATCGTGAAATAGGCCAGATATTGGAAGTAAGCCCGCGAACCGTGAACAAGCACCTGGAACAGGTCTTCCGAAAATTGGGCGTAGAAAACCGAACCTCCGCTGCCGCAGTGGCGATCAAGTATCTGGCCAGAGCCTAGAACTTAAACTGGCCACCAATAAAAAAGGCGGGGCTTGCGCCCCGCCTTTTCTTCACACCATTAAACCTTATCGAGAGATCAAACGTTCTCGAACTGGCCCATGGTGTTGTCTTTACCGCCAGCTTTCAGAGCGGCTTCACCAGCGAAGTACTCTTTGTGGTCATCACCGATGTTGGAACCGGCCATGTCCTGGTGCTTCACGGTAGCGATACCCTGACGGATTTCCTTGCGCTGAACGCCTGCAACGTAAGCCAGCATGCCTTCTTCACCGAAGTAACCCTTGGCCAGGTTGTCGGTAGACAGAGCGGCAGTGTGGTAGGTCGGCAGGGTGATCAGGTGATGGAAAATACCTGCTTCACGGGCTGCGTCGCGCTGGAACGATGCGGTGCGCTTGTCAGCTTCAATGCCCAGATCGGTGTTGTCGTAGTCAGCGCTCATCAGCTTGGCGCGATCGTACGCAGACACGTCCTTGCCTTCCTTCTGCATGGCATCAAATACCTGCTGACGGAAGTTCAGGGTCCAGTTGAAGGACGGGCTGTTGTTGTAAACCAGCTTGGCGTCCGGCACCACTTCGCGGATGCGGTTAACCATTTCGGCGATCTGACCAACGTGCGGCTTCTCGGTTTCGATCCACAGCAGGTCGGCACCGTTTTGCAGGCTGGTGATACAGTCGAGGACAACACGGTCGATACCGCTGCCTTCTTTGAAGCAGAACAGGCCAGAGGCCAGACGCTTCGGCTTGAGCAGCTTGCCGTTGGCCTTGATGACCACGTCGCCGTTCTGGATGTCCTCAGCGCTGCTGATGTAGTCGCCGTCGAGGAAGCTGTTGTACTGGTCGCCCAGATCGCCCGGCTCATTGGTCACGGCGATCTGCTTGGTCAGGCCAGCGCCCAGCGAGTCAGTACGGGCAACGATAACACCGTTGTCAACGCCCAGCTCCAGGAACGCGTAGCGAACAGCGTTGATCTTGGCAAGGAAGTCAGCGTGCGGAACGGTAACTTTACCGTCCTGGTGACCACACTGCTTCTCGTCAGATACCTGGTTCTCGATCTGGATACAGCAAGCACCGGCTTCAATCATCTGCTTGGCCATCAGGTAGGTGGCTTCAGCGTTACCGAAACCAGCGTCGATGTCGGCAATGATCGGTACAACGTGGGTTTCAAAGTTGTCGATCTTGTTGATGATGTCAGCTTCTGCTTTGGCATCGCCCTTGGCGCGTGCTGCGTCCAGGTCGCGGAACAGGTGGTTCAGTTCCCACGCATCAGCCTGCTTAAGGAAGGTGTACAGCTCGCGGATCAGGTCAGCAACGGTGGTCTTCTCGTGCATGGACTGGTCCGGCAGCGGGCCGAACTCGCTGCGCAGTGCAGCAACCATCCAGCCGGACAGGTACAGGTAGCGACGCTTGGTGGAACCGAAGTGCTTCTTGATCGAAATCAGCTTCTGCTGACCGATAAAGCCGTGCCAGCAACCCAGCGACTGGGTGTACTGGGAAGAATCCTTGTCGTAGGCAGCCATGTCTGCACGCATGATGTTGGCGTTGTACTTGGCGATGTCCAGATGGGTGTTGAAACGATTCTGGAGGCGCATACGTACGGCGGACTCGGGGTTAATCGCCTGCCAGGTGTTGTTGGCCTTGACGACCTTGGCGAGGGATTCGACGTCTTTGCTGTATGACATGGTCTGATCCTTTGGTTGAGGGCGTTACTCATCTGGCCGTGCTGAAAAATGGCTCGGCAGCAGAGAGGCGCGCATTTTAGGCCGGGGATTTTCATAATCGAAATTGATATTTAATATACCCGTCATTCACAGCATGAATGTGTATAAATATCAATTAGTTATATTTTTGCTGGCGGATTTATTCTGCCTGGCAGGGCTAATACGCCTGCAAGGTAGCACCAATAACGTGGGCCGGATCGGTCAAGCAGTGGCCGGATATGGCTGCTTTTGCCGGGTTACCCCATCTACCGCCCTGCTACAATGCGCCATCAATACGGAGCGTAGTTATGCCACTTGAATATCTGAATACCGAAGACGGCCATCGAATTGCCGTAACTATGTGGCCAGCACAGGGTGAGGCACAGGGCGCGCTGATCTGGCTACACGGTATGGCGGAGCATGGTGGTCGCTACGCACCGCTGGCAGAAGTGCTGAATGCAGCCGGCTGGCATCTGTATTGCCCGGACCATCGCGGCCATGGTGCCAGCGTTGCCGACGGCGAGTTGCGTGGCCATTTTGCTGATACGGAAGGCTGGGCGCGAGTACTGGCTGACGTGGCCCAGGTTAAGCGTACGGTTGCCGAGCGTCATGGAAAATTACCGCTGGTACTTGCCGGACACAGTATGGGCAGCTTTATTGCCCTGGCCTACGCGCAACAGCATGGCAGCTCCCTGGATGGTCTGATTCTGTGTGGTAGCGATTACAAGGCCCCGTGGCTATGGAAGCTCGCTCTGCTGCCAGTAAAAATGGCGCGCCTGCGACGCGGGGTTCAAGGTACCAGCGCCCTGATCAGTGCCCTGACTTTTGATAGCTTCGCGAAAAAAATACCGCACCGGCGCACCGCCTTTGACTGGCTTAGCCGCGACCCGGCAGAAGTGGACAAATATATGGCCGATCCCTGGTGTGGTCATGACTGCACCACTCAGCTATGGCATGACCTGATCGGAGCCATGGCAACCATTGATGCCCGTGCCAGTATGAAGAAACTGCCAAACTCTCTACCCGCGCTGCTTATCGGTGGTGACAGCGATCCCATGAGCGGCAATGGCAAGGGCATGCCAGCCCTGTACAAAGCATTGCACAAGGCTGGTCTTGCCGACCTGACCTTCGGTCAGTTTGTCGGAGCACGGCATGAGATCCTTAATGACCTATGCCGTGATGACGTCACCGAAGAAATCAGCACATGGCTGCGCCAGCACTATTGATTCATTCCTTTTAAGGAGTGGGCCCGACACAACTGGCGTGCACATTGAGGGTGGATAGCGCTCCGACCAGGGAAGAAAACTCAATTCGCACCCGGTCAAAGGTAGCGCTGGTGTCGGCGCTGACAACTGCCGGCGACGGATCCGCCATCAAGCCAAGCAGGTCCAGATCAGGCAAGCTGCTACCCTCAAATTTCTCCACTTCTGTTGCGCCGAGGAACAGACTAATGGTGGTGCCCTCGAGCAACCCCAGCGACAGCAGGGAGCCCGGTTCGCTGAGCACAAAGCCGACTCGGTTGTCGCCACTGAAAGGAAGCGGACTGGTAATATCGAAATAGGCACTACCACCCAGCAATGCCACTGGCGTGGATAGCGTTGCTGCGGTGGTCAGATCCGCAGCGCCGGCGCCATCATCATCAATGACGCGCTGCGAATTACTGCCACTGCAGAGCAGACACAGCAGTCCGCTGGTGCCACTGCTAACCTGCGCGCCATTAATAGCCAATAGTGGCGGGTAAGCGCTGCTGGCGGTGCAGCTGAAAGCGGTATCGCAAACATCGCCAATACCATCACCATCCACATCCGCCTGATCAGCATTGGCTACCAGTGGGCAGTTATCCACCGCATCACTAACACCATCACCATCACTATCCACATCACAGGCATCGCCTACAGTATCCGCATCGGTGTCAGTTTGTGCTTCGTTACTGACATCGGGGCAATTGTCACCACTATCATCAACCCCATCACCGTCGCGATCGCTATCGCAGGCGTCGCCAATACTATCGCCGTCCACATCCAGCTGATCGGCGTTACTAATCAACGGGCAGTTGTCGGCGCCATCATCAATGCCGTCCAGGTCCGTATCAACACCGGTAAAGCATGCGTCCCCGACACCTGATCCGTTGGTCGCCGCCTGATCCGAATTAACCACCAGCGGACAGTTGTCAGAATCGTTGTCGACACCGTCACCATCGATGTCACTATCACAGGCGTCACCGACATCATCAGCATCGCTATCCTGCTGATCGATATTGCCATTCATGGGGCAGTTGTCGGCATCATTGGCAATGCTGTCACCATCCAGATCCGGGTCACAGGCATCACCGATGCCATCGCCGTCCACATCCTGCTGTAGCGGATTGGAAACCGCAGGACAGTTATCCGCTTCGTTATCGATGCCGTCGCCATCCAGATCACTATCGCAGGTGTCACCGATACCATCGTTATCACTATCGATCTGATCAAAGTTCGCCACACTGATGCAATTGTCCGTGCCATTGTCGATGCCATCGCCATCGTTATCTGAATCGCAGGCATCGCCAACACCATCATTATCGGCATCGGCCTGATCCGGGTTAAACACAACCGGACAGTTGTCGACGCCATCGTCAATGCCATCTGCATCATTGTCGGTGCCAGCAAAGCAGGCGTCACCAATACCGTCAGCATCAGTATCTGCCTGATCCGGGTTGGCGACACGCACACAGTTATCTGTGTCGTTATTCACGCCATCGCCGTCAATATCATCGTCACAGGCATCACCGATACCGTCAGCGTCCTGATCACCCTGCTCGGCGTTGGCCCGCGCAGGACAGTTGTCCACGTCATCGCCAACCCCGTCTTTATCAGCATCAACAAAGGGTACCGCCGGCGGCACAGGCGTCGCATCGTTCATGTCTGCGCGGCAACCGACCATAAACAATCCAAGCAGTATCAGAACCAGCAGCACTCGGCGCTGGCTGATAATGCCGGAGGATAAAGACATCAGATCATTGTGCATGACATATCTCCCTGTCATTTGCTAATACGGAATTCGACCCGACGATTCATCGCTCGGCCCGAGGCGGTGGCGTTATCCGCTACCGGTTGATGTGGGCCGTACCCTTTGGAGGTCAGCTGTTCTTCGGCAACGCCTTGCTCGACCAAGTAGCTGCGCACCGAGTTTGCTCGGCGTTGCGACAGATCCATATTCAGGGCATCGCTTCCCTGGGAGTCCGTATGCCCGGCGATCTCAATAGCCAAATCACTTTGACTACGCAGAGATGCAGCAATATCGTCCAGCGCTTCACGGGATGATGGAGTAAGACGGTCTGAGCCAAGCTCGAAAGCGACATTGCTTAGCGCAATAGTCTGCGACTCGATAATGCAGCCAGTAGCATCTACCCGAGCTCCACCAAGGGTGTCCGGGCATTTGTCCCGGCTATCAACCACCCCATCACCATCGCTGTCCGGGTCATAGACCGTCACCATGACTGGCACTTCGCGCTCGAACTCATGGAAGCGATCGATGTAAACCACTTTCTCGACCACCCTTGCACCACGCAGAGGAATCTCGATACCAACAGAGACATGTAGATCGGTCTGGTCATTGGCATAGGTGTCATACAAATAGCGTGCTTCAGCGCGTAGACGAATGCCGTTATCAAACAGGCTCTTGCTGACCGCACCCACGCCTGCGCCAAGAGTCAGGTCCACACCATCACGGGAGTCCGGCTGGCCATCGTTATACACAGCGCCCACCATACCAATCAGGTAAGGCGTCCAATGGGAGGGGTCGCGGTCATACAGAGACCAGGACAGCCCGGTGCTGGCACCAAGCTGGTAGAGGTCAGTGATATTTGAGTTGCCTGTCTCTAACACCCCGCCGAACAGATCGGTTTCCCAGTACCACTTGGAATCCAGCGAACGACCATAGCCAATCCGGAAACCGCCTCCTTCATCTGCACCACGGTCGTTATCGGCGTCCACATATACCGGCATGATGTTAATAAACTGCGGCACGGGGATGTCAGCAGTGGAAGACTCATCAGCCATGGACTGCTGGCACATAGAAGACAATAGGACTAAAAAAATAATTGAATATTTCGAAAAAAAAACACGATGGGCGGGCCAGATTGACATGAGAAGACTCCGTTTCTAAACGCGACAGTACAATTTCTTCTGAAGCAACAAGATTTTTGCGAACCAGTTAGCAGAGATAACAACTAAAGCTGTTATACGCTGCCATGCACACACTTCTCAACGTGCAAAAAAAACAGAAACAAACTCACACCAATTACCTAGGCAACATGATTTCGGGTTAGAAAAACACACATAAACCGAGCATAAAAAAGGCCCACAATAAGTGGGCCTTTTTTATGCTCGAAAAGTGAATTAGCAGAAAACCTGACCGCAATGCGGCCTTACTCGTCAGAACTCGTACATAAAAGTCGTCACGTACTGACTGTTAGTCTTCTCTCGATCGATTACCGGGACAGCCAGTAGATTGCGGGGCGGCTCACTATCATGACGCAGGTTGTAGCTCACCTTCATTCTCAGCGATCCGGTTAGCCGCACCACAAACCCGGTGTCTACTAGCGTGCGATAGTCCTTAAAGTTATCGACGTCTGGTTGCAAGTATAACGTGCCATACCAGTTGACTTGCTCGTTAAGTCGGTGCTGATAGGACCAGTAATTATTCAGCCGCCAGGTTTCTTGACGCTCGATAAAGGTGCCCAGATCGGTACGCTCCCATTCATGGAATGCACCAAGGCCCACATACACGCTATAGCTGTCCTGCTTGGAAAGAAGCTCAAAACGGCCGCCAGTACCTGCAAGGTAACGGGATAACAGGCTGGCAAACTCATTCGACTGAAACTGGAGAAATCCCTCGCCTGCCAAACGATCGCTGTACTGATGAATACCACGAAAGTGAGCAAAAGATTCATCTGCGGTTTTCACCCCCTGAGAGCGAGTCTCCGAAGCCTGCAAAACACCGAACGCGGTGTTTTTATCGGCGCGAAAGGCGAGCCTTCCTCCAACAGCATAACGGTCCTCTTCGACATCACCGGATTTACCGCTGGCAGAAAATTCAACATTGCCGCTCCAGCCCTCGGGCGGCGGCCCTGGACGCTGGCTTTCAATATTGGAGATAGCATGCGCGAAGGAACAGAGAAGAAGAGTAAAAAATGAAATAGCTATTCTGAAATCCATTTAGCACCCCATAAAAAACGCGCACTGTAACAAAAGTGCGCGTCATTCTCGCGTCAATATTTAGCAAGTCGGGTCAATAATTAGCGGCGATCGGCCTTAAAAGCCTGTCTGCGAGCTTTATCTGCCGCCTCTTTTTTCGCCGCCTTTTCTTCCAGCTGCTGACGGACAACAGCCTCTTCGGCAACGGCCATCTGCGGTGTTTCTAGGGAAATCTGACCAATCTTGGCCGCTCGAAACTCATTAATAAGCAAGGTCGAAACCCGCTCAAAATCCACGTATCCGCCACTACCAATACAGCCACGCTGGCGACCGATTATTTCCAGAAGTTCAACGCCTGTATCCGGCAATTGATCAAGCTTATAGCGCTGGCGCAATAGCTGTGGATAGGCCTGCAGAAGATAATCTGCAGCAAAGACGGCGACATCATCCTCCTGCATGGCAGTGGCCTTGATCGCTCCGGAAAGTGCCAGACGGTAACCACTGTCAGGATTATCAATTCTGGGCCACAGCACACCGGGCGAATCAATCAGGACAAGCCCATTGCGCAGATCAATGCGTTGCTGCATTTTTGTAACCGCCGGCTCATTGCCTGCCTTGGCAATCGGCCGCCCGGCCAGCGTGTTTATCAAGGTAGATTTACCAACATTGGGAATGCCGGTAATCAGCGCCGTGACATTGCCGGTGGCATCCGGCCTGACTCCGGGCAGCTGGCGGCAGATATCCGCAAGGCGGCGCATCTTGTCAGGCTGCAGGGTGCTGACGGCCAGCGCCCGCACTGCGCTATCGGATTCCAGATACTCCAGCCACTGCCGGGTAATCACAGGGTCCGCCAGATCGGTCTTGCTGAGCACTTTGACGCAGGGCTTGGTGGCGCGCAGCTGGGCGAGCACCGGGTTAGCACTGCTGTAGGGTAAACGCGCATCAACGATTTCGATCACCACATCCACTTTGGGGAGGATCTCTCGAATCTCGCGGGTGGCCTTGTTCATATGACCGGGAAACCAGTTAATACTCATGCACGCGCTATCAGGCTCAGATGGGGCATTGTAGCTGAAAGTACGGACAAGTAGCCGCAAGCCCCAAATGAATCTCCCTGCGTCCCTGCCAAGTCCGCTCCAGCGGGGTTAACATGTTCTGGCCTCACCAATCAGGGAGTAGCACCTAGATGCAGTCCGGCCTTGCCGTTATCCACGCCAACCACCTGGAAACCTTGACTGACCTGACCGTACAGTGGCTGCAGGACAATCCACTGATGCCACTGGAAGATGAGATCTTTCTGGTGCAGTCCAATGGTATGGCCCAGTGGCTAAAGCTGAAGCTGGCGTCAGATGAGGCATGTGGCATCAGCGCGGCACAGCGCTTTCAGATGCCGGCACGTTTTCTATGGGCCGCCTATCGCAGCGTGCTCGGCGAACAGGCAGTGCCGCCCACATCCCCTTTTGACAAGTCTCGGTTGATCTGGCGCCTGATGGGCTTACTGCCGACATTGCTTGAACGCCCCAGCTTTCATCCGCTGCGCCAGTTTTTGGCCGACGATGCTGACCAGCGCAAGCGCTTCCAGCTGGCGGAACGGCTGGCCGACCTGTTTGATCAATATCAGGTTTACCGGGCCGACTGGCTGGCACTGTGGGAGCAGGATCAGCGCAGCTTGATAACGCCCCGGGGTGATCGCGCGCCACTGCCTGAGGATCAGCACTGGCAGGCCGAACTATGGCAGGCCCTGATTGCCGATCTCGCCGATGAGCAAAAGCTGACTAGCCGCGCCCATGTGCATCAGGCCTTTATGGCAGCGCTGGAAAATGGCGCCATTCCCCAGGGGCTGCCGCGACGGCTGGTGGTATTCGGCATCACCTCGCTACCCAGTCAAGTGCTTGATGCACTGCATGCTCTATCACCGCACTGCCAAATCCTGATGCTGGTACAGAATCCCTGCCAGCACTACTGGGCGGACATCATCGAAGACAAGGCACTGCTACGCCTGAATCAGAACCGACATCAGCACAAAGCCTCTATGGCTGTGCCCGGCGATGATGAATTGCCCCGCCATGGCCATCCTTTATTAGCCGCCTGGGGCAAACAGGCCCGTGACTATATTGGCCTGTTATATGACTACGATGTGCCCGAGCGCTATCGTGACTGGTTCAACCAGATTGACCTGTTTTATCCGGTTGCCGACCACCACAAGGCACCACATAGCCTGCTGGCCACCGTGCAACAGTCGATTCTTGATCTGGAGCCATTGCCCGATCAGTCGGTGCCGATCGAACTGGATCAGTCGATCCAGTTCCATTGCAGCCACAGTCCACAGCGCGAGGTGGAAATCCTGCACGACCAACTGCTGGCCGCCTTTGCCGCCAGCGTAGAAAGCAGCGAGCCACTGCGCCCTCGTGACATCATTGTTATGGTGCCCGACATTGAGACCTACGCACCGCATATCGATGCGGTATTTGGCACTGCTCCAGACGCCCAGAAAATCCCCTACACGATTTCTGATCGCAGTCAGCGTCATCGAATGCCCTTTGCCATTGCGCTGGAAGCATTACTCAACCTACCCCGCTGCCGTTTTACCGTCAGCGATCTGCTCGACCTGCTGGATGTGGCGCCGCTGCGCCAACGCTTTGCTATTGCGGAAGCGGACCTGCCTACCCTGCGACGCTGGGTACATGAATCCGGTATCCGCTGGGGCCTGCATGCGCGGCAACGCGGCAGTCTTGATCTGCCAGATGGCTTCAGTCAAAACAGCTGGACATTTGGCATCAAACGCATGCTGCTGGGGTATCTCGGTGGCGGCGATATCAGTTGGCAAAATATCCAGCCCTATGCGGAAGTGGCTGGTTTGCAGGCAAAGCTTGCCGGCCAGCTGTATGAGCTGCTGAGCAAACTGGAAAAATACTGGCAGCTGCTAAGTCAGCCTGGCACCCCGGAACAGTGGCTGCAGCGTTTGCACGAACTGCTCGACGATCTTTTTATCCTGCAGGAAGATCAGGACTTGCAACTACAGGCGGCACTGCTGGAAGCCCTGGCTGATTGGCAGGACGCCTGTGGCGAAGCCGGCTTTACCGAAACGCTGCCGCTATCTGTAGCACGCGAAGCGTGGCTAGGGGCTCTTGATCAGGGCGGCCTGTCGCAGCGTTTCCTTGCCGGCCGGGTAAACTTTTGCACACTTATGCCCATGCGTAGCATTCCGTTTCGCCGCGTCTGTTTGCTCGGTATGAATGATGGTGATTATCCGCGCGCACAGATGCCGCTGGACTTTGACCTGATGGCTGGCCGCGGCCACTACCGCCCCGGCGATCGCTCGCGCCGTGATGATGACCGCTATCTCTTTCTGGAAGCGTTGCTAGCTAGCCGCGAAGCACTCTATATCAGTTGGGTGGGGCGCGATGTGCGCGACAACCATGAGCGACCTCCGTCTGTATTAGTGGCCCAGTTGCGCGATTACCTCGCCTCAGCATTCACTACTGAACAAGGCAAGCTGATAGAGCAAATCACCGTTATCCACCCGCTGCAGCCATTCAGTCCGAAATACTTCGATGAACGGAACCCGGCCTTGTTTTCCTATGATCAGGAATGGCGCGCAGCGCACGATCAAATCAGCCACAGCGATCAGCAAGTGCTGCCGCTGCCGGACAACACTGACGCCATTCACCTGAATGCCTCACAGCTATCCCGGTTTATTAAAAGTCCGCCCCAGCTATTCTTTAATGAACGGCTGAAAGTGCGCTTTGCTGGTGAAGATAGTAGCGCCCAAGAAGACGAACCCTTTGCGCTGGATGGTTTGGATAAACACCAGATTGAAACCACTCTACTCAGCGCGGTCATGCAGGCCGCCGTCCATGATCAGGAAAGCGCATTTAGCCAAGCGCGCCGCCAGTTACTGCGTAGTGGCTCGTTACCCGTAGGTCACGCCGGCGAGATACTGGTAGATAACCTTGGCGAGCAGGCCTGGCAGGCCCTGTCCTGCTGGCAGGAGTATTGCAGTCGATTTTCCCAGCTCAGCAAGCTGGAAGAGGTTTACATTGAGCTAGCCGTTAATCAGCAGCTGTTTATAGTGGAAGACTGGTTAAACGATCTGCGCACTGACGAAAGTGGCCAGCGGGCCAGGCTTAACGTGGTGGCCGGAGCATTAAAAGATAAACCTCATCGGCTACTCAATGACTGGGCCCTGCACCTGCTCGCCAATGCCGCCGGTCTGGCAGTGGATAGCGTGATCATTGGCAGTGACCAGCTTGTTACCCTGACAGCCATGGATGCCGCTCGTGCCAACGAGTATCTGACCGAGTTGCTGGACGGCTGGTTGGCCGGGCTATGTGAACCATTACCACTGGCCTGTCGCACAGGCTTTGCCTTTGTTGCTGCAGAACAGGCGCAGGCCACCGGCACCAGCAAAAGCAATCCATTAAACAAGGCCCGCGATGCCTATCAGGGCAATAACTATGGCAACAATAGCGCCAGAGGCGAAGTCAGCTATGGCAACCATCAGGCTCTGCGCCGGGCATTTCCCGACTTTACCGCATTGACCACCGCACAGCATGGTGAAGAACCCGCATTCTGCCATTGGGCGCGGCGACTTTATGGCCCCCTGCTTGCTCACAGCGAGGTGGCCGGCCATGAGTAATATTCTTGATCCGATTCGCTTCCCGTTGCATGGCAGCAGACTGATCGAAGCCAGTGCCGGTACCGGCAAGACCTACACCCTGGCGGCGCTTTATGTGCGCCTGGTGCTGGGCCATGGTAACGACCATGGCAATGGCCCAGATAAAATGCTGTTACCACCCGACATTCTCGTGGTGACTTTCACCGAAGCGGCCACCCGTGAATTGCGAGACCGGATCCGCGCCCGCCTGGCTGACGCCGCCTTATGTTTCGCCGGACGATTGCCGGTGCAAGACAACGACCTATTTCTGCAACAACTGATGCGGGAATATCCGCCGCAAGACCACGCCACCTGCGCGGCTCGCCTTGATGCCGCCGCCCAGTGGATGGATGAAGCGGCGATCTACACCATTCATGGCTTCTGCAACCGCATGTTGCGCCAACATGCCTTCGACTCCGGCAGCCTGTTCACCATGGAGTTGAAAAAAGATGAACAACAACTGCGCGAGCAGGCCACCATGGATTACTGGCGCACCTTTTTCTATGACATGGATGAGCAGTGCACCGCGGCGTTGTTAAAGCAGTGGCCAACACCGGCCCAGTTAATCAAGGCGGTTCGCCCGATGCTGGGCAACCAGCAGTATTTCTCTGAAGAGTTGCGCCGGCCTGAGGAAATCATCAGGCAGGTAATCAGCGAACGTGAAGCGGCGCTCAATGATCTGCGTGATCGTTGGGGCCAGTGGACCGGAGACCTGCTCGGCAAGTTCGAGGCGGCCTGGGAAAGCAAACGATTGCTTAAGAGCAAGCCCAGTCGCAGCGCAGATATTGGCAAGTGGTTCAAAAAGATCATCAGCTGGCTGGAAAACCCGGAGCAGATCAGCCCCGAACTTGAAAGCTCGGTATTTTTTGAGCGTATCAACAGCGCCTCACTGCGCGCCGCCAGCGACAAGATTCCCGAGATCATCAGCCATCCCGCTATTGCTGCGATTGATGAACTACATGGTATTGATGAGCGGTTACCCGACCTGAAAGCGGCTTTGCTTCCCCATGCTGGCCAATGGATTAGTGAGCGACTGGATCAGTACAAACGCTCCCATGGCATGATTGGCTATGATGATATGCTCAGTCGGTTACGTGATGCCCTGACCGGTCCTCATGGTGCCCGCCTTGCCGCCATTATCCGGCAGCAGTTTCCCGTGGCGATGATCGATGAGTTTCAGGACACCGACCCGGTGCAGTATCAGGTGTTCAGCACACTGTATGCGGATCAGCCAGGCTGCGCATGGTTGATGATTGGTGACCCGAAGCAGGCCATCTATGCGTTTCGTGGCGCCGATATTCACACCTATCTGGCTGCGCGACGCGCCACCGAAGAAAACCTTTACACACTGGATAAAAACTTCCGTTCAGCGAAAGGTCTGGTCGAGGCCGCCAACCACCTGTTCGAATATGCCAGCAGCTACCCGGACGGCAGTTTCCTATACCGGGACATTCCCTTTACCCCGGTGCAGGCCAATGACCGGGCCGAACGATTAATGATCGACGGACAGCCCTGTGACGCCATGACTCTCTGGCAGCTCGACAACGACGGTGACGACCCGAGCATGTCCAAGGGACAGTACCTGCAAGAGATGGCCCAGCGCAGCGCCTCGGAAATTGTTCGTCTGCTAAATCTGGCCAGCGCCGGTCGCTGTGGCTTTGACAAAAATGGCAGCATCACCGCGCTGCGCCCCGCTGATATCGCCGTTTTGGTACGCGATGGTGGTGAGGCTGCCAACATCCGCGCGGCGCTGAGCGAACGTGGCCTGCGCAGCGTGTATCTATCCGATAAAGACAGTGTTTTCGACAGCACTGAGGCGGCGGATCTGCTGTGCTGGCTACAGGCCGCAGCGGAGCCGGAGTCAGAGCAAAAAATTCGCGCCGCACTGGCCACCTCGACCCTCGCGCTGAACTGGCAGCAACTGGACGAGCTCGGTCAGGACGAGCAAAAGTGGGAAGCCAAAGTAGATCAATTCCACCTGTACCACCGTCAATGGCAGCGCCATGGTGTGCTACCGATGATTCGTGCACTGCTACGTGATTATCAGGTCCCCGCCAGGCTGCTTGATGCTGGTGATGAGCGAGGCCTGACGAACCTGCTCCATCTGGCCGAACTGGCCCAGCGCGCTGCCGGACAGCTGGATGGCGAACTGGCACTGGTGCGCTGGCTGGCGGAATCCATCGACTCGGGCGATGACGACGGCGGAGAAGAGCATATTCTTCGTCTGGAAAGTGACGCCGACCTGATTCGTATCGTCACCATTCACAAATCCAAAGGCCTGGAATACCCGCTGGTATTTCTGCCCTTTATCTGTACCTTCCGGGCGCAGGACGGCAAACATCTGCCACTGGCCTTCCATGATGAAGACAATTCCCTGCGCCTGACCCTGACACCGAGCGCAAATGATATTCAGCGCGCTGAACGGGAACGTCTGGCGGAGGACCTGCGTTTGCTCTACGTCGCCGTCACCCGAGCCCGTCATGCTTGCTGGCTTGGCATCGCGCCAATGCGCATCGGTAACAGTAAAAATCGCACTGACTTGCCTCGCAGCGCTATTGGTTATGTGCTTACCGGTGGCAACGAGCTTCAGCCGACCCAACTGGGCGCGCCTCTGAGCGCATTGGCCAGCGGCTGTACCCACGTCGCCCTGAAGCCAGCACCAGAAAGCAATCAGATTGCAGCGGTGTTTGGCAGTGATGCCCCGACACTGGCAGCCGCGCGCAGTTATCAAGCGCCGGCTGCAGAGCACTGGTGGATTGCCAGCTACAGCGCGCTGGAACCGGAAGCCATCAGCGCCGGAGAAACGCCACGGCACGTCCGCGACGAAGTGATCTCTGAAGAAAAGCATCAGACTGAGGTGTTGCCAGTGCCGGCAGCACAGGAAAACAGCATCCATACATTTGTCCGCGGTCCGCAGGCCGGCACCTTCCTGCATGGCTTACTGGAGTGGGCCTGCACTCAGGACTTCACCACGCTGGCTGAGCGGCGGCGCGACGAATTCCGCCAGCAATTACAGCGCCGCTGCCGGTTACCGGGCTGGGAGGATTACCAGCACATGCTTGACCAATGGTTCGGCGACTACCTGCGAACCACCCTGCCATTCGCCGATCAGTCACTGTGTCTGGCGGATCTACCGCGCCACCAGTGTCAACCGGAAATGGAGTTCTGGATTCAGTCCACTGCGGTGTCCACCACAGCACTGGATCAACTGGTGCGCCGTTATGTGCTGCCCGGCCAGCCGCGCCCAGCACTACGTCAGGACATGCTTAACGGCATGTTGAAGGGCTTTATTGATCTGGTATTTGTTGATCAGGACCGTTATTTCGTTGCTGACTACAAATCCAACTGGCTTGGCCCGGACAACAGCAGCTACAGCGATAGCGCCATGGCCGAAGCGGTACTGGAAAAACGCTACGATGTGCAGCTGTGCCTCTACCTGCTCGCCCTGCACCGCCTGTTGCGGTCACGGCTCGGCAAAAGCTATCAACCACAGCAACAGCTTGGCGGTGCCTCACTACTGTTCTTGCGCGGCCTGTACAGCGACAGTCGCGGGGTGTTTTTTCAGCCACCTACCATTGAGCTAATCAATGCACTGGACTCCCTGTTCCGCGGCCAGCCAGTTCCGGAGAGCGCCGATGTCATCTGATTTCCTATCCCTGCAACACCCGGCACTGGCACGACTTGATCAATGGATTGCTGCGCGCTGGATGCGGCCACTGGATCGAGCCTTGGCAGCCATGCTGATGGATGATGGCAACGAGCAGGACGAACGAGTGCTGTTACTGGCGGCGCTAGCCAGCCAACAATTAGGGCAAGGCGACATCTGTGTCGATTTGCAACGCGCAGTGGCGACCCCGTCGCAACTGTTTTCCCACCCGCCAGGCAGCGATAGCTCCGAGTCCCCTCTACATTGGCTAAAGCAGCAAACTCTTGCTGATCTGCTTGATGCACTGCAACACTCTGCCGTAGTTGCCAGCAGCGAGAAGCCGCATGCATCGGCGCCGCTGATTGTGGATAACCATCGCCTTTATCTGCGCCGCTATTTTCGCTATGAAGCTGATGTCGCGGAACATATTGGTACACGTTTGACCTATCCCGTGACCGCACCTGCTCAGCTGAAGCAACGTCTGGATACACTGTTCCCGCCGCGCCAGGATGGTCAGCCTGACTGGCAAAAAATCGCCTGCGCATTGGCCAGTCGCAGCGCATTCACTCTGATCACCGGCGGCCCGGGCACCGGTAAAACCACCACGGTGGTACGCCTGCTCGGCCTGCTGCAATCGGTGGCCATGGAACAAGGCGCCGCATTACGTATCCGCCTTGCTGCCCCCACCGGCAAAGCCGCTGCACGGCTAAAATCGTCCATCAGTAGCGCCATTGCCAGCCTGCCACTTGATGCAGCGGTGCGCGATCAAATCCCAGCGGAAGTCAGCACGTTACATAAACTTCTTGGCAGCCGCCCGGACAGCCGCAGCTTTCGTCATCATCGCCACAATCCGCTGCATGCGGATTTAGTCGTTGTTGATGAGGCATCAATGATGGATCTGGATATGACCGCCAGCCTGCTGGACGCACTGCGCCCGGACACCAGATTGATTCTGATCGGCGACAAGGATCAGCTCTCCTCCGTGGAGGCAGGCGCGGTGCTCGGCAACCTGTGCCTCGGCTCTGATAGCGGCCAGTACAACAGCGACACCGTCAACTGGTTGCAGCAACACTGCGGCGAAGATGTCAGCGCCTTTGCCGGCAACGGCAGTGCACTGGCTCAGCAGACCGCCATGCTGCGCGTCAGTCATCGATTCAGCGCTGACAGTGGCATCGGCGAGCTGGCACGGGCGGTGAACCGCGGGCAACGGGATCAGCTGACTGCGGTATGGCAGAAAAATCATCACGACATCGAGCAGCGCACCCTGAGCTCGCTGCAGGATCAAAGCCTGACCCGGTTATCTGTGGACGGTTATAGCCATTACCTGAAAGTACTTGAGCAAAAGCGCCCAGCAACCGACAGCGGCACCGAGAATTGGGCCACTGAGGTACTTACTGCGTTCGATGATTTCCAACTGCTTTGCGCCCTGCGCGAGGGCGACGCCGGTGTCGCTGGACTAAACCAGCGCATTGCCCGGGCACTGCACCGTTCCGGTTTGATCGGCCGCGCCGAAGGCTGGTATGAGGGGCGTCCGGTGATCATGACGCGTAACGACTACCAGCTTGGCCTGATGAACGGCGACGTAGGTGTCACCCTCAATCTGGCAGCGGCGGGGCAACCCGCCATGCTGCGCGTCGCCTTCCGTTTGGCCGATGGCCACATCAGTCTGGTGCTGCCCAGTCGCCTTGAAGGGGTCGACAGTGTCTACGCCATGACCGTGCACAAATCTCAAGGCTCCGAGTTCCGCCACGCTGCACTGGTGTTACCAGACAACCAGCAGGGCGTCAGCCGTGAGCTGCTATACACCGCCATCACTCGGGCGCGCCAACACTTCACGGTACTGGGCACAGCCGCCGCCCTGGCCCTGCCAGCTCGCCCGACCGTGCGCGCCTCGGGCCTTGCTGCCCGACTACACGGCTAGCTATTGATACAGGTCATGATCAGCTAGTCTGTACCGGGTCATGATTAGCCCTGCGCACCTGAACCGCTACGCAAGGAGAAAACATTATGCGTTTTCGCCAGATCAGCGAAGTAATCGACTGGACACGCACCTTTCACGACACGCTTGCCAATGACTACGACGGCATTGCAAAGGGACACGAGAAGGACCGCGTGGGCATGTTATTGCAGTATCTGGCTGAGCATGAACGGGCCTTGAGCGCTGCTCTGCAGCAATATGAAGAAGATGCGGCGGAGTCGCTGCTAGCCACCTGGTACGATCAGGCACCGGACATCAAGCTGCCACCGGATCTCAACGCCCTGTGCGACACGTTGGAAAAAGTGGACACCGAAACCGTACTGGCGCTGTCAATTAAGTTTCATGACGTACTGATTGATATGTACGCTGTATTAGCTGCAAAGGCTCCCACTCCGGCCACCAAAGCGCTGTTCGATAACCTGTGTAGCGGTGAAGTTCAGGAGAAGATGCGTACCGTTCGCGACGCTCTGCGCCTCGAAGATCTCTAAGCTATGGTTTTTCTATTCACATCAGGCTGGCGCTGCCCGGTGCGCCGGCTGTGACTCTTTAGCCTCAGAAATAACGAATCACTTCAAGCTGAATCAGGTCTTCATCTGCAACCAGGGACAGAGGCGATCTGCCCACCCGGCTGTAGAACTGCCCTTCCAGGGTAGCCCGCCATTGACTGCCAAAGCGGCGACTGGATTCCAGCGTGTAAATACGTTCGCCCGTATCCGGGTCCCAAATCAGCCCCCAAAGTAGTTCTGTGGAAGCAATATCATTGAAGGTCAGTCGGTTACCGAGCAGCACATCGCTAGACAACGCTGAGGCAAACGGATCATCGCGATCTTCCCACAGATATTCGACGATCCAGCCCATATCCATACCGGTTCCCCACAGGCCCGGCTGGGTAAATTCAAAGCCTACATCTGCGGCGCGCATGGCTCCTTCGAAACGATTGCCACTGCGGCGAATCGCTTCTGCCTTGAATAACCAGCCACCGAGCAGGTACTGCAGCTCAATTCCAGACTGTTCGATCACTGGATAGTAGGGCTCATACTGCAACTCAGGAAAACGAATAAATAGAAGTGGCTCACGGCCGGTGCCAGAGAAATGAGACAGGGCAAGTTGCAAGCTGCCAAACATGTGTTGCCAGCGCACGGCCCCATCAATCCGATTTTCCTCAGCCGATGAGGCGTAGCGCGCCGCATCGGCCTCCACCGGAAGCGGTAATGAGGGGCGACCATCAACTCCCGCGTAGGTACGCTGACGAAAGCCCGGCAAAACATAAAAATCCAAGGTGCCCCAGCTGCGCACCATGGACAGGTTAATCATTGGCTGGCCAAGTTTGCTTTCCATATCCTGCTGCTCGACAGCGTCTGTCTGGTTAATAATATCGACCAGATGACGACCCTCAGTGACGCCCCAGAATACCTTGCCAATACCAATCCGAGACTCCCACTGATCGGCAACATGAATCCAGATTAGCTCGCGGATATCGCCGTGGGTGCGCTCTGGGTCATTTTCATCAACGCGAAAGAACGGAGTGAAGGTAAAAAGATCGCGACGATCGTTCCACTCATGCAATAGCTGCCCCTGCAGATACGCGGAGCTATTGTGCCAGTAACCCTCGGCACCGGGCCCCGCAGTGAAATAGCGACCTTCAAGGCCCACTTCACCGCGCCATTCCCACGCCAGAGCCGGCACGTTATCTGTCAGCAGCCCCAGACCGATAGCCAATAGCCGCCAACGCATGGATCAGCGCGCTCGCATAAGGCTGTTCTGGGTGAAATCCGACTCACTCAGGCCCGTGTTGAACTGGTAGTCACTCCACAGCAACTCGGTCGTCTTGCCGGTCTGGTGATTCACCATTTCCATCCGCCCGGGCTGCCAGAAACGTTCCAGATATTGACTATGCTCACTCACCGACAGAGTCTTGAGGAGACTCTGCTTGCGGTCGTAGTAGTCAATTTTATGAACCCGGTACTCCGCCTGATCCATCCACACCACCTGACGGGTGTATCCGGAATACTTGTCTTGCGGATAACGCTCAAAAACAAAGCAGGTCAGCTCGCCACAGGGTTCGTCGCGAAGATACTTATAGGTGTACTTGTCTACTTCCTGAGCACGCATATCTTCGAAGGCAAACTCGCTGCCCATAAATGCCCCCGACTGACTCCGCGAGGCAATGGTTTTAACGCGCTTCAGGGCCGGCAGGTAAAGCCACTGATCATCGTCACGATCAGCGTGGCTCCAACTCAACAGTGCGGTGCCGCGTACATCGGCCGGGGTATCAAAGATGGTCAGCCCCTTGTCGCCCTCGCCGTCTTTGCCTTCCAGAGTGCGCACACGCAGGTCCCGCTCTGAGCGATCACCACGACGGCTGCTGAGCACCATCTTCATGCTCGCCTCATAGTCGCCAAACCCTTCGCCACGGCGGTCTGCCTCACGGGCAATCTCAAGGCCTTTTTCTTCGGCGGTTTGCGCCTGCGCCAAGCAAACACTAGAAATAAAAACAGTCAGCACTATGGCGAGTATTTTTCTCATTACTTGTCTCCTGGTACCGGCTAACACAGGCACTCACACCGTTGGAGGAAGATTGTCACGCTGATCCGCTTCCTGAATGCGGTGAAAGTTTTCGTGCACAAGATTAAAGGCATGTTCGACGGAATCAGTGACCTCAAACAGCGCCATATCCTCATCGCCGATGCAGCCATGCTCCTGACTCATCACTTTCTGCATCCAGTCCACCAGACCGCCCCAGAAGTCACGTCCGATCAGAACGATTGGAAAGGGTCTGGTCTTGCCTGTCTGCACCAGCGTCAGCGCTTCAAACAGTTCATCCATGGTGCCGTAGCCACCAGGAAAAACCACAAATCCCACCGCATGCTTGACGAACATCAGCTTGCGCACAAAAAAATAGCGGAAGTCCAGGCTGAGATCCTGATACTTGTTGGCGCCCTGCTCGTGGGGAAGTTTGATATTCAAGCCGATGGAACAGCCATCGGTGCCGAAGGCACCCTCGTTGGCACCCTGCATAATGCCCGGCCCACCGCCGGTAAGGACATTCAACCCGGCATCGCCGAAACGTCGCGCCAGCTCCTTGGCCTGGCCGTAATAAATTGAATCGGGACCAAGCCGGGCACTGCCATAGATGGTCACTGACGGGCCAAGGGTGGAGAGATGTTCAATGCCATCTACCAATTCGGATTGAATACGTAAAACGCGCCATGCTTCCCTACTTCTGCGCTCGTCCATCACCACTCCTCGGTCAGGCTGGCCGCTTCATCCAGCAGGCGCTGGACCCGCTTCACCGTACTCGCCAAACGCTCAAGATCACCACTAGCTAAAAGCTCATCCGGGTTTTCTGCAGCAATCGCCAGTGCATTTTCCACAGGAGCCTGCGGCCGTCGCGCCATACCACTGGCAGCAAACAAAGACAGTGCCTCCTGGTCCAGCCAGCTAATAGCATCATTGCGGTCAGCCCGCGCCTCACTGATCAACATCAGCTCCGGGGAATGAATATCGCTGGCCGCCTTTTCAATTTCCGCCAGACTGATTTGTCGGCCGGCCAGCAAGTCCGGTTGACCGCGCAGTGCCTGACGAGCAAGCCCGACCACACAGCTGTAAAGATGAAAAATCACCGCAGCACGCTGAGCCAGCAATTCACCCCGGGGCGCACTGCTCTCACAGGCGCTGTTCAACTGGCGAAGTGTCCACTGGGCGAAGAAAAGCCGCTCCCGCAGGCCACTAACCTGACTCTCCCTTACCATCCGCGACATAACGACCACTCCGAAACCATACGGCCGGACCTGCATCAGCAGATCCGGCCGCCAGGCTGACTTATTGCCGGTAAAGCATTACTTTTTCGCCGCTGCCTTCTTCTTGGCGGGAGCTTTCTTCTTTGCCGGCGCCTTTTTCTTGGCTGGCGCTTTCTTCACTGCGGCCTTTTTGGCTGCAGGCTTCTTCTCGTTAACGCCACCCTCTTCCTGCCACTTGCCATCACGATAGAAGGCATACCAGCCGGTCGGCTTACCATCGACCTCAGACTGCACATACTGCTCTTTGCTCTTACGACTGAAACGCAGCACCGACGGGTTTCCGGCCGGGTCCTGCGCCGGCGCGTCGGCCAGATAGCGGTGCTTGTCTTCCAGTGAGTCACGCACTGTCTGCACTTCAGCAACCAGTGGTGCCCGGGTTTCCCGATTCTTGGGAAACTTACTGGCCGCCAGAAACAGACCAGCGGCACCATCACGCAGCAAATAGAAATCATCCACCTTTTCGCAACGCAGATGCTCCATACGAATCGGATCAGCCCGCGGCGGCGCAGCCTCGCCGTTGCGCAGTAACTTGCGGGTATTACCGCAAGCCTCATTAGTGCACTTGAAAAACTTGCCAAAACGACCAGTGCGCAACTGCATATCGTTGCTGCACTTTTCACACTCAATGGTCGGGCCATCATAGCCCTTGATACGAAACTCTCCGTGCTCAATCAGATAACCGTCACAGTCCGGATTGTTGCCACAGACGTGTAACTTACGGCCCTCATCCATCAAGTAACTATCCATTGCCGTACCGCACTTCTGACAGCGCTTTTTAAGACGCTGCTCCAGCGCTTCGGCTTCATCATCATCTTCGCTAACACGCACAGCCTCTTCGCCTGGCAACAGATTTACCGTGGCGGTGCAGCGCTCTTTAGGCGGCAGACTATAGCCGGAGCAGCCAAGGAAAACGCCGGTTGAACCGGTACGGATTTGCATCGGCCGACCACAGGTCTGGCAGTCAATATCAGTTTCCGTAGGCAAGTTGGCGCGCATACCGCCACTGGCCTGTTTGCCAGCGCCGTCACCCTGAGCAGCCTCCAGCCGGGCGCTAAAGGTTTTGTAAAAATCATTCAGTACATCACGCCAGTTGCGCTCCCCGGAAGCCACCCGATCGAGGGTTTCTTCCATATTAGCGGTAAAGCCGTAATCCATCAGGTCAGGAAAGTTCTCCGCCAATCGGTCAGTAACAATGTCGCCCATTTTCTCAGCATAAAAACGACGATTTTCAGTACGCACATAGCCGCGATCCTGAATCGTCGAGATAATTGCCGCATAGGTGGAAGGACGACCAATACCGCGCTTTTCCAGCTCTTTCACCAAGCTGGCTTCGGTATAACGGGCCGGCGGCTTGGTGAAATGCTGCACCGCGTCTACCGCTTTGATCGGCAGCACCTGGCCTTTTTCCAGCGCTGGCAGCTCGGTGTCCTCAGCGCTTTTACGGGACATAGGCGGCAGTATTCTGGTCCAGCCGTCAAACTTGAGAATGCGACCGCGAACCTTCAACTCATAATCAGCAGCGTGAGCCGTCACTGTGGTGCTCAGGTATTCCGCCTGCGGCATCTGGCAAGCAATAAACTGGCGACGAATCAGGTCGTACAAACGACGAGCATCCTTTTCCATGTCGTTCAGCGACTCCGCTTCCCGGCCCACATCAGAAGGGCGAATCGCTTCGTGGGCTTCCTGAGCCCCTTCTCTGCTGGAGTATGAAATCGGCCCGGCCGGCAAGTATTGCTCACCGAGTTTTTTACCAATCCACTGGCGGCAGGCAGCCACCGCGTCTTCACTAAGATTGGTGGAGTCGGTACGCATGTAGGTAATGTGACCAGCTTCGTAAAGTCGCTGGGCCAGCATCATGGTCTTTTTAACGCCATAGCCCAGTCGAGTACTGGCCGCCTGCTGCAGCGTGGAGGTAATAAAAGGTGCAGAGGGCTTTGATCGGGTCGGCTTGTCTTCCCGATCAACAATTTTTAACTGTCCGGCATCACGCAGAGCCTTTTCGTGCTTGCGTGCCTGCTCTTCATTGACTGGCTTGAATGCTTGGCCTGCATGCCGATGGACCTGCATACGAATGGCATCCGCATCCTTCATGTTGCCGTCGGCAAACAGTTCCCAATACTCGTCGGGAATAAAAGCACGGATCTCGCGCTCACGCTCCACCACCAGCTCTACTGCCACTGACTGCACACGTCCGGCGGACAGACCCCGGGCAATCTTGTCCCAGAGCAGCGGTGACACCATGAAGCCTACAACACGATCGAGAAAGCGCCGTGCCTGCTGAGCTTCAACTCGGTGCATATCCAGCTTGGTGGGCTTCTGGAACGCCTCTTGAATGGCCTTCTTGGTGATCTCGTTAAACACCACCCGATTGAAACGCTGGTTATCGCCGCCAATGACTTCCTTCAGGTGCCAGGCAATGGCCTCTCCCTCGCGGTCCAAGTCAGTGGCCAGATAGATAGTGTCGGCCTTGGCAGCCAAGCGCTTGAGCTCATCGATGACCTTTTCTTTACCCGGCAGGATCTCGTAGCGAGCCGCCCAGCCATGCTCCGGGTCGACACCCATGCGGTTGATCAGCTGATCGTGGGCCTTGCGGGCCTTGTGCCGGGCACGCTCCTCTGGAGGCAGCGAGCGGGTGATGGCCGCCTCGCGGGTGCGCTCCGCAGGGGTGCTCTTCGTTGTGCCCCCCACCGGCAGGTCGCGCACATGGCCGACGCTCGATTTGACGATAAAGTCGTCTCCGAGGTAGCGGTTGATGGTGCGCGCCTTTGCGGGCGACTCGACGATTACCAGATTTTTAGCCATCGTGAACGAAACCTGTCCGTGCTGTGGGCCGTTAGCGGCCGCCTATTTAGGCGGAGCGACGCGGGCCGGTCAAGGAAATGCTCTTAACTGTCCCTTTTTTAGTAGTAATCGGATTAAGGGTCCGAGGGCAACCCCCCCCTTTGTCAGCCATTGGTGTTATTTGTCAGAAGTGGAGTAGCAGTCCACAATCAGCCGTGATCGCTCTTGGGGAGTAACGAGCATGGAAAACGACTACCGCACCTTGCTAGTGGCCATCGACTGCAGTGAAGATTCCGGCCTGGTACTGGCCAGGGCGGCCGCGGTGGCAGGCAAAGGCGCAACGCTGCATCTGATCCATGTGATCGAGCCGCTGGCGCTGGCCTACGGGGCAGATGTGCCAATGGATGTCTCGGACCTGCAATCCAGCCTGATGGATAGAGCCAGAAAAACGGCGCTGGAGCATGCCCAGCACTTTGCCATCAGCCCCGATCAGGTCTATGTGGAACTGGGTTCGATTGAAAAGACCATTCAGGAGAAGTCTGACCAGCTGGGCGCAGACCTTATTGTAGTCGGCAGTCACACCCGCAGCGGCCTGGCCCTGTTGCTCGGTTCCACCGCCAAGGGCTTGGTGCCCGGCGCCCACTGCGACGTGCTTGCGGTGAAAGTGGATCAGCGCTGAGGTGGCAGACCTCCCTCAGGTGGTCTGCATATTGCTGCGTACCGGCTGAGCCGATTCATTCCACAGGCAAAGAATATCCGCCAGTTTGTGGGCTTGATCACACAGCGCGTTAAGCTCTTCCACAGTACCTTTGGCACCGGTAAAAACCGGCACGGTACGCAACTTGGCGACCAACTCGTGCTGCGGGCTCTGCATCTTGTTCACTTCCAGAGTCCAGCGAATGTTGTGGACCAGCATGCGATAAAAGGCCAGCTTGGTAGCCAGACTCAAGTAGTTAAAATCGGTGATATTGCTGAAATCGGCATAATTCAGACGGGCAACGATGGCTTCTTTGGCTGACTCATCAACCCGAATTGTGGCGCTGCGCGGCGTTGCCCGGATCATCGCCAGAGCGCCAAAAACCTCGCCTGGGGAGATGTAGTTGAGCACCTGATTAGCATTACCGTTCGGCGACATCACCGCCAACTGGCCTTTCAGCAGGAAGTACAAAAACGTATCCGTATCACCCTGACGAATCACCTCTTCGCCGGCTCGGGCCTGCATGATATCCGAGCACTCAAGCAATCGAGACAACTGCTGCTCGCTCTCCCGCGCCACTTCGTTGAAAAACGGAATGCCCGAAAGCAAACGCTGGATGCGCTCTAACGGATAGTCCGCGCGGTTGATCTGCTCCATACGAATAACTCCGATGTTTCTGGCTGGCCCGAACAGTCGCACATCGTAGGCAACTGTCGGCCACAGGGCAACGGCGCAGAACGCAATTTGTCTACCGGCAAGATAACTCTGGCATCTGGCCATCCGGCACTGGCCACAAGAACAGTATGCGTGCTAGCATTCAGCAGATGCCCTATTCAGGAAGCCCGAGGAGAGCACTGATGAGCGAAATCCTGACCGACCGCCAGCGCCAGGTGCTGGAGTGTATCCGCCAGCACCTGCAGGACACCGGCATGGCCCCGACACGGGCCGAGATTGCCGATCTGATGGGCTTCCAGTCGAAAAACGCTGCCTCCGACCACCTCCGCGCTCTGGAGCGAAAGGGCTTTATCCGCATCCATAACGACCGCTCCAGGGGCATTCAATTGCTTGATGCGGCCAACTGGAATGACGACGAGATGCCGCTGGTGGGCCGCGTTGCAGCGGGCCTGCCCATCGAGGCGGTGGAGAACGTAGAGCGTACCGTGCCGGTACCCCAGGGGCTGTTCAACCAACGCCCCACCTACCTGCTACGGGTGCAGGGAGACAGTATGCGAGACGCTGGCATCCTCGACGGCGACCTGATTGCGGTACGCAAGACCAATATGGCACGCTCCGGGCAAATCGTGGTCGCTCGCCTTGACGAGGATGTCACAGTAAAAACCCTCAAAATCGACAAGTCGGCAATCTTCCTGATGCCCGCTAATGATGCCTTTGAACCGATTCCGGTTGCTCCTGACCAGCTGATGATTGAAGGTATCGTGGTCGGGTTAATTCGCGACGTCGGTTAATCTTGATAATGGGCAGCACAAAAGGGGCAGGCAATGAAACATAGGTTCAGCCACGTGGCACTGATCTCAGGGCTGCTTGCGGGTGCCAGCGTGCATGCACTGGAGCTGCCGGACTGCCCAGAAACTCCTAACTGCGTGAGCTCGCAGGCCAGCGATGAAGCACGCCAGGTTGCCCCGCTGGCGGCGGCAGCCAGCGTTGCTGAATCCGCTGAGATGCTAACGGCCATTCTCGACTCGCTGCCGCGTGTTGAATGGAGTGCCCCAGCGGACAATGTCGTTAAGGCTACTTTCAAAACCCCCATCCTGCGTTTCACTGACGATGTACTGTTTCATATCGATGATGACGGCATGATTCAGGTGCGCTCCGCATCACGGATAGGCTACTCAGACCTTGGCGCCAACCGCAATCGTGTGGAGATGCTGCGGGAGAAACTGGCAGCCTCGAAAAATCCGTAACCCAGGGCTCTCGTGCGTTTAGCAGATATCGGCGTCAATCTGGCAGACAAACGCTTTAATCAGGATCGTTCTGAAGTCCTTCAGCGCGCTCGTGAAGCGGGTGTCGCCATGCAGGTCCTGACCGGCACCAGCGTATCCAGCTCCGCTGCTGCGCTGCAGCTTGCCGAAACCGAACCGGACCTGTTCTGCACCGCCGGCATTCACCCCCATCAGGCCTCGGAATTTTCTGCCTCATCCCTGAAAGACCTGCGCGAACTTGCCAGCCACAGCAAGGTTCGCGCCATCGGTGAGACCGGGCTGGATTTCAATCGGGATTTTTCCCCTCGGCCGCAGCAGGAAAATGCCTTTATCGAACAACTGGCGCTGGCCGCAGAACTGCAACTGCCCGCATTTCTGCATCAAAGGGATGCCCATCAGCGCTTCCTGCCAATAGTCCGTGAAGCTCGAGATCAACTTTGCGATCTGGTGGTGCACTGTTTTACTGGCAGTCGCGAAGAACTGTTCGACTACCTCGATCTCGACTGCCATATCGGTATTACTGGTTGGATCTGCGACGAACGACGAGGCATGGAGCTGCAGCGCCTGGCCGCCAATATTCCACCTGACAGGCTGCTTATCGAAACTGACGCGCCCTGGCTGCTGCCTCGCAATATGGATCACAAGCCGCAGGTCAGTGGTAGAAATGAGCCGGCACTACTGCCCTGGATTGTCCGCCAGCTGGCCCAGTCGACAGGCCGTACGGAGCAGAGCATCGGCGAACAGAGTTGGGACAACGCAAACCGCTTCTTCCGCATTCCAACCTGACAGCTACTGCTGATCGGCAAGAAAGCCTCTGACATCAAGCAAGCTAAAAGGCCAGCGCAACTCATTGCCGCCAGATCGCAGCACCGGAATCAGCTCTCCATATTGCTCAATCAGACCATCATCCTCAGCGATATCCACCAGCACAACTTGCACCTGTGGAGTAGCACGGTTGATGATTTCCTCAGCCTGCTCGCACAAATGACAGCCCGCCGTAGTGAGTAACTCAACTTGCATCAAGCCTCTCCGTGACGAATGGCGAACAGGTGGTGAATATCCTGATGACGCTGAAAGTCCGGGGGAATACTGCTACGACTGATATCGTCCACCTTAAACCAGCGACGGATTTCCGCATCCAGCTCGAAGCGGCGGAAGTTACAGGAAAAGTACAACACGCCGCCGGGCTCCAGCCGTCTCATAATGCGACGAATCAACTCGCCGTGATCGCGCTGAACGACAAAGTCATCCCGACTTTTACTATTGGAAAAAGTCGGCGGATCACAGAAAACCAGGTCAAACTGCTCCTGGCAATCACCCAGCCAGGCCATTGCATCGGCACGCTCAAGTCGATGGCGCAAGGTAGAAAAACCATTCAACGCCAGATTCTCGCCAGCCCATTGCAGATAGTTATTGGAAGCATCTACCGTCACTGACTGCCGGGCGCCGCCCACTGCAGCATGAATGGTCGCCGCACCGGTGTAGCCAAACAGGTTAAGAAAACGCTTGCCAGCGGCCTCCTGCTCAATGCGCAAGCGCACCGGTCGATGATCAAGGAACAGACCGGTATCAAGGTAGGCACGCAGGTCCACCAGCAAGCGCGCGCCCCCCTCATGAACCACCATCAGGTTGCGGCGTTGACCGAGCTTTTGATACTGATTGGCACCCTTCTGCCTTTCCCGGGTGCGCAAGAACACCTGCTCCCGATGGGCTCCCAGCACCGATCGCACAGCGGAGACGGCCAGCATACGGCGTTGCTCCGCCGCTTTTTCATCAACGGTTTTCGGTGCGGCAAACTCCTGCACCAATACTTTGTCCGCGTACACATCCACGGAAACATTGAATTCAGGAAGATCACGATCGTAGAGCCGGTAGCATTGCACCAACTCGTTCTCCAGCCAGCGCTTGAGCTGCTTGCCATTCTTGCGCAAACGATTGGCAAATGCCTGCGCCTCGGGCGGCAATTCAAATGCTGGCTCACCAGCCAGTAACGGTCTGGTCGGAGCCCGGCGCTGTGGGCGCATCACCCGGATAAAGCCGTTCACCGCGCCATTCAGTACCTTCCACTGCGCTATGGTTTCCGCACCGCTACGGTCCAGAACCTCGACATCGCTGCCCAACACCGTTACGCCCCAGCCACGAGCTTCATTGGCCAGCAAGCAGGCTAATCCATTCATCAACCAGCCGGCGCGTGCCTTATCTTCAAGACGCTCACCCCACGGAGGGTTGGTAACCAGCATACCGTCGCCGGAAAAGTCGCGTTTTTTAAGCTGGCCAAGCTCTCGCCGCTCGAAATGAATCAGATTGGCCACACCAGCACGCTCTGCATTGGCTCTGGCCTGACGCTGTACAGAGTCATCTGCATCAAAGCCTTTTAGTGACAGCGCCTGCGGACTACGAATTCCCAACTGAGCCTGATCTCGCAACTGCTGCCACAGGGCAGGCTGGAAGTCGCCCCAATAGCGCAAAGCGAATTCATCACGCAACAAACCAGGGGCCCTGCCGGTGGCAATCAATGCCGCTTCAATCAGCAGCGTGCCACTACCGCAAAATGGATCGATTAATGCCGGCCAAAGGCCGGACTGCGGGTCCACTTGCCAGTCCGCCGCCAGCAACATGGCTGCCGCCAGCGTTTCCCGGAGCGGTGCAGCTCCGCCCTGCAGCCGATACCCCCTGCGACTCAACGGCTCGCCACACAGGTCGACGAACAGGCGTGAACGCTGCTCGCCAATCAGCAAGCGAAGGCATAGTGCGCCCCGGGTTTCACGACTTAATGGCAGCGGCTGTGCCAATGAGCGGGCAAATACACTCCCGCTGACCCGCGCATCTCCGCGCACGCCGGCTTCATGGTCGGCGTGCACATTAAGCGCCAACGCATTGCTCAGTTGCTGCGTAGTAAGCGCCGCAGCCAGCGCCTCCGGTGCCTGCTGGGGCGCCACCTCTACACTGGCTAATTGCACCAGCACACGCTCGGCAATGCGTGAGTGCAGGCACACCGTTAGCGCCTGCTCGACCGACATATCGGCCTGCAGAGCGGCAGCACTGCTGTCCCCCGGCGAGATACCCAATGTGATCAGTTCCCGGCGTAGTAGCTCGCCAAGGCCGGGCATACAGGTGATCACCATTTCCACAAACATTCTCCAAAGGCGCTTTTAATCAAATAGATACGGATAGGATCAAGCAGTTGCGACGGTTATCTCAAGGGCAATCAATATGAAACATACTGCTAATGGTACGCCTGTATATCGCAACTCGATATTCGACAGCCCCCCCAGACGTTCCGATACTGGAGGTGTGTCGGGGATCCGAGGTGGCCATTGGAGCCGCCCCTCAGCCTCCGCGCAGAACGTTTCAGCGAACCTGATGTCACCAGTTATACGGCCCGGTTCTCCGGGTGCGACGCGACTGCCATAAACGAGAGGAAGACTCGATGAAAAGACAGAAGAGAGATCGCGATACCCGTGCTTATTCCCGTGGTTACCAGGCAGGTCTGGATGGTAAATCCCAGGACATCTGCCCTTTTGGTTCCACCACTCCCCGCTTCAACTGGATCAGCGGCTGGCGAGAAGGCCGTGTTGATCACATCAACGGTTATGTCGGCGTTGCCAGTGTCCACAACCTGAAGGATGTTAACTGATAACGTTTACCCAAACTCCGCAAGGAGCAACCGGGCGCTTCGGCGCCTACACAGGGCCCCTCCAGGGCCCTTTCCTTTTTATACCCGCCACGCCTTGACCGCTTCGGCCACCAGACCTGGGCCCCGGTAAATAAGCCCGCTGTAGACCTGTACCAGACTGGCGCCAAGACGCTGTTTATCCGCTGCATCCTGACCGCTGAGAATACCGCCAACCCCAATAACTGGCAGCTTCCCGTCCAGTGTCGACACCATCGCGGTCAACGCCTGATCTGCCAACCCCTTGAGCGGCGCTCCACTCAGGCCACCCGCTTCATTGCCGTGGGTAATCCCTTCCACTCCGCTGCGTGACAGCGTGGTATTACCAACAATCACCCCATCCATCTGGTGACGGATAAAGGCCCCACCCATGGCGGCCATGGCCTCTTTGTCGTTATCCGGCGCGATCTTGATAAGCAGGGGCACTCGCCTGCCAGCACGCTGGTCCAGCCGGGTCTGAGCCTCGCGCAAGGTTAGCAGCAGAGCCTCCAGGGCATCACCATGCTGCAAAGTACGTAGCCCCGGGGTGTTGGGAGAGGAAACGTTGACCACCACATAACTGGCCGCCTGATGGACCCGCTCCAGACAGTACAAATAGTCGTCTACCGCCCGCTCTACCGGGGTATCGAAGTTCTTGCCGATATTGATGCCCAGCACACCCTGAAAGCCGCTCTTGTCGACGGACCGCAGCAGGTAATCAACACCATGGTTGTTAAAACCCATGCGGTTGATCAGTGCCTTTGCCGGCGGCAAGCGAAACAGGCGCGGCTTACTGTTGCCCGGCTGCGCCCGGGGAGTAACCGTACCCACCTCAAGGAAGCCGAACCCCAGCGCCGCCAGCCCACGAATGCAATCACCATTCTTGTCCAGCCCGGCGGCCAAGCCGACTGGGTTGGGGAACTCAATGCCCATCACGGTGACCGGCTTGGCCGGCACACACGCTGGCCACAGGTGGCCGGCACCACGACGCAAAAGCGCCAGCGTCAGATCGTGGGAATGCTCTGCAGAAAGGGAAAAAAGGAATGGTCGGGCAATTTCATACAACATGGCGGCACCTCATCAGGTGGCGCGCATTATAAGGAAAGGAAGGCCTGCACTCCACGCACGTTGCGCAGAGGCAGCAAACAGGCCAGCCCACAAGGGGCTGGCCTGCAGGGTTATGCCTTCACTCGGGCCTTGGCGCGGGCACGAGCTTCATCCGGCTTGAGCAGGAAGCGAGCCAGTGCCGGCAACAGCCACAGAGCACCAATCATGTTCCAGAGGAACATAAAGGTAAGCAGAATGCCCATATCGGCCTGGAACTTGATCGAAGAGAAGATCCAGAAGATCACGCCCAGAGCCAGCGTGATACCCGTAAAGGCAACGGCTTTACCTGTGGTCTTCAGGGTTTCCCGATAGGCCGCTTCCAGATCCATACCCTCTTTCAAGTATTCCGCCAGACGGCTGTAGATATAGATGCCGTAATCCACACCGATACCAACGCCCAGTGCGATCACCGGTAGAGTTGCCACTTTCACACCAATACCCATCTGCGCCATCAATGCCTGACACAGGATTGAGGTCAAGCCCAGCGGGATGATGATACACAGCACGGCCCGGATGGAACGGAAGGCAATCAGGCAAAGCAGGATCACTACTCCATAAACCAGTGCCAGCATCTGATACTGCTTGGCATCAATGGTCTGATTGGTAGCTGCTTCCACGCCAGCATTACCGGACGCCAGTTTGAACTCGATAACGTCATTATCGTTGTGCTTATCAATATATTTCTGGACAACCCCGGTAACGCGATCCAGCGTCTCGGCTTTGTGATCATCGAGGAACACATACAGAGGCGTCAGACTGCAATCAAGGTTGTACATCGCCGACGGCATAAAGCGCATAGCGTTATTCAGCGCAAACTGGTCGCGGGACACGGTGGCCCACTTCAGGCTGCCTTCGCTCATATTGGCGCTGATCTGTTTAGTCACCGATGCAATCGTAGTGACTTCCTGAACGCCTTCGGTGTTGCGCAGCTTCCAGCCCAGATCATCCACCTGCTGCATGGCTTCATAGCTGTTACAACCTTCCATGGGTGTGACACCCATAATCACCAACACGTCCGCACTGACGCTGTAGTTTGACACCAGCACATTTATGTCATGGTTATAACGGTAGCGATCTTTCGGCTTGAAACCGCGCGGACAGTCTTCCTCCAGACACGGATCTGGCCAAAGCTCTGGTGCGCCCACATCCAGATCACCAATCTTAAGATCCTGACTAAACCAAATGCCGGCACCATAACCAAACGCAGCGATCAGAATAGATACGGCAGCAAACCCGGGGCGGGTGAAGCGGGCAAATATGGCCGCCAGCAAGCCGTCCTTTTTATTGTGCTCCGCAACCCTCTGGACCGAACGCTTACCGGCACCAATATAGGACAAGATGATTGGTACAATGACCAGATTGGTCATAATCACCACAGCAACACCGATACTGGCCGACAAAGCCAGTTCACGGATCACACCGACATCAATGATATACAGAGTAAGGAAGCCGATAGCATCACTCACCAGTGCCACAGAACCGGGCACAACCAGCGCGGTTAGAGTGCCCAGCGCGGCATCGCGCGGCCCGGCATTGCCGGAAAGCAGATTCAGGAAACTGTTAACAATCTGAACGCCATGACTAACCGCAATAGCGAACACCAGGAATGGCACCAGCATGGAGTAAGGGTCGATGGTAAAGCCTAGCATTGTAACCAAGCCCAGCTGCCAAACCACCGCAATAAAAGAACATGTCACTACAACCAGAGAGCTACGTAGTGAGCGGGTATCAAGAAGAAGCAGAACCGCCGTCAGCAACAGGATGACGAAGAAGAACATCGCCACTTCCTGCGCCGCTGCCATTACATCGCCGATCTGCTTCGCCGTGCCAACAATATGGATGCGGATAAACGGGTACTGCTCTTCATAACGGCTACGAATATCTTCAAGCGACGCCGCCAGCGTGGGAATATCCACCCCTGAGCTATCAGACAGTACGTCCATCAGATTGGCGTGGACGATACTGGAGCGGAAGTCATCCGCCACCAGGCGTCCTACATAGCCAGAGCGCAGTACATTGGTCCGCAGCATGTCCAGCGATGCCTGACCACCGTCATAGTCGCCAGGAATAACCTCGCCGCCTTGAAAGCCCTCTTCGGTCACTTCGTTCCAGCGCACATCCGGCGTCCACAACGAACTGATGCCCGATGGATCGACCCCAGGCAGGGAGAACACCTCATCGGTGATGGCTTTAAGCGCCTGCATGTACTCATCATTAAAGATGTCATCATTACGGCTATCGGCAACAATCAGGCGAACATCATTGCCGAGGCTGACGTCATCACGATGCTCAAGGAAGTTCTGAATATAGGGATGCTGCAGCGGCACCATCTTGCGCACATCAGTATTGATGGACACCTGCATGGCCTGCATGGCAAGGAACACCGTCGCCGCGGCAAACAACAAAAGAATTACCGGCCGAACTGAAAACAGTCCCCGGGATACAGCTCTGGAAAATGCATTACCCATTGGACAGCCCTCAGCGAATATCGGATTTCACGCGGATGCCGGCATCGCCGACCATCAGCAGCTCGCCGCCGGTCAGCGGCAGCAGGGAAGATACTGACTCGCGGTCTGGCAAATATTGCAGGACAACGCTGTTACCGCCGTCCCGGCTTACCAGCACCACACCAGCGCCACCAGCCAATACCACAGAGCCATCATCAAGTTGAGTCGCGGCATTGATGCCACGGGTAACGCCGGTCCTCACCTGACGCCAGCTATCGCCCTGATTGCGACTAACCCAGAGGTTACCCTGCAGGCCATAGGCCAGCACGGTGCCGTCAACCAGCGCAGATACGCCAAAAAATGAGCCATCGTAGGGGCTTTCCAGTTCTTTCCAGGACAGCCCGTTGTCGCGGGATCGCAGTAGCAAACCTTTTTCACCTGCCACCAATAAAGTATTGCCGCCCGGTACTTGAGCGATGGAGTTCAGATGCCAGCCATTGCCGTTTTCAATGCGCTCGACAACCTTCTGCCAGCTGGCGCCGCCGTTAGTTGTTTCCACTAAATATCCGTATCCGCCTACGGCGAGCGCGCGATTCTTGTTCAGACAAACCACGTCAAGCAAAGGTGCGCCACTGGTATCCTGACCACCAGCGTCTGCTTCGCCAAAATCAGAATAGTCTTCGCTGTAGTAGTCATCCGAGTAGTCTTCATCGGAGTAATCTTCGTCAGCGTAATCATCGGCATCGTCTTCGCCGGTGTCAGCGCCAAGCACGTCGGAATACTGCTGCTGCCAAGTGGCACCACCATCGTTAGTACCAAGAACCACGGCATCGTGACCCACAGCCCAACCGTTGCGGGAATCGGCAAAACATAGCGCGGTCAGCAGAACGCCGCTCGGCGTCTGGGCACGCTGCCAGTGTTGCCCTTCATTATCGGAATACACCACCTGGCCACGATCCCCCACCGCCACCACTCGGGTGCCGGCTCGCGCCGCGTCCAGATAAAGATTGGCAGTCAGGACCGGAGAATTTGTTGGCAGTAATTCCCCTGCCATCAACGACCCCGAAGCCAAAACTAACGCGCCAAGACTCAAAGCAATTTTTTTCATGACAATTCCCGCATAACCACTTTTACAGTGTGGCCTGCATAACACAGGCAGAATTTGTAACGCTGATCTCACCAAACAACAGGGGCCGGCTCAGCCGACCCCTGCCATTCTTCTACATCTTTGCTATCACGGTGTGGGTGCGCATGCCGCCTGCGAGGCGTTGGCGACAGCGGGATCAAACACAACGTTGTTTTCATCCGCCAGAATCAACCCACCATCGCTCGACACAAAGCCGGCGACCTGACTTTGCATAGTCTGAGTGACCGCCAGATACTGAGTCGCTCCCCCGGCACCAGCCGGCGTCAGAAGCGAGCCATGGGTACCCGTGTTGTAGCGAACTACACCGCCACCAAGTGCACCGCAGGAGGTTACGGTTGGCAGCGCCAGACCTTTGAAGGTAATGGCAGTAGCCGGCAGGACCCCCGGATTAACGGCCACCGGGCCAATTCCCAAGGCCGCAGTCAGACCCTGCTGAGCCGCCGAAGCAATAGCCAGGAAGCCAGTGCCCTGCGCCAGCGGATCAGAACCGGACAGCGCTACCGGAGTGGTAACGAAGTTCTGATTAGCCAGGAAGCTGGTCTGGCCAGTCTGGCCGACAAGACCCCACGCCGCACCGAAGCTGGAACCGAAGGTGTTATTCGGCACTACCTGATCCGGGCAGCCATCGCCATCCAGAATGCAAGAACCGAGGTCAGACGGAACACCAATCACTTCCTGCAGCATTACCGGGGTACCTTCATCGGCGATATCGGCGGCAAAGTTGATCGGGTCAACACTGTCTACCATGGTCTGAGCAATGATCAGGAAGCCTTCGTAATCACCACTAGGCTTGACCAAGCCGGCAGCGCTGTACAGCCCGGCAGTAATGCTTGGTTCAAACGAAGGCGAACCATCCAGAATCTTGGCAATGCCGCCGCCAGTGACATTCAGCACTGCAGCAGTCAAATCAGTCTGCTGAGCAACAAACGAGGTGCCAACGATGCCGCCCAGTGATACACCGACAAAACTAATGCGATCGGTATCAACGGTGGTGCCAATGGTTGCTGGAGTCAGGTCACTAGCCGCATTTTCTACCAGAGCGGCGAACAGGGAGTGCAAGTCCACCGAACCTTGGCGCAGCGCATCGCGTGCATTGGCCAAATTGGTCAGGTTGATAAAGTTATCACCACTGGGGCAGTAGAAATCGGTGTCATCTGGAATCGCCACACCACTGGTTGCCTGACACTGGGTCATCGGGCTAGAAACCTTCACCAGACGCTCCTGATAAACATCACCACTAAGAGCGGCTTGCAATAGGGCCAGCTCGCCAAAGCGGTCAACAGCGGTGTCTGAGGTGGGCAGAATGCCGTGCTTGGGCAGGTCGATTGCCACGCCAACGATGCACTGGGATGCCAGCGTGTCAGCAATAGCCAGCAAGGTTGCCCGGTTGGAAGTAATACCGTGCTGGTAAATAACTACCGGCAGATCGCCACCGTCACAGTCTGTAAAGTTATCTTGAGGATCCAGACCGGGGTTAAGTGACTCAGCTCTTGGAGCACTAATGATCACCGGAATGCTGTGCGCGGTTTCTACCGGGGCGGGGGCAAAACCATTACAGGCCACCAGGTTTTCTGAGCCCACTGGTCCGGCACCCAGGTCAGTGCTGGCCGGCAACTGACCACAGGGGCCGGCAGTAATCCAGCCTGCACGGTCTGCCTTCCAAACAGTGTTGTTCTGATCGGTGGGATCAGAGAACTGGATCACATCGTCCAAAGTACCCAAGTAGATATGTGCAAGATAATCCGGGGTGGTCAAATCGCCATCCGGGCCCGGAGACGTGACCTCGATATCAATGGTGCTATCCCAGGCAATGATTGGGTTTAACACGCTGATGCTCGGATCAGTAGCTGCCCCATCTACCTGGCCTTTAGCAGCGGCCAATGCGCCACCAATATTTTCAGTGGAAACACTGTAGCTCAATGCCACGGTATCCGGGGAAATCCCCTCGCCCGCCAGCGCACCGAGGTGTTTGGCAGTGATACGGCGTAACTGCTCAAGCTGCCACAGAGTTGCGTAGCTAGTTGTAGCAATGGCCTGCTGTTCCAAGCCGGCTAATGTGGTGGCAATTGTCGCCGCCGCTGGTACGCCAGCACCCACTACACCATATACCGGGTTAATCTTGGTACAAACTGCCACCGATGCCGGGCTGTTGAAGTTACAGGAGCCATCATCCGTGGACTGGATGATAAAGTCGGCCTGTGCAATCGGTACACCAACGGAGAGCTGGAACGAGCCATTAAGCAACTGATAGGTGCTGTCCTGACCCACCGGGCTACCACTGGCTCCCAACACTTCATTCTCGATCACAACGATATAGGTGCTGCCGGATTCCAGTGGCGTCACTGGCTGGATCAGCAGGCTGGTACCGCCACTGACGCCAGCGACAAAGTCCACACCCCAAACCAGCTCATCGTCAATATTGACCGTGCCCTGAGCACCCGGATCAAAGTTATTGGTGCGGAAAATTCGAACCCCGTTTTGCAGGTCCGTCCTGCTTGCTGGGCCAGCGATACTGGACGAGAAACGAACCACCATGGGCGCGGTGGTGGAGAAGCCGTCCATGTTGTTCAGTGCCGTCTGCGGATCCGCCATGGCCGCAGTACGCGGATCAAGAGGATTGGTGAACACAGTAGTACCATCCACCAAAGTGCCGGCGGCATCGGTCGGATCAAAGGTGCTCACTTTGTCAGGAATATTAATAGACCCATCTGCACTGCTGGCAAACAACAGATCCGCCGGGAATGGCAGACCATCACCACCCAGCGCGGGGTTAAATACCACTACGGCATCGGCAGGCGCCGCAGCCGGCTCTAACTTCGGGCCGGTGTCACCACCGCAACCCTGAATAGCCACCGCCAAAGCGGTCAAGCCGATCATTTTGTTTATCGTACGCATCGCATATCTCCCGATGTTCATACTGAATTATTTTTTTGTCCGGACAGGGGTCACTGCCCCTGTCCGCTATATCTATCTATTGCCTGATCAGGTGCCGCGTCTGCGCAGCGCCGCCGGATGGAAATAGCGCTCATCTGGAGTAGGCAGGCTGAAGTCGAGAATTGTGGGCTCTTCGTTATCCAGGTACTGAGCATGATAACGACGGGCGCGCAGGTCGTGGAACACATCCAGCGCCGTCCACTGAGTCGGAACCTCATAATAGTTCTTGATGTAAGCGATGCTCACACGCCACAGATCACCACGACGGTCGTACTGATCGACCACGGCGATCTGCCAGGAGTCTTCATCAATATAGAATACGCGGCGCTCATAAATGTGCCGCTCGCCTTCTTTCAAGGTTGCCTCGACCACCCATACACGATGCAACTCCCAGCGCTGATAGTCAGACTTGACGTGACCCGGAATCAACATGTCGCTGTACTTGATCTTCGGGGAGTCCAGCTCGTAGTTGTTGTACGGGATAAACATTTCCACCGGCTTTTCATGCACCAGTTTCCAGTCATAGCGATCCGGAGCACCGTTAAACATGTCGGTATCGTCAGCCGTACGCAGACCGTCGGCAGCGGCAATCGGGGTATCGTAAGCAAGGTTCGGTGCCAAACGGACACGCCGCTGGCCCGCGTTATAGCCCCAGGCCTGACGCGGTTGAATCTTCTGATCGATACTCTCGTGCACCAACACCGCACCACCAGCAAGGCGAGCTGGAGCCTTAACGAAGGACAGATAGTAGAAAATCAGGTTATCCATGTCCGTAGCTTTCAGCTTGGGATCGTGCATCTTGAAATACACTTCCTGCTGAGAGGTTACCAGCGAGTATGCGCCGGTCCGCTGCACTGCCACTTCCGAGGCACGACGGACCACATAGACGCCTCGCCAACGCAGTACATGGTTCCAGATAGCCTGCTTGGCCTTTTCGCTATTGCTGCCATGCAGAATCGGGAATGGATTGCCACCAAAAGACTGCTCCACACCGGCATCGGTCATTACCGCACGGGTAGCATTGGCCTTTGTTTCCTTGTAGACAAAATCCGGCGCAGAAGTCGTTCGGCGACTCTGGTAAACATTCAACTTGAAGGTATCCGGATAGGTGCGCAGCAGACCTTTAACACCTTCTGGCAACTTTTCCGCGTACTGACCCTGATTCTGATTAGTAATGGTCAGCAGAATCTTGTCATCCGCGAACGGGTCAGGGTGATGCTGCCCGGCCTGAGTGTAGGTCTTGGGAATGTCGTTGCGGGTCATACCGCCTGTCCAGGCGGGAATACCCAGCCCGGTGGCGACGTCCTTACCGTTACCGGCGACCTGAGCGCCGAGCGGGGTGGTAGTACTAGTTCCCAGCCTGGCCGCCTCACTAGCCGGCACCTTGGCCTGTACCGCCGCAGATATCGCTAGCGCGAGCGTTACTGCGGTACCGACTACACTGATTTTTTTCAGCATGGTTTCTCTCCGTTGCTTTCCCGTCGGGCGCGCCGTAACACGCCCAATCATTGTTATAAGTGTCAGACTCAGAATGCGTATTTCAGCGCCAGTGAGGCGTTGTTACGGTCACTGAGCTTGTTGCTATAACTGTTACCCCAGAAGCTGGTTGCCTGAACACCAACCTCAAGGTTGTTGAGGTAGATAAAGTCCACACCCAGGGTTGCCGCTTTACGGTCCTCCATAAAGTTGCCGCCAATCGGAGAGTTGCCATCCACATCATGCTGAAGCCGAACGCTAGGCTTGATTGCCACACCGGCAAAGACGTTGGTGTAGTCAGCCTGTAGCACCGCTCGATAACCCCATGCAGACTCGGTCAGGAAGTAGGCATTGGGATCATTCGGGTTACGAATTAACGCCTCGCCGCTAAGAATCGCCGCGGTGGAGTTGTAGTTCAGGTTGCTATCCAGACCACCAACAATTTGATCCACGCCGAGCTCAAGTACGCCAGTGACGTTGTCCGCACCAAGCATGGGGCCGAAGAAGTAAAGGCCAACCAGCGAGCCGGTCAGTGTCTCCACTTCCTCATAGAAGTAGTATTCCTGACCCTGAATTACCGCATCAGTGCCATCCAGACAGGAGCCTCCCATCTTCAGGCGAACACAGTGCGGAGTAATGTTGGCAATGGTTGGCGCCGGATTGGCGGCCAGGCCGGACAGACTTTGCAGCAGATTGTCACCAACTTCATTAATGATTTTCTGCTCCGGACGGTACGCCAGCTCACCGGACACAGACATCTGGCCAACGTTGGTGCTGAATGTCAGGCCCAGCATGTCCACGTCTTCGTTGTAGGCCATAAAGTAGTTAGCGTTATCAATTTTCTCCGGGATGGTGCCAGCACCTACCAGATCCAGTCGAGCGCCAACCACCGGCAAGCGTGCATGGGTTCTGGTGTAGAACAGACCAAACTCAGTACCGCCAAAGAAGTCGGAGAAATAGCGGAACGCCAGACCGAACTGGCCATCGTCCTTCGCTTCCTCGTCAGCCAGGCGGTTTACCGTTACCTGAGTTTGCTCATACTGGTACTCACCAGCGCCAGTTCCAGAAACCCCATAAGTCGACAGGGTGTAACTGGCAAAAGCATCAGCTAGTGCAGGCACACCGGCACTAGCTGCAACCAGGCGACCATCTACGATGACATTGTTCGCACCCTTGCCCGGAAATGCATCGTGGGTGGACCAGTAGGTGCCCGCCGGTGCGTCTTCCGAGTTCTCCCAGTCAAACTGGTAGAAGGACTCCATGGAAAGGTTGTCGGTGACACCCCAGTTAAAGTACAGGCTGGTGAGCGGCAGCAGCGCTTCTTTAATCTCTGAGCCAGGCAAACGCAGGGCATTCAGGTCAATATAGTTGGCTGTATTAACACCACCTTGAATGAACAGCGCCTCACCCCAGCTAATAACCTGCTGACCGAGGCGAACGTTCATTGGACGATCAAGAAAATCGAAGTCGGCAAACACATAGGCGTCAAGCAGACGAGCACGGCTGCCGGCCTCATCTTTGGCATCATCAGAGAAGCGATCACCAGTACCGTTGTTGGCGTAGTCAGAGTAAGTGGCGTAACGATTAATACCGCCAACCGTGACAAAACCTGGAGAGATGGAGGTCAAGTCACCACCGTCATGACCGCCGCCCATGATCACGGAGTCATAAAATGCGGTACCGCTGACATTGATGCCCCAACCGCCCTCAAACTGCATTACCAGCGTCGGGCTGATCTTGTAGACCATCGAAGCCAGACCGGTATCGAAATTATTGTTGGCATCGTTCTTGTTCAGCTGGGTCGAATAACCTTTGCTCGCCATCACCAACGCATCTTGGTTTGCAGCGAGCTTGGCGTCCTGACCCTCTGTACGAAACAGAGCACCGGCACTGAGCAGTGTATCGAAGCGACCGGTAATGGCCCCCTCGTTAAAACTGAATTCCGCCGCCGACAGATTGCCGACCAACACCGCTCCGGCCACCGCAGCAGCCAGCCGGGTTTTCCTGATGAGCTTGTTATTCATACATAACTCCGTGATTCGCCCGATTATTCGAATTATCTGTTTTTTTTCTGTCGCCGGATCTTTCGAGAGATCTCGTGCGATTGTTCTGGGTAGCTTCGACTGTAACCTGAAACCACCCCTTTATCCTATTGAAATACAAAACATCCTGCTAATCTAGCTGTATCGGTGACTCTTGAGTCCTGTGCAAAGTTGTTCACAAAAACATTGGCGAATGTCATTGAAGCAATCTGTCGAGTACCTCTCCCAGGTTCGCCGAACACTCAGCATCGCGCAGTCGCTGCACCGCCGAGCGCATATTCACCTGAAGCTCACCTGCCAAACGGGGCAGAGTTGCGAAGGCGTTAGCCATACGCGCCGCCACTTGCGGGTTCAATCGGTCAAGTCGGGCCAAGGCATCCGCATACAAGCGGTAGCCACTGCCATCAGCAGCGTGAAAGGCCGAAGGGTTGCCATTGGCGAAACTACCTAGCAAGCCTCGCACCCGGTTGGGTGATGTCATTTCAAAGGCAGAGTGCCCCATCAGCCGCTCTACCACCGCCACCGTTTGCTCGCCAGGAACTAGCGCTTGCACAGCAAACCACTGATCCATCACCAAGGCCTCGTCGGCATAACGGAGCGCAAACTCCTCCAGCGCCTGATCAGCTTGCGGCAGACCGTGCCAAACTAACAAGCGCAATGCGCCGAGACGATCCGTCATATTGCTGGCAGAGCGAAACTGCTGTGCCAAACGACTGCCCAGGACCTCAGCTTCACCTGAAGCCAACAGGGCCAGACAACGCTGCATCAGGGTGCGGCGACCAATATCAGCAGCCTCCGCCCGGTAAGGCCCTGACACCACCAGAGTGGGCAACAGGGCCTCAATATCCGCCTGCAGAAGCCGGCCAAGGGCCCCCTCCAGACCGGAACGAGCCAGATGGATAGCCGTTGGATCCAGTGGCAGGAATTGCTCACTGAGCGCCCTCTCCGACGGCAAGCCAAGTAGCAGGGCCGCCCCGGCAGGGTCTTCAGCCGCGCGAGCCAGAACTTGCCGCCAGGGCGACAGCAGTTGCTCTGCCTCAGTCAACGGATCAGCACCCGCAATAATCCGCCGAATAGCCTCCAGCCCCAGTCGCTGGGCAGCATCCCAACGACAGTAGCCATCAGTATCGTGGGCCAGAATGAGTGCCAGCTGGTCCGCACTGTAGGGGTAGCGCAACTGCACCGGCGCGGAAAAACCACGCAGCAGTACCGGCACAGGCTGCTCAGGCAGAGTGTACTCAAAGGTCTGGGTCGCCTGAGACAGGATAAGCACGGTTTCCGTGGTGCCATCTGCGTCAAGCGCCAGCGGCCGACCTGACTGATCAAGCAGAGCCATGGAAACCGGAATCATTAATGGTTGCTTGTCCGCCTGACCCGGTGTCGGCTCAGTGTGCTGACTAAGGGTCAAACGATAAACGCCGTTGCTGTATTGATCGCTGACCGTTAGCTGAGGGGTTCCGGCCTGACTGTACCAGCGGCGAAACTGAGACAGATCCTGACCACTGGTCTGTTCCATGCAGTCAACAAAATCATCACAGGTTACCGCCTGCCCATCGAAGCGGGAAAAGTACCGATCCGTTGCCTTACGAAACAAGTCCGGGCCCAGCAGGTTGTATTGCATGCGTACAACTTCCGCACCCTTCTCATAGATAGTCACGGTGTAGAAATTGTCGATTTTCTGGTACTCATCCGGGCGCACCGGATGCGCCATTGGCCCGCCGTCTTCAGCAAACTGAATGGTACGCAGCATGTCCACATCTTCGACCCGCTTTACCGCCCGCGAGTGCATATCTGCAGAGAATTCCTGATCTCGAAAAACTGTAAAGCCTTCTTTCAGGCTGAGCTGGAACCAGTCACGGCAAGTAACCCGATTGCCAGACCAATTATGAAAATACTCGTGGGCAACCACCGCCTCAACACGCTGATACCCCTGATCCGTAGTGGTATCCGGATGGGCCAGCACGCAGGAAGTATTGAAAATATTGAGGCCCTTGTTTTCCATTGCCCCCATGTTGAAATGGCTGACGGCAACGATCATATAAATGTCCAGATCGTACTCCCGCCCGTACACTTCTTCATCCCAGCGCATACTTCGCTTGAGCGAATCCATGGCGAAATCAAGTTTGTCGAGATCATGATGCTCTGCATAAATACGCAGCTTCACGGAGCGATCACTAGCCGTTATAAAACTGTCTTCCAGGCAAGCCAGATCGCCAGCCACTAAAGCAAACAGATAGCAGGGTTTGGCGAACGGATCTTCCCAGGTCACCCAGTGGCGACCACCCTCTTCGCCCTCCGCCACTGGGTTACCGTTAGATAACAGCAGCGGATAACGGGACTTGTCGGCCCTGACAGTGGTGGTAAAACGGCTTAGCACATCCGGGCGATCGGGAAAGAAGGTAATGCGGCGAAAACCTTCCGCCTCACATTGAGTGCAGTACATGCCCTTGGATAGATACAACCCCTCCAAAGCAGTGTTGCTTCGCGGGTCAATAGTAACCACGGATTCAAAGACAAACTTATCCGGCACTGAAAGCAATGTAAGCTGACTGCCTTGGTAACGATACTCTTGCTCCGTCAGCGTTTTACCATCTACGGCCAACGACTCGATAACCAGCGCCTCGCCATCAAACACGCACTCCACGGGAGCATCGGCAGTGGTATTTCGACGCAGGCACAAACGACTGCGCACCCGTGTCAGGTCGTCATAAATGTCAAAGTCCAGCGCAACGCTATCAACCCAAAAAGCGGGCGGCAGGTAGTCAAGCCGGCGTATCGGCTTGGGAGCCTGATTATCACGCATCCTGCTTGCCTCCTGTACGCCAGTTAACCGGCTGCTCTGCATGGCTGTCGGTGGCGCAGTCGGGCTTGGCGATAAAACCTGTACGCTGCTGCTCCGGCAGATTGGCGGCCTCCCAGGCAATCACTGCCTGCATGCTTGTCTGGCGCTGTTCGGCAGTAAGTTGGCGCCCATCCGGCCAGCGGCCCAACTCAACGGAACGGCGCAAACTCTGGTAAACATCGCGACTCATCTGCGCAGCAGTACGAGTAAAATCCTCACTCATGATGGCTCTCCGGGGCGGCTGCTCCAGCCCAGCTTGGAGCGACACACTTCATAAAAATCATGTCCGGGCGGATGCAGTAGCTTCAAGCGATGGGGCTTCTTACGAATTGAAATCACATCATCCAGCTCTGCTCGAATACCTTCTTGTCCATCGCAACTCACCAAAGGACGAACCCGGTGGCTGCGGATGCGAATCTTGATTTCACTGTTGCCATCAACCACCAAAGGCCGGCTGGTTAATGTGTGTGGATTGAGTGGTACCAGCACCATGGCATCCAGTTTCGGGTGCATGATTGGCCCACCACCAGACAGCGCGTAGGCGGTAGATCCGGTGGGCGTGGAAATGATCAGGCCATCGGAGCGCTGGCTGTAGACATAGACGCCATCGATATGCAGATCAAATTCGATCATGTGAACGTTGTCACCAGACAACAACACCACATCGTTGAGCGCTGAACCCTCACCCAACACTGTCTTGCCTCGCCGCACCTCCATATCGATCAGGAATCGCGACTCAATGCTGTAGTCGCCGTCCAGCACCTGGCCGACCCGTGACTCGATCTCGGATGGCCGCACGTCCGTAAGGAAGCCAAGCCGGCCACGGTTGATACCGAGCACAGGCACATCGTGGCGCGCCAGCGCTCTGGCAGCACCAAGCAGACAGCCATCACCGCCGACCACAATAACCAGATCGCAGGACTCACCGAGCTGATTACGACTGCCGGCCTGCAGCCCCATCTCCGGCAGCGACTCGGACAGCTCCTGATCAATGATGACATGGACACCGCGCCCACTAAGAAAGTGCACTAATTGGCGCAGCGAATACAGAGCCTGCTCACTCTCTGTTTTAGCAATCAAACCGATATGACGAAAAGTCTCACGTGGCACCGTGGCACCTCATGACAGAAGGAAAGGAGGAAGCATGAATGGGACGGTAAAGCATAGCAAGGCGGGGCGGCGTGAAACCGCCCTGCCAAACGCTACTCGTGCTCAATCAAATCGCTTAGCACAGCGCTCTGGGCATTCAGCCCACCCTCAAGGACATGCACATCAATGCCCACATTGTTGAGCAGAAAAGCAGCAGAGGCACTGCGCCGGCCAGTATCACAGCAGGCCAGATAGACCTTTGACGGGTCCAGCAGGCGAGACTTCAGGCGCAGCACGTTGAGCGGCATGTTCAGGGCACCACGCAGATGGGACTGCTCAAACTCGTCAGGGGTACGCACATCCAGCCAGCGCGCTCCAGCGGCAATATGCTCTCGGGCGTCCGCCACAGAAATCGTCCTGACGATAGGCTCGCGCAGCAGCTCATCGAAGTCCTTGCGATCTAGTCGCATTAGCTCCCCATCCGTCGCCATAACCACCGTTGCGTTGCGTGGCTTGCCCGATAGCAGCGCATCCTCGCCAAACCACTGCCCCCGCTCAAGCAGGGCAACGGGCATGGGGTCAGCAGCACCTTCGGCCTTGACCAACACCTCACACAGACCCTGCTTGATGATATAGCAGCAATCCGCCTCATCTCCCTGGGTAATAACTGCCTGTCCGGCCCTGAAGCGCAGCGGCTTCAGACGGCGAAAGATTTCGAGGATATTGCCGGGAGGAATACGGTAGAAAAGCTTCGACTTGAGCAGTCGTATCATCCAGTGACGGTCGTCCTGATAGGCCGCATTGGAGTTGATATCCAGAATCACATAACCAGCCGACTGATCCCAGGCCAGAATAGAATCAAGGCCGGCACTGCCAAAGCGAACAACGCTGACCTCAGTTTTCGCAGTGGCCGTGCTACGACGGGGCTGCGCATGGTCCAGCGGATGCCAGGACTCAAGCCCACCGGCGCCAACTACCTGACGGTCCCCGTTGCCGCGATCCAGCTCTACCTCGCCCTTGAGCAGATAGATGGTGTTGTCATCCGACTCGCCGGCCTGGAATAACACATCACCGGGGTGATAGTGCACAACCTCCTGCTGCTCCAGCAAACGATCGAGGTGATCCCCGCTAAGCGCGTTTACCGGAACAAAGGTCTGCAACAAACTTTTATCAATCGAATCGCTGTTGGCCATGACTGCTCCGCGCCATTTACACCCATTTCGGGCCCTGATTCTGCACGTTCCATACCAGACTCAGAATACATCCACTGTTTTGTGACGTCCCTCACAAAACGCTCTTCGCCTCAGCGAAATTTCAGCACATTCTCGATGGCTATGTCCGAGCGACAGTATTGGCACCGGTTCGCATTGCGGTCCGACTGCCCCGGGCGGAACTGATTAGGCGCATCCACTCTGATCACCCGCTTACCGCAAGTCTGCCCGCCAATTTCCACCTGACAAACCGGGTTTTCATAGTGGCGCAGCCAAGCCCTGTAGTGCTCCTCAGTGACCAGACACTTACGCGCTGCAAAGGCAATCGGGTTCTGCATATAGTCAGAAATCTCGGCGGCATTAATAGAGATATGCCCGGCACCGGGATGAAATGCGATAAAATTAAGACCCAGTCCCTGCAGCTTCTCAAGCAGCTTTTCCGCACCGGTATTGGCGGAACGAATCTGCTCATGACGTGCATCTACAAGCTCTAACTCCAGACCAGCAATACGCTCATCCCGATTCAGAACCTCCATTTCCTTGGCGTGCAGGGTTTCGCTAAGCCGGGCACGCTCCTCGTCAAGACGCTGCTCAAGCGCAATCTTGTATTGCTCCGTCAGAATCTCAATTTCACCACCATGCTCATCACTGTGGTTCATCTGCTCCTGCAGACTTTCATTCAGGGATATCACTTGAGACTTGAGCGAATCTGTCTGTTCACGCAGCGCCACATTCTGCGACTTCAGCGTTTTAAACTGCATCAGCACCTTTTCCAGCTGGGTACTGAGGATCTCTTCCTTGGTCTGATGCGCATAACGCAGCTGGTCAACCTCATCCTTGTGCTTGTTTTCCATGGTCTGCACTCGCAGACGCAGCTCCTTAAGGGTTCGTGCAATACGCAGACGCTCCTTGTCATCACGAGCCGTCTGAGCCTGAGCCTGTGCTTGAGCTTGAGCTTGAGCTTGAGGCTGCACTACCGGTGGCTCCGGGGCCACCACCGGTGGCACTGTCTGAGCGGGAGAAAACTGCTGCACTGCCTGAGCTGACCCGGCAGGTGCCGCAGCAGGGGAAGACTCATCAACAAACAGACCGAGCTTGGCGCCACGCTCCTTAACTGCATCGCGAATAAAGACAAAGTGATTGCCACCAGGCTTCATCGCCGGGTCCCACAGCTTTTCCTGATGCCATGCCACCGGGCACTGACTCTTACAGGCCAGACGAATTGGACCACCGCCCATATCCGGGCCGGGGCCACCATGCTCAGCGAGATGGCGTAGCGGCACATTCCAAGTGTGGTCGGCCATGCCATCGTCATCAAAATCGATCAGGAACAGGGTCAGGGCGACCACCTGAAGACCGCCGTTAACCAGACAGTAAGCCCCTTTAATCTGCTCGCCGGCAAACTCGGGGACCCCAACCATGCCATCCAAAATGGCCTCGAAGTCAGAGAACAGCATGCTTTTGCTGACTCCGCGATCACCGAAAAACAGGATTGCCTCAGAGGTGACGGCCGACATGCCCATACCTTGTCCTTTTTAATATGATGGGATAGAACACTGACAATGTGCGTCAGTTTGGTGCCGATTATAGTCAGGGTATAACAGATGGCGAGCGGACGTGAACAACAGAATAAGCACATCTAACAAATGAGGCCGGGCGATGGCTCAACCTGTGCACGTATGCCGGGCTTGAAAAGATGCGGATAACGTTGCTGTCCTGACATGGAGGAGCCGGCAGGGTTTGTCTCAATGACTGGATTGTTCAGCGGGATGAGCTTGGCGGGCAGTCAGAAAGAATCGGAAGGGAAAGGTGGAGGGAAGAGGAACGCAGATTACAGCTCGAAGCCGTCATCCGCGTCCATATCGTCATCGCAAAACTCTTCGCAGCACAGCTCGGTCAAGCGCTCGTCGAGTCGTTCTTCTACTACTTCATCCATAGGTCTCTCCTTAATGGACTGGTTTAAGGTTTCCACCGGCCCATAAAGAAACAGGCCGGTGATGCATTGCATCACCGGCCTGTGACCGTTTAATTACACCAGAGTTCAGGGGCTGGTGTTTTGTAAATGGCGGAGCGGACGGGACTCGAACCCGCGACCCCCGGCGTGACAGGCCGGTATTCTAACCGACTGAACTACCGCTCCGCGCAAACTGGTGGGTGGTGACGGGATCGAACCGCCGACCCTCTGCTTGTAAGGCAGATGCTCTCCCAGCTGAGCTAACCACCCGAAGAGGCCGCCATTCTAGGGTTTTCGCTCCGCCTGTCAATCGAAGATGAAGGATTTTTTCAGACCGATGAACTGTTTGCTCAGAAATCCACCAGACACACGCGAAGCGGCATGATGGCGAGTACGCCTCAGGCAGCGCTGTCGCCGCTTTCCAGCTGCTCAATAGCGTGCTGCGCCTGTGCCAGCGTGGCATAGCCGCCGAACTCCGTACCATCAGGGCGGCAAACCAGCCAGAGCGTCACCTCAAGCTCAAGGGTCTGGCGGTTGATATCCCCTTGCTCGAGGATGGTATGACCCTTTACGCCATGGCTGTAGCGGTTACCGATCATGCTGTCCCCCACTGCATCTCAGCGCTGCTCTCCAATGACCCGGTCGAGGATGATATCGGTAAGTTGGTCAATGGTCAGACTACCGTGGGCATCAAACCAATTGCTGCTCCAACTGGTCATGCCGGTAATCAAGCGCCGAGTGATAAAGGCATCCGCACTCAGCCGCCCCATGCTGCGCAGCTCCTCAAGCTCGTCCATCCACAGTTGCTCATAGACATCACGCAGCGCCAGAGCTTCGCGCTGGTGCTCAGGGGTCAAGCAACGCCATTCATATACCAGCACGCTCATGGCTTCGCGGGTATCACCAATAATGGTTTGCAGCTCTGCGCGAATCAGGGCGCGCAATCTCTCCACAGGATCGGACTTGCCTGCCAGTGCCTGCTGCAGGCGCAGGGTGTTAAAGCGGATAACCTCAACCATCACGGTAAATAGAATGTCTTCCTTGGTCGGGAAGTGATGGAACAGGCTACCGCTCTGAATACCCACCTCCCTGGCAATATCCCGTACTGTAGTGCGATCAAAGCCCTGATCACGGAACAGCCGCGCCGCTGCGCTCAGCAACTTGCCGCGCGGCGAGTCGTCCATGCCGTTGACAATGGTTTGTAGCTGCCCCATGAGTACCCCTCTGAATTACGCCCGCCATTATGGTGGCCCAAGCCCACCATGCAAGCGGCCCTTTTTGACCACCTTATCACCTGAGACTTTACAGACCAAGCGCTTGCTTGGTAGTTTAGCCAGATCTGTCAGTCACATCTGAAAAGGCGGGCAACTACGCCCGCTCCGCCCAATACAGGGAGACAAAATGACTTCTCCAATCCGTATCGGCTGCGCCGCCGGCTTTTGGGGCGACACCAATACCGCCGCTTTCCAGCTGGTCCGTGAGGCCGAAATTGACTACCTGGTATTTGATTATCTGGCTGAAGTAACCCTGTCGATCATGGCCGGGGCCCGAATGAAGGACCCCAACCAGGGCTATGCCCACGACTTTGTCAGCCAAGTGATGGCGCCGCTGGCCAAAGATATCAAAAGCAAAGGCATCAAGGTAATCAGCAACGCGGGTGGGGTTAATCCGCAAGCCTGTCGCAAGGCGCTGGAAGATGTGTTCGCCGCCGCCGGCGTGGAAATGAAAATTGCCCTGATAGAAGGCGATGACCTTAATCCGCGTCGTCAGGAGTTTGCCACCGTCACTGAAATGGACAGCGGCGCAACACTCCCTCCCTTCACGGTGACCATGAACGCCTATCTGGGCGCCGAGCCGATCCGCGCTGCTCTGGCCGCCGGAGCTGACATTGTTCTAACCGGGCGTATTGCCGACTCGGCACTGGTGCTCGGCCCCCTGCTACACGAGTTTAACTGGTCGCTGGATGACTACGACAAGCTGGCTCAGGGCTCTCTGGCGGGGCATGTGATCGAATGCGGCGCCCAGTGCACCGGCGGTAACTTCACAGACTGGCAGGACGTCCCCGACTACCACAACATGGGCTTTCCCATCGCCGAATGCTTCGCCGACGGCAGCTTCATTGTGACTAAGCCAGCCAACACTGGTGGTCTGGTCAGCTGCGCCACTGTAGCGGAGCAGATCGTTTATGAAATCGGCGACCCTCGCGCCTACATTCTCCCTGACGTGGTGTGCGACTTTACTGGAGTAACACTGGAGCAGGTGGGTGAGCATCAGGTGCGGGTCAGCGGCGCCCACGGCCTGCCCCCAACAGATAAATACAAGGTTTCCGCCACCTGGCCGGATGGCCATAAGATCACCGCTTCGTTCATGATTGGCGGCATTGATGCGGCAGCCAAGGGGCAGCGCGTTGCAGACAGCATCCTGAAAAAAGTGCGCGGTATTTTCACCACTACCGGCATGGAAGATTTTCGCGATACTTCGGTTGAGCTACTTGGCACCGAAACCACCTATGGGGCACAGGGCAGAAGGGCTGACACCCGCGAGGTCGTCGTCAAGATCGCAGCTATCCATAACAATAAAAAGGCCCTGGACATTTTCTCTCGGGAAATCGCCCAGGCAGCTACCGGCATGGCGCCGGGTTTGACAGGAATAGTTGGCGGCCGCCCGAAGTCCTTCCCACGCATCCGACTATTTTCCACACTGGTGGATAAAAAGTCCGTGCAGGCTACCGTGGATATTGATGGCGTCAAGATGAACAGCACCCAGCCCACTGGGCAGGCACTCGACCTCAAGGCGTTGTCGCTGCATAACGGCGAGACTATGACCGGCTCCGTGCTAGTGCCTTTGGTAAAGCTGGCCTGGGCGCGCAGTGGCGACAAAGGCAATCATGCCAATATTGGTGTCATTGCGCGCAACGCCGACTACCTGCCATTCCTGCGCGCGGCCCTGACCGAGCAGGCCATTACTGAATTTATGCAGCACGTTCTTGATCCAGACACCGGTAGCGTTTCACGCTGGGACATGCCCGGGTTTAATGCACTCAACTTCCTGCTAAAGAATGCGCTGGGGGGTGGCGGCATTGCATCGCTGCGAATTGATCCGCAGGGCAAGGCCTTTGCCCAACAGCTACTCGACTTTCCTGTTCCGGTTTCTGCCGAGATTGCCAAAGAGGTTAATGCCTGATGAGTTACCGCTCCGTATTCCGCCCCGACCTGTTTACTGGACGCAACATCATTGTCACCGGTGGCGGCAGTGGCATTGGTCGCTGCACCGCCCACGAACTGGCGTCACTCGGTGCTCAGGTCATTCTGATTGGTCGCAATGACGACAAGCTGAAAAAGGTGCAGCAAGAAATTCAGGAGGATGGTGGTAAGGCGATCTGGTTTACCTGCGATATTCGTGAGGAGGACAGCGTCAAGGCCACTGTCGGAGAGATCTTCAAATCCGTGGGCGAGGTTCATGGTCTGGTTAATAATGCTGGCGGCCAGTTCCCTTCCCCGCTGGCTTTTATTTCCCAGAAGGGATGGGAAACAGTAGTCCGCACCAATCTCACCGGCGGATTTCTTATGGCCCGTGAAGTATTCATGCAGGGCATGAACAAAACCGGCGGCAGCATCGTCAATATTGTTGCTGATATGTGGGGTGGCATGCCGGGCATGGGTCACTCCGGTGCAGCCCGGGCAGGCATGGTTAACTTTACCCAGACCGCCGCCTTTGAATGGGGCTGCGCCGGGGTGCGTGTTAACGCCGTCGCTCCTGGCTGGATTGCTTCCAGCGGCATGGATACCTATCCGGAAAGTTTCAAATCAACCATCAAGACACTGCGGGCGGCAGTCCCCTTGAAACGCATGGGTGAAGAGGCCGAGGTATCAGGTGCCATTGCTTTCCTGCTATCCGATGCAGCTGCCTTTATCAGCGGCGACACCCTGCGTATCGACGGTGCTGCCAGTCAGGGCAACATCGCCATCTTCCCGCTGCCGGATCACAAAAACAGCAAGCCGTTCGATGGTTTTCATCGGGCCGTAACCCCCGATCTATTCAAGGACAACTGATATGCCGGCGATTGAAACCAGCCTGGATATCCATGGCGAGGAATTCAGCCAGAACCGCGAGGCAATGCTGAAGGCCGTGGAGGAGTTCCGCAGCATCGAGAAGAAGGTTGTCGCTAAAGCGGAAACCCAACGGCCAAAATTCGAGAAGCGTGGCCAATTGCTTCCCCATGAACGGGTCACCCGTTTACTTGACCCGGGCTCACCATTCTTGAGCTTGATGAATCTGGCCGGCTATATGATGCACGATGATAAGGATGGCACCGAAGCCGGCGGCGGCTCAATCGCCGGGATTGGCTATGTCAGTGGCGTGCGCTGCCTGGTGGCGGCCTCTAACTCAGCAATCAAGGGTGGCACGATCTCTCCTGCGGGCCTGCACAAGTCACTGCGGCTACAAGCAATCGCCAGAGAAAACAAACTGCCAATCGTATCTTTATCAGAATCCGGCGGCGCCAACCTGAACTATGCCGCTGAAATTTTTGTTGAGGGTGCACGCACTTTTGCCAATCAGGCGCGACTATCGGCACAAGGCATTCCACAAATCACTGTGGTGCATGGCAATGCCACCGCCGGCGGCGCCTACCAGCCTGGCCTTTCCGACTACTGCATTATGGTACGAGGCCGCGCCAAGATGTTCCTTGCCGGCCCGCCGCTGCTGAAAGCGGCCACCGGAGAGATTGCCACGGACGAAGATCTCGGCGGAGCAGAAATGCATGCCACCGTCGCCGGTACTGCTGAATATATTGCCGAAAGCGATGCTGATGGCATTCGTCTGGCACGCGAGCTAATGGCCAATATTCCCTGGAATGAACAACTGCCGACACATGCGCAAGAGCCGTGGCAACTCCCCCATTATGATGAGCAAGAGCTTCTCGGCATTGTTCCAGCGGACACCAAAAAGCCATACGACGTACGAGAAATTATCGCTCGCATCGCCGACGACTCCGAATTTCTTGACTTCAAGAACGACTGGGATGCAGCCACCGTGTGCGGCTGGGCCAAGGTTGAAGGGAAAGCTATTGGCGTGATCGGCAATAACGGCCCAATCACCGCCCGTGGCGCTGCCAAGACAGCCCAGTTCATTCAACTTTGCGACCAAAGTAACCGGCCTTTGCTGTTTCTTCACAACACTACCGGTTTTCTTGTTGGCACCGATGCGGAACAGAACGGCATTATCAAACATGGTTCGAAAATGATTCAGGCCGTGGCCAATGCCCGGGTGCCGAAAATTTCCATCCTCGTCGGCGGCTCCTACGGCGCCGGTAACTATGCCATGTGCGGCAGGGGTCTGGACCCACGCTTTATCTTCGCGTGGCCGAATAGTCGGGTGGCGGTAATGGGTGGCCAGCAAGCCGGTATGGTGCTGCGCATTGTTGCCGATGCAAAACAACGTGCCATGGGTATTGAGCCGGACGAAAAGGTTCTCGACATGCTGCAGCAAACCACCGCGATGAAGCTCGACAGCCAATCTACCTCACTGTATGGCACCGCCAGACTATGGGATGACGGCATCATTGATCCCCGTGACACCCGGCGGGTGGTTGCCATGGTGCTGGACGTCTGTCGGGAAGCGGAGCGCCGGCCACTTAAGCAAAATACTTATGGTGTGGCGCGCCTGTAAGCGCCATTGCCCTCTACGAATCCCATCAGGAGATTACGATGCTTTTCACTCAGGAACATGAAGAACTGCGCCGCACCGTACGTAACTTTGTTGACAAGGAAATTAACCCCTACGTCGACGAGTGGGAAAACAACCCGCCCTTCCCGGCCCACGAGCTGTTCAAGAAGCTCGGCAATTTGGGCCTGCTCGGCATCAGCAAGCCAGTGGAATATGGCGGCATGGGCCTCGACTACACCTATTCCCTGGTGGCATCGGAAGAGTTTGGCGGCATTCGCTGCGGTGGCGTGCCAATGGCCATTGGTGTGCAGACTGACATGGCCACCCCGGCACTGGCACGCTTTGGTTCTGACGAACTGCGCCGTGAATTCCTTGCCCCTGCCATTGCCGGCGACATGGTTGCCTCAATTGGCGTGAGCGAACCGCATGCCGGATCTGATGTTGCCAATATCAAAACTACAGCGCGCAAGGACGGCGATGACTATGTCATCAACGGCACCAAAATGTGGATCACCAACTCCACCCAAAACGATTTCTTCTGCCTACTCGCCAACACCGGCGACGGCCCAAAGCACATGAACAAATCGCTGATCGTTGTGCCCAAAAATACCCCCGGGGTCAGTGTCTCGGAACCACTCAACAAACTGGGAATGCGTTCCTCGGATACAGCGCAGGTATTTTTCGATGACGTGCGCGTGCCGCAGCGTTACCTCATCGGCCAGGAAGGCATGGGCTTTATGATGCAGATGATGCAGTTTCAGGAAGAACGGCTGTTCTGTGCTGCTAATAGCCTACGCGGCATGGACCTGGCCATCGCCGATACCATCGAATACTGCCGCCAGCGCCACGCATTTGGCATGCCGCTGCTGGACAACCAGGTGGTGCACTTTCGCTTGGCCGAACTGCAATCTGAAGTCGAATTGCTGCGTGCACTCACCTACTCAGCTGGCGAGGAGTACGTCAACGGCAAGGATGTTATGCAAAAAGCCTCCATCACCAAACTCAAAGCTGGCCGCCTGACCCGCGAAGTGTATGACAGCTGCCTGCAGTACTGGGGCGGGCAAGGCTTTATGTGGGACTCCCACATTGCCCGCGGCTACCGTGATAGCCGTCTTGGCTCCATTGGTGGTGGTGCCGACGAAGTCATGCTCGGCATTATCTGCAAAACCATGGACATTCTGCCGGGCAAGAAAAAGGGATAACCGATATGACTCTGCCAGCCACTGAAACCTTGCTGCTGCGGGAAGATGGCCCGTTTCTGCATGTCACGCTGAACCGACCGGAATCCCGCAACGCCATGAGCCTGACCATGGTCAACGAGCTAATGGCCGTGTTCGCCTTCATTGCCATGGATGACAACTTTCGGGCTGTGATCCTGCGCGGCAGTAACGGCCATTTCTGTGCCGGTGGCGATATCAAGGACATGGCTGGCGCACGCATGAAAGCCGCTTCAGGTGATAGTGATGCCTACTTTCAGCTGAATCGTCGTTTCGGCGAAATGATCACTCAGGCCAATCAACTGCCGCAGGTACTGGTTACCGTTATCGAAGGCGCGGTACTGGGTGGCGGTTTCGGGCTTGCCTGCATTTCTGATGTGGCACTGGCGGCAGAGGATGCCCAATTCGGCTTGCCGGAAACCGGGCTGGGTGTAATCCCGGCGCAAATCGCACCATTTGTTGTCCAGCGAATCGGCCTGACTCAGGCGCGAAGATTGGCGCTTACTGGCGCTCGCTTTAACGGCGCCGAAGCGGCTCGCCTTGGCATCGTTCACGAAGCGTTACCGTCGTCGGAGCTGGATGCCCGACTGAGCGCCACTCTGAAACAGATTCGCCGCTGCGCACCGCATGCTAATCGGATCACCAAGCAACTGGTGCTGAGTGTCGGCCAACAGCCACTGGAAGAACTGCTCGATAAAGCTGCAAAGGATTTTGCCGCTGCGGTGGCCAGCGCCGAAGGCGCCGAGGGCACCATGGCATTCGTACAGAAACGCTTGCCCAGTTGGGCGGAGTGATTTTCCGATAAAACTTTTACCGGAGCCCGTCATGGCTTTTGAAAAAATCCTGATCGCCAACCGTGGCGAAATTGCCTGCCGGGTGATCCGCACTGCGCACTCCATGGGCTATCGTACCGTGGCCGTCTATTCAGAAGCTGACAGCGATGCCCGTCATGTTGCCTTGGCTGACGAAGCCATCTGCATTGGCCCTGCCACGGTCAGTCAGTCTTATCTGAATGCCGATGCCATTCTTGCCGCTGCGCGGCAGACCGGTGCCGACGCTGTGCACCCTGGCTATGGTTTCCTGTCAGAGAACTCGGCGTTTGCCGAAGCCTGTGAAGCTGCGGGAATCACCTTTATTGGCCCTCCGGTAAACGCCATTCACCTGATGGGCTCGAAGCGGCTGTCCAAAATCGCCATGCAGGAAGCCGGCGTGCCGTGCATTCCCGGCTATGAGGGCGCCGAGCAGACTGATGCCACACTGATCCAGGAAGCAACGCGTATTGGCCTACCGTTAATGATCAAGGCCAGTGCCGGTGGTGGTGGACGCGGTATGCGTGTGGTCACCGACATGTCAGAGGTGGCTGAGCAGTTGCGCTCAGCACGTGCGGAAGCAAAGAGCGCATTCGGCAGCGACGAGCTGATTCTGGAGCGAGCAGTCATGCGGCCGCGCCATGTGGAGATTCAAGTCTTTGGTGACCAGCACGGCAATGTTATTCATTTAGGTGAGCGCGATTGCTCGGTACAGCGACGCCATCAGAAGGTGGTAGAAGAAGCTCCCTCCCCTGCGGTCAGCCCTGAGCTACGCGCAGAGATGGGCGCAGCTGCCGTCAACGCCGCCAAATCCTGTCAATACGTGGGCGCCGGCACTGTTGAGTTTCTGCTCGCCGAGGACGGCAGCTTCTACTTCCTCGAAATGAATACCCGCCTGCAGGTCGAGCACCCGGTCACCGAGCTTGTCACTGGTCTCGATCTGGTCGCCTGGCAAATTCGGGTCGCCCGCGGTGAGGCCCTGCCGCTAACCCAGAAGCAGGTACAACTGAATGGCCATGCCATTGAGGTGCGCTTGTACGCCGAGGAGCCAAGCCAGAACTTTATGCCGCAGACCGGCCCTGTACTGTCCTGGACCCCTGCTGAAGGCGACGGAGTACGGATTGACCACGGCCTGCAAGAGGGCTTTAGCATTGGCAGCCACTACGATCCGATGCTGGCCAAAATCATCGCCTACGGCGATAGCCGCGAAGATGCGCGCCGCCGTCTGATCCGTGCGATTGAAGATACGGTGCTGTTTGGCCTTCAGGATAACCGCCGTTTTCTCGCGGCCATTTTGCGCCATCCGGTATTTGTCGCCGGGGGTGCTACCACCGCATTCCTCGACAGTGATTTCGGCGACGACCCAAGCATGGCCGCACCACAGGCCAGCCACGCCCTGTATGCCATCGCAGCGGCACTGCTAAGCAGTCATCAGTATGCTTCAGTTAATGCATGGCATAGCAGTGATCATGGCGCTCAGCCTGTTATTCTGGGTGCTGGCGAAGACCGTCAAACTGTCATGCTGCAGCGTCACGAGCAGCAGCTAATAGCACTGGTTGGTGATCAGCAATACACCCTGAACCTGCACTCCGTCGGCAGTCAGCGGGCCGAGCTTAGCGTGAATGGCATACGTCGCCACATTTCCCTGCTACGCACCGGTCATCAACTATGGCTGGACGATCACGGCCAGGCACATGCCTTTACCGACCTGACCCACTTGCCGGTATCAGCGGTCCAGGGCCCCGGCTCAGGCCAGCTCAAGGCACCCATGGATGGCGCGGTCATCACGGTCAGATGTGAGCCGGGCCAACAGGTCAGCCGAGGTGAAGTACTGGTAGTGATGGAGGCAATGAAAATGGAGCACAGCCTGAGGGCCAGCGCCGATGGTGTGGTGTCCTCAGTTGGCGTCAAGGCGGGCGATCAGGTCAAAGGTAAACAAATCCTGTTGACCGTGGAGCACTAACACCCTGACTCGCTTGCCAGCCCGGGTGTGGTGCGGTTATGGTACGGCCGCACCTGTTTTACTGCGGCCCCCATGCCGCACTCTGCCCGGACCCTGTGCCTGTACCGACCCATAGTCGGGCCGCAACAGAGCGACCGATAATATTTCGATCAACACGAGACGGAGATCCCATGAGCAACGCCGACGTCATCTCGTTGCCCAAGCTACTTTCAAGAATGCCTATGCTGCTGGCTAACCTGCCCGGCATCGTCAAAGGCTCGAAAATGGCTAAGCTGACCGACAAAACCATGCCACTGGGCCTCGGCCTGGCTATTCAGCGTGCTACAGAAATGAACCCCAATGGGGTCGCGGTTATTCACAATGACACCCAGCTGACCTATACCCAATTCAACGCCTGGGCCAACCGCATCGCAGACTACTTTTCCTCCATCGGCCTGAAGAAGGGTGATGTGGTAGCGGTCGACATGGAAAACCGCACCGAGCTCCTTGGCACTGTAGTTGGCCTGGCCAAGATCGGTGCTGTCTCCGCCCTGATTAATACCTCCCAGCGCGGCAAAGTACTCACCCATAGCGTCAATCTGGTTGAACCCAAAGCGGCTATTGTGGGGGCGGAACTGGTTGAAGCCATCGAAGAGGTGCGTGAGCATCTTGAGCTGCCCGCGGACCGCTTTTATTGCTTTGCCGATCAGGACACTCTCGACAATCCCGGCACCGTACCAAATGGCTACCTGAACCTGGCTGAGCTGGTTCGTGATTGCAGCAGCGAAAATCCGGAGTCCGCCAGCAAAATATATCTGCGTGACCCATTGTTCTATATCTATACATCGGGCACCACCGGCCTGCCGAAAGCGGTAGTGTTCAACCATGGCCGTTGGCAGAAAGCCTACGGTGGATTCGGTTTTTCTGCAGTACGCCTGCAAAAGCACGACCGCATGTATTGCACTCTGCCGTTCTACCACGCCACTGGCATGGTCATCGGTTGGGGCTCGGCAATCGCAGCCGGTGCTGGTCTGGTGCTGGCGCGGAAGTTTTCTGCCAGTCGCTTCTGGGAGGATATCCGCAAAAACGACTGCACCGCCTTCGCATACGTCGGCGAGCTGTGTCGTTACCTGAACGAGCAACCCGCCAAGCCCAATGACCGGGACAACAAGGTTCATGTCATCGTGGGCAATGGCCTTCGCCCGGGCATCTGGAAGGGCTTCAAGGCACGCTTTGGCATCGAGCGGGTGGTTGAGCTTTACGCCTCCTCAGAGGGTAACGTCGCCTTCACAAACATTTTTAACTTCGACAACACCGTCGGCTTCTCGCCAGTATCCTACGCCATCGTCAAATACGATAAGGAGCGCGAGGAACCAGTACGTGGGCCAGATGGCTTCATGATCAAGGTCAACAAAGGTGAAGCAGGACTGCTGGTGGGTGAAATCAGCGACAAGACTCCGTTTGACGGCTACACAGACCCGGAAAAAACTGAGAAATCCGTACTGCGCAATGTATTTAAGAAGGGAGACTCCTACTTCAATACCGGCGACATGATGCGTGATATTGGTTTCAAGCATGCTCAGTTTGTTGACCGTTTGGGTGATACCTTCCGCTGGAAAGGTGAGAACGTGTCGACCACCGAAGTCGAGCAGATCATGGACGGCTTCGAAGGTATAGTTGAAACCGTGGTGTACGGGGTTGAGATTCCCAATACCAATGGCCGTGCAGGCATGGCTCAGGTGCGTCTGGACGGTGACCACAGCCAGTTCAACTTCAAGGGCCTGTGCGAGTACCTGAAACACGAGATACCCGCCTATGCTGCTCCCGTGTTTATCCGTATCAACACGGAAGAGATGGAAACCACGGGTACCTTCAAACACCAGAAAAACAAGCTCAAGGAACAGAAGTACGATCTGGCCCAGCAGGACAATCCTGTTTACGTCATGCTGCCAGGCGAGAGCTGCTACCAGCTACTAACAGCTGAGCTGCAAGAAGGTATTGATGGAGGCCAGTTCCGCTTCTAACCGCGCAAACTCTGCTGCACGGAAAGGCCAGACAGCAATGTCTGGCCTTTTTTGTTGTGGATAACTCTGTGGAAAGTTCCACGCCTGCCTGACACAGGACAGAATAGATCTGCGCGGCCGGAGCTCGTAGCAACAGCCCACTTTCAGTGCAAAGTAAAGAATCAAATAGTTACCTGTATAACCTTACGAAGAAATCAGGTCATACAGCTAACCTGATATAGCTCTATCAGATAAGTATGATTCATCGGCACTCGATTATTCCGCTTCGGGCTATTTGCTGACCAGTGGCGCCGTCATTGTCCACAAAAACTGTGGAAAACTCTGTGCAAAACGCTCTGACAAAGGCGTGGAACCGGCATGAAACGGTCGTTGTTATCAATTTGACGTTTTTTTGACCTTTATGTTAAAGGTCATAAAAAACAATTAGTTGCAGTAAAAAAATCACAAAAAAGCGGGACTTTAAGGAAAAAGCTTTGCCCCCACAGGCAGTTACGCCAGCCTGTGCAGAAAAATATCGGTATGCCCCGAAAAAAGGCACCCGAAAGCGGTAAAAAGCACCCTGTCAGGGCAAAAAAAAACGGGCCCCAGAGGATGGGTCCCGTCAAAAAACACCACAAGGGGTTGCGGTGTGCACTACAAACCTTATTTGCCCTTCTTGCCACCGTCTGGCGCATCGCTAGACGACCGCTCATCAAGAGCTGCTGTGAGCTCTTGAACACGCTTCTGCAGCGCCTCAACCTCACGCTTGTTGGGAATGCCAAGCTTCGACAGAGCCTTATTCAAACGCTCGTCAAAGGCCTTTTCCATCTTGCCCATGGTTTCGCCGGTACGACTACGTACCCGCTCCTTGATCTCTTCAACTCGGGTCTCGGAAATATCCCGGGTCTTTGACTCAAGGTCTTTGCCCACATCGACCAGGGTATCGAACAGCTTGCTACCCTCTTCTTCTGCACGGGCGAACGCCCCCAGACCGGCAAGCCAGATCTGATGGGTGTATTTGCGCAGATCAAGCGCACCGTCACCATTTCCCTTCGGTGACTGCGACTTGTCTTGCACTTCTTTACTCTGCTTGCGGTCAGACATCGACATACTCCGTTACCAGTTCCACAAGCCAATACAGCAATGGCAAATGCCAGAAAGTGAAACAATAGAATCAGCGCGAACGAGCCAATTGTAGGCGCGAACTATAGGGATAAATCGGAAATAGTGTCTGACAATCTGTCAGAAGACTGAAACATTAGCAGGAATGGCAAGAACGGAGAGACGCCGGCCGATCAGAAATCGCCTTCATCGTCGTAGTCGCGCATTGATCGACGGCCGGACAGTAGGCTAATACCAGTTTTCGCAAGATCTCTAGCGCGATCACGAATCACATCCGACTTGCCGAGCAGGGTCTCGACAAGACGCTGACGCAGGTTTTCCTCCAGACGAGCGGCCCCTTCCTTGAGGCGAACATCGACCTTGCGTTCAATTTCCGGGCCGATGTGGAAACGAAAGGCGAGGTGCATCACCAGCAAGGTAATCGCCGAGGACACTCCGGCAGCGGCAAGCAACAACCCAAACACCTGCATGGCCGACAGCGTAATGACCACCTAGCTGACTCCAAATACAACCAGCAGCTGGAACATGCCTGCCATGGCGCCCAACACGCCACCAACGATGATCAGAATCCACTCGTCTTCCTGAAAAGCTGGCCTGAGCAGGTCCTGAAACTCCTCTGAGGACAAGGCCTGCATTCTCTCACTGATGACTTTTTCAACAATGGCGCCACGCTCACGGTTAAAGACAGGGTCCTCAAACGGATACATGGACAGGTCCACAGCCTTTTCTTCAATTGCCCTTTTCAGGTCCGCATAGCCACCCGGCCCCACCGTAAGCTGCGCCGCGGTGCGTACTACGCCGCCCTCAAGCAGAGGGCGTAAATGCTTTTTGATCAGCATCCTGGTGCGATCACCACGCGGCCCATTGATCACCTGATGCATCATATTGCGCAGGGTAATCATCTCGGTGGTACTGATGCGGGCGAACTGCTCTGCGACATCTTTCTGACGCCTCAAAAACAGGCCCTGAACACGAAATGGCCCCATCTTCACCGGGTTTAAGGGCCGGAAAATAACGTTCAATGCAACCCAGTTGGTGGCGATACCGACCATGAAACCAAACACTGGCAACACCCAGTTTTCCGGCAACAGGACAAATACCGGAATCTGCAAAAGACCAAACAGAAAACCAAAGTAAAAGCCCGAGTTGACCACAAAACGGAACTCTGGCTCACCGACCTCGCGGAACACGCGAATCAGCAAATCCTTGTCCTCGGTAAGCTGGGTCACCACCATGTGCTTGATGTCGACCAAATCCTCAATGTTACGGCTGATATCATCAATCAGATTGTCCATAACATCAGGGATAGCCCGGCGCGCGCGGTTATAGACACGCTTGCGAACCATCAGAGGCAGGTTTTCCCAAAGCACACCATTGCGCTCCAGCATGACTTCGTCAGTGTATTCTTCGATCCGGTCCTGAGTACTGCGAGTCAAGTGGGCGGCAATCTTCTCAGGCTCCATCTGACGGAAAAACTCATCGATGGACCCCAATTTTTCGAGGGTCTTTTCCACCACGATACGGCCCATTTTCTCGGCCTTGGCTGGAATGATCCCCTGCCAGCCAAGAAAGGGCTTGATGCCGATGAACTCTTTTGGCCAAAACGTCATCTGCACGGCGAGCCAGTTAGTTCCCCAACCAATAAGGCCCGAAGCAACAGGGATGCTGACGTATTTCCAGAAGTCCGGGTGGGATAGCAGGGCTTCAAACATGAAAAAAAAATTCTCCCCAAGCGAAGGGATACCATTCCCTCCAACTAGTAATGCGACGTCACATCCGTGCCGCCCAAGCATCCAGGCAAGCCGAAGCAAGCGCCTAGTATAGCCACATGCCCGCCCAGCGTAAGTCACCGGAGCACTTTTTTCGCGGCCAATCAGGACGATATGGTGGTTGGTTGAGCCAACCGAGTCCGGATTTTTGTCCTGTCCGGTACGTCCATGGTGTGTAGAATGGTCATCATTACTTTAACTTTCACAGGCCTCGCGACGGCATGGAACAACAACAATCCCTGACTCGCCTTCTTGCGCTGGGAACACTGGAGACAGTGCTCAACCAAGCGATTGCTCTGGAAAGTCAGTCTGCCGCCCGCCTCACTGCACTGCACGGCACCGTGGTGCGCATCCGTCTGGAGAAGCCTGCTACCAGCATTTATATGCTGCTCGCCGAAGATGGCATCGAGATCCTGCATGATTATGAGGGCTCTGTAGACATCCGCATTCGTGCCAACCTTGGCGCCCTGCTGCACTGGCTGATCGCGCCGGGCGCCATTGCAGCGGATGACGAACATATCCGGATAACCGGGAATGAGCCGCAGCTGGGCCAACTACTTGCCGCCATGGCAGAGTTTGACCTCTGGGGTGCGCTGCGCAGTTGGGTCGATAACCATCTGCGACTGGAAGACCTGGTAGTCCTGCTGCGCCGCGAAGACCCTCGCTGGTTTAACAGATTGGAACAGGTGTCTGACCGAGTTGAACTTATTGCTGACGAGCTCGGCCGGCAGCGCTTGCTTCAAGAGGAAGTACTGGACGCGCTCCACGGCCTTACCAAAGGAATGCGCCGTGAGCGGCGCCTGGACCTGTTGTTTCTCTGTTCCGGTATGTCCCTGTTGTTCGGCGCATTCGCCACCGCTAGCGGGCAACTGCCCGTGCTGCTACTGGAAACGGAAGCAGGCCTGCAAACCCTGATCATGGCCAGTATCGGCCTGACCCTGATCCTGTCTCGAATTCTGTTTGGGCATCGTTATTCCTGATCACCACCCCGTGGCGGCCGCCGACCAAGTATTTTGCCCAGACTGTCTTCCACAAAACCTGCTCCGGTACGGGCAATATTGCGGGTGGTTCCCTGAATAACCTCCCGGCTAGCCAGAGAAGTTACTCCTTCACGCACCCCGCGACTGACAGCCTCCTCTACCCTGAGCGCCATCACATCAGAGGCCTCCTTGAGGCGCTGGCGGAACTCTTCATCAAGCTGCGCCATAAAGCGTGGACGCACCCGATTCTGCAGCCACCAGGCGATTACCGAACAGGTCAGAGCGGCGCTGAGCGCTGCCGTTGCAACTATTGCCAGCCAATTCATCACGATCTCCGGTAAGCGAGTGCACAGTATGGCAAAGATACCACGCTGATCAGCGCAGCGGGCGGCGCGCTATCAAGGCCGCTCGACAGGGCGCTGGGTAGCCCTCTACGGTCAGTTGCGGATTGTCCTCACAGAGAAAATCAGACAGCGACTGGAACGTCATCCAATTGGTGGCTCGTTGTTCATCTGTCGTCGTTAGCGAAACATCTATAGTGCGGACATCAATAAAGCCACAACGCAGCAGCCAACGCTCCAGCATTGCAACAGAGGGCAGAAAGTAGACATTACGCATCGACGCGTAACGATCTTCCGGCATCAATACGGTCTGCACATCCCCGTCTACTACCAGGGTTTCCAGCACCAACTCACCGCCAGGCTTGAGTGCCGAGAACAACTCGAGCAAATGATCCAGCGGAGAGCGGCGGTGGTACAACACGCCCATGGAAAACACGGTATCGAAGCTGCTTGCGCCGGTTGGCATTTCCTCCATGCGTACCGGAGCAAACCAAACCGGCAGCTGCGCCGCGTAACGCCGCACGGCAAGATACTGGAACAGGTACAGCAGAGTCGGATCAACACCCAGAACTGCATGTGCGCCAGCTGCAGCCATGCGCCAGCAGTGGTAGGCGGAGCCGCAACCAACGTCCAGAACCGTTCGGCCGCTCAGGTCACTGATATGCGGCGCGATGCGATCCCATTTCCAGTCAGAGCGCCACTCGGTATCAATGTGCACGCCAAAAAAATCGAATGGCCCTTTGCGCCACGGCATTAATTGCCGCAGAGGTGCGGCAACCTGCGAAACCACATCCAAGGGCGCGGCAGAGGTTAATGTGACGCAACCCCGATCTGCATTAACACGGGCAGCTACGTCAGGCAGAGCCTCAACCCCAGCCTGCCAGCGGGGCATATCACCGTGGGGGCTTTTAATAAGCCTTTGTCGGCTCAGGCCGTCAACGGACTCTCGCCAGGCTGGAGCAAAATCGCTCAGCGCGTCGCTGAGCGCATCGCAGTATTCTGCAATCACCGTATCGCCACCAGAGAAAGAAAGTTGAAGCAGCGAAACCATACATGCACTTCACTGAACCCGGCAGTGCGCAGGCGATGTTCATGTGTGGCCAGAGTTTCGGGAATCAAGACATTTTCCAGCGCAGTACGCTTCTGGCTAATTTCCATATCGGAATAGCCATTATTGCGCTTGAACGCGTGATGAAGAGCCTGCTGCAGGTCATCCTCTTGAGGGTCCTGAAAACGAATTTTTTCCGATAATAAAAGGATGTCGCCGGGCTGCAAGGCAGATGCCAAACGCCGAATCAGTGTGTCTCGATCTGCCACCGGAAGAAACTGAAGGGTGAAGTTAAGCACAGCCACTGAGGCATTCTCGAACGGAACCTCGCGGATATCCGCATGCTGCAGGTCGACAGAAAGAGAAGGCTTGGCTTCGTCAATCAGCTGCCCCGCACGAGCTACCATTGCTGCGGAATTATCCACCGCCACGATGCGACAATCCCGGTGTGGCACCAATGCGGCCATAGCCAGTGTCGCCGCTCCCAGAGAACACCCCAGATCATAAAGACAGGTACCCGGGCGGGCGTAGCGGGCTGCCATCACACCGATCATTTCAACCATGGTGCCGTAACCGGGCACCGAGCGGCTGATCATGTCAGGAAAAACCCTGACCACCTGCTCATCAAAGGAGAAGCGCTCGATAATGCCGTGCTGAGCGACATAGATCCGGTCAGTATCCTCTGTCTTGTCGCTCATAGGGTTCGGCACCGACAAAAAAGGCCGCTAAGCGGCCTTTCCAGTTCTTGATATTGGTCGGGACGGCAGGATTTGAACCTGCGACCCCTTGCCCCCCAGGCAAGTGCGCTACCAGACTGCGCTACGCCCCGACAGGCGGTGATCCTTGGCTTGATCACAAAGCGGCGCAATCATAACGGATGCGCCCGGGGGATGAAACCTCAGGTTCGCAATACCAGCAACACTTCTTCCAGCTCAACAATCATTTGCCGAATCAGCTGGTGATAGTGACTGGACTGCTCGGCACTAGGGGCTCCGGTCAATTGCTGCCGGGCTCCACCGATAGTAAAGCCCTGATCGTACAGCAGACTGCGAATCTGACGAATCATCAGCACGTCCTGGCGCTGATAGTAACGTCTGTTGCCGCGCCGCTTGACCGGCTTGAGCTGTGGAAACTCCTGTTCCCAATAGCGCAGCACGTGCGGCTTTACATCACACAACTCACTCACTTCACCGATTGTGAAGTAGCGCTTCCCCGGAATGACCGGTAGCTGGTCGTTATTCCCTGGTTCCAGCATATGCCTCAACCCGCTGCTTCAGTTTTTGCCCTGGGCGGAAAGTCACAACCCGCCGGGCAGTAATAGGAATCTCTTCACCGGTCTTCGGATTTCGGCCGGGACGCTGGCTTTTATCACGCAAATCAAAGTTTCCGAAACCGGACAGTTTGACTGGGATATTGCCTTCCAGGGACCGGCGGATCTCCTCAAAAAACATTTCCACCATTTCCTTGGCTTCCCGCTTGTTGAGACCTAGCTCCTCAAACAGACGTTCAGCCAGATCGGCCTTGGTCAGCGCAGTCATTAGCGTTCCTCGAATCAATCGCGCAAGTGGGCGTTAAATTCTTGTTTTAGCAAGGATACTACAGCTTCTGTCAGGCTGCTAATGTCCGATTCGCCAAGGGTGCGGGAACGGTCCTGGAAGGTCAAGCCTAAAGCCAGACTGACATTGCCTTCGCCAATGTTTTGGCCCCGATATACGTCGAACAGGCGCAGATCACGCAGGCTTTGACCACAAACCTCACGAACTGCTGCCATTACCTGAGCCGCCGGCACGGACCCAGGCAAGACAAACGCGAGGTCACGCCGAACCGCAGGAAAATCAGATATTTCGGCGAATTTAGGCAAAGAAGCCGGCAAAATCTGTGCTATTTCCAGCTCGAAAAGATAAATATCCTGACTAATATCCAGCTTGGTCGCCAGTGCAGGGTGGATCCTGCCAAGCCAGCCAACTGTCATGCCAGAACGGCTCAGGCGGGCACACTGACCGGGGTGCAGGCCATCGCACTCGCCAGTCTCAAACTGCCAAGTACTATCTCCTGTCAGCCCCAGCAACGCCTCCACATCACCCTTAAGGTCAAAAAAGTCGACCTTGCGGGGCTTGCCATCCCAGTGCTGCGGCTGCGCCGGACCATACAGGAGGCCAGCAATCATGGGCTCCTGACGCAGGCCTTCAGCAGATGGAACGAAGCGCAGGCCGGTTTCAAAAAGGCGCAGTCGCTCAGTCTGACGGTTCAGGTTGTAACGGGCAGTGGTCAACAGCCCGGCCCAGAGACTGCTACGCATAACAGACAGCTCACTGGAGATCGGGTTACTTAGCGCCAGCGGCGCGATGCTGGGAGACACCGCCGCCTGAGTCGCCGGATCGACGAAGCTGTAGCTAATGACTTCCTGATAACCGCGATCCTGCAGCGCATCGGCGAAACGGCGAAGGGAAAGCTGTGCCTCGCTTATCTTCGGTTCAGAACTGACGCTCGGCAGATGACTGGGCAACTGGCTATAGCCGTAGACCCTGGCCAACTCCTCGATCAGATCCTCCTCACGCTCGATATCAAAGCGCCAGCTCGGGGCCAGCGCCGTCCAACGTTTGCCGGATTCGTGTCCAGTCACTTCCATACCCAGGCGGCCGAGGATATTTTCAATACGCTCACCGGACATGGCCATGCCGAGCAGACCTTCAAGTTTGGCAGCGCGCAGCACGACTTCATTCTGACGAGGCAGGTGCGCCTCGCTTTCAACGCAAACCACCTCACCTGCCTGACCGCCAGCAATCTCAATGATCAATTGGCTGGCCCGCTCAAGCGCCTGCTCTTGCAAGCGGGGGTCAACGCCGCGCTCAAAGCGATGCGAAGAATCGGTGTGCAAACCATGAGCCCGGGCCTTGCCCGCCAGAGCCAGTGGCGCAAAGAAGGCACATTCGAGAAAAATAGATGTAGTCTCGGCACTAACCGCACTGGCCTCACCACCCATTACCCCCGCTAGTGCAAGTGGCCCACAGGCATCAGCGATCAGCAGATCTCCCTGCTTAAGCTTCAAAGTCTGACCATCAAGCAAAACGAGAGATTCACCCTCTGCCGCTGTGCGCACATCAATGCCATCAGTTAACTTGTCGAGATCAAAGGCATGCAGCGGCTGCCCCAGCTCAAGCAGCACATAATTAGTGACATCCACCAACGCATCAACGGAGCGCAGCCCCGCACGGCGCAGCTTTTCTCTTAGCCACAGAGGCGATTGCGCTTTGCTGTTTACACCATCTATCACCCGCCCAAGATAACGTGGGCAGGCGCCAGGCTCAGAAACTTTGACCGAGAAAGTCCTGGTTGAAGAAACAGTCGGCGCAACAATTTTCGGAGCACAAAAAGTAGCGTCGGTCAGCACGGCGACCTCGCGAGCAATACCGCGAATACTGAGGCAATCCGCCCGGTTAGGCGTCAGACCGATCTCGATACACTGATCGTCCAACTGCAACCAGCGACGAAAATCCTCGCCCACAGGTGCATCCGCCGGCAGCTCAAGCAGACCGTCGATCACATCCTCCATGCCAAGCTCGGATGCGCCGCAAAGCATCCCCTGAGACTCCTGACCACGCAGCTTGGCCTTCTTAATCTTCATATCACCGGGCAGCTGTGCTCCGATTTTTGCAAACGGAACCCGCAAGCCAGCGCGTACGTTGGGCGCACCGCATACCACCGGATACACTCCATCGCCTGCATTTACTTCGCACAAAGTGAGCTTGTCTGCTTCCGGATGAGGACGTGTTGCCATTACCTCTGCAATCACCACTCCTGAGAACTCTGCTGCCGCCGGCTCCACCGCATCAACCTCTAATCCAGCCATGGTTAATTGATGTGCCAGCTGCTCAGTATTGATATCCGGGTTAACCCACTCTCTCAGCCAGGCTTCATTAAAACGCATCTTTCTCTCCTGAATGTGAGTGGTGGATTAGCGAAACTGCTTCAGGAAACGCACATCGTTCTCGAAGAACTTGCGCAGATCATTCACGCCATAACGCAGCATGGTGAGTCGCTCCACCCCCATACCAAAAGCAAAGCCGGAGTACTTTTGCGGGTCCAGCCCACCGTGCTCAAGCACTTTAGGATGGACCATGCCGCAGCCCATCACTTCCAACCAGCCAGTCTGCTTACAGACCCGGCAGCCTTTGCCACTGCAAAGCACACAGCCGATATCCACTTCCGCGGAAGGCTCCGTGAATGGGAAGTAGGACGGCCGAAAACGTACAGCCAGATCATCCACTTCAAAAAAACCTCGCAGAAATGCCGCAACAGTACCGCGTAGATCAGCAAAGCTGACCTTCTCATCGACCAGCAGACCTTCAACCTGATGAAACATTGGTGTATGGGTCAGATCCGAGTCGCAGCGATACACTCGACCCGGAGCGATAATACGAAATGGAGGCTTACCCTGCTCCATGACTCGGATCTGTACTGGCGAAGTATGGGTGCGCAACAAATGGCCGTCGCCAAAATAAAAAGTATCGTGCATGGCCCGAGCCGGGTGATGCCCGGGAATATTCAGAGCCTCGAAATTATGGAAGTCATCTTCCACTTCCGGGCCTTCAGAGATTTCATAGCCCAGACGAACAAAAAAATCTTCGATACGGCGACGGGTGCGAGTTACCGGGTGCAGAGCACCGCTATGCTCACCACGCCCCGGCAAGGTTACATCTACTCGCTCGCTGGCGAGCTGCAGAGCCAGACGCGCCGACTCAAGACTCTCGCGACGTACAGAAAGAGCAGCTTCGACCTGATCGCGGGCTTCATTTACGCGAGCGCCAAATATTGGCCGCTCCTCGGCAGACATCTGCCCCAGCCCTTTCATCAGCTGACTGATTTCACCCTTCTTGCCCAGATACTGCACCCGCACATCATCCAGTGCACGCAGGTCCTGGGCATTTTCCACGGCCGCTAATGCGGCCTGCGTCAGCGATTCAAGATTGCTCATTTCCGGCTCCTGTTAACCCGGCATCGAAACAAAAACGGGGGAAGAGCGCGAACTCTTCCCCCGTTTACTGCTGTGCTGTATGACGCGTCAGCGACAGATCAGGCGAGGCTCGCTTTGGCTTTTTCGGCCAAAGCAGCAAATGCCACCTGATCACGCACCGCCAGATCAGCCAGTACTTTACGGTCGATATCGATGTTTGCCTTCTTCAGCCCGCCAATAAAGCGGCTGTAGGACATGCCCGAAATGCGCGCACCGGCGTTAATACGCACGATCCACAGACGACGGAACTGACGCTTCTTCTGACGGCGATCGCGGTAGGCGTATTGGCCTGCCTTGATGACTGCCTGAATAGCAACACGATAAACACGGCTGCGGGCACCATAGTAACCCTTAGCCAATTTCAGAATTTTCTTGTGCCGGCGACGGGCCTGCACACCACGCTTTACTCGAGCCATTTCAGATCTCCAAAAACCATATATTCAACGTTGTGCTGCGGGCCAGATCAGGCGAATGGCAGCATACGCTTCACCAGCGCGACGTCAGAGGCATGCACCCCAGTCATCGGTCGGAGCTGACGAATCCGCTTTTGCGACTTCTTCGTCAGAATATGGCGTTTGAATGCCTGCTTGCGCTTGAAACCCGAGGCGGTTTTTCTAAAACGCTTGGCGGCCCCGCGATTTGACTTCATTTTAGGCATGACAGTATCTCTTCTCTTGCCGTTTCAACTCGAGCAACCGGACATCGGTTACTTCTTCTTACTCCCAGGTGCCAGCACCATGATCATCTGCCGACCTTCCATGTTCGGGCGCTGTTCAACCACGCCGTGTTCAGCGAGATCCTGCTCAATCCGTTCAAGCAGTTGCAGCCCCAGCTCCTGGTGAGCCATTTCCCGACCACGGAAACGTACCGTTACCTTGGCCTTGTCCCCGTCCTCCAGAAAACGAATCAGGTTTTTCAGCTTGACCTGATAATCGCCAATGTCGGTGCCAGGGCGGAATTTGATTTCCTTAACCTGAATCTGCCGCGCTTTTTTGCGCGACTCTTTCTGTTTCTGCTTCAGTTCGAACAGGTGCTTGCCATAATCCATGATCTTGCAGACCGGCGGTTCGGCATCCGGGGAAATCTCCACCAGATCCATCTCTTTCGCCACTGCTGCTGCGATAGCCTCTGCCAACGGGGTGATACCCAACTGGTCGCCATTATCATCAATCAACCGCACTTCGCGGGCAGTGATCTGATCATTGATTTGGGCACGCTTATCGCCGCCCTTGGTCGCACGCTGCTTAATGTTCGAACCTCCGGTCCGTTTCTATTTTGTCGCGCAATATGCCGCCGTCAGGCGAGCAAATCATCGCAACACTCAAATGCACAACCCCACAACCTGCCAACCACCTGAAAAATCAGGGAATTTTCTGACGTGGGAAAAATCTGGTAGGCACGATTGGACTCGAACCAACGACCCCCACCATGTCAAGGTGGTGCTCTAACCAACTGAGCTACGTGCCTGAAGTGGGGCGCATTCTAGTGACCTGCCGGCAGCAACTCAAGTGTTTGTTGCCAATCGGCTAACTGGTCCGACCACCCCATCAGGACAAAGCGACAAACTGTTCGCGCAGCCGGGCGACTCTGTCTCGCAAGCGGGCCGCCTGCTCAAACTCCAGATTGCGGGCATGCTCCATCATCTGTCCTTCAACACGGCTTATCTCTCGGGCAATCTCGGCAGGCCCGGCGGGTATGGCAGCAAACTCCGCCGACTCTTCGGCCACCTTGCGGCCGCGCTTGCGGTCTGCGCCTGCGGCACTGCCGGCGGAGAAGCTCTCCTCCAGAATATCCCGAACCCGCTTGTTCAGTGCCGTGGGCACGATGCCATTAGCCTGATTAAAAGCCTCTTGTTTGTGCCGTCGACGCTCAGTTTCACCCATGGCACGTTCCATGGAACCCGTCATTCGGTCGGCATACAGGATCGCCCTGCCCTCCAGGTTACGTGCAGTACGGCCAATAGTCTGAATCAGTGAGCGCTCGGAACGCAAAAAGCCCTCTTTGTCAGCATCAAATATGGCCACCAGCGCCACTTCAGGCATATCCAGACCTTCACGCAGCAGGTTGATCCCCACCAGCACGTCAAACTTACCCAGCCGCAGGTCGCGGATGATCTCGACCCGCTCAACGGTATCAATATCCGAGTGCAGATAACGCACCTGAACCTGATTCTCGCGCAGATACTCTGTCAGATCCTCGGCCATCCGCTTGGTCAGCACGGTAATCAGTACTCGCTGCCCCTTGGCCACACACAGGCGAATCTCGCCAAGCACATCATCCACCTGACCAGTGGCCGGTCGCACCTCAATAACAGGATCCAGCAGCCCTGTGGGCCTGACCACCTGCTCCACCACCTGACCAGCATGGGCGGCTTCATAGGGCCCGGGGGTCGCCGATACAAAAATGCCCTGTGGGGCGATGCGCTCCCACTCTTCAAATTTCAGCGGCCGGTTGTCCAGCGCCGAAGGCAAGCGGAAGCCATACTCCACCAGGGTCTCCTTACGAGACCGGTCGCCCTTATACATTGCCCCGATCTGCGGCACAGTGACATGGGACTCGTCGATCACTAACAGGGCGTCATCCGGCAAATAATCAAACAGCGTCGGTGGCGGCTCTCCTGGCGCCCTTCCGGAGAACAACCGCGAATAGTTTTCGATGCCGTTGCAATAACCCAGTTCATTGAGCATTTCGATATCGAAACGGGTGCGCTGCTCAAGTCGCTGAGCCTCCACCAGCTTATCGCGCTCACGCAGGTCTTTCAGGCGACTTTCCAGCTCCGTTTTAATCTTCTCGACGGCGGCCAGGACGGTTTCCCGCGGTGTGACATAGTGACTTTTAGGATAAACGCTGATGCGGCTGACCCTGCGCAGAACTTCCCCGGTGAGGGGATCGAACAGGGCGATGTTGTCGACCTCCTCGTCAAACAGCTCGATCCTTATTGCCTCACGATCGGAATCCGCCGGAAAAATATCGATCACATCGCCGCGCACCCTATAAGTACCCCGATGGAAGTCCATCTCGTTACGGGTGTATTGAAGCTCCGCCAGCCGCCGCAGCACGGCGCGCTGGTCAATTTTGTCGCCACGCACTACGTGCAGCAGCATAGAAAGGTAGCTGGCCGGGTCACCAAGGCCATATATAGCGGATACCGAGGCGACGATCAGCACATCGCGGCGCTCCATCAGTGCCTTGGTGGCCGACAGGCGCATCTGCTCGATCTGCTCATTGACCGAAGAGTCCTTCTCAATAAAGGTGTCCGAGGATGGCACATAGGCCTCGGGCTGGTAGTAGTCGTAATAGGAAACGAAGTACTCCACCGCATTTTCAGGAAAAAACTCACGAAACTCGCTGTACAACTGGGCTGCCAAGGTCTTGTTTGGCGCCAGCACGATAGTGGGTCGTTGAACCGACTGAACCACATTGGCGATAGTGAAGGTCTTGCCCGAGCCGGTTACCCCAAGCAGGGTCTGGTGGGCCAGCCCGGACTGCAAACCGTCGATCAGCCCGGCAATAGCCGCCGGCTGGTCCCCCGCCGGGGAATAATCCGAGCACAATTTAAAGGATTCTGAGGATGCCATTTAAGCCTGTCCCGGGATTAGATAGAATACGCGGCCCGCGAGGGTCGCCGAAGGCACCCTGACAGGCGCCACAAGCGCACCATCATCCGCCGCTCACTTAAAAAGACGAGGAGTGCATGTCCGAACTCAATCTCTCCGACCGCGTACAACGCATTAAGCCATCTCCCACCCTGGCTGTTTCCAACCGTGCAGCAGAGCTGCGTGCCCAGGGCAAAGACATTATCGGTCTCGGCGTCGGCGAGCCGGATTTCGATACGCCGGATCATATCAAACAAGCGGCAATCGAAGCGATTCAACAAGGAAAAACCAAATACACCGCCGTTGACGGCACCCCATCGCTGAAAAAAGCTGTGGTTGCCAAATTCAAGCGCGAAAACAGCCTTGATTACCAACCCAACCAGATTCTGGTTTCCTCGGGTGGCAAACAAAGCTTCTTCAACATGGCGCTGGCATTTCTTAACGACGGCGACGAGGCTGTCATTCCGGCCCCCTACTGGGTGTCCTATCCGGACATGGTACTGATCGCCGGTGGTGAACCCGTGATCATCGAGACCACGGTTGAACAGCGCTTCAAGGTCACCGCCGAGCAAGTGGAAAAGGCCATCACGCCGAAAACCCGCCTGTTTGTGATCAACAGTCCCTCCAACCCGAGTGGCATTGCCTACACAGCGGAAGAACTGGCGGAGATCGGTGCGGTGCTGCGCAAGCACCCCAACATCCTGATTGCCACGGATGATATGTACGAGCATATCCTGTGGACTGGCAAACCATTCGTGAACATCCTCAATGTCTGCCCGGACCTGTACGACCGCACCATCGTTATGAACGGTGTATCCAAGGCCTACAGCATGACCGGTTGGCGGATTGGCTATGCAGCCGGACCGCTGAAGCTGATCAAGGCAATGACCAAGGTGCAGAGTCAGAGCACTTCTAACCCGGCTTCGATCAGCCAGGCCGCCGCAGAAGCCGCGCTAAATGGCCCGCAGGACTGCGTTGCCGAGATGGTTGTCGCCTTCAAAGCCCGCCATGACTGGCTGGTAGCCGCCCTGAATGCCCTGCCCGGCGTCACCTGTCTGGAAGGCGATGGCACCTTCTACGCCTTCGCCGATTTCAATCAGGCGATCCGCGATCTGGGCCTGAAAGATGATCTGGAACTGGCAGAAAAGCTGCTTGAAGGTGGTGTCGCGCTGGTTCCGGGGTCCGCTTTCGGCACCCCGGGCTGTTTGCGACTGTCCTTTGCCGTGAGCCTCGACACTCTGGAATCAGCAGTCGAGCGCATCGCGGCAGTGCTGGGCAAATAAGAAAATGTGCTGCTGCGGATAAATAAGCAACAATCGGTCAGGAGAGGGGTTGACCCTCTCCGGGACCGACACTATGATTCGCGGCCTCAGTTATTCCGCCTTAGCTCAGTCGGTAGAGCAACTGACTGTTAATCAGTGGGTCGCTGGTTCGAGCCCAGCAGGCGGAGCCAATCTGGACGAAAGGGGGTCACTTCGGTGGCCCCTTTTTTATGCCCACTGATTGGCGGTCTAGCGACCGCTGTTAATCAGTGGCGAATTCAATTGAATTCGCCTGGTTCGAGCCCAGCAGGCGGAGCCAAAAAGAGAAAAGGGGTCACTTCGGTGACCCCTTTTTTATTTCTTTTTCACACGTCGGCATGGATGCCGGACGCAAGCCTACAGGGACGTATTCACGGCGTGTCCCGGAGGGGTAAACCATAACAATGGCCGCACCCAACCCCGACGCCATCAAACGCAGAAACAGAAACGGCGCCCGAAGGCGCCGTTCTGATCAAGATGGAGCGGGTAACGAGGCTCGAACTCGTGACCTCGACCTTGGCAAGGTCGCGCTCTACCAACTGAGCTACACCCGCTTGCTGTTTCCTGCCATCTATTAAGCATGGCGTCCCCAAGGGGATTCGAACCCCTGTTACCGCCGTGAAAGGGCGGTGTCCTGGGCCTCTAGACGATGGGGACCCGGAAAGCGGCGCAAGTCTATGGCCGCTCAGGGACTGCGTCAAGGGCCATTGACGGGAAATCTCTGCCTTGGTCATATAGCAGCTCATTTTTCTCGGAGCTTCCCATGGAACTCAAGCTGTATGGCGCTGCCCTGTCTCCCTTCGTGCGTAAAACCCGCATATTCATGCAGGAAAAAAATATACCCTTTGAGGCCATCCACATTGACCCAAACAATCCACCGGAAGACTTCATCAGCCTGAACCCGCTTAAGCGCATCCCGGTGCTGCAGCATGGTGACCGGACCGTGGCCGACTCCGCCGTGATCTGCCGCTATCTGGAATCAGTGTTCCCGGAAAACCCGCTATACCCGACTGACCCATGGGATCAGGCCCGCTGTGCCTGGTTTGAAAAGTTTGCCGACTACGAACTGGGTGTCTGCTGTACTTTCAGCGTATTCCGCAACCGCGTCATCATGCCGCTGGTGGGCCGCGCCTGTGACGAGGAAAAAGTCCAGAAAGCCCTCAACAGCACCATCCCGCCCCTATTCGACTATCTGGATAACGAGCTGGCCGGCAAGGAGTTTCTGGTTGGCGAGCAAATGACCATCGCCGATATCGCTGTGGCCAGCCAGCTGGTCAACCTGCTCCACGGTGGCGAGTCCGTAGATAAAAACCGTCATCCGAATCTGGCCGCCCACACAGAACGGATGCATGCCCGACCGGCATTTGCCAGCGCCATCGCCAAAGAAAGCGGCTTTGTGGAAAAAGTCCGGGCAAAAGCCTGACCTTGCCGGCCAGCCCTCATATACAGTCTTTTCAGCGGCATTGTAGAATGCCGCTTTACTCGATTTCAGAGTCACAGCGATGAGCAATCCAAAAAGTATCTTCAAATCTGACAAACTTCAGGGTGTCTGCTACGACATCCGTGGTCCGGTGCTGCGCGAAGCCAACCGGATGGAGGAGGAAGGCCATCGCATCATAAAGCTGAATATCGGCAATCCCGCGCCGTTCGGATTCGATGCCCCGGAAGAGATTCTTCAGGATGTGATTATCAACCTGCCGGATTCCAGCGGCTACTGCCATTCCAAGGGACTGTTTCCTGCCCGTAAGGCGGTGATGCACTACACCCAGGAAAAGGGCATAAAGGGCGTCACCATCGACGACATCATCATCGGTAATGGTGTCTCCGAACTGATCGTCATGGCCATGCAGGCGCTGGTAAATAACGGTGACGAAATCCTGATACCTGCTCCGGATTATCCGTTGTGGACAGCAGCGGTGCGCCTGTCCGGTGGCACGCCGGTACATTACCTGTGTGATGAGCAGCAGGACTGGCAACCATCTCTGGATGATATTCGCGCTAAAATCAGCCCCAATACCCGGGCTTTGGTAATTATTAACCCTAACAATCCGACCGGCGCCAACTACAGCGAGACCTTCCTGCGTGAACTGCTGGAAATTGCCCGTCAGAATGACTTGATCGTTCTCGCCGACGAGATCTATGACAAAATTCTCTACGATGAAGAGAAACATATATCTATAGCATCTATGGCCGACGACCTACTGTTCGTCACCTTCAACGGTCTATCAAAGAGCTATCGTGCCGCCGGGTTTCGCTCTGGCTGGATGGTGGTTTCCGGGGCCAAGCACCGCGCCCATGACTTTATTGAAGGTCTGGAAATGCTGGCCTCAATGCGCTTGTGCGCCAACGTACCGGCCCAGCATGCGATTCAGACAGCGCTAGGTGGCTACCAGAGCATTGATGATCTGGTGCTACCCACCGGCCGCCTCGGCAGACAACGGGATTTAGCCTGGAAACTGCTTAACGAGATTCCCGGGGTGTCCTGTGTAAAGCCGAAGTCGGCGTTATACATGTTCGTGCGCCTGGATCCCGAGATTTATCCGATCGAAGACGATGAGGCATTCGCCCTTGATCTGTTGCGCCAGGAAAAGGTATTGGTCGTTCAGGGCACTGCATTTAACTGGCCAAAACCTGACCACTTCCGCATCGTCTTCCTGCCCAGCCCGGACGACCTGCGCGAGTCCATCGGCCGGATTGGCCGCTACCTTGAGCGCATGCGCAAGCAGTAATCGGAGAGCTGGCCCTTGGCTGATCTGCATATCGATGACTTTTGCCGGGATGCGGCACTGGTGCTGCTACATCTGTACAGCGCGTTTCCGCGCCGTGCTTCAGTCTATGTGGAGGATATCAGCGGCCCGGATAGCACTGACGACGTCGGCCTGCATTCAGAGCGGCACATGGCCTGCCTCGGCACCATGCTGTGGCTCGCGGAAGAAGACTACCTGCGCTTTGAGGCAATGATCTATCAGGATGGCATTGATCAGGCGGTGCTGACGGGCAAGTCCTTCACGCTGCTATGCGGCCTGTCCCAGATACGCTATCAACAGCCCATGCCCGACCTGCCAGACTCCTTAATGGTTGAAAAGATAACCGTGGTAGAGCAGATCCGGGCGGTGCTCAGGAGCGGCGAGTCCAGCAAGATCAGCGCCATGATGCGGTATTTCTTTTCATCCAGACCGCAACAGATCATTCTGCCTACCGCCCCACTAGCGGGTCCCTGCGAGACGCCAGAATAAGTAGTGACAACGGGAACTATGGCGCGCCGGGAGAATCTCTATTGCGCGGTCTTGAAAAGCCTTTGAGCTGCCATCATATCAGTGCAACAACCTGACAACGGAGTCAAACCATCATGAAGCGTGTCGCGCTCTTTCTGCTGACCAACCTGGCGATCCTTGTCGTCGGTGGTATCGTGCTGAACCTGCTCGGCTTCACCGGCATTCTCGCGCAGAACGGTGTTGATCTGGATATGCGTGCGCTTTTCGTTCTGGCACTGGTATTCGGCTTCGCCGGTTCCTTTATTTCCCTGCTGATTTCCAAGCCCATGGCAAAGATGGCAGCCAAGGTGCAGATCATTAAACAGCCACGCAGCCAAAATGAATTATGGCTAATGGATACGGTGGCTGAATTGGCGCGCAAGGCCAACATCGGCATGCCAGAAGTTGGTATTTTCCCAGCTCAGCAGGCCAACGCCTTTGCCACCGGATGGAACAAGAACAAGGCGCTGGTGGCAGTCTCCGAGGGCATGCTGCAGCGCTTTCCCCGGGAGGAAGTAAAGGCCGTCATGGCCCACGAGATAGGTCATGTGGCTAACGGCGACATGGTCACGCTTTCCCTGGTGCAGGGTGTGGTTAACACCTTTGTGATTTTCTTCGCCCGAGTGATCGGCTTTTTCGTCGATCGCGTGTTACTGAAAAATGACCGGGGTCTTGGTCCTGGCTACTACATCACATCCATTGCTATGGATATCGTTCTGGGCTTTGTCGCCATGGCGATCGTCGCCTGGTTCTCTCGCCAGCGAGAATACCGAGCCGACGTTGCCGGGGCTCAGCTGGCCGACCGCCGTGGCATGATCAACGCCTTGCAGCGTATCAAGGCGGAGTACGGCATACCCAACCAGATGCCCGAGTCGATGGTGGCCTTCGGCATTAACGGTGGCGGCCTCAAGGGCCTGAAAACCCTGTTCGCCTCGCACCCCCCTCTGGATGACCGTATCGCCGCGCTAACCGAGCAGCGCCACGGCTGACATTGAGCTAACAGACAAGGGCGCCGGATGGCGCCTTTGTCTGTTCTACATCTAGCTTTCCAGCGAAGCATCGGTGGCCACCCGCACCAGCAACACGTCGTCATACCCCGCCGCCACTGGAATCAGACCACACAACTGCTGATCCAGCTGTGCATCACCGCTGTCCACCAACAGCGGCCTGCCAGCCAAATCTGCCAACTTGCTACGGGTGGCAGCAACAACAATATTGCCCATGCCAAGGCGGCGAATAACCGCTGGGCTAAACTGCTGATTGCCTCGACCAATCAGGTGCCCCTGACCGCCGATCACGGTCATCATGGCCTTGGCCGGAGCATCACCGATCACCTCAAGAATCTGTCCGGCACTGACATCCGCCGCCACCAGCTGGCCGTCACGAATAATGTCCACGCCCAGCAGAGTATTTGGCAGACCAAGCTGCGCCATTACCTCTGCCATGGTGGAGCCGGAGCCAATCAGCCAGAAGACGTCGTCCGCCATTTGCTCAACCAGCCAGGCGGCAAGCTCCACCTGAGCCAGCGCTTCGTTTTCCTGACCACCACATTTGACCTGTTGCAGAAAACGACCATCCTGCGGCACCAACATCACACCATAGTGACGAGCGCGGACCACACCCTGCCGGAATGCCTGCTCGTCTATATCCCGGACCTCCGCCTCAGCTGCATTCACCAAGCCCCCCTCGGCCATCTGTAGCAACAGACGTCCCGCTGCCTCGGGGTTCACTGCATAAACCGCCGAGTGCATCTTGCAGCCCGCCGGGATGCCCAGCACCGGCAAGCGCAAAGCCACCACATCGCAAATATCCCGAGCGGTACCATCGCCTCCGGCGAACACCAGCAAATCCACCCCGGCATCCAGCAGTGCGGTGGCGGCAGAGCGCGTATCGTCAGCGCTACAAGCCTGCTGCGCAGTACCGATAACCTGTACCGGCAAGCCGGCCTCACGGGCGCTGTCCTCACCCATGGCGCCACCCCAGGTCAGCACCCGGACTTGTGCATCAACCAGCAGCTCAAGCGCCCGTGCAGCCCGCGCTGGGGCCTGAGGCTGGGCACCGCGGCGCAGCGCTTCGGCCACCGTTTGCGCACCGTCGCTTCCCTTCAGGCCAGTGGCACCACCGATCCCGGCAAATGGATTAACAATCAAGCCAATAGTCAGCACGCTTTCCGCCCGCCTTTCATCAAAGGGTCATATCCTGAAACAACAATCCGCTTGTCGCCAAAACGCGACAAGCAGACGCTAATCAAACCGGCAGCCGTTAATTGGAGGAGCCAGCCATGCAGACCCAGCCACAGACCCCTTCCGATCATGCCAAGGATTTCCACGGTGCAGCCCTGATTGATGACTCGGGTCATGAAGTGCCGATCACCGAAGACATGATTCGCCGCGCCTGTGAAACCCTTGAGCATGGCTGGCAGTACCCCGTTAACCGGACACGCCCAGCAGGCTGAGCAGCGGCTGCCACTGTGGCGCAATAGCGCCACTGACCCGGGTACCTTCCAGCTCATGTCGATCCGGGTAGTTTTTGCGCAGGCGATCGAACGCCAAGGCCGATTGCGCCTCCGACAATGAGGCCTGCAATGCATCATGGTCATCTTGCATCCTGTAACGACTGACCAACAGGTCGAGCACATCGGACAAGGTTGTAATGGCCGCTGAATAGCTAGATGGCTGCGCCCGAGGCGCAGACGGCACTGGCTGATAGCCACACCACCGTGCCAGCGCCTGACAGACCATCCAGCTACCACGCCACTTACCTTCGATGCTATACCCGGCGATATGTGGCGTGCCGCAACGGACTATCGAAAACAACTCAGCAGAGACCTGCGGCTCCCCCTCCCAGACATCCAGCACTAGCTGCGGGCGCATCTCTGGCGGCAACGCCAGCAAGGCCTGATTATCGATTACCGCGCCTCGGCAGGTATTCAGCAGCAACTGCTCCGCACGCATAGTCGACAATTGCCGCATACCGAGCAGATGAAAGGTGCTATCCGGACCCGCCGGAATCAACGGCACATGCAGGCTCACCACGTCACAAGTTAATACTTCCTCAAGGGCGTGCCAGCCTCCCTCTACAGCTTCTCCACAGCGCTGCCTGGGCGGGTCGCAGCAAAGTACTGTGACCCCTACTGCGCGAAAAAAAGACGCCACCCGGGAGCCAACATTGCCACAGCCCACCACACCCAAAGTCAGCCCCGTGAGACCCCTGCCTCGCGCCAGCAGCCAACCCAGCACCGCCTGCAGGGCATACTCGGCAACCGCCTGTGCGTTACAGCCGGGAGCATGGGCAAAGTGGATTGCCGACTGCTCAAGCCAGGGTAGATCGATATGGTCAGTACCAATGGTGGCGGAACCAACAAAACCTACCGGGGTACCTTCCAACAACGTCTTATCAACTTTGGTGACCGAACGGACCAACAAAACGTCTGCTTCCAGCAACTGCTGGCGGCAGATTGCCCTCCCCGGCAGTCGAACAACCTGCCCCAGCCCTTCAAACATGCTCAGACCAGGCATATTTTCATCGGCAATAATACGCAACGGTGCAACCGGCACAGGTGTCTCCAGACGGCGCTTTCAGGGCAAAATAGTGTACACCAGTGCCGGCCCAAGGAGCCGATTGACCTAAATGCCCCCATCTGACTGATCACCTACACTTGATTTAACCCTTTCTTCTAATTACAAATAGGCACTACTGCCGAGCCCGACCGCGGGCCGGCTTATAACAACAATCAGCATTATCAGGCCTGTACCAATGAAAATTAGCTGCAAAATTGTCCTCGCGGGGTTGTGTGCGACCCTGCTAAGTGGTTCGTTGGCCGCCAGTGATGATGGCCTCTCCGGACAGATCCAGAACCTCAAGCAGGGCGTACTGGACCTGAACCGAGACCTTTCACTACTTGAACGGGAGCTGCTGTACCCCAGCTCTGAAAGCGCCGTTTTTGTCTCCGTCGACGTCGGTACACCAATTCGTCTGGTGGATGTGAATCTGACCATGGATGGCAAGCACGTCGGCTATCACTTCTATAGTGAGCAGGAATTTACTGCGCTAACCAATGGCGGCATTCACCGTATTTTCCACGGTAACCTGGCAAGTGGCCGGCATACTCTGGAGGCCACCGTTACGGGCTATGACCCGCAAGGCAAGGACTACCAAAAGACCACCACCCACACCTTCACTAAAGGACCTGGCAGAAAGATGCTGGAACTACGGGTCGTTGATGACCTGAGTACCATGCAGCATCGATTCGAATTCCGCGAATGGAACGAATAAATGAACGATGCTTCGGGAAACCTTATGCCGTTTAGTCGCCGGTTCTGGCGACGCACCCTGCTACCTCTGGCTATCGCAGCCAGCACGCTCGCCTTTAATGCTCAGGCGGGACTGCTGGTAATCGGCAACGATTTGCCAGTGGAAGCAATACCGCTGGATCTGGAAAGCAAACGCTATCTGGCGTTTAACGAATCCACTTTCTCGTTCTATAGCAATCGTCAGTTTGAAGCGATGTCACAGCTACTAGCCAACCAGAAGGTGGGACTGTTTAACGAAGACACTGAATACGCAGAGCTGATGCTTGGCGAATTGTATGTAAACTTCGGCCTCGCAGAGCAGGCCGAAACTATTTTTAACCGACTTTTAGAAAAAGACATCCTTGCCCAGTTGCGCGCCGAAACCTGGTTACACAAAGCAGCACTAAATTATCGTCGCGGGCAAATGGACGAAGCTGCCAAAGTACTTTCCAGCAGTCGCACTGACGGCTTGGCCGCAGACAAAAATGCCCGCCGCCATTTGATGCTGGCGAATATACGAATCAGTCAAGAAGAGTTTGGCGAAGCGCTCGCCAGCCTGCATTCCATACCCGCCGGAACCCGGGAAGGTGCATACGCCACCTACAATATGGGTGTGGCGATGATTCGCGCCAACCACATCAACGACGGCGTCCGCATGCTCAGCGGCGTGCTGAACCTGCCGCCCGGCGATGAAGAAATCAACGCCCTGAAGGATCGCTCCGCGCTGGCCATCGGTCTGACAGAATTAAAAGAGAAACGCTTTGATCAAGCGCGCGCAGCATTGGTCAGAGTGCGCGCCGATGGTCCGTTTTCCAATGAGGCACTGCTCGCTCTGGGGCTAAGCAATTTTGAGCGCAAGGACTACCGTCGCGCCCTTCCACTTTGGCTGGAGCTTGTTCGCCGCAACCCGAGCCATCAATCGGTACAGGAAGCTTTGCTGATGGCTCCACGGGCCTACGAGGAGCTTGGCGCTATTCCTCAGGCATTGGCGGGCTACCGTTTCGCCACCGAAACCCTGCGTGATGAACTGCGTCAGGTTGAGCTGGCAATACGCAATGTCGACGAGCAACGCTGGCTGGACCGCCTCAAAAGTCACGACAAAGCTGCCAATATGAATCTTGACCCGATGGCAAGCTCGGCCAATTACAGCGCCGATGCAGGTCCGGAGATGCCCTATTTGTATCGACTGTTCGCGTCTCATGACTTTTCCGAACAGTTCCGCCAGTACATGGAGCTCGATCGTCTTCGCACACTACTACTTGATTGGCAGCAATCTGTACCGGCCATGGAAAGTGCCTGGCGCAACCAGCTGGCGCAGCTTCAGGAAGTATTACCAGACGCCCGTGCCAAATTGCTTGCCCTGAAACGCCAGCAACAGCAAGCAGGAGCCTTGGCCGCAGACATTGCAGTCAACATGCCGCAACGGCTGGACATGAAGCGGCCGCAGGACCTTGCCGATTATGACCAGTTGCTGGCTTGGGAGCTTATTGCTGCGCTGGAAAACCAACTGAATGGATTGCCTGCCACTTCGCCACAACGTGAACGGCTACGCAGAGTGAAAGGCGTTCTGCTATACAGTATCGCCAGTGCAGCCCCACAAAACAGGGAGCAGCAGCTGCGAGATGTAACGCAGGCAGGCGAGGATATAGAGATCTCCGGCCTGCGCATTGAGGCAGCCGAACAGCTAGTAAGAGATGCCTCGCTTCATATTCGCAGCGATCTGGGCAAAAGACTGAATGAACGCCGCCAGGATATTGACAAGATGATCGCTGAAACCGAGAAACTGATGAGCCAACTTGGCCAGCTACTGAAGAACGACGCCTTGCAGGTGCTGGCCAGAAATCGCGTCCAGCTCGGTGAGCAACTCGCCGAGGCGCATCTGGCCATGGCGCGAGTACAGGACGCGTCCTTCAGTGACCGCCTGCAGGGGAAAGAGCAGTGATGAGCAGAGGCACCTTTCGCATTCGCACTATTACTGCTGCCGTCGCCCTGTCGCTGGCTGGCTGTGCCAGTCAATCCACCACGGATGATCTGGCTCTGCAAGAGCAGGCCCGCTATACCGGCACCACCTTGGCAGACCTGGAACAAACCGAAATCACCATTGAGGCAGAAGACCTCGATAACGTCTCAGCACAGGCAGCCCTGCAAAGCTATCAGCGCGCCGTTGAGCTGTTTCAGGACCCAGAGCAACGTAGCCGCTCCATTCGCCGCATGGCGGATCTGGCGCTCGCCGCGGCCGAAGAGGAAGATGCCGGGTTTCAGGATCAGCAGCTGAACGAAAGCCCGGCTGTCGACCGGGCAGAGCTTGATATGAATGTAGACAAGCTTCTGTATGAAAACTTCATGCGTGAAGCGCAACAGGCTGAAACTCGGGACCAGCGTTATGCAGCCCTTGATCTCGCTGGAAGTCTTTACAGCGGGCTTGATGGAGCTCTGCTGGACACGGATTACAACACCGCCATTCAGCTCTACCGCACACTTCTGGAAACCAGTCAGGACCCGACAGAGCGCGCCGAGGCCTATTACCTCCTCGCCAAAGCCTATGATTTGGCAGGGGATCTGGACAGCTCTCAGAAAGCACTGAAAGACATGGTTAAGGAATATCCGGACAGCCCGTTCTATCTGGAGGCGCAGTTCCGTCTGGCAGAACTGCAATTTTCAGATGGCGACTATGACGCCTCGGTAAAATCTTACCTGGAGGTTGTTAAGGCCGGAGAGCAATCTGATTTCTATGAGCAATCTCTATACAAGCTAGGTTGGAGTCACTACAAGTTAAGTGAGTACGAGCAATCTCTGGAGCAGTTTTTTACCATCGTTGATCATCTGGAAGGCTCTGCAGAGCTGGCAGACGAAAAGTCCATGCAAGCCAAGCTGGTTACCGATGTACGACGGGTCATCAGCCTTGCCTTTACCAACCTGGATGGCGCCACCTCCGTACGCGACTGGTTCGCCAAACGCGGTCACCGGCCCTATGAGGCAGATACCTACCGCTCACTCGGTGATATCTACCTGCAGCAGGAACGCTTCCGTGACGCCGCTGACACCTATGACATGTTTGTCTCGGTCTATCCCACCAGTCCCCAGGCTCCTGAGTTTTCCAGCCTGAATATTGAAGCTTTCCAGCGTGGCGGCTTCCCGACACTGGTACTACCAGCCAAAGAAAAGTTCATCGGCCAGTATGGCATTCACAGCACCTACTGGGCCCAGTACCCGGAAGCCCGAGACGGCTATGTCACTCAACTGAAAGGGCACATTCTTGACCTCGCCGGCCATCATCATGCGCTGGCGCAGAAGTCGAAGAAACCAGAGGACTTTGCCCGCCCTGCCGCCTGGTATAAGGAATATCTGGACACACCGCCGGCATCTGCAGATCAGGCTTCAATCAATGACCTGTATGCGCAGTCCCTGTTCTCCGGCCAACGCTTTGCGGAAGCCGTGGTCGAGTTCGAGCGCACCGCATATGGCTACGAAGGGTATGAGAAAAGCTCCGATGCCGCCTTTTTCGCCCTGGTTGCTTATCAGGCTCAGATCCGCGCTCTGCCCTCCGATACGGAAGAACAACAGCAGGCCAAGGACCAGTGGCGTGAGCGCAGCATCGCCAGCAGTATGAAGTTTGCGGCAACCTACCCGGAGCATGAGCAGGTACCACAGGTTCTCAGCAACGTTATTGATGACCAGCTGGCACGTGACGATGTTGAGGCAGCCATCCGCACCGCCGGCATGCTGGTATCACTACAGCCACCACCGCCTGAAAAACTGCTTGTCTACGGCTGGAGCACTATCGCCAATGGCGAGTTTGATCTAGGCCGGTTCAAAGTCGCCGAGTTCGCCTACACCAATGTGCTGCAGTATCCATCAGTGGAAGCGAAAGACCGCCTGACCTATCAGGAGCGCTTGGCTGCCTCAGTGTACAAGCAGGGCGAAGAATTGCAGACAGCGGAACAATTTGCCGCAGCTGCAGATATGTTTATGCGAGTTGCTGTGGTGTTCCCGGAAGCCAGCATTCGTAAAAATGCAGAATTTGATGCAGCTACTCTTTATCTGCAGATCGAAAACTTCGACAGTGCTATACCCATTCTGGAGAGCTTCCGACAGCGATATCCAAAAGATGCGCTCAATGAAACCATTCCAGACAAGCTGGCAGTGGCATACGAGAAAACCGGCAACTTCGGCGCTGCAGCACTCGAGCTGGAGCGTATTGCCGGCAACTATGAGCAGACAGATCGTGAGCTGGCCCGTCAGGCATTGTGGCAAGCAGCCGAGATGCAGGACCGGGCAAAAGAGCCCGAAGCATCCATCCGCCTTTATAGGAAATATCTGGCAGCCTACCCTCAGCCCTATGACTTCCGTGCCGAGGGCCAGCACCGTCTGGTCAAACTGTACGAGCAGACCGGAGACACCACCGCTTATAACAACGGCCTCAACGAGCTGGTCAAAACCCACCAGCAAGCCGGCGATCAGGGCTCCGACCGGGTGGCATGGCTTGGAGCCTGGGCCGCGTTCACTCTGGCAGAGCCGCGCTTTGAAGAGTTCAACTCAATCAAGCTGACTCAGCCCCTGCGTCGCAGTCTGGAGCGCAAGACCACCGTCATGCGTGATGCCTTGAAGCGTTACGAAACCATCGCTGCGATTGGCGTATCCGAGTATGCCACCGCCGCGAACTTCAAGATCGGTCAGATGTATCAGGTGCTTGCCAAAGACATGATCAACTCGGAAAGGCCACCAGGCCTCGATGAGTTGGAACTGGAGCAGTATGAATTACTGCTGGAGGAGCAGGCCCTGCCCTATGAAGATCAGGCCATTGATATCCTGATCGCCAATACCGATCTGGTTGGCCAGAATATTTACGATGACTGGGTCAAACAGAGTTTTGCCCAACTGGCCAAGCTGTTGCCAGGCCGCTTTGCCAAGTTTGAGCAGGTAGAAGAATATGTCGACATCATCTATTAATCGGCGGCTGGCGTTAGCCGCCGCCATCGTACTATTTGCTGGCTGCGCCTCGAAGCCAGCCACTGATACGGACCTCGGTCTGGATGGCGGCCCGGGCGGGCCTTCAAAATACGCTGAGCAGCGCAGTGGCGAGGCTGCGGCAGAAAGTGACGCCGAGCATATTCCGCCGGTGCCGCACGACCCTGCCGTAGAAGCTATCGCCCTTGAGGCCATGCCCGAGTACGCTCGAGCACTGCAGGCCATGCGCGCAGGCGAAACCGACAAGGCGTTAGTGATGTTTCAGTCGGTGGCCAGCCGTTACCCGCAGCTCTCCGGCCCACTGGTCAACCAGGGCATCATCCGCCAGCAGCAGCAGAAATACCCCAAGGCGGAGGAAGCGTTGCGGCAAGCGCTTGGCGTCAACAATCGCAACCCCTATGCCCACAACGCTCTTGGGCTAGCGCTGCGCGAGCAGGGAAAGTTTGTTGAAGCGCGCAAACACTATGAAACCGCTATAGAGCTGGACCCCAAATACGCCAGAGCCCACTTCAACATGGGCGTACTGGCCGAGCTGTACCTTCAGGACCTGCCGCTGGCACTGCAGCACTTCCGCCAGTACCAGTCTCTGCAGCGACAACTGGATCAATCGGTTGCCAACTGGGTCGTAGATCTTGAACGACGAGTACCAGATGCTGTGCCTGCAGCCGCAGAGCCTGCAGCCGAAGCTGCAGCCGCAGAGACAGCATCTCCGGATGCCGGCGGCGATCAGCAAAACGCAGACCCACAGGAGTTGAACTGATATGCGCTATGTCCCCCTAATCTGCTGCTCAGTACTGCTCTCTCTGCCCGCCTTTGCAGAGCAGGAAACTGCCGATCCGGGGCTTTCGAGCAATATTATCGGCTCTCAGGAAGCGCCCACCGTTCTTAACGTTGTGCCATGGAAAGACAAGGAAGTGAAACTGGAAAAGAAAGACCCCACTTCCTCATTGCTTAACAGGGTGCTGGAACCTCTGGACCAAGAGGTTCTGATGAGAGAAGTCGAGTACTACCGCATTCTCGGCCAAGAACCCGCCAGCGGTGACGATCTGTTTCTTGACTGATTTGAGTTATACCCGGCCAAGCAGATGCAGCTCGGCATAAATTCTGATAAAAAGACCATCGCCATTTTCACCATCAGCATCATGGGGATGCTGTAATGACAACAATAACCCTGTTTGGAGAACACCCTGATGTCGACGCCCGTATCCCTAGATCCAGCCTCCGCTCCGGCCGTTGCCGATACCGGACTGGTGACCACTGCCATCAGTTTTATCCAGGATGGTGGCTTCTTCATGTATCCAATTCTGATCGTACTGGCGATCGGCTTGGGCATCGTCATTGAGCGTGTGCTGTACCTGCAAGCCACCAAAGCACGCAACAAGAAAATCTGGGATCAGGTATTCCCGCTGCTCTCCAAAGGCCAGTTCCGTCAGGCCATGGATGTAGTTAAAGACAGCCAAGTGGGCATTGGTCGCATTGTCGCTTACGGCCTTGAGCGCGCCCGCATCAGCCGCCGTCATGATGACGTCGAGCTGGCCATGGAAGAAGGTCTGATGGAAGTCATGCCACGTCTGGAAACCCGCACCCCCTATATCGCTACGCTTGCCAATATCGCCACTCTGATGGGCCTGCTCGGTACCATTATCGGTCTGATTCAGGCATTTACTGCGGTAGCCAGTGCTGACCCGGCGCAGAAGGCCGACCTGCTATCCGCCTCTATTTCCGTGGCCATGAACACCACTGCATTTGGTCTGATCGCTGCAATTCCACTACTGCTGGCTTACTCGTTCATCAACTCTATGACCGGCAAGCTGATCGACAGCATGGAAATGGCCTCGATCAAGTTCCTGAATGTATTCCGTCAGGTGGTGACTCAACAGGATCAACGTAACGGCGACGGTCAATAATCCGTCAACTTTCGTTAACCTGTTAAGGAGCCGGTATGCGATCAAGAAAGCGTACAGGGCACGAAGAGGTCGAACTGAACATTACCGCCTTCCTGAATTTGATGGTGGTACTGATTCCGTTCCTGCTGCTCAATGCGGTATTCGCTCAGGTTTCCATCCTGCAGCTGAATTTGCCGTCCAACGAGGAAGCACCACCTTCGGACCCGGAAGAGAACAATAAGCCCGTACTGGAGGTTCTGATTTATCAGGACCGCTACGAGATTGGCGAAAGAAAAAGCGGCAAAGTAGTCGCTATCGTACCCGTGGCTGAAGACGGCAAGCATGACCGTGAAAAGCTGCGCGGGTATCTTGCGGAAATCAAAGCCCAGTTCCCGGAGGTCACCAATATCACCTTGCTGTGTGAGGACGACACCGATTATGAGCTGATGATCTACACCATGGATGCAGTTCGTTACCGGATCGAAATCAATAATGGTATCGGCATCAAGAAAGAACTGTTCCCGGAGATCGGCATTGGCTCGGCGCCGCCGGACGCACGTCGTGGAGGTGATGCATGAAAAAATCATCCCGCGGTAAGCGTATGGCCCGACGGCATGCACGCCATAAAGGCGTAGCAGTGCTGAACCTGACTTCACTGATGGATATCTTCACCATTCTGGTGTTCTTCCTGCTGGTCAACTCATCGAACTCCCAGCAACCGCCAGATAACAAGGACATTATCCTGCCTGAGTCCAGCGCCAATACGGTGCCCGGCGAGGTTCTGAAGATCCAGATCAGTGCTCGCAACATTCTGGTTCAAGACGTGGCCGTCGACCCGACAGCCGCCGAGAATGAAGATGGCGCCACGGTTATACCGGCCCTGATAGCAGAGCTGCAATGGCGTGCGGATCGCAGTCTTCCAGTACTGAACGAGGATGGCATACCCGAGCGTGAGGTCATGATTCTGGCGGACCGCAAGGTGCCCTACTCCACCATTCGAAATGTGATGGTCAGTGCCAACCAGACTGACTACTCCAAGATATCCTTTGCCGTGCTGCAAAAGGCCGAGGAGGGTGTCGAATGAGCGAGAATAACAAGACGCCTCTAATGATATTCGTCGACGGCCTGCTTCCCTGGGACAACCTCCCCGGGGATCGCCGTCGTCAGTGGGTCATTCTGGCCGTGCTGGCGCTGCTGTGTCTGTTTTTCATTATCCTGATCGAGAGCACCACCATTCCGAAGAAAGACCGCAGCGAAGCGGAACAGATTCCGGAGCGGCTGGCCAAGCTGGTGATGGAGAAGAAAAAAGAAGAACCACCGCCGCCACCGCCACCGGAGCCAGAAATAGAACCAGAGCCAGAACCGGAGCCGGAACCGGAGCCAGAACCGGAGAAGCCGAAGGAGGAGCCGACCCCTGAACGAGTAGAAAAAGCTCGTGAAGTAGCGAAGAAAGAGCTGAAAGTGTTCGAAGATTCGCTTGCTGGTCTGCAGGATCTGGCACCAGTCGTCAACCGCCAACCACTGCGCACCGGTGGTGCTGAGTCGGCCAAGGTGGAACGCAACCTGATTACCAGTCGTGCCGGCAGCGGCTCGGGCGGTATTGCCGTAGCCAACGTATCCAGCGGTGGCGGCGGTGGCGGCACTCTGGAAGGCGCAGAGGTGGCACAGGTTGAGAGCAAGATTGCTAGCGAAGCGGCTACCACCGTACGCAAGAATGCAGAGGGTAAAAGTGTCCGTACGGAAGAACAGATCCGTCAGACCTTTAACCGCAGCCAGGGCCGCATCAATAGCGCGTACCAGCGTGCTCTGCGGCAGAACCCTGCATTGCGCGGCACCGTGGTGCTGACCATGACGATTGCCCCATCCGGTGAAGTCAGCAATGTAGTAATCAAGTCATCGGAAGTGGGTGATGATGAGCTGGAGCGGCGTATTCTGCTTATCGTCAAATCGATGGACTTTGGCGCCCTGCCAGTGGAAGTCTGGACTGGCGACTATGCACTGAACCTGTTCCCGTCCTGATCAGTACATTGCAATGCAAATATAAATGCCGGGCTTGCCCGGCATTTATATTTCTACTCCATGCACGATAAGCACTTACCAGCGTGCAAATACCTGGACCAGATGGTCTGGCCGCAAAACCGACCCGCGATAATGCTGCGCCAACGTATCGCACCAATACTGAGCCCTGCCCTGCAAGCCTGTTTCCACCAATAAGTGCGCACGTTCCCATACTGCCTGCTCGAACGGAGCCGGATCCACCGCCTCTCCGTTAAGGTTATCCTGAGACACTTGGAAACGATGTCCTGCCGCGGCACAGAACAGCAACTCCAAAGCCTGCGGTTGCAGCTCCACTTGTAAAAAGGCCGCCTGCTGCTGCGCATTGCGTCCATCTGCCGCGTACCAATAGCCGAAATCCGCCAACTGCCGGCGGGCCGGGCCGGCCACACACCAGTGGGCGATCTCATGCAGGGCGGAGCGAAAATAATCCCGGGTATAAAAAATCTGCGCCGGCTGGCCATCACAGGCAGGCAGGTACAAGGGCTCTTCCGCCTGGCCAACCAGCCGGGTGTTTTCAGTCACCAGAAAACAATCAGCGAACAACTTTTCCAGCTCCACACTGATTAGTGTGCGCTGCATTTCAGAGTCGCTTTGCGGTAAGGTAGCGCGCCTCATCCAGGAACCTCTTAACGTGAAAAACCGCCCATCCCCGCTGCGTCAGGAAGCCCGCAGCCAGCTGCTGCTGGCACTGCCAATTCTCGGCGGGCAACTGGCGCAAACCGCGAACGGGTTTGTCGACACAGTGATGGCCGGAAGAGTCAGCCCAGTGGATCTCGCCGCGGTCGCTGTTGGCGCCAGCATCTGGGTACCAATCTATCTGTTTATGACCGGGGTGCTGATGAGCGCCACCCCCATATTGTCCCGCACACTGGGCGCGCAAGCCTACCACCGCATTAATCCGATTGCCCAGCAAGGCTTGTGGCTAGCACTGGGTCTCGGCCTGCTAGCAGCCGTGGCGTTGCGTAGCATGGCACCCGTACTTGTGTGGATGGAAGTTGATGCCGCGCTACAACCTAAAGTAACGGGCTACCTCACCGCACTCAGCTGGGGCATGCCCGGCGCCGCCATCTTTCTGACCTTGCGCAGTTACACCGAGGCCATGTCTCACACCCGCCCGGTGTTGTGGATCAGCGTTATAGGCCTGCTGATCAATATCCCCAGTAACTATATTTTGATTTACGGCAAACTTGGCATGCCCGCGCTCGGCGGTGTTGGCTGTGGCTGGGCCACCTCGCTGGTATTCTGGTGTATGGCCCTGATGATGAGCGGCTATATCCAGCGCCACCCGGTATATGCAGCCGCCCGTTTTCACCTGAAGCAGACTCATATTGAAGCACGAACAGCCTGGTATATTTTTCTGCTGGGCCTTCCGGTCGGCCTATCGATTTTTTTTGAGGTCAGTATCTTTGCCATGATTGCTCTGCTAATCAGCAGCCTCGGCCCAACCGTAGTAGCTGGTCATCAGGTGGCCCTCAATTTCACCGGGCTGCTTTTCATGATTCCGCTCAGTCTCGCCATTGCCACTACTGTGCGTGTTGGCCACGGGCGCGGTCAGGGCAATATTGCTGCGGTACAGCTCGCGGTTAAAAGTGCCATGTTAATAACCGTGGTGATCGGCGTGGTAGCTGGAAGCCTGCTGTTTCTGCTACGCCATCAGGTCCCCTGGTTGTACAGCAGCGACAGCGAGGTAAGGGCCATCGCTTCCAGTCTGCTGCTGTTCGCTGCCCTGTACCAGCTTTCAGATGCATGGCAAGTGACCGTCAGCGGCGCCCTGCGCGGCTTTGAGGACACCACAGTGCCCATGTTCATTACTCTGCTAGCTTACTGGGGAATTGGTCTGCCAGTGGGTTATGCGCTGGCCCTGACGGACCTGCTAATGCCCGCCATGGGGCCTGAAGGCTTCTGGATCGGTCTGCTTGCTGGTCTCACCACTGCAGCCCTGATGCTCAGCCTGCGTTTGAGCTATCGCCTGAAGACATTCTCCACCAGTGTTGACGAACACTGAGGCAAAACAATCAGCCGCCGATCCGCGAAATGTTCGATACAGACTTGCCCGCCCGATGACTGCGGACTAGTGTGACAGTGTCACCAGCTGCTATTACCGGAGGTTCCAATGGGTTTCCGGCCACACTCAGCACCGCCTGGCACCGCCTCGCATCACAATGTGGTGCCGCTAACTCCGCGCCTTAAACCAGCACAACCCCGTATCGTACGGATCTCGCCAGAGAACGATGGACTAGAGCTGCTTTACGCCAATGACCGGCATCCGGACACACTGTTCTCCGTCCGAATTCTGTGCTGGGCACTACTGGATAATGATCAGGTAGTTGCCATGGTGCCATGGCTGAATGCGGTATCGTCCTGTGCTGATCTGGCGGACCCTTTGAATGGTCGCTGGCAGGGCTATCGTTTGCCGCACAGTCACTACCTTTTCACCGAGGTTCCACAACATAAAGCGGATGAGCTCAGATCAGCAGTGAAATTTTTTGGCTCTGCCAATGCGAAGCAAGAAGTGGTGCAGGAAATCCCAGACAGCATTGGCACCCACGCGGTGTTTTCCGCGGACGGTTTTCAGAGCATTAATTTGCAAGAGGTTATCAGCTGGCGTCTGTACGGCGATGGCCAGCTGCAAGCCATGGTGATAGAACCTGGCGAAGTGACTAACACGCCGGTACTACCCGGAGATCCCTGCCTGCATGCGGCTCAGCAGCATGTCAGCTTCCGCTATTTTTTCCAGCATCAGGTGGCCAACCGGATCAAGGAAAGGGACCCGGAAACTCTAGCCGCTATATCCGTGCTGGCACGCCAGCGTGATCAATGATCTGGCGTGGCTTTCTCGGCACTGACGTAGCGGACAAAAGACACCATGGTGAACAGAATCGCCGTTGGAATCAGTCCGCTGAGCAGCGACACCGACATCCATGAGGGTGGCGTGCCGCTGTTGCTGACTACCAACCAGCCAATATAGGCGCCATAGCAAAGCAGGAAAAATGCTCCATTGGCCCGGGTCACAGTGAAGCCTGCTCTAAAGATCGGCATACATAGCAATGCCACGCCGAGCATCACCGGAATATCCAGTGTCAGCGCAGCCGGCGCCACCGGTAGCTGACCGAGTGAAACCAGCCCGGTAAAACCAAGCACGGAAAGCAGATTGAAAATATTTGAGCCCACCACGTTGCCCACCGCGATATCGCGCTCACCGCGCAGCGCCGCCACCACCGAGGTGGCCAGCTCAGGCAAGGAAGTGCCAATGGCTAGCACCGTCAGACCGATCATCAACTCACTGACACCAAAGGCGCGGGCCAGCGAAACAGCGCCCTCCACCAGCATCTGGGCGCCAGCCACCAGCCCCACCAGTCCTGCCACCATCCATACAATGTCCATGGGCATACTACCGCCGGACTCCATCGCTCCCTCATATTCGGCCAGTACCGCTTTGTTTTTCTCGCGGCGGCTCTGGCGGATTAAGAAAGTCACGTAGAGCACAATGCTGCCGGCCAACAAGGCCCCGTCGACCATACTTATACGACCATCCAGAGCGAGCGTGTAAAACAGTACCGAGGCGCCCAGCATGATCGGCACATCAAGGCGCACTAACTGTTGATGAACCACCAGAGGGGCAACAACGGCAGACAAACCAAGAATCAACAGAATATTGGCAATATTCGAACCAATCACGTTACCCACCGCCAGGTCAGCCTGACCGGACCAGGCCGAGGCAACACTGACCGCGAGCTCCGGTGCGCTGGTGCCAAAAGCCACCACCGTCAAACCTACTATGAGAGGAGTCATGCCCAGCGACAGCGCCAATCGGGAGGCCCCCTTTACCAGCCAGTCCGCGCCGAACACCAACACCACGAACCCGCCAAGGATCAGACCTATATTCAGCAGCATCAGCTTAGGCTCCCTTCTTGCGAATCAAATAACGAAACAGGTCGCCGTCACGCTCATGGCTAACCAGTTTATGGCCCAGAAACTGGCAGAACTTGGGGACATCACGCTCGGTGGACGGATCTGTAGCCAGCATCTCCAGCTCATCCCCGGGAGCCATGGCCCGTACCCGGCTATGCAGCAGCATTACCGGCTCTGGACAAACCAGACCACGAGCATCCAGCTGATTTGCCGCATCACTACCTGTCATCTTTCACCTGCCCTGCGCGACTCCAGAAAAGCGCCGGTATTATAGCGGCCAGCGCCAGTGCTGCGGCCAGAGTAAAATGCAGAGAATAGCCGAAATAAGCCGCACTAAAGCCGCTAAACAGAGTAAATAACCCCGCCGCCATCAGCATCACTGACGCCTGCACTGTGTAGTCCGAACCTTCGTGACCAGCTCGGCAGTTGTCCATCATGACGGTGAATAGTGCCACTGTCGCCAAACCATCGGCGCATTGTTCAGCAATTGCCATGGTCCAGACCAGCGAGCTGTGCGGATTTTGCGCCAACCAGGCCCAGCCGAAAAAGGCCCCGGCCTGAAGCACTGCAAAACTAACCAGCGCCGCCAGCCTTGATAGCTTCATCAGCAGCAACCCTGCCATCGCCACCGCTGCCAGACCGGCCAAAGAGGCTGTCAGGTCCAGCACTGCCAACTGCGACAAAGTCCAGTTCTGATCAACCAGAAACGGCTTGATCATGCGGGTGCCGAAGCTGTCGCCGACCTTATAGATCAACAACAACACCAACCACCAACCCATTCCTGAACGCCCCCAGAAACGCCAGAGCTCTGCTGTCCACCAACGCCAGCTATACGATATCGGCGCTGCGACGGGCTCCTCCGGCTCCGGATAACGGCTCAATGGAATCAGCAACAGCAACAACGCGGCAATCGCCAGCCAAACCGTTGGCATCCATCCAATTTGGCCTACCAGCCCGAGCAACACCGCACCGCCAGTGAGCAAGCCAACCTTGTAGCCGCCAGTCTGAACGCTATTGCCAATACCACGCAGAGGCGCTGGCAGCAGGCGCACCGCCAAGCCATCGGTAGCAATATCGTGGGTGGCAAATGACAGGTTCAAAAAGAACAGTAGTATCAGTAGCACAGCAAAAAGGGGGACGGTCAGCTCCCTCATTGGCAGCAGCGACATGGCTGCCAATACCGCGACCGCAGCCAGCTGACAGGTGATAATCCAGCGCTTGCGGTGGTTGCTATGCCCCCGGCCAAGACGATCCACCCACGGTGCCCAGACAAACTTCAGCGCCCAGGGCAAGGCAGCCAAAGACAGCAGCCCAATGTACTGTAGAGGCAGCCCTGCATCCCGAGCGATGGCCGGCAAGGCACGGGTTATCAGTCCAAATGGCAGCCCCTGAGCGAAGTACAGCGCTGCCAGCATGACCAGGAGTTTTCTTTGCGGCATGGATTCTGTCACTTGCGCTATACGGCGCTCGCTCTACACTGCGGGTCAAGCATGGGTATCATGTCATTTACCTCAACATCGGGAAGCAGGAACGTGATTCGGGTATTGATTGAGCGACAAATCATAGAAGGTCTGGAACAACCTTACAGCAGTGCGATTACCACCATGATGCAGGCCATCGTTCAGGCGCCCGGCTTCGTCTCAGGAGAGTCCCTGCGCGAATTGGACCGTCCCAACCACCACCTGGTGCTATCGGCCTGGTCAAGCCGTCATGCCTGGCAGCGCTGGGCAGTGTCTCGCGAACGCCAAAATGCTCTGGATGCCATCAGCCCGTTTATGGCTGAACCGGAACGCGTCACCATGCTGGAACCGCTGTCCCGTTGATACATACCAGAGTAGCCCGGTAACGCTTCTCATACACGCCGGCAGACCGGTTTTCAGTACAATCGGCGGGTATTCCGGCATTACTGTGGACATCATGAAGAAAACTATCGGTATCGCTCTGCTCACCCTGACACCGCTTGCTCAAGCCATTGAGTACCGGGAAGAGCTTGCACCGCCGAATGTGGCGTTCTATGTAGAGTTGCTGGGCACCCAGACTGACTACAATAAGCTCGGCGGCGACGATGCCGGCGGGTTTCGCTTGCGCCTCGGTCTCGACCTAAAAGATGTCAAGGTTGGCGGCTGGATGCTGCGCGCTGAAGGGGCTCTGAATCAGTTTGGACAGACCCGTAAAACCATCACATCAAGCATTGATCCGATCCCGGGAATAGATCCGCCCAATGTTGACCAGATCATCGTTGATGTGACCAATCAGTTGCGTCTTAGCGGCATTGAAGGTGGCTTGCGGCTGTACGACAACCGATTCTTTTACGTGCGAGGTGGAGCCTTCGTTTACAGCTTGAAGAGTCGCCGCGAAGAGACCCGTACCGATGTTGATATTAACGGTGACCCCATCAGCACCAATGAGCAAACACCTCAGGAAGAAACCATTTCAGGCATCGGCCCCTATCTAGGTGCCGGCGTGGAGTTCCCGCTGGTGGAATCCGTCAAAGGCGTGGCCGAATTCAACGTCTATCAGGCTGATGGCGAAATGCTTAACAACCTTAGTCTTGGCTTCCGCTTCAGCTTCTAGACAATCCGGCTTGATCGCTCAGGCTTACTTAACAAACACCACGGTCTTGTTGCCGTCGACAATTACCCGATCTTCCAGATGCCACTGCACGGCGCGCAGCAACACGCTGCGCTCAACGTCCTGACCCAGCGCCTTGAGTTCTTCCGCCGAGTGGCGATGTGAAACCCGCTGCACGTTCTGCTCGATAATCGGCCCCTGATCCAGCTCATCGGTAACGTAATGGCTGGTGGCGCCGATCAGCTTGACGCCACGCTGCCAAGCCTGCAGATAAGGATTGGCGCCAACGAAAGCCGGCAAAAACGAGTGATGGATATTGATGATCTGCTGGGGAAAACGACCGACGAATTCCGACGACAGCACCTGCATATAACGGGCCAGCACAATCAGATCGACCTTACCGTCCAGCATGTTCGCCATGGCAGCATAAGCATCCACCTTGGTGTCCTTACTCACCGGCACATGGTGGTATGGAATGCCGAAGCGCTCCACTTCACCGCGTAGGTCCTCATGGTTGCTAATCACCATTGGAATGGTTGCTGGCAGGTTGCCGCGCATGGTGCGCCACAGTAGCTCCATCAATGCGTGGTCATGTTTGGATACCAAAATTGCCATACGCTTCTTGTCGCTGGCATAGGACAGCCGCCAATCCATGCGATATTTGTCAGCAACCCGGTTGCGGAAATTTGCCTCCAGAGCATCCAGTGAGCAATCCAAACCGGGGGTCTGGAACTCCAGTCGCAGGAAAAACCGACCGCCATTGAGATCGCTGGAGTGCTGATCCAGATCTGTGATGTTGGCGCCATGATGATAAAGAAAAGTACTGACTGCACTGATGATGCCGGGCTGATCCGGACAGGTCACCAGCAGACGGGCCGTGGTAGCACTGGCCGGAGCTGCGTCTGTGGATTCCGATATCATGCAAGATCTCCGAAGTATTCACGCCGGTAAACGGAAGGCGTTTTACCGGTCCATTTCTTGAATGCCCGGTGAAACGAGCTGGCCTCACTAAAGCCCATCAACAAGGCAATTTCATCAATCGACAGCTCAGGCTTGGACAGATAGTAGATCGAGGCATCCTTGCGGATGGTGTCCTTAATCTCCTGATAACTGGTATTACCCTCTTTCAAACGCCGACGCAGGGTCTGCGGTGTCATGTTCAGCTTTTCACAGATCTCAGAAAAATCGGGGAAATTATTGCCATATTCCTTTGAGATAATAGCGCGAATCTGGGCCGGCAGGCCCACATTGTGAATGTTGCCCTCCAACAACTGGGCCAGCGAATCCTTGAGAAACTTGGACAGGGAGATTTCGTTCTGTACCAGCGGCAGGTCAAGGTAATCACGGCGAAATACCAGGCGGCTGATGTCCTGTTGATACTCCACGGGGCAATTAAACAGGGAGCGATAATCGTCCTCCTTGCCGCCACGCTCAAAATCCAGATCAACCCTTTCCGGCTCTATGGCTTTACCGGCCAACCAACTCATAAAGCGCAGAGACAAAAATACCAGTGACTCGATAATCACTTCACGAAAATCAAGACGCGGATTGGCGGTCACCCGCAGTTCTGCCATTTCGCCATCCCGAACCAATGTACAACGAACCTCAAGATCAAATAACTCGTAGAACTTCAGGCCGCGCAACACCGCCTTCTCAAGACTGGAGCAATTGATCACCGCATGGGCCATCATGCTGAAGGTGCCAGGCTTGGACTTCCGTCCCTGACCAAAACCGAGAAACTCGTCTTCGGTCTGCTGCATGACAGCCAGCATCAGACGAATAAAGACCTCACGCTCGATGCGCGCATCCGGATCATCCAGTAATGACCGGGGAATACCCGCGGTCGACAATAGCGACGGAATATCCGCGCCGGACCGGGCTGCTCCCTGCAGCACCCTCACCACCTGACGAACAGCAATGTTTTTACGATGAATCATGGTCAGCGTTACCCGTACCCCGGAATAAGAATGCAGCCGTGCTCGGCGTGCCGCCAATGATAGTTAATGTCAGCCAGATTGGCACATTGCGTCATTGAGAGGCGGCAGAGCGGCTCGAATAATGGCCCGACCTGCCGGTCATGTCCATGGATTCATGGCTCTGTGTGCCGCAAGCACCCTCTCCGGCTCTCAGAACAGCAGTAAACAACAGGAAAGGCTATGTCTGAACTCAGATTCGACGATCGTGTGGTAGTAGTCAGCGGCGCTGGTAACGGCTTGGGCAAAAGTCACGCACTGGAGTTTGCCCGGCGCGGCGCCAGAGTGATAGTCAACGATCTGGGCGGTTCAGCATTTGGCGACGGCGCCAGCAAAACGGCCGCCGATCAGGTGGTCGAGGAAATTGCTGCAGCCGGCGGTGAGGCCGTCGCCAACCATGACTCCGTTACCTATGGCGATCGGATAATCGAATGTGCACTGGATAATTTCGGCCGTATTGATGTGGTCATCAATAATGCTGGCATCCTGCGCGACAAGTCTTTCCACAACATGACCGAGGAAGACTGGGATCTGGTCTACAACGTCCATGTCAAAGGCGCCTTCAAAATAAGTCACGCTGCCTGGCCACACCTGCGTGAGCAGGAATATGGCCGACTGATCTTTACCGCCTCTGCCGCCGGCATCTACGGCAACTTTGGTCAGGCCAACTACGCCATGGCCAAACTCGGGCTTCACGGTCTGGCGCAAACCCTTGCCATTGAAGGCGCAAAGAAAAACATCGTGGTTAACACCATCGCTCCGATTGCCGGTAGCCGCCTGACCGCCACCATTATGCCGCCGCAGATCCTTGAACAGCTGAAGCCCGAGTTCGTAACACCGTTGCTGGTAAAGCTGTGCCACGAGAGCCACACCGACACGGGCGGTTTGTATGAGGTGGGCGCCGGCTGGATCGGCAAACTGCGCTGGCAGCGCTCCCGTGGCCACGGTTTCCCTATCAACGCCCCCCTCAGCGCAGAACAGATTGATGACAAGTGGGCGAAGATCACCGATTTCACCGATGCGGACCACCCAGCCAGTGGACAGCAGGCATTGATGGCGATTATGTCTAATCTGCAGAACAGTTCCACCTGACTGCAGTTTGCCGCTAGACTCAGTCAGACTGCAGACCAGCACCGGCCACCAGCATTGCTGAGAGATGCCGGCTCAGGGAATTGCCATGAATGTTCTGATTGTTGAAGACAACAAGCCTGTCAGCCTGTTGCTGTCTCGCATTGTCGAGGAAGCCGGACTAGGGTATGTGATAGCCGCTGACGGAGAGGCCGCCCTGCGCCTGTTCGGCCAGCGCGATATCCGCATGGCCATAATAGATGTGGAGCTACCCGGCCTCGACGGCTATCAGGTGGCACGCGATATTCGCAATCAGTCCCCTTCCCTGCCACTACTGATTATCTCCGGCAACAGTGGCGAGTCCTGGCGGCAGCAGGCCTTTGACGCCGGCGCCGACCAGTTCCTTGCCAAGCCGGTACGCCCCAGCGAACTCTCTGCATTGCTGCATCGTTATTGCAGACTCCCCGCCTCAAGCTAATCGCGACAACGATTGACGCGTTGTTGATCAACCTGTGCCGATGATGGAGCGTCCCCCAACGGAGAGCCATCATGGCGCCACTGGATCACACCACATCCCTGAACTCCCTGTACCACGACATTCTCATCGAACTGGGTGAAGATCCGGGCCGTGAGGGCCTGCTCGATACTCCGAAGCGCGCCGCCAAAGCCATGACATTTCTCACCAACGGCTACCGACAGAACCTTGAAGATATCGTCAATGGCGCTGTGTTCGCATCAGACAACGACGAAATGGTGGTGGTTCGGAACATAGAACTGTATTCGCTGTGCGAGCATCATATGCTGCCGTTTACCGGGGTTTGCCATATCGCCTACATCCCCAGTGGCAAGGTGCTTGGCCTGTCGAAATTCGCCCGCATCGTGGATATGTATGCCCGACGCTTGCAGATTCAGGAAAATATGACCCACCAAATCGCCCATGCGATCCAACAGGTCACTGAAGCACTCGGCGTCGGCGTCATCGTTGAGGCAAGGCATATGTGCATGATGATGCGAGGAGTAGAGAAGCAAAACTCGTCAATGACCACCTCTGTTATGCTCGGTACATTGCGCGAGTCCGACGCAGCACGCAGAGAGTTCCTCGCCCTCGCCACCAACCGATGAGCCGCCTTATTCTGGTGCTGGGCGACCAGCTCAGCGCCGGCCTTTCCTCACTGGCCACTGCTGACCGACTCCGTGACACAGTTGTTATGGCCGAGGTCCGAGAGGAAGCCAGTTACGTTCCACACCATCCCAAAAAGATCATTTTCCTGTTCTCCGCCATGCGCCACTTTGCGGCGCAGCTGCGCCAACAAGGCTGGCAGGTAGACTACTACCCCTACCAGATGGGCCTTGCCTCTCTCTGTGATGCGCTACAGCAAAGTGCAGCAAAGTATCAGGCTGAAGAAGTAGTGATTACCCGCTGCGGCGAATGGCGACTAGACCAGCAAATGCACCAGCAATGGCCAGCCAAACTTGGTATTCCCATCACCCTGCTTGAAGACCATCGCTTCCTCTGCAGCCACGCTGATTTCCAGCACTGGGCCGCAGGCAGAAAACAACTACGTATGGAGTATTTCTACCGGGAAATGCGCCAACGCAGTGGTCTGCTGATGACTGCTACGGGTGATCCCGAGGGTGGGCGCTGGAACTTTGATAGCGAAAATCGTTCGCGCTACGACGGCACCCCGGCCTGCCCCGCGCCACTTCACTTTTCTCCAGACCCAATCACCACGGAGGTGACTGAGCTGGTCAAACATGAATTCTCTCACCACTTTGGCGATGCAGAACCATTTGTGTTTGCGGTCACCCGTGAGCAAGCCCTGATAGCTCTGCACTATTTTATCGACAATGCACTGCCATGGTTTGGTGATTATCAGGATGCCATGAGTCTGCATCATGACCACCTGTTTCATTCGTTGTTGTCGGTATACCTGAATGCGGGATTGCTCTTGCCTCTGGAGACCTGCCAAGCTGTGGAGCAAGCCTGGCGTGATGGCAAGGCACCACTGAACGCCGTGGAAGGGTTTATCCGCCAGATTCTCGGCTGGCGCGAGTATGTACGAGGCATCTACTGGCTAAAAATGCCGGACTATTCAAAGCAAAACGCACTTGCCAGCCAGCAGCCTCTGCCAGCTCTTTATTGGGGTGCACCAACGAAAATGCGCTGCATTGGCGAAGCAGTGCGAGCCACCCGGGAACATGCTCATGCACATCATATCCAGCGCCTGATGGTTACAGGAAACCTTGCCCTGTTATTAGGTGTTGACGTGGAGGAAATCCATAGCTGGTATTTGGCAGTGTATGCGGATGCCTATGAATGGGTAGAACTACCAAACACTTTAGGCATGGTGATGCACGCCGACGGCGGCATGCTTGGCTCCAAACCCTATGCAGCGAGCGGCAAGTACATTCAGCGGATGTCCGATTATTGTGGTCAGTGTCATTACAATGTCGCCACGTCAGAGAACAGCGATAGCTGCCCCCTCAACGCTCTGTACTGGCACTTCATCAGCCGTCATCAGGAACGTTTCTCAGGCCACCCTCGCATGGCCATGATTTACCGCAACTGGCAAAGGATGGATGAAGATAAACGGAGAAGAATTTTTGCTCGTGGCCAGTGGCTAGTGGAGCACCCGGAAACACTCTAGGGCTGTTTCAATGCCCATCTGCCGGCCAACGAATGGGGACTTCCAACGGCTCAGGCCTGCTTTCCTCTGCACCTATCATTTCGTGATAAGCGGAGGCATGGTGCAGCACCGCACGACGCACCTTCAAATGACTCAGGCGTCGACGTGCCCATTCCATGCCAGTGAAACGCAGCACCTCTCCCTGATCGTCGCAGACCACGGCCCAGCCGTCACTGAGGGTAACCTCCACGGTGTACAAGCCGAGACCGAGGGAGCGAATTCTCAGCAAGGGAATATCCACATTATCGAGACTGGAAATGAACACTTTCATAGCCTGAGCTTGCACTCAGACATGTAGTGGTGACGTGAAAAGACTCAAGGATTCAGGCCGAACTTGGCCCGCTCTTCAAGGGCGCGTAGATAAAGCATCAGCTCCTGCTCTGCATCTTTGCGACTATCAAACGGCCCCCTTAGCTGCCCCTCGCGGGTGGTGAAAAACCACTTGCCACCCTCATTAAAGAACCGGTCGCTGTTGAAAAAGGTCTTGTTATCATCACCCTGACGTTTGCCCATCTTCAGCCCCCAACAGTTGTTATTATTTAGTGCCTGCTGTCTTCACGGCCAGTATGCAGCGATTACCATGGGGGCGGCAACCGCTGACATGCCGTTGCAAGTCGACCCCACTATGACCAAACGAAAAAGGCCGGGCTTGCATGCCCGGCCTTTTTATCTGCCACAAGGTATCATCAGATCAGACGAAAATTTCACCCTTGGCAGCCTTGTCGGCTAGCAGTTTCGGCACCGCAAAACGATCACCGTACTTAGCCTGCAGTTCATTGGCACGCTTGACGAAGCCGGCCAGACCGCCCTCATACTGGTTAATGAACTGGATTACACCACCGGTCCATGCCGGGAAGCCGATTCCGAAGATAGAGCCTATATTGGCATCAGCTACTGCTTCGATGACGCCCTCCTCGAAGCACTTCACCGCTTCGATGGCCTCGACGAACATCAGACGCTCCTTCATGTCCTCGAAGGGGATGTCCTTGTCGCCGCCAAAGGCATCTTTCAGACCTGGCCAGAGGCTCTTCTTGCCGCCTTCCGGATAATCGTAAAAGCCCTTGCCCTGAACCTTGCCCGGACGGCCCAGCTCTTCGACCATCTTCTTCATTACCTTCTCGGCGGGATGCTCAGGCATCGGCGCTTTGCCTTCGGCCTTGGCATCATCACGGGCCGCCTTGCCGATACGCAGTGCGGTTTCCATGTTGATCTCGTCGATCAGGTTCAAGGTGCCCACCGGATAGCCTGCCTGCATGGCAGCCTGCTCGATGGACTGAGCGCTCAGGCCTTCGCCCAGCATGGCGATACCTTCATTAGCGAAGGTGCCGATCACACGGGTGGTAAAGAAGCCACGGGCATCGTTAACCACGATTGGCGTCTTCTTGATCTGCTGGACGTAATCGTAGGTCTTGGCCAGCGCTTCCGGGCTGGTCTGCTCGCCACAGATAATTTCCACCAGCGGCATCTTGTCGACCGGGCTAAAGAAGTGAATACCGATAAAATCCGCCTGACGCTTAACGCCCTTGGCCAGATTGGTGATCGGCAGCGACGAGGTGTTAGAGCCGAGTACCGCGTCCGGCTTAACCATTCCCTCGATTTCCTGAAACACCTTGTGCTTCAGCTCGGTGCTTTCGAACACCGCTTCAATAACGAAGTCGACACCCTCGAAATCCTTGGGGTCTGCAGTGGCAATGATGCGCGACAGAATTTCCTCTTTCTTCTCGGCAGTCATCTTGCCTCGGGATACTTCTTTGTCGAGCAGCTTGCGCGAGTAGTCCTTACCCTTCTCAGCATTCTCGGCAGAAATATCCTTAAGCACGGCCACGGAGCCGGAGCGCGCGGTGACATAGGCAATACCCGCACCCATCATACCGGCACCAAGAATACCGACCTTCTCAGCCTTGAACTTGGGCACATCTTTGGGGCGGCTGGCGCCGGCGTTAATGGCCTGCAGGTTGAAGAAGAACGCCGTGGTCATGTTCTTCGCTACCTGGCCGGTAACCAGACTGATGAAATAGCGCTCTTCAATCTTGAAGGCGTTATCCACATCCACCTGGGTGCTTTCAACCGCAGCCGACATGATAGCCTTCGGAGCCGGATAGTTAGCGCCCTTGATCTGCTTGCGCAGATTGGCTGGAAATGCCGGCAGATTCATGGCGAATGCCGGTACGCTCGGCGTGCCACCGGGGATTTTGTAGCCTTTGACATCGAACGGTTGCTGGCTCTTCGGGTTGGCCTTGATCCACTCTTTTGCCTTGGCAATCATCTCTTCCGGGGTATCGACGATCTCGTCGATCAGACCGACCTGCTTGGCCTTGTCCGCCTTCATGCGCTGACCTTGCAACAGCACATTCATCAGTGCGTTCTGCACCCCCATCATGCGCACGGTGCGGACGATACCACCGGCACCGGGTAGCAGACCCAGAGACACTTCCGGCAGACCAAACTGGGCCTTCGGGTTGTTCAAGGCAATGCGACGGTGGCATGCCAGAGCGATTTCCAGACCGCCACCGAGCGCGGTCCCGTTCAACGCGGCAACCACCGGAATACCGAGGGTTTCCAGCTTGCGCAGGTCGCCCTTGAGGATCCGGCCGCCTTCAGCCATCTTGCCCGCATCAGCCTTGGTAACCTTAATCAGGTCCTTCAAGTCACCACCAGCGAAGAAGGTGCTCTTTGCTGAAGTGATGATAACGCCGGCGATGTCGGCCTTTTCTTTTTCCAGACGCGCCACCGTGTCGTTCATAGAGCGGGTGTAGCGTTCGTTCATGGTGTTAGCGGACTGCTGCGGGTCATCCAGGATCAGGGTGACGATGTTATCCGCGTCTTTTTCCCAGCGAATGGTCGATTCTGTCATTTCAAAATTCTCCGTGTCCGGTGGCCGCTCAGAGGCGCTCAACGATGGTGGCGATACCCATGCCTGCGCCAACGCACAGGGTGCACAGGCCGAAACGCTTGTTGCGACGCTCCAGCTCGTCCAGCACGGTTCCGACAATCATGGCGCCAGTGGCGCCGAGCGGATGCCCCATGGCGATGGAACCGCCATTGACGTTGGTGATGTCATGGCTGATGCCCATGTCTTTCATGTAGCGCATGGCCACGGAGGCAAAAGCTTCGTTGATTTCAAACAGGTCAATATCACTGACCTTCATACCTGCCTTGGCCAGCGCCTTGAACGACGCCGGGGCCGGACCAGTCAGCATGATGGTCGGATCAGCACCGCTGACAGCGGTGGCAACGATGCGGCCACGCGGCTTGGCACCGATCTTGTCACCGATTTCCTTCGAACCAATCAGCACCAGAGTGGCACCGTCAACAATACCGGAGGAGTTACCCGGGGTATGAACGTGGTCAATCTTCTCGACCCAGTGATATTTCTGCAGGGCCACTGCATCGAAGCCACCCATCTCGCCCATCATCGCAAATGACGGGTTCAGACCGGCCAGTGTGTCGGCAGTGGTGCCGGCGCGGACATGCTCATCACGATCCAGCACCACCAGACCGTTCATGTCTTTGACTGGCACTACGGATTTGGCGAAGTAGCCTTTATCCCAGGCTGCAGCGGCACGGTTCTGCGAAGAAGCAGCAAACTCGTCCACGTCACGACGGGAAAAACCTTCAATAGTGGCGATCAGGTCAGCCCCGATACCCTGCGGGATGAATCCGGTTTCATAGTTGGTCTCCGGATCCATTGCCCAAGGAGTACCGTCGGAGCCCATCGGCACCCGGCTCATCACTTCGACACCACCGGCCAGCACCAGGTCTTCCATACCGGAACGTACTTTCTGGGTAGCCAGATTCACGGCTTCCAGGCCGGAAGCACAGAAACGGTTGACCTGCAGGCCAGATACCGTTTCCGGCAGACCCGCCTTGAGCGCAGCAATCTTCGGCAGAACCCCGCCCTGATCACCCAGCGGCGACACAATACCCATAACAACGTCATCAATCAGCGCCGGGTCCATGTTGGGGAAGCGGCCCTTGATCTCGTGGATCAGGCCAACCACCAGGTCAATCGGCTTGACGGTGTGCAATGAACCATCTTTCTTGCCCCGGCCACGCGGGGTGCGAATAGCATCGTAAATATAGGCTTCGGTCATGGAGACGACTCCTCTCGCCTTATCAAAAGCTTGCAGAAACCGGCTGATGCCGGGGGAGGCGCTAGACTGCCTGAACCTCAGTCCGGCGGACAATGACAGGAATGCTCAAAGGGCTTGACCTTATAATCAACTCCGGTCACCAGCCCGGCGCACGCTTTACGGCCTGTTACGCCGTTGACCTTGCCGCTCCGCCCCTCTACCTTGCCGACATCCAACGGGAGACCTATATGAACCACACCCTCGAAGTCGCCACCTCACTACTCGCCTCCGTTGCCGGGCAGGGCCGCGGCATCCGTATTGGCAGCGCCGGCCGCCAGCCCGAAGAAATGCTGGAAATCTACGATATGGAAGGCTGCCCATTTTGCCGGGTAGTGCGTGAAGCCCTGACTGACCTTGATATAGACGCACTGATCTATCCCTGCCCGAAGAATGGCAGCGTATTCAGGCCGCTGGTTGAACGTCTGGGCGGCAAGCAACAGTTCCCGTTCCTGTTCGACCCGAACACTGACGAGACCCTGTATGAATCCGCCGACATCGTCGACTACCTATATTCGACATATGGCAATCAGCCGGCCCCCCAGCGCTGGAAACTGAAAGCCCTGCGCACTCCGGCTTCTTTTGCCGCATCGGCATTGCGCCGTGGCAGAGGCGTTCGTGCTGAGGGCAACACCCGTCAGGCAGAGCAACCGCTTGAGCTGTTCAGCTTTGAAGCAAGTCCATTTGCCCGTTTGGTGCGCGAGCGCATGACAGAACTGGAGCTGCCACACATTCTCCGTCAGGTTGGCCGCGATCAGCCTGCCGACTGGCTTATGCCCCCAATGCGACGAAAGCTGATGCCAGATTACCAGCCGACCCAGCGCAATCGACAAGCCCTGATTGAACGTGCCGGCCGTGTCGCAGTGCCCTACTTGATTGACCCAAATACTGGTGCAGAACTGTTCGAATCAAAAGCGATTATTGAATATCTGGATCGGACCTACGGTTAAGCCATTTACCTTTAAACCATAGTTGACCCCCATAAAAAAACGCCGCAGCATGCGGCGTTTTTTTTCGGCTGTTGCTAATCTCAGCGCGCCAACAACTCCCCGGAGTCATCAAACAGAGCCAGTCCCGAACGCGATGCCTCAACCGCACCACTGAGGCGAGTAAAACCACCAATCACGGAAATCAAACCATCTGCCGCCTCGACAGAGTATGGCTGGATAATATCGGCAGGATTCCAGTCAAGCAGCACCGCCGATGAGTCCAGTGCCGCCAGGCCGACTCTTGGCTGTCCGGCCACCTCAGTAAAGTCGCCCACCGCATAGATCACACCGTCTGCAGCAGATAGGCCAACAACGCTGCCGTTTGCCCCAGGACTCCACGCCAGCAGATCACCAAGAGAATCAAAAGCTGCCAGATTTTCCCGCCCAGTATCGGCAACCGCCGCTCCTGCATTGGTGAAGTCGCCGCCGACATAAATGTCGCTGCCGAGCAATGTCATGCTGCGCACCCGGGCATCCACCGCCGGACTCCATGCAAGCAGATCTCCATCTGTATCAAAGGCCGCCAGATAGGCGCGTGCCGTATCTGCAACACCACCACCGGCAAAAGTAAACTGACCGCCCGCGTATATAGCACTGCCATCCGCCAGCAAGACATCAACACTACCGTTGGTCCCCGGGTTCCAGACAAGCGGAACGCCAGTCAGGTCAATGGCCGCAAGGTTCTGGCGAGATAGTCCACCAACGTCACTAAAGTTACCGCCGGCATAAATCACAGCACCCGCACTAAGCAGCGCATTGACCTCGCCATCAGCGCCCGGATTCCATGGCAGCAAGGTGCCATCCTGACGATCCAGTGCGCCCAGATAAGCTCGCCCTGTGTCTGCCACTGACTCACCCATCTGATCGAAACGTCCGCCGGCATACACGGCATCACCGTGAACAACCAATGACAGCACATCATTATTGGCTGCCGGCGCCCAGGGCAGCAGATTGCCATCCGCATCAAAGGCTGCCAGGCGCTCTCTTGGCTGCGCAGATACCCCGCTGATTTCACCAGCCGCGGTGATCACACTATTCTCAGCGATGAGCGCATTGACAACACCACTTACATCAGGGCTCCAGCCCAACAGGTTGCCACCTGTATCAAATGCCGCCAATGAAGTACGTGCCTGCGTACCATTGATGCCTGTGGCCGAAGCAAAGTCACCGCCGAGGTAAGTAATTCCATCGGACAGAGCCACGGCATTCACCGCCCCATCGACTGAAATCCCAGAGTCGAGCACACCGTCATCCGCATCAATCAAAGCGAAACCGCCACGCGGACTGCCATCAATAGCGGTAAACGACCCTCCGAGCAGCAACCGGCCATCATCTTCCAGCAGAGAGTTTACCGCCATCTCAGGTGGACCAGAAAAAGCCCAAGAGCGCGACGGCAGGGAGAAGGTTTCGGCAAGTTCAAACTCCGCCAACAGACTTTGGGTCTGAGTGTCACCATTAACCGTGACCGCCGTAAACTCTCCACCGACAACCAGCTGAGTGTCAGTAATAAGCAAGGCATTCACAGGGCCATTAAAGGAGCCCTGCGCCTGAACTGCGGTCCCATCCGACGAGATCAGGCCAATGCCACCTGCATCAATAGAGCCAATCATGGTAAAGCTGCCGCCCACGAGAATGGCATCATTGAAAATGGTGATGGCCCGTACCTCTCCGTTAACAACCGGCGCAAAGATGCTATCCAGGTCGCCGTTTTCATAAAATAAAGCCAGATTGCTGCGCGCAGCTCCTGCCTCTCCTGCTCCCGCTGCACTACTAAAGAGTCCTCCAACCACCAACTGGAGGCCACTACTGTAAAGCGATTTCACCACTGCCCCGGGACCATCTACAGAACCGGTCCAGTCCAGCAAGTTTCCCGCACTATCAATTCTGGCGAGGTTTTTTCGAGGCTCTCCATTAACGGCGGAAAACTGACCGCCAATGTACCAGCCGCCTACCCCATCTTCGGCAACCGCGTGAACCACTCCATTAACATCCGGGAAGGGCAGTCCATGGTCTGGCAGTGAGGCAAACGTCGCCGGTGGCAGGCTGACAGCACCTCCAACGTTCTGAATCACTCGGGCGAAGTCTCCACCAACAAAGCGCTGGCCAAGAGGGTCACTCGCCTGCGTGAAAGCCGATCCTTCCAGACCCCAGCTACGCGGCAGGAAACTAGTCCACGCACTGAGCACGCCATTGGCCTGCAAGGCGAGATATACGGGCTGTTCAGCGGTCAGGCTTTCGATCGTCAGCGGTGGCACCACATCAGCCATCAAGGTAGCACCAAACAATGCGTACTGATCCAGCACGGTTTCAGGGTCTGTGGCGATATATAAATCATAGGTGGTATCTGGCTGAGTCGACCAATCAACAACAACACTGGTAGGCCCCTGCACCCTAACGTTGATATCGCCATCATGCAGGCCCTGCGACCACGGCACGGATTCCGGTCTGGGGGAAAATTCTGCCGTTAATGTGGCACTTGATGTCACCACTCTGTCGGTACGTTGCGGGGTTAACAGGCCATCGCTCCAGCGAACGAAATCATAGCCTGCAGCCGGCTGAGCCACTACTTCAGTGGCGTCTTCACCATAGAACACTGTTTGCTCTGCGTCGCCGATGATACTGCCACCGGTTTCCGCCTCGTAGGTCAGCGTCAATTGCTGGCGCTGGAAGGTCGCCGTAACAGTCAAATCCTCGGTAATATTAGTATCAACACGCCTAACCGGTGGCACATTCTCAGGATCACTATCAACCCAACCGTCACTCCATGCGACAAACTCGTAGCCCGTGTCCGGTGTTGCAATTACCTCGCTGGAATCAGATCCATAGCTGACCAACTGCTCAGCGTCTCCGCTAATCGAGCCACCTCCTTCCTCCAGCGTGAGATATTTGACAGTAAACTTTTCCAAGCCAAACCAGACTTCAACCTGACACACACCAGTCACAGCGCTGGCACTAATAACAGGCGCGGTGGTGTATACAGTACCGTCCAAAGTACCGCTGCACCCGCTGGCGCTTTCCACCACATAATTCGCGTCCGGCACCATATTGAATTGCGCCACACCACCCATGGGAACATCGACATAATCCGGACCAGCCGTTCCGCCCAGCGTTCTCTGACGCAGTAAAACTCGATACACCGGCGTCCCCTCCGGGGCAACGCCGACGAATGGGGTAGTCACCCACGCGGACATTGTATCCAGCCAATTGGACAAACCTGCGCCACCATTGATAGCTGCACGCGCTGCATCAAGATCAAAGAAGTAGAGAGGCACCGAGTCAGGCTCGGCGTTATCCGCAACAAAGGGGTCTTCATCCAGACCGAAAACATCAAAAACCTTCTGCGCCGCTTGCTGCACAGAAAGCTCCGGGTCTGCATCAACCAGCCGTGCAATCAGACTGCTATAGGGAGTGACCTGACAGCTCAGCGTTGCGCTGTCTTCATCAACTGAACAATAGGCACGCAATTGTGCCGAATAAGGGACACCATCAAGCGTGCCGCCATCAGACACCACCAGCAAAGGCGAGACCGGATTGGTGAGCTGTATACTAAAGTTACCCTGCGCATCCGTGATGGTCGAACCGAGCACTGTGTCAGTCCCATCAGTAATGGAAACTGTGGCGCCAACCAGCGGCCCATTAATCACCTGGCCCTGAACCACCACCAGAGTGTCTTCGTCAGCACCACCTCCGCCGCTGCCGCCTCCACAACTGATCAAACCAAGCATGCCCAACAGCAACAGCATGCTGCGCAAAATTCTGATACTCATTTGAACGATCCTCTGGGCTGCGGCCGTAACATCCAGGCGCAGCATCTGTATCGGGCATAGACTGCCACTGATCCACTATAGGAAATCCGCCTGAGGCATCCAAGACAAGGTACAAAGAGACAACAGAAACGCTGTACTCAGAAGCATTAGCCTGACCGGCCTTAACCCCTGCTGTCCGGCTCCTCACCGGCCAGCCCGGGGCGTTCTTCTCCTGTTTCCGGGAGTCCCCCGTCCGCAGCGTCTTCCTCAACGGGCGCATACTCCTGATCCGGCAGCAGCATCTCGATATGATCGGCGATATCCCAGTCCGCTGGCTCACCCGGGTGATGAGGCTCGAACTCTTCGTTACGAGGATCCAGCTCAACAATCACTGGTGAAGATACCGGCACCACAGGAGCATAGTCGCCCTGCTCACCCAGCGGCACCGTATCAGCAGCGCGGAAGCGGTATTGCACCGCCAGCGCACCGGCAAACAGGCAAGCGGAGATAAAGACGAACAAAGCCGGTGCGCCAAATAGCCCCATCAGCCAGGCCCCGACCAGTGGGCCAGCAATGGTGCCAACACCATAAATTCTCAACAACCCGGCACAGGCTGCGACTAACTGATCGTTGGGCAACTGGTCATTGGTTAGCGCAACGCTGACCGGGTACATGCTGGTGGCCACCGCAAAGAACAGACCACTAGAGACGAACATCAAGGAAGTGGAAACATTACCAAACAACGCCACTAACATGGCTGCCACGCTGCCCGCACCGAGCAACCCTGCCAATACCGTCAGCCTGCCGAGGCGGTCCGATAACCAACCTGCGGGCCACTGCAGCAATACCGCGCAGACCACCGAAAAGCTCATATATCGTGATAGCTCAGCGGTATCCAGCCCTCCACGCATGGCATACAAAGGAGCAAGGGAGATAAATGCACCGAGCGCGATCCCGGCAACCAAAACGCCAGTGACCCCTGCCGGTGCATTGTGAGACAGGGCTCGCATACTAAGCACGGCCGTATGTGAAGGCGACATCGGCACCAGACCGCGAGTCAACGACAGGGGCACCAGCGATAGCACAACCAGAATCGCCACCACGCTGAACGCCACTGCCTTGGTAGGATCGCTGGCACCAACGAGCAGCTGCCCCAGCGCCGATGCCATATAGAAGTTAATTGTGTAGAGCCCCAGCAGCTTGCCTCGGGACTCATTAGTCGCCCGGTCATTAATCCAGCTCTCGGTAACCGTCATCAAGCCGGCCAGACAGAAACCCATCACCAGCCGCATGGCCGCCCAGGCATACTCAGAGACCCATAGTGGATGCAGAAGGGTCACCGCACAGGCAATCGCAGCATAGGTTGAAAAGGCACGGATATGGCCGACACTGCGAATCACCGCACTGCCCCAGGTCGCCCCCATAACAAAGCCGATAGAGTAAAAGGCCAGAATCAAACCAATAGAAGTTTCGGCAAAGCCCTCCAACTCCAGCCGCAGAGACACCAACGTACCCAGCATCGCGCTGCCACCAATTAGCAGAGCGATGCTGAGAAATAATGCCGCTAGAGAGAGGACTACGTTAACCATGGGCGGCAGTCTAACAAGGAAGCGCTGGAATGCCAGTGCAGCAAATCAGCCCACAACAAATACGAAACAAATTTACCACCCACTAGACCGGCAAGCCGAGACGACGGGCCTCCATTCTGCGCAAGAACTCCAGCATGATCTGCCGATATAGATCTTCGCCAAGCCATTTGTCTTCGACCCCGGAATCGATATTCGGGTTATCGTTCACCTCCACCACCACAACTCGATCGCCACTCTGCTTCATGTCAACGCCATAAAGTCCATTGCCCATCAATCGGGCCGCCTTGGTGGCAACACGCAAAACCTTGGCCGGAACCTCCTGTATGGCCATGGTTTTGTAACCGCCGCTGACCGTTTTTCCTTGAGAATGATTATATATCTGCCAGTGCCCCTTGCTCATAAAGTACTGGCAGGCATAAAGAGGCTTTTTGTTCAGCACACCAATACGCCAGTCGTAATCGGTATACATATACTCCTGAGCCAACACCACCGCACTTTGCTTGAAGTACTCCACCAATGCATTATCCAGCTTTTCAACACTATCTACCTTGCTGATTCCCCGGGAAAAAGAGCCATCCGGGATCTTCAACACCACCGGCAATCCGAGATCTTCCACCAACGCTTCAGCGTCGACCCGACTATCCTTGAACAGGAACCGGGTTTTCGGCACCGGCACCTTATGCGCCTGCATTAGCTCGGCAAAATATATCTTGTTAGTGCAGCGCAAGATGGAGCCCGGGTCATCCATCACCACCATGCCTTCTTTTTCTGCCTTGCGGGCAAACTGATAGGTGTGATGGTCCAGTGCTGTGGTCTCGCGAATAAACAAGCCGTCATATTCCGCCAGGCGGGGGTAGTCTTCTCGACCAATCAACTCGACATTGATGCCGAGCTCTGCGCCGGCCTTGATAAAACGCTTTAAAGCAACCGGGTCAGACGGCGGCAACTTTTCGTTCTCATTGACCAATACTGCAAGGTCGTAACGAAATTTTCGCCGACTACTGGACTTGCGCCATACCCGAGCATTGAACGCCTCAATTGCTGCCGCAAAAGCATCTTCTTCCTTGCCCTTCAGCTGGTGTAAACCGACGGATTTTACTGATTCGATATTCCACTCTTCACGACGCCGGAACTCAAGCTGCAAGATTGGCGCGGGCAGCTGATCAAAAATTTGCCGGGCAAGCTCCTGAATGCCTTGATGCTCAGTCTGACCGAAATACAACTTTATCGAGAAACGATCCTTCGATTCGCTGTGCTTTTTCATTGCCTTGTCGAGCGCCGCATCAAAGGACTCGAAGTGCAGCCCGTAAAGAGACTTACGTGACAGGTCGTTAACCGTACGCACGGACGGCAGTACCCGGTGGCCACGAGCCTCCGCCAGCAGTGAGGTGTAATAGCCCGGGCTCAGGTAACGGTAATTTCGGCACAGGTTAATAACTTGCACCCTGCCGGGTGGAAACTGTGTAGCACCATCCAGATATTCATTGGCCGTCATCAGGTGGCGCGCCGGGTAGTAAGCGGCCCAATCCTTGATATCCTCGACGACCAGAACGACGTGGGTCATATTGCTTCCTGTGGGCAACTTGTAGGTAGCGTTACTTTAGCGGCTGGGGCAGTTTTATCGCCAGTGGTTAGATAAAAAGATTACAACGAAAAAGCGCCCCTGCAGGGGCGCCATGGCTCGGGTCGCTAGAGACGGCTCAGTAGCCGCTTCCCTCGGCCGGCTCAGGTTTCGCTCCCGGATGTCCGGCCTTCTCTAGTGCCTGCTGCACTTCCGGCGGCATATAGAGCTCGTCGTGTTTGGCCAGCACTTCCTCCGCCTCGAAGTAGTCGCGCCGGACAAGAGTGCCATTGGCAACAATACCCTGCCCCTCACGGAACAGGTCCGGCAATATCCCTTCGTAGCGGACCGTGAAAGTCCCAGCGCCATCAGTCAGGTCAAATAACACACCCAAACCATCCTCATCACGTCGTACCGAACCATCCACCACAAGCCCACCGACTCGCATCTGGGCACCCTCTGGCGCCTCACCACTGACAATTTGTTGTGGCGTGTAGAACAGATTGATGTTCTGACTCAATGAATACAACACCAGACCGACGGCAGCACCCAAACCGGCTAAAACACCGATGATAATCAGCAACCGTTGCTTGCGAAGCGGGTTCATCCAGTTCCTCCAGTGATGTGGCTGTTACAAACCGCCCTGATCCCGTCGCGTCAACCGACGGATTTCGTTCAACACCAAACGTTGGCGACGATACGCCAGCCACATATTAGTAACTACCAGCAGCGCAGAAATCCCGTAGGCAGACCAAACAAAGGGCCCATGAGTTCCCATCTGCAGAAAAGCGGCGAAAGATTCAAAGTACATCACACCAGCTCCTTAACCCAGGCGCTCTTGCGTTCACGCCAAAGCAGTTCAGCGCGAGCTCTCCACAGCACCGAAACCGCGAACAGCAAATAAATGCCGAGCATGCTGATCAGTAAGGGGGTCAGCATCTCCGGCGGCATGGTGCTACCCCCGGTGAGCTTGATGGTGCTGCCCTGATGCAGGCTCTGCCACCACTCCACCGAGTACTTGACGATCACCACATTGATCACACCGACCACAGACAGCAGGCCTGCAGCTCGCCCAGCCTGGCGAGGATCCGGTATGGCGTTGATCAAAGCCATCACACCGAGATACAGAAATAGCATGATCAGCATGGAGGTCAGGCGTGCATCCCAGACCCAGTAAGTTCCCCATGTGGGCTTACCCCAGATTGCCCCGGTAATCAGGGCAATGGCCGCAAGCACCGCACCAAAAGGAGCAATTGCCTTGATCATCACTTCGGCCATTTTCATTCGCCAGACCAGGTTGACCAGTCCGGCCACACCCATTGCGACATAACCGAGTAATGCACCACCCGCGGCGGGCACGTGAATAAAAATAATTCGATAGCTGTTGCCCTGCTGATAATCTTCCGGTGCAAACGCCAGCCCCCAAACCAGCCCGACGGCAGTAGTAAGCAAGGCTATCGGCCATAACCAGGGCAGCAGGACCTCACTAAACCGATAGAAGTAACGGGGTGATCCGAGCTGGTGATACCAGCGTGTCAGGGTTTTCCAGACCATCATCAATTTCCCGAGCTGATTCGCAGGCCGGCCGCCACCGCCGCCGGCGCCAGAGTGAACGAGGCCAGCATCATGGCACCAAGCAAAGCCAGAACACCGGATACCGGTAAACCTTTCGCTGCATAGCTGACCACTCCGGCACCGAATACCAGTACCGGCACATAAAGCGGCAACACCAGTAATGACAGCAGAATACCGCCACTGCGCAGAGATACCGTCAATGCTGCACCGATGGCGCCAATGGCAACTAATGTGGGCGTACCCAGCAGCACCGCGATGAACAGCACACCGATTGCCTGCTCCGGCAGATGCAACATATAACCGAGTAATGGCGCCATCACCACGAGTGGCAGCCCAGTCAGCATCCAGTGTGCCGCCAGCTTGGCCAGCACCGGCACATACAGGCTCTGCGGCGCAGTCAATAGCTGCTCCAGCGCGCCGCTATCGTGGTCGGCGCGAAACAGCCCATCTACCGACAGCAATACCGCTAGCAGCGCCGCCACCCAAACCACTCCGGGAGCCAGTGTTGCCAGCAACTCAGGCCGTGGCGACACCCCCAAGGGAAACAGCGCCACTACCATGACGAAGAAAAACAGCGGGTTGATGATTTCCGCAGGACGTCGCCATGCCAGCAACAGCTCCCGCTGCATGGTCGCAGTAAAACTCACCTTACCTCTCCGCGGCCGTCACCGAGCCGAATCTGACGCGCATCACCGTTAACCCTGTGGTGGGAGCTATACAGCACCAGCGCGCCAGCATCTGCCAGCTCTCGCAAGCGCGCCTCAATCAACGCCACGCCATCGACATCCAGAGCAGTAAAAGGTTCGTCCAGCAACCACACAGACTTGTTTACCAGCCAAAGCATAGAAAGAGCCACGCGGCGCGTCTGACCAGCAGACATTTGCGCCACTGGCACAGTTTCATAGCCGGCCAGACCCACACGGGACAGCGCTTGCTCGGCCTTGGCCACATCAAGAACACACTGATGCAGAGCCAGCCACCAACGCAGGTTTTCCAGCGGGGTCAGCTCAACTCTCAGTCCGGGGCGATGGCCTATAGTGAGCAACTGCTGACGGGGATCCTGACTAGCGGCGCGGGCCACCGGCCAATCCACATGCCCGGCGAAGTCACCATGCAGGCCCGAAATGATGCGCATCAAGGTAGTCTTGCCAGAGCCGTTAGGCCCGGCTAACTGCCATATTTCTCCAGCCCGGGCAGCAAATGACAGGCCATCAAACAGGACACGATCGTCACGTTCGCAGGTCAGCTTGTCAGCTTGCAACAACGGCAGGTTGGTCACGGCATTCCGTATTGGCAGGATTCAGAGGGCGCGAAGTATAGCATGAGGTGTTACCGTATCCTGCTGTATAAAACAGGGTCCAGCAGGGGCTGCGGGATGACTGAACATCATGTTTACTTTGCTGTATTCGGCTATCAGGACGATCCTCTGACTCTTACCCTGCTGGCCGGCCGGGAACCGGATGACGTCTGGCGTAAGGGCGAGAGCTACTCTGCAGCTCTGCCGGAGGCAACACGCACCGAGAACCGATGGATTATCAGTAGTGGCCTGGACCACCACGCCAGTCATAGCGATCACTTTGAGAAACTGATACTCAAGCTTGAGCAGCTCGGCCCTGCACTAGAGCAGCTGCGACAGCGCTATCGCTGTGGTGTTGGCGTATCACAGTACTATTTTATGGATGATCCGGCGTTCTATTTACCGGACCAGCTGATCTCCCGGTTTCGTAAACTTGGCATCCACGTCGCATTCAACCAGCTGGCACTGGATAATAGTGACGACGACACTCTGCCAGACAATCATCTGGAGTGAACCATGGCCACAGAAATCGAGCGCAAGTTTCTACTGCGTGAGACTGCATTTCTGGAGAATTTGGAAGGTCAACGGATCTGTCAGGGCTATCTCAGCCACTCTGCTGAAGCCACCGTGCGGATTCGCCTGGTGGGAGATCAGGCCTTTCTCACCATTAAGGGACGCAGCACCGGTATCCGCCGAGCGGAATTTGAGTACCCAATCCCGGCCGACGATGCTTTGGCCATGCTGGCCCTTTGTGGTCAGGGGCGCATCGACAAAACCCGCTATCGGATCAAGGTCGGCAATCACATCTGGGAGGTGGATGTGTTCGCCGGAGACAATCAGGGGCTGATAGTTGCAGAAATCGAACTGGCCAGTGAGCGGGAAACCTTTGTCAGCCCAGACTGGCTTGGCGAGGAGGTCAGCCATGACCCTCGCTACTTCAACAGCCAGCTAAGTCAGAAACCTTACACCAGATGGTAATCTCGACACTGTCATAAAAGTTTCTTTTGATGCCAAACCACGCACCGGGCAAGGTTGCCCCCGTAGGGATAACGGTCCGTGCGAAGGATTCGCCAGCAGCGAGAATACGTAATGTCCAAATCCGCGATTGAGCCCCTTGTCCGACACGCCTTGCAGGTTCACGACGATGTCTCCGAAATGCTCGCTGACGATGTGTTGCTTGGCGACGACGTCATTCATGGCATCCGGGTGGCAACCAAGGAACTGCGCGCCCTGTGGCAAGTAGTCAAACCTCTGCTTGATGACAATCGTGCGAAACAATCTATCAACGAACTACGTGATGCAGCGGCCACTCTGAGTGCGGCACGTGATCGCTATGTCATCCTCCAGACCCTTGAGCGCCTTTGCCAGAAAGCGCCAAGCAAGGATGCCCTCAGAGCCTTAAGCGCCACTCTGGACAAGCTCCGCACCCAAGAGCAAGAAGTGGGCAGCCCCGCTGCGACCACGGTGCAGCTGCATGACTGCTGGCAACAAGACAAGCAACGTTGGCAATCTCTCGACATTAGTGTGGATAGCAACACACTGCTCGCAGAGGGCTATGGCCGGCTCTATCGCAAAGCCCACAGGCTGACCCGCGCAGCACTACGTAGCGACGATATTCAGCACTGGCACGCACTGCGCAAATGGGCCAAGTACCTGAGCCTGACCCTGCCCGTCTATGCCCAATCGACAAAACTTGAGCAGCTCACAGATGACATCACCCGGCTTGGCAAGAAGCTTGGCCGGCTGCACGACCTCGACCGGCTTCTGCTGGCGGTGAATGAGCTTGACTGGACTGACGGTGACCCCGAGCGAGGTGCCTATGTCTCCCATCTGGTTCGTCGGGAAATCGGCAATGTGGTTAATCAGTGCAGTAAACTGGCGCAGGCTCTTTTCAACGATGAACCACGCCAGTTCGTTGTAATGGTGAAACGTCTACGCCGTTAATCCTTTGCAGCTCGCCTGAGCGGTGAACCACCGGTCATCAGATTCGCCTTGCATCCAGTCAGCAGGTTGGTCATATTTTCCCAAATATGGAAAAGACAACCTCTACAATTCTGCTCGCACTGGCCCGGCTTCTACGTCCGATCGTCCGGGTTTTGCTGCATAACAAGGTGTCCTACGCGACCTTTGACCAGATCGCCCGGCAGGTATTTGTCGAGGTGGCAGACCAGCATTTCCGTCTTGATGAGCGCAAGCAGACCAACAGCCGCATCGCGGTAGTGACTGGCCTGTCGCGTAAGGAAGTACTTCGCATCAAGCGTGAGCCGGAGCTCACCGACCGTGATCTGGGCAGGCAATTTCACCGTGCGGCACGGCTGGTCTCCACCTGGAACAACGAAGCTCCGTTCGCCAGCCAACCAGGCCAACCCAAGGTGCTGCCGTTTGATGGCCAGGCTCTGTCGTTTAGCGCTCTGGTCGACCACTGTGGCGGCGACCTGCCACCGCGGGCGGTCCTCGACGAGCTGGCCCAAGCTGGCATTACCAGCATTGACCAACAGCGACAGGTTACCCTGCACGCCCGCAGCTATGTTCCCGGTCGTGACGAAGCACAGATTATGAGCATTCTGGGTACCGACGTTGGCGATCTGGCAGAAACCATTTCTTACAACCTGAATGCTCCTCCAGGCGGCAGTCGCTTCCAGATGAAAGTGTCCTATAACAACCTGCCGGTAGAATCTCTCGACCAGTTTCATCGCTTGGCCTCAGAGCGAGGTCACGAGCTATTGGTAGAGTTTGACCAATGGCTGCGTCAGCGCGACCGTGATACGAATCCCGCCGTTCAGGGCACTGGTCAGGCCCGCGCTGGAGTCGGCATCTATTACTTCCAGTCCCTTCCAGAGGAAGGACAGCAATGAACGTCAGCCGCGTCTCCTTGCCAACAGTCCTCGCCAGCCTGTTATTGATGCTGGTGGGATGCAGTGATCCCGGTTCCTCACGGGTCACTGAGGGTGGCATTGGCGGCTCCGGTGACGGCGACTTGGCTGAGGGTGGTATTGGCGGATCTGGCTCCGGCACCACTTCGGGGTACGGCTCCCTTTATATCAACGAACACCGCTATTACCAGATTGCCGAAGACGCCTTGATCTGGCTGGATGGCGAATTGGTGGCGCCGAACACTATTAATCCGACGGGTCAGGGATTACCTCTGGGCCTTGTGGCCGAGTTTGTCCTTGGCGAAGACGCGAACGCAGAAATGACCAGCGGCACAATCCGCAAGCTGGTGGCCAACCACAATGTGATTGGCCCGATCACCTCACTGGAGCCGCTGGCGGTACTTGGCCAGCCAGTACGCACTTCCGCCGATACCCTGCTCGATAACGTCGTATTGACGAATTTACTCCCAGGGCAGGATATCAAGGTCGCCGGCCAGCGAGACCAGACTGGCCAGATCCGTGCCAGCCGTATTGCCAGCGCCCCGGCAGCGCCCTTCTGGCAGCTCATCGGCCGGATAGAAGACAAGGATATGAGTGGCTTCAGTATTGGTGAGCAACGGATCGAAGTCCTGTCGCCGGCTATTACTTGTGATGGTCCTTTGACTAATGGTCAGCAGGTATTGGTGCGAGCTCAACCACAGGCTGGTTTTACCGAGGGTGATGCGCTCTCCGGCGTCACTGAAGTGATCTGCCTGGCCGATGGCCTGAGCCTGTTTGGTGAAGATGCTCCGGCCACCCTGCCGGCCACCGCCGATGGCTATATAACGGCAATCCACCTTGGTGCAGGTGGTGGCTTGCCAGTTCAAATCAGCCTTAATGGCCAGAAAGTGGATCTAACCAATGTCCTGCCGGTATTGTTTGCAACTCTGGCATCACTGGAACTTGGCACCCGCCTGGAGGTAGATGGCGTACTGGACACTGAAACCGGTGTACTGCAGGCACGCCGACTCCAGCTACGGGATGAACTAGACCTGTTCGAAATCATTGCCCCTGTGGTGCGCCTTGAGGACGGCACAGTAATGGTGCTCGGCCAACCACTTATCGGCCTGCCAGTTGGCGATGGTTCGGTGCTGGACGGACTGGCCGATGGCAGTACCGCCCTACTGACTGGCTTTATCAGCGGCGACGGCCTTGTTGTAGTTCAGGGAGAGGAAGTCGCCGACCAACTGGTATCGCTGCGCGGAGCTATCCAAAGCATTGATGCGCCAGCCGGCCAGTTTATTGTCGCCGGCATCCCTTTCCTGCTCGACAGCGCAAACTCCATCAGCCTTCTTGGCGAGGACGGCGTACTGGTCAGTCTGCTCGATACCATCCTCTGCAATGACCTGTTGCCGCTGCTGTGTCCACCGGACAGCGGCCCGCAAGTGGATGACTCCCTGATCGGCATGCTGGCGGATATCAGCGATGCAAGCACTGTTACAGAAGGCCTGGAAGGTGGTGATTTGATTCTGGCCAACCCTGCCCCCTAAGCCATTGCCAGTGCCGACCAAGCGATTGCTTGGTTGACATCTGCGCCCATTCAAACCGGTCATCTCGGCCAAGCCATATAGCAAGAAAGTACTAGAAAAATACTGGCATCCCTCTTTTGACGACTGTACCATCGGTCAATGTAATCATTTGAGAGGCACCGTCGCTATGGCTATTGCAGTTCAACCCATTCGTCGCGATATCCGTTTCAAGCTGCCCGCCGACCGCGTAACCGACTGGCACGGTAGTGGCATGCATGTGAGCCAGTTTCTGAACACCATGAGCCTGTTCTTTCCCGTGGGAGAGCGTTTCTTCATTGATTCAGTACGTCACTTCCGCGACCACGCCACGGATGATGCCGAGCTGAAATCAGCCATCACCGCGTTTATTGGCCAGGAAGCCATGCACGGTCGCGAACACGAAGAAATGAATGAAATGATGGAACAGGCAGGCATGCCGGCCATGGCTCAGGAGAAGTTCGTTCTTGATCTACTCAACTTCATCCAGAAGCGCACTCCGAAAATCTTCCAGCTGTCGGCCACAGTGTCGCTGGAGCATTTGACCGCCATTCTCGGCGGAGCACTGCTGGATAACAGCGAAGTATTCTTTAAAGGTGCCGAGCCACGCTACAAGGCCATCTGGCAATGGCACGCATTGGAAGAAACAGAGCACAAGGCGGTAGCCTTTGACCTGTACAGTAAAGTGATGGGGAAAACTCTGCAGGCCTATGCACTGCGAACCATTACCTTGCCCATTGCCACTGGTATTTTTCTTGCCATTCTGTACCCGTATTACATGGAAAACCTGCGCCGTACTGGCGGTCTGAAAGGTGGCAGCAAGGCAATTAAAGGTCTATGGACCAGCTTTCAGCATCAGTGGGGCAAGCCCGGTATTTTGCGGCAGGTAGTGAAACCGTGGCTGGACTGGTTCAAACCAGGCTTCCACCCGTGGGATCACGACAACAGCCAATACCTGAAAGAGCTGGACAGTATGCTGTCCGATGTTCTCGAGAAGAAGGCGGCCTGACCGGCCAGTCCAGAAGAAAAAAGGCCGCTCACGCGGCCTTTGTTTTTTGTCTGTTACAGTGGTTGCGCAACTTACACAGGAGTGTAGCCATGTTTTCCCTACTGCTGAACTGGATGCGGGATAATCAGATCCTGCCTCAGATTTCCGACACCGAACGTCAGGCACTGGAAGCGGGTGACGTGTGGATTGACGGTGACTTCTTTTCCGGCCGTCCTGACTTCCACAGGATACTCAAAGAAAATTACGACAATCTGCCGAAAAACGAGCAAGACTTTCTCGATGGCCCGGTAGAAGAGCTGTTGCGTCTTTGTGATACCTATCAGTTATCGCGGCAACGCAAGGTACCCGACGAGATCATGCAGTTTCTGGCCAGGAATGGTTTCTTCGCCATGCAAATCGAAAAAGACTATGGCGGCATGCCGTTTTCGACCTTGGGCAAGTCCTCGGTCATGGCAAAGATCACACCCTACTCCGGCATTCTCAGCGCGCTGGTTGTTATCCCCAACTCGCTCGGCGCCGCCGAACTGCTTGGCCACTACGGCACCGAAGAACAGAAAAAATATTACCTGCCAAAACTGGCCAATGGCGAGTTCATCCCCTGCTTTGGTTTGACCGAACCCACCGCCGGCTCTGACGCCGCATCAATCAAGGCGGATGGCGAAGTATTTCGCGATGCCGATGGCGAAGTAAAATTCCGTCTCAATTTCCGCAAGCGCTATATCACGCTGGCACCGATATCCAACCTGATTTCCCTGGCAGTCAGGCTGCGTGACCCGGACAACCTGCTTGGCAAGGGTGAGGACGTCGGCATTACTGTCGTGCTGATCGAAAAAGGCGTTGATGGCCTGCATATCGGCGATCACCACGAACCCATTGGCGACGCCTTCCCGAATGGTCCCATCGTTGGTCGCGATGTCATTGTCCCGGCAACGGATATTCTTGGCGGCCTTGATTATGCGGGCAAGGGCTGGAAGATGCTGATGGAATCTCTAGCCGGTGGCCGCATGGTGTCGCTGCCAGCATCCGGCATCAGCTCGATGCGCATGGCGGCTTCTGCCATGGGCGCCTACTCCATGGTGCGCCAGCAGTTTGGCATTCCGATCGGCAAGATGGATGGCATTTCCGCGAAAGTCGGCAAGGTTGCCGCATTGAGTTATATGTTTGAAGGTGCGCGGGTATTCGGGTGCTCGGCACTGGACGCCGGCATTCAACCGCCGGTTGCCTCGGCAATCATGAAAGCCTGGTCCACCGAAGTGGCGCGTGAGTGCGGCATTGATGCGATGGATGTGCTGGCCGGTGCAGCCGTGATGCAGGGGCCGAATAATGTGATTGGTCGCAACTACTGTTCTGCACCGGTGGCCATCACTGTAGAAGGCGCCAATATCATGACCCGAACCCTGATGGTATTTGGTCAGGGGGCAACACGCTGCCATCCGTACGCCTATAAAGTCGTGCAGGCCGTGGAAAGCAATGATGTGCCGGCATTCCGCACCAACCTGCTCGGCTGGATCTGGCAGTTTGTTTCCGGCTTCTTTATGACGCTTCTGCGTGGCGTAACCCGTGGTCACTTCACCGTATCGGTACCGGATGTGGCACCGGAAACACGCCACTGGTATCGCCGCCTTGGCTGGGCCGCGAGTCGCTTTGGCCTGATGACCAATCTCGCCATGTTCCTGATTTCCGGCAAGCTGAAGGCCCGCGGCAATTTAACCGGTCGCTACGCCGATGCGGTAGCCTGGATGCTGCTGACAGTATCAGCGTTGCGCCGCTACGAAGCAGAGGGCCGCCGCCACGAGGATCTGCCGCTGCTGGATTACGCCTGCCAACACGCCATGGAGCAGGTACAGATTGCCTTCGAGGGAATCTATGAAAACTTCGGCGGACCGATGGGATTTGTGTTGCGTACACTGGGTCGCTGCTGGTTGATGATTAACCCCCTTGCCCACCAGCCCACAGATGAGCAAAGCGCCGCCGCTGCGGCAACCGTGCAGCAATTCAATGACCAGTATCTGCGCCTGAATGAAGGCAATTATCTGCCTGCCGAAGGCGAGCCGGGCCTTGGCCGGTTGCTGAAAGCATTCCGCCTGACTGGCGAGGCTGACCCGGTACGTGATCTGATTCGTGCTGCTCAACGTCAGAAGCAATTGCCGCGCGGCAATGCTGATGAGCTGGCGGAACTCGCCGCAGACAAGGGCGTGATCAGTCAGGCCCAGAAAGATGCACTGACCGAAGCTCGGCAGGCCTGCCTTGAGGCAATTGAAGTCGATGTGTTTACCGCAGAGGAATTCTATGGTTCACAACCGGCCTCCAGCCTTACTGCAAGTGGCGATGGTGGCCAGTTGCGCTGATGTCTCAATCTGACTTTCTGTACTGAAACGGAAGCGGCTAACATGGCCGCTTTCCTGTTTTCAGGATCGGTATTGAAGGACAGAAGCCATGCCAAGTGTTACCGCTCGCCTCGTCAAATTATTTGCCCGCCGCACTATCAAACGTGACGGCTTGGATCATGATCAATTGGTGCGCCATCTGCGCCGCCATTTCAATCACACACCGACATTCACCATGCTGCCGCGGGGTGTTCGCTGCCGGACACTGGAAACCAGCGGCTTCGAAGGTGATCTGGTCACGGTGAAGGAACCGGCGACGACTGTGTTGTATATTCACGGTGGTGCCTATATCGCCGGCGTTACCAGCACCTATCACAATCTGGCCGGGCGGCTGGCGAAAGAACTCAATGCTGCCGTGTATCTGCCACGCTACCCGTTCGCACCGGAAGCGCCATTCCCGGCGGCGGTAAATCGGATGATTGAGGGTTATCGCTTTCTCCTCGAGGAAGGTCATGATCCCGCTAATATTGTCATCAGCGGAGACTCCGCCGGCGGTGGGTTGTCACTCGCCTTGCTGCTGGCGATCCGCGACCAGGGCCTGCCGGCGCCGCGTTGTGCCGTAGTATTTTCGCCCGGTTCCAATGCTCTGGGTGACGGTGAAAGCGTGCAGCGCAACAATGCCAGCGACGCGATGCTCTCTGCTGACATGATTCATGCGGTCACGGAGATCTATGTACCTGACCCGAAGGATCGCACCCACCCCTACGCCTCACCCGGCCGGGCTGATTACACCGGACTGCCGCCGCTGTTTATCAGTGTCGCCACTGACGAGGTTCTGTACAGCGATGCGGTCGCTGTTCGCAAGCAGGCAGAAAAAGCAGGGATCAAGGTAGAGTGGCTGGAGCGCGACGGTCTGTTCCACGTCTGGCCAATCATGCTGCCGTTCCTCAGGGAAGCACGCGAAGACTTTCCGAAATTTGTCGACTTTATCCGTCGCTGTGGCTAATCGAACAGCCTGAAAAAAAAGGAATCCGAATATTTTATAGATACTTACACTGGTTAATGGCACAGTGTGATCTGCCAAAATATTCCGATGCGTGCACAGTAACGCATCTGGCCAATCAGGCCCGCACAGGAGACCCGTGATGAGTCAGCATCTGGCTGCCGCCGAGCAGGCGTTTATCAATGAAATCGGCAATGCCTTTCTGGAGAAATCCCGTGCTCCGCATCCGGATGCGCTGCGCAGCTGGCGGCCCAGCGGGGTGACCTGGCCACTGATGCGAGTGCTGCAGGGCAAGGTCAGTGGTCTGCAAAAACGTGAAGCGCCGGTGGACGGCTACAAGCTGGTCTGGCTGGAAGGCGGCAATACCGATGGCCCTGCGGTGGTGTTGCTGCATGGCTTTGCTGCCAGCAAGGAAAACTGGTTGCCGCTGTTGCCTCTTTTGAGCCGCCATTACCATCTGTATGTGCCGGATCTGCCCGGTTGGGGCGAAAGTCATTTCAGCCCCAATCTGCCCTACGGCATGGATCATCAATCGTCACGTCTGGCGCACTGGGTCGAGCATTACGTTAACGGCCCGGCGCATATTGTAGGCAGTTCCATGGGCGGTGCGCTGGCCGGCTTTATTGCGGCACGGTCGCCGGAACATACCCGCTCGCTAACGCTAATGAATGCCGCTGGTGCTCGTGGCAGTCGCATGAGTCCGTTTGAGAAAGATCTGATTGAAGGTCGCAATACGCTGGTAACACGGCGGTTTGCCGATGTGATGCGCTTGTTTACTTCCACCACCCATCGTAATCGTTATCTGATTGCCAGTGCGCTGGCGCCGGTGATGTTTGGCGAGATGATTTCGCGCCGGCATGTAAACCGACACATGTTCCGTGAGCTGGTCAGTCATACGCCGCGGGAGGATATGCCGGGCTTTACCACGATTACGGCGCCGACATTTATTCTCTGGGGCGAAGAAGACAGGGTACTGGATGTCTCCTGTGTCGATACCTTCAAACAGCTGATTCCCCATGCAGAAGAAAAAAGGCTGCGGGGGATCGGACATTTGCCGATGGTCGAGGCACCGGGGTTGACGGCGCGGTATTTGCGGCGGTTTTGGGAAAGTGGTGGCTGAGAGAGATTCAGCATCAAAGTTGAGCAGTGAACATCCCCGGCCTGCTACCGTGCTGAGGGTTTCCGGGACACGCCGTGAATACATCCCTGTAGGCTTGCGTTCGACATCCCTGTCTCACACAGTCCCGGAAACCCTCAGCACGGCAGCAGGCCTCGCATCGCGCCTTGATCAACTTCCTGAAATCATTTTCGTCCAAACAACCTGCTGACCAGCCCAGCGGATCTCAGTATCGGCCGCACTTCCATCAATGTCCCATGAATATCATCAACATGGTTGATCAGCTGATCGACATGATTGGTGATGCCATCCACCCGTACGCTGAGTTCACTGACCTGCCCGGGCAAGGCATCCATGCGCTCGATAATGCGCATGATGCGGTGCGCCATGATCAGGTATTCCAGCGCTGCGCGGATCACGGCGAACGTCACTAAAAAGACGATTGGCGATGCCACTGCAGCAATCAGGCCGACCATCAGTGAAAAATAGAAACAGGCGATAACAATGCTGACGATCACGACCAGTGCACCCAACAGGAGCAACACATAGAACAGCGGTAACAGCTGCATGGTCAGGTAGCGATTGAAACGCCAGTCGCCAATATTGGGGATGGTGCCGGTGGGCTTGACCGGTTTATCCAGCGGGGCGTTGTCCGGGATTGTCATGATCCGGCTCCGTGCTCAGGGATTGGCGCATCAGTGTACGCATCAGCCGCAAGTAGTCTCTTTGCTGCAGGTGCATAACGTGGTTGCCCGGGAACCAGTGCAAATGGCTGCCGGGCCAGTGCTCGTGCAGCAGGCGCTGATAACGTGGCGCGGTAAAGCGGTCGCCAGCACCAGCAATGATCAGCAGCCGTTCTGCCGGCACCTGCGGCTGCCAGGTCAGTGGGCAATGAATCGCGGTGGCATGGCGGATATCGGTGAGGTCGAGCCCGGCCTGGGGTAGCACGCGCTGGAACGCCTCGCGCAGTGGCGCCCATTCCATCAGCATGTCGATCGGCGATACTACCGCGGCGTTTGGCATCACGAACGCCAGATCCTTTTCTACCGATGCCATCAATGCCGACAGATAGCCGCCCAGACTGAGCCCGCTGATACCGATACTCGGCACGCCGATCTCACGCAGGTAGCGCATGAAGGTGCGCACTTCATGAACCGCTTGCAGCATGGTTTCGTTGGTTTCGGCAAAACCGTGGCCAAAGTAGCCGAAGCCGCTGAAGGGATCGAATCGCTCCCGCCGGCTGCCATGAAATGGCAAGGTATAGAGCAATACATCCCAACCCTGATCGTAGAACCAGCGCAGTGAAAACATGGCGCTGTTGATCCAGTAGGCGTCCAGCGAATAACCGTGCAGGAAAATCAGCGTTGGCCGCGGGCCGTCGGGATGAGTCCAGTGGCGCGCTTCCGCCACCAGATTATTGCGATGGCTGGCAACGCGATCGCGCAAGGCCGGGTTGAGGGCCTCGAAGGTACTCTGAAAGCGCAGCGTACGGCTGTCGATGCCGGGCACCGGCTTTTTCGGCCGACTGATGCGCATAGCGACCTGATCCGTTGGCGGCATAAACACCCGTGACGGATCAGCGCGATCCGCCAGCTCACGATAGAATTCCAGCTCGCCAATCTGCTGTGCCAATGGATGCTTGCGCAAATTATTGGCCATGGCTGCGAGCACGGCGGTGGCCAGACCATTCTTGAGGACGTGATCCATCGCCGCGGAAGCACCGACCTTGAAGCGGTGCTGACGATCCAGCGGGGTTTCCACAGGGCGGCGGTGATAGTCCACCGGCAGGGTCAGCCACCAGGGTTGATTTGATGAGGTCATAACAGCTTACTGCCCACGCATCACTTTCAGGCCCGGTGCCACCGCCAGCTCCCAGAGTCGCCGGGCATTGTGGAAGGTCGATACCGCCAGCTTGCCATGTAACGGAAAAATAATTTCCGGCAGATTCTTCACTGCACCGGCGAGAATAGCCTCGGCGGCCTGCTCCGGCGGAATCGGTCTGACCGGCGTTTTGCTGCGGATAAAATCGAACGGGCTGTCGTTGCCGAGTTTGAGTTTCTGCATCTGGTCGACGCCGACGATATTGGTTTCAACAATACCGGGGCAGACCGCGCTGACTCGTACCCCATACACTTTCGCTTCCTCGCGCAGCGACAGACTCAGGCCCACCACCGCATGCTTGGTCATGGCATACAGCGCCAGCATCGGCGCCGGCATCAGGCCGGCAATCGAGGCGGTATTGACGATATGACCACTACCCTGCGCCCGCATCACTTCATACGCGGCGAGCGTGCCGTAGAGCACACCCATCTGGTTGATATCGATAGTGCGCTGCCAATCGGATTCGACGTTGTCCTTCAGCTCGCCGGTGATGGCGATGCCGGCATTGTTGAACAGGTAATCGAGCGATCCCTGTGCCGCGACATCCTGAATCAGTGCGGTAAAGGCGGTCCGGTTAGTGACATCCAGTTGCTGCGTGGTCAGCTTGCCGGTGCCGGTGTGTCCAGCGGCCAATGCCTTGAGACCTTCAGCATTGACGTCGGTGGCAACCACATGGGCACCGAATGACAGCAGTTTCAGGGTAACGGCCCGCCCCATCCCCGAGGCCGCACCGGTCACCACTGCGGTCTTGCCATTGAATACTTTCATCATGCCCCCGACTGTTGTTATTAATCACGACGATACATAGTGATCACGCAAGCGCCGCCCAGACCAAGATTATGCTGCAGGGCGACCCGCGCATTCTCGACCTGACGTTTTTCTGCCTGACCTCGCAACTGCCAGACCAGCTCGGTGCACTGGGCCAGACCGGTGGCACCCAGCGGATGGCCTTTCGACAACAGACCACCGGATGGATTGGTGACAACTTTGCCGCCGTAGGTATTGTCTGCATCCCAGATAAATTTCTCGGCACCGCCTTCCGGGCACAGACCAAGCCCTTCATAGGTGAGCAGTTCATTGGCGGTAAAGCAGTCGTGCAGCTCCACCACATCGACATCTTCAGCGCCAATGCCGGCTTCCTCATAGACTTTCTTCGCTGCCGCTTTGGTCATGTCATAGCCGACCATCTTGATCATCGACTTCTCTTCGAAGCTGCTGGCAAAGTCGGTGGTCATGGCCTGGGCGGCGATATACACCGGGTTGCTGATGCCATGCTTTTTCGCGAACTCATCCGAGCACAGAATTGCGGCGCCAGCGCCACATGTCGGCGGGCAACACTGGAACCGGGTCAACGGATCAAACACTTCCTCCGAGGCCATGATCTCTTCAAGAGACAGCACCTGATTGAACAGTGCGTAAGGATTATTGGCCGCATGCTTGCGTGCCTTCTCGGCGATCTTGCCGAAGGTCTCCCGTTTGGTGCCGTGCTGCCAGCGATACTCGCGGCCGGCGCCACCAAACATCTGCGCCGCCGGCGGCGCCTGGGTGAAGCCCTGCTCGGTGATCATCAGCTGGGCATGCTGGCCCATCGGATTTTCCCGGTCATTGAACTTGGAGCCGAGAGCACCGCGTTCCATCTTCTCAAAGCCAACGGCGATGACGCACTCGGCCAGACCGCCCTCAATGGCCTGACGGGCAAGAAACAGTGCCGACGAGCCGGTGGAGCAATTGTTATTGACGTTGACCACCGGAATACCGGTCAGCCCCAGCTCGTACACGGCGCGCTGACCGCAGGTGGAATCACCGTAGACATAGCCGCAGAACGCCTGCTCGACTTCGTTGTAGTTGATGCCGGCGTCGGCCAGCGCCTTCTTGCCCGCTTCCGCGGCCATCACATGGTAATCATCACTGGCGCCGGGTTTGGCGAACTTGGTCATGCCGACACCGATTACATTCACTCGACGTTTCATCTTCGTTCTCCTGTTGTCTGTGTCAGCACTTCACAGTGCATCTTCAATCTGGCGAACCAGCGCGACATTGCCGTCCACGCGCAGATCACCCTTCTGATACAGCTCGCGCAAACCGTGCTTGCCATCGACCCAGTCGGCCAGCTGACTGTCGCCAACCGTGACCGTGGCAACGGCATCATCGGCCTTGCCGGTGGACAACTTCGGCGGGGTAACGCTGAAGTCCATCACCCAGTCACCATCCGGATCACGCACCCGGAAGTGCACCGCGCCGGAAAGCCCGGTGGCCTTGGCCAGCTTCTGCTCCAGCGCCGCCATGGACTCCGCCGCGCGGGCCGGCTTCGGCGCTGCTTTTGCTGCGGGAGCCGCTGCTTTCGGCGCACCGGAGGCAAGACGCTTGTCACGGGCCTGCTCGACCAGCTTCGGATCCATGCCCTGCAGTACCGACAGCTTGTTCGAGGCCATGATATTGCCGTGCACTTTCAGCTGGCCGCCGAAATAGAGCTTCTGCACTTCAGCGATATCGCCGCCGAACAGGGTATTCACCAGCGCGGTATCGAGCTCGAGGGTGACATCAGGCTTATCGGCCATGCCCGAACCCGCAGCGCCTTTATCGTTTTTCAGATCGATAAAGAAACTCTGCTCCGGATTATGGAAGACAAACTGGAACACGGTATTGGTCTTGCCGACCAGCTCCGGTTTGGCTGCGATGTAAGCAGCAATGCCAGTGAACACATCATCCAGCGTCGGCTCCTGCGAAGCCGCTGCTGACGCCGGCGCTGCAGAGGCCGGGCTTGCGCCACCGGCAGCAACCCGTTTCGCCCGAGCTTCTTCCACCAGTTTCGGATCCATGCCTTGCAGTACCGACAGTTTGTTCGAGGCCATGACGTTGCCGCCGATCTTCAGCTCACCGCCGAAGTACAGTTTCTGCACCGCAGCAAGATCACCGCCGAACAGGGTCTGCACATGCCTGGTGTCCAGCTCCAGCGTTACGTCTGCCTTATCGACACTGCCGGCACCGGCACTGCCCGGGGCGGATTTCAGATCAATAAAGAAGCTCTTGTCCGGGTTGGTGAAGTTGAACTGGAATGAGGTCTTGGCCTTGTCCACCAGTGCCGGCGTCGCTGCCACATAGCTGGCAATCGCCGAGAACACATCTTCCAGCGTGACCGAGGTATCAGCGGCAACTGTGGTTTCTGCGGGCGCTGCGGCTTTCGGCTTGGCCTCCACCTTCGGCACCTCGCGGTACAGCTCCACCGCCGCATTCTTCAGCACGACTTCATCGCGCTCCTTGACCCGGGTTTCGAGAATGATGCGGCCGTCCGATTCCTTCCACATCTTCGTCACCAGGGTTTCGCCCGGGAACACACTCTTGGCAAAGCGCACCTTGATGCTTTTCATCAGGCGGCCATCGTTATTGCAGAACGCCTTGATGACGTGGCGACCGGCATAGCCGTAGGTGCACAGACCATGCAGGATCGGCCGGTCATAGCCGAACGCCTTGGCGAAAGCCGGGTCAGCATGCAACGGATTCCAGTCGCCGCAAAGGCGATACAACAGGGTCTGGTTAGCGTCGGTCTTTTCCTCAATCACCGCATCCGGGGCCCGATCCGGCGGCACATTGATATCCGCACTCGGGCCACGATCACCGCCCCAGCCACCGGCGCCTTTCACAAACGAGGTCATCTCGTTATAGGCAATCTCGTCACCGTTTTCATCGACGGTGGAAATGGCAAAGGTGACCACCGCATTCGGGTCCTTATCGAAGGCTTCCTTGAAGCGGAAGATATGCTTCAGTTTTGCGTTGCGCGGCAGCGGCCGGCGAATCTCGGTGAGCTGTTCGCCGTGCAGCAGGCGATCAAAGCCGAAGTTCATCCCGGGCAGGGCGAACTTGCCCTCCTTCGCCGCTTTCAGCATGGCACCGATCTGCGGCATGACACCGAAGGTCGGCAGGGCCTGGAAATCACTGCCCAGCTCGTAAACAAACTTGAGCTCGTCCTTGTCCATCGGATCACGGGCGGCGCCGACACTGAGGGCATACAGGGCCAGATCGTTCTCATCGTAAGAAGATTCCAGCTCCAGCTTGGCCTTGCTGGCCACATCCAGATCAATAAACTCGTTGCCGCCCAGACTCGGGTTATTGATGTTATTCAGGATCGGCATAAAGGATTCATTGACGCTGGTCGGGTGCTCGGCGTCAGTAAAGTCGGTGATCTTCGACCAGCGCGAGGCGACATCATCAATGCTGAACTTCTTGCCCAGCGCGAACACATTGCCCTGCGCCCGCTCCCAGCGCAGCTTGGCGATATAGCCGGCGCCCACTTCGAACAGGCCCTTGGTTTCCTGGCAGTTTTCATGGCTCAGCCAGGCCACCAGCGGACTGACCGCTTCCGGGTTCAGGTGCTTGAGCAGCTCCGGCGGCATCACTGTTTCAGTCAGGCGTGAAGCGGCAATCGGGGCGATGGTGTTAACGAAAATATTCTTGCCGCGACCTTCCTCGGCAAGACAGTTGGCAAGGCCAGCGATGCCGAGTTTGGCAGCGCAATAGTTGGCCTGACCAAAGTTGCCGTAAATGCCGGCGGCCGAGGTGGTCATGATAATGCGACCATAGCCCTTCTCGCGCATGATTGGCCAAGCTGCATGGCTTACGCTCATGGAGCCGGTCAGATGCACTTTCAGAATCAGATCCCAGTCCGCCTGGGTCATCTTGGCAAAGCTGACATCACGCAGGATACCGGCGTTATTGATAACAATATCCACCGTGCCAAAGGCATCCAGTGCGGTCTTGACGATGCTCTCGCCATGCTCGACCGAGTCGTAGTTGGCGACGGCTTCACCGCCGAGTGCCTTGATCTCTTCCACCACCTTGTCGGCAGCGGCCGAGGATTTTCCGCCACCGGTGGCAGTTCCACCGAGATCATTGACCACTACCTTTGCACCCAGACTGCCGAGCAGCAGGGCATGGGAACGACCCAGGCCACCACCGGCCCCGGTCACGATCGCAACACGACCATCAAAACGAAGCTTGCTCATTGTTTTCTCCCTGTTTCAGATAACAAAACGGCCCCGAGGGGCCGCTTATTTCCGTGATCAGATTCCGCGGGAAATCAGCTCTTTCATTATTTCGTTGGTGCCGCCGTAGATCCGGTTAGCGCGGTTATCGATATAGGCGCGAGCAATCGGATATTCGAGCATATAGCCGTAACCACCGTGCAGCTGGACGCACTCATCGACAACCTTACTGAGCAAATCGGATACCCAGTACTTAGCTGCGCAGGCCGCTTCTGGAGTCAATTTGCTTTCCAGCACCAGCTCCATGCACTTATCCACATAAACGCGGGCGATCTGGATCTCGGAGCGCATTTCAGCAAGCTTGAAGCGGGTATTCTGATAAGCCGAAACCGGCTTACCGAAAACCTGACGATCTTTAACATACTCAACCGTAGTTGCCAGCGCATTCTCGGCACCTGAAACACAGATGATGGCAATCATCATCCGCTCCCAAGCCAGCTCCTTCATGAGCATGATAAAGCCCATGCCTTCCATGCCGAGCAAGTTGGACTGCGGCACACGGACGTTGTCAAAGAACAGCTCGCAGGTATCCTGGCCTTTCATGCCCACTTTCTTCAACGGCTTGCCCTTGGTAAACCCGGGGCGATCAGCTTCGATGATCAGCAGGGAAACGTCCTGAGCACCCTTGCCAGAATCACCAGTGCGCACCGCTACCACCGCCATATCGCAAAGATAGCCATTGGTGATAAAGATTTTCGAACCGTTGACGATATAATCATCGCCATCTTTCTTTGCCGTGGTCTTGATGCTCTGCAGATCTGAGCCAGTGCCCGGCTCGGTCATGGCAATCGCAGTGACTGCTTCACCACTGGCCATTTTCGGCAGCCAGTTCTGCTTTTGGACTTCGTTACCAAAGTTAAGAATATAGTTGGCAACAATATCGGAGTGCAGGGAAAAGCCGCTAGCGGAGTCGCCGACGCGCGCCTGCTCTTCCATCATGATCATGCTGAAAAGGCGATCCACGGCTGAACCACCGTATTCCTCTGGCATGGTGGGACACAGCAAACCCAGCTCACCCGCCTTGTTCCAGAGACTCCGGTCAAGATGCTGCTGCTCTTCCCACTTTTCGTGGTGCGGCGCGATCTCGCTCTCAAAGAAGCGGCGTGCAGTAGCACGGAACGCCTCATGATCCTCATTGAACAGGGTGCGCGGCATCATCGGATTAACCGGCTTGGGGACGTGGACATCTGCCATGGGACAACTTCCTGTGTAACGGGTTAAGGGGAGCGGCCTGGTCACAGGCCATTTACAATACGGACGTTCAGCATGTTTAATGAAGGTCGAGCGCAGGTCAATGACGAACACGCCCCGCGGGATGACATTTCCGCTCACCTCTGGCAATCCCTGTCACCCAATGAGGCCGCAAAAGACCGATGTCTGTCTCCAAGCCAAGCACTGATGCGCAAAGACCCCGTCGCACCCAGGCTGAGCGCAGTGAAACCATGCGCCAACGCATCCTTGATGCGACTCTGGAGTGCCTGCAGAAAGACGGCTACGGCGGCACCACGGTGAGCCGCATCATTGAGGTTGCCGGTGTTTCTCGCGGAGCGCCGCTGCATCACTTCCCAAGCAAGAGCGCGTTAATTGCCGCTTCTGCAGAGCAACTGATTCGCCGCGTCTATATACAGATGGGCAAGGCGGTGGCCAAGCTGCAGGGATCCGAAGACCGCCTGCACGACCTTATCTACAGTGCCTGGAAGAATGTTTTTAATAGACCCGAACATATCGCTCTGCACGAGCTGCTAGTGGCCAGCCAGCGTGATCAAGAACTGGCTGAGATTCTGCAGAAGGTGTGGACCGCGGGATACTTCACTCTGGGTAACGCAGCGGATCATTACCTCGAGCCAATCGGCGACCAGGCCAATGTGCGAGATATGATGATACTGACCCAGTGGCTGCTACGCGGCATGGCCGAGGACCTGCATATCGTCGCCAACCGCAAGCTGTTTGATCGCTACCTGAAGCTGTGGTGTGAGATGCTTGCCGTGCACCTGCGTGCCCGCGCCGGCGTTACCGAGCCACCACCACGACCGCCGCAGTGGGACAGCTCACCGAGTAATGACTCATGAAAAAATTTCTGATGCCCCTTCGCGGTGCTCTCGCTCCGCTACGCCAACTTGGCGCCGGCCGTCTGCTGCGTGCAGTGCTACCAGCGCTGGTGCGCGGCAAGCCGGTACAGATCAGCCGCCATGCACTGCTTTCGCTATGGCAACAGTACGGCGATCGCGAAGCAGTAATTGCCGGGGAAGAACGGGTTAGCTTTGCTGAGCTTGCCGATCGCGCCGTACGGCTAGCCAACGTGCTGCACGATCACAACCTGGGGTCTGGGGACAGCATGGCACTGCTGACCGGCAATAACGCGCTCTGGTTCGAGGCTATGGCCGCCACTACCCTGCTGGGCATGAAAATGCCACTGATTAACTGGCACCTGAATGACACAGAAGCCGCCGCCTGCATCCGTCTGTCTGGTGCCAGTGCACTGCTGGTCAGTGATCATTTCCTTAACAAGATAGAACCTGCACTGCGTGAGTCACTACCGCTGGTTCTGGTGGACGGTCGCCACAGCGACGGACTGCCGCAACTAGATGAGGCGCTGGCGTGCGCTGGCACCAGTCTGCCTGACGGCGCGATTGGCTTTTCTCCCAAGTTGTTCAGCGGTGGCACCACAGGCACACCGAAATTTATCCAATTGGACCGCAGTAAGCTGCTCCAGCGTCAATCCACGGGACTGGCACCAGACAAAGCCACGTTACTGCGCCTGGTCTGGCAATTGCTGTCAGTGCCGGCGCTGCTAAAGCTGGATCGTATTCAAGATCCGCATAGCCATAACCTGCGTTCGCTGGTGTGCAGTCCGCTTTATCATGCCGGCGGTCAGGCTGCCGCATTCCCGATCTTCCTCGGTGGCACCATCGTCACCATGGAAAAGTTTTCACCTCAGGAATTCTTGCGCCTGATCGAAAAAGAGCGAATCAACTGGACCTTTGTCGCGCCAACCATGCTCGAACGGGTACTTGCTCTGCCGGAGACCGAACTGCGCCGCTATAACCTGTCCAGCATGCGCGTGCTGATCTGCAGTGCGGCGCCCTGCCCTGCCAACGTCAAGCACGACATCAACACCCTGTTCCGCCAACAGGGCAACCCTGATGATGTATTCCACGAGTTCTACGGCAGTTCCGAGTCAGGCCCGGTGACCATCCTATTGCCAGAGGACTACGTCGTTAACCCGCAACGCTATCACAGCGTCGGCAAGGCTCGAGCCGGTGACTGCAGAGTTTTTGACATGCATAACCAACGCTGGGCTAAAGCGGGACAAACCGGCAAGATATTGCTACGTAGCCCGTCGGTCTATGCACTGGCGTATGGCGGCAAATCAGAGCAGGAGATGCGCAAGCATTTTGTCGAGGTTAATGGCGAGCTCTGGTATGACGACGGTCTTGCTGGCTATCTGGATGACGACGACTACCTGTTTATCACTGGCCGTGACAAGGAGATGCTGATCGTCGGTGGGGTAAATATCTATCCCAATGAAATCGAGTTTGTTCTGAAGCAGCACCCGGGCGTTATGGATGCCGCAGTGGTCGGCGTGCCGGCCGGAGATCTGGGCGAAGTACCTGCGGCGGTAGTTAGCTGGCGCAGTAATGTGGCAAGGGAAGATGAATCCGGACTGATCGAGTTCTGTAAGTCACAAGGTCTTTACGGGTTCAAACTTCCACGGCAAATAATCATTACCGATGACCTACCCCGCGATGGCGCCGGCAAACTACGCAAGAACGAAATCCGCGGCAATTACGGGCTAATCAGCTGAGCGCTCAGCCAGTGCCGCCTGCATAGCCGCACTGGCTTGAAGCCAAAAGCTCTCGCCACTGAACAGCACTTCGGCGGAAACTAGCCCGGCACTAGCAAATAATCCTTGTCTCGGAACTCCTTCATCTGATTGGCATACTGGGTAGCAAATCCGGGATACATGGTTGCGTTAAAGCCATCCTCAGTCAGGTACCAGCTCATGCAACCTGAGTTCCAGTTGGTCTTCGCCAGTCGTTTCTGAATACCTTCGTTATACTGCTTCTGAACATGTGGCTTCACATCCAGCATCTTCAGATTCTCGCCCAGAATCTTCCGAATACCCCGCACCGCATAGTCCAGCTGCGACTCCATATACACCAGCGCAGAGTTATGCCCCGGCCCGGAATTTGGACCGAAGGTAAAGAACAGATTTGGGTAACCCGCCACATTGATGCTCTTGTAAGCCTGCGCGCCGCGCGACCAGTCATCATTCAACTGTCGGCCACCGACGCCAATAACTGGGAAAGGTGACCCAGCCTTGCTCACCTCGAAGCCGGTAGCAAAAACAATGCAATCAAACTGATGCTCAATGCCCTCGACCGAGCGAATACCATTCTCACACAGGGTATAGATCGGCCAGGTAATCAGCTTGCAGTTCGGCTTTTGCAGCGCAGGATAGTAATCATTGGAAATTAGCACACGTTTGCAGCCAATCCGGTAGTTAGGGGTCAGCTGCCGACGCATCCAGCGATCCTTGACTTGACTGTGCAGGTGCCAACGGCCAACCCGTTCAGCGATCCGGGTCAGCGGTGAACTCCAGATTACCGCCAACGCCATAGATTCATGGGCCAGATACAGCGCTTGACGTAATACGGACTGGGTAAACGGTAGCTTTCGGAAAATCTCCTTGTTCCACTCAGGTGTTTCAAAATCCGGACGCGGCATAACCCAACCAGGAGTTCGCTGGAATACGGTCAGATGCTCCACTTCCTTGACCAGCTCCGGAATGATCTGAATGGCACTGGCTCCGGTGCCGATCACAGCTACCTTCTTGCCACGGAAATCATAACCATGGTCCCAGCGCGCGCTGTGAATTTTGTGACCCTTGTACTGCTCAATTCCGGGCATATCCGGGAAGCTGGCATTAGATAGCGGCCCCTGAGCCATTACCGCTGAGCGGCCACTGAAGACCTCCCCCTGCGAAGTTGTAGCACTCCACAGGCCTTTCCTTTCATCAAATTCTAGCTGTTCCACATTCTTGCCGAATCGAATATAGCGATCGAGACCAAACTCTTTTACCAAATGATGAATATAGCCAAGAATTTCACGACTTCCAGAGAAGCTACGCGACCAATCCGGATTCTGGGCAAAGGAGTAGGAGTACAGGTTCGATGGAATATCACAGGCCGCGCCCGGATACTGATTGTCACGCCATGTACCACCCACTTCCGTACTGCGCTCAAGAATAACAATGTCATTGATTCCTGCCTGCTGCAGACGAATCGCCATACCCAGACCGGCAAATCCGGCGCCAACAATCAGCACCGCCGCCGGCTTATGAGTGACGGTCTTATCGGGCACAGCAGGCGTGGAGGTCCCCGCGCTGTCATCGGCAATACTTTTTGCCACTGACTTTCCTGCGTTAGGTTTTCTAACTACAGACTTTTTTCGAGCAGGTTTTCTGGTCTGGTCGTTCATGGCAATCCCATAGAGTCAAACGATGTCACAATACTCAACAAGGCCCCAACAGCCCGATTTTTGAAAGTCCTATGCTGTAGGCTCCCAGGTAAGCTCCTTCACCCAGCTCGGCACAGCCGGTAACATCCTTCGTGGAATCATGCCAGTCGCCTTAACTGCCGCATCCACGGGGACGTGATAAAAGCGATTGGCGCGATTGACCATAATTGCCCCGTGATGCTGAATAAGTTGATACCAGGGGTTGCGCCGTCCCTCCGCAGTACGCCCGCCAATCTTTTTGAACTTTTTCATGGCTGCATAAAGCTTCTCTTCGGGCAGTCCCATCTTGACTACGTTGTCACGCATCTTGTTTAACAAAGGGAAGTAGGCGGCAATGCCAAGCATCAGACGCGGATCCAGCATGGGCGCCATGGTTTTAACCATCTGAATAGTGGTCTTGTTATGGCCCTGCATTTCCATCACGGTAAAACCGACGCCAAGATGGCGGGATTCATCATCATTAATCTTCTCGAATGCCTGATGGCAAACTGGATCATCAACGGTTTCCAGCAAGAAGGTGCAAAGCGCCCCATCCAAGGCAATTTCCAGCATGGGTATCACCGTACCAAGTACGTAGTACGGCATCTCGTCGGCGTAGCGATCCAGCCACTCGATAACCAATCTCAGATTGATATTCGGCTCAGGTAGCTCACCATCCTCAAGCATGCCCCAGCGCTTCATCAGCGCCATTTCCGCATTCGCATGGCGTTGCTCTTCAGCATGAAAATAGCTATAGATCTGACGCAATGTTTCAGTTGGTGCCTTTTTCGCCATTGCGGCAAAGCCACGAGCACCCACATGTTCGATCCACATTAGATCGACCATAAAATCTTTCAGCTTCGGCCACTGCTCCTCTGTGATCATCTCCGCACCTGGCGCATCCCAGTCAATGTCTGCCAGCGCCCACTGGGTCGCTTTGACTTTTTCCAGCATTTTGTCGAGGTCGATCATTGCCATGATATGTGTCCTTAATAGTGGAAATGGAAAGCTAGAACTTCGCTGCGGCAAGGCGGCTTAGCAGTCCTGCCCCACGGGTGTATACGGTTGGCAGCAGGCGCTTAGTGCGCCAGATGGTGCGCGCATCAAACTGCGGCAGCACATACAGCTGGCCGCGATCCATCGCATCCAAGGTGGTTTTTGCAACCCGCTCCGCCGGAATGCCAGTCCAGCGCATGAGCTTCTCCGCAAACTCTGACGTGCCTTCCGGGATACGGCCATCGCGGGCAATATTGGTTTTTACAAAAGTAGGACACAGCGCGGTCACCGCTACCCCAGTGCCACTCATTTCTGCAGCCAAGGTTTCTGACAATGCCAACACCGCCGCCTTACTGACGTTGTACGGCCCCATCAAAGGCGCAGCCGCGAAGCTAGCCGTGGAGCAAACATTGATGATCCCGCCTCGCCCCAGCGCACGAAGCTTTGGAGCAAATACATGGCAGCCGTGGATCACTCCCCACATGTTGACCCCCATGGTCCAGTGCCAATCCTCCATGGATGTCTCGCCGATATTGGCGCCACCGGCACCGACGCCAGCATTGTTGATGATCAGGTCCGCCGGGCAGCCAAGCCACGCCTCCGCCTGCTCAGCCAGCCGCTCAACTTGCTCCAGTTTTGAGACGTCGCAGGCATAGGCAACAGCTTCGCCACCGTTAGCACGAATCGCCTGTGCTGTTGCCTCGGCGGTAATCGGGTTGATATCCGAGCACACCACCCGACCGCCACGACGGGCCAGCTCGTGGGCAAAGGCCTCGCCAATACCACTGCCGGCTCCCGTAACTACGGCACAGGCCTTTCGGGAATACTTGTTTGAAAACATCTCTGAACCTCGATTGCTGGGGCTCAATGGATCGACCGCCATTGACCATGCCACTGATGACTGGCAAGGTATTCCGAATTATTGTTCGGATTCAATTCGGATTAGGACTACCCCGCTATGCCCCGCAAACCTCAACAACAACGCGCCAAGGCCACCGTGGACTCTATTGTCGAGGCCGGCTTTATTTGCCTTGGTCGCTATGGCATCGAGGGCAGCACGACCCGGCATATCGCCGATGTAGCTGGCATCGGCGTTGGCTCTCTGTACGAATACTTCGCCAACAAGCACGAAGTCATGGATGCCATGTACCAGCGCGTGGTGGCTGATGTGGTGGCGATGATCCAGCCGCTGACACCGCAGCTGGTGAAGATGGATATTCGTGAGGCAGTACGCACCCTGCTGTATGACTTTCGCGAACTATTGATGCGCGACGACGGCCGCTATCTGAAGTATGCAGGGCATGCCGTCAACATCGCACACCGCGACAACCTGGAACCGATCAATAAGATATTGATGGACTTGGTGGTGCAGTACGTCATGCATCACCCGGAAGTGATGAAGATGCCGAATATTCCGGTGATGAGTTATATCGTAATCAACGGCGGGATGTTTTCGGTGATTCGCCACCTTGGCGAAACATCGCCAATGATTACCTTTGATCAACTCGCCGAGGGCTTGGTAGATATGGTCGGCCATATTGTAGATGGCGAGCTGCGCAAGGTAGAAACCATATGACGGCCAATTACCATAGCGTAATTATCGATTCCGGCTTGGGTGTGCTGGCTATGCTCTTAGCATGAAGCAACAGGGCTAACTGGCCGGGTTTTTCCTTTAGCTATCATCGCAGCACCCACCAGCTTAACTTTCAAGACTCTCGGTATTGCTGACGGTATTCCCGTGGCGACTCGCCGGTCCAGCGTCGGAATGCACGGGCAAAATTTGACGGATCACTGTAACCCAACACGCCAGCTATATCGTCCACCGAGCGCTGACTGTGCAGCAGATATTCCAGCGCCAGCCGCTTACGCATTTGCTCGATCAGACTCTGATAGCTGGTGCCCGCCTGCTGTAGCCTGCGCCGCAGGGTTCGCGTGGTCAGGTGTAACTCCCCCGCAACTTTTTCCAGAGAGTTTTCATCCGTCAGGTGACGTCGGGCAATATCCCGCACCCGGCTAACAATGTCATTGCTCTCGCCTGCCTGACGCAACTCTTCTTCACAACGGGCCGCCGCCAGCGCGGCAAGATTGGGGTCGGCTGTGCTAATCGTCATATCCAGCCATGCCGCCGGAAACTGGACCTGCATCCATGCGCTACCGAACTGAACATTCAAACCGGTTTTGTTGCGCCACCCCTGATGATGTTGCTGCTCAGCATAGGGCAGGCAGAGGGTAACTTGCTGCCCCAGCATGACACCAAACATCTGCTGGCCAATGCTGAGGATCGAGGTAATCACGGCATCCGCCACCAGCTGAGTCAGATCGCCGAGGTCATATCTTTCATCCAGCACCAGCGCCGCACGCTCAGCGTCGCGCTCAATACGGATATCAAACAGGCTGGTACGGGTGCGCATAAAGCGCACCACCAGATCAAAGGCTTCAGCAAGATTGCGACTGGACTGAAACGCATAGCCAAGGAAGCCGTGACTACCGATATTCAGCGGAGCCCCCAATCGCACGCCAAGATCGGCTGACTGGTCTATGTCCCGAACATTGCGCAGTAGCTGCAAAGTGGCCGGCAATGACATACGCCGCCCAGGCTCCTGCAGCTGTGCCCGTGACAACCCGGTGCCCGCCAACACAACATCCTCCCCAATCCCCTTTTCCCCCATCAGGCGGCAGAGCAGATCGCCATAATGGGCCAGTAGCACGCCTTCCGAGGCGGCAATGGCAACTGTCATGCTGGCCTCCAATGACCGATTTATGGCTGAAGATAACCTTCTTGTCGTAGATGAGACAAGTAACATCAGCGAATGTCACATTCATTAGCAGGAGGTCCAATGAACGCTGTCTCTGCCCCCGCCAGCAATATCCGCCGTCTCGCCGGTGCCAGCGTTGGTATCCCGCCGCGCCATCTGGATTTCAAGATGCCGCAAGCGCCACGTTACTTTCTGGCTGATAACGCCACTGCCACTACTTTTCTGGCTGTGCTGTCCGCATTTTTCCCGCCCGGTGAGCGTTTCTTCATGGAGTCGGTACGCAACTTCCGCAAGGACATCACTGACCCGGTATTAAAGGCAGAAATTGCCGGCTTTATGGGTCAGGAAGCGATTCATGGCCGTGAGCATGAACGCCTCAACGATTTGTTGATGGAACAAGGCATCAACACCCGGGTGCCGGAAACTGCAGTAAAAATGGCCTTGAAGGTGCTGGAGCAGTTTTCACCCAGCCAGCAGCTGGCATTTACCACCTTTATGGAGCACTTCACCGCACTGGTTGGTGAGCAGCTGCTAACAGACAAACGCTTTCAGGAAAACGCCGACGGCGAGATGCTACAGCTGTGGCTGTGGCACGCGTTGGAAGAACTGGAACATAAAGCAGTGGCCTATGATGTCTACGAGGCCATCGGCAACAGTCGACTGGAGCGCCTGATCGCCTTCCCTATGGTGACAGTGGTAATGCTTCCCGCAGTATTTGGCAGCTGGGGATATCTACTGGCCAAAGAGGGCAAGCTGTTCGATCGCAAGGATGTACGCAAAGGTCTTAACCTGATTCTTGGCGGCAAGCGTGGCTTGATCAGCCGCATACTGCCAAAGATGGGCCTGTTTGGCCGCAAGGATTATCACCCGAACAAGAAAGACACCAAGGCGCTGGAAGCGGAATGGCGCGAAAAACTATTTGGTGAGAACGGCACCTTGCGTGACCAGGTGAGTAATCTGCAATCGCTGATGCACTGAGAGTATAGCTCCGGGAGAGCCTGAGAAATCTTTTCTTTCTATAGGCGCACGGGTTCAGCAGCGCGCTGCTGAACCCCTTTTTTGAGGATAGCATCATGCCGGTTCAGGGCCCGTTTATTGCCACGCCGCTGCAGCAGCATATTCCCGGCGAGCTTGACGCACTAGTGCAACGCACCAGCGGCAAGATCACCGACCGGGACAAAAAACTCGGCATTGGACTTCTCGTCGATGCGTACTGTGACGTAGTCGATCACACCCTGATCGGATTGCTGGACGAAATCAGCAAAATTCACGACTCCTCACAGCTAAATCAGGCCCGACGTGTGGCAGATGATGTAAAAGACAAGGCTCGCCATTATGTCGGCTGGGCCGGCGGGCTCATTGCCAGTCACCGCCTGCCGCCAGTAATCCATCACTTTAACGGTTTGGTGCACCAGATTGACCTGGGCAGTGGGGATCGATCCCACGCAATCCTGCCAGTATCTGCGCCGCTGGCGGTTCGCGCTGACATTGTGCTGGGCACACTACGCGATGGTAGCGCGAAGGATCTGCAAGAAGGCATTCGACTGTTAACCACCATAGTCGATGAGCTGATGATCCCTCTCGCCATCGAACCGAAGAACCTTCTGGATTTCAATTTTCTAGTGAGCAAGCCTCTGGATGGTGCCATCGGTCTGGTACGCACGCTTATCCATCGCATGCTGTCCCGCTTCGGCGAGCAACTGACCCCGGATCTATATCCAGTGGTGGCATTACATCTGGAAAAATTCCTCATCCTTGAACACAAAAAAACCTAGACAAAGGCAATCAGCGCGCCACTGACGAAACAATACGCAGCACATCAAAGTACCCCGGTGGCGGGGGTACTTCCTGGCGATCTCGCAGCAGCTGATGCATATCACGCAAACGGAACCAGGGAACTGAAGCCATCACATGGTGCTCGATGTGATAATGCACCCGTAGCGGTGCGACAAAGGCCCGGGCCATCCAACCCGCTCGGGTGGTGCGTGTATTGCGGAACATATCGGAGCTTCGCTCGGTGCAAGCATGCTCGGCTAGCGAGCGGATACGCAGAAAAAATGGGAACGGAGTGATGTATGACAACACCCAGAAAACATATAGCCAGGCATAGCCACTGGCAGCCAGCAAGACAAAGATCACACCATTTGTAAGCAGCATTGGCAGCATGTTGCGTAGCAGCAGACCAACATGCTGATACCAGCGTTTACCATCACGGGGCAGCCAGACCACGTCATTAGCCACGGTCCACTTAAGCAAGCCAGCGTCCTGCAATACTCGGCCGAACAGAAATTTTAGTCCGGTCAAGCCAGAAAGATCGCGGGCAAACTTGCGCAACAACGAAGGGCGGGTGGTCGGAAACGGCGCGATCAGGGAAATGTCTGAGTCCTCATCACTGCCGGTACGCGTGTGATGCTGCAGATGATGTACCCGATACTTATGCAGATCATTCCAGATAGGCCGAGCACACAGCCAATCACTGAGCACATCATTCAACCAGCGAGTCTTGAATAGAGTGCCATGAGAAGCATCATGCATAAGAATGGCCAGGCACAACTGACGGCCAGCAATCACCGCCATCGCCAACAGGAACAACGGCAACATAATCCACCACACTTGGCCACTGGCCCAGCCCATCAGCACAAACGACAGCGCGATGATTGCCCAGGTGGATGCGACAGCCCAGCCACCCATCAAATCAGAGCGAACAGTTAGCGCTTTAATTTCGTCGCGGCTGAATATATCGGTAACGCGACGCCGGGTCGTGGCGCTGTGCTTGAATACCTGTTCACTGCTAATTTCACTGAGAGTTTCTTGGGCACTCATAACTTAACTCACTGTAGGGTGTGCACGGGTTGGCCATCTTCCGATGCCATAGCGTACTGCTGATAAAGAAGCTGCCACAGGGCGTATCCAGCCCGGTCAAATTTCTTAACCGTGGCGATAAAAGCATGACGCGCCTGCGCATCGACCAGCGGTGCGGGTAGCAGCGGATCAAAAACAATCTGCCTGATGGCCCGGCCACCGAGCAGGAACGATTCCCTCGCAGCATCTTCCACTTCCAGCTGGTCGGCTTTTTCAAGCCAGCGCTCAAGCTGCTCACGCTGACGCAGATAGCTCTGGTTTAGGGCCTCGCTGTCCCAAAGGGTACGCAGTCGCCCCTCCCTATCTGCATCAAAGTCGCTGGCAATAAAAACCGCAGCGCCTTTTTCCAGGCCGAGCGCATACAGGCGTCGACGAATTGAGTCAGCACTACCAAGCAGATTGTCGGGACGGACAAACAGGTCACGTTCCAGCTCACGCAGACCGAGCATTTCCAAAGCCCGCTCGCGGCGGCGCAGGGCTGTGCGGTCGGTACGACCCAATGGTCCGCAATGCACCATCACATAGTGGCCACTCCAATCCGCCAGCCGTGCCTCCGCGTCACGCCAAGTGGCGATATCACCAGCCAACACTGTGGCAGCCTCACCGAGCTGATAGCTGCCACGCTCACCGGAGGCGATTAGCCCGGCAGCAGATAACCTCGCCAGCGCTACCCGGGCATTGTTCTCGGTAATACCAAACAGCCGACAGGCCGCTACAACCTGCCGGCTCGACAGCGCCTGACCGTCCTCGGCCTGCAACAGACCCATGACGATTTGGCGAGCATTCGGTGCCCCTTCGCGATTCATTACATAATCCAACACATAATGTTGACTAAATGAAACATTACTAATAATGTCCATGTCAACACAATATAGTAACTATCTGACCGGAGACCACCATGACCCCGCCCGTCGTACTGACAGAGCGCCACCCGCCACTGATGCATATCCGCATCAACCGGCCCGAGGCACGCAACGCAGTGGATGGCGCTACCGCGGTGGCACTGGCTGAGGCGTTTCGCCAGTTCGAGCAGGACGAGGAGCTGAGCGTGGCGATCCTTAGTGGTAGCGGCGAGCACTTCTGCGCCGGAGCGGATTTGAAGGCTGTGGCCAGCGGTAACGGTGGCAATCGCATCGCCGACCACGGTGACGGGCCAATGGGGCCAACCCGCATGCAGCTGTCAAAACCGGTGATTGCGGCAGTATCCGGGTACTGCGTCGCCGGCGGCATTGAACTGGCCGCCTGGTGCGATCTGCGGGTGGCCGATAACACCGCCGTGTTCGGCGTGTTCTGCCGCCGCTTCGGTGTACCGCTGATTGATGGAGGCACAGTGCGCCTGCCCCGTCTGATCGGCATGAGCCGGGCCATGGATCTGATTCTTACTGGCCGCCCGGTGAATGCTGATGAAGCGTTGCACATCGGTCTGGCTAACCGTGTTGTCGCTGCCGGCAAAGCCGTCGAGGCAGCAGAGGAATTGGCCCGGCAATTGGCCGCCTTTCCCCGGCAATGCCTGCGCGGCGATCGCGCCAGCGCCTACCAGCAATGGGGCATGGACGAAGCGGATGCCATCAGTAACGAATTCCGCCATGGCCTTACCACCATGCAATCCGGCGAAACTCTGTCCGGCGCTGGACGCTTCACCGACGGCATAGGTCGCCACGGCGACTTTTCCGATCGCTGAATTTTCAACTTCAGGACAAGGAACCTTTATGCAAACCCTGACCAGCATGACCTACGAGGTCACCGGCAAGATCGCACGCATTACCCTGAACCGCCCCTCCCGGGGCAACGGCATCACCATGCAGATGCCACAGGAGCTGGCCGCCTGCGTCGAGCGGGCAAATCTTGATCCACAGGTGCATGTGATTGCCCTGAGCGGCAACGGTAGCGGCTTCTGCGGCGGCTATGATCTGGTCGATAGCGCTGAAGGCATGCTCAATGGCGAAGCGGACTCGTCACGCCCGAAAGGCTCGGTGCTTGACCCAGTGGTGCAAATGCAAAACCACCTGCCGAATAGTGCCTGGGACCCGATGACCGACTACGCCATGATGAGCCGTAACGTAAAAGGCTTTATGAGTTTGTTTCATTCCGACAAACCGGTGGTCTGCAAGGTGCATGGATTTTGCGTCGCCGGCGGCACCGACATGGCGCTGTGCTCTGACCTGCTGGTAATCGCTGAAGACGCCAAGATTGGCTACCCACCAGCACGGGTTTGGGGCTCTCCCACAACTTCCATCTGGTTTCATCGCATCGGTCTGGAAAAGGCCAAGCGGTTGCTTTTTACCGGTGACTGCCTGAATGGAAAGCAAGCCCATGAATGGGGCATGGCCAGCGAATGCGCACCAGCAGATCAGCTTGATGAGCGTTTTGAAGCCCTGCTGAGCCGTATCGCTATGATGCCGATCAATCAGCTGATGATGATGAAATTGCTGCTCAACCAATCGGTTATGCAGCAAGGTCTGCATACCACCCAAATCCTCGGCACGGTATTTGATGGCATCACTCGTCACACCAAAGAGGGTTACGCTTTTCAGCAGCGTGCCGCTGAGGCTGGCTTCAAGCAGGCAGTTCGAGAACGGGATGAGCCCTTCGGCGACTACGGTTTGGACAGCTTTCGTAACGGAGCGTGATGGTCAGCTACCAGAAAGGCAGGTTGGTATAAACAGAAACTGGCGCATTCATGCCAACCTGCTAAGATTCGCACCATGACTGCGACGACAAAGAGCCATCCCCTGAATATGCTGCGGCAGCTTGGCAAACGCGTCCTGCCTTCCGACAGGAAAGCGCCGGGCCCTCATGAGTACACCATCGACGAACTGGCCCGGCTGGCGGATACCACTGTGCGCAACGTGCGTGCTTATCAGGATCGTGGCCTGCTGCCGCCGCCGGAAAAACGTGGCCGCACTGGCATTTACTCTGACGTCCACATGGCCAGGCTGCGGATCATCAGCAAGCTGCTGGAGCGCGGATACACCATCGCCAATATCAAGGACCTGCTCGCCGCATGGGAACAAGGACGGGACCTGAATGACATTCTCGGCCTCGAAGTGGCAGTCACCAGCCCCTGGGCAGAGGAAGCTGCGTCCTATGTGGATTATGAAGATCTGCTCGAGTGGTTCGGCGCACAGATTACTCCAGATGTCCTGCAGAAGATTATCGCGCTGGACTATGTCAGACCAGAAGGCGACCGCCTGCGCGTGCCCAGCCCGCGCATTCTTAACGCAGGGCGAGAGCTGACCGAAGCCGGCATTCCGCTTGAAGCAATGCTGGACGAAGTGAATTCAGTACGGGGCCAGGTAGACATGATTGCCGACGGCTTTGTCCGTTTGGTTGTCACCCACCTGATTGATGCCAAGTACGGTGACAAGGGCCTGCCGGAGGGTGAAGACGTGGCCAACCTTGCCGACTTTATTACCCGGGTACGACCTATTGCCGACATGGTGGTCAGTGGCGAACTGGCCAGGATTCTCGACAAGGCGATCAACAAGGTGTTGATGGATCGTCTGGCCAACGTGCTGGAACACCTCGAGACTCGCACACCGGGGTAATCAGTCCCATTGTTGAGACTGAGCACCGACACGCTGGCGAAATAAGAGTCCTAGCTACCGAACTACCGAATTTTTGCCAGAAAAAAGCCCGACTCTTGCGAGCCGGGCTTTTTTGTTGGCGTCCCCTAGGGGATTCGAACCCCTGTTACCGCCGTGAAAGGGCGGTGTCCTGGGCCTCTAGACGAAGGGGACTTAAACCTTCTTGAAGCGTGTGCGTGTTGCCCAGGGTATTCGGTAGATCTGTTTGGTGGAGCCAGGCGGGATCGAACCGCCGACCTCTACAATGCCATTGTAGCGCTCTCCCAGCTGAGCTATGGCCCCGTATGCTGGCACCGGGCTGGCGCCCCGTGTGAGGCGCGCATTGTAGCAGTGATCAGGGGGCTGTCAAGCACAGCGCCGACTGATTGATCACTCTGTGTCCGGCCCATCCAATGGCAGGCCCTGCTCAATACGCTGCCAGTTCTTTTCCAGTTTTTTGGCCTGCTTTTTTGACACTCCACCCAGTACCTCAATGGCCTGACGGAGACGTGCCCGGGACAGATCCGAGCCGATAATCTCCATGCTATCCACCACCGAGAAACTGGCTGTAGTACCTGCAATGGCGACAAACACCGGGTGTAGTACATCCTTAACCTTGACGCCCATCGCCGTGGCAATACGCTGCGCCTCAGCAAAGATCGCATCACGACTCCAGTGGCGCAGGGTCTCCAGAGCCCAAAGAAAATACTGTAGCCAGTCACGCATCTGATCGTGGCTAAATTTGCCATGCTCAAAAGCAGAGGCATTGATCGTCGGCACCCCGGTAAAGCAGAAGCTGCCACGCTCTGCCACCTGACTCAGGGTTTCCACCCGACTGCGCAGATGCGGCAGCACCTGCATCACATAGTCCCGGTTAAAGGCCCATTCCATGAGGGTGTTGAGAAACGCCTCATCATCCAGTTCACGCAACCACAGACCGTTCAGCCATGACAGCTTTTCAACATCAAATACCGGACCGCCAAGCGAGACACGGCTGATATCGAAGTTGGCAATCATTTGCTCAAGGGAGAACTTTTCACTCTCATCCGGCATGGACCAACCCATACGACCAAGATAATTGGTCAGCCCTTGCGGCAGGTAGCCCATGCGCCGGTAGAAGTTGATACTGGTCGGGTTCTTGCGCTTCGACAGCTTTGACTTGTCCGGGTTGCGTAGCAACGGCATATGACACAACACCGGCATCTGCCAACCAAAATACTCATATAGAAGCTTGTGCTTGGGGGCGGAATTGATCCACTCCTCGCCGCGGATCACATGGCTGATTTCCATCAAATGATCGTCAACCACATTGGCCAAATGATAGGTCGGCATCCCGTCGGACTTAAGTAGAATCTGGGCATCCACCTGGGCCCAGTCCAGCTCCAGATTACCGCGTAGCATATCGCTGATATCGCAGCGCCCTTCCTCCGGCACCCGCATACGGACCACGTAGGAAGCACCGGCCGCCTGGCGGCGCTCCACCTCATCCGCTGGCAACTCCAGATCAGATGGCTTCAAGGCGCGCTGCACCCCACGGGTCTTAAGGTCCTCGCGAAGCACATCCAGCTCTTCCCCAGTGCGGTAGCAGCGAAACGCATGGCCTTTTTCTACCAGCTCGTCGGCATAGCGACTATAGATCGCGCCACGCTCACTCTGCCGATAGGGGGCATGCGGCCCACCGACATCGGGGCCTTCGTCCCACTCAAGTCCCAGCCAGCGCATTGAGTCGAAAATCATCTGTTCGGATTCAGCCGTGGAGCGGGTCTGATCGGTGTCCTCAATGCGCAGAATGAACTGACCGCCATGCTGACGGGCAAAACACATGTTAAACAATGCGATATAGGCAGTGCCCACATGCGGATCACCCGTCGGCGACGGGGCAACTCGGGTACGTACGGTCATGACCACTCCTGCAGCGGAAATCCGACGGCTGCCGACAGAAAGAACTGCCACAACCGTGTCTGAAGGCGCGCATTATACGCACTTGTGCGGTCAATGGCGTTTCCCTCACGAGCGCGATGTATCAGCACAAGCAAAAAAAACGCCGGCACAAAGCCGGCGTTCCCTTTCTAGATAAAGCACCCGTCAGGCAGCGTTAACCTGAATCCTGGCCAGATCAACGTTATACGCTCCTGCCTTAAGGCAGCCAGAGATTGTCAGCGGCTTATCATAACTATCACGCTCAACCTCCAACAAATTAACAACTCGAGGCATGGATAGCTGACGCTTGTCCTGATCCAACACCACCATCACCTGTGGTCGCAGACGACGGGTTGGGTTCTGGGCAATCACCACACCCACTTCATTGTTCGATAGCTCAACAAGAGTCCCAGTGGGGTAAACACCAATCGCCTGAATAAACTGCTCCACCAAGGCGCTCTGGAATGCCTTGTCGCGCTGGTCATAAAGGCTCGAAACAGCCTCTGTGGAGGTCACTGACTCAGCATGCGGGCGCGGGCTGGTAATCGCATCATAAGTATCGACAATACCGGCAATGCGTGCCAACAGTGGAATCTGGCTACCACTAAGACCATGCGGGTAACCGCTGCCATCATGCCGCTCGTGGTGATACTGCACCACACCCAGAATCTGCTCATTGATATTGTCACAGGTCTCCAGAATATCCAGACCATAACGCACATGCTGGCGTAACTCAGCCTGCTGTTCACCGCTCAGCGAGGCCTCTGCACGGCCAAGCAATTCTCTCGGCATACGCGCCATGCCAATGTCCATTAACAAGGTGCCGGTGGCCAGGTTAAGCAGCACGTCTTCCGGCAAGCCGATATGACGGCCAAACACAGAGGCCAGAATCGATGCCCGGACACTGTGGCTGTAACCGTAAGAATCTTTGTCTTTCAAGCGGGCCAGCCAGACCATCGCATCCGGATTGCGCATAACACTTTGCACCACTACCGAGGCGGCCTTTCGGGCCACCGGAAAGCTCAGTGCCTTGCTCTCTCTGGCCTGCCCCAGCAAGTGCAGCATCGCGCGACTGATTTCACGATGATACGGAGCAGCAGTGGATACCTCGCGTTTGAGTGGCTGGCTGGTGCGATAGCGGGTCGGAGTGAACTTGCCAAGATTGCCTCGCACCACTGTCGGCGCGACAGGACGAGCAGCAGGACGGTCGCTTACCGCGTGGGGAGGCAGTGCCGCGTTAATGACACTACGTCGCACATCAATAAGAACAAATTTGCACCACACTGTCAGTTTTTCGATGTCGTCCTGTGAACGAATCGGGAAACCCTGCAGGGGAAATGGCGTCTCGATCCACGGACGATCCAGCTGCGACACAAACATGCCGACCTGCAGATCCGACGTGGCGACTTTCTCAACCTTGACTGCCATAACATGCCTTCTAGCGAAGTGGTGGTGTACCGCTTTGTAGTATCTACTACTTTCTTACTAATAATTAGGGATCATCTCACACTTAATACGTGATCTTCATCACACCCGGTAAAAATGCCCAGCTTCTGCCGACGAACGGCTGCTGGCGGGCCCTCAGCGCATATCCGCCGGGCTGCGCAGCCACAATAAGCGACCACCGCCTGGCGCCATAACGTCCACATCAACGCAAGCAACGCTGCCCACCGGGAACGGATAACGCTGGCCATCCACCAGCAGGCCGCACAGCAGGTCCACAAATGGCATATGGCTGACCAGAGTCCAGCCATCATCAACTCCCAGGGCCACCAACTCCTCAATGACTTGCGCGGGCTCACCATCCGGGCTAATGCTGCTCATCTCCGCACGAGCCACATGGGGACAGCTCGCGGCAATGATATCGGCGGTCTGACGCGCCCGCACATAGGGACTACTGATCAGCCTGCTCGGCGTGATGCCGCGCTGGGACAACGCCTGCCACAACTGTGCCACATCTTGCCTGCCACGCAGCGTCAATGCCCTGGCTTGGTCGGTCGTGGTCTGTCCTTCTGCCTCACCGTGACGGACGATATACAGGCGCATCAGTGCTTCCCCGACACCACAAACTCAACATCATGGTTATGCTCGCCACCCATCAGATCAGCGATGACCTTGTGCACTGGCTTGCCAGCGAACAGGATCTGTCCAAGGCCGGCAGCAATGGGCATATAAACATCCAGCTCCTCCGCCCGCGCGGCAACCAGCCGCACCGTATTCACGCCTTCCGCGGTCTGCCCCAGTTCTGCCACCGCCTGCTCAACGGACTTTCCCTGACCAATGGCATAGCCAACCCGATAATTACGCGACAGCGATGACGTGCAGGTAACAATCAGGTCGCCAACGCCGGCCAAGCCGAGAAAAGTGAGGGGGTCACCACCCAGACGCACAGCAAAGCGGCTCATCTCCGCCAGACTACGAGTAATAAGAAAAGCACTACTGTTCTCGCCAACACCCAGAGCTGCGGCCATACCTGTGGCCATGGCATAAATATTTTTCAGCGCACCGGCCAGCTCGACACCAAAACGGTCCGGGTTATCGTAGACCCGGAAATAGCTACAGCTCATGGCATCCTGAACCCGCTGACATAAAGTCGCATCGGGACTGGCGATAACCGTACCGGAAAAGCGCTTTTCAACCACTTCACGGGCCAGGTTTGGACCACTAAGCACAGCGACACGTGCCTGTGGCCACTCGCGCTCTAGCAGTTGGCTCATCAGCAAGAAGCCATCCGCATGAATACCCTTGGTGCAACTGACCACTATGGTGCCTGGACGAATCAGCGCCCGGGCAAGCGGCAACACATCAGCAAATGCCTTGCTTGGCAGTGCGACAAAAACCAGAGTCGCACCATTCAGTGCGTCCTCCAGCGATTCGGTAGCCAGCAACCCCTCCGGCAAGGCCTTGCCCGGCATATATCGAGTGTTTTCCCGCTGCTCGTTAATGGCCGCTACCGTTTCCGGATCGCGCACCCAGAGCCGAGCATCATGGCCGTTCTCAGCCAGAATCGTTGCCATCGCCGTACCAAAACTGCCACCACCAAGGATGGCGGCTACTTCACGGGAATCAGTCATTGCAGAACTTATCTCCAGATCATTTTTTGCATAGCGCAGTCAGCGCCTGATCAATTGATGGATAGGCAAAAGTGAAGCCCTGACTATCAAGACGCGCTGGCAAGACCCGCTGTCCACCAAGCAGCAAAACGGACATTTCCCCCAGCGCCAGCTTCAATGGCAAGGCAGGGGCAGAAAACAGGGCCGGACGATGACAGGCAGCAGCAAGCGCCTCATGGAAACGACTGTAGGTGACCGGCTGCGGAGCCACCGCATTGTACACACCCTCCGCAGAGCTCTGCTCCAGGCAGCGCACCAGCAACGTCACCAGATCATCCATATGGATCCACGACAGCCATTGCTGACCGCTCCCCAGCCGGGCGCCCAGACCAATACGATAAAGTGGCATCAGGCGAGAGAGCATGCCGCCATGCCCCAAGACCACACCAATCCTGAGAATGCAAACTCGCAAATCACGACGGCCAATGTCACGGGCAGCTTTTTCCCAAGCATCACAAAGTAGATAGGTAAAATCACGACGCGCCGCCGGACTAGCTTCCGTCAACTCAACCGAGCCGGCGTCACCATAAAAACCCACAGCAGAACCATTAACCAGAACCGAAGGGCGCTGGGCGAGCCGATCCACCAACTTTGCCAAGGCTTCAGTGACACCAATGCGACTGTCCAGCAAAGCCTGCTTGCGGGCGCGAGTCCAGCGTCGGTCGGCAATGCCTTCGCCGGCCAGATTTATCAGACCATCAATTTTTTCGTCGTCAGCAATTTCATCCAGCGAGCGGACCAAGCGGGTGCCATCAGGGAGCTTCGCCCCCGCCTTTGCCGGCGAACGAGACAGCACAATCAATTCGTGGCCACGGCTAGCCAGCTGTCTGCACAGAGCCGTACCAACAAAACCACTACCGCCCGTGACCAAAACCTTCATCGCGTCACTTCCGTCAGAGAAACAATATCGGCCGGTGAGTAGAAGTACTCCAGACTACCGGCACCGACTCGCACACTGAGAGTCAGCTGACGCTCGGTCACCGCTGTCAGAATGCCCGTTCTTGTGCGCGTATCACGGCTGGTGATGGTGACTTCACGGCCAACCATGGCGGTATATTCCGGCGCAGTCTCTGCGGCTGTTTCAGGCGGCGCCTCAGGCTCTTGTGGCTCCTCGGCAACAGTCTCTTCCTGCCCAGTAGACTGAGCTTCTGGCAAGCTGTCCTGAAGCAGCTTAACACCAGCCAGCAACACCTGCTGACCACTGGCAAGGACAATATATTTGAGCTCCTGCTCAGCAAAGGAAAACTCTGCCGTTCCGCCAGCCACATTAGACTCAATAAACAAACGATTGCGACGCAGGCCACGCAGAATCCCCTCACGGGTGCGGCCGTCAGCCTGATGAATAACTCCCTGCTGACCAGTCAGGGTATCCAGCGAAGCAAACTCCAGTGTCACCGGTGGCGGCACCTCAGCCGCAACCTGACCACGCTGAGTGGTAGCACCAGGAACCACCAGACGTAGCTGCTGATTGCCTCCTTCTGCCAACACCCGGGTCTCCATCTTGCCCGGCCGCACCGCCCAGCCAATGTCTGCCCGATCAAACTTCAGCACTCGCTGCTCAATACGACCATTCACCAGGGTGACGGTGGCAACACTGACGCCTCCGCTTTCGCTCATCAACAAGCGAGTGTCGCTGAACTGGATGCTGCTGACCGTTTTTTCAGGAAACTGGGTTTCCAGATACTGACGACCGACGTATTCCAGCGTGTCTGGATGATCATAGGTCAAGTCGACCCGGTCTCTGATAAAACGCAGATTGTTGGTACGCACGGCAAGCTCACCAGACAGATAGCTACGATCCGGATCCGGCAGAATAACCTGCATAAAACCGGTCAGGGTATGCGCGTCTCGGCGGCTTAACTGCAACTCCATCTGGTAGCCGCCGCGGATGATCTCCGTGTGCGGTGTGCCGCCGTCCTCCGCTCGCCAGGTAATCTGCAACTCCGGAGCGGACTCATCCGCTGGCCTGACATAAAAGGTCTGCCGCTCCTGTGTCACCGTCGAGGGGTCCAGGTTAAGCAGAATGCGAACCTCGATATCCGGAATAAACCCTTCGCCCTGCTGCGCCGATAGCACTCCACCAACTAGCTTGGCATGACTATACAAAAATGGCTGGCCACGCAAACGTCCGGACAACATCGGGTTGGCGTCACTGCGAATGGCCAGCAGCACCGCTTCCTGAGAGTTGGCAAAGGTATTGATCTCCGCACGCTTGCTACCAACCAGCTCCGCAGGCGCACTGACACCAAACAAACGACGCGGCTGCTCTAGCACCAGAGGATCCCGCGCCACCGCAACGGCCGCGGAAATCACCACCAACGTGGCGCCGGAAACCCGTAACAGGGCAGCCAACCAGACATCAGACCAGAAATGCCGAATATAGCCACTGCCGGCAAATGGCAGGGCAAACATCAACGAACTCCTGCCGCGGTGCTGGGCGTCCATCCCCAACATGACGGTACCCATTAAAAAAAGGGTCAGACCAACAATCAGCAGGGCACTCACCATAGCTTCCTGATTCCTCTGTAATATCTGCCCGGCGGACAGTGCAAATCACCTGCACTTTACAAAGGAACCTCCAGACAAGTCCATGACGAATGCCCGCTTCTGGCGCATCAACTGATAACCTCCGCAGATTCACATCTGCGCCGCATACATCGATACTTGGCGCCCCTGCAGGCTACAACCAGCCACAGCCCGACACCGAAGAGCCAGACACCATGCACAGCGACCGCCACAACCCTGTACTCGGTATTAGCTATGCGCTGGCTACCAGTCTGGTAGCCAGCACCGCTGCGGCCAGCGCCAAGTACCTTAGCGATAGCCTGTCGCCGTGGTTTATCGTCTGGTGTCAGTATGGGCTGTGCGCCTTGCTAACTCTGCCTTGGGTGCTGCGTCAGGGCATTGAGGGCTTACGCACCCAGCGCCCCGGCCTTCACTTGGTACGCTCGTTAGGTGGATGGCTTGGCTTTACCACCTACTATCTTGCCCTGCCTTTTATTGCCCTCGCAGATGCCAGCGTGCTGCGCTCTGCAGCCCCCTTGTGGGTGCCACTCATCGTTTTTGTATGGCTTCGCGAAAGAGTTCCAGCAGTACGCTGGGTAGCCCTGCTGTCTGGCTTCGTGGGCGTGCTGCTGATTCTGCGCCCGGATACTGGCAGCATTAATCCGGGCCACCTGCTCGGCATGTTTGCAGGCGTCGGATTGGCCATTTCCATGGCAACTACCCGCGCACTATCCACCAGCGAACCAGCAACACGGGTATTGTTTTACTACTTCTTCATCTCCTTTATCGCTTCCACTCCAATGGGATTAGCCCATTTCAGTCCTGTCTCTGCGGCCCAGTGGCCTGCTTTGCTCTACGTCGGCCTGTCTATCTTTCTGACCATGGTGCTATACAACCGCGCCTATACCCACGCGCCGACCAGCCTGGTGGCTCCCCTGGGCTATGTCGCTGTGCCAGCTGCGGCGCTGATTGACTGGCTGATCTGGGATCACCTTCCAGACCATTGGATGCTGGCCGGCTGCACCCTGATTATCCTCAGCGGTATCTTTGCAGTAACCCTGCGCGGGCGAGGTCAGGGCGACCACTGACCTCCGCTGCACAACCATTTGTCTGGCAAAAATTCCACGATTAAAAAAAATACTTGTCGAATGGCGGCGGCGGCGCTATATAGGCGCCAAGAGAGCGATGCAATCTATCCGTTTGCCTGACCTCTCGAACTGGCAGTCATGTGATACTCAGGGAGCCGTGCATATGCCTCCGGGCGCGCGCGGACCCCGACAACAACATGGGGACCGTCATGGCCAGCAATCGCATTAATACCGATCAAGACGAAACGGATGATTTGCTGATGAACGAAGATGCTGATTTCATCGAAGAAGAGCAGGAAGAAGCGGACGTCCAGAACAGTCGCTCTAAAAGCTTCAACCTCGACATGCGCCACCGCATAGAGAACCGGCTTGAAGAGAGACGTCTGCAACGCGAGCTGAATGAGTACGAATTCTTCGAGCTCGACGACGAAGATACCGTGCATTAAAAAAACAAGGCCCGCTTAGCGGGCCTTGTCATAATGCGCCGTGCCGCCGCATCGTCCTGTGGACGACACGGACACTATTACCAGCCGGTCAGCTCTTTAAGAGCCAAACCCATCTCGGACGGGTTGCGTACGGTTCTCACGCCGGCAGCTTCCAGCGCGGCGAACTTCTCATCAGCAGTCCCCTTACCGCCGGCAATAATAGCGCCAGCATGGCCCATACGTTTGCCCGCAGGCGCAGTCACGCCAGCTATGTAAGACACTACCGGCTTGGTAACATGTTCTTTGATAAACGCAGCGGCTTCGTCTTCTGCGCTACCGCCAATCTCGCCAACCATGATAATCGCCTCGGTCTGCGGGTCATTCTGGAACAGACTCAGTGCATCAATAAAGGTCATGCCCGGAATCGGGTCACCGCCAATACCGATACAGGTAGACTGACCAAAGCCCAGTGCAGTGGTCTGATTAACCGCCTCGTAAGTCAGCGTGCCAGAACGGGAAACAATACCCACCTTGCCCGGCTGATGAATATGGCCCGGCATGATGCCAATCTTGCACTCACCCGGAGTAATAATGCCCGGGCAGTTCGGACCGATAAGACGGATACCACCCTTACGGACGATATATTCCTTCACCTCAAGCATGTCCAGCGCCGGCACACCTTCAGTGATGCAGACGATCAGCTCAATACCCGCATCCGCGGCTTCCAGAATGGAGTCCTTGCAGAATGGCGCAGGCACATAGATCACTGACGCGTTAGCACCGGTGGCCTCCACTGCTTCGCGCACGGTATTGAAAACCGGCAGGCCGAGATGGGTCTGACCACCCTTGCCCGGCGTGACACCGCCAACCATCTTGGTACCGTAGGCAATCGCCTGCTCAGAGTGGAGAGTACCCTGAGAGCCGGTAAAGCCCTGGCAGATAACCCGGGTTTCTTTATTGATCAGTACGCTCATGCTGCACCCCCGACGGCTTTCACGACCTGCTCGGCGGCATCGTTGAAACCGGTTGCTGCGATAATGTTCAGGCCGCTTTCAGCCAGTTTCTTGCTGCCCAGCTCGGCGTTGTTACCTTCAAGGCGAACGACTACTGGCACCTTAACGCCCACTTCCTTGACCGCGCCGATAATACCTTCGGCAATCATGTCGCAACGGACAATACCGCCAAAAATATTCACCAGCACGGCTTTCACATTGCTGTCGGAGAGAATGATCTTGAACGCTTCGGTGACGCGCTCTTTGGTAGCACCACCGCCAACATCAAGGAAGTTGGCCGGAGCCCCGCCCTTCAGCTTGATGATGTCCATGGTCGCCATGGCCAGACCGGCACCGTTGACCATGCAGCCGATGTTGCCATCAAGCGCCACATAGTTCAGCTCCCATTCCGCCGCACGACGTTCGCGTTCGTCTTCCTGAGAGGGGTCTTCCATTGTCTTCAGCTTGGGCTGGCGATAAAGCGCACTACCATCCAGATTGATCTTGGCATCCAGACAATGCAGGTTGCCTTCCTTGGTGATGACCAGTGGGTTTACTTCCAGCAACGCCAGATCGTTCTCTTCAAACAACTTCGCCAGACCAAGAAAAATCTTGGTGAACTGCTTAATCTGCCCGGCATTCAAACCGAGCTTGAAACCAATTTCGCGAGCCTGATAGGGCTGCGCGCCAACCAGCGGATCAATCGCCGCCTTGAGGATCTTTTCCGGAGTTTCGTGGGCAACCTTCTCGATTTCCACGCCACCTTCCGTAGACGCCATAAAGACGATCCGACGACTGGCACGATCGAGCACTGCACCAAGATACAATTCCTGAGCAATGTCAGTGCAGGACTCAACCAGAATCTTGGAAACCGGCTGACCATGTTCATCAGTCTGATAAGTTACCAGGCGCTGGCCGAGCCACTTCTTGGCGAACTCAGCGGCCTCTTCTGCAGACTTGACCAGCTTGACGCCACCAGCCTTACCACGACCACCGGCATGCACTTGGGCCTTGACGACCCACTCAGTGCCACCGATTTCTTTAAGCTTTGCCGCCACCTCTTCCGGGGTATCGCAAGCAAACCCTTTGGAAACCGGTAGTCCGTATTCAGCAAACAGCTGTTTGCCCTGATATTCATGGAGATTCATGTTCTGATCCCGTTATCTTCCGTTAAGGAACTGCTCTCCGAAACAACCCAGCGACCTTGTGGGCCACCGAATCAACCTTCGTTCTGTGTTATTTCTTGCGCTTGCGCTGGGCAATGTGAATCGCTTTAAAGTCCACTGCCAAGGCTGCCTCATGCACCGCTTCTGACAGCGTTGGATGACCAAACACCATCAGCTGCAAATCTTCCGTGGTGGCACCGAACTCCATCGCAATCACGCCCTGCTGGACCAGCTCTGAAGCCTGTGGCCCAAGCACATGCATACCAAGAATACGGTCGGTCTTCTCATCGGCAATAAACTTGACCATGCCATGACTTTCACCTGCTGCAAGCGCTCTTCCGTTAGCAGCAAATGGCACAACACCGGTCTTGTAGGGCTCGCCGCTGGACTTAACTTCTTCTTCTGTCTTGCCCACCCAAGCAAGCTCTGGATGGGTGTAGATCACCCAGGGAATAGTGTCGTAATTCACCTGAGTATGCTCACCGGCAATTACGTCGGCGACCATAACACCCTCTTCCATTGCCTTGTGCGCCAGCGCCGGGCCACGCACCAGATCACCAACGGCGTATACCCCCGGAACATCAGTGCGACACTGCTGGTTCACATAAACAAAATTACGCTCATCCATGGTCACACCAGAGTCTGCAGCCAGAAGATTCTGGGTTACCGGACGACGACCCACCGCCACGATCAGACGATCAAAGGTTTCCTTATGCTCGCCACTGGCATCAGTGTAAGTAACATTGACTTTTTTGGCCTTCACCTCAGCACCGGTGACGCGAGCACCGAGGCGGATATCCAGGCCCTGCTTGGTAAGAATCTTACGGGCTTCCTTGGCTAGCTGCTGGTCCACCGGCTGGAGAAAACCGTCAACGGCCTCCAGCACCACCACCTCTGCCCCCAGACGGGACCAGACACTGCCCAGCTCCAGACCAATCACACCAGCACCGATCACACCGAGACGCTTGGGTACTTCACTAAAATCCAACGCGCCAGTGGAATCAACAATACGGTCATTGTCCACCGCTGCCACCGGGATGCTCACGGGCTCTGAGCCAGCCGCCAAAATGACATTCTCTGCAGCCAGCACCTTAACTTCACCGTCATTACTGGTGAACTCAACCTGCTTGCCAGAAAGCAGTTTACCGCTGCCCTGCAACCAGTCGATTTTGTGCGCCTGAAACAGCTGGGCGATACCACCAGTCAGCTGCAGAACCACTTGATCCTTGCGCTCAACCATTTTCTTCACATCGATAGACAGCTTGCCCGTGCCAATACCATGATCGGCGAAGCTGGCTTCGGCCTCGTGATAGCGCCAGCTGGAATCCAGCAGGGCCTTCGACGGGATACAGCCAATATTCAAACAAGTGCCACCCAGTGCAGGTTTGCCTTGCTTGTTAATGCGCCTCTCAACACACGCTACTTTCATACCAAGCTGGGCGCAGCGAATTGCAGCGACATAGCCGCCCGGGCCACCGCCGATTACGACGACATCGTATTGTTCAGACATAATCTTTCCCGCTTCTGTCATAGAGGCGCCGGCAACGCCGGCGCCGGTGCATCAGATATCCAGCAACAAACGCGCCGGATCCTCAATAAACTGCTTGATGGCCACGAGGAACTGCACCGCTTCACGGCCATCAATCAGTCGGTGGTCATAAGAGACTGCCAGATACATCATCGGCAGGATTTCCACCTTGCCATCTACTGCCATCGGCCTTTCCTGAATCTTATGCATGCCTAGAATGGCTGTTTGCGGCGGGTTCAGAATCGGCGTCGACATCAGCGATCCAAACACACCACCATTGGAAATAGTAAAGGTTCCACCGGTCATCTCTTCAATCGACAGCTTGCCTTCCCGGGCTTTCTTGCCAAACTCGATAATATCTGTTTCGACTTCTGCCAGTCCTTTCTGATCTGCATCGCGCAACACGGGAACCACAAGGCCGCGATCACCGGACACGGCAACGCCGACGTCGTAGTAGCCGTGGTAAACGATGTCGTCACCATCAATTGAGGCATTCACCATGGGGAAACGTTTCAGCGCCTCCACACAAGCACGCACGAAGAAACTCATAAAGCCAAGACGAACACCATGGGCCTTTTCAAAGTCGGCCTGGTAATGCTTGCGCATATCCATGATCGGCTTCATGTTAACTTCGTTAAAAGTGGTCAACATGGCAGCGTTATGCTGGGCATCCACCAGACGCTCGGCAATGCGCTTACGCAGCCGGGTCATCGGCACGCGACGCTCTTCACGATCACCATTTGCCACAGGCACCGGGGCAACCGCAGCCGGCGCAGCTGGCGCTGAGGCTTTCTGCTGCTCGCGCTGCTTCAGCGCGTTATCCACATCATCACGGGTAATTCGCCCGCCCTTGCCAGTGGCCTCAACCTTGCTGGCATCCAAACCGGCTTCCGCCAGGCGCTTGCGCGCTGCCGGGCCTGCCACTGGCGCCTTATCTTCTGTGGCAACTGGCGCGGCGGCCGGCTCTGATTTTGTTTCTGCCGCCGGCCCAGCACCCGCGCCCGCTTCGAGCACTGCCAGTAATGCCTGGCTTTCAATGGTGTCACCTTCACCGTGGTGAATCTTGGTCAGCACACCATCCGCTGGCGCCACGACTTCGAGCACCACCTTGTCGGTCTCAATATCCACCAGCAACTCATCACGACTGACACGATCACCTTCCTGCTTGTGCCAGGTTGCGACGGTACCGTCAGCCACGGACTCGGGAAACTGCGGAGCTTTGATTTCAATAGACATGATCTGTCCTGCGTCCTTTTATTGATCCGTTATTCGGTTATTCGATGCCAAATGCATCGTTAATCAATCGTTGCTGCTGCTCTACGTGCAAGGCCATTGACCCAGCTGCCGGGGCAGCTGCGCTTTCTCGGCCCGCATATTGCAGATACAGCTGGGCATTGTGCTGTTGAATCACGTGGCGCATATGATGCTGACTGCAGTACCAGGCTCCCTGGTTCTGCGGCTCTTCCTGACACCAGGCAGCATGTTTCAGATTGCTGTAAGGCGCGATGATTTCCTGCAAACGCTGCTCCGGAAATGGATAAAGTTGCTCAATCCGGACAATCGCGGTGTTGCTAATGGCATCGTTCTCGCGCTTCTCAAGCAGGTCGTAGTAGACCTTGCCGCCACACAGCACCAGACGAGTTACCTCTTCTGCATTTACATCGGTATCCGCAAGCACCGTTTCAAAGCGACCTTCAGATAATTCCTCGATCGTCGAGATTGCCCGCTTGTGACGCAGCAGACTCTTCGGGCTCATCACCACCAGCGGCTTACGGGTTGGGCGCAACGCCTGACGGCGGATAAGGTGATAAATCTGCGCCGGCGTGGTCGGCGTACACACCTGAATATTTTGCTCAGCACAAAGCTGCAGAAAACGCTCAAGGCGGGCGGAGGAATGTTCAGGCCCCTGGCCTTCGTAGCCATGGGGTAACAGCAGCGTTAAGCCACATATGCGTCCCCACTTCGACTCACCGGAAGAAATAAACTGATCGATCACCACCTGAGCACCATTAGCGAAATCGCCGAACTGCGCTTCCCAGATGATTAATGCCTGTGGCGTGGTCGTCGCGTATCCGTACTCAAAGGCCAGCACGGCCTCTTCAGAAAGCAGCGAGTCATAAATATCGAACGGCGGCTGAGCTGGATCAATATGCTGCAGTGGCACGTAGGCCTCACCATTTTTCTGGCTGTGCAGCACCGCATGACGATGCGAGAACGTACCACGGCCCACATCCTGACCAGTGAGCCGCACGGGCACGCCCTCATCAAGCAAGGTGGCATATGCCATGGTTTCGGCGTAGCCCCAATTGATCGACATGGCACCGGCGGTCATTTTCTGCCGGTCCTCAACAATCTTTTTGACCTGGCGCTGCAGCACTACGCCTTCCGGAATGGTCTCCAGTCGACCACCAAGCTCCTGCAAACGCTTAAGCTTGAAAGAACTATCCCAATCATCGCTGAGCGTATGCCCCAGATAGGGAGACCAATCAACAAACAAAGCTTTATTGGGCTCTCTCACCAAACTCTTGACGACATGAGTGCCTTCGTCGAGCAGATTGCGGTAGTCCTCGATAAAACGGGCATTGTCTGCCTCGTTAATAACCCCTTCGCGCATCAACTGCTCTGCATACAGCGTGCGAGTAGTCGGATGGGATTTGATTTTCTTGTACATCAGCGGCTGAGTAGCAGACGGCTCATCCGCCTCATTGTGGCCAAGGCGCCGGTAGCAGATCAGATCGATAACCACATCTTTCTTGAACTGCTGACGATAATCGACCGCCACCTGAGTAACGAAATACACCGCTTCCGGATCATCCGCATTGACATGAAAAATAGGCGATTGCACCATTTTCGCCACATCTGTGCAGTACTCCGTGGAGCGAGCGTCTTCGCGCTTGTGAGTGGTAAAGCCTACCTGATTGTTGATGATCACATGCACGGTGCCACCGGTTTTGAAACCACGGGTCTGGGACATCTGGAACGTCTCCATAACCACGCCCTGACCGGCAAATGCTGCATCACCATGGATCAATAACGGCACCACTTGATCACCCGCATGGTCGTCACGACGATCCTGACGGGCCCGTACCGAGCCTTCCACTACCGGCGAGACAATCTCCAAATGTGACGGGTTGAACGCCATCGCCAGATGTACTTCTCCGCCGGGCGTTTGCACGTTCGAAGAAAAGCCCTGATGGTATTTCACGTCACCGGAGCCCTGCTCGATAAAGCTTTTGCCTTCAAATTCGCCAAACAAGTCTGCCGGGCTCTTACCGAGGGTATTGACCAACACATTCAAACGGCCGCGGTGGGCCATGCCCATAACCACTTCCTTAACGCCATAACTACCGGCTCGCTGGATCAACTCATCGACCAGCGGAATCATGGACTCGCCGCCCTCAAGGCCAAAGCGCTTGGTCCCCGGGTACTTGTTACCGAGATACTTTTCCAGGCCTTCCGCTGCGGTAAGGCGCTCAAGCAGATGCTTCTTGATGTCGACGCTGTATTGCGGATGACTACGCACGGTTTCCATGCGCTGCTGCAACCAACGTTTTTCTGCGGTGTTGACGATATGCATGTATTCCGCACCTACCGTCGAGCAGTAAGTGCCTTTAAGACAGTCAACGATTTCCCGCAGTGTGGCTTCCGGCTTACCAATAAACAGGTTGCCAGTCTGGAATACGGTATCCAGATCCGCACTGGAAAGGCCGTGATGAGCCAGCTCAAGATCCTGAACCTCTTCACGCTCCATCTGGCCCAACGGGTCGAGCCGAGCCACCTGATGACCACGGTTGCGATAGGCAGCAATCAGATGCAGCACCCGCACCTGACGACGTTCGTGCTCACTGCTGACCGAGCCTGCGCCAACTTTCTGTACTCGCGAGCGGTTTTTCGCCTGCAGCAGAAAATACTCACGCACGGCAGAGTGCGGCACGTCAGATTCGACGGCACCATCAACGGCGGGAAGTTTTTCAAAATAGGCGCGCCAGTCTTCAGGCACGGAATTGGGGTCGGTTAACCAGTCTTCATAGAGGTCATCGACCCAAGCGGCGTTTGCGCCACCGATATGGGAGGAACCCCATTGCCGATACATGGAACTGTCTTGCATTGCAGCGCGTTCCCTCATGAGGAAGGATGCCATACTCCGGCTGCTGGCCTGGTCGATATGGTGACCGCAGGGAGATAGCCCCGTTCCCACTTCTCTTCAGTTCAAGAACTGGCACTTTGTGAGCGCCAACTCTCCCTTATCTGGTTGTCCCCGAGGGGTTACCCCGGATTGCTCCAAAGTCTAGCCCCTTTTGCTGAGCATTGTTAGGCACAATGCGCAAAAAGTGACTGACACAACACAACATTTTGCAGATCAACCCTGCCATCAGGGGTAAAAAAAAGGCGACCCGCAGGTCGCCTCTTTTACTTATACCGCCCTCTCGAGCAGCATCTCCCGGATATGGCCAATGGCCCGGGTCGGATTCAATCCCTTCGGACAGACACTGACGCAGTTCATGATGCCGCGGCAACGGAACAGCGAGAACGGGTCATCCAGCTTACCCAGACGCTCATCAGTGGCCTGATCGCGGCTGTCCGCAAGGAACCGGTAGCTCTGCAGCAATGCAGCCGGGCCAAGGAACTTGTCCGGGTTCCACCAGAACGATGGGCAGCTGGTTGAGCAGCAGGCACACAGAATGCACTCGTACAGACCGTCGATCTTCTCGCGATCTTCCGGCGACTGCAGGCGCTCGATAGCCGGTGCCGGAGTGTTGTTCTGCAGGTACGGCTGCACCTTTTCGTACTGGTTATAGAACATGGTCATGTCGACAACCAAATCACGAATCACAGGCAGGCCCGGCAGAGGACGCAGAATCAGCGCCTTCTTACCCTCCAGCACGCCCGGCGCAGCAGCCGACAGCGGAGTGATGCAGGCCAGACCATTCTTGCCGTTGATGTTCATGCCATCAGAGCCACACACACCCTCACGGCAGGAGCGCCGGTAACCCATGCTATCGTCCTGCTCCTTAACCAGGTTCAGAACATCCAGCACCATCAGGTCCTTGCCACCGGTGTCGACCTCGTACTCTTTCATGTACGGCTCGCGGTCTGTCTCCGGGTTGTAACGGTAAATACTGACTTTCATACAGGCTCTCCGTCAGTAGGTGCGAACTTTCGGCTGGAAGGTATCGACGGTCTTCGGCTTGAAGTTAACGTCGCGCTTACCAAGCTGCTTGGTTTTCGGGTCGAAAATCGAGTGGCACAGCCAGTTCTCGTCATCACGATCCGGATAGTCGTAACGGCTGTGGGCGCCACGGCTTTCGGTACGACCTTCAGCGGCAATGGCAGTAGCTTCTGCCACTTCGAGCAGGTTATCCAACTCCAGCGCCTCGATCCGCGCGGTATTGAAGGCCTGGCTCTTGTCGCCCAGATTTGCTTCGCCAATGCGGCTACGCAGGTCCGCCACTTTCTTGACGCCATCAATCATCAGGTCGCCCTTGCGGAATACCCCGAAGGCATTCTGCATGGTGCTCTGCAGCTCCTTACGCAAGCTGGCCACTGACTCGCCGCCCTTGGAGTCGTCCCAACGACGCAGACGAGCCATGGCGCGATCCATGTCATCACTGTTCGGCTCGGCCTGATCCATGCCCTGACGCAACGCGTCTTCGATATACAGACCCGCTGCGCGACCGAATACCACCAGATCAAGTAGCGAGTTGCCGCCGAGACGGTTGGCACCGTGCACAGATACGCAAGCCACTTCGCCCACTGCGAACAAACCTGGAATTTGCTCTGCCTGGCCCTGATGACCGCCATCCAGACGCAACGCCTGACCATGAATGTTGGTCGGGATACCACCCATCATGTAATGGCAGGTCGGCACCACCGGAATCGGCTCTTTCACCGGATCGGCATGGGCAAAGGTCTTGGACAACTCACAGATACCCGGCAGGCGGCTGTGCAGTACTTCTTCACCAAGGTGATCCAGCTTCAGATAAACATAGTCACCGTTCGGACCACAGCCACGGCCGTCGAGGATTTCCATCATCATCGAACGGGCCACCACGTCACGGCCGGCGAGATCCTTGGCATTGGGGGCGTAACGCTCCATAAAGCGCTCGCCATCCTTATTGATCAGGTAGCCACCCTCACCACGACAGCCTTCCGTGACCAGCGTACCTGCGCCGGCAATGCCGGTGGGGTGGAACTGCCACATCTCAATGTCCTGTACCGGCACGCCAGCGCGCAGCGCCATGCCGATACCGTCACCGGTGTTGATCAGAGCATTGGTAGTAGAGGAATAAATACGGCCGGCGCCACCGGTGGCAAAAACAGTGGCCTTCGCCTTGAAGAACACGGTCTCACCGGTTTCGATGCAGATGGCGATCACCCCGGCGGCATGGCCACGGGCATCGGTGACCAGCTCAGCGGCATACCACTCGCTGTAAAACTGGGTGCCGTTCTTCAGGTTCTGCTGATAAAGCGTGTGCAGCAGCGCATGACCGGTACGGTCGGCAGCTGCACAGGTACGGGCAGCCTGACCACCCTCACCATAGTTCTTCGACTGACCACCGAACGGACGCTGATAGATGCGGCCTTCTTCAGTGCGCGAGAACGGCAGACCCATGTGCTCAAGCTCAAACACGGTCTGCGGACCCACCGAGCACATATATTCGATGGCGTCCTGGTCACCGATATAGTCGGAACCCTTGACGGTGTCGTACATGTGCCAGCGCCAGTCGTCATTCGGGTCAGACGAAGCGATGGCACAGGTGATACCGCCCTGAGCAGACACCGTATGCGAACGGGTTGGGAAGACTTTCGAGATCAGTGCGGTTTTGAAGCCGGACTGGGCCATCTGCAGCGAGGCACGCATGCCTGCACCGCCGCCACCAACTACGATGGCATCAAAGGTTACCGTGCGAATGCTCATGGATCAGACGCCTCCCCAAATAATCACCAGACCCCAGAGTACGTAAACCAGGGTCAACAACGCGATAACGAGCTGAGCAATCAACCGGACCACGGTACCCGCAGCACCAATCTGACGAGTGGTCAGGTAATCGGTGGTCACGGTCCACAGGCCGACCCATGCATGGGCGCCAACAGCGACGATCATAAAAGTATTGGCGATCTGCATCACCAGACACCCCATAAAGCCGGACCAGGCCTCATAGGTAACCTCGCCCTGAGCGATCAGCCAGCCCAGCACGACCACTGTATAAACAGCCAGAAGGACAGCACTAACACGCTGTACCAACCAGTCTGACAGGCCATTACGACCCAGACTTGTAACGCTGGTTACCATACCCAGACCCCCGCAAGAATGATCAGTACCGCAGCAATAGCAAAACTGAGAATGGCACCGCGACGGCCCCCTTCCAGAGTTTCACCGATGCCCCAATCCATAATCAGGTGCTTGATACCAGCCACCAGGTGATACAGCACAGCCGCCAGAATCGCCCAGATCACAAATTTAGCGAGGGGCGCTGTCAGCAATTCTTTGGTTTGCACAAAGCTTTCCGGAGATGCCAAAGAGCGGTCCAACAGCCACAGCAAAATCGGAATCGCCACAAACAGGGCGACACCGGCAACACGGTGGGTGATGGAGGCCAGGGCGGGAACCGGGAACTTGATCGTAGTCAGATCGAGATTTACGGGACGCTTGTCGTTCACGTTAGCCATCACTATGCCAGGCTCCTGTGGAAGGAGCGGTTGTCGGGAACGTGCGAAAAAACAGCACTGGACGGAATCCGTTACCACTCATCGGGGGTGCCCCGGTGCGTAGCGGGGCGCAAGTATAGCCCTGTGTCCATCGAAAACAAACAACCTGAGCGGAAAAAAACCGCCAACATACTGTTTTCAAAGGGCCAATTTCACGCGACCCTCAGGTCACAGATTTTCCGACGTAACATGCTGTTTACCTTGCACATTTATGAAACTGTGAAAAATACCCGTTTCGTTGACAAAGATGTGTCAAAACTTTAATTTCGCCCAGCCTCGGCGAGCCAATCATATCCCTGCCATTTACGTCCGGCCGCCACTCCGCCTGCGAAGGAGAACATCCATGACCGAGAAGAACGCCATCCTCAAGGTAGAGGGCCACGACGATATCAGCCTGCCAATCTACACGCCGACCATCGGTCAGGACGTGATTGATGTGGCCAGCCTGACCAGCAAGGGCCTGTTCACTTTTGACCCGGGCTTTACCTCCACCGCCTCCTGCGAGTCGAAGATCACCTATATTGATGGCGAGAAAGGACAGCTGCTACACCGCGGCTACTCTATCGAAGAGCTAGCCAACAAATCCGATTACCTGGAAGTCTGCTATCTGCTGCTGTTCGGAGAGCTGCCCACCGCTGAGCAGAAGGAGTCCTTCGTCAGCACGGTAAAAAACCACACCATGGTTCATGAGCAGCTGCAGTTCTTCTACCGTGGCTTCCGCCGTGACGCACACCCAATGGCGGTGATGTGTGGCGTGGTTGGTGCGCTGTCGGCGTTTTATCACGACTCCACCGATATCAAGAACCCGACGCACCGCGAAGTAACTGCCTATCGCTTGATCGCGAAAATGCCGACCATCGCTGCAATGTGCTACAAGTATTCCGCTGGCCAGCCATTCATGTATCCGCGCAATGACCTGAGCTACTCGGAAAACTTCCTGCACATGATGTTCGGCACCCCGTGCGAGGAGTCGAAGATCAGCCCGGTACTGGCTAAGGCCATGGACCGCATCTTCATCCTGCATGCGGATCACGAACAGAATGCCTCCACCTCGACTGTGCGTCTGGCAGGCTCCTCCGGTGCCAACCCGTTCGCCTGTATCGCTGCGGGTATTTCCGCGCTGTGGGGCCCGGCACATGGTGGCGCCAATGAAGCCGTGCTGAACATGCTTGACCAGATCGGCGACGTGTCCAACATCGACGCCTACATCGCGAAAGCCAAGGACAAGAACGATCCGTTCAAGCTGATGGGCTTCGGCCACCGCGTTTACAAGAACTACGATCCGCGCGCTTCTGTAATGCGTGAGTCCTGCCACGAAGTACTGAACGAGCTCGGCATCCATGATCCGCAGCTGGAGCTGGCGATGAAGCTGGAAGAAATCGCCCTGTCAGATCCGTACTTCAAGGAGAAGAAGCTGTTCCCGAACGTCGACTTCTACTCCGGCATCATCCTGAAAGCGATGGGCATCCCCACTTCCATGTTCACGGTAATCTTTGCCCTGTCCCGCACCGTGGGCTGGATTGCCCACTGGAACGAGATGATCTCTAACCCGTACAAGATTGGCCGTCCACGCCAACTGTACACTGGCTATGACGAGCGCAAGTTCACACCGGTGAACGAACGCAAGTAATCAGAAAAAACCAAAGCAGAAAAAGGCCACCTCTTCTCGGTGGCCTTTTTTTATTACCAAAGAAAACTACTGCTCCATATCCTCACCCAACGGCCATTGAACACCACTTGCGCCGGCATACCGCACACCTTTGCCACACCGACCTGGGACGATGGTCTCAGGCAATGGGACTAAGCCGGGGGGCAGGCGTAAGCGTAACCGCCGATACACCTGGTGCATCTGTCCGGTATTGAATAGCGGATGGCGAAAATTGTGCCCCCCCAAGCCGTAACATCGGCCCCGCCTGAACAATTAACGGAATACGAACAATAAACCGGGGAATACCATGCTGACTCGCGCCGCACGCTCGCCACTGGCGATATTGATTGCATTACTTGCACTGCCTCTTTCGATGGCATCAACTGCAGGCGTCACAGAGGATGCCGTTTATAGGCTGGCGCAGCAATGCGTGGCGATCAAATCTCCGGGCACCGGAAAGTACCTGAGAAATAACCTGAATGTGTTCAGCTTCAGCACTGGCGACATTAATCAGGCAGAGAAATTCTTTGTCAAACCAACCACGCTGGGGGAGTTCCTTCTCACTGACCGCTCCGGACGTTATCTGTCCAGTGTGACGCCTCTAGTAGAGTCGCCATTTCCGCAGCCAAGTCTGGCTGCCGAGTGGCGCATTAGCGCCCAGCAGACCGGCAGCAACTCCTTCCGCTTCAAGCTGAACAACCGCCTGACTCTTGCGCCAGTTCAGTACGAGTACATGAAAAAAGTTAAGCGCAAATTTGGCTGGTTCACTTACTACACATGGGAACCACGCATTGAACATCACTTTGATTTAGTGGCACGTAGCGACTGCAAACCTTATCCGGAAATCACAACCAATGTGCGCGGAAACATCGCGGCACTGAAAGGCAACGTCAATGACGAAGTTCGTGGCTATGTTGATGCACACACCCATATAACCTCCTATGAATTTATGGGTGGTCGGGTGATGCATGGCGCCCCATTTCACAAGTACGGCGTGCCATGGGCGCTGGATGACAGTGCTCGCAACCATGGCCCGAATGGCTCGCTGGACCTGATCGGCAATCTGCTCGAATACGGCGATCCCACCTTCCGCTATGACACCCGTGGCTGGCCGGATTTTCCGTTCTGGCCGAATGCCCGGCAGAAAACCCATACCGGTTACTACTACAAGTGGATCGAGCGGGCCTGGCTGTCCGGCATGCGCATGAACGTCACCCTGCTGGTCGAGAATCAGGTGCTGTGTCTGGCACAATCGACCATCAACCCGGCCGGCTGGCTGCCAAAAAACAGCTGCGACACCATGACCAGCATTCGCCTGCAGGCAAAGCGTATCTATGAAATGCAGGATTACATTGATGCGCAGTACGGCGGCCCGGGCAAAGGATTCTTCCGCGTGGTAACGTCGCCGGCACAGGCACGGCAGGTGATTGCCGACGGTAAACTGGCAGTGGTGATGGGCGTGGAAGCGTCAGAAACACTGAACTGCGGCATCAAGGATTACTGCGACATCGGCAAGATCGAGCAGGGCCTGAACGAGCTTTACCAGCTGGGTATACGCGCCATCTTCCCGGCGCATAAATCCGACAACCAGTTCAGTGGCGGCAAGGTCGAGAACGGATTCGTGAATCTCGGCCAGGCTCTGGCAACCGGCCATTACTTCGAAACCGAACGCTGCGACGAGCACACCCGCGGCAAGGCAATGGACTCCGGCCTGCCGGTGATCGGCGAAGTGCCGGTAATCAATGATCTGCTGACCCAGGTAGGCGCGGCGCCAAGTTATGACGACCATGATGATCACTGCAACACTCGAGCACTAACTCCGTTTGGCGTGTATCTGGTCAACCGCATGATCGACATGAACATGATCATCGATCTGGATCACCTCAGTGCCGATGCGATATCCCAGGTGATGGACATTGTTGAAGCACGCGATTACAGCGGCGTGGTCAGCTCACACAGCTTTATGCATGGTGCCAAGAACGGGGCATTGCATCGTAACTTCAAGCGCATGCTTAACGCCGGTGGCTTTGCTGCCCACTACATGAAGAACGCCGATGGCGCCAGAGACCAGTTCCCCAGCTACCTGGACGCTGTGGAGCAAACTCCTTACCTGCCAGCGATGGGCATCGGCACGGATACATCCGGCCTTTCTGGACAGCCAGGGGTTAGAAACATTAACGGAAATCCGCTGGTCTATCCGTTTACCACCGAGTTTGGCCTGACATTTGACCGGCAGAAATCAGGCAACCGCACCTTCGACCTCAACAATGAAGGCATGGCACATTATGGCCTGCTAGCCGACCTGATTGAGGATATCCGCCAGCGTACCGATCGGCGCATCTATGAGGGCATCATGAACTCCGCGGAAGGATACCTGCAGATGTGGGAGCGGGCTGAAAGCAATAATACTACTCAGCATGTGAACCCGCTTTAACGGCGGGCCACAGCAGAAACAGACATTAAAGAGACCGACAAGCAGGAGTGGTATGTCTGAAACTAAAGTGTCGCAGGTTAAAGGCAGCATGCTGGTGGGCTTCGTCAAAGCGATCAAGGCGGACACCAGCGGAAGGCTGGAAGCGCTCCTCACGGATGAAGCCAAGGGACTCATCGAGGAGCGGATACTGGCGGCAAAGTGGTATCCGTTTGAGCCCTACAAGAGCTGCTTTCAGGCTGTTTGCCAGGTGAACGCTCAGTCCAGCCCGGAAATCATGCGTCTATTTGGCAGAAAAGCGGGCGAAGAGACCATGAGCTCTATCTATCGCACTGTATTTAACAAAAGCACTGCCGAAGGCGCCATGGATTCCTTCAGGGTGATTGGCAATACGGTCTATAACTCCGTCACTCTCCACAGCGAGATGTTGGCGGATAACAAGATTCGGATCAGCTTTCATGACTTCGACCCGGATTTTAAGGAATGGTATCTCGTTGGCCTTGGCTGGATCGAACGCACCCTTGAGATGGTGATAGAAAAAGAGGTGCGCTCGGAGATCATCGAAAAGTCCTGGGAAGGTGCACCAGCTACGGTATTCGAAATGAGCTGGTGACCAGATTGCGATCTGCCATATCCATGTATGCCTGAGAGGTGTCTAGCAAACTGGTGGCGATTCACCCCCCCTCAGAGGGCCACAACCCGGAGATCTACTACGCAATCGAGACGCCAGGATTTGTTGTCGCCGAAATACAACCACAGCAAGCCAGGCATCTAAATCAATCTACCTTCTCCCCTGCTTTTGCATTCAGATAGCCAATATAACGCTCGCGAATTTCCCGAACATAGTTGACCGGCTCGCTGCCGCGAACATAGCCAAACCGAGCCTGTCGGTAGTACTCCGGCCGCGATAGCAGCAGCATGGCCTCTTCGACGTTGCCAAACCATTTATTTGGGTCTTTACCAAGCCTCCGCGCCAGCCGGCGAGCGTCATGCACATGGGCATGGCCGGCGTTGTAGGCAGCAAGACTAAAGTAGATCCGCTCCTCTAGCGGCAAAGACGCCGGGAAGCGATCTCCCAGCCATTGGATAAACGCCATACTGGCGGCGATGTTATCTTGCGGGTCATACAAATCGCTGTAACCAAACTGCGCAGCCGTTCTCGGCATGACCTGCATCAGCCCCATTGCTCCTGCATGGGATTTTGCTTTGGGGTCAAAGCGGCTTTCCTGATACATCTGTGACACCAGCAAGCGCCAATCCCGGATCTGCTCGGTACTGTACTGGCGCAGTAAATCATCCCATGGCGAGATAGGCTCACCGGGCTCCACACGCTGGGCTCGGTACTGGCTGATAAACTTCGGTTCGGCAAAGTACTTTTTCCAGGTGACGTTGTAGAAAACGCCCCGATAATGCTTACGGATAAACTGATTCAGTTCCGCCAGTAGTTTCGGCTGATCCTGCCTTAGCACCCAGCCGATTTCCTTTTCCTCAGCCAGATCAAGCACCACTGCGAGGTCGTCACGAAAAGTAGTCTCCATGGCCACCAGATGGCTATCGACCAATGTCAGGTCATATTCCTCTTCAGCCACCGCATCCATCAGCATTTCGGAAGTAGCATTGGCAACCATGGCTATCTTCAGGTTAACACCCTGTTGTTGTAGCTGCAGAAGGGTCTGGTAGTAGCTATGCTCCGGGTTAACCGCAACGACCTTGCCCGCCAAACCAGACACATCCGCCAGAGGATCGCTGCCTTCAGCCCCAACGAACTGTTCCGTGACCAGCAAATAGCGACGACTAAACTGCCAGCCTCGGTCTTCTCGCTCATCCGTGCGTGTGACCGCTGCAGCGACCACATCACCATAGCCCTCTGACAGCGCCTTATACATGGACTCCTGACCGTCGCGGACAATGATGCTAACGCGCAGCCCACGCTGACGGGCAAACTCACGAATCAGATCATAATCAAACCCCATTAGCTCGCCACGCCAAAGAAAGTAGCTGGCCGGATTGTTGGAAGTAATCACTCTCAGCACGCCAGCCTTTTCAATTGCTGGGAAATCCCGTGACTGGATTACGCGACGGGAAGTAATCACACGCTGGGCAGTGAGGTATTCATTCAAAGAGCGCTGCAGCTGTTCATTGTCCGGGCGCATGGCCCAGCCGATTTCCCGCCCCTGAGTCACGGTTGGGCCGATACGCACTCCGGAAACCATGGGAACCAGTGCGCTGGCAATATCACTATCCATCATGGTGGCCTGATAGGTGCCATTGGCAACGCCGTCCAGCATTGCCCAGTCGGTGCTCACGCCGGGCTCTGTCTGCAGGCTGATGTGCGGATAGCGCGCGGCAAGCTGCTGCACAGTCTCCTGCCAGGCTGTGCCCGCGGGCACAGCAATCGACAAGTCACCAATATCTTCAAGCGTCTGTGCAGTTGAACCTTGCGGTAAAATCAGCACTTCATCGACGATGGCCAATGGAACACTAAATGCCAGTAAGTCGTCACGACTATCGGTGCGGGTCAAATTGGTAACAATAAGATCACCACGACCATCCAGCACTGCCTGCGATAACGCATCAAGGTCATCAACCACAATCCACTGCGGCGTTAGGCCAAGGGAGCGTACAAAAGCTTCGGCAGTTTCACGGTAACTTGCCAGAGGCAAACCGTCGCGGGGCAGTGACGGATCCTGATCAAATTTAGGTGCAAGCAAGCGCACCACAGCGCGCTCACGCAATGCGGGCAGGTCTCCGGTTTCGATATATGGATGCTGCATATTGCGCTTGGCAGCTGCTTCAGATGACTGCGGCGACTGATCACAAGCGGCGCTTATCAGTACCAGTAACAATAGCGGAAGCCGCGCAAGAAACCTCATAAAACCTCCTTCTCCGGCCTTCACTTGTGCGAGCATGCAATTACTTCGGCACAGCTCATGACAAGCTACTCTTCATGACAAGGTACATGGCCCTCTTCTACACTGCCACCACTGACAAGGAGACACAAAAATGCGAATCACCGTTGCTGCACTGGCCGCACTGCTGGCTTATCTGCTGTTCTGGCCGGTACCGATTGATCCGGTGGCATGGCAGGCTCCTACTGCACCAGCGCTGAGCGGCGACTATGCCGTCAATGACCGCCTTGCCGGCTTACCCCGGCTTGCTCAGGGTGAAGGAGACGGGCCAGAAGACGTTGCCGTGGATATTGCCGGCAACCTGTTTGTTGGCTACGACGATGGTCGCGTGGTGCGCTTCGATAAAAACGGCAACAACCCGGATCTGCTCGCCAATACCGGTGGCCGGCCGCTAGGGCTGGATTTTGATGCAGACGGTAACCTTATCGTTGCAGACGGCTACAAGGGACTGCTACGAATAGCCATGTCAGGGAAGGTCGAGGTGCTATCCACCGAATCAGACGGCATTCCCTTTCTATTCACCGATGATGTTGATGTCGCCGACGATGGCAGAATCTATTTTAGTGACGCATCAAGCAAGTTTGGCCCGGCACTGAAAGCCCGTGACGATATTCTGGAGCACGGCGGTCATGGTCGCCTGCTGCAATTTGATCCGGCCACCGGCATCACCACTACGCTGCTGGGCGGTTTGCAGTTCGCCAATGGCGTGGCTGTGGCACCCGATCAGCGGTCCGTACTATTCACTCAGACTGGCAGCTACAACATTATTCGTTACTGGATTGAGGGAGAGCGAGAAGGCGAACATGAAGTTTTTTTCGACAACCTTCCTGGCATCCCCGACGGCATGTCGAGCAATGGCAGTGATACTTATTGGGTAGCGCTGTATGCGCCGCGTAACGCCATACTGGACGCCCTGTCCGAATGGCCATTTCTGCGCAAGATGGCGTTTCGTCTACCCATGTGGATGCAACCGCAACCGGCGCCTCATGCATTTTTTCTAGGACTGTCTCTTGACGGCACCGTGACACATAACCTGCAACATGTAGGCGCAGACAGTTTTTATCCAATTACCAGCGTTGAACAAGCAAACGGAAAACTCTACCTCGGCAGCCTCACTCAGCCCGCGTTTTCCGTAATCGACGCCCCCGCCGGAGTCAGTACGGATGAGTAAGGTCGCCTTTGTTGGGCTTGGCGTAATGGGTTACCCGATGGCAGGACATCTGCAGCACGCCGGTCATGCGGTGAGCGTTTACAACCGCACAGTTTCCACCGCAGTGGCCTGGGTGGCAGCACACGGCGGCCGTCAGATGGCGACGCCAGCCCGGGCGGCCAGCGGCGCCGATTATGTGATGACCTGTGTCGGCAACGATGATGACCTGCGCGCCGTGGTACTGGGGGAACAGGGGGTGCTGGCTGGCATGGCCGCCGGCTCAGTGCTGATCGACCACACTACCGCCTCCGCCGCCGTGGCCCGTGAGCTGGCTGTAGCAGCGGCAGAGCGCGCTGTGTCATTTATTGATGCACCGGTATCCGGCGGCCAGCAAGGGGCCCAGAACGGCGCCCTGACGATCATGTGTGGCGGCGACTCAGAAGCGTTCGAACGGTCTGCTGTAGTCATGAAAGCCTATGCCAGGGCAATTACCCATCTCGGCCCGGTAGGTGCCGGTCAGCTAACCAAGATGGTCAACCAGATTTGTGTGGCCGGCGTGGTGCAAGGCCTGGCAGAGGGCATGAACTTCGCCGCCCACGCAGGGCTGGATGTGCAGAAAGTAATCGACGCCATTTCCCAGGGCGCTGCCAGTAGCTGGCAGATGGTGAATCGTCACAAAACCATGATTGCCGACGAATACGAGCATGGTTTTGCCGTCGACTGGATGCGCAAGGATCTGGATATCGTGCTGGCTGAGGCGGCCGACAATGGCGCCGACCTGACAGTAACGGCCCTGATTAACGAGTACTACCGGGATGTGCAGGACATGGGTGGCGGGCGCTGGGATACTTCGGCGTTATTGAAACGCCTACAGTCCCGGTCCTGATCGGTTTATGCGATACTGCGCCACCTTTTTTGCAGCCCCGGGAGCCCATCATGTTCAAGGTAAACGAGTACTTCGACGGCAAGGTAAAATCAATCGCCTTCCAGACTGCCACACTGCCGGCTACGGTCGGTGTGATGGCGCCGGGTGAATATGAGTTCGGCACCAACATCCGGGAAACCATGCAGGTAATCAGCGGGGCCCTGACGGTGAAGCTGCCGGGCAGTGATAGCTGGGAAGTGTTTGCTGCGGGCAGCGAGTTTGTCGTTGCTGCCGATGTGAAGTTTCAGGTCAAGATTGCCGAAGATACTGCTTACCTCTGCATTTACGGCTGAGCTATCAGTCAGTCGCATTACACTCGCACTTTCTGCACCACCTGCAGCGCCCCATTGGGGCGCTGACAGCCCTACAACTCAATATCAACCAGATTGCTAAATGTCTGTCGCAGGCCCATGGACCAGGCTTCGCGCAGCTGCTGGAATCCGGGGTGATTGTCGTTGATATCGAAGTATTCACTGGGCGAGAACGAGTCTCGCTTGTAGATCAATAAGTCCAGCGGCATACCGACCGAAAGATTAGAACGAATTGTCGAATCCATACTGATCAATGCGCACTTCACCGCGTGGTCAATTGGCGTATTAAAATTGATCACTCGGTCAATGATTGGCTTGCCATACTTGATCTCGCCAATCTGGAAATAAGGCGTGTCCATGGTGGCCTGAATAAAATTACCTTCCGGGTAGATATGATAAAGATCCATATCCTGCCCCTTGATCTGCCCACCAAGAATAAAATTACAGCCGAAATCCACCGCGGACTGCTGCTTGCCGCTATCCCGGTTGATTACTTCACGTACGGTGGCACCAATCAGTTCGGCCACCTCAAAGAATGAACCCTGATTGAACAGGTTGGGCGCATCGTGACCCAGGCGGGTACGCAGCAAACTCAATACACTTTGAGTGGTGGCCAGATTGCCGGAGCTGAGTAGAACTATTTGACGCTCCCCCGGCAAACAGAAGCTGTGTAACTTGCGGAATGTTGCAATATGATCGACCCCGGCATTGGTCCGGGAATCCGCCAAAAATACCATGCCAGACGATAGCCGCATGGCTACGCAATAGGTCATTTTCTATCCCCTGAACACCTTGCCCTTCGATTCTGCAGGGACTACTGACTAACCTGCAGGTCACTACGCTCCACCAGTGCGAAAGCATGCATGCTTTCCACTCCACCGCCGTAGCGCACACCCCGTACCGGGCAAGCATCCAGATAATCCAGTCCAACCGCAAGCTTAAGATGATGGGTCGGTTCAATGGCCTGATTAGTGACATCAAAAGTGTGCCAACGGTCGTTTAGCCAGACCTCAGCCCAGGCGTGGCTGGCAACATGATTGCTGTCATTGGTGTACAAATAGCCGCTGACATAGCGGGCTGGAATACCCAACACACGGCAGCAACTCAGAAACACATGGGTATGGTCCTGACAGACCCCGCGCCCGGTCGAGAACGCCTCTGTGGCCGTGCTGCTGACCACCGTTGACCCTGGCACATAGGGCATAAGCTCCAGCAGTGCAGCGCTAAGCTCTGCCAGACTCTGCAGTGGCTGAGAGCAGGCAAAGCCCTGGGCAAAATCGCGGATCATCTGGTCGGCGCGGGTAATGGGGGTAAAGCGCTGGAAGACCAAAGGCGACAGGCGCTGATCGTCATCCTCAAGATACTCATCAACGATCTCTACCTCGCCCCTGGCAGCGATTGTAATGGCATCATGGGGGCGATCCATGGTCAGGACGTGGAGGATATTGCCAAAACCATCCGTGGCACGAGTTGCCACATCAGGCATATCCAGATCCCATGACAAAACTCTCTGGCGCGCTGACGATTTCGGCGTCAGGCGCAGATACTGAGTGCTATGAGACACCGGGGTCTCATAGCAATACTCAGTGCGATGCTCAATTGACAACCTCATACAACCTCCAGATATTCCTTGCCCAAGGTGTTTGCCAGATCATTAATGCGGCGCAGAAAATCATCCAGATAGTCATTCACACCAACATCCATGATGTGACGCATATCGCCATACTGCAGACGCGCGAAAAGTACCGTTACCTCACGCTTGGCATTCAGGCCAGCATTCCCCTCAATGGCTGGAAGCAGCTCACACAACATCTCAACGCAGGAACGTAGCGAGCGCGGCACTTCCCCACGAAGAATCAGCAACTCGACAATATTCTCGAACTGCAGGGCGTCACTGTAAATCTCACGGTAGGCCTCAAACGCCCCCACTGATCGCAACAGGGCATTCCAGCGATAGAACTCCACAGCGGTATTGCCCGGCGAGCCGCTAACCTGCTCTCGCCCTCCTAGAATTCTGGCTGTGTTATCGGCACGCTCAATAAAGGTGCCAATGCGCAGAAAGCGGAATGCGTCATTACGCATAATGGTGCCATAGGCCGCCCCACGGAAAAGATGGGAGCGCTGTTTAACCCAGTCGAAAAATGCCGACACCCCGATACTCAGCAGACCAGCCCGGCTCATCTCCTGAAGTTCAATCCAGGTAGTGTTGATGCTTTCCCACATTTCCGAGGTGATCTTGCCTCGCACCGCATGAGCATTTTCCCGGGCCATACGCAGGCTATTGAAAATGCTGCCCGGGTTATCCCGGTCAAGGGTGAGAAAGTGCAGAACGTTATGTACCTGCAAGGTGCCATAACGTTCCATATAGAGCTCTTTGGCACCACTGATTGCCAGTGGAGTACTAAGCTCGTCACGAGCCGTCACTGAAAACGGAATCAACGACATATTCCACGCCACATCCAGCATCCGCGCCGTATTCTCGGCACGCTCCAGATATCGCGACAACCAGTACAGCTCGGCAGCAGTCCGACTCAGCATGACGGCTCCTCCAGCACCCAGGTGTCTTTGGTGCCTCCTCCCTGCGACGAGTTCACCACCAGTGAGCCCTCCTGCATGGCCACCCGCGTCAAGCCGCCGGGGGCCATACGAATTTCACGGCCACTCAGTACAAACGGACGAAGATCAATATGCCGCGGTGCTATGCCGCTCTCGGCGAATATCGGGCAGGTAGATAACGACAGAGTCGGCTGGGCAATGTAATTATCCGGACGTGCGATCAGCCGGTCGCGAAACTGGGATATCTGCTCCTTAGTACTTAGTGGACCAACCAACATGCCATAACCACCCGCACCATGAACTTCCTTGACCACCAACTCGGCCAAATGATCAAGCACATAAGACAGGTTGCTGGCATCACGACACTGCCAGGTTGGAACATTCTTCAACATTGGCTCTTCGTCGAGATAGAAACGGATCATCTCTGGCACATAGGGATAGACCGACTTGTCATCCGCTACGCCAGTGCCAATCGCATTGGCGATAGAAACATTGCCCTCCCGGTATACCGATAGCAGCCCGGGCACACCGAGCATGGAGTCTTGACGAAACGCCAACGGATCAAGATAGTCATCGTCAATGCGCCGGTAGATCACATCCACTTGCTGCGGCCCTGCCGTGGTGCGCATATACACGTGACTGTCTTTAACAAAAAGGTCCGGCCCCTCGACCAGTTCTATGCCCATTTGCTGGGCGAGAAACGCGTGCTCAAAGTAGGCGCTGTTGTAACGACCCGGCGTCAGCAGCACAACATTCGGATGGCTGACGTTACTCCCCTGTTGCAAGGTCTCCAGCAGCAATGACGGATAATGATCCACCGGTGCGACCGAGTTACCAGAGAACAACTCAGGAAACAGGCGCATCATCATGCGCCGGTTCTCAATCATGTAGCTGACCCCGGACGGGGTGCGAAGATTATCCTCAAGGACATACCAATCGCCCTTGTCGTCGCGAATCAGATCCACGCCACTGATTTGCGCATAGACATCATTGGGCAAGTCCACGTCCTGCATGCAGGGCTGATAGTGGGCATTACCAAAGATCTGCTCGGGGGGAATGCGTCCTGCTTTAAGAATATTCTGGTCATGATAAATATCGTGCAGGAACATATTCAGCGCCTGCACACGCTGGCGAATACCATTCTCCAGCCAGCCCCACTCCTGTGCCGGTATCACCCTGGGCAGGCTATCAAAAGGAATTAGCCGCTCGGTACCACTGGATTCACCGTATACGGCAAAGGTAATACCAACTCGGTGAAACAGCAGTTCCGCTTCGCGGCGCTTGCGCTCCATTTCTTCCAGCGGGCGCTTATTGAGCCAGCTCCAATAGCTGGCGTAGTGCTCTCGCACCTGACCATCGGCCAGCAGCATTTCGTCGAATATCCCGTTTCCGGGCAGTTTTGCGGGGAACATCTGATCACCCTGCGGCAGTTGTCATCCTGACTCTGCAAGGGTCGCGCCAGAACGGGGCAGGCGCAATCAGGCGTTGTGACCGGGGTTTCTGAGGAGCGAAGGGTTTTTCTGCACCGGCTTGGTGCGATCAGGCCATGGCCGCCACATATGGGAGCGGCGCTGCAGAGAACAGGGGCGGCCCTTAGCCGCCCACAAAGTTTAGCAATACACCAGCCGCTACCGCGGAGCCGATAACGCCGGCCACATTCGGTCCCATGGCATGCATGAGCAGGAAGTTCTGTGGATTTGCCTCCAGACCAACCTTGTTGGCAACCCGCGCCGCCATCGGCACCGCCGACACACCGGCCGCACCAATAATCGGGTTGATCGGCATGCTACTGAGGCGATTCATAATCTTCGCCATAATCACCCCAGAACCGGTACCGATGGCAAATGCCGCCAGACCAAGCACCAGAATGCCCATGGTTTCGGTGACCAGAAACTGCTCGGCACTCAGCTTTGAGCCCACCGCCAAGCCCAGCATGATGGTGACAATGTTGATCAACGCGTTAGTAGTTGTATCAGTCAGCCGAGCAACAACACCGGACTCCTTCATCAGGTTACCAAAGCAGAACATGCCCAGCAGCGGCGCCGCATCCGGGAGGATCAACGCCACCAGCACCAGCAGCAAAATGGGAAACATGATTTTTTCCCGCTTTGATACCGGGCGCAGCTGCTCCATGCGAATCTCACGATCCGCTTGAGAGGTCAGCAAGCGAATAATTGGCGGTTGGATCACCGGCACCAAAGCCATATAGGAATAGGCTGCCACGGCGACTGCACCAAGCAAATCCGGTGCCAGCTTGGTGGTCACGTAAATAGAAGTGGGGCCATCAGCACCGCCGATAATGCCGATGGAGGCGGCATCGGCAACACTAAAGTCGAGGCCAATGAAATTAAGCGCAAGTGCGCCAAGCAGCGCGGCAAAGATACCGAACTGGGCGGCAGCACCGAGCAACAAGGTACGTGGGTTGGCCAGCAGCGGGCCAAAATCCGTCATTGCCCCCACCCCCATAAAAATGAGCAAGGGGAAAATACCGGTGGTCAAACCCACCGTATAAATCAGGTAAAGAATACCGTCGCCATAATTGGCGTCTCTGGCCATTTCATGCACCAGCATGCGCAGCGCCGGCTCCGCCTGATAATAGGCGTTGTACATAGCCTTCACGCCTTCTGCAGGGTCAATGCCCAAGGCACTGGCGATACCAGCAATCAGTTCTGGCGAACCAAGATGCAGAGCCTGACTCACCGCCGACTCTGCCATCCCCGCCATAGGGATATTGGCAAGCAAGCCACCAACGCCGATTGGCAACAGCAGTAGCGGCTCAAAGCCCTTGCGAATGGCAAGAAACAACAAACACAGACAGACCGCAATCATGATCGCCTGGCCTGGCTCTATGTGATACAGGCCGGTGCTGAACCAGAGTTTTTCCAGCTTATCCATTGCTCCGCCCTCAGCCGATGGTCAACAGCAGATCACCAACAGTGACCGCGTCGCCTTCCTTTGCCTGCACCGCAATTACGGTACCGGCTCGGGGCGCACAAATATCGGTTTCCATCTTCATGGCTTCCAGCACGATGATCTTTTCGCCGGCGGCCACTTGCTGCCCGGGTTTCACCAGTACACGGAAAATATTACCCGCCAGCGGTGCATTTAGCGGTTCCCCGGCACCTGCCGGCGCCGAGGTCACGGCACTGCTGCCGCCCACCGCAGCGATGCCGGTAACGTCGCCACCCGCAGCCACGGTGACACTGTAATTCTGGCCATCAACGGTGACCGTATAAACCTCTTCACCACTATCCGTAGTCGGCACATCATGGCCCGTGGGCACTGGCTCGAAGGCTTTCGGGTTGCCCCGGTTCTGCAAAAATTTCAAGCCGATCTGCGGGAACAGCGCGTAGGTAAGTACATCATCAATATGCTGTTCACCCTGCGCCAGCTTGATGCCTTTTTCTTTCGCCAGACCATCCAGCTCAGTGCTCAGCTTGTCCATTTCATTGCTGATCAAATCTGCCGGACGACAGGTTATTGGCTCATCACCATCCAGAGCACGAGCCTGTAATTCGGCATTAAAGGGTGCTGGTGCCGAGCCATACTCACCACGCAAGATACCGCGGGTTTCTTTCGACATGGCCTTGTAGCGCTCGCCGGAAAGCACATTCAGCACTGCCTGAGTGCCGACGATCTGCGAAGTCGGCGTAACCAGAGGAATAAAACCAAGGTCTTCGCGGACTTTCGGAATTTCCGCCAACACTGCGTCGAACTTGTCTTCGGCATTCTGTTCTTTCAGCTGGCCTTCCATATTGGTGAGCATGCCGCCTGGCACCTGTGCCACTAGAATGCGTGAATCTACGCCACGCAGGCTGCCTTCAAATTTCGCGTACTTTTTCCGCACTTCCCGGAAGTAGGCGGCAACTTCTTCAAGCAGATAAATATTCAAGCCGGTGTCACGATCAGTACCTTCAAAGATCGACACAACCGCTTCGGTAGGGCTGTGGCCGTAGGTCATCGACATGGATGATATTGCAGTATCGACAGTATCAATCCCCGCCTCCACCGCCTTGACGATGGTTGCGGTGGACAGGCCAGTAGTAGCATGACAATGCAGCTGAACTGGAATCGCCAATGTCTGCTTCAAGCGGCTAACCAGCTCGAACGCCTCATAGGGACGCAGCAAGCCCGCCATGTCCTTGATGGCAATCGAGTGGGCGCCCATGTCTTCGATTTTCTTTGCCAGATCAATCCAGGCTTCAAGGGTGTGCACGGGGCTGTTGGTGTAGGACAAAGTACCCTGAGCATGTTTGCCTTCACGAATCACTGCAGCAATGGCCCGCTCCAGATTGCGCGGATCATTCATGGCGTCGAAAACACGGAACACGTCGACACCATTTTTCGCCGCACGCTCGACAAAGCGATCAACCACATCATCAGCATAATGCCGGTAACCAAGCAGGTTCTGACCGCGCAGCAGCATCTGCTGGCGGGTATTCGGCATGGCTTTTTTCAGCTGCCGAATGCGATTCCATGGATCCTCACCCAGGTAACGAATACATGCATCAAAGGTTGCGCCCCCCCAGGACTCCACCGACCAGAAACCGACCTGGTCAAGTTTTGCTGCAATCGGCAGCATGTCGTCCAGCCGCAGCCGGGTAGCAAAGAGAGACTGATGCGCATCGCGCAGCACAACGTCGGTGATACCGAGAGGTTTCTTGTTCATGGCCAGAGCCTTTTCAGGTAGTGGTCAGTGGAATCAACCGCGTCCAGTACGGGCGCGGTGCTGGCGAATCGCATCTTCGATGATGCGCAGGGTGGTAGCTTCCACCGGCGCAGCAGTACTGGCCGTGACAGCGGGCGCTGCCGCGGGAGCCGGCACGGCTTCCGGGAAATAACGGTTTACAAACCAGGACATCAGGTTGGTGCAGCCCACCAACACGATCAGAAAGGAAAATACCACGCCCATGCCAAGTAGCATGAGTTCCAGGCCTTGCTGCATCAGCGTATCCATGGAGTTTCCCCTGTTTGAGGTGTCTCGTTGGTCGTCATTCAGGGCCTTGTGGACCCGGATGGCGCGGACTGTAACCAGATTGTCGACAATCTGCAATGGCAACTCCGCTCTGCAGAATGTGACATTGGCGTCACCAGAAAACCAGTATGACGCAGCAGGCCCAGCACTACATGGGTCTTATCGGCAAATGACTAGCGCCGCATCATAAAAAAAGCCGCCCAGTCAGGGCGGCCAACACGGGGAATCACTCCGACTGGATCGGTACCATGCGCGGCTTGGCCTCCTCTGGCACCACCTGCTCCAGTTGCACGGTCAGCAGCCCATCCTTGAGAGCAGCGGCGGTAACCCGGACATGGTCCGCCAGCCGGAAGGTGCGCTCAAAAGCACGGCGGGCAATACCACGATGCAGCCAAGTGCGGTCATCCTCATCATCAGTTGGCGCCTCGACCCGACCACTCACTCGCAACTCGTTTTCCTGCACAGTGATATTCAGTTCCGAGTCACGAAACCCGGCCACCGCCATAACAATGCGGTATCGGCCATCCGCATTACGGATGATGTCATAGGGCGGATAGCCAGCGGACTGATCTGCCCGCAATGCGTTATTAATCAGATCGTCAAACCTGTCAAAACCTACGCTGTGACGAAACAGCGGGGCCAGAGAAAAGCCACTGTTCATAGTTACCTCCAGACACTTCGGCAAGTAGGCCATCCCCGTAACGGGCAACGGCAGTCAGCGTGATCACGAAGTCAGTAATGGAGACGGCACAACAGGTTTTCAAGGAAATTTTTTAACGAGCTAGCTGAAGATCAATACGGGCCTTGAGCGCTGGCAACTTCAGCTTCAGAGGGGTGTCACCGAGGTCGGTTTCGGCCTCCAGCAATAATCCCAGCCTGCCGCTTTGTGGCGCATCCGCCGGTACATCAACACGCACCCGCAGACAGATCGGTTGGCCCGCTGTTATCGGCAACCAGCGACTGACATCTTCACCAACAAATTTGGACTGCTCATTGCATTGTGGATCAAGCAGAAAACGGTGCTGCCAGTTGGTGCCAATAGCCTGCTCACCACGGTAGCGAAACCGTACCCGACCAGAGGTCTGTGGCAAATAACGGAACAGGAACAACTGGGTCGACCCCGGAGTTACAGTACGAGCTGCCGGGGTTTGCCACTGCGGTGCCCGGATCAAGGCCAGCACAATGCCATCCTGCAGATACTCACGCCGGGCAGTGAACTGCCAACGGCCATCACCCTGCCAGACAAACGGCGATAACGGCAGATCATTAGCCCGCGCACTGACCGCATGCCAACCCGACGGCATATCCGCCTCCAGAATCAACGGCCGATCGGCAAGCGACTCCGGCAGTTCCAAAGCAAACAGACCGCTGCCATTGGTCAACGTCTGGGCATGAACCTGCTTGCCCTCGCGTACCCTAACCGGAATAGCTGCGACGCCTGCCTCGCCACGCTGACGCTGACCGTCATGGGCCTGCGCTGCGCCAGCACCGTTATCTTCAAAAATCTGACCGGCCAGTAACATTCCAGCAGGACGGCACAGATAACCTGCAGCCACACCGGGCAAGTCTTCGCCTCGCACCTGATCGAAGTGGCTGGCATCGATGTCAGGCAGCAATGCACCGCCTCCAGACAGCAGGCGACCGCTTCCGCCGGCACCTCCGGGCGCCACGCCATCTCCCCCTTTACCTCCGCTCAGTAACCAGTGACGTTCTTGCTGATCGGTGAACGCGGCCTGCAGCAACATGGTGCCGCCCCCTCCTCCACCGCCAGCACCTTCAGCACTGTCACGGCCGCTTTGGCCGCGTAGATCAAAGTCACCCGGCCCCTCAAGTCGACCGGCGCGAATAACGATAATGCCGCCGCCAGCACCGCCACTGCCTGCCAACCCTGTGCCAAATGAACGACTGCCGGCGCCACCGCCACCGCCAGCACTGAGCAGCAGCAGATCCGCTAACCCGGCACCACCCTGTCCACCAAACGGCTGGCCAGCGGCATTCAGACCGGTTTTCCCCGCAGTACCACCAGCACCGCCACCGCCGCCCGCCGGCTCACTATTGTCTGGACGCAAGCTACTGGCGCCGCCACCGGCGTTAGCCGGTGCACCGCGGGCCATACTGCCATTGGGGTAACCGTCACTGACCGCCAGAGCATCTGCCTGCCCACGGGTATCCAGCGCCACTGTGCCTGTGGCGTCTGTGGCCAGCCAACGAGGAGTGCCCGCCAGCCCCTCTCCCTTACTGGCATGCTGACCAAAGGCGGCAGCCAACTCAGCAACAGCAGGGGCGCGATAGCGATAATCCGTCACATCCCCCAATGCACCCACCAACGGCAAGGCTGCACCACCGCGAAACCCCGCACCGGCCACCGACAGGCGGTGACCGTTTAACTGCAGGCTGCGACGCACATCAACAGCCAGAATGCCGCCACTGGCGCCATCCCAGGGCAACACGGCAAGATCACCCGTCAAAGTGAGGCTTTCGTACTGTGGCACCCGGATCAGCTGCCAACGCTGCCGACCGGATTCATTGGCACTATTGGGTTCGCGACTGCGATAGGCATGGACCACGCCACTGTTCGGGCCGGCACCTCGAACTCGCACCCTGCCAGCCTCGACTTCCTCAATGCGAACAAACTCGAAATGGCCAGCTTCAAGCTCAAGCCAGCCTCGGCCCTGTGCATCACCGCTAATGCCATCGCCATAAGCGTCGTCATTACTAGCCGCAATCCGCGCGCCTTGCATCTGCACCAGCAGCCCCAGATCACCCGGCCCAAGTTCGCCCTGACCACGATGTGCTGCTACCGGTAGCCAACGACTACCCGGCGCAATATCACTGGAGGAGGCGGACTCAAGCCACAGATTAACCACGCCCTGCGCCTGAACAGCGCCGTCACCACCGGGAAAGCCACACAGGCCAGCGGCCCCCGCAGGCACCGCCGCCAGCATAACAAGGCTTAGAGCAAAGGCGCGGACCACGGTCCCGGCCCTTCGTTGCGCCGAAACCAGCCGGCAATACTGATGCGGTCCGCATGGGCAGCCAGCACCTCATGGGGAATCCGCTCGGAGAGAAAACAGACCAAGGTGCCGGCACGTGGCGCCACATCCAGCAACGGCATGACAGCGTCCACATCAGGCCAAACCCGCAAACAGCCGCCATGGGCTTGTTGCCAACGGGGATTGAGATACACAACAACAGATACTACTCGTGGGTTATCGCCACGAAAGGCATCCATATGGCGCCGGTAGAAACCACCGGGCGGGTAAAGGGCAAAATGCGCCTCAAGATCAAACAACCCCAGAAACAGACTGCGATTGATCTCGATACGAAGCTGCTCCAGCTCATCCAACAAACGCAGCTGCGCCAGAGTGCTGCCATCCAGCCAGAGCGTGCGGTCACGGCGGACAAATTCGTTCTGTTGCTGCAGGCCGTGACGACCAATGGCCGCTTCGCTGAATTGTCCACGGTCATCGCGTTGGCGAACCTCACGGCGCAGAGCTCGGACCAACGCAGGCGAAACATAACCAGACTCGACCGCAAAGCCACAGCTCAGCAGGCCCTCGACAATGCGCTGACGCGGGCCATCACCAACACCACCAGTGGTCTCAATCAACTGCGCCATGGCTGGACTCTCAGTGCAGGGCATCGCGCTCGGGCACGGTTTCATCCTCCGGGCCGAACAGGCATCCCAGTTGCTGGCATTCTTCCAGCAGCTGGGCAGTGGCATCAACGTTAGCCTGAACAAAATGGATGAACTGTTCGAAGGTCACGCCCGCTCGGCCGAGCAACAGGTCGCAGGCCACCAGTCGTGGCAGTGCATCATCATTCACATCGATGAAAATCTTCAGGGTCGGCCAGCTCATATTCAGGCGTGAAATTTCACTCAGCATCATCAGCAGGCTAGCTGGACGGATCTCGATTTCCGTAGTCAGCAGCAAGCCGTCTTCCTCGACAAACAGACGGCTGTCTAGCACCCCTTCGCGACCCTGCAACTCTGACAGGTGCAGGCCATGGCACTGATCACAGATATAGTGGTGAATGCCAGCTTGTTGCAACCAGCGCTCAACCTGAGCTGCATCGGGAACCAGTAACACCAGCATGATCACTCTCCTGCACTATTCAAGGGCGCATAATCAGGCATTCTGCCAGCCAAGGGAAGTAACGCTGAATTGACCGATATGCCCGACTATCTGGCCGGATTGGCTTTGGCGCCCCCCCCTGACGCAGCTATTATGCCGTCAGTCAGCGAACCACAAGAACGGGGAATTGCATGTCCGACCACACTACCTGGGTAGCCTTCCGGTCCAGCGAAACACTGCATCAGACCACTGACAGCTTCATTAACCGGATGCGTAGTGGCGCATCAAGGCCTGAGCCTGAAACAATCGAAAAAATCATGTCCACCTTTATGCAGGAAGTGCTGCATAACTTTTTCATTATTCCCACCGAGCAAGCTGGTCTGCCACCGTCAACTCAAAAAGTCGTTCAGTTCACCGTCGACACCATCAATAAAGCCACACACCTGGTGATCAAGAGCACTGTTCGCAAACTGGACATTGATCAGAATCGCCGTGCGGCGGAGTATATGGACACCGTGCGCTTCAAACTGGAAGAGGATGGCAAAGACATCTGGTATGTGGCCTTCCCTCTAAATGAAATGATGGCCGCCAAGGGGCGCAAAGCATTTGAGATGGGTGTAAGCGGTCAGGGCCAGCAGGCACTGCCCGCATTACTGGAATACTTCCACCAGCTCACTGATATCGCTTTGTACTGGTACTTTGAAGAGCCAATGAAACTGCTACGTTTCGGACCTATTATGCGCAAAGTATCAGAAGTGGGTGTGGCGACAACTCGCAAGGCCACCCATACGGTAATCGATAAAGTCATTCCCGGCATGAGCTCGGAACAGTTGGTTACTGTTTGCCAATATGCGCAGATGCAACTGGTAAACGGCCCGCAACACCACGACATTTGATCGACCCAATTGGCGTATTCCGGGCAGGAATGCGCCAATAAAAAAATAGCAACATGCGCGCCGCTTATGCGTCTTATCACCCCCCTAAATGCTGAGCCAATTGAAGTATGTTACCCTTCATGCCATTGATGACTGGGTAAGCGCGCATTCAAGTGTGCTTTGCTTTCTAATGCCTCGCTCATCTCTCCCGGTCCTTTTGGGCCGCCTTCTGGTAACCGTTTTCGCAAACTCGATCAGGAGATTCACTCACCTACGAACGAGGTAGCCTACCGTGACAGCACCTATCAAAAAGGACGTTAATAAGGGATATATTGCTCTTCTTGGCTGGAGTCTCAATGCCGTTGAGGCCGCCGCAAACTTTGACCGGCGCTACATTGTGGTTGCCCCTGACTGGGCAGAACCCTACTGCACGGAACATAACATCCCCTATCTGCCGTGGAATTTTGAGCGCCTCAATGACCGTTCCATGGAAATTGCGGAGAAACTGCGTGACCTCGGTGTCGATGCAGCTGTCCCTTTATTTGAAGAAACCGTGGAGTGGGCTGGCGCTATCAACTCCGTACTAATGGACAATCCTCGCCTGTTTGGCCAGTCCATGCTTATGCGCGATAAATCGCTCATGAAACGTCGCGCTCAACTGGGTGGTATTCGAGTGGGAATATTCGAAGAGGCCCATGACCGTGACGATGTCATCCGTTTCCTTAAACGAGTCAACCAGACTCTGCTCAAGCTGGATGGCGACCCCAATGACCCGATCCATTTCAAGGCCTTTGACAAGGCCGGCTGTCTTGGTCACAGAGTAATTCGCACGCCAGACGATGTGGACGCCATCCCTGAGGAGGAGTTTCCGGCGCTGATGGAATCCCACCTCGATGGTTGGGAGTTCGCGGTGGAAGCATGGATTCACAATGGTAAGATTGCTTTCCTGAATATTTCTGAATATGTAACCCTCGGATACTCTGTGTATGTCCCAGCCTCGCCAGCTCTAGAGGAGTATCGGCCTCAGATCAGGCAGCAAATCGAAAAGCTGATTCGTACCTTTGATATTGAATTTGGCTTCATTCACCCGGAATACTTCGTCACCAGCGATGGCGAGATGTACTTTGGTGAGGTCGCCTATCGGCCGCCAGGCTTTAAGGTATTTGAGCTGCTGGAGAGGGTGTATGGCTTTAATGCCTATCAGGCACTGATTCTGTGCTTTGACCCCAAAGCCACTGCTGAGGAAGTGCGCGAATTTTTCCCCCGTGAAGTGGTGGATGCCAAGGGCTACGCTGGTTGTTTCGGCGTCTATCCGCGCCGCAGGGTAGTCAGCACACTGCAAATTCCGGAGGAGACAGAGTCCCATGCTTACTTTGAGTCCCATGAATTAACTGCGCCAATGGAAGAAACCGTCACCAAACGCACTGCGTTTGGCACCCACTGGGGGCTAGTGTATTTTGTCGGTGACGATGCAGATACATTGCACAAGCTGCTTAAGCATCAGGAAGAACTGGACTTTTATCTTTGACGATGCATTGCCAAGGGCCACTGCATGACAGATGTCAGTAACAAAGACAGTAATGAAAGCAGTGCCACCACCACGCCAGCACATCTGATCGACAAGCTTGATCAGGCCATCGCCTTGCTGGAAGCAGCACGGGACTTTGCCAAGGTCGGAAAGTTACCGCGAGTACTGGACACTTGCCGCCGGGTGCTGCTGCATCAGGACGGCCTGTCAGTAATTGAGGCACGTGCCGAGGCATTGGAAAATGCGGGCGTGTTTCTTGGCTCGGACTGGGCGGCGCCGCAACATCTGGTTGCGCCGCTGTCACGCCATGCGCTCACTGGCAGTGTTGATATTTTGCTGATTGAAACGTTAAGCGATCTACGCTTGCTGGCAGTGGCCCGTGGCCAATACCGTCATCCACTGATATCGGCGGAATATGCCAATCAGTACCTGACACAGATTCTCGCCATCAACCTGGATTTGCTGTTTAACCCGCCAGATGAAGCACGACGCCTGCACCAGGGTCGTCTGACATTTTTGCCACAAGCACTACTAGAGCATCTGGCAAGCCACATCGGTTACGAGCAGATTGTGGACAAATTAATCGGTGAAATCTGGCGGGTGCTTGAACAGCGCCCCATCCAAACCGGACCAGCAAAACAGATGATCACCCGGATTGCCGCCTGTCAGTATGACCCGGAAATTGCCTTGACCGGCGCCGGTGCAGACCGTTTGGTGAGCAGCCTGTTTGGCCCCACCCGAGCAAGCCGAGAGGACCCCGGGCTGGAAGTTTATCAAGAGCGGCTGGCGACCATGGACGAGATGACCTTGCAAACTGAGGCATCAGGCTTTGCTCGCGCCATGCACGACACGGGCCTGGTCTCCGCATATCACCCGCTGCTGTTATTGCACCTGTTGGAAAATCAAGAAAACCTGCTCGCCGATGCGCTTGGCCTATCCAGCACCGGTCGTGATTGCATGCTGTGCTACCGACAGCTGGTTCATGCTCTTATCCATCAGGCGGTTACCCCGCAAACACCTCAGTCAATTTACGGCTTGGCGCTAATGCTGGAGCGCGGCATTCTCTATCAGTCCCCGTTGGCTCCTGCCCTTTGGCGACAATTGAGACTGCAGCTGTGCCCGGAGGCCATCAATCGGTTGGCGCTGGTGTCCTTGCCTGATGTGCCTGCGGAAACACGCTTGATGGAAGGCGTCTTGTGCATGCTCGGTCAGCCGCTCGGTGTCGGCCAGGGCAACAACCCTACCTGTCAGTCAGCGCGCGCCCTGTCCATGTGGTCCTGCAACGATCCGGACTATCTGCTGCAAATGGTGGCCTGGGCCGCCCGTGATGACGAAATCATCATGCACTTTGAGGGCCAACCGGTATCATCACGGCTTGCTGGTGCCGGCGTGGCGCTGTCAGCACCGATCGATCTTGACCCGGTGTCCATGGTAGTGGTGCCACATCTTGATCGTATCTATGCTGAAATGGGCCGGCGTTGTATCGGCCGCGTTGGCGACCCGCATCGCTGGATCAACCCAGAGTTCCACGGCTGGTGGACCGGTCGTGGCTTTCGCATTGGCGTTGATGTGCAAACCGGCTTGCTGTTCGAAACTGAAACCTTTTTGCGCCACTTCTACGCCAGCTATCACCCGTTCTACAACGGTAATCAACCGCTGATTCACCCTCAGCCGGCCGGCATTGCGGTCACCGATAGTGCAGCCCGATTTATCGGTTGGCACGCGGTAACCATATTACGAGTCGGTCTGGATCAGGAAAGCGTTATGAGGGTCTACTTCTACAACCCGAATAACGACAGCGGTCAGGACTGGGGCAACGGCGTTGTTGTCAGTACTGCCGGTCAGGGTGAACGGTACGGAGAGGCATCACTACCATTTGAAGAGTTTGCCTCGCGCCTTTATATCTTCCACTACGACCCTCTGGAACACGGGGTGCTGGCCGCAATCAGTGCCGAAGAGCTACATCGGGTAATGACTATGATTCAGGGAAGCTGGGGTGAAAGCCGCCTCCCCGAAACACCTATGCAGATGCTACCGGACTGAAGCCATGCTCAGTCCGGCGTGCTCTCGCACTGCTCCATCATCCGCGCCAGTGCCTTCCCCTCTTCGTCCTCAACAGTCAAACTATAACGCTGCTTGACCCGCTGCCAACGAGTTGCGTACTGACACCAGAAACGCTCAAGCGGCACCCAGGACACCGGGCTGAGATCCCCGCGCTCCTTGGCTGATATCGTATCCAGAATGATCAGGTTGTCATGGTCATTAGTAAAGGCAACCTTCTGCTCGTCAGTCCATCCCTTGGCACCATGCTGCACGGCATGGGCAGGAGTCACCAGTGGCACCACCCAGGTCAGACTCAGTGGCAACTGAACATCCCTACCCCAGCTCTGCCAGGCCCCACCGGCCAACTGGCAGGCTTCCGGGTCAGCCCAAGTAATCAGATTGACGGAGTTTTCGACCAGCACGCGGGTTTCCGTGTCCTGGCAGGAACCCTCCTCAACCAGCCACACCAATGGCCAGGATTCTTGCTGCTGCGATGCGTCATCCGCCTGCGCGGCCAATGGTGCGGCATCTTCGCCACAGCTTGCCAACATCAACAATAGGGCGACTAGAGCAACACGTGTATTAATCATCAGACTCCTCCGTTATTCCGCTGCCCAAGCATGCACGGCCATTGAGTCGACAGCCAACGAAGTTTGTCGGCAATTTGTCACCGGCCGTCTGGACATGAAAGCCCATGCAACTTGCCAGTGTGACAGCGATTGACTAAGGTCAGCCGGCCTTTATACGGATCTATGACTGCCATGAAGCATGACGACACAGCCACTCCTGACCAGCTAATTGATGCAGCAGGTGCGCCGCACTGGGGCATATTCCCGGGCAGCGTGGCATGCATCAATGGACTTCAGGCAGACTATCGCAACGCCTTGGGCACGGTCGTACCGGGCTGGCGAAAACGCTTCAACTACAAGCAGTTCCAGTACTTCGGCGTGATAAGCGATCAGGTACTGATCGGTTGTGCCTTGGCAGACACCGCCTGGCTGGGTCTGGCCTTTGTTTATGTGTTTGATGCTCGCAACCAGAAGCTACAGGAGTATACCTGGCGCTCCCCGCTGTCCCGAGCGTTGCAGCTCAGCAACTCACCCTGCGAAGGGGAAAGCCGCTTTCAGCAGCGTGGCATCGATATCCGACTTGGCTATCGCCGCGACAATGGCACACTGATAAAAACCCTGATGATCGACAGCAAAGCCCTGTCAGTGAATGCACAGATGGTCGAATCGAGCCCCTTCTCGCCCATGTCCCTGTGCACTCGAGCAGGCATCAACGGCTGGGTGTATGCCAACAAAGTGGCTGGTCTGCCAGTCAGTGGTGAGCTGTGCATCGAACAAGAAACACTTGATCTGGGGGCAATCGGGGCCTGTGGCCACCATGACTTTTCCGCTGGCTTTATGCGCCGCGAGACGTTCTGGAACTGGGCCTGTTTCAGCGGCCTCCAGCAGGGCAAGCTAGTTGGCATTAACCTGTCCTGCGGCGTCAATGAAACCAGCTATACGGAAAACTGCCTGTGGCTAAATGGTGAACTGATCAAGGTGGACACGGTCCGTTTTGACTACAACCGGGATGATCTGATGCAGCCCTGGAAAGTGGTTAGTCTGGACGGCCAGGTCGAACTAACCTTCGTACCTCAGGGCAATCATAAGGAAAAAATGAATCTGGGCCTGTTTGCGAGTAACTTTAACCAACTGTTCGGTCAATTCCAGGGCGTACTGCGCCCGGCGGGACGTGACCCGGTTGAAATAAAGCAGCTGAACGGATTTGTTGAGGAGCAATACGCCAAATGGTGAGCCCGGAGCAGCCCAGCAACGAGAAAAGCGTTAAAGAACCCAAAGACATCGACCACGGCGTGACTCGAGTTCGGGAGAACTATAGCCGCATCCTGTTTTGGTGCGTTCAGTACTGGCGCGAGCTGCTCAATTTCAAGTTCGATAAGTACATGATTGTGCAGGTACTGCCCGGAGTTTATGGCATCCTGCTGGTGGCCCTGCTATTAAGCATTCTCACCGCCACCGTACTGGCATTTATGCAAAGCATTTGGCTGGGAATCGGCTTTATGATTCTGCCGGCGCCACTGATTTTTTTAGTGGTAGCGTCAATTCTGCGGGCGCTGCTGGAGTTCTATCTGGTGGTGTTCCGTATCTCGGAACACGTCGACGAGCTGGTCGGGCTGCGTGACACGGTGGACCGACTGTCTGGCATCAGCGACACCGTCGATGACATGGTGTCATTGACCAGACGGATTCCTTTCTGGAAAGCCATGTCCCGACGCAGCAACCGGCGCACGGTGCCGGAGCCACGGCGCCGGCGTCAGGATCATGACCAGGATCTAGACGAGTAACTGGCAACTCACCTTGCCCGCTTATTCTGCTGTCGCACTTAGCGCTGCCAGTAACAAACGACGGTATAACCGTTCCTTCATGGATTGCGGCGCCGTCAGCCCCATGCGTTGCAGATGAGCTGAAAAATGTTGCGCCTTATCGCGCTCCTCCCTCAGCGCTCCACGCCCCAGCTGCAGATACTCCTTCTGCGACATCTTTCTCTTCAGCCACCCCAGTGCAGTAATAAGCTGCTGCTCGACGGCGCTAAAATCACAGCCCATTGGAAACATCGGGAAGTCAGCATCACTGAATTGCGCTCGCACTTCAGATAAACGCTCTGGCCGGTTAGCACGAAACACCTCCGGGACCTGATAATCAGCACTCAGCTTGCCTACAGACTTGGCGTGCTGCAGCAGCGACTCCTGAAAACGTGAGTCAGTGATATTCAGCATAGCCTGAATCACTTCGCTATCATTGCGACCACGCAAATCAGCGATACCGTACTCAGTCACGACAATATCGCGTAAGTGGCGTGGAATGGTGTTGTGGCCATAGGACCAGACAATATTGGAAGCAGCTTCACCACCCCGTTCGCGCCAGCTACGCAACATCAATACCGAGCGTGCGTCGTCCAGCTCATGTGCCTGAGCAACAAAGTTGTACTGCCCTCCAACACCGCTCAAAACCCGACCATCCTCCACTTGATCCGCTACACCCGCACCCAGCGCGGTCATGGTAAAAGCCGTATTGAAGAAACGGCCATGCTGACGCTGGGCACGCTTGAGCTGCTCATCGCCATAAAGCTGATTAACGAAGCTGATACGGGTCATATTGACTGACGATCTTTCCCGTGCGTCCAGTGCACGAAGCCGGGCATAGAAGGACTCTGGCCCAAGGAAAAAACCACCATGCAGCAGGGTGCCGCCGAGTAACCGCTCACCAATAAATAGCGCTAACGCATCACGAGTAGCGCCATTATTCAGGTCATTAGCCACCAACTGCGAGTCCGGCAACAGCAATTGCCCAGCATTACACTGAATACGCGAATCAATAATGCCAAACCGCTGCAGCCAGTCCAGATTGGCAGTCGTCAGCTCAGGCTGAATCACGCCACGCTGTAGCAACACATCAATAGCATGAGGGCCAAGCGGCTCTGAAAGCGCCCCCTCATTGATCAATGCCTGCAGTGTCAGATCGTCATATACCGGACGTCTGATAACCCCTGCATCAAACAGTGCCAGCAACGCCGCGGTAACCATCTCACTACAGCCATACAGACCTTGGCGGAACTCTCCCAGCCCCCCTGTTGTATCAATGATGTCTGAAAAACGGTTTACACCCGCCGCTTCGCAAACATCCTGATAACGGTCGTTGTCCAGCGCTCGCTTCAAGGCATGGTGAACAAGAGCATCACCCAATGAACCGATACCAATCTGGATCAGACCTCCATCGCGCAGCAGACTACTGGCATGCAAACCGACAAAGTGATCTTGCAAGTCCACTGGCATATTCGGCGTGGAAAATAGTGTGGTCTGTGCCGCGGCATCATCAATCAATAGGTCGAATGCGTCCTGACTTACTTGCGCATCGCCGGTCATCTTTGGCAGGTCATTATGTAACTGACCGATCACCATAATAGCTTCGCCAGCGGCACGACGGGCCTGCAGCAAGGGCAACAGGTCCAGAGTGATTTCCGGGTTGCAACTCAGGCTGACGCTCTGCTCATCAACGGGGGCCACCATCTGGGCAACCACATTGACGCGCCGCTGATTGATGTCTCTTGGTGCATGCGTGTAGTTGGAACTGATGTAATGCTGCTGGGCGTGGGTGTTAGCCAGCATACTGCCCGGCTGGAAAAAGAACTCACTGACGATGACGTTTTCCGGCAGCTTGCCAGCGCGTAGATCACGTAGATAGTCCAGCTCTTCGTAATCCCCGAATACACGCTCTACAAACGGATTGAGAAAACGCTTCTCCAGATCACTGCCAGCCTTTGGCCGACCCAACGACAGAGCAGTATAAATCGAAAGGGAGATATGCGGGTCTTCACAAGCACGGCGGTAAAGTTCGTTGACGAAGCGGTTCGGCTTACCTAAGCCCAGAGGCAACCCAAGTCTGATCTCACCTCCTACCGTTTCCAGCACTCTATCCACCGCTAGCGCGGCACTGGTCACTCGTTGTGTCATCTTTCCTCCAGCACTTTTTTCAGCAATGCCGGCATGATGCCACAAACCTGCCCGTGGTCTCCCCTGATTCGCTCAGGCCGCCTGATCTGCAGCGGAATCCTGACTGCCCGCCTCCCAGGCCGCCTGCAGAACCGGGTCCGTATAGGGGTTGCGATGTCCTCCGCTGAGCCCCGCTTGACGACCGGCGGTATAAGCAGCCTCAACATCCGGCCCTCCACCAGCGGCCGTTGCTCCACCCATCAAACGCTGACGCCAACTGGCTCCAGCCACCATCAAACAGGGAACAAGCAACAGACTGACCAGGGTAGCGAACATAACACCTGCCGCCAGAGACACCGCCATAGGCAGGAGAAAACGGGCCTGTGCACTGTCAGCGATAATCAGCGGCGCCACGCCCAAAACCGTGGTCAGGGTAGTCAGCAGGATCGGCCGGAATCGACTCGCACCTGCCTCAACCACCGCCTGCAACAACGGTTCGCCCTCTTCGCAGCGGCGGTTGATCTCATCCAGCAACACCAGATTGTCATTCACCACCACACCGCTAACCGCGATTACCCCGACCATGGACCACAGCGTCAGCTCAATGCCCAGAATCAGATGTCCCAGCGTTGCGCCGACCATACCAAATGGTACGGCGCTCATTACCATCAATGGTTGCCGGTAATTGCTGAACAGAACCGTCAATACAAAGAAGATTCCCATCAAGGCAAGCAGATAGCCCACACTCAGGTAGTTCATAAACTCCTTAATAGCGCGCGGCTTGCCAGCTATACCCCAGTCGGCTCCCGGCCATTGCTGCGAAAGGCTATCTAGAAACTCGCTTTGCAATGAAGCCATCACCAGTGATGGCGAAGTGACATGGTTATCAACCAATGCAGTCAGCGCTGCATGACGACGACGTTCGTAACGACCAATTACCGCCGGCGCTTCGGAAATGCTCAACGTTGCCAATGCGCCCAGCGGCGCCCAGCTACCATCCGCAAGGAAAACAGGCAGTTGCTCCAATTGCCAGAGACTGTCGCTATCGGCACCGGCCAGCCGTAATACCACTGGAATTTCCTGATCCGCCTCAGCCAGCCGATCCACCTCGATCCCCTGAAAGGCATGACGAATCTGGCCGCCAATATCAGCCATTCGCAAGCCCGCATGGCGACCGGCGTCCGTCAATGCGATATCAACAATCGGCCGCCGCGCCTGCAGGCTGTTGCTAACCTCATGCACTCCTGCGTACTGACGCATACGAACTTCCAGGGCTTCCGCCATCTGGTCAAGCTGGGTCAGGTCATCATGGTAAAGGTGGATATGAACATCCGGCTTGGTCTGTAGAACGCTGGCGTCAAAGCGCTGGGACAAAGCATCCGACACCCGGCCATGGCGCTTACGCCACGCGTTGGCAAACTCGCTAGCGCCCACAGTGCGCTCATCGGCTAAACGTAAAGTAACGCGCAGCCGCATGGCGGCATCAGGATCTGCAGCATTGGACACTTTCTGACGCAGTCCCTGCTCAACCAGCACAGACTCGATCAGTGGCGATTGACCTTGCTGATGCCAATGGGATGCCTCCTGCCGGGCAGAGCTTTCCAGCATCAGCGCCTCTTGCTGAATGCGGGCAGCGGCGGTGCCGCGCGGAAAGACCATTTCTGCCACAACCTTGGGCCCCTCGACCCGAGAGAACAGCACCATCTGAACCCAGCCGCTATGGATCAATGCTACACAAATAACAAACATGCACAGAAATGCAGTCAGAACCACGCCATGACGGTTAACGGCACGCCACATTAACGGCCGATATATACGCGCCAGCACCCGATCAAGCCATTGATTGAAAGATGCCGATAGCTGTTCAGAGCGCTGCCAGAATTTTCCTTGCGGCGCTGGCCTCGAAAGATGGGCCGGCAAAATCCATAAGGACTCTACCAGCGACAGAGCGAGAACCGCCATTGCCACCAATGGCACCACTCGCATCAAAGCCCCTTCGGGACCCGGCAAAAACAATAGCGGAGCAAAGGCAATGGCGGTGGTTAGTACCGCAAAGCAGACAGGCTTGACCACATCCCGAGCACCGTTAATGGCGGCATCTAAACCTGTTTCTCCAAGACGTTGGCGATGGTGAATCCGCTCACCAACAATAATCGCATCATCAACAACGATGCCCAGCACCAGAATAAAAGCGAACAGAGAAATCGTATTCAGCGACTCCCCCATCAACGGCAAGACCGCCACGGCACCAAGCATGGCCACTGGAATGCCCAGAGCTATCCAGCCTGCCAGGTAGGCGCCCAGTGCCAGCGACAACAACAACAGCAGCACCACCAAACCTTGCCAGCCGTTGTCCCAGAGAACAGCGGTGCGGTCGCGAAACTCCGCCGCATCATCCTCCCATAGAACCAGACTGGCCCCGGCAGGCAGGCTAGCCTTACCCATATAACGCTGCACCGCATCAGCAACATCCAACACCTGCTGGGAGCCAACTCGATATACGTCCAGCGCAACCGCCGGGTGACCATCCTGCCAAGCGGCAATCTGGCTACGCTCAAAGCCATCATGCAATGTGGCGACGTCCGCCACCCGTAGCATGCTGCCATCGCTGGTGTCACGTAACGGCAAATCCAGATAACCATCGCCACTACTGATCCGGCTGCCCGCAGACAGCAGCAGATCACCCTGCGCACTATGTAGAACGCCGGCAGTCACCGGACGGGCCGCGTGCTGTACCGCAGCCGCCATACCTTCCAGGGTCATGCGAAACCGGTGAAGATTATCGCGCCGCACTTCCAGCGCCACTTCACGGGCGGGAAGATTCTCGATATCGATAACGCTCAGGTTATCGTCACGCAGTAACTCCTGACGAACCCTGTGGGCGAGTTGATAAAGTTGCAACTCGGACATGGCGCCGACCAGTAACAACCGCATCACCCGGTTGCGGACAATCAGCTCCTGCACTAACGGCCGACTGGCCTGCACCGGCAGCCCGCGAATACCGTCGGCGGCAGTGCGCACCTGATCAAGCACCTTGCTAGTCTGATAACCCTGCTGCACATCCATACGTAGCATGCACAGGCCATCGTAGGCTTCGCTGGTGAGCTCGCTGAGCCCCTCCAGACCCGCCACGGCCTGTTCCACCGGAGCACATAGCAACGTCTCTACCAGAGCCGGGCTGGCCTCCGGCATCTGCACACTAATACCAATGCGATCCAGCGGCACATTAGGCAGCGTCTCCTGGCGCACCACAGACATACCCAGCCAGCCACCAAGCAGCAGCATCACCATGAGCAGATTGGCGACCGCTGGATTGCGGGCAAACCAGGCAACTGATCCAGTCATTGGAGTTCAACCGGTACGGTGCTAAATGACCCCGGAGGTGAACTGGGGGAGACGGCTACTGCACGCTGCAGAGGAATGACCTGAGCCCCTTCCAACCAGCGAGATGCTCCACTGAGCGCAACCTGGTCACCATCTTTCAAACCGCCACCGATATAAATGCGATCGCTATTCTGATGGATCACATCGACCTTGCGACGACGCAACTGTTGCTGATCATCTATCAGCCAGACGTGGCCACCACCGGACAATACCGAGCGCGGCAGCGAAGCAATATGCGGATGATATTTTCCTTCGATCTCGGCCTGAACCAATACGCCTGGTTCAAGCGGCACCTCACCCTTGTCTGCATCGTCTACTTGTACCACCAGATACAACATACGGTTCTGATTTATGCCACCCTCACGACGTACCAACTGGCCATGCCAGACCACATCACGACCGGCAAATCTGCCGAGCAGGCGTGTCGCCACCGGAGTAATTTGCTTATCACCACTGAGTGGCAGGTCCAGCAGCGCCAACCACTCATCACGCACCGGCAAACGCACTTCAATGCGATCAGTACTGAACACGGTAGCAATCGCCTCTCCAGCACGAACAAACTGCCCCGGGTTTGCCCTGACCTCCCGTAACCGACCATGGAAAGGAGCCTTAACACTGGTCTTGTCTAACTCCATCTGCGCCCGCGTCAGGCTGGCCTGAGCGGCCGCCAAGCGCGCCTCTGCTTCCTCAAGGTGGGGCACAAGGCGTGCATAGTCACTGCCCTTGTCACCATTCACTCTCCGGGCCACCTTGGCCCGGGCGCGGGTCTCCGCCAGATGCAGTCGAGCGGCGCTGACCTGACTACGCCGCTCCGCCAATGCCAGCTCATAGCTCTGCGGATCTATCTCCAGCAACAACTCTCCTGCAGCAACAACACCGCCATCGCGTAACGCCTCAGGCCGATTAATCACGCTGCCGGATACTTCAGCCAAGACCACTACTTGATCCGCAGCACTGGCAATACCCTCAAGCAGCACAGGAAGACGCTGTCCCAAAAATTGCACGCCAACCACATCGACTCGCAGTGCACCATCGACAGACTCTACCCGCTCACTTTCTGGCGACCAGCTATACATCACCAGCAACACCGCTGCGGTTACCGCCAGCACCACCAACATGGCCGAACGATGCCGGACAAATTCAGGCATTACACTTCTCTCCATTGCGCGCTGCGAACTGGCTCGACAATGAATCTCTCATTGCCTGGGCCCAGTTTTTCATCATTACCTGGCAGCGCTCCGCCCCAAAACCAAGCACTGCATTAAGCTTCAGCATCAACACAAGTCGACCGTTACAGATCAGCCAGCAAGCAGCCACCGGATAAGCCGGGCTGCCCGGCGGCACCGCCCACATCAAGGTATCTGGCGGATAATCACTACCCTGCCAGTCAATACTCCATTCACCCATACTGCTAAATGAACCAAGATGTTTACGCTCCTGCATAAGCGGCAATAGCCGGTTAACCAACCACTGGCCACCTAGCATTGCCACCAGCCGAGCCTGATGCCACATCCACCAGTGCTCGTTGCTGCCTATAGATTGAGAAATTTGCTGTTGGATTACTGAACCATCGGTGCTGCCCGGTAGAGAAATACAGATACCACTGGCATGGTTCATTTCGTCAGATGGCAGGGTTAGCGCGCCCCGTAAGGTCACCGGCACGAACCAGCCGCCGCCACCCCGAACCAGCAGCTGCTCGCTAACAACATTATGCAAAGCCGCCATAAGCATGGCATTCAGCGACATAGAACCGGATTTAGCCTGTTGCCGGAGCTGCCTGGTCTGTTCCTTGCTGAAGTAATCAACAGCAATAAACTGATCTTTGGCATCCACTGCCACCAGTGATCTTTTCCGCCAAACCGGTGCTTCAATTTTTTCTCTATGCTGCCGTGAACGCCAGCACTGCAGGAAGCCGGGAATGGGCATGCTCTTGCCTGTGACACCCCGCCAATCGCTCACCGGAATACGACGCAGAAGTTGCATGAACGCGCCCACCCCATCGCACTGCTCATGAGGCACAGAAAAAACATGACGCTTGCCATCAGCAGGCTCAAACATGCCGAAGTAAATGGTGTCGTCGATACCGTGAAGACGACGTGCTCTAAACCAGGGGGCTGCATAATCCTGCATCATCTACTCCTAAAGGCGAGCTAACTCTATATAGCCCGGCCGGTCATCCAGCCCCTCACGGGGGTCGCCGTGATAGCCAATGAGAAAATGATGACTGTGCATGGTTTGCCGACGACAGCCCTGCACCGCCGCCCGCAAAGGATCATCCAGAAAGAAACCGGCGCTAATAGCGGCACTTCTGTCTGCGGCGCTATGCGACATCTCGGCAAGCAGCGCTCTCAATACCTGGGGATCTTCATCGCGAATCAGTACGGAGTGCAGCATCAGATAGCGGATCATGCCGCCCGCAGGAGGCAAATGCAGGCCGCCAACCAGATCCGTCCACAGATTCCAGAAAAACCGCAGCCAGGCCAGACCAGACGGATAGGACACCACTCTGGTTTGCTTGAAAGACTTTTGATCCCACAACCCGGCCATACCGATAATTTTTTCGTTATCCAGCGCCAGCCAGTAATCCGATATTTGCAGGCCACTAAAGTACGGACTGCCATCGACAATACCGGAGAATTGATAACGGGGATAAAACTGGCGCTGCGGCGCATGCTGATCATGAAATTGCTGCATCGCCGGCAGATCTTCCAATCTGGCCGGCCTCAAGGTCAGGGAGGATCGTTTACCCCTGGGCACGCGGAACAGCAGACTGGTTTCAATATCGCCGCTCGGATAGTAGGTCGGCAGCCCAGCCCGACCACTTGCAACTGATGTCATCGAGCTTGTGTTCTCACTCAGGATCACCGTTTGAACCATATCCTCCGGCGCGATGAAGTCACCAACATGCCGGGCCATGCGCAGAATCAGACGGCCGCCGCGGGCATGTTCGGCAATGCGCAGGTCATGGGCATAACGAACTTTCCTTGCCACTCCGTTTACATACATGAGCCGACTGCCAATGCCATAAAGCATTAACAGTTTTCCCTCGGTGTTCCTGGCGATATGCACTTCCGGTTTTTCGCAGATTACATTGCCACCGCGAAAATAGTCCGGCTCGCGCTCAAAATTAAGAACCACCCGGCCGCGCTGTGGAGTGTCACGGAAGAGCTGCAGGATATCAGGACCATCGGCTACGCTGGCGACCTGGAAAGCGCTCATCAGGCAACTCCTTCCAACACCCGATCCGCAACCATTTCTGCCAATTCCATTCCCGGCCAATAGCGCAGCGGCTCGATTTTGACATTACCATCGACCATGCCACGCCGCTGACAATAGCTCAGATAGCATTGCTGCATATCTGGACGACAAAGTACCCGCACCGGCGCCAACTGGCCAAGGTCACGGGCCAGTCGATAGTGAAACAGACTTAGCAATTCGGTTTCCAAAAGACCGGACAGTTTGCTGCCCTCAGTTAACATGTGGGCCGGCGATGCCTCCACCAACAAAACATAGCCCGGCGTTCCTTTGCCGTCGCTGTCATCCAGAGCCAGCAACGTCACCGGGTGCATGTCATGGGGCATATCAAGTCTATTGACCAGCTGTTGCACCATCACGGCAGAAAGCTTCTCTCCCACCAGATCAACGCCATCATCACGGCCAAGAAACGTGAAGCACGGTACTTTGCCGATCATGCTATCCACACGTAGGCGATCGCTCATCCGGTAGCGCAGCAGACCGGCACCCGTGCTTAGCAGAGGCGTGACTTCCTGACCGGGCTCTAGCGCCCAGGGTGGCAGCACCTTGCCGCTGGCAATATCAGCGAACTCATAGACATGGCTGCGAAACGCCAGCGGGTATTTTCCCTGCCACGGAAAAGTGACCACCCCTTCGGTTGCCCACAGCCCTTTGCCCTGAAATGCCACTCCAGGAAACAGGCTACTCAGCTTGGTTGCCCAAGATGCTGCTGCAGCGGTGTCCCACGCGCTGATAAGCGCCAGCTTGGGCCATAGCTGAGCAAAAAAAGCTGGCGACTGGCGCCCATCCCATTGACGTAACAGCGCCGCCCGAGCAGGTGCTTTAGGGCAACGAACCGTCCTCAGCGAGCGGCTACGAACGCCAAAACTTCCCGTTTGCAGGCACTCCGCCAGCTCATCACGCCAAACGCTGAGATCATCAAGCAATGCCAAAGCAAAGGTCGGGCTCCACACAGACATAACACTGAGAGACTCATCCGCCACCAACCACGCCAATGTGGCAAAGCGAGAATCCGCAGAGGTGGCAGCATTGGCCACCGTTTCCGGGACAGCCTGGGTTATTCCAGCAAGGAATCGCTTGCCAAAGGACAGCAGCTTCATGTCGTCGTTAATCTGGCCTTTAAGCTCACTCCGCAACGAAGTGGGCACCCAGGATAACGACCAGTAGTGGCTGCCTGCGCGAATATCGGGATAGCTTCGATACATGTCCCCCAGCCAGGGACAGATCGCCTGATCCATTTCATCCAGAAAGCGCTTCGTGTAGGGCAACCATTTTATTGCCGAGGTTGAACCACTGGTGGGCTGATAGCGCTGCACAGGAGAAGCAATCAGCGACGCCCCACCCAAACGCTGCTCATCAATAGCCGGGCGCCAGTGGTCATAATCGGTTTCCGGCATTTCTGCAGCGTAGCGCTCGAACGACCAGCCCGGATCGACCTTGCTGCGCTGCCCTGCCGGAGTCGCCGCCACAGCACGCAATAGAGATGACAGCTTGGTGCGCTGAATCTCTTCCACATTCTGGCACTGCTGCTCAAATGCACTCCGGGAGGAGGAGACCAGGCGTGACAGAATGCCATGGCCCAATGCATAACGGGCGCTCACTGTCGGCTCCGTACCATTGCCTGCCCGTTGCTATTGCTCTTCTTGCGGCTTGCCGATATCACCCGCACTGGCACCGCAACACGGGCCACATGATTCTCACTGTCAGCTGCCGGCGCAGCCTGGGCAGCCGAATGGACCGCTCCCTGGGACGGCTTGCGCCACACTTTGTTCAAGTAGCGAAAGACATAACGAAAGGCATCTGAGAATCCAATGCGGCCTACACAGGGAAGCTCCGTACCACGATGCCACTCCGGATTACAGCTTTCGAAATATGCCGCTGCTGCGCTGGCCTGGCGCACCTTATCAGTGATCGGTGCCACATCATCCTTGAGACGCTGGTAGGTTTCTCCGAAGTCCAGCACCCCGCGACCAGCATCGTAGTATCCAGGGAAAAGCTGTTCGCAGTACTGCGGGATCAGCGACTGATACTCCTGATAACGATTCTGCGGATGGGGATAAAAGCGGAAAAGATTATTCGCCATCAGCAGGTAGGTTTTATAGCCCTTGGAGATCAACAACCAGAATACCGGCGTCATAGGGTGGCGCAGTATGGTTCTCACCAGGTAGAGAAAAAACGCCAGCGGCAGTGCTCTGGTGCCCCAATACTCTCGCTCAATAATGGTGTCGCCACTAAACACGCCCTTAATGCGCTTGCCATCCACTTGCATGTCCATCGTGGCAACAGTCGAAAAGCCAACAATTTTCTGATCGCTACGCCGGCGCAATACAAACACGCCAGTTTTACGACTCATGTCGCTAACGAAGGTGTCCAGATCAGAGTTCTCGTAATAGTTTTGAAAGATGCCGTACATCTTCAAAACATCAGCGGGAGAGATACGATTGATCGGGCTGTAGCGAGCGGCGATCCGATTGTTTGACTTGCTCATAGTCAGGCCTGCTTATTGTTATTTTTCAGAAAAGATAGGATTGACGATTGCCCACATCGCCGTACAGGTTCCCCACCGCCATCCTCTTGTCCATTTGCGACAACTTGCTAGTACCTCCTACCGACTCGCAGAACAGGCCAATATGTGTACATATATTCACGGATATTATTGATAAAATGGCCCAATCTGCAGAAGCCGTATATTTTCATGAAATAATAATAATCAATAAAAACAAATGGTTGGTAGATATGAGACTGTCGCCTTCACTTGTCAATGATGTTCCGCTTGTTCCCATTGTGTACGTCCGTGTTTTTATGAGACTGATGTGCCAGTTGGGTGTTTCGCAGGACTCCCTGTTGTCCGAATCGGGCATCCATGACGCCCTGATCTCCGATCCGGAAGGTCATGTGTCAGTCAACCAACTGCTGGCACTATTTCGCTCCGCCGAACGACAAAGCCCGGTCCCATGCATCGGCGCACGCTACGGAGCGTTGCTTGATTTGTCGGCGCACGGTCTGCTTGCCTACTCAATGCTGTCCCAGCAACGCGCGGGAGATCTGACCAGGCGGGCCATTCAGTTTTTGCGCATCCGCGTGCCGCTAATGGAAATTGAACTTGTGCCTGTTGGCGATGGCTCGGTTATCCGCCTGCATCAGCGCTGGCCACTGGAGGACATGGAGAACTTTCTGGTCGATTGTTACCTCGCTAGCATGTGTCGACTCAGTGCAACTATGAGTAAGAACGCCAGCATCCAGTTGCAGAGTGACGATCCGCTGCGACTGCAAAACCTGGAAGAAATTCTCGGTGTCAATGTCGAAGGTGGGCATAACTCTGACCAACTGCTGATCAGCCAATGTCAGGGCAACCAAAAGACCCGCCTTGAGCTGGGCGGGGTTAGCGATGCCGAGTGGAATGCGGATCAGGTTACCGCACTAGTCCGCCACTACATCCATTGCAACCCTGGTCGCTACTGCACACTGGAACATGCCGCCGAGAAGCTTGGCTTAACACCACGTACGCTGACTCGCTACTTATCAACCGCCGGCGAGTCGTTTTCACAGCTGCGTAATGCAGCAAGGGAGAAGTTCGCTCGCCATTACCTGCATGAAACCGAATTCAGCATTGCTGATATTGCAGAAAAACTTGGCTATAGCGATCAGGCCAGCTTTACCAAGGCTTTTCGTGGCTGGACAGGGCACTCACCGGGACGGCTTCGCAAGGAGCAAGGCCTGCAAGTTTGGCAAACAGGGGGGAGCACACGGATAGCCTGAGATAACAAAACAGGACTTGCAATAAAAAAGGGCCCGCAGGCCCTTTTTTATTGCAGCAAAAACCTTACGCGGTTTCAGCAGCGATCTTCTTCATCAGCTCAACCTGAGCGGCGGTCGGCTGTGCAGTCTGCAGCGCCATCAGCTTGCTCATATCGCCTTCGATGCGAATCTGACCGGTCATAAAGCCCTGCATACCAGCAGATTGGTCGCCTTCAATGAAAATGCGCTTGGCCAGATCAGCCGGCAGGATCATGGTGGTTGGTGCGTTCGGGTGATGACCTTCTTCCAGCATGCCGCCTACCAGAGACATTGCCTTGTCAACAGAACCACCGGTAATGGTGACGTTGATAATCAGGTCAGCCAGCGCCGCCGGAGCTTCCAGAGCACCAGCTTCATCACGCAGAGTCTTAACCATGGCGAACCAGCCTTCAGACAAAAATTCCTGACTCATAATTATCTCCTCAATGTTGTTGTCATAACTCGCCCTGTTCAAACGAGCGTTCGAAACGTTCAGTACCATATACAAAGGCCCGAATCATGGCAATAGCGCCAGCGTCCATGCCGGCGAGCGTTCCTGTCATGCTAAAAAGCCGGATCAGAGGTCGTAACCACGCTCTTCATGCAGGGCAATATCCAGCCCCTGGGACTCTTCTTCCGGGGTCACCCGCAGAGCAGTAAACAGGCCAACCAGTCGCAGGATGATCCAGGTAACAAGTGCTGTGTACAGGGCGGTTGCGACCACACCGACAGCCTGCACACCAACCTGATCCAGCATACTGTAATGATCAAAGGCAAAGCCGTAACCGGAGAACAGGCCAAGCTCGGTGGAAGCAAACACGCCCGCTGCCAGAGTGCCCAACATGCCGCCTACGCCATGCACCGGGAACACATCCAGCGAATCATCAATTCTCAGTCGCTGCTTGATTAGCATTACCGCATAAAAGCACACCACCCCGGCAACCAGACCGATCACCAAAGCCGCCGCAGGACTAACAAAGCCGGAGGCCGGAGTAATAGTGCCAAGACCAGCGACCATACCGGTAGCAATACCCAGCGCCGAAGGTTTGCCGAATTTCTTCCACTCCAGCGCAATCCACGCCAACGAACCCGCCGCTGCGGAAATATGCGTGACCAACATGGCCATGGCCGCATTGCCATCTGCAGCGACAGCCGAACCACCGTTGAAGCCGAACCAGCCAACCCAGAGCATGCCCGCCCCCATCACGGTCATGGTCATGTTATGCGGCTTCATCCCGGCGCCGGGAAAGCCATTACGACGCCCCAGCACCAGAGCCGCCACCAGCGCCGCCACACCTGCAGTGATATGCACCACGGTGCCGCCGGCGAAATCGTACAAGCCCAGCTCCGCCAGCCAACCACCACCCCAAACCCAATGGCAAATAGGCACATACACCAGTAGTAGCCATAACATGGAGAACCCAAACATGGCACCAAAACGCATGCGTTCAGCGAAAGCACCGACAATCAGCGCCGGCGTAATAATGGCGAAGGTCATCTGAAACAGACCATGCAGTGCAGTCGGCAAGGTGCCAGTAACCGACTCACGATCAATGCCACTGAAGAACACATGATCGAAACCACCAATCCAGGCATTGACGCTACCACCATCACTAAACGCCAGCGAATATCCCACCACCAGCCACAGTAAGGATGCGCCGCAGGCAATGGCAAAACACTGCATCAGAACGGACAACACATTCTTTGCGCGGACCAGGCCACCGTAGAACAAGGCCAGCCCCGGCAGCGTCATAAACAGCACCAGAGCTGTACTGGTCAGAATCCACGCCGTGTCAGCGCCATTTATTTGGTCGGCGTACGCCAGCGTCGGACATAGCAGTGCCGCCAGCAGAAAAGATTTGCTGAAAAGTTTCATTGGGAGGATTCCTCAGATCGCTTCGCTGCCGGTTTCACCGGTGCGGATACGGACAACCTGCTCAAGCGCAGAAATAAAGATTTTGCCGTCACCAATCTTGCCGTTACCGGCGGATCCGATGATGGCTTCAACGGCAGCGTCCACCTGCTCATCACGGACGGCGAGCTCGAGCTTCACCTTGGGGACGAAGTCGACCACATATTCGGCACCACGATACAACTCGGTATGGCCCTTCTGGCGGCCGAACCCTTTCACTTCAGTAATGGTCATGCCCTGTATGCCGATTTCCGCCAAGGCGTCGCGAACATCGTCGAGTTTGAAGGGCTTGATCACGGCGGTGATCATTTTCATTTTTCTATCTCCTGAGTGGCGGCTCACGCTGCACCAATACCGAACCATATCGGCAGGATGCACCGGATCAGGGCATGCAGAATGCGGGCCAGCTCAGGAATCCAGTAATTTCAGTGGGTTAAGCCGAATAAAACGATTGAAGATGCTGATACGCACCAGATTAATGCAAAGGCAAAGGTATTACGCACCAGAATGAGTCACAAAGAGTGCTCCATGCTGGCCCAAAAAGAAGCTGCAAAGCAGTTAGTGCAGGTAGTTGAACATCTTGCGGCGGTATTCACTGGCCAGCGGATCGCCCTTGGGCAGGCAGTCAAACACCTTTAGCAAAGCGGCGCGGGCCAAGCCGTCACCAAAGTCGCGGTGATCACGCAGCATTTGCAGCAGAGCCTGCAGGCCAGCCTCAAACTGGCCAGCGGCGGCGGCCCGCAGGCCATATTGGTACAGGTCTTCCGGGGCAGGGGCTGCAGCCACTCTGGTGGCCAGCTCCGCCAACGAGACCGGTGCCGACTCCTTGAGCTCCTCCAGCAATGCAAAACGGGCCCGGAATGGCCTCAACTCAACCACATCCTCAGCGATTTCGGCGAGCATTGATTGGGCTTCATCAAGACGCCCCTCACCAAGCAAATACTCCACCAGCAGCGCCCGAAAGCCATGGCGAGCAGGCTCATGCGTCAATGCATCACGCAGTGCCAGCTCGGCCTCTGCACCATGGCCATGGACCATCGCCAGTCTGACCTGCTCGATAAAGGCCTCGGCATCTGCTTCCGGGTCTGACTCTGCCAGCACCGGTGCCAACCACTGGCGCACTGCTGCCTCGGTCTGGGCACCCACCAGTTCATCCACCAATCGACCTTGCACCACCAATTTCAGGGTCGGCAGGCTGCGAACCTGAAACTGCGCCGCCACCTCCTGCTGCTCATCTGCATTAACCTTGGCCAGCAACACCCGGCCATCCAGCTCACGTACCAGCTTTTCCAGAACAGGCGCCATCTGCTTGCAAGGCTGGCACCAGTCGGCCCAGAAATCGACGATCACCGGGGTCTGCATGGACGCCTCCAGAACTTGCTGGAGATTGGCGGAAGTCACGTCAATGATACGGCTGCCTGGTGTCACTGTGGGCTCCTGAAAACGGTGTCGGGTTAAAGGATGCAAGTATAGCAGGCGGCCCGCCTACAGGTGGACGGCAGGGCCATATGGCACTGTTTTGACATCATTCATAACCGAGTCCTAATATCAGCTTTTGTACCTACCCATAAAGACGTCGAATAACAAGCTGGGGGATCAACCGCATGACCGTCCTTTACCGTCTGATAACCGGTATTCTGGCCGCTTCCGTGGCTACTTCAATCTGGGCAGAGGAACTTGATGACCGCTTGGCTCAGGCAGAGGCCCGCCTCGCCTCGCTGGAAGCCCAGAGCATGTCTAGCGAGAAGTTTCGCTTCAATGGGTTCATTACGCTGGGGATGGAAAGAACTAATACGATTGAGGGCATAGTAGTTGATCCGGTTCTGGGGCCAGTACCCGGCCAGCCCATTTCCTATGGTGAAAGCAATTCTGAAAACTGGAATCTGCGAAAATACAGCCGCGCGGGATTCCGTATTGAAACAGACATCAATGAACGCACCGGTGCTGTTATGCAGATACTGGCTAGCGGTCAGAATGACTACGATGCCGAGCTACAGTGGGCATACCTTTCTTACAACATCAAACCGGAACTAGTGTGGCGTGCGGGGCGACTGGTACTCCCGACCTACATGCATTCTCAGTACACGCAAGCCTCCTACGCCTACCCCTGGATTGAACTGCCCGCCCAGGTCTACGGCACCCTCCCCGTCAACACGATGGAAGGCATGGATCTTACCTGGAACTTCAGCACCGGCAACGTCGGTCACGCGGTCAATGTGACCTGGGGCACAGCTGATGTTCCCACCGAGGTCGGCCGATATCTGGTAAACAATCAGGCGGGAATTAACCTGAAGTCCTTCTTCGGTGATTTGAGTACTCGCATCAGCTACTCAGTAGGAGAGACAAACCTTGATCTGCCAGACTTGACACTTCTTGGCGGGCCGGACCTGTCGCCTTATAGCCTTGATAGCAGCTTCGGCTACTTCGCCAGCGTTGGCGGCCAGTACGATAACGGCTCACTATTGCTAATCAGCGAGCTGGTACAGCTTGGCGTTAACGCCCCATACAGCTGGTTCCCGAAACAGACAGCTGCTTACATCACCGCCGGCTACCGCATCGGGCGCCTGATGCCTCATTTGACATGGTCTGCGGTGGAGTCTGATGTCGAAGACAAGTGTGCCTCCGCACCTGATGCTGCTGCTTGCGGCTCGCTGGTCTCGCAAAACACAGCCCGGTCAAAAAGCTGGACCCTTGGTGCCCGATATGACCTGGACGCAGGCATTGCACTTAAAGCAGAAGCCACCAGCTTTTATGATTTCTCAAGTGACGGCGATGCTAATGGCACACTATTTTCAGGTCTGCCAACCAGCAATGATGTTGTAGTCTTCCGTCTTGCAGTGGACGCAGCATTTTAAGGAGAGCTGAAATGAAAGGATCATTCATTATGTTGCTGCTCTTCTTGCCACTACTGGCAAACGCAGAGCTGGTGGTCGTCACGGGTAGTAATACAGAATTTAGCACGCTGACAGAGACCGAAGTACGTCAAATTTTCTCTGGCCAACTGAAGACCGTTGGTGGCAAGCGCGTCCAGCCCTTGGACCTGCCGGTAAGATCAAAGGACCGGGAGAGTTTTTACATCAAACTCATGGGCCGCTCACCGGAGCAAATGCGTGCCTACTGGACCAGACTAATCTTCACTGGCCAAGGCAAGCCTCCGCGGGAGGTTTCCAATATTCAAGAGCTAGCCACCCTGATTAACTCTGGAGACTATATTGGCTATCTTCAAGCGGATGCTGTGCCCGACAACGTCCAGGTGCTTTACCGAATGCAGTAGTGACAAGAGCAAGGGTGACCTAAGGGTCGCCCCTTGCTTGCATGGATAAACAGGCGCCAACACCACACCCAGCCAATAAGACTCCAGCGACGGAAGCTGGGATAAAACTCTGGAGTGTCTAATTGATGGCGTAGCCCTGGACAGCGCTGCCTCACAAGAAAAGTTCCAACCCTACGCCATGGCTCCCCGAGCAGACCAATCCACCGGTTTTTTACCCTGAGCAATAAGGTACTCATTGGCTTTGGAAAAATGCCCACAACCAAGAAAGCCCCGATGAGCAGACAGCGGCGATGGATGCGGGGCGGTCAGCACCAGATGTCTTTGCCGGTCAATCAAAGCACCTTTTTTCTGCGCGTAACTGCCCCAGAGCATAAATACAATGCCGTCACGCTCGCGATTTAACTGATCAATGACCGCGTCGGTAAAAACCTCCCAGCCCTTGCGTTGGTGCGAGCCAGCCAAACCCTTCTCCACCGTTAAGGTGGCGTTCAGCAATAGCACTCCCTGATCCGCCCAATGTTCCAGATTGCCATTCTTGCTTACTGGCTTCGCCAGATCCCGTTCGATCTCTTTAAAAATGTTGACCAGACTGGGCGGCGGACGCACTCCGTCAGGAACGGAAAAACATAACCCATGTGCCTGACCGGGACCGTGATACGGGTCCTGACCAAGAATCACCACTTTGACCTGATCAAAGGGAGTGTGCTCAAAGGCATTGAAGATCAGAGGGCCGGGAGGATAGATCTCCTTTCCTTGCTGCTTTTCTGCGCGCAAGAAAGCACGCAGCTGCATCATGTAATCACTACTAAACTCACCGGCCAGAGCTTGCTTCCAGCCCGCTTCAAGACGAACCGAATCACGATGATCAGTCATGCCGGGAAGTCATGAACAGCTCCAGCATGCGCCGCACCAATGCGCGCAGATCCTGCATGGAAAACTGCGGGTCCAGCAACAAGCGATGCTCCAGATTCATGATTGATGCCCACATTAACTGGGCATCCTGAGCCGGCTCCGCCGTACCAAGTTTTTCACAGGCAGTCTGAAGCACCTCCACCAGTTTGTTGGCATACACCAGAGCCAGATCACGCAACCGTTCGTCCAGCACCGCCTCCTGCATAAATGCCTGCTCGGCGATCAAATGATCGCGCTTTTCGCGCGACTCCTGATAGAGAAAGAAGGTGGTCATATCGGTGAGCGACTCCGTCAACCGTAGACGCTCGACGGGATCCTGTAGCCGGCCACTGTCAAACTGCTCCAGCAACCCGAATGCCTGCTCCCGGAACGGCTCAATCACCTCTGCCATGGCCTGCTCCGCAAACAGGGTAAAGGTGTCGGCGATCAGGTCGGAGATATCCTTGAAGTAATAGGTCGTCGCTGACAGCGGCACATCCGCTTCCTTGGCCACGGCCCGATGCCGGACATTACGAATGCCTTCACGGACAATAATTCGCAGCGCGGCCTCAAGGATACTGCGACGGCGCTGTTCACTACCTTCGCGGCGAGCCTGACGGCCCTGATACTGAATGTCGGTCATAAGGCGCTCACTCCTTGGCATAAGTGTGTGCTTAAAAGCTACTTGTGTAGCGGCCGCATATGCGGAAACAGAATCACATCGCGAATTGAAGGTGAGTCAGTAAATAGCATCACCAATCGGTCAATACCAATGCCCTCACCCGCAGCCGGCGGCATGCCGTATTCCAGGGCAGCGATGTAATCCTCGTCGAAAAACATTGCTTCATCATCGCCGGCTTCTTTCTCGGCAACCTGCTTGTGGAAGCGCTCGGCTTGATCTTCCGCGTCATTAAGCTCGGAAAAGCCATTGGCGATTTCCCGCCCACCGACAAAAAACTCAAAGCGATCGGTGACGAACGGATTGCTATCGCTGCGCCGGGCCAGCGGCGACACCTCCGTCGGATATTCGGTAATAAAGGTGGGCTGCTTAAGCTGATGCTCAACGGTTTTCTCGAAAATCTCGATCTGCACCTTACCCAAACCATAGCTATCTTTCAGGGGAATACCCAGCCCCTTGGCAATTTCTCTGGCCTCAACGATATCTCCGAGCTGTTGCTCGGTAACACCCGGATTAAAATGCAGAATCGATTCAACCACGGTCATGCGCGCAAACGGCTTGCCGAAATCAAAGCTTTCGCCTTGATACTCAACTTCTGTTTTACCAAGCACATTGGCGGCAACCGTGCGCAGCATGTCCTCGGTCAGATTCATCATGTCGCGATAATCGGAATAGGCCTGATAGAACTCGACCATGGTGAATTCCGGGTTATGCCGGGTGGACACACCTTCATTGCGGAAATTACGGTTGATTTCGAACACGCGATCGAAGCCACCCACTACCAAACGCTTCAGATATAGCTCCGGAGCAATGCGCATATACATCTGCAAGTCCAGCGCATTGTGATGGGTAACAAACGGCCTTGCCGTTGCCCCACCGGGAATAACCTGCAACATGGGGGTTTCTGCTTCGTAAAAGCCGCGCTCAACCAAATACTGACGAATGCCACTAATCACTGCCGCGCGGATGCGGAAAGTATCGCGAGTTTCCTCGTTAATAATCAGATCGACATAGCGCTGACGATATCTCTGCTCGGTATCAGTCAGACCATGCCATTTCTCCGGCAAAGGCCGCAGCGACTTGGTCAGTAGCTGCTGACGCTCGATCATCACATAAAGGTCGCCCTTGCCCGACTTATGCAATACACCTTCAACACCAACGATATCACCGATATCCCAGTGTTTGATTTCCTGCTGAATTGCCTTGTCCGCATAAATCTGAATACGGCCAGATTGATCCTGTAGCACCATAAATGGGCCACGGCGGGCCATCACCCGACCAGCCACCTTGGCGCGAATGGCCAGCGGTTCCAGCTCTTCTTTAGTCTTTTCACCATGGGCTTGCTGCAGCTCGGCAGCCAGCACGTCATGACGAAAGTCATTCGGAAACGGATTGCCCTGCTCACGCAGCGCGTCCAGCTTCTGGCGACGCTCGGCGATCAGTTTATTGTCATCATGGTGCTGCTGGTCGTCAGTCATTCTTTCACCTGGTTGCTGGTATGACTCGGGCGAGGAATTAATTAAAGCCCGGATTTCAAGGAAGCCTCGATAAACTTGTCGAGATCACCGTCCAGGACGCCCTGAGTATTACGGGTTTCCACGCCGGTGCGCAGATCCTTGATACGTGCGTCATCGAGTACATAAGATCGAATCTGGCTACCCCAGCCGATATCCGACTTGGTACTTTCCAATCGCTGCTTCTCGGCATTGCGCTTTTGTACTTCCAGCTCGTAAACCTTGGCCTTGAGCATCTTCCAGGCTTCATCGCGGTTCTGATGCTGGGAACGACCACTCTGGCAGGCGGCAACCACGGTGTGTTCTTCCTTGGTATCAGGATCGGTAAACACATAGGTCAAACGCACCGCCGAGTCTGTCCGGTTAACGTGCTGACCACCGGCGCCGGAAGCACGATAGGTATCGGTACGTACCTTGCCCGGATCGATATACAGGTCGAAATCGTCATCCACTTCCGGTGATACAAAAACAGAGCTGAAGGAAGTGTGACGCCGACCGCCAGAATCGAATGGGGATTTGCGCACCAGACGGTGAACGCCGGTTTCTGTTCGCAGCCAACCGAAGGCATATTCGCCTTGAATGTGCATGGTGGCACTCTTGATGCCGGCAACTTCACCGGCGGATACTTCGATCAGCTCCACTTTGAAGTCGTGCGCCTCGCACCAGCGCAGGTACATACGCAGCATCATCTCGGCCCAGTCCTGCGCCTCGGTGCCACCGGAGCCGGCCTGAATATCAACGTAGGCGTTGCAGCTATCCATTTCGCCGGAAAACATGCGGCGAAACTCGAGACCAGAAACGACCTTCTCAAGGTGATCGATATCACCTTGCAAGTCTTCCAGACCGGACTCATCACCTTCATCGGCAAGCATCTGCAATAACTCGTCGGAGTCATCAAGGCCGCTGAAAAGCTGGTCCAGATTCTTCACCACGCCCTCCAGCTGGGCGCGTTCACGGCCCAGTGTCTGAGCACGGTCGGGGTTGTTCCAGATGGCAGGATCTTCGAGCTCGCGCTCGACTTCGGTTAGACGTTCCCGCTTTCCCGGGTAGTCAAAGATACCCCCTCAACGCATCAGTGCGTTGGCGGATATCGGCAAGCTGGTTACGCAGCGGATTGATTTCCATGAAAAACTCATCAGCAAAGACGGAAAGGCGCGCATTCTAGCGGGTGTGGGAACGGTTTTCATCCAGCTCCCACTCCCTCACCTGCGGACCTCAGTCCACCAGCTCGTAAACATGATACGAGCGAGGCTCCATCTGGTTATAGGTGGTGCCCACATAATTGGCATCGGCTGGAATGCCCTGACCGGTGTGAAACACCTTGAAGCGGCGCACATCAACGGCCGGATCCATCACCCCCGCCGCATCAAGCTCGGCCCAGATAAAAATGCTCTTGGCGGCCAGCGAAAACTCCACCTTTAGCGGACTGGCGTCCTCAGGCATACGCAGTTCCTGCACTTCGTCACCGGGTGTCAGGCGGTATTTATGAATGGTCTTCATGTTCTCTCCTTAAGCCGGAACTGGCCTATCGGGATGGGATGCTATCAGAAAAGCCGCACCGTAGGAGCGGCTTCAGCGGCGATCTTTTGTGGCCAGCGGCATCAGGTACTCAAACAATAACTGCGGCGAACGCTGACCACGATAATCATTTACCCCGAGCTGATAGATGCCTGACACTCGCTGGCAATTACGCGGCCAATCCGCCACCGGGGCATTGAAGTGAATGGCGTCGATCACCCCGCGACTGCTCGGCAGACCGAGGGTCAGCTTGAGATGACGCTCACCAACCACCCGCTGGTCCAGCACTTCAAACTCGCCATCAAAACGGGGCGCCGGAAAACCCTGCCCCCATGGATAGGCGTGGGCCAGCAGCTCGGCATTTTTCAAGGTCAGCTCCGACTCTTCCAGTACGCCATCCGTGTCGATAACACTGGTGAAGATATCCGCCGGGGCAAGCTGTTCGACGATATCTGCAAAAGCCTGACGAAACTGTTCAAGCTGGTCTGCCGCCAAGGTCAGCCCCGCCGCCATGGCATGACCACCAAACTTGCGCAGCATGCCGGGATGACGGGTAGCCACCGCATCCAGAGCATCCCTCAGGTGCAATCCCTGAATGGAGCGGCCGGAGCCTTTTAACAAGCCCTTCTCTTGTGCCTTGGCGAAGGCGATCACCGGCCGATGCACCGCTTCCTTGACCCGCGAGGCAAGAATGCCCACCACCCCCTCATGCCAGTGCTCATCATGCAGACACAGGCCCAGAGGCAGGTCTCCTTTTTCCTTCAGCCGCTGCACCTGAATCATGGCCTCATCGCGCATCCCCTGCTCGATGCCTCGCCGCTCTCGGTTGATGCTATCGAGCTGCTCTGCCAACTGGGCGGCACGGCCAGGGTCATCACAAAGCAAGCAACTGATGCCATAGGTCATATCGGAAAGCCGGCCAGCGGCGTTCAGGCGCGGACCAACGATAAAGCCCAAATCCTGGGCCACCACTCTGTCAGGATCACGACGACCGACCTTAAGCAATTCAGGAATGGCGGGAATGCACTGCCCAGCCCGTATACGGCGCAATCCCTGCTCCACCAGAATGCGATTGATGCGATCGAGCACCACCACGTCGGCCACTGTGCCCAATGCCACCAGATCCAGCAGGGAGGCAGGATTGGCATTGGCGGGCAACAGACCGGCATCACGCAGGGCGCTTCGCATGGCCAGAATCAGATAAAAAGCCACGCCAACGCCGGCCAGATTAAGAAATGGCGATGCCGGATCAAGGCGCGGATTAACGATGGCATCCGCATCCGGCAGCACATCACCGGGCAAGTGATGATCGGTGATCAGCACCTTGATGCCAGCGGCATGGGCTGCGGCAACTCCATCAAGGCTGGCGATACCGTTATCCACGGTAATGATCAAATCGGGGGCCGCGTCCTGCCTGGCCAGCTCTACAATTTCCGGCGACAGCCCGTAGCCATACTCAAACCGGTCTGGCACCAGAAAGCCCGGCGTGGGCAGGCCCAGCAACGCCAGGCCGCGCACCATCAGCGCGGTTGCCGTGGCGCCATCGGCGTCGTAGTCGCCGATAATCAGAATTTTCCAGCCCTGCTGGCGAGCCTCCATTAACAGGGCAACCGCCTTATCCAGGCCCGGCATAAGGCTTGGCGACGGCAGCTGATCAAGGGTCAATGGCACCTCATCAGGCCGCTGGATACCGCGCCCCGCCAGTACCCGCGCCAGAATCGGCGGCAGATCCTGCCATTCAAGCAGGGTGGACAGTTCACGACGACGTATTTGCGGCAGTTTCAAGGGAGGCCTCCTGAGGGTCGCGGCATTATAGACAGGATTAGCCAGACAGGCCCGCAGCCATTAGCCAGACCATCTGGTCACAATCAGGGGCTTAAATCCGGCGTTGACGCGCCTATACTTGGCGCCCGTTCCTTTTTAGGTATCTGTGGGAACGTGGACACGCTGGAGTGAGCAAACACTCACATGAAAGCAGTAAAACCAGAGTGAAACAGCCTGTGAAGGCTGCCTTGAACACTCCAGCCGGAACCGCTGCGGCGGCTCCGACCCAATCAACGTGGAGAGCAAACCATGATTTATTCCGGCAAGGCCGTCAGCGTGACGCTGCATGACGGTGGCATCGCCGAACTGAAGTTCGATCTTCAGGGCGAGTCCGTCAACAAATTCAATCAGGAAACCGTTGTCGATCTTGGCAAAGCTGTCGACGCCATTAAAGGCAACAGCGACGTCAAGGGCGTGGTGGTCACCTCGGGTAAGAGCGTCTTTATCGTCGGCGCCGACATCACCGAGTTCACCGACATGTTCAAGCTGCCGGAAGATGAAATCGCCGGCTGGTGCCTGAAGTCGAACCAGGTGTTCTGCGCCTTCGAGGACCTGCCGGTCCCGACCGTTTGCGCCATCAACGGCATCGCTCTGGGTGGCGGTCTGGAAATGGCTCTGGCCTGCGACTTCCGCGTGATGAGCGAAACCGCACAGGTTGGCCTGCCAGAAGTAAAGCTGGGCCTGTTCCCGGGCTTCGGCGGCACCGTGCGCATGCCGCGTCTGATCGGTGTTGATAACGCCGTGGAGTGGATTGCCGCTGCCGGTCAGCACAAAGCTGACAAGGCGCTGAAAGATGGCGTGGTTGATGCTGTGGTTGCTGGCGACAAACTTTTTGACGCAGCAATCGCTCTGATCAAGCAGTGCCTCGAAGGCAAGATCGATCACATGAAGAAGCGCTCCGAGAAACTCGAGCCGCTGAAACTGCCGCCACTGGAAAACATGATGGCGTTCCAGACCTCTGGTGCCTTCGTCGCCCAGCAGGCTGGCAAGAACTACCCGGCCCCGGTTGCCGCAGTCAACGTTATGCAGCAGCACGGTGGCATGAAGCGCGATCAGGCACTGGAAGCCGAAGCCAAAGGTTTCGCCAAAGTAGCCAAGACCCCGCAGGCGACTGCACTAGTCGGCTTGTTCCTCGCCGATCAGGCGGTAAAAAAAGCCAATGGTGGCCACATCAAGAAAGGCGCCAAGGATCTGAATCAGGCTGCCGTACTGGGTGCCGGCATCATGGGTGGCGGCATCGCCTACCAGTCCGCCTCCAAGGGCACGCCGATCATCATGAAGGACATCGCTGACGCCGCGCTGGATCTGGGCATGGGCGAAGCCTCCAAACTGCTGGCCAAACAGGTTCAGCGCAAGCGCATTGACCCGGCAAAAATGGGCAAAACCCTGTCCATGATCCGCCCGACCCTGAACTACGGCGACTTCGCTAACGTAGATGTGGTTGTTGAGGCAGTTGTCGAGAACGAGAAGATCAAGCAGTCCGTGCTGGCCGAAACCGAAGGTAAGCTGAAAGACGGCGCCGTGCTGGCTTCCAACACCTCGACCATTTCCATCACCCGTCTGGCCACCGCCCTGAAGAAGCCGGAAAACTTCGCCGGCATGCACTTCTTCAACCCGGTGCACATGATGCCGCTGGTGGAAATTATCCGTGGCGAAAAAACCTCGGATGAAACCGTCGCCACCCTGGTCGCTTACGCCACCAAAATGGGCAAGAACCCGATCGTGGTTAATGACTGCCCCGGCTTCCTGGTCAACCGCGTGCTGTTCCCCTACTTCGGCGGCTTCGGCATGCTGATGCGTGATGGTGCCGACTTCCAGGCTGTCGATAAAGTCATGGAAAAGTTCGGCTGGCCCATGGGCCCGGCGTACCTGATGGACGTGGTCGGCATCGACACCGGCGTGCACGCTGCCAAGGTCATGGCCGATGGCTTCCCGGACCGCATGAAGCACGACTTTAAAGATGTGTCCGAAGTGCTGTTCGAGAACAAGCGCTACGGCCAGAAGACCAAAGCCGGCTTCTACCAGTACGTACTGGACAAGAAAGGCAAGCAGGTCAAAACCCCGGATGCCACCACCTGGGAACTGATCAAGCCGCACGTTGCGGAAACCCGCGAATTCGATGCCGACGAAATCATTGCCCGCCTGATGATTCCGCTGTGCACCGAGACGGTTCGCTGCCTCGAAGACAACATCGTCGGCTCGGCTGCCGAAGCCGACATGGCGATGATCTACGGTATTGGCTTCCCTCCGTTCCGCGGTGGCCCAATCCGTCATATCGAATCCATCGGCATCAAAGAGTTCGTTGCCCTGTGTGACAAGTACGCACACCTGGGCAAGCTCTATGAAGCGCCGCAACTACTGAAAGACATGGCCGCTTCCGGCAAGTCTTTCTTCGCCTAATTAACGGATCAGGAGAAACGAAATGAGTCTGAATCCGAATGATGTAGTGATCGTTGATGCGGTCCGCACGCCGATGGGCAAATCCCGTAACGGCATGTATCGCCATGTTCGCGCAGAAAAACTGTCCGCCCTGCTGGTGCAAGCTCTTATGCAACGCAACCCGGGCTGGAAAACCGAGCAAACCGAAGATGTGATCTGGGGCTGTGTAAACCAGACCAAAGAACAGGGCATGAACATCGCTCGCAACATCGGTCTGCTCGCCGGCCTGCCGCGCACCACCGCCGGCCAGACCATCAACCGTCTGTGCGGCTCCTCCATGCAGGCTTTGCACACCGCAGCGCAATCCATCATGACCGGCAACGGTGATGTGTTTGTTATCGGTGGCGTTGAGCACATGGGCCACGTTGCCATGGACCACGGCATCGACCTGAACCCGGAAGCCAGCAAGTTCAGCGCCAAGGCGTCGAACATGATGGGCCTGACCGCGGAAATGCTCGGCCGCATGCACGGCATCAGCCGCCAGCAGCAAGACGAGTTCGGCCTGCGCTCGCACATGAAAGCCTGGGAAGCCACCCAACAGGGCCGCTGGAAAAACGAGATCGTGCCGATCGAAGGCCACGATGCTAACGGCGGCAAAGTGCTGTGTGAAATCGACGAAGTAATCCGTCCGGAAACCACCCTGGAAGGTTTGCAGGCGCTGAAGCCGGTATTCGATCCGCGTAGCGGCACCGTCACCGCCGGTACTTCCTCGGCACTGTCCGATGGTGCTTCTGCCATGCTGGTGATGAGCGCTGCCAAAGCCCAGGAAATGGGCCTCAAGCCGCGCGCCAAAATCCGCGCCATGGCTGTGGCTGGCTGCGATGCTGCGATCATGGGTTACGGCCCGGTACCGGCCACCCAGAAAGCACTGGCCCGTGCAGGCCTGACCATTGATGACATCGACTACTTCGAGCTGAACGAAGCCTTCGCCGCGCAGTCCCTGCCGGTGATCAAGGATCTGAAGCTGATGGACAAGATGGAAGACAAGATCAACCTGAATGGCGGTGCCATTGCACTTGGCCACCCACTCGGCTGCTCCGGCGCCCGTATCACCGGCACACTGCTAAACGTGCTTGAGTGGAAAGACGGCACCCTCGGTGTAGCGACCATGTGTATTGGTCTGGGTCAGGGTATTGCCACGGTGATTGAGCGGGTTTAACAACCACCCGCTCGACCACAGCAGGACCACACAAAGCCCCGACTTAATGTCGGGGCTTTGTGTAAAATCCCCCGCGATTTTGCAATAAAATGCCCCACCGTGCCGACAGATGCCCTACCCTGTAGCAAGCGCTAGCAGGAAGGACTGCCCTGAATGAAAGTTGTTGCTGTGTTACTCGGCCAGAAGTACCTCTGTCTGATGACACTCGCCCTGATACTGTTGGGGCCGCTTTCCAATGCCCATGCTATTTCCCTGAAGGCAAGCCGCGTCATACTGAACAGTCCCACCGGCAGTAGCCCGCCAAGCTTCACTGCGATCAGCTTCCGGCAGCCATTTGCTGCACCTCCGGTGGTTATCGTTGTGCCAACAAAAGCCGCCGCTGACCCTTTCTCGGTTCGAATTCGCAATGTCACCAGCACGGGCTTTGAAGCTGCCGTGGTATTTCCTGATGGCACCACCAGCGCAACACCGTCGATGGATCTGCACTATCTTGCCGTGCCCCCCGGTACCCACACTTTGGGCAGCAGCACCCTTGAGGTGGGCACCCTGAGCACCACCGCTCTGCAAAGCAAATTTGGTGGCGCCAGCTGGAGCAGCATCACGTTTACCAGCGGTTTTAGCCAACCGCCGGCACTGCTGACCACCATCCAGACCATGAACAATGAGCCGGCCGCGGACCTGTCAACCCCATCTGTACCCTGGATGACCGTGGCAGCGCGCAATCTCGCTACAACCGGCGCCCAGCTGGCACTGGAGCGCGCGGAAGTCACCTCCGGCACCATCAGTGTGGCGGAGACCATTGGCTATGTGGCCATTACCAACAACACCAATACTGTTTTCAACGACTCTCTGGGCAACAGCATTCGACTGCAGGCGCTAAGCTCAGGAGATGTGGTCACCGATAGCTGCACCAACACCTCTTTCCCCGTTGCCTTTGCTGACCCCCCTCTAATGGTGGCCAGCCAGAACTCTCGCGACGGCGGCGATGGTGGCTGGGCACTACGTTGCGCTCTCAGCAACAGCAGCGCTGGCACTCTGATTCAGGAAGATCTGGCCAGTGATACCGACACCACTCACACCACCGAGCTGATAGGGCTACTGGCCAGCAGCAATGCATTTCGAGCGCTGCCGGCGCAAATCGGCTTTGATCTGGAAATGGACCAGAGCACCCTGACGCCCGGAAGCTCCGGCGGCCTGAACTGGACGTCAGTGAACTTTGCCAACCCTTTCCCCACCATTCCGCTGATTTTCGCGCTGCCCACGGATGAGGGACCAGACCCGGCCTCCCTGCGTTTACGCAATATCACCAGCACCGGGTTCGATATCGCCCAGGTGGAGCCACTGAATGAACTCGGCGCCCACGAATCCATGACGGTGGACTACCTGGCCGTGGTTCCGGGGGTTAACGTACTCACCGAGGGCAGAGTGATTGAAGCTGGCAGCCTGCCGGTGAATGCCGAGCAGGCAGAGCCCTCTACGGGGATCACAACTAGCTGGGACACCATCACCTTCCAGTGGGATGGCTTTAGCCAACCGCCGACGCTACTCACCGCCATCCAAAGCATTAATAACGAACCCGCGCTGGACCCTAGCGCCCCGTCCAGTCCGTTCCTGAATGTGACGATTCAGAACCTAACCGCTAGCGGTGCCGAAGTGGCGCTGGAGCGCGGCGAAGCCACTCCCGGTTCGGTAGTCAGCAGCGAACAAATTGGCTATTTGGCCATCGATCCCAACATCACTGGCTCGCTAACCGCCAATGACAGCCTGCCGGTAGCATTCGAAACCCAACAACGCAGCGGCATCCTCGGCTGGGATAATGGCTGCTTCAGCGCAAACTTTGCCGGCAGTTACGCCAGCACACCACTTGCCTACGCCAGCCAGACCTCGCGAGCCGGCAATAACGGCGGCTGGCTACGCCGCTGCGCCATATCCAATTCTGCACTGGGACTAACCGTTGATGAGGATCGTTTCGGTGATACCGAGCGTGGGCATATCGCCGAAACTGCCAGCGTGCTCATTTTTGCCCGGCCATTCGAGTACGACTTTCCCCAGGCGAATCTGGAGATTGTCTATCTGGTTGACGGCAACCCCACCCTGAACGCCGACCCCGGCCAAACGGCGACCCTGAGTGTGGAAGCCAGCAACGCAGGAACCATCAGCACCTTCAACCTACAACTGATTGCGGATGTACCAGAGTTTGTTGGCCTGGTCATGGATGCCTTTGCCGGCCAGCCCCTGCAGCTTATCGACGACACTCCCGCCACCGGCATGTCCATTGGCACCATCGAGTATTCCGACGACAACCAGGCAACCTGGACTTATGCTCCGGCGGCCACGGGTGTCGATGCCAATGTCACCCACTGGCGCACCACCCTGAACGGCAGCCTGCCTCCCGGGCAAACCATCACAGTGGAGTATCAGGTGCAGGTTGCCCCCTGAATGGGGAGCATGACCATTTTTTGGCCCCATCAGCGCTAGCACCCCAGCGCCGAATCAAGGATAAAGTGTACATGCGTACACAAAGTTCGACCTCATTCTCCCCCGATGCCCGCTTTCTGCTTGGCATCTCCCAGCTCAGCCTGTCACTGGCGGGCGAAATATCGGATACCGTTGGCACGGTACATCGGGAAGTTCACAGCTCCACGCCGCTTGGCCTGCTGCCCGCGCAAACCAACATTGCCCGGCATGTCTACGCCTTGTTGAAGCACAGCTTCCTGCTACCCTCGCGAATGATCGGCATGGCCGGCCACCGGATACAGCCGCGCGAAGTGGATGCCATGACCCTGAGTGTGCAGGCCGCCATCAACGGCGTGTTCGGCGACCTGCTCGCCAGCCAGAACAACCCGCTGGCATTCGGCATGTCCCTGCACGGCGATGTGCCGGTTGCGGGCCAGCCGCTGGTGCTGTTTGTCCACGGCCTGTGCCTGCATGAACAGTACTGGCACAGCCCGGCGCACCTGGCCTTCAGCGACGACCTGCGCAAGGACGGCTTTCGGGTAAGCCGGCTGCGCTACAACAGCGGCCTGCCGATTGCCGATAACGCCCGCCTGCTGGCCGATCTGCTCGAAACCACCGGCGCTTCGCGCATCGTCCTGATTGGCCACTCAATGGGCGGCCTGATTTCCCGCAGCGCCCTGCATCAGGCCAGCGACGCCGGCCACCGCTGGCCCGACCAGACAACCCACCTGGCCGCAATCGGTAGCCCGCACCATGGCGCCGAAGCAGAACGGCTGGGCAACTACGCCAACCGGCTACTGAACGTCACTCGCTGGAGCGCACCCCTGACCCGCCTTGGCAACTTGCGCTCCGCCGCCATCCACGACCTGCGCTTTGGCAACCTGCTGCACAGCGACCGCGAACGCGCCGCCGACATCTTCCACACCCACGACCCGCGCGAACCGATCCCGATACCGGACGGCGTGGCGCACTGCTTTATTGCCGGCACCCGCACAGTGGAAAAGACCGCGACAAAACTGCGCAGTGATTTGCTGGTGACGCCGGCCAGTGCGCTGGCGGAGGACTATCCGGGATCGCACACGGTTACCCGGGAACTGCTGCATGGGGTGGATCATATGCAGTTGCTGCGGGATGAGGGGGTTTATGGGCGGTTGGGGAGATGGGTGAGAACTGAATAACCAGTGGCTAGCTGGCAGCATCGTTAATAAAAAAATTCTCTCGGTGCCAGGCCATTAACCCAACATCCGGGCTAAATTTATTTGGCAAATTAATCTGCTGCCCTTCGCGCCTAAGAAAACTCTCGTTCACGTAATCATTGTTCATCTGCTCCCGCAGACTGGGCGATACCGTCAAACGAAAATCCGCAGAAAAAGTAATCAGCCCCAGATCGAAAGCGCGATCATAAAGCGTGCTCAAGCACAGCCCATTGTGAGGATTCAGCCGATTGTGCTTATCGCTGCGCCAGGGGCGGATATGGCTGGCCACCAGAAAGCGCGTATCGGCAAGGCCGGTGATGCAGCAGCGATTTTCATATGATGAGAGAACGGACTTGCGGAAGATATGCTGCCCGCGCCGCTGGCGGGTCATGGCCAGCCTGTCCTCGCCCGCATAATTAATCGGCTCTGGCTCTGATGCCGGCTCCGGTTCAATGTCGAATAACGGTTCAGACAGGCTGAGATTCGCTAGCGCTTCTTCTGCCGCTGGCATGATCTGGTCCGGCGATTCTTCTAGCTCGCGCCAGATGGCACGGTCCGCACTGGAGGCACCTTCCAGCCCTCGTCGGCCGGACTCGCGGATAACCGGATCTAGACTGGCGAGGTTGGAGAGCTTCATGGCCAAGGCACTGGGAGTACGGCCGATCTTCTCAGCCACTTCGATGATGCGCGGGTTGTGTTGGTGAAACTTGCCGAACTCCATAGTGCAGTACAGGCCAAGCGCCACCAGCAGTTGATCTCGTGTCCAACCTGCCAAGCTCCCTCTCCCCCAGTTCCCTCAATCGCTCGCCAGGTTGGCGCAAGTCGTCATCCGAATCAATAACTGGCAGCCAGAACCGATGCCTCGCAGGTCAAGGCCGCCCTGCTCCAGTACTTCGCCGCCGACCAAGTGTGGCCCGACATCCTCCACTTTCGCCCGGAAGACCTCGGCTGGCCGACTGCCTATTTCGATGATCACGACGAAGATGGCGACGATCTATACCTGCATGAACTGGAGGACGTAAAGCCATCCGATACCAAGGTCACGGAAGGCTGCGAGCTGCCATCCGTGTTGGGGATGCCTCGCAGCACAGCCGATTAGTACTCACTGGCTCCGATAACCCTCAACAACCTTTCTGGCCTGCTCCCTTTCCCGCTCCACCTCAGCCTTCCAGCCCTGGATAAGCGGGTTAACCCTAGTCACACCAAGGAAGTAAGCCAGATCGCGGTATGCCTCATACTGGGTTTCCCCGTACCAGACATCCGCCGTAGAGTTGTGCGGGAAGGCATTGTTATGGTGCCGCTCGGATTCATAGTAGCGGGCAACATTGCAGGGGTAGGCCGAAGCGGTTTGATCGAGCCCGGCCAGCGACGGCAAGCAAACACTGCCATCGTCCGCAGTCGGCAAATTATCCGCTACCAGTCGCTCGTCCACCGACAGCTTGACGTAAATAATCGTGCTGTCTTCCTGCCAGGGGAAGCCGGATGCTTTCAGTTCGAATACGCCGTCGCCCTGGTTCTGCATATAGTTTCCGGCCAGCGGGCAGTTATCTGGCTCTCCGTCTTTAGCGCAGCTCAGTTCAATATTGAGCTGCGATTTAAGGTTGGCCTTTATTCGTTTCAGGCTTTCAAACTCGTAGTCCGGGTCGTGCTCGGCATCGACAACCAGAATTCGCCGGGTGCCCCGCTCGATCAGGGAATAGAGCCCCAGATTTTCCGCATGGCCACCGTCACTCAGGCGCAAGGTGGCCTGGTGCTTCTCCGGCACGATGTATCGGAGCGGGAAGCCGCCAAGCAGTTTGTAGGTCCAGTACCATGCGGTGCCGGCTGCACTCTGCTGGGTTTTCGGGTTACGCACCTTGTAGCCGAGGTTCATGTTCACCGCTGCCACGGCAAAGTCGCCGACGCCACGCAGCTCTCTTGCCCCCTCGTCTACCGCCGCGCCGGAGGTGGCCACCACCTTCGAGAAAGGAATCGGCGCAAGCATCTCTTCCTCATGCTGGTAATCAGTGTGCGCAGAGCCCCACTGCACCGGGGTAAAGGTAAAGATGCTCTTCTCCAGTGATCTCATATCAAAGCTTTTATCATCCTTGAATGAGCTGTACGGGCGGCTCAACTTGGTGTTGATGATCGGCATGGAAACGGGCGGTACAGAAACGCCGGTGCGGGCAAGGGCGTCGGCACAGGTGTTGTAGGCCAGCGCAAACTCGCGCAGTTGCTTGAAATGCAGTTCTTCCGTCCGGGATGCTTCTCGCCAGCGAAGGAACGCACCATTCATGGCATTCAGGTACTGCTTTTCGTCATGGTCAAAGTAGTCAACATAGGCGTCATGCTCCGCATTGGGAGCCAGCCCGTAAGTTCGCTCCAGCCCCTTGCGATAGGCATTGGTAAATACGGAGCCATTGATAGCGCTGAAGTTAAACAGCCCGTCTGTTACCCAATATATGGGCGTCGTCACAACGTGCGTTGCCGCCAGTCCACCTGTCTCAAGGCGCTGGACAAATGCATTTTGCGAGTAATTGATAATGTCAGACTGCGAAGCGATATGACGCTGCCAGGCATCTTTCCCCAACAAGTCAGAGTCTGTTCGTGAAAGGAAGATCGGCTTCAAGGTTCCGGCCTGCTCTTTCACATGCTCACAAAATGGGGTCGCAGCGACATCGATGCCGGGTTTATCGAGATCCTGAAGCACCTTTCTGTAGTGCATCTTGTTTGCGGGATAAATACGCTTTCCCTTTTTTCTGCCTTTCCCGCTCCCTTTCTTCTCCCTCGCCAGGTACATGCTTCCATAGAATCGCTGCGACATTAGCCAGTAGGAGGTATAGCCACCGCCGGAAACCGATGAAATGGCATCCGCCTGCTCAAGCATGCCGGCATCGTTAAGGGCCTTGAGAATACCCATGGAAAAAGAGGCGGAGCGCGTCCCGCCTCCGGAAAGGGCAATAGAAAATGCGTCTCGCGGGTAGGCGCCTGCACTGTCGTCATTTAGACAATTGATTAATGCGGCATCAGGCCGACCTTCGTCATAGCTTTTTACACCAAAGCGCAGCAGCAGCTCCTGACAGAAGCGGGCACGCAGATAGGCATCCGAAGCCTGCAGGTCCGGGCCAGATTTGGCTGCGTTTTTGGTCAGTGTGGACAGACGCTGTGGCGGGGTGTGCCCAGCACAGCCGCCCAGAAAGGTAAACAGTACAATAGCCAGTACACTGGCGTTGAAGCTCCGTTTCATATTCTCATCCTTGTGTTTTTTGATTGTTATCGGGCGCAGTATGCTCAGCGCTGCTAAAACCGCAAGACAGGCAATGTCATTGCGACATCACGTCAACACCACCAGCCGCGCACCTCACCGCCGCTATCCTTTCCCGCCAATACCACGTTGCTGCTATTCCGAGGTTTTCACCGCCAGACAGCTCCACTATCATTCCTGCCTGAACGGCATGGGTATCCAAGGAGCAACAGCCAGATGAAACGGCATTATTACGGATGGATATGGCTTGTTGCTCCCGCACTCTTCGCCGGGTGCGGTGGTGGCTCAGGCACCGGAATAGGCGATCTCCCGGTTGTCCCCAGCTCGGTAGACTACTTTGATGCGGAGACTCAGGCAGTCAGCCACCGCGTCCGTTTTGATTACAGCACTCCGAAGCAGATCCATTCAGAGTATCTGACCCCCGGCGAGGACGGCCTCTGGGGTACTGCGGACGATATCTCCTCACCTTTTTTGACCTGCCACTATGAAGAAGATGAGATCGGATTGCCCTATCAGCGCTTCCTGCCACTGGTTTCCTATCAACGATCGCCAACCGGCAGTGTTGCCCTGGCGGTTGCCGGTCTTCCCGGCGATGAGACCACACTTTGCCCGGCACTGGATGGCCATGCCCTGACATATGAGGCGCGCTGTGCCGGCGAATATTGCCCGACAGAGGCGGCCTTTCCGGCAAGCGGGTATGAGCTCACTATTAGCCGGGTGCGCGACGGCAATCTGGTGCTTGATACGCAGGTGATGAAAACATTAGGTGGTGGAGTCGAAGCCCCCTCGCTGACGCAAACGCAGGAGACCCGGATTTCCCTCGACGACGAGGGCCGCGTACTGGGCGTAGACATCGAGCTCACTCAAACCAACTGGTTTGATGACATCATGGCCAACATCTGTGAAGAGGGCCCTAGCATTGCTATTGAGCTGTTGATTTATCGCAGCTGCAGCACCCTGAAAGAATCTGCCCGTTATCAGTACGACGACGAAAGCGTTTCTCGCGAGGCAGACTTTTACTCCGGCTGGAATTTCTACCTCACCTCCTACCAACAGCGTGTCATTGACAGGCACGACGGCACATTAACGATCACCACCCGTGGAACGGTTGCCGACCCGAACAAGGAGCTGAGTGAATCCGTTTACCACTTTGATCAGAACGGGAATATTACTGCTTCAGTCAGGCGCTCTCCCGGCGAGGATGGCGAGCTTCACACGGATGACGATACTGTTGTAAATGGCATGACGTACTACTACCGCGATGATGGCCGCCCGGTGGGCTACACCTATGAAAACTCCAGCTACAGTCAGTATCGATATGATCGTAATGCTCGCCTGAGGGAGTTTGTCGAACTTTCACTGGATACCGATCAGCCCATTCGACGATCCACCATGACCTATAATAGACACCACCGCACCAGCGCCACCTTGTATGCGAGCACATCCATGGCCGCCCCGGCAGCACTGGTGAAGACCCTGACCATCCACTACCAACTCGCCCCAGAAGGCATTCCGCAGGATTTTTTCCCGAGCCAATCACTACCTTCTGCACCGATCAATGTGGCAGACCTGATGAGAAAGTTTGATATCTGATAGAGCTCGTTTCATTAAGCAACATCATCCTCTGGATTTTGTCACTACACATTAAATTAACAGGTAATACGCGTCCGCCGCCGCAATGCAGCAGCCGCTTAGTCTGCACGGCATTCTGGCGGGCTTTGACTTTGATCTGCACTAAAACATACCGCGCTGATTCCCAAGCAGGAGAAACCATGATGATGAAGTATCTGATCGCCCTTGTTTTTGTTCTGACTGGCTGCTCCACCACACCAAGGGCGCCTTTCGATTACAACGAAGTACAACGTGTGGGCGTTATATCGATCATGGGAGACACCGCAGGCTATTACCGTCTGGGGATGACGGTATTCGGCAATAGCAGAGGCGAGTTCAGAGTCGCTGACGCCAACCTTGATGCGCTATATCAGGAAAATATTGAACGCGCGCTGGCAGCAATGGAGCGCTATGAGATAGTCCACCTTGAGTACGATCCTGCAGCGCTGATCGCAAGAGAGGAACAAGAAATAAAACGATCCTTTGGCGACGCCCTCTGGCAGAAAGCACACTGGAAACTGGCAAACCACTTAAAGGAAATGGCTGGCCAGCATCAACTGGACGCCATTCTTGTGCTTGCCCCCGGCAGAGCCTATACCGGCACCAACGTCTCCCCAGAGGGCATATCCGTATACTTTGGTGGCCTTGCCGGCAACGTAAGCTGGTGCCACATTGGCGCCTATTCCAACCTGTCGCTGGTGAATGGAAAGGATGGATTTGTGGTGCAAGCCCGCAGCGTCAAGAAGGAAACGTCTTTTCTGGAAGGCTCGAATGATTTTCTGGCCGGCGAGCCTAAAGTCACCCGCAAGTTCGATGCCCGCACCTGCGAAATTGGCGAGTCAGGGCCAACCAGCGCCCAGTTGGAGGATTTCCAGAACGCTTTCGAAACTGTGATTACTCCGCGGCATCTGAGCAATACGCTGGAAAAACTGATGAAAAAGCAGGAGATTCAACGCCTTACCCGCCCGTAGATAAAGCCGCACAGAGCTAAATAGAGCACCTGGCCGACGAATGGCCTTGCCAAAAGCCACTTATCTGGGGTTTATTACCCCACATGCGGAGAACCTCATGAACGGCAAAGACCTGACCCCATTCGTTGACATGCTCAGGCCCCAGCTCCGGCTGTTGCTTGAGAACGGTGTCAGCTATCAGGAGCTTGTCGCCCTGCTCAAGCATGAGTACGTATGCGTGGCATCGGACCACTTTGGCAAGGATGGCCGGCCCACCAATGTCTCACGCATCAGTTTGCTCACCGGTCTTGATCGCAAGGAAATCAAACGCCAGCTGGATCATCGTGCCGAAGCGAGCGACCAGCCTGCGGTGGAACGTACAGACCGGATCACCCGGGTACTGTCCGGCTGGCACCGGGACGCGCGCTTCTCGGACGGACAAGGCAATGCGCGGCAGTTAAGCAGCGCTACTGCCGGAGATTTCTGGCTACTGCTCAAGGAGTACGCCGGCGATGTACCCCATACCGCCTTTCTGAAGGAATTGCTGCGCCTGAATGCAGTCACACAGGATGGCGATCTGATCACGGCCCGTGCCCGTACCTTTATTCCTCCCGGCAACGATCCGATCGCCACTCGCCGGGCCACCGAAGTCATTCATGACCTTGGCTCGACCCTGAATCACAACCTTTATCCTCGCGATAACAAACAGGCCAAACGATTTGAACGTCGCGTTGTGGTCGAAGGTGCGGACGCCGCCACAGCCGAACGCTTTAACACTCTACTGGCAGATCAGGGCCAGCAGTTCCTGGAAAAGCTGGACGACTGGCTGAACCAACAATTGGAACAAAGCGCCCGCGACGAGGACAGCACGGAACACTGCCGTCTCGGTTTGGGTATGTATCTGATTGAAGATTACGGAGATAAAAAATGAAAACTTTTCCTCGCTGGATGCAGTGTCTGACCGCCGCGAGCGTGATGACACTGACCGCCTGTGGTGGCGGCAGCCAGACTGCAGGCATCGATGGCAGTGGCGCTCCCTCGCCAGGCGTCTCCGCAGGCCCGATCAATGCGTTCGGCAGCATCCTGCAGAATGGCCGGCGCTATATTGTCGACGGCGACACGCAGGTACTAATCGACGACAACCCGAGTACCTCTGACTTGCTTGAGGTGGGTGAATTTGTCGTTATCACTTCATCCAGTATTGACGACAGCGGCAACCCGATTGCTGACAGTGTTACTCAAGAAACCTTGCTCAAGGCCAGCATCACCAGTATTGATGCTGTAAACCAACGCTTCAATGCGCTGGGACAGACTGTGCAGGTTCGGGCAAACACCGTGATAGATACCCGCTTCATATCTGCCGTTATCGGCACTGACTTTGATCGACTTGAAGTCGGAGATGGCGTGGAAGTCAGTGGTTATATTGCTGCCGATGGCGTGATCATCGCCACCTATGTCGGCTATGAAGATAATGTCAGTGAACCACGGGTTATTGGCAAAGTGTCCAATCTGAACAGCGAAGCCCTTACCTTCGAGATCAATGGACTTGTCGTTGACTACAACACTGCAAGCCTGTCCTCTCTTCCAGATGGCATGCTCGCCAATGGTGTCTCGGTGCGTGTTCGCGGCAGCCTGGATGGAGACATTCTGGAAGCAGATGAAGTGAAGGGCTTCAGCAGTGGTTTCGACGATCTGGATGATGGCTCCGAAGCTGAACTCAAGGGCGTCATCACCGAAGTCAGCTCCAGCAGCCTGATTGCGGTGAACGGTATTCCAGTGTCGATCAAGGCCGGCGCCGAGTTTAGTGGTGGCAATGCCGGGCAACTGATTGTCGGAGCCATTGTTGAAGTCGAGGGCATCTGGTCAGAAGGCGGCATTCTGGCGGACGAGGTCGAGTTCGAACAGGAGGACAACGTGCGTATTAATGGGCAGATCACAGCCATTTCCGCGACCAATCTGACGCTTAATGAAGGAGCCATTAGCGCACTGGGACTGACTCTGGTTTCCAATACCAGCACCAGCTATGAAGACAACAGCGAAGCTGACGAAGAGCTCTTTGGACTGGACGATCTGGCAGTGAATGACTATGTCGAGCTGCGCGGCTTTAAAAGTGGTGACACTATTGTACTTACCGAGGTTGTCCGCGAGGACATCGACCTGCCTCTGGTAGTCGCCCTGCGCGGTACAGTTACAAGCACCACACCCAATACCTCTTTGACCATACTTGGCGTGCCGGTGGATGTTTCTTCCAGTGATTTTGAGGACGACGCCAGCGCTTTCTTCTCTGCCATCACCATCGATAGCAGCATTGTCGAAGTGACAGGCAGCTACAATGGCAGCCTGATTACTGCCGAAGAAGCGGAGCTGGTGCTGGAGGACTAACCAACAAGCACCTACCCAAAAGCACCTGTCAAAAAGCCGGGGTCAGCTTTGTCTGACCCCGGCTTTTTTGTGTCTCGCATTCCAGGCAACTCAACAAACTCGAATCCGGAAATAGCCATCCGACGAACGGTATTGCCTGATAACTCATATTTGGGGATTATCTCCCCATATAGAGATCAATTAGACCGAAGCAACCGCCCATAGCGACAGCAGTAACCAGCACCACCAAGTCGGTTTGGGCATCTATCCAAGTGAAAACGAAGGAGATAAACCATGAAAACTTCCACTACCTGGATGAAATGCCTGACGGCGGCCAGCCTTGTTGCGCTGACGGCCTGTGGTGGCGATAGCCAAACTGCAGGCAATGGTGGCAATAGTGCTGTACCAGCAAGCGCATCTGCTGGTCCGATCAGCGGATTTGGCAGCATTCTGCAAAACGGCCGGCGCTATATTGTCGACGACAACACCTTGGTACGAATTGACGACAACCCGAGCACCTCTGACTTGCTTGAGGTGGGTGAATTTGTCTTTATCACATCGTCCAGCATTGACGGCAACGGCAACCCGATTGCGGACACCGTCATTCAGGAAACTCTGCTAAAAGCCAGCATCACCAGCCTTGATGCGGATAACCAACGCTTCAATGCGCTGGGACAGACTGTGCAGGTTCGTGCCAACACTGTGATAGATAGCAGCTTCACTTCTGCCATCGGCGGCACTGACTTCGATCGACTTGAAGTCGGAGATGGCGTGGAAGTGAGTGGCTATATCGCTAGCGATGGCGTGCTCATCGCCACCTATGTCGGCTATGAAGATAACGTCAGTGAGCCACGGGTTATCGGCAAGGTATCTAATCTGAATAGCGAAGCCCTTACCTTTGAGATCAATGGACTGGAGGTGAACTACAACACGGCTGCACTTTCTGCACTGCCAAGTAATGCGCCCGCCAATGGCATTACGGTTCGCGTACGCGGCAGCCTGAATGGCGACATTCTGAATGCAAGTACCGTCAAGGGCTTTAGTGATGGCTTTGATGATCTGGATGATGGCGTTGAAGCTGAACTGAAGGGCCTGATTACCGAAGTCACATCAAGCAGCCAGATCGCCGTTAGCGGCATCCCTGTGACCATTGCTCCTGGCGCCGAATTTAGCGGCGGCAATGCAGAACTTCTGGTGGTCGGCGCAGTCGTCGAAGTGGAAGGCACCTGGTCAGAAGGCGTTATTATCGCTGATGAAGTGGAATTCGAGCAGGAAGAGAATATTTCCCTGCACGCTCAAGTTTCAGCGATTACTGCAACCAACCTGACCCTTAACGAAGGCACAATCACTGCGCTTGGTTTGACTCTGGTGTCCAACACCAGCACTCGCTACGAAGACGACAGTGAAGCGGAAGAGTCCTTCTTTGGCCTGGATGATCTGGCAATCAATGACTATGTGGAGCTGCAGGGGTACCAAAGTGGCAACACGCTGGTGCTTACCGAAGTTACCCGCGTTGATCTGGAACTACCCGTGCAAGTAGTCCTGGAAGGTCCGGTCACCGCCACCACGCCGAATACCGCACTGAGCATCCTTGGCGTTCCGGTAGATGTGTCTGCCAGTGACTTTGAGGACGATAACGATAACAACATCAGTGCCAGCACTTTCTTCTCGGCCATCACCATAGACAGCACGGTGGTTGAGGTGGAAGGCAGCTACAATGGCAGCGTAATTACCGCCGAGGAAGTGGAGCTGGAAGACTAACCAGCAACATCCTTAAAAAAGCCGGGGTCGGTTGCAGCCGACCCCGGCTTTTTTTTGGCCATGCAAGGATGACAACCGTCGGAAAATCTGCCCAGAATGGTTACTCATCTCGACAAAACCATGGGCCCACATGACCAGCGAACCACTCAAGACTGTCTCTGACCTTATTACCGAGGCCCATGCCCGCATCCAGCAACAGTATGCAGACATCAACCCGGTGGTCGGTGTGCGCCGCGGCATGAGAGAGAAAGGCATTCCTGCGGATGCCTTGACCATAGACTGCCTGCGCACCGGCAAGCGGATTGTGCTGATCCTGCATGACCAACAACCCGGCGAGCTGATTTATCAGTTCACATTGAAAGACGAAGATACTGATGCACCCTACCAGCAGCTGTCCATGAGCAATCTGGGAGCGGATTTGCTGTATGAATGGATGCGAGATTATTTTGTCGCACAAACCTGAGGCCTGAGCTGTGAGCATCCTGCAACTACCCCACAGTCGTCCCAGCGCCATTCTTTTCGACTGGCATGCGACGCTGGTGGATACTCACGATGCTATGTATCTGGCCATTGACGACATGCTGGCGCGACTGGATGAGCTGGGCCTGGTGTCGCTATTACTGAACCCGGATGAGTCGAAGACACCGGAAGACGCAAAGCTGCTCAACTATGTGCGCACTAACAAGCAGCTGCATCCCAAGGTCGTAGCGCAGAAGAAAATCTCTCGCACGGATATTTTTGAAGTGCTGTTCGGCACCGATGAGGGCGCCAAGACTGAAGCCCATCGAGCCTTCGACGAGGTCTACCGGGAACATATTGCCGATGTGTATCCGCTGGAGCCGGACATCCGCGAGCAAATTGAACGACTCAAGGCGGTGGGCTTGCCGGTGGGTGTGATTTCCAACCGGCGTCGGGATTTTTTCGAGCGGGAACTGGCACTGGTAGATGACACCGGCTGGCTGGGACTATTTGATGTGACCGTGTGTGGCACCGATGTTGCGAGACGAAAACCGGCACCGGACCCGCTTCGCTACGCACTGCAACAACTGAATCTGCCAGCCGATCAACATGTCTGGTACGTGGGTGACAGCACCACCGATGTCATTGCTGCACGACTGGCCGGCATTACCCCTATCTTTTACAACGGTGCTGGCTGGAGCCAGAACTGGTTGGACAAGATCTTCCCCGGCTCACCACGGCACCCGCATCTACCAGATGCCGTGGTTAATACCATTGCCGAGGTGACCGACCTGGCTCGCCTGATGCTGGCACAGGATCTTCGCGTGCAGCGCGCTCGAGACAAGCGCGCTAACTAAACACCATCAGGAAAATTATTTCGGCGGAAATGCTGCGACCTGCTGCTGCAACCGCGCCCAAGCGGCAGCGTATTCCTTCTGCAAACGCTCCACCGCCTTGGCAGCCGGCTGGGTTTCCTTGACCGCACCAATGCCCTGACCACTGCCCCAGATATCCTTCCACGCCTTGGCACCGCCCAGATCCGGCTTTTCGCCAAAGTCCATTTGCGAAGGATCACCTTCCGGCAGGTTATCCGGATCCATACCTGCCAACTCAATGGAACGGCGCAGATAGTTACCATGCACGCCGGTGAACAGGCTGGAGTAAACGATATCTTCAGCACTACTGTCGACGATAGCCTGCTTGTAGCTGGGATCCGCATTGGCTTCATCGGTGGCGATAAAAGCCGAACCGATATACGCAAGGTCTGCACCCATGGCCTGAGCCGCCAGCACCGAGTCGCCGGTGGCAATGGCGCCGGACAGCAACAAGGGGCCATCGAACCACTCGCGGATTTCCTGAATCAGCGCCAAAGGCGACTGAACACCGGCATGACCGCCAGCACCAGCGGCCACGGCAATCAAACCATCGGCGCCTTTTTCGATGGCCTTCTTCGCAAACTTGTTGTTGATGATGTCGTGCAGAACGATACCACCATAACTGTGCACCGCCTCGTTCACATCAACGCGGGCGCCCAGCGAGGTAATCACAATCGGCACCTTGTACTTCACACACATTTCCAGATCATGCTGCAGACGATTATTGGAACGGTGGACGATCTGGTTGACCGCAAACGGAGCAGATGGACGATCCGGATTAGCTTCATCCCAGGCCGCCAGCTCTTCAGTGATACGTTTCAGCCACACCTCCAGCTGATCTGCCGGGCGAGCATTAAGTGCAGGGAACGAGCCCACCACGCCGGCCTTGCACAGGGCAATAACCAGGTCGGGGTTAGACAAGATAAACATCGGCGAGGCGACAACGGGTAGACGTAGACGGCTTTTCAGAATTTCAGGCAAAGACATACACACACCTTATTGATTACCAGGCACAAGCCTGAACAGGCCCTTTATTGGGCAAGAAAACGGGCAAACTCACGCTGAAACCGAACAGGTTGATCCAGCATAGGAATATGTCCGGAGCGTTCGAATGTTACCACTTTCGCGTGGGGCACATGGCGCTGAATCTCCAACTGCCCGTCAGTGGAAAAAAAACGTGAATGGGCACCGATCATCAGCGTAGTCGGCACCTTGATATTGGCAAGCTCTGCACGGGTATCATTACCATTCATAAACGCGCGCATCACCTGAATGTAGGCATACCAGTTCTCCACCGGGAACACCGTCCCGGCCAGCAAGCGCTCAGCATACTGGCCGGCAAATCTGGCCACACCACGGGCCACTGAGTTGTTTAGTGCGCGCGACAGTACTCGCGTCATGGTCAGGGAAAACTCGCGACGCACTGGCTCCGGCAGCGACCAGTAAGGCGTATCCGGCCCCGCCTCCTCGGCCATTTCCAATAGCCGCTGGAAACAGCTAAACAGCTCATCCTGCTTCTCCGAAAACAGCCCATGTTGCCAGTCGTCACGAATACGCGACTCGGGCGTGTGCTCAATATTCAGATACTTGTTAACCCGGTCAAAGCCAAACATTCGATTGTAAGTCAGGCAAATATAGGCCCCCGTGGAAATACCGCCAAGCGCGGTCTGGTCCAGCTGAAAGTGGTCCAGCACATCATGCAGATCACGGGCGTACTGCTCGAATACATTGTGGTCGGTAATTTGTGCCGTGCTGGAACGGCCGAAGCCACGCAGGTCCGGCATGATAAAGCGGTAACGATGGGCAAGCGGCAGCACATTAGGCAGCCAGTGGGACGAATTGGAAGCAAACCCATGAACCAGCACCACCGGCTTGCCACGGCCAATTGTCCGGACATGAACCATTTCGCCATCGCGCAGGGTTATAGAGGGCATAGAGCAATGTTCCTGTTCAGTGGGGCATTCACGGTATCGCCCACATATTCGTGTGACAGTTGCGGGTGGCAAGGTTTACCACATCCTCAACCGCGGAGCACCCTGATGTTTTCACTTTTCAAGTCGGACCCACTTAAGAAGCTGCGCAAGGAATATGCGGATACGCTGGAAAAAGCCATGCTCTGTCAGCGCAGTGGCGACATCCGGCAATACTCTTTCCTGACCGAGCAGGCAGAAGCCCTGTATAAAGAAATTACCAAACTGGAAGGCGACGATCAGGCGGGCGGGTAATCGGGATTGACCGCCAGTACCTCTGCGGCAGTGAGGGCTCGGCTGTCGCCAGGTCGCAGGTCCGGGTCCAACTGCAGTCCACCAATGGCGCTGCGGTGTAAGGTCAGTACCCGATTGCCAAAACGGCCAAACATGCGCTTGATCTGGTGGTAGCGCCCCTCGGTGAGCACCACATCGGCAACATGCTTAGCAACAATATGCAGGTGTGCTGGGCGGGTAGTAATACCCTCGTATTCGAACCACATGCCGGCGGCAAAAGCGCCCACACACTCTTCACTAATAGGCTTTTCCAAGGTCACCCGATAATGCTTGCTGACCCGGTTTTCCGGAGCACTAAGCTGGCGCGACCAGTCGCCGTCATTGGTCAGCAATAGCAGGCCGGTGGAGTGGAAGTCGAGGCGCCCGGCAATATGCAGCTCCTCGCCGACCTGCTTATCCAGCAAATCAATCACCGTGGCATGCCTGCTATCCCGGGTGGCACTGACCACCCCGGCGGGCTTGTTCAGCATCAGGTAGCGGGCTTGCCTGGCCTGCAGTAATTGGTCATCAAGCTGCAGCCGAGAGAATGGGCCGATACGTTGCTGCCCATCCCGTGCTATCACTCCGTCAACCTGCACCCGGCCCGCCGCCAGCAGATGCTGGATCTCGCGCCGGCTCTGGCCAAGGCGCTGACTGAGAAAGCGGTCCAGTCGGGCGTGTTTCGAACTCATGCAGGTATCCGGGGTAAGGCCAAACAGGCGCCGCAGCATGGTAGCGGCAGGAATCCCGGTCAAGCCACTCGGCAAAGACATGTTGACGCCGTTAACTTAAAGGGCTAACTTTGCCCTCAGTGTTTACAGCGTCAACATACTGAGTGGAGCCATGCCTGCCAGCCCCGAAGCCGTCAACTACCATCATGGCAATCTGCGTAGCGCCCTGATCCGTAGCGCCCTGAGCGCATTGGAACAGGACGGTCCGGCGGCGCTTAGCCTGCGCGCGCTGGCGCGCAGTGTTGGCGTGTCCGCCACTGCGGTATACCGCCATTTCGCCAACAAGGATGACCTGCTGGCAGCAATTGCGACGGAGGGCTTCGAGGGCCTGAGCGCGGAAATGAGCGCCCGTCTGGCCCAGGAGCCGCATGCGGACACCCTGCGCCAACTGGTAATTCTTGGCGAGGGCTACGTCAATTATGCGGTTGCCCACCCGGCTCATTATCGACTGATGTTTGGCAAGCGCATGGTCGAGCGAGCGGCCTACCCCGCCCTGTCGAAAGCCTCGGCGCACAGCTATGGAATGCTTGAGCAGGCCGTGGCCAAAGCCGTCGCCAGTGGTGACCTTCCCGCCGTGCCAGTGCCCCTGTTAAGCACCCTGGCCTGGTCGCTGGTGCATGGCCTGTCCACGCTCAGCAACGACAACCTGCTCAATGACAAACAACTTCCTGCCAGTGCCGAACTGGGCAAAACCTTTACCCATATGCTGGCCACGGCGCTAAAGCATCTGGCCCAACCTGCGGAGTAATTTATGTCTACCTCATCCGGCCTTGCCCCTAGCACCATTCGTATCGGCCATCGTTATCGCGCCAACCGCCTTGACGGCCCCTACGATGCCATTGTTATCGGTTCCGGCATCGGCGGTATGACCGCAGCAGCCTGTTTGGCAGAACTGGGCCAAAAGGTGGTGGTATTCGAACAGCACTACACAGCCGGCGGTTTTACTCACAGCTACTCGCGCAATGGTTATGAGTGGGACGTGGGCGTGCATTACATCGGTGATGTTGGTGCCAAGCACACGCTGGCCCGACGGCTGTTCGACTTTGTCAGTGATGGCAAGCTGGAATGGGCCCCCATGGATGACCATTTCGACCGCATATTTGTTGGCAAGGAGTCATTCGATCTGGTCGCCACGCCAAAAAAATACCGGGCCGAATTGCTCAAGCATTTCCCGGAAGAAGAAAAAGCCATTGATGAATACTTCAAACGCATTGCCAAAGCGGCGGATGCCATGCGCCTGATCACCATGGAGAAGCTGCTGCCGGCTCCGGCGGCGACCCTGGTAAGATTACTGAGTAAAATCAAAGCACCGAAGTGGCTGAACCAGACCACCCGAGAAGTACTGGAGTCATTGACCAAGAACCAGAAACTGATTGCTGTTCTCACTGGCCAGTGGGGCGATAACGGCCTGCCGCCAGCACAGTCCAGCTTTATCATTCACTCGCTAATCGCCCGGCATTATCTGTATGGCGGCTATTATCCCATTGGCGGCGCCTCGCGCATGGCCGAGACCATCATTCCGCAAATCCAGAAGAATGGTGGTGAGCTTTTCACCTACGCCTCGGTGGAAGAAATCCTGATTGAGAATGGCAAGGCCGTTGGCGTGAAAATGGCCGATGGCACCGAAGTGCGTGCCCCGGTGGTGATCAGCAACGCAGGCGTATTCAACACTTTCGGCAAACTATTGCCAGAGAAACTAGCCAAGCAAAGTGGTTACCTGAAAAAGCTGGATACTGTGAAACGTTCAATGGCCAGCCTTGGTATGTATATCGGCATTCAGGACACCGCCGAAAACCTTGGCTTACCAAAAACAAACTACTGGCTCTACACCAGCGAAGACTATGAAGGCTCGCTGGACAGATTCTTTGCCGACCCTGAGAACGAACCGGTACCGCTGGTGTACATCTCATTCCCGTCTGCCAAAGACCCGGAGTTCCTCAACAAGTATCCGGGCCGCGCCACCATCGAGATCGTTGCGCCGGGCCCCCATGACTGGTTTGCCCAGTGGGCCGACAAACCCTGGGGCAAGCGTGGCGAGGAATACGATGCATTGAAGGAAAAATGGTCGCAGCGCCTGCTAGAGCGCCTGTATGAACACTTCCCACAACTGCGCGGCAAGATCGATTACTACGAACTGTCGACACCACTATCCACGGATTTCTTCTGTCGCTATGAGCAAGGCGAAATCTACGGCCTGGATCATGATCCTTCGCGCTTTGAACAGAAATGGCTGAAACCGAAAACCAGTATTCCCGGCCTGTATCTGACCGGTCAGGACGTGGTTACCTGCGGCGTAGCCGGCGCCATGATCGGTGGTTTGGCCACCGCCGTGGTGATTGGCGGTAAGGACGGTGCCAAGCTGGCGAAGAGATTCTTCGCCAGCTAACCAGACGGTGCGCTATTTGGCCTTTAACTTGTCGATACCCAGCGACTTCATTACCACCTTTTCGTAAAGAGGTTCGCTGGTGCCGTTTCTGACTTTGTAGAGGAAGTATTTCTCAAAGGCGACCTTGGCCACATGGACCCACTTACCGGCCTTCATCCAGTTGACGTTGCGCGGCGGTATTTGCGGCATGGCCACAAAGGCAATACCGGTATCACCCATATCAGCAAGACAAACCGCATTCCAGGTGGCCTCGGCGGTTTCTTCCTTGCCGTCCAGCCGGGCACGAATGTTGTGCGCGGTGGCGGTCACCATGCTCTCAATCATAAAGCCGGTCTTGGGCACGCCGGTGGGCACCGGGGTGGGCTTTTTCGGGGCAATGGCCACCGCCACGCCGATACCCCAGATATTACGATGGACCGGATTGCACTGGTGTTTGTCGATAACAATAAAGCCTCGCGGATTCACCAGACCTTCAACACCGCGCACCGCTTCGATACCGGTAAAGGCCGGCAGCATCATGGAAAAACCGAATGGTAATTCGTGGCGCTTCTTTTCCTCACCGTTCTCATCGCACTCGATCACGTGCATAACGCCATCTTCCACTCGATCCACCTTGGCGTTGCAGATCCAGTCGATATGCCGTTTGCGCAGTTCCGACTCCATCATGGTCTTGCTGTCACCGACACCGTCCAAGCCCAGATGGCCAATAAATGGTTCGGAGGTAACGAACGTCATCGGCACCTGGTCACGGATTTTCCGATCACGCAGGTCCTTGTCCATTATGAAGGCAAATTCGTAGGCGGGGCCAAAACAGGATGCCCCCTGTACCGCACCCACCACAATCGGCGCCGGCTTGTTAACGAACTCTAGCCAGCGGTCCTTGGCCTGCTCTGCATGGTCAATATGGCAGATCGACTGGGTATGAGCTTCCGGGCCAAGGCCGGCAATCTCTTCGAAGGCCAGTCGCGGGCCAGTGGAAATAATCAGGTGGTCGTAGCGGATAGTGCTGCCATCCTCCATCTCGATGTGGTTTGACTCGGGCACCACCTTGGTCACTTTACCGACCACCAGCTCGACGCCACGTTTGTCCAGCGGCTTGCGTAGTGGCACCACAATATCGTCGCGCTTGCGCCAGTCCACCGCTATCCACGGATTCGACGGAACAAAGTGAAAGTAGTCCTTGTCGCTGACCATGATGACTCGATCTTCCGGGCGAGCTATATCTTTCATCTCAAAAGCCATCGGCATGCCGCCAAGACCCGCACCGACAATAACGATATCTGCCATGATTAACTCCCACCTGTGACTTATGCTATCCGGTCACGTTACTCTCACCACCATGAACTACAATTGATCTGCATCACTTCCCACCAAAAGGCAGGCCTGATGTCCGCACCGCTGAATATGGATCGCAGCCAGCGACTCTTCATCAATACCACTGATCTGGACTGGGAGAGCTCACCGGTCGACGGCGTGTGGCGCAAAAAGCTGGAGCGAGAAGCGGCGGAATCCGGGCAAGTCACCAGCATTGTCCGCTATGAGCCTGGCACTCGATTTAGTGCCCACCAGCACCCCCTGGGAGAGGAAATTCTGGTACTGGATGGCGTGTTCAGTGACGAACATGGCGACTATCCCGCGGGCTCCTATCTGCGCAACCCTCCCGGTTCATCCCATGCCCCGTTTAGCGAACAGGGCTGCACCATTCTGGTAAAACTGAACCAGTTTTCTCCGGATGACGATGCCAGCGTTCGCATCCGCACCGGGGAGTCCAATTGGCGGCCGGGACTGGTAGATGGTCTTAGCGTGATGTCGCTACACAGCCATGGCATCGTCCATACCGCACTTGTGCGCTGGGCGCCAGGCACTGTGTTTCAACCACACAGCCACCCCGGCGGCGAAGAAATTTTTGTTATTGAAGGGGTGTTCGAAGACGAAGACGGGCAGTACCCAGCGGGTAGCTGGCTACGTAACCCGCCCTGGAGCCGGCATCATCCATTCAGTCGTGAGGGCTGTACGCTGCTGGTAAAAGTCGGGCACATCGCAGAGTAGAACGGCGCCCGCACCCAGAGTCAGTCAGTGGTTGCCACATAGCCCTGCTTGGGAAAATGCACATGCACCCTGCCCACTCGGGAATTCTCTCTGGCAATCACCCAACCCTGACCAGTCTCTGACACCAATTTTCCCTGAACCGCAGTCTGGCCGTAGTCATCGGGAGCAATAGTTATCAAAGCACCATCAGCATCACTTGCCAAAGCACGGGGCTGCACTGCCAGTGCAGCATCCAAAGCCTGATCCGCGCTAATTACCGTCACATCACCGTGACCAAAGCCACGCATCCGGTTCATCCACTCGCTCACTTTTGAGTAGCGATCAATAAAACGAGACTCACCCAAATCACGGATAAACCACATGCCATGATAGGCGCTGAAATCAGCAATACAGGGCTTATCACCAAACAAAAACGGCTGGTCAGCAAGACGCCTTTCCATATCTTCCAACTGCTCCCGGACAATCACCTTGGCACGCTTGGGCCCGGCGGCTTTGACACTGGCAGTGCGCCCCATATTTATTCTGTCACGTAGAAAGCGGGCCACATTCAACAACGAAGACCCTTTCCACAGTTTGCGCAATAAGGTTCCACCTGGCGCCGACAACACACAGGCTAGAAACACCTGCAAATCCGTATGGCGCACGAAGGCCTGAACTTCTTCACTGCAGTTCTCCAGTGCCAGCTCAGGCTTGCCACACAGTCTGGCGATCTCACTGCTGATGGTGCGAGTGTCACAGAATACGTCTGCGCCGATTTGCATCACCGGAATTTTGCGATATTTCCCCGCCAGAGGCTCCAGAGCCTTGCGTGGCGGCATCTCCGGCACTGCCACGGACAACCAGGCAAGGTCGGCGTAACCCAGCATGGCGCGGATCTTCTCGGCAAAAGGCGACATAGCGTAATGGTGCAGAATCAAATCAGACATAACCGGCTCACCTGAGTATTAAAATTAATTTTCCCGAAAAGCTTTGAGTCGCCCCAGCAAGGCTGCGCGGGCCTGCTGACGGGTCTGCCCGGCCTCTTCAAGAATCTTGACCATGCTATCGAACAACTGGCGACGGGTAATTCCGTCTTCACTGAGATCACGTCGACTGTGAAAAAACTCCATCAGCGTTGCGCCGCAGGTACAGTGACGAAACACTTCCAAGTACAGGTCGTGACTACCATCTTCCTGTGCCACCTCCCGGATAGAGGAGGGTGCATGGGTCACAGGTGTAGTTTGAGTAAGAAACTGCATCTGATCCTGATAGATCTTGCCGCAGATCCTGCATTTTTTCGGAAATGACTCCGCCTGCAGGGGAGTGAATTCCTTCTTGCCGCTCATACCTGCCTCCGTTAGAGAGCTCTTATTCGCAACGAACGTCCCTTGATCTTGCCAGCACCCAGCCGTGCCAGCGCCGTATCCGCCACATCACGCTTCACGGCCACGTAGGACTGGAAATCAAATACCGAGATCTTACCGACCTGATCGCCAGCAATGCCCGCGTCTTTAGTCAGTGCGCCCAGGATGTCCCCCGGACGTAACTTGTCCTTGCGCCCGGCGGCGATACACAGGGTGCGCATGGGGGGCTGCAAAGGCTCGCCCGGTTGTGGTTTAAGACTATTCAGCGGGTGCCAGTTCAATGGTGCCTTCTGCATCGCCTCGATGGCCTGAGCGCGACGTGCCTCCGGCGGCGCCACCAGACTAATCGCCATACCCTTGCGCCCGGCCCGACCACTGCGACCCACTCGATGAATATGGGTTTCTGCATCGCGCGCCAGTTCAACATTGATCACCATATCCAGCGCATCAATATCCAGCCCACGGGCAGCCACATCCGTGGCCACCAGTACCGACAAGCTTTTATTGGCAAACAAGGCAAGCACCTGATCTCGGTCTCGCTGCTCCATATCGCCGTGCAAAGACTCGGCAGAAATACCGCTGGCACGCAGCGTGCCGGTTAACTCATCGCACTGCTGTTTGGTAAAGCAAAAAGCAACGCTTGATTCCGGTCGATAACAGGCCAGTACTCGCAGCACCGTTCTCATACGCTCTTGCGCATCGATCTCGTAGAAGCGCTGCTCAATCTCACTATCACTATGCAGTGATTCAACCCGCACCTGCTGTGGATCACGCATAAAAGACGCGGCCAGTTGCTTGACGCCAGACGGATAAGTTGCGGAAAACAACAGCGTCTGACGCTTAGCAGGTATTTGCACAATGATCTCGGCAATGCTGTCGTAAAAACCCATATCCAGCATCCGGTCTGCTTCATCCAGCACCAGAGTGCGCAGCGCATCAAGGCGCAACGAGCCCTTGAGCAAGTGCTTCTGCACTCGGCCCGGGGTGCCGACAATAATCTGCGCGCCGTGCTCCAGCGAACCCACCTGGGGCCCCATGGCGACGCCACCACACAGGGTCAGCACCTTGATGTTGCCAGCACTGCGGGCAAGCCGACGAATTTCCTTGGCCACCTGATCCGCCAACTCACGGGTTGGGCACAGCACCAGCCCCTGACAGTCGAAGCAGCGAGGATCCAGCGCCTGCAGCAGACCGATGCCGAAAGCTGCGGTTTTGCCACTGCCGGTGCGAGCCTGGGCGATCACATCCTGACTGGCAAGGATCAGTGGCAGGCTCTGGGCCTGCACTGCGGTCATCTCCGTGTAACCAAGGGAATCAAGGTTGGCCAGCAGGTCAGCCGGCAGGGATAAGGCAGAAAAAGCAGAGACGGTCACGGAGCAGGCCTGATCAGTAAAATGGCGGCTAGTGTAACAGCTGTGCCCTGCCGATTCCCCGGCGGTGGTACACTGCGCCCCCCGGATATTCTGAGTCTGACCTTTATGCCCCTGCTTACCCTGCGCAATATTCAGCTGGCCTATGGCGCCGCGCCGCTGCTTGATGGCGTCAACCTGTCCATTGAGCCGGGGGAAAGGCTCTGTCTGGTGGGCCGCAACGGCGCCGGCAAGTCGACTCTGATGAAGCTGATTGCTGAGGAAATCCAGGCGGATGACGGGGATCTTGAAAAGCAGCCAGGCCTGACCATCGCCCGTCTGGTGCAGGAAGTGCCAGCGGACACCGAGGGCAGTGTGTTCGATGTGGTGGCGCGTGGTTTCGGCGATCTTGGCGGCATCGTTGCCGAGCACGCCGCGCTGGCGCTGACTCTAGGCGACGCCTCCGATGCTGATATGCAGCGCTTCGAGGATCTGCAGCACGAACTGGACAGCCGCGACGGCTGGACCCTGTCACAGCGGGTCGACACCGTGCTGACCCGTCTTGCCCTTGACGGTCAAACTGACTTTGCCGGTCTGTCAGGGGGTATGAAACGACGTGTACTGCTGGCCCAGGCTCTGGTGCAGGAGCCGGACATCCTGTTACTGGATGAGCCAACTAACCATCTGGATATCGAATCAATCCGCTGGCTGGAAGAGTTTCTCAAAAGCTGGAATGGCACCTTACTGTTTATCACCCACGACCGTGCCTTTCTGCGTGCCTTGGCCACCCGTATTATCGAGCTCGACCGTGGCCGCCTAACCAGCTGGCCGGGCAACTACGAAACCTACCTGCAAGGCAAACAGGCCCAGCTGGATGCGGAAGAAAAATCCAACAGCGAATTCGACAAAAAGCTGTCTCAGGAGGAACGCTGGATCCGTCAAGGTGTTAAGGCACGACGAACTCGTAATGAAGGCCGGGTGCGCGCCCTCAAGGCCATGCGTCAGGAACGTGCCGCACGCCGTGAGCGTACCGGCCAAGCCAGCCTGACCGTGCAACAGGGAGACAAGTCCGGCAAGTTGGTTATCGAAGCAGAGCAGCTGAGCGCAGCTTTCGGCGGCCATACTCTTTTCAAGGATTTTGCCATCACTATCCAGCGCGGTGATCGCATCGGCTTGATCGGTCCGAACGGCTGCGGCAAGTCCACTTTGCTAAAGTTGCTGCTTGGCCGGCAAGAGCCGCAAAGCGGCAACGTGCGCCTTGGCACCAACCTGCAAATTGCCTGGTTTGACCAGCTGCGTGAAACTCTGGACGAGAATAAATCCATTATCGAAAACGTTGTTGAGGGCAGTGACTTCATTGAGGTCAACGGCCAGCAAAAGCACATCATTGGCTACCTGCAAGATTTCCTGTTTGAACCGGCCCGCTGCCGCCAGCCAGTCAAGGCGCTTTCCGGCGGAGAGCGCAACCGACTATTGCTGGCCAGACTGTTTACTCGACCATTTAACTTGCTGGTAATGGATGAGCCAACCAACGATCTGGATGCTGACACGCTGGACCTTCTCGAAGAACAACTGATGCAGTATCAGGGCACCCTGCTGCTGGTCAGCCACGACCGGGAGTTTGTCGACAACGTGGTCACCTCGACGCTGGTCTTTGAACAGGGCGAAGTCAATGAATACGTCGGCGGCTATCAGGACTGGTTACGTCAGCGGGCCAAGCCAAAGAGCAAGTCCGCCAATCAACAGGGCGACAAAAAAGTGGCTGCCAAACTGGCACCCGCTACGCCGGCAACCTCTTCTGGCAAAAAAAAACTCAGCTACAAGGAGCAAACGGAACTGAAAGAGCTGCCGCTACTGATTGAAAAACTGGAAACAGAAATCAGTCAGCTACAGCAGGCCATGAGCGACCCGGATTTCTTCAAGGGTGACCCAGGGCAGGTTGCGGCCACCACCACAGCACTGACAGAAAAGGAGCAGGCTCTGGAACAAGCATTCAATCGCTGGTCGGAGCTGGAACCATGAGCCTGTGGCGCCGTGCTCACCCCACTGCCACTGACCTGCTAAACCAGCTGGAGCAGCAAGACGGCGCTGGCACCCTGACGATTTTGCGAAGAATTGTCGCTTGGCTGCGCCCGTCCGCGGCTGGCTCTGAGCAAGCCGGTGCACAAGTAGAAAGCCGCATTAACGACCTGCGCGCCGCCCTTGAGACTCGCCCGGAGTTACGCGCCAGCATTTCTGAGTGTCTGCGTACTTGGCTTGCCGATACACATTTTTTCCCCGCATTTGCCTCCTTGGGGATTCTGCCTCGACAGGGCTTTCGCAGCGAGCTGAGGCGACGCATTTACGAGCATCTCAATCCAGCACCCAAGGACCCTGCTGATCTGGCCAGCATGTTGTCGCTGATATTCACTCATCCCCAGGACGGCGAATGGGTGGCCCGGGTATCTGACGATGCCTGGCTGGGCCTGTTTATGACCCTGTGGCATACCCCGGACGGAGAAATGCGGCCATTTATGGTGCGCGCTCTGGATGAGTTGCTGTATGCACTGGAGATGCTATCGATCTGGGTGGCGGCGGAAGAGCTGGAACCGGATCTAGTGCGGCTGGAACCTCGTATGCAGATTCGTGAGTCTGCCTTTGTTGGCCTGCAGCGCGAGCTGTCCAGCTTTGTGCGCGACTATGAAGCATGGCTGGAAGGCGATCATAGTCGTTGGCACGATGCCTCCCATGCTCGTGTAATGCTCGACCAGTGCGCCACCGAGGTTGCTGCGTTCAGGCGCCGCGCGGTTACCCGTGGCACCAGTATTTCCCTTACTTATTTGCTCGAGCGACTGGAACAAACGCTGGCTCGTATTGAACACATTCTCGACATCGTCAATCTATCCGACATACAACGTAGCCGGGAAACCACCCTGATCCTGTTCCGCGAGCTGGTCGTTGCTACGACAATGCGCAACAGTGTGCGCGCCTTGTGGCGCCAAAGTATTCGCCTGCTATCGCGCACTGTTACCGAGAATGCCAGCGATCATGGCGAGCACTATGTTACCCGTGACCGCAGTGAATACTTTTCCATGCTGCGCTCTGCTGCGGGAGCCGGTCTGATTATTCCGCTAATGGCGCTATTGAAAATTCACACCCATGAGGTGGGCTTTGATGCGGGCACAGAGACATTACTGTACTGCCTGATCTATGGGCTTGGCTTTGTCTTGATTCATATCTGTGGCTTTACCATTGCCACCAAACAGCCGGCCATGACCGCCGCCCGCTTTGCCAGCGCGGTAGAAAAAGAAGGCCGTGGTGGAGCCAACCCGAAACGTCTCGCTCAACTGCTGGTTCAGGTAACACGCTCCCAGTTTATCGCCATTGCCGGCAATGTTTCTGTGGCCCTCAGCATTGCCATGCTACTCAGTCTTGGCTACCAACACTGGCTTGGAGAGCCCCTACTTGATGCGCAGCAACAGCAGTATCAACAGTACTCACTAACCCCCTTTGCCAGCCTGGCTCTGCTTCATGCCGCCATTGCCGGCGTCTGGTTGTTCCTGTCTGGTTTGATTGCCGGTTTTTTTGATAACCGCGCCGCCTACCTGTCAGTGGCAGAACGTTTCAAACATCACCCACTGATCCGGCGGCTAATGCCGCTGCACTGGCGAGAAAAAACCGGCGAGTACCTGGCCAAGCATAACGGCGCCATTGCGGGAAATTTTATCTTTGGTGTGCTGCTTGGAGCCACGGGCTACTTCGGCTCACTGATGAACCTGCCACTGGATATTCGCCATGTAGCATTTTCATCAGCGAATCTGGGCTATGCGGGGGTGACTGATATACGACTGTTTGCCGAACTACTTGGCATAGTACTGCTGATTGGCCTGATCAATCTGGCGGTCAGCTTTGCGCTGGCACTTTCAGTGGCACTAAGGGCCCGCGGCGTACAAATCAAAAGCACCAGCAAATTGTTGCGCGTACTGGCAAGCGAAGTTCGCCAGCAGCCAAGCGCCCTGCTCTGGCCGCCGAAGGAAACCGATAAAGAAGCTACTCCGGCGGGCGGCGATAAACCGGATCGCGGCGACTGACCCAGTCACCGACAACCATCAGCCCTTGGGCAAGCTGCCAGAGCTTCTGCCCAGGACGAAAACGGGCCACCAGCAAACCGGCAACAAACGACAAGGGTAATAGCCAGGGATAACGCTGACGCCAGCGTTCACGTTGCTGCTGGATATGCTCGGCCAGTGCCTCGCGACTGGCAGCAAGATCCTTGCTTGCCTGATCAGCCTGGTGACGATGGCGGTGGTGACGCAAAAACATACCCCTCGCTACTCCCCTTCATCGACTGGTGGCCGTGGCTGACCCGGTCGCCGCTGCCAGGCGGCCCGGCTGCGCGGAAACAGAAGGTCGCGCGCCAGTCGACTGATAACCCAAAACAGTAATAACGACATCAGCAACAGCATTACTACCACCGCCAACACCGCCAGCGACGGCCCGAGCCAACCCATTTCGATCAACACCACCACCGGGGCCGCGACCAGCAGCAAGGTGGCACCGGCAAGCAGAAAGCCGGTGACCATGGTCAATACAACGATAAGCACCAGTGCCGAAGCCGCCAGCCGGGATTCAGCTTTGAGCAATGCCACAGCATCCCGAGCCAGATCACCGAAACCCGAACTGATTCGGCTAAGGTCATCCATCAAAACCCGGGAGGAGGCCTCTGACTGTTGCGGCTCAGTGGCCGGTGGTTGTTCCGTATTGCTCATCAGCGCCGTGTCAGTGAAGCCAGTAAAAAGCCGGCAGCAAAGGCTATGCCTACCGCAGCAAGCGGGTTATCCCGTGTATAGCGAGCCATTGAATCGACCACTTCCGCGCCTCGCGCCTTGGCATATTCCGCCGTCTGCCGGGCTTTTTCTGCCTGCTCTCGCAGACTTTCCTCAGCACTGCCGACCTTCTCTGCGGCAGCATCAACTGCCTCATGCAGATTCTCGGCGGCTCGAGCCGTGCGGGGCGCAGCGGATACAGGTTCAGTCATGATCTGGACTCCATTGACAATATCCATCATGGAACCACGCCGACCGCTGCGCTTCAATCAGGGACTGTGCCCATGTGTCAAAAACAGCGCCCTTCGGAAGTCCCGACGGCAGCACTCGACGCCCCCTACACTGCCAAGGTCTATTTCTGACCGATCAACCACTTAAGCTTATTCAGAATCATTCTTGAGGCGCTCTGGCCGGTGGCCCATACTATGCGCCTTCGCCACAGGTAGACGTTTTGTATAGGGGTTAGCCGCGCCGTTATGACAGAGACTATTCTGATCCTGATCAGCGCCGTGCTGGTAAACAACTTTGTGCTGGTCCAGTTTCTGGGCCTGTGCCCGTTTATGGGTGTTTCCAACAAGGTGGAAACGGCCATGGGCATGTCGCTGGCCACCACCTTCGTGCTAACCCTGTCCTCGGTACTCGCCTACCTGACATGGAGCTGGATTCTGGTACCGCTGGAGCTTGAATACCTGCGCACCATTTCCTTCATTCTGGTTATCGCCGTAGCGGTGCAGTTCACCGAAATGTTTGTTCGCAAGGCCAGCCCACTGCTTTATCGTGTGCTTGGCGTTTTCTTGCCACTGATCACCTCAAACTGTGCGGTACTAGGTGTGGCACTGCTGAACGTGCGTAAAGAAGACGCCAGTTTTATGTCATCCCTGACCTATGGCTTTGGCGCCGCACTGGGGTTTTCCCTGGTACTGGTGCTGTTTGCGGCCATGCGTGAGCGTATCGCCGTGGCTGATGTGCCGATGGCCTTTCGTGGCCCCAGCATCGGCCTGATTACTGCCGGGCTAATGTCGCTGGCATTTATGGGCTTTTCCGGGTTGATCAAGCTGTGACTACCATCCTGCTCGCCGTCGCTGCGCTGTTTGCTCTGGCCGCCGTGTTCGGTGCCCTGCTCGGCTTTGCCTCGGAAAAATTCCGTGTCGAAGGCGATCCAATCGTTGATCAAATTGACGCCCTGCTACCGCAAACCCAGTGCGGCCAATGCGGCCACCCCGGCTGCCGACCCTATGCTGAGGCCATCGCCTCTGGTGAAGAACACAATCGCTGCCCCCCCGGTGGTGAAACCACTGTGGTTGCCCTGTCAGAACTGCTTGGCCGCGAGGTCCTGCCACTGGATGCGGAAGAAGGCAGTGCCGGTGACATCAAACGGGTGGCGGTGATTCGCGAAGACGAATGCATCGGCTGCACCAAATGCATTCAGGCCTGCCCGGTGGATGCCATTGTCGGCGCCGCCAAACTGATGCACACCGTGATTGCCGATGAATGCACCGGCTGTGACCTGTGTGTTGAACCCTGTCCGGTGGACTGTATTGATATGGTGGAAGTGGCACCCACACTTAACACCTGGCACTGGCAGCGGCCGCCAGGCATCGGCCGCAAGCCAGACAATCAGATCCCGGTGGTGAACCTGTGAACGCCTCTATCGGTAAGCCGCGCCCGTTGTTTGATTTTCATGGCGGCATTCACCCGCCACAAAACAAGGAATTGTCCAATCAGCGGCCAATTCGTCAGGCGCCGCTGCCGGAGCAGCTGATCCTGCCCCTGAATATGCATCTGGGAGCACCTGCAAAAGCCATCGTGCAAGTTGGCGACAGGGTACTGAAAGGCGAAAAAATTGCCGAAGCTCAGGGGGCTGTCAGCCTGCCCGTACATGCGCCGACTTCCGGCAAGATCATCGCCATCGGCCCGCGCCCCATTCAGCATCCTTCAGGACTCGATGCGCCATGCATCGTGCTTGAGCCGGATGGCAAAGACCTGTGGTGCGAGCTGCATCCACTGCCGGACTGGCAAACCTGCTGCCCGCCCAGCGCATTAGTGGCGCGACTACGTGAAGCCGGCATTGCTGGCATGGGTGGTGCTGGCTTTCCAGCGGCGATCAAACTCAGCCCAAAGCCAGAGCATAAAATCGATCAGCTCATTATTAACGCGGTGGAATGCGAACCTTATATCACTGCTGACGATGTGCTGATGCGCGAGCGGGCGGAGCAGATTATCGGTGGCATAGAAATCCTGCGGCATATCCTCAAACCCAAGGAAGCCATCGTTGGCATTGAAGATAACAAGCCAGAAGCCATCGAGGCCATGCGTCGCGCGGCAACCGGCACCGGTATAGAAATTGCCGTGGTACCAACCAAGTATCCCTCCGGTGGTGAAAAACAGCTGATCTATATGCTCACCGGCAAGGAAGTCCCCAGCGGTGGCATTCCGGCACAAATAGGTGTGGTTTGTCATAACACAGGGACAACCCTGGCCATCTACCGCGCCATTGTTCACGGCGAGCCACTTGTTTCCCGAATTACCACGTTAACCGGCAAAGCGCTGGCAGAGGCAGGCAACTTTGAAGTGCTGATCGGCACCCCGGTATCTAGCCTGCTGCAAGCGGCCAGCGCTGATATGAACAAAATAGGCCGGTTGGTCATGGGTGGCCCAATGATGGGCTTTACCCTGCACAGCACGGCCATCCCGGTAGTCAAAACCAGCAACTGCATTCTTGCTGCCACCGCGCAGGAGCTGCCAGCTCCAGCCACAGAACAACCCTGTATCCGTTGCGGCAGCTGCGCGGATGTATGCCCGGCGGATCTGCTGCCACAACAACTGTACTGGTATGCAAAGAATCAGGATCTGGAACGCGCACAACAGTACAACCTGATGGACTGTATCGAATGCGGTGCCTGCGCTTATGTTTGCCCCAGTCATATTCCGCTGGTGCAGTACTATCGGTTTGCCAAGGGCGAAGTACGCAATGCCCTGCAAGAGCAACAGAAAGCGGATCGCGCCCGGGTGCGCTTTGAAGCACGTCAGCAGCGTTTGGCAGATGAACAGGCAGAAAAAGAAGCTCGTCGAAAGGCGCGACTGCAAGGCAACAAGCCCAGTGCCACACCCGGCGTGGACGTGGCGGCATTGAAAGCCGCTTCACTGCAGGCCTCGGCAGCTTACAAGGCCGCCGTGAAGGCATTGAAGGCGGCCGAGGCAGATGGCAGCGATCAGCTTGCTGCGCTGGCCAGCGAAGTCGAGCAACTAAAGGCCAAAGCTGACGCAGCCAAGGCGGCGGTACGAGACGCCGGCAACACGCCGTCCGCACCAGTGATTGATGTTGCCGCACTGAAGGCCGCTTCTCTGGCCGCGTCGGCGGAGTACAAGGCAGCGGTCAAGGCAATGAAAGCTGCCGAAGCGGCGGGCGAGGATGTCTCCGCACTGCGCAGCGCAGCCGATGCCCTGAAGGCAAAAGCGGATGCCGCCAAAGCTGCGGTGCGCGACGCAGGACCAGCCACCCAAAGCGCAGCGCCATCAAACGCCAGCGCAACGGCGCCGGAAAAATCCGATGATACGGCGCAGCGGGCACAAAAAATGAAGGCACTGAAAACTGCCTTTAACGTGTCTCATAAACAATTCAAGGAAGCCAACGCAGCTCTGGAACGTGCCGAGCGGGATGGCAGTGACAATCTCGACGAGCTGCGCAAGCAGGTGGAGCGCTTCAAGCTGAAGTCCGACAAAGCCAAAGAAGCTCTTAACGTGCTGGTTGATCAGGCAAAAGCGGATATCCGTGCCAGCGGCAGCGACCTGAAATCTCTGAAAATTGAAGCGGCGCAAACCGAGGCGGCCGCCAGACAGAAAGCAAGGGAGCTGGATGCAGCAAAAATCAACGGCGACGACCAGCGCATTAATGTGCTGACTCGAGAGCTGGAAGCCCTGAAACGGGAAGCCGAGGTTGCCGCAGGCGCCCTCAAAGCCGCCATTGATGAACAGGGGCTGGCCGACGCATGAGCCTGATTACCGTCACCTCACCGCATACCACCGGTCAGCGCAATCACACTGGCGCTTTTATGCGTCAGGTTATCTACGCCACGATCCCCGGTGTCGCTGTGCTGACCTGGCTGTTTGGTTGGGGCACTGTGTTCAACCTGATTATCGCCGTCCCAGCGGCCGTGATCGCAGAAGCCGCAGTACTCAAAGCCCGGGGCCGCGATGTTCGTTTTGCCTTGAGCGACTGGAGTGCGGCGCTCACTGCCGTACTGCTCGCCATAGCCATTCCACCCACCTCGCCGTGGTGGTTGATTGTGATTGGCATTGTTGCCGCGATCGTTGTTGCCAAGCAGCTTTATGGTGGCCTCGGAATGAACCCATTTAACCCGGCCATGGTCGGTTACGTGGTGCTGCTCATTTCTTTTCCACTGGAAATGACTCGCTGGATTGCACCCCACGAAGCACCGAGCTGGTTTGATTCCTTCCGCATGGTGCTGGCCAGCGCCAATGTGGATGCCTTTACCGGAGCCACACCACTAGATAGCTTGCGTACCTGGGCAGGCAATGCAGAGCAACTGGCCAACCAGCCGATCCTGCATGGCACCTTCGCCGGTGCTGGCTGGGAGTGGGTTAATCTGGCTTTTCTACTTGGCGGTCTCTATCTGCTAGCTCGTAAAATCATTAGCTGGCATATCCCCGTCGGCATGCTGGTTGGCATGGCTCTGATCGCCCTGCCTTTCTGGCTGGTTGATGATGTGCGCTACGCCAGCCCGCTGTTTCACCTGTTTAGTGGTGCGGCTATGTTCGGTGCTTTCTTTATCGCCACCGACCCGGTGAGCGCTGCCACCAGCCGCTACGGCCGACTGATATATGGTGCCCTGATTGGCGTTTTGGTTTGGGTGATTCGCAGCCATGGCGGCTACCCGGATGCTGTTGCCTTTGCGGTGCTGCTTATGAATATGGCGGCGCCGACTATTGATTACTACACCCAGCCACGCAGCTATGGTCATCGCAAGGCGAAACGGGGGGCCAGCCGATGATGCGCCAAGCCATTACTCGCAACGCACTGGTGCTTTCACTATTCGCCATTGGTACTGCAGCCATGCTGGCAATCACCAATAACAGCACGCTGCCACAGATTCAGTGTAATCGTGAACTGGCACTGAAGAGTTCCCTGCTGGAAGTTATCCCGGCAGACAGGTTCGATAATGTTCTGCTAGCGGATTCTGTGGTTGCCATGGACCCATTGCTCGGCCGTGGCGAGCATATGATCTATCGTGCCCGCATGGGTGAGCAGCCCGCCGGCATGGTGGTTCAGGCCACTGCGCCCGATGGCTATGGTGGCGCCATTCGCCTGCTAATCGGAGTAGATCAGAATGGTGCGTTGACCGGTGTGCGGATGATTCCGCCACACAACGAAACGCCGGGCCTTGGCGATAACATCGATATCCGCAAGTCCGACTGGATAACCGGATTCAATGGTCGAAGCCTGAGCAATACAGATGACAGCGACTGGGCAGTGCGCAAAGACGGTGGCAAGTTCGATGCCTTCACCGGCGCCACCATCACGCCGCGGGCGGTGATCGGTGCGGTACACCGCACCCTTAAGTATGTCGCCAACGAACAGGCTGCTATTTTTGACCTTCCGGCAGACACCGATCATCAGGAGAGCTGCAATGACTGATTATAAAAAGATCAGCATGGATGGCCTGTGGAACAATAATCCGGCAACCGTACAGATCCTTGGCCTGTGTCCGCTACTCGCCGTATCAGGCAGTGTGGTCAATGCCATGGGGCTTGGCCTGGCAACCATGTTGGTATTGGCCGGCTCCAACTTTGCCGTCTCGCTGATCCGCCACTTTGTTACCCCGGCGGTGCGCTTGCCTGCGTTTGTGATGATCATCGCAGCATTGGTAACGGTAATTGAAATGCTGATGCAGGCTCTAACCTTCGAGCTGTATGAGATTCTTGGTATTTTTATTCCACTGATCGTCACCAATTGCGCGGTGCTAGGCCGCGCTGATGCCTTTGCATCCAAAAATGCCCCGCTGCCGGCGGTGCTTGACGGGCTGATGATGGGTGCAGGCTTTCTATTTGTACTGCTACTGCTTGGCGCCATGCGCGAGGCGTTAGGACAAGGCACGCTGTTCAGTAATATGCAGCTGCTGTTCGGCCCCATGGCTGCGAATTGGCAAATCACTCTAATTCCTGATTACCGTGGATTTTTGTTAGCCATCCTGCCACCCGGTGCTTTTATTGGTCTCGGCTTGATCATCGCTGGCAAGAATGTGATTGATAAGCGTCTGAAGGATGCTGCCAAACGTCGCGAGGCAGCCGAACCCAAAACCAGCCGTCGCGTACGCACTACCGGAACTGTCGCCTGACCGATGAACCGTGCAAAAAGAACAGAAATCTTCGCCCGGCTGCGCGAACACAACCCGGCACCAAGAACCGAGCTAAACTACTCCTCACCCTTTGAGCTGCTAGTGGCAGTCACGCTGTCTGCCCAGGCAACGGATGTGGGAGTCAACAAGGCAACAGCAAAGCTGTTTCCCGTGGCCAATACCCCGGAGAAGATTTTTGCCCTTGGCGTGGACGGATTAAAGCAATACATCAAGACCATCGGCCTGTTCAACTCCAAAGCCGAGAATGTGATAAAGGCCTGCCGCATCCTTATCGATAAGCACAGCAGCGAAGTACCGCAGGATCGCGAATCTCTGGAGGCTCTGCCAGGGGTCGGCCGAAAGACTGCCAATGTGGTGCTGAACACTGCATTCGGCCAGCCCACTATTGCCGTGGACACGCATATTTTTCGGGTTTCAAACAGGACGAAAATTGCACCCGGCAAAAACGTCCTGGAAGTCGAGAGGCGTCTGGAGCGAGTAATCCCGGAAGAATTCAAGCTTGACGCACATCATTGGCTAATCCTCCATGGACGCTACACCTGTGTAGCACGCAAACCAAAGTGTGGCAGCTGCATCATCGAAGATCTGTGCGAGTACCCACCAAGCAAGAGGCCGGAATATTGATTATTTTCGGCAATTCTCTGGCCGGCCAGCACTGACCAGCACATAACGCAGCTTTTTACTTTTCTCTAGCCGACGGCACCAGAGCGCCGTCAGCACAACCTTCAACCACCCGGCAGAGTATCTCTCGCGCCAGCCTAAATTGCGGGATCGTTTTGCCACATAGTCAGCAAAGCCGGGAAAAACAGCGGCACTGATATCCTCCAGCGCCGTTACAACCAACCCCTGTTCCTCCACCGTACGCCGCAAATCGCTTTCTGCTGGCAAACTTGCAGGAGATATGGCTGCAGCGCGTAGTAGCGCGCTAGCGAACCATGCCCTTGGCCAAGACTCTGGACCACGAGTATCTGCCAGCATTACCGTACTGAACACCAACACGCCACGCTCGGCCAGCACCGATTCCGCCACCCCAATGAAGGCCCTCAGAGAGCTCGCATGGTAAGCCGCATCAACACACAGAACGGCATCAAAAACTGAATCAGAAAGCCCGGGGTCTAGTGGCTCGTCAAAATGTCCCAGCAGCACGGATTCGACCGCGGTATGAGGAAGAGAGCGAATATGGCTAACGCACTCAGGACGATATTCAAGCGCTGACACTCTTGAGACGGCAAAACGATCGCGCCAAACGTCCAGTGCAGCACCATAACCACAGGCCAACTCAAGCAGACGATGTGACGGTTTTAGATTGGCGGCCAGTCCATGCAGCTCGGCCAGGGCACTACAGGCTTCCGTGTAGTTGCGAGCAGATTCCCAGTAGCCGAGATTGTTCCAGCGGCTGTCGCCATGGGGCCCGGCAAGCAGATCGCCAGCAATGTGAAAACGCTCAGGCCTGTTTGCCATCAATCATTCGCTCCACCACGGCATGTGCGGAACGCACAGCAGATTCGAGCAGCGGCACGCCGTCATGGGCCCATGAGCCACAATAGAAAATCCGCCGACCAGACTCAGCATGCCAGCTATTCAGCTGCTGATGCACTTTTGCCGTGCCGGCATGTACCACAGCTCGCTGCAAGGGCACTCGTGCCAAAATGGAATCTGCCATCGGTTCAAACTGCGGGTTCCAGGTTTGCAGCACGGGTGGAGCATTGCGTAGAGTTGGCTCTACCGCGTTGACCCAAACCGTGAACATGGCGTTGCCCATTGCCGCATCCGTGCGAAAATTAAGTGCTGCCCAGTCGCGGCGATGAAGCGGCATAAAACGCGAATCACGATGCACCACCAGCTCGCCCTGATCAAAGCGGACATCACCTAACACCGCCTTTTCCTGCTGATAGCGTTCACCCTGAAGAAAGTGGAGCTGATTAGCCTGGGTAGCAATGATGACCCGATCAAACAGCCCACCTTCACCACGCGCATTATGTACACGCACCTGCTCACCCTGCTCCACTACTGACTGCACCGGACTGCCACTGATTCGCGGCAGGTCCGCCGCCAACCCCTGAACCAATGCTCGAGTGCCGCCAGTCAACCGAACCAGACCATCGCCATGAAGAATCTGTTGAAGCAATGAAAGCAACTGCGGTGCAGGCCAGGCCAGCAGATGCTTCTCCTCACAGGTGCAGATAGTAGTCAGTACTGGCAACACAAGACCGCGCCAAAACAGCGGATCAAATTTTTCCCGCTGCAGCAGCTCTGCCACCGTCATGCTCTGAGGGAGTCCACTCAAACTGCGGCTGACTCGGTAAAGTTGGCGCATGCCAAGCCCTAGCCGCAGGCTGTCACCATTGAGATAACGCCAGCTGCCAACCATGGGCCAATTCAATAGGGGCACTCGACTACTACGAAACCAGGTGCGCTGGTCGGACCAACTGCACGACACATAGGTATTAACGGGAAAGGTGCCAACACCGACTTCCGCAGCGAGCGCCAGCACACTGGACCATGCCGACGGATTCATCACTCGCAGGGGTACATCCACCAGCCCGCCGTCGACATGTAATGCATGGGCATCCATACCGTGAGCAGGCTGTGCTTCAAACAGAGTAGCCTGCCAGCCTCGCTTGCGGCAGCTGTGCGCCGCGGCGAGCCCAGCCATGCCACTGCCCACAATGGCAACCGATTTACCCATGCCTGCCTGCCCTGCCATCAGGGGGCGATCGGCGGTTCGCTAGACGTTCCAAGGGTAACGCCTTCAAGAATATCAGCAGCAAAAGCCTGCACTTGCTCAGCAACCTCTCTCACCTCTTCGAAACGGGCAATATGGAACAGGGCCTCACCTTCATTGACCAGCGGTAGATTATCGCGGCCCACTAAAATACCGGCACAGGGCGACAGGATCTGCATTTCATCACTGGAGAACGGGCTGCTAATTCTGCCCAGCAGCTGATCTTTCTTGATCCGATCACCCAAAGCCACCAACGAGCGAAACACCCCATCACGCTCGGCACGCACCCAAAGTGAACTACGCGCCACCGACGGCTCTACCAGCGGGTGGGGCTTGCGCGCTGGAGCCACCATGTTGAGATGGCGCATAACATTGATCACCCCACGGACACCAGCGCGAATGCTTGCCTCATCAAAACGTAGTGCCTCACCCGCTTCATAAGTAATCACCGGAATATTCTGGGCTTCAGCCACCTCCCGCAGAGTACCGTCACGCAACACCGAGTTGAGGATCAGAGGCACACCGAAAGCCTGGGCCATCTCTGCAGTTGCACTGCTATCAAGATTGGCACGTATTTGCGGCAGATTACTGCGATAAACTGCGCCAGTGTGCAAGTCGATGGCGTGCGTGCAACGGTCCAGGATCTGGTTCTTGAACAACCAGGCCATGCGCGCCCCGAGGCTGCCAGTCTCTGAGCCCGGGAAGCAGCGATTAAGATCACGCCGATCTGGCAAGTAGCGAGATTTATGGATAAAACCAAAAACGTTGACCACAGGCACTGCCACCAAAGTGCCGCGCAGGTTACGCAGGCTTTGCGACTGCAGTACCCGGCGTATAATTTCCACGCCATTTAGTTCATCGCCATGAATAGCAGCACAGACCAGCAATACCGGGCCCGGGCGACGACCATGCACTACATGCACAGGAATATTGAGCGGCGTATTGGTATAGAGCTGGGCCGCTGGCATTTCAACCACTGCGCGCCTACCGGGCGCCACACGAACACCAGCCAGCTCAAAGGGAACGGCGACTTCCTCGGCACTCATCCACGACTTCCTTTGGTACGCGTCCGGTGCGGACGGGCATTACGTTCAGCAAACTTGATAATCAAACCGGCGACGTCCTTGGCGGTAGCTTTCTCTATGCCTTCCAGACCCGGCGATGAATTAACCTCCATCACCAGTGGCCCACGCTCCGAGCGCAGAATATCCACACCGGCCACATTCAAGCCCATTACCTGTGCGGCCCGCACCGCAGTAGCCCGCTCTTCCGGCGTGATACGAATAAGACTGGCACTGCCACCCCGGTGCAAGTTGGAACGAAACTCTCCCTCCTTAGCCTGACGTTTCATCGCAGCAACCACTTTGCCGTCGACAACAAAGCAACGGATATCAGCGCCACCTGCTTCCTTGATGTACTCCTGCACCATGATGTTGGCAGACAGCCCCATAAAGGCCTCAATCACCGACTCGGCCGCCTGACGGGTTTCTGCCAGCACGACACCAATACCTTGAGTACCCTCAAGCAGCTTGATCACTAACGGCGCGCCACCGACCATATTAACCAGATCGGGAATATCATCCGGCGCATTGGCAAAACCGGTCACTGGCATACCAATTCCTTTACGGGCCAACAGCTGTAGAGAGCGTAGCTTGTCCCGCGAACGTGTAATGGCTACAGATTCGTTTACCGGGAAGACACCCATCATCTCAAACTGGCGTAGAACCGCCGTGCCATAGAATGTCACTGAAGCACCGATACGAGGAATAACTACATCAAAATCCTCCAGCACCTGTCCGCGATAGTGAATCTCAGGCTTATGGGAGGCCATACTCATATAGCAGCGCAACGTATCAATAACATGCACTTCATGACCCGCCTCCTGTCCGGCCTCGACTAGCCGTCGAGTGGAATACAGATTCTTGTTACGCGACAAAATAGCAATCTTCATAGTTAACTCTTATGGTGTCTTCTACGTCCCAGCAGAAAGGAGTCGTTCGGATCAACACGCAAGCCTGTCATTGCCGTGCGCCCAAGCAACATACGAAATTTCATATTCTCCCGATCCGTCAGGGTAATTTCGATTGGCCACTGGTGAGTGCCAATAACCACATCACTGCGAATCACAATACGCTCTTCCGTGTGGCCACCGGAGTCAGTGACCTGACGGCGTGCCAAAACCGGACAGCAGCATTCATTAACCAGCTCGGTATTCTTTTGTAATGGGTGTATTCGGAACCGCACCCACTCCTGACCATCCTCAAAATAGGTTTTCACTTCGAAGGCATGCAAAGCCGACGTGCGTGCACCGGTATCCACCTTAACCTTGATGTGCTCTATGCCAAGCGCAGGCAGACTTGCCCACTCCCGCCAACCGATTGTCTGCATGCTTTACTTCCTGGCGAAAAATATTGGCTCTGATACCCATAGCGCCTGTTTCATAAAATCAGCCCGAGCGCTTTTCTCCGAGCAACTCGATCTTATAGCCATCCGGGTCTTCAACAAATGCCAAAACGGTGCTGCCATGCTTCATAGGCCCCGGTTCACGAGTAATCTTGCCACCTTTGTCTCGAATTCGATCACAGGCCGCATAAACATCCTCCACCGCCAGCGCCACATGGCCATAGCCTGTACCAAGGTCATAATGCTTGGTATCCCAGTTGTGGGTCAGCTCAATGGCCGCACCCTCAGACTCATCCTGATAGCTAACAAAAGCCAGGGTGAAACGGCCTTCCGGGAAGTCCTTACGGCGCAGCAAGCGCATGCCAAGCACTTCCGTATAAAAAGCGATGGAACGATCCAGGTCGGCAACTCTTAGCATGGTGTGAAGAATGCGCATAAAGATATCTCCTCAATTCGGGCGCGCAAACAAAAACGCCCGACTAGCGTCGGGCGTCCTGAAGCAAACGTCAAGCAAAGCCGGCATTACTGCATGCGACGGCCTTTCTTGGCAGCAATGCGCAAGCGCAGAGCGTTCAGACGGATAAAGCCTTCGGCATCCTTCTGGTCATAGGCGCCTGCATCATCTTCGAATGTAGCAATCGAAGGATCAAACAGACTGTCCTCAGAGCGACGACCAACCACGCTGACATTACCCTTGTATAGCTTTACTCGCACATCGCCGTTAACGTATTCCTGCGTCGCATCGATCAACTGCTGCAGGGCCAGACGCTCCGGGGACCACCAGTAGCCGTTGTAAATCAGCTCAGCATACTTAGGCATAATGCTGTCTTTCAGGTGTGCAGACTCACGGTCCAACGTCAGCGACTCGATGGCGCGGTGCGCACGCAGCATCACGGTGCCGGCTGGCGTTTCATAGCAGCCACGGGATTTCATACCAACATAGCGGTTTTCCACCAGATCAAGACGGCCGATACCATTATCACCGGCAACCTTGTTCAGCTGCTCCAGCACCTCGGCAGCACTGGTGGGCGTTCCATCAATGGCGACAATATCGCCCTTCTGATAAGTCAGGGTGACGTAGGTCGGTTTGTCCGGCGCGGTTTCCGGACTGACGCTCCAGCGCCACATATCTTCTTCCGGCTCCCACCAGGGGTCTTCCAGATTGCCGCCTTCGTAGGAGATATGCAGCAGGTTGGCGTCCATGGAGTACGGCGACTTCTTCTTGTTCTTGGCAAAGTCCACCGGGATGTCGTGAGTTTCACAATAATCCATCAGCTTCTCGCGGGAAGTCAGATCCCACTCACGCCAGGGAGCAATCACCTTGACGCCCGGCTTCAGGGCGTAACCGCCCAGCTCAAAACGAACCTGATCATTACCCTTGCCGGTGGCACCGTGGGAAATGGCATCGGCGCCGGTTTCATTAGCGATTTCGATCAGGCGCTTGGCAATCAACGGCCGGGCAATGGACGTCCCCAGCAGGTACTCGCCCTCATAAACGGTATTGGCACGGAACATGGGGAAGACGAAATCGCGGGCAAACTCCTCGCGTAAATCCTCAATGTAAATCTCTTTCACGCCCATCGCCTGAGCCTTGGCCCGAGCCGGTTCGACTTCCTCGCCCTGACCGATATCAGCGGTAAAAGTAACCACCTCGCACTGATAGGTTTCCTGCAGCCAGCGGACGATGACAGAGGTATCGAGACCTCCAGAATAGGCCAGAACCACCTTCTTGATATCGGACATGCAGCACCCCGTGGTGAGAATTCGGTTTAACAGGGCGCGTATTGTAGGGGGCCAGCGCCCAGTTATCCATGCACCGGCGTTTTTCTCGCAGGCCGGGATCGGTTAGCATGAGCGCCCTGACTGGAGCCCCCATGACTGACCGCAATAGTTCTCTCGCTGCCCGCTTCCGCGGCTTCCTACCCGTGGTGGTGGACGTGGAAACCGGTGGATTCAACCACCGAACCGATGCACTGCTGGAGATTGCTGCCGTTCTGGTGGAGATGGACGAAGACGGCAAACTGCAGCCGGGCCGCTACTATCACTACCATGTGGAGCCATTTCACGGCGCCAATCTGGAGCCCGCAGCGCTGGAATTCACCGGCATTGACCCTCACAACCCGCTGCGTGGAGCGGTGCCGGAAAGCGTGGCCATCAACAACATCTTTGATGCCGTGCGCGAGGCATTACGCGCCCAGGGCTGCAACCGGGCGGTGCTGGTTGGTCATAACGCCTTCTTTGATAGTGACTTCGTTAAGGCCGCCGCCGGCCGAATCAACCACAAACGCAACCCGTTCCACCCCTTCTCCTGCTTCGATACCGCTTCTCTGGCAGGCTTGGCGTTCGGCCAGACGGTGCTGGCCAAGGCCTGTGAAATGGCCGGCATCCCCTTCAGCCAGCGCGAAGCCCACTCTGCACTGTACGATGCCCAGCGCACTGCCGAGCTGTTCTGCACCATTGTGAATCATTGGCACACTCTTGGTGGTTGGCCTCCGGTGCCCCCCTCCGAGATGCCGCCAACACTGGCAAAAAATCCGGTCAGTATCCGTGATGATGATATGGACTTTAGTAAGGAGTTCGGTCTCTGACCGAACAGCCGCCCTATTAGAGAAGGTCTTGCATGTTCACGAAGCGGCATTAGACTGCCATTATCGCAGGGGGCTCGTCAGGGCAATAACAAGGACTAGGGAATAACTACGGTCGCCTGGTGCGGCGGGGTGAGGGACATGCTGAATCTACCCGGATACAAGGTTCACGGGGAAATCGGGGTTGGGGGACAGGCTAGAATCTATCTGGCTACTCAGGAGTCATTTGGCCGCAAAGTGGCTATCAAGGTGCTGCTGCCACAGATTGCCGAGAACAAGGAGTTCGTAGAGCGCTTCCTGCGTGAGGCGAAAACCGTTGCCAGCATGGGCCACCCGCACATTATTCCGGTTTATGACTTCGGCAAGGTTGACGACAGCTACTACATGATAATGGAGTACCTGCCCTGCGGTGATCTTAAAGCCCGTATCAAGGCCGGACTGAAAGAAGAAGAGTGCCTGAATATCCTCGCCCAGCTGGGCGATGCCCTGCACCTGGTTCATGAGAAAGGCTTCGTCCACCGCGACATCAAGCCCGACAACGTCATGTTTCGCGAGGATGGCTCGGCGGTACTGACTGACTTCGGCATCGCCCGCCTGCAAAATGGTGCCGATCAGGTGACCGTGGTAGGCCAGGTACTCGGCACTCCAAGTTACATGAGCCCGGAACAGGTTCAGGGCCGTCAGCTGGATGGTCGCGCCGATATCTACTCCCTTGGCATCATGTTCTACGAGATGCTGGCCAGACGAGTGCCCTACGAGCACGCGGACTACACCACGCTTGCGGTCATGCACTGCAAGGACCCTATTCCGAATCTCCCCGGGCGATTCCGCCGTTACCAGCGACTGTTTGAACGGATGGTGGAGAAAGAGGCTGAAAAGCGCTTTGCCTCTGCACAGGAACTGGCACAGGTGCTTCGCGAGATTCTGACCGGCAAGAAGGATCCCGAATCGATTGTCAGCTCTGCATCAGTGGCACTGAAAGCCCAGGCGCAGATGAGTCAACAGAAACCCCGACCGACGCCGAACGTCGGCGGCAGCTTGCAGTCTGTAGCTGACCACAGACTGTCGCGTGAAACATCCATTGAACTGCGAGAGCTCGACCCGCTATTCGACCCCGACTGGTATCAGAAAGTAGTAGCACTGTTCAAAACCATGACGGCGCCACAGCGTAGCTATGCGTTCTCCAATTACCTTTCTGAAAAAGGGATTACCCACGACAAGGAATCGAAGCGCCTTGTTTTTGAGGGTCGCCCGAGTGTCGCCGGTTTAAGCACCAGCATTGCAAGCGCCGCCCTGCAACAAGTAGTTGCGAAACTGCTTAAGGCCGAGGAAATGCTACGCACCGCCCGCGACCCTCAGGCTTTTGCGGACCTGATGGAAAGCAGTATCAGCATCATTGATAACTTTGATGTTCAGGAAAACCTTACCCTGCAGAAAGGGAAAAAGGCAGTACGTCAGGCGCTGCTGGATGATTTGGTATTGATTGTTCGTGGCAGTGAGTTCCAGGTTCCAGACAACCGCCGTGGCCTGACCAGCGATATCATCCGTTACTACTTCGCTCATGTTTACCTTAAGCAGATGATGCAGGGCTACCGCTTCCGCAGCACGCCCCTTTCCGCTCTGGAAAATGATCCGCAGGAGCTGATACGCGATCACGTCGCCAGGGAAGCCAGAGTTCGTCAGTGCGATATTATCCGCACCGAGAAGGCCTGGTTCATGGTCGGTCCGGTACGCAACTTTGGCCAGAATCCATTTTCCGCCCGGCGCTTCCTGAATGAAGAGTCAGCGATGGGTGGCAAAGTCGTCTATTTCAACGTGGTCGCCATACCCGCAGTTCAGATCCGCAATGAAAAGCTGATAGATCATCTGAAGTGGAGTATCAGCAGGATCGTAACCCTGCAGCGCCAGCTTAGCCCGGGAATCACTGAGCTGGTGGAGGAAATGGAGAAGGCCTACTCCGAAAAGCTCGGCCCCATACTGAGAAGAGAAATTAGCGCCGACGGCACGGAGCTCGAAGCAGCAATTGCAGAGAAAATCCTGCAGTACGAACAGGCTCTGACGGTACAGATTCTTGCCAAGATTCCTAAAGCCCTCAAAGAGATGGCGCAAACCAGAGACGACTTCGAATACCTGTTTCACCACCTGCGACAGTTCATTATCCAGCTGGCATGTGAAGTCCGCGACTTCAGCAGCCAGTTCGCCGCAACCTTCAGTACCGCCGCTCAGGACCTGGATCTGAAGATGATGGCGTATCTGTCACTGATGGACAAACGCAGAGACACACTGTTTGTTCCGGGTGGTGCGCAGCGTGCAGATCCATTGCTCGATCCGGAAATGCTTTATTCAGAATTCAAGAAGATTCTGGATGCCTACACGCCGGCCATGGAAGATATGAAGGATCAGCTCCGCGATGCGGTGATGGATGTCAACAAAGAACGAGGTGCAGTGGTCACCTGGTTGGAGAAAATACTCAAGATTGATCAGCGCCGAGTGACCCCGGAAATGGTCCAGCGGGACATGGATAAGTTGCGTAAGAAATGCCTGGTCGACGTTATCAGGATTTGCAAGCGCTATCCTAAAATCACCATTTATATTGAGCTGGAAGGCCTGAACGACGTTGACACCAGTGTGCGCCACTACGCGCTGCCGGCGGGTCAGGAGGGGGTTGGTCAGCTGCCCAAGATAATTCGTCTGTATGAGGACAGTGGTGTCTTCAATCCGGACGAGATTATTGAGCAAATTAACTTCAATATCCTCAATCCAAAACGGAAAGAGTTCTCCTAGTAGCCTTGGATAAAGGTCATCACCGCAATGGTGATGACCTCTGCTATCACTGTTCCGACTGGGCGCTTGCTGCGGCCTCAACCATCTCGGCTAGCTGGCCACTACGGTGCATCTCCAGCAGGATATCACTACCTCCAACCAGCTCACCCTTGACCCACAGCTGGGGGAAGGTTGGCCAGTTACCATACTGTGGCAGGTTCGAGCGGATTTCCGGAGCCTCAAGGATATTCACATAGGCGAACGGCTGGCCAACGGAAGTCATCACCTCCACCGCCCGGGCAGAGAAGCCGCACTGGGGAAACTGCGGCGTACCCTTCATGTAAAGAATGACCGGGTTGCCTTCAATCTGCTCTTTGATGACTTGCATGATGTCCATGGGGGTCTCCTAATGGGGGGCCGGGGCAGCGATTGTAGCATTGAACCGCTGCGCCTGCCGCTGCCTCCCGTGACTGCAAAGGCAGCGGCCAGCCAAACATCAGAAGCGATAACGGAAGCCCGCTTCGACGCTACGCTCCGGGCCAACATATATACCCTGACGCAAACTGGCGATGTATCTCTCATCGGTCAGGTTCTTGACCGATCCAAACAGCTCCAGATCAGTGGTGGCCTGATAGCGAGCACTCAGATCTGCCGTTGCATAGGCCTCCACCTGACCAGTGAAGAAGCCAGAGGTATTTTCCTGAATGGCCTTGGTATTGTCCGTGTCGGTGTACTGCGAGCCAGTGTAGTTGGCGCTAAGCAAGGTTCGCAGGTTGCCCGCTGTGTAGCCTAGAACCAGATTGGCAACTAGCTCCGGCGCGTAGGTGACACGATTGCCGTCGGGAATATCGATGGTGATTCCGTCTGGCTCAAAACGGGTACCAACGAACTCGGCCACCGGCACCCAGGTAGCATTCGCCTCGACACTGAAGCCACCATCGAACTGATAGCCCACACCACCCTCTACACCCTGATGTAACGTCTTGCCGCCATTCGTATTCTGAAACACGCTGGCACTGTTGGCAGGAATGATCTGGTTATCAAAATCCATCCGGAAGGCGGCCATTTCATAGCTCCACGGACCATCGCGACCACGCAGCCCCACTTCCACATTGATGGAGCGCTCTGCGTCCAGCTCCTGATCCTGCAGGCCATCTAAAGCATCGCCATTGAGCGCAGGAGCGAAAGCCTTGTACACGCCACCGAACAACTGCACGGACGAATTCATCTGGAAGGTAGCACCCAGGCCGGGGATCACTTCCGTGTTCGAGGTACTGGCACTGTCAGGCACTCGCAGGTCCTTGCGTGACTGCTGGTAATACTCCACCCGAACCCCCGGCGTTATGGAAAGGCGATCCGACATATCGAAACGGTTCTGGGCAAACATTGCATAGCTATCTGCCGAATCAACCCGATCACGGTTAATTGTCCCTGTGCGAGGCGTGGCACGAGTAGCACCGATAGTCTGGTCATGCATAGTCTCGACCATGTAGCGAAGGCCCACTTCTGCCTCACCATTGATGCCCAACATTTCATTCAGAACCGTTATGCGCGTTTCCGCCCCCTTGCGCTCGAATTCACGGTTATTACCGTTCAGATTATTGGTGTACACCCAGCGGCCGGCGGTAGCCGAAGCAGGGTTATCCGTGGCATAGCGCCAGTAGTCCCGGTACATCTCGCTCCAGTAGAGCAGTGTGTTCACCCTTACTGTGGCACTGACATCCCATGCGTGGTTTAGATCAAATGAAGTGCGGCCTGTAAGGAACCAGTCGTCCGGGGCCGGGTTATAGGTTTTGCCCGCTTTGTAGTCGTCAAGAAACAGACCCCGATAAGAAATATTCGCGTCGTTCTCATAATGGCTGAACTTGACGCCGACCCATTGGTCGTCACCAATGGCGCTGCCTGCTTTGATCATGGCATCGGACATGTCATAGCTCTTACCCATGAAACCATCACTTTTAGCCGTACTTAGCACAGCGCCGAACAGGCCATCACCGGAAGGCGCCGTGCCTCCCAACTCGACCATGTTCTTGTATGTTTGCCACGAGCCGATACTGCTTTCCAACACCACTCCGTCCGCTGGCTGCTTGGTGCGATAGTTGATCACACCGCCAATAGTGCTGGGGCCGTAACGCAGGGATGAAGCACCCTTCAACACTTCGATGCTGTCGATGCGCTGGATGCGTGGGTTGTAATAGCGGCCGTTACCGACAAACAAGCCGGGCGCCACTGGCACACCGTCCTCCAGCACCAGTGTCTTGTAATCCGCTGAACTGAGGCCGCGAACACCGATATTAACCACCACTGCGGTCTCTTCTTCCTGCTTGATGTAAACACCCGGCACACTGCGCAAGGCCTCTTCCGTGGACTTGGGCTGGGTCTTGTCCATTTCCTCTCGGCTTACCTGAGACACCGCCCCGGGCTGGCGCGCTGCCTGCTGCTCGGTCTCCCCGGTCACAAACACTTCCGGCAGGCGAGTGCCCTCCATTTCATCCTCTGCCCACACTGGAACCATGGTAGCGCTGGCCAGCGCCACAGCAGCCGCCATCACTGTGCGGCAGGCCGGAAGAGAGGAACTCACAGAAACCACCCTAGTCATGCTTTTTCTCCCCATATGATGAGCAGGATCGGTGGACCGCCCTGAATAGACGACAGCCAGAACCCGCGATTGACTGGGGGGCATCCTAATTAATTAAAAATAGTAATGCAAACCATTATCATTTGTATTCAATGAAATCTTCTCCTGACGCTCCCCGGCTCTCTGGTTGCCGCCGCAGAGCAGCCGTGGCGGGCATTGCAGCCCCGAAATCAGGAAGCTATCATCCGTCCTCCCCCGGCAGCTCTGGCTGCCGTTTTTCGTTTCAGGACGGAGTCGTCCCGGAGCCCGTGATGAGTGATACGACGAAAACGCCCGATCAGTACCTGATGCCTACCTACGCTCGCCAGCCGGTGATGTTCCAGCGTGGCGAGGGCTGCTGGTTATTTGACGACGCAGGCAATCGCTGGCTTGACGCCGTCGCCGGCATTGCAGTTTGCAATCTGGGCCACTGCCACCCGGCGGTCACCGCAGCGATCTCCCAGCAAGCGGCCACTCTGGTGCACACATCGAACCTTTACCGAGTCGAGCGGCAGGAAGCGCTGGCAGAAAAGCTGTGCCAGGCGGCAGGCATGGAGAAGGTTTTCTTCTCCAATTCCGGTGCTGAAGCGAATGAAGCGGCCATAAAACTGGCCCGTTTACATGGCCACAGTAAAGACATTGAAGTGCCATACATCATCGTTATGGAAAACGCTTTTCATGGCCGCACCATGGCGACACTGACGGCCACCGGCAACCGTAAAGCACAGGCCGGTTTTGAACCGCTGGTACAGGGTTTTATCCGGGTACCGTTCAATGACCTTGATACGGTGCGCAAGGTTGCTGCAAGCAACCGGCAGATTGCCGCCGTGCTGGTCGAACCGGTGCAGGGCGAAGGAGGCATTCATGTGCCGACAGCGGACTACCTGCAAGAGCTACGGCAAATTTGCGACCAGCACGACTGGCTGCTGATGCTAGATGAAATCCAGACCGGCAACGGCCGCACCGGCAGTTACTTTGCCTATCAACAAATGGCTGTGCTACCCGATGTAGTGACCACTGCGAAAGGCCTGGGCAATGGCTTCCCGATTGGCGCATGCCTCACTCAGGGCAAGGCTGCTGCCCTGTTCGGCCCGGGCAGCCATGGCAGCACCTATGGGGGCAACCCACTCGGTTGCGCTGCCGGTTGTGCCGTGGTCGATACTCTAGGCGACGGTGTCATTACTCAAGCCAAGTCTCGCGGCGAATACCTGCGTAATGCACTACGCAAACAGTTTGCTGACCTGAGCATGGTCCGCGAAGTGCGAGGCCTCGGCCTGATGATCGGCATCCAGTTTGATCGCGACTGCCCAGAGTTGGTCGCGCTTGCCCGCGACCGGGGCCTGCTGATCAATGTCACCGCAGGTAACGTGGTCCGTCTGGTGCCGCCCTTGATTATCAGCGAAGCGGAAATAGACGAGTTGGTGTCACGCCTCAACGAGGCCGTCCGCGCATTTGTAAACCAACAGGAGGCCGCATGAGCGTGCGCCATTTTCTAACTCTGCTGGACCTGACTCCGGCCGAGCTGAACACGCTGATTTCTCGCGCCATTGAGCTGAAGGGCATGCAGAAGCGCGGCGAGCGCCACGATGTTTTTCGTGGCAAAACACTGGGCATGATCTTTGAAAAATCCTCGACTCGCACCCGGGTATCTTTTGAAGTGGCGATGACCCACTTTGGTGGAGACAGCATATTTCTGTCGCCGCGCGACACCCAGCTTGGTCGTGGCGAGCCGATTGAAGATGCCGCCCGTGTTCTGTCCCGAATGGTGGACGCGGTAATGATCCGCACATTTGCTCATCAGACCGTGGAGACTTTTGCCGCACATTCGGCAGTACCTGTAATCAATGCGCTAACCGATGATTTTCATCCCTGCCAACTGCTAGCCGACGTGCAGACCTTTGTAGAGCATCGCGGCAGCATTCAGGGCAAGCGTGTTGTCTGGGTCGGCGATGGCAACAACATGTGCAACAGCTATATCAATGCCGCCCGCCAGTTTGATTTTGAGCTAGTGGTCAGCTGTCCGGAGGGCTTTGAACCACGCGCGGATCTTGTCGAGCGCGAGCGCGGCCGGGTGATTATTGAGCGCGACCCGGGCAAAGCCGCTGAAGGAGCACATCTGCTGGTCACTGATGTCTGGGCTTCTATGGGACAGGAAGAAGAGCAGGCTGCACGGGAAAGAGCTTTCGCTGATTATCAGGTCAACACGGCACTGATGGACCGCGCATGCAAAGACGCCTTGTTCATGCACTGCCTGCCGGCGCACCGCGGCGAAGAAGTAAGTCACGAACTGATGGATGACCCGCGTGCAGTTGTCTGGGATGAAGCCGAAAACCGTCTGCATGCGCAGAAAGCGCTGCTCGAGTTTTTGCTGAGCCAATGACAGTTGCGCTGCTGAAACTCGAACATATCGCCTGCCGTTACGATAGCGAGCAGGTGGTGAGAGATATCAGTTTCTCACTGGAGTCAGGGCAGATCGCCTGTCTGCTGGGGCCGTCCGGCTGTGGCAAAACCACCACCCTGCGAGCGATTGCCGGCCTTGAACCACTGACTGATGGACGCATCCTGATTGCCGGTCAAGAAGCATCTCGCCCCGGGTTTACTCTGGCTCCAGAGAAGCGCGGTCTGGGCATGGTCTTTCAGGAACACGCGCTGTTCCCGCATCTTAGTGTTGCCGACAACGTGGCCTTTGCACTGCGTAAGCTATCGCCCCAGCAGCGCCAGCAGCGAGTGCGCGAATGCCTTGCCATGGTGCGCCTGGACAACCTTGGCGAACGTTTTCCCCACGAACTATCAGGCGGCCAACAACAGCGCGTAGCACTGGCCCGGGCATTAGCTCCGCGTCCACGCCTGATGCTGCTGGACGAGCCCTTCGCCAGCCTTGATCTTGATCTGCGCCGGCAGCTTAACCGCGAACTACTTGGCATCCTGAAACTGGAAGGCATTACCGCAGTGATGGTTACGCACGATCAGGAAGAGGCCTTTGCCATGGCCAGCCATATTGCCATCCTGCGTGCCGGCGAGCTGGTACAGTGGGACTCCCCCTATCGTATCTACCACTCTCCCGGGAATCGCTTTGTCGCCGAGTTTGCCGGTCACGGTGCTTTTCTTGCCGGCAAGGTGATCGCCGGCAGCGAGGTCTCAACGGTTGTTGGCGAGCTAGCCTCGGAGCAGCCTCTTTCATTGCCCGCCGGAGCGGATGTGGATGTTCTTTTGCGTCCGGAAGATATCGTACCGGATGTTGACGGCCCGATTGCCACCCGGGTTTTGGAGCGCACCTTCACCGGCGCCAATATTCTTTACCGGCTTGGGCTGGCTAACGGTGAGCACCTCACCTGCCTGACCGGCAGTCATGTGGATCTGGCAGTCGGCCGCGAATGCCGGGTGCAGATTGCGGCTAAACATCTGGTGGTGTTTGCGCGCAGTTAGAATTTGCTCAGGTCCTGCTTGAAAAGTCACAGCCAGCGGCTGTTGCGCGAGAACTGTCCGCGCAGAAACTCCATCTGATCGCCACGAATCCGCGCACTGTTTATCAACGCCAGATACTCGGCCATGTTTGGCACATAAGGTAACGCCAATAATTCCATGTGGCACTCCTCTGGCCGTCGATTACCTTTGTGCTGATTGCAGCGCCGGCAAGCGGCCACCACATTCAACCAGCTATCACGCCCTCCCCTCGACACCGGCATAATATGGTCGCGGGTCAGGTCATGGTCGTTAAAGCGGTTACCGCAATACATGCAGACATGCTGCTCACGCCGGAACAAGGCGCGATTGGTCAAAGGTGGGTGACTGCGGGGATGGGGGTTGGGGCGACCATTACAGGCTACGATTGAGTGTAACTTCAGCGACGAACGCTGCCCGGTGGCTCGACACAAACCGCCATGCAGCTGGTAAACCACTTCACCCAGCGTCCAGGTCACCATGCCGCGAGCGTAGAGCACCGCGGCCGACTGCCAGTCAAGCCATTGAACCGGTTTGCCAGTGATATCCAGACGCAGAATGCGATCCATATAACACCCTCAATCACATCGGATTGGGCAAATAATAAACAGTAATTCCGTGACCGGCACAACCACACTCAACGAAATTGTGGCAGCCGGTAGCAAGCAGTGGCCTGACCGGCACTATTATCAGAGTCAGTCATCACCGCCACAGCGTCCACTTTATCCACTTCCATATCGTGGTAACGGCGAAAGTCTGCGGCCACGTCACGCTGAAAAGGCTGCCATTGCCCCAGCCCTTCATCACCGGTCTGAACCACCACCATAATGGCGTTGCTGACAAACGGGTTCGGCCAGTGGCTGCCAACCGGGTGCTGGCGCGACCAGACATAGTTGATCGCCTTGGTCTGCCACGGGAAGAAGCCCTCCTTGATTACATATACCCGGGCAAGATAGTCATCGCCGGCCTTGTCCTTCTCCCCTGCCTTTGGCCGCGGTGTCAGGGCTTGATCCGCCTGCCAGCTCCAGCTCAGCACAGGCCGCTGTTTAAGGGTTGACTCGACTGCTTGAATCAGCCCCGAAGCGCTACCCTGCGACTGTGCCAGAACGCAGTCAGGCTGCTGGCTGTATTGGGTTTGACCGTGGAAACGGATCTCCTGCCAACCTTGAATAGGTGAAGGCTCCCAACGGGCCACAGCCGGCTGGGCAAAAATTGCCGTAATCAGTAGCAGTAATCTTGTCATTGAACGACGTCTCATCGTTGATTGTGAGGAAACCCTTCTGGATTACCCCTGAATTTGCCTACAATGCACCACCTGACTCCTGATGTATCGGAAACCCGACATGCAATATGACTATCTGATCGTCGGCGGCGGCTCCGCCGGCTGCGTACTAGCCAACCGCCTTTCGGCTAACCCCGCTACCCGAGTATGCCTGCTGGAAGCTGGCCCTGATGACAATAGTCTGCTGGTGCGGATGCCCGCTGGCATCATCGCTCTGATGCGTTCCAGAAAACGCAACTGGCGTTACTATTCAGTACCACAGAAAGCGTTAAATAACCGTCAAGTGTATGTGCCCCGGGGCAAGACGCTGGGCGGCTCCAGCGCCGTCAACGCCATGTGCTACACCCGTGGCAATCGCTGGGACTATGATCACTGGGCGTCATTGGGCAACACCGGCTGGAGCTGGGATGAAGTGCTGCCACTGTTCCGCCGCGCCGAGCATAACGAACGCGGTGCGGATGCTTTCCATGGTGTGGATGGCCCACTCAATATTGCCGACCTGCGTTTTCATCACCCGGTCAGCGCCGCATTTATCGAAGCGGCCGGCGAGGCCGGGTTCCCCAAATCGAAAGAGCTGAATAACGACATTCAGGAAGGTGTCGGCCTGTTCCAGGTCAACCAGAAAAATGGGGAGCGCTGGAGTGTCGCGGCCGGCTATCTACACCCGGTGATGGACCGTCCCAATCTGACGGTTATTACCAACGCTCGCGCCACACGTGTGTTGTTTGATGGTAAGCGAGCCACCGGTGTCGAGTATCGTCAGGGACGTAAAACTGTGCGAGTTGAGGCAGCAGAGACTATTCTGTCAGGCGGCGCAATCAACTCCCCCCAGCTGCTGCTACTTTCTGGCGTAGGCGGCAAAGCAGACCTTGAGCCACACGGCATCAAGCAAGTGCACGAACTCCCCGGCGTCGGCAAAAACCTGCAGGATCACCCCGATGCACTGGTGGTGACCCGCTCAAAGCGCAGCGACACCCTGAGCCTTGGCCCCATCGGTTTGCCAGCGGCGATCAAGGGCGTGTTCGATTTTCTCAGCAAGCGACAGGGTAGCCTGACGTCGAATGTGGCGGAGTCCGGCGGCTTTATCAAATCCACTCCAGAGGAAGAAATTCCTGATCTGCAGTTGCACCTGACTGCCGCGCTACTGGATAACCACGGCCTCAATCTGGGCTTCAGTTTCGGCTTCGGCTACTCCGCCCATGTGTGTATCCTGCGCCCCAAAGCGCGCGGCAGCATTACCTTGCAAAGTGCGGACCCCATGGCAGATGCACTAATTGACCCCAACCTGCTCGGTCACCCGGATGATATGGAGGGCATGGTTCGCGGCATCAAGCATGTGCGCAATATTCTGTCCCAGGCGTCACTGGAACCATGGCGCGGTGAAGAAATATTCCCCAGCGCAGCTCTTCAAAGCGACGAAGAAATTCGTGCCTTCCTGCGCGCCAAATGCGACAACATTTATCACCCGGTGGGCAGCTGTAAGATGGGCGTGGATGACATGGCCGTGGTGGCACCAGACAGCTTACGCGTGCATGGCCTGGAAGGTTTGCGAGTAGTCGACGCGTCTATCATGCCAACCCTGATCGGCGGCAACACCAACGCTCCCACTGTGATGATTGCCGAAAAGGCATCTGATCTGATCCTCGGAAAACCGGCAGCCTGAAAGCCCGGGTAAAGACTGCACGGGCCCGCTAGCTAACCTGCCAGCGGGCCCGTGCATCAAGTCACCGAATCACCACGAAGAACATGCCTCCGTTACGATTTAAACGGAGCAAGATAGCCGCCTCCTTGTCCGGAATAGCAGCGCGCATCTGTTCCATATTGGCAATATCTTTGCGGTTAGCATTAATGATCACATCGCCGGGCCGCAACCCTGCCCGGGCCGCTGCACTGCCACGCTCAACAGACTCCACCAGCACGCCTTTGTCGGCATGGCCAAGCTCACCGCTGCGCAAGTCACGGACACTGGCGCCCTTCAGATAGACCGACAGTGCTCCGCCGTCCGCAGTAGTAAGTTTGGTCTCGCGAATCACCGCGGTGATGTCTCGTTTCTTGCCATCACGCACCACCGTCAGAGTGATACGATCGCCCACCGGCGACATGCCCACCTTGTTACGCAAGTCAGCCACCCGGCGCACCGGTCGACCATCCACCTCCACCACCACATCCCCGGCCTTGAGGCCAGCCTTCTCGGCAGTGCTGTCTTCGACGATCTGGGTAATCACCACACCATGCTGGTCCTTGCTAACGCCGAAGGCCTCCGCCAGCTCCGCAGTGAGATCCTGAATATTGACCCCGAGCGCGCCGCGACGCACCTCTCCGTGCTCAATAAGCTGGGCCATAATGATCGACACCATCTCCGTAGGAATGGCAAAGCCGATACCCACATTGCCCCCCGCAGGAGCGATAATTGCGGTATTAATACCTACCAGCTCCCCACGCAGGTTGACCAATGCCCCGCCGGAATTACCCGGGTTAATGGAAGCATCAGTCTGGATGTAATTCTCATAACCATCTATACGCAGGCCTGTACGGCCCAGCGCAGAAACGATCCCCGAGGTCACCGTATGGCCAAGGCTAAACGGGTTACCGATGGCAACCACGAAGTCTCCCACTCGCAGCGTTGACGAGTCGGCAATCTGCATCTGCACCAGATCATCGGCCGGCACCTTTAGCACCGCCAGATCAACCTCAGTGTCAGTTCCTACAAGCTCCGCTTGCAGAGTTCGACCATCGACCAGAGTAATCTCGATCTGCTCGGCATTGCGGACAACATGGGCATTAGTTAAGACATAGCCCTGCTTCGCATCAACAATCACGCCCGAGCCTGCGCTGGTGGTACGACGTTCCTGTGGGGCATCCGGCATATTAAAAAAGCGCCGGAAGAAAGGATCTTCCATCAGTGGGTTCTGAGCCCTAACTCGCCCATGGGTGGCAATATTCACCACCGCTGGTATGGCCTGATCAAGCATCGGTGCCAAAGAAGGCAGTGGCTCTCCGGTAGCAAGCGCGCCGGGCAAAGCCGCATGGGCAACAGCGCCCTGAAACAGCAGCCAGAACCCGGCCAATAGAATTGCAGCATGACGTTGCGACTTCATGATCAGCATATCTCCTTATGAAAAAACGGAACGAGCAGTTCGACTAGCACTGTTGCCATCGGTTCAACCTGCAAGTCAGGAAAGTCGAGATTGATACACAGTAACCTGATTGAATTGGCTGGACTCCCCCAGATCAGGCCAGGTTATCGCGCTGCCCTTGCCAGCCTGCTGGTAGCCCGGGGGTGACAGATTGCGCACCCGGGAGTCCGCCAGCAACACCCAAGGCGCCACCTGAAATGCTTTCAGCAACGGGAGGTTGTCCCGGTCATAGAGAATATCCGCCGCCGTCACCAGATCCGCCAAAGGCAGACAGGCATGCAGGTCGTCACTAAGCTCAACAGATAAAGATAGCGCCTGCGCATTCATGGTCACTGCCAGCAATGCTTGCGGATCGATATCGCAGGCGATCACCCGGCCAGCCCCCGCCAAGGCGGCAGCCAGGGCCACCACCCCGGAACCGGGCCCCACATCGACCACTGTACGTCCGCGAACCTGCTCAGCATGATCTAGCAACCAGCGGGCCAATACCTGGCCACTGGCCCAGCAAAAACTCCAGTAGGGAGGCGCTTCCATCAATGCCCCGGCAACACTGGCTTCCAGCCTCTGGCCGGCTTGGATATCCGCCAGTAGCCATAGCGGCAATTCCGGAATTAACGGCGGGGCCTGCTGGCGCAAAGTCGCTTCTGGCAACAGCTGGCGCAGCTCGGCCTGCAATTGCGCCCGAACATCACTGGCGCTGGGGTCTATGCTGCGCTCGTCGCTCATGTACACTCAGTCATCCTTTGTTCTCCAAGTCTGCTTCAGGCTTGGATGAGCAGATAATCAAGGCAGGGAGAATAACAAAAATGCGGTTATGGAGCGCAGCGTGTCTGTGTCTGCTCACTAGCCTGTGTGTCACAGGCCGGGCAGACGACCAGCCAGAACGTATAGTCCCGATAGCGGACCGCTTTTTTGACACCTTCATGGAGTTTTACCGTAACGACCCAAGCGCCCTGACCCGATACCCCGGCGGCCTGCGCAACATCACTGCCGAACAACTCCACCGGGCAGTGATCAGCCTGGATACCACCCACTTCACCTACCTTTACCCGATGACCATGCGCGGCCACGAGCTACCGGCGGTGCGCGACACACCCATACGTCGGCTATCTTTAATGGCGGTACGCGGTAACAAACTGATTCCTATCCCATTCCAGATTGACGAGTTTGATCGCACCGGACTGATCTGGATTGAGGGCGCCAACAAGGCTCCGGCAGAAGGTCAGCCAACCATCTTTGATGACTTTGATGAGTTGGTATTCATGTTCCGCGACGGCGGACAACTGACCTACGATCCAAACCAGCATGGCCGCGTTGAAGGACGGGTGCTACATGAAATTCGCCTTGATTCACCGCGTAACAATCCACGTTATGTTTATCTGCTGCTAGATAACCCGGAGCGCTCCGAGGCCGACTATGTGCATGCCGATCTGGACAATGGTCGGCTCGACACAACAGTCATGGAAATGACCTACAACCCGAAGAACCTGATTGAAATTGAGCATATTGCCAGCAAGGTCGGGGCTCACCACAGCGTTAATGTATTTGACAGCGTTTACCTCAATATCAGCACCGGCATCCTCAACCAGAACGTACGCATGAGCCTGGAGGGTGGCAAAAATATCCGCGCTGTTCCCATTGCCGTCAAAGATGGTCCGGTTCGGGCCAGCCTGCTGGTACGCACTCGGGTTTGGTATTTGTATCTACCGACGTTTTTCAACCAGCAGTTCACTGTGCATTTCTATGAGCAAGGCATCATGGTGCCGAGCCGTTTTGCCATCGATGGCATGCGCACGCTGCGCTATTTTCTTATGTTCCTGCGCGAGCCGCGCATCGAGCTAAGCTTTGACTTTCACAACCTGGATGGAGCACGAGTCACTTTTGACAGCGTATTCAAGCAAGATACAGACCGTGGCGTTGTCGATGGGGAAATGAGCGAATTTGAACAACGCATGGCAGCAACCCGGCTGCCCGGAGACTGGGTGCATATGGATTCCAATCGTGGCTGGGAAATGTTCTTTGCCAATCACATGCCCGTTGTTGAAGGGGGGCTATTCGATTCTTTTCTGGAAGGCATGAGCCTGTCCATGTTGTACCGGGATGATCAAGCTGCAACCTTGCCCTATGAGCGGTATCCCGGCGCAACGCCACGCTTCGGCTTTAGCAGCAGCGGCTTGCCTCACTACGTTATTGAACTTCTCGGAGCGATGCCAAAGCTGGACTTTTCTGAAGTCGAAACCCTTGGCGAAGCCATTATCCTGCTTGCCGACAATGACACGCAAAGCGAAAGCAAGTTACGGGCCTATGACCGGGTTGCCAGCAAAGTTCTAAGCAAGCTGCGAGATCAGGGCCGCATTACCAACGCCGCCGAGTTGGCTGATGCCTTTATTGCGGATATGGACAGGATGCGATTCACCGGGCTGGCGCGCGAAACCCTGAATGGTCTGTTACGAGACGCCATTATCGCCACGGTTGAAGACCCAGGCGATGTGCGCCACGGTCAGGTACTGGCGGAAATGGTTCGGCTTGCGGAAAGCCGCAGCGTAGATATTGCTGCACTTCGCTACGGCTCCATGGATAACACCCTGTGGCTGCCAGACTGGGTCGGCGAAGGCGGTCCGGCAGACTTTCACTGGCAAGTAAAAAATCCGCCCAGCCATGTGGTACGCCCATGGATTGAGCCACAGCAATTAATACCAGCTGAAGACCAGGAACCTCTACTGAGCAACCCTGATTCTGAAAAGTAGCGCATACAAAACCGGCACTGCCGCCATGGTCAGCACTGTTGCAAAGGCAAGACCAGCCATGATGGTAATCGCCATGCTGGCAAAGAATGCATCTGAGATCAGCGGAACCATGCCAAGAATGGTAGTCAGCGCGGCCAGAAAAACCGGCCGCAAACGACTGACACTGGCATCAATCAAGGCCTCCGGCTGCGGCTTCCCATCACGCTCCTGCGCCTCGATTTCATCTACCAGAACAATGGCATTTTTCATCAGCATCCCGGATAAGCTAAGGAAGCCGAGTAACGCCATAAAGGTAAAAGGCTGACCGGTAATCAGCAGGCCCGCGGTAACGCCGCAAATTGACATGGGCACCACCAGCCAGATCACCATGGTCTGGCGGACCTTACTAAACAGCAATATGGAGATCACCAGCATTATCAGAAATCCCAGTGGCACCTGAGTTGCCAGCGCCTGCTGAGCCTCGCGAGCCCCTTCATACTCACCGCCCCACTCCAACACGTAGCCATCCGGCAAACTGATTGCTTCGATATCCTTACGCAGAACCCGCAGGGCCTGATCGGCGGTCAAGTCCCCCACAGGATCGGCCTGAACTTTCAACGCCCGCAGTCTATCGCGACGATGAATCAGTGATTCTTCAGTCTCCACACCGAAACCACTGACCACCTGACTAACCGGCACATAGGCCTGCTCCGCGCTGCTCCACATAAAACGATCTGCCAAACGACTGACACTGCTACGCTCCTGCTCCGGCGGCCGGACAATAATGGGAATCTGACTATCACTCTCTCGATAGACACCAGCCCGCACTCCGGTGGAAGCAAATAACGAAGCCGTTGCAACATCACTACGACCGACCCCCGCTATGCGACCGCGCTCTTCGTCATAGTGCGGCACGATAACCATTTCCTGCTGACGCCAATCGGTACGAACATCATGTACCACACCGCTCTGCGCAAATACCTGCCTGGCCTGCTCACCCAACCTGCGCAACACCGCCGGGTCAGAGCCTTTGAAGCGCGCCTCAACTTTGGCTCCACCGCCAGGCCCAAACATCAGCCGCTGCGGATAGATCTCCACATCAGGGAAACGCTTTGGCAGTTCACTACGTAAATCAGCTATCAAGTCATCAATCAGATCGCGCTCAGAAACTCTGATAATCAACTGACCATAAGCCGGGTTAGGCAGCTCAGGCTCGTAGGTGAGCATAAAGCGACTACCGCCCTGACCAACAAAGCCAGTAACCGCTTCTACCTGATCGTACCTCTGCAAATAGCTTTCCATATCGTGCAATCGCTCAGCGGTGAGCTGAATGTCCGAGCCCTGTCGCAGCATGACGTTGAGGTAAAACATTGGTGTATTGGAGGGAGGAAAAAACGCATGACGAAGAAAACCGAAACCCACCATCGACAGCACCGTGATTAGCACTAGAACCATAATGGTGCGACCCCGGTGGCGCAGAATTTCCACCAGCACGTTGCGGTACTTCACATAGATTGAATGGGCGTATGGATCTTCGCCTTCCTTGTACTGGTGACCATTAAAAAGATAGTGTCCCATCAGTGGTGTTACGGTAATCGCCAACACCCAGGACAGCAGCAGCGAAATAGTAATCACCGCAAACAATGAAAATAGAAACTCACCGGTAACATCCGATGACAGGCCGATCCCGGAGAATGCCATAATGCCAATGACAGTCGCGCCGAGTAGCGGAATTTGAGTACGGGCACTGGCGTCACTGGCCGAGTCCCGGGCCAACTGCCCTCGCTGAATACCAATCAGCATACCCTCAGCAATAACAATGGCATTGTCCACCAGCATGCCCATAGCAATAATCAGGGCGCCGAGAGATATCCTCTCCATCTCGATGCCGAATATGCGCATGAAGAACACTGTGCCAAGCACAGTTAGCAGCAAGGTGGCGCCGACCACCATACCCACACGCCAACCCATGGTCAGGCATAACACTGCGATAACGATAACTACAGACTGTGCCAGACTGACCAGAAAGCTGTTGATGGCTTTGTCCACCACCACATGCTGCTCATAGATTGGTTCGATCGTTACACCAATCGGCACATTGTGTTTAAGCTTTTCCAGATGGGCGCTAACCGCGTTGCCGACCTCAACAATATTGGCTTCCTGAAGACCCGCCACTGCCAAAGTAAAGGCCGGCAGGCCGTTGTGCATTATCAGGTTGTCCGGCGTATCTGTGGTGCCACGCTGAACCGTCGCCACATCTACCAGACTAATCTGTTCGGTAGTGCCTGGTCTGCCGATGCGTAGCGATTCAATACTGGCCACCGAATCGAAACCGGGACGAGCAGAAATTCTCAGACGACGACCATCCACGGTGATAGCGCCACCATCCTGAACCCGATTCTCTGTCTGCAGGCTATTCAGCACCACTTCCAATGGCAAACCAAGGCTAACCAATCTTTCTTCGGAAATTTCCACATAGATAACTTCCTCCGGCTCACCGGAAGTAGCCACCTTGGAAACATTCGGCACAGTAAGTAATTCCCGGCGTAAGAATCTGGATAGCTCACGGATTTCTGCATCACTGAACTCTGGCGCGGTGACGGCATAGAAAATTCCAAATACATCGCCATAGTCATCATGAACCATAGACTGCTTGGCCGCCGGGGGAAGGCTTCTTTGTGCATCACTCACTTTGCGCCGCAGTTCGTCCCACACCTGCGGCAGAGCATGGCCATCATAGGTGTTCTTTATTTCCACCTTGATGATCGACTCACCGGGACGCGAGCGCGAAGTCAGTCGCTTTAACTGCGGCAGCTGTTGAATTGCCGATTCCAACGGTTCAGTAATTTCCGCTTCGACTTCTGCCGCTGAGGCACCGGGATAAGGCGTAATCACCAGTGCCATCTTGATAGCGAACGCCGGGTCTTCCAGGCGGCCGATACCATTAATCCCCCACCAGCCACCCAGAAGGCAGGCCAAAATAATCAGCCACGTGTTGATCGGGCGATCTATCGAAGCGCGTGCAATATCCACCGACATCTCCTCAGAAGCCTTCAAAGGGCAGAACACGCATGCCGTCATGAAGAAGATGCAAACCGGCACTGACAATCTTTTCATCGCCTGCCAGACCAGCCACCAGCGCCTGGCCTTCTTCATTCAAACCAAGCATCTTCACTGGACGTGGCATCACGCTGCTACTCTCTGGCTGGTACACCCAAACGCGGAAATCGCCCTGCTCGTCGCTGTCTATCGCGGAGGGCGGAACACCGAAAAAGGCAACTTCATCAGGAGTAGCCGCGCGCAACCGCACAGTTACGGTCATCCCCGGTAGCACATTAAACTCTTCATCACGTGGCATACCGAAAGTTACTCTATAGGTTTGCGCCACGGCGTCTGGCTCGGTTTCATGTTCACGGTAGGTCAGCGCTACAGGCTTATCCGGCCGGCTCTGGAATACAGCCTCCGCACTGATTGAGTCAGTCTGATGCAGACCGCCCATCAGGTTTTCCGGCACACTGATATGAACCCGAAACTCTTCCACGTTTTGCACCCGAACAATCTCCATGTTCGGCCTTACATTGGTAAACGGGTCAACCAGACGACGGGTTACCAAGGCATCAAATGGCGCAGTGATACGGGTATAGGCAAGATTGCGGCGGGCGGTATCTAAAGCCACCCGGCGAAGGTTGTGCGCTGTCTGCGCTTGATCAAGGCTGGCCTGAGAGACACTGCCGCGCTCAAACAATGACCGTGCTCGTTCGAGATCCCGGTTGGCCTGATCCAGTTGTAACTCTGCTTCGCGAACCGCCAATTGATAGTCCGCCGGATCAAGCGCCGCAATCAGGGAGCCAGCTCGCTGTATGGTGCCTTGTTGTACCGGTAGCTCGGTAATGCGGCCTCCCACCTGAAAAGAAAGATCGACCGTACTCACCGCATCCACCCTGCCAACAAAATGACGGACTGCCAGCAGGTTGCTTTCTCCAACCTGATACAACTTTACCGGTCGTAATGATTCAACCGCCTGGTCATTGCTATGATTACCGCAACGAACGAGTAGAAAGATTAGCAGCGCCAATAGTACCCAAGCCGCAATCCGCACCAGACGGGGCAAGCGATCGTGGTGCTGACGCAGGGAAGTGAGAAAGCTCTGAGTCTTGTTCATTTCAGCATGCCCTCGGCAAGCAGTTGCAGTTGTTGGTGCATGGCATCGCGTTGCTCGGGCAAGTACGGCTCCACGCCAAGCAACTGTTGAAAGAGCAGGCCGTCCGCCGCCGCCCACAACAACCAGAATGCTGGCTGGTCACCGGACTCCGCGATGATCTGCTCACGCATATAAGCAATGTGCTGACGCAACGGATCAAGCAAGGTGGGCTGCTCGGCCGCAGCGGCAAGAATCGCCATGGCCACATGGGGGTCAAGTACATCGTCCCGATTACGGGTCGCCAACAATGCCCTCAAGGTGGCATGCGGCTTACCCGCCAGACTGCGGGAATGCTCCTCGCGTACCACGCTGCTACGCTCGATAAGCCGCTCCAGCATGCCCTTGATAAGCGCTTCCTTACCGGCAAAGTGATACAGAAGACCGCCCTTGCTAAGGCCACTCTCTTTGGCCACCTCGTCTAGCGTAATTCGCCCAGCTCCTCTCTCAGCCGCGATACGCTGTGCCGCATCAAGAATGGTGTCCCGGGTTGATGGCTGCCCCATGGCGGGCTCCTGATTATATTTTCGTAGGCGGCTACTATACCAACTGGACGGTATAGTAAAAACAGGCAGGACGGGCCAATGTTGATTGTATACAATCCGCTTCTTTGCCTGCCGGAGAGCCTGATGACTGACGCCCCCACCACCCGCCTGCCACTTGCCGGCATTCGCGTGATAGAACTCGGCCAGCTACTGGCAGGCCCCTTTACCGGCACCCTGCTAGCTTACTTCGGGGCCGAAGTGATCAAAGTTGAACCCCCCGGCGGCGACCCGATCCGGGGCTGGCGCAAACTGGATGAAAACGGTACGTCCTTCTGGTGGCGCAGCCTCGGCCGCAATAAAAAGTGCGTAACCATCGACCTGAAGCAGCCCGCCGGCATTGAACTGGTGCGCAAGCTGATAGGCAGCGCTGATGTGGTCATTGAAAACTTCAAACCCGGCACCATGGAAAACTGGCAGCTTGGACCGGATGATTTTTCCAGCAACCACCCGAAGCTGGTGTATGCCCGTATTTCCGGCTACGGCCAGACCGGCCCCTATTCGCCCAAGCCAGGTTATGCCTCTGTCTGCGAAGGCATTGGCGGATTCCGCTACGTCAACGGCTTCCCAGGTGGCCGGCCGGTGCGGCCGAACCTATCCATGGGAGACACCGTTGCAGGCATCCATGCCGCCCTGGGTATCGTGCTGGCGCTGTTCGAACGGGAACGCGGCGGCGATGGCCAGGTTATCGATGTGGCCCTGTTCGAATCCGTATTCAATCTACTGGAAGGGGTTATTCCGGAATACGACGGTGCGGGCGTGACCCGCGAGCCCTCTGGCTCCACCGTCACTGGCATCGTACCGACCAACACTTATCTGTGTGGCGATGGCAAGTACGTCATCATCGGTGGCAATGGCGACTCGATTTTCCAGCGCCTGATGAAGGCCGCCGGCCGCCCGGATATGTCCAGCGACCCGCGCCTTGCCAGCAATGCCGGTCGGGTGGAGCATGAGGAGGAAATCGATCAGGCCCTATCGGACTGGTGTGCAAGCCGTTCCTCAATCGAAGTGCTGGCTACCCTGGAGCAAGCCAATGTCCCTGCGGGGCCGATCTATAGCGCTGCCGATATGCTGGCCGACCCGCATTTTCAGGCCCGCAACCTGTTCGAGCAGGTCGAAATCAATGGCAAACCCCTGAAAATCCCCGCCATTCTACCCAAGCTGGCAGGCACACCAGGTCGTACAGCCTGGCCTGGACCGGAAGTGGGCGCTCACAACCGGGAAGTACTGTTAGAGGGACTCGGACTGTCCGCAGAGGACTATGCGGCTCTGACCCGCAGCGGCGTTATCAGCGCTGGCTGACCAGGCAGGGTGCCGTGCTGCTACTCCCCAATCTGGCCATTCCGGCACTGGGCTAGAACGGATTTTCGGGTAGCCCTTCACATTTGGTTTCAACTTGTCGGCCGGCTAGTGCCGTCTGATGGGTGTGCTTTGTCAGCAGCCCCGCTACCATTCGTGACCTTGTGGTCACCTATGGAGCCAGCCCTTGTCTGTACTGCCAGTTATCACCGCACTCGGCGGTATCAGCCCCGCCGGGCGCAGCGCCTGCCATCACGGCTTCCAGCGACTGATCTTCGATGTCCTGAGCGACACCCAACGACAGCAGACAGTTAGCTCTCTAGCCTCCCTGTGTGGCCACCAGAACGAGCAGCAACTGCTTGATGGCACTCTGGTCAGGCGGCTGCATAACAACCTGTTCGATAGCAGCCATGTACCCGTCAACGTGGCCGCCAGCAACAGCACTCCGATTACCGTTACGGTACGCAATATGGACCTGCCGACACCACTGCCGCCACTCTGGCAGGTCAAACCGCTGGATCGCAGCCGTAGTGAATTGACCATTCCCGCCGGTGACCTGCTATTGCCCAGCGGCGAGCAGGCCCGGGTGCAGGCAGCAGGCCAACTACCGCAAGGCTTTGATCCATCAACAAGATATGCCTCACGGCACCACCCAAGAGCCCTGCAGATGACCATTTTCGGCGCCTCCGAATGCGTCGGCATGGCCGGCATTCCATGGCAGCAGATTGCAGCCAGCGTGCCCCCGGAGCAAATTGCCGTGTACGCTTCCGGCGCCATGAGCCAGCTGGATGACAATGGTCTGGGAGGGATGCTCAAGTATCCCCATCAGGGCAAGCGCATAACCTCCAAGCAATGCCCGCTGGGCCTCGGAGAGATGCCGGCGGATTTTATCAACGCCTACGTACTGGGCAGCGTCGGTCGCACCGGCGGCATGCTCGGCGCCTGCGCCAGCTTCCTGTACAACCTCTCCCTCGGCGTTCATGACATCCGCTCCGGCCGCGCCAGAGTGGCTCTGGTGGGCGCCGCCGAAGCGCCACTGGTGGCAGAAATTTTCGAGGGTTACCGGGCCATGGGAGCGCTGGCGGAAGACGAGGGTCTGCTCAAGCTGGATCCACAGCGGAATACGCCGGACTGGCGCCGTGCCGTGCGCCCGTTTGGCGAAAACTGTGGTTTCACGCTGGCAGAGTCTGCCCAGTTTTTCCTGCTTATGGATGACTCTCTGGCGCTTGAGTTAGGAGCCGACATTCTCGCCGCCGTACCAGATGTGTTTGTCCATGCGGATGGGGTAAAAAAATCAATCTCCGCACCCGGTATTGGCAACTACCTGACCCTTGGCCGAGCCACCGCCCTGGCCCGTCAGCTGATCGGCGAGCAGACTCTGCGGCGGCACAGTTTTGTTTCCGCCCACGGCACTAGCACGCCACAAAACCGGGTCACCGAATCCGATGTACTGGATCGAATTGGCGGCGCCTTTGGCATTGATCAATGGCCTGTTCATGCGGTCAAGGCCTACCTGGGGCACTCGTTGGCCAGCGCCTCCGGCGATCAGTTGATGTCCGCCCTGGGAACCTTTCATAGCGGCTGGCTACCCGGCATTACCAGCACCACCAGCATCGCTGACGACGTGCATCGCAAACATCTGGACTTCGCCCTGCAACACCGCCAGCTGGAGCAGCCCGCAGCCGCATTTCTTAACTCGAAGGGATTTGGCGGCAACAATGCCACCGCATTGGTGCTATCCGGCCAGCACAGTCTTGAACTGCTACAACGCAAACACGGCGCTGCGGCAATTGATCAGTGGCAGGGCAAACGTGAAACCACCATGGCGGCAGTGGCGGACTACGAACAATCCATGCTGAGTGGCGAAGCCAAACCAATCTATCAGTTCGGCACCGGAGTACTTGATGGCAGTGATCTGCAAATTCACTCAGACCGTATCAATCTGCCAGGACAGGCAATGGCTGTGGAATTCAGGGACGACCCTGACTTCAAGGATTTTCTCTGAGATACGCTTTTTCAGATAACAAAAACGGCCACCTTAAGGTGGCCGTTTTTATTTACACAGCTGCCGAAATCAGTTGGCAGTGCGTACCTTTTCCTTGATGCGAGCCGACTTACCAGCGCGATCACGCAGGAAGTACAGCTTGGCGCGACGCACATCACCGCGACGGTCAACCTTGATGCTGTCAACGATCGGGCTATGGGTCTGGAATACACGCTCAACACCAACACCGTGGGAGATTTTGCGCACGGTGAAGGAAGAGTTGAGGCCACGGTTTTTCAGCGCGATAACAACGCCCTGAAATGCCTGCAGACGCTCACGGGTGCCTTCTTTCACTTTCACCTGAACGGTGATGGTGTCACCCGGAGCAAACGCCGGCACGTCGCTCTTCAGCTGTGCCTGTTCAACTTCCTGAACCAGAGGTTTCTTGCCGCTCATGACTGTTTGCTCCTGTTACTCAATTCGCTGTCTTGTTGCTATTCAAACTCACGGTGCTTCAGTTCCTGAAGATATTCCGCCAGCAGTTTCTCTTCTTCCCGGCTTAATCCCTGCTCGCGTCGCCGCGCGTCAAGTAAATCAGGCCGTAATGTTGCCGTTCGCCCCAGTGACTGCTTAAGTCGCCAGCGCCGTATTTCTTCGTGATGCCCGCTCATCAAAACTGCCGGCACCGCTTGCTCCTCAAACACCTCTGGTCGGGTGTAATGGGGACAATCAAGCAGGTTGCGGTTAGCACCGCTGAAAGAGTCCTGCTCGGCGGAGGCTTCGTCTCCCAGTACACCGGGAATACAGCGGGCCACCGCGTCGATCAACGTCATGGCGGGTAACTCTCCGCCACTCAATACAAAGTCACCGATGGATATCTGCTCATCAATGACGGTATCGATCAGTCGCTCATCGATTCCCTCGTAACGCCCCGCCACCAAAATCAGCTGCGGCTGCGCTGCGAGTTGTTGCACTTTCACCTGATCCAGCTTTTTGCCGGTCGGTGACAAATAAATCACTTTTGCCTCGGGTAACTGCTCGCGGGCGTGGGCAATCGCCTTTGCCAGCGGCTCTACCTTCATCAGCATCCCCGGGCCGCCGCCAAACGGGCGGTCATCCACGGTACGGTGCTTGTCAGTGGTGAAATCCCTGGGATTCACCGCCTTCACCGCCAGCAGGTTACTTTCCACTGCTCGCCGGGTAATTCCGTATCCGGTTATTGCCTCTAGCATTCCCGGAAACAGTGTCACCACTGTGACCTGCAGGGTCTCTTTCTGCAGGGTCACGTTAAAACTCCGTGTCCCAATCCACCGTTATCACACCGGCGGCGGTATCCACATTCAGCACCACGTCGTCAGGCAGCCAGGGGATAAGCCGCTCGCGGGTGTCGATGCTGCTGCCGTCGCCACGTACCACCAGTACATCGTTGGCGCCGGTTTCCATCATGCTGGTCAACTTGCCCAGATCGCGGCCGTCCTGATGACAAACCCGCAACCCGATCAGGTCACGCCAGTAAAACTCGTCTTCTGCCAATACCGGCAATGCACTCGCCGGTACCAGAACTTCCCTGCCGCAGAACAATGCTTCTGCGCGGGTACGGTCAGACTCACCTTCCAGTTGCACCACCAGGCCCTTGCCTTGCATGCGACTGCCAGTCACCTTGACCGTTCTGTCTCCATCAGGCCCACGCAATGTCCAGGGCTGATAGGAAAGAATGTTATCCAGCGGGTCGGTAAAGGAGTTCAGCTTTACCCATCCCTTAATGCCATGGGCCGCACCAATGCGGCCCACAAGCAAGAGTTCCGTCGCAGTGGCCATCAGGCGCTCTGCTTGCGGGACTCCTTGACCAGACCGCTAACGCGATCAGACAGTTGGGCACCCTGGGCAACCCAGTGATCAACGCGCTCGGCATTGATCTGCAGACGGACTTCACCGCCACGGGCGATCGGGTTAAAGAAGCCAACACGCTCAATAAAGCGGCCGTCACGGGCGTTGCGGCTGTCGGTTACGACCAAACTATAGAATGGACGCTTCTTGGAACCACCGCGGGAGAGACGAATAACTACCATTATTTCAGCACCTTAGTTCAATCCGGTTTCCCGGCCCACGACCTGTGAGCCATCGTATCCGCCTGAATATCTGCCCGTTTTCACACAGGCAGACTGCGAAGGGCGCAGATTCTAGCCAGTTCGGCAGCAGAGTGAAAGGGGGTCAGGGACTTATTTCCGCCCTGTCGCTTTCGCCCGCTTACATGCCCGGGAAGCCACCTGGCGGCATACCGCCGCCGCCGCCGCCGCCCATCATGCCCTGCATACCGCGCATCATCTGCTTCATGCCGCCCTGGGTGCGCATCTTCTTCATCATCTTGGCCATCATTTTCTGCTGTTTGAGCAGACGATTAAGATCAGGAATATCCAAACCCGCCCCCTGAGCAATGCGGCGCTTGCGCGAACCCTTGATCATCTCTGGATCACGCCGCTCATCCGGGGTCATGGAGTCGATCAACGCCTCCATATGCTTCATCTGCTTCATGGACTTCTGGTCCTGCGCCATCTGCGCCATCTGACCAAGGCCCGGCAGCTTGTCCAGCAATGAGGTCATACCACCCAGATTACGCATTTGTTGGAACTGATCCTTCATATCCTCGAAGTCCATGGCCTTGCCTTTCTTGAACTTCTTGGCAAGTTTTTCCGCTTTGGACTTATCCAGCTTGCGCTCCGCCTCCTCGACCAGTGACAACACGTCACCCATGCCAAGAATTCGTGAGGCAATACGCTCCGGATGGAACAACTCAAGGGCATCGGACTTTTCACCGCTACCGATAAATTTGATCGGCTTGCCGGTAATAGCGCGCACTGACAATGCAGCACCACCACGGGAATCACCGTCAGTCTTGGTCAGAATGACACCGGTCAGCGGCAAGGCATCACCAAACGCCTTGGCCGTATTGGCGGCATCCTGACCAGTCATGGCATCGACCACGAACAGGGTCTCGGCAGGATCGATAGCAGCATGCAGGCGCTTGATCTCCGCCATCATGGCTTCATCGATGGCCAGACGACCGGCGGTATCGACGATCAACACATCCATATGGCGACGGCGGGCCTCATCCAGCGCCCCATTAACGATGGCAACCGGATCCTGATCCGTGGTCGATGGAAAGAACTCAGCACCGACTTCTTTTGCCACGGTGCCAAGCTGGTCAATCGCCGCCGGACGGTAAACGTCAGCCGATACCACCATCACTTTCTTCTTCTCGCGCTCCTTCAGGAAACGCGCCAGCTTGCCCACCGAAGTGGTTTTACCAGCGCCCTGAAGACCCGCCATCATGATTACCGCCGGCGGCTTGACCGCCAGGTCGAGGCCGACATTACTGTCGCCCATCACATGGATCATTTCGTCGTTGACGATTTTGACAAAGGCCTGGCCCGGATTGATGCTCTTCAGCACCTCGGCGCCCAGCGCCTTTTCCTTGACCTGCTCAGTGAAGTCCTTGACCACCGACAGGGCCACGTCCGCCTCGAGCAGGGCTTTGCGCACCTCTCGCAGGGTGTCGCGGATATTGTCCTCGGTCAGCTGGCTCTGGCCGGTCAGGCCACGCAGGGATTCGCCAAGGCGCTCGGTAAGATTCTCGAACATGGTGCAATTCCTCCATCAGGCCGGCGATTATAGCCATGCCCCGGCACTGCCGTCATGCCGTGCCTTCAAATAGGATCAACCCTGTGACACACTCTGGCGCTCAGTGGCGCCCTTGCCAGGGCAGCCTGTTTGAGGATTTCCATGACAACCGCACTCTGGACCGGACTGGTCGCTCTTATCCTGTACGTGCTTGCCAGCGCATTGGCGGCACAACAACTGCGCAGTACCAGCGCCCCCCAACGGATTGGCTTTCTGGGGCTGGGTACGCTGGCATTATTGTTTCACGCCTGCGCCCTCTGGCACCTGATCGTCAGCGAGCAAGGAGTGCACCTTGGGCTATTCCCCGTCACCTCACTAATTGGCGCCACCGGCGTGGCCATTGTCATTCTGTCCAGCCTGTATCGGCGACTGGAATGGGTCGGCCTGATGGTGTTCCCGTTCAATGCGTTATTTATCGCTGCAGCGCTATTTATAGAGACGGGATATCAACCCGGTCCACTGGCTCACGGTATTGGCAGCCATGTGTTATTTGCCATTCTCGCTTTTGCGGTCCTGGCCATTGCCACCTCACAGGGCATTCTTGTTCTGATTCAGCACTACCAGCTTAAAAACGGCCATATCCGCGGAGTGATGCGGCTGTTTCCACCGATTCAGGTGATGGAGACCATGCTGTTTGAGCTGCTCTGGGCCGGCGTGACGCTTCTGTGGCTGGCCATCGCCGCCGGCTTCATGTTTATCAACGACCTGTTTGCCCAGCATGTCGCCCATAAGGCCCTGTTTACCCTTGTTAGTGCGCTGCTGTTCAGCGCCCTGCTCGCCGGGCACCAACTGCTTGGCTGGCGTGGCGTTACCGCAGTACGCCTCACCGTGGCAGCCTTTGCCTTGCTGTTGTTGGGTTTTTTCGGCTCGCAGCTGGTGTTGGAAGTGATTCTCAAGCGTTAATCAGGCCGGCCATTTTCCTTGACAGAAGGAAAAGCCGGTCGGGACAATGGCCGCATCTAAGCAACAGGCACTCTTCTTGGACAGTTCCTATCCGGCGTTACTCGCTGGCGCCATCTTTGTACTGATACTTCTCTCCGCCTTCTTCTCCAGCAGCGAGACTGGCATGGTGGCCCTAAACCGCTACCGCCTGCGCCATCTTGCCCGTCAGGGTAACCGCGCCGCTATTCGAGTTGAGAAAATGTTGAAGCGGCCAGACCAGCTGCTTGGCGTGATCTTGATAGGTAACAATTTCGTCAATAACGCCGCTGCAACATTGGCCACCCTGCTTGGCCTGTACCTGTTTGGCGAGCTCGGTACCGCTCTTGCACCGGTCGCCATCACGATTTTGATGCTGATCTTTGCCGAGGTCACACCAAAGACCTTTGCCGCTTTACGTCCGGAAAAAGTCGCCTTCCCTGCCAGCCTGATACTCAAGCCGCTTTACATCCCCTTCACCCCTCTGATCTGGCTGGTCAACGGCATCGGTAATGCGCTGTTAAAATTGCTCGGCGTCCACACCGAAAAACAACGCAGCGATCATCTGTCTGCAGAGGAATTACGCACCGTGGTCAATGAAGCAGGCGGCCTGATTCCAGAAACTCATCAGCGCATGCTACTTAGCATTCTTGATCTTGAAAAAGCCACCGTCGAAGACATCATGATCCCGCGCAATGAGATGGTTGGCATTGATATCGAAGAAGATGTCGGCGACATCATTGAGACACTGCGCAGCTCACAGCACACTCGCCTACCGGTCTATCGTGGTGACCCGGGCAATATGGTGGGCATCCTGCACCTGCGCAAAATGACCCGCCTGCTACTGCGCGAAGAGATCAACAAAGCGGAAATCATCCAGCACGCTGTGGAGCCATACTATGTTCCGGAAGGCACACCGCTGCATCAGCAGCTAATCAACTTCCAGAACGTGAAGCGGCGCATTGGTGTGGTGGTAGACGAGTACGGCGATGTGCTCGGCCTGATTACTCTGGAAGATATTCTTGAGGAAATCGTCGGCGAATTCACTACTGACCTTGCCGCATCAACGGATGAAATCCATCCACAGGAAGACGGCAGCCTGGTGATTGATGGCACCGCCCATTTGCGCGATATAAACAAGGCCCTTAACTGGGATCTACCCACCGACGGACCGAAAACACTCAACGGCCTGATTCTGGAGCATCTGGAAAATATCCCGGATAGCAATACGTCGCTGCGCATTGGCGACTACCTGCTGGAAATCATGCAGGTGAAGGACAACATGGTCAAAGCAGTGCGAGCCCGACATATCAGCATGCTAGAGAACCAATAACGATGAGTAGACCTGCTCTGCGAATGCTCACGGCCAGGCGAGATTGAGCTGGCTACCGGCTACGTATCTGCCCGGGTTATTCGCCGTTGCCTGCTGACGCTTGAGCAAGCGGCAGACTGACCCAGAAAATACCGCGCAGGTCACCGGCGGCAAAGCCTGTGGCCTGATCATCCGGGTAATGGGCCGATAGCGCCTGAGTCACTGGTGCAGACAGTTCGCTGCCGTGACATGCAAGGCACATGGGGACAGCAACAATCGGCTCCACGTAGCCAACCCTGTCGCCGCCCAGATCAATCACCATTGAGTCACGATCTTCGCCAGCCAGATAATGATCCAAGGCTTGCTGCTGCCAGTCAGTTGGCGCGTTCGCAGGATTTCTTAATCGATGACTGCTGCGCCCGACCTCGATGCCATTGCCGCTAACTGACGCAGCGATGGCCGGCGCTTGCAGACGACAAACATCGATGGCGTTTTCCGCACCCTGCTGCATGCCACTTTGCAGTGCCTGCATGAGCTGCTGCTTGAAAGGCAGCAAACTGGCTGCACCGAGCTGCTTTACCGCCACTGGATCGTAGCCGGGTTCATTTTGCTCAGGCTCAGGCCCGGCCTTCTCCGGCAGGGCGGGGGAAGCGGATTGCGGAGGCTCGGAACACGCCGCCAGCAGAGCAACGGCCAGAAACATCATCACGCACCTTGTAACCAACATCAGTGAACCTCCTGCTCAGTCTTCCGCAGGCTTTCGTCCTAGCGGAGCAATATCTTGCACCCGGATGGGATACTGGCCTGTTTTCATGTCTTCAATAAAATACTTGAGGGTCCGACTGACCGTGGGAAACGCCAGTTGGTCCCAGGGAATCTCTTCTGGCAGGTATAACCCGGCGTCGCTGGACTCTTCTCCAACTCCATATTCCCCGTTGAGCATATCTGCCAGAAAGAACACATACACCTGATAGATGTGCGGCAAATTGTACATAGCGTACAAATCCTTCACCGCGACACTGGCACATGCTTCCTCCCAGGTCTCTCGGGCGGCACCTTCCTGCATGGTTTCGCCGTTCTCCATAAAACCGGCGGGCAAGGTCCAATAGCCCTTACGAGGCTCAATGGCCCGCTTGCACAGCAGGATCTTGCCCTGCCAGACCGGCACGGCACCAACGATGATTTTCGGGTTTTGGTAATGGATGGTGCTGCAATCCGGACACCAGTAACGGGGCCGGTTGTCGCCCTCAGGAATGTCATAACGGATCTGTTGGCTACCGCACTGGCTGCAATACTTCATCTATCCTCCCTCTGTAGAGGTCAGTGTAACCGTCCGGGACGCTCAGCGGAAAACCGGCTCTGAACCTTTTGGCCTTGCCCGCGGTCAACTGGGCGTTCAAACTGGCGTTTGAAACTAACAGGTGGACCGTGGATACCCTGAATCTGATCCGACACAAGCTTCAGGACTACCGGCTGCGGGATTTCCCCGTGCAGCTGCCGGAGGCTGCTGTGCTCATGCCGTTCACCAACCAGTCTGCCCCGGAGCTGATTTTGACGGTTCGCTCTGCGGGCATGCCGACCCACGCCGGTGAAGTCGCCTTCCCGGGAGGCAAACGTGATCCGTCAGATGCTGACCTGCTAAGCACCGCTCTGCGGGAAAGCCACGAGGAAGTTGGCCTGCCACCAGGTCAAGTTGAGGTTCTGGGCCAGTTATCACCGTTGGCGTCCCGCTTTGGCATGAAGGTCACGCCCTTTGTCGGCATCATTCCCCATGATATTGCCCTACTGGCCGAAGAGCGTGAAATTGACCAGATTTTCCGGGTACCACTGGAGTTTTTCCTCGACACCCGCCCGGACCTTTCCAGCCCCATGGAGTTCTACGGCAAGCGCTTTCGTATCCCCACCTATCACTTCGATGACAAGCGCATCTGGGGCCTGACCGCCTTTATGATCCTTGACCTGCTGAACAATGTATTCGACGCTGACATCCCTTTCGAAGAATCTGCCTGAGAGAAACCCATGATATACAAGCTTGGTGATCGCCAGCTGGAAGCGGGCGACAACGTATGGATTGCCGATAATGCCAGCGTGATTGGTTCCGTTGTCCTTGGTAACAATGTCAGCATCTGGTTCAACTGCGTGCTGCGCGCCGATAACGATGTAATTCAAATTGGTGACGACAGCAATATTCAGGATGGCTCCGTGCTGCACACCGACAGCGGCATCCCGCTCAACATTGGCAAGGGCGTCACTGTTGGCCACAAAGTCATGCTGCACGGCTGCGAGATCGGCGATTACTCGCTAATCGGCATCAACGCTGTGATTCTCAACCGGGCCAAAATCGGCAAAAACTGCATTATCGGCGCCAACTCGCTGGTACCAGAGGGCATGGAGATTCCCGATAACTCTCTGGTATTCGGCTCGCCCGCAAAGGTTGTCAAACCGGTTAGCGATGGCCAACGCATGATGCTGCAAATGAGCGCCCTTCATTATGTGGAGAACAGTAAACGCTATGCCCGAGAGCTTGTTATAGATGACCGATTCCCACAGCAATGAAATGCCTGAAATAGTGGCCTCCCCATGCGTCAGCATCTGCGCTCTGGATGGGGATGACGTCTGTGTTGGCTGCTTCCGCACCGGAGGTGAAATCAGCTATTGGGGCCGCATGGACAGCGCCCAGCAGCGTGAGGTGCTACGTCGTTGCCATTTGCGCATCAACGGCGAGCTGGCAGCCTGCCTGATGGGAGAGCAAGCATGACCACTAAGGGCCCGGTAATTGGTCTGGCATTAGGCAGCGGCTCGGCACGCGGCTGGGCACATATCGGTGTTATTCAGGAGCTGGAACAGCTGGGCATTCACCCTCAGGTAGTGGCCGGCACCTCCATCGGCGCGCTGATCGGCGCGGTATATGTCACCGGACAACTGGATGACTTTGCTGAATGGGTTCAGACCCTGACCATGCGCGATGTGTTTGGGCTACTGGATATCAGCTTCTCCGGTGGCGTGGTAAAGGGGGAAAAACTATTCGGCTTTTTCCGGGAAAAACATCGCAACCCTGATATCGAGTCACTGGAAAAGAAATTCGTCAGCATCGCCACCGAGATGAAAAGTGGCCGGGAAATCTGGCTTCGCCACGGGCCGGTGCTGCGCGCGGCAAGAGCATCCTGTGCCCTGCCCGGCGTTTTTTCACCGGTACAGATTAATGATCGATGGATGTTGGATGGCGGCCTGGTCAACCCCGTGCCGGTGTCTGCCTGCCGTGCTCTGGGCGCCGATGTGGTCATCGCCGTCAACCTGAACGCCCAGTTGGTCGGCGCCCATATGCCGCGCAACAGCCGGGCAGAAGTAGACAAGGAAATGAAACGGTCGAGCGGTGAGGAAAACACCCTGTGGGAGAAGTTTGCCAGCTACTTCGCTTCTGACGATGAAAATGCCGAACCTGGCATGCTCGACGTCATGTCCGCCAGCATCAATATCATGCAGGACCGTATTACTCGCAGCCGCATGGCCGGTGATCCGGCAGAGATCTCACTGCTGCCACAACTGGAAGATTTCGCTCTGATTGATTTCCACCGCGCCGGCGAGGCAATTACTGAAGGGCGCAATCTGGTTCGACGGCACAAAGATGAGATTCTTGCCTGGACCGGCCAAAGCACTGAACCGACACAGGTCTAGGCATAATAGCCGGCCCTGTCAGACAGCTTCCAGGCGCCACACATCAATGGCCGGCTCCTCATAAGGATGGGACTGACGCAACGCCTGCAAAGACGCTTGCAAACAGGACTGCTGGCAAATCATTTCGACACGGTACTCAACAACTTTTTGGATAATTCCGTGCTCGCCAATATGCGGATTACTGCCTGCCAGAGGCCGGAACTGACCCTCGCCAGGCACCTGCCATGAGCAGCAGTCGTAGTTGCCAATGCGCCCTGCGCCGGCGGCGAAGACTGCCGCCTTGACCTCCTCAAGATTGTCCTCAGGGACATAGAAGCACAACTTGAACAGGCTCATTTGCGTTTACTGAAGTCCGGTTGCAGAAAAATGCCTTCCGCCTGAACTGTCTGCTGTTCGCCGTTAAAAATGGCTCCCTCGATAAACATCTTGCGGCCTTCCATGCGCACGATGCGTGCAGTACAGCGCAGTTGGGTATCAATGGGCGTTGAGGCCATGTAACGAATATTCAGGGTGCCGGTAACGCCGATCTTCAACGCGGCATGCATGGCGCGAGACAAAAGCGCATCAAGAATCCATGCAATAACGCCGCCATGCACCCGACCCGGCGGCCCCTGATAATGCTCACCAAGACTGATCTGGCCTTCCACCCCTTCGGCCGACTGTGTCAGCCAGCGCAGCTGTGGGGCAATCGGATTAGACAGACCGCCGACCGGGTCATAGTCCATCATGTCAAACACATCAAAGGTACTAGCCTGACCGGTAAACAGCCGACGATTCGCCTCACGGGTGTTACGGCGCGGTGGGTGACCCACGGTCTCTAGCAGACTTTCCAGAGTGGTCGCCCATTGCTCAAGATCTGCATCATCCGCTTCAACGCGTATCAGGCGTTCCGATAGCTGCTGCATGGCGGCAGCGATGCGCCGACGGATGGCAAAGGTTTGCGGCACTTCACTATCATGGGCCGAGAGCAACTCGAATGGCCCCCACTTTTTTTCCGTCATCTACTCAACCCACCCACTTACGTGCATTGGCAAACATGCGGAACCAGGGCGCATTCTCAAATTGCTTCCACTCATCTGGGCACCAGCTCTGCTGCACTACCCGGAATACCCGTTCCGGGTGCGGCATCATGATCGTTACCCGGCCATCCGCAGTGGTGAAACCAGTGGCACCGGCAATCGAGCCATTGGGGTTAGCCGGGTAGTTCACCGCCGCATTGCCGAAAGAGTCGATATAGCGCAGCGCAAGCAGCTGCTGGTCGACACAGGTGCGGAAATGAGCATCGCTGATTTCTACCCGGCCTTCGCCATGGGCCACTGCGATGGGCAGTCGTGTGCCAGCCATGCCATCAAGAAAGATTGACGGTGATGGGGTGATTTCTACTAGCGCTGTGCGCGCCTCAAATTGCTCCGACTGGTTGCGCACAAAACGGGGCCAATGTTCCGTACCAGGAATCAGCTCCTTAAGTGCGGACAACATCTGGCAGCCATTACACACCCCCAAGGCAAAGGTGTCGGGGCGGGCAAAGAAGGCGCTAAACGCCTCACGCAGATCCAGATTATACAGAATGGTTTTAGCCCAGCCTTCACCTGCGCCCAGCACGTCGCCATAGGAGAAGCCACCACAGGCAACCAGTCCGCGGAAATCAGCAAGTTTCACTCGACCCGCCAACAGGTCGCTCATGTGTACGTCATAGGCGTCGAAGCCAGCACGCTGAAATACGGCGGCCATCTCAACATGGCCGTTAACGCCCTGCTCGCGGAGCACTGCCACTTTGGGTCGAGCACCGCCAACAAAAGGCGCCACCACATCTTCACTCATATCGAAGGTCAGGCGCACATTGAGGCCCGGATCATTGGCATCCGGAATAGCATCGAACTCCTGCTGGGCGCAGTTTGGGTTATCGCGCAAAGCCTGAATGCGGTAACTGGTTTCCGCCCAGTAGCGATGCAGATCGCGGCGCGGTGTTTCCATAAGAATGGCGCCACCAAGACGTACTCGCAGAACATCTTCTGCATTGAGCTCGCCAATACGGTGGACACACTCGCCAAGACCGGTTTCCGCATAGGCAGCAATAACATAATCGGCCTGATCAGCGCGCACCTGAATCACCGCGCCCAGCTCCTCAGAGAACAGCGCAGAAATCGCTTCTTCATTGTCTCCGGCGATGTTATCGAGCATCAGGTCAGCACCGACACGCCCGGCAAAAATCATCTCGACAAATGACACCAACAGACCGCCATCAGAACGATCGTGATAGGCCAGCAAAAGCTGCTCAGCCAGCAGTCTCTGGGTAACACTGAAGAAATTGCTCAGCAATGCTGGCTCGTCCAGATCTGGAGCAACCTCGCCGACCTTGCCGTATACCTGTGCCAGGGCCGAGCCCCCCAGGCGGTTTTGGCCGCGACCCAGATCAAGTAGCAGTAGTACGGTGTCTGGCTCAGTTCGCAATTGCGGGGTCAGGGTGTTGCGAATATCGGTCACCGGTGCAAACGCTGAAATGATCAAAGACAGCGGCGCAGTGACAGACTTCTTGATGCCATGATCCTGCCACAGGGTGCGCATGGAGAGAGAATCCTTACCCACTGGAATGGCAATACCCAGCGCCGGGCAAAGCTCCATGCCAACGGCCTGAACCGTATCAAACAGGTTCTGGTCTTCACCCGGGTGACCGGCTGCGGCCATCCAGTTGGCGGATAATTTGATCTTGCTCAGGTCACCGATATCCGCAGCGGCAATATTGGTAATCGACTCAGCAACAGCCATGCGGCCAGAGGCTGCCGCATCAATCAGTGCCAGCGGAGTGCGCTCGCCCATAGCCATAGCTTCGCCGGTATAGGCGTTATAGCCACTGGCGGTAACCGCACAATCCGCCACCGGCACCTGCCAGGGACCGACCATCTGCTCACGGTTCACCAACCCGGTTACGGAACGATCACCAATGGTGATCAGGAAGCTTTTGCTCGCCACTGCGGGCAGCTGCAGCACCCGCTGTACAGCGTCGCGCAGATCAATGCCACTGACCGAAAAACTGCCTCGCTGGAAATCCGTGCGATCAAATTCGCGCTGCATTTTTGGTGGCTTGCCAAACAGCACATTCATTGGCAGGTCCACCGGTGCATCAGCCAGCAGCTCGTCAGAAACCTTCAGGTGTTCTTCTTCTGTAGCTTCGCCAAGCACCGCAAAAGGTGCCCGCTCACGCTCGCAGATAGCAGCAAAACGCGGCAGATCTTCAGCACTGACCGCCATCACATAGCGTTCCTGGGCCTCATTGCACCAGATCTCCACCGGACTCATGCCGGGCTCATCACAGGGTATGCGACGCAGCTCCAGAACAGCACCCCGATCGGCATCGTGTACCAGCTCCGGCAAAGCATTAGATAGACCGCCGGCACCCACATCGTGGATAGAAATGATCGGGTTGCGCTCGCCGTAGGCCCAGCAGCAATCAATTACTTCCTGGCAACGGCGTTCAATTTCCGGGTTATCACGCTGCACCGAAGCAAAGTCCAACGCTTCAGCACTTTGCCCCGAAGCCATTGACGAAGCGGCACCACCACCAAGGCCAATCAGCAAAGCAGGCCCACCCAGAACAATAATTTTTGCTCCCGGCGGAATACGATGCTTTTCCACATGCTGGCCACGAATATTACCAACGCCACCGGCGATCATGATCGGCTTGTGGTAGCCACGAATTTCATCGCCACTGACTCCCGGCGCTTCAATTTCCAGGGTGCGGAAGTAGCCGTTCAGATTGGGCCGGCCAAATTCATTATTGAATGAAGCGCCACCAAGCGGGCCTTCAATCATGATATCCAGAGCGGATGCAATACGCTCTGGCTTGCCGTAGGCGGTTTCCCACGGCTGTGCGAAGCCGGGAATATTCAGGTTGGAAACAGAGAAGCCTGTCAGGCCCGCTTTTGGCTTGGAGCCTCGACCGGTGGCCCCTTCATCACGAATTTCTCCACCGGAGCCGGTGGCTGCACCGGGATGCGGCGCAATGGCGGTAGGATGGTTATGGGTTTCCACCTTCATCAGGATGTGTACAGGCTCATCGACGAACCCGTACTGATGCGAATCCGGATCAGCGAAGAAGCGCTCCGCCTGTGAGCCTTCAATTACCGAGGAGTTATCACTATAGGCTGACAGCACACCTTCAGGGCTAACCTTAAAGGTGTTGCGGATCATGCCGAACAGGCTGATGTCTTGCTGCTCGCCATCAATTAACCAATCCGCATTGAAAATCTTGTGACGGCAGTGCTCAGAGTTTGCCTGCGCAAACATCATCAACTCGGCGTCGGTGGGATTGCGCTTAAGACGCTGGAACTGCTCGACCAGATAATCGATCTCGTCTTCCGCCAGGGCCAGGCCCAGATCACCGTTAGCCTGCTCCAATGCAGTTTTTCCGCCGCCCAGCACATCGATACGGCTGAGTGTCTTTGGCTGATGCTGGGCAAACAGTGCCTGCGCTTGCTCGACTGTTGTCAACACTGTCTGGGTCATGCGGTCATGGATGGCTGCGCAAAATGCAGCCCTCTGCTCGTCAGTGACGTCAGCAGTAAAGCGGACTCGGAACTCAATTCCTCGCTCTACCCGATGCACCGCCTGCAGGCCCGCGTTATGACAGATATCCGTCGCCTTGGATGACCAGGGTGAAATGGTGCCCGGGCGAGGCACCACAACAAATTGCTCACCCTGCATCTCTTCATTGGCCCCCGCAGGGCCATATTCAAGCAGCTTGCCAAGCACCTGCTGCTGGTCATCGCTGAGGGCCTCAGCCAGATCAACAAAGTGAACAAAACAACAACCAAGGTCGATCACGGCGGGATGCGCCTGCAACAGCTTTTCCTTACGGAATGGAGACAGAGCGGAACTACCGGACAGTATCAGCATGCGAGGCCTTCTGGCTGGGGAATTGCGAGGAGGCGCAATGATACGGGATTTAGCGCCCGGGTAGGAGGCCAATCAACACCCTCCTACCCTTGGCCGAGGCAGCATCTGCGGCAAACGGCTCAAAATTGTTAAATGACTGATAAACCTGGGCATTGTCCAACAATAGGCGAACAAGGGGTCGTCAGCGGACTGTTAGAGTTCGCACCTGTTTAGTGATGGGGGTCACATAAACCCCCATCCACATACCAGTGATTCAGGAAGAATCACGGTTGAAAGCGGCTGTACCGGCCTGACTGGCACTACCAGCAGAGGAACGAACCGGATGATGAGCGCACTACTAAGACAAAGCCGGCACCTGCTATTGCCGGCGGCACTGATTGGCGTGGCAGCCGTGCTGCTGGCCATGCGTAGCGTGCCTTCTGATCTGGACCGAGTACTTGCCAGTGGCGAGTTGGTTGTCGTTTCCCGCCCCTCTCCAGCGACCTGGTACCAGGATCAACACGGCGATACCGGCTTCGAATACCATTTGGCCCGCGCCTTCGCCGACGAGCTGGGCGTATCCCTGCGTATGGTCAAGGCAGATAGCCTGCCCGCGCTGATCGATATGGTCCGCAATGGTGAGGCGGATATCGCCGCAGCGGCGCTGGCAATCACTCCGGAGAGGCAGGAACGACTGCGTTTTACTGGTAGCTATATGAACAACGGCGACCAGATGATCTCGCGCAGTGGCGAAGCCCGTCCCACCTCTCTGGCCGACCTTAACGGCAAACGCATTGCGGTATTGGCTGGCAGCGGTCAGGAAGAGTCAATACGCGAGCTGATTCGTCACGGTCAGGACCTGCGCTTTCAAGCGATCCATGACGTCAGCACCGAAAAACTGCTCAATCTGGTCGATGAGGGCTACTTTGATCTGGCCATCGTTGATGAAAACTCCTGGCGCCTGAACAAGGCTCTGTTCCCCGAGCTAACCGGTGGCATTACGCTGACCGAACGACAGCTAGGCTGGGCACTGCCCAACAGCAGCGACGATAGCCTCTATTTGGCCGCTCAGCGCTTTCTGACCCAGCGTAAGGCCGATGGCACTGTGGCCAAACTGGAGCAGCGCTTTTTCCATAACGCGGCACAGATGAACCTGTATTCCTCCCGCTCATTCCTCAAGCACCTTGATGTACGGCTGCCGCAGTATGCCGAGGCATTTCGAGCCGCAGGGGAAGAGTCCGGTTTTGACTGGCGCCTGCTGGCTGCCATGGGTTATCAGGAGTCACTCTGGGATGCCAACGCGGTATCGCCCACCGGGGTACGCGGCCTGATGATGCTGACCCTGCATACCGCCTCGGAAATGGGAGTCTCTGACCGCACCGACCCCCTGCAAAGTATCCGCGCCGGGGCTGCCTATTTACGCAAGATCTATGACCGCATCCCGGCACGTATTGCCGACCCGGATCGCATGTGGATGGCGGTTGCCGCCTACAATGTAGGCTTCGGCCATATGGAAGACGCCAGAGTTTTGACCCAGAAGCAGGGCGGCAACCCCGACCTGTGGAGTGATGTACAACAGCGCCTGCCGCTACTGCGCGATGCCAACTACTACAGTGATACCCGCCATGGTTACGCCCGCGGCGGCATGCAGTCAGTGATTTATGTGCGCCATATTCGCCAGTACTACGACCTGCTGGTATGGGCGAGCGAGTCTAACCGTCACGGCCCCAACATGGTCGCCATGCTGGGCAACGGTCAGTAATTATTTGCGCTTGCGGGCGAAGAAGCTCTTCAGCATGGCGCTAGACTGCTGCGCCATCACCCCACCGACTACCTCAAGCCTGTGATTGTAGAAATACTGCGCAGGCAGGCTGAGCTGACTTCCACAGACCCCGGCCCTAGGCTCACGGGCACCGTAAACCAAGGTCCCAACCCGGGCATGCATAAGGGCACCGAAACACATGGTGCAGGGCTCAATGGTCACATACAGCACACTGCCACCCAGCCGATAATTCCCTTCCCTTGCGGCCGCGTCACGCAACGCCACCACTTCGGCATGGGCGGTAGGGTCATGGCAGCCAATGGGCTGATTCCAGCCCTGACCGATAACCTCTCCATCACGCACCAGTAAGGCGCCCACCGGCACCTCACCGTGCTCTGCGGCGGTGTTGGCCAACTTCAGCGCCTGCGCCATCCAGACTTCATGCTGTGGATCAACGGACACCCGTCACTCTCCTCACTTCAACTAGTCGACTATGGTAGCCGAGACACCCATCGAGCGCCTCGGTGTGCTATAAATGCGCCTTGTTTGCGCCGTCTTCTCCGGACGGTGCCGAATCTCGGATCGGGGCACTAATCGGGGCACTACATGAAAAGGAAATTCTGGACCACTGACTGGTTTGCAGTCGTCGTCATCACTGTACTGATGATCGCGCTAAGCCGCAGCGGACCACTTGGCAGTCTGGAGCTGGCCACCTATGACGTTGGCGTGCGCAGCGCCGAGCGTGACCCGGGTAGCCGCATCTCAGTACTGGCCATCGACGACCAAAGTATCGAAAATCTGGGCCGCTGGCCTTGGCCCCGGGATATTCTTGGCTCGATGATCGACAAACTACAAGGTGCCGGAGCCAAAGTAATCGGTTTGGGTATTTTCCTGTCCGAACCACAAACCGACCCGGGGCTGGCAGAAATCCGCGACCTGCGCCTGTTCTGGCAAGACAGCACCCTTTCCCAAGGCGAACCCGAAGACCTGCACTTTAATGATCTGGCCCTGCTTGGCCAAAAGCTTGAACAGGCCAGCCTCGACCTGGACACCGACAGTCGTCTGACCAGCAGCATTCAGCGGGCCGGCAATGTGGTAATGGGCATGCAGATGATTCAGGGCGTGCCGATCGGCCGACCAGACAATCCCGTACCCCCGTACATCAGCAAACAACAGGTCACAGCGGAAGGCTCCGAGATTCCGGGCATGCCAATGAGCACTCTGTCGCTGACCCCGCCCCTGCCCGAGTTCGCCGAGTCCGCCTCGGCAGTGGGACACTTGATTATCAATCTGGACAGTGACGGAGGCGTTCGCACCGAGCCACTATTGGTAAACCATTACGGCGAACTGTATCCATCCCTTTCTTTACAGATTGCTGCGCGCAGTCTGAACCTTGGCGCCGAAGACATCCGCACTAGCGCCGATGGCGTGCGATTGGGCAATCTCAACATTCGCACAGGCGATGACCTGCGCATGAATACTTTTTTCTACAGCAACCCGGACAAACAATCCGCCATTTCTACCGATTCGTTTTATGACGTTTACAGTGGTCGCCTGTCCGCGGATAAATACAAAGACCGAATTGTGATTATTGGCGCCACCGCTTACGGCTTGGGTGCGTCCCTGAAAACCCCTTTGCCACGGTCTCAAGAACCGGTACAGATTTTGGCTCATAGTGTAGCCAGCATTCTCAATGAAGATTTCTTCGTCATGCCATCCTGGGCCAATGCAGGCCGCTGGATCATGCTGCTACTCATTGTGATGTATCTGATGTTTGCCCTGCCCCGGCTGGGCGCCGGTCTTGGCGCGGGCATTTCCGCCGTGCTGCTGGTGGCGCTACTGGGTACAGAGATCGTCATGCTTGGCATTCAGGGGCTATGGATTCCTCTGACGCTACCGGCGGCGTTACTGTTTGTCGGGCACCTCACTCTGACCACAAAACACTTCCTCGTCACTGAGCAAGGCAAAGAAAAATCAGAAAAAGAATCTGCCGAATCAAATCGCATGCTCGGCCTTGCCTTCCAGCAACAGGGCCAGCTGGATATGGCTTTCGAAAAATTCCGCCGCGTGCCGCTGTCCGATGATGTGATGGACTTGCTCTACAACCTGGCCATGGATTTTGAACGCAAGCGACAATTCAACAAAGCCAGTGCGGTGTACCAATACATGGCCAGCCATGATTCCACTTTCCGTGACATCGCCCAGCGTACCAAGCGAGCCAATGATGCGCAGGATACTATTATCTTCGGCATGCGTTCCGGTGGCGGCGGCTCGCCCACCGACACCCTGCTGGCAGGCGGGGACGACAGCAGCTTCGAGAAGCCCATGCTGGGCCGCTACCAGGTAGAAAAGGAGCTCGGCCGCGGTGCCATGGGCGTGGTTTACCAGGGCCGCGACCCGAAAATCAACCGAGTCGTAGCGATCAAAACACTGGCGTTGTCAGAAGAATTTGGTGAGGAAGAGTTAACCGAGGTGAAAGAACGCTTTTTCCGCGAGGCGGAAGCGGCCGGCAAGCTCAACCACCCGAATATTGTCACCGTGTATGATGCCGGCGAAGAGCATGATCTGGCCTATATCGCCATGGAATTCCTGCACGGTCATGATCTACTGCGTTATACCAAACCAGACACCTTGATGCCGGTCATCAAGGTGCTGAACATTATCGGCCGCTGTGCGGATGCGCTTGATTATGCCCACGTCAACAGCATCGTGCACCGCGATATCAAACCGGCAAACCTGATGTTTGACCCGGAAAAAGGGCAGGTAAAAATTACCGACTTCGGCATCGCCCGGGTAAACAATTCAAGCCGCACAAAAACTGGCATGGTGGTTGGTACGCCAAGCTTTATGTCACCCGAGCAGGTGACCGGCAAGAGAGTTGATGGGCGCTCAGATATTTTCTCTCTGGGCGTGGTGCTGTATCAGATGCTCACCGGCGAGCTGCCATTTCAGGCGGAAAATGCCACCCAGATCATGTACCAGATCGCCACAGAACCACACCCGGATATCCTGCAGACACGCCCTGGCCTGAAGCGAACCGCTCCATGGGTATCGATTGTGCTGAAACGTGCGCTGGAAAAAGATCCTGAGAAACGCTATCAGCGTGCGGGACTTATGGCTGCCGATATCAAGGTGGTACTGAAAAAGATTGCCGATGCTGCAGCAAAGCAAGGCGACAACTGATTTTGACTGATAGGACAATCATGACAACGATTGGCACCCCACTCGCGCCCCATGCCACCCGCATCATGTTGCTTGGCAGCGGAGAGCTTGGCAAGGAAGTGGCCATTGAGCTGATGCGCTTTGGCTGTGAAGTTATTGCCGTAGACCGCTATGCCAACGCACCAGCAATGCAAGTTGCTCATCGCTGCCATGTGATCAGCATGCTTGATGGGGTAGCGGTGCGAGCACTGGTTGAACAGGAAAAGCCGCACCTGATCGTGCCGGAGATTGAGGCCATCGCCACCGATGAGCTGGTCAACCTCGAAACCGAGGGCTGGCATGTCATCCCTTCCGCCCGAGCTGCTCAGCTAACCATGAACCGTGAAGGCATTCGTCGCTTGGCCGCAGAAGAACTTGGCCTGTCCACTTCGCCTTATCGTTTTGCGGAAACAAGGGATGAGTATCTGGCGGCCATTGAATTAGTTGGCCTGCCCTGCGTTGTCAAACCAATCATGTCGTCTTCTGGCAAAGGGCAAAGCACCGTTAAACGACAGGCAGATGTCGAACCTGCCTGGGAGTACGCCCAGTCCGGTGGGCGCACTGGCAAGGGCAAGGTCATTGTTGAAGGCTTTGTCGATTTTGATTATGAAATTACGCTACTCACTGTCAGGCACCGCGACGGCACCAGCTTTTGCGCGCCGATTGGTCATCGTCAGGAAAAAGGTGACTACCGGGAGTCATGGCAGCCACAACCGATGACTAGCGTGGCACTTGAGGAAGCTCAACGCATTGCTGCTGCAGTCACCGAGTCGCTTGGTGGCTACGGTATTTTTGGCGTCGAATTATTTGTCAAAGGCGACAGGGTTTTCTTTAGTGAGGTCTCTCCTCGCCCTCATGATACCGGGCTGGTCACCCTGATTTCCCAGAACCTGTCCGAATTCGCCCTGCACGCTCGGGCCATTCTTGGCCTGCCGGTACCAGCAATCCATCAAACCGGCCCATCTGCTTCGGCAGTTTTGCTAGTGGCTGGCGACTCATCTGATATGCGCTATGGCAATCTGGCCGAGGCGCTGAGCGAGGCGGATACTGACCTGCGTCTGTTCGGCAAACCGGAAGTTCATGGTGAACGGCGCCTTGGGGTGGCGCTGGCCCGAGATGAAAGCACTGGCAAGGCTATCGACAAAGCCCTGCGAGTAATTGGCAAGATTACCGTTACGCTGTAAGGACACCGTTATGGCTCAGCAAGATACGCATAGCAAAATTATCGGCTACTGCCTGTGGATTTTCGGTTTCATGGGGGCGCACCGCTTTTATTACGGCAAACCAATCACCGGTACGATCTGGTTTTTCACTCTGGGCCTGTTTTTTATCGGCTGGATTATCGATCTTTTCCTGATCCCCGGAATGGACGAAAAGGCAGACCACCGCTTTCTGTCCGGCCCCGCCGATTACAATGTCAGCTGGATCCTGCTGACATTCCTTGGTGTATTCGGAATTCATCGCTTTTATCTGGGCAAGTGGCTCACCGGCCTGATCTGGCTGCTTACCGGTGGCCTTTTCCTGTTAGGCGTGCTGTATGACTACTGGACCCTGAATGACCAAGTCGACTCACGTAACCGCTCCGTCTAGGAGCGGCTTCAGCCGCACTCAATGCAGCTCAGTTTTTGATCACATACTTACCACCACCCAGAAACATCAGAGCAGCCGCAGTAAATAGATAGAACGCCTGCAGCTCGATGGCCCAGCCACCATGCTTTCCGAGCGAGAAAATCTGCCCGGAATGGGCCAGACCGATAGCAACTAGCATATTAATCACGACCAGCCCGGCGCCAATACGGGTCTGAACCCCCACTAGCACCATAAGCGGTGCAACAATCTCACCAACGAATACACCAAAAGCAAACCAACCTGGCAGGCCATGGCTAGCCAACATGCCAGAAATACCGCTGACACCGTGCATCAGCTTGTCTACTCCATGCAGCAATAGCATCACGCCAAGCGCAATACGCAGGATCAGTTTGCCAATATCTGGATTATTCATGGACAGTTGTTCTCCGCTGACCGGTGGGTTCGATTATATGGGTGCGCAGGCTGGTATTTTGCAGATAATCGGGACAAAGTAACAAGGTCGCTTAGCGCCCACATAACAAAAATCTAACCCGGCGCCATATTCCGGGTTGTCGGGGAGAGAACAGATTCATGTCGAGCAAGCCCGCCGTCCTGATCGTAGATGACCAGAGCGCCAACCGCATTGCCCTGGAAGCCCTGCTGGATGACTTCGATATCCAGCTGTTACAGGCCGAATCTGGCGAACAGGCACTACAGCTACTTAACGATAATGACGTGGCCGTTGTCCTGCTGGATGTGCAAATGCCAGGCATGGATGGCTATGAGGTAGCCAACCTGATGCAGCAAGGCCGCCGCACCCGTGCGGTACCGATTATTTTTGTCACCGCCATCAACCGCGACCTAGAGCATGTCATGAAGGGCTATGCCAGCGGTGCGGTGGACTTTCTCACCAAGCCCATCAACTCGGAGATGCTACAAGGCAAAGTGCGGGTCTTTCTCGAGTTGGATCAGCGCGGCCGCGAGCTATCAGAGTCCAATGCAGCTCTGACCCAATCGCTCCAGGAAGTGGAGCGCCTCAAACATCATAATGAGTTGCTGCTCAAATCCATCGGCGAGGGGATTCTCAGCCTCGACCGCCGTGGCAACATTATTTTTGCCAATCCAGCAGCCCATACCTTATTAGGACAGACCGCACCGATTATCGGTAACGCGCTTACCAGTCACGTCTCAGGGCCAGCCGCCACTCGGGCTATTGAAGAAATGCTAAAAAGCTGTCTGGCCGGCGATCGCTGGGCCGGCATTGTCACCGGCAATCGCCAGCACATGAATTTTCCAGCCGAGCTGATCGCCACCCCACTAAAAGATGAAAAAGGATTTATTGCAGGCGTCAGCATTGCCTTTCAGGATGTCAGTGAGCGACAGCAACGTGAAACCGAGCTGCGGCGAGAAAGCGAGATGGACCCACTCACAGGGTTGATTAACCGGCGCGGCCTGGAGCGTCTGTTACCACGCCGTCTGGCCTATGGGTCGCAGAAGCTGGCACTGCTATATCTGGATCTGGACCACTTCAAGGAAATTAATGACAGCCACGGCCATCATGCCGGAGATGTGATTCTTAAAGAAATCACCGATCGCTTTCAGCATGCCATGCGTCAAACAGATCTGATTGCCCGGGTCGGTGGCGATGAGTTTTGCATTGTAGTGAGCGGCGAATCCCCCACTGAAGCAGCTGAGGCCGTGGCCAAAAAGCTGATTGAAGTCAGCAACGAGCCCCTCCATTTCGGCGGGGTATCGGTGACACTCGGCGCCAGCATCGGTATCGCTTTACCGGATGGCACCAGCCTGCCAGACATGCTCATGCGCCGCGCAGATGAAGCCATGTATCAGGCAAAGCGCAAAGGCGGAAATTGTTATCAGATAGCCAGTTAATCGGCCATCTGATAACGAGCCCGACATCACTCCCACTCGATCGTTGCCGGCGGCTTCGAGGAGATATCGTAAGTCACCCGGGAAATGCCGGGAATTTCGTTGATGATACGACCGGAAACGTGCTCAAGGAACTCATAGGGCAGATGCGCCCAGCGGGCCGTCATAAAATCGATGGTTTCCACGGCGCGCAGTGCCACCACATATTCATAGCGACGGGCATCACCAACCACGCCAACAGACTTAACCGGCAGAAAAACGGCGAATGCCTGACTGGTCTTGTGATACAGGTCTGCCGCGTAAAGCTCCTCAATAAAGATGGCATCCGCCAGTCGCAGAGTGTCTGCATATTCCTTTTTGACTTCACCAAGGATACGCACACCCAGGCCCGGCCCCGGGAACGGATGGCGATAAACCATATCGTAGGGCAGACCAAGCTCCAGGCCGATCTTACGCACCTCATCCTTGAACAATTCACGCAGCGGCTCTACCAGCTTGAGAATCATATTCTCCTTCAAGCCACCAACATTGTGATGGGATTTAATCACATGAGCCTTGCCTGTTTTACTGGCAGCTGACTCGATAACATCCGGATAAATTGTCCCCTGAGCCAGCCACTGAGCATCTTTCAGCTTGGCGGCTTCTGCCTCGAAAATATCGATAAAGGCATTGCCGATAATCTTCCGCTTCTTCTCAGGGTCTGCTTCGCCAGCCAGGCTCGACAGAAATATTTCTTCTGCATCAACGCGAATTACCTTCACGCCCATATTTTTAGCAAACATTTCCATGACCTGATCACCTTCACGGTGACGCAACAGGCCGTTATCTACAAACACACAGGTCAACTGCTTACCAATGGCACGGTGCAGCAAGGCCGCCGTCACCGAGGAGTCAACACCACCAGACAGACCTAGAATCACTTCCTCATCACGAACCAGCTCACGAATCTGCTCAATGGCGTCCTCGATAATATTGTCTGGCGTCCAAAGCTTTTCGCAGGCACAAATCTCGCGTACAAAACGCTCCAGCATCCGGCCGCCCTGCAAGGTATGTGTTACCTCCGGGTGAAACTGAACGCCATAGAAACGTTTCTTATCATTAGCCATCCCGGCAATCGGGCAAGACTCGGTGCTGGCGCTAACGACAAAACCGGATGGCAAGGTGCCGACCCGGTCACCGTGACTCATCCACACATCAAGATGACCAGTTTCACCTTCCTGATGATCGACCACGCCATCAAGCAATCCATTGGACTGCTCTTTCTTCACCCGTGCATAGCCGAATTCGTGCTTCTCTCCGGCGATGACCTTACCGCCAAGCTGCTGCGCCATGGTCTGCATGCCGTAGCAAATACCCAGCACTGGCACGCCCTGCTCAAATACTCGCTCCGGTGCCCGTGGAGTCTGCTCCACCGTCACCGTCTCAGGGCCGCCGGACAAAATAATACCGGCGGGGGCGAAGGCGCGAATTTCAGCTTCATCCATATCCCAGGCGCGAATTTCGCAGTAGACACCAATTTCACGCACCCGACGGGCAATCAACTGGGTGTACTGGGAACCGAAATCCAGAATCAGAATGCGCTGAGCATGAATATCTCTCATGACGAAGTTCCATTGCGGGCCAGCTGGCCTCGGTTAAAAACTGAATCGGCCGGAAGCACCGGCCGATTACATACTGAATAAATTTTCCGGATTACCCGATTGGGTAGTTCGGTGCTTCCTTGGTAATGGCCACATCGTGAACGTGAGATTCCTTGATGCCTGCACCAGTAATCTTGACGAACTCTGGCTTGGTGCGCATCTGGTCAATATCGGCACAACCGGTATAACCCATGGAAGCCCGCAGGCCGCCCATCAGCTGATGGACAATGGCACTCATTGGACCTTTGTACGGCACTCGCCCTTCGATGCCTTCAGGTACCAGTTTTTCCACGCCAGCGGCACTATCCTGAAAGTAGCGATCGCTGGAACCGGTCTTGCCAGACATGGCGCCGAGTGAACCCATGCCACGATAGGCCTTGTAGTAGCCGCCCTGAAACAACTCGACATCGCCTGGTGCTTCTTCCGTGCCTGCCAGCAAGGAACCAATCATGATGGCACTGGCGCCGGCTGCAATCGCTTTGGAAATATCTCCAGAGAAACGAATGCCACCATCAGCAATCAATGGGATATCGTATTTCAGAAGCGCATCAGCAACGTCAGAAATTGCAGTAATCTGCGGCACGCCGATACCAGCGACAATCCGTGTGGTGCAGATCGAGCCCGGGCCGATGCCAACTTTAACTGCATCCGCACCCGCCTCAGCCAACGCCCGTGCAGCGGCAGCAGTAGCGATATTACCGCCGATTACCTGCACTTGCGGGAAATGCTTTTTCACCCAAGCAACCCGATCAATTACACCTTGGCTATGGCCATGGGCGGTATCAATAACAATCACATCGACGCCAGCCTCAACCAGCAGTTCGACGCGCTGCTCGGTACCGTCACCGGTACCCACCGCCGCGCCAACACGCAAACGGCCTTGGGAATCCTTGCACGCATTCGGATACTTGGCCGCTTTTTCAATATCCTTGACGGTGATAAGACCACGCAGCTCGCCCTGATCGTTTACCACAATCACTTTTTCAATCCGATGGCGATGCAACAGTCCGCGAACTTCTTCTGAGGGCACACCTTCACGAACAGTTACCAAGCGGTCTTTGCCGGTCATTATGGCTGACACTGGCTGGCTGTATTCGGTAACAAAACGGGTATCACGACTAGTGACAATGCCAACTACCTCGTTACCTTTTACCACCGGCACGCCGGAAATATCGTGGGCTCGGGTAATGCGTAGCAGCTCGGCAACTGTCGTGTCCGGCGTTACGGTGATGGGATCTTTCACCACACCGCTTTCAAATTTCTTCACCATCCGCACATGGCGTGCCTGATCCTCGGCTTCCATATTCTTGTGCAGAATACCTATGCCCCCTTCCTGGGCCATGCCAATGGCGAGACGACTTTCTGTCACAGTATCCATGGCCGCAGACACCAGCGGAACGTTCAGGGCAATGGAGCGGGTCAGGCGTGACTTCAATGAGACGTCCTTGGGCAGGACTTCCGAATGGGCAGGAATCAGTAGAACGTCATCAAAAGTCAGTGCTTCTTGCACAATTCTGAGCATGGGGCACCGTAAGGGGGTGGAAAATCAGGCCCGGCATTATAGGCGACGGGCCCACTCCGGTGCTACCCTCCACGCCATGAACAAGGACCTTAATCCCGCCCCAGACGAACGTCGTATCTGGACCGTCAGCCGCCTCAATCTGGAAGCTCAGGGACTGCTGGAAGGCGGTTTCCCGCTGCTATGGATCGAGGCGGAGCTGTCCAACCTGTCCCGGCCAGCCTCCGGGCACCTGTATTTCAGCCTTAAAGACGACCGCGCTCAGGTCAGTGGAGCCATGTTCCGCAACCGTGCCCAACTACTGCGGTTCGCGCCGCGGGACGGCATGCAGGTGCTGGTGCGAGCCCGGGTCACGCTGTATGTGCCACGGGGCAACTATCAGCTGGTTATTGAGCACATGGAGGAGGCCGGCGAAGGGCGGCTACGTCGGGAGTTCGAGCAGCTGCGCGAAAAGCTTCGCGCCGAGGGACTATTTGACGACAGCCGCAAGCGCCCGCTACCGGCCTTTCCTCGGCAAATCGGTGTAATCACCTCTGCAAGTGGCGCCGCCCTGCGCGATGTTCTGCAGGTGCTGAAGCGGCGAGCTCCCCAGCTCCCCGTGCTGATTTACCCCGCTGCGGTGCAGGGCAAGGACGCCCCGGGGCAACTGAAAGCCGCGCTGGCACTGGCCAACAGGCGCCAGGATTGCGACGTACTGATTATCACCCGCGGCGGCGGCTCATTAGAGGATTTGTGGGCCTTCAATGATGAACAGCTGGCCCGTGATGTGGCAGCTTCATCGATCCCGGTGGTGTCCGCTGTGGGCCATGAGGTGGATGTCGGCCTGACGGATTATGTCGCTGACCTGCGTGCTCCCACCCCGTCAGCGGCGGCGGAGCTTGTCAGCCCGGACCTGGAAGCACTGGGCCAGCGGGTTGACGCACTGGGACGACGGCTGGCGGTCCATATGCAGCATCGACTACAGCGAGAGCAGCAACGACTGGGCTGGCTGGAGAAGCGGCTTGGTCGTCCAGAGCAGCGGCTGCAACAAGTGGCTCAGCAGATTGACGAGCTGGAAGCACGTCTACGCCGCCACCTGCAGCAGCGCCTTGCTCTGCCCGCCCAGCGTCTGGATCAGCTCAAGCGGCGCCTGCATGGCCGTGATCCCCGTGTACTGCTGAGTTTTAGTGAAAACCGCCTGACGGGTTTAGCGAAAAGGTTAGCACTGCCGCTGCCACGGCAGATTCGTGACCGGCAACGGGACCTGCGCCAGTTAAGTAATCGCCTCAACGCAGTCAGCCCTCTGGCAGTACTGGGGCGTGGCTACAGCATTACCTTCCATGCAGGTCAGGCACTGCGCTCTGTCGCTGGCCTGCAAGCTGGCGATACCGTGCAGACCCGATTGCGCGATGGTGAAGTGCTGAGTACGGTAACTGGGCTCATGCCTCTGTCAGATAACGAGCCAGCAAAGTAAGCAGTTTGCGGCGCTGGAATGGTTTTGCCAGGTAGTCATCCATGCCAGCCTCTATGCAGCGCTCACGCTCACCAACCAGCGCATTTGCTGTCAGTGCGATTATTGGCAAATGACCGCCGCCATTGAGGCGCTCGGATTCACGATAGCGGCGCACCGCCTCCAGGCCATCCATAACCGGCATCTGCACATCCATCAGCACACAATCAAACCGACCAGCGGCCAGTTTCTGCAACGCTTCGTCACCATTGCCCGCACAAGTGACATCAACGCCAGCAGCACTAAGCATGTGCTCCGCTACCATACGATTAACTTCGTTATCCTCAACCAGCAAAACAGCACCACACAGACGGGGTAGCTCGTCACTGTCATCAGCCACCAACGACACTGGGGAGTCATCAATGCGCATCGGCAAAACAAATCGGGCAGTAAAGGTTGTGCCCTGACCTGGCGCGCTTTGCACCTCCAGCACACCGCCAAGCAGACGAATCAAACGCTGGACGATGGCCAGCCCCAGCCCGGTGCCGCCGAAGCGACGGGTAGTAGAGCTATCCACCTGAGAGAACGCATCAAACAATAGCGGCAGCTTGTCCTCAGGAATGCCGATACCAGTGTCCTTAACGGTCAAGGTTAATGCCAATCGATCCTGTCGCTGCTCAGTTAGCAACACATCAACCAACACTTGCCCTCGTTCGGTAAATTTAACCGCGTTACTAATCAGGTTGGCCAGAATCTGACGCAGCCGCGTTGGGTCAGTGCAAACCTGAGTATCCAGCGCCGTATCGAGCCCATGCAGGCGTAAACTCAATCCCTTCTGTTTGGCCAAATAGCTAAAGTTCGCCACACAGCTTTGCACCAATTCTGCGATAGGGAAATACAGGTACTCAAGCTCCAGACGGCCACTTTCTACCCGAGAAAAATCGAGGATGTCATTGATGACGTCAAGAAGGTGCGCCGTGGAGTCCAGTGCAGCGCGGGCATACTCGCGCTGTGTTTCATTCAGAGAAGTTCCGTCAAGAAGTTGCAGCATTCCCATCACACCGTTCATCGGCGTGCGCAACTCATGGCTCATCATGGCCAAAAACTCACTTTTTGCCTGACTAGCACCTTCCGCGCGCAAGCGTGCCTCACGCAGTGCATCCATGGCGCGATCCTGTTCGCGCCTGGCTCGCTCCAACTCCGCCGCCAGCTGATTGATGTCTCCCTGCAGTGCACCAAGCTCCGCATTCAAAGGAAGTACACCGCGAGCCTGATAATCTCCGCCACGAATCTGCTGCACCAGTCTGGATAAACTGGTAATCGGGTGCGACAGTCGGCCTGCCATTCTTGAAGAAATAATCAAACCAACCAACATGGCAATTACCGCAGGCATCAGGGTTGCCAGCAGAATCTCCCTCTGCCGCTTGGCCAGCGATGCGGAGGACAATAGCAGCTCGATGTGACCGATACGCTCAGGCGAGCTTTCTACAGCGACGGCGACGTCATCGAACAAACTTCCCGGCAGCAGGGTCTGCCGATAGATTGCTGCACGAAAGCGACGCAGCGATGACTCATCAAACTGCCGACTGTCAGAGACGTAACGCTCAAGCAATATCTGCCCCAGATGATCACGGAAGATCACACCAAGAACATCGTTATGCTGCATTGCAAGTCGCGCCTGTTGATCCAGCTCACCCCGACTACCGGATATCACTCCGTATTCAGAAGCTGCTGCCAGATAGCGGCTCATAAAGACACCTCGCGCATTAAGTTCTGCTTGCGCATCATCAAAACGCTGCCATGTCAAAGCGAGCAGCAGCAGGATAAGCATCAACAGCGCCGGTAAGACACCGAGCCAACGCAACTGATTGACAATGCTGCCGGAGAAATTCATTGCTGTGCCTCCAGACGCTTTTCAATCGCTGGAATATCCGGAGCGATTACGCCGTAACTACGTGCCACATGGACGTTCCATGCCACTGCTGCTCGGGCATACACAGGCTCCGGCACGGTTGCCGGCAGACCGTCATGCTGTAACAGCTTCAGGGTTGCCTCAATCATTCCCTCTACTGAAGGGTAGGCCGCAGCCAGACTGCCTGCCCGAACAAACTGTTCGTCCGGGCCAATCAACGGCTTGCCCTGACGATAACTGGATAGCAGTATCAGCCTGGCAGTTTCGGCGTTGTACAAAGCAGGATCGGGCAGCGCCAGTAACACGTCGACGCGCGGCAACAACTCCGCCAGCACCGCAGGCAACTGCTGTGCATTGCTGACACTACGTTGCTCAAACAGAACGCCCGGCATTTCAAGTCGCTGCTCGTCACCGGCAAAGCCCGGGCCGATCAGAACACCGACCCGGCGGGCAGCTGGCAGCATCTCACGCAACACCAGAATCTGGGCAGCAGTGGTCGCCTCCCGATAAACTGCGGAGCATAAACAGCCGGCATCTTTGGCGGCTTGCAGGGTGGATCGAGAGACATGCACTCCAATAACGGGAATATCCAGCCTGAGCGCCTGAGCGAATGCATCTTCACCCAGCGCCACGGCTAACCTGGCGACGTCGGCATCAACAGTCAGCGTCAGGGACGGCGGCATACGCTTGGTCAGCTCCGCCTGAAACTCAGTGGTGTAGTTATTATCCGGCCCCAACATCAGAATAGACATTGATGCAGCTTCAGGCTCGAGGGCGACAGGCAGCTCACTGGCGTGGGCGAACCACGTCAGACAGGCAAGTAATACGCCAAGCCCTGTTCTGCGTCCCTGAGCCATCATTCCCTTCCTAGAACGAGACTGCCGCTGACAACCAGTAGAGGTCGTCCTCCTTGTATAAATTATTGACCCTCACCACCGGATCATCACTGAGAAAATGTTGCACCACTGCACTAATCTCGATTGTGCTGCGAGGCCCTCGAACACGCCGTGAAACCTGCAGGTCCGCCCGCTCGTAGACATTCTCGAACCTTCTATCACTCCAGTGATCTGCCCGATGCCAAAAGCCTGACAACATCCAGCGATCATTCACATCAAAGCGCCATAGCAAACTGGACAATGTTTCCGCGGCCAGCGCTTGTTCTATTCGTGCGGAGCCAGGCTCTGTCGGGTGATCCGCCTTGGTGCTGATGCGTGAGCCGGCAAGCCGAAGTAAGTGTCTGGGATGCGGCCGCCAACTGAGTTGGGCCTCAGCGCCTTGAATATCAACCGAGCCTTCATTATCCGGACGGAACTGCTCCGGGTTCATCGGCCCACTAACCAGCTGATCGAGCTGTTCGTCGAATATCCTGATGTCCCACTCCAGCGCTCTCACCCGACCATAGTAGCCAATCTCCATAGAGTGAATACGCTCCGGATCAAGCCCGCCATCAGACGTTTGGGTGGCGAAAAACTCAGCCGTCTCCCAGCCCAGCGCGGCCAACGGGTCTGCACCATAAACACCGGCAAGGTTTTCCGGCTGAATATGGATATCTGCGGATTTCTCGTAAATATCCATGGTGCGCAATGCCTCAGCGTAAACAAAGCGCAAGCTTTGCGACGGCAGAAACTGATAAATCAGCGCAGCACGAGGATTGAAATAGGAACCGTTAAGATTGTCATGTTCCCAGTAGCCTCCCAGGTTCAGATATAACGGCTCGGCAAGATGTATCTCCAGGTTACCGAACAAACGCTGACTGAAATTTTCCACCGGCTCGCCAACATAGGTATCGGACTCCCCTTGATCGAGGCGCAAATTTGCACCTACAAGCAGTCGTGTATCCGGGCTGAGCTGGATAATATTCTCCACTTCCAGATCGTGCCGGCGCTCAACGATCAACGGGCTCAACTGACCGCAAGGTGCACCGGCATTGGCTGACACGAGGGCGTTCAGGCGTACCAGAAGGGCTCCTTCCTCCGCAGTGGCGGGGCCATTAACCAAGGCACTTTCCAGCGCGGCCTCGGTGGCGTCAGTATCGCGATTATTGGCCTCAAACAGGTCACGCATTTCTTTACTGAACAGCAACCCGCCAGCTTCCGGGATGGCCTCCAGACCGGGCAAAATGAAACAGCCTGCCAATTGATCTTCTGTTTTCTTGTACTGGCTGTAGAACTGCACCTTGAGCTGATGCTTTTCTGACACCTGCCGTTTCCAGCGCATCTGGGCAAAGGCTTCTTCGGAACGATTTTCCGGCTCGACGGTGAAGTCAGTAAAGTCGTCGAAGTCTGACCGCTCAGTAGGCAAACCCAGCGTTCTGCGCGAGCCGCCAGCAAGAAACTCCAGCGTATCACGGGGGTTCACCTGCAGATGGGTGCGCAGGTTAATGGTCTGTACTGATTTCTGGTCGCGGCGCGGCTCCCCTTTGAAAGGCTCGCCATAACCATCGTCGTCTCGCGACGCCACAGTAATGCGCGAACTGACGCCGTCCTGGCCGTTGGCAGACGTTACCCGCCAATCCCGCACGCCATTGTTACCACCGCGCGCAGCCGCTGTTGTGCCAACAACATCCTGGGGGTGACGGCTGATGATGTTGATAACTCCCTGGAATGCGTTAGCACCATAGGCCGCCGAGGCGGGACCGCGGGTCACCTCAATGCGCTCGATGTCTTCGATTTCCAGAGGAAAGTCATTCCACAGCACCCGGGCCAGGCCGGGCAGGTATTGAGTACGGCCGTCAATCAACACCTGCATACGGCGCACATCGCGGGCCTGAGTGCCGTGATAACTGACCGTCGGCACATTGCCATCAACCTTGACCGCGCTCATGCCTGGCACCAGCTGAAGCAGCTGGTAAATTTCTCGGGCGCCAGTAGCCTCAATCAGCTCACGATCAATGATCGTAACGCTAGCGGGCACTTGGGACAGGGGCTGGCTGAGCCGGGCCGGTGTCAGCACCACCGGCATGCTATCGTCAGCAAATATCTCGTCAGCAGCATCAAAGGCAAATAATCGGTCGGCCGGCAGCCATGCCAGCAACAGCGTAACGGTGACAACAGACAGCCTCATGCATCCCCCCGGATAGCACACTAGTACAAGATCAGGATAGCAGCGCTGTGATAGCCAACAAGGGTTGAAAGGTAAAATCAGCGGCCTTTGACGTGTTTGATTAGCCGGCGCTTACGCTGAACCTGCCGCTCGGTCAGCTGGTTACCTTTCCCTTCGAAGGGATTGTCACCGGACTTGAACTCCACCTTTAGCGGTGTGCCCTCAAGCTTAAGCAGGTCGCGGAAGCGGTTCTCCAGATAGCGCCGATAACTGTCCGGCAGGCTATCCAGGGAGTTGCCGTGGATGATGATACGCGGAGGATTGGTGCCGCCAATGTGGGCGTAACGCAGCTTGGCTCGGTGACGCCCCACCTGTGGTGGCTGATTGGCGGCCACCAGATGCTCCAGCATGCTGGTCAGCTTGTTGGTGGGAATTCGGGTAAAAGCAGACTGCCAGGCCCGTTCAATCAGGGCATACAGATCGCCAACTCCTGTGCCATGCAGTGCAGAGATGTAGTGCACCCGAGCCCATGGGGCAAACTCTAACCGCCGAGTGAGCTCAGACTTGACCTGTTCACGATGGCTGGCATCCAGTCCATCCCATTTATTAACCGCTACCAGCAAGGAACGGCCCGCCTGCAGCACATGGCCAAGCAGACTGAGATCCTGATCGGTAATCCCCTCCTGAGCATCGACCACCAGTATCACCACCTGTGCATCATCAATAGCCTGCATGGCCTTGATCACAGAAAACTTTTCGATGGTCTCATGGACCTTGCCGCGGCGACGCACACCGGCAGTGTCGATCAGTGTATAGCGTTGGCCACGCCGCTCGAACGGGATATAAATGGAGTCGCGCGTGGTGCCCGCCATATCAAAGACCACCACCCGATCTTCGCCGAGCATGCGGTTAACCAAGGTTGATTTACCCACATTTGGGCGGCCAATAATCGCCACCCGAATGCCCTGCTCCTCAGTACCGGGGCTATGCTCCGGGGCATCGGGGAAGGCCGCTAAAACTTCAGCCATCATGGCGTTGACGCCTCGGCCCTGACTGGCAGCGATGCGATGCTGAGAGGTCAGACCAAGGGAATAAAAGTCCGCTGCGGCAATATTTTCATCAACACCGTCAACCTTGTTGACCACCAGATAAACCGGCTTGTTGAGGCTGCGCAATTCACGCGCCACCAGCTCATCTGAAGCTGTCAGACCGGCCCTGCCATCAACCATAAACAACACTGCGTCAGCCTCGGCCACCGCTTGACGAGCCTGATCGCCCATGGGCCCGTCGATGCCGTCATCGCCCTCCCCGATACCTCCGGTATCCACCACCATATAGGCGCGCTCACCGACCTTGCCGTCGCCATATTTGCGATCACGGGTCAGGCCGGGATAGTCCGCCACCAGCGCATCGCGGGTACGGGTCAGACGATTGAACAGGGTCGATTTGCCGACATTCGGCCGGCCGACCAGAGCCAAGACGGGTTTCATTACCTGATTGCCTTCAAACGGTAGGCTGCAACTTCACCGTCAGCACTGACGGCATACAGAACATCACCATAAACCATCGGTGTGGCAGCGAAGCCATCCGGGTCATGGCGTTGACGGGCAACAAATTTGCCGGTCTGAGGATCAAGCCAATGCAGATAACCATCACGGTCACCCACCACCACCAGATCATTATGAATAGCGGTGCCTGTCAGCTGCCGTGCGATCAAACCTTCCTGCTTCCACAACTCATTGCCAGTGCGTTGATCTACCGCACGCACAACGCCCTGATTATCGGTGACAAATAGAACACCGCCCAGACTCGACATGATGTTGGCACTGGAGATATTGAAATCCCAATAGACCCGGCCGCTGTCCTCATCGAGAACCGCTAGCTTGCCTTGAAATGTACTAACAAAAAGACCGCCATTTTCCAAAATCAGATTGCCGTCAATGTCGACCAGACGATCCAGCTCAGAGCGGCCACTGGGCTCTGCCACACGACGTTCCCAAACCGGCGAACCGCTGACCAGCTCGAGGGCTACGACCCGACCACTGGCAGTGCCGGCAAACACCCGATTGCCAGCCAGTAGCGGCTCCGCCAAACCACGCAAAGTGAGTACCGGTACGGTGACCTCAAAACTCCACAGTACCGCGCCATCTGCCGCATTCAGGGCAACCACCCTGCCGTCCTGACTCTGAAATATTGCCACCTCACCGTCAGTTGCCGGCCGGGAAAGCAGTTCACCAGACAGCTGGGTACGCCATAGTTCACTGCCATCTTCCGCCGACAGGGCAACGGCATGGCCGTCGCGGGTGCCCAATAAAAGCCGACCATAACCGCCGCGCACACCGGTGGAAATACGCAGTTCCGTACTTTGCTGCCAGACCGTGCGACCGCTGCTTCTCTGCAGGGCGCGGACACGTCCGCTTATATCTCCAAGGTAAAGATACTGTTCAGACAGCGCAGGCTCGAGACGCAACGGCTTACGCAGCGAACCCAACCCTGAGTAGCGATGCCACTGCCGATCAACCCGATACTCGCGCTCAAAACTTGCCAGCGCAGTGGGCTCAACCTCTTTCGGCTTGCTGCTGCACGCACCCAGCAACACCAGCAGAGCCACAATCAGGCTCCGCTGAAGCAACCGGGCGAAAAGACTATTTCTCATCAGGATGCCGGCACCAGATCATCAAGCTTCATCTGTACCAGCTCCCGATGACCGCCACCATCAGTCTGCAGCGCCTGCAGGGCAGACTGGTACGCCTCGCGGGCGGCATCCACATCACCCTGGGCACGAGCCAGATCGCCACGCAACTCAAAAACCTGTCCCAACCAGGGCTCTGGCCAGGACGCGTTCAGCGCTTGCTTGGACCCATCGAGGTCACCACTATGCAGCAGTACCCGGGCAAGGCGAGCGCGAGCAGTCCAGCCCAGTGAAGCGGTAGCCGGTGAGTCCATCACCTCGCGCAACTGTGCTGCAGCATCGGCATAGGACTCTTCATTAACCGCAAGAGCGGCCAAAGCCAAACGCGCATAATCCGCATAGGAAGTTGAAGCATAGTCAGCCACCAGCTGATCTGCTGCACTGCGCACCGCATCACTGGCGCCTTCAGCACCGGCCATCGCCCGAGACTGCTCCATAGCGCCGATCATCTGCTGATAAATCTCGGAAGCGGCCTGAGCTTTCTCCTGACTGCTGTCTTGCCACTCGCGCCAGCCCCACAGTGCGGCAACCGAAAGCAATACGGCAACAACAATCGAAGTGCCGTTCTCATCCCACCACTTACGCAGTCTTTCGACCTGTTCTTCTTCGCTATAGTCGACCATTTACCGCTCTCCTTGATTAACTGGACTGCTTATTTGATCAGCGCCGCTAGCGCATCCGCCAGCGTCGCCCGGGCAATACGTTGTTGCTCACTGTCAGCGCGCAATGGCTTCAGAGTAATTTCTCCGGCAGCAAGCTCATCTTCGCCAACAATCAGGGCCCAGCGGGCACCGCTTTTATCGGCTTTTTTCATCTGACTCTTGAGACTGCCTGCACCGCAGTGACTCTGAACTCTCAGCTGCGGCAGTGCCGCGCGCAACTCTTCTGCCAGCATCAGGGCCGCAGCGGGAGCCACAGTTGATACCAGATATATATCTGCGGATGCAGGCAATTCTGGCACTCGCTGCTCAAGCAACAGAATCAACCGCTCCACCCCCATGGCAAAGCCCACCGCCGGTGTCGGTTTGCCACCCAGCTGTGACACCAAACCATCATAGCGCCCGCCAGCGCACACCGTACCCTGAGCGCCAAGCGCATCGGTGACCCATTCGAATACGGTCTTGCCGTAATAATCCAGACCACGCACCAGTGCCGGATTCAGTCGATAACTAATACCGGCAGCGTCGAGCACCTCTCGCAACCCGGCAAAATGCTCTTTGGCCTGCTCGCCAAGAAAATCATCAAAGCGAGGCGCATTGTGCAGCACCTCTCGGGTGCCGGCATCCTTACTATCGAGAATACGCAGCGGATTTTTTTCCAGCCGGCGGCGGCTGTCTTCATCGAGGGCGTCAATATGCTGGGACAAATATGCGACCAGAGCGTCACGGTAACGAGCACGATCTTCACTATCACCCAGGCTATTCAGCTCCAGAGTAACCAGATCGCTAATACCCAACTCACGCCACAGACGGGCCGTCATCAGGATTAACTCGGCATCAATATCCGGGCCCTGCATGCCAAAGGCTTCGACACCGATCTGGTGAAACTGACGGTAGCGCCCAGCCTGAGGGCGCTCGTGACGAAACATGGGCCCGGTATACCAAAGACGCTGCACCTGGTTATACAGCAGACCATGCTCCTCGGCGGCACGGACACAACTGGCGGTGCCTTCCGGACGCAGGGTCAATGAATCCCCGTTGCGGTCATCAAAGGTGTACATTTCTTTTTCGACAATATCGGTCACTTCGCCGATAGAGCGCTTGAACAGTTCCGTATGCTCAACTATGGGCATGCGAATTTCGCCATAGCCATAGCTCTGCAACAGATTGCGCACACGAGACTCCAGCCACTGCCAGAGCGGGGACTGCGCTGGCAGGATGTCATTCATGCCACGGATCGAGGTAATCTTTTGACTCAAAACAGGTCGCTCCGAAAAAAAACGTTCAGGACTGACTGCGAACAATGATGCCCTTGTCCTGATCATCACGCATTTTTTTTACCTTGGCCCGCACCATGCGCTCCAGCTCCACCACCAAGTCCTCGGCGCGAATATGATGGCTTTTTTCACCATCTTCATAGGCCAGGTTATTAGGCGTGCCGCCGGTCAAGCCGACATCCACTTCGCGCGCTTCGCCAGGGCCATTCACCAGACAGCCGATCACCGCCAGATCAACTGACTCGTTAACATCTTCAAGCCGTGCTTCCAGCTCATTCACCGTGCTAATAACATCAAAGTTCTGCCGTGAGCAGCTCGGGCAAGCAATGATATTGACGCCCTTTTTGCGCAGATTAAGGCTTTTCAGGATATCGAACCCGACTCGGATTTCTTCTACAGGATCCGCCGCTAGCGAGATGCGAATAGTGTCGCCGATGCCTTCCATCAGTAGCATGCCGAGCGCCACGGACGATTTCACCGTCCCGGAACGCAACACTCCCGCCTCAGTAACACCCAGATGCAAAGGCTGCTCAATTTGCGCGGAAAGTTTGCGGTAGGCCTGCACGGTCATAAAAACATTGGACGCTTTAACGCTAACCTTGAAGTCCTGGAAATCGTAACGATCAAGAATTTCTGCATGGCGAAGAGCAGATTCAACCAGAGCATCACTGGTGGGCTCGCCATATTTGCGTTGCAGCTCTTTTTCCAGTGAGCCCGCATTAACGCCGATGCGGATCGGAATACCATGATCCTTGGCCGACTGAACCACCGCTCTGATACGGTCTTCTCTGCCGATATTACCCGGGTTGATGCGCAGGCAATCCACCCCCAACTCAGCGACGCGCAGAGCGATCTTGTAGTCATAGTGGATGTCCGCCACCAATGGCACATTGACCCGCTTGCGGATTTCACCAAAAGCCTCGGCGGCCTCCATGCTCGGCACAGAAACCCGGACAATATCTGCACCTACGTCTTCCAGCCGGCGAATCTGGCCAACAGTCGCATCAACGTCGCAGGTTTCCGTGTTGGTCATGCTCTGTACTGCAATGGGAGCATCGCCACCCACCGCAACTTTACCAACCATGATCTTGCGCGTCGGCCGCCGTTTGATATCAATTTCGGAATGCATCACGACACCTCAAAGGCTCAAGGAGCCCGAACGGTAATCACCTGACCCGGTGCCGCCTGCGGCACCCGGACACTGGCATCGTTAAAGGAAATGGTGCTGACCGCTGCGGCATTACCCAAAGTCAGACGAAAAGGCCCCTGGCCGGCAAGCTCCAGAGTCTGACCCGCGTCGCGCTGGCCAACATAAAGCTCTTCGCCGTTTACATCGCGAACCCGCAACCAGCAGAGCTCACTAAAACTGACAACCAAGCGGTCTTCCGCAGACGCCTCTGGCAACTCTTGTGTCGCCGCTGGCTCAGCCTGCGGCTGGACCTCGGCATCATCCGGCAATGGCTGGCTTTCTTCATCGACATTATCAGCCTCGGCATCGTCAAAAGGCTGAGCATCGAGCTCAACAAAAGCGGGCGACTCACTCCTGGCCGGTGAGTCAACGGATGCCGGCCAGAACAGCCAAATGGCAACAACAAAACCAATCGCTCCGCCGACCCACCATAAGCGCTTGTCATGGGCAGGACTGCTAGCCGGCAGCGGCGCCGGCTCATCCGCGGTCTTTTCCTGATCAATCTGCTGGAACAGGCTGACCAGTTCATCCGCCGGCAGATTCACCAGCTTGGCGTAATTCTTGATGTATCCGCGCACGAAAGCAGCATTCGGCAGACGCTTGTAATCGTCCGTTTCAAGAGCGCGAATATAGCTCACCGAAAGGTGCATGCGCGCAGCGATATCAGCCTCACTGAACCCCAGAGCTTGACGCCCCGAGCGCAGCCGCTCTCCTGGCAACAACAGTCTTCCGCCTTCTGTCTCACTCATGACTTGCGCCCCTGAGCCACCCAGTTGCGCCACTCGCGATGCTCCGGCGAACCAGGAAAGAGTTTGTCCAGCGCCAGCTCAAAACTGGCCAGCTTGTCTTCCTTGTTGTCTATGGCAGCCAACTGAATACCCAACCAAAGGCCTCTCGCCGGCTGGGCTCCGGCACGCTGCTCATAGGCGCTATAGGCTCGATTAGCCATTTTTACATCATCGCGCCGGAAGTAGATCCAGGCGATTTCAAGCAATGGCTCGACAGCGTCAGACTTAAGCCGCAATGAAGTATTGAAGGCTTCCAGCGCCTCATCCGGACGTTCCATCACCGCAAGGGCTCGCCCCTTGTTCTCAAAGGCAATGGCCCGGTTGTCATAGGAGGGGTCGTCTGCGGCAATGCTGAATTGCTCAAGCGCTTCTTTATAACGGCGCTGGGAGAGCAACATGACGCCATAGTTGTTGCGAGCCAAAGAGAAGTCGCGGTTATAACGAATAGATTTACGGAAGTGATCTTCAGCACGCTCCTGATCGCCTTCATAGCGATACAAAAGAGCCATGGCATTGTGCGCTTCAGGACTACGGGAATCATGCTCAAGCGCCTTGGAAATATGTCGGCGAGCCTCGGACGGCTGACCCATCTGCAGATATTCAAACCCTGCAGAAATACGTCTTGATACTGCCATATCGGCATTCGGAGGTGCCTGTTTCTCAAGCACCATGCAGCTGGCCAGTAGCAGCGCCAGCACAGCGGTAATCAATCGAGTGGTAATCTGATATGTAGCTTTCATAGTGTTCCTCAAGATGCCACAACGCCGTCGGCAGAATCGCCGGCGCGCAGAAACACTTCTTTTTGCCAGCGCTCACTGCGCCGGGTACGGTCCATCACATCACCGACCAACTGGCCACAAGCCGCATCAATATCGTCACCCCGAGTGGTGCGCACAGTGGTCAGCACACCACGATCATTGAGGAGTTTGTGGAATGCCAGAATATCGCTTCTGGTAGAGCGCTCGTAGCCAGCATGGGGAAATGGATTAAACGGAATCAGGTTCAGCTTCACCGGCAGATTACCAAGCAGCTTAACCAACTGGCGTGCGTGCTCAGGCTGGTCGTTGATACCCTTCAGCATCACGTATTCCATGGTGATGCTCTTGCGCTTGTCCGGGCGCCTGTCACTGTAACGGCGACAGGCCGCCAGCAGCTCTGTCAACGGATATTTGCGATTCAGGGGCACCAGTTTGTCACGCAACTCATCATTAGGTGCATGCAGGGAAATGGCCAACGACACATCAAGCTCATCAGATAGCCGATCAATCATCGGCACCACACCCGAAGTGGACAGCGTAATGCGCTTTTTCGAGATGCCGTAAGCCAGATCGTCTTTCATCACCCGCATGGATCGCACCACATTGTCGAAGTTAAGCAGGGGCTCACCCATACCCATCATGACAACATTGGTAATCGGATGTTCGCCAAGATTCTTGCGCGGCCCGAAAGAACGGCTTGCCAACCACACCTGGCCGATAATCTCGGCGCTGGTCAGGTCTCTCTGGAAGCCCTGCTTGCCCGTGGAGCAGAAACTGCAATCCACCGAACAACCCACCTGCGAAGACACACATAAAGTGCCGCGGCGGCCATCCGGAATAAATACGGTTTCGATGGCACCACCGCCATCGACTTTGAATACCCATTTACGGGTGCCGTCCCGGGAAACCCCCTCATGGAGGATTTCCGGGGCACGGATCTCGGCAATTTCCGAGAGCTTTTCACGAAGCTTCTTACCAACATCAGTCATCTGCTCAAAACTGTCCGCCTGATGGATGTGCATCCACTTGAGCATTTGATGGGCACGGTATTTCTTCTCTCCCAGGGAAAGAAAAAACTCTTCCATCTCGATGCAGGACAGGCCTAGCAGATTGATCTTGTCAGTCATAACAGCTCCGGGAGCCTGCGCTTAGCGGGTACGGGCGCAGAGCTCATCAGCGGTAAAGAAGTAACCGATTTCGCGCTCGGCTGAAGCAGTCGAGTCGGAACCGTGTACCGCGTTTTCATCAATGGTGCTGGCGAAGTCTGCACGAATGGTACCGGCAGCCGCGTCCTTCGGGTTAGTAGCGCCCATCAGGTCACGATTCTTGGCCACTGCGCCTTCGCCTTCCAGCACCTGCACTACTACCGGGCCAGAGGTCATAAAGGACACCAGATCCTTAAAGAACGGACGCTCCTTGTGCTCAGCGTAGAAGCCGCCAGCCTTTTCTTCAGACAGATGGACCATCTTCATGGCCACAACCCGAAGGTCAGCCTTTTCGAAACGACCAACAATCTCGCCGATGACATTTTTTGCCACAGCATCGGGCTTGATAATGGACAGGGTACGTTCTACAGCCATCTGATCCTCTCTTTCGACTCGAGTTTGGGATAAAGTTGCGCCCCGTGGCGGCCCCTTCACCGGCGCCATGCACGGGAGGGCGGCATTATACGCATGCAGTGCCTCTTTTTATACCACTGCGGCGGCTGTGACAGCGGTATTTTGTGAGCGTTCACTTACCTACTATCACCTGAGATAGCCGCTAGAGGCAGCCAGCAGCAAGCCGAGTTCAATAGATCAATAGTTGACTGTTTTAGTCAAGTATTGAGACAATTCCGCAGCACCGGTGCGAACAGCCGCACGGGCGGGGAGATCCAAGATGAGCACAGAAGCCGAAATCGACAAACTGGTACGCCGCGAATATGCCGCCGGCTTTACCACCTCCGTAGAGTCGGAAACCCTGCCCCCGGGGCTGGATGAGAGCGTGATCCGCCATATCTCGTCACGTAAGGGCGAGCCCGAGTGGCTGCTTGAGTGGCGTCTGGCGGCATACCAAAAGTGGTTGAAGATGACCCCGCCGCAATGGGCCCACATCCACCACCCGCCAATCGACTTCAATGAGGTGTCCTACTTCTCGGCCCCCAAGAGCATGGCGGATCGCCCTCAGAGCCTTGATGAGGTCGACCCGGAGCTGCTGCGCACCTACGAAAAGCTTGGCATTCCCCTGCATGAGCAGGCCGCCTTGGCCGGCGTCGCCGTGGATGCAGTATTTGACTCGGTTTCTATCGGCACCACCTTTCGCGGCAAACTCAAAGAAGCCGGGGTGATTTTTTGCTCAATCTCCGAAGCCGTGCATGAGTACCCGGAGCTAATCAAGGAATACCTCGGCTCGGTGGTCCCCCAGGGCGACAACTTTTACGCCGCGCTGAACTCTGCAGTGTTCTCTGATGGCTCCTTCGTCTACATCCCCAAGGGGGTGAAGTGCCCCATGGAGCTATCCACCTATTTCCGCATTAACGAAGCCAAGACCGGCCAGTTCGAGCGCACCCTGATCGTTGCTGATGAAGGCAGTCAGGTCAGCTATCTGGAAGGCTGTACCGCCCCCATGCGAGATGAAAATCAGCTGCATGCAGCGGTAGTCGAGCTGGTGGCTCGCAAGGATGCCAAGATCAAGTACTCAACCGTACAGAACTGGTATCCGGGCGATGAAGAGGGCCGTGGCGGCATTTATAACTTCGTTACCAAGCGCGGTGTCGCCCATGAAAACGCCCACATTTCCTGGACTCAGGTAGAGACCGGTTCGGCCATTACCTGGAAATACCCCAGCGTGATTCTGCGTGGCGATAACTCGGTAGGTGAATTTTACTCAGTGGCCCTGACCCGTGGACGCCAGCAGGCCGACACCGGCACCAAAATGATCCATATGGGCAAGAACACCAAAAGCACCATCATTTCCAAAGGCATTTCCGCCGGCCGCAGTGAGAATACCTATCGCGGCCTGGTGCGCATCAGCCCTCGAGCGGAAGGGGCGCGCAACTTCACCCAGTGCGACTCACTGTTGATCGGTGACCAGTGTGGCGCTCACACCTTCCCCTATATAGAAAGCCGCAACCCGTCGGCGACGCTGGAACACGAAGCCACTACCTCCAAGGTCAGTGACGACCAGCTGTTCCTGTGCCGGCAACGCGGCATCGATACCGAAAAAGCGGTATCCATGATTGTTAATGGTTTCTGCAAGGAAGTGTTCCGGGAACTGCCGATGGAGTTTGCCGTGGAAGCCGGCAAGCTTCTCGAGGTCAGCCTCGAAGGCTCGGTTGGTTAACTCCGCAACACTGATTGATTTATTACATATTCAGGACACGCACATGCTCGAAGTTCGCGATCTGCACGCTGCCGTCGAAGGCAAGGAAATCCTCAAAGGCCTTACGCTGACGGTTAAACCGGGCGAAGTACACGCCATCATGGGACCAAATGGCTCCGGCAAAAGCACCCTGTCCAATGTGCTGGCCGGCCGTGATGGCTATGAGATCACCAGCGGCGAAGTGCTGTTCGAAGGCAAGCCCCTTGCCGATATGGAAACCGAAGAGCGTGCCCGGGCCGGCATTTTTCTGGCATTCCAATACCCGGTGGAAATCCCCGGGGTGTCCAATATGGAATTCCTCAAAGCCTCACTGGAGGCTGTGCGCGCCGCCCAGGGCAAGGAACCGCTGGATGCGGTTACCCTGCTGCGTCGTGCCCGCGAAGCATGCCAACACGTTAATCTGGATCAGCAGTTCCTTAAGCGCGGGGTCAACGAAGGCTTCTCCGGCGGTGAAAAGAAGCGCAACGAAATCATGCAGATGATGTTGCTGGAACCGAAGCTGGCGTTGTTGGATGAAACCGACTCCGGTCTGGATATCGATGCCCTGCAAGTAGTGGCCAAAGGGGTAAATGCACTGCGTAGCCCGGAACGCTCCATCGTTCTGGTGACCCACTATCAGCGCCTGCTCGACTATATTGTTCCGGACTTTGTCCATGTTCTGGCGGATGGCCGCATTATTAAGTCCGGGGGCAAGGAACTGGCTCTGGAACTGGAGCAGAAAGGTTACGGCTGGCTCACCGGAGAGGAAGAATCCGCATGACTCCGGCCGAACAGCTAAAACAAAACTCTGTCACGCTGGCCAGCGCCACGCAGCCCCAGGATGGGCTGACGGCACGCCGTAGCGAAGCGCTGGACAAGCTCAGACTGCTGCCTTTTCCAGAGAAAAAACAGGAGGCCTGGAAGTATACCGGGCTTAACGCGCTGACCGCCGGACAGCTTGAGCGTGCTGCTCCAGCCCTGGACGCGGATGCAGATATTGCATCCTCTATTCCTTCACTGGGCGACTGCGTGATTGTGATCGGCAATGGCGCATTAACCGGGCAGTTACCGGCACTTCCCAAGGGACTGTCCGTTACTCCGCTGTCAGCAGAGAGCATCAATGATGCGCCCCCTGATACCTTCTTTGGCTGGCTTAATACGGCCAGCCTCAGCGATGGCCTGCTGCTCAAAACCGAGCCCAACGTCAAGGTACCCGGCATCGTTCATCTGGTATTTTTCAATCAGGCCCAGACACCATGTCATACCACCAACCGGCTCCAGGTTGAGCTGGCGGAAGGCAGTGAGCTAACCATTATTGAGCACTACCTCGGCAGCGGTCCGGTGCTAACCAATGCTCTGACTCATGTTCAGGCCGGCGCCAATAGCCGCCTTGTCCACTACCGGCTGCAAAGTGAAAGCGCTGATAGCCTGCACATCGGCAACCTGCAAATTGACCAGCAACGGGACAGCCGGGTGGACTCCAGCCAGCTGATGCGCGGTAATGTATTGCGCCGCAACGACGTTCATGTACGAATGCTGGAAAGTGGCGCCGAACTAACCATGCGTGGCGTATTTATTGCCCGCGATACAAGCCATATCGACAACCACATCAACGTCGAACACGTCGCCCCCCATTGCCACTCTGATCAGGTCTACAAGGGCATCGCCGGAGAAAATGGCCGCGCTGTATTTAACGGTCGCATCCATATTCATCAGTACGCCAAGGGTAGCGATGCAGGCTTGTCGAATAACAATATGCTGTTGTCTAACGAAGCAGAGATCGACAGCAAACCAGAGCTGGAAATCTATAACGACGATGTGAAGTGTGCCCATGGCACCACCATCGGCCAGATGGATGCGGGACAGCTTTTTTACCTGCGCTCTCGCGGTATCGACGAAGCCAGCGCCAAACGCATGCTCGGCACTGGCTTTGTCAATGAAACCCTGCACGCCATGCAGGATGAGGCAGTGCGCGAATGGGCCACCGAATGGCTCGGTGAGGCGCTGTAATGAGTTTTGATATTGCCGCCCTGCGCGCCCAGTTTCCGATCCTGTCGCAGACAGTGCGGGGCAAGCCGCTGGTATATCTTGATAACGGCGCAACCACACAGAAGCCGGAAGCGGTTATTCAGGCCGTTGACGCCTACTACCGCGAGTGCAACAGCAATGTCCATCGTGGCGCTCACTACCTGAGTGATGAGGCCACTGCCCGGTTCGAGAATGCCCGCCAGAGCGTGGCCGACTTTGTTAACGCCAGCCGCGAGGAAATCATCTGGACTCGGGGCACCACCGAAAGCATTAATTTGGTGGCCAACTGCTACGGCGCCAGCCTGAAGGCCGGTGATGAAGTAATCATTTCCACACTGGAGCATCACTCCAATATCGTTCCCTGGCAGATGGCTTGCGAGCGTAGCGGCGCCACCTTGAAAGTCATCCCGATGCAGCCAGATGGCAGTCTGGATCTTGCCGCATACCGGGCGCTGCTTAACCAGCGCACCCGCATTGTTGCCATAACGCACGTTTCCAATTCTCTTGGCACGGTGAATCCGGTAGCCGAGATGATTCGTGACGCAAAGGCGGTCGGCGCGGCCACCTTGCTTGATGGTGCTCAGGCCGTGTCACACTTCAATATTGATGTGCGCGCCCTGGATTGTGACTTCTACGCATTCTCTGGCCACAAGCTGTTCGGCCCCACCGGTATCGGCGTGCTATATGGCCGCAAGGAGCTGCTTGAGGCCATGCCACCGTGGTTAGGCGGTGGAGAAATGATTGAAACCGTCAGCTTTGAACGCAGCACCTGGAACAAGCTGCCGTACAAGTTCGAAGCCGGCACCCCGAACATTGCCGGCGCTGTCGGTCTGGGCGCGGCCATCGATTGGCTGCAAGGACAGGATCGCGCCGCACTGGCCGCCCATGAAGCGGAGCTGCTGCGTGATGCCACTACCCGGGCCGAAGCGTTTCAAGGTATGCGCCTGATAGGAACCGCCCCAGGAAAAGTGGCGGTCATATCGTTTCTGCTGGATGGTGCACACCCCCATGATGTGGGCCAGCTGCTTGACCAGCAGGGCATCGCTGTGCGCACTGGCCACCACTGCACCATGCCGCTGATGGACTACCTTGGCATTCCCGGCACAGTGCGCGCATCATTCTCAATCTATAATGACAGCACCGATATCGAGCGCCTGTTCAACGCGCTGGAAAAGGTAAAGAGTTTTCTCTAGGAGGCGTCCACCATGAGCGTACAGACCTACGTGCCCGGCGGCGTCAGCGTCCGCATGACGCCGACCGCAGAACAGCAGGCCCGCAAGGAAATCCGTCGCGAGAGTGCCCGTGGCCTGCGGCTGGCGGTAAAACCCTCTGGCTGTTCCGGCTACATGTATGTGCTCGACTATGTTCGCGACAATAATCCGCAGGACAAATCGATCGCCATTGCCGATGACGTCACTCTATTTGTCGACAACGGCAGTGTCAGCATCGTCAACGGCACAGAAATCGACTATGTCACCGAGGGCGTCAACAGCTTCTTCAAGTTTCGCAACCCGAACGCTACCGGTGAATGTGGCTGTGGCGAGAGCTTCACGGTTAACGCATGAGCGAGCAACGTACTGTTGTAACTTTCCGTGATGTGTCAGCCCGGCTGGTGCCTGCCGGCGCCCCCATCACCATAAAGAAAAACACTTTCGTCAATATCAAGCAGGCCCTCGGCGGCACCTGGACCGTGACGGTGAACGGCAACATGGCCCGCATTGATGGCACCGACGGCGACGCCATCGGCATGCAGCCGCTGGAGCTCAACTTCGATCCGGCTGAGGCGGATGGCAGCGTCCGCCGCAACGATATCGATAAGGTCATGCGCACCATTTTTGACCCGGAAATCCCGGTCAACATTGTTGATCTCGGCCTGGTGTATGGCTGCGATGTGGTGCGCCGCGATAATCAGAATGTGGTGCAAGTACGCATGACGCTGACCGCCCCTACCTGTGGCATGGGCCCGGTGCTAATCAGCGATGTTGAGTATCGACTTGGCTTAATCCCCAATGTGGACAAGGTCGAGGTTGAGCTGGTTTTTGAGCCGACTTGGAGCCGCGATATGATGAGCGAAGAAGCACAACTCGAACTCGGATTGTTCTAATGGAATCTTTTTACAGCGAATCCCCCTTTGGCACTTCGATTACTGCTGAGGAGGTGCTCGACAGCATTGGCTTTCTGGATGACTGGGAGGAGCGCTACCGGTACATCATTGATCTGGGCAAGTCACTTCCATCACTGCCGGATGAGTTGAAAACCGAAGAGCGATTTGTTCGCGGTTGCCAGAGTCAGGTATGGCTGGCACACCAGTTTGATCCGGCAGAAAACAAAATTTATCTGGCAGTAGACAGTGATGCGCTGATTGTTCGTGGTCTGGCCGCCATGGTTTTGGCAGCACTGAATCGCAAATCTCCCCAGCAGATTCTTCAGTACGACATTCAGGATTACTTCACCAAGCTTGATCTACTCAAACACCTGAGCCCAACCCGAGGCAATGGAGTGCAGGCCATGGTTGAGAAAATCCATGGCATTGCCAAGACGCTAAACGCGGGCTGAAGGCGCCTCTGAGACGGCTTACGGCGATAGCAACTGCTCGGCAATCAGACTCACCGGCACTGGCCTGCCAACTCCATAGCCCTGAACAAAATCCACCCCCAAGCTCGCCACCAACGCTGATACCTGTTCATCCTCGACAAACTCGGCCACGGTCTTAAGCTGCATAGTTGCGGCGACTGCCGTAATTGAAGAGACGATGGCCTGACTCACTGCATTGCCTGCAATGCCACGAATAAACTGACCATCAATCTTGAGCACATCAAAAGGGAAGCTGGTCAGGTAATCAAACGTTGCCAGACCGGTACCAAAGTCATCCAGAGAGATGGAAAATCCTGACTCGCGAAGACGCTCCAACAATCTGCATGCAGCCTGCCAGTCGGCAATCTGCTGACTCTCGGTAACCTCAAAGCCAATCTGCGCCGGATTAACTGGTACACGCTCCATTAGTGCTGCCACCCAGTCAGGGAAGCCCGGGTCCGTCAGTGTTGCCCCAGACAGGTTTATCGCCACCTTGCCGATTTGGCCACCCTGAACCGAAGCACTGGAGAGCCAAACAAAGGTACGCTCCACCACCCAACGATCTATCTGTCCCATCAGACCATAATCTTGAGCCACAGGAAGAAAGTCTGCAGGGGATATCAGCCGGCCATCGCGGTCCAACATACGCAGCAGTATCTCAAAGTACGGTTTATCCGTGGCTTTTTCAGGCCCATGTTGTACTGAACGGATTTCCTGCCCATAGAGTAGCAAGCGGTTTTCACTGAGCGCTCCCTTAACCTCCTCCAGCATGGCCAGCTTCTGCTGTCTACCCACCACCATATCGTCGTCCATGCGGCAACGAAACATTGGACGGTCAGTCAACTGGGCGGCGTAGCGTGCAGCTTGACCAGCAGCGGACAGGGCCGACTCCACAGCATCGCCCGCAGACAGCTCAATAACACCAATGGACACACGCAACACATAAACAGACCCATCACGGCTGAAAGCAAAGCCCTGAAGGGACTGCCATAGTTCATCCAACTGGCCCTCACCCTGACTATCATCCGGACCGTGCCAGAAAATCCCGAACACCCCGGCACTAAGACGAGCCACCGCAACCGGTCCCATCAACTCAGTAACTTTGGCGCCCACATACCGCTCAAGAGCACGGACGAAGTCCAGGTCCAGCAAGTCCTGAGCTTCGGCAAAGTTGCCAATCTCCAGCACCACCAGAAACTGCCGCTGACCAGCAAACTTATTGCGGCCAATGCGAACGCGTTCCAGCAGACCACGATCATTAAGCAGGCCGGTGCGCAGATCACGTCGTGCCTGCTCACGAAAACTGCGCGACAACGCGGCACGGTCCTGACTCACTGACTGCACTAGCTGCGACATCAACGTCATCATAAAGATCACCAGCACTGCCTCGACCAACAGAAACCCTGCAGGCAGACCGAGCATGCGAATACTGATCACCACGTAGCCCAATACAATAGAAGCAACCAGTGGCACGGCCACCAGCGCCAACCAACGCTGGCCGCTCATGGCCGCCCAGGCCAACATGGGGAAATACAGATAGGTCAGAGCCTTGCCATAATCAGGCTGGCCATACAGCAATGCCTGCCCGCTCAGCACAATCAACAGTGCCAGCAAGGCAACAAAAGCCACCGTACGTAGTTGTGGCCAACATGGGCGAAAACCATCACGAACGGACCGGATAGCCTGCTCCGCAAGTGGCGCAAACAGCATCACCCCAAGAGCTTCCGACAGCCAGTACACCAACCACACATCAATCAAACGAAAGTCAGCAAACATACCCTGCTGGTAGAGCACTGCCGTGGTCAGAAGCGAAGTCGGCAGCAGGGCGATTAGGGCACCCCAAAAATAGAATCGCAGGGTATCAGGCAGGGAGCTGAGCAATGGCCGGTTAGACAACCTGCGGCGCAGCAGCGCCCCGGCAAGGGCGGCTTGAAGGCTCTGCTCCAGCAAAATAAGAACAATCACCTGAGGGTAGTGGCCGCGCCAGACGAGCCACACCGCCAACACCACGGCATAGACCAGTACCGCCCTGTAGCCCAACACCAGCACCGCGCCAATGGCTATACCCAACGGCGGCCAGATGGCGGACATCTCAGATACGTCAACGGACAGCAGTCGGGACAGCTCCGCCGCCAGCAGCAGAGCGAGGCCCACCAGCACAATGGCCCACAGATCTGATGATGGCTTGCGGGAGGAATTCATTGGGCAGCACACAGGCAGTATCAGGCTGACCAGTCTGGCCCCGCCGGCGTCAAGGAACCGTGACCTGAGCCCACCCCTGTAAACCGAGCATCTACATTACCAGCCGGTGGCAAATGGCCAGCAACGATTGATTTATATCATTTTGGCCACCAATAGACGGGAAGAACCCCACCTGCCGCTGAACTATAAATTTCTTAACCCGCCTAATCAGTTAACAGCGGGGTAGCCCTGCCAAACCTGAAGAGAGGTCATCATGAAGAAATCAATCACGAGTGCCGCACTGGCTTGCTCCTTGATTTTGACTGCCACTGCTCTGGCTGCCCCCGCTGGCAAGAAACACTCCAGCAACAACGAATTGACCCAGATCGAAATTGCCAACTTGCAGTTTATGCGTGAGGAAGAAAAGCTTGCTCGGGACGTGTATTTGACTATGGACCAATACTGGGGCCAGCAGACCAGTGTTTTTGCCAATATCGCCGTATCAGAAGAGTCACACACCAGTACCATCGATTATCTGCTGGAGAAGTACGACATAGAAGATCCTGTTATCAGCGACGAAATCGGCGTGTTTACCAACCTGGAGCTGCAGGAGCTGTATCACACCTTGGTTGAGCAAGGCAGCGTCTCCTTCATTGATGGCCTCCATGTCGGCGCCCTGATTGAGGAAGTGGACATGGAAGATATCCTTGCAGCCATTGAAGCAACCGATGAAAGGGCAATGATTCTGGCTTACTCCAATCTTCTGGATGGATCGAAAAGCCACCTGCGCGGCTTCGTCAGTGTGATTGAAGCACAAGGACTGGTTTATCAAGCTCAGGTACTAGATGCGGATGAGGTTCAACTTATCCTTGAATCCGAAGACCAGTAGGCCTCGACTAGCAGAGCAATAAAAAGGGCCCTTGCGGGCCCTTTTTATTGCTCAAATGTCAGCTCCCTGCCTTAAGCATTTCCCAGAACTTCTCATAAACCAGCAATGCCTCGCCGACGTCTTCCTGCACCTCCGCATTGACCATGTCTTCTGCGGTCGGATACACCGTACGATCAGACGCTACCGCCGGGTCTAGTAGCTCACGGGCGGGCAGGTTTGGCGTGGCATAGCCAATTTCAGTGCTAATCATCGCCGCCACCTGCGGGCGCAACATAAAGTCGATAAACTTATGTGCCGCCTCAATATTCTTGGCGTTCTTGGGAATCACAAAGCTATCAAGCCAGACCACGGCGCCTTCTTCAGGATAGATATAGGTCAGCGAATCCATATCTTCCAATGCCATCACCGCCTCGCCATTCCAGATCATGCCAATATCCGTTTCACCTTCCAGATAGGGCATGCGCGGAGCATCAGAGTTGAAGGTGCGCACGCCAGGCATCAACTCGGCTAGCTTGTTATAGGCGGCCTCAATTTCTTCAGGGTTTGTGCTGTTGGCAGAGTAACCCAGCACACGCAGACCAACATGAAACACCTCTCGCACATCATTCATCATCATGATGCGACCCTGATATTCCTCCTTCCATAGATCCGCCCAGCTAGTCACCTGTGCCGGGTCGATCGCGGCGGCATTAACCGCCAGCCCAGTGGTTCCCCACAGGTAGGGCACGCTGTACTGATTGCCCGGGTCAATCTCCAGATTCACCAAAGTCGGATCAATGTTATCGAAGCCGGCCAGTTGGCTGTAATCAATGGCCGCCAGCAAGCCCTCATTGCGCATCTTATTGACGTAATAGGTAGACGGGACGGCCAGATCATACTGGCTGCTTTCATCAAGCAGCTTCAATCGCGCATACATGGCCTCGTTACTGTCATAAGTGGTATAGATCACTTTAATGCCGGTTTCCTCGGTGAATTGCTCAAGTACTTCCTGCGGCATGTACTCGGACCAGTTGTACAGGTTCAGCACCTGCTCCTCCTGCTTGCTACAGCCTGTCATTGCGACTGCCAGCATGGCAGCCAGTGCAACCTTTTTCATCGTTTGTTCCTCATCAGAATAAATTGCGACAACACCAGCATGGCCAACGAAAATACCAGCAACAAGCTACCCAAAGCATTAACTTCAGGCTTTAGGCCGACACGCACCATGGAATAGATCCGCAGCGGCAATATCTCATAGCTGGGCCCGCTGACAAAGGTACTCACCACCACATCATCCAAAGACAGGGTAAAAGCCAGCAGCCACCCGGCCAGCAAGGCCGGCATCATCACCGGCACCAGAATAGTACGCACGGTAGTAAACTCCCCTGCCCCCAGATCCCTTGCCGCTTCCAGCAAGCGCTCATCCAGGCCGCTTAGTCTGGCCATCACCGTAATCACCACAAAGGGCAGACAGAAAGTCACATGGGCCAGTAGCAAGGAGACAAACCCCAGCTGCAGGCCAACCACCAGGAACATGGCCAGCAGGGAGATCGCCAGCACGATCTCCGGCGACATCATCACCACAAACAACATACCGCGCAGCGCCTGCTTGCCACGAAACTGATAGCGATGCAGTGCCAGAGCGGTCAGCCCTCCAATAACTGTGGAAACGGTGGCCGCCGCCAGCGCTAGCCACAACGAGTTCCACATCGCCTGAACCATGGCATGGTTATCAAACAGTGCCTGATACCAGCGCAAGCTCCAGCCGCCCCAGCGGTATCCGGTGCGCGAGTCATTAAAGGAATAAATAATCAGTACCAGAATCGGCACATAAAGCAGCGCATAAACCAGCATCAGATAGATTCGTGGCAGCCAGCGGCTCATTCCACCGTCTCCTGACCAATACGCCGGCGACTGAGCCCATAGGCCAGAATCAGTACCGCCATAGCCACCGTCAATAGCACACTCGCCGCCGCACCAAATGGCCAGTCACGGGCATCGAGAAACTGATTCTTGATGACGTTACCAACCAAAAGATTCTTTGCCCCGCCGAGCACATCCGCCACATAGAACATTCCCATGGCCGGCAACAGCACCAGCAGCACACCGGCGATAACGCCGGGCAGGGTCAAAGGGATTACCACACGTACAAAGGTTGCCATTCGACCGGCGCCAAGATCATGGGATGCCTGCAGCAGGTCATCACGCAAATCCTCGAATACGGTGTAAAGCGGCAGAATCATAAATGGCAGCAACAGGTACACCAGACCGGCGATCACCGCACCTTCCGTATACAACATGGTAATAGGAGCATCGATCAAGCCAACGGACTGCAATAGATTATTGATCAGGCCATTGCTGGCCAACAGCAGCTTGATTGCATAAGTGCGCACCAGCGAGTTAGTCCAGAACGGTACGATCAACAGAATCATCAGCAATGTCTGCCAGCGCTTGTCGACTCGTGACAGGGCCCATGCAAACGGATAACCAATCAACAGACATAACAGGGTGGTCATGGCTGCCATATAGAGAGAATGGGTGAAAACACCCAGATAGAGCGGGTTAATCAGGCGCTGGTAGCTTTCCAGGGTCACCGGCAGAGACAGAAAATCCTGCGGATCCCGGGTGGCAAAACTGGCGGCGATAACCAGCAAGTTCGGCAATAGCACCAGCAGGAGCAGCCAGCTCCAGACGAGCAGCAACACCGCGCTGCGGAACGGCTGGCGCTCATCCATCGAGCGCTCCAGCAGCATCGCCATTAGCTACCGGCAGCATCCACTCCCAGCCGTCCACCCAGCTGACTCTGACCTGCTCACCGAGACTGTAATCAAAGGCCGGATCATCTTCATCGAAGAACTCACTGGCCAACACTTCATTGCCATCCTCAAGACGTATCAAAGAGTCCAGCGTGCTGCCCTTGTAGTTGCGCTCGATTACCGTGCCGGCAAAACCATAGTCCGCATCCGCCGCCAACACCCGAATGTCTTCCGGCCGCAATAGCACATTAACCTGCTCGCCCACACTCACCTGGAAAGTCGGCTTTCGCAAATCACGGGACAAACCACGAACATCCAGAGCAATGCGATCACCATTGATGGCTTTCACCGTGGCAGGAAATAAATTGGTCTCGCCAACAAAGCGGGCGGTAAAAAGATTGGTGGGCCTCTCATAAACTTCCCGGGGCGTTCCCAACTGCTGCACCTCGCCATCACGCAGTACAACAACACGATCCGACATCGACAGCGCTTCTTCCTGATCATGGGTGACAAACACAAATGTAATGCCCAGCTCACGCTGCAGTCGCTTTAACTCAATCTGCATCTGCCTGCGCAGCTTATAGTCCAGTGCCGACAGCGGTTCATCCAGCAACAACAGCTTGGGCCGCTTGATCACCGCCCGCGCGATGGCCACACGCTGCTGCTGACCACCAGACAACTGGTGCGGCTTGCGCTCGGCAAGCTCGGCCAACTGAACCATGGCCAGCGCTTCTGTCACTCGCTGAGCAATCTCAGCCTCTGGCCGCTTTTCCATGCGCAGGCCGTAGGCCACATTGCCGGCCACAGTCAGGTGGGGAAACAGAGCGTACTGCTGAAACACCGTATTCAGGGGCCGGCGCTCGGGGGGTATGGAGGTGATGTCCTGACCAGACAAGGTCAGGGTGCCGCTGTCGGGGCGCTCAAATCCTGCCAACAGTCGCAGCAGCGTGGTTTTGCCGCAGCCGGAGGGCCCCAGCAAGGTGAGAAATTCACCATCGAGAATATCAAGATCCAGCGCCTTCAGGACTGCCCGGCCACCGTAGTGTTTGCTGATTCCCCGCAGGGAAAGAAGGGTCTGGTTCATCGGCGCGGCCTGTGATGCGACCGGGCTATTGTTCATAAATACGGCGACGCTGTCATGCACGCCGGAAATATTAATGGGAAAACTTCAACGGCTACGCAGACTGGTGACCACTGACTCAATATGGGCGGCCACAGTTTCAACCTGCTGCTCCGTGGTGTGCCTGCCCAGACTGAGGCGCACCGAGGACAGCGCATGCTCTCGCGACAGCCCCATGGCCGTCAGCACATGGGAAGGCTCCACCGAAGCCGAGGTACAGGCCGAGCCGGAAGAGATGGCCACCTGACTAAGCGCGCTGATTAGCATGTCTGCATCAATACCGGCAAAGCACAGATTCAGATGACCGGGCAGGCGCTGGCTGGGATGGCCATTGAGATACATATCAGGCAGACGTGAAAGCCTGTCCCACAACTGATTACGCAAATTACCGATGCGCAGGGAGTTTTCATTCATCTGCTCGGCAGCCAATGCTAGCGCCTCACCCAAACCGGCAATTTGATGACTGGCCAGCGTACCGGAGCGCATACCTCGCTCATGGCCACCACCGTGTATCTGCGGCTCCAGCCTGACATCAGGGTGGCGTCGAACATAGAGCGCACCAACGCCCTTCGGACCATAAAATTTGTGCGCAGAAATAGACAGTAAATCGATCGGCAGCTGTGACAGATCGAGCAGCAATTTGCCGGCAGTTTGAGCAGCATCCACATGGAACAGGGTGCCGTTAGCACGGCACAGCTCCCCCAGTGCAGCAATATCATTGATCACACCGGTTTCATTATTGGCATGCATCAATGACACCAACAAGGTATCGGCGCGCAGTGCGCGTTGCAGTGCTGCCGGGTCAACGCGACCGTCTTCCAGCGGGCTCAGCCAGGTGACATCAAAGCCCTGCCCTTCAAGCCAGCGGAAACAATCCAGCACCGCCTTGTGCTCTGTGGTCGCGGTAATCAGATGCCCGCTGCGCTGGCCATTGGCCAGAGCCGCTCCCTTGATAGCAAGATTATTCGACTCCGTTGCGCCGCTGGTCCAGACCACTTCCCGAACATCACAATGCAGCACATCGGCAACCTGACGGCGAGCCGTTTCAACGCCCTCCTCCGCCAACCAGCCATAGGCATGGGAGCGTGACGCCGGATTACCAAACTCCGCATCCTCGCCAAGAAACTCCAGCATACGGGCGATCACCCGTGGCGCCACCGGCGTGGTCGCCGCGTAATCAAGGTAAATCGGTTTCATGACTGGATGATCTGGAGGCGACGGTTGTTGAGCTGGGAGTCCTGACGCCCGGCAATGCGACGAATCTCGCGACGGGCGAGCAGATCACCCAAGGTAATACCACTGAGAAACTGGTGAATACGATCGGACAGATCAGTCCAAAGATGATGGGTCAGGCACACTTCGCCTTCATGGCAATCACCCTGGCCGCCACAACGGGTCGCGTCCACCGACTCATCTACCGCATCAATGACGCTGGCAACACTGATACTCTGCGCCGCCGCGCACAGCTGATAACCGCCACCCGGGCCACGCACACTGGTGACCAGCTCACGACGGCGCAACTTGGCAAACAACTGCTCAAGGTAGGAAATGGAAATGCCCTGACGCTCGGAAATATCCGCCAGCGACACTGGGCCATTCTCCGCATGGAGGGCCAGATCAAGCATCGCTGTAACAGCGTAGCGTCCTTTGGTAGTCAGTCGCATGACGGCAATCCCACATAGGCAGTGTGACAATGCCGTCAAGGCTACCTAATCCCGACTAAATTGGTCAAGTATTATGGACGGAGAGCTACTCGCCTTCCTGCCTGACGGTATCGAAGTCCTCGTCATTCAACTGCGGCAGCTTCTCGTCGCAACTGCGAATGCCCTGATCAGACAACGACTGGCACATACGATCTATCTTGGTATCAACCGCATGCATATGATCCAGCAGCAAGTGGATGGCCTGAGCCACCGGGTCCGGCATATCACTGGCCATACCATAGGCCTCGAAGCCGATCTTCTTGGCCATTTCCTCGCGGGCACGCTCCTTGTCGGTTTCCGGCTGGCGGATCACCCGGCCGGGAATACCCACCACGGTGGCCCCCTCCGGCACATCCCGGGTAACCACCGAATTGGAACCTACCTTGCTGCCAGCGCCGAGGGTAACCGGGCCGAGCACCTTGGCGCCGGCACCAACCACTACCCCGTCGCCCAATGTCGGATGGCGCTTGCCCTTGTTCCAGGTGGTGCCGCCCAAGGTCACGCCATGGTACAGGGTGACGTCATCACCAATTTCCGCCGTCTCACCAATCACCACACCCATGCCATGGTCGATAAAAAAACGCCGACCAATGGTGGCACCGGGATGAATTTCAATTCCGGTCATCCAGCGACTGAATGCGGAAATCAAACGCGCCAGCAACTTTAGTCCGGCCTTCCAGCAACCATGGGCAAGACGATGGAACAGCAGCGCATGCAAACCCGGATAGGTCAGCAACACCTCAAAGCTGTTACGCGCCGCCGGGTCGCGATGAAATACCGAGCGGATGTCTTCACGGATATGAGCAAACATAAACACTCCCAACAGGGGACGTTACTTTTCCCAACGCTTTTCAATGCTGGCAAGAATGCCGCGCAGGATACCGACTTCCATTTTGTCCGGCCGGGCACGCATAAACAGGCGCCGCAGTCGCGAGCCTACCTGCGCCGGATTGGCCGGGTCCAGAAAGCCGCTTGTGGTAGCGACTCGCTCAAGATGCTCTAACAGCAGGGCAACGTCCTGATTGCTGGCTGGAGGCTCATCCCAGACCAGCTCAGGCAACGGCATGCTATAGCGCCTTGCTCTGGCCTCTGGCATATCCACCTCATCACCGACCAGCGCCAGACGCAGCTCGTAGCTAATCAGCTGCACCGCTGACGCCACATTCAGCACACCATATTCCGGAGCACTGGGAATGGATACGTGCAAATTGCAGCGCTGCAGCTCTTCATTGGTCAGGCCCCTGTCCTCACGACCGAACATCACCGCCACCTTCATGTCCGGCTCGGCGGCAATACGATCGCCCAGCTGGCGCGGCGTGATACAGGGCCAGGGAATGCGGCGCTGGCGAGCACTGGTGCCAATCACCAGGTCCGCGTCACCCAATGCCTCGTCCAGATCCGCGCATACCTGCGCCCGCTCCAGTACCTCTACAGCACCTTCGGTGGCCCGGGCACTGGCCTCGGGATCGGGAAACCTGACCGGCCGAATCAAGCGCAGATCAGACAAACCCATGGTTTTCATGGCCCGCGCTGCTGCACCAACATTGCCGGGGTGCCGGGTTTCCACCATCACAATACGCACACGATCAAGCATGGCTGCTATTAAATCCATGAAAAAAGAGGCGCATGTTAACAGTTGAGGGCACTACAGGCACTGCCGCGACGCCGGCCGCTCTGCTACAATCCGCGCCCTACTACCCGCTCTTTTACAGGATTGCTCCCCATGCTGGCTCCCCAGGTCAACATTGCCCAACGCGCTGCCCGTCAGGCAGGCAACATTCTCCGCCGTGCGGCTGAAGACGTATCCGTCATCAGCGTGCAGAAAAAAGGCATCAATGACTTCGTCACCGAAGTGGACCGGGCCAGCGAAGCAAAGATCATCGAAGTGATCAGTAAAGCCTACCCGGACCATGGTTTCCTTGGCGAGGAGACCGGCATCATCGAAGGTAAGGGCGAGGGGCGCGACTGGCAGTGGGTCATCGACCCTCTGGACGGCACCACCAACTTTATCCATGGCTTTCCCCAGTACTGCATTTCCATTGCCCTGAAACACAAGGGCAAGGTCGAGCATGGGCTGATCTATGACCCCCTGCGCGACGAAGAATTTACCGCCAGCAAAGGTCGTGGTGCAGCACTCAACGGCCGGCGCCTGCGGGTCACCCAGCCCGCCGGGCTGGAAGGCACTCTTATTGGCACCGGCTTTCCGTTCCGCAAGGATCAGGCAGAGCACATGGACGCCTATCTGGCCATGTTTAAAGAAATCGCCGCCAGCACCGCTGGTCTGCGTCGCCCCGGCTCCGCCGCACTGGACCTGGCCTGGGTCGCCGCTGGACGTATGGATGGCTTTTTCGAGATGGGCCTGCAAGAGTGGGACATCGCCGCCGGATCTTTGCTGGTCACCGAGGCGGGTGGCCTGATTGGCGACTTAAGTGGCAACCCGCGCCACCTGGAGAGCGGCAACGTGGTGGCTGGCTCGGTCAAGGTGTTCAAAGGCTTGCTGCAGAAGATTCAACCGCACCTGACAGAAAAGCTGAAACGCTAATCAGAGCTAACTTTTCCAACAAAAAAGGCGCCTCAGGGCGCCTTTTTTGTTTATGCGGCTGTCTCTGTCAAGAAACAACCTCACGCAGCATGGCATACATCTCATCTTTCAGCTTCAGCCGTGCCTTTTTGCGCTGTTCCAGATAGTCATCCGAGGTTGTCTCAACACCGGTTTCGATGCGACGCACTTCATGATCGACGTCATGGTACTGGTCAAACAGCTTGGCAAAGTGGTTATTGGTCATTTTCAGATCGTGAATCTGCTCGCGATACTCCGGCAGTTCATGCAACAGGTCATGTTTTTCGACGGTCATTCGTGTCTCCACAAGTTAACAGTACAGGTTGGCTGGTATGACACCAGCATAGCCTCTCTGTCAGACTGTCTATTGATCTGGGTCAGCCCAACGCCCTGCTCTGCCGCCCACAATCAAAGCTTACACAGGAGAGAGCAATGGAAAGTCGACTACAGAAACTGGAGGCCCTTCGTGACAGCCTGACACAGCGGCTGGAACGCTACCACCAGCATCAGAAGCGGGCGGATGGCCCGTTGGATCCGGACTTTGCCGAGCAAGCCACAGAGGTACAAAACGATGAAGTTGTGGAAGCTCTGGAGGAAGAAGGACGCGACCGCCTGATTCAGGTAAATCATGCTCTGGCTCGTATCCAACAGGATATGGGGGATATCTGTGCGCGCTGTCAGGCCAACATCAGCGAAGGGCGATTGAAGGCCCTGCCAGAAGCCACCCTATGCGCAGACTGTGCTAGCTCAGAGCAGTAAGTACAGCTGCAGAGTACGGCGCGGGGTGGATCACAGGATCCGCCCCGCAAGCGCTACAACCATCAGTGGCGGGTCAAACGGTCAAGAACGCCCATGCCGAATGCGGACACCACAAAGGTTATATGAATAATCACATACCAAAGCAGCTTGTCGTTTTCGATGTTCTGGGCATTCATAAAGATCTTCAGAAGATGAATAGAGGAAATGGCAACAATAGATGCTGCCACCTTGTTCTTCAGGCTGGTGGAGTCCATCTTGCCTAGCCAGCTCAGCTTCTCCGAGCCCTCATCAATATCCAGCCGCGATACGAAGTTCTCGTAACCGGAGAACATCACCATCACCAGCAAACCACCCACCAGGGCGATATCGATCAGAGTCAGAATCTTGAGAATCAGATCAGCTTCGGCGATCTGAAAAACGTTCGGCAAGATATAAAAAACTTCCTGGAAGAACTTAATAGCAAGAGCCAGCAGGGTCAGACTTAAACCCAGATAGATCGGGGCCAAAATCCAACGCGTGGCGTACATCAAGCGTTCCAGCAACCTTTCCGCCATCAGGGAGCCTCATCCACTTCTTCGACAACCGGAATAATAAAGTCTTCCTTGTCCAGCTTCATCGCCAGTGCCAGGTTGCAGACAATATAAATGGACGAATAAGTACCAACGATAATGCCGATCGACAGTGCCAGTGAGAAGCTATGCACCGCCTCACCACCGAAGAACTGCAACGCCAGCACTACCAGCAAGGTAGTCAACGATGTATTCACTGTCCGACCGATAGTCAAGCGGATGGCGCTGTTAACGATCTCCGCGGGATCATCCAGTCGTGTGGTACGAAACATGTCACGAACATAATCCGCCACCACAATAGAGTCGTTAATTGAGTAACCAATCAACGCCAGCAACGCTGCCAGCACGGTCAGGTCCACCTGCCACTGGAACAGGGAGAAAATACCAAGAACGATGACCACGTCGTGGAACAGAGCAACCACCGCTGCCACACCAAACTTGTTGGTAAAACGGAACCAGATATAGATCAGCATGGCGCCCAGTGCCATTAGCAACGCCAGACCAGACTGGTCACGCAGCTCGTTACCCACCTGAGGACCAACAAATTCTACCCGACGCAGCTCCACTTCTGGCAGAGCGCCTTCCAGCAAGGCAAACAGCTCCAGACCCACCTCGTCGTTGCCGATATCCCCTTTCGGCGCCACTCGTACTACCACATCGCGAGCCGAACCAAAGTGCTGGATAACCGCATCGTTATACGGTGTTCCCTGCAATGCATTGCGGGCATCCTGAATAACGATGTCCTGTGGCGAACTGACCTCAATCAACGCGCCGCCAGTAAAGTCCAAACCAAGATTCAGACCCTTGCCAACCAGCAAGCCCAGCGAAGCCAAAACCAGAACGATGGAGAGCACGCCGAAGGTACGACGCAATCCCATGAAGTCGAAACGATGCAGTGCATCCATGGTGTTCTCCTTAAATGCTCAGCCGTGACGGCGCGCGGGATGCTCGACCGTAGATAAAGCCAACCATGGCGCGAGTGCCGACAATGGCGGTAAACATGGATGTCAGAATGCCGATAAACAGTGTTACCGCAAAACCTTGCACCGACCCAGCGCCAGCAGCAAACAGAATCACCGCAACAATCATGGTGGTGATATTGGCATCGATAATGGTAGAGAAGGCCCGGTCAAAACCGGCCTCAATCGCCTTCAACGGCGCTAGCCCGTCTTTCAGTGACTGCTTGATTTGCTCAAAGATCAGCACATTAGCATCCACCGCCATACCAACAGTCAGGACGATGCCGGCAATACCGGGCAGCGTCAGGGTTGCACCAGGAATCAGCGACAGAATGCCGACAATGATGACCAAATTCCCCACCAGCGCGATATTGGCAATCAGCCCGAATACCTTGTACCAGACCGCCATAAACACCAGCACCAGCGACATACCAATGACCATGGACTTGAAGCCGGCTTTGATATTATCGGCGCCAAGGCTTGGGCCGATGGTGCGCTCTTCAATAATCGAGATCGGCGCGGCCAGACCACCGGCACGCAGCAGCAATGCCAGCTCCGAAGCTTCGGCTGCGCTATCCAGCCCGGTAATCCGAAAACGGCTACTCAGCACGGATTGAATGGTCGCCACATTAATAACGTACTGCTCTGAGGTGTTCACGACCCGCTCTTGACGCACGCCTTCTGCATCCATGTAGCGCTCGACTTCGCTTTTGTTCTCGATAAACAAAACACCCATCGGCTTGCCGACGTTGTTTTCAGTAATTCTCTGCATGCGACGAGCACCACCAGCATCCAGCGTGATATTCACTTCTGGTACGCCTCGCTCATCAAATCCCATCTGTGCATTGGTAACCTGATCACCGGTAACGATGCTCTGACGACGCAGAATCACCGGCATGCCATCATCCTTGAAGGGAAATATCTCGGTACCCACTGGTGCTACAGAAGGAATCCGGCCGGCGTACTCATCCGCCACCAGACGGAATTCCAGCGTCGCCGTGCGACCAAGAATACGCCGTGCCTGAGCGGCATCCTGAATGCCCGGCAGCTGAACAACGATACGGTCAACACCCTGACGCTGAACCACCGGCTCGCCGACACCCAGTTCATTCACCCGGTTAGCCAACGAGGTGCGGTTCTGGTCCACCGCGTAATCCTGAATGTCCTTTACCCCTTGATCGCTAAGGCTCATCCGCAGGGCAATCGAGTCATCTACGCGGCGACCGGTAAACTCGCGCAGCCGCGTGCGGATCTTGCTTTCCATGACATCCAGACCCGCCTGATCATGAAACTGCACCAGCAAATCCCGGCCATCCTGTTCAACGCTGCGATAACGCACGCCGTCGTCGCGCAGCATAAGGCGCACTTCACCAGCCCAGGCCTCCATGCGCTGGCGTACTGCCGCCTCGCTGTCCACCTGAATCAAAAAGTGCACACCGCCGCGCAGATCCAGACCCAGATTCATCGGGCTGGCGCCAATTTTACGTAACCAGTCCGGCGTGGTTGGTGCCAAATTCAGGGCCACCACATAGTCCCGACCCAGCGCTCCCTCGGCGATCATTTTGCCGCGCAGCTGGTCATCATTGCTGTCCATGCGCACCAGCCAGGAAGTACCCACCTGCTCGCCAGCACTGTGGTCGATGCCGGCGTCTGCTAGCGCCTTATTCAGCTTTTCCCGGGCAAACGAGGAGACTTCTCCGCCGGCGTCCGTGCTGGAAACCTGAATGGCTGGCACATCAGGATATAGATTGGGCATGGCATACAGGCCACAGATGCCAAGCACGGCAATCAACAGCAGTAATTTCCAGCGCGGGTAATGGCTCATCAGGGGGTCTCCCGATGGGCGTCACGACAACGCCCATCCTTAAGGGTCAATCAGATGCTTTTAATAGTGCCTTTCGGCAGGGTTGCAGAGATGGCGTTCTTCTGCAGTTTGATTTCCATGTTGGTAGCTATCTCGATTACCACATAGTCATCCGTCACCTTATTGACCTTGCCCAGAATGCCGCCGGTGGTAACAACTTCATCACCTTTGGCCAACGCGCTGACCAGCTCACGGTGTTCCTTGGCACGCTTGGACTGTGGGCGGATCAGGAAGAAATAGAAAATAACCACCATACCGATGATCAAGATCCAGTCGAAACCGGCGCCCGGTCCGGCCGCTCCAGCGGGTGCAGTAGCTTCAGCAAAGGCAGGGGAAATCAGCAGACTCATAAAAACTCCCGAAAAATCAGTTACAAGGAAGGCACGGGGAGATCCCGAGCCGCATAGAAGGCGTCGACAAAGGCCGACAATGTACCGGCTTCAATAGCCCCCCGCAATCCAGCCATCAGGCTCTGGTAGTAGTGCAGATTGTGAATGGTGGCCAGTTGTGCGCCGAGCATCTCACCGCAGCGGTCCAGATGGTGCAGGTAGCCGCGGGAAAAGTTCTTACAGGTGTAGCAGTCGCAGGCCACATCCAGCGGCCCGGTGTCTTCCCGGTGCACCGCATTGCGGATGCGCACCACACCGGTGGAGGTAAACAGGTGGCCATTGCGAGCATTGCGAGTGGGCATCACGCAGTCAAACATGTCGACGCCGCGCCGCACCGCTTCAACGATATCCTCCGGCCGGCCAACGCCCATCAGGTAGCGCGGCCGATCCTCAGGCATATCCGGGGTAATCTGGCCAAGAATGCGCAACATCTCTTCCTGGGGCTCGCCCACGGACAGACCCCCGATGGCATATCCGTCAAAGCCAATCTCGGTCAAACCGCCCAGCGACTCACGACGCAGATGCGGGTACATGCCGCCCTGCACAATGCCGAAGCAGGCGGCATCATTGCCCTCATGGGCCGTCTTGCTACGCTTGGCCCAACGCTGCGATAGCTCCATGGAATCACGGGCTTCTTTTTCGGTGGCGGGAAAGGGCGTGCACTCGTCAAAGATCATGCAAATATCGGCACCCAGATCGCGCTGCACCTGCATGGCCTCTTCCGGACCAAGGAACACCTTGCTGCCATTAATTGGCGAGCGGAACGTGACCCCCTCTTCCTTCACCTTGCGCAATTTGCCCAAGCTGAAAACCTGGAAACCACCGGAGTCGGTAAGAATGGGTTTCTGCCACTGCATAAAATCGTGCAGGTCGCCGTGCCGACGAATCACCTCCGTGCCCGGACGCAGCATCAGATGGAAAGTATTGCCCAGACATATCTCTGCGCCTGTGGCCTCCAGATCCCGCGGCAGCATAGCCTTGACCGTGCCATAGGTTCCCACCGGCATAAATGCTGGAGTTTCCACTGTGCCGCGAGGAAAGCTCATGCGACCACGGCGGGCAACGCCATCTTGAGCCAACAGGGTAAACTGCATTCGTGACATGAATTCTCCGCGCTCAAGCGCCCGTTGGGTGGTCGCTCAGAACGTCCGCGACATCAATAAACATGGCATCGCCATAACTGAAAAACCGATAACGCTCACGTACCGCTTCAGCGTAGGCCGCCATCACTCGCTCGCGACCGGCCAGGGCACTGATCAGCATCATCAAAGTGGAACGCGGCAAATGGAAGTTGGTCAGCAATGCATCCACCACCCGAAACCGATAACCCGGATAGATGAAAATGGAGGTTTCCCCCTGCCCCGCCTCAAGCACTCCGGAGCTGGCCGCCGACTCCAGCGCGCGCAACGCGGTAGTGCCAACAGCAATCACCCGCCCGCCGCGAGCACGGGTGGCAGCGATCTGTTCAGGCAGGGTTTCCGGCACCTGATACAACTCGCTGTGCATAACATGATCTTCAACCCGGTCGACGCGCACTGGCTGAAAAGTGCCGGCGCCAACATGCAGGGTGATAAACGCCTGCTCCACCCCCAGATCAGCCAATCGATCGAGTAACGGCTGATCAAAATGCAGACCCGCAGTAGGAGCGGCCACCGCACCGGGCTGGCGAGCATAGACGGTCTGATAGCGGCCCACATCGTCGGCATCATCGGCGCGATCAATATACGGCGGCAGGGGCATATGACCGATACGCTCAAGCAGGTCCAGCAAGGTGGCTGGCCCGGCAAAGAACAGATGGAACAGATCGCCCACCCGACCACGCATCTCAGCCCGAACGTCCTGATCAAACTGCAACCAGCTGCCGGGCTTGGGGGCTTTCGAGGCGCGCACATGACAGAGCGCCTCGCGCTCCCCGGTAATCCGCTCCACCAGCACTTCAATCTTGCCGCCGGACTGCTTGCTACCAAACAGCCGTGCCGGGATCACCCGGGTGTCATTGAACACCAGCAGGTCACCGGGACGGACAAAATCAACAAGGTCAGGGAAACGGTGATGGCCAATGCCAGCGCCAGTCAGCGACAGCAACCGGGAACCAGTGCGCTCTGCGGCGGGACGGCGGGCGATCAGCTCATCTGGCAGGTCAAAATCGAAGTCATCAACATTCATCATGCTTTACCGGCATGGACAGAGGGTGGCGATGATATCTGATCCGACGATTAGAATCATGGCCTCTGGCATTCGTCGCTGCCCTTGGTATACTGCCGCCCCACTTGCCAGAGTGGCGAAATGGTAGACGCAGTGGATTCAAAATCCACCGGTGGCAACACCGTGCCGGTTCGAGTCCGGCCTCTGGTACCAATGACCTATCCAGCGACATCCATCAGAATCCACAAGAAGCATATTTTTCAATATCTTATAAGATTGTCCCTCCACCCCAGTCCAGCAGATTCCATTGACAGCCAGCGCAAAGTGGGGCCAACTTTGGGGCCAACTCTTGATTGCCGGCTCACCACATGCAGACCAACAAACTCAGCGACTTTGCGATCCGCAATGCCAAGCCCGGCGAAACCACCTACATCATGGCCGATGGCGAAGGCATGTTTTTGGAGATCGCTCCATCTGGCGGGAAGTGGTGGCGCTTCAAGTATCGATTTGGCGGCAAGCACAAGAGGATGTCCCTCGGCACCTACCCCGCCACCGGCCTGAAGGAAGCTCGGGAAAAGCGCAGACAGGCCCGCGAACTGCTGGCCAACGGCGTTGATCCGGCCAACCGTCGCAAAGAACAAAAGTCTGCCGCAGATACCGCCTGGCGGAATACCTTCGCAGGGGTAGCCAGTGAGTGGGCCGAAAACAAAGTCACCAGCGAGAAATGGACCCCCGCCACCGAGAAGAAGCGGCGCGGCTGGCTGGATAGCGGCCTCATTGCGCACCTAGGCTCCAGACCCGTCTCCGAAATCACCACCCCGGAACTCTGGGAGACCCTCAAAAAAACCCAAGCCTCTAGCGGCTATACAGCCAACCGCTTAAGGGGAATGGCTGTAGAGATCTTTAACTACGCCATCGCCACCGGTCGAGCAGAGATAAATCCGGCCGTGCCGCTACAGGGCCAGATCGCAGTAAAGAAGGAAAAGCACCGCCTGGCCATTCTGGATCCAGCAGAGATCGGACAGCTACTACGCGACCTAGATACATGCTCAGCCCACCCCTGCATCAAAGCAGCGGCTCGACTTGCCCCCTTACTGTTCGTCCGCCCAGGTGAGCTCAGGTTTGCCGAATGGTCGGAAATTGATCTGGACAAGGCTGAATGGAGCATCCCGGCCGAGAAAATGAAGATGCGGGAACCGCACCTCGTGCCACTCTCCCATCAGGCTGTGGAGATATTCCGATCCCTGCGACCTCTGACCGGGACGTCCAGATATATTTTCGAAGGGGCGAAACCAGACAAACCGTACAGCGAGAACACCCTGAACAAGTTATTCGAGACTCTAGGATATAAAAACAAGATGACCCAACATGGGTGGCGCGCAGTCGCACGCACATTCCTCGATGAAACGCTCAACTTCCGAGTCGACTGGATCGAGCATCAGCTTTCCCACTCGGTAAAGGATGCCAATGGCCGAGCCTATAACCGAACTTCGCACCTGGAGGGTCGGGCCAGAATGATGCAGGCATGGGCTGACTATCTTGATGCGTTAAAGGCAGGGACCGACAATGCCGCCAGCACCCACTCTGAATCGCCCTAGCCAGCCACTGGCAAAAAATTCAAAAGCACCTCAACAAGCATAAACGATAATCGGAAGAGCCTGCCGAATAAACAAAAACGATACAATTTATCCTTATACACGAAATAAAATAGGCAAAGAAAAGCACACTTAAAACTAAGAACTCCTTTCCATGCCAAAAATTTGAAAGAATCCAGAGAGAGGGTGAAAAGAGATGAATGAAATGAATCTCTTTGAACCCCATCCTTATTAATAGATCCTTTTACGTTATGGTAGTTGAGTGAGTGAAACGAACGACATCCTTCTACAAGATTAATAACCAAAAGTTATTAATCTGTAATGAGAGAGATATTCATATCTCATCAATTCATGAAAAATAATTAATGAAATATAATTTAAAAACAAGAAACAAGAAACAGAATTCCATTAATCAAAAAAAGATAATTCACAAGCATTCTTTCAATTAATAAAAAATATCATGCACAAGAATTAGGAGCCCCAATAAAAGCCCCTAAATAGGAATTATCTCGGGCTTGCTGTCATGTCTTTCTCGGATTGTTGTACTTCGGAATTTCTACACCTCCTCGGTTAGGAGAAGATGTCCACTAAATCGGGGGAACTACACAGTCCGGTACAGCTGATTGTTATTCACCCCCATCCCGCGGGATGCATGTTTCATATTTAAACCTCATATCTTTGAGGGAGCCACTGTACTTTGGATCGACCTTTCTGAACTCTTCATCAATCTGCCGGTAGTCGCCTTGCTGGGCTAACAACGCAGCCTTTAGGAATAGAACTAGGTCGTCTTCGCGGTCGCCTATTAGCTCGTCAAGCGCGGCAACTCCAATAGCCGCCCTGGCCAGCCTCTGAGATTTTTCCTCTTGCGTTTCATCCGGGCAAAGTTTGACCGTAGTGAAGTAGAGATTGCCTGATCTGAACTCCAGTTTTAGGTTCTCGGCAATTTCTTGGAGCTGGATTCTGGACTCTAGAGTAAGACTCCTTTCTGAAGCACTCCTACTATTCAAATAAGACATGGCCGCTATAACAATCGCTGCTATAGAAAGCGACATACTAATAGGCTTCTCATACTTGCCTAAATACTTCATAACATCCCTATGCTGCATAACGCCGCCAGCACTCGCGGCTTTGTAGTGAATGCGACGCCACAACGGAAAAGACGTCGCCGTGCCTGACTTTGTTCGAGCGAAGACTAGAGGGAAATAACACGCACACCCCTGTCTCCTCTACGACTTTCTCTAATAATTTCAACGCGATACAATTCAGGATTTGGCATGGGCTGTCTTGGCTGGGGTTGCCGTGGCTTTCTAGGCGATTTATCCAAGTGTATTTCTTCTCCGTCAACATCTACCAGAGGTAGGGCCAACTGTTTCGGAAGAAGCGGCGCTTGCTCAAGTGATACCCTAAGCTCCCTCTTAAAATCAATTGCCTCATCAAGCTCATGGCCGAAAATTCGCTCTGATTCCGCCATTGCTTCATCAACTGACAATTCACCTCGCTGCACTTTTACAAATAACGTCTGGAGGCGAGCCAATGACTCGCCACTTCTCCTTACCTTTGGTTTTTCTCTACTCGATTGAAAGGGGGCGCCTGCCCGCTCTCCTAGATACCCGCTAACTGTGCGCACTTGGCCATGGATTATTTGTAAACCAGATATGAAGGAGCCATACTGCCCAATGCCGATATAAAGGACACCAAGAGCAGCCGCTATTCTTCCTACCGCCTTTATCGATCCCTCTTCGACCACCAGAGATAAAGAGTAATCAGGAAGTTGCAGCTCACGATCAACATAGGTTTCCCACTCATCAAATAAATGAGCGGAATACTCTTGGAACTGCCTCTTCGGCAGACTTCGTACTCCAATATAAAAATCTGTAGAGCCTATGATCGCCATTAGAGGTGTATAGCTCCTTGCCCTAACGCCCCACTCAGACCGATTTGGATCCGCAAAGCGGCGTAAAACAGGTCGCCGTGCAGCGGTTTGTTAGGCCCCTGGCTCACGATTATGAATGAATTCATTAAATGCCTGAGGCAACTCCATTTCTTGCTCATCATATACATCTTCGCCTTTGAAGTTCGTGACTATAGTCCCCTTCAAAGAGGTAGATAAAACTCCAATAGAACTATGCAGCCGAGTGACCGAATGAATTACAGTAATGACAAGAGGACTCACCTTAGGATTTAACCTGAATATTTCATCAAGCTCACTTTTGCAGTCGACTAGAACGGATTGGTAGATTTTTTCGAGACCCGACTTCAATATCCCAAATGGCTCCACCACTGTAGTAAATATCTGACCCTGAACCTTATCATGCTCAAGAATATTCATTCCGCTGAGCAAAATATAGCCACGATCACACTCGCACCGAGAAATTTGCTTGGCGCCAGACTCAATGTTTTGAAGAATCGTCGCCGGCTTGCTACTTCGCAGAGTCTTACAGGCTACAGACACCCTCTTTCCTTGAAAGGTAAAAATTACGTCTGGGTTTTCTCCGCCAGACGAACTTACCGGGTCATCAAGATCCACATCCTTCCCATGTGCAACAGCAAAGAAGCCAACAATTGCCTCAATGAATTTGTTAGTTTTGTCATCCTGCTTTCCGGTAACAGGATTGAGCATCGACACAGCGGAATTGAACCTGGGCGCAGCCTGCACTAAGAGACCAAGGTGGGGCTTTAGCTTATCGAATTCATTAGAATTTTTTACAGTCCATATCCATTTGTATAGCTCGTGTAATCCGCCAAGAGCGACCCGGCCGTTTGGATAGGAATTGTCATAAGGTGATTTATTATAGCCCTCATAGAACTGGTGGGCAGCCAAATAATCACTTTCCAAGTGAGAGCTTAGTTCAGCCTCCACCTGTATCGATGCCAGGTATTCAACCAGACAATCCACCTGGCGAATTATTACGTCATAATGCTCGAGTGTACCCACTTTCCCCAATCCTATTAACTAACGACCCGCGCAGCGGGCTGATCTGCTACCACTTTCGTGGACACTTTCAGGCACATGCCAGCATCGCCTGATGCGGACTCTGATACCCGATCCCTGAATGGAGTCTATCGCGATTGTAGAACTCGATGTACTCCACGATCCTCGCCACTGCTTCAATGTCATTCGCAAAATCATGCTGGTGAACCAGCTCTGCCTTCAGCGTATGGAAGAACGACTCCACCGTCGCATTATCCAGTGGAGTGCCCTTGCGACTCATGCTCCGGCGCATGCCCGCTGACGCCACAAGCTCCCGATACTCGTGAGCAGCATACTCAATGCCTTGATCCGAGTGAAAGACACAACCTAGACGGGGGCGCTCTCGCGACAACGCCATCCGCAATGCGCTCTTGGTCAGCTCGCTGTTGCGCCTGCGCCCGAACGACCAGCCCACTACCCGGCGGCTGTACAGGTCGATCACCACGGCATGATAAAGCCAGCCAGAGCCTGTCCTGATATAGGTGAAGTCACCGGCCCAGTGCATACCTTCTCTGAACGGGACCTCTTCTTCAGCCAGTACATTGCCCGCCGAGGTGTAAAACTCATGTCGGCCGGGATTCCATACGTAAAGCCCCTTGGTAGAGGCGGATACGCCCGATTCCTTCATCAACCGAGACACCCGCCGAACGCTGCAAGAGAGGCCTTTCTGACGCAATGCCTGATGGACCCGACGGGCACCATAGGCCCGACGGAACCCCTGATGCAGCTCGACAATAGCGGCCTTTAGCTCATGGTCGTATTGGCGCCGCGCACTCTCTTCCCGAGCTCGCCAGGCATAAAAGCCACTGCGCGACACCCCCAGAAGATCACATAGCTTACGCACGTCTCGGTGCTCGCGGTTCTTCTCAACCAGCTCGTAGAGCTTTACTTTTTCCGCTGGAAGAACCGCTCGGCCTTTTTTAGAAGATCGATCTCGTCATTGCGATTAGCCAGCTCGCGTTCGAGCTTCTTGATCTGCTTTTCAGCGGCAGCGAGCTTGTCCTCTGCTTCGCGCAAGGGATCAGCGCGATCAGGACGTCGCTTGGGGGATGGTGGCGCAGGCTTCATATGCTTGTTCTCCTTCAGCTCGCCCCGGCGATGCTCCATTTGCCACCGGTAAAGCATCACCGGGTGGATGCCGAGGGATTCGGCCACATCCTTTGACCTAACGTCAGGATGATTGGCCAGTTTAACGGCCTGAAGCTTGTAGGCCAGAGTGTATCGGTCGTAATTTCTCTTTCTTGTGTGTCCCATGCTGCACCTCTTTCATGAACAGAAAACTCTGTCCACAAAAGTGGTTACAGATCAGGTGAATTTTTGATGGCGGCCTTTGTGCGGCTTTATGCACAAAGGGTGGCAGCGGAAATTTATCCGGTGCAGCCGATTGTTAGATTGCAGAAGCATATGCAACCGCTGTAATAACGAAGATAACAAAGAAGAGCGTTTGCAGTCCTGTGAATAAGCTCTGATACAGTCCGCTCCGTAATGCTCGCTTTTGAGGAGAGAGAGGATCATCAAGACCTTCTTGAAACTTCCTCTGGAGAAACTGGTGCATAGGTCTTGGAAACGCCGAGATAAATGCACCAGCAACCCTATGAATATCAATGTCAGTTTCTAGAGTCATCCCTCGGGCTTCGGCATGAGCCATAATTTGTTCTTCTGACTCCCCATGCTTATCAAATACCGGGTTCATTCTTTCAGCTATAATACTTTCTTGATCTAGCAAGATTGCAACCTGAACGGCTCGAAGCTTGGCCATAAATCCAAAGAAACCTGCGACAACCAAGAATGCCACCGAGCAGCGAAACCCTTGTTCCGAGAGGTATGGAAGGATAGAGCCAATCCCCGTAATAAGTAACGCAGCGGAACCGGCTATTCCCGCCAATAACCACGACGAGTATCGATCTATTACAGTGCTGCTAGAGATCGCACCCGTTAATAGTGCCTTTGCCAATTCTCTTTCGGCATTACTAATATTCAGGCTATTCCACCTTACGAGTGGATCTTCCTCTTCCTTCATTCAATGCCCCCATAATCTAACGTTTTTCTTCATCGGCCAAATCGCGCTGGCGTGGCTTTTGCGCCTTTTGCAAAAGACATGACAGCATGATTTGGTCCGACTGCAAGAATTTGTTAGCCATAAGACCTAGCCAAACACCTTTTCTGAGTCCATAGCTGCATCCGGTGCGAGTGCCGTAAGAGCGTTTGCGTAGACACTAATGCTGGATGTTGCTTCATCCTTATGGGAGACGCCACGAAATTCGGAGAACCCCCCTCGATACTTCCGGTGTTTCACCACGAAGCCGTGAAAATGACCCCAGTAACCGCCTGGCACGTCGTTCCGAATAACCTCTCCATCCTTAACCCGGGCGATATAGAAATCAATGCATTCGTCTCTTCGGTCGAGGGACACTGCGAAAGCAACGTTCTTCCCTAGAATGAGAATGGAATCATAGGTTGGTGTGCTTTCCCTTCCTGATTCAGGAAATTCAAAGCCAGCGGGGCGCAAGAACGAGAATGCGCACTCAACTGCTTTAAAGAAGGATTTCGAATCGGGCAGGTTCATATTCCTATGCCTAACATTTTTATTCATTAGAAACGTCGACATAATCCCACCGATTATCCCGACCTCATCGACTTATATTTGGTTCCAATACTAACCACATCAGCAGCTTACAGCGATATAGCAAATATCTCACACACCTAAATCCGGCCAAGCCCGGGCAATCCCGAACCAGGAGGCTCTCGTAAGTACATTCCGCCGATTTAGCTCAGCAAACCCACGAGGCGCTCTCCTAACCATCATTCCACGATTATTCGAATACATATCACCATCCTGAGGCTGGCCAATCTCCCATCTCATGCGCCCTCGCCTGCCCCGGCGCAAAGCCAATTCAGGAGGACCATATGTTTCTTCAATGCCCCAGCTGCAGATCCACCCGGATCGCAGCTAATCACACAGGCCGTAAGGTCTGCACGTCAGTAGGTACGGTAGCTGGCGCAGCTAGTGCTTTATCTGCCGCTTCATCTGGTGCCCGCCTAGGCGCCGTTGTCGGCTCTTTCGCCGGCCCAGGTGGAGCCGCCGCAGGCGGTGTTGCAGGCGCAATTCTCAGCGGTGTCGTCGGCGCTATTGCCGGCGGCACTGCTGGAGCCGCGTTAGGTGACTTTCTGGACGAGAATGTTCTGGATAGCTTCGAGTGTATGGAATGCGCACACACCTTCAGCGTTGACACTGACTGATCCTGTCGCTCCCCGCCGACAGACACATCTCTTCTACCCCATCAATCTATGAGCCCGCCTTGAGCGGGCTTTATGCCGTCTGGAGGACCTTATGGCCAAGACGCCGTATATCAAAAATGATCAAGGCCTGTACCGGGTCCGTGGCTACGTCAGCCAGGACACTTTGGTTCAGATCGCTGCCGACATCCTGCTGGAGAGCCTTGCCGGGCAGGAGAACCTGACCAAGCCGGAGGATGCCGCCCGCTTCCTGCAGTTGTCTCTGGCCAAGGAGAAGAACGAGCACTTCGGGGTGCTGTTCCTCAATAACAAGCATCAGGTGATCAGCTTCGAGCGGATGTTCACCGGCACCATCGATGGCGCGGCTGTTTATCCCAGAGTGGTGGTGCAGCGGGCACTGGAGCACAACGCGGCGGCCGTGATCTTCTCGCACAACCACCCGTCCGGCTGCGCCGAGCCGTCCGAGGCGGATCGCTCCATTACCCGGCGTCTGACCGATGCACTCAGCCTCGTCGACGTCCGAGTGCTGGATCACTTTGTCGTATCTCAAACCCATTGGATCAGCCTGGCCGAACGCGGCTGGATCTGACCCTCCCTTTCCCCAATGCGACCAATTTCGTCGTGATGCCCAGTCATGCTGGCTATCCGTTGTTGCTGGTCGCCTGATTCAGGAGACTCACCATGGCACATCAAGTCGAGCAAATGGCCTATGTCGGCCGCACACCCTGGCATGGCCTGGGTAACAAGCTGCCGGAGCAGCAACCGCTGGAAGTCTGGATGGAGCAAGCTGGTCTCGACTGGACCATCCACGAAACCCCGGTGCGATTCATCAACGGCAACAAGGGCCGTCTGGGCGAGATCCTGTCCTTCGATGACCACAAGGTGCTGTACCGCTCCGACACCCACGATCCCCTGTCTGTCGTCAGCCAGCGCTATCAGGTGGTGCAGCCCCGTGAGATCATGGAGTTCTACCGGGACCTCACCGAGAAGTCCGGCTTTGAGCTGGAGACTGCTGGCAGCTTGAAAGGCGGCCGCAAGATCTGGGCACTGGCCAAGACCGGCCAGAGCGGCGTGCTCAAGGGCAGTGATCGCACCGATGCCTATATCCTGCTGGCCACCGCCTGCGACGGCACCATGGCGACCACAGCGCAGTTCACCAGCGTGCGAGTGGTGTGCAACAACACTCTCTCGGTCGCGCTTGGGGGTCGTGCTCAATCGGTAAAAGTGTCACACCGCAGCGTGTTCGATGCCGAGGCCGTCAAGAAGGAGATGGGCATTTCCGTGTCCGCCTGGGACGACTTCATGTACAGCCTGAAGGCACTCAGCGAGCGCAAGGTGAAGCAGCCGGAGGTGGAGAAGTTTATGCGCAACCTGTTCCAGCCACATCCGTATCAGGTCGAGCAGAAGACCAACGAGCGGGCCATGGTGAAGGTGCTCTCACTGTTCGATGGTGAGGGTCGCGGATCCCACCTGGCTTCCTCTCGCAGCACTGCATATGGCTTGCTCAATGCAGTCACGGAGTTCGTTGACCATGAGCGCCGGGCGCGCAGCAGCGATTACCGGCTGGACTCCGCCTGGTTCGGTCAGGGCGCCACGCTCAAGGCAAGAGCCCTTCAGCTGGCAGAATCGCTGGTAGCCTAAACACTCCATGGAGCAGGGCCCGACCGATGTACGGTTCGGCCTGTCACTGTGCCAAAGCAGAGGTCGCCCGAATCACCAGGTGACCAGAAATTCCCTCTGTGACTCACCTGCCCCAATCGAGACTGGAAGCTCATATTAGACCCTCCAATCACAACCTCAGGAGCACTTCCATGAGCAGAGCAAAAGCCCCGATGAGCCAACAGGCTGCCAGCCGCATTCAGTCAGAAACAGCGCAGCAACACGGAGGCAAGGTGCCAAAGGGAAGCTTCGCTGCACGCAATGGCGGCAAGTGACACAATGGGATCAGGCCGCCAGATTAGCGGCCTGGTCCCATTGTTGAAGCCAGTAGCTAGGGAAGGGTGACAAAGAGAATTGAATTCGTGCGTCTGGATAGCATCATGCGCGCTAGCTAGCTCACACACTACTGATTTAAATAGACGAGATAGTTGGAACCACGCGGCTTGGATATGCGTATCGTCCCATCTGATCTAGTTGTTAGCACTTGGCGCCGGACACCACTTGGCCATGTTAGTCCGGAAGCATGTTGTGCATACAAATTGTGCTGCTGCGTTGAATGGACAATTTCTTTATCAGATATGACGATAATGTCCGGCGAGCAATGGCTGAATACTTCAGCGCAATAGCCAGTTTGCCTGCCATGATGTGACGCAACAAATACATTAACTCGGCTTAGCCATAGCCTGAACTCGGCGTTCAACAGCAGCTTTTCCCAGCCGGCTCTTTCAATATCTCCAGGGAACAAAATTGTTAGCCCGTCAAAGCGAACGTATGTAACGAGGCTGAGGTTATTGGTGTCGGCAAATGCCGGATACTGGTTGCAGAAAGTTTTGATTTCCACGCCGCCCATATCCGGCATATAGAGCACCGGATGAACCATGTTTGCCGCACAGGATATTGCTGCAGACATTGCATCCGTGAGTGGACCACTTTGGAGCTTTAGCTGGCGTATGTATTCCGGACTTACAGACCCATTCCGATGAAATACATGCACGTTTGCATATGTCAATACGTTACGAATGTCGCTGACGTGATCTTGATCGTAGTTGCTTATGATAAGGTGGTGCACTTGGTTCCAGCCGATTTCCCGAAGATAATTGGATGGACGAAAACCCCCGTTGTCGTGACCACAGTCGATGACGGCTAACCCTCCGTTGTCTGTTGCGACCATTGCGCAGAAACCATGGGAAACGTCAAAAATGCGGACTTCCATTTCAGCTCTCCTTAGACACCCTACTCTTCTCTATGCCCCAACTTGCCTGCGCGATGTCTTCAATCTTTGATATGAACTTGTCGACGTTGAGGCCTGCAATGAGTGCTAGCGCCATAAACCCGAGCTCACTTGAGTCCGGCTTGCTCGCAGCTTCCAACAGCAGAAGACCGGACTTCAGGAATACAAAACTAATGCCTCCGCACATTAGGCTGACAATGGGTCTTATGTAGTACCAAGGCTCCCATTGAGCAGACCATGTGCCCTTTACGCTGTAATTAAGGTAGACACCTCGAAGGCAGTAGAGCGATCCACCAATCCCACCCAGCAGAACGCACATGAAGAACAGCCTGTACTTCTCAACGGTTGGAGCGTTGTATCCAAGATAGAGCTGGCCAATACCAAATGTAACAAGCGCGAGAAACACCAATAGGTACGCTATGACTTTCTTCATGAATGTCCCCGAAAGTGGTTACAGATCAGCAGCGTGCAGAGCCGTCCGCGTGCTTAAAATTTTTAACTGGCAACACCCAACACATTCTCTATGTTAGAAATGACCGCTTTAGTTAACGGGTATTTCTGGCAAAGCTCGCCAAAAGTCAAATTGAGACTTCCTTTTTTATGGACCACGGCGTGACGCGCCTTCATCAGAGAATCCCATGCAGCGTGTTCTGGCGAGTTTTCTATGTTGTCCAAGAAAGACTCCCTATAGGCCCCATCAAATCTATTAAGAGTTTCGTTTATCTTTGAAAGATCGGGGCTCCTAAACTTCTGAGATAAGGTTTTCTTGATGTAATTAGCAGCATGCGCATCGCCACAAAGATCTGCCCTTTTTGAGAAAACAGACTCTAAGTAGTCCTCATACTCAGACACTATTAACACGACAAGCCCCGCAACCAGATAAGTCTCCAACTCCTTATCTTTTAGATTCGTAGGGTCAAGGCCGCTAACATGCTGCTTGCACGTCTCTATGGCATTGTCGATTCTTTGATAGAGGCTCATGGGGTTAAATGCTGCCTAGCAAGACTCATCCTCAGCTCAACGATTGAATCATCCGCAGTGGCACCACGAACACCTTTTACAAAATCTTCATCACTTTTAAGGCGCTCAAATCTTTCTTGCAAATCCCTTGGAAATCCATGCTTTGCGAGAGCAGTAAACGTAGAGTCAAACACCGCCACGTTCAAACCTGACCATATGTGAAATGGTTTAATACCAAGCAGATCAACTATCTGATCACAGGTATCTTTGAAGATTCTTTCGAAATCTCTCTGTTTATCCTCATCCATGTGTTGGTTCATACGCATAAAGTTAGACATAAAGTCTTTTATTGGCCGTTCATAGTTTTCACCGTTCTCATAAAATGCAAAGAACCTGAGTATAAGCTCAACATCTTTCTGTCTTTTGTGTGGCGACTCACTGCCAAATATTTTTCGCCAGTTCACATATTTATTTAAATCGCAAAGCAAATTATTGAAGTCGCCATGGTAAACACAATTTCGTATTTCCTGCCCAACCAACTGGGTTCCACCAGTATTAAGTCTCTCGAAAATATGATAAACGCTTGTGTTGCCATTTGGCGTTATCTGCTTAACAACGAATGCACGCAAAACACTATCGTTTAGCTTGTTAAACGCGGCCTGATCTGTGTCTTCAAAATCTGCGTAAGTCTTATTGTAATAAGGGCTTTTCTCATTTAGACCGGTCAGCCTAAATACCTTTTTCCGCCCTCCTTTGTCGGCTTCTCCAAAATATCCATCAAAGAAATAGACAACCGACATCAATCGTTGCTGGCCGTCAATTACGAGCTGTTCATTATTAACTTCGTCGGTGAATAGAAAAATAGCCGGAACAGGAAGCCCCAATAGAAACGATTCAATTAGACGACTTGCTTGCTTTATGTTCCAGACGTAATTTCTTTGGAACCCAGGAACCGTCATTGAGCCTTTTCGATACTTCGAAACAAGCCCTTCCAGTGTAAAGTCAGCCGGATATGTTATTACCTCATATGTAGCAGGCGTAGATTCCAAATCAAGCTCTTCGCTCTCAAGACTTTCTAACCCTTCATTATAATCAGTAGTCATCTTCTCATCTCTCTGTGGGCAACTCGGCTAGTTAACGCCGAGCACAGCGGCGACCTTTCCATAGCGACGAAGGTGCCATGGAAAGGGAGTCCGGCGGCCATCGGCCGCGTACTGCTGCGACTTGTTATGCAATTTTAACAGCTTCCCGCGAATAAGCCGGCAATAGCCACGATAAAAGCTCCTGCGGCAATAACACCTTGATTGCTGTTGAGCCAAGAAAGGGCTTTATCCTTCCAGCTTCCCTCTGCGAACTTATATCCTTGCTCAGTAAGAAAGAAACCTAACCGATTTTCTGAGAATCGGACAAAACCCTTTTTCTCAAGGGATTGAGCCAGATCTACCGTCGGGTACCAATATTCTTCATCAGTGATTTTCTGCTTAATCACCTCAAAAAGCTCAGTAGTGAAGAACTCATACTGATCGAGCTTATGGGTAAGATGCCCATAACGATCAACATATCGTCGGTGCAACTCCTTGAGAAACTTTTCCTCAAGATGAGGTGTGAGCAGATGATTTTTATTGGACATTCTCGGTCACCGATTCATGCATTACAGCTGTATTCATTAAAGGCGTCGCCATAACTCCTGACGAGTCGACTTATCCCCAAGCCGAATACTAACCCGATCAAGGCCTTATACCCATATGGCAAATATCTTACACGCCGGAGCCCTGCCGGAATCGCTGAACGCATGCCAATATTAACGCCCCACAAGTCTTTCCCCTCGCAACAGTATCCCCGAAAGGCATCACTCCAGAATTATTCGAGTACATACCACCATCCTGAGACAGAGGCTGTATGTACCGCTGGCGAGGCTACCAGCGCCGCATACAAGCGTCCGACCAGACACTATCGAAGCCGAGCACACCAACCAGGCCCTTCGGGTCACTCCACTCAAGCACCTAATTGAAACCCATCCAACCAAAAAGGCCCGACCGGGAAACCGGCCGGGCTTTTTGCCGTTAAGGAGCAAGCCATGGCCAACAATAAAGCAACCCTCGGGCAGCCCTTGCAGGCGGGCGCCCCACTGCCGCCGATTGACCCCCATCTGGCCGCAATCTGGGGCGCCTTCCTGCACGAGGGAATGATGCTCAATTCCGCTGATATCGAACGCTCCATCCGAATACTGGATCTCTGGGGCAATAGCTGTATTGAGCTGATCCAGTCGGTATGTGAGTACATCCCGGTAATCTGGCAATACGCCCAGCCCTACTGGGACCAGCCTGAAGCCTTCCCGGGTGTGTTCGAGTACGAGGTGGTTTCCATCCTCGGCGAACAGATCGCCACTCACCTGCTGAACCACGAAGGCAATCTGCCCAGTGATCGCGAGTTCGCAGCCATGGCCAGCGAGCTGGTCACGCAATTTTTCTCCCAAGGCGACACACCGCCCGACCCGCCTGCCGCGAGGACGCCTGCGTCCTTCGTGGCGTCATTTTTAACGGATGCAGTCAAAGACTTTCTTGGAGGTAAACAGTGAGCACATCACCCGCACAACACAACGCTCAGCGACCAGCACTGCGTCTGGTCTCCACCAAGGGCATGAGCCGCGAAGACTGGCTCAAGGTTCGCAAGCAAGGCATCGGCGCCAGTGACGCGGCCGCCGCCTGTGGCATCAGTCCGTATCAGTCACAGCTGGAGCTGTGGATGATCAAGACCGGCCGGGATCAGGATCTACCGAAAGTCGATCCCGGCGACATGACCTCACCGATGTACTGGGGCAATGTGCTTGAGCCCATCGTGGCCGAGCACTACAGCCGCAAGACCGGCAACAAGGTACGGCGTATCAATGCCGTGCTGCAGCACCCGGACCCGGACAAGGCCTGGATGCTGGCCAATCTGGATTACACCGTGGTTGGCAACGACGAGGTGCAGATTCTGGAGTGCAAGACCGCTGGCGAGTTTGGATCTCGCTTATGGCGTGACGGAGTGCCGGAGTACATCCAGTGCCAGGTGCAGCATCAGCTGGCCGTCACCGGCAAACAGTCGGCCGATGTCAGCGTGCTGCTCTGTGGTCAGGATCTGCAGGTATTCCGCATTGATCGCGACGAGGAAGTCATCAGTCGGCTGATCGAGCTGGAGCGGCAGTTCTGGCATTACGTCGAAACTGACACGCCGCCCCCGGCAGATGGCAGTGATTCAGCAGGTCGCTCTTTGCAGGCGCTCTATCCCAGAGATGCCGGCACGGTGATGGACCTGTCTGAGGATCTGTCCCTGTGTGGCGACTTCGATGAGCTAATCGATATCCGCGAGAAGCTCTCCCGGCTGGAGCAGCGCGAGTCCACCCTGAAGCAACGCATTCAGGAAACCATGGGCGATGCCAGCAAGGCGGTATTCGCCTGCGGGGAAGTCAGCTGGAAGCGCAGTCAGGACAGCACCGTGCTGGACAGCAAGAAGCTTTTGCAGGCACACCCGGAGCTGCTCAACCAGTTCAGCACCATCCGCGCCGGCTCTCGGCGTTTTCTGATCCGCACCTGATCCACTTACGCGCCGATCCGCTTACCCACCGACCCACGGCATAGACGGCACCCGGCTTCGCGCCCGGTGCCGTTTTTTATTTTTTGCCCCAACAGGAGACACACCATGATCAAGGGCCTCGCCATTACCCCACCGATTATCGGCCGCATCAGCATTGGCCGGGTGATTGAGAAGAACGGCAAGCGACTGCCGGAGAAAGATGATCAGTTCACCGTTACCACCCAGATCCAAAGTAAGGACGGCTGGCTGCTGCACCCGCTGGATGAGCAGCTGCGCAAGGAAACCCCGGGCAACAAGCTGCGAGCCATCCCGGTACGCATGCTGTTTAACGACCCTGACCTTAACCTGCGAGCGGAATACTCCCTGTTCGACCGCCAGACTGGACGCCCGCTATGTGTGGGCGATGGCGAGCTGTGCCGCCGCCAAACGTCAGAAGGCTGGGAGCATCTGCCCTGCCCCGGGCCAGATCAGTGCGACATCGGCAAGCAGGGAGGCTGCAAGCCCTACGCCCGCCTCAGTGTTCGTATCGGTGACGATGAGGACCTTGGTGTGTTCGTATTCCGGACCACCGGATACAACAGCATCCGCACACTGACAGCGAGACTGCGTTATTACCACGCCATCTCTGGCGGCCTACTAGCCACCCTGCCCTTGTGTCTGCGACTGCGGGGCAAGAGCACTACCCAGAGCCACCGGGCGCCCATCTATTACGTGGATTTGACCACACCGGATGACGTGCCCTTGAGTGTGGCTATCGCCCAGGCAAAGCAGGACGCGGCCCGCCTCGCCCTGGAAGGCCTCAGCCAGGACGCACTGGACGAGGCTGCCCGGGTCGGATTCGGCGCAGCGGCATTCGAGGTGTCGGAGGAGGAAGGACTGCAGGTGGTCGAGGAGTTCATGCCGGAAAGCGAGGATGAGCCGGCACAGGCACCCGAGAATCAGGCGAGCAAAGGGGGACTGCGGGAGCGCCTGACGGAACGGTCGCTCGGTATGGGCTAGTCGATCATCTCAAGCAGCGCATTGCGGCGTCTGGCCAGCACGCCGCGGAAAGCTCTCAGAAGCCCGGCCTCAGTGTCGTTGCAGCTGTTGCCCGAGCCTCGACCGGCAAGATCGTGCTGGTCGTCGCCAAGGTGATCGTCGAGCTCAGCGCCCAGCGCGGTATCCACTGTCATCTTCATCAGCCTCTGCACCAAGTCCCCAAGATCGGCTTTCGATTTCAGGCCCTTCGCCGATTTGGTGACGCCGGACTTAGGCTGCTCAAAGTCTTTGCCGTTCATTTTGCTGCTCATGCCAGTCCGGTGCATGACAAGGAGGCATGGGCAGTTAAACGACTTAATTCAAAGCCTCTATACATTCAGAAATCTGCATATCAGAGACCTTTCGCTGCTTGGAATACACCACTTGAGAATAAAACAGCGCCAAGCACGGCGAATACTGATAGAAATAACAGGACGCTGGAAATCATACTCTGCCTCTTATGCTGGGAAATCATAACTCCAATCCGGCCTTCTACTTCAGCCAAATGATTCAACATATTTTCCTCAACCTTGCCTAGAGCACTGTGGAACTCCTGCGGAGAAAGAAAATCGGAAGCGAAGATCTTCTCAGCGATCTTAGCCTGCTCACAGGCAGACCTTTCAAGCACTTCATCAACCGACTCAAATCGAGCCAGAAGGGCGCTCGAGCCATCCTTATGTGCATTAACAAACCTTCGAAAGTCGCTATCAAACGACTCCACTCGCTCTCCTAATCCACTTATAGCCTCCCTATTATCGTCAACAAATTTCTTATGCTCATCCGATGCAACTTTCAATGCATTCCCACTCGCCTCAATTTCCTCGCGAGCAGCATTAATGGCCGAAAGCAAACCGTTGAATTCAGAAACTTGATTCGCTTGACTCTCCAGATTACTAATAATGCGACTCAATTTTTTAATATCGTCCATCACCACATAATTCCCTTGTAACTATCATTGATACTTTGAAGTCGTAAAATCATTGGGTCTAGTAGAACACCGCAGGTGTAGGGATCCTGAAACTCCATATTTATCATCTCTAGCATACTTTGACTGGAAAACATCTCGTTAATGAGCCGCGCAAATCGACACTGGCTTTCTATTGAAAAAAGAGGCCTCAACCTAAGCGTCTCTCTGACAACTTGCTCTACTTCTGCGATAGATCTACTCGCAAGATAATCAAGCGCTCGAGCCATCCTTCTCTCGCCATCTGCATCATCAAATTGATCCGACGCCAATCGCAAAACCCCGCTAATATAATTAAGACAGGGATTATCTTTATAAGACTCTAGGAAACGAGACAGTTGCTCTTTTAAAGAAGCAAGCTTCTCAACGCTGATAGCATCAGACCTCTCGTTCAGGTCGTCCTGCTCAAATAGCACGGACAACCACTGACTGCTATCCGCAGCATTCTCAGCTAACGAGTGGAGAGTAAGCGTAGAGTTATTAAACTTAAAATAGCCCTCTAGACGCGATTTAAACTCTCTTTCGGTTACCCGTCCTTCTGCCAGATCAGCACACTGCTCATAAACCGTCTTCAGAGACTGCCTACGATTATATGCAAAATGATCATAAGACCAAACAAGAAGCACGAGGAAAACGTACTGAGTTCTATTAAGACTGCCTTTTTTCAGCCTGTCATTCAGGAAGATATGGAATTCATTGGCGCTAGAAAGAAGATCATCAAGCATAAAACCCGGCTCATACTTTCTAATAGTCGATTCAAGATTCTCCTGTAGCCGGCTATCGTCAAGGCATGAAAACTGAACATCCAAAACACCTTTAAAAAAATCCTCAACCATCCAATCCAAAACAATACCCAGCTGATACAAACGATAAACTGCCCTCTCAAACTTGAACTTTTCAGCCTTAAAATCAGATGCTCTTATGACTACTCTTTCCAACTCTCGATTTTGTTCTAGAACGGAGTATATACTCGATATCAATTTATATTCATCGTTGACCGTATCTAGGCTGTTAATCTGAAGCCAAAGATTCGTTTTAATGTCACTTCCACGACTCAAGCCTTCAAGATTGCTCTTGAGGTCAGTCACTTTGGCAGATGCATCCCATATCCTATCGAGTACTACAGTGTTTTTTTCCTTGGTGAGAAGGACATAGCAGTCCGCAGGGGAGTTTTGGAATAATCCCTTCTCTCGGCCTGCCCGGCCCGCTTCTTGGTACAATGCCTCCATGGATCCGGGAATGCCAAAATGAATGGTGTAAGCAACATTGCCTTTATTAACACCCATTCCAAAGGCCTTGGTGGCGGTCAAAAGTCTATATTTGTTATCTTTGAAATCTCTCTGAACCCCTTGCTTGTAGGCTTCAAATGCGTCACCACGCAAACTACTTTTTTTGGGTGAAGATCCGGAAAAATAGCGCACATCCATCCCAAGCGACTGGGATAGATTCCCGGCCAAATCAAAGCATCCTTTGTCTCCATTAACTGTTGCGGTAAATACGATTCCAGCTTTATCGCATCCAACGGAGTTCCACTTCTCCTCCATATTCTTTACTAGAGCAACGGCCGCATCGCCCTTCCGCCCCTTATCGTCAATTACGTGGAAGCACAGCTCGTCCCTCGCGAAATCAAGAGGAGTCCTTACATTTTCATCAGGAACAACAAACTCAGTTTGAATATCCTTCAGCACATTAACCGACGCTGTTGCTGTCAGGGCTATGCAGCTACTATCTGGCGCAAGCCGTCTTATCGCATTAGATAAATTTAAATATGATGTGCGGAAGTCATGACCCCACTCAGACAAACAGTGGGCCTCATCGATAACGGAATAGGCAAACGATCTATCCAGTCCGATCGATCTCATTTCTGACCTGAACTGGCTGGTCTGAAAACGTTCCGGGGAAATGAATACAAAGAAATACTTTCCTGCTCCATAATCTCGCTGAACCTTAGCTTTCTGTTCTGGCTTCATATCACCAGTTATAAAGTTGCAGCGTGTAAAACCTATATTGTCCAAATCGAATTTCTGGTCATACATCAAGCTTTTAATAGGGCATACAACAAAGCTAATAGCGGGCTGAAGGATCGCAGACAGCTGATAACATATCGATTTTCCCGAGCCTGTGGGCAGCAGGCCAATCGTATTTTTTCGGGCCAGAGCTGATCCAATAATGCCAATCTGGCCTTCTCTGAAGTCAGCATTATCAACCATGGGAAGGAAGAGGTTTGTCAGGAAAAACTTCAAAGCCTCTCTCTGACGGCCACCCGGACTTAAATCCAGGGAATAAGTGATTGGGTCGATGGAAGAAATCTCAAAATAATCGTAGTCCTCTAGCACAAAGCTCTCTATTCTACTTGAGTCGCTTCCTGAAAAATGTCGATAGAAATCGTAATAGTGAGTCCGTGCAAATATAACTTCAGGCTCTGTTTGAAAGGCATCATCAAACCTTTCAAGAATACTGAAGTCTATCTTTATCCCTTGCGCGATAGAGCTGAGGCTATCAACTTCAGCGACATCAAGAATGAGGTCGCGGCCTTCAATTCCCATGAGCGCCATCAATTCTTTGATATAGTCAGCAAGGTCTTGAATTGCACAACTAACAAAGTCAATCTTGTCACGATTAATGATAAAAGCCTGGGTGGGTCTACCGAGTCTAATATCTCCTCTTTCTATTAACTCAAGTATCAAAATCTGAAATCTGATAGCCGCTGTCAACCGAATCTTCGAACATCCTCGATCCACCCCTTTACTTAGGGCCTCTCTATAATGCTGAATCGTTAAGCCGTTTGGCGGTAATAGCAGCCCCTCATTTTCCAGGGTCTCTATCGTGCGAATATGATCGAGAATTTCCCGAATCTTACCTAGAAACGCGCCATTCTCACTCGCAATTTCTTGAGTCGTAAAGCGAACAGTTTTTAGGCCTAAAGATTGAGTGAATGTGTCTCGACCATTATCAGAGTCCTGGCTATAACGATGCTGCGCGCCATCGACTTCGATAATTAGCCCTACCTGTGGAATATAGAAATCTACCTGTCGATTGTTAAATCTATCAACATACACCTGAGTCATATCAAATATTTGAACCTCAGGAATCGTAAGTTGCTTAATAAAAGCATACTCGCCAAAATACTTCGGCATTAACTCATCAAAAAATCTTCTTGCTGGAAATTGGTCCGTCCTAATATCACCGCGTATCAGGCGTTTCCATGTGACTGGATTCTCTGATATCAGAGCCTGAGCATTACAATCATCCACATGGCCAAACGCCTGTCGAAGCCTGCGAGACGCAATCGTCGGCTTTCCTCTTTGAAGAATATTCTTAAGCACATAGATAGCGCTTAGTATGGGCTTTGACTCGACTTCCGATGCAATTGAAAAGGATTTTAGATTATGGAAGATAAAATTGTGATTTGTTTTGCAGTAGTTCGCGCTAAATACTTTGGATGTCAGACCAAAGCGATTAGGCATGCTAGCTGTAGGCCGATCTTCACAGGAAAATTCAGCCTCTGGAACTTTCACCGGCGCATAGAGATCGGCAAATAACTGAGCATTGTGTTGGGACTCAGCGGATGCCTCACTAGATTGCGATCTGTAAAGTGTTTTGACTAGTGTAAAGATGTGAATTCGTGCATTTGGCCATCGGTCGCGCAGAGCCCGTTCGACCTCTTTTGTCGTAGCGCCTGACGTTAAGACGTCATCGACGATCATAAAGGTAAAAATCTTCCCCTTTGATGCCGTCAAAACATCAGAACTCACTGAGTATGCGCCATCAACCTGAAGTTTCCGCTCCTTACCGGAACACTGTGTCGACTTAACAAGCGCACGCTTCTTTCTTAAAAGATTTGGGGCGTAGCTGGCTCCCAAAGAGTTCGCAATCAATAGGGAGAGCTGATCGAGAGGCTTATCACTTGCAGTACAGTCAGGCTCCATTTCAGCATGACCAAGCGCCCGAACGACATAGTCCACCGGCGGAAGGGATTTAGACACATCCTGTACTTTGGACAGCCATCTATCGATAGCTGGCTGGTATCCATCCTTAAAAGACCATATCTCCTGCTTGACCCCGGCTAGATAGTAGCCGAGGAAAAAGTGATTTCCGTCCTGAATAACTTCCGAACGACTTGATGATGTGTTGCCATCAACAACATTTAAGCCAACAAATTCAAGCAGCCTCGAAACGCCAAGATGTTCTTCAGTAATGCCCGAGGTATCAGACCACTCAACAGCGAAGTACTTGACGCTTGCAGCCTGGCATGCCAGAAAGTCATCGCCACTGTTCCCAAGATAGACCGCCTCATCTGGACGCAAGCCAAACCGAGCAAGGACCTTTTGCACGCCTTCTTGGCTTGGCTTTGGCTGACGGACGTCATGATAAGCTACGAGATAGTCGACTTTCAGATCGAAATATCTGAGTAGCTTCTCTGCGTATTTTGAAGGAGAGTTAGTGACGACGCTAACCTTTAAGCCGGCGGCTCGGGCAGTATTCAGAACATCGATGACTTGATCGTAAGGGGTACACAAATGAAGACTTCCATCAATCTCCCTCCAGCCTCCTCGATCTCGGAGATCAGTTAGAGGTGACGTGTCAATTATGGTGCCATCTAGATCAAGAATTATGCATTTTATCATAGCAGGCCGCCCGGGTTGTTTGGCCCGTCAGCGGTAACGGATACCGCAGCCTCCAGCTCTTGGGTAATCTTCTCGTAAGACAGTCGTGAGTACGCTTGTGCCGAACCCTCTTTCAGGAGGTGCTGTGTACCACTAATAGCCTGCTCAGTTAAATCTGGGTATCTTGCCGCGTTAGGGTCTGGCACATAGACCTGGCGATTCAATCCATGCGCGGCCTTTACAGCATGCATGGTCCCACCATCTACTGAAGTTTCAATCGCGAACACAGCAAGCGATAGGCCGGATTGAATCCGATCGCGTTTTACGAACAAGGCCGGTATAACTTTCGTATCAGGCGGATTCTCTGATAGAAGCAATCCATCGGCTGCAATAATCTGGTTGGCCAGTTGTCGATTATTAGATGGGGAGATATTTACAACATCGACCACAACCGCAATTGTCCTTCCTTGGGCTTCTAGAGCCTCACTATGGGCAATTGCATCAATTCCCAAGGCCAAGCCACTGACTATGCAAAAACCCTTTTGCGAAAAGTATCTAACCGTCTTTCGTGTAATGGCCTCACCAAGAACGGTGTTCTTCCGTGTGCCGACGACTGCAATAGATTTCGATGCCTTCAGAAGGTCTAGATTTCCCCTACAGTATAGGATAGCGGGGGGATCACTCAGTTCGGCAAGCAGGCCAGGGTATCTTTCGCTACCATACGTTACCGCTGCGATAGACTGAGATTTCCATTCAACTAGCTTGTTTTCTACTTCCCTAAGCGTTTCCTCATAAAGACGTTCTGACAAAAACCTCTGAATCAAAGAAGATACTCGCTTTAATCCCGAAGCTTCCGATACATCATGTAAATCAAGTTCGGCTAAGGAATTGATACCTTTAGCATTGCAATATTGTATTAATGCAACTAAAGATTTATCTCCAATCCCCTGGACTCGCTGCAAAGTTAAGATGTCTTTTAGTTGCATGCATCCTTGCTCTATGTTGTTTAAAAGTAAATTTTTTATTTGGAAGAAAGACTCAAGGGCCTTTTTCGTTATTGACGCTACAGAGCCGGACGCAGCCATGCCTCAATCTCAATGCACGTCACTGGCTGAAAAGCATGGAGCCCAAACGCAATCAAGCCTCCCAATCCCTCGAGCGGATTTGGGAATAATGCTCATTCATAGTCCGCTCCAGAAACTTACCAGATTTACACCGGTAAATGCTCTCAAATTCTGCATCTAAGGGCCTAGGCGGCTTCCAGCAAAAGCCTCTCCATCTATGGATCCTAACTCACCAGCCAATATACCCCACAGAACCGCCCCCTGAATCGGCCAAGAGGCTCCTCCCACTTTCATTTTCTTCCCCACTCGGCGCAGACCAGCCCTCTAGCACATACGCTCTATCTTCATAGCGGTGACTAGCAAGTGCCGTACTGCCCTTATTATCTACCCAGCCATGACATCCCCCTTAATTGACAAACACATGGGCCAGCTATTAGATACCATTCGTATCCGCTGCCGATATGACGGTGGCCTTTACTACCTTTCATCTGTAGCAGGGAAAGCAATATGGGGATGATTAAGTCTATCTTTAATGCCATCGCGAAGGCTCCGAAGGTTGCCACAAAAGGCCTGTCAGCGTTGGCTAACACAGCGGAGAGCTTTGCTTCCAGCACAGATAGGCTTCGTATACGCACCACAGCTATGGCAGCAGACGAGCAGCTTGACGCCGAGATTCGGTTGTTTGCACTTGGACGGTCTTCTTTGTCGGCCTGCCAGAACAAACTGGCGATACTAAACATTGCCCTGGATGAGCTGGAAACAATTTCAAGCGACCCTGAATTAGCTGCTATCCGGGAGCAGCGCAGGAAGCGGGAAGCCGAGGTTAGAAATATCGGATAGACAATCAGCTGTCAAAGGCAGCGAAAAAATCATCTGCCAATTACGAAGGGCCTACCCCTCCACTAGAAAATGGAGGGTAAAGATTAATAGAATATGGAAAATCCAACCCCGCCCGCAACGCAATTTCGTTTGCCAGATGCCTTCGCATATCCTGTATTTTTCTCCTGCACATCAGCATATCCCGGCCACTGAGGGAGACCTTAATATCACTAAGACCCTGATGAACGGGGCTCTTGATGTAAAGCGGAAATGCCTCTTTCTCAACAAAATCGAGTGTACGAAACAAGGTATATTTAGCTTCGCCGGTTAAATTATCGGCAACACATTCGCCAGTATAACTAAGGTCATCCTGCAAGCGTACTAGCAGCCCAATCATGCGGATAGGCTCAAGTGGAAACTTCGAATCTTCCTCGCTCATCACGCCAGATTGCTCTCCAGTCGCACTGATTAAAAGAACTGTCTTTATGCATCTACTCCCCTAGCAGACATCTTTAAAGGAGCGAGATCACTCAGCTTCATTGGTTTGTGATCAACAATATCAAGCAGACAGGCATACCCTTTCAGTGTTGTAATGCAAGCACCACCCAAACGCAAGCCGGGCAATACAAAATTTGTTTCACTACCGATATCCGGGCTAAGGATAGGAAAACACAAATAGCATAGTTATGGTACAAGGAGTGAGCCATGACGGACCAGACCAATATCCTCTCAATGAAAGATGCTATCCAGTATCTTGCCAGGCTGAATAAGCTGCAGAATGAAGTGGTTTACGTGATTGAATGCCTCGATGAAGACTTTAGAGGCGAAGCATCGAGGGGGTTAGTCGACGTCTACGAGGCGTTGGAGAAAGCTGCTTTTCCGGAGTCCGCTGACCAGCAAATCAGAAAGGTGCTGGAGGAAGCGGTAGAGGCCATCAATGCCCGTGACCTGATCCTCTGCAACCGGAGGCTACAGAGAATAAGACGACGTCTGGCCAATGAAATCGCAGTGCTACTGGGGGAGAAGAACCCCTATGCCTATTGCTACTACCCGCTGCTATCGTCTGACGCCGAAGAGCCGAAGCAAGGGTTTGTACGTTTGTCAGAGAAACCTTAGCAGTCAACTCCTCCGCCTTATAGCGGCAGCGCTTATCAAGCCGTCCTGCCGGGTATCGAGCCTGTCAGGATTTTCTGGTGAAGTGTCACCTGACCTACTCAGCCGCCACAGGCACCAGCCTGATATTCCCTTGCTTAGCAAAACGCATTAGCAGCTGTTCCTGCAGATGGTTAGGGACTGGGACGGCTTGCAGAGCATCGGTGAAAGCCTCACTACGCTCACTGTCATCAGCGGACACCAGATATTCATCGAGCAGAGTTTCGTAAAGCGCAATAACGACACCCGGGAAGTGTTCCTCCCCGGCTGCCTGGAAGGCAAAGCGGCATTATCCTAAATCCAACGGTTGCTATTACTGCTGCAACGCCTGTCATACGACCTGATTGGCTATGCAAGGAGTGGCCGTCTCTCAGGCGGTCACTCCACCATGCAGGTGTCGGGGGCTTGGGCTAGCTAAAGCACGGTCATAATGTTCCAGAGCCAAGAGCCCGTCAGTCAGTTATTTCAGTCATTACTTGTAGTACCAAGCCTACTTATCTCTGGAACCTGCGGTAGCTACCGGAGGCCGAAGGACTGCCACCCCAATTAGCTGATCTGCGTTCGCCACATCTACCGATCCAAGTCGCTCAAGCTCACATCTTTCCTTATCTGAATGGAGCAAGAGAGTCATTATGGCTTCCACTGATCCGCCAGGGAAAAGATAATTCTCGTCAAACTCAAATACAGCTATACGCCCATACCCGCCGAAATGGACACCAGATCGGAATCCGGATGTGACTGGAGTATGGCGTCCACCTTGATCTTTACTAAGAAGGCTGAGAGCAACAGCACAAGAGTACAAGTCCCCTCCTTACTCTATGAAACGAGCAGGGCCTAGTTGCTTCGAGTGATATAGTACTTTTGCTTATGCGGGGAGTCTTCAAGAAGACTAACATACAGTTCCGCAGCTTTTTCTTCCAGAAATGAATCCATTACGTATTCATTCCCATGCTCATCCACTCTGTACGCGTGCCAGGCAGGAGGCCCCAAGTCTTCTCGACACCATTGCAGCTCATTTAAACCAAGCCCAAACAAATCACATACTTCATTTAGCATCTTCTGAGGATCTCTTGAATTACTCAGCATGCTTACCGTGACACCATATTCATCATTATCTTTTGATACGAACCCTTGAAGTAAGCACAAATTATCCTCAATGGTTACAGAGCAAATATAAGAATCGCCTAAGCCTTCATTTCCTATATATTCAAAGTCAACATCCAGCTTTTTTTCCACACTATCTACTGAAAATGGAAGCCTACACAAAGGGACACCACCGAGAGTATCCTTAAAAGCCCCAATTTCTTCCTGCCTATAGGCCACCATGTCTACCTCATTCTCAGGACTCTAATTGGTATCGCAACCAAATCGTCTGAAATTATTATTACACCAGCATCTCTCTTGTACCAGCGCACCCATCCTCCAGCATAGTTCGGCTTAACCGGCGTACAGAAAGTTAGATCCGCTGTACCGGGACCTTGCATCTCCCAATTCCAGGCTTGTACGGTCGGCTCAATACCAGCCTGCGGTGTACTTCCATACAACATAAGTGAACTAGCTATAGAGCTAAGTGAATCGCTGGTTTCATTATAGCGATAGAACGGTCCGTGGAGTCTGCCACACCCCTCATTCTTATCCTCCGGCTCATCACTCTGAATCAAATCAAAAAGGCTCGAGTTAGGACCAACCATTGTCATCAGGACAAGCAGCCCAATCTGGGTAAGATCGGGGGTTGGATCATCCCAATCACTTACAGCGGAGCGAGTACTAAAGGGATTGCTGTTGTGAACCGCAGCAACCAAGGCTCCACCCAAAACCGTGTATGCTGCAGCTTGCTGAACTAGTGTCATTTGACCACTGGGGTCAGTCCCGAGGACCGGATCAGCATTTGCATACAAATACTTATGCAACGTAATGGGATCCTGACTCCGCCCCATCCAAGTATCCATCTGGGTAAACCGACCAACCCCCTGATCGTAATATCTTGCCCGCAAATAGTACTGATCCAGCCCAGAGTCATACTGTTCACCGGTGTACCTGTAGGCATTATCCGAACTGCCCGTACTGGCCAGCAGCTCCCCAAAAGCCTCATACGCATAGGTATCGGTTACAACCTCAGCGCCATCAGCCAAGACCCTCGTTGTTCCCAACCCGTCATACAGGAAGAACCGCTCCTGCCCTGCCCCTTCTGTCTGACTCAATAGGTCATCACCATAGGTGTACTGCTTTGTGGTGGCGCCACCCTCGGTCTCCGCCAGCACCTGCGCGTACTGCTGGTTGTGGTCCACCACGAAGTTGGTGGTGATGCCGTTCTGGCTGCGGCTGGTGCGGATGCCATTGATGTCATAACCAAACAGCAGTGCGCCATTCGGAGTGGTGGCTTCGATCAGACGGTTGCGGGCATCCCAGCTGTAGGCTGTGGTGCCGCTGCTGCTCGATTCCGTCAGGGTGTTGCCGTTGGCGTCGTAGGTGTAGCTGGTGCCGCCCTGACTCAGGATTCGCTCATTGGCGTCATAGCTGTAGCTGGTGGTGACGCCGTTAACGGTGGACTGAGTACGATTGCCCACCGTGTCGTACTGATACTGAGCCAGATGATTGCCGTTTTGCGGATCGGTAATGGCCTCTTCCACCAACCGGTAGAGATCGTCGTAGCGGTATTCGCTGATCCGTCCGTTGTGCTCGACGATGCGAGTGCGACGTCCCGTGGCATCCAGTGTGTAGTCGTACTGCTGCAGCACCGTGCCATTGCTGGCGCGGCTGGTGAGCTGCGTCAGGCGGTTCAGGCTGTCATAGCTGTAGCTCGTCCTGACGCCGTCGGCCTGAGTGACGCTGGCGCGACTGCCGGCGGGTGTGTAGGTGTACGTCGTGGTGCCGTGCTCGTCGGTCGCGGTTGCCAGCCGGTTCAGTGCGTCATAGCTGTAGTTGACCGGGCGCAGGCTGCCGCCGGCTGGCGTTGCCGTCACTGAGGTCTTGTTACCGTTCAGGTCATAGGTGTAGGCCAGCAGTGAGCCGTCGGGTTTGGATTCCCGGGTCAGGCGGTCTTGCTGGTCGTACTGGTAGTGCGTGACCTGCGGCAGGCCATTGGTGGTAAGCGTGGTTTCGATTACCCGGCCGGCGGCGTCATAGGTCCAGGCTTCTTGCGTGCCGTCTGCATAGCTGCGGCGCACCAGACGGTTCAAGGCATCGTACTCACTGGTGGTGAGCTGGCCGTTGAAGTCGGTGTGGCGGGTCTGGTTGCCGTTGGCGTCGTACTCGAAAGTCTCACGCTGGCCCAGCGGCAGGATGCGGGCGGTGACGCGGCCGAGGGCATCATATTCCCAGCGTGTGGTGCGGCCTTCTGCATCTGTCTGGGTGAGTTTGTTGCCCTGGCTATCGTAGCTGTAGAGCGTGGTCAGGGGCGCGCCGTTCAGGAACTGGCGCACTGCCGTGAGACGGCCCAGTGCATCGTAGTCGTACTCGGTGCGGGTGCCGTTCTGGTCGATGCTGGCGGTTTTACGGCTAAGGGCGTCGTACTCGTCGCTGACCGTGCTGCCGTCGTGGAAACGGGTGGACACTTTCTGGTCGAAACTGTTGTAGGTGTAGCGGGTCTCGTGGCCGTTGGCGTCGGTTTCCATAACGAGGTTGCCGTTGGCGTCGTACTCGAAGCTGTGGCGCTGCTCCAGAGCATTGATCACAGCGGTACGACGGCCGCCAGCGTCGTACTCGTAGCGGGTGCGCTGGCCGAGGGCGTCCACTTCCGCGATCACGCGACCGGCGGCATCGTACTCGGTGGTGTGGGTGCTGCCGTCCGGGGTGCGGGTTTCGGTCAAGCGGTTCAGGGCGTCGTAGGTCATCACCGTGGTGCGACCGAGGCGATCGGTTTCTTCCACCAGGTTGCCTTCGGCGTCGTAGCGGCTGCTTGTGGTGGTGTCGTCCGGGTACAGAGTGCTGACTACGCGACCGTAGGCGTCGTAGGTCATTTCCGTGCGCCGGCCGAGCGCGTCAACCTGTGCCACTTCGTTACCGGCGGCGTCGTACTCGGTGCGGGTGACATTGCCCAGCGTGTCGGTGACGGCGATGACACGGTTGAGGGCATCGTACTCGTAGGCAGAGGTTTCAGTGCGACTCTCGCCATCGTGCATGCGGCTGATGGACTCGGTAAGCACGTTGCCGTTAGCGTCGTATGTCCAACTGCTTACGTTGCCGAGCGGGTCCGTTTCAGTCAGCTTGTTGCCGGCACTGTCGTAGGTATAGCTGGTGGCATGACCGGCCAGATCTGTTGTGCTGGCCACCAACCCACTGGCCAACATGACGTTGCTGGCGGCATTACCCTGCGAGTCGGTGATCGATAGCAGGTTGCCGACACTGTCGTAGCTGTTGTCAAAGGCATTGCCTTTGGCATCCTCGATACGGGTTTCCTGACCACGGGCGTTGTAGGCAAAGCGGGTGACATTGCCGAGCGCATCCTTCGCAGTAAGCTGGTCGCCCTGCTCATTGAAGGTGCTCTCGCTGCGCTCGCCCAGCGGATTGGTCTCGGTGAGCGGGTTATCGTCGGCATCAAAGGTGTACTGCCAGAGCTGTCCGGCGGCATCCACCTTGCCAGTGACATTGCCACGGTCGTCGTAATAGAACAGCGACGCATTGCCACGGCGATCGGTGACCACAGACTGCCGGCCCGCCACATCATGATTGAAATCAGTGCGGTTGCCCTGATTGTCTTCCTGGGCGACCAGGCGGCCGTTATCGTCGTAGAGGTTGCGCAGCAAACGTCGACCAAGCGGATCCTGCATCTCGTCCAGCAGATGGCTGCGACCATGGTAGCTGTAGGTGCTGGCATGACCAGCCTGATCGGTGGCGGTGATCAGATCACCCAGACTATTGAAGCCGTAATGACGCTGCCGCCCGGCGGGATCCGTGATGCGAACGATCCGGCCGAGGCTGTCGCGCTCGAACAGGATGCTCTTGCCGGCACTGTGGAAAATGCCGTTGCCGGTGTAGTCCAGAGTGTGGCCATTCGGGTCGGTGACCCGACGAATACCGAAACTCTGATCGAGTTCGTAGCGGTAGCCTTCGCGGGTGGTCAGCGTGTATCGATTTATATCCCGGCCGCGGGTCTCTGATACGTCCACCACCAGATCACCTGCAGAGGTGTTGGCAAGGTAGAGGCTCTCTGTGCCGGACGCCTGCAGCTGTGAGTGGGTCTGACTATCCGGCACGAATACCAGATTGAAGTAGCGGCTCGCTGTAAGGGAGCAGTCAGGGTTGGAACTTGACCCCACGCCGCCTCCGATAGCTTCAGCACGCACATCAAATCGTTCCACCTTGCCGTCCGGCAAAGTTACGGCAACCTGTTTGTTAAACAGTGGCACGGTGCAGGTGCCACGGAATACGGTGTTGCTGCCGTTGATGGTGAACACTTCAAAAGACTGATACTGGCGCCAGCCCTGAGAAGGCTCAGAGGTTTCGTCGATCAACACGTCCTGATAACCAACCGACCAGCCATGACCGAAGTCCAGCAATTCGTGACGGCGACGAGAGTCGTAGGTTCGGGTTACCCGAACAGGAATGCCGGCCATGGGAATCGACAGGTCTTCCAGCGTAAAGGAGAACGGACCAACCTTGAGATTACCGTCTACCACCACGGTCACCGCCGTGCTGCTAGTCTGGCCGCTGTAATCTGTTGCTGTCAGCACCAGCTCATACAAGCCATTCATGAGCATGGTCGGATCAAGCTCGGCAAGCACCGCATCCTGCAGCCCGGTAACACCGCTAGCGAGCAGCTGCGACTCCGACGAGCGGGGACGACGCAACACTAGCGACCATTCCGCCAACTGCGTGTCCGTCACCGTACCGGTCACCATCACCGGCGCCGTGATGCGCTGATCCCAGCCCGGCGATGTCAGCACTACGTTCGGCGCTTCGCTGTCCGTGCCATCACTGACAGCCAGTCGCATTTCAGTTTCGGCCTGGGCACCGGCATCATCGACAACCACTACCCGCAGCGTGTACGCCCCGATTTCGACAAAATCCAGCTCGATCAGATTGCCTTCCGTCAGCAGCACAGGCTCACTATCGAGCCATGCCTGAAGACTGTACGGGGGCTGCCCGCCAAGAGGAATTGCGGTAATCGATGCCTGTTCGCCAAGCGCATAGTAGCGACGATCACCAGACAGCGAGACCGCCAGCGGGGCAGCTTCCGCATCCACATAGAGTGAATAGGTCTGCTCGATATAGCGCTGACCATCACTGGCCCGCACTGTAACCAGCCGCTCTTCTGTTGTAGCCAGATCAGGCTGCCACTGAATCAAGCCACCTGCGCTAATCGACATACCCGATGGCGCAACGGGCAGACTGAAATGAATCGGCGCCCCCTCGGGGTCAACGGCAGTAACCTGATATTCATAGTCCCGACCTACAACCGCACCAGTAACAGGCGTGGATGTGATCAACGGGGAGCCATTATCAAACGTTTCCAGTCGCCAGGAGTGGCGCGTGACCGCGCCCTGAGCATCTGTCACCAGCACCGCGACATCGTGCACGCCCAGATCCCACGCTTCAGGCTGCCAACGCAACACACCAACCGGATCAATGGTCATTCCCGGGGGCGCACTGCGCAGCGCGTAGTAAATCATGTCGCCTTCAGCGTCCCGTGCCTCAATGGCATAAGTGTATGCACTGCCAACGTTCGCCATGCGCTCTGGCTGCGACAGAACCAGCGGCGGTGTATTTGCCGAGGCTGCAATAACTTGCAACGGAAACGCGTGATAGGAATCAAACCGGCCATCGGAGATCCGCACGCTAACCTGATGCACACCAATCTGATCCACCGTCGGGAAGAAAGTGATCCTCCCGCTTGCATCAACAGTCAGCCCTTCAGGCCCCTGGCTCAGATCGTAATGCAGGGCATCGCCTTCCGCGTCAGTTGCCTGAATCTGATAGATATACTGCTGGCCGATGTATGCGAACACGAGCGGATCAGACTGCACCTCCGGAGCCGTCGTATTGGCGGGCCCAACCCTCACCGTCAGTAACAGAATAGCGGAGGCACCAGCCGAATCAGTGGCCTGAATCTCGACAACATGATCACCGATATGCTGCTCATACGGCTGCCAGCGAAGGACACCGCTAGCCTGGTTAATGCTGATTCCCGCCGGGCCCGACAGCAGCCGATAGCTGACCGGATCACCATCAGGGTCTGTGACTGGCACATCTACAACAAGCTGCTCACGCGCAGCAACTAGAGGACCTTCGAGTACTTCAAACACGGGAGGGCGATTACCGCCGCTCCCGATCACCGTAATTTGAAACTCTTCCTCCGCCTCTCCTCCATGGTAGTCATACACCCTGACCCGGACCGAATACGTGCCAAGCTGCGTGGTGGCCGGACGCCAGTTAATCAGACCGGTTGCCGGATTAATGGTCATGCCGGCTGGGGCACGAAGCAAATCATAAGCAAGAGCGTGACCATCGGCATCAGTTGCCATAACGGTGAAAGAAAGCATCTGAATGCGTACATCCAGATCAATATCCATCACCATGTCATCAATTGGCGCAATGACAGGTACACGGTTCTGCCCACTGGCCAATGCAACGCCAACCCGGAAAGCCTGAAACGTTTCCTCACCCTCATCGTCCCGCACCGCAATGACAAAACTTCCGAGCGAACTGCTGGCATAACCTGACCACGTGAGTACGCCAGTGTCAGCATCAATATCTGACCCCACCGGCCCCTTCAGCATGTGATAGCTGACCGGGCCACCATCCGGATCAAGCCCCTCTACTACATAGGTGTACTGCCCATTACTCGGTGCAACTCGCAAGGGCTGCGACAAAATTACAGGGGCAGCATGTACAGTAAGATCAAAGGATACCTGCTCCTGGTGACCAGACAGGTCTGTAACCTGGATAGAGACAGGCAACACATTACCTATGGCATCATTTGATGGCTGCCAGATCAGTGCACCGGTTTCAGGTGAGAAAAATGCATCATCCGGGCCTGATAGAAGGACATACTCATGCCTGTCCTGTGTATCCGGATCAACTACATCCGGCAGAAACTGATAGAGCCGGCCGGAAGCAGCGTACTGAGGGGCAACAGGCGCAACAACCGGGCGCTCTGGCACATCCTTGATCGTAATGGCATAACGCTGATGCTCACCGAAACCGCTGCCATCCTGAGTGCGAATATCAATAGCATGATAGCTGACAAAATTATTCGCCTCCTTACACTCTGCAACAGACCCCGGCTGATCGAGACTGACATCAATAGCATAGGTAGAATGCAGTGGCGGAACGATAAGATCACCTACATAAACAACCTCGACATCACCGGGTGATAGGATCCTAGATGTATGAACTGTAGGGAAAGCAACACTAGCAGCGCCAGAGTTCCCTCTGTTATTACGAGCAAGCACATCCACTGCTATGCCCGCAGGCACGTCAACTGACCCTCGATTCATGACAGACACCGAAAGACTACTACCCGATTCCGCAGAATCGTCGTAGAACACTTCTACCGGAACAATATCCGGCAGAAGCTGCTCCTCAATGCGTTCAATAGTAAAGTAGGTTCCAGCCTGAGAATGGACATAAGGACCAAACTTCCCGCCAACATAGCCGCCATCCCTGATCGAGAACGCCGTTATCAACCTTTCTTCATCACGATTCCATACCTGGACATAAATTTTCCCGGGCTGAAGCTTGATATCGAAACCATAATTGACACTATGATCCCAGGTCTCAACGTTCGCGGCGTACAACACTTCTCTAGCAGGGTTATTCGGTGAAATGTATTCGCTATCGATCTGGCTTACTTTTTCTACTTGTAGACAGCTTCCATTGCACTGACCACCGCCATCCCAAACAAAACGGTAATAGTTGCTCTGGTTCTTAAAACCCCAGACAAAACCGATGATGTCATCATCCCCAGCACCTGGAATGACATTGATGCGAAATGCGCCATCCATGACTTCATATGGTGTAAGCAGGTAGGAAGGGTCCGCATTTTCAAGCAGTGTCACCCCAAGCGAGTCGGCATCTAGGTCCCAGTTGGCGATGCCATTATGCCCACCACTTTCTCGATAATCCTGCCAACTATCCAGCGAAAGAAGCTCACCTGAATTCGTACTCCCGGCAACGCAGGCACGATCGATCTCTTCAAAGCCAGACACCGCCGACCTGGCAACCTCTGGTGACATCTGAAGAGTACGCGTCTGGCTATTCCACAATATCTCGTTTGTATTACTGCCGCGATAGATATTGAAGTGATTCCCTTCTGGATCTTGGGCCATAACGTCATAGCGATACCCGTCTATATCACTACCATAAACAGGGGGCCGACTGAGAAAAGCAGGAGGCTGGTTTACATCAGAAATTGAAAGAACATAAGACTGCGTATCTGACTGACCATGGATATCGGTGGCGGACAACTCAAACACCGTGAACTTACGAAGATTGCTTGATGGGTGACAGTCGCCGCCCGAAGCATCCTCAACTACGACCTGAAATCTTGCTGCTATGTCCGATGCTTTCGCGTCCATCTTTACAGTGTGGCGCGCCCCCGCTGGCAGTGCAGGCAATACCGAAACCTGATCCAGAGCTCCACCATTACGAAGAGAGGCAGTGATAACAATATTATCTCCACCCGCGTATGCGACGCCCCCTCTATTAATGAAATCAACGAGAATGCTGCCGTCCTCGGAAATAGGCCGCACCTCTTCAATCTCAATATCGTAGTGACTGGTAATACACTGGGGATAAACGCCGGTTCTCAATCTAAGCAAATACGGCTCATCTCTGCCGAAGTTCCACAAAACAAGGCCGGTATTCGGGTCTATGCTTGCTCCGGCCGGCGCAGATAGCAGAGCAAAGGTCACAGGATCCTGCTCCTCGTCAATGGCCACAGCCTGATAACGATATCGATTCGAACTATTAAATGTAGCGCTGCCAGTGTGGCTAGAGCGCGGCAACGAAACAATTACCGGGGGAGTATTATCTGCAGAAACATCAAGATGATACTGCTGATCGACGACGCCTCCTTTGCCATCGTCGGCCTGCACAGAAACAAGGACCCTTTCCTGACGATCTGGTTGCCAAGTGATCAAGCCTGCAGCATCAATTTGCATGCCAGCAGGAGCATCATTCAGGGAGATCGAGACTGTATCGCCATCAGGATCTTCTGCAACAACCTGATAGGCATACTCAACACCAGCCACAGCAGTCAGCGAGGGAGAAGAAACTATCAAAGGCTGCTGATTGGCCGGATCTGCATCAACCCTCACCCACCACGACTGTTCGACCTGTGCGCCACCAGAGTCGATCACTCTGACGGTAACCGGATGCGAACCAACCTGATCTATCCGGGGGCGCCAGCCAATCGAACCCATAAGCGGCGAGATCTGCATCCCTTCCGGATAGGAGATCAGCGAATAGGTTAGATAGGCATCTTCCTCATCGGTCGCTTCAAGGTCGTAAGAATAAAGATCGCCCAGCATTATCTCTCTGGGCGGATTGGTAATGATTCTGGGAGGTGTATTGCTGGAACGTGCAACATCCAGCCAGAAGGACTGCAAGGCCTGACCAGCATTTTCATCGGTAACAGACAAGATCACCTGATGCAGACCGGACTGAGAGTCCTGCGGACTCCAGAAAAGTGTATTCATCACCGGAGAAAAGAACATGCCGTCCGGAGCGGTCAACAGCATCCAGGACAGAGTTCCTGAGTCCACATCTGTGGCAGAGACTGCGTAGCTCCATTGTTGGTCTACTTTCCCACTCAGGATTGGCGAGGAGGCAATAACTGGAATATCGTTGACCGAGACAACGACAATGTCGACTTGCGCGGGAGATGACTGACTTTCGCCGTCGCTGACCAAGTAGCTGAAAGAGTCAGCTCCGAAATAATCCTGATCTGGAGTGTAGTGGGCCTGACCGCCCTGAATAGAGAGAGAACCGTGTTCAGGCACAGAAACCAGGCTGAACGCCAGCTCGGTACTATCTACATCCGTCCCAATCAGCTCAAAGGCGATGGATTCGTCTTCCCGAACCTCCACAGTCATAGCCCCTGCAACTGGAGGATCATTGACGGGCGCAACGAGTATGGTGACAGTCGCCGCCGGAGAGCTCAGCGATCCATCACTTGCTGTGAAGGAAAACGTGTCGAGACCATGGAAATCAGGGTCTGGCACATACACGAAATCTGGATACTCACCCTCCACCCTGCCATGCTGGGGATCTGATGTGATGCTGATGGCAAGCGCATCGCCATCTGGATCACTCGCATCCAGCACTATAGAAACGGACTGATCCTCCATCGTCGTGACGGTCTGATCATCAGCCTCAGGAGGCCGGTTTTGCGTTTCGCCACTGCAATTGATATTGGCCGAGGTTGAAGGGAACAGCCGCCCACCATCTATGGCGACCTTTTTCTTCGAATGCGGCACCGTTGCAATAACACTGCCCATGCAGGCAGCGCCAGCCGGATCTTGCGCGACAAAGTCAATATGATAGACCCGCCCGTTCCCCTTGCCGCTGCGCTCCGCACGAACTGCAGGGCTACTTGAGCCGACTCCACTGGCGTCGATAGCCGTATTGCCATCCCCCTGAGCGTTAAGAGGCTCGTCCTGCATAACACAAATGCTGGTAATCACCAGCGAATCACCATCCGGATCAGTCACGCCGTCAATGGAAATCGGCACCATGGAATGGTTGGGGGGCCATATTACGCTGGGAGAGGCGTAGGCATCTGCGCAGACGGGCGCCTGGTTCGCCATAGCGGACAGCGGCAGAACAGAAAGGCTCAGGCACAAAAAGAAGGCCCGCCAAAGCAGGCTGGGGTACATCCCTGTCATAATTACCATCCATTAATGGAGCAAGTTAAAGAGCCATTATAAAACAGTTTACGGAGAAACCAGAAGGACGGGGCACTCCGAAGCACCCCTCCATATCCCCGCCTGAACGAATAGCCCGCTTAGCATAGCCAAACTGCCTAGAAACCCAATATCCTGAAATCTGTCGAGCCTGAAAGTACTTATGTGTACAGCGCAAATCCTCAACCTACCAACGCCCACAGCCGTCAAAGTTCGTTGACCTATGCCTATTCAGTGCAAGCACGAGCAAACTATTGAGCGGCCCGCTGAAAAGTTCTTTATAGAAAACTCCACACCAGACGGACTCTTGCACTAGGAAATCAACCGCTCGACCGCACTCACGACTTTTGTCACCTTTTCAATAAAGGTTTGAGTCTTTTGTAGATCGGTAGTTGCCGACGCGACACATGATTTCGCTTCATCTAGGCATTGTTTTGCATGAAGGTAATCCTCAGTTGCGGCCTTCATTTCAATGGCCGACTGTCTAAGCAAGGCAATACCCAGCTTCTCCCTGAGACTTTCCAAAGAACCAACATGCCCACTAGAGCCATCTAAAATTGCGTCTACATCGTAGATAAGGCCCTGTATCTCCTCTGACAGAGTCATTCCCCAATTACCCCCCTTGAACCAACAGCTTTAACGACGATGTAAGCGCTTTGACATCTTTGCCAAGCTGCTTGATATCCTTCGATTGATACTTCTTGCTATCTGCAACGCGCTCCAACTCAACAGCCGACTGGCGAAGCTGCCTAATTAGCGCAGACCCCTTCTGCGATATGATCCAGCCATTCACCTGTGCATTATGAGCCAGCATATAGGCATCAACAGCGCCAACTCGTAGGTCATACTCCATGTCTGAAGAATCAATCAATGTGCGAGCGGCCCTCTTAAGTTCGTACGCAGCCTGACAGTAGATATCAAGTGTCCCCGCAGGCTTACTCTCACCAGAGGTCGGTGCGTCAGCTACGGCGCCATCTTGGAATTCTGGCCTGCATGGAGACCTCCACTGGATATCAAAATCTTGCTCTAGAAGCGGTGTAACCTGGTTTATGACGCCAGCATATGACCGAGCAATACCTTTAAGCGCTCTTTCTCTCTTACGCTCAACGCGCCAACGCCCCGCAAGATCCACAAGCGCTGACACGGCCTTAATGTCGTCTTCAGTTAACGACAAGTCACTGGATTTCTCTGCCGCAGCCCCTAGAGAGTCACCTAACTCATTGGCGGCACTAAGGAGACCTTCGGAAGTATCCGAGTTAACCAGGGCGTCAAGAGCCGTTCCGTAGGCTGACAGCGCTTGAGCCACTGCGATTCGCGCCTCAATATCTGACGTCGAAATACCTCTGTCCAATGGAATCGCACAAGTACCTTTCCCGGTATCTATGCATTTTGCGGTAGACTTGATTTTGTAGTACGAGGCCTGAATATCAATTACTGCCTCACGAACCCCCGTCAGCTGCTCAGACGAAAAGTCACCTACAACAGTCGTCGCCTTTGCGACCCGGGTGGCATCCGATCTCTGCTGAACAGATAGTCCGCACCCTGACAGCAGAACAGCCAAGGTCACCACCAAGTACTTCATGCTTCCCCCCTGCATTTTCATTTCCCCCATGCACACGAAGATAGTACTCATGATATCGGCTGGCGCAATGATGTCGCCGTGATATTGCTTTGTGGAGCTTTGCCACAGCATGCATTGATTGGCTATATTCGGCTAGGGGAGAGCTCAACGTGCTAGAGCTCGCGGATTTAGGAAGGAAAGCAGGATGCAGATTGATGGCCATCACGCCATGACGTATGTAGCCGCGCGTTGCGCCGGCTACGACCATAGAGACGCTTCGACCATCGCCTATTCGGCACAGTATGTAGACGACGCCACCAATAGCGGGCCGATCACTTTTCACATCGGCGCCCGATACTACCGAATCTCTTCAGCCCACAAGATGGTCGATTATCGCAACTTCAGGGCGCTGTCCAATCATCGAGTCTGGGTGCCATTTCATTTTCTGCCTGGGAATGGTGGATTGCCCGCAGGGGAGACCCCGTCACGCCCGTCGTTCATACATACCCTAAGGTGTACACCAAATTCTTACGTAGCGCAGGACATGCTCCGCGCATGTTTTGCATCAGCCGGCACTCCCTACTTTCTGCATCGGCTTGGCATATCAATGCACATCTATGCAGACACTTGGACACATCAAGGCTTTGCCGGGGTCAATCACCAAGTGAACCAGGTTATCGATCTGGCAAGCAATGAACCGGAAGAAGACAAGCAGCTGGCAAAAAAGCTTAAGAAGCAAGGCTGGAAAGTTCGACTCCAGAATATGCTTCTCTCCAAAGCTTTCCCGCTGGGACATGGAGCAGCCCTAAGCCATCCCGACAAACCGTACCTTCGCTGGTCCTATACAAATGGCCTCGGAGAGCAGGTCGTGCGTAACAATGCAGACGACTTTTGCGAGGCTGTTGAATACATGTGCCGCGCTCTCCGAGCGTTTAGGGCCGAAGACACCAACCTCGACCTCAACGCGCATCATGGGCTACCAAGCGCTGACGCCGATGCCGTTCGTCTCCTGGTTGAGCGCACGAGAGGAGATGGGGAGGCACGCCACAAGGTATGGATTGAAGCCATCAAGTGCGGACAGTTCTCTTTTGGCCCCGCAGATCTTGATTACATTCCCAAGGGAATAGGATCATGGAAGCATGAGGCTATAGGTCAGGAAAAGGCCGTCGATGGCAGGAATGAAATATTTACCTTCCGCCCATCCTTCCTTATCTCTGACTGGAAATGCTTCCACGATGCACTGCAAGCCACCCGCTTCTCAATAGTCAACGATGTGCTGCCTCGCTATGGAGTCTGTGTTGCATAGAAGATTAACCAGGAGATAATAATGCAATACAGGATCGTTCTGGCTTTAGCCTGCCTTCACCTGAGCGTAGCAAGTTTCGCACGAGAGAAAGAAGCGTACTGTGCATGGGACACTGACATCACCGAAGACTTTATCGAAGCCGTAGACAGCAGACTTCCCAGTAATCGCTCCCAAGAAGCTGCGCAAATCATCGCGGACAACCTACCATTCCCGATCCCCAGCTCCAATATACGCACCAATAACGAAGAAATACTTGTTCAACCTCACTTTATCACCTGGTACGACAAGGATTTAAGGGCCCCTCTTTGGGTCGCATATCGTCTAACGGCGGACGACATCAATGATGGCGTTACCCGGTCCGACTCATTTCGGTCCGATCCTCGACTTGATTACTGGGAGAGATCCGATTGCGCAGATTACAAAGAGGACATTTTCGACCAGGGCCACATGGTTCCCTCTGCGGACATGAAGCGCAGCGAAGAAGCGATGGCCACCACCTTCCTAATGAGCAATATGACCGCTCAGCACTGCCAGTTTAACCGAGGACCTTGGCAGGTACTTGAGGAGCTTACACGCAGATGGGCCGACAGCCATGGGGAGGTTTGGGTTATCGCCGGAACGCTTTTTGATCGCTATGGAGATCAGAGCCGAGATGCAGACCAAGTTGCTTGGCGAATGACCGGCAAGCGAGGCACGAGAGTCGCCATTCCTAGCCATCAGTACAGAATCATCGTACGGAAAGAAGCAGAGCAAACCGAAGCCATCTCGTTCTTGCTTTCAAATGACGATTCGGAGGTAAGCAACGACAGCATGCGAGATTACCTCGCCGCGTCTATCACAACCCTTGAGCATATTGCTGATAGGTCTGGCATATCATTCGACGAAGCCTTAACTGCCATCGAAGCCACCGATCTTTGGGCCTTTCCTGGCAGAATGCCCAAGTCCTTAGCGTACAACTGCAAAGCGGACTACCCGGAGTATTGACATGGAAGTAAAAGAGACCGGAACGGGGAATATTTTCTTCAGGATACAGATGGTCTCCGCATTTGTGCTTGGAATAGTTATACCAGTTATCGTTATTTTTATTGCACTTACCAGCATGAACGACGTCATGGACTCGCTGGACAGCCGCATGAGTGTCTCCGAGATTGGGGAGCAAATATCGAGTCTACAAGGGACGATGAATCATTCGAACGATTACGCCTTGTACACCGTAATGTTTCTTGAGAGAACCAATGAGTCTGTTGTTATCAGCAAGCAGCTGATCAGATCTATGGTTGTACTGATCGGCCTCACAGTGATCTGTATCGGGCTCGCATTTGCAGTACTGGGCGTTAAGGAGGGCGGGGTTGACCTCAATGGGTCAGTGCAAGGCTTCGCTTTTGATGTCAAAGCGAGCACTCCGGGACTGGCAGCAATTGCCGTTGGGGCGATTATGGTGACCGTTGGAGGAGTCTGGCCGGGCCAATACACTACCAATCAATCGCCGAGCTTTGGCCCTATGCAGGGGCGCCCTCTATCCGCCATATTAGAAGAGCCAAAAGTAAGCATCGAAGAAATTACCAGAAGATGCACGAATCTGATATCACGCTATCCGGGCTCGCGAACGCTCGAATCCTGCATTGACTCTTACGCTAAGGAGATCGGCAATGGCGAGTAAGTCTTTCATATTGATCATGGTCGCAGGCTTGCTTAGCGTAGGACAGCTGTACGCTGAGGATAGTGAGACAGGGTGTCCAGCAGAGCGCCCGTACAAAGCACTCCAGTGCAACATCGAACAGACATTCATGAAGCCAGTGACTTGCTGCTTGGAAACACCCTTTGACTACGATCTTGGCACCCGCCCTGGGGCACCGGGTACCAGCCAGCAAACTCTGCCACCCGACTTTGAAGCGAGAGTAATGACGCTTCAATCAGACTCAGGGTCGAGAGTGGAGGTTACAAAGTAACTTTGTCCGTCGCCCAACCCCCGTAGGAAATTTCCTACAGCAACGTCATTTGAACGCCTACACCAGAACAGGAGCAGAGCTCATTGGCCCTATTATTGGGTTAGGTAGAATGACCCCGTCGCTTGAAGGCCGACCAGTCGCTGCCGTTATGCAGCAAGGAGTCTGGCGAATGCGACACCCCTCTGTCGGCACGTGCATTATCGACATTTGCGAGGCAAGTCGTGCTCAGCGTAGCCATGTTGGCCCTGTATGGATCTACCTTGAACCACCATATGTCACGTCAACCCCGGCTACTCCCATACCGCCGGCCTTCAATCGCTTCCTTGGTCCACACCTTAGCTAAGTAGCTTAGGCGCTTGAACAGCTCCGCCTTCTGCATATGGAAATCCGGGCTATTACGGTTTAGCTCATAGCCCGCATTGTCTGCAAAGTGAACCAGACCGGGATAGGCCATCCCTTGGGTAGCGGAATACCAGGCCTTGCTAATCCGATGCGCCATATTGCGCTGCGCCTCATTCCAGTCAATCAGGTCGCTATGAACATACCGACCCAATGCTGCATACCGCTTGTGATTCAGGATCAAGCAAACGTGGTAATGGATATTGCCATTCTCTGGGCCACGCTCCTTGGCCCATACATACCTGAGGCGACAGCTGTTCAGATACACGCCACGGCGAGCCTGGCGGACATAGTCTTCATAGATCTGGCTGTTCATTGAATCAAAGAACCGACTGATCACCGCTGTATCGGTCTCGTCATATCCGGGTGGTAGATGCAGGTCCACCCTGATTGCAAATACCCGAGGGTATTGATTTGTTGCATGCTCTATCGTCAGGAGGTTTCTGTAGAGGTAGTTTTCTATGAAGGGTGAATATTGATCCAGTATTCGGTATCCGTTCCAGTTTGATCCGTATATGAGTTTACTATCGATGATGTTGTTCATGGTGGTCTCGTGATTGTTTTCATCACAAGTAGTGCCACCGTGTATTTTTATATTAGGTTATTGCTTTATTTATATATATCTATATACCCCTCATCAGGACCACCTCTATATCCCAGCAGAATATACATTGACCTTATATTTTTGCTCCGGAATTAGTTTTTCGCATGCGCGAATCTGAAAACACTGCTATTCCTGCTACCGGTAGCAGGAATAGCAGGTTTTTCTATTTCACGTCGTCGCTTTTTGCGCCCGATACAGTCAAAATATCAGCCCCTTCGTTGCGGGCATTATTGATGCGCGTACTGATGGGGTCCGCCTGAAACACTCCAGCACTCACCGGCATCAGCAGCCGGTTGTCAGGCTGCTCGAACCAGTTGTAGATCAGCTCATTGGGGATGATGACCGGCATTCGTTCGTGGATGGCAGTCAGGTCCATCGGTGCCTGAGTGGTCAGGATTGCCACGGTAGGCTGGCTTTCGTCACCGCCCCGGTAATCCCAGATCCCGGCCACCAGGAACGGATGCTGCCGAGGCAGGTGAATGTGGAAGGGTTGCTTGTGGTCGCCCTGTGCCTGCCACTCATAGTAGCCGGTGGTCGGAATCAGGCAGCGACGCTTGTGCATGGACTCACTGAAGTAGCGCTTGTCGAAGGCGCTCTCCGCCCGGGCATTGATGGGGTGAACCTTGGGGTGATCATCCGTGACGAAGTGAGGGACGTAGCCCCAGATCATGTCCAGCAGTTCCAATCCGTCGCCGGCTTCGCGGTACACGGGCACCAGCTGCCCCGGCGCGATGTTGTACCGGGGCTGGAAAGGCGCCGTCTTGCCGACCTTGATCGGGCGGGTCAGGCGCCAGACGGCGGGGTCGTGGATGAGGTTATAGCGGCCGCACATTGACTATTCTTTTGGCCAGTACTGAGGGAGAGGGAATGATAATATGGTCTCGAAGAGTTTGGTGCAGTCTTCGGTGGCTTCCTCCTGCCATATCATCATCAAATTCAAGCAGCTGCATACTGGGCGACACTCTGCTAGCTTATGCTGTGGTGGCGCGGAGTGCTTTCCTGTTCAGATTGGCTCCGCTTCGATTCTGGCTGAGAGCCCTGTTCGGACCTTGTAGTGCATAGGCACCGCTTTGATAAAAACATCGGTCGAATTAGGGTTATCATCACTGGCAGGGTACGCAGACACCATTGCGTCACAGGTCATGATTGCGTGCTCAGATGATCCAAGGAAATCACTCAAATCAATACAGCTTGCTTTGCGCTTTAGCCTAGTCTAGGTTCATCTATCGTTTCATTATATGCATTAAAAAAGGCAAGAATAATCATAACGCGTTGATAAACAAACTTTTTAGAAGGTGCGAATGTACATCGATGGTGCCACCCTCAAGCAAGCCTTAAACGAACTATATGGTACAGCCGGTCACCTATTAAAGATCTGGTTCGCCCTTAAGCACATGGGTCTAGCTGTAGGACGCGCTCCAGTTGAAATAGATACAGCAAACTCTGAGCCCTCCCTAATTCGACTGTTTTCCTGCGGCTCGCCGGATCATTCTTTCTTCGTTCCTTTTGCTCACAAGCCTCGCTGGACGAATATGAAGCATGATGCTGCTCGCTCTATTGTGCAGACCAACATTCAGCGATGGGCCTCTAGTGGTTCTGTAGTTACTTGCGACCCCACAAGCTACCTTGACTTTTCTCGTTCAGAAGATGGTCGCAAGCTCTATGTAAAGCCAGGAAGAAAATATCCACTTGGTCTTGGTTTCGGGGAGTCTGGCTTTGCCCTAGATCAAGAAAGCGTGGTTTCCATTCCCATAACGGCATTTTCTGTATGGTATGCGCGCCAAACAAAAATTCCCGATAGTAAGCAGCCTAAGCTCTATCTTGTTGAGAATATGCTGAAAGAGCTACATATATCTTCCGAAGAGAAGGCTGTCATATTCGTAGACGATGATCTCTCTATAGGTCTCAAAAGTAAGCCACTAACCGATCGAGAGCTTTTCTCAATATGCAAGCCATTTGCTGATGGAGATCAAGCTGCTGTAAACACGCCGACAAGAATCGACTTCAAGTCTTATGTAAGGAGGGTTAAAGGAATGGTTTCAGGGCTTGATAATCCCCACTGGATAAGATCAGATCCCCGAGAGGACCTTCGTAGATTGATAGAAGAGGGGGCAGGAGCGATTCTTCTATATGGCCCTCCTCGAACAAGTAAAACATGGGTTATAGATAGCCTTGTTCCCCGTGACTCTGATGAGAGGGTGACGATACAGATTCATGATGGCTGGGGCTACGACCATCTCATAGAAGGCCTGAAGCCCGAGCCAGACGGCTCTTGGGTTTGGAAAGACGGCCCACTGAAGAGAGCGATCAAAGAGCAGAAAAAGTATATTGTCTTGGAGGAAGCCAACAGAACCAATATTTCTCAGGCTTTAGGCGAAGTCTTTTCTCTAATTGAGGAAGGATACCGCGGCGATAGCAACGAAATTGAACTGAGGAGCAGCGAACTTTTTAGCATATCAAAGGAAACTGTTTTTCTTTTAACCATGAATACAATTGACAAATCTACAGAAGAGGTTGATGACGCGTTACTGGGGCGCATGGCCGGGGTCGAGTTCCCCCCGCGCGTAGAAGACTTAGCTACCATTTTATCTCTTAAAAATATTACGCCGCAAAATCGAGATAAGATTCGTCAAGTCTTTGCTGAAATACAGTCAATTTATCCTCTTGGTCATGCGTATTTTTCCGGCCTTCCTGATGAAGCAAATAACGCGGACTTTCTATTCTTCTATAAAACAAGAATCAGACCCGTGCTGAATAACTTTCTTGGCCCGCTCAGACGCCCCGACCTGGAGACTATAGATAATTTGGCCGACCATCTTTTTGGTGACCAATGACCCTACAGGCCATTGAAGGAACGCTAACTTGGTTTTCTGGCCTTAAACCAGAAGACCTACCCTCCAATTTGTCAAGAATGATTAGAGTTCATTTACGACGAGACGAGCTAGGGATTGAGGCAGTCAATGTTGCTGGCTCAGTGCCTCTTGCGAATGGCAAGACCCTTCAGATAATTCCGAAGATAGGGAAGCTAAACTTCTTCAGGCTGCTTCTAAAAGCAGATGGACACCAAGATGAACTGGAAAGAATATACGAGCAATTTGTAGAGTACTCAGTTGAAGACGAGGCAAGTATCGAGCATGTGGTCGCGCGGAGTTTACTTGTGGCTGCAGACGAAATCATGCGAAAAAGCCCCCTTCAGGAAAGAGTATCAAAGCGTAGACGAGGCCTTTTTGCACGTGGCGATGTGAATGTGGTCGAAACAGCGATGAATGTTGCGTGTTGCCGAGAAGAGCCCGTTGTCTATAAAGTCAAAGAAAGGACAACAGACATTCCCGAGAACCGCATTATTAGCGAAGCCCTAAAAAAGGCGGGCGCGCTACTTTTCCAAAAGGGCACCGATAGGGAGTATCAGTCTGTTGTAGACAGATGGACCGGAAGGTTCCCGAGACCGGATGACATCGGCGCGGATGCCACTCATATAGAGGAGAGATTTTCTCGAGGAAAATATGGTGGCGCAAGGGATTACTATAAAAAGGCCTTAATGTTATCACTAGTCATATTGGGCGTTAACGGGATCGGGATCGGCAACGGAAAATCAGTTCTCGGGGACGCCATTTTATTCAATACAGCAGATGTTTTTGAGAGATATCTACGAAATGTGCTGAGGGACCTCTATAACAATAAAGGCTATCTAGTTGTGAAGGGCGGCAGCGCAAAGTCGACTTTATATACTGACGGTAGTTTTGAATTGAGCCCCGATATCGTAATTGAGAGAAATGGCCAAATTCAATTGATAGCAGACGCAAAGTACAAGATTCCCAGCGCCTCTGATCATTATCAAATGCACGCATATCTTTCTGCTAATAATCTTACAAAGGGAGTGATTCTCGCCCCATTATTTGATGGAGAACTCCCTATTGTTCGCGAGTACATTACTCCGGATAGAGTGATAGTTATTGAAGCGCTGTTGCCGATGCACAACTTAGACGTTGTCGAAGAGTTTCTTTCAACATTGGCCTGACGCTTAAGTTCTACTCTGGACGGGCTCTAGCACCTTTCCGATGCGTCGATTTGCCAGGGAAAGATAATCCTTATTAATATCAATTCCTATAAAACGACAACCAAGTAGTTTGGCAGCAACGCCAGCATTTCCGGATCCAACAAAGGGATCCAGAACTGTATCGCCCGGACCAGTGGACACAGCTATACATCGTGCCGGCAAAGCCACTGGGAATTGGGCTCCATGGCCATCGCGCCCGGATGACGTTGGCAGCATCCAGACATCAGATAGCTTGTCCGGTTCGCCAGGGCCGCTTCGCCCTCCTGCAGAGGCAGGCAGCGATCGGTAGGCACTCTTGTCAAATTTTGGCGCTCTACTTTTACTCAGGTGAAGAATGTATTCTAGGTTTCTACTAACTCTAGAGTTCTGAGGCTCGGGCAATGAACTGGTTTTGGCCCAAGTGATTACAGACTTCACATAGAAACCCATTCTGGATGCTCTTTCTGCGATGAGCCCAGGAATCAAACATTGCTCCCCATCTTTTAAGTATGCATGGCCGGCGCTATAGCGCCGGCACTCGTGCTCACTCCACTTGCGACCGTCTTTTCCCTGCATGGCACGAAGTGCCTCTGCTGCATTATCTCTAATTTGTGTGCGGGTGTTGAAAGTATCCATTACATTCCACCAGATCGACCCGTCGTCTGCGACCACCTCAAATAGGGCTTCAAGGATTTGACTAGTATGCCGCACAAAGCCGTCCGGAGTCTGCTCATGTCCGTATGGACATTCCTCTCCATCTGCCCATCTAACAAAATGAGAATTCTTATATATTCGAAGCCCCCAGTAGGGAGTAGAAGTCACAACACACTGAATGGACTTATGTGGCAAATTGGCAACTATGTCCAAGGCATTTCCATGGAGAAGAGAAATTTTTTCATCGTATGCTTGAAGAAATTTTGGTGTATTATTTACAGTGGTTTCTAAATCAAGATTCTTTTTACTTAGCAAATAATCAATCACACGGCTTCTAGGAACAAAAGTTTCAGAAAAAGCGTCCTGATCAAGCAGGAGAAGAACGTCCACTACTGATAGGCGGCCTTTTTTTCCACACACCTTGCGTATGAAAGAGGACGACATGCCCACAACTCTTGACACGGCCTCAACCGGAAATTCATACTCAAGACTCAGGTATTTTTCTCGATCAAGCTTGGCTATGGGCGTTTGGGGCTTTATGTCTGGCAAACGGCGGCGCTCAGGACTCATCTTTCGCACTCTTCTCTGCTTCCGAGTTAATTCGCTGCTTGACCACCGTGCTAATAAAGCTCTTTTCAGCCAGCCACGCCAAAACAATGCCTCTGACTACGTCGGCATCTGTTGCACCAAACTCGCCCTTAAGGCGCTGAATTAAAGCCATTTGTCTGTCAGAAAACGAGACTTGAATTTTCTTAGTCATTCCTTGGGCACGCATCAGCCACACCAGCTTCGGATTCTATATAGAATCCCTACAGATTTCCATGGGATTCTTTCCATTTATAATCAGGCATCCTAGCAAGACGCCCGCCAGCCTGTTCTCGCGCTTCCATACCAACGGGCTTAAGCCCTCTGGCCCGCAAAATTGCAATGGCAAGCAACTGTATGTCTCGCCTCTTAGCCTGGCGCAGCCCCAACCAGATTTAGCTCCGATCTTTGTAGGTTAGAGAGAATCGCCAAGATCGAATGCGGCAAGGCGCATTTTGAGGCACTGGCCGTTAATTATGCCGACATGGGAGATGGTCCTGCGCGGCATATGGGGCTACGCAACATCAACGATCTTCTGACCAGTAAAAAACAGGAAAAATTGATGTGGCGATAGGATAAGAAAGTCACGCCCAATGATGGGCGTGACTTTCTGACTTCCTACTCCTATCTGAAAGGATCAAGAGATGTCATACCAAACTGTGACCGATCTATGTACTGCGGAGGCAGATTATCCGGAAAGAAAATGTACTGCTTACCGTCTTGACCCTGCACTACACGAACCCTGTGCTCACTTTCCAAGTAACTTAATGCCTTGAAGAACCTCTTTCCCTCCCTCAAAGGCAGCGGAGCATTTCTTCGTGCCATGACCTTAGGGATGGGGTACCTCCCCATTTCATAGAAATCCTCCAGCTTTTCGAAAAGCAGCTCTGCATCAGTAACGTGCTCAGGGCCTTTGGCAAAGACCTTCATGTAATCCTTCGAGCAAAGTTCACAAATATCAAAAGAAATCTCCAAAGTATCCCTGGATATTTCCCCGTCTTTTCCTTCGAATAGATGAAGCAAGGAAGCAAGCCTGGCCGCATTATTCGCCAACTTTGACGCATGATCAGCTGCATACTCGTAAGAACCTCCAGACTGCATTTCAGATCTGATGGATTTTTCTTTAACATTCCAAAAATCTGTTGCAGCGGCATCGAACCCAACTACGCGCTGAACAAAATTGTTATCACAAATAGCTGACAAAAGGAGATCCGACAGTTCCTCAAGTCGCATTTCAAAAATATCCATGGCTTCCGTCCCGTAACCACTCTCGACATCCTGATATATTCCATGATCAGGCTCGTTGTTGAAAACAAGGAATCTTTGGAGAAAGCCGGTATCGAGGAGCTTCTTCTTCTTCGCCTTGGGAATGGAGGACATCATCTCATTCTGCGTAAAAATACAAATAGAGAGAGCCGCGCCAGTTACGCGAACAGGCTCGCGAGAGCCTCGATTAACAGTCACCGGCGACCCAGAGTGCAATGAATTGAACATCCCGATGCTGTCAAGGGTCTTACTTCCCGTTACATTGACTCCCTCGCTTGTAGCGATGCAGGCTGCTTTTGTAGCCTGCAATGTCGAAACAATCCCAGCCTCAGTCAGGTTCTCGAAAAGCATCTGCTTCCTCCCCATTTTTTCGGGAATACTTCGCGAGTGGCTCTCCATTTTTTGGTGTATTTCTTCCATTTGGCCAGGAAAACCAGGACAGTTTCGCTCCTCTCTTCGTAAACAACGTTCGCGAGCCTTCCACAGCGCCATCTCCGAATTGTAAGTTCTTTCCGCCTTCTCGTTGATTTCGCTCAAACCGTTTTCGAAGCTGTATATCGGCCTGTACGCACGATCCATGATCGGCGTTTTCTTTGTTGCTGGCGGACTCATTGCCAGGATAAATAGCGCAGAGTTTGAAACCTGCTGATTTGGCGTCTTCACCTTAAGTACAGGCCCTAATATTGCAGAAATAGCGCCGATATGAGCAGGCAGAACCACCTTAACATCAGCCTTGAAGTACTGTTCACTCTGCATGACCGCTGCCCCAACCAATGGGCATCGGGCAAGAAGCTTTTGCTCAATGCTCGGATCCAGCATCACATTTTTATCGTGAAAGTTTTGCATTTTTACACCCTCCCTTCAGGCAACGCAGGTCGCGATTCAACCCAAGCCATCAGCTCTACCGTCGACCAAACTCTCGCTCGCGCCCCAATCTTGTATGGCGCTGGGAAGCTTTTGTCATACTGCTTGTACTGCGGATTTTGTAGGGCGTAAAACGTCGACCTCCCGGCACCTATCAGCTGCCAGGCATCCTTCGCACGTAGGAAGCTTTCGCGTTCGTACACATTTGCCTTTTCATGAATTACAGAATCGCCAGATTTTTCGTTAACCTTGTCCATCTTTAAGTCCTCAATAGATGCTGGCGTCGCGATTTATAAAGAGCGCAACGCAAGCCGGCCGAATACCAGCCAGTGAAAGAAAGTTTCGTTTGCAGTTCTAAAAGCTGAAGCTGAGCTCGAAAATTCATCTTCGACGTAAGGCGGCATTTAACCGCTTTCTCAGCTTTTCAATGGCCATAAAGGCTTTGTCGGGGGCGATCTGTGTGATCCTTTACCTGCAAGCTGAACGCCGGCCCGATTATTCTCAATGGATTAGCCGCAGATACCGATTCATTCCTACGGACTTTCCTGATTGGCAGGGCTCACAAAGGACTAGCCTTCCGCCTTTTGATGTCGGACTCATGAAGACCAAAGCCTTCTGCCTGTCGTGGACTTATGAAGGAATAACCTTCCGCCTTTTGATGTTGGACTTATGAAGACCAAAGCCTTCTGCCTGTCGTGGACTTATGAAGGAATAACCTTCCGCCTTTTGATGTTGGACTTATGAAGGACTTTCTACCTTCAGCCATATTTTCATCGATTGTGAGTCGACGTAGGGCCGATAATAACTTTTTAGCACATCTTGTAAAGCCCTGCCGCCTAAAAAAAAGCACAGCCAGTCCGAGCAAGTCCAATAGAGTCCAGTGCCCGCGCACGACACACTGCTCAAATCAATTTCCCCCATGGCAGCAGGCTCTATACAGATACCCACACCTACGCTTCAGCCCTCTACAAACACAACCTGAAACCCAGCAGGATTCCGCACCCAAGATCCATCCGGGCACAACAGCTTCACTGCCATTACTCTTAGCAGCGCGCATTAAAATCGCTATACTGGTCCTGACGGATGGTGCTGCTTGTCTGAACTCGAACTTCCAAGGCTCTTTTTGCGGGGCCAACTCTGGGGCCAACTGCGAATCAGGTTCGATAAAAAGCATTATTAATCAATAGGATGATGTCGGCTTTGAGTCCGGCCTCTGTACCAACTATACTTCCGATGTCCTCCGAGGAAGTGCAGTGTTAACTTAAAAATCAAAGAGTTAACGCATCCCCCGCAGAACAACATCCGATCAAATCCGTTGCCAGGGCGCACTGCAAAGGAAATCGCTGATGCAATTCAAAGAACAAAACCGCTACCCGTTCCCCTTGGATGCAGTACTGAAAACCTTCGCCAATGAAGACTATTTTCTGGCCAAGTATCAGCTTGCCGGCGCCAAGCAAATTGAGCTAATAGAGAGCACCAAGCAAGATGGCCGCTCACGCATCACCATTCGCCGCATAGTCGATCTCGATGTGGATATACCTGCGTTTGCCAGAAAATTCGTGCCACACACCATTACCGTAACGCAGACAGATAGCTGGGATAGCGCCACTAAAACCGGCCGCCTGGACATTGATTTCAAAGGCATGCCCGCCGAGGTCAAATGCGACATGACACTGACCGATCAGGGCGGCGAAACGGTGCTGGATCTGAATTTTTCGGTGAAAATTAATGTGCCTTTGGTGGGCGAAAAGCTCGCAGCCGTGGTCGCCGAAGACCTGAAACAGAAATTCCGTAGCGACTCCACACAGGCACAAAAGCTAATGGGTGAATTCGCCAGCCGTTATGTTTAATCCGCCTGCTCGCCAGTTATAAATATCCCCGCACTAAAGCGGGGATATTTATACGTCGGGCAATGCAACTTACACATGCTTGATAAATTGATCTCGGGAGAAGCGTAGCCGGGAATTATAAATACCATTTTCCGCCCGCTTTCCCACCCCAACGAACATGACGATCTCCGCATCCTTCGGCAACTTGAGGATCTTGCGAGCCCGCACCGCATCGAAGCCCTCCATGGGGCAAGAGTCATAACCAAAGGCACGAAACGCCAACATCAGATTTTCCGACGCCAGCGCGGTACTTTTTACCGCCCACTCGCGCATCTCAGCAGCAGAGTATGGACCGCGCGGCACCGGGCGCGTCAGACCAATAACGCCGTAGAACGCCTTCTTGGCATAGCCAAGCACACCAAATGGACCAAGGGCGTACTGAAACGGCGCCACGCGCTTGTAAAAAGTGTCGATGATCTTCGGAATCTTTTCATCCGGCCATTCAGTTAGCTGCTGCTCGCAGTGTTTACGCCAGGTGCCAGTGCGCGCCACCACGGCGATTAACTGCTGCGACGTACGTGCTGCGTTCTGGCCGAGACACGCCTCAACAATTTTCGCCTTCACCGAGTCGGTTTTGATCCAGTAAAACTCCCACGGCTGCAAGTTGCAGGAGTTCGGTGCGAGCATGGCCAGATCCAGGCACTGATCAACGATCTCGTCCGGTACCGGCTCATCGGTAAAGCGTCGCACCGAGCGGCGCGACTGCACCACCTTGATAAATTCGCGCGCATCGATCTCCGGCAGGGCTTCCGGGCGAATCGCGGGCATGGCCTTATCCATCTGCTATCTCCTGACTTTGGTATCACCAAAGGTTGTAGCGTTATTAACGAGGATGACGTTATAGCAGCCCGCACGCTCCATGGCAGTGTACGGAGCAAAACAAGATGTGTACTTGCCTGATTATGGCCCGCCTTGCCGGCTAGCACAGCCCGCCAAACCGTCCGCCGACACTCGCTTTTCCCGGCTTTAGAGGGTTTAATTCACCCCCTCGCGAGTTTCTAACAGCTGGTCACCCCCTTGAAGAGGCCAACATGAGCGACCCTTCCGCAGACCGCCAACAGGATCTTTTCCTCGCTGACCTGCCGCCGGCACCGCTATGGCGCCGGCTGGTGGCAATGATCTACGACGGCTTGCTGCTGGTCGCCGTGTGGTTTATCACCGCCGGCATTCTGGTGTCGATCTACCCGAAAACCGGCCTGCCCATGGACGATGTCAGCGGCGTGATGGTGCCCTCCGAGGCAGCCCTGCACTGGCTGCTATTTCCCTTGCTACTGCTGGTGACCTGGGGATTCTATGCGTGGTTCTGGACCCATGGCGGCCAGACCCTGGGCATGCGCGCCTGGAAGCTACTCAGCCGCGACATTCACCGCCGGCAGATGACCCTGCTGCAAACCGTTAGCCGCTTTCTCAGTGGCATCATTTCTACCGGGTTACTTGGCATCGGCTGGCTGATCGCCCTGCTGCCAGCCAAACAGACCTTGCATGACTCACTATCATCCACCGAAACTGTGGTGGTGCCAAAAGCTCGCTGACACACGGGGACGCCAGGATGGCAACGACACGACTGACCAGCATTATGATTGCGGCTCTTGCGCTGGCTGGCTGCGGGGGCAGCACTGAGGATGATCCTGCGCCTCGCTCATTGACCTGTGTTACGCCGGTGGACAACCGCTATGCCTCCTCACCGTTACGTCTAGCGCCTCCGGCAATCAATGAGAGCTCGTTTCAAGGTGGATTGTATTTTGGTCCCACCTTCTCTATGGGCAGCTCCGCGACCTTAACTCTTTCAACCAATATCACCGCAATTATTCTGAACGATCCGGACATGTTTTCCGACACAATGACTGTCACCGGAAAATCTGTACCGCGTGCTCCCAAAGACGGCATCCAGATTGGTCTAGGCGGTGGCGGTCTGGAGATTGAAATCGTCCCTGAGCCCGGCCCCTGCATCCTCGCGCTCGACCCGGACAACCCTGAGTTTGTCTATATTTTCTCGGATGGATTGCCGGACTACATCACCAGCAGCTTCCCCAACAGTGAAAGTCCTGCCGAGATTGTACCGTGGCAACGACTGTTGCGGGTGCCAGCGATGCGGGCGCCGGCGGATCAGATCACTGCGCTTTCCGGCAACTCTTTTGATGGCGTGCTACTGAACGGCGTACTGATCCAGCACCGGGAGAACACCTGCGCCGGCACTGACTGCGGACTGCCATACAACGCCAACCCGATGCATGCACCGGCGCTATACGGCATGGATGAGCATCATGCCCACACCCTGCCGGACGGCACCTACCACTACCATGGTGACCCGCGCGAGCTGTATCTGGACGACGGCACCCTGTCCGGCATTATCGGTCTAGCCGCCGATGGCTACCCGATTTTTGGTCCCTGGTTCGATGACGGCGGCGTGATTCGCAAGGCGACTTCCAGTTACCGGCTGAAAAGCGGTTCCGTCATGACAGAGGCAGGCGAGTATTTTTATAACGGTACTTATGTTGAAGATTACGAGTACGCGGCTGGCAGCGGCGATCTGGACGAATGTAACGGCATGGAAATCGGTGGCAAGTACGGCTACTACGTCACCGAGACCTTCCCCTACATTCTGAACTGTCTTCGCGGCACGCCGGACAGCTCCTTCGGCGTTCAGAATCAGTAAAGCAATTTCAGCGCTGCAAGCCGCAGACCGGGCAAGCCGGGTCCTTACGAAAGCCCAGCGACTTCCACTCCAGGGTATGCCCGTCAAACAGCTGCAGTTTTTCTGCCACCGGCAAACCACAAATCAAGCGGATTGCCTGTAAGGCCTGCAATGTTCCCATGGTGCCCACCACCGGGCCAAGGATGCCGGACTCACTGCACAGCTCATCCCGTGACTCGCCACTGCCATAAAGGCAGGCATAGCAGGCAGCATCATCACGGCGCAAATCGAATACCGCCAACTGACCACTAAAACGAATTGCTGCGCCGGATACCAGCGGCACTCTTGCCGCAACACAGGCCCCATTGACCATGGCTCGGGTAGCAAAGTTATCACTGCAATCAAGCACCACATCCACATCATGGAGCTGCTCCGCAAGCCAGTGCTGATCAACAAACTGTGGATGGGCCTGCAACTGAACGCTGTCGTTCAGCGCGGCAAGCTGTGCCACAAGGGCCTGCGCCTTGTTACTACCCACATCGCTTTGCCGGAAACCGATCTGACGCTGCAGATTGGAAACTTCCAGCGTGTCGCCGTCGGCGATCAACAGTCGGCCCACACCGGCTCCCGCCAAATATAAGGCGGCCGGATTGGCCAGTCCGCCAGCACCAATAATCAACACCGAGGCAGCGAAGAGTTTTTCCTGGCCAGCAAGATCAATATCATCCAGAAGAATATGGCGACTGTAGCGTAGCAACTGATCATCACTGAGCATGATTCGCTCCGCAAAATCCGAAAGTCACTCGATCGTTATCCCCGTAATCACGGCGTGTTTCAATCTGTTCAAAACCGGCCTCGGCAAATAGCAAACGAACTGCTTGCCTCTGGTCATATCCATGCTCCACTGCCAGCAAGCCATCAGCCTGCAAATACTGAGGGGCCTTAGCAACAATCAGGCGAATATCATCCAGGCCATCTTCCCCGGCCACCAGCGCCGAGCGCGGCTCAAAACGCACATCGCCACGACTTAAATGCTTGTCGTTGTGGCGAATATAAGGCGGATTACTCACAATGGCATGGAACAGGCCATCAAGTTTTTCATACCAGTTCGATTGCAGCGGCGTCACATTATTTGCCTTGAGACGCTGCACATTACGCTCAACCATATCCAGCACGCTGACCAGATAATCCACCGCCAGCACCTGCCAGTGTGGGCGGGCCAAGGCGGCGCTGATAGCAATAGCACCGCTACCGGTGCCCAGGTCCGCCACCCGGCAAGAGGTGTCCGCCGGCAACTTTTCCAGCAGCAGGTCCACCAGCAGCTCGGTGTCCGGTCGTGGAATCAAGGTATCTTCAGAAAGCAGGAATTCGTGGCCATAGAACTCCCTGCGACCGAGCAGATAGGCCACCGGCCGACCCGCTTGGCGCTGATCCAGCAATTGATCGAAGCGCGCCGCAGCGCTGTCATCCAGCTGCTGCTCTGGCCAGGTAAAAAGGTAGCTGCGCGGCTTGCCCAGCACATGGCATAGCAACAGCTCCGCATCCAGCGCGGCGCTATCACTTTGCTTCAGGCGCTGGCGCGCCTGCTGCAGTGCGGCTGAGATGGTTTTCAAACCGCGCTCTCGGCAAGCATGGCCAGCTGCTCTGCCTGATGCTCAGTCTGCAAAGCGTCAAACACCTCGTCCAGATCACCCTGAACAATTTCATCGAGGCGATAGAGCGTCAGGTTAATGCGGTGATCCGTCAGACGCCCCTGGGGAAAGTTATAGGTGCGAATGCGTTCAGAACGATCACCCGAGCCAACCAGTGATTTACGTGCTGCGGCCTGCTCCTGATGACGTTTGCGCTCGCGCTCGTCATAAAGCCGCGCCGCCAGCCAGGACATGGCCTTGGCCTTGTTTTTGTGCTGACTACGCTCGTCCTGACATTCCACCACCACGCCTGTGGGAATATGAGTAATGCGCACCGCAGAGTCGGTGGTGTTAACGTGCTGGCCACCTGCGCCGGAGGAACGGAAAGTATCAATACGCAAATCTTCATTGCGAATCTCGATATCACCCAGATCTTCCGCCTCGGCCATCACCGCAACCGTGCAGGCAGAAGTATGAATACGTCCCTGTGACTCCGTTGCCGGCACCCGCTGCACCCGATGGGCACCGGATTCAAATTTCAGTCTGGAATAAACGCCCTGGCCATGAATGCGGGAGATGATTTCTTTATAACCACCATGCTCACCGTCACTGGCACTGATCACTTCCACGCGCCAGCCCTGGCGGTCGGCATAGCGGGAATACATACGAAATAGATCGCCGGCAAAAATCGCCGCTTCATCGCCGCCAGTGCCGGCGCGAATTTCCAGAAACACATTGGCTTGATCACGCGGATCCCGGGGCAGCATCAAACGCTGCAATTCCTGCTCATACTGCTCGGCGCGGACTTTGCCGTCGGCAAGTTCTTCCTCCGCCATGGCGCGCATATCCGCATCACTGTCACTGCTCATCAGGGTGGCAGATTCAATATCCTGCTGCGCCTGATGCCAGTGACGATGACAGGCAACCACGGGCTCAAGCTCGGAGTATTCCCGGGAGTAATCACGAAAGCGGGATTGATCACTGATTACCGAGGCATCAGATAGCAGCGCGGACAGCTCTTCGTGACGCTCAACCAGACGGTCGAGTTTCTGTTTAAGACGCGGAGTCATGACTATTCTTCAGGTTGTCTGGCGGGATTGTCCTGCGGCGCAGAAGATGAATCAGGACCGGGATCAGCCAGCAGAATTTCCCGGGCCACACGCAAAGCATCTTCGCGCCGTTCCGCTGCCAGCCGGCGCAACTGAACGCTTGGCGCATGGAGGATTTTATTGATCAGGCTTTGCTGGAAACGTTGCAGCACCTCAGTGGGGTCCTGACCGGATTCAAGCTGGCGCAGAGCACGCTGTAACTCGGCGCTGGCCTGTAACTGCATTTTCTCGCGGTAGGCTCGCACCGTATCGACAGCGTCCAGTTCGCGGGATTCGCGTTCGTAACGGAGTAACGACTCGTTGATCAGCTTGTCCGCTTCGCGGGCCGCTTCCTGACGCTGGCGCACATTGCTTTCGATGGCCTCATGGAGATCGTCAACGGTATAAAGGTAGACATCATTGAGCTTGCCCACCTCCGGTTCGATATCCCGGGGAATGGCAATATCCACCATAAAAATCGGACTGTGACGGCGCTTCTTGATAGCACGCTCCACCACACCCTTGCCAAGCACCGGCACCGGACTGGCGGTGCAGCTGATGACGATGTCCGCATGCTCAAGCGCACCGGGCAACTCTTCCAGGGTAATCGCCCGACCATTAACCTGCTCCGCCAGCACCTGCCCGCGGGCCAGGGTGCGATTGGCAATGGCAATATCGGCGACCTGCTGTTCTTTCAAATGACGGGCCACCAGAGTGATCATTTCACCGGCGCCAATAAGCAGCGCCCGGCTCTTCGACAGGTCGGCAAAAATATGTCGGGCGAAGGACACGGCGGCATAGGCCACGGACACCGGGTGAGTGCCAATACCGGTTTCGGTACGGATACGCTTGGCAACGGCAAACACCTGCTGAAAGTGCCTGGCCAGATTGCCGCCCATGACCCCGCTGTCGTTGGCATAGGAATAGGCATCACGCATCTGGCCAAGAATTTGTGGCTCGCCAAGCACCAGAGAATCCAGCCCACCGGCCACCCGCATCATATGGCGCAGGGCGTCCTGATTGCGGTACTGATACATGGCCTTGCGCAGCACGCCGTCTGACAAACGCTGATGACTGGCCAGCCAACCGGGCAAGTCCACCGTGTCTTTGTCCGCCAGACAATAGATTTCCGTACGATTGCAGGTGGACAGCAGGGCCACTTCACGCACACCCGGCTGGCTACGCAGCTCGCGCAGGGCAGCATCCAGCGCCGCACCGGTCAGCGAGACACGCTCGCGTAACGCAACATCGGCGGTGGTATGGTTAAGACCCGCTGTCAGTAGTTCCATAGCAGGAGTATTCATCGGCGCAGTCGCTGGGGCCAGCATTTTGCGGCAATCGCCCCCGCTAAACAATGGAACCTAAGTCGCAGAGCCCTGTCAGGGACTTCGCCCCTGTGCCATGATTGGCGCCTGCTAACCGCAAGTCGAGACGATGACCAATACTATGTTTGCGCTGCCTTTCCCGCGTCGCGCCGCCTTACTGGCCGCTATGTTTGCAAGCTTTGTCACGCTGAGCGGCTGTGCCAGCCGCCCTCAGCCAGTCGACGAGCCCACCGAAGCCGCATCAGCAGAGCCTGCAGCCCCCAGCTATAGCGCACAGACTTTTGCCGATCTGCTAGTCGCAGAGGTGTCCGCGCAACGTAATGTGCTGGGCGTCACCCTGAACTATTACAGTCGCGAAGCCATCGCCAGCCGCGACCCGAAGATCGCCGAACAGGCCGCCCGACTGGCTGCCTATCTGGACGACCCCCTGCTAGCCATCGAACTGGGGGATATCTGGCTGGCTGGCGAACCGGATAACATCGAAGCCCATGAACTGCTTGCCATCGCCCGCATTCATGCCGGGGATGTGGCTGGCGCCGCCAGCCACATTGATTTCCTTCTCAAGACCGACCCGGATCAGGCTCTGATGCGGCTGGTTAACCAGTCCCGCGGACTGGATAGCGACGGCAACACAGCCTTGCTTAGCGCGCTTGCCAGCCTTACCGAGGAACACCCGAAACAGGCACCACTGTGGTATGCCCGGGCACTGCACCAGCAGCAGCAAGGGGAACTGGAAGCCGCCCTGTCTTCCACAGACAAGGCCCTGTCACTGAACAAACAGCACGAAGATGCACTGCTACTGAAAGCCCGCCTGCTCTACCAGATGGATCGCAAGGATCAGGCCTGGCGCCACCTCAGCAGCCTGCTGCGCCGCTACCCGGACGCCAAGCGGGTGCGGGTGCTGTATATACGCCTGCTGCTGGAAGACGGCCAACGCCGCGAAGCCAGTGAGCAACTGGCCGAGCTGACCAAGCGCCACCCGGAAGATCAGGAACTGCGTTTCTCCCTGGCCCTGTTCGGCATGGAGCAAGGCGCCCGCAAGCAGGCCAGCAGCACCTTGAAAGAACTGCTCGACGAAGGCTTCAGGCCTGACGACATGCGTCTGTATCTGGCCCGCGCTGCGGAGCTTGATGAGGACCCGCAAGCGGCTATCGAACACTATATGCAGGTGGGCACTGGCGAATCCCAGCTGCGCGCCCGGGTTCAAGCGGCCCGGCTGCTTTATGAAACCCGTCAGGATGCCCGGGCGGCAGAGCTGATGGCCCAGCTGCGCGATCAGCAACCCGATCAGATTCCGGCCCTGTATGCCGCTGAGGCTGACATGCTGTCGCAACGTCAGGATTACCTGCCGGCGATGGCCCTGCTGAACGAAGCCCTGCGCGACTTCCCGGATCAGACCGATCTGCTTTATGCACGCTCCATGGTGGCAGAAAAGCTGGATAACCTGGGCCAGCTAGAGGCCGACCTGCGACGCATTCTGGAACTCAAGCCGGACGACTCCGTGGCCCTGAACGCGCTTGGCTACACTCTGGCCGACCGCACCGATCGTCATCAGGAAGCCTATGGCTATATAAGCCGCGCCATCGAACAGCGCCCCACCGACCCCGCCGTGATGGACAGTATGGGCTGGGTGCTTTACCGACTCGGCCAACCAGACGAAGCACTGCCCTGGCTGCAGAAAGCATGGCAGGCCTTTCCCGACCCGGAAGTTGCCAGCCATCTGGGCGAAGTACTGTGGGTACTGGGCCAACAGGATGAAGCACGACGCATCTGGCGCGAGGCCATGGAGCTGAAGCCGGACAACACTCTGGTGCCACCCACCGTTGAACGCCTGACCGGCTCTCCCGCCCCATGATACGCAGCGCCATTATTGTTCTGGCGCTGCTACTCGGCGCCTGTCAGAGCCGTTTACCCGACAGCTCCCTGCCGCAGTCCGTGGAGGCCATGCAGAGCTGGAATCTTTCCGGCCGGCTGGGCTATCGGGCCGGCAACGACGGCGGCTCCGCCTCGCTGGACTGGCGCCAACGGCACCCGGATGGCGAACTGCGTTTTTCCGGCCCGGTGGGCATTGGCAGTGCGCGGCTGTTCTGGTCCCCGGATGGCGCCGAGCTGGATACGGGCAAGGAACAACTGCGCGCCGCCAGCAGTACCGAACTGGCCTGGCGCCTCACCGGCCTATGGCTGCCCGTCGAAGCACTGCAGTTCTGGGTGCGTGGACTGCCCTGGCCTGACGCCGAGTGGCAGGAACAGCGTAATCAGGACGGCCAGCTGGAGCAGCTCACCCAGCTTGGCTGGGAGCTGCAGTTTTCTGACTATGTCAGTGCCGGTGCGCTAGTGTTGCCCCAGCGCATCCGCGCCAGCCATAAGGATCAGCGCTTTACCCTGGTGATCCGTCGCTGGGAGCCGCTGCCGTGAACTTCAGCCTGCCGGCACCGGCAAAACTGAATCTGTTTCTACATATCACCGGCCAACGGGCAGACGGCTATCACACCCTGCAGACCGTCTTTGCCTTACTCGACTACGGCGACACCCTGCATTTTGCCAGCGCCGGGCAACTCACTCTGGATGCCCCGGCCGAACTGGGCGGGGACGACAACCTGATCCTGCGTGCGGCCCGTGCCCTGCAGCAAAGCAGCGGCTGCCAACTCGGCGCTGCCATCCGTCTGGACAAACGGCTGCCTGCCGGCGGCGGCGTAGGCGGCGGCTCAAGCGATGCCGCCAGCACCCTGCTTGGTCTCAATCACCTCTGGCAGCTGGGTCTGTCCATCGACCAGCTGGCACAAATTGGCCTGTCGCTGGGCGCCGATGTGCCGGTATTTGTGCGTGGACAAAGCGCCTGGGCAGACGGCATTGGTGAGCAACTGCAACCGCTTGAGTTAGCCGAACAATTTTTTCTTGTGGTGCACCCGGGAATCAGCATTGCAACTGCCGCAATTTTCGCCGATCCGCAATTGACAAGGCGTACCCCCGAAAGTAGAGTAGCCGCCTTTCTTGGACCGGCTGCGGAAACACTCTTCCGCAATGATTGCGAACCGGTTGCGAGCCGGCTTTTTCCAGAGGTTCGCGCTACCATAGAGTGGCTTGAAAAACAGACGGGCAACGCCCGACTGACTGGCACCGGAGCATGTGTTTTCGCCCGGATCGCCAACCGGCAACAAGGTGAAGCATTGCTTCATAATTTGCCAACGCCATGGCAAGGTTTCGTGGCTCGCAGTGTTAATGAATCGCCCGCCCATGTAGCGCTGGCGAAACTGCGAGACGCAACAAGTTAGTGTTGGGGTATCGCCAAGTTGGTAAGGCAACGGGTTTTGATCCCGTCATTCCCAGGTTCGAGTCCTGGTACCCCAGCCATTATTTTTCTCGCCTTTTTTACTCTGCACATCGCTGACGTCGACACTGACGAAACCAGGAGACACCTGTGTCCAAGCTCGTGGTCTTTACCGGTAACGCTACCCCCGATCTTGCCCGCGCCATGGTGCGCCACCTGAACATCCCGCTCGGCGCCGCCGATGTTGGCACCTTCAGTGACGGCGAAGTGTCCGTTGAAATTCATGAAAATGTGCGCGGCAAGGACGTATTCATCGTCCAGTCCACCTGCGCGCCGACCAGCAACAATTTAATGGAGCTGGTGGTCATGGCTGATGCCCTGCGCCGCTCGTCTGCTGGCCGTATTACTGCGGTAGTGCCCTATTTCGGCTACTCCCGCCAGGATCGTCGCGTGCGCTCAGCACGGGTGCCAATCACCGCCAAGGTGGTTGCCGATATGATCACCGGCGTTGGCGTCGATCGCGTTGTCACCGTTGATCTGCACGCTGATCAGATTCAGGGTTTCTTCGATATTCCGGTGGACAACGTCTATGCCACCCCGCTGATCGTGGCCGATATCGAGCGCCAGAATTACGACGACTTGATGGTGGTTTCGCCGGATGTGGGTGGTGTGGTTCGTGCCCGCGCGCTGGCCAAGCAACTGGATGATGCTGATCTGGCAATCATCGACAAGCGCCGTCCGAAGGCAAATGAATCTCAGGTAATGCACATCATCGGTGAAGTAGAAGGCCGCAGCTGTGTGATCGTCGATGACATGGTCGACACCGCCGGCACCCTGTGCAAGGCCGCTCAGGCGCTGAAGGATCATGGCGCCAAGAAGGTGATTGCCTACTGTACCCACCCGATCCTGTCCGGCCCGGCCATCGAAAATCTGAGCCAGTCGGCGCTGGACCAGCTGGTGGTGACCGATACGGTGCCGCTGTCCGAGGCGGCCAAGGCCACCGGTCGTATCCGCGTGCTGTCACTGGCTCCGATGCTTGCTGAGACCATCCGCCGGATCAACAACGAGGAATCGCTGTCAGCCATGTTTGATCGACTTGAGTTGATCTGACCTTTGCTGCCAGTCATTGAGGCCGCCTTTATGGCGGCCTTTTTTGTGGTGTTTGGGTGGATTGCAGTGAACGACCCGGCCAGAGAGGTGTTTAGTGTCTCCCGGGACACGCCGTAAACCCATCCCTGGGGGCTTGAGTTCGGCATCCATGCCTCACACAGTCCCGGGAGACACTAAACACCTCTCTGGCCTAGCTCCAGCGCATTTCCGATCTCCGCAGAACAGGCAAATGCCAGGCCCTCTGCGCTGTTGGGGCTTTCCGGGACCATCGAAGCCAGGGATGGCTGAGATGAGCTACATGGATGTACTCGTGCGTGTCCCGGAAAGCCCCAACAGCGCAGAGGGCCGACGAAGGTCACTGCAACCCCAACCAAGAGCCATGGATTACTAACAGCGGTGGATTTCACCACCACTTTGAACGATAATCGCGCCCCCGCGAGCCCTTCCGGCTGGCGGGCCGTATGCAGTTCTGGTCGCGGATTGCAGCGGAACATCACTTTTGGAGAGTCCCATGAGCAACGAATTTACCCTGAATGCTGAAGTACGTGCTGATGCAGGGAAAGGTGCGAGCCGCCGCCTGCGTCACACCGCACGTATTCCCGGCATCATCTACGGTGGCGAGAAAGAGCCAGCCATGATCAGCATCGAAACCCGCGAGCTGGTTAAGGCCCTGGAGAACGAAGCGTTTTACAGCCACATTCTGACCATCAATGTTGGCGGCAAAAAAGAGCAAGCCGTTATCCGTGATCTGCAGCGTCACCCTTCCAAGGGCTTCCCGCTGCACGCAGACTTCCTGCGCGTCGACAAGACCCACAAGATCACCATGATGGTCCCCGTTCACTTCCTCAACGAAGAGAAGTGCACCGGCGTTAAGAACGAAGGTGGCGAAATCCAGCACAACCTGGCTGAAGTAGAAGTCAGCTGTCTGCCGCAGAACCTGCCAGAGTTCCTCGAAGTCGACATGACCGACGTGGCACTCAACCAGATCGTTCACCTGTCTGACATCACACTGCCGAAAGGCGTTGAGCTGGTTCAGCTGGCCCATGAGCACGATCTGCCGGTGGTATCGGTACACACCAAGAAAGGTGCTGCCGCTGCTGATGAAGAAGAAGGAACTGCAGAAGGCGGTGAAGAGGCCTGATCGCCCCTTCAAAGTAATAAAGGCTTGGTGTTGTGACGGATCCTGTTCTGCTTATTGTTGGCCTGGCAAATCCCGGCCGCGAATACGAAGACACCCGTCACAATGCCGGCGCCTGGTTCGTCAACGCCCTGGCGCGCAGCCGGGGCGTTTCGCTTTCTGAAGACAAGAAATACTTCGGCCTCACCGGTACCTTCACCTTTGAAGGCAATCAGGTGCGCCTGTTGATTCCCACCACCTATATGAATCGCAGCGGTCAGGCGACATCAGCACTAGCGAATTTTTTCAAAATTCCCACCAGCCAAATGCTGGTAGCCCATGATGAACTTGATCTGGCACCGGGCACCATTCGCCTGAAAATCGGCGGCGGTCACGGCGGCCACAATGGCCTGCGCGATATCGTCAGCTGCCACGGCAATCAGAATAATTTTATCCGCCTGCGAGTAGGCATTGGCCATCCAGGTGATGCCGCACTGGTGACACCACACGTACTTGGCAAACCATCCGCTGCGGACCGGGATAAAATCGAACGGGCCGTTGATGAAGCGGTGAGCTACAGCGCCGACATCCTGCGCGGCGACATTAACCGGGTAATGAATAGCCTGAACGGCTTCAAAGCCTGACGCGATCCTTCTGGTAACGACGCAACACCCACTGCCCTGCTGCAGACCTTATCCGGGCGAATACCATATAGCTGGCCGTGGGTCAGCCGGCGCTGCCGCCCTCGCTCTGGTCACTGAAACGATCAAAGAATATCTGTCCCGGAGCACTGCTCAGGCCTTTCAGTTTTTCCATGCAGGTATCAATCATTACCGGCGGGCCACACAAGTAGGCCTGGTGGCCGGCGGCGTTGTCTGCGGTGATGGCATCGGCGAGCCAGCCGCGTTTGCCTTGCCAGTCGCTGTCCTGCGGTTCGTCCGAGAGCACCGGTGTGATGGTGAAATCGGCGCGCCACTTTTCCCCCAGGGCATTGAGCTCATTGAGGTAGTACAGGTCTTCCTGGCCTCGGGCACCGAACAGCAGCTGTACCGGGCGTGTGTCCTGACCGCTTTTCAGGGCGCCTTCGAGAATGGCGACAATGGGTGAGAGGCCCGAGCCGCCGGCGAGGCAGACAATGGCTGCGGTGCCTTCTCGCAGGGTGCAGTCACCCGCCACGGCAGACAGGGTAATGGCCTTGCCAAGGTTATCGCTGTCGGTGAGCCAGTGGCTCAGTTTGCCACCGGGAATCTTGCGCACGAAAAACGACACAGCACTGTCACCGCCATCGTCCACCGCGTGGGCAAAGGAATAACAGCGCGCCGGCAGGCTTTGATCCGCCGGTGCCACCGAGGCGTATTGCCCGGGTCGATAGGTCACCGAGCTGTCCAGCTTCAGGTGCACTTCGGCAATGTCGTGGGTGAGCCAGTGGATGCTGGTGAGCGTGCCGGGCACGGTTGCAGAGCTGGCATCGGGCATGCGCACCACCACTTCCGATTTCGGAATGCTCTGGCAGCCAAGGATGTAGTTCTCCTGTAGCTCCTCGGCACTGAGCAGGTAGCTCTTGTCGGTGAGCTCTTTGACCTTGCCTTCAACCAGCTGGCACTTGCAGCTGGCGCAGCCACCTACCTTGCAGCTGTACGGGAAATCCACGCCATTGCGCAAGGCACCATTGAGCAAGGTTTCTTTTGGCTCAAGGGTAAAGGTCGTCACCGTTTCACCGGCGTCATTCACCAAGGTGACTTGCTGCGGTTTGGCTTTCGGAAAACCGAACATAACTGTCTCCTCCGATCGCCCGATATCAATATTGCCGGGCAAGTCTGGCTGTTTTTATCGGCCAGGACGATCAGGCCGCTGCGGTCTGGTCATTGGTGTGGCCGTGCATGCCGGTCTTTTCGTTGGCCACACTGTCCATCAGCTCCGGCCAGCCGCTGTCGATATTGGCTTGTGCCAGCAGTGGGTACTCGGATTCAGCCGCCTGCTCGCGATCCCAGGCGATCAGCTTCGGTGCGATCTTCTTGCGCCACAGCGACGGAATGAACACGGACAGGTAGGCAGTTTGCAAACCACCGGGCATTTCCGGCTGCTCGGCAAAGGCTTTCAGATCCTGGTAGTGCACTTGGGCATCGGCGTGGTGATGGCTGTGGCGGGTCAGATTGTAGGTGAACACGCCAGAGACGGTGTGGTTGCAGTTCCAGCTGTGGCGCGGTTGCACCGGTTGGTCGGGCTGGCGCAGCAGGCCGTAGTGCTCCACATAGTTGAGCGCCTCAAGCGTTACCTTGCACATGAAGCAGATGTATAAGTAGGCCAGCAGACCGGGAATGCCGGCCAGCAGGTATGCAGACACGGTGAAGAAGCTTGCCACCACTGCCATGCGCAGCAGTACGTTGGACGGCGACCAGAACGATTTGCCCACTTTTTTCAGACGTGCGGTTTCGATTTCCCAAGCGTTCACCACGGTACGCTTGAGCGCCTTGGGCAGGTGCTGGTAGAGCGAGTCACCACGGGCGGCGGTGGCCGGATCTTTCGTGGTGGCCACGTACGCATGGTGGCCGTAAACATGCTCGATGGGAAAGGCGATACCCCACCAGGTGGCCATGGCAGTACGGCCCAGCCACAGGTCGAATGGACGCGAGGTGCGGTGGGTCAGCTCGTGGCCGGCCAGCCCGGACGCGCCGTTGGCGGGCAGGGCGATGGACAGCAGCATCAGCGGGTAGTGGTACCAGGCCGTACTGTTGCGCGCAGCGACCACATCAATGCCGGTGTTCTGCTGGATAAAGGCACCGATGCCGAAGATGTCGGTGCTGCCCGAGCCCATGGCCCACATCAGGCAGACGAACAGCAGCAATACCATGGGCAGCGACAGGTACAGGGCCACATCCAGCACCGCCGGGAATTTGTACGGCGCTTCCTTGGTGTCGTGCGGGTAGAGCTGGTCGGCAATGGCGACGCCGGCAATGTAGAGAATGCCCGGCAGCCACATCCACACGCCGCCAAACAGTAGGCCAATGGAAATGATCGTCATGACGATGGGGTTCACAAAGAAACGCAAGTAACGAAGCATGGGGTTCTCCCGGTCATTGTCGTTTTCCGGCCCTGTCTCGGGCCTTTTCCGCACAGCGTGGTATACAAGTTATATAGGTCGGGGCTTGCCCTGTAGGCACCCACAGGGCCAGAATGGGATATTTTCGGCCAAAGACCGTAGCAAAGGGGTGGCATGGAGCAAGTAAGCGGCTACAGCATCTATCTGGCCTACGCGGATGAGATCCTGCGCCAGCGTGGCTTTGATGTCAGCGACATCTTCAAGGCTGCCGGTATTGATGATGCCAGCCAGATCGGCTTTGGCCAGCGTCTGCCGGAAGAGGTGTTGGCCAATGCGTTTCTGCGCCTGTACCAGCACCCGCAGCTGGCCGGGTTTTTCCTCGAGTTCGGTGCCACCGTGCCGGTGACCGCCCACGGCAACATGGGCATGGCCTTTATGGCCAGCGGCACCCTGCACGACACCCTTGAGCTGTTTACCCGCTTTGTCTCCATTGCCCTGCCCGGGGTGCGCGCTGAGGCGGAAGAGAAGGGCAGCAACACCGAGGTGCGCATTCACACCTCGGCGCGCTACCCGGAATTCAGCTGCGCCCTGGGTGAAGCCATGCTCGTGAACCTGGCGGTAAGTCTTCAGCAACTCACCGGCACCGATACCCGCCCCATTGCGGCGACATTGATGCAACGCGAGCCGCCCTATACCGAGCAGTTCAAGCGCTGGATCAGCGCACCCATTACCTTCAATGCTGATTACCAATCGCTCACCTTCCGCACCCGTGACCTGGATGCAAAAGTACTCACCGGCAATCCAGTGAACCTGCGCCTGCTCACCGCCCAGTGCGAGAAGGAACTGGCCGAGGTGCAGTCGCGCACTCGCCTTGCTGACCGAGTCCGCGAGATGCTGGCACTGAACGTGGCCGAGAACCCGGCCATAGCCGATGTGGCGAGAAAACTGTCCATGTCGGAGCGCACCCTGCGCCGGCGGCTGCAGGAAGATGGCGTGAACTTCCGCGACCTGCTCAAAGGTGTACGCCATGACCTGGCGGTGCATTACCTGCGCGACACCGATGCCCGCATCGAGCAGATAGCCGACCGGCTCGGCTATCGTGACACTGCCTGCTTCCGTCAGGCATTCAAGCAGGCCGGGGGCCTGTCACCACGTCATTGGCGACAGAGAGGCGCGGATCTCTGGCTAACTGACAAAGACTGACCACACACGGGCTCGCCGTGAGCGGGCTGAATAGACCGGGCAGTCCTTGCCCTTGCACAGGAGATGCATGTGCCCCTTCCCGGAGTTGGCTCGCCTCTGAAGATCCCACTGCGGCGGCGTATGGCACGTGCGGCCGTGGCGATCATTTACCGTGACCGTGCCAGTGCTAATGATGAAAGCCAGCGCGAGCTGCTGTTCATGGAGCGCGCCCATCGCGCGGGTGACCCCTGGTCGGGAGACATGAGCTTTCCCGGTGGGCGTATGCATGGGGATGACTCCACCGCGCGCGCCGCAGCCGAACGCGAAACCTTTGAAGAGACGGGCCTTGATCTGGCCCGGCATGGCAGCTTCGAGCAGCGCCTGTCCGACCGGCTCACACGCCAGCACCATCGCTGGCGACCGATGGTGATTACCCCGTACGTGTATGCCTGGCACGGCCATGATGACGTCGCGCTCAACCATGAGGTGCAATCGCTGGTCTGGATTCCGCTGGCGCATCTGGCAGCACCGGAGCAGCAGTCGGTGATGTACTGGCGCTCGCCACTGGGACGTTTGCGCCTGCCGTGCTGTCGTTACCAAGGTCACTGTATCTGGGGGTTGAGCTACAGCATGCTGCGCGAATACCTGAAGAAGAATGGCCATCAGTCAGGCGTCGGCGGCTCACGAAAGGCTGGCAGGCTCAGTGCCATAGAAAAGCCGTAGTTGATAGCAGAGTTCTTGAAAGCGCATCAACCGGGTAATGAATAGCCTGAACGGCTTCAAAGCCTGACCCGATCCTTCTGGTAACGACGCAACACCCACTGCCCTGCCGCGCTGTCCCGAATTGGCTGCAACGCTTGCTGCACTGACTCTGGCTGCTGCTCGAACGGCATCATGTCCCACGGCGTACCCGGCGGCGCCAGTAACGGCGCATACAGGGATGCCGCAGCAATATCCGCCAGCGTCAATTTATCGCCCACCAGATAACGATCCGCATCGCCCTTGATATGGCGCTCAATCAACGCCAGACCTTCCAGCACCTTTTCCCCTGCTGCCGCGACCTTATCCGGGCGAATGCCATATAGCTGAGCAATACCTCGCTCGGTGATCGGCACCAACAGGCTCTTGATGAATTTAGGCAAATGAAACGGATCGAACATGGCATCCATTACCGCTGCCTGCCCCAGCACCAAACCATACATCCAGCGGCGCACATAAATGCCATAGCGATCAAACTGCTGCTCCAGCTCGATCACCTTCTGACGATCATCACCCCCAGCCGGAATCAGCGGGTCATGCGGGTAATACTTTTCCAGATAGTAAGCAATCTTGGTGGAGTCGCCGATGGTGCGCTTGCCGTCGCGCAGAACCGGCAAGGTGTCGATATTCGCCATCAGCCTGGTGCGCACACGGTGGGGCCCGGGCAACAGGTTGCGGGTCACATAGGGCAGCCCCTTATGATCAAGCTGCCAGCGACTTTTTTCGCAGTAATGGGAGATCGGAAACTGATACAGGATACGGGTCTGACTCATGGGGCTCCTCCTTGGCCCGTGCAGTCTAGCCAGCCACGCGCAACCCGTAGAGGCAGGGGCGCCGCGGTCAATCGTCATTGCGGTCAGAAGGCGGCGTATTTGCCGGGTTTCTGCTAATATCGCGCCTCATTTTTTCGAGGTGCGAATCATGGGCTTCAAATGCGGTATCGTCGGCCTGCCAAACGTTGGCAAATCCACCCTGTTCAATGCCCTCACCAAAGCCGGCATCGAAGCCCAGAACTTCCCATTCTGCACCATTGAACCGAACACCGGCGTAGTGCCCATGCCGGACCCACGGCTGGAAAAGCTGGCTGCCATCGTCAATCCCCAGCGCATCCTGCCCACCACCATGGAATTCGTCGACATCGCCGGCCTGGTTGCGGGCGCGTCTCAGGGCGAAGGCCTGGGCAACAAGTTCCTCGCCAACATCCGCGAAACTGACGCCATCGCCCATGTGGTGCGCTGCTTCGAAGACGACAATGTTATTCACGTGTCCGGCAAGGTTGCTCCGCTAGCGGACATTGAAACCATCAACACCGAACTGGCACTGGCCGACATGGACGCCGTAGAGAAAGCCCTGCTGCGCGCCCAGAAAGCCGCCAAAGGACAGGACAAGGAAGCCGCCGCCGTTGTCAAGGTGCTGGAGAAGCTGCAACCGGCACTGAACGAAGGCAAACCGGCGCGCAGCATCGCCCTGGACGACGATGAACTGAAGCGTCTGCGCTCCTACAACCTGCTGACCCTGAAGCCGACCATGTATATCGCCAACGTGGCCGAGGATGGCTTCGACAACAATGCCCTGCTCAAAGCAGTAGAAGATCTGGCCGCCAGCGAAAACAGCCAGGTGGTGCCGATCTGCGCCAAGATCGAATCCGAAATCGCCGAACTGGACGATGAAGAGAAAGCAGACTTCCTCGGTGAAATGGGCATGGAAGAGCCGGGCCTGAACAGGGTTATCCGCGCCGGCTACCGCCTGCTCGGCCTGCAGACCTACTTCACCGCCGGCAAGCAAGAAGTGCGCGCCTGGACCGTGCCGATTGGCGCCACCGCCCCGAAAGCCGCGGGCGTAATCCACACCGACTTCGAAAAAGGCTTTATCCGCGCCGAAGTCACCGCCTATGACGACTTTATCGCCTACAACGGCGAAACAGGCGCCAAGGATGCCGGCAAGTGGCGCCTGGAAGGCAAGGAATACGTGGTTCAGGACGGCGACGTAGTGCACTTCCGCTTTAACGTCTGAGGCAGAGGAATTTACCCGGCTGGCCGGTTGACAGACCCGCCCCACTGCCGGAAAATGCGCGACCTCACAGGGCCCGCCCTGTGAGGCATATCAGAAAAGGCTACGTAGCTCAGTTGGTTAGAGCACAGCACTCATAATGCTGGGGTCGGTGGTTCAAATCCACCCGTAGCCACCATCTGCTTTGCCACCAAGCACCGCCCCACTTCCAAGCTAAAAATCAATCAGTTAAATAGCACAGCGCCGCCGGACCCGACCGACATCGAATCGGTCTGTGTCAACATCGTAAGAGCGTTAGATTTTCTTTCCGGCATGGCAGAAATGCGATACCAAGGGAGGAGAAACTAAAAGGCACCCAAAAGGGGCCACCAAAAGGCAGCCCCTTTTTCTTTGCGACCTTACTGCTTGATCAGCATCACGATGTTAGTGAAGTCATAAATCGGCTCACCGTCAGTCGTCACCGTATCTTTATCACTAAACACCAGCATGTTCAGGCCAGCCTTGTTGAGCACCACTGTGTCGCCGGGCCCAAGCGTCAAGGTCACGGTGGAGCCATCATCGACCCAGGTGCCGCTGAGCGGCTCTGATCCGGTGTTACCAAAGTCCGGATCAAACGCGAGACGGCACCCTTCCGGGGAGCCACAGTCGCCATTCTGGGAATCCACGAGCGAGGACCGGTTTTCATTGATGGTGCCGGTAAAAGTGCCAGCAATATCGAAGGTAAAGGACCCCGAAGAGCTGAAAGTGGAAATTTCGGAATAGCCATCTGCGCTGGAAGCAGTACCGCTATCGGCGGCCAGCTCAACGGCCAGTTCGATAAAGGTATAGGTGCCGGCCACACTGCCGTCACCAACAACACCTTCAAGCACATCGAGTCGCTGGGAGTTGTCGTTGATTGCGTCAATCAGCGCAGCAAAGTTTGCGTTCACCTCGGCCGCCAGCGCCGGCGTGCTTGGGGCAAAGGTAGTGGTATCCACACCTGCAGTCAGTTCACTTGCAAATGCACCAGTGGCAAGCATGGCAGCCGTGAGGCCAGTCAGGATTACTTTTTTCATTTCAATCACCTCTTAAGGTTTTTCCTGTTAACCAACGGCCTCACTGCCAGTTGGCTTCGTTCCAGTTAAAGGCATTCCATACTGCACCGGCCGCCGTACAGGCTGCCGCCTGATCGTTGGGGATACAGGGGTCAGCATCATTGGTGTCAGCGTTATCACCGACACCGTCGTTATCTGCATCTGCGGTTTCGGTCGGGTCGTTCGGGAACGCGTCCAGACCATCCGGCACGCCATCTGAATCGCTATCACAAGCCGCCACGGTGTTATCTGGCGTACAGGCATTGGCGTCATTCGGATCGGCATTGGCGCCAACACCATCAAGGTCGGCATCCGTATCTTCCGCCGGGTCATTCGGGAAGGCGTCCAGACCATCAGGGGTGCCGTCACTGTCGGTATCGCAGGCAGCCACTGTATCGCTCGGATCACACGGGTCCAGATCAGAAGGGTCCGCATTGTCACCGGTGCCGTCGCCATCCAGATCGGACGACTCCGCAGGATCGTTCGGGAAAGCGTCACTGTTGTCACCAACGCCATCATTATCGGTATCGGTGGTTTCGGTCGGATCATTGGGGAAGTCATCCGCGTTGTCACCCACACCGTCACTATCGGAATCGGTGGTTTCACTGGGGTCGTTCGGGAATGCATCGGCGTTATCACCCACACCGTCGTTGTCCGTATCGGTGGTCTCGCTGGGATCGTTGGGGAAAGCGTCCGCGTTATTCCCTACGCCATCACCGTCGGCGTCGGCGGTTTCAGTGGGATCATTGGGGAAGGCATCCGCGTTATCACCCACACCGTCGCTATCCGTATCGGTGGTTTCGCTGGGATCACTCGGGAACGCGTCCGCGTTATCGCCGACGCCGTCACCATCTGTGTCGGCGGATTCGTTGGGATTTTCCGGGAAGGCATCACTGTTATCACCAACACCATCGCTGTCCGTGTCGACGGTTTCAGTCGGATCATTCGGGAAGGCATCTGCGTTATCACCCACACCGTCCGCGTCGGTATCTGCCGTTTCCGTCGGGTCGTTCGGGAACGCATCGCTGTTGTCACCAACGCCATCACTGTCGGAGTCGGTGGTTTCAGTCGGATCATTCGGGAACGCATCCGCGTTATCACCGACGCCGTCTTCGTCGGTATCCGCCGTTTCAGTGGGGTCGCTCGGGAACGCGTCCGCGTTGTCGCCAACCCCATCCTGATCCGTGTCAGTGTCTTCGCTCGGGTCCAGCGGGAAAGCATCCGCGCTGTCCGGCGTGCCGTCATCATCAGAGTCAGGAATGGGCTCCACCGGGACAGGTGTAGTGGTGGCGGTTTCTACGCTGGCATCCACGACTGTGGTCACGCCAGTGTTGGACTGCTCAGCCACCAACTCGGCCCCCATCGAGGTAACAGAGATGGCGGTACCCGGCACCGTCAGCGTGGACGGGTCCACTGTGACGCTGGTGGCGACATTGCTCACATCCGTGAAAGTCGTGATCGAGCCGCTGCTGCCGTTACCGTCCACGGCGCCGTCGCTAAGGTCATCCGCCAGCGCCTTGAACATATCTTCTGTGGTGGCAGTGGACCCTGCATTGTTGGTTTTGGCGTCATCTTCAAGCTTCTTTGCCACCGCAGCAACCGCTTCAACGGCAGTGCGGTAAGCCAGTACTGCCTGCTGTGAAGGCGCGTCCGCTGTGTCGGCGGTTATCACCGGCGGCTGGGCAAAAATATCAATGCCGTCGAGCAAACCAAAGCCAAAGCTGCTTTTCACCTGAGCCTGGGCGACAACCAAAGCCGCCAGGTACTCGGCATTGCTAATCTCAGCGTTGTTGTTGCCACTGTAGCCAAGCGTGCTCTTGTCCGCATTCAGGCGCGCCAGTTCGACTACCATGGTGGTAAGCGGCGTGGCGTAGGTGTTAGCGGTAATATCCGCGGCATTGCGCACTGTGGTTAGCCGGGTAATGACCGGTGCGCCGCCGGTGGTCAGATCAACCGTGTCGCCATCCGCGGTCACTTCGATCAGCACGGGGCCGGTAGTGTCTGCAGGAATGGAGAGGCCAGTAATGGCCGCAGCGGCATTGGTGGAGCCACTGCCAAGCAGCGCCCCCTTGAGATCCGCAGCAGCGGTATCCAGTGCATAGGCGTTGACCTCTGCATTGGCGAGCGGCCCCTTTACGCCGCCCCCCGAGACCGCCGTGGTATCCGGAGCAGAGGACGAGCCACCGCCACCGCCTCCACAGCCGGCCAGGGCAATCGCCGCCGCCAGGCAAAGTGGTTTCAGCTTCATGTGTGATTACTCCTTAAGGGCTTAACCCCATAAAATCACACTGATGCTGACCAACCCGTCACAGCGGGTCATCCCCCAAATGGGGTATAGGAACTGTTATTGGGCTGTGAAGATGTGGCTTTCAGCCCGTTACAGCAGGTCCTTGATAGTCTGCTCGAGCAGTTGCTCGAACTTCTCAGGGGTTTCCAACTGGGGGAAGTGCTTTGCCTCGGCGATCACCTGCTCAACCACATGGCCCGCGCAACGTTGACGGGCCGGCTCGGGAATCAGGCCTCCGTTGATCGCATGAATTGCCACCCCCGACTGTGACAAAGCCGCATCCGGCTGCCAGCGCAGCAAGTCCCCCCATAACGGCAACGCCCAGGCTGGGTCCGCACTGGCCATATCGTGGTGCAACTGCGCCTTCAATGAAGCAGGCATGCCCTCATTAGTGTTGCCGTCCACCAGACCCTGCATGGCACCAACAAAGTCGGCGGCAAAGGCTTGTTCGATTTCCTGTGCCTGCTCCTCCGCCAAGTCGCCGTAGGGAATCACGAAGGTATCCACCAATATCACTGCATGGGCCTGATTCAGCAGGCGTGCCGCTTCCAGCGCCACCGCGCCGCCCATGGAATGACCGACCAGGATCACAGGGCGCGCCCCCTGCTGTTCAATGATCTTCGCCAACTCCTGGGCCAGCCCTGCCACCGTCGCCGTCGCCGGCGGGCTGCATGCACTATCACCATGGCCCGGCAGATCCACCGCCAACACCTCGCCATATGCGCCCAGCATGTGCATTACGCCGGCCCAGTGGCTGCGCCGGCAGGTCCACCCATGAACCAGTACGATCAGCGGCTCACCGGCGCCCGTGCGGGTGGCGGCGAGCTCGCCGGATGCAGACAGGATTTTCTCAAACTTCACAACGGTTACCCCCGACAAAGTCGAAAAACACAGGACAGATGGTCCTACTTCGCATTTGAAATACGTTAACATGATCCGACGATACGCAAGAATATGCAGCGGAGGTCCCGCAGTGCAGCTATCAGAGCACCGGCATCAGGCGCTACTCGACAGTCTTTATCTGGCGCCATTCAATAGTACCGGCTGGCAGCAATTCCTGAATGAGTTGGTCGGACTCACGGGCAGCCGCTCTGCACGCATGCTGATTCTCAATCGTGAGGCAGATAAGGTACACAGCAGCATTCAGGTGAACACAGACCAGAGTGCTCACCTTGCCTATGTCGATCATTACGTCAATCTTTGCCCATGGCGCCCTGAGCTAAAACAAAAAACGCCGGGCAGGCTTTACTCCACATTTCTGGACTTTTCCCGTGACCAAAAGGACTTCTACCGATCCGAATTTTTCAACGATTGGGCCAAGCCGCTGGATATCCACCATGGGGCCTGCGGCACAATCTGGTGCCACGATGAGCTGAATGTTCAGCTATTAGTACAGCGCACGGGTGGACAAGGCCATTTCTGTTACGACTCCATGCAGGTTCTGAATGACCTGGTGCCTCATATTCGACGCGCATTACTGATTGAGTCATTGCAGTGGCAACAACACTATCAACAGGCCGCCAGAGACCAGCAACACAATTGCGCACCAATGATACTGATCAATGCTCAGGGGCGGGTGGTGTACACCAGCAAGGAAGCCGAGGATTATCTGAGTGATACCAGTGCAATCATCATACGCGCGGAGCAGATTCAGCTGCGATCGCAAAGGGCTCAGCAGACATTACTCGCCACCTTGCAGGAAGTCCTGAGCAGCCGCCGTGGCAGCGCCGGAAATATCGTAGCGGTGGAACGTCCGGGCCAGCCAGACCTTCGCCTGCTGGTGATGCCTGTTCACCCGGATGCAACGGACAACCCGCTGTTTCCGGTGCGTGCATTCGCTGCCGTTTTTATTGTCGATACAGAATCCGAATTACAGATTAACCAACCGTTGCTAGCAGAGCTGCTTGGCCTGACCAATGCGGAAGCACGCACGGCTGCGGCGGTGGCGCGCGGCATGAGCCCAGCAGAGATGGCACGCTGCTATAACCTTTCGGTTCATACTGTACGCAGCCAGTTAAAAAGTGTTTTCAGGAAGACAGGGACCTCATCCCAGGCACAGCTGGGCAACCTGGTACTCAACTCCCCCGCCACACAGCGTGCCTTGGGACAGCCCGTTTGCGGGTTCAATCAGCCAGCAAAGTGAATCAGCGCTTACCCCCAGGCGGATAATCACTAACATCCATCACAGACTTCATATCCTGCCAAATGATCCGGTTGAGCAGTTTTAATGGCACTAACAAAGCACCAAGGTGCGCCTTCAACGCGCCATTGCCATAAACGATACGGCGGCGCCCCTTGCTAATAGACTTAATCACATGGCGAACGATATCTTCAGGTGAAGTAGTCAGGTAATGCGCAGAAAAAGCTTTGGTATTGTCTGCGCGGGCGATGTTTGTGGCGATGCCACCCGGGTGTACCAGGTGCACGCTAATGGGACTATCCATTAGCTCCACCATGAGCGCTTCAGTAAAACCTCTTACGGCAAACTTGGTGGCACTGTAGTCGGTGCTGTTCGGCGTGCCGATCAGGCCGAATATGCTCGACACATTGACGATCGCACCTTCTCCGTTTTCCAGCAGTTGTGGCAGAAAAACCTGAGTGCCATGCAGCACACCGAAAAAGTTTATCTGAAAGACACGCTCATAGGCTTCCAGCGGTGTCGCCCACACTGGTTTGCCCGCACCTTCTATACCGGCATTGTTAATAATCACATGGGCCGGACCGATGGCTTCCTTCACACCCGCGGCAAACAACTCCATATCCGCACGTTTTGACACATCGAAGGCTTGCGCATGCACTCGTGTAGCTGGCGATTGCTGGCTCACCCGCTTAACGGTTTCGGCCAGCCCCTGGCTGTCATAGTCGTTCAATGCCAACCTCGAGCCAAGTGCCGCAAAGGCCAGCGCATAGGCCCGTCCCATACCGGAGCCAGCACCAGTAATCACCACAACTTTATCTTTGAAGTTTTTCATAAAATATCCTCAAGAAAAGACATGATCCTGGGGCTTGAAACGGCGCGCCATCTGCCGGTAGGTGAAGCTGAAACCGGGGAACATGGCAATAACGTGGCCGCTCTTGCTCTGGTACCAGCTATTACAACCACCGGTCTTCCATACTGTTTTTTCCATCTCACGATGAATCATGGTGGTATAGGCCTGCTCGGCTTCAGGACGAACTTCCACTGCCTCACAGCCGGCCTTTTCGAGCCGCCTGATGTTGTCCATGATGTAGTTCATCTGCGCTTCAATAATGAAGATGGCGGAGGTGTGACCGATGCCAGTATTCGGCCCGGTGACGATAAACAGGTTGGGAAAACCGGGCAGCGCCGTGCCCAGATAGGCGCGGGGAAACTCTGACCAGACATCGGCAATGGTGCGCCCGTCGCGACCAATTACCGGGTAAGAAATGACACCATCAGTGGCATCGTAGCCGGTGGACCAGATAATCAGATCCACATCCACCTGCTCGCCGCTTTGGGTAACAATGCCGCTTTCATTTATTGAGGCGATGCCGTCGTGCTTGTCATGCAGGGTAACGTTATCCCGGCACAGTGCGGGGAAAAGCGTGCTCGACAAAATGATGCGCTTGCAGCCGATGGTGAAGTCCGGTGTGAGCTTGTTGCGCAACACCGGATCCTTGACCTGCTGCTCAAGAAACTTTTCTGCCTTGCGCTGGGCAAACAACTCCAACCCTTTGGCGGAATATTTAAAGCCCACCACCCGTGACTCCAGCGCCCAGTAGATACTCCAGCGCAGTGCTTTGTAGAGTGGCTTGAAGCCCAACAGCCCCTGCTCAAAGCTGGAAAATTGCCGATCTGGCCGTGGCAGCACCCAATGGGGCGAACGCTGGAATACATGCAACTCCCCCACCTTGTCGGCAATGGCCGGGATCACCTGGGCAGCACTGGCGCCACTGCCGATGATGGCCACGCGCTTGCCGCGGTAGTCATAGCTGTGATCCCAATCATTGGTATGAAATGTCTTGCCCTTGAAAGTATCGCGGCCGGGGAAGTTGGGGATCACCGGCGTACTCAGGGGGCCGGATGCATTGATCAGTATTTGCGCCTCGAAGGTGCCCGCGGCGTCGGTTTCGATATGCCATCGCTGACGCTGTTCATCCCAGCGCACCTGTTTAACGTTGGCATTGGTTTGGGTCTTTTCGCGCAGACCATGCTTTTCGATCACCATTTCCGTGTAGCGCTGCAGCTCGTCCTGCTCGGCGAACATCTGCGACCAGCGATAGGGCTCAGAGGAAATGGAATATAGTGGCGACTGCACGTCCACCGCTGCGCCGGGGTAGCTGTTCTGGCACCAGGTCCCGCCCATAAACGGGCGGCGCTCAAGAATACGGAAGTCCGTAATGCCCTGCTCGATCAGCCGCATTGCTGCGCACTGCCCGCCGAAACCGCTACCGATGATGATGACCTTGAATGTCTGCATGGTGGTGACGCCATTGTTATCTGAAGATAGGTGTCGTCACTTTACTTTTGACTATCTCTGTCGTCAAATACAAACCATGTCGAAAATTGATCATTCCGGCCAGCCCCTTCGGGTCTATGGCGGCGAAACAGCCAGCCAGCGCAAGGCACGTCAGAGACGCCAGTTTCTGCAAGCCGGGCTGCAGGTATTTGGCTCTGAGGGCTACCGCCACAGCACGGTGAAACAGCTATGCCAGGTGGCCGGCCTGACTGACCGCTACTTTTACCGCAACTTCAAAGACAAGGAGGCGCTACTGGCGGCGGTGTATACCGAAGCCATGGACGGCATCACCGGTGCAATCGCCGAGGCAGTTCAGCGCGCTGGCATAGCCAAGGATCCGCACGCCGCTATCAATGCCGGGCTGGATGCTTTTTTTACCGCCATCGAAGACCAGGCCGTGGCGCGGGTCTGCTGGCTTGAGGTACTAGGCGTCAGCGCCGATATTGATACCCTGTATAACCAGCGTGTGAAGCTGTTTGCTCAGTTGCTACTGATGTTTGCCCAGTCACTAAAACCGGACGCACCGCTCAACGATAACCAGCCACGCATCATCTCCCTCGCTCTGGTGGGCGCCATCAGCCAAACCGCCCTGCACTGGCTACTGGATGGTTACCGAACTCCCAGAGCCGATCTGGTCGCCGCTAACAGTCTGCTGATTAACGGCGCCATGGAGGGATTCGGCCTGACCCGGTAAGGCGCAAGCTACCCCATATGCATTTCCATTTACTGTCATAGAGACAAAGTACTTTCTGCCGTAATCGCCGCTGTCCACAATGGGAAATGGAAGCAACGGATAAACGCCTATCCAGGCAGGATTCGCGTTACTCTGTCTCCACCCTGAAAACACCAAGCCAATTGGCGGCCAACTGATAGAATGGAGGATTTTCATCATGGGCCTGCGTATTAATGATGTCGCACCTGATTTCACTGTCGATTCCACTGCCGGCGAGCTAAATCTGCATGAGTGGATTGGCGACAGCTATGCCATCCTGTTTTCCCACCCCAAGGACTTCACCCCGGTATGCACCACCGAGTTTGGTGCTGTAGCCCAGCTGGCCCCCGAATTTGCCAAGCGTAAAACCAAGGTTATGGGCGTGTCCGTGGATAGCGTCGAAGAGCATGTGAAGTGGAAGCGCGACATCGAGGCGTTCTCCGGTGCACCCGCCGACTTCCCGATCATCGACGACACCTCATTGGCTGTGTCCAAGTTGTACGACATGCTGCCGGCGGATGCTTACCTGCCAGAGGGGCGTACGCCAGCCAACAGTGCCACCGTGCGCACCGTGTTTATTATCGGTCCGGACAAGAAGGTGCGCCTGACCATGTCCTATCCGATGTCGGTGGGTCGTAACTTTGCCGAGATCCTGCGCGCGCTGGATGCCATTCAGGCCACGGACGGTGTGCCTGTTGCTACGCCCGCAAACTGGGTGCCAGGCGAGGATGTGATCGTGGCTCTGAGCCTGAACGACGAGCAGGCCAAGGAGAAGTTCGGCAGCATCGACATCAAACTGCCCTACCTGCGTTACACCAAGGCACCGGGCAAGTAACAGCGAGCGCAACACTGCAGTCCGGGCCGCTGGTAATTTATGCCGAGGCCCGGCCTGTAGCCCACCGGTTTTCGCCCCGCCTTGACGCCAGCCGCTGCATGGTTGATCCACCAATTGGGAGATTCCGATGCTACGAACCCTTATTCTGACCATCACCCTGCTCCTCGCCGGCCCTGCCGTTGCCGAGTGCGGCAACTTGCTGGATTACAGCCACCGCAGTCTTGCCACGGAAGACAACACCAATCTTTGTGATGCCTATCAGGGCAAGGTGCTGCTGGTCGTTAACACCGCCAGCCAGTGTGGCTACACCGGTCAATTCAGCGACCTTGAAGCGCTCTATCAGAAGTACCGCGAGGCCGGCCTGGTAGTGCTGGGTTTTCCCTCCGACGCGTTTCGCCAGGAACATGACAATGAGGATCAGACCGCCAAGGTCTGCTATATCAATTACGGCGTGACCTTCCCCATGTTTGCCACCAGCGAAGTACGCGGCAAACAGGCCAACTCCTTGTTTAAGGCATTGGCAGCCGCGCAAGGCGAGCCGGCATGGAATTTCCACAAGTATCTGGTCGGCCGTGACGGCACCGTCAGGCAGTCCTTTGCCTCTCGGGTTGAGCCACTGGGTAGCCCGCTGGAAGCAGCAGTAAAGGCAGCCCTGTCGGAATGACCTGTTGTTGGCTGGCCGCTCCGGCGCCGGCTTGTTAAGGTTACTCTTTAACATTGCTTTCAAAGCTAATACCCCCGTTTTGCAGGATGCCGCCTTGAGCCACTCTGTATATAAGGATCAGTTACGCGCACGACTGCGCCGCCAAACCGAGGACTTTATAGCCCGCGGCGGCAACATCGATCGCGTTAATCCTGGGGTATCGGGCCGCGCAGATGCATTGCGCCCGCCGCCGGCCACCCACTTCAGCTCCGGGCCACGCCAGGAACGCACCCCAGTGCCGGAGGTGGTGGCCGCAATTGAACTGCGCAAGCAGCAGAAAAGTATCAAACGCAAGGCCGCCGGACGCAGCAACAAGCCACGCCGGCAACTGATTTATGACGATTTTGGCGAGCCGTTACGTTGGGAATGGGTCGATAGCAATCAACAGGAGAAATCACCATGAAGTTAGCTCACTGGATCGCTGCGCTGTGTCTGCTGATGTCGGTGCCTTCACTGGCCGCCGTCAAGGAGCGTCAGGTCGCCCTGCCGGACAACCTGGGCACTGCGGTGCTGTATACCGCCAAAGGCAAAAAGGCTGGCCCCGGGGTGATTGTGGTGCATGAGTGGTGGGGCCTGAATGATTACGCCCGTGACCGAGCCCGTCAGTTAGCGGAGGCCGGCTACAGCGCCATTGCGGTGGATATGTATGGCCATGGCAAGGTGGCCAATCATCCCAAGGATGCCAATGCTTTTATGGAAGCCGCCTTCGCTGAACCGGACAAAATGAACGCCCGGTTTGATGCTGCCCGTGCGGTACTGGCCGCTGAAGCCAATGTGGACAACGCGCGCATCTACGCTGTCGGTTACTGCTTTGGCGGTGCGGTGGTGCTGAATCAGGCACGCATGGGTGCCGATCTGGCCGGGGTGGCCAGCTTCCACGGTAGTTTGGGCAGCAAAAAACCAGCCACCGAAGACAGCGTCAAAGCCCGCGTACTGGTGGCCACTGGCGGCGCCGACCCCATGGTACCGGCCCAGCAGGTGGGTCAGTTTGTCACCGAGATGTCTAGTGCCGGGGTGGATTTGCAGCTATTCAGCTTCCCCAATGTTCTGCATGGCTTTACCAACCCGGACGCCACCGAAGTCGGCAAGCAATTCGACATGCCGCTGGCCTATGACGAGGCCGCAGACCGCACCAGCTGGCAGGCGTTAATGAAATTTATTCGTTAATCCGCAGTTTTTTCAGCAATTTTGCGCCAGTCATGGCGCACCCATCGGTTGGGGCGCCTATAATGCCCGCCCCAACCGGCAGACCGGCAGCCTTTCATGACAGATTTTGCCCTCGGCCAGCGCTGGCTCAGCGAAACCGAGACCGAGCTTGGCCTCGGTATTATTCAAGACCTCGCTTACCGCCTCGTTACGGTTTACTTCCCGGCATGTGAAGAAGAACGCACCTATGCCCGTGACAATGCGCCTTTGGCGCGCATGTCCTTTTCCGTAGGCGACACCATCACCACCGCCAAAGGCGACAGCTTTATTGTCGCCGGGGTGCGCGATGTGGAAGGCATACTGATCTATCAAGCCTGCCCGGAAGACGATCCCTCCGCCATGCAGTTAGTGCCGGAAAGCCAGCTCGGTCATCAGCTGGACTTACGCACCGCCAGCGACCGCCTGTTCGCCGGGCAGCTGGATACCTCCGGGTGGTTCAATCTGCGCTATGCCGCCATGCAGGCTCAGGACCAGCTGATCCGCTCGCCGGTGCGCGGCCTGATGGGGCCACGGGTCGACCTGATTGGCCACCAGCTGCATATTGCCCATGAAGTGGGCCATCGCTTTGCCCCACGGGTGCTACTGGCCGATGAAGTGGGCCTCGGCAAGACCATCGAAGCCGGCATGATTCTGCATCAGCAGCTACGCAGCCATCGCGCCGAGCGGGTGCTGATCGTGGTGCCGCCGGCGCTGGTGCATCAGTGGTTTGTGGAGATGGTGCGGCGCTTCAACCTGCACTTCAGTATTTTCGATGCTTCCCGCCTGGAGTCCCTGCGTCACGAGTATATGCCGGCGCGGGCGGAGGAAGATGAGCTGCTCGAAACGGTGATGCCCAACCCGTTCCAGAGCGAACAGTTAGTCCTGATCAGCAGCGACTTCCTGCTGCAGTGCAACAGCGAAGAACTGGTTTCCGCAGGCTGGGATTTGCTGGTGATTGATGAGGCGCACCATCTGGAATGGTCGCCGGATCATGCCAGCGAAGCCTACCGGCGGGCGGAGCAGCTCGCCTATGCATCACGCGGTGTGCTGCTGCTCACCGCCACACCGGAGCAGCTCGGCCGCGAAAGCCACTACGCCAGACTGCGCCTGCTCGACCCGGATCGCTATCCGTCGCTAGAGCAATTCATCGACGAGCAGGATCACTATCGGGTGGTGGCCGAACTGGCCGCCGCGCTGCACGATCAACCGGTCTGGCCTGCATCACTGAAGGAGCAGGCGGCGGAGTACGTCAGCGATGTGGCCATCGAGGAGAAAAATCGCGAGCTGATTCTGCGTGAGCTGATTGATCGCAGCGGCACCGGCCGGGTGATGTTCCGCAATACCCGCAAGCACGTGCAGGGCTTTCCCGCCCGTGTTGCCAATCTGGTGCCGCTGCCCTGCCCGTCCGACTATATCGCGCAACCTGACGATACTCTGGAGGACCGATTATTCCCCGAGCGCCTGTTCAGCGATGACCGCTGGTGCGAGATAGATAGTCGAGCCAGCTGGCTGGTGGAGTTTTTGCGGAAGCAACGGCGTGACAAGGTGCTGGTGATTTGCGCCCGCAGCGAAACCGCCAGCGACCTGCAAGCCTGGCTGAACTACAAGCATGGCTTTAATGTTGGCGTGTTCCATGAGCACATGGATCTGATTGCCCGCGACCGGGCCGCAGCATGGTTCGCCGAGAGCGAAGACGGCGCACAAGCACTGGTATGCTCGGAAATCGGCAGCGAGGGTCGGAACTTCCAGTTCGCCCATCACCTGGTGCTGTTCGATCTGCCACGCAACCCGGATCTACTTGAGCAACGTATTGGTCGCCTTGACCGTATTGGTCAGCAACAGGACATCCAGATTCATCTTCCCCACTTTTCCGGTCAGGCCCAGCAGGTGCTGCTGCGTTGGTACCACGAAGGCATGGATGCATTCAGCCAGCCCAATGCTGCCGGCTCAATCATTAGCACGGAAACCGGGGAGCTGCTGGAACAGGCGCTAATGGCACCAGCGGACGACTCACTCAGCGAACGCCTGATTGAGCAGACCCGCGAGGCCAGCAGTCGTGCCCGCGAGCTGCTGGAAAGCGGTCGTGATCGCTTGCTGGAGCTGTCCTCTTTTGATCCTGATCGAGCAGCCACGCTGGTAGGCCAGCTTGCAGAGGCGGACCAGCATTCACCGATCACCTTTATGGAGCAGGTGTTCGAACGCTATGGGGTGGAGCAGGAAGATCATTCCAGAGATGCATGGATTCTGCAGCCCAGTCCGCAGATGATTGCCGGCTTCCCCGGACTCCCCGATGACGGCATTACCGTGACAGATCAGCGCAACATTGCGCTGGCTCGCGACGATATGCATTTCCTGTCCTGGGAACATCCGCTGGTGGAAGGCGCCATTGATCTGGTGCTCGGCGATGATCATGGCAAGGCCTGCGTGACCCTGCTGAAGAACAAACGTATTCCAGCAGGCACTTTGCTACTGGAAGGGCTTTACCGGATTGAAGTACAAGCGCCGAAAAGCCTGCAGGCAGAACGATTCCTGCCCGTCTCCATGATGCGTGTGCTTTTGGATGCCCGCGGTAAGGATCTGTCAGCCACCATCGCTCATGAGGCCCTCAGCAAACAGTGCCACAAGCTGGACAAAGCGCTGGCGCGGAAAATCGTTGCCAGCCAGAAGGAAGTGCTCGACAAGCTACTGCGCGATGGCGAAGACATCGTTCAGTCACGGATTGAAGCATTGATACAGGAAGCGCTCACTAACCAGCAGAATGAGCAGCAGCAGGAGCTTCTCCGGCTACGCGACCTGATGCGCCGTAACCCGGCGATTCCTGAGGAGGAGCTGGCGTTCCTGATTCAGCTGGGTGAAATCCTGCAAGGCTCTCTGCAGCAGGCCCACTGCCAACTCGCTGCAATAAGGCTCATTGTGGTTGGCCACGACTAACTAACGGGTATTTTTCTTCGTCTGGGAAACTGCGGGCTTGATAGGTGAACAATAAAAAAGGGGCGATAAAATCGCCCCTTTTTTTGATCCGGCGTCTTACAGCCAGTAGACCACCACGAAAAGGAATAGCCAAACCACATCAACAAAGTGCCAGTACCAGGCTGACGCTTCATAGACAAAGTGGTTTTCCTTGGTGAAGTGCCCTTTCAGAATACGGAAGAAGCACACTATCAACATCAGAGTACCCATGCTGACGTGGATACCGTGAAAACCGGTGAGGAAGAAGAACAAGCTGCCGTAGATACCTGCTTCCAGAGTAAGACCCAGCTCGTGATAAGCATGGTAATACTCGTAAACCTGCAGACTCAGGAAGAAAAGGCCAAGCAGAATGGTGATGCCTTGAAACAGGATCAGTCGGCCACGCTCACCAACAATCAGTGCGTGGTGAGCAATGGTCAAGGTAATGGAGCTGACAATCAGGATCGCGGTGTTGATCGCTGGCAGGCCCCAAGCGCCCATCACCTGTGTGGTGCGGCCATCCGGAGTGGTGGTCAGCGGCCACATGGCCTGAAATCCGGGCCAAAGCAGCTCGTGGGTCATGGCGTTATTACCGGCGCCGCCAAGCCACGGAATAATCAGCCAGCGTGCATAGAACAATGCGCCGAACAGGGCACCAAAGAACATCACTTCGGAGAAAATGAACCAGATCATGCCCTGGCGATAGGAGCCGCTGAGCTGCTCGTTATGCAAGCCGGTCAAGGATTCCTTGATGGTGTCACGCCACCAGAAGAACATGGTTGCGATCATCCACAGCACACCGGCCATCAGCACGTACTGGCCCCAGGTACCGTCAGCGCGCAGCGTGTTCTGGCCGAACTGGGTGCTCTGCTGAATAAAGTTGGCCGCACCAATCGCGATCAGAAACAGACCAATGGAACCGAATAGCGGCCAAGGGCTACTTTCTGGCACATAATATTTGCTGCTGTTTTCCGCCATGAGTTTGTCTCTCCTGTCTGACTAACGACCTTATCGGGCCGCCAGCTTGTCTTTATTCCCCGTCACGCGCTCGGTTACGTCGAACATGGCGTAGGACAGCGTGATGGTGTTGATGTGTTTTGGCAAAGCCGGATCAAGATAAAAAATCATCGGCATATCTGCTTCGCCACCGGCCAGCAGGGTCTGATTATCAAAACAGAAACACTGGGTTTTGAGCAGATGGGGAGCTGCCAAGCCCGGCGATACGGAAGGAATCGCCTGACCAATAATGGTGTGATCAGCAGGGTTTTTTACCTGAAAATTCACCTGGGTAATTTCGCCCGGATGAACCTTAACGCTGCGCACTTGCGGATTAAAATCCCAAACCATCCCGCCACTGGAAGTGGTCACGAACTGCACCGTCACCAGACGGTCCTCATCCATTTGCACTTCACCGCTGGCAGCAGTGTCACTGGTCTTGCCATTCAAACCGGTGATATCGCACAACACGTCATAGAGCGGCACCATGGCGAAAGCGAAACCGAACATCAGCACACTACCAATGACCAGCTTGCGCAGGACACGGTTGTTACGTTGTTCCAGATCGTTCAGTTCGCTCATGGTGCGCTCCTGTCTGATGTCTGACGATTACTTGATAACCGGCGGAGTATCAAAGGTATGGAACGGTGCTGGTGAAGGCACGGTCCATTCCAGACCTTCAGCGCCATCCCAGGGTGCGGCTTCCGCCTTTTTGCCCTTCTTCATCGCGCACAGAACGCACACGGCAACGAACAGCAGCTGGGAAATACCGAACCAGAAAGCACCGACGGAAATCCACCAGTTGTAATCCGCAAACTGCAGCGCGTAGTCCGCATAACGACGCGGCATACCGGCCAGGCCGACAAAGTGCATCGGGAAGAACAGCAGGTTCACGGACAGCAAGCTATTCCAGAAATGCAGCTCGCCAAGGAAGGTATTCGGCATCACGCCCGACCACTTGGGCAACCAGTAATAGGCCGCAGCAAAGATCGAGAAGATGGCACCGGATACCAGTACATAGTGGAAGTGCGCCACTACGAAGTAGGTATCGTGGTACTGGAAGTCCACTGGCGTCAGCGCCAGCATCAGACCGGACAGACCGCCACAGGTAAACAGCACCACAAAGGCCAGCGCCCACTTCATCGGCAGTTCAAAGGTCAACGAACCGCGCCACATGGTGGCCACCCAGTTGAACACTTTCACCCCGGTGGGAACCGAGATCAGCATGGTCATGTACATAAAGAACAGGGTGCCGGCCAGCGGCATGCCCACGGTGAACATATGGTGTGCCCATACCACGAACGACAGCAGCGCAATCGAGGCAGTGGCGTAAACCATGGAGGCATAACCGAACAGCGGCTTGCGAGCAAATGCCGGAATGATCGCCGAAACAATACCAAAGCTCGGCAGAATCATGATGTAAACCTCGGGGTGACCGAAGAACCAGAAAATATGCTGGAACAGTACCGGGTCACCGCCACCGGCGGCATCGAAGAAGCTGGTGCCAAAATGACGGTCGGTCAGCATCATGGTTACCGCACCGGCCAGAACCGGCATTACCGCAACCAGCAGGAACGCAGTAATCAACCAGGCCCAGACAAACAGCGGCATCTTCATCATGGTCATGCCCGGCGCTCGCATGTTGAGCACGGTAACGATGACGTTGATGGCGCCCATGATGGATGAAATACCCATCATATGAACCGACAGAATGAACAGATCGGTAGATGCCGGACCATACTTGGTGGACAGCGGAGCATAGAAAGTCCAGCCGAAGTTCGGCGCGCTCGGATTGCCTTCACCAAAGGCACTCATCAGCACCGAGCCAATCAGAATGGTGAAAGCGAACGGCAGAATCCAGAACGACCAGTTGTTCATCCGCGGCAACGCCATATCCGGCGCGCCGATCATCAGCGGAATCATCCAGTTGGCAAGGCCAACGGTAGCCGGCATTACTGCGCCGAATACCATTATCAAACCATGCACGGTGGTCATCTGGTTAAAGAACTCGGGATCAACAACCTGCATACCCGGGTACATCAGCTCGGCGCGAATAACCAACGCCATAAATCCGCCAACCATAAACATGGCAAAGCTGAACCACAGGTACAGAGTACCGATGTCCTTATGGTTGGTGGAGAACAGCCAACGCTTCAGGCCATGCGGGGCGTGGTGGTGATCATCATGATGATCGTGATGTGCTGCTACGGCAGTCATTAGGCTCCCCTCCCTTACTTCGCGACGTCGGCGGGTTGAATCAGATCGCCGGTTTCGTTACCGAACGCATTGCGCTGGTAAGTGATCACGGCGGCAATATCACGCGGCGTTAGCTGGGCAGCAAACGACGGCATGGCGTTCCGACCTTTAATGAGCACATCAATGTTTTCCTGGATGCGCGCCGAATCGTTCATCAGTGCAGTGCCGGCAAACGGCAGACCGATACCACCCTGGCCCTCTGCGCCATGACAAAGCACACAGGCAGCATTGTATTTCTCCTTACCCAGCGTCATGGCCGCTTCCAGATTGGAGAACGGAGTCAGGTCTGGACCACTGGCAGCTTTCTCTTTCTCTTCCGCAAGCCAAGTGTCGAACTCTTCCTTCGCTACGACGTGCACTTCAATCGGCATGAAGGCGTGGTTCTTACCACACAGCTCGGCACACTGACCGTAGTAAATGCCAGTGGCATCTTCCGGCACCACGGTCCAGGCTTCGTTGACGAAACCGGGGATGGCGTCCTTCTTGATAGCAAAGTCAGGCATAAAGAAGGAGTGAATCACATCATCCGCAGTGACCAGAAAGCGTACCTTGACGCCAGCCGGCAGAATCAGGGGCTTGTCTACCGCCAGCATATAGTCGTGATCCTTTTCCTGCGGCTCGGCGCCAAAACGGTCGGCAGCGGTGCCATAGGGGAACAGACCATCCTTCAGTACTGGCGTGTGGTATTGCTCAGCCGGAGTCTTCAGGTTGGAGAAAAAGAACACGCCAACGTCGTTATCGTCCTGATAGGTCAGGTACTCGTAGCTCCAGTTCCAGCGATAGCCAGTGACCTTGATGGTCAACTCCGACTCGGCGCTGTCATCCATGGCAATCAATACCCGGGTAGCCGGGATCGCCATAAAGATCAGGATGATGAATGGAATAACAGTCCAGGCAATTTCCACGCCGACGTGCTCGTGGAAGGTGGAAGCCTGTGGCCGCTTGCTGCGGCGGTGGGCCACGGCGGAGTACATGATCAGACCGAATACGGCCAGACCGATCACCGAGACAACCCAAAGGATTGCAACGTGCAGACCGAAGACGTCCTGACTGATGTCGGTGACCCCGGGACGGAGGTTGACGTTGGACCGTTCGGTCCAGTCGCTGGCGACACTTACACCACTGACCAGCAGCAATGTCAGCGCGGCGGTCACGCGACGGAACAGTGTTGACTGCATGCTTTTAGGCTCCCTGTTTTCCCCGGCGCCGGTTAGGGACGCACGATGTTGACGGCCGCAAGGCCATGGAAAGCGGTTTCAGGATTGGCGCAGGACGGCTGTTGCCCGGTCCTTTACACACCGAGAACGAGTCAGGGGATGACCCTTGTCTTCGGTGACCGGAAAGGTCGAAGAATCAATCAGTTGCGATCGAAATTTCAAAAGTTTCCCTTTCCGGGTGCGGCATTTCGCCCCACCCTGCACATCGGGCGCTAACTTTAGTGACTCAATCCGGCAAAGTCCAGACGATTGATGGTGTCTTTCCTGCCTATTTCGGTCACTTCATTCGGCCAGATGCAGGGCAAACGGTTTGTGCTATTCTTCCGCGCCCTTAGCTTCAGCCGGATATAAAGGTCATTCAGATCATGTCAGCCAATCGCCAGATATACCGGGTTATCTTTCTCAATCAAGGAAAGATCTACGAGATCTACGTATCCAGCATTTATCAAAGCGATCTGTACGGCTTTATCGAGGTTGAAGAATTTTTGTTTGGCGAGCGCGCCCAAGTGGTGGTGGACCCCTCAGAAGAGCGCTTGAAGAGCGAATTCGCCGGGGTACAGCGCTCCTTTATACCCATGCAGGCCATTATCCGCATTGACGAGGTAGAGAAGGAGGGCGTTGCCAAGGTGACCGACGCCAGCGGCAGCAATGTCACCGCCTTCCCCATGTCCTTCAACCCGCCACCCAAGGGCGGAAACAGCTAGACCCGCCCAGAGCTCAAGCGGTCAATCCTCGCTCAGGCCATAGTCAGCCAGAAGCCTGCGCCATTGACCGCTTTCACGCAGGCTCTGCATGCCTCCATCAAACTGCTCCAGCCACTGCGGCACCTCGGAGCTGGTCGCCGAACAGGCAATATAGAACGGAGTCTCTGGCTTGCCCTCGCCGGCGAGGCGAACAAAGGGCTCCAGATCCAGAGTACCTAGAGAGCTGGCCATCACCATGGGCGATTCGAACAGAACGTCCACCCGACCCGCCAGCAGCTTGCGGATATTGCCTTCTAACGCGTCGACACCGTAGGCGATTTCAATACGATCGGCATTAGTCGCGTCCGCCAGCCAATCATCCAGACTTTTGCCGTAGCTATAGTCTGCGATCGCACCAACCGTACGACCTGCGAGAGACTCGGTACCGGTGTAGCGCCAATCATCGGGCGCTCGAACGTACACCCCGACGCCATCCTGCCCCAACATTTGCGCCGGGAAACGCAGGTCGGGCGCATCTTGCTTGTAAGCCCCGATAACGCAGTCTGCCGCTCCGCTACGAACAGCGCTCAGGCTTCGCCCCCAGGACATCAGCTGATAGTCAATCTGATGGCCAGCTTCGCCCCAAATGAGCCTGAGAGCTTCAATACCAAACCCGGGCCTGACAGCCGCTGGATCACCATTAACCGGATACCAGACGTCCGCCCGCACCCGGATAGTGTCCGCCAGCACATTACCGGTTAGTGCCAACCCCAATACAATCCAGCGAATTGCAGCCATATATGAACTCCCTGTTCATTCGGTGCCATCCTCAATCGGCACCCCATAACGCTCGTTATAACGCACATCGTGTGGTTCTACCCAGCCCATATACATGGATAGAATCAGAAACAGGAACACCAGCAGCGACAGCCCCACACGCCAGGCCAGCGCGCGCACCGTACGTCCATCAGCACTTTGTCCGCGAACCATTGAATTCAAGCCGCTGAACAGTGCCACCACGGCCGCCGCCAGCAACAACAGCGCCAGCACCTTCACCCACAACATAACTACCTCCGCCGCGTCGATTAACCGTCCGACAAAATGCCAGTCCAGCAGGCACTCTGCCCACGAGTCGGCTAGAATGCCGCCCCATTCTAGCCCGGCACTGTGGTCAGCGGGTGATTGTATCCGCCAGGCACGGTACTGACAGAGGTAAAAAATGGCTCTGCCCCCCTTCAAACCATCAGTTGCGGCCACTCTGGCGACCGTTTTGGTGGTAGCGGTTTGTCTGCGGCTGGCGTTCTGGCAACTGGAGCGGGCGGACACCAAGGCGCGCTGGATTCAGGAGCAGGCGGAACGTAGCAGCAGCGCACCTATGACCCTGCCTCAGGCACTGGAACTGGACTCTCCGGCCAACTACCCGGTTAGCGTGCGCGGCCATTTTGACAACAGCCGGGTTGTGCTGCTCGACAACCGGGTACTTGAGCGGGTGGCCGGATACCATGTACTGACTCCCTTGCACAGCGAGTCCGGTCACTGGGTGCTGATCAACCGGGGCTGGATCGGCCGTGGCGCCGACCGCAATGTACTGCCAGACATCCCTGCCATTGACGGCGCTGTCACCGTCGAAGGGTTCACCTATCAGTACAGCGAACGCACTTTCACCCTGGCCGAAGACGACCTGTCAACGCCGTCCTGGCCGTTGCGAGTGCAGAAAGTCGAAATCGACGCACTGGCAGGAATTCTTGGAGTAGAATTGGCGCCCTTTGAAATACGTGTCGCCGAGCACAGCGACATTGAGGCCGGCGCCGAACTGCCGCGGGTGTGGCACGACCCGGTTATGGGACCAGAGCGCCACCATGGTTATGCGGTGCAGTGGTTTGCCATGGCAGCTGCTGCATTTATTTTCTTTGTCTTCGCCAGTTTTCGCCGCCGACAGACAAGTGACATACAGGACAAAAGCTCATGACCCAGCGCAATAAAAACCTTTTGATTATGCTGCTGATCATTGCACCTTTCGCCCTGACCATGGCGTTTGTGCACCTGTTTGTTGATCTGGAAGATCTGGATCGAACCAACAAGGGCACACTCATCCTGCCACATGTACAGTTTGAAGATTTAAAGCCACTGCACACCGATGGCAGCCGCTTTCAGTCAAGTGAGCTGAACGGCCAGTGGACACTGCTTTACATCGCCGCCGGCGAGTGCGGCACCGCTTGCAAAAACGGCCTCTATTATCTAGTCAAACAATTACGCCTGGGGCTTGGCTCGGATGCGCCACGCGTGCGCCGGCTGGTGGCCCACACTGCCGATGCCAGCGACGAGCTACGCAGCTTTCTTGATGACAATGTCGCCGGGATGATTGAAGTTCAGACCGATGCTGATGCGGTGAACCACGCCTTGTTGCCATTTATGAGTGGCGCCAGCGAGGCAACTAATCATATTTTTCTGGTCGCCCCGGATGGGCAGATTTTTATGTGGTACCCCACGCACGAGGACATACAGGACGTGCTTCTCGAGTCTGACAAAATTCTTCACGACCTGAAACGCACCCTCAAAGGCTCACTGATCGGGTAACCCAGACATGCAAGATTCTGCTCCTAACGCCGCTCTACGCTGGCAACGCCGCCTGACTCTGGTCACCATTGCGATGACCGCAGTGGTTATTATGCTTGGCGCCTGGACCCGGCTCGCCGATGCCGGGCTCGGCTGTCCGGACTGGCCAGGCTGTTACGGCCACCTTGATGTGCGCAAGGCAATTTCCTATGTCAATGAGCGCAATGCCGCAGAGCCAGGCACTTATCGGGAAGCGTTCAAAACAGTGCCGGAAATGGTGCACCGCTACTTTGCTTCCTCCCTCGGCCTGTTAATTCTGATAATCACTGTACTGGCCTGGCGCAATCGTCGCTCTGCCGATCAGCCTCTGTGGTTGCCCAACCTGCTTCTGGTCATCGTTATTTGCCAGGGCATTCTGGGCAAATTAACTGTCACCATGGGGCTACAGCCCACCATTGTTATGCTGCACTTGCTAGGCGGCTTTACCACCATGACGCTGCTTTGTTGGCTGGCAGCAAAACTGTACAACTGGCCAAAGTTTCTTAACGACTGCGATGTGCGCTCGCTGCGCGGCCTCAGTGCTGCGGCCATCACTGTAGTCATTTTACAGATCGCTCTGGGAGGATGGACCACCGCTAACTATGCTGCCGTGGTTTGCACCGAACTGCCGATCTGCGAGGAAGGCTGGCAGGATCACATCAACTTCAGTGATGCATTTATTTTCTGGGGTCATGAGCACGACAAACCGGACTATGAATTCGGCGTACTGGCTAACGATGCCCGCACAACTATTCATGTGATGCACCGCTTCGGCGCGCTTGTGGTGTTACTGGTGGTCGGTGCGCTGGTTATTCGCATTCTGCGCAACGCCCGCTGCCACTTTTATCGTAACTTCGCTCTGGCTATTGGCGGCTTACTGATCTGGCAAATCTGCCTGGGACTTGGCAACATTATTTTCAAAGTGCCTCTGCTGATGGCTGTGGCGCATAACTTCTTTGCTCTGGTGCTACTGGTCAGCCTGGTGCTATTTGGCCGCGCGATTCGCGTTCCAGTGGGACGTGACGAATGAACACAGAAAGCACGAGCTGGCGCGACTACTGGGCACTGACCAAACCGGGCGTTGTCGCCCTGCTGATGGTTACCGCAGTGGCTGGTATGTTTCTGGCCACCGAGCCGGCAGGCATGGTGCCGCTTAAAATATTTGTGCCCGCCTTTATAGGCATGTCTCTGGCGATGATGTCTTCCGCAGCGATCAACCAGATCATGGACCAGAAGATTGATGGCATCATGGCACGCACCGAGAACAGACCCATTGTCACCGGTCGCCTGGACACGCGCCGCGCCGTAGCCTTTGCCATTTTTCTGGCTGCCGCGTCCATGGCCTTGCTGTACTGGCTGGTCAATCCGCTGACTGCCTTTCTAACGTTGTTCGGTTTTATTGGCTATGCCTTTATCTACACCCTCTATCTAAAACGGGCGACACCGCAGAACATCGTTATTGGCGGTCTTGCCGGAGCCATCCCGCCGTTGCTTGGCTGGACCGCCGTCACCGGCGAAGCCCATGCCTATGCATGGCTGTTGGTGCTGATTATTTTCGTCTGGACACCACCGCACTTCTGGGCGCTGGCGATTCACCGCCGCGATGAGTACGCCAAGGCCGGCATTCCCATGCTGCCGGTGACCCACGGCATTCCGTTTACTCGCCAGTCAGTGCTTTATTACACCATCCTGCTGGTGGTGACCTCGCTGCTGCCCTACCTGACCGGCATGAGCGGGCTGATCTATCTGGTTGCCGCTCTGGTGCTTGGCGGGATCTTTTTGTTACATGCCACCCGGTTGCGCTTTAGCGAAGACCCAAGCCTGCCGATGAAGACCTTCGGCTATTCCATCACCTATCTGTTTGTCCTGTTTGCCGCCCTGTTAGTGGATCACTATCTGCCATTTGGCGTGCTCAGCCGGACCAGCGGTTACTGAGTCGCTGACAGCGACGGTCAGGCTAGTTATAGTCTGGCCAAAGCCCGGCGGCTAACAGCCCGGGCTGATGACAACAATTTCTGCCATCAGGCACAGCGATCAGGCGAAGGGGGAAACATTATGGGCATGTGGCTATTTCTCGGATTTTTGCTGTTGGTGCTGATCTATTTGATCGCCGTCTACAACAAACTGATCGCGCTGCGTAACCGCTTCAAGAATGGCTTCGCCCAGATTGACGTGCAGCTGCAACGCCGTCACGACCTGATCCCGTCGCTAGTGGAGTCTGCCAAGGCCTACCTGGGACACGAGAAAGAAACCCTGACTCAGGTTATTGAGGCCCGTAACCAGGCGGAAAGCGCTCGTAAGAGTGCCCGCGCCAACCCGGACAACGCGGGCGCCATGGCCACACTGGGTCGCGCAGAAGGCCTGTTATCCGGCTCACTAGCCAATCTCTATGCGGTATCCGAGCAATACCCGGAGCTGAAAGCCAACGAAACCATCTCCCAACTGATGGAAGAGCTGTCCAGCACGGAGAACCGGGTCGGCTTTGCCCGTCAGGCATTCAACGATCTGGTGATGGACTACAACACCTACCGCGAGCAATTCCCGAACAACTTTATTGGCGGACTTTTCGGCGACTTCAAAGGTGCCCAGCAGCTTGACCTTGAGGATCCGGAAGCTCGCAAGGCAGTAAAAGTCAGCTTCTAACGCGCCCGCGAGCCAGTTGATCGATGAATTTCTTTCAGCATCAGGAGCGTGCCCGGCGACGTACCTGGCTACTGGCCAGTTACTTTGTTCTGGCCATTCTCGCCATAGTCAGCGCGGTCAGCCTGTGCCTGTATCTGGCGGCCATGTGGATGCGTGGTGGTCATTATCCACTCAGTGAGTGGCTGCAATCTCCCGCCATGCTGTGGAGTGTCATCATCACCTTGTTGATCGTTCTGGTCGGCAGTGCTCGCAAGGCCTGGCAACTACGTGGCGGCGGGGTAGCACTGGCCGAGCTACTCGGCGCCCGGGAAGTACTTCCCGACGCCACAACCCAGGAAGATCGCCAGCTACGCAATGTCACCGAGGAGATGTCGATTGCCTCTGGCATTCCCGCGCCGCGTACCTTTGTTATGGAACATGAGCAGGCTATCAACGCTCTGGTGGCTGGCTACCGCCCCACCGAGGCGGTACTGATCGTTACCCGTGGCACCCTTGATGCGCTTAGTCGAGAGGAGCTGCAGGGCGTGATCGCCCATGAGTTCAGCCACATTTTCAATGCTGATATGCGTCTGAATATGCGCCTGATCGCTGTGCTAGCGGGCATTCTGGCCATTGGCAAGGTCGGTGAGTTGCTCCTGCATGCCAACACCCGGGCTCGATTCTTCAACCACCGCTCAGGACGTAACGAAGCTGCCGGCATCGCCTTTTTGATTATTCTTGGCCTGGCAATGATGATCATCGGCTACATCGGGCTGTTTTTCGGTCGCCTGATCAAGGCCGCCATCTCCCGGCAGCGCGAGCTGCTTGCCGATGCATCCTCAGTACAGTTCACCCGTAATCCATCAGGCATCGCCAATGCTCTGATCAAGATTCGCAACCAGCACGGTAGCCACCTGCTTTCCAGTCACGGCGAAGACATGAGCCATATGTGTTTTGGCGCCACGGTGCCATTTCATCTTCAGCACCTTCTGGCCACTCATCCACCGCTGGATAACCGCCTGAAAGCACTGGGCGGCGACTGGTTGGCGCGTGCCCGTGTGCGACAAAAGCAAAACGGCGGCACCCCGCACAGCTCAACCATGGCAGCGCCAGAACAAGCCATGGGGTTTGCCGGCAATTCACCGGCCCAACTGGCAACCTCGGTGGCCGCGCTGGGCATCTCCGGCTCCATCGGCACCGTGGCGCAGACTCATATGGGCTACGCCCAAAGCCTGTATCAATCGATCCCGGAAGAGATCAAGCAGAACCTGCGCCAGCCAGAATCTGCCAGATGGGTAGTCCTGGCTCTGGCCATCGGCGCCAGTCGCTCCAGCCCGGAACAATTGACCGCCAGCCTGTCGCTGACTGCTCTTGAAAAGCAGATTGTTCAGCAGCTGGCTGATCAGATTAGCGCGCTGGGCACGCGCCTGCGCCTGCCATTAACCGACCTGGCCATTCCGGCGCTGAAGCAACTACCAGACGCTCAGCGGGATGCTTTTTTGCAGGAATTGGAAAACCTGGTCCGTGAGGACAAGCGGCTGACCCTGTTTGAGTTCGTTCTGACACGGATTCTTGCTGACCACCTGCGCACCAATGCTGGTCGTTCTGCGGCGATCCGTTTCCGCCAATATTCCTCCGTGGCAGCTCAGATCCAGCTGGTGCTATCGCTGATGGTGCATGCCTCCGGTGCCAAGGACGAACAGGCCCGGCAGCTGTTCAGTAGTGCTTCCGGCACACTGCTACCTGCCGGCCGCACACTGCTAGGCAAAGACAAGTGCCGCATCGAGCTACTTGATCAGGCGCTCACCGACCTGCGCGACCTGACCCCCTTGCTGAAAGGGCCGCTTCTGGACGGTCTTGCCGATGTTGCCCGGGCGGACGGCATGATTCAGGTACAGGAGGCAGAGCTGCTACGCGGCATTGCCACCTTGATGGACTGCCCGATGCCACCATTGCTGCAAGGGTCTAGCAAGGTTGCCTGACGGCCCCAATACGCATAAATTCTGTCTGTCAGCGGATAGCTACCGGACGTCGCCGAGACACTGGCCAGATACCGGGTCCGGCAAACTAAAATGGCAACCAGCACAAGGATTGCGGAGCGCTCTATGGAATTCAGCAAAATCAGCGAGCAGAACGCCTGGGACGCAGTGGCTACTGCGACTGACCAGATTCGCCATGGCGAGTCGGAACGGACCCTGCTGGACTGGTTTCAGGCACAGGGAGTCAGTCTTGGCGAGGCCGTGTTTCCCTGCCTTGGGGTGTTCGACGAGGGCGTCTACTCCGGTACGCTGGTCACCCAGGATCGCAAAGTAGTTGAGTATTTCGTCGACCTGTCCTGCCCGGACGACGGTGACTTCGAAGACGTCACCGCACAACTGGGCCCCAAGGACCCGAGCCACCCGGCCCGCGACCTTAAAGACCTGATCACCATGGCGCTGGTTTATTTTGATGCCCAGCAAAGCCGAGCGGCCTGATCCCATCTGACCTCAGTCGTCCTGCTGGCGATAAGGCAGCAATGTGCGCGCTTCGCGCTGATAGGCTTGCACCATCAGTGCCTCGCGCTGGCAAAAGTCCGTTACTGCCCGCTGAAATGCCGGCTCCCGCATCCAGTGCAGGGAATGGGTAATGACCGGCTCAAAACCACGCAAAATCTTGTGCTCACCTTGCACCCCCGGATCAAACTCCTGTAGCCCGCGCTCAATACAAAACTCAATCCCACGGTAGTAACACAGCTCAAAATGTAGCCCGTCGATATCCAGCAGACTACCCCAGTAGCGGCCGTACAAGGTGTGCTGATCGAATAAGTAGAAGGCAGCGGCGACTGGCCTTTCATCCATCATCGCCATTACCAGCATTAGCTGAGACCCCAAAGGCGAATGACGCAATTGCTGAAAAAAGTCCTCGCTCAAGTAGGGTCTCTGGCCGCGCTTGAAGTAGGTATCGGCATAACACTGGTAAAACGCCGACCACCAATGTGCCGGGATCTGCTCACCACAGGCCTGTTCAATACGCACCGGCGAATCCTGAATCTGCTTGCGCTCGCGACGAATGGACTTGCGTCGCCGCGAGGTCAGGCCGCCGAGAAAGGCATCGAAATCGGAATAACCTCGATTAAACCAACGAAAATGGCAGGCCTCACGCTGTGCCAAAGGCAATGGCAGCGCCTGAAACGCCCTCAACGCTTCTTTATCAGGAAACAGTACATGCCAGGATGAGGCGCCGTGTTGGTCGGCAAGGTCACGAACCTGCTCGGCGACCCAGTCGCCAGAGGGATTGCCGCGCCAGCGGGGCCCGCTGAGTGGACTGAACGGCACCGCTGTCACCAAGCGGGGGAAATAGGGCAGCCCATGCTCGGCATAGGCCTGCGCCCAGCCGTGATCAAACACATACTCACCGCGATTGTGCTGCTTCAGATAAAGCGGCATCCAGTCATCACCTTGCTGCAGGTGCGCGGCCTGCCAGCCGGTTGCCACGGAGGCAGCACCGCATTGCTCCAGGGCATTAAAAAAGGCCGGCTGCAGAAATGGGTAGTCCAGCTTCATTGCCCTGACACCATACACAGACAGGCAGCGGCAACTTTGGCTACAATGTGAAGGCGCGAGATTGCCACTAACGGTCCCTTGCATATGTCGACGCGCCGACGGGGCTTTTTGCAGTATTCAGCCATCTGTTCCACCTGAGAGGTTTTTATTCCATGCAACGCTTACTAACTGTATTCCATCTTGTCTTTACCCTGCTTTTTGCTGTCGCAGGGATCTGGCTATTAATCGACCCGATTGTCCTGATCGGCAAACAGATGTTCTATCCACCGGGCACCTTGGTAGCCGCTCAGCAAACCGCTTTTGGTCTGCTGCTGGCCGCAGGTATCAGTCTGTACGTAACCATTCGTAGTGACAGTCGCGCCATTCTCCACCCGTTGCTGTGCCTTTATCTTGCCGGTCTAAGCATCAGCTTTATCAGTGCTGACAGTGCTGCCCCGCTATGGCTATGGATACCGCTTGCAGTGTACCTGCTGCCATTGATTGGCCTGCTACCGATGCGCATGCCCGCCGGACCATTAAAAGCCGGTCAGCTTCAGGGGCAGGTGAAGTGGTTCAACCCCAACAAGGGTTACGGATTTATCCTGTCAGACGATGGTCAGGAAATTTTTGTTCACTTCCGTGCAGTGCACAATGGCGACCGCCGCACCCTGCGTCAGGGTCAGAAGGTACGCTTCAGCATCCGCCAAAGTGAGCGCGGCGATCAGGCTGATGATGTACATATTCTCGACTGAGTAACACCTGCTGGAGACCGTTCAGCGGTCTCCAGCAACCCTATAGAAGTAAAATATCCTGAGCCGCCCTCTCATGCTTGTGCGGTAGCATAACAGCTGCTAGCTTCAACTATCCGTCAACCCTGACTCTGACCCGACGGAAAAATTTAATGGCTCTGCTTAATTGGCGCAGAAAACCTGCACGCATCGCTGACTCGCTGGCCAAAAGTCTGGCCGAGCAACAAGACCTGAGCCGCCTCCTGCAGGACACGGCGGACATCGTTGTTTTCACCCAAAATCAGAGTGGCGAATTGCTATCGGTCAACCGGCACGGCCGCTGGCTATCCGGGGTGCCCGACGCCATCCCCAACGGGTTACGCTTTCTCGAGCTGCTGCACAATGCGCCAGCCGATCTGCCGATTCGGCTGAATGAACTACTCAGCGGTCGACGCAACCACTACCGTCACGAATGTGCCATGACCCGACCCGGGGCGGAGCCACTGCTGCTGGCCTGGTGGCATGTGCCTTGGCACCTTCACGACGGCGGCGAGGCGCGGCTGGTCAGCATTGGGCTGGATATCTCCGACCAGCGGCTGGCAGAGGAGCACCTTAGCTGGCTAGCCCTGCATGACCCGCTTACCGGCCTGCTCAACCGCCGTGGCTTTCTTGAGCGCGCCCGGGCCATGGTTGCCAGCGGCAGTAGCTTTGCCCTGATGCTGCTGGATCTTGACCAGTTCAAGGACATCAATGACCTCAGCGGCCACCACCAGGGTGACCGCTTGCTACAACAAGTGAGCAAGGTACTACGCGGCGAGCTGCGCCAGTCCGACATTATCGCCCGGCTGGGTGGAGACGAATTCGGCATCCTGCTGCATGGCGGCGACCGGGCCAGCGTCGAACATGCCGCCCGACGCTGCTGCGCAGCGCTACACCAGTTACCGCCACTCGAAGCTGACATCAACATCGCCGTTACCACCAGCATCGGCGTGGTGCTGTGCCCGGAACACGGTAAGAACATTGATGAACTGCTGGCCAACGCGGATATTGCCCTTTATCAGGCTAAGGCCCACGGCCGCAATGACTGGCACCTGTTTGATGGGGATGACATCCACCGCGCCCGCATTCACGAGCGAATGTTCTGGGATAGACAGATTCGCAAACTGCTTGATGAGCAGCGCGTAGAAATGCACTACCAACCGATTCTAAACCTGCAAAGCCGCTCCGTTACCCATTATGAAGCTCTGTTACGCGGACACGACGAGGACAACAAGCCTTTGCATACCGCCCAGCTGATTATGGCGGCGGAGCAGAACGGCATGATCCATCGTCTCGATGAGCAAGTCATTCGTCGAGTATTCGAGCACCTGGCTCAGCTGCAGCAGGCCGATCAACCGGTACAGCTGGCAGTAAACCTGTCCGGGCGGTCCTTTAATAACCCGAACCTGGTGCCCCATGTACGCCGCTGCCTGAAGGAGTTTGCGGTGCCGCCCGCCTCAGTGATTTTTGAAATCACTGAAACCGCAGCATTGGCTGATATTGATGCCTCCATTCAGGTTATGGATGCACTGCGCCATGAGGGCTGTCGCTTTGCTCTGGACGACTTCGGGGTAGGCTTTTCCTCTCTTTATTACCTGAAAAAGCTGCCACTGGATTACATCAAGATTGATGGTTCCTTTGTCCGCAATCTGGTCGGCGACAGTGAGCACCAGGTGCTGATTAAGGCGCTGGTAGATGTTGCCCGCGCTTTCAACCTGCTGACTATTGCCGAATTTGTCGAAGATGCCGAGGTCATGGAGCTACTTGCCTCGCTGGGGGTGAATTACGCACAGGGCTATCACATCAGCAAGCCCTGCTCCTTCGAGCAGACTTGGCCCCATATAGCCGCTCAGGACATGGTGTAACACCCGGCAACCATTCAGCAGCAAATGCCTGATACCAGACAATTGTGACAGTTGAATGCGTTGCCTATACTTGCCCGTACCCTGATGCGGAGAACTGAATGACCATTCGCCTGATTGCCCTGCTGCTAACGCTGACCATCAGCGTTCTGGCGGGCGCCGACATTACGGATGATGCAGGGCTGGACCCTTCCTGGAAGCTGATTACCGACCGCAATGGCATCCAGGTGTATATGCGGCATCAGGACGACTCGCGTCTGAAGACCTTTCGCGGCGTCAGCAAAATCCAGCTTTCCGACGAGTACGCTCTGGTATCCCTGCTGGAAGACTACGCAAGCTACCCGCGCTGGCTTCACTTCATCGATGGCGCCACAGAGTTCAATCGTGACGGCCCGCTACTGCGCCAACTGCGCTTTACCACCCAGCTACCCTGGCCACTGAACGATCGTGAGGCCATCCTTGAAGCTCGGGTTGAGACCACTGTCATGCCTGATGTGGAGAACGTTACGGTCTATCTGGACAACCGCCCGACCTTACTGCCAGTAAACTCGGAATATGTTCGCTTTCCAGAAATGGAAGGCATCTTTCAAATTACCCGCCTGGGTGAGGATCAGGTCCAAGTGGTCTATCAGCTGGTTCTGGACCCGGGCGGCTATATCCCTGCATGGCTAGCCAACGTGCTGCTGCGAGACGCCCCCTACTTCACCCTCGAACGCCTGCGCCGCATCATCAGCCGTGCCGAGTATCAGGGTCAGTTTTTTGACTACATCGAGCTGCGCGGACCCGGCCGACCAGGCAACCTTATCTCCGCCCGTAGCTACCTTTACAGCAACCCGCCAGCCGCACCCATTGAAAGCATGACCGTCGATCAGGCCAATCCTGCTCGCTAGCAGGAGTTGAAAAGGAGTTCAATGATGGTCCGCATGCTGCACCTTGCTTATGTCTGGCTGTTTCTAGTGCCAGTGATGATGCTGGCCACCGCGTTTTTCGGCCTGCTCTGCCTGCTCATCGTGCCAGCCCTTGGCCCGGCTCGCACCGCTCGCCTGACTGCTGTCCCGTGGGCCAGGCTTGGGCTATTTCTTAGCGGCATCAAAGTACACCTGCACGGCCTTGACAATATTCGCCGCGGACAAAGCTATGTGATTACCGCCAACCACCTTAGCCATTTCGATATCTGGGTGCTGTATGGCTGGCTCGGCATGGACCTGCGTTGGGTGATGAAACAAGAGTTACGTCATGTGCCGGTAATCGGTGTCAGCTGTGCGGCGCTTGGCCATGTGTTTATTGATCGTAGCAACCGCGACGCCGCACTGGCTTCGCTAAATGCAGCCCGCGAAGAAATCACCGCCGGCACCAGCATTCTGTTTTTCCCGGAAGGCACCCGCAGCCGTGATGGATCACTCAAGCCCTTCAAGAAAGGCGCCTTCAACATGGCACTGGATCTGCAACTACCAGTACTGCCGGTGACCCTTCAGGGCACATGGGAAGTGCTGCCCCCAGGCTCGCTGCAGCTGACTCCGGGAGAGGTACATATCACCGTTCATGCACCCTTGGCAGTCAAAGGGCTCAGCGAAGCTGACCTGGATGATCTGACCGGCGAAACCCGTGACGCCATTGCCTCTGCCCTGTCCGGTGAGCGTGCCCGCACACTGAGCCGTACCGTCTGAGCTATTGGCCCGACAAGCCGCTATCAAGCCGCTAAACTCGCCGCCTCTGTGTAAGCTACTACTGGGAGTCTCCATGAAGTCCTTTCGTGATCGGGTCGCTGTAATTACCGGTGCCGGCTCAGGCATCGGCCGAGCATTGGCATTCGAACTGGGTGCAGCGGGCTGCAAGCTGGCGCTTTCCGACATCAATGAAGCCGCCGTCAAACAGGCTGCCAAAGAACTCAAGGCCAGTGGCCATGATGTAATCGCCGACCGTCTGGACGTTGCTGACCGGGAAGCCTTTTACGCGTATGCCGACAAAGTGGTAAACAAGTTTGGCAGCGTGAACCTGGTCATCAATAACGCTGGTGTAGCGCTTGGCGCCACCGTCGAGCAAACCAGCTACGAAGACTTCGAGTGGCTAATGGGCATCAACTTCTGGGGCGTGGTTTACGGCACCAAGGCATTCCTGCCCGTCCTGAAGAAAGCGGATGAAGGCCATATCGTCAACATCTCCAGTGTGTTTGGTCTAATCGGTGTACCCAGTCAGTCGGCCTACAACGCAGCCAAGTTCGCCGTGCGCGGCTTCACTGAGTCGCTGCGTCAGGAGCTGGAACTGGAAGGCAGCAGCGTTTCCTGCACCTCCGTTCATCCGGGCGGCATCAAAACCAACATTGCCCGTAACGCGCGCATGAATGACAGCGTCAAGGAAATTACCGGCAAAAGCGGTGAAAGCAATGTTCAGGATTTTGAAAAAATGTTCCGCACCACACCGGAAGAAGCGGCAGCAACGATTATTGCCGGTATTCGCGGCAACAAACGCAGGGTGCTGATTGGCGCCGATGCGGTGGCCATCGATACCATGCAGCGTCTGCTACCCACCAGCTACCAGAAGCTGCTGGTAGCTGGTCAGAGAATGCTACGCAACCGCACATAGAACACCCCCCCCGGTCTGCGGACCGGGGGCTCTTGTCGGTAACCTGACGACATCCTCGCCTGCTTTGCATACAATGGCCGCCTAAACGACGACCTGATGCGATGATGCAACGATGACGCAAGCGGAAACTGATAGCTGGACCCTGGAGCAATTCCAGGTAGCCGAGAAAGAAGGCGCCACCCGATTCCACGATTTCGACCTTGATCTGCGCCTGATGCGCAGCATTGCCGAAACTGGCTTTCAATACTGCACGCCGATCCAGGCAGAGGTCCTGCATCACACTCTGGCTGGCGCTGATGCCATTGGTCGCGCCCAGACCGGCACCGGAAAAACGGCTGCCTTTCTGGTCACCGTGATCAACGACTTGCTGCGCAACCCCATCACTGTCAAACGCCATGCGGGCGAGCCCCGCGCCCTGATCATCGCGCCAACCCGCGAGCTGGTTATGCAGATTGAGAAGGATGCCCATCAACTTGGCAAATACACCGGCCTGTCGGTGATGAGCGTGGTTGGCGGTATGAACTTCAATCGCCAGCAGGATCAGCTGCAGAAAACAGAAGTGGATATTCTGGTAGCCACGCCAGGGAGACTACTCGATTTCGCTAACCGCCGTGATTTGTGGCTCGACCGTGTCGAAGTACTGGTTATCGATGAAGCAGACCGCATGCTGGACATGGGGTTTATTCCCGACGTTAAACGCATCGTGCGCCTGACACCGGGCTCGCAGTTCCGTCAGACCCTGCTGTTCTCCGCCACCTTCAGCGAAGACGTGATGAATCTGGCCGGCCGCTGGACAGTGGATCCGGAGATTGTCGAAATCGAACCGACACAGGTGACCACCGAGCGCGTCGATCAGAAAGTCTACATTACCGAAACCGACCAGAAGTTTACCCTGCTGTATAACCTGATCAGCCGGGAAAACCTCGACAAGGTGATGGTCTTTGCCAACCGCCGCGATATTACTCGCAAACTTTTTGAGCGGCTGCAGCGCAAGGGCATCAAGGCGGCGATGATTTCCGGAGACGTTCCCCAAACCCAGCGCAGTCGCACCCTCGAGGCATTTCGCAATGGTCAGGTACAGGTGCTTATTGCTACCGATGTGGCCGGCCGCGGCATCCACATCGACGGCGTCAGCCATGTGGTGAACTTCAACTTGCCGGAGGATCCGGAGGATTACGTCCACCGCATCGGTCGTACCGGCCGAGCTGGCGCCAGCGGCACGTCAATCAGCTTTGCCTGTGAGGATGATGCGTTTCTGCTGCCGCAGCTGGAGAAAGCCATCGGCATGAAACTGGATTGCGTCTATCCGCCGGAAGAGTTGCTGTCCGAACACCCCATGCCACAGAAAACCAAGGACCAGAGCGACGGGCCGGCAGACAAGCCGGCCTGATCAGAACCGCCGCGAGACCCCGATACTCCAGATCAGCGGATCAAGATTCATGTCCACGGCGTCAACTCTGACGCCGGCCTGCTTGAGCACCACTTTGGTATCTGCCTGCAACTGCTGAACTGACAGGCTCAGCGATAGCAGCCGATCAATGTCCCAATCAAGCCCAGCCTCGAGCAGCACATCCGTTGAGGACTGCAGCGACATACTGTCAGCGCTTGCGGCCAGTGCGCCGCCCACGCTTTCACGAGAAAAACGGATGTAGCTGACACCGCCGCCCAGCCAGGGCTTGAGCCGGCCGATCTTGGGCAGGTAATACTGCAAGGAGGCCGTCACGGGCATGGAGTGGGCGCTTCCGGTACGACTTCTGCCAGTGCTATCGCGCAAGTGAAGGTCATGGGAAAAGGGCCACGCTGTGGCCAAAGACAAGCCGATATGATCCAACAGCAGGTAAGTAAAACTGACACCCGGGCGAATATCGGAGGACATATCAAACTCGCCACCCACCGGCGGCACCACGGTGAAATCGCTAGCCGGGTCCACCTCAATCGTATTCAGGGAAAATCGCCAGATGCGATCGGATTGCTCATAAGCAAAGGCAGATGTCACAGCCAGAAAGGGCCAGATGGCCAACAAGGTGGCGAGACATTTCATGCGCAGACTCCTTCATTTCTGACTGGCCCCAAGGGGCGAACGGCAACAGGGGCGTACTGTAACGCCTCTGCCGCCGCCGCAACAGGTCAGAGATGCTGTTCTGCGTACTCCGCCAGTAGAGAACGTGGCACACCATTGAGCTGGATCGAGCCGCCATAGCTAAAACCCTTGAAGCGCTCGGTCATATAGGTCAGGCCCGAGCTGGTGGCGGTTAGATAAGGCGTATCGATCTGCGCCAGATTCCCCAGACAGACCACCTTGGAGCCTTCTCCCGCCCGGGTAATGATGGCCTTCATCTGGTGCGGCGTAAGGTTCTGACTTTCATCAATAAGAATCAGGCTGCGCTGAAAGCTACGTCCACGGATATAGTTCAGAGCCTTGAACTGGATATTAGCTCGCTCCTTGACGTACTCGATGGAGCCACCGGGATTTTCATCATTCAAGTGCAGGGCTTCGATATTGTCGTTGATCGCACCCAGCCACGGGTCCATCTTCTCCTCTTCTGTGCCCGGCAGAAAGCCATGCTCCTCCGCCAGAGGCGGTGTCGAACGGGTAGCGATAATCTTGTTGAAGCGACGCTGTTCCACGGTCATCTCAATGGCCGCTGCCAGTGCCAGAATAGTCTTCCCGGAACCGGCCGCACCGGTCAGGGTGACCAAGTGGACATCCGGGTCCAAAAGCAAATGCAGCGCGATGGCCTGATGAATGTTGATCGGCTTCAAACCCCAGGCCTCCTGATCCATTAAGGCACTGCGGTTGATGTGCAAGATTGTTACCACTCCCTGCTCAACCGAGCGAATGCGGCCGACAAAGCCCTGCTCATCAATCAGGTACTGGTTGGGGAAAACCTCTTCACCAAGAATCTCGCTAACCAGCAGACCATGGGAAATGCGGTGCAGGGTGTCACAACCCTCCTGAACCGTATCCACTTGATCAACCCGGTCCCACAAGCTACCGGACACCTCAAAATAACCACGGGTCATCTGGCCAATATCAGAAAGCAGCTGGTCGGTATGATAGTCCTCCGCGTCAATGCCACAGGCCCGTGACTTCAAGCGCATATTGATATCTTTGGTGACTAGCACATAGTGACGTCCCGGATCGCGTTCAATCAGCGCAGCAATATCATTAATAATCCGGTTGTCATTCAGGTGTTCTGGCAGCAACGGTCGCTCACTGCCTTGCTGGCGCGGCATTAGCACCGACAGGCTGCCATCCGGTTTCTGGGGGCGAGCAATTGGCACACCGGCTTCTACCTCGTCCGGGGATGCATTACCCAGCACCTTATCTATCAAGCGAATAGCCATACGGCAATCCGCGGCGATATTGGATTTTCCCGATTTCAACTTGTCGAGCTCTTCCAGAACCGTCATCGGAATAACAACGCGGTGCTCGTCAAAATTCAGTACGGAGTTGGGGTCGTGAATCAGAACATTGGTGTCGAGTACGTAAACCTTTTGCCGTTCTGCAGCGGGGGTGTCCGGGCTAGAACCGGTAGAGCTTTTCGCTGATGAGGATGATGCTGTTGGCGGAGTGGGTTCAACTTGATTGACAGACCGAAGCAGTGCCGCGCGCTCTTCCATGCGGATTCCTCTCGCTGGTGTGATGGTGCGTTTTTTTCACAGCGGCAGAGAGTTCAACAGTGACGCCACCCTCCACCACCATTTCCTCTTCAGGTTTCTGGCAGTGATGCAACTTGCATAATCGGGTGGCCACCCTTCCCGGTTAACATACTCTGAAATTTCAGCAGCCGGCAACAGCAAGATCAGATTTTTTTTGCTCGCCAGTAGATATGTGATGTTGGGCACAACGCTTGAGCCACTCTACTGGCTGCAGCGCACCCTGCTGTAAAGCAAAAGACTCGGCGGCGAAGTGTCCGGGGAAAAATCCTCCGCAGCGCACATCCTCCGGCAACCAGCCCAGACGACGATACAACTCGGCAACCAGCTCGCTGCAAAACATGGCAGAGTAGTCCCGGCGTCGCACACCGGGAAGGTGGTCAATAACCTGACGCCACAGGTAGTGTCGATATGGGCGCCGGTATAATCGCTTCACCAATCGTCTCACCAGACGTCGCTGGCGCAAGGTCAGCGGCTCTCCCTGACGCCGACGAATAGCAATTTCACCCTGATAATCGCTCAGCTTACGCTCGACCTGCACCAAGGAGATCCCGCATTGCGCCTGCCCGCTGATCAGATCCACCGACTCGGGGCCAAGGTTGGACTCCAGAAGAATCGGCTCATCCGCCTCATCCAGCTTGACGATGACGCCCACATGGGTCCAGTAACTGCCGGTGAACCAGCGGATCACTTCACTGCTTAACCCTTTACCGGAGAACAGCAGCACGTCTCCGGTTTGCAAAGAGGAAATACTGGCGGAAGACAGCACCGGCACACTCCTGATGACTGATCAAGTCAAGAGCCATGGTGCGGATGGCGAATGACTGACGGGTGACAATCCAGCCACGTTTTGATGACACGCAGAGCCCTCCTGCAAAGCCCTCCTGCAGAGCCCTCCTGCAGAGCCCTGCTGAAGCGTCATCAGGCTGACACATCACTGACCCATGCTGGTCATTTTCCAGCAGCCTATAAACCATGAGTACGCGCCCAGACATGCAAAGGCACCTGCCCGAAATGGTGCAACTTGAAGCGATCATGGATCGTGGCGCCCGCTGGCTGCGCAGCGAAACGGTGCTGCAGGTGGAAGCCGCCGGGCAGACACTGCCTGTGTGGGTGCTGGAAATAGGGAGTCGCAATCCGAAGGCACCGGTATTTGGCCTGTTTGGTGGTGTGCATGGGGTCGAGCGGATCGGATCGCAGGTTTTACTGGCCTGGCTGCACAGCCTGACCGAACGGATGCACTGGGATGATGCACTCCACCGCAAGCTGGAGCAGGTGCGCCTGGTGATCATGCCAATCGTCAATCCCGCCGGAATGTGGCTACGGCGCCGCAGTAACGCCAACGGCGTTGACCTGATGCGAAACGCCCCGATTGATGCCATGGGCAAGGTCCCGTTTCTGGTTGGCGGCCACCGCATTGGTCCATGGCTGCCCTGGTACCGGGGCCAGCGTGGCGCGCCCATGGAAGCGGAGTCGGAGGCACTGGTTCGGGTAGTCCGGGAACGCATCCAATGCGCACCATTCTCCATGACACTGGACTGCCACAGCGGCTTCGGCCGGCGTGACCGGCTGTGGAGTTGTTACGCACGTAGTCATCGGCCTATCGCTCATATTGGCGAGGTCTACTCGCTGCGCCAGCTGATGCAGCATACCTATCCGCACCTGCATCCTTATCTGGTTGAGCCGCAGTCGGTGAACTACACCACCCACGGAGACCTGTGGGACTATCTCTACGACAGCCTTTACGACAGTCCTTACGACAAACCGCAAAACTCCGCAGAAGCACAGCACGGCGAGCGCATATTTCTGCCATTTACGCTGGAGATGGGCTCCTGGTTATGGGTGCGAAAAAACCCCCGGCAGATGCTCGATTTTCTCGGTTACTTCAACCCCGTCATCAGCCACCGTCATCACCGTGTACTGCGCCAACACATGCCTTTAATAGACTTTATGGTCTCTGCCGCTGCCAACCGGGATCGCTGGATTCCCACGCCGAAACAAAGGCCACAAAGAACCCGCGATGCCATAGGGCTTTGGTTTGATCGTTGAAACATGCTTGACGTAATCGGGTGGAGCCGCGAATCTTGCCGATTCATTGCATACCCGGAGAACACCGATGAGATTCGCCCTGCTTGCTGCCATATTTATGTTGAGCGCCTGCCAATCAAGCCGTCATGCTGACTATGCCGGAGAGGATGCAATTACTCTGGTCTTTTCTGCCGACGGCATAGCCGCCCAGCCGATCATTTGCATCCCCGGGAAAGGCATTCGGGAAACCCCTGTGGCTGTTGGTCTGGGTGGCTACAAGTTTTTTGATGACCTTAACGAAGCCATGAACAAAAGCGCGGAGGTGCGCGCCACTGTAGCTCCAGACAAAACAGTCACTGCCGGTTTCCGCTACAGTCAGATAGACCGCAACGCGGCCCGAAAGCGCTGTGAAGGGATGGTTAGCTTTGAGGCAACCGCTGGACAGACCTACCAGCTGCGTCTGGAGAAGTCGCCAATGTGCACCATTACGGCAACAAGACTGGAGGGTGAAAGCTGGGTTGAGCAGGACATTCTTGGTAACGCTCCCTCCTGCCCGTGAACCTAAATTGGGCGCTCACCGGGGCTGCGCACCAGCATGGTGCGCATGTTGGAGGAGTATTGCACTGCTCTGACATCAAAAAATGCCCCCTATACCGCGTAATTAACAAATAGTTCATAAAAATCACACCATTGGAGATGTTGGCACGGAACATGCCTCTTTTTTGTCAGCTGCCACGGCCCCAGGTCGCAGCGCGGCAACCACAACACTGTCACTGAAGAGGGCTGTACCCATGAGCAAGAAATCCGTACTGAAAATGTCTGCACTGGCCGTTGCTTTCGCTGCTGCTGCCGCACCGATCACTGCTGCTGCAGAAGTAACCGGCAGCCTTGGTATATCTAACTTCTACCTGTGGCGTGGCCAGGACCTCAGCAATGGAGGCGCCGTGGTTTCTGGCAGCCTAGATTACAGTCATGGCTCTGGCGCGTATGCAGGCGTCTGGACCTCATCCGAGACTGTTTTCGGCACCGGTGCTGGTGGTGAATACGATGCGTATTTGGGCTTTGCTGGTGAAGCAGGTGGCCTAAGCTATGACTTGTCCTACGTGAGCTACATGTACCCTGGCATTGATCAGGGCTTTGGTGAGCAAGGCGAGTTTATTCTGGGCCTGGGTCTGGGCGATTTCGGCCTGACCTACTACACCTCGGTGTATAAGTTCCCAGGAACCGACCTGGAGATCGGTGATGACGACTACCTGACCCTGAGCTACGCTTACGACAAGTTCGGCTTTATGGTCGGCACTTGGATGCTGGATGCGGCTGACAGCGACTACACTCACGTTGACATCAGCTACTCCCCAGTTGAGAACCTGACCTTCACAGCCTCTAAAATCGTTGCGGCCGATGATCTTGCCGCCACGGCCAGCGCCCCTGCCTTTACTCCAGCCGATGAGCAGGACGTACTGATCAACGTTGGCTACGCGTTCTCGTTCTAATCTGCAGTTGATTCTCCCGCATGCCCTCCTCACGGAGGGCTTTGCCGGCACAGACCAGACAATCCAGCGTCAGGTTAGTGCCGTCTTTTTTTGCCGCTCAATAGCCCCCGCCGCCATACCCTGCTGACGCCGAATTGCTATTGCCGATAATTTATCGCGGCTTCATCAATATCTATGTTGGATTAAAACTTTGCAGATTAGCTTAGACGGTCAAATGACGTCGGGTCAGATCATCGCTGAGTTTGTCGATACTATCCGCCGCCACGATGCGACCCTTTTCGATGATGCGAAAATCAGTGGCGACACGGCGCGCAAATGGCAGTTTCTGCTCTACTAGCAACACCGTCAGTCCCTGTTCGCGATTGAGACGAATAATAATGTCGCCGATTTCGCGGACAATATTGGGCTGAATCCCCTCTGTTGGCTCATCAAGAATTAACAGGCGCGGCTCGAGCACCAAGGCCCTGCCAATAGCCAGCTGTTGCTGCTGGCCTCCAGACAGATCGCCACCACGGCGACGCCCCATCTGTTTCAGCACTGGAAAAATCTCATACACGCGCTGCAAAATCGCCGGGGAACGATCCCGCCGACAGCTCACAGCAAGCTGCAGATTCTCTTCTACGCTGAGCAGCGGGAAAATCTCCCTGCCCTGCGGCACATAACCTATACCTAGCCCTGCGCGAGCCTCGGCGGGCTGAGATAGCAAGGGTTTTCCCGAGAAAGTAACCTCGCCGTCGGTGGCCGGCAACAGCCCCATAACGCATTTCAGCAAGGTGGTTTTGCCCATGCCATTGCGGCCCATCAGGCACACACAACTACCCTCCGGCACATCAAGATTAACGTCCCAGAGAATATGACTACCGCCATAGAACTGGTTCAACCCGGAGACCTGAAGCAGCGATCCTGCTGTCTGATTCATACCTGCTCTCCAAGATACACTTCCACGACTTTCGGGTTGCTTTGCACCTGATCCATGCTGCCCTCAGCCAGTACACTGCCCTCATGCAGAACGGTAACAGTGCGAGCGATGGAGCGGACAAACTCCATGTCGTGCTCAACCACGACCACGGACCGTTCGCCAGCCAGCGACACCAGCAATTCTGCGGTACGCTCGGTTTCCTGAGGGGTCATTCCGGCAACCGGTTCGTCCACTAATAGCAGAGCCGGCTCCTGCATCAACAACATGCCGATTTCCAGCCACTGCTTCTGGCCATGGGAAAGACTGCCTGCCAGCGCAAAGCGCAGATCCTGCAAACCAGTCAGCTCCAGTACGCTATCGATTTTTTCCCGCTGCTCCGCATTGAGCCTGGCATATAACATGGCCCAAACCCCGCGAGGACCGGCCATGGACAGCTCAAGATTTTCAAACACAGTGTGCTGCTCAAATACCGTAGGGCTCTGAAACTTTCGACCAATACCTGCTTGAGCAATATCCGGCTCTGACAGGCGCAGCAAATCGATAGTCTGGCCAAAGAAGGCAGAGCCAGTATCCGGCCTTGTCTTGCCGGTAATCACATCCATCATAGTTGTCTTGCCAGCGCCATTGGGCCCAATAATGCAGCGCAGCTCGCCAGCCTGAATATAAAGAGTCAGATCATTCAAGGCTCGAAAGCCATCAAAGCTGACAGAAATATCTTCCAGATACAGTACCGTGCCGTGACTGACATCCAGCTTGGGTGATCGCAGCGCCGGGTTAACCATGTCAAAGACGCGATCCCGCTCGGTAAAATCCCTCAACGGCTTCAGCATACTCATGACTCCGCCCTCTTAAAGCGCTGCAGCAGACCTAGCACGCCCTTGGGAAGGAAAAGCGTTACCAAAACAAACAGCACGCCCAAGGCGTATAGCCATGCCTCGGGCCAGGCCATGGTGAAATAGCTCTTGGCATAGTTAACCAAAATCGCGCCGACCACGGCCCCGTACAAAGTTCCGCGACCGCCTACTGCCACCCAGACCACTGCTTCGATGGAGTTGATCGGAGCAAACTCGCCGGGGTTGATAATGCCCACCTGCGGGACATACAGGGCACCGGCTATACCAGCCAACATGGCGGAAAAACAGAACAACCAAAGCTTATAGTGCTCGACACGATAGCCAATAAATCGAGTGCGCGATTCACTGTCCCTGATCGCTGCGATAATCCGGCCAAACCTGGAAGCAACAATCCAGCGGCATACCAGCACACCGGCGAGCAGCGCCAAAGCCGAGGTCACATACAGGCCAACACGGGTAGAAGATGCCTGCAAATCAAAACCAAGCAACTCCTTGAAGTCGGTCAGGCCATTGTTGCCGCCAAAGCCCATCTCATTACGGAAAAAGGCCAATAACAGCGCGAAGGTCAGTGCCTGAGTGATAATCGAAAAATACACGCCGACGACTCGAGATTGGAAGGCAAACCAACCAAACACCAGCGCCAGTAAACCTGGCGCAAGAACCACCATTACTGCGGCAAACCAGAACATATCAAAGCCGTGCCAGTACCACGGCAGGCTATCCCAGTTCAGAAAAACCATAAAGTCCGGTAGCAAAGGGTCTCCGTAGACGCCCCGGGTACCTATCTGACGCATCAGATACATACCCATCGCGTATCCGCCCAAAGCGAAAAAGGCGGTGTGACCAAGGCTTAGAATTCCGCAATAACCCCAGATCAAGTCTATGGATACCGCCAGCAAGGCATAGGTCATGTACTTGCCAACCAAGCCCAGCGTATAGGTGCTGACATGCAGGGAAGATTCCGGCGGAAAAAGAAGGTGACCGAGAGGCAGTAGTACCGCTGCCGCCAGCAACAGGCCGACGAACCATTTAATACCCCTGTCACTTCTCATCACACGGGAAATTGCGCTGTGATCCTGCAAGGTCATGGTCATGCTCCTGATGCTGCCCGGCCTTTCTGCGGGAACAAACCCTGCTTACGGCGCTGTATAAACAGAATGATGAAAACAAGCATTATAATTTTTGCGACAACAGCACCTACATGAGGCTCCAGAAACTTGGTAGCCACGCCTAGCGTCATGCCGCCAACCAAGGTACCCCAAAGGTTTCCTACACCGCCAAACACCACCACCATGAACGAATCAATAATGTAGGCTTGACCAAGATTGGGGCCCACATTGGTTAGCTGACTGAGCGCCACCCCGGCAATACCCGCAACACCAGAACCAAGACCGAAGGTAAGCGCATCAACACGCGCTGTACGCACCCCCATTGCCCGAGCCATTTGACGATTCTGCGAAACCGCCCTGACCTTCAGGCCGAGCGAGGTTTTGTTGAGAATCAGCCACAGGCCGGCAAACACAATAAAGGTAAAAATCAGGATGTAGAGACGGTTATAGGTCACCGCGAACACTTCATTAAATCGCAGCAGTCCACTCATCATCTCTGGCGTTTGCACCGATCGATTAAGCGGGGAAAAAATGGTCCGCACGAGCTGCTGCAGGATCAGGCTGACACCAAATGTCGCCAGCAAGGTTTCCAGTGGGCGGCCGTAGAGAAAACGGACCACGCCCCGCTCAATACCAATCCCTACAAGACCGGAAACCAGGAAAGCCGCAGGAATAGAAAGAATAATAGATAGGCCAATGTGATCGGGTAGCAGCTGCTGCATAACAAACGTCGTATAGGCTCCCAGCATGATCAGCTCACCGTGAGCCATATTGATCACGCCCATAACCCCGAAGGTAATGGCTAGTCCGATGGCAGCCAAAACCAACACCGAGCCAAAACTAAGGCCAAAGAACGCTGTCTCTAGCAGCGAGTAGAAATCACGCTTGCCCTCTATTCGCTTGATTGTCGCTTGCGCAGCCTTGATAACCTCCTTGTCTTCTTCACTGTGGAGAAGTGCTGAGATCTGATTAAACACGTCGTTGCCGAGCTCACCGTCCAGCGCCTCTACCGCCGCCAGACGGGCCTCTGAATCTTCGCTGCCAAGGTCGAATATGGCCAGCGTGACACGAATTTCTTCTATAACATCATCATCTTTCTCTATAGATTGCTGCTTCATCAGCATGGTCGCGACACTCTGGTCTACGACGTCACGGAGCTGTTGCACGGCCCCAAGGCGCACGTTGCGGTCCTCGCTATGCAGATCAAATATTGCTATGTCCCCACGCAGTTTCTTGCGCAGAGAATTATTCGTAGTAATTCGCTTTTTATCCGAGCCACCGTCGGCAATCAGTTCACCGGATATGGCATCGTGATATGTCTTTTCTCCATCCTGCTCAGAGAGAATTAATACTTTTCCCGATGATTTGTCGGCATACAGCTGATTCTCTAGTAGCGCGACGAGAACACCACGACTACCGGGAAATCGCTTGGCGACCAACTCGCTAGTGAGGTCCTCTTTCTTGGAAAAGCTGGCAGACGCCAGCTGAGCCAGAGCGTTACTGAACTCCTCTGTTTGATCAGCAGGCAGAGCTGTATCAACCAAACTCTCTTCAGCTTCAATAACATCTTCATAATCCGTGCTGGCATGCAGGGGCTGATAGGTGGCAACGCCGACAAACAGCATAATGAGCAACATCAGCAATCGGCTCACCTTAGCCGACATTCCCTCTAGTAGTTGCCGCACACTCAATCTCCTGACGCCATGGTTTGCCCGCACTGGCAGACGGCCGCCAAAAGGCGGCCGCTACCATATGAACAGGACAGATCAATAGTTCTGACCAGAACACTTCTTGGTTTTGGTGTTGTAGTTACCGCACTTGAGGTCTACCCAATCCGCCTCTAGCACCGCACTTTCAGGCAAGAAGTCAGTCCAGGCATCACCCGGCACTTCAGACTCGGTCTGCCATACCACATCGACCTGACCATCATCACGAATCTCGCCAATAAGTACCGGCTTGGTCAGATGGTGGTTAGGCAGCATTTTTGCAGTACCGCCGGTCATGTTAGGTGTCTCAAGGCCTGGCAGGGCGTCGATAACGGCGTCTACATCCGTTGTCTTGGTTTTTTCCACTGCCTGAGCCCAAAGGTTAAAGCCGATTACAGTTGCTTCCATTGGGTCATTGGTAACCCGGTCCGGATTCTTGATAAAGGTCTTCCAGCTTTCAATAAACTCGCTGTTGACTGGAACATCTACACTCTGGAAGTAGTTCCATGCAGCCAGATGGCCGACCAGGGGCGCGGTATCAATACCGGAGAGCTCTTCCTCACCAACGGAGAAGGCAACAACGGGAATATCTTCCGCAGAGATCTTCTGGTTGCCCAGCTCTTTATAGAAAGGAACGTTGGCATCACCGTTGATCGTTGAGACAACAGCAGTTTTCTTGCCAGCAGAACCGAACTTCTTGATATCGGAAACAATACCCTGCCAGTCAGAGTGACCAAACGGGGTGTAGTTGATCATGATGTCCGCATCCTTGACGCCCTTGCTCTTCAGATAGGCCTCAAGAATCTTGTTGGTGGTACGCGGATAGACATAATCGGTACCCGCCAGCACCCAGCGCTTAACACCCACCTCATTCATCAGGTAGTCGACTGCTGGAATTGCCTGCTGATTTGGCGCTGCGCCAGTGTAGAACACGTTACGCGATGACTCCTCGCCCTCGTACTGAACCGGGTAGAACAAAAGACCATTTAGCTCCTCGAAGACCGGCAGAACGGATTTCCGGGAAACGGAAGTCCAGCATCCGAAAACCACATCCACATCATGAACGGAAAGCAGTTCGCGAGCCTTCTCGGCAAACAAAGGCCAGTTAGAAGCCGGATCGACCACCACCGCCTCAAGTTTCTTACCAAGCAAACCGCCTTTCTTGTTCTGCTCTTCAATCATCATTAACACGGTGTCTTTCAGTGTGGTTTCACTGATCGCCATGGTGCCTGACAGGGAGTGAAGAACGCCGACCTTAATGGTGTCGGCAGCATGCGCTGCTGTCATACCCGTAATTGAGCCGGCCGCAATACATGCTGCTGCGAACCTGGCCACCCTGGATCGAATACTCATGATGTATCTCCTGATAATTAATGAGTTGCAATGCCTGATACCTTCCGACACTAACTGCCCGCCCGACCGACGAACTCTGTAGAGCTGCCCCAGACTACTTATCCGTGCCAGCTTCAATTCTTGCGCTATGCAACATGTGCAGCGTGATCTTTCTGACTTCATTCCTGCTTGCTTCAATGTGTGCCTTAAGCATCATCTGAGCCTGGTCCGCGCGGCGCTGAATAACGGCGCGAAGGATCTTTGCGTGCTCTGAGTAGGTGGCATCAATGCGCGCCTTTCTGGTGAAATCCAGCCTTCTGATGATCCGTATTCTTTCGCTGACACTGCGATGTATCCGCACCATTTCGCCATTCCCGGCCGCCTCGACCAGCATTTCATGAAACTGCTCATCCAATGCAGAAAGCGTGCCGACATCGGTTGTCATTTCATCCTCAGGAACCAGCCATACTTCCTTCAGAACATTTAGCTGAGAGGGAACCTCATCTCTATCGCAGATACGCTTGACCGCTGCGCACTCCAGTACGGTTCGTACGTCATACAGATCTTCAAAGTATTCAAAATTAAACGGCCTTACCTGCCACCCGTTGCGATACAAGACATCAACGTAGTTTTCTCGCTGCAGCCTGAAAAGTGCCTCCCTTACCGGCGTTCTGCTTACACCCATGCGGTCTGCAACTTCAGTTTCTGTAAACCTGTCGCCGGGCAACAAACGGAAATCGAAAATATCGTTCTTGATCTGCAGGTAAATCCTGTCCGCCAGATTTACCGCCCGACCAGTTGATCGGGCGCTTCGCTCGGGCTGTTTCCGCGAGATCTCAACCATCTTCGAGCGTTCCTGCCTTCACACCGAAGTGGCTTCAATAACCACCAGCGCATCGCCGGCCTGGATAATTCGCCCTTCCGCACAGTGAACTCCCTGAACGATGCCATCTGCTGGTGCATAAACCGCAAATTCCATCTTCATTGCCTCAATAATGACCAGCGTGTCCCCCGCAGCGACCTTCTGGCCAGGCTCGACAAGTAGCTTCCAGATATTTCCACTGATATCTGCGGAAACCAGCTCACATCCTTCAGCAACCTCGGCAACACCGACAGACGCCTCCTGACTGCTCTGCTCATGAGCACCGGTTTCATTCCAAAGAGCGACTTCCTCATCAAACGCCGCTTTCTGCTTCTCCTTAAAAACCTCGAGCTGAGGAGCAATGTCATCTAGAAATTTCTGATAGGCGCCAAGATCAAACTCCTCCTCGACGATATCGATCTGCAAGGCTCCTTCACGAAATGCCTCGCGCATTCCGGTTAGCTCTTCTTCAGAAACAGGGTAGAAGCGGACCTGATCAAAAAACCGCAGTAGCCACGGTTTACCATTAACGAAGGTTTCGTTCTTGAGGAACTTGTTCCAGATGGGCAATGTACGTCCGACCAGCTGATAGCCGCCGGGAGAGTCCATTCCATAGATGCACATATATACGCCACCAATGCCAACCGTTCCTTCAGCGGTAAAGGTGCGCGCAGGGTTGTACTTCGAAGTTAGCAAGCGATGACGGGGATCCACAGGAACTGCACAGGGAGCGCCCAGATATACGTCACCTAAACCAAGCACCATATAGCTTGCGTCATAGATGATGTCGCTCACCTGCTCAATGCTATCAAGACCATTTATGCGACGAATAAACTCCACATTATTGGGCAGCCAGGGAGCCTTATCACGAACAGACTGGCGATAGCGCGACACCGCATCCAGAGTTGCACTGTCTTCAAAGGCCAGCGGCAGGCGAATAATCCGGGTTGCCACCTTCATGTCACCGACTGGTGGCAACGCCTGCTCGATATCAAGCAGGGTTTCAATCAGGCCTTTCTGGGATATGACTCGGCTGTCGTAGTTCACCTGCAGTGACCGGACCCCCGGGGAAAGCTCGATAATGCCATTCACCGGATTTGCCTCGAGCGCTTGCATTAACGCATGAATCCGAAAGCGCAGGGTCAGATCGAGAATATTCTCTCCATATTCGATCAATACATAGCGATCACCGGCCTGACGATAGGCCACAGACGGGCAGCCCGGCTTTGCTGGCAACTCCGCCAGCACCGTTTCGGAAACCGTATTTTCCTGAACAGCGATCACATCACTTTGCGGCCTAGCGGAAACATCCAGCAAAGATTCAATGGCGGAATCCTGGGCACGTTCCAGTGCAGCTGCTTCATCGAATCCGATACGTCGGAACCGAATTCGGTCCCCCGGCTTGACCTGACCAACCTTCCACAGCTCCGCTTTACAGATAGTAACCGGGCAGACAAAGCCACCGAGGCTTGGGCCATCTCTGGTTAGAATAACCGGCATATCGCCAGTGAAATTGATACTGCCAATGGCGTACTCGCAGTCATGAATATTGGACGGGTGCAAGCCCGCCTCCCCACCATCACTGCGGGTCCAGGTTGGCTTCGGCCCGCTCAAGCGAATACCAAGGCGATTTGAGTTGTAGTGCACCTCCCAGGGAGAAGCAAAGAACTCATCGATTGATTCAGCGGTAAAGAAATCCGGGGCGCCGTGCGGACCATAGAGCACAGCAATATCCCACTCGGATGAATACTCCGGCAGCAAAGCCTGTGGAGCGGGCGCTGGATCATAGACGGGTGCAGGCGTCGGACAGCCCGGACGGAACTGACATATCTCAAGCAAGTCACCGTTGCGCAAAGGCCGTCCGGCGTGCCCGCCAAACTGCCCCAGTGCAAAGGTGGCCTTGCTACCAAGGTACTCTGGCACGTCTACACCGTTTCGTACCGCAAGATAGGTGCGACAGCCTGAAGAAGCTTTACCCACATTCAGAACCTGGCCCGCCAGCACGGTCACTGGCTGCCAGAATGGCACAGGCTCGCCATCCAGCATCGCCTGACTTTGCGCTCCGGTCAGGGCAATCAGTGCATCGCTATGGAAGCGTAGCGACGGCCCAATAATTGTGCATTCCAGCGCAGCTGCTGCCGCATCATTTCCAACAATTCGATTGGCTAGACGAAACGCGTAATCATCCATCGGTCCGGAAGGTGGCACGCCGATGTGCCAGTAGCCGGTGCGCCCCGGATAATCCTGAATAGTTGTATAGGTGCCGGGACTGAGCACCTCCATCGCCAGAGGCGCGTAGGCGAAGCTATCCAGATAGCGCGTCGATACATCACCACCAATAAACGCCTCAGACGCAATGATGCAACGCAGGTAATCCAGATTACTGGCGATACCACAGATGCGTGTACTGTCCAGCGCATCGCGCATCGCGGCGATAGCAGCGTCCCGGTCAGCCCCATAAACAATAAGTTTGGCCAACATAGGATCGTAATAGGCACTGACTTCTGTGCCAGTATCCACCCATCCATCCACGCGAATATTGTCTGGAAAACTCACCTCAGTCAGGGTGCCCGGCGATGGCTGGAAGTTGCGAACCGGGTCCTCCGCATAAAGGCGCACCTCAATGGATGCTCCCACCGGATTAATAGACATGGCGGCGATATCCGGCGCAGCACCTGCTGCGGTCAACAGCATCCATTCCACCAGATCAACACCGGTCACCGCTTCGGTGATGCCGTGCTCAACCTGTAGCCTGGTATTTACTTCGAGGAAGTAGAATTCATCGCGTCCACCATCGTAGATAAACTCGACTGTGCCTGCAGACTGATACTTAACAGAAGCCCCCAGACTAACGGCGGCGTCCATCAACTGGTCACGGGTTGAAGCTGGGAGTCCTGGCGCCGGGGTCTCTTCAACGACTTTCTGATTGCGACGCTGAATGGAACAATCACGCTCCCCGAGTGCAATCACATTGCCGTTACCATCTCCAAATATTTGTACTTCAATGTGCCGAGCATGATCTATAAAGCGCTCAATAAAGACGCCGCCATCGCTAAAGAAGCTCTGTCCGAGACGTTGCACGGATTCAAATGCAGCACACAGGGCCGGCTCATCATCACAGCGTGACAAACCAATTCCACCACCCCCGGCGGTACTCTTCAGCATCACCGGGTAGCCGATTTCCGACGCCGCCTGCACTGCCTCATTGATGTCTTTCAGCAGCCCGGTACCCGGCGTCAGGGGCACTCCTGCCTGCTGGGCCAAAGCCCTAGCCTCGTGCTTGAGGCCAAACTGACGCAACTGAGTGGGTGTCGGGCCGACAAATATGATGCCCGCCTGGGCGCAGGCCTCGGCAAACTCAGCATTCTCGGACAGGAAGCCATAGCCCGGAATAATGGCTTGAGCGCCGGTTTTCTTTGCCGCATCTATAATCGCCTCATCCTGCAAATAGCTTTCTGCGGCAGAAGATCCGCCAATATGCACGGCCTCATCCGCTTCACGAACATGCATGCTGTTGCGATCGGCGTCGGAGTACACAGCCACGCTGGCAATGCCCAGGCGTCGCAGGGTGCGAATGATACGGACAGCGATTTCGCCGCGATTGGCGATCAGGACTTTTGTTAACACGATGCTGGACACCTTCTTGTACACAAGACTGAGCACAATGAACGCAAGCGACGTGCCAACCCTCCGACAGGAATGGATTGCGGTCCCAAAAGGCATGTTTATCAAAGAGTTTTCTAAATTTTAGTCAGGCGGGACCGGGGGCTTCCGTTAACTGCTGGAGATACCGCTCGCACCATCAGGAAGCAAAACTCAGCAAGGATGCTTCGTCACAACGCAGGCTCAGTAGCTCAGATAGACCAGCAACGCATCATGATCTGATACCACCTCAGCGGTACCTTGGCTGCCGTTCAATAACCGATAGCGGCCGGCATTGCCGCGACTGACCTCTGCACGCACCAGGCGACTACGTAGTTTGGGCGACAGCAAAATATGATCGATAGCCTGAGGCTGACAGCGATAGATATAGGAAAATCTCTGATCCTGGATAACTGCCTGCCAAGCTGACCAAAGTGGAGGCTGATCCAGAATACCCAACGGCACCGCATAGTCATCACTGCCCGGCGCACTATTGAAATCGCCGATCAGCATCAGCGGCCTTCCCTCCGCTATCCGTGCCTGAGCCCAGCCACGCACCATACGCGCCTGAGCTTCACGCTTGTGCCTGACCCGTGGCCCCCGACGGACATCATCAAGGCCATGGCCGCTACGCAGGTGCAAGGCCAGCAGATCAAAGGGGAAAGGCTTGCTGAACTCTACGTGCAACGGCGGCCGACTGAACAACCAGGAGCCCCCATCCCGTTGCGTGGAAAAAAATGGCTTTGCCTGTGCCGCCTCCATCGGTGACCGATACATCACCGCGACATCGATGCCGGAAACATCATTGCCTTCCACAAGCAACGACTGATAAGCCGGACCACCATCATCGACAATTTGCTGTGCCAATGCTTGCAGCAGTGACAACGAGTCAACTTCCTGCAGGGCAATGACATGGGGATAGCGCAGCACGTTCTGGACATGCCTCGACCAGGCTTTGATGCGCTGCTGACTCTGCACCGCGGACATTTCTTTGCTGGAAAAACGCCACATGTTCTGAGTGGCAATACTCACTTCCCGCTGCGCCGCCGCGCTGGCGGACACAATATGCTCTGGAACGGGACACTGTGCAGGAAGGACGGGCGCCAGCATGACCATGGCCAGCACCAGCGCCCCTCTCCAGATCATGGCAACACTCAGGGGTTACGAACCGTGGCTTCAGCGCAAACCTCTGTGGCCGACTCTGCCACTGGCTCACCCTCTGCAGGTGCTTCTGCAGGCGCTTCCGTGTCTACACATATCAGCACCTTGTCGCCCGGTGACGGCACCGGATCAAGGCGAAACATCATCATATGCAAGCCGCCACTCTGCAGCACAACCTGACCGCCAGCTGGCACCACCACCTGATCCTGCCGCACCATTGTCTTACGGCCAGCCGTTTCGACCCAGTCGTGAATTTCCGCTTCCCTCGCCGAGTCAGATCGGACGGCAGCAATAGTCTGCTCCTCCGCGCCCGTATTACGCACCGTAAAGTAGGCCGCTGTGGTGCGCGAATTAGGCGGTACCGCGCGCACCCAGGCATCCTCGATAACCAGCTCGGCATAGGCCTGCTGAGCGAAAATCAGAGCAACGGCAACCAGTGCCCTTTTAAAGCAAGCTACGAATGTCATTGATTAACTCCTCACCATCGAAATCCGATTTAAATAACTTGCGAACCCGTCCCTGCCGGTCGAGCAGATAGACAAAATCGCTATGTGAAAACAGGTAGTCCTGCTCCCGCCCGGGCTGCGCATCTTCCTGCAGATAGACTACCCCATAACTGCGGGCCATGCTGGCCACTTGCTCGGCAGACCCGGTCAGGCCAATCACCGTCGGATCAAAGAAAGCCAGATACTCTTTCAGATAAGCCGGGGTGTCCCGCTGCGGATCAAAACTGACAAACACCACCTGAACCTGCTCTCTGTGTGGCTCAGTCAACTCCTTCCAGACACCTACGGTTCGTGCCAAAGTCGCCGGGCAGATATCCGGACATTGAGTGAAGCCGAAAAACATCAGACTCAGCTTGCCCTGCAGGTCAGCCGGGCCAAATGGCTTGCTGTCCTGATCAACCATGCTGAAATCGCCTCCCAGGCGGGTATTAATGGGAAGTTCAGGACGAGGCTCTGAGCAGGCTGCTAGCATCAATGACAACGCGAACAAGGTGAAAATAGCGGTAATCCGCCCAACGGCAACATTCATCGATCTCTCCGGTTCGCGAAACAGGGGGCACAGGGTATAATCCCGGCCCCTTTTGTCCAAGCTTTGCCGGGTCGGTTCCCCTTATGGAGAACAAATTGGCTATGGAGAATACAGTGGTACGAAAACTCTACATCCAGACCCATGGTTGCCAGATGAATGAGTACGACTCGTCGCGCATGGCTGACTTGCTCGATTCCAGCCATGGTCTGGAGCTGACCGACCGGCCAGAAGATGCTGATGTACTGCTGCTGAACACCTGCTCGATCCGCGAAAAGGCTCAGGAAAAAGTGTTCAGCGAACTGGGTCGCTGGAAACAGCTGAAGGCCAACAAGCCGGACCTGATCATCGGCGTCGGCGGCTGCGTTGCCTCTCAGGAAGGCGAAGCGATCCGTCAGCGGGCTCCTTATGTGGACGTGGTATTCGGCCCACAGACCCTGCACCGGCTGCCCAACCTGATTAACGAGGCGCGCTCTGAAAAGGGCTTTGCCATTGATGTCAGCTTCCCGGAAATTGAAAAGTTCGACTCCCTGCCAGAGCCCTCCGTAGACGGCCCCACTGCTTTTGTGTCAATCATGGAGGGCTGCTCGAAGTACTGTACTTTCTGCGTGGTGCCCTACACCCGTGGCGAGGAAGTCAGCCGGCCGCTGGCGGATGTGCTGGCAGAAGTCCGCCATCTGGCCGATCAGGGTGTGCGCGAAGTCAATTTGCTTGGTCAAAACGTTAACGCCTACCGCGGCAATGATGGTGAAGGCGGCATCTGTGATTTGGCGGAACTGATCGTGCTGATCAGCAACATCGACGGTATCGGCCGCATCCGCTACACCACCAGTCACCCGGTGGAGTTCTCTGACAGCCTGATTGCGGTGTACGAGGAAGTTCCTGAGCTGGTCAGTCACCTGCACCTGCCAGTGCAATCCGGCTCTGACCGGATTCTGGCCATGATGAAGCGCAACCATACCGCGCTGGAGTATAAGTCCAAGCTGCGCCGGCTTAAGAAGATCCGCCCTGATATCTCATTCAGCTCGGACTTCATTATCGGCTTCCCCGGTGAAACCGATGCCGACTTCGAAGCGACCATGAATCTGATTGCCGATATCGGCTTTGACACTTCGTTCAGTTTTATCTACAGCGCTCGCCCCGGCACCCCGGCGGCGGACCTGCCGGACGATGTGCCAATGGAAGAGAAAAAGCAGCGTCTTACCCTGCTCCAGCAGCGCATTTTGCAGAACGCTCAGGAAATCAGCCGACGCATGGTCGGCAGTCGCCAGCGGGTACTGGTGGAAGGTGTGTCAAAGAAAGACCCAGGTGAGCTGCGCGGCCGCACCGATAACAATCGGGTGGTCAACTTCCGCGCCCCGGATGACTGGATCGGCCATTTCGTCGAGCTGACCATCAGCGACGCCATGCCTAACTCCCTGCGCGGCACCGATGTGGCGCTGGCAGACCAGCGCCAGCCGCTGGGCCACTCGGCGCTTGTCTGACACCACCCGGCGGGATGGTTTTGCCAGCCGCCGGTATAGCGTTATCCTCAAACATTGATCGCCGCCCAGGGGGCCCAAGACACCGCTTGAAGACTCAATCCGCAATCCGCACAGTAAACCTTGAACCCTATGACTCCCGCCGTCTGGCCAGTCTCTGTGGCCGACTCGACGAGCACATCAAACATATCTCCGGACGCCTCGGCATCGATATCAGCAACCGGGGCAACGAGTTTCATTTGCAGGGTGAAGAGCCCGCTCTACGCGTCGGCCAGCAGGTGTTGAGGCGCCTTTATGAGCAGACCACCGGCGGCAAGGACCTGACCCCGGAGACCGTGCATCTTTATCTGCAGGAGTCCGGCGCTGAGGACAGCACCACTGACCTGCCCGCAGACGATTTGGTGATCCGCACCCAGCGCGCCAAGATCAAGCTCCGTGGCGAGCATCAACGTGAATATGTCCGCAAGATCCGCCGCCACGATATCAATTTCGGTGTTGGCCCGGCCGGCACCGGCAAGACCTGGCTGGCCGTGGCCTGCGCTGTGGAGGCTTTGGACAGAAATGAAATCCAGCGCATCATGCTGGTGCGCCCGGCCGTGGAAGCGGGCGAAAAACTGGGCTTTCTGCCCGGCGATCTGGCCGAGAAAATCGACCCCTATCTGCGCCCTCTGTACGATGCCCTGTACGAGATGGTTGGCTTCGACAAGGTGGCCAAGCTGATGGAGCGCAATGTCATTGAAGTGGCTCCACTGGCCTATATGCGCGGCCGCACCCTGAACGGCAGCTTTGTCATTCTGGATGAGAGCCAGAACACCACCCCCGAGCAGATGAAAATGTTCCTGACGCGGATCGGCTTTGGCTCGCGGGCAGTGATTACCGGCGACATGACCCAGGTGGATTTGCCCAAACACATCAAATCCGGCCTGAATCATGCATTGACTGTGTTAGAAGGGGAAAAGGACATCGGCGTCACCCGGTTTGACAGTCGCGATGTGGTTCGTCACCCGCTGGTACAGCGTATTGTTGAGGCCTATGAGCGCCACGAAAATGACACCAATACCGGTCGTTGATCTGCAAACAGACCTGTCGGCGGCGGGTCTGCCAGCGGCGCAGCAGGTGCAGCACTGGGCCGAGACCGCCGCCAGACTGGCTGGTGGTGCTGCCGGCGAGATAGCCATCCGTATTATCGGCGAGACAGAAAGCCAGTCACTCAATCACGACTATCGCGGCAAGGACTACCCCACCAACGTGCTGTCGTTTCCTTTCGAAATTCCCGAAGGGATGCCGGAGGAGATGCGTGCTGAGCTGGGCGAAGGCATTATCGGGGATATCGCCATCTGCGCTCCGGTGGTGGTACGCGAGGCACAAGAACAGGGTAAAACAAGCGAAGCTCACTGGGCTCATATGGTCGTCCACGGCGTACTACACCTGCTGGGCCATGATCACGTGGATGACGCCGGCGCCGATATCATGGAAGCCTTGGAAGTCCGGGTGCTCAGCGAACTGGGCTACGCTAATCCTTATTTCACCTGAAACTATCTGAATCACAGGAGTTGTTATGCCAGACGAGGTTCCCGACAGTAGCACCGGCCGAAGTTGGCTGGACCGGATCTCCGAGTTTTTTGGCAGCTCGCCAACCAGCCGGGTGGATCTGGTCGAACTAATGCGTTCTGCTCGCGACCGCGAAGTGGTCGACAGCGATACCCTCGGCATTGTTGAGGGCGCTCTGGAGATGGCGGATATGAAGGTGCGCGATGTAATGATTCCGCGCACTCAGATGGTGGTGATCCGTGCCAGCAGCGAACCACGTGAATTCCTGCCTTCAATCATCGACTGCGCCCACTCGCGCTTCCCGGTAATCGGTGATGACCCGGATGAAGTACTCGGCATCCTGCTGGCCAAGGACCTGCTCCCTCTTGCTCTGGACCCGGCCAAAATGGAGCGCTTCAACATCAAGGATCATCTACGCCAGGCGTTGATCATCCCGGAATCAAAAAGACTCGACTCCCTATTGCGAGATTTCCGCATCAGCCGTAATCATATGGCCATCGTGGTTAACGAGTACGGCGGCGTAGCGGGTCTGGTAACCATCGAGGATGTGCTGGAACAGATCGTCGGAGAGATTGAGGACGAGCACGATATAGACGAAGATGATTATCTGATCAAGGAGCTGGGTGATGGCGAGTTCACCATCAAGGCTCTGATGCCGATCGAAGATTTTAACGAGCACTTCCACAGCAAGCTCAGTGAGGAAGAGTTCGATACCATCGGTGGACTGGTATCGCAGCGATTCGGCCGACTGCCTGCTCGGGACGAATCGGTAGAGTTTGGTGGATTCTGTTTCACCGTGCTCAGTGCCGACAGCAGAACAATAAGACTATTGCACGTGACGCCAGTGGGGAGTGCCAATGATACCGAAGCCCGCAACGGAGACGACCGGCCTTAAATCCGCACCATGGGTTTGTCTGGGGTTTTTTATTGCCTACCTGCTTATCCACCTGACACTTCAGCACGATGAACTGGAGCGTCAGCAGGACATGGCCGACTGGTATCAACAAAGTGGCCTGTTTGAGCTGGAATGGGAAAACTATATTTCCTGGCTACGTATCAGCGGACAGATCAGCAAAGCGGAGTCGCTGGAACAAGCTCGCGCCAACGGAGACAGCGTTACAGTGTTCCGGGCGATGGCCTTTGACCCGGCCTTTGAAGCTGAGAACCAGCTGCGCGGCGACCAATATTGGGATTATCAGCAGATGGAAAAGTGGCGTGGTATGCGTGACGCATTCCGCCAACGGTCCAATGAACTTCCCGGCGTTAAAGCAGGGCTAAACCCTTCGGCACCACGCCCATCCACCTACCTGACCTGGCACTTTCTGCATGAAAATCTATGGATCTGGATGGTGGCGCTGCTGGTCGCCATGCCCTTCGCCTGGCCCGTGGAAAAAGAGCTCGGCCATGGCAAGACCGCCGTGCTGTGGATCGTTACCGGGGTAGTTAGCGGACTCCTCTATGTTGCCTTCCTGTCCTCCCAGTATCTTCCCCTAACCGGCAGCACACCGATGGCCGCGGGACTGATTGGCATGTATCTGGGGCTGTTCGGGTTAGGTAAGTTGGATTTTCTATGGTTCGATCCGCGCCAGAAAAAAATACGCAGCACTGCTTTGCCCGCCGCTGCTATTACGCCTTTATTTTTTATCCTGCCGGTTTATGAAACCCTGTCCGGCGGCTCCGCAGCTCATGTATGGGTAGCACAGATAGGCGCCCTGCTGGCAGGTGCTGGCCTGGTTCATCTAGCGCGTCAAGCGGAAGTGCGTGGCGCAGAACAGCAGGTTGAAGAAACAGATGACAGCGAGCGACAGCTCCGCCAAAAGCTGACCTCGGCCTGGGCCTCAATGTCGGCCATGGCATTTCGCGATGCGGAACAACAGTTCGAAGCGGCCATGCAGATGGAGCCAAATCAGTTTCTGCCGCTGACCGGCCTTTACCAAATCCGCAAACTGACACCGGAATCAGAGAGCTTTCACCAGACCGCCCGGCAAGTACTGGACGCAGACATCAGCGATGAAGGGCTGCTGCGTCAGCAATTTAATATTTACCGGGACTATGTGAAGCGCCTGGACAGCGACGAGCAGATACCACTGGAAACCCGGGTACGATTGATCGCCAATTTGAGCAAGCTGGGCGAAACAAAGGAAGCCGATCGGTTAGCAACAGTGATCGAGAAGCGGGGCGATAGACACCCGATGCTTGGCAAATCACTGTCACTGCTCGCGCAAGCGTTAAGTAATAGCAATCAAGCGCGCAGCAACCACCTGAAAATGCTCGCCGTCAGGCTGGCCGAAGAGTCGGTTTGAGCTCGCTGGGGCGCCCTTACCCGTCGCTCGCCAAGCCAAGCTCTGAGCGACACTGGCCGGCGATTTCACGAACCCGGTTATCCGCCCGATAGCGTGTTTCCACAAAGCGGATGTATTGCTCAGCCTTGGCCGGCAACTTGAACTCCGTTGCCAGAAGCCGGGCAAGAAATAGATATGCCTCCGGAATACCCGGCCAGGTGGGCGCGCGCTTGTGAATATCCAGCAATAAATTCACTGCCACCTTGGGCTGACCCTGCTCGACATAAAGCTGTGCCATTTCCCAGGTCATCTGTACCGTATTGGGCTTGAATGCCGGATCAATTTCGCGGCAGCGCCGCAACAGGTCTATGGCCCGAGTGGGGTGTTTGTTATTCAGCAACACCTTAAGGTAATTGTCAGCGAATTCGAGCTGCTCCTGACGCCGCGCCAATGCATCCAACAAACGTTCATACTGCTCATTAAACTGCAGTGAATCTTTGTGCTTTTCCAGCTTGGCTTTATACATATTCACCAGCTTGTCAAAGCGCCCCTCACGGATCATCACTGCTTGCCGACGCTCTTCTTCCGGGCGCCGACTGCGTCGACGGCGCTGGGCCCCTTCGCTCAACGACTGTGACTCATAGCCAAGATTTTTTTGGTGACGACAGATCAGATAACCACTTAGATGAACCGTCACCAGCCACAGCCACCCGATAATCAGAGCCGCCACGGGCCAGGACAGAAAGCCCGGCAGCAGATCGTAGGCGATACTGACAAAGATGGCACTGGCGGTGTGCAGGAAAAACATCACCCCAGCCATAGCAGGATATTCAAGACCCAACGCCAGTAATGTTGCCAGCCAGCGCTGGGGGGTAAGCAGCGCGCTCAGCACATTGCCTTGCAGAAACACCTGGATCAGTAGCGCCGGCAACAGGAACCAGATTGCCAGGGTCATCAAGCTGCCCTGCAACATGCCGTAAGTTATATAGGCATATCCGCTGGCAGCACCGCCGGCGGCAAATACCAACCACAGCTGGGCACCCATGGGCCAATGCTCAGGCTTCAGCATGGCCTGATAGTCCGGCGCCTTCATCATGCCGTCGGCGCTTTGCTGCATCACATCTGCACCGTAAATACCGAACAGCAAACCAATAGCGGCAGCAATGGCCAGCCCTGGCAATCCTCCCGGCACCACGGCCAGCAGAACCGATACCGCCGCCAGCACCACGGCCGAGTTTTTCACCAGAGGGTACTCAATAAAGTGCGACAGGATTTCCCAAAACGGGTCCTGGGCTATGCGCCGGCCCACTTGTCGCAAGGGCTTGTTGGTCAGCAGTGAACGGGCCCGACCACCATCCGCAGAGTCATCCGAGGCGACACAGGTATCGCAAAACAGGATGCCATCATCCTTGTCGTACCACGTGGCCTGTTCGCCGGGATGGTACTTGCAGGTCTGTTTCATTATTCTCTCCCCGGTCCGCCAGCCCCAACTGTATTGTCACCCTTTTCCATAGGTGACCTTATTAAGCCTTAATTCTTAAAGCAATCCGGTGTACTTCTCAATGGATAAGCTGCTGTTAGCCCTGATAGCCGGTCTGCTCTACCCATTTTCCTTCTCTCCCTGGGATTGGTGGCCGCTGGTACTGCTGTCCATCAGCCTGTTCTGGTGGAGCCTGAATGGCGCCACCGCGCGCCAGGGCGCGTTACGCGGCTTGCTGTTCGGCCTTGGCAGTTTCGGTGTCGGCATCAGCTGGCTGCATGTCTCCATGCACCAATATGGCAGCACCCCGATGTGGCTGGCCGTGCCCATGACAGGCCTGTTTGCCACCGTGCTAGCGCTGTTCCCCATGGCGCTGGGCTGGCTTACCGTGCGACTGGGCCAACGGGCACTGGTGTTTGTCGGTGGCTGGCTGCTGCTGGATTGGCTACGCAGCTGGCTATTAACCGGTTTCCCATGGCTATACCCCGGTTACGCCATGATCGATACGCCGCTCGCGGGGTTGGCGCCATGGGGTGGGATATGGCTGGTATCGCTGATCACCGTGGCTAGCGCCGTGTGGCTCACCGAGCTGGTCAAACGACGCGCCCGGCGGGAGCCGGCGCTATTACTATTAGCCGTTGCCGGCTGGGTGTTGGCTCTGGTGCCGACCTCCTTCACCGAGGAATATGGCGATCCGGTACCAGTCGCTCTTGCCCAAGGCAATGTGCCTCAGGATGTGCGCTGGCAGCTGACCCAGCAAGCCGCCACCCGGCAGATCTATGCCGAGCTGACTGCCCAGGTTAGCCCGGGCCGGCTGCTGATCTGGCCGGAAGCGGCAATCACCGAGTTCTATCAGGATGCCGGCACTTTTCTTCGCCAGCAGGGTGACATCATGGCAGACCAGCAGGGCGCCCTGATTAGCGGCATCCCGTGGCGCGAATGGGACAGTCAGGGTGCGGTTTATTACAACAGCGTCACCGTTCTGGGCGGAGGAGAAGGCCTGTATCACAAACAGAAGCTGGTGCCGTTTGGCGAATATGTTCCGCTGCAACAGCAAATCCGCGGCCTGATCCCCTTTTTCGACCTGCCCGCATCAAGCTTCTCCCGCGGCCGCCCGGATCAGGCCAACCTGAGCGCGCTGGGCCTGACCGTGTCGCCATTTATCTGTTATGAAATTCTTTACCCCTCTCTGGTGGCGCAACGCAGCCACAATAGCGATGTGCTGCTGACCATTAGCAATGATGCCTGGTTTGGCACCTCTGCCGGTCCTCACCAGCATTTTCAGATGACCCGCATGCGCTCACTGGAAACCGGGCGCTGGCTGCTGCGCGCCACTAACAACGGCATCAGTGCCACAATCCGCCCGGATGGCACGGTGGCTGAGCGCTTGCCCCAGTTCCAACGTGCCCTGCTGGAAACGGAGGTGCGCACCGTCCGTGGTGTCACACCGTTTATGCATAGCGGCCCATCCCCGGTGTTATTACTCGCCATAGCGCTGCTGGCATTCGGCAGAAAGCGGCGCCCGCCAACCAGCAGCGGCGCCTGAATATCAACTCGGAATATAACGGCTGCGATAGCTATACTCTCTGGGTTCATTGATATTCCTCAATTGCTTTCACATACCCACAGGGGTATAAAGTCGGCATCGTAATGCACAGGGAGATCTGCCATGCAGAAGCCAGATGTGAAAGCCTTTTTCGATCCCGACACCTTTACGGTCAGCTATGTGGTCAGTGATCCGGCCACCAAACAGTGCGCCATTGTTGACTCGGTGCTGGACTACAACCCGAATGCCGGCACCACCAATACCGGCTCCGCCGACCAGATCATCGACTACGTCAAACAGCAGGGACTAAGCGTCCAGTGGCTGCTGGAAACCCATGTCCATGCGGACCATCTTTCCGCCGCGCCCTATCTGCAGGACAAGGTCGGCGGCAGACTGGCAATCGGCAGTCATATCCGCACGGTTCAGGACACCTTCGGCAAAGTATTTAACGCGGGCGCCGAGTTCCATCGCGACGGCAGCCAGTTCAACCAGCTGTTCGATGATGGCGATACCTTCAAGATCGGCGAGATTGAAGCACATGCCATGCATACCCCGGGGCATACCCCGGCCTGTATGACCTACCTGATTGGTGATGCCGCCTTTGTCGGCGATACGCTGTTTATGCCGGATTACGGTACTGCACGCTGTGACTTCCCCGGAGGCGATGCCGCTGTGCTGTACCAGTCCGTGCAAAAGATTTTCGCCCTGCCCGAGGAGACACGCATGTTTCTGTGCCATGACTATCTGCCCGACGGTCGCAGCGAATATGTCTGGGAAACCACCGTCGGCGCGCAGAAACAGCAAAACATCCATATCCATCAGGGCATCAGCGAGAGCGAATTCGTCGCCATGCGCACCGAGCGCGATGCTGATCTGGATATGCCACGCCTGATCCTGCCATCCGTACAGGTCAATATGCGCGCAGGGCACATGCCGCCAGCGGAAGACAATGGTATCCAGTATCTGAAGATTCCGGTTAACGTGTTGGGGCGCAACTGAACGGCGCCACCACCCAATTCGGAGAGGCAAGAATGGAATATCCGCAACTAAGTTCGACTCTGACCGTGGGGCCGCAGATTCGCCCTGAGGATCTGCAAGCGATTGCCGCGGCCGGTTACAAAACCGTGATTAACAATCGTCCCGACGGTGAAGCCATGGACCAGCCGCAAGCGCAGCTAATGGCTGAGCAGGCAAATGCTCTGGGGATGGATTATTTTCACCAGCCGGTGGTTGGCGGCATGATTGGTGACAAGGAGATTGAAGAGTTCAGTCGGCTGATTGAAGGTGCAAAAAAGCCGGTGTTTGCTTATTGCCGTACCGGCACACGCTGCACCGTGCTATGGGCCCTGTCGGAGGCCGGCAAGCAGTCACCGGAGAGCATCGTCAATCGTGCCGCTGAAGCGGGCTATGACATCAATGGTCTGATGCCACAGCTTATCTCCCGCTGGCAGGACCAGCATGGCTGATCTGCGTCTGCAGCGCCTGCTCCCGGCCCTGGAGTGGCTCAGTACCTACCGGCGTACGGATGTAATTTCCGACGCCATGGCGGCGCTGATTGTAACCGTCATGCTGATTCCCCAGAGTCTGGCCTATGCCATGCTCGCCGGCCTGCCTGCAGAGGTAGGCCTGTACGCCAGCATGTTGCCACTGCTCGGCTATGCCCTGTTTGGCTCCAGCCGGACTCTGGCGGTGGGGCCGGTGGCAGTGGCCTCCTTGATGACCGCGGCGGCGGTCAGCAAGGTGGCCGAACCGGGTACCGACCAGTACCTTGCTGCTGCAGTAATTCTTGCTGTGCTATCCGGCGTTATGTTGTCCGCCATGGCGGTACTGCGCTTGGGTTGGATTGCCAACCTGCTATCTCATCCGGTGATCGCCGGGTTTATTACTGCCTCGGGCATCCTGATTGCCACCAGCCAGCTCAAACATATTCTCGGCGTCTCCGCCGGCGGTCATACACTGGTTGAAATTTTCTCGCAGCTGGCTCCGCAATTGGCTGCCACCCATATTCCCACCCTGATTATTGGTTTAAGCGCACTAACCTTTTTGTTCTGGTCGAGAAAAAAACTCAAACCGCTACTACAAAAACTGAAGCTACCGCCACTGATGGTGGATTTACTGGCACGCGCCGGCCCCGCCCTGGCGGTGATTCTGTCTACCGTGGTGGTAGCGCGTCTGAATCTGGATCAGCAGGGGGTTCGTGTAGTCGGTCATGTGCCCGGTGGTTTGCCAGAGCTGGGCATCCCACAATTTGATGCGGGATTATGGCAGGCCCTGTTGGTGCCCGCCTTTCTGATCAGCTTGATCGGCTTCGTCGAATCCGTATCCGTTGCCCAGACACTGGCAGCCCGACGCCGCCAGCAAATCAACCCGAATCACGAACTGGCCGGTCTCGGCGCGGCCAATATTGGCTCGGCACTTTCCGGTGGCTTTCCGGTCACCGGCGGCTTCGCCCGCTCCGTGGTTAACTTTGATGCCGGCGCTGTCACTCCCATGGCCGGCATATTCACTGCCATAGGCATCGGCCTGACCACCCTGTTCCTGACGGGCTGGTTTACCTTTCTGCCCAACGCCACTCTTGCCGCCACCATTATCGTCGCGGTGCTGTCACTGGTGGACTTCGGTATCATCCGCCGCACCTGGCAATATTCGCGCATTGATTTCAGCGCCATGATGCTAACCATGTTGGGCGTGTTCACCATCGGTGTTGAAGCGGGCGTAGTGATGGGCGTGGCGGCTTCCTTGCTGCTGTTCCTGTGGCGCACCAGCTCACCGCATATTGCGGTAGTGGGTCAGGTTCCTGGCACCGAGCATTTTCGCAATGTTAATCGTCATCAGGTGATCACCAGTCCCACTGTGCTGTCTGTGCGGGTTGATGAATCGCTGTACTTTGCTAATGCCCGCTTTCTGGAAGACTCGATCTATAAGTCAGCCTTGCAAAACCCGGAAACACGACATGTGGTGCTGCAATGCTCTGCCGTCAATCTGATTGATGCCAGCGCTCTGGAAAGTCTGGAATCGCTTAGCCAGCGACTGCAGGACGCCGGCATCATGCTTCACCTGTCCGAGATCAAGGGGCCGGTGATGGATGCGCTTAGCAAGGTGGATTTTGTCGCGCACCTGAGTGGCAATATCTATCTGAGTCACTACTCGGCACTGGCGCAGCTAGATCCGGGTACCACTCTCTAACGGCGTATTTCATACCAAAGCAGCGCCAGCCACTCGTACCAGATTTCCGGCAACAGCAATAACGCCCCGGCAGACGGCATCCATGGCGGGGACGGCAATCTCTCCACCGGCGCGGCTATTACCTCAATGCCGGCACGCTGAAACGACAACATAGCGCGGGTCATATGGGCCCGGTCGGTCACCAGCAACACCTGATCAATTCCCTTGCGCTGCAGCATCGCGGCACTATTGCGAGCGTTCTCGCGGGTATTGCGACTACGCTCCTCAAGCCAGATGGTTAACCCATACCCCTCACTGGCGTCCGCCAGTAATCTGGCCTCGCTGACCTGGCCCTCGGCCAGTGGCCGGCCACCACCACTAATCAACAAGGGCAACTGGTGCTGGCGCGACTCCTGCATAGCGCGGGCCAAACGGCACAAGCCCATACGAGAGGAACGGCGCTGCCGGCCACGTCCCACCATGCCGCCGCCCAACACCACAACGCAGCGTGGCGTGGCTTCTCTGGGGCTGCGTAAAGGCAAAGGCGGGTAGAGCTGCCGCACGATAGCCGGCAGCGTCCCGGCGACCAGCACCAGCACCAGCAGCGCGCCCAGGTTCATCTGCCTGCCGCCGCCATCTGAGCCCTGTCTGCTAAGAGACTGGTCATGTATCCTATGCCCCTTCTTATTCTTGTCAGTTGGCCACGCATTCCGATGGATACACAGTATCGTCCCGAGCAGATCGAACAGGAAGCCCAGAAGTACTGGGAAACCCACCAGACCTTCAAGGCCATTGAAGACCCGTCCAGGGAGAAATACTACTGCCTGTCCATGTTCCCCTACCCTAGCGGCCGGCTACACATGGGTCACGTGCGTAACTACACCATTGGTGATGTGGTTAGCCGCTACCAGCGCATGCAGGGCAAAAACGTATTGCAACCAATGGGCTGGGATGCATTCGGCCTGCCCGCAGAGAACGCCGCCCTGAAGCATGGCGTGCCGCCGGCCAAGTGGACCTACGAAAATATCGACTATATGAAGGGCCAGCTCAAGCGTCTTGGGTTCGGTTATGACTGGGACCGGGAAGTCGCCACCTGCCGACCTGAATACTACCGCTGGGAGCAATGGTTCTTTACCCAGCTGTACCAAAAAGGACTTGTCTACCGAAAGCTGTCCACGGTGAACTGGTGTCCCCATGACCAGACCGTACTTGCCAACGAACAGGTTATCGATGGCTGCTGCTGGCGCTGCGACACACGGGTCGAGCAGAAGGAAATCCCGCAGTGGTTTATCAAGATCACCGACTATGCGGAAGAGCTGCTCAACGACCTTGATCAGTTGGATGGCTGGCCGGAGCAGGTCAAGACCATGCAGCGAAACTGGATCGGTCGCTCGGAAGGCATTGAGATGGATTTTGCTCTGCAGAATGACTCTCCGCTGCGCGTTTATACCACCCGCCCGGATACCGTGATGGGGGTCAGTTATCTGGCGGTGGCCGCTGCACACCCACTGGCCAGAAAAGCCGCGGAAAAAGATGCGAACGTTGCTGAGTTCGTTAACCAATGTCTGCAGTCAAAAGTGGCGGAAGCGGATATCGCCACCATGGAGAAAAAAGGCATCTTCACCGGTGTGTATGCAACACACCCGATTACCGGCAACCCCGTGCCAGTATGGGTAGCCAACTTCGTCTTGATGCATTACGGCACCGGCGCGGTAATGGCGGTCCCGGCCCATGATCAACGGGATTACGAATTTGCCAAAAAATATCAGCTGCCTATTCAACAAGTCATTACGCCAATCAATGGAGAGGCCATTGATCTGGAGCAGCAGGCCTTTACTGAAAAAGGGGCGCTGCTCAATTCCGGGCAGTTTGACGCGCTAACTTCGCAACAAGCTTTTGATGCTATTGCCAACTGGCTCAGCGAGCATGGCCTGGGCGAGCGCAAGATAAACTATCGCCTGCGCGACTGGGGTGTATCCCGCCAGCGTTACTGGGGCGCGCCCATTCCGATGATCAACCTGTCTAACGGTGAACTGGTGCCAGCGCCGGAAAATGAATTGCCGGTGCTGCTACCAGAAGATGTTGTTATGAACGGCGTAACCAGCCCCATCAAGGCGGATCCGGAGTGGGCAAAAACTAGCTTCAATGGCGCGCCTGCAACGCGGGAAACTGACACCTTCGACACCTTCATGGAATCGAGCTGGTACTACGCCCGCTACTGCAGCCCGGACAGTGACAACGCCATGCTTGATCCGGCCAAAGCCAACTATTGGCTACCGGTGGATCAATATATCGGTGGTATCGAGCACGCCATCCTGCATCTGCTGTACTCGCGCTTTTTCCATAAGCTGCTGCGCGATGCTGGTCTGGTCAACAGTGATGAACCGTTCAAGCGTCTGCTATGTCAAGGCATGGTGCTAAAAGACGGTTCCAAGATGTCCAAATCGAAAGGCAATACTGTCGATCCTCAGGAGCTGATTGAACAGTACGGCGCTGACACGGTACGCCTGTTCATCATGTTTGCCGCACCACCGGAGCAATCCCTTGAGTGGAACGACGCCGGTGTTGAAGGCGCCAATCGTTTTCTCAAGCGACTGTGGCGACTGGTTGCCGAGCATATTGAGCAAGGGTCTGTTCCAGCACTGGACACATCAGCACTAAGCGATGAAGCACGCTCTCTGCGTCGCAAAACCCATGAAACCATCGCCAAGGTCAGCGACGACATGAGTCGGCGACTGACTTTCAACACGGCCATTGCCGCAGTCATGGAGCTGTGCAATGAGATCAGTCGTTTCGAGACCTGTAGCGAGCTGGATCGCGCCGTGCGTCAAGAGGCACTGGACTCGGCGGTACTGCTGCTGGCCCCAATGGTGCCCCATATAAGCCATGCGCTATGGCTGGCACTGGGACATCAGGATGCGGTGGTACAACAACCTTGGCCGGCAATTGATGAAAGTGCGCTGGTAAAAGACTCCATTGAGCTGGTGGTACAAGTGAATGGCAAGGTACGGGCAAAGCTTGATGTGCCTGCCAGTCTCGACCGTGACGGCATTGAAAAACACGCCATGTCGGCACCCAACGTACAGCGCTTTCTTGATGGCCTGACGGTACGCAAGGTTATCGTCGTGCCGGGCAAGCTGATCAATATTGTGGCGAGCTAATGAAGATACTAGTGGTGCTTCTCAGTCTGACCCTGTCCGCATGCGGCTGGCAGTTTCGTGGCGAAGTGGCACCACTGCTGTTCGACACTTTGGCCTTGCGCGGCGCCGAAGCACGGACTCGCTATGATATCGAGTCGGCGCTGCTGAAGCGCGATGTGATGGTTGCAGACGCCGCGCCGATCACTCTGCAGCTCAGCCAGGAACGCTGGTGGAAAAGAACAGTGGTGGTAGATGCCCAGGGCCGCTCTGCGGGCGTCGAACTGCGCTACGAAATTCAGTGGCAGCTAATCGATGCAGCAGGCCCGCCCCTCACCGCACGTCGTGAAGTGGTGCTGACCAGGGTTTATCAGGTGGATCCCACCAATGCACTGGCCACCAGTGATGAGGAGCAGCTGACTCGGGAAATTATGCGTCGTGATGCTGCCGAGTTGCTGATGAGACAACTTTCCGCAGAGAGCAACCTGCTAAGCCTGCCTGCCCCCAGCGAAGGCCTTTAACCGCCATGCAAATTCGCGCCGAGCAACTAGACAAACATCTACAGCAATCATTGCTACCGGCCTATTTGATCGCCGGTGATGAGCCCTTTCAGCTTGGCGAATGCGCTGACATGTTGCGTCAGCGCGCACGGGAACAAGGCTTTGACGATCGACAAACCTTTACTGTTATAGATCGTTTTGACTGGCATGAGCTACGCAATGAAACCCAGAGCATGGGTCTGTTCGGTGGCCGAAAACTGATTGAGCTACGCCTGGGCGAAAAGCGGCCGGACAAAGACGGCAGTGCGGTGATCTGTCAGCTACTCGATAATCCGCCGGACGATATTATGCTGCTGATCACCGCCAGCAAACTTGATCGACGGCGTGACGTTGGCAGCAAATGGGTCAGCGCCGTCGATCAAGTGGGTGGCATAACTGACATCTGGCCGATTGATGCCGGCCGCCTGCCGGGGTGGATTGAGCAGCGCTGCAAGCAGCGAGGTCTGCAGGCAGACCGCGATGCCATCGCCCTGCTCAGCGAGCTAAGCGAGGGTAACTTGCTTGCCTGTGCACAGGAGATCGACAAACTGGCGCTATTATTTCCCGACCAGTCCGTCAGTGTGGGCGAACTACAGCAGAGCGTTGGCGACTGCAGTCGTTATTCCATTTTCGATCTTACCGATGCGTTAAGCCGCGACCCGGGCAGAGCGCTACGAATCCTTGATGGCCTGCGCGCCGAAGGCACGGATGAAGCACAGATTCTCTGGGCGCTGGCCAGAGAGGCGCGCATTTACGAAGCCTTTGTCAGCGGCCACGGCAGCAGCCAAAGGCTGCCCCAGCAAAAAGCCGCCGAAGCCGAACGTCACGGCATTCGTTTGGGCCTTCCCGCCATTGGCGCTGCCCTCGCTCTGGCTGCGCGCGTTGACCAAAGCATCAAGGGCATGCGCCCAGGTGACCCGCGTAGCGGCAATACGGCATTAACTCTGAAGTTGGCCGGCCAACCGCTACCTGCGATCTTCGAGCTGATGTAGGCAAAAACTGTGGTAACTTCCTGCATAGATCAGGCAAATGGAGCTCGCCATGCACAAAATCATCTTCCGGGGACAGATTCAGGCCGGCCAAGACAGCGCCACGGTTCGAGAGAACCTGGGCAAGCTTTTTCGCATTGAAGATGCTGATCGTCTGGACGGACTATTCAGCGGTAACCCGGTCACCATCAAAAAAAGCCTTGATGAGGCCGCGGCGCGCAAATATCTGGCGGCACTGGAAAAAGCTGGTGCCAGAGTAGAAGTTGACCCGCCGCTGCCTGACCTGACCGGTGAGGGCGTACCGGACTTCACTGACTTCCCGGAGATGCCCGCCGAGCAAGATCTCAGCTTTGCCACTGTGATGCAGTCGTTCTCCGGGGATCCGGAACAGCCAGTTGAGCAGCCCCAGCCGGACAGCGTGTCGCCTGAAGTAGCGCAAGCTACGCAACAGCCAGGGCGGCGCAGCTGGTGGCCACTGGCTGCAGGTGCGGCGGCCGCCCTGTTAGTGGCGGCAGTGTTCATTTTCTGGCCTGCGGATACTTCCGCTCCCATGTCTGTACAGGAACAGGAAAACCTCGAAGCCTTATTCGCGATTGCCGGGGAAGGCAGCGATGAAGAGTTCAGCCTGGCACTGACCGGTGTCAGCGATCCGGATATTCGCAAGGCCATGCATGAACTGCGCGCTATGGTCGCCTCGGTTCAGGACATCCCTATGGATCAGCCGGCACCGGAGTTTGATATGGAAGCACTACGCAATATTGCCGAAAATAGCAGTCAGGCTGAATTTGATGCCGCCGTTCAGGCCGAAGCAGATGTCGATGCAAGACTTATTCTGCTGGAGCTGCGAGCTGCCCACGAAGGCGGTAGCGGTGAATAATTTTGGCCCGGCCAGACCCGGCAGTGGTTGCCGGCTGGCCGCATCATCCAGTCTTTGCTTTTAATCAGATAGGTAAACCATGGCGTCACGCAGTCAGGACACTTCATCGATCAGCTTTACCGCGCTTTACACCGGTCACGTCTGGTATGCCAATGGTTTGTCTGCGCCGGCGTTTCACACCCGTCGCGGCAGCTTTTTCTATCATGCGCTGGCGCCCTTCGAGTATGTGGGCGGCAAGATGGCCGGCGGCAATATCCGCACCTTTTTGCTGCAACGCCACCACCTGATTGATGAACTGGTGCGCGAAGCTATTGAGCAGCGCGGCGTTAGTCAGATTCTGGAAATCGCCTGTGGCCTATCTCCGCGTGGCTATCGATTCCGCCAGCAATATCCGGATCTGACTTATGTGGAGGCGGACCTTCCCGATATGGCTGCGCGTAAACACCGGCTACTGTCCTCGCAACATTGTCTGAATGACCATCACCGGGTAGTGCCGCTGAATATTTTTTCTGTGGATGGCATTGATGCGATGGAGACTATTGCGGAGAAATGTTTCGACCGTAGCAAGCCATTGCTGGTAATAACCGAGGGGTTGGTAAACTACTTCTCACTGGAGTCCATCAGTCCATTCTGGCAACGCCTGCAAGCGCTACTATCCAGCTTTGCCGGTGGCACTTACCTGACAGACAACTACCCACTGTTTCACGACCATCCACTGCACCGCACCATGAAAACTCTGGGAGGTATGCTGGGCGCCGCCTCACGCAGTGAAGTCAGCTTCCATTTCGGCAGCGATCAGGAAGCAACCGAGTGTTTCCTGGGTTGCGGCTTCAAGCAAGCCACCGTGCACAACCCGAAAGACTACTACGACCGCCTGCCTATTCCCCGCAGCCGTGGCAATCCATTTGTCCGGGTTATAGAAGCCAGAACCTGATCAGTCTCCTGGCCGCCAACCATTAGTAATCGGGTAACGCCGGTCCTTGCCAAAGGCCCGGCGGGTCACCCGTGGCCCGGTCGGCGACTGACGGCGCTTATACTCATTGCGATCCACCATGCGCACAATGCGATACACCGTGTCGCGATCGTAACCGGCTCGAATCACCGCTTCGGCGCTGTAATCCTGCTCAACATACAGCTCCAGAACCGTGTCGAGCAGATCGTAATCTGGAAGAGAGTCCTGATCCTTCTGATCTGGCGCCAGCTCTGCCGAGGGCGGCCGCTCGATAACCCGGCGTGGAATAATGTCTGCGCCGGCCTTCTGGTTACGATATTCAGAAAGCCGATAAACCCAGGTTTTCGGTACATCTTTCAATACATCGAAACCACCGGCCATATCCCCATAAAGGGTCGAGTAACCGACAGCAACTTCACTCTTGTTACCGGTAGTCAGCACTAACTGCCCGGTTTTGTTGGATAGCGCCATCAGCAATACACCCCGGCATCGAGCCTGAAGGTTTTCTTCCGTGGCATCCGCCGGCAAGCCGGAGAACGGCTCGCGCAAAATACCCATAAAAGCATCCACCGCCGACTCAATCTCCAGCACCTGATAACCGACACCAAGATTCTTTGCTTGCAGCGCGGCATCCTCAAGACTCATTTCCGAGGTATAGCGAAACGGCATCATCACCGCATTGACTCGATCTGCACCAAGAGCATCCACGGCTACCATCAGCGTAAGCGCCGAATCAATCCCGCCGGACAACCCAAGAAGCGCTCCACGGAAACCATTCTTTTCAATATAGTCTCGCGTCGCCAGCACCAGTGCCTGATAAACACTGTCGAGCTGATTGGGCACGGCAAGTTGCTCGCCTTGCAGCTCCACACCCTGCACCACAGCTTGAACATCTACCGGCACCAAGGCTTCTGTGAAGAACCCTCCCTGCACAGCTACGTGGCCATCAGCGTTGACTGCAAAAGAGCCGCCATCAAACACCAGCTCGTCCTGGCCACCAACCAGGTTGCAATAGATCACTGGCAAGCCGGTTTCACGAGCGCGGGCACTGACCTGCTCAAGCCGCTCATCATGCTTATCGCGGCGAAATGGCGAGGCGTTAATATTGATCAGTAGCTGGGCACCAGCATCACGGGCCGCCGCCGCCGGGCCGGTATGCCAGATATCCTCACACACGGTCAAACCGATCTGCAGGCCACCGACTTCAATCAGCATCGGCTGATCACCGGTGTGAAAGTAGCGTTTTTCGTCGAATACCCGATAGTTCGGCAAACACTGCTTGAAGTACTCCTGTTGTGGCCGAACATCTCCCGGACGCAGCAGACCAGCCACGTTATAACGCCGACCATTGCGCACACCGGGATAGCCAAGCACCAACGGCACATTGACCGCTGCGGCGATCTGCCCCAGAGCTTCTTCAATACGAGTATTCAGACTCGGCCGCAGCAACAGGTCTTCCGGCGGATAGCCGGTCAGACACAGCTCCGGAAAAACCACCAGATCGGCGCCCAATAGACGCCGTGCTTCCTCACAGGCAGCAATGACCCGCTGGCTATTGCCCTCGATGTCTCCCACATGAAAATTACGCTGGGCGATGACCACTCGCATGCCGATACTCCATTTGTCATTTCCTTGCCGTGGTAGCGATTGTACTCTGTAACCCGCATTGTCTGCGTTACCTGAGGAGGCACTTGATGGGACTAATACGGTTATTGCTTGTTGCTGCCCTGATCTGGCTGGTCTGGCGGGTACTGCGCCAAACCCTGCTGGGCGCACCGCGTGAGGGTGGGAAGACACATAATCAGCCCCCACAGAGCCAGAAAATGGTGCGCTGCGACTGGTGTCAGGTACATACCCCGGAAAGCCAAACAGTGCGTCTGCAGGAACACCACTTCTGCAGCGAGGATCATCGCCAGCAGTGGCTGGAAAAGCACCATGACTGACCGTTATACCTTTTGGACCCCTGCTCGGGTCTATGCTGCCTATCGGGTGGTATTGGCGGTCATTCTGGTAGTGGTATTTTATCTGGCTCCCAGCAGCGTCATGACCGACACGGGGCAGCCGGCCCTGTTTATCTTCACAGCAGTGATTTATCTGATAATCACTCTGGTTTCCGCGGCATTGATGTCGCCCCTGCGTCGGCGTTTTCCCAACTGGTCGTCGTTACTGCCCATTATCGCCGATATCGTGCTGCTGACATTACTTATCCACGCCAGTGGCGGTACCAAGAGCACACTCTCTGTTCTGCTGATGGTCACCGTCGCCTCTGCCAGTATTCTGCTTCCCGGCCGCGGTGGCCTATTGGTGGCAGCTCTGGCCAGCATGACCGTGATGTTCGAACAGTTCTGGTTTGCCATTCAGCTGAATCGCGGTAATCCATGGCACCTGACTGAATCCGCCATGCTTGGTTTCGCCTTCTTTGTTACCGCCATCATTATTCATCTGATTGCCCAGAGATTGGCGCTAAGCGAGGCGCTGGCAGAAACCCGTCATAAGGCAATTGAACAGCTGGAAGAACTGAACTGGCAGATTATCCAGCGTATGCGCACCGGCATTATCGTATTTGATCGCAGTCAGCGCATTGTGCGAGCCAACAAGGCAGCTGAAGCACTAATGGTGTCCGGCACAGGGACACTGATCAACAGCCTGCTGCCGCCGGCGCTGATTTCAATGCTGCGCCAATGGTACAGCAACCCAATGCAACATCGCCCGGCAGTCCAGCTGATACCCGGCGGGGCCACCGTACTGGTCCGGTTCGCTCTGCTTGAGAATGAAGTTCAGCCACTGACGCTGGCCTTTCTGGAAGATCAACGCAAGCTCGCTCAGGAGGCGCAACAGCTGAAATTGGCATCATTGGGGCGCATGTCCGCCACTATTGCTCACGAAATCCGCAATCCCCTTTCGGCTATCAGCCACGCCACCGGCCTACTGGCTGAGGCACAACTGGACGATGGCGATCGACGACTGCTGGATATCGTTTCTACCAATGTTACCCGCATGAACGGCATCATCAACGATGTACTGAACCTGTCACGGCGACAGAGCAGTGCCGCAGAACGGATTGTGTTATCCGAGTTCATCGGCCGTATCTGCAAACAGTGGCTTCAACGGGGCAAAGCAGATCAACAGATCCACGCCAGCATTCCCGCCAATCTGCATATCCGCTTTGATCCGGGGCAGCTTGAGCAAATCATCGACAACCTGATCGGCAATGCTTTCCGTCATGGTGGCGAAGATGCCAATGTGGAGCTCAGCGCCGGCATCCAGAAAGACTCCGGCCTGCCCTGGCTGAAAGTCTCTGATGACGGCCCAGGCATACCTGAAGAAGCACTCCCTAACCTGTTTGAACCGTTTTTTACTACGTCTCATCAGGGCACTGGTTTGGGGCTGTTTGTCTGCCGGGAATTATGTGAATCCAATCAAGCCCAACTTGATCTGGCTGACACCGCGATCGGCACCAGCTTTGTGATAACCTTCGCTCACCCGGACAGAGTTTTTCAATAAAGGGACAACATGACTCAAGGCACTCAACGCGTTCTGGTTGTCGATGATGAGGCAGATCTTCGCGAACTACTGGTGATTACCCTTGGACGGATGAAGCTGGAAGCGGAGGCCGTCGGCACACTGAACGATGCCTTTCGCGTACTGGCCGAGTCTTCCTTCGATCTCTGCCTGACCGATATGAACCTGCCCGATGGCAACGGCATTGATCTGGTGCGGCATGCCAGCCGCCGTTATCCGGACATGCCCATTGCCATGATTACTGCCCACGGCAGCATGGAAACCGCTACTCAGGCAATGAAGGAAGGGGCGTTCGACTTTATTGCCAAACCCGTCACTCTGGACCGACTGCGTCAATTAATCGATGACGGCCTGGATATCCGTCGCCAGGGACCTGCGGAGCAATCCGTAGAGCAGCTGATCGGCGAGCACCCGATCATGCAGGCACTGCGCGAACAGATCAGCAAGTTGTCACGCAGTCAGGCACCAATCTATATTGCCGGTGAGTCCGGCAGCGGTAAGGAGCGGGTCGCCCGTTTGATTCATGGTGTTGGCTCGCGGCGGGAAAAACCTTTTGTTGCGGTTAACTGCGGCGCTATTCCTTCCGAGCTCATGGAAAGCGAGTTCTTTGGCCACCGCAAGGGCAGCTTTACTGGCGCCTATGAGGACCGCAAAGGGCTATTTCGTGAAGCAGACGGTGGCACCCTGTTTCTTGATGAAGTCGCCGATCTGCCCTTGCATATGCAGGTCAAGTTACTGCGCGCCATTCAGGAAAAATCCGTGCGGCCAATCGGCGAATCCCGTGAATTTCCCGTCAATGTCAGACTGCTTAGTGCCACCCATAAAAGTCTCGCCCGCGAAGTCGCAGAAGATCGCTTTCGGCAGGATCTTTACTATCGCCTGAATGTCATCGAGACCCGAGTGCCTTCACTACGTGAAAGATCCTGCGACATACCAGCTCTGGCAGAGCATATTCTGGGGCGACTGTGTCAGCTATGGAATCTGCCCCCACCGCAAATCACTGACGACGCCTGGCAGGCACTGAAGAGCTACCCATTCCCCGGCAATGTCCGCGAGCTGGAGAATATTCTTGAGCGGGCCCTCACCTTGTCTGACGGGCAGCAAATCGATAGCTTTCACCTGCAACTGCCAGAAGCCGATATCAACGAAGCCGGCCAGCCCGGCGGCGCATTACCAAGCCGACCCGCCGGCATACCACTGGAGGAATTTTTGCAGGAGGTCGAACGCGCCGAACTGCTGCGCGCTCTGGAAGCAACACACTGGAACCGGACTGCGGCGGCAAAGAAGCTTGGCATGACCTTCCGCTCGCTACGTTACCGGTTGCAAAAGTTATCGCTGGATCAGGGTGGTGACGACGAAGAAGACGAAACCGAGTAAGCGGCGGGATCACAGAATGGCATCTGGCCACTAATTAGCTCAGCGACCAATCTTGCGCTGGCCGGCCCACAGACCAGACCATTGCGAAAATGTCCGGTATTCACCCACAGCCGATCATGGCTGTCCGGCACCTGGCCGATAACCGGCACAGGGCGCTTGCACCCGGGGCGAATACCGCTCCACTGTGCCAGCGGTTGCACCCTCTGCAATGCTGGCCACAACTGCGCAACCGTCTCAGCGAGCTGCTCGCAGGCATGCTCGGTTGGACGCCCATCCCACTGATCCGGCTCAACGGTAGAGCCCGCCAGCAACAAGCCGCCTGAACGGGGAATCAGGTAGCCCTGCTCGGTCAGCAGCACTTTCTCGGGAAAAGCTTGTGGCGCTTGATACAGCAGCATCTGGCCTTTTACCGGATAGGTCAGCGGCATCAACTCAGGCAGCAGCTTGTGGCTCCAGGCCCCCGCAGTAATAAGCGCATGATCCGCCTCCAGCACACCACAACTGGTTTCCAGACGCACGCCAGATGGAAAGCTGCTAACCGCCTCCACATGGCCCTGCAACCAACGAACAGGGCTTTGTCGGACCAGCGTGGCTAGCCCCTTAAGCAGGCGCGGGTTACGTATTCGGGCGACGTCAGGCAAGCATATTGCTGTCTGCTCTAACCAGGGAAACCAGCTCGCAGCGGGACCAGCTTGCAGGACAATGTTGTTCGATACTGCCCAGTCGCCGGCCTGGCGCTGCCCGGCCGCATCAGCCAGCACCACCATGCCTCCATCGAGCAGTTCCGGATCCATGCCCCCGGCTTGAATGATACGTTGCTGCCATGTGGCGTAGTCGCGCCGGGCATGGCGAGTCAAAGGCAACAAAGACGAGGGATAACGCCAGGGAAACAGGGGCGACAAAATTCCACCGCCAGCCCAAGAGGCGGACGGGCGAGCAGGGCCCGCATCAAGCAGGGATACCTGCCAACCTCGGTCACTCAGCTCCAAGGCCGACAAAAAACCAGCGATCCCCGCGCCGACAACCACCACACGCGACACAAACTACTCCAACCCTGCCCCGACAAAACCCACTACACCTCGATAGTAAGGATTACTTCCAGGGGTTGCTGCCCGGTGCACAGGTTGTGTCGTTGGCCTTGTCCAGACAGGTCTGACCCTGGTGGTCGATACCGATGGCGCCAGTGCCGGCCTGCGGCCCGATAGGTACCGCAAGCAGGACGATCTCCTGATTATTAGCAGAGATAGTGGCACTAAAGGTATAGCGGTCCGCTAAAGGCATGGCCGCCGGCACAGTATAGCCCTGATAGCTGAAGCGCTGGGCCCGGTAGGCCTCGGCTCCCGCCATCAATGACATCAGTTCGCCCTGAGCACGCTGTTGGTTAGTCGCCTGCACCTGACGGGTATAGGCCGGGTAAGCCACAGCCGCAATAATGCCGACGATAGCCATCACGATCATAAGCTCAATCAGGGTAAAACCTGCCTGCCCCATTCGCCGTTCACTTTGCATAGAGCACCTCATTAGATTTACTTAATTCAAGCATACCTCAATCAGGTGGCCAACTGGCAGCCAGTGCGCACACTGACAGACAGCACATTGTTTGTCTGACAGGCCTGGTCTCTGGCCACCGACTCCCTGCCAACCGGCAACCCTCTACATTGAGCCTTTCTGGCAGAGCCATGGAGGCCACCATGAGAGGCATCACCCTGATTGAGCTGATCTGCGCCCTGGCCATCATCAGCATAAGCTCGCTCATCGCAGCCCCGGCCTTTGACCGCATGATTCAACAGCAACGGGTTGTACACAGCACCAATCGCATTATCGGCCTGATGCAGCTGGGCCGCAGCGAGGCCCTGAGTATCGGCGAGGTCATGCTATGCGATGCCCGACAGGACTGTAATCACTTCGATAATACGGATCTTCTGGCCCTTTACCGCACAGATAACGCACAAAGCCCTGAGCAACTTCTGACCCGGCTAAAGCTACCTAAAGGCGTTAGCGTGCGCTGGCGCCGCTTTCGCGGCAACGCCTTGATATTTCGCGCCGATGGCAGGACCCATTATCAGAATGGCCACTTTTTTATTTGTAATAGCCACACGGCGCGAAAAATCGTTATGAGCTGGTCAAGCCATGCACGTATCGAAAAGGCAGAGCCTGATCAGGAGTGTGGACAGATTTAATCGCCACCGCACAAATAAAAACCGGGCCCTAAGGCCCGGCTTTTATTGCTCTTCACATCACGGTGCAGTGGCGTTCGGGTCAGGCACCTTGTCGGCCTCACTCGGCTGCAGCTGGTACCAGCTGCCGCGACGCACGCCAGTATTACCCAGCGACTCATCACCAGCCACCTCAGTACCGATAATCACCAGCACCTTCTCGCCGTCCGACAGCAGAGTTGGGCTCGGTGGCGGCACATCCTGAGCAAGCTCTTTACGGCGATCGCCGCCAAGCTCACCGTCATTAGTCAAGGAAGCCCCCTGACCACTGACCAGATCTACCACATACAGGTAGGTCCTACCGATTCTCACCGCGCAGTCATTGCCATCAAGAGAACTATCGTCTGCCTTTGGCTCGTAGGTGGTGAAGAAGATACGGTTATTGAACACCACCGAAGCTGACAGGGATTTCTCGCCATCACCAACCAACGGCAACTTCCAACCCACCTTGGCAGGATCTGCCGCACCACTGCTGCTCAAAGTATCGAGCGAGGCTGCCGTTATCAGCGAGGTCGGTGCAGAACCGACAAACTTGTTCGATGTGTCACGCTGCACGCCATCATCGCGGATCACGAAGAAGTAGTCTTCCGTTTGCTCCGACAGCGGATGGGTCCGGTAGCCGGAGCCAATAGAGATGTAGAGGCTCTCCTGAGTGCCATCTTCCGAGCGCACATAGCTGATTGACGGCGCGTAATAGAAGCGACGGTTATTGGTTGCACCGGTGCCAGACAGATCGGCAAGGCGACGCACCTTGGAGGCGGTCACGTTGGCATCATCCAGATCGACACGGAACACCTGGCCGCCCAGATCAGCGAAGTAGAAGAAGTCCGCTACGCCATCAAAGTTACCATCCACCACCGAGACGGTTGACGGCACGCTCCACTTCATGGAGGCCACCGAGGTAGTCGCACCATTGGCCCCGGCAGACCACAGCAGCTGACCGGTCAGCGCATCGACAACATAGATTGCGTTGCCCATGCTATCACCTGAACTACGGGCAGCCGCCTGCTTGCCATCATGACCAGCCGGATCATAACCGCCACCGAACACCAGCGCCGCACGCTTAGCACCACCCACCTTGACCTGCGTCAGAGTCGGCTGAGACCAGGTCTGACCAAGGCGCTCGAAACCGGTATCACCACGGTTAATCTGCCACAGCATTTTCGGTGAAGTACCCGTAGCATCCAGTGCATAATAACTGGTGCCACCGCGGCGCATGCCGCCATAGATATAAACCTTGCTGGGCGCGGAGGACGGACTAGTACCCGGACGGCGCCATGCGGTCCAGCTGCCATCCATGCCATAGATTTGACGATCATTATTCAACGCCAGTCCAGGACGGTTGGTGGTGAACTTGTTCGCCTTGCGAATCATTTCATTCGGCATGAAGGCCCACACTTCCTGGCCGGTCTGCGAACTGATGGCGCGCAACATGCCATCGTTACCGGAGACAAAGATGCCGTTGTTGTCACTGCTGCCACCATAGTTCACCAGTACCGGCTCACTGTGCAGCGGGTCACCCCAGGAGATCTTCAGCATGTCCTTGAGCTCGGTCACCTGCTCCGTAGTGGCCGAGGAAGGCAAGCCATAGAAGGTCGGGGTATTGTCGTTCAGCCAGTCAAGCTGCTGCATAGCACCAAATTCATCGGTGTAGAACAGACGACGGTTTGCGACTTTTTCACGAGCACCACCCTTGCGCACATCGGCACCATCAAGGGTGGAACTCCAGAAGCTCTTGGCGTTTTCCGAGAAGAAACCGGTCGCAGGATCAACCGCCGGGCCATTAGTCGCGCGGATCTGATCATCAACCACACGATAGCGCTTCAGGTTACCTTCCCAGTAACTCGACTTCTTCGGCTCAAACACCGCGTAGTAGAGCTGGTCCAAATGCTCAAGACGGTTCATCTGGTTCACCGCCACACCCGGTGCAGAGAATGAACGAGAGTTATCGGCAATCAGATTAACGATATCGGAGAACGCTTTAACCAGCTGATCACTATCATCAGCATTAATGGTGCCATCTACGCCATCGGTGGAGACCCTCTCCATATCCGACCGATTGCCACCCATGTACAGACCAATGTTGTAAGTCTTCACCTTGGCCTTTTTGGCGTTGTTATCACTGTAAAGATAGTTGGATACCTTCACCTGACAGTTATAGGAATTATTGCTTCCGCAATCCACAAAGCCTTGATTCCCGGGGCTATCATTGCTACTGGGCGAACCATCAGTAAACAGAATAACGTGGTTACTTTCGCACTGGTTGTTCACATTGATCGGCGAGACATACTTGCCACCACTGATAATCGGCTCTTCTTTGACGCAGTAGGTCTCTAGATCGCATTGCTCTTCATAGATCGGCTCCCACTGGAAGTAGGTTTCCTCGCGCTCGAAGTAGGTCGCTTCACGGGCCTGATAGGTATACTTGGCCTGCTGATAGTAACGACGGCCCTCCCAGCACTGATTTGTTCTTGTCCGTCCGATTCGGACACGGACTCTGTCCCGGTAGAAATTGTCATTGTTCACTTCACGGCAATTATCTCGGTCAGCGCCACTGAATATGGTTATCGTTTCTTCCCAGTCGCTCCAGCGGCGGCAGTCGCTATACCAGGTGTTACAGGTGTCACCGAAAGGCAGATTTTCCCACTCGGAAAAACGGCGGCAGTTCTGTGAGTCGGCCAAATCACAGGTGTCTCCGCTCGGCAGAGTCGTCCAGTTACCCCTTTCTACACGGCAGGCGTCACGGCGGGTATCACACCAGTCAACCACTTCTTCCTCATCGGCAATTTCGCTGGTGCACAAGCCATCGTTGACATCACAGAAAGCCACTTCCTCCGGGTCTTCCTTGCCAATCAGCACATCACGGCAGCCGACCTCACGAGTGTCTTCCTCCAGACAGATGGAAGTTTGGGCGCCATTCTGTGCGGTGCCGTAGCGAGGCTCCATGCCCATCATATAGCGGGCGGCTTCTGCATAGGCGCGGCCGGTGGGTGTATCACCCGCTGGCTGGGCTCCCGGGAAATCGCCACGGACGTTATTGCCAGCGTCATTCAGCTTGGCAATTTCTGACAACATAACGGCTCTGGAGCCTTCAGTGACATCCGTTACCGGCACCAGTACGCGACCACCCTGCTGACCTACGCCATCATATTTGTCCCAGATATCATTGATCCGGTAATTAAACCGTCCCAGACCAAGGCGAACACCATCGGGAATATCTGCAAGCATATCTTTCAGAGCGCTTTGCAACACATTGATACGGCGCTTGGTGTAATCCGAACACCAGCCCGCATCGTAACCACCATTGCCGCTCAGGGAGTTTTCACAGAAGCGCATACTGCCCGATGTATCAAGCATGATGAATACATTGGCAATCGGTTTGTTCTGGTCGTTATCGGCCTGAGCAGCAGAGAAAAAGATCTCCGTGTCATCCGCATAGACTGCCGTTGGCGACAACAACACCGCCAAAGCAATCAGCGCAGCCTTTCCGAACTCGCGTATTGTTTTCATACCCCACCTCACTGGATTTCACTGCCGGGAACCATGCCCCGACGGAGAGCCTGCTGAACATGCCGGTTACTCAAACCGTAACCTACCAACGTACTGTTACCTTGAATCGTTAACTCAAAATCTGCGATCAACACACCACCACCGCCAGCACTACTAATCTGGTTTCCTGAGGTAGCGGAATATCCGGTGGACGCGGCCCGAGCCTCAGCCCTGACCAAGCCCCGGGAGTCAAAGCGAGAGGTATCGGTGCACGCGGCAGTTGTTCTGCCTCCCTCGGTAATGCACCAGACCAGAGTATTGCCATTGAACAGGTCAATAACCTGATCGTATTCGGCACCGCTAGCCGTATCATTGAACTCGGAAATACTAAACAGGGTTTCTGCTATGGCTGACTCAGCCGCTTCAAAGGCAATGGCATCCAGTTGCACACCGGTAGCCACCTTGGCGGAAAAGGCGCTGGAGCGCATCGCACTAACACCGATAATAGAAATCACCAGCAGCACTAGAAGAGCTGCCATCAACGCCATGCCTCGTTGTTGATTGATCGTCTTCATAGGGTTTCCCAATTCAGGTTGCGCAGCATCACCGTGGTGAAAAACACACGGCGGGTAACATTATCGGCACCGGTTCCGATCTGGCGATCGTAAAGTTGCCAGGAACGAGTTGCATTCTGTGGCAGTGCCGGACTATTGGAGCCCAGCAACAGCCCCAGGCGTATGGCGACCACAGGGCGGGCCAGACCGAGAGCAGCTCCAGCACCTACAAAAGCGAATGGTCCAGCCACGTCATCCTGTACCGTATCGACGCCATACTGAACGCGGAACCCCTCGACACCATCGAGCAGTACCACATCACCACCACCGAGACTGCCATCACAACGCAGCTCACCGACAGCATTAACGAAGTAGGTATTGGTCAAGGCAACCGGCGCACCACTGACAGAGCCCTGACAATCTTGAGTGCCGACATAACTCACCTGGATGCGGTCGAAAGGATTGCCGTCGACGCTGCCAGTGCCGCCGAAAATAATACCGTCATCATTGGCCACCGTGGCGCCACTAAACCCGGCCCGGCGAATGTCATCAGACAGAAAGCGCAGTGCCAGCTGGCCATCATCCAGCACCCGAGCCAGCGACTGTTGGGTGATGAAGGTGCGCTGATTAACACCGAATAACTGGACCGCTGCCAGAGTGAGCATGGAGCCCAATACCAGCGACACCATCAACTCAACAATACTGAAGCCGTACATGGTTTTTTTCATGGCCGACGAGCCTCCATAACCACGCATGGCTCAGAGGTGCTGATCACGCCACCTGCCAAACAGTCCGCCGGAACGGTGCCCTGCCAAGTGACCACCACACAACTTGGGGTACCGACACCTGTACAACCATCCCGGGCCGATATCATGCCCAGAGGCAGAGTGTTGCTGACGATCCAGGAAAGCTGTGCAATATCAGCCACAGCCTGAGCATCCGGCGTGCATGTCGCGGCGCCCATACAGGCAGTAGGGAAATTTCCACCAGGCGCAGCCGACGCAGCTGGCCAGCTAGTGACGTCAAAGTAAATATCGCCCGCTGCGGTTGCCGAGTTAAGCAGCAGGCGCTCCAGCGCATCCTTGGCCACCAGCGTTGCCTGGGTTCGGTAGCTGGCCGTTTCCGCGCCACGCAGGGCAAACATCTGCATACCGGCGTAACCAAGCACGCCCACGGCGACCACCAAAATAGCCACCAGAATCTCAATCATGCCGACCCCTCGCTGGGTCCTGAGCATTTTCCGTGCAGTGGCTTTCATTAGCAGGTCCCATCCGTATTAGTGATCCGGCCGAACGGCGATACCTGCAGCACACGCGCCCGGCCAGAGCTGCTACACAAATCAAACCGGGTGGCCCCGCCAGCCATCAAACCATTGGCCTGAAAAACCATCTCCAAGGCACTGGCTCCGCCAGTCTTGGTGATATTCACGTCACCGCTCTGGGGGAAAGATGTATCGCGCTCACTGCGCTCGCTAACCGGAATCACCGCAGGATACTGATACTGGACCTGCCAACCGTTAGCCCAGCCACCTGCAAGGGCCTGAATACGCACATCGATGCGCAGATTAACTGCCTGATTGCGCGCGGTATTAACCGCCGCCACCAAGTCTGCTGTACTGGCGCGCAGACGCGAATTCGCCTGGGACGCCTGAAAGGAGGGAACAGCAAATGCCAGCATGATGCTGAGGATCGCCACCCCGAACATCAACTCGAGCACTGTTACTCCCTGTTGTTTGCGCATCTTTCCGTTCAACTCTGCCTCCTCACTACACTCCAACCACTTCTTTACTGCAGTGGTCAGCCCACTACGGATTGCCATGAGATGCAGGCTAGCGGTTCTGCAGAGAAGTGCCATTGATGGCAGACAAGCGGGCAGAGCGCCTACCTGAACGGTCGCCCTGGACAGACAAGAATCCTCACTAATAACAAAGGATTGTGACGCAGTTGGCGGTTTCCAATCTGGCCGCCGGCAGCTGCTTAACCAGAAGTGATATCGCGCAGACCGCGAGGCAGGGAGAAGCGAATGTTTTCTTCACGGCCGACCAGCTCTTCAGGCTCATGGCCGCCCAGTTCACGCAACCGAGCCACCACCCGTCTGACCAGCTCCTCGGGGGCGCTAGCGCCCGCGGTGACGCCGATGCGGCGGCAATCAACCAGCCAAGCCGGATCGATCTCTTCAGGACCGTCGATCAGCAGCGCCGGGGTACCACAGCGCTGGGCCAGCTCGGCCAGGCGATTGGAGTTGGAGCTGTTCGGCGACCCCACCACCAGGACCCGGTCACATTCCAGTGCCAGCTGGCGCACAGCGTCCTGACGGTTAGTGGTGGCATAGCAGATATCTTCGCGCTTTGGGCCCAATATGGCTGGGAACTTGCGGCGAAGTGCGTCGATAATTCTTGCAGTATCATCCACCGACAGGGTCGTTTGAGTGACGAAAGCAAGCTTTTCCGGGTCCCTCACCTGCAGACTGGCAACATCACCCTCGTCCTCCACCAGATACATCTCGCCGCCAAAGCTGCGATCGTACTGACCCATGGTGCCCTCTACCTCCGGGTGGCCCTGGTGGCCGATCAGAATCGCTTCGCGACCTTCGCGGGCGTACCTCATCACCTCCATATGCACCTTGGTAACCAACGGGCAGGTGGCATCGAATACCTGCAACTGGCGCTGGCCGGCCTCATCCTGCACCGCCCGGGCCACACCATGAGCAGAAAAGATGACAATGGCGTCTTCCGGCACCTCGTGCAGCTCGTCGACGAACACCGCACCACGCTGGCGCAGGTCATCCACCACAAACTTGTTATGCACGACCTCGTGGCGCACATAGACCGGCGGCCCAAAGGCAGTCAGGGCCCGATTAACGATCTCTATAGCGCGATCGACTCCAGCACAGAAGCCGCGGGGGTTAGCAAGACGGATTTCCATGGCGTTGCCCCTTTTACAAACGGATCGTTACCGGCTGTTCCGGCACATCGCGCTCTACGGTAAGAATCTCGACTTCAAAAGTAAGATCCCGGCCGGCCAGCGGGTGATTAAAATCCACCGTCACCCAGTTATCTTCAATCAGACTGACGACCCCTGGCAGCTCGGCACCGGAGGCGTCACGAAAACTGACCACTACGCCAGCCTCCAGCGTCATTCCCTCAGCAAACTCATCCTGACGAAACTGCTGAATATTGTCCGGGTTATAGGCACCGAAACCTTTGTCCGCCTCTATATAAACACTACGCTTATCGCCCGCCTTGAGGCCGAGCAGGGCGCGTTCAAAACCTGGCAACAGTGATTCATCGCCCCAGACAAAGGAAGCTGGCTGGCCGGTAAAGGTGGAATCCATCTCCGTGCCATCCATCAAACGCACCGCAAAATGCAGTGTCACCCGGGTGTCCGGCCCGGCCCGAAGCTGGTCAGTCATGACGCACTCTTGTCGCGGCCCAAAAACATATCAACGATCAACAATACGGCACCCACCGTGATCGCGCTGTCAGCGATGTTGAAAGCCGGAAAGTGATAGCCAGCCCAATGGAAATCGAGAAAATCCACCACATGACCCAAGGTCACCCTATCCCACAGGTTGCCCAGCGCACCGCCAAGAATCAATGCCAGGGCAATGGCCACCATACGCTCACCGCGCAGTTTCAATAACCAGCCAACGATCACCACGGAAGCAACCATGGCAACCGCGGTAAAGAACCAGCGCTGCCAACCGCCCGCTTCAGCCAGAAAGCTGAATGCAGCGCCACTGTTATATGCAAGGGTAAAATTGAAAAACGGCAACACTTCAATGCGCTGATAAAGCTGCAATGCATTCTCTGCCAGCGACTTGGTCCAGAGATCAATAGCCAACACTACGGCACTGAGCCATAGCCAAAGCAGATTACGATATTCCAGACCACGCCCGGATTTAACCTCTCCCACGGTGTCACGCATAATGACGCACTTCCCCATCACCATCGACGTTATCAATACAGCGGCCACACAGTTCGGGGTGAGCGGCATGCTGGCCAACGTCTTCCCGGTGGTGCCAACAACGCGCACATTTTGTATATCCTGAAGCGCTGATGCTGATTTTCAAACCAGACACCAGAGAGGCTGCAAGATCCGCCGGCGCCGCACTCAAAGGCTTAAGCGCTGCCGTTGATGTAATGGTGACAAAGCGCAGCTCATCACCAAGATGATCAAGCAGGGTAGTGAGCGAGTCATCCGCGTAGAGCACTGCATCCGCAGCCAGGTTGGCTTTCACCACTTTCTGATTGCGGGCATCTTCAATGGCCTTGTTGATCGCTTGCTTGACTTGCAAAACCTGCTGCCAGAAGTCACGGCCCAACTCCGCATTCGCCGGCAATTCAGCCAGACTGTCATACCATTGCTCTAGAAACACGGAGTCACTGCGCTCACCGGGCAGATGCTGCCAGATTTCTTCTGCTGTAAAGGACAGGATTGGCGCAACCCAACGGGCCAGTGCCTCACTGATATGCCATAAAGCGGTCTGACAGGAGCGCCGCGCCAGGGAGTCTGGCTGGCAGGTGTACTGACGATCCTTGATGATGTCGAGATAGAAGCCGCCCAAATCAATTGAGCAAAAGTGGTGCACCTTCTGATAGATCTGATGAAACTGATAAGTCTCATACAGGCCGATGATTTCTTGCTGCAACATGGCGGCACGATCAACCACCCAGCGATCCAGTGCCAGCATGTCTTCATTGGCCACTGCATTCTCTGTCGGCACAAAACCATTCAGATTGGCGAGCAAGAATCGTGCGGTATTGCGAATGCGCCGATAGCTGTCCGCCATCTGCGCCAGAATGTTCTTCGATACACTCATCTCGCCACGGTAATCCGTGGCCGCAACCCACAGGCGCAGAATGTCGGCACCCAGATCATTAGTCACTTCCTGTGGCGCAATAACATTGCCGAGCGACTTTGACATCTTGCGGCCCTGCTCATCGACGGTAAAGCCGTGAGTCAGAACAGTGCGATAAGGCGCCGTGTCGCGCACCCCGAGACTAGTCAACAGCGATGACTGAAACCAGCCACGATGCTGATCGGAACCTTCAAGATACAAGTCCGCGGGACAACCCAGTGCCGGATTCTGATCGAGCACCGCAAAGTGGGTAACACCAGAATCAAACCAGACATCCAGAGTATCGGTGACTTTGCTATAACGCTCCGCATCAGCACCGAGCAGCTCGCTGGCGTCCATTTCAAACCAGGCGTTAATCCCGCCCTGCTCAACGCGCTTGGCCACTTCTTCAATAAGCCGAGGTGTCTGCGGGTGCAGCTCTGCGGTTTGACGATCAACAAACAGGGCGATCGGCACACCCCAGGTGCGCTGACGGGAAATACACCAGTCAGGGCGATCCTTCATCATGCCTTCAATACGAGCCTTGCCCCACTCTGGCAACCACTGCACTTCATCAATGGTCTCAACGGCGCGCTTGTGCAGGCCAGCGGCATCCATACTGATAAACCATTGCGCCGTAGCACGGAAAATCAGCGGGGTTTTATGACGCCAGCAATGTGGGTAGCTGTGCTGAATTTTTTCATGCGCAACCAGACGGCCTGCCGCAGCAAGCGCCTCGATTACCGGCTCGTTGGCCTTGCTTACATGCATGCCGCCAACCACACCAAGGTCGGCAATAAACAAGCCGTTGTCCTGCACTGGATTGAATACTTCCAAGCCATACTTCTGGCCAACAATAAAGTCATCCTGGCCATGACCGGGCGCCGTATGCACACACCCTGTACCCGCGTCGGTGGTGACATGATCGCCAAGAATAACTGGCACCTGCCGATCATACAGTGGGTGCTCCAGCAGCAGCCCCTCAAGTTTTTCACCAGCAAACACAGCCGATCTTGATGCATTTTCCAGCTTGGCCCGGGCCAGCACATGTTCCGCCAACACCTCAGCGACCAGCAGTTGCTTTTGCACGCCATCACGCTCGCCACTAACAACCACGTAGTCCAGTTCGCCATTTAATGCCACCGCCATATTGGCGGGAATGGTCCATGGCGTAGTCGTCCAGATCACGATCTCGGCGCTGTCCGCTGTGACACCGCTGCGCACGGCAAAGTCGGACCCATGGGCAACGCGAAAACCAACATCAATGGCATGGGAGGTTTTATCCTGATACTCGACTTCTGCTTCCGCCAGAGCCGAGGCGCAATCGAGACACCAGTGCACCGGCTTGAAGCCCTTGGTTAAATGACCGTTATCAACGATCTTGCCAAGCGCGCGAATAATATTGGCTTCGAAATCGAAGTTCATCGTCAGATAGGGATTATCCCAATCGCCAAATACACCAAGGCGAATAAAATCAGCTTTCTGCCCTTCTACCTGGCTGGCTGCATACTTGCGACATTCATCGCGAAAAGTTTTCGCGTCAACTTTCTGACCGGCCTTACCGATTTTCTGCTCGACCTTGTGCTCAATCGGCAAACCATGACAGTCCCAACCCGGCACATAGGGGGCATCAAAGCCGCTCAAACCACGCGACTTTACGATCATATCCTTGATGATTTTGTTCACCGCATGGCCAATATGAATGTTGCCATTGGCATACGGAGGGCCATCATGCAGGATAAATTTGGGCCGCCCGGCAGCTTGCTGACGAATCTTCTGGTACAGATTTTTCGCCTTCCAGTCGTCGAGACGTTTCGGTTCCTGCTGGGCCAAACCCGCCTTCATGGGAAAGCCGGTTTCAGGAAGATTCAGGGTGGCCTTGTAATCGGTCATGAATAACAGTCCGTCATGATTGGCTGAAAAACGCTTTCGCGTTATCGATATCGGCATGGATCGCTGCGCTGAGCGACTCCAGTCCGTCAAATTTTTTCTCTTCACGCAGGAAGTGAAGAAACTCCACTTCCAGATAACGGCCATACAGGTCGCCGGAAAAATCCAGCAGGTGCACTTCCAGTCGATTATCCACGCCATTCACCGTCGGCCGGGTGCCAACATTGGCGACCCCCTGTGCGCCTTGAAGCCCGCCACCGCTGACTCGCACCGCATACACGCCCGCCACCGGGGACTGCACCCGACGCATGGCCAAATTGGCAGTTGGCACGCCAATCTGACGGCCGCGCTTGTCACCATGCCGTACCCGCCCACTAATGGTGTAAGGGTGGCCAAGCAGTTGTGCGGCTTGCTGCAAATTTCCCTGCTGCAGTACTGCGCGGACACGGGTACTGGAGACCCGCTCACCGACCACTTCAAAGGTCGGCGTATCGCTGACGGTAAAACCATGTAACGCGCCGGCCTGCTGCAAATAGGCAAAATCCCCGCAACGGTCAGCACCGAAGCGGAAATCATCGCCCACCACCAGAGACTGGATACCCAGCCCCTGCACCAGCAGGTTATCGACAAACTCCGCGGCACTCTGTCTGCGGAAACGTTGATTAAATCGACAGCACAGTACCTGATCGACTCCCGCCTGACGCAATGCACGTATTTTGTCGCGCAGGGTCATTAGCCGTGGCGGCGCTTTTTCCGGGGTAAAAAACTCAGCCGGCTGCGGCTCAAACAGAATCACCGTTGACAGCACCTTACGGCGCCGCGCCTCAGCAATCACCTGATCAAGAATGCGCCGATGACCAATATGCACACCATCGAAGTTGCCGATAGTGGCAACGCCGCCCCGGTGGGCAGGGCGCAAATTGTGCATTCCCCGGATCAGTTCCATCAGCGCCTCAATACATTGGAGCGCTGGATTATACGGGCCCGCGCCGGAGGTGACGAGGTCTCAAACCGAGTAATCCAAGACCAAGGAAATAAGCCAGCGCGCCAGCCGCCACCACAGCAACAATAAAGCTGCCACGCTGCCAGGCCAGCCCGGTGTGCCACAGGTCACTCTGCCCGTTTAGCCACCAGACCACGGCCACCATTGCCGCCGCACCACCCAGCAGACGAGCAAAGAACAGGCTCCAGCCTGGCGATGGTCGATAAACTCCCGTCGAGACAAGACCGCGATACAGTAACGCCGCATTAAGCCAGGCTGATAGCGCCGTCGCCATTGCCAGGCCAACATGACGTAAATGCCAGACCAGCAGCAGGTTAAACACCATATTGGCGATCATGGCGATAATGCCGATCCGCACCGGAGTTCTAGTGTCCTGACGGGCAAAATAGCCGGGCGCCAACACCTTGATCAGCATGAAAGCCACCACCCCGGCGCTATACGCCTGCAACGACAGGGACGCCTGATGGACATCGAAAGCGCCAAACTCGCCGTACTGGAACAACGCCGACAATAACGGCTTGGCCATCACCAGCAAGGCCAGACCAGCCGGCAGACCGAGCAACAGCACCATGCGGATGGCCCAATCCAGTGTCCGGGAAAACTCCTCCGTGGACGCCGCAGCATGCTTCTTGGACAAACTAGGCAAAATTACCGTACCGATGGCGATGGCAAAAATACCCAGAGGCAACTCCACCAGTCGGTCGGAGTAGTACAGCCAGGTGACCGAACCGGTCTCCAGCAGCGAGGCCAGCACGGTATCCAATAGCAGGTTTATCTGGCTGACCGAGACCCCAAAAATAGCCGGCGCCATCAACGCCAGAATGCGCTTTACCCCGGGATCTCGCCACGACACCTGCGGCTTGGGCATCAGCCCGAGACGAGTCAGAAATGGCAACTGGAACAACAATTGCGCCATCCCGGCAATCAACACCCCCCAGGCCAGCGCCACGGCCATGCGTTGATCACTGAAAAACGGGGTCAGAAACAGGGCGCTGCCGATCAGGGAAATATTCAGCAGCACCGGGGTAAAGGCCGGGACCGCAAAGCGCCCCCAGGTATTCAGGATCGCTCCGGAAAAAGCGGTCAGCGCGATAAAGAACAGATAGGGAAAGGTGAGACGCAGCATTTCCACTGCCAGCGCCCGTTTCACCGGGTCATCGCCAAAGCCCGGCGCAAACAGAGTAATCAGCAGCGGCGCACCCATCACGCCGACCACCGACACCAACCCCAATGTCATCCCCAGAGTTCCGGCCACCCGGTTGATCAGCAGCTGAACGGCAGCCTGGGTGCCATTGGTGCGATATTCGGACAGCACTGGCACGAAAGCCTGATTAAAGGCCCCTTCGGCAAACAGTCGGCGCAGAAAATTGGGAATGCGAAAAGCGACAAAGAAGGCATCTGTGCCAGCTGAGACACCCAGATAGCGAGCCAGCACCACATCACGGATCAGGCCGAGGACGCGCGATAGCATGGTCATGCCGCTGACCACCACAGTAGACGCCATCAGCCCGCCTTTTTTATTCTGTGCGCCCTGCTGCTCCGCCATACTGACCTGATCTGACCGATAATCGGCGAAGGTTAGCGGATGGACGGATTCACCGCCAGCAGGCCTATTTCTGCCTTGACAAGAGCCAGACCCGACGGCATAGTTGCGGGCCTTTCGGGCAGGGGCCCGGATTTCCCGAATCCCTCCCGCAACGATAAACCCAGAAGCCGCCCGGCTTTTAACCAGATATATAGGAGCAAGACCTTGGCCAACTCACCGCAAGCGCGTAAGCGTGCTCGTCAGGCGGAGAAGCGTCGTCAGCACAATGCAGCAATGCGCTCCATGGTGCGGACCTACCTGAAAAAGGTAAACGCGGCCATTGCTTCCGGTGACCAGCAGTCTGCTCAGCAAGCATTCTCTACGGCTGTATCGGTCCTGGACAAGGCCACCCGCAAAGGTAAATTCCACGTGAACAAGGCTGCTCGTCACAAGAGCCGCCTGAACGCGAAGATCAAGGCAATGGGTCAGGCTGCCGCCTGATATCACTGCCCGAATCGGGAATAAAAAACCGGCCCATGTGGCCGGTTTTTTTATGGCTGCACCACACAAAAAAGAATTAAAAGACAACCATATTATCCCGATGGATCAACTCTGGCTCACTGACGTAACCAAGCACGTCTTGAATCTCGCTGCTCTTGCGCCGCCGAATCAGCAACGCCTCTTCAGCATCATAATTCACCAGCCCGCAGGCAACACGCTTGCCGCTTTCATCTTCGCAGGACACCATTTCGCCCCGGGAAAACTCACCAAATACTTCCACCACGCCAACCGGCAGCAGACTCGAACCGGACTCCTGTAAGCGCGATACCGCTCCGCCATCCAGCACCAGACTACCGCGCATCTGCAGGTGGCCGGCCAACCATTGCTTGCGCGCATTAAACACTGAAGTATCCGGCAATAGCGTGGTTCCAGGCGCTGCGCCCTCGGCAAGGGCTGTCAGTACATCAGGACTGCGGCCGGAGCAGATATGAGTGCGCGCACCAGAACGCGCAGCCAGCTCAGCGGCACGAACCTTGGTGATCATGCCGCCACGGCCCAAACCACTGACAGAGCCGCCAGCCACTTGCTGAAGATGCGGGTCCGAGGCCAGCGCCTCACGAATCATTGGCGCCGAAGGATCAGAGCGAGGATCACGCTCATACAAACCATCCTGATCCGTCAGAATTACCAGACGCTCTGCCACCGCCAGATTGGCCACCAACGCCGCCAGCGTATCGTTATCACCAAAACGGATTTCATCTGTGACCACAGTATCGTTTTCATTGATCACCGGAATCACCCCTAGCCCCAGCAAGGTCATCAGGGTAGAACGGGCATTCAGATAGCGCTTGCGATCCGACAGATCATCGTGGGTCAGCAGAATTTGAGCAGTATGCATGCCGTGAGTCTGGAAGCAGGTCTCCCAGGCTTGCACCAGGCCCATCTGCCCTACCGCTGCTGCAGCCTGCAACTCATGCACAGACTCCGGCCGGTTTTTCCAGCCAAGACGGGATATGCCTTCGGCAACTGCGCCGGAAGACACCACCACTACTTCAATACCACGCTGACGCAGATCGGCCATCCGGTCGACCCACAATTGCATCAACGCCCGATCCAGTCCCTGACCATTGTTGGTCAGCAGGGCGCTGCCAATTTTGATTACCCAGCGTCCGCGACGCTCCATAACCACTCCGTTTATCAGCGCTCGTAGATAATTTCGACGTCGTAATCGTCGTCGTCAAAATCGTCATCATCATCGTCGAGCTCACCTTGTTCACGGGCCAGACGACGCTGATTCTTCAGTTCCTGTACTTTCTCGCGGGCCTCTTCCTCAAGGCGCTCGCGCAGGCGACGCTGCTGCTCAGCATAATCACCATCTTCCAGCTCTCGCAGGCGCCGATCTTCAATGGCATTCATCAGCGCATAGATCAGATCCTGACAGCCCTCACCGGTGGCCGCAGAAATACGAAATACCGGGCCAGTCCAATCAAGACGCGAAGTGATATCGCCAGCCACTTCATCAATCTCTTCTTCCAACACCAGGTCGCACTTGTTCAGTACCAGCCAGCGCTCTTGCTCAGCCAGTGCTGGAGAAAACTTTTCCAGCTCATGGGCGATACCCGTAATAGCAGCTACCGGATCGCTTTCATCCGGCGGGGCAATATCAACCACATGCAGCAACAGTCGGGTGCGGGCAAGATGCTTGAGAAAACGAATGCCCAGACCAGCCCCCTCTGCTGCACCTTCAATCAGACCAGGGATATCCGCCATAACAAAGCTGCGGTACTTGTCGACTTTAACCACCCCCAGATTGGGCACCAGAGTGGTAAACGGATAATCCGCCACTTTTGGCTTGGCCGCAGAGACGGAACGAATCAGCGTACTCTTGCCCGCATTGGGCAAACCCAGCAGCCCCACATCAGCGAGCACCTTCAGTTCCAGACGCAAATTCCGTGACTCACCCGGCGTACCCTTGGTGGCCTTACGCGGCGCACGGTTAGTGCTGCTTTTGAAATGGGTGTTGCCAAGACCGCCACGGCCGCCCTTGGCAACCATGACGCGCTCACCATCTTTGGTCAGATCCGCCAGCACTTCATCGGTATCTGTCTCAACCACCGTTGTGCCAACCGGCACGCGCAGCAGAATATCCTCAGATGACTTGCCGGAGCACTGACGACCATGGCCGGCCTCACCACCACGGGCCCGGAAAATCCGATCGTACCGGTAGTCCACCAGGGTATTCAGGTTACTGTCGGCCTGCACAAACACAGACCCACCGGAACCGCCGTCACCGCCGTCCGGACCACCGTATTCGATCGACTTCTCGCGACGGAAACTGACGCAGCCATCGCCGCCTTTCCCGGCGTGCACTTCAATGACTGCCTCATCTACGAACTTCATAACTCACTTCCGCCTTGCTACCCAATGGAACTGTCTGATACGAAAAAGCCCCGTCAGGATTACCTGACGGGGCTTTTCACTTTCTTCAACCAGATGTCAGGCAACCGGTTCGATGGTAACGAACTTGCGGTTGTTTGGTCCTTTCACTTCAAACTTCACTCGGCCGGTGGCAGTAGCGAAGATGGTGTGATCACGGCCAATGCCGGTGTTCACGCCGGTGTGAAACTGGGTGCCACGCTGACGCACGATGATTTCACCGGCATTAACCAGCTGGCCGCCAAAGCGCTTGACGCCAAGGCGTTTACTTTCTGAGTCGCGGCCGTTACGGCTGGAGCCCGCTGCCTTCTTATGTGCCATTGTTCATATCCTCCGTCGGATCGCCGATCAGGCTTTGATGCCGGTAATTTTAACTTCCGTAAACCACTGGCGATGGCCAGCCTGGCGACGGTAGTGCTTACGGCGACGAAACTTCACGATGCGAATCTTGTCGTGACGCCCTTGGGAAACCACCTCGGCGGTTACCTTGGCGCCAGCAACACGGGGCTGACCCACGTTGATGTTGTCACCATCAGCGACCAGCAGAACCTCGTCAAAATCAACGTTTTCGCCAGTGCCTACTTCAAGCTTTTCAATGCGCAGGACATCGCCCTGCTCGACGCGGTATTGCTTGCCACCGGTCTTGATTACTGCGTACATAACACTTTCCTTACATAGCCCCCGGCGGCGGACCTTACGGGTCACTTGACGAGCCACGGCGACGGATTGAGTTCAGGGGCGCGGATTGTAGGCCATCTGCACCCCGAAAGGCAACGGTAGCGCCCTTTCACCTTGACGCGCCTCCCACCCCTGCTAGCATTGCCGCACTTAATCCGGATGCCCCCATGGAATTCAAAGATATCTACGCCGTTGTAGCCGACGATTTCACCTCGGTTAACCGCTTTATCAGCGACCGCCTGAACACCAATGTGCCGATGATCAGGGAAGTCGGCGAGTACATCGTTGGCTCCGGTGGCAAGCGTCTGCGGCCACTGGTGGCCATCCTGTCAGCCCGCGCCTGTGGCTACACCGCTGACAAGCATATCCACGTGGCGGCCATCATCGAGTTTCTGCACACAGCCACCCTGCTGCATGACGACGTGGTGGACGAATCCAGCCTGCGCCGCGGCCGGCCAACGGTAAACGCCGTATGGGGCAATGCTGCCAGCGTGTTGGTGGGCGACTTCCTGATCTCACGGGCCTTCCAGCTGGTGGTTGAGGTCGGCGACCTGACCCTGATGGATATCCTTGCCGACAGCACCAACATCATTTCCGAAGGCGAAGTACTGCAACTGATCAACTGCCGCGATCCGGCAACCAGCGAAGAGCGCTATATGCGCGTGATCCACCATAAAACCGCGAAAATGTTCGAGTCAGCCGCGGAAACCGGTGCAGCGCTGGCTCTTGGCAAACAACAGCCAGAACTGCGCGACGACCTGGCCGCCTACGGCCGCCATCTGGGCATTGCCTTCCAGCTGGTGGACGATGTCCTTGATTATGTGGGCGATGCAGACGAGCTGGGCAAAAATGTGGGCGATGATCTTGCCGAGGGCAAGCCGACCCTGCCATTGATTCATGCCATGCGTCAGGGCACCCCGGCACAGGCATCAATGATCCGCGACGCCATCCTCAAGGGTGGTCTGGATAAGCTCGACGAAATTCTCGCCGTGGTGCGCGACAGCGGCAGTCTCGAATACACCATGGCCAAGGCCCGCGAGCAAACTGAACTAGCCTTGGCCGCACTTGTCAGACTGCCCGCCTCTGCCTACCGTGAGTCTCTTGAAGCACTGGCCCGCGAGGCCGTTAACCGTCATTTCTGATGACCACCCGGATGACAAAGGAGCCACCACCATGATTCGCCTGATCTGTGCCGCCCTGCTCGCCAGCACCCTGTCCGCCTGCGCCCTGAGCCCGCAGATGATCGATATCGTGCCCAAGCCTGAGGTGGTAACCCGCAATGCCGGCAATAATCAGGCCGTCAGCGTATCCACCGTGGACCAGCGCAGCAATCCGGAATTCGGCACCCGCGGTGGCGTATATGGCGAAACCAGCCTGCTGCGCGCCAGCAATGACATGACCGGTGCAATCACACTGGCGGTACGTCAGGGGCTGCAACAACAGGGCTTCAATGCTTATAACCCGGCTGACAGCGCCAGTGCCCTGGAAGTCCGTGTTGTTGAGTTCAGCTATATCCCGGAGGAAGGATCGGTGGTCAACCGGGTAGATGTAAAAACTGAAATACATGCCGTCGCCCTCAACAATCAGGGCGATGAATTTCGAGGCGTGTATCGTGCCGGCAACACCTACGAGCAACCACTGACGCCATCGGCCAAACGCAACATGATGATGCTTAACGAAGTGCTCGACCGTGCCCTGCGCCAGCTACTGGCGGATGACAAACTGCTGACCTTCCTTAGCGGCAGCATTACCGCCCCATGAGCATGACCTGGCAAGGGCTGTTCTGGCTGACCCTGATCTGGTCTGGCTGGCAGCCCTTCGACCAGGCCACTTGGGCATTGGAGGTCGCACCGGCGCTGATCGCCTGGGCCATTCTGCTTGGCACTGGTAAGCGCTTTGCTTTCACCCCAATGCTTTACACCCTGATATTGATTCACTGCATCATTCTGATGATCGGTGGAAAATATACCTATGCGCTGGTTCCTGCCGGGGACTGGGTATCAGAGCTGTTCGGTTGGTCACGTAATAACTACGACAAGCTCGGCCATCTGGCTCAGGGCTTTGTTCCAGCCATGGTCGCCAGAGAGCTGTTTATTCGCCTGAAAGTAGTGAGCAGTGCTGGCTGGCGCTTCGCTTTGATCGTGCTCAGCGTGCTCGGCATCAGCGCTGCCTATGAACTGATTGAATGGTGGGTTGCTTTACTTAGCGAAGAAGCCGCCGAATCTTTCCTCGGCACGCAGGGTTATGTCTGGGACACCCAGTCGGACATGTTCATGGCCTTGCTCGGCTCGATTGCAGCACTACTGGGACTGGGGAAGTGGCATGACCGACAGATCGCCCGCCTTTGAAATCACTGTGACCTTCAGCCCGGACAGCGACCGTTGATTATGCCGCGACCGTGGGCGTTTCAGCTCGGGATTGAAGCAATTCGGAATAGTCACAGAACTGCGTCACCTGCTGCAGATCGCTGATCAAGCACCCGGCAAGACGGTGTTGCAGATCAAACGGGTGCAGCCCGACTCGCAACATGTTGCCCGCGCGCTTGGCCAACGTCACATTCAGTCGATTACTTGCTGACAGAAACGCCGTTCGTATGGCGCTATCGGCTTCGTAGCCCGTCAACGGCAAGCGCTGATGACATTGATCAGCCAACCGAACCACACCGCTTAGTGTTTCCATCAGGGCAAACGGCAGTGCCTGCTGCTCAGCCCTGTTGAGCCGACCGACCGCCCAGGCCGGAGGCACATACAGCGGCCCCAGAGGCAGATCATGCTCGGCAAACCAGGCATGACAACGCAGTATCAATGCCATCAGCTCATGGGAAGGACGGGACAGATGCTCCGCCGCATCGCGGGACAACATCACACTGTGGAAGTGATGAAACACAGAGCGGCTTTTTTGTGCCCGATGATCCCAGCCGTGCCCCGCCAATGGATGCCCCGCCGCAGCCAAGCGTCGCAACCATGCCAAATCATCCGCACACCACTGCCTGCCAGGCACCACCAGCAGGGTGATATGTTGCGGCTTTAACCCGGGTATAGAGACAAAAAGCTGAGTCAGCACGGCGCTGATCGCAGGCCGTGACTCCGGCATCACATCATGGATAGACAGTAGCGCGCGCATCAGATCTCCGCAGTGGCCGCCAGACGGCGCAGCAGGGCGAAGGTTGGCGATGGCAGACGACGAGGCAAATGCGCCGCCTGACGCGCAGCGATACGCAACACCTGCGACCATTGACCAAGGCTCTGCTCGTTTATTTCCCGTGCCGCCCGCTCACCTTCCAGCATCATTTGCCGCCGCGCTTCCTGTGGCATTTGCTCAAGCCGCCGCAACGCAAGCACTGGAGACTCATGGGTGCGCATCACAAAAAGACCGCCAGCCAGCTCCGGCCAATCGTTAATGCCGCAGGCCGGCGTCACCATGACCAATCGACGCCGCGCCATGGCCTCCAGCGCAACAGTGCCGAAAGCTTCTACGGCGGATGGCAAGATCAGCAAATCATGTTCATCCACTTGCTGGACCACCGTTTCACGAGGACACCAACCGTGGAATATTAGATTGCTTTGCTGGCGCACATGACGCTCAACCATGGCCCGCAACGGCCCATCACCAACTACAGAAAACTGCAGATCCGGACGCGCCTTAGACAATGCCAAGAACTGATCCAGATTTTTTTCCGCCGCCAACCGGCCGACAAACAGCACCCGCCTGACCTGCCCAGCCGGCTCAGTTATCGGCGTTTGAATAAACTGCGGCGCTAACGGCGTGCCAACCAGGTGAGGACTGAAAATGCCCAGCTCACGCAGCTGGTTCATCATCGGTTCACTGATCGTCGCCACCGATGCCGCGCGCCGGAACATCCACCGATTAAGCCATCCCAGAGCACGGCGCGCCATACCAGCGAACCAGCCACGCCAGTAAAGATTTACCAGACTGTAATAGTCGGTCTGGTGGGTTACGCACACCGGAATACCGAGACGGGCTGCAATCCAGCTGGCAGCAAAAGAAAAAACCCCTGGGCCGGGAATAACAATAACGTGGGGCTTCATGGTCATGATCCGCTGGGTCAGCCAGCGCATTCTAGGCAAGAACAAACGTTGCGTGGGATCGCCGGGCATGGGCAGCGACAAACCCTGACACGGATGCGGCTGATTCATTCGTGGCGACACCAGCTCCACCTGCGCAACCCGCGTCTCAAGGTGTGCCACCAGGTCCTGAAAATAAGTGCCGACACCATTGCGTCCCTGAATGGCATCCACGACAAAAAGAATTCGAAGTTCGCTGGTTTTCATGGCCGCCAGTGTGGCCCGGCCATGTTCCGAAAATATGACAGCGATGGGTTAGAGTGTTAGCAAATATATTCACGGCAATGAGCCGTCCACCAGCTCCACCAGGCGGCCATTAAATACATGGCTCATGATTCTGGCCATCTCCGGTGCCGCCACCTGCATGTCGCTGGCAATCCACTGGCGCAGCCCCGCCAACGAAGCTCCTGATACCATGCTGACAACAATCTCCATCTGCTGACGATCCACCGGCTGGACACCTCGCTGACGCAGCAGCGCCCCCAGCACCCGAGCAAAATAACGGCGCAGCAGGGACAGACTCAGATCCGATTGGCCCGGATCTGCCAGCAAACGCAGGATATCCGGGTGCTGGCTGGCCACCACCATGGCCATCAGATTGATTTGCTCGGACAGACTATCGTCGAAGTTCTGGAAAAGCGGCTCGGCCTGCTGCCAGAAACCATCGAACAGCTCGTCCAGCGTGGCCCGATAAAGCTCTTCCCGATTGCGGTAGTAGCGATACAGGTTCTGCCTCGACATGCCCGCCTCTGCGGCCACCTCAGCCATCTTCACCCCGCGGTAGCCGTGGGCTGCCGCCAGCCGGATAAAGCTCTGGCGAATCACCGCGCGGGTGCGCTCATCCGCACCTTGCGCGGGGCCACTTGACAGTTCGCCGTTGGTGTCGCGTGTCACAGTCGCCACTCTTTGCCATAAATAGGGTGTTTACTTTGTCCCGGAGCGACCCCAATGGCAAGCCTGCCAACCGATAATACGGAGCTGTTCAATGCTCTGAAGAAGCGCCCCTACATCGCCTGGCCAACGGTGATCCTGATGCTGACCTGCCATACGGTGATTTTTTCCAGTTGGGCACTGGTGCTGATGGACCAGATGCCGCTGTGGGCTGGCTGTCTGGCAAATAGTATCGCCATGTACTTCCTGTTCAGCCCGATCCACGATGCCATCCATCATGCGATGAGCACCAACGACAAGATCAATCAGTTCTTTGTCTACCTGATTCTGCTGCCGATCGTACCGTTCTCTGATGGCCAGATGCTGCGGGTCGGCCACATGATGCACCATCGCTTTGCCAACGAACCGGAGAAGGATCCGGATCATTTCACCATGACAGCCCCCCTGCCGGCGCTGTGGATCTGGTTCTTCTGGGACTTCAATTATCTGGTTTACTACCTGCGCAACAAGGAGCGGTTCGCCAGGATGTACGTTGGCCATCCGTTACGCGACACCATCATGGTATGGACCATTGCCTTGGCTGTCGGCTGGTTCTATCCGATGGAGGTGATCTTCCTGTGGTTGATCCCGTCAAGGATGATGGCGTGGACAATCGCGCTGGTATTTATGTATCTGCCCCACTATCCCCATGATATCGCCCACAACGATGCCCCCTATCAAGCCACCCATATGCGTCGTGGCCTGGACTGGCTAATGACCCCGCTAATGGCATGGCAGAACTACCATCTGGTTCACCATCTTTACCCGACGGTGCCGTTCTATCGTTACCGACGCCTGTGGAATGCCCGGCAGAAGTTCCATGAAAGCCATAACCCGTCCACCGTGGGAGCCTTGTCTCTGCAGCCGGACCGGATAAAAAACGAAGTGTCATCTGCCTGACTTGTTTTAGTCCCATGCTTGTCATCTTTGACGACCGGCATGGGACTATATCGTGACCAACCCGCTCTCGTTCTGGCACCTGTTCTGGCGAAGCTTTTTCCCCGATAGACACAGCGCCTACCAACAGCTCTCCCTGCAGCGGGTAGCAATAATGCTGTTGTTCTGGCCAACATTTCTCACAATAACGCTACTCAATCGTCTATGCCTGTGGCTCGACACCCTGCTATTTCCAGGATTTAGCAACGTTGAGGTTTATCAACCGGTGTTCGTTGTTGGCATCCCACGTAGTGGCACAACCTTTCTGCACAGGTTACTGGCGGGGGACAACGAACGCTTTACCACCACCGCACTATGGGAGCTGATATTCGCCCCCTCCATTTTGCAGCGCCGCTTCTGGCTCGCTTTTGCCCACCTCGATGGCAAACTGGGCAGACCATGCTCCCGTCTGCTGCATTTTCTGGAGCGCAGAGCACTTGGTGGTTTGGATGGCATCCACAAAACCGGACTACTGGACCCAGAGGAGGACTACTTGGCTCTCGCCCCGCATTTGGGCTGTTTTTTACTAATCCTGCCATTTGGTGACGCCGCCCTGTGGAGGCTGGCCTATCTGGACAGAGACGCCGACCAGAAACAGCGCCAACGCTTAACAGGCCTGTACCGTCAGCTAATCCAGCGACACCTTTATGTTCATGGCAGAAACAAAACTTTCCTGTCAAAAAATCCTTCTTTTACGCCCTGGATGGAAAGCCTGAAAGAAGAGTTCCCGGACAGCCGCTTTATTGCCTGCATTCGCTCTCCCCATCAAGCTTTACCCTCGCAGATCAGCTCCATATTACCCGGTGCCAAGATCTTTTCCGGGAAGCTAGATCTAAACTGGTGGCGGGATGGACTAACCAGCATGCTGCAGCATTACTACGAGGTACTAATGCAGCGCCATCAACAGTGGTCTGAGAAAGAGATTCAGATCATCAAGATGAAGCAGCTTGCCAGCGCGCCGATGGCATCAATCGGCGAGCTCTACAAAAACTTTGGCTGGCACATGGACGGGCAGTATCAGCACTGGCTTGAAAATGAAGACGATAAAGCCAGAAGCTACCGCAGCGGGCACCAATACACAGCAAACAAACTGGGAATTAATGCCGCTGAAATAGGGGAAAAATTTCATCCGGCAATAGACTACTTTCAACTAGCCGGCCGCCCTCACCAAAATAGCTTCAGTCGAACTGACTAAAGTCCGGCTTACGCTTTTGCATAAATGCCTGCATGGCCTCTCGCGCCTCCGGTGATACCAGACGCTTGGCAAAGGCATCACCTTCAATGGCCATATGACTGCGCAAGCGCTCATCAAATGGCGCGCGCATCAACTGTTTGGTTAAACGCACCGCTGCGGCCGGCTGGGCAGCGATTCTGGCTGCTTGCTGGCGAGCATGCTGCAGATACTGATCATCGGACAGACGGGCATTGGCAATGCCCAACTGACATGCACGTTCGGCATCAATGGTCTCACCCAGCATAAGCAGCTCGGCGGCCCGCTGGTGTCCAATCAGTAACGGCAGCAGGTAGCTGGAGCCCGCTTCCGGGCACAGCCCCAACGAGGTAAACGGCATCTGCAATTTGGCGGACTCACCCACATAGACCAAATCACAGTGCAACAGTAGCGTAGTGCCAACACCTACTGCGGGACCATTAACGGCAGCAATTAATGGCTTCGGGAAAACCGCCAGTTTAGCAAGCAAAATCATTACCGGCGCATCTTCACCAAGTGGCGGGTTCTGTAGAAAATCCACCATATCGTTACCAGCAGTAAAACACTCCTGAGTACCAGTAATCAGCAATGCGCGAATTGACGGGTCAGCCTCGGCCCGGTCAAACGCTTTGTTGATTGCGGTGTACATGGCATGGGTCAGGGCGTTCTTGCGATCCGGCCGCTGGATGGAAACTTCCAACACACCACCACTCTCACTGACAACGATTTCTTTGCACTCGGTCATTACTCTCTCTCAGTCTCGATCAGTGCCCACAGATACCTGCGGCATCCCGTCATCCGCGACGCAGACACTGATATTAATGGGACTACAACAGACACTGCAGTCTTCGATATAGCTCTGCTCCGATACCGAGCAATCGATCAGTAATTCGATCGACTCTCCACAGTAGGGGCAATCACAAAACACACTCTCAAGCACAGCGGTAACTCAGGCGTTCACGTAACGGTTTGATCCAATCTGGCTGACCACCCTCAGGCCACGACACAAGCGCGCCATTGCCCCACACCGGGCCTGGCCAACAGGGATCAGCTTCTTGTCTGGCGATGATATGAATATGTAACTGTGGCACCAGATTACCGAGAGCACCGATGTTCATTTTCAGCGCACCGGTCAACGATTGCAGGTGCAGCGCACAGCGATTCACAACATCAAGCAGCTCATGCTGCTCGTCAGCATCAAGCTCATACCACTCACGAATATTATCGCGCTTCGGCACCAGCACCAGCCAGGCAAAGCGCTGGTCATTCATCCAGCGAATCCAGCAAAGCGGCGTCTCACCAAGGGCCCCGGTATCCGCCAGCAGACGAGGATGCAACTCAGCCACTGACAATGTCCAGCATTGCAGAACCACCCAGCAATGATACGCCACCATCCAGAGCAACCACCTGCCCGGTCATGTAGCCCATTAGCGGGCTAACCATCAACATCGCCATCTGAGCCATTTCATCCACCATGGAGAACCGGCCAAGCGGTAGCCGGGCGCGAATCTCATCACCCTTGTCTGCCGCCAACAGGTCGCCACCAACCGTGCCAGCAACATAACCCGGAGACAGGGCATTAACTCGCACACCGCGCTTGCCCCACTCGATAGCAAGGGTCTTTACCAGCATGTCGACAGCGGCCTTTGCAGCGCAAACATGAGCCTGATAGGGCATCGGCATCTGCGATTGCGGCGCCGTGATGGCAAGCATCTTTACGTTGCTGCCAGCCAGATGGGGGTGCGCTGCCTTGAAGGTGTGAAATGTTCCTTTCAAATCAATATCCACCACCGCACTAAATCCGTTGCTGCTAATGGCCTCCGCAGGAGCGAGAAAATTACCAGCCGCGCCGGCAACAACGATTTCGTATGCACCAAAATGCTCAGCACCTTTTTGGGCAGCTTCATTCATTGCCTCTGCGTCGCGGACATCTGCTGAAAAGCCGATTGCCTCTCCACCGGCTTTTTCAATCATCTCCCGGGTTTCATCAAGCTTCTCCAGCCGGCGGCCGACCATCACCACGCGAGCCCCGTGAGCGGCAAGCATGCGAGCAATACCCTGATTAATTCCACTGCCGGCACCAGTGATCAACGCAGTTTCGCCGGCCAACATATCCCGGGGAAGATACAGACTATGCATTATCCATCTCCTTGCCAGCGCCCTAGTGGCACTGTCAGTTCAGTGATGCCAGTTCAGCGGCGATAGTCGGAAGGGCTGCGGCCAGTCCAGCGGCGAAACGCCCGGGCGAAATTGGACGCGTCAGAATAGCCAAGCTGTACTGCAATATCATCTACGGTGATTTCCGTCTGGGTCAGATATTCAACGGCCAGTCCCTTGCGTAGATCGTCGAGAATTTTCTGGTAGCTGGTACCCAGCTGCTGCAGCTTGCGCTTTAAGGTCCGTGATGACATGTGCAGATCGGAAGCGGCCTCATCCACGGAGGGGAAGCGACCTGACTGCGCCAGAATGATCCGCCGCACCTGATTGAGTAGCTTTGGTGGCGACTTGATGTTCGCCATCTCCTGCTCGCACTGGGCCTCCGCCATTCTTGCCAAACGAGGGTCGGCGAAACGTAGCCTCTGTTCCAGCCTAGATGCAGGAAAACGCATCTGGTTATATGCACAATCGAACAGCACCGGCACCGGAATCAGCGGCTTCATGCGCTCGTAGTAATCCGGCTCAGGGAAGGCAAACCTCAACTCACCATCCATAGGCACTTCACCCAGTAACTTCAGCCCCATAAAGTGAAAACTGCTAAACAGACTTTCCACCACGAATGGCTGCAGGTCGTTCAGTGCCACCAGCTCATCCAACTCAAGTATCGCCGTATCGCCTTCCACCTTGAGTTGCAGGTCAACGATAGTTGTACGAGTGCGAAAAAACTTTACCGCCAGCTCCACCGCATCACGCAGTGTCTCGCTACTCATTGCGGCGTAGCCAAGAAAGCCGTGGGATGACAGCGTCAGAGTGGCGCCAAAATCCCAACCAAGCCAGGGCGCGCCGGTCAGCTTCATGGCACGCCGCACTACATCGACAAAATCCTGCAAAGGCAGTCGTGCAGATGGGTCACGAAAATCCGACTGGCTGGCACCATCTGGCAACAGGTCCGCCGCTTTCACCCCATAACGCTCAACCGTGGCTAACAATAACGGCGCGTACTCAGTAGAGACGGAATACTCATCCGGGTTCATTTTCAGAATGGTCATGCAGTGAACTCTCTAAGTCGGCGCCAACGCATGGCGCAAAATGACCGGCTAATGACACAAGATAACCTCGGCCCATTGCCTCCTGCAAGGCAAACTGGACCTAATGTCACATATCGGGGAGATTTGTTATGACCGCTCATGCTGCAGTGTTTTCCCGACCGGCCATACAGGTGCGCCGCCTTGGCCTGAAAATCAGCGCCAGCGTACCGAAACATTTTTTTGGTGATGATCCCTTTCTAAGCGCCTTCTACGCCGCCATGTCCACCGTATTTCCGGACGGCGAGCGCTTTTTCATTGATTCGGTCCGGCGCTACCAGAAGGAGCTCTCCGACCCGAACCTGATCAGCGAGGTGCGTAAGTTTATCGGTCAGGAAGCCCATCACGGTCAGGAGCACGAAGCTTTCAATGAGTGGCTGGAAGAAAAAGGTTACCCGATCGCCCCGGTGCTACAGCAGGTCCAGGATGGCCTGAACATGGCCCGCCAGCGCCTGGGACCGCGCCAGCAACTGGCAATGACGCTGGCTCTGGAGCACTTCACTGCCATCATGGCCAATCAGTTCCTTACCCGGCCGGAAATCTCCGCAGCGTTACACCCGGAGATCCGCGCCCTGTTCAGCTGGCATGCTGTAGAGGAAACCGAGCACAAGGCGGTGGCCTACGATGTCTATCAGGCCACCGGTGGCGGCTACTGGAACCGGGTATTAGTAATGGTTCAAATCACCATGCTGTTCTGGATGCGCATCACCGCAATTACTCATGCCTACCTGAAAAGCGAAGGCAATGGCGGCCTGATGCGCATGCTGCGCGGTGGCTGGTGGCTGGTCGGCAACCCGGGGCCGCTGCGCCGCTTGATCCCTGAATATCTGGACTACTTCCGCCCCAACTTTCATCCCTGGCAGCACGACAACCGGGCATTGATCGCACCGCTGCAGGACGAACTGCAGGACCGTGTTATCGCTCGCGACTGACATCCGTGAACGGCACTGATCTTTTTCGTCAGTGCCGTTCACCAATCCCCTTGATAGCGTTGCCTCTCCCGCACCGAGAGAGGACTTTCCAATGGCTAATCTGTCCGGCAAAACACTGTTTATCACCGGTGCCAGTCGCGGCATTGGCAAGGCCATCGGTGAACGCGCCGCCCGCGATGGCGCCAACATCGTGCTGTTTGCGAAAACCACCGAGCCACACCCTAAATTGCCCGGCACGCTGTACAGCGCCGCTGAGGATATTGAGAAGGCAGGCGGCAGGGCATTGGTGTGCGTCGGCGACGTACGCGAAGAAGATCAGGTTGCTGCGGCAGTGGAGAGCGCTCTGGCAACCTTCGGCGGCATCGATATTTTGATCAACAATGCCAGCGCCATTTCCCTGACGGGCACCGAAAGCACGGATATGAAAAAGTATGATCTGATGCACCAGATCAATACCCGCGGCACCTTCATGACCAGCCGCCTGTGTCTGCCACATCTGCGCAAAGCGGCCAACCCACATGTGCTGAATCTGGCTCCACCTCTGAATATGAGCCCGATGTGGTTCGGCCGCCATGTGGCCTACACCATGGCCAAGTACGGCATGAGTCTTTGCGTGCTAGGCATGGCAGAGGAGTTCAAGGGCAAGGTTGCCTTCAATGCCCTATGGCCGAAAACCGTAATTAATACTGCTGCGGTCAAGAACCAGCTTGGAGGCATCGCCGAGGTCACCCATGCCCGCCAGCCAGCCATCATGGCGGACGCGGCCCATGCCATCCTGTGCCGGGATGCCCGCAGTTGCTCGGGTAACTTCTTTATTGATGAGGATCTGCTGCGCAGTGAAGGGGTAACGGACTTCCGTACCTATCAGGTCGATCCGAGCCTGCGGGAAGACCAGCTGATGCCAGACTTCTTCCTGTAATTCCCCTGACAAAAAGTGTCAGGCTACGCCCCACGCTGCCAGCCGGATTACTCACGCCAGCCCCGGGGGCTCACAACGCATTGTTTTAAAAGAAAAAGATAATAAAAGGCTTTTGGCACGGATCTCGCTTCACCTGATTAGGCAAACGAACCTGAACAGGTGAAGCGCATGAGCAACGTTATCAAGCTAGGCAGCAAGTCGCCGCAGCGCGCCGTAGAAGCACTAAATCGTATGACGGGGCTGGTATTCGATCACTGGCCTGAGTCGCTGGTGGGTCTGACCGCACAGGATGAGGATAAGGCTGAACGCCAGTGCCACAAGGGCACGGTGCTGGCGCTGGCCCGGCGTAGCGCCAGCGTCTGATTCAGTAGTTGGAAATCAGTTTGTCCTCGCGTCGCAAGGCGTTGCCCCGGCGTTGTACAAACAGCTCGTCTACATGAAAGCGCATGGACGGGTCTGACAGGCGCAGCAGCACCTGAACCCTGCCGACTTTGCCAGTAAAGCGCATCCGCACAAGCCCGGACATAAGATTACTGGACTCGCCGGTGACCGAAGATCGATCGACCAGACAATCATGCTCACCGGACTCGTCGTCATAACGCACCAGCAGACTTACCTCGCCCGTGGCGCCCATCACCTTGATCCAGCTGGCCACATTGAACTCCGCCTCCCAAATCCGCAGCTTGGCTGGGCGACCCTCTTCCCAGATTCGCGCGGGCACATCGGAAATATGTTTATCGATCATCGCAGCATCACCTTAGATCAAAGTTAACGTCAGCATAAATCATTATGCCAACCCCATACCGTGCACTGACCGACCTGATAAAGTTGACCTGGTTCACACTAACGAGGTCTTTAACATTTTTCTCGGGTGCCCAATTGTCTGACAGGCAAAGCCAGCCCAATCCGCTATCCACCCTATCCTGCCCTCACTGCAAACGCAGCCAATTTTCTTAACCGTTTACGAGGGAGCCATCATGGGCGAACTGAAAGATATCCGCGCACAGCAGGAAAACCTGGTCAACCGAGCCCGCGAACTGGGCAACAAACTGTATCTGGCTGGTCTGGGCGCTGTGACCAAGGCCGAAGCCACCTCGAACGAGCTTCTTGAAGAATACGTTGCCCGCGGCACCGCCGAGTTCGGCGAAGCTGCAGACAGCAAGCCCAAGGCGGTGCTGGCTAGCCGTGGTGCTCTGGCCGCTGCTCGCGAGCTGCTCGACGCCGCTCCAGAGAAGCGCAAGGCCCTGTACGAGCGCTTTGTTGACGCCGGCCGTGGCCAGCGTGGCGAGAAAGCTGCTGAGACCAATGAATTCGTATTGGCAGGTCTGGGCGCAGTACAGACCGCCCGCGAAGAGAGCGAAAAACTGTTCAACGAGCTGGTTGCTACCGGCGAGCAACGCGCCTGATTCTTGCCTGACTGAACATCTCCGTTTTGAGGGGCCTCTGGCCCCTCTTTTTTTTGCCCGCGGAGCGGCGCTAGCGGCTAAGATGGATCATCCGCCAGCGCCACAGGACCAGATCATGGCAAAAGAAAAAAAACCCTTCGGCGCCACCAGCCATGCTGGCCGACTGCTAAAGCTGACCGGCATGACTACTTCCATTGCCTCACGGGTGGCCAGCCATCAGGTTAAAAAGCTGTTTCAGGATGAGGCAGCGCAACAGCGCGACAGAGAAAAGCTGATGCGCGATGTGGGCCGCCAGGTGGCGGAAACACTGGGCCAGATGAAAGGCGCAGTGATGAAGGTCGGGCAGATCGCCTCGCAGATGCAGGATCTGCTTCCTGCGGAAATTGCGGAGGCGCTGACAGTACTGCAAAAGGCCTCTGCGCCTATGCCCTTTTCCATTATCAAGCGTCAGCTAAAGAAGGAGCTTGGCGACGACCCGGCCAACCTGTTTGCCAGCTTTGAAGAAAAGCCTTTCGCCGCCGCCTCAATCGGCCAGGTACATCGAGCCACTTTGCAAGATGGCAGCGAGGTGGTGGTCAAGGTGCAGTATCCGGCGGTCAAGTCATCCATTGATTCAGATATGCGACAGCTGCGACGCATCCTCCGACTTGGCGCCCTGTTCAAGGTTAACGAAGTAACTCTGGATGCCATCTTCAGCGAGATTCGCGAACAGCTCGAGGAAGAACTGGACTACATTCAAGAAGCTGCCAACCTGACAAAGTTTCGCCAATTTCACCGCCCTGAGCCATGGATCATTATTCCCGAGGTGGTCGATGAATTAAGCTCGGAGCAGGTACTCACCTTGCGCTATGAGCCGGGCGACGATCTGGACACCGTCGAACACAGTGATGCCTACGATCAAGCACTGCGTAATCAGCTTGGCTCACGGCTATTTGATGCCATGGGCCGGGAAATGTTTGTACTGAGAGAAGTACACTGTGACCCTCACCCGGGCAATTTTGCCTTCAGGCAGGATGGCAGTGTGGTGATGTACGATTTCGGTGCCGTGAAACGCATTCCCGAAGAAGACATCAAAGCACTCAGGGACCTCACCCTGGCCGCCTATCAGGGTGACTACGAGGCACTGGATAAACTGTTAGTGGCTCTGGATGTGCGTAAGGATGATGGCCCCCGGGTGGGCGGTGACTTCTACCGCCCATGGGTTGAAATGCTGCTACCTGCTTTTGGCAACGAACCGTTCGACTTCGCCAATTCACGGCTGCATATCGAGCTAGTCAAACACACTCGCACCGTGCCTTGGAAATATCTGGAGTCATTCCAGCCATCGCCGCGCACTCTGTTAATTAACCGTGTACTGGGTGGCCATTACTGGACGTTGAAGCGGCTGGGGGTGAACTATGCGTTTCGCGAGAATGTGGAGAAAACACTCGCCGAAGTGAGCTGATATGGCGGGCCGCTGAAACGGCCCGCCGATATATCAGCCCTGGGACAGCAGCTGGCGCAGATCAAGCAATGCCGCATTGGCCCGGGAAATATAGTTAGCCATCACCAAAGAGTGGTTGGCCAATACGCCGAAGCCCGAGCCATTCAGAATCATCGGGCTCCAGATGGTTTCCTGAGTACCCTCCAGCTCGCGGATAACCTGCTGATAGCTAATCATCGCATTCTTCTTGGCCAGCACATCAGCAAAGTCATGTTCCGCTGCCTTGAGAAAATGAATCAACGCCCAGCAACCTCCGCGAGCCTCGTAAAACACATCATCAATATCCATCCACGGAGTTTTTTCACGCTTGCTATCAACCTGGCCCTCAATGGCTTCCTGACCAACACTTTGGCTGAGCTGCTGGGACATGGCACCGAGCCGATTCTGAACATCCCCCAGCCAGTAGGACAAGTTATCTGCCCGGGCATAGAAGCGTGACTCATTTTCACCCAGCCGTGCCCGATAACGTTTCAGCGCATCGATGCCGCGTCGATACTCACGCTCGGTGGCAGGGATGGCCCAGCTGGCGTTATCAAAGTTGAACTGTGGCTCAGCCCTCATCAGGTCAGCATCGTCCTCGCTCTGTGACTGAGAGCGGCTCATATCGCGGCGCATCACCCGTGTCATATCACGGATTTGCACCACCACACCAAACTCCCAGCCAGGCATATTGTCCAGCCATAAACGGTGCGGCAGCATGTCATTGCTGAGATAGCCACCCGGCTTATCGAGCAGAGTTTCCGCAACCATGATCAGAGCCGACGTGGTGGCATCACCCGTCACAGCATCCGGTGCCACCTCCACCACCGCGAGATCCGGCTCCTGACTCCAGTACCATCCCAGCCCGGCATCCACTAGCAGCAGCAGGACGACCAACCCCACCACCGCCCGCCAGACGCGGTTATTGCCCGGGTCCAGCAATCTGTCACCCACTGTCTCGGTCATATTGTCTGGAAGTTTCATGTTGCTCCTGCTGATTGTCCTGAATAACGCCTAGACTACCCCAGAGGCTTCTATGACAACAGGCAAACGGATCACCACCGCTGCCGCAAGCCCCTCCTGGCGGGGCTGAAAACTGACTTGTCCGGCACAGGACTCAACGATTCTGCGCACTATCGACAGCCCCAGCCCGGTACCTGATACACCATGATCACCGCGCAAAAAGCGCTCTCCCTCACGGCCTGCCATTTGCGCCGGCATGCCAGGGCCGCCGTCCTCAACACGCAGATCTAGCATCCCGCCATCCACTTTTGCCTTAACCGCAACCAGGCTGCCAGATGGAGAGTAGCGAATGGCATTATCAATCAGGTTACGCAGCAGGGTGGCAAGCAGCTCTGGATCTAGCCGAACCTCAATCTTCTCAACGCCTTCAGGCTCCAGAGCTAACTCCTGCCCGGCAGCATCGGCGTGCGAGAGCATATCGGCCAGCACCTGACGCAGTACTGGCATCACCGCAACGGGACGACTCTCAACCGCAATATCTGCATCTAAACGGGCGAGAAACAACAGCTGCTTCACCGTACGGGCTGCCCGATCTATTCCTGCCTGCAACTGGCCAAGAGCATGCCCCCGCTCGGCAGTTGACTCGGCCCTCTTGGCATTTTCTGCATGCAGCTGAAGAATGCTAAGCAACGTGCGTAGCTCATGGGCCGAGTCATCAGTAAACCGCTTCTCCCTCGCCAGCACTTCATCAATACGCGCCAACAGACGATTGAGCTCCCTGACAAACAAATGCAGTTCGGCCACGTCACTACCGTATTCAAGTGCTTTCAGATGCCGCTCGTTACGCTCACGGAGAGCCTGTTCAAGCTCTGTCAATGGACGCAATCCACGGCGCAAAGCCCACAGCAGAGCGATAATCAGGAAAGGCCACACCAATAGAAATGGCGTTACGATTGCCAGCATAGCCTCGTTGGACAACTCATCACGGACATGCTGCTCTTCGGCCACCATAAGCCACTTGCCGTCGCTCAACGGCTGGGAAAAGACGTGCCAGTGGCGCTGCCCCACAGTCTGCACGGACACCCCAGGCACAAGGGGGCCCAGCACTTCATCAAGCGCCACGGATGTGCTGAACAGCAGCTCACCCTGTGCAGAAACATGCTGCACTGCCACATAGCGCTCATAGCTATGCCCGGGCGCTGGTAGAACCCGCACTGTCAACGCTGCTTCAGCATCGCTTTGCTCCAGCCAGCTGGCCAACAATCGACCACGCTGAACCAGCTGGCCATCAAACAGCTCTTCCACTTGGTGCCCGGCAATCCAGTAAACCAGCGAGGTGACAAGAACCCCCGCAGCGAACAAAACCGCCGTCAGCGAAAAAATAAGAAAGCGTCGAATAGAGAACATCAGCGTGCCACCAATTGATAACCAACTCCGCGAACGGTGCGGATCAGATCAGTGCCGAGTTTCTTACGCAGATGATGGATATGCACTTCCAGCGCGTTACTCTCGACGTCCTCCGACCAGCCGTACAGCTCCTGCTCCAGGCGATCCCGAGTCAGCACCCGTCCGGCCTCACGGGCTAGCGCCATCAACAGCACTGTTTCACGACGCGACAAAGCCACCGGCTCACCATTTAAGATCACCTCAAGAGTGTCACTATTGATGGCCAGCGTGCCCACCACAATCTGCTGCACGGACTGGTCCGCAAGACGTCGCATGCGCGCACGAATACGGGCGCGCAGTTCATCCATCTCGAAGGGCTTCACCAGATAGTCGTCAGCGCCTGCATCCAAACCGGCCACACGGTCCGGCAACTGGTCACGGGCAGAAAGGATAAGCACAGGTACCGGGTTGTCGCTGGCCCGCAAGCGACGCAGTGCCTGCAAGCCATCCATCCCCGGCAGGCCAAGGTCTAGCAGCACCAGGTCGAAGTGGCCATTCTTCAAGGCTCCTTCCACTTCACTACCTGAGGTGATCCAGTCAACGGTGAAATGATCCGCCCGCAAAGCACACTGCAAACCATCGCCAAGCAGTTGATCATCTTCGACCAGCAGAATCCGCATTGCCCATTCCTCTTGATACTGGCTAGTCCCAAAGACCCCAATAGCGCACATTCTGGGCCTGCAAAAAGGCCTCGGCATCTTTGCCACGCAGCAACGCCAGAGTGGCCAACATTCCGGCCTCGGTACAACGGGCAGCAACTACAGTAATGGAATGTGGCCCACCCTCAATCGGCCAGCCACTGAGCGGATCAAGAATATGACTATAGCGCTTGCCAGCGCGCAGCAGAAAACGGCGGGTATCACCGCTGGTGGCGACGGCACCCTGACTCAAGGATATCTGCCCCACGACGCCGTCATTACGAAGGTTTTCAATGCCAACCTGCCATGGCTTTTGTGCACAAGCGACCAAGTCGCCGCCAAAATTGATAAGCAGGTCAGCGGAGGTGTGCTGGCGGGTAAGCAGCAGCGCCCGATCAACCGCATACTCTTTACCGATGCCGCCAAGATCGACCTCCATGCCGGCGGGCATACGCAAACGGCCTTGCTCTCGCTCAACCTTATCCCAGCCTATCAGCGGTAATAGCTGTGCCACTTCCTCAGCGGAGGGAATTCGGTCGGAACCGTCAAAGCGCCAAACCCGGCGCAACACTCCAGAGGTGATATCAAAGCGTCCCTCACTGAGTTGCCAGCAGCTGTGGGCGTAATCCAGCAAGCGTTCCAGCTCGTCGTCCAGCGTCACCCACTTGCCATTGGCGTCACGGATCTGAGCAATAATGTTGTCATCACGGTAACGGGAAAAGCGCTGCTCGACTCGCCACGCCTCCTCCGCCACCAGATCGGTCACATGCTGGGCAAGCACCCTGCTGACATCACGCAACTGCACCTCGCAAGGGCTGGCCATGGCTTCAAATCGGCCAATCCAGCCCTCGCGGGTGCGACTCAGTCGGGTTTCTCCGGCCATCGCCCCATCTCTGCTTACCAGTAGAAGCGATAGCCTACCTGACCAATCACGGCGCTGACATCCGCAGCATCGGTGTCACCGGATTGCTGCATGAACTCAAGTCGTGTATCCCACCTGCGTCCATTAGCCAGTTCACGACCAAACTTCACCCCTACAGTGGTATCGGTCAGCTTGCCCAGGCGGTAATCACCACTGGCGTAATCGTTACTGGCAACAATCGCGTTGTAGTCGACCTCGGTGAGCGATTCATACCAGAAGTCCGCCTCACTCTGGGTGTAGTAGCGCACGTGCGGCTGAACGAACCAGCCATTCTCCAACTGCCAGCGATACTTCAGGTCGAGAGTATGAGAGCTGATACCCCAGTCATCGGTCATAAACCGGTAACCCACAGCAATCACATCATCGTTCTCCCGGGCATACCGGTTCTCCCAATAAAGCGCGTGCTTGGTGCGTGAATCCGGGCGCAGCTCATACACTTGACCATCGCCAGGACCAATATTCGCACCACCCAGATCTTCCGCCTCCAAAGGTAGGCCCGTCACTTCGTCAATCAGCGTCACAACCTTATAGGGGTCTGTCATATAACCGCTGGCCGCTGACAAGTTGTAATTAAGCTGCATGACCCAGCGGCGGTTCATCACCTGAGTCCAGCCCAGCAACGCATCAGTCACCGTGCGAGACTCACCACTGTCCACACGCAGACCATCACTCTGCACCGTCAGCGGATCTGGAACCCCTCCAACCGGCTCGATGGTGTCGCTTTCCAGACCAAGCAGGAATGAAAGCGTGGTGTTTTTCTGATTCAGATCCAGGCTCAGACCTGCATTGGCGCCGACCGAGAAGAAATCATATTCATTGGAAAAGTTGAGCCCGCTGGTAGCCCGCAGGTTGCGATTAAGCAGCCAGCTGTACTGGGCGCTCACCGCCACACGGGTGTCCTTGAATGAATCATCCAGAGGCACATCGCCGGCATTAACCTGATAGACATCTTTACCCGATGGGCTAGTAAAGGTTTGTGGCGCAGCCAACACTGCGGCCCCGTTATGTGAATTGCCGGTCAGCGAATCCACCGTCAGTTTCAGGTCCAGTTTGCTCTCGTTCTCGAAAGTACGGCTGGCTTTAATGACCGGCTCAATTGCAGAGACACGATCGGTTTCCGAGTAGAGCAACACCGTGCCGTCTACCTTCCACTGATCCACTGGCGCATCCGCTGCCAGCGCAGGGACTCCCAGCAAAGCGCAGCTGGCTAGCGCCAGAGTCTTGGCCACAGAGCCGGCACAAGCCGTTGATTGATTTTGCTTTTTCAGTTGCATCCGCAGCCACCTCCACCAAATCCACGACCACCACTGGAGCCTTCCTTAGAGAAATAGATATGGTCATCGAAAGCATCATCGAGACCATCTGCCTCACCAGGAATCATCGCTTCACGAGCCAGCACATCACGCTCCCAGGGGTTTACCCCAAGATTCTGACAACCAGCCAGTACCAGCAAACAACTTGCCACCACAATCAAACGCATCATCACTTCTGCTCCTCTAGCAGCCGGCGCAGCTCGGCCTCATATTCATCGGTACGATCAGCACGAAAGCCAATATGGCGCTCCAACTCCTTACCATCCGGGCCAATCAACACGGCGGAGGGCATGCCTTGCAGCTGATACTGCTCTGCCAAGCCGCCCGCTGGATCCATCACTAAAGGAAAGTGGGCTGCATGCGCGGCAAGAAAGCGCTCGGCATCTGCGTGACGACGGTCAACATTAATTCCAACAATTTGCAGGCCCTGTGCGGCATACTTCGCCTGCATCTCATTCAACCAGGGAAAGGACTGCCGGCAGGGCACGCACCAGCTGGCCCAGAAATCCAGATAGATAACCTTTGCCTGCGGGTACAGTGATGGGGAAAATTGGTCCGCCGACATTTCTTGCTCAGCCGACAATGCGGGCAGGGCAGCAGCAGCCACAGTGAGGGCGATACAGACATTCAAGATTCCTGGAAAACGTAGTCGACGCATGATGGGCTCCAATTCAGAACAGCCCCAGTTTCAGTCGGCTGCCTTAACGCAATCTTAAGGGCCGGCCCGTCACTGTTAAGATACCGTTAAGCCAAGTTACGGAAACTTGTCTGCTACCGGGATGTCCACCGGGTCGACAACGGAGACACTGATGTACAGATTTTTACTTGCCATCACCGCCAGCATGCTTCTGTTCATCGGGCAGGTTCACGGCAGCCCTTTTTCCGGCACTCAAGACGATATACCGCTGGCCAGCGATGCCATGCAGGTGAGCGCCTTTGCTGAGCCTGAGCAGCAGCAGATTCGCGTGGTAGTGGACCTTTACCCGGACGTTTACCTGTATCAGCACAGCTTGGGCCTGCGCCTGCTGGACGAAAACGGCAACCTGCTAAACGACTTTGCTGACTTTCAGCCCCCTGCCGGCAAGTCCAAGGTCGATGAGATTTTTGGCGACGTAGAGGTCTACTACGACCAACTGGAATTCACTGTTTCCCTGGATAGCGTGCCGCTGGTAGCCACAATACTGGAGCTGGACCATCAGGGATGCCTTGAGAATGTGCTGTGCTACACCCCGCAGACCGCTCGCATTCCGCTGGTATTTGTTGCCGAACCGGAGCCAGTGGTAGTTACCGCCAGCAGCGCTCAAATCAGCTTTATGGATACTCTTACTTCAGACAATGCCGGCGCCTTCAGTGACTGGATGGGCAGCCACGGTCTGGGCATGGTGCTACTGCTGTTTTTTGCCGGTGGCCTGCTACTCGCTTTCACCCCCTGTGTTTTCCCCATGATCCCAATTCTGTCCGGGATCATCGCCGGCGCGGACAATCCCGGAGCAGGCCGCGGCTTCATGCTTAGCAGTGCCTACGTGCTTGGCGTGGCCGTCCCCTACACGGTCGCAGGCCTGCTGGTCGCCATGTTCGGCGCCGGCATGAACCTGCAGTACATACTCCAACAACCGGCAGCTATTATTGTTTCGACCATTATCTTTGTGGTGCTGGCGCTGGCCATGTTCGGCCTTTACGAGCTGCAACTGCCGGCAGCACTGCGCAACCGACTGAACTCCATGGGCGAAGGTCGCAACGGCGGATCGCTTTGGGGCGCCGGACTGATTGGCGCAATTTCCGCCTTGGTAGTATCCCCTTGTGTGACACCCATTCTGGCCGGCGCACTGGTCTACGTTGCCGCCAGCGGCGATGCCCTCACCGGAGCACTTAGCCTGTTTGCGCTATCCATGGGCATGGGCTTCCCGCTGATTATGTTCGGTACCGGGGGCGGACACTTGCTGCCTAAAGCGGGCGCCTGGATGGAAGATATCAAACGCTTTTTTGGCGTGCTGATGCTCGGCGTGGCCGTCTGGCTGCTTGGCCGGGTCATCCCAGCCAGCCTGACTCTGGCACTGTACGGCCTATTACTAACCAGCTATGGAGTCTGGCTTGGCGCACTGGAACCAGTTCAGGCGGGACAGTCGCGGCTCAAGCGAACCTTGGCCCTGGTGATGGCACTGTACGGCGCCATCATGCTGGTGGGCGCCGCCGGGGGCGGCACTGACCCGCTACAACCGCTTGATCGACCCGCCACTGTTGCCGAGGGCGGTGCGACCGCTACTGCGGCGCACGGGGCTTGGCTGAAGGTTAACGGTTCAGATGCATTGCAGCAGCAGCTGGATCAGGCCCGGCGCGATGGCCAGCCTGTACTGGTGGACTTTTATGCCGACTGGTGCGCAGCCTGCAAGGTTCTGGAAGAGAAAACCCTCAATCAGAGCGATGTGCTTGCGGCTCTGGCAAACCAGAACTACCGCCTGATCAAGGCCGATATCACCGAGGTCAACCGTGACAATCAGGGAATCATGCAGCGCTTTGGGATTATCGGCCTGCCTTGCCTGATTTTCTTTGATGGCGATGGTAATGAGATTGCTGGTAGCCGCATATTGGGCGAAATGGGACCGGAGTCCTTTATTTCACACATGAACACGAAGGTATCTGCAGCGAACACGCAGTGATTTGTAACTAGCCTTGTAAAGCCCTTCCACCTTTGGGCGTTTCCCCCTAGACTTCCCGGTCATATAGAAAAAGGAGCCGATTCGGCTCCTTTTTCCTCCAAGTTCAGCACAATTAACGAACTTTTGCCCGGGAGCAGCCACTTTGGCGACGATTCTGGTACTTCATGGCCCCAACCTCAACCTGCTCGGCACTCGCGAGCCGGACACCTATGGCCACCTGACTCTGGCGCAGATCAACCAGTCTCTGATGGATCAGGCCAAGGCCCGCGGACACCACCTGTTAAACCTGCAGAGCAACGCTGAGTACGAACTGGTCGACCGGATTCAGGCTGCCCGTAGCGAGGGGGTGGATTTCATCCTCATCAATCCGGCGGCGTTTACTCATACCAGCGTGGCATTACGCGATGCCCTGCTGGCTGTGGCCATCCCGTTTATCGAAGTGCATCTGTCCAACGTGCATGGTCGCGAAGCATTTCGGCACCACTCCTATTTTTCCGATATTGCCGAGGGCGTCATCGTTGGCCTGGGCGCAGACGGTTACCGCCTGGCCCTTGATGCGGCACTCAGCAGACTCGAAAAACACTGAACTGAATAAACCGAACTGAACGACAGGAACTGGACATGGATATTCGTAAAGTCAAAAAACTCATTGAGCTGCTGGAAGAATCAGGCATTGATGAGCTGGAAATCCGCGAAGGCGAAGAGTCCGTTCGCATCAGCCGTAACAATCGCAGTGCAGCCGCCATGCCCATGCAGCAAGCCTATTACTCGCCCGCTCCCGCAGCTGCGCCAGTGGCGCCCCCGGCTGCTGCCCCGACTGCAGCAGAGACCGCCAGCCAACCAGCTGGCCACAAGGTTCGCTCCCCCATGGTAGGCACCTTCTACAGCTCTCCGTCCCCGGAAGCGCCATCCTTCGTGGAAGTGGGCAAAGCCGTCAAAGCAGGTGATGTGTTATGCATCATCGAAGCGATGAAAATGATGAATCAGATCGAAGCGGACAAGTCCGGCACTATAGAAGCCATCTTGGTGGAAAACGGTGAGCCGGTGGAGTTTGACCAGCCCCTGTTCAGCATCGTCTGACGGGGAGATACGTCATGCTAGAGAAAGTCCTGATTGCTAACCGCGGCGAAATTGCCCTGCGCATTTTACGCGCCTGCCGCGAGCTCGGTATTCGCACCGTGGCCGTCTATTCGAAAGCGGACCGCGACCTGATGCATGTTCGCCTGGCAGATGAAGCGGTTTGCATTGGCCCGGCACCGAGCAGCCAGTCCTACCTGAATATTCCTTCCATAATCAGCGCCGCCGAAGTAACGGATGCGGATGCCATCCACCCTGGCTACGGTTTTCTTGCCGAAAACTCAGACTTTGCAGAAATCGTTGAGCGCTCCGGCTTTACCTTTATCGGCCCGCGCGCGGAAACCATTCGCTTGATGGGCAACAAGGTTTCCGCCATTGAAGCCATGAAGAAGGCCGGTGTGCCAACGGTGCCTGGTTCAGGCGGCCCGGTGGGTGAAGATGCTGATGAAGCACTGCGCCTTGGTCGGGAGATAGGCTACCCGGTCATCATCAAAGCAGCAGCAGGTGGTGGTGGCCGCGGCATGCGCGTGGTGGAAAGTGAACACCAGTTGCTCAACGCCATCACCTTGACCCGCTCGGAAGCAAAAAACGCTTTTGGCGACGACACCGTATATATGGAGAAATTTCTCCAGCATCCGCGCCATGTTGAAATCCAGGTGCTGGCTGACGGCCAGGGCAATGTGGTGCACCTCGGGGATCGTGACTGCTCCCTTCAGCGTCGCCACCAGAAAGTGGTAGAGGAAGCGCCAGCGCCGGGCATACCTGATGACATCAAGCAAGAAGTTGCGGAACGCTGTGTCCGTGCTTGTCTGGAGATCAATTATCGTGGCGCCGGCACCTTCGAGTTCCTCTACGAAGATGGCCAGTTCTACTTTATTGAGATGAACACCCGAGTACAGGTGGAGCACCCAGTCAGCGAAATGATCACCGGTGTGGATATCGTCAAGCAGCAACTATTGGTTGCCGGTGGACAGGCTCTGCAGATTCGCCAGTCTGATGTGGTTATGAACGGCCATGCTATCGAAGTGCGAATCAATGCTGAAGATCCCCATACCTTCACCCCGAGCCCTGGCAAGATCAGCTACTTCCATGCTCCGGGCGGCAATGGCGTGCGCGTCGACTCGCACATCTATTCCGGTTATACGGTGCCGCCCTATTACGACTCCCTGATCGGCAAGCTGATCACCTGGGGACCGGACCGGGCCACCGCCTTTGCCCGCATGCGTAACGCACTGGAAGAAGTGGTAGTGGAAGGCATCAAGACCAATATCCCCCTGCATCGCGACAAGATTTTCCGCGACAAGGGCTTCGCAGCCGGTGGTATCGATATCCACTATCTGGAAAAAAAGCTGCGTACCCAGTAACACTCATGGTTCATCCGTCCGTACCGGTGCGGATGAACCATGGCATAATCGCGCCTCGCTGATTATTGGGAGCTCCCATGGCCTGGCTGCAAATTCATATCCCCTCCGACGCCGGCCACGCCGAGCCCTTGCAGGACCTGCTCGCCGAACTGGGTGCTGAAGCGGTGACCTGCACCGACGCTGCCGACCAACCGATTTTCGAGCCACCTCCAGGTGCCACGCCGTTGTGGCAGCAAACCGTGGTCACCGCCCTGTTTGATAGGGATACCGATGCCGCCCTGCTGCATGCCGCGATTGAGTCTGCTATGGGTCCATTGGCAGACTTCCACCACGAGATGGTTGAGGACCAGCCGTGGGAAAGAGCCTGGATGGCTGATTTCAAGCCCATGCAGTTTGGTCAGCGTCTTTGGATCGTACCCAGCTGGAGCGAGGCTCCTGACCCGCAGGCAGTCAACATAAGGCTCGATCCTGGCCTCGCATTCGGCACCGGAACCCATGAAACCACTTCGCTTTGCTTAAGCTGGCTGGATAGCGCCAATGTCGCCAACAAGCAGGTGCTGGACTTCGGCTGCGGCTCCGGGATTCTGGCGATTGCAGCGCTACTACTCGGAGCAGAAAGCGCTGTCGGCTGCGATCTGGACCCGCAGGCGCTGCTGGCAACCAGCGACAACGCCGCTGCTAACGGCATCGACGGCAAGCTGAGCTGCTATCTTCCGCAAGCCATGCCAGCGGGCGATTACCATCTGGTGCTGGCCAATATCCTTGCCGGACCACTGGTGGAACTGGCGCCAGTACTAACCAGCTACTGCCGTCCCGGCGGCGATCTGGTGCTATCCGGCATTCTCGCCGACCAGGCCGAGTCGGTACTGGCGGCCTACCGTGACCATTTTGATCTGTCCGCCGTGGCTCAAAAAAATGATTGGGTTCGCATTCATGGGGTACGCCGCTGAGAAATTTCACCGCATCCTGATCACGCGGCTTGCCGGCGGCGCCCAGCTTGGGTAACACTGCGTTTAATCACCGAAGAGGGAGTCTGTCGACGGCATGGCAGCGCAATACAAGACCCAGTGCCCACACTGCGGCGCTCAGTTCCGTATCAGCGAACAGCATCTGGCTCAGGCCAAGGGTGCGGTGCGCTGTGGCTCCTGTCTGAAGGTTTTTCAGGCCACCGATCACCTGATTGAGGGCAAGCCCGCAGCGAAACCAGCAAGCCCGGCGAAAAGCGCCAAGCCCGCAGCCCCACCAGCAGAAAAGCCCGCTGAGCAAAAATGGAGCATGACCGAGGATCTGTCATCAGCGCCGGCCAGTGAGGCCGCTCCCGCCGCCAAGCGCTGGTCAATGGATGACGATCTTAGTGACGACATCGACGACGCAATGCCAGAGAAGCTGGTGGATGAACCGCCACCCTCCAACATTCCATCCAACGATACCCGTCTATCGATGGGCGGGCTGGAACTGAGCGACTCCTTTATGTCGCTGGACAGCGACGATGATGACAGCCTGCGGGATGAAAACTTCTCCGATATGGCTGGCGCCGGCAAAAAGATGCAGAGCGAGGACAGCGACGAGTCCTGGGCTGAAAAGCTGCTGGAAGAGCTGGAAGACAAGCCCGCCCCAGTTGATGTGCAGGCCGATAACCTGTCGCTCACCGAGCGCTCAGAAGATCAGCAGCGCAGGGAGCAGAAGGAACAGAAAAAGCAGCGCACCAGTGAAGCCAGCCAGAAAAAATCCACTGACATGCCTGACTGGGCCATGGACTCAGGAGACTTTTTTAACGATGACTCGCTAGGCGCGCTGACAGATGGCATTGATGACGGTGATGACATCGCGGCCATTGATGTCCCGGCGATTGAAGAACGCAAACCCGGTAAAGTAAGCCTGCCCCTGGAAAGCATCGCCGAGCAAAGCGGTGAGCTGCTCAAATGGGGCGCCCTGTCGCTGGCCGCCCTGCTGGTGTTCGCCAGCCAGTATCTGATTTTCAACTTCAACGAGTTATCGCGTACACCAGCGTGGCGACCGTTTTACGCCAACATTTGCGGCGCCGTTGGCTGCAGCCTGCCTAATCTTTCCAACGTCTCTGAATTACGTGGCTCTAACTTGATAGTGCGCGCTCACCCACGGGCCCAGGGTGCACTGGTAGTTGACGTTATCGTGTTCAATGACGGCCGCTACGCACAGCCCTTCCCGCTAATTGAGCTGGGCTTTACCGACCTGAACGGCCGCGCCATAGCCAGTCGACGCTTTCAGCCGGATGAGTATCTGCGCGGCGAGATCAGCAACATGACAGAAATGCCGCCAGGCGTTCCGGTGCGCCTGTCTTTGGAGATACTTGACCCGGGCAGTGACGCCCAGAACTACACCCTGCGCCTGCTACCGCTACCCGAGCAGGGCTAAGCAGACTGCGGCCCACCGGGCCGCTGACCACAAACGCCGCTTTCCCCTGCGCCTTTGCTTGTCTATTATCGCTGCCCCTTCAAGCCTTCCGGCAACGGAGTACGAAGATGCGGATCGGCCCGTATGAGCTGCGTAACAATCTGGTGCTGGCGCCCATGGCTGGCGTCACCGATCTACCGTTTCGCCAACTATGTCGTAGACAGGGCGCCGGCCTGATCGTGTCAGAAATGCTCACCAGCGATCCGTCACTATGGCACTCCAGAAAAAGCATGCGTCGTTTACCGCATGCTGATGAGCCGGGCCCGGTATCTATCCAGATCGCCGGAGGAGACCCGGCCATGATGGCCGAAGCGGCCCGTCAAAATGTTGATCTCGGCGCCCAGATTATCGACATCAATATGGGCTGCCCTGCCAAGAAGGTTTGCAAAAGACAGGCTGGCTCCGCATTACTCCAGAACGAGCAACTGGTGGAGCGAATACTTGAGGCCGTGGTCGGGGCTGTCAGCGTCCCGGTGACCCTGAAGTTCCGCACCGGGCCGACCCCGGAAACACGCAACGCGGTACGTATTGCCCAGCTTGCCGAGGCCTGTGGCATTCAGGCGCTGGCCCTGCATGGCCGCACCCGAGCCTGCCGCTTCAACGGCGAGGCCGAGTACGAGAGCATCTCCGAGGTAGTAAAAAGCGTGTCAATTCCAGTACTTGCCAATGGTGACATCGACTCTCCGGAAAAGGCCCGCAAAGTACTGGCATCCACCGGAGCCGGTGGTATCATGATCGGCCGCGCAGCTCAGGGTAACCCCTGGATCTTTCGCGACACCGCCGAATGGCTGGCAACAGGTACATTGCCTCCCGCCCCGACGGTGCAAGAGGTGCAGGCTCTGGTCACAGAACACCTGCATTCGCTGCACGAGTTTTATGGCATCGCCGCCGGTGTCCGGATCGCCCGCAAGCATCTGGGCTGGTACACGGCCAACTTGCCAGGCGGAGAAAATTTCCGTCAGCAATTCAACCGTATTGACGATGCTGGAGCGCAGGAACGCGCAGTCGCGCATTTTTTTCACAATCTCAATACTGTCACTGACCGGGTTCGCTTTGGTCGGTACGGTGAAGTATCTCTCGCCGATGGATGCGGCGGTGACCAGAACGGAGCAAAGGCCGCATGACCTCAGCAGTACGTAAATTTGACTCACTTGATGCCCCCGAACAACGCAAGCCAGAGCTGACCCTGGCTCAAGCAGACAGTCGCGATACTTTGCGCAACTGTGTACGCCGCTCACTGAACGACTTCTTCCGCAACCTTGATGGTGAAGATGTCAGCGAACTGTACGATACGGTGCTTGCCGAAATGGAAATCCCGCTGCTGGAAAAGGTGCTTGAATACACCCGCGGCAATCAGACACGAGCGGCCGAGATGCTCGGCCTCAACCGCGGCACCCTACGTAAGAAACTGAAGCAATACGGCCTGCTGTAACAGCGGCCCGACGACCCGAGGGGCAGATTTTCTGCCCCTTTTCATTTTCAACCAACCACGATCAGGATTTTCCGATGAGCAAGGCTGTAGAACGCGCGCTGATCAGCGTTTCCGACAAAACCGGGCTAGTGGACTTTGCTGCCGCCCTCGCCGCCCGCGGCATCAAGCTGCTGTCCACCGGCGGCACCTTCCGCGCCCTGAAGGATGCCGGGATTGCTGTGCAGGAAGTGTCGGACTACACCGGTTTTCCGGAAATGATGGATGGCCGGGTAAAAACCCTGCATCCGAAAATCCACGGCGGCATCCTTGGCCGCCGCGGCCAGGACGACACAGTCATGGCCGAACACGACATCGGCCGGATTGACCTGGTAGTGGTCAACCTGTACCCGTTTAAGCAGACCGTGGCCAAGCCTGACTGTACTCTTGAGGACGCAGTCGAAAATATCGATATCGGCGGCCCCACCATGGTCCGCTCGGCGGCCAAGAATCATGCCCATGTCGGCATCGTCACCAACCCATCGGATTACGCCCGAGTAGTGGCGGAGCTGGAAAGTAACAACGGCGAGCTGAGCCTTGAGTTCCGTTTTGATCTGGCCATCAAGGCATTCGAACATACCGCGGCCTACGACAGCGCTATTGCCAATCACTTTGGCAAGCTGGTGGGTAACGGCAATGCCAATTTTCCACGCACCATCAACCTGAATTTCAACAAAACCCAGGACATGCGCTACGGCGAGAACCCGCATCAGAATTCGGCGTTCTACACCGAGGAAAACCCGGCCGAAGCATCCATCAGCACTGCCCGGCAGCTGCAAGGAAAAGAGCTCTCCTATAACAACATCGCCGACACCGATGCAGCGCTGGAATGCGTCAAGTCATTCGTCAAGCCAGCCTGTGTCATCGTCAAGCACGCCAACCCCTGTGGCGTAGCGGTCAGTCTTGATGGCATCGGCCAAGCCTATGAGCTGGCCTATCAGACCGACCCGGAATCCGCCTTCGGTGGCATTATTGCCTTCAACCGTGAGCTTGATGCGGCCACTGCAAAATTAATTGTTGATCGTCAGTTTGTTGAAGTAATCATTGCTCCGAAGGTTTCCAAAGAAGCCCTCGAAGTAACTGCGGCCAAGCAGAATGTGCGCGTACTGGAGTGTGGCGAGTGGGGCACGGAGCGTATCGCCGGCCTCGACTATAAGCGCGTCAATGGCGGCCTGCTGGTGCAGGATCGCGATAACGGCATGATTACGGAAAGCGACTTGAAGGTAGTCACCAAGCGAGTGCCCAGCGAAGCAGAAATGCACGACATGATATTCGCCTGGAAGGTGGCCAAATTCGTCAAGTCGAACGCCATTGTTTATGCCAAAGGCCGTCAAACCATCGGCGTTGGTGCTGGCCAAATGAGCCGCATTAACTCAGCACGCATCGCGGCGATCAAGGCCGAGCACGCCGGGCTAGTAGTACAAGGTGCGGTGATGGCTTCTGACGCCTTCTTCCCGTTCCGTGACGGTATCGATAACGCCGCCAGCAACGGCATTGCCTGCGTGATCCAGCCGGGCGGATCAATGCGCGATGCTGAAACCATCGCTGCCGCCGATGAGCATGGCATGGCCATGGTGTTCACCGGCATGCGTCATTTCCGACATTAACAGCCGCCACTGACCGGAGAACAACGCGATGAAAGTTTTGATTATCGGTTCTGGTGGGCGCGAGCATGCACTGGCCTGGAAAGTGGCTCAGTCTGCGGATGTCAGCAAGGTTTTCGTGGCTCCTGGCAATGCGGGTAGCGGCCGAGAAGCCAAGGTGGAAAATGTCGCCATTGATGCCCTGGACAAGCAGGCACTGGCAGAGCTAGCCATTAGAGAAGGCATCGCCCTGACCATAGTTGGCCCAGAAGCACCTCTGGTGGACGGTCTGGTGGATTACTTTAGAGCCAAAGGCCTGAAGTGCTTTGGCCCGACCCGTGGTGCCGCCCAGCTTGAAGGCTCGAAAGCATTCACCAAGGACTTTCTCGCCCGCCACAATATTCCCACCGCCGGTTACGGCAACTTCACCGACCTCGACCAGGCTCTCGCCTACCTGAAAGAAAAAGGTGCGCCCATTGTCATCAAGGCTGATGGACTGGCCGCCGGCAAGGGTGTGATTGTCGCCATGACCATGGATGAGGCCGAAGCCGCGGTACGCGACATGTTAGCCGGCAACCGTTTTGGTGACGCGGGCCACCGCGTGGTTGTCGAAGAGTTTCTGCAAGGTGAAGAGGCCAGCTTTATTGTTATGGTCGACGGCGAGCACGTCCTGCCCATGGCCACCAGTCAGGACCATAAACGGGTCGGCGATGGCGACACCGGCCCTAACACCGGCGGTATGGGGGCTTACTCTCCTGCACCGGTTGTCACTGCGGATATCCACGACCGCATTATGCGCGAAGTGATCTATCCCACCGTGCGCGGCATGGCTGCGGAGGGCAACCCCTACACCGGCTTCCTGTATGCCGGCCTGATGATTGATGCTACTGGTGCCGCCAAGGTAATCGAGTTCAACTGCCGCTTCGGCGACCCGGAAACCCAGCCCATCATGATGCGTCTGCGTTCGAATCTGGCGGAGCTGTGTCTGGCCGCGATTGACGGCAAGCTGAATACCGTCGAAGCGGATTGGGACCCACGCCCGGCACTGGGCGTGGTTATGGCCGCAGGAGGCTACCCGGACGACTATCGCAAGGGCGACCGCATTGACGGCCTGCAGGGCGCAGATAGCAGCGACCTGAAAGTATTTCATGCAGGTACCGTGGAGCAGGATGGTCGGGTGCTCACCCATGGTGGGCGGGTACTATGTGTCACCGCACTAGGTGACTCAGTAGCAGCCGCACAGGCGCGCGCTTATCAGGGGCTGGCGGGGATTCATTGGGCGGACTGCCAATACCGTCGCGATATTGGCTATCAGGCTGTTGCTCGTGAGATGCCCTCCTGAGGCGCTCAAGGGTTGGACTTGTCACCATTATCACTTTCATAATCGGGTTCAGACTTATCAGGGGGCGGGAATATCATGGCAGATGCGGGCATTAATCTGGAAAGGCTGCACGACTTCATTCCTTTCGACTGCCTGTCTGAGTCCCACCTGCGTGATATCGCCGGCCAGATTCAGGTACTGAACCTGGCTCCGGCCAGAGTTCTTTTCAAACGGGGCGAAAGCTCGGACTTGGCCTACTTCCTGATTTCAGGCGCACTTGACCTGATTGATGCCAGCTTTCAGGTACGTAAGTTTCCCGCAGAAGATGACGAAAACTACCTCGCCATCGACAATTATGCCCAGCACAGCGTCAACGCAATCAGCACCGAGTCTTCCGTGGTCTATGCCATTGAGCGGGACAAACTCGACTTACTGATGACCTGGACCCAAGCCGCGGAGTCCATGCTCGACGAAGATGATGATAGTTCGGAGCGCGACTGGATGGATGCGCTGCTGGCATCAGACTTGTTCGCACAGATCCCACCACAGAAAATCCAGTCCCTGTTTGTGAAATTTGCGGAGCGGGAAGTCAAACTCGGGGAGCAGGTAATTCGCGAGGGAGAACCGGGCGACACCTTCTTTGTCATCAAACAGGGCAAAGCCATGGTCAGCCGCACCCAGGGTAGCAAGCAGGAAACTCTTGCTGCTCTGACTACTGGAAACTTCTTTGGCGAAGACGCCTTGATCTCCGATGCGCCACGTAATGCCACGGTCACCATGACTAGCGACGGCATCCTGATGGCATTGGGTAAAGATGATTTTCGCTCGTTGCTGCAGGACTCCGTTATCCGGCGCATCTCGCAGGAGCAAGTGGACAGCATGGAGGAAGACGGAGACCGCGCCGTTGTACTGATTGATGTCCGTCTGCCCATGGAATTCCGTCATGACCGCAGTTCTGGCGCGCGCAATATCCCGTTGAATGAACTGCGCCGACAGATACGATCCCTGCAAAAGGCGTTTGTCTATGTGCTGTGCTGTGATGGAGGCAGGCGCAGCGAGCTAGGAGCCTATCTGCTCACCGAGGCTGGCCTCGATGCCTATGTGCTGGACCGACCCAAGGCAAAGGATGTTGCGGAAAATACTGCGGACAACACTGATCAAGGCTAACACCAGCATGAGCTGGAATCTGGCCGTCGTGCTATGGCTGGCCAGCGGTATCGCGTTGGCTTCTACCCCTCCTCCTTATGCCATTGATGATCCCACTGACAGCGCCCGGATTACTATCTATGCCGAATATCTCGCCGACGTAGATGCAGCGCTCACTCTGGATGATATACGCAGTGGCGTATTCGACGATCAATTTATTCCAGCGCGACGAGGCACCGAGCGACTGGGCTTTCATAAAAACCCATACTGGCTTCGTCTGGCCATTCGCAACGACACTGACGTGGCACTACAGCGGGTATTGGAATTATCCCCAGGGTTTGGTTCCAGTATTACCTTTTATGAAGCATCGGAAGGCGCCTACCGAGGGAGGCAAAGCGGCACGGACCACACCCCTCCATGGGCAGATCTGCGCAGTCGAGACCAGCTTTTTCTAATTGACCTGCCTGCTGCGGAAACCCGACTCTACTACATTCGCATCGTGCCAACATTGTCGTTTGGATTTTCCCTGCACCTGCACGATATCACCGAACAGGCAGCTCGCCAGCTAAGCAGAAATACGCCCTACCTGGTGCTGGGTGGATTGGTATTCGGACTGATCATTCTGTCCGCAGGGCTATGGCTCTACACCCGTCAGTCACTGTATCTGCATTACTTTCTTTTTCAGTCCAGTGCACTGGTCGCGATTGCCGCCGGCACCGGCTTTCTTGGTCTACTCTGCTGCTATAGCCCGGGTTTACAGCCACGCATAGAAACCTTCACAGAGTTAGTCGCTCTTTCTTTTGCCGCTCTGTTTACGCGAGAGTTTCTCAAACCTGCGCAGAAGCTACCGAGAATGGATCTGGCTCTGCGCATGACCGCCATGGTGTTTCCTGCGCTGGCCCTATTCAGCCTGTCACTACCAATCATGAATGCCGGAATACTGGCCTACTCCGCCTGGCTACTTGGCGCATTGATGATGGCTGCCACAGGCATCGCTGCGCTTTATGTCAACTTGCCGCGAGCAAGCCTGTATCTGCTTGGCCGAGGCAGCTTGCTCGCGGTGGTCACTATTTCCTTGCTCGCCGCGTTTGGCGTGATTCCCATGAACATGCCTTTCTCCCTGTTAATACTGTGCGCCATGTCCGTAGAGGCCGTGTTGTTTGCCATCGGCCTGATGATGCACCGCGAGCAGTCCCTGCGCGAACAGCTGCTCGAGCAGCAGCGTCAGATGCTGGATGATTCAATGTGGCGCACCCGTAGCGATACGCTGTCGCGCGTCAGCCATGAAATCCGTACTCCCATGAGCGGCATTTTGGGCATGGCAGAACTCCTTGAGGACACCCCACTAACCCCCAACCAGAAAGAGTGCGTTCGCTCGATTCACTCTTCCGGGGAAAACTTGCTACGTATCATCAATGACGTTCTTGAGTACTCACGTATCGAACAAAGCGGTAGCGACCTCAATCTGGAGCGCTTTGATCCGGGTGAGCTTGTCATGGCAGCTCTGGAGCTATTTCGTGAGCGTGCTGAAGAAAAACAAATCGAACTGATCGCCCACATCCATTCCAACGTGCCATCCACGGTGGAAGGTGACCCAGGCAGGCTCCGGCAGATTCTGACCAACATTCTAGCCGCCTGTGTGCGCCACGCTGGCGCCGGCGAACTGGTTGTTGATGTCTCTCGTGACCCATCAGGGCGGGCAGATCACCTACGCTTCGAGTTCGAAGGCTCGGCGCTTAAACACATCGATGGTAGTCTCAATGCGCTTCAGGACCGGGATAGTCTCGGTCAGCACGACGCCACGGACCTTGGCCTCAATATTGCTCACCAGCTCAGCGAGGCCATCGGTGGCCGCTGTGGTCTGCGCGAAGGACGCAACGGCCAATTATGCTGGGTCGCCGTACCACTGCCTGAGGTCTACTCCGAGCAGCCGGAGGAGTCGGAAGACAACACCTCCAGATTGGCGGGACGGCACATGCTGGTTGTTGACGACTCCAGTACCGTTACCCGAGTCATTCGCCATCAGGCGTTAAGCTGGGGAATGCGCGTTACCGTATGTCACGATCCGCGTGAGGCGTTGGCCAGTATTCGCATGCAGGCCAACCTGAAAGACCCCTATGATATTGTCCTTCTTGATCATCTGATGCCGGGCATGAACGGCATGCAACTGGCCACCCGAATTCACGAAGACCTACTTATCGTTCATCCTCTGGTGCTGGTGATGCTCACCGGCGTACAGGATGCACCAACCACCAACCTGGCTCGTAATGTCGGCATTCATAAAGTCCTGACCAAGCCGGTTTCTGGTCGAGTCCTGCGCCATGCGCTCAGCGAGGCCCTGGGCATACTGTCTGGCCCGGACAGCACTCACGAAGAGCCATCCATGCCGGACCCTTCATTAAGAATTCTGGTGGCTGAAGATCATATGCTTAGCCAGAAAGTAATCCGTGGCATGCTCGGCAAACTGGGACTTGAAGCCAATGTTGTCAGTAATGGTGTCGAGGCATTGATAGCGTTCGGTGAAAAGCCCTACGACCTGATTCTGATGGACTGCGAAATGCCGGAGATGGATGGCTTCGAGGCCACCCAGCGCATCCGTGAACTGGAACGGAAAAGCGGTAAGCCCTCAGTGCCAATCATTGCCTTGACCGCCCATGTGCTGAGCGAACATCGCCAGCGAGCCCTGAGTGCAGGAATGAATGCCCATGTGGGCAAACCTGTCGAGCTTGGCAACTTGGCGGAGATCATTATCAGGTTCACCCGCAAGGCGAAAACAGCTAACTCAGACGCTGGCGATACTGCACCGGGGACAGGGAAAACCAGCGACGAAATGCCCGAGTAAAAGAGCTTTGCTCGGCAAAGCCAAGCAACAAGCCGATATCGGTTAGCGACAACTTGTGGTCCTGCAGGTAAAGCTCCGCCAGCGTTCTGCGCAAACCATCCAATACTTCCTGGAAGCCCTGACCCTGCTTGCGCAACCTGCCCTGTAGCGTGCGCTCTGCCATCTGCAGGCGTGATGCAACCTGCTCAAGGGTTGGCTCCCCTTCTGCCAACAAGCGGTAAATTTCGCGGCGCACTGCGGCGATCAGATTGGTGCCGCTGTCATAGTCAGCCATCAACTGGCTGGCCTCGCGCTCCATTAACCCACTCAAGCCCGGATCTGCATCGCGTAAAGGTAAGGACAGCAAAGCTCGCGACACCTCTAAACCGTCAAACGAAGCATCGAACTCTACCGGGCAATCGAAGTACTCTTCATAGCGGACAGTTTCCGCCGGCTTTTGATGGCGAAAGCAGACTCGCAATGGTGCCGCAGGCACATTTATCAGTTGCCGGGCAAACGTTACCCAGCCAGTGATTGCTGCTTCAACCAGATAGCGCCCAGGCTCACCCGCAAGCGGACAGTGCCAAACCAACCGCAGCAAATCATCTTCCATCTGAGCTTCGGCGCGCCCCAGATTGCCACTAAGCTTTTCGAAACGGATCAGCTTATCAATTGCTTCGCCGATATCCGCACTGGCAAGAATCACATAGCCAAGCACCTGATAAGAGCGCGCCCGGACCAGTCGGCCAACCTCAAACCCCATACACGAGTCACCGCAGCGGTTGAGCAACACCAGAAACAGCCGCATCACGTCCACCAACGGCAACATGCCATCGACGCGACCAAGCAAGTCCGCAGGCAGTCCTGCCTCGGCCAACAGCTCGCTCACATCAAGCTCATAGTGTGTTGCCAGCGCAGGCAGGATTGAGGTCAGATAGGCTACAGACAGACTACGATCCGTCCCGGCGATATCTGGATTTAACGGCGCACGAGGTGACGTCACTGAGCATCTCCGGCTATCGCCATGGTTTCAGCCAGCGCTTCCCAGACTTCGATAACAATGACGGGATAGCGGGAATCAATCAGCAACCGCAGATCTTTCACTTCTTTCACGCCAATTCCCCCCGTTTTGGCGGTATCCTAGCACGCGACGCACAGACACCGGACAGCATCATGAACAGGCCACGAAGCCGGCAGCTCAGCCCAGTCGACAAGTTGCTAAGCAGCGCCGACAACGCCCTGCGCACCCTTACACCGGGCACCACCAAGGCAGAACGCCAGCCACGGGATGACGCCCCTGCGGCCGCTCTGAAAGACCCGGACAGGCACCACATTGCCGGCCTGATGCGTATCAACCATACCGGCGAAGTGTGTGCTCAGGCCCTATATCAGGGGCAAGCCAGCACCGCCAGCCTACCCCACGTTCGCCACGCCATGGAGCAGGCGGCCCGTGAGGAAGAAGACCATCTGGCCTGGTGCGAGGACCGCCTGAGCGAACTCAATAGCGCACCCAGCAAACTGAACCCCCTGTTTTACGCCATGTCATTCGGCATTGGCGCACTGGCAGGACTGGCCGGGGACCGCTGGAGCCTTGGTTTTGTTGCCGAAACCGAACATCAGGTGGTGCGCCATCTGGAGGATCATCTGCAACAACTACCCGCAGACGACCAGCGTAGTCGAGCCATTTTGGAGCAGATGCGCGTAGACGAGCTCAAGCATGCAGTCACCGCAGAGGGTGCCGGCGGCGCAGCCCTGCCACCGCCGATCCGCAACATGATGTCCTTAATGAGCAAGGTGATGACCTGGAGCACATACCGAGTCTGAAGCAAATCAGTCGAGGTTGCGGGAGTAGAAAATCTCCAGCATCTCTTTCTTCAAGCGGTGCTCGATATCCGCCAGTTCCGCATCGGAGAACTCTTCACGGCCGGCGCCGAACAGATAATTATCGATATCAAAGTCCTTCAGCAACAGCTTCGAGTGGAAGATGTTTTCCTGATACACGTTAACGTCGATCATCTGATACGCGTTACGGGTTTCCTCGGTGAGGAAGTTCTGTATCGAGTTGATGTCATGATCAATGTAGTGCTTGGTACCATCCACATCACGGGTCATGCCACGCACGCGGTAGTCAATGGTAACGATATCCGAGTCAAAGCTGTGAATCAGATAGTTCAGGGCACGCAGCGGTGAAATAACACCACATGTGGACACATCAACATCAACACGGAATGTGGAAATACCATTATCCGGGTGGGACTCCGGGTAGGTATGCACGGTCACGTGGCTCTTGTCGAGGTGAGCAACAATGGTATCCGGCAAGGGGCCTGGCGCTTCTTCATCGAAGTCCGGATCAGTAGGCGGCGTTTCGTGCTCTGCAATCAGCATAGTCACAGACGCGCCCTGGGGATCGTAGTCCTGCCGTGCCACGTTAAGAATATTGGCACCAATAATTTTGGTGACGTTGGTCAGAATTTCAGTCAACCGCTCGGCGTTATATAGCTCATCGATATACTCGATGTACTCCTTGCGGTGCTGCTCTGTCTTCGCATAGCTGATATCAAAGATATTGAAGCTCAGCGACTTGGTCAGATTGTTAAAGCCGTGAAGCCGGATCTTGGGGTTGAGATCTTTCACTGTTTTCCTTCTCTACTCGCCAGAGCGGGGAGCCACCAACGGCACCCCATGGATATCAGCCACCCGCCGGTTCACGGACAAAGCGACCACCGGAGATCGGAGGATGATAGATGATTTGCACCACCACACCCTCCGGATCCAGACAATAGAAGCTGCGCGCACCGTCCCGATGCGTACGCGGCTCCGATTTCATCTTGACGCCGGCATCTTGCAGAAAGGTGAACCACTGATCCACATCTGCCGGCTGATCCACAATAAAACCAATATGATCCAGTCGCTGGGCGGCGGAGAAATCTCCCTCCTGCCAGCGATGCAGGGCCAGATTGTCGGCCCCTGAGCACAGATAGACGTTATCCGGATCAGGTCGCCACTCGACCTGCATAGCCATCAGGTCGACATAAAATCGTTCGCTTGCTTCGAAGTCACGACAGAACAGCGCCACATGGCGCAACCCGGCATGCTTTGGTCGCTCAAGCATCTTCCTGCTCCACACTGAAACTATGCTCGATAGTGACACCAGCACGGGACAGCATGATTGAACCAGAACAGTATTTGTCGGCGGACAACTCCACCGCGCGCTTCACCTGCGTTTCCTTCAGGCTGCGGCCGCGCACCACAAAATGCATATGGACGCGTGTAAATACCGCCGGCACCTGATCCTGAGCACGCTCCGCACTCATTTCGCAGCGGCAATCGGTAACCTCCTGGCGGGCCTTCTTCAGGATATGCACCACATCAAAAGAGGCGCAACCACCTACCCCCATCAGGATCATCTCCATGGGTCTTGCGCCACGATTCTGACCACCATGATCCGACGGCCCATCCATCAGTACTTTGTGACCGGTTTCGGACTCAGCCTCGAAACACACATCACCCTGCCAACGGACTACAGCTTTCATCAGCCACCTCGACATGCCGAAGGGCGCGCAGATTAACACAACCCTGCCGCGTCACCCAGTATCTACCCACATCCAGGAGCAATCGCCCCGCCCTAAGAAAAAGGTGTGATGTGCTCCCTTGGCAGAGGGGGTGAAAACGGGCAAACTCGGCCCATTGTCACCACTGTGAAGCCTTATCGGATCCCCATGACAGAGATCTTCAACAAGATCATCCCCAATCTGGACCACTTCCTGGCCCACTGCCATCGCCGCAAGTACCCGGCGAAGAGCACTATTATCTACGCGGGCGATGAATCTGACGCGCTCTATTACATCCTCAAGGGCTCGGTCACCGTGATGATCGAGGACGACGACGGCCGCGAAATGATCATGGCCTACCTCAATGAAGGTGATTTCTTTGGGGAAATGGGTCTATTTGAAGAGGCGGCACGATCTGCCTGGGTCAAAGCCAAAACCGAGTGTGAAGTTGCTGAAGTCAGCTATGCCAAGTTCCGCCAGCTGGCCCGGGAAGACGCAGAGATTCTGTTTGCCGTATCCGCCCAGATCGCCGGGCGCCTGCGTGCCACCACCCGCAAGGTCGGCGATCTCGCCTTCCTCGACGTCACCGGCCGGGTTGCCGGCACCCTGCTGGAGCTGTGCAAGCAGCCCGACGCCATGACCCACCCGGATGGTATGCAGATCAAGGTGACCCGCCAGGAAATCGGCCGCATCGTCGGTTGTTCCCGTGAGATGGTCGGCCGGGTACTGAAGAACCTGGAAGATCAGGGGCTGGTATCGGTGAAAGGTAAGACCATGGTGGTGTACGGCACTCGCTGATCTTTGACCTCGGTCCGCGGGAAGAACGCCCGGTTAGCTGAAGGCCGCCGGGCTATCATCTAATTTTTCGATGATACCCCGCACAATCCGCTTCTGTTTCTTCCTTAGCCCCGCCCCCACAATGGAAACCCTATGACCACACAGGAGTTTTCCGATGCGCAAGTTTATGTTCGCCACCCTGCTTTCCGCAGCCGGTGTGATGGCCAGCGGCGTCCATGCCGCTGACAAGGTCACCTCTTTTACTCTCGACCCGATGCACACTCAGGTTCTGTTTAGCTGGGATCACTTCGGCTTCTCTTCGCCGGGCGCGATATTCAAGGTGGTCGAAGGCGAGATTCTGGCCAATGAAACCACCCCGGAAAAGTCCTCCGTATCAGTAAGCATTCAGGTAGACAGCATCGAAACCGGGGTGCCATTGCTTAACGAGCATCTGCTGACCCTGCCGGAATACTTCAAGGTTAAGGAGCATCCCTCCATCAGCTTCAAGAGCACCGCTATTACCAATGTGGATCGAGATGCCAAGGAGTTCGACTTGGTCGGCACCCTGACGGTAAATGGCATCAGCAAGGAAGTGGTACTGGATACGGAGGTGAACAAGATTGGCGAGCACCCCATGTGGGACAACGCCCGCGCGCTTGGATTGAGTGCGGAAACCACGATCAAGCGTTCCGACTTCGGCATGGGCAACTATGCCCCCGCCGTCAGTGACGAACTGGTTGTGACGATCACCCTGGAAGCTATTGAGACTCAGGGCTACCTGAAAAAACTGGAAGGCATGAAGTAATCGCAGTATCTGGTTCTGCCCGAGCCCGATTGGCCTGGGCAGAACATTTCAGCCCAAGCTCGCAGCAGCTCAAAACCCGGCAACATACCGCCGCACTGCTTCGGTCGGAGCTCGCTCTCCCGTCCAGGAAAGTGTCACTACGCCCGGTTGCAGACCTGGCTCCTGTCCGCCAACGAGCTGCTCCACCCGACGAGCAATTGCCTCACCGGAATCCACCCAGCAGATAGTTGGCCAGAATCGTTCAAGCATCGGCCTTAGCAGGGGGAAATGAGTGCAACCCAACACCACATGGCTAAGCGGCTGCGGCTGACTGAGCCAGCTGTCCAGATGCTCAAACAACCCTGACGGTTCACGCCCGAAGGCAATCCAGTCCTCTGCCCATTGGACCAATTCGACACTGCCGAATCGGCGCACGTCGCAACCGCCAGCGAAGTCGAGGATCAGGTTATCGGTATAGGTTCGATTGACCGTGGCCGGCGTAGCCAGCAAACCGATCTGACCGCTGGTGCTGGCCGCAGCAGCCACTTTCAGCGCCGGCACCACGCCCACCACCGGAATATCCAGCGCCCCACGCAGCGCTGGCAATGCCAGCGTGCTGGCCGTATTGCAAGCCACCACCAGCAGGCGGGGCTGCTGCTCAGCGACTGCCTCGGCACATACCTTCACTACCCGTTCGACAAGGGTAACGTCATCCTTGTTGCCATAGGGAAAGCCGGCACTGTCCATCAGGTAATGCAGCGGCAGACCCGGCAGGCGGCGACGAATTTCCGCGGCGACACTAAGACCGCCGACGCCGGAGTCGAATACTAAAACCGGGGAGCTAGCTGTCACCATGAAGAATCCGACTGGCCTCAGAGCTGCTTAACCGCAGCACCGTTACAGGGAAAAAAATCTTTTCAGCTCGGCGCCCGGATCGACAGCGCGCATAAACGCCTCGCCTACCAGAAACGAATTAACCTGGCGCTGGCGCATGGCAGCCACATCCGTCGGATCAAGAATGCCACTTTCTGTCACCAACAATCGGTCCTCAGGCACACGGTCGAGCAGCTTGAAGGTATTCTCCAGTGACAACTCGAAGGTATGCAGATCGCGGTTATTGATACCAATCATCGGCGCGCCAAGTTTCAGGGCGCGATCCAGCTCCTCGCCGGTATGCACTTCCACCAGCGTATCCAGGCCGGCTTCATTGGCAGCGGCATACAGCTCGGCCATGGTGTCGTCTTCCAATGCGGCGACGATCAGCAGGATACAGTCGGCGCCAATGGCACGGGCCTCCCAAACCTGATACGGGTCAATGGTAAAATCCTTGCGCAGTACTGGCAGCGAACAGGCCGCTCTGGCCTGTTGCAGATAATCTTCATGGCCCTGGAAAAAATCTCGATCCGTCAGCACCGACAGACAGGCGGCACCGCCTTTTTCATAACTGGCAGCAATCTCCGCAGGGACAAAGTGTTCCCGAATCACGCCCTTCGATGGCGACGCCTTTTTTACCTCGGCAATCACCGCCGGCAAGCCCTGATCCAGCTTGCTCTGCAGGGCACGGATAAAGCCGCGCGCCGGGGACTGCTCGCGAGCCTGCTGCTGTATTTGCTCAAGCGACTTTACTTTCAGCCGCTGCGCCACTTCTTCCTGCTTACGGAGCAGAATGCGATCCAGCACGGTACCGGTCATCTTCACTGAGTGTCTTCCTGCTGCTTCAGCAGCGCGGTGAAATCGCGCAACTGGTTCATGCGCTCACGGGCCTCGCCGTTATGCACCAGGTCTTCCGCCATACGCACGCCATCTTTCAGCGAATTAGCCACACCCGCCACATAGATAGCAGCACCTGCATTCATGGAAATCACATCGGCAGCCTTCTTTGCTGCGTCATTGCTACGCTTGCCGAAAGCATCGCGAATCAGCGCCAAGGACTCCGCCGCATCAGCAACACTCAGGCCAACCAGCGAGGCCGACGTCAGGCCCACATCTTCCGGGGTGACGTCGTACTCCTTAAGCTCACCATTACGCCACTCGGCCACATGGGTGCTGGCTGCAATACTAAACTCATCCAGCCCATCCATGCCGTGCACCACCATGATGTGCTCGCCACCAAGACGGCCAAGCACCTCGGCAATGGGCCGGCACAGGCGCGAAGAAAACACCCCAACCACCTGCCGCTTCACACCCGCCGGATTAGTCATCGGGCCAAGAATATTGAAAATGGTGCGCAACCCTAGCTCACGTCTCGGGCCCACAGCGTACTTCATCGCGCTGTGATGATTAGGTGCAAACATAAAACCAACGCCAACCTCTCGCACGCAACGAGCAGTTTGCGCTGGATTCAGGTCGAGACGCACTCCGGCCGCCTCTAATACGTCAGCCGCTCCACTTTTAGAGCTGACAGAGCGGCCGCCATGCTTGGCCACATGGCAGCCCGCTGCCGCGGCAACAAAAGCAGATGCACTGGAAATATTGAACAGGTTGGCACCATCACCACCGGTGCCGACGATATCCACCAAATAAGGTAGCTCACCAACTTCTACCGGGGTCATCAGCTCACGCATTACCTGAACAGCACCGGTGATCTCGTCGATGGACTCGCTTTTCATGCGCATGCCCATCAGGAAGGCGCCGATCTGTGCGTCAGTGGCGGCGCCGGTCATGATCTGGCGCATCACCTCGCGCATTTCTTCCAGAGTTAAATCAAGATTCTCAACCACCCGCCCCAGTGCTTCGCGAATATCCATCAACGTGCTCCGTCGAGAAAGTTCTTCAACATGGCATGGCCATGCTCGGTGAGGATCGACTCGGGATGGAACTGCACCCCTTCCACATCCATCGTCCTATGGCGCAGCCCCATGATCTCGTCGACGCTGCCATCATCATGTTGCGTCCAGGCGGTGATCTCAAAACAGTCTGGAAGACTGTCTTTTTCCACTACTAGCGAATGATAGCGAGTTGCTGTGAAGGGTGATGGCAGGCCATGAAACACGCCCTCGCCATTGTGATAGATCGGCGAAGTCTTGCCATGCATCACCTGACGGGCTCGTATCACCTTGCCGCCAAAAACCTGCCCCATACTCTGATGACCAAGGCAGACACCAAGAATCGGCAGCTCGCCCGCGAATTGCTCAATCGCCGCCATGGAAATACCCGCCTCGTTGGGCGTGCACGGCCCCGGTGAAATCACCAGCCGATCCGCTCCTATCGCAACAATATCATCCAGCGATAACTCATCGTTGCGCTTGACCACCACTTCGGCGCCAAGCTCCTGCAGATACTGGACGATGTTGTAGGTAAAGCTGTCATAGTTATCGATCATCAGCACGCGAATCATGAGCGCACCTCCAGACCGGACAGCACCATATTGACGGCGGTAAAAATGGCCCGCGCCTTGTTCATGGTTTCCTTCCACTCCAGTGCCGGCACAGAATCGGCAACCACACCAGCTCCTGCCTGCACATACAGGCGACCATCACGAATCACTGCGGTACGAATGGCAATAGCAGTATCCATTTCACCATTGAAGCCAATGTAGCCGACAGCGCCGCCGTAAACGCCGCGCTTAACGGGCTCCAGTTCATCAATGATTTCCATGGCACGAATTTTCGGTGCCCCACTCAAAGTGCCGGCCGGGAACGTCGCCTTCAGCACTTCCAGCGGGCCGAAGCCTTTTTTCAGTCTGCCTTCGACATTGGAAACGATATGCATAACATGGGAGTAACGCTCCACCCGCATGTTCTCGGTAACCCGGACAGTACCCGGTTCTGCAATGCGGCCGACGTCATTCCGGCCCAGGTCGATCAGCATAAGGTGCTCGGCGATCTCCTTAGGATCGGCCAGTAGCTCCTGTTCCAACGCCAGATCTTCCTCAGCAGTACGGCCACGCCGGCGAGTGCCGGCAATCGGCCGTACCGTCACCATGCCATGCTCCACCCGGGTGAGAATTTCTGGCGACGACCCAGCGATATGAAAATCATCCAGATCCAGATAGAACATATATGGCGACGGATTCAGGTAACGCAGCGCCCGATATAGATCCAGCGGCGAGGCATCAAACGGCACCGACATACGCTGGGACGGCACCACCTGCATGATGTCCCCTGCCAGCGTATATTCACGAATGCGCTCTACCCCGGCCTTGAAGTCTTCCTCCGGATATTCGGAAACAAACTCTTGCTCTGACAATTGCTCCGCACGGTGTGGCTCAGGCTCTGCCAATGGCGCTCGCAGTTTTCGCTCCAGAACGTCAAGCCGCTCGCTGGCTTGAGCCAGTACACCGGGCTCATTGGGATCGACCAGCACCAACAGGAACAGACTGCCGCGCAGGTTATCGAACACGACAATTTCCTCGGAACGCATCAGCAGAATATCTGGCGCGCCGATGGTGTCGCGCCCTTTTGCCGGGCCCAGTCGTGGCTCGAAGTAGCGCACGCTGTCGTAGCCAAAATATCCTACCAGTCCGCCGTTAAAGCGCGGCAACCCTTCTACTTCGGGGGCACGGAATTGCTGGCGGTAGTTCTCGATAAAGGCAATCGGATCGCCCTGCACGGTTTGCGTGGACAGACCATTGCTGATCTCGATGCGCTCGCCGTAGACCCGAATCACTTCCGTCGCCGGCAGGCCAATCATCGAGTAGCGGCCCCAGCGCTCACCTCCCTGAACGGATTCAAACAGGTAGGTATAGGGCCCCGCGGCAAGTTTGCGGTAAGCGGACAGCGGGGTATCAAGATCCGCCAGCACTTCACGCACCACGGGCACGCGGTTGAAACCTGCTTCAAGGTAAGTGTGGAGCTGTTCCGCACTAAGTGGATAAGTAGTATTCGATGGCATAAGTATTCCGGTATTCCGCTTTGAAGGGCATGCACAGACGGTCTTGCCGGGAAACCCGGCAGGGCTCAGGTCACCATCGCCAACGGACGGGGATGACGGTCAGGCAGGTTGTTGAAACCGGAAAGTGGGCCACCGACGTATCCTGATTCATCTCTCAGAAAGTAACAGTCAGAATTGTAGCGGCATTGGCACAAGGCGGCTACCAGAGAGACAGCTCCGGCAAAAGCCCTGTTAACGGCAGTGTTTCTTGTCGACGGGGACTTCCTTACCGCTCTTCAGGCGAATCACTGTCTTTTGCAGCAGGACGTTATTAGGCAGGGTATAGAAGTGCCCGTCATCGTCCTCCAGACCAAGGTAGATCAAGCCCATCTGCACCACCCGTCCTGTCACCGTGTTATCTCCATCCAGCACGCGGACACGGTCAGCAATTCGGAAGGGGGCCCCAAAAAACAGTATCAGCCCCGCTGTCAGATTGCTCAGAATCGACCAGCTAGCAAACAGGGCTATGCCGACAATCGCGAACAACGAAGAGGCGAACACTACAAACCCTTGTCCGGAGAAGCCCCACACCAAGCTAAGCAAAATCAATGTTACCAGCACAATCAGGGCGTTACTGAGCGCCTGCACCTGAAATACACGCCCCGGGCCATAGTCGTGGCGCCGGGCAAACTTGCGGAATAGCCGGCGCAACAACCTCATAGCCAGATACATGCCCAGCAGCAAGGCCGCAGAAACGAGTAAATTGGTCAGAGTTCCTGTCATGGTCATTCCGCCTTCCCAGCCGATATCCGGCAAGTTTAATAATAGTTAGCCAGCGACATCTTGCTGAACGGTGTCAGCTCATCATTGCGACCATCACGAATCTTCTCCAGCCACTGCGGATCTTGCAGCAGGGCGCGACCAACCGCGACCAGATCAAATTCATCCGCCGCCATGCGGCGCAGCAGTTCATCTATCCCCACCGGCGCGGCTTCACCACCCATGGCCATGCCGGACTCGCCGATAAAGTCGTCATCCAGACCAACGCTACCCACGGACATGGTCGGTTTTCCGGTCAGCTTTTTCGTCCAGCCGGCCAGATTCAGCTCCGAACCCTCAAACTCAGCCTCCCAGAAGCGCCGCGTGGAGCAATGGAAGATATCCACGCCGGCTTCCACCAGCGGCGCCAGAAAACGACCAAGCTCCTCCGGGCTGTGCACCAGGCGGGCACTGTAGTCCTGCTGCTTCCATTGGGAATAGCGCAGCACGATAGCGAAATCTTCACCCACTGCCTGGCGCACCGCACGGACGATCTCTACGGCAAAACGACCGCGATTTTCCAGCGAACCGCCGTATTCATCATCACGCTGATTGGTGGCCTCCCAAAAGAACTGGTCGATCAGATAGCCATGGGCACCATGGATCTCCACACCATCAAAACCCAGCGCCTTGGCGTCACGGGCGGCATCGGCAAAGGCCCGCACCACATCATCAATATCCTGCTTGCTCATGGCATGGCCAACCACCTTGCCCGGCTTGGCCATACCGCAAGGGCTGTAGCCCGGCACATCCTTATCCGGGCCAATGCCGGGACGACGCACGGAGCCGACATGCCAGAGCTGGGGAATAATCTTGCCTCCAGCGGCGTGCACCGCCTCAACCACTTTCTTCCAACCATCCAGGGCCGCGCCATGGAACGCTGGCACCTGCTCATAGCCGTTGGCTGCCGTATGGTTAACCGTAGTGCCCTCGGTGATCAGCAGACCAACCCCGGCCTCCGCACGGCGACGGTAATAGGCCACCACCTCGTCGTTGGGAATGTAATTTGGCGAACGCATGCGCGTCATCGGCGCCATGGCAACGCGGTTGGCCAGATGCAGGGACTTGCACTCGAACGGACGAAACAGCGGGCTGGTATCAGTCACGAAAAACCTCGACATCAGGGGCGATAGACGCCCGGAATTAAGTTGTGATTTGCAACCTTATTGATTAAGGTTGCTTTTTGCAACCATATTACCGAAGCTGGCTCATATGCACCGACCAGACCCTACCACGGACCCCTGCTCCCTCGCCCGCGGCCTCGCCGAGGTCGGCGACTGGTGGTCGCTGATGATCATCCGCGAGGCCATGTACGGCACCCGCCGCTTCTCTGACTTCCAGCAGAATCTCGGCATTGCCCGCAACATCCTTAGCGACCGACTCAACAAGCTGGTCGAGCGGGACATTCTGCGCAAAGTCGACGCCGGCGAACATGGCACCCGCTTCGAGTACCGCCTGACCGACAAGGGGCGGGATCTTTTCGTAGTGCTCACTGCCCTGCGGCAGTGGGCCGATAAATGGGTATTCGAGAACGAGCCACCGCTGCTGCTGGTCGACCGGGCCAGCGCCCGACCGGTGCAACCACTGCAGGTGCTCGACGCCGACGGCCAAGCGCTGAAACTACATCAAGTAGCGATTGCCACTAACTGACTTCATGCTCCATCAAAGCTCGTTCTGAATCCTTTTGTAGCCCTGCACCAGACGCAAATTCGTTTGCGCCACGTCTTCAGAAAAACTGGATGCATCCGCGCGTACCGGTTTGATGGTGGCAAGGTCCGCTGGCTTGCGGATATTGCTAGTAGATGGAATATGGAAATTCTCCGGAATTACCACTCCCTCCACTACAGAGTTGTGCCGCACCACAGAACCCGCTCCGACTTCACAGTTAAACAGCACAGAATTGAAACCGATAAACACACTGCTACCGACCTTGCACGGGCCATGGACAATGGAGCGATGGGCAATTGAGGTATTCTCACCGATCTCGACTCGGGCACCTGACTTGGAATGAATAACCACGCCATCCTGAATATTGGAATTATCCCCTATAACGATCGGCTCCATACCGCCTTCGGCATTAACCTCATCGGCACGAATCACCGCATAAGGGCCGATGAATACATTTTCACCAATGATCACCTTGCCACAGATGATCGCCGTCGGATCCACGAACGCAGACTCCGCCACCACGGGCAAATCGCCGCTCGGGTTTTTACGAATCATTCTCTACTCCCCAGGGGCTAACTAACCGATGCTAATGCCGCTCTCATGGCATCAATCACCACGTCATAATCCGGACGCCCATAGATCGCTGAACCGGCAACAAAAGTATCCGCACCGGCGGCAGCAATCTCAGCAATATTGTTCTCACTAATCCCGCCATCTACTTCGAGGCGTATGGCTAAACCACTGTCATCAATCAAACGACGAACCTTCTCGACTTTGTTCAACGTGCCGGGAATAAACGACTGACCGCCAAAGCCGGGATTGACGCTCATCAGCAGAATCATGTCGAGCTTGTCCATCACATACTCAAGGCAATCTGGCGAGGTTGCCGGGTTCAACACCAGACCCGCCTTGCAGCCCCGCGAGCGGATCAGTTGCAGCGAGCGGTCAACATGATCACTGGCTTCCGGGTGAAACGTGATGATGCTGGCGCCAGCGTCGGCAAACGAATTGATCAGGGAGTCCACCGGACTAACCATCAAATGCACATCAATCGGCGCGGTCACACCATAGCTACGCAGCGCCTTGCACACCATCGGGCCAATAGTCAGGTTGGGCACATAGTGATTGTCCATCACATCGAAGTGCACCACATTGGCGCCGGCGTTAAGCACCGCATCGACTTCTGCACCGAGCCGGGCGAAGTCAGCAGATAAAATCGACGGAGCAATCCAGTAGTCCTGCTTGGCCATAAAAACCCCCGAAAAATCAGTTCGCGCGCAAATACGCATCCAGTTGTTCAAGCCGCTGGGGAGTGCCGATATCCCACCAGACTCCGGTGAAGTGCTCGCCACTGACCGCATCATGGCACATTGCCGCGCGCAACAGCGGTGCCAGTTTCGCCTCGCCATCGGCAAGCTCATGAAACAAAGCCGGGCGATACACGCCAATCCCGGAAAAAGTCAGCCTCGGATTGCCATTGTCACGGACCAGACCGTCAGAATCCAAACCAAAGTCACCGTTCGGGTGATGCTCCGGGTTAGTCACCAGCACCAAGTGAGCAAGACCGGCCGGCTCATGCAGCCGGGTAAAGTCAAAGTCTGTCCAGATATCACCATTAATAACGGCAAACGGCGCATCACCCAGCAGTGGCAGTGCCCGACGAATACCGCCAGCGGTCTCCAGCGGCGTGCCCTCACGGGACCACTCGATCGATACACCATAGCGACTACCATCACCCAGCGCGGTTTCAAGCTTGTCACCGAGCCAGGCGGTATTGATCACCAGCTCGCGAAAGCCGGCTTGCTGCAAACGCTCAATGTGCCACTCAATCAGACTGTTGCCGCCCGCAGCCAGCAATGGCTTGGGAGTATGGTCGGTCAGCGGCCGCATCCGGGTGCCGAGACCAGCGGCGAGGATCATGGCTTTCACAGGCCGACACGATCCATCAGAGCGCCCAGCGGTGCCAACTGCTCTCGCCGGCGAATCACGGTACGTAGATAGGCCGCGAAGCGAGGCACATCCTGCAGGTACTTTGGCTTGCCGTCACGGTGGCAGATGCGGGCAAAGATACCGATAACCTTGAGATGCCGCTGAGCGCCCATGAGGTCGCAGTCCTGCAGGAATTGCTCAAACGACGCCGGCACCGGTAACTCAGCTGACCGCGCTCGCTGCCAATAAAGCTGAAGCCAGCCCAACACCCGCTGCTCCGGCCAACTGATAAAAGCATCCTTGAACAACGAGGTGACGTCGTAACTCACCGGCCCGTACACGGCGTCCTGAAAATCGATAATGCCGGGATCGGGGTCACTATCCATCAGATTGCGTGGCATATAGTCCCGGTGGACATAGACTTGACCCTGACTCAGCGCTCGCGCCACCAGCTGATCAAAGACAGCATCCAGCTCCGCCCTCAAGCCGGCATCTATGTCGATGCCGAGGTGGCGTTTCAGGTACCACTCGGGAAACAGCTCCAGTTCACGACGCAGCAAGGCTTCATCGTAGACCGGCAGCACATTGGGCTGACTGACACGCTGAATGCGGATAAGGGCATCAATGGCGCGACTGAAACGCTGCTCTGCATTGTCGTCGTTAAGCACCGTCAACCAGGTCTCGGTACCCATGTCCGGCAGCAGCAGGAAGCCCCTGTGAAGGTCCTGGGCAAGAATATGCGGCACATGCACCCCGGCATCAGCAAACAACCCGGCAATGCGTACAAATGGCCGGCAATCCTCCTGCGGCGGCGGCGCATCCATACCAATCAGGCTGCGCTCAACATCACCATCGACAAATTTGTAACGAAAATACCGCCGAAATGAGGCATCTGCGGACGCCGGCTGACCACTGAGCGGCCGGCCAATTTGCGCAGAAACCCACTCATCCAGCGCCGATTTGCGCTCATCCTGACCGGTTTTAGTACCGATCTGCCCTGTCTCTGTCGCCGGCTGCATTGCCACCCTCTATCCAGTAAACTGCCGTCCGGCTTTTTACCTGTTCCGGATTGCGAATGCCACTGCGCCCCACCCGATTCCTGCTGATTACCAGTTTGCTGGCAGGCCCGGTGCTGGCTGACGACCTGAACTGGGTCAAACGCAAGGAAATGGAATCCCTGCCACAGGAGCTGCAACAGCCGATCCCTGCCTGGTGTAGTGGCACCTATTATAATCCGGCGCTCGCCAACCCGGCGACCTCTGGCGACACCCTGATCAGCGCAGAACGCTCCCAGTTCGAGATGGATGGCGATGCCGTACTGGAAGGCCGGGTAATCATCGAACAACCCGGCCGCACACTGAGCGCCGACTTCGCTCGCTACAATCAGAGCAGCGGTGATTTTTCCCTGGACGGAGACATCCAGCTGGACACCGACAGCCTGAGCTTTCGCGCCGAGTCTCTGAGCGGAAATATGAAAACCCGTCAAGCCAACCTGCTCAGCGCCCGCTATGCGCTATACGAGCAGAACGCCCGGGGAGACGCAGAAAAGATTGACCAGGACGGCGAGCAGATTGTTATTGAGCGTGGTAGCTACACTACCTGCGCGCCGGGCTCCGACGGCTGGAGGCTGAATGCCAGAAGGATCGATCTGGACCGCGAGAAAGGCTGGGGCGAGGCACGCCATGTGGTTTTGCGGGTAGAAAATGTACCACTGGTATACATCCCCTGGATTACATTTCCGATCGATGACCGACGCAAAACCGGCCTGCTTTTCCCGTCCTTCGGCACCTCGGATAGTGGTGGCTTCGATGTCAGCCAGCCGCTCTACCTGAACCTTCATCCCCAAGCGGATGGCACCTTGGCACCGCGCTATATTGATGGTCGTGGCAATGGCATTGATACCGAGTTCCGCTACCTGACCGACCTCGGTCAGGGCGACCTGGTGTACGGCTTACTTAGAGAAGACAAACTATTCAACGATGAAGACCGGGTAGTTGCCAGCTGGAACCATGAGGGCAGCCTGGATCGCTGGCTGTTCAGCACCGACGTCAATTATGTCTCCGATGATTTCTACTTCAAGGATCTGGACACCGGTCTGGAAGTTGCCTCACTCACTCACCTGCCGCGAGAAGGCCAGGCGGAATATTTCGGGCGGCACTGGCGCTTTCTTGCACGCCTGCAAGCCTGGCAAACCATCGACCCAACGCTGGCCGATGACGACCTGCCCTACCGCCGCCTGCCTCAACTTAGTCTAACCGGCTTGCAACCCATTGGCGGACCGCTAGCTCTGGACTGGGCCAGTGACGTCACCGTATTCGACCGAGACGCTTCGGTGCTGACAGACGATATCCGTGGCCAGCGTATTCATCTGCAACCGGCACTGACAGCGCCTTTGGAAACCTCCTGGGGTTATCTACGCCCAAGAGTACGTTTCTACGAGACCGCCTATTCGCTAAGCGGCGTCGACACCCTGCCATCAGATACACCGACCCGCTCGCTGTGGGGCGCCAATCTTGATAGCGGCCTGTTCCTTGAGCGGCCCTTCACCTTTGCCGGGCGTCAACTGCTGCAAACTCTGGAGCCCCGCATTTTCCTGAACCATGTCGAACAGGAAGAGCAGTTTGACCTGCCGGACTTCGACAGCGGCAGACTAACCTCGTCATGGGATACCTTGTTTCGGGAGAACCGTTTTACCGGCTACGACCGTATCGGCGATGAACAGAGCGGCACGCTTGGCCTGACTTCCCGCTTTGTCGACCCACAACGCGGCGATGATCTGCTAACGCTGCGTGCCGCACAGAAATTCCATCGTCGCGACCGGGTGGTAGAGTCAGGCAATGTGGACCTGCCCGCCAACACTTTGCAACAGTCGGCGGTAGTGGCAGACGCTACTCTGCAGCTTGATCAGCGTTGGTCGATGTTTGCCGAAACCCAGTGGAACTCTGAAAAGGATCGCCGCGAGCAAAACAGTCTGCGCATTGCCTATAGCGACCGCAGCCGTCTACATCTGCATGCCGGCTACCAGTACCGGCCCATTGATAATATCCGCCAGACGGAACTCGCAGCCATGATTCCTGTCCACCGCAACTGGAGCCTGATCGGTCGCTGGCTGCATGATCTTGGCGAGCGACGCTCTTTAGAGAACGTTTCCGGCATTGAGTATCGCGACTGCTGCTGGCGCATCCGTCTGATCAACCTGCGCGAACTGAGCGACCGGGATGGCGATACCACTCTCGATCCGGAGCGCACCACACTGCTACAGATTCAGATGGTCGGCCTGGGTGGTTTTGGCGGCACCGTCGACACGCTGCTGGAACGCGGCATTCCAGGCTACAGGAGAACCCAATGATCCGATTTGCCAGCCTTACCCTGATCCTGTCGCTATTGGCATTTTCCCAATCCGCCAATGCCGAGGTTGTCACGCTGGACAAGATTGCCGCAGTGGTAGATGACAGCGTCATCATGGCCAGCGAGCTCAGCGCCCGCGTCGCAGATATTCGCCGTAACATCAGCGCGGAGGGTCGCCCTGCACCACCGGACGACATTCTTCGCACTCAGGTGCTGGAGCGCATGATTGTCGAGCGCATTCAGGCAGATCAAGCCAATCGCCTGGGCATCCGTATTGATGACACCAGCCTGAACGAAGCCCTTACAGGCATCGCCCGGCAGAATGGTTTCAGTCTGGAAGAGTTTGCCGCGCACCTGACCTCCGAAGGCTATCAGTGGCCAGCCTTCCGAGAACAGCTGCGCAGTGAAATGGCAATCAATCAGTTGCGCCAGCGCAGAGTTAGCCAACGCATCCGCATCACCGACGGCGAACTCGACCGATTCATCAGCTCCGAGCAGGGGCGCCAATTATTTGAAGCCGAGTTTCGTCTCGGCCACATCATGGTGGCCATTCCGGATGGCGCCTCTGAAGATCAGCAGCGCAGCGCGGAAAAGCGCGCGAATGACATCCTGGGCCGGCTGCGGGACGGCGCCGATTTCTCCACCCAGGCCGCCGAGTTTTCTGATGGCCAGTCCGCTCTTGAGGGCGGCGATCTCGGCTGGCGACCAGCTGCCCAGTGGCCCTCCCTATTTGCTGATGCGGTGATCAACCTGCAGGCGGGGGAGCTGGCTGGGCCACTATCCGCCAGCAACGGCTTTCACATTTTGAAGATGATCGATCGACGCGGCGATGAGCAGCAATTGGTGGATCAATATCTGGTGCGGCATATTCTGGTCAGACCCACTACATTGCGTAGCAACGAAGAAGCCCAGCGTTTGAGCGACGAACTGCACGACCGCATTATTCAAGGTGAAGACATGGCCCGTCTGGCACGGGAGTTTTCCGACGACCCTGGTAGCGCTCGCAGCGGCGGCAGCCTTGAATGGGTATCCCCAGGTGAAATGGTAGGCGAGTTTGACCAGCAGATGCAGTCGATCCCCGCAGGCCAGATCAGTGACCCGTTCCGTACCGAGTTCGGCTGGCACATCCTGCGAGTTGAACAGGTGCGCCGCGCAGACATGAGCGAGGAGTACCGACGGATGCGTGCTCGGCAGGCATTGCACCAGCGTCGCTTTGCGGAGGAGCTGGAGCTGTGGCTGGCGGAGCTGCGTCAGGAAGCGTACGTGGATATTCGCCTCTGATGAACGCCCCTGTTGCAGTAACTTGTGGAGACCCGGCCGGCATTGGACCGGACCTGATTTTGCAGTTGCAGCAACGGCTTCCCGACACCGCCATGGTTGTGCTCGGCGATCTGGCTGTTCTTGAGGAGCGGGCCCGCCAGCTTCACCTGAATGTGTCACTACGGGACTGGCAACCTGGCGACCCATCGCTGCCTGACTGCCTTGCCGTATGGCACTGTGACAGCGGTGCCACTGTATATGCTGGCCAACCCAACCCGGCCACGGCGCCCAGTATTCTGACCACTTTGGACCGCGCCGCCGACGGCTGTCTGGATGGTATTTTTTCTGCCATGGTCACCGCGCCACTAGCCAAGCACGTAATCCGTGAAGGCGCTCAGCCGGACTTCACCGGCCACACCGAGTACCTTTGCGCTCGCGCTGGAGTAACACGGGTAGTAATGATGCTGGTGGCGGACAAACTACGCGTCGCCCTCGCCACCACTCACCTGCCTCTGCGTGAAGTGGCAGACGCCATCAACAGCACGGCGCTGAACGAAACAATACAAATTCTGGATCATGACTTGCGCAGCCATTTCGGCATAGCGGCTCCCAACATCATGGTACTGGGGCTAAACCCCCACGCCGGTGAAAACGGTCATCTTGGCGATGAAGAGCAGCGCATCATTATTCCGGTACTGGATCAATTACGCCGTCAGGGCATACAGCTGACCGGCCCTCTGCCGGCAGATACCGCCTTTACCCCACGCCATCTGCAAGGTCATGATGCGGTACTGGCGATGTACCATGATCAAGGGTTGCCGGTACTCAAGCACGCTGGCTTCGGCGAAGCAGTCAACATCACCCTGGGGCTGCCATTTATCCGCACCTCGGTGGACCATGGCACCGCCTTTGACCTGGCCGGCACCGGCCGCGCTGAGTCAGGCAGCCTGATTGCCGCCACCCGGCTCGCTGCCAGACTGGCGCGGCAAAAAAACACTCGGGAACAGTGAATATGCAACATCAGGCACGCAAACGTTTCGGTCAGCATTTTCTGACCGATACCGCTCTGGTAGAAAAAATGGTTCGTGCCATTGCTCCCACTGACGAGCAAATTGTGGTGGAAATTGGCCCTGGCCAAGGCGCCCTCACTTTGCCGCTGCTGGATCGCATTCAGCACCTGCAGGTAGTCGAACTGGATCGTGACCTGATCACCCAGCTGGAACGCCGCATCGCCAACCAGCGAATTACCATTCACAGCGCCGACGCCCTGAAATTCGACTTTTCTTCGTTGGCAAAAAATGGTCAGCGAGTCCGGGTGGTGGGCAACCTGCCCTACAATATTTCCACGCCACTGATGTTCCACCTGCTTGATCAGGTCGATACCATCGAAGACATGTGCTTTATGCTACAAAAAGAAGTTGTCGATCGACTGGTTGCCTCCCCGGGCACCGCTGACTGGGGCCGCCTGTCTGTGATGATTCAATATTACTGCCAGAATGATTATCTTTTTTTTGTACCGCCCAGTGCATTTTCACCACCTCCCAAGGTTGACTCGGCAGTGGTGCGGCTGACCCCGTATCGCCAGTTACCTCACCCGGCGGATGACATCGACGTATTGCGCCGGGTGGTGGCCCAGGCCTTCACCCAGCGCCGCAAGGTGATTAGCAATGGCCTTAAGTCTTTTCTCACCAGCGAGCAGATTGCAGCGGCCGGCGTAGACCCTGGCCTACGTCCAGACAGTATTGGTCTGGCTGGCTTTGTGTCTCTGGCCAACCAAGTCAGCCGGCTGTCTTCAGCCGCCCAACCGGACAACCACGATGCAGGATGATTCACGCTACCGCGTTCGCGTGTTTGTACAACCCGAGTATCTGCTTGAGCAAAGCGACCCAGACGGACATCGCTGGGTATTTGCTTATCACGTCACCATCCGCAACGAGGGCGAGCAGGCCGCCAAACTACTTACCCGTCATTGGGTTATCACCGATGGCGATGAGCGAGTTCAGGAAGTGCATGGAGAGGGAGTGATTGGCGAACAACCTAATCTGGCGCCAGGCCAGGCCTTTGAATACACCAGCGGCTGCGTACTGGAAACCAGCGTCGGCAGCATGCATGGCAGCTACCAGATGCTAGCTGAAGATGGACACTGCTTTAATGCCGATATCCCCGCCTTTACTTTGGCTCCACCACATAGCCTGCACTGAGGAGCCAGCGTGAGCACCTACGCCATCGGAGATCTGCAGGGTTGCCTTGGCGCCTTTGAAAGGCTGCTCGAACAAATCAACTTCAAAGCTGGCGAAGATCGACTATTGCTGGCTGGCGATCTGGTGGCTCGGGGGCCCGACTCTGTTGGCACATTGCGTAAAGTTTATGCGCTGCGCGATCATGTTCGCTGTGTTCTGGGCAATCACGACCTGCACCTGTTGGCCGTTGCTCATGGTGCCGCGTCTTTAAAGAAAAAGGATCACGACCTGCAGGCTATTCTTGACGCCCCTGATGGCGATGAGTTGCTTAGCTGGCTGCGACAGCAGCCACTGATGATTGATATCCCAGAGTTTGATGCAGTAATGACCCATGCCGGCATTCCGCCTCTATGGACACTAGACCAGGCGCGTAGCCGGGCCAGAGAAGTGGAAGCCGTGTTGCACGGTGATCATTGCAACGAGCTGTTTAATAATATGTATGGCAATGAGCCGGCCGGCTGGTCAGACGACCTACATGGCGCCGACAGGCTGCGCGTCATCACCAACCACTTCACCCGCATGCGCTTTATCAATCAAGCTGGCGAACTTGAGCTACAGACCAAAGGCGAAGCAGATGCGCCGCCGCCCGGTTACTTCCCCTGGTTTGACCACCCCCAAAGAATTCACGGCAGCACCCGCATCCTGTTTGGTCACTGGGCCGCGCTGGCCGGCGACGTTGCCATTGATGGCGTTGAAGCGCTGGACAGTGGCTGTGTCTGGGATGGCTTTTTAACTGCGTTCCGACTGGAGGATCAGCAACGCTTCCAGTGCGACTGCCGCAAACACAAATAGTATAGCGGCGAGCCTTACCACATCAGGTCATCCGGAATTGGATAGTCTGCGTAGGGGTCGTCGTCCACCTGTTGGCCAGAATCGCGCTCGTGACGTACCACTACAACGGCTGCATCTCGCTCAGCAATCTTGTCCGCAATAGCCGTGGGCACCACTTCAAAGCCATCGGCTAAACGCACCACTGCCAGCATGCCGCGAGCTAGTTGATCTGCTATCAGCGCGCTGACATAAATCTTCTGGATTTTTTTGCCGTCGACAAACTGAAATGACTGTTCTGCGCCACGACGGTCAACTCGGTGGGCCTCAACCAGCTGGCGAATCTGAGCCGCAATCTCCTTATGACGCTGCTGCGCCTGACGCTCCGCATTCAATGCTCGGTCGCGCTCCGCCTGAGCTTCACGAGCCTGACGGACTGCTTGCGCCGGGTCTTGCGCCTCACCCCGAGCGACCTGCTTGGCCTGCTGGCGCTTGGCATGCTCTGCCTGACGAGCCTTCTTGGCGTCTGCCAGGCCCGCTTTGAGCAGCTGATCTTTCAGGGAACCGGCCATCTCCACTCCACAGTAACGGTAATAACCGGGACATTATGCCCTTGCTCAGAGAAACAGCCCAAATCCATGCGGATACGGGTAAACTGCCCCTCACTGCACTATCGCCCAATACCCGGCCCAGCTCACTGGAATAACGACATGATATTTACCGATTTTGCCCTGCATGAGCGCCTGCTGCGCGTCGTTACCGAACTTGGCTTCAATGAGCCGACACCGGTCCAGCAAGCCGCCATCCCGGTGATTATGAATAATCGCGACCTGCGCGCCATTGCCCGCACTGGCTCGGGAAAAACCGCTGCTTTCCTGCTACCCATGCTGCACAAGCTATATGGCGACCCAAAACCGCGCACCGCCACCCGTGCGCTGATCCTGCTACCTACCCGTGAATTAGCCCAGCAGACGCTCAAGCAGGTTACCCAATTTGCCCGCTACACCTTTATCAAGGCCGAGCTTGTCACCGGCGGTGAAGACTTCCGCATTCAGGCGTCACGCATGCGACGCAACCCGGACATCCTGATTGGCACGCCGGGACGCATGATCGAGCATTTCAACGCCGGTCATCTGGAACTGGGCGATCTTGAAGTGCTGGTGCTGGACGAAGCCGACCGCATGCTCGACATGGGCTTTGCCGAAGATGTGCTCAAGCTGGCCAGCCTGTGTAATGCCGAACGGCAAACCCTGCTGTTCTCTGCCACCAGCGGTGGCCCGGGCCTTGATCATGTTGCCCAGCAGGTTCTTCGTGAACCGGAACAGCTAACCCTTGATGATGTTCGTTCGCTGGATATCCACATCGGCCAGCAAATCATCACCGCCGACGATATCAGCCACAAAGAGCGCTTGCTGCAATGGCTGCTCGCCCACGAGGAATATCGCAAGGCTATTATCTTCACTAACACACGCGTCCAGGCCGATCGTTTAGGCGGCGTGATGGTGGCATCGAATATCCGCAGCTACGTGCTGCATGGTGAGAAAGACCAGAAAGATCGCAAGCAGGCCATGGACCGATTACGCAATGGCGATATCGATGTACTGGTGGCCACCGATGTGGCCGCTCGGGGCATAGATGTTGGCGGCCTTGATCTAGTGATTAACTTTGATATGCCCCGTAGCGGTGACGACTATATTCACCGCATCGGCCGCACCGGTCGCGCCGGCGCTAGTGGTCTGGCCATTTCTTTTGTGCTGACCAACGAATGGAATCTGATGGCGAGCATCGAACGCTATCTAAAGCAAAAGTTCGAGCTGCGGGTTATCAAGGAGCTTAAGGGCAGTTTTCAAGGCCCGAAAAAACTGAAGGCGTCCGGTAAAACTGTAGGCGCCAAGAAAAAGAAAAAAGATAGCCATGCGGCGAAGAGCAAGGGCAAACCGGCCAAAAAGCCAGCACGCAAACCGAAAGCACCCGCAGTAGCGAATCCTGGTGGCATGGCGCCGCTCAAGAAGAAAAAGTAACAAGGCAGCTGTCTATGGCCAGAATACTGTTTACCTGGGAAATGGGTGAGGGTCTCGGCCACCTGATGCCGATGAGGCCAGTGCTTGAAAGGCTGGTCGAGAACGGTCACCAACTGCTAGTGGCAGCAACTGATTTGCGTAGCGCACGGGCTGCACTTGGCCATGTTGCGACAACCATCGTACAAGCACCTATGGTCGCAGACCGGCGCTATAGCCTTGGCCGACCGGCAGAGGGGGCCGCTGATTTATTGGCAATGAATGGCTTTCTTGATCTGGACAGCCTGCAAGGCCGACACCATGCCTGGCGCCAATTGGCCGCGCTGCTAAAGCCCGACGTGCTAATTGCCGATCATAGTCCCGGCGCCCTGCTAATGGCCCGCGCACTGTCCATTCCTGCCATTCATACCGGCACTGGTTTCTCCCTGCCTCCAGAGCGCCGGCCAGTTTTATTTCCCGGATTTGAGGCAGCGCCCAATATCGTTCGCGAGGATGTCCTGCTGCCACACTTCAATGCCCTGATCGAACAGGACGGCGGCACACCACTATGCATGCTGGCAGATCTGTATAACCGGGTAGAGAAAAAATTTCTGCTTACCTTCGAGGAGATTGATCACCTCGGCCCACGAACAGGGCTGCGCTACCTTGGTGCCAATGTACCCAGCGACGGAGAGGAGCCCGAGTGGCCCGCAGCCGGCAAGCAAAAGGTTTTCGCCTACCTCAAACCTTTCCCGGCAATTGATCAGTTTCTGCAAACCGTGAACGATATGGATCTTTCACTGCTGATGTTTCCCGATCGGGTAGACCCGGCCATTCTCAGGCGACATCAAAGCAGCAATATCCGCTTTGTCAGCCAGCGGCAGAATATGCGCGCCCTGATGGAGCAATCTGCACTGCTGGCATTTAATGGCAACCACGGTACCGCGGCGGCAGCTCTGCTGGCTGGAGTACCCATGCTCGGCTTGCCTTTGCATCAGGAACATGAAGGCTGCTGTCGGCGCATTATTGCCTCCAATTTGGGCACTGCCCTGTTCCGAAACCAGCCGAAGAAAATCCGGCCGATGCTGGAGTCACTGATCAACAACCCGGAGCAAAAGCGCACCAGCATGGAAGTGTCACAGCGCTATCAGGGCTTTGATTATCAGGACAGTGTCGCCTACATGGTGACCGCCACAGAAGAGCTGCTCTGATGAATCGACGCGAGTTCCTACGCAACAGCGCCATGGCTTTAGCCGTGTCACCGTTTGTCAGCATCGCCGGGTGTAGTCGCAAAGTTATCACCGAATATGCCATCGTTGGCTCGGGGCCAGCAGGCATCGCACTGGCGGATAAATTAGCTCAGGCAGGCAAGCAGGTAGTAGTTCTGGAAGGCGGGCTACGCCAACAGAGTGAAGCACTACAGGCCATGCATAATGTTGAGCCCGGCCGATGGGGCCTGTCATACAAGTTTGGCTGGGCCACCCAGCGCATGCTTGGCGGCACCACCAACCTTTGGCAAAGCCACTCGCCACGCCCCCATGATATTGAGCTTATGTCCGCCAGCCAGCGGGGATATGGTGTCGACTGGCCGATTACCCCAGCGCAGTTACGTCCCTGGCTGGCCAGCGCCGAAGCTTGGCTGCGGATCCGGCCGGCGGACCCGGCCAACAACCCCGACCTGCCACTCAACCCCTATATTGAAAGCAGTGCCCCATTACGGGCTTTTTTGCAGCCCGATTACCAGATCCTTGAGGCCGGCGCCTACGGTATGTTTAATCGCTCAAGCATCGACGCGCTGCGCCTGCTGAAACACGGCGAAGTGGACCGGGTCGCGGCGCTGAAAACCGTAGCCATTCACCCCGGCACCACAGTCCGGCGAATAATGATGGATGGCCAGCGGGCTCGGAAGCTCGAATGTGTCGACCAGCAAGGCAAGGCATTCACTGTCGAGGCCGGGGTCATCATTGTCTGTGGCGGCGGCATCCAGACGCCGAAACTGCTTTGGAATAGTGCTGCCGAGGGCATCGGCAATCACAGCGACTGGCTCGGCGCCGGCTTTATGGATCACCCGGGACTACGGCTCTACGGCCACCGTGACAAACCCCTGCTACCAGATGGAGCCGCTGAAACCCACCTTCATGTCCGCGATATGCTGTTCGATAAGGCGCACCACGGCCTCGGCGGAACACTCCTGCGTGTTGGCCTGATACCCGGAGCGGAGGGGCGTGAATACACCTTGATAGAAAGCCTGTTTGAGCAGGCCCCGGAGCATAGCAACCGCATCGTCCGCGGCAACGCCAAAGATGCTCTGGGCGATCCACTGCCGAAAATGCACTACCGCCTGACAGATCTGGACAAGGCCAGCATTGCCCTGGGCCAACGCCTGCAACGCACTTTGGCTGAGCAGCTCGGTAGCATCGACTCGGCCAGCCCGTTCCGGCACTCATCTCACCACCTGTGCGGGGCAACCCGGATGGCCATGGACCCGGCTGACGGCGTGGTCAACACAGACCTGCGTGTGTGGGGCACGGACAACCTGTATATCGCCGGCAGCAGTGTATTTCCAACCAGCACCACTGTGCCGCCGACCCTGATTCTGACAGCTCTGGCCCAGCGGCTTGCAGATCATCTGACTAATAGCGCCACGTGAAGACCGGAACCGGTTCACATCCCTGTCTTATCTGTCTAGTATTAGTTACTGAACGCAGCAGCTACCGTCACGCTTTTTTCCCGTGGCCATAGTAGATCAGCGGCCAAAATAACCCATCAACACAAGGATCCCCCACATGAAGCAATTTCAGCGCAAGCGTCTGGCTCAGGCCGTTGCCGCCAGTCTGGCCATCGGCGGAGCCTCTCTGGCCTACGCAAATTTTGTCGAAATCACTGGAGAGAACCCTTTTAGCGCCATCACCTCTTCTGGTTCTCGGCCGTCTTTGGTGATGATGGATCTCGACGGCGATTCCGATCTGGATGCCGTGATCTTCCACCAGTCTCAGGACGACTCCTTCCCCTACAGCGGTTACGGTGACACCAGCGTTTGGGAGAACACCGGTTCAGCCTCCGAGGCTGCCTTCACGCAAGTTTCTGACAGTGAATACGGCGGCGGTGGCTACGGCACCGGCGACAACATTACCGTCAACCCGTTCGCTGGCGACTACAATAGCTATTACGGACACCCGGTATCCGCTGCCGATGTGGACGGCGATGGCGATCTGGACTTCTTGGGTGGCCAGGACTACACCAGCTCGTCGTATCAGGTAACCTTTGGCCAGGTCAATACGGACCCTTATGGTGTAGTAACTGGCGTTGATGTATACGAAACCTACGAGAGTGGCAATGATGGTAATGGCAACTTTGCCAACTCATTCTATGGCGTGACCATTGCCCCCACCGCCTCTGCATACGGCATGGCGTCATCTATTGCCGCTGGCGATTTGGATAACGACAGCGATGCTGATCTGGTTGTTGTTGATGCAGGCACACTGCGCCGGTATAGCAACGATGGCACGAGTGGTTACGGCGTGTTCCAGTTCAATGAAGTTATCGATGATACTTTCCCGCTGGGCCTCACTTCTCCTTATTACGGTGCGCCAATCGTGCTGCACGATGTCGACGACGACGGCGATCTGGATCTGGTAATGGGCACGGTTGATGCCGCCCCGCTGCGGGTGTTTGTCAATGAAGGGACCGCCTCAACAGCCGACTTCGTCGAACTGGAGAACACCTCTGGCAGCATTGACGTGACCTCTCGTGGCTGGGCCTCACCGAGCTTTGCTGACGTGAATGGCGATGGCCGATCAGACCTGATTGTTGTCGAGCTGGCTCCTCCTGTCGTCATCCCTGAAGGACCGGTGGCCACGCGTGCAGTAGCGGCCGATGAGCAGGAGATCCGAGTATTCGTTAACAAAGAGAAGTCAGATAGTAACAATGACTTCCTCGGCAGTCTTGGCGGCGCCTCACTGCTGGCCGGAATACTGTTGCTGTTCAGACGCCGGAAGTAACTTTTTCGGGGTTACCTGGCAAAACCGAAGCGCCCTCCCTCGTGAGGGCGCTTTGCATTTTCAGAGAGAGCACATGGCACACTGGGTAATCGGTTGGGAGTTAGGGCATGGCATGGGCCATATCATGCCACTGCGCATGCTGGCACAAGCACTACTACGGCGCGGCCACAGGCTGACCTTTATTGTTCGTGATGTTGCTGTTGCCCAGCGGGCCCTGAAAGAACTGCCAGTTGTCTGGTTGCAGGCACCGCAGGTGCGTTACCAACCCTGGGAGCTGACTCGCACCGACTGCTACTCACAACTGCTTGGCAATATCGGCTTCAACAATCCGGAAAAACTGACCGCCACTGTGCGCGGCTGGATGGACTTACTCGCCCCACTAAAACCAGATGCCGCAGTACTGGAGTTCGCTCCCTCCGCCATGGTGGCCTGTGACCTTCTTAATATTCCGTTCGCACTGCAGGGCAACGGCTTCTTCTGCCCCCCGGCGGTCAACCAGGACTTTGGCATTATGCAGAGCAAAATGCCGGTCGAAGCCAGGCTGGCAGAGGATGCCGCCCTGCTGCATAGCGTCAATCAAATTATACAGGCACAGCGTGGCACTCCCCTTGCACATATAAGCGATCTATATGGCAAAGCCCGGCATACGGTATTAACCACCTTCGCCGAACTGGATCATTTTCAGCGGCCGGCCGGTCCTTATTTCAGTGGTGTCTGGGTACCGGAACAGCAGAAACAGGCAGACTGGCCAAAGGGAAAGGGCAAACGCATTTTTGCTTACCTGAACACACGCCCCGGTGTGGAAAAAGTACTGGCCATGCTGTCACGCTCCGGCATGCCAACCCTGATCCACTGTGCTGGGCTGGAGAAGCAGCACCAGCAGCAGTTCACCAGTGATAGCTGCCACTTCCTTGATGGGCTGGTTGATTTGCGCGCACTCGCTGAACAAGCAGACCTGGGTGTATTCCATGGCAATCACTCCACCACTGCCCTGTTCCTGCTAGCCGGCACACCGACACTACAGTTACCGTTGTATATGGAACAGTTGATGTTCGCCCGATGCGTCAAAGCACTTGGCGCGGGTGAGCTGGTTACCCTGGATCGACCGCAGCGAATTGCTCAGGCGCTTGACGCCATGACCCTTGAACCTGCCTATACTGCTGCAGCACAAGCATTTGCCAGACAACATACTGGCTTTGACCAGAACCGTGAAATAGAGCAAGCGGCCAGCGCTCTTGAAGACGCTATGCAATAGAGCATTCCCACTTGCTCAGGAGTCACCATGGAAGTCCGCTTTGCCCAGATTGAACCTACTACCCGCTGCAACTACACCTGCGGATTCTGCGTCGGTCGACACATGCCCCAGCAGGACATAGCACTGGATACCTTTCGCAGCTTTATCAATCAGGTGGAAGGTTTACAGGCGCTGGAACTACAAGGGGAGGGCGAGCCTCTTCTACATCCAGAATTCTTTGACATGGTGGCACTGGCGCGGGAGAAGTTTCCGCAGCTGGAAGTTTCCATGATCACCAATGGTTCTATGTTTACCCAGGAAAACATTCAACAGATTCTTGATCATGGCATAGCACGCATATTTGTATCACTTGAATCGGCAAAAGATCAGGACTTTCAGCGCATACGTGGCGGCAAACTTGATCGAGTACGTCGTGGCATTCGTCATCTGATAGCCGCGCGCAATGAGCGGAATATGCACACTCCTCTGATCGGCCTCTCTGTCACCGTTTTACGCAGCACCGCCGGCGAACTGGAAGCAGGCATTCCTGCATTCTACAAAGAGCTATCTCTTGACGGCGGCATCAACATTCAGGCGCTGCAGACCATGCCCCAATATCAGGCAATCTACGACCAAAATATGCAGGAAGAGATTGTTGACCGGGAGGCAAGCAAGATTGCCCAGCAGGCAATCGCCTCTAGCAAGTCACTGCATAACGCACTGAAAGATCGTCAGAATAAGAATCATATCGGCTTCTATGAGCGATTATATGGAAGCGTAGATATGCGTTTTCAGTGTCCCTGGCTTATCAATGGTGCCTATCTGTCTACCGATGGAAAAATGGTGGCCTGCTGCCACATTAAGGATTATGACCGCCATACTCTGGGCAGCGTCAGCGATGGAGTTAGATCAATCCAGGCACAACGAGAGAAGATGCAGGAAGACCTAAATAGCGGGAGCATTCCACTGGCCTGCTCCGGCTGCATAATCGCCAAAAACATAGCGAGAAATTCGCTCAAGGCCAAAAGCCTGATACAAAAAGGGGGCGATCAACGCCCCCTCGCTTAACTGTCTGGCCCATCAGTCAAGGAAGGCCATCATGCGATTGCGAATGGTATCCTGACACTCGCGGATGATTTCACGAACTAACTCATCACAGCTTGGAACACTGTGAATCAAGCCCTGCACCATGCCGGAAGTCCAGACACCATAATCAATGTCGCCCTCGGTCAGCGCCACCTTGCCTTTGACACCAGCAACCATATCGCGGATCAGCTCGAACTGCATATTCGCGCCCTGCTCGCGCTCAATCTCATTAACCTTCTGCGCTATCTTGTTCTTGTAAACACGGGCGGTATTTTTCAATGGCCGGTAAACCAATGCGGTATCCAGCTCACTGGCCTCAACGATGGCACGCTTGATGTTTTCATGCACAGGCGCTTCCTTGGTGGCGAGGAAGCGAGTGCCCATATTAATGCCGTCAGCTCCCAACGCCATGCAGGCGGCCATCTGGGCACCAGTGCCGATACCACCCGAAGCCAGCATGGGAATTTTCAGCACAGCGGCGGCGGCTGGCAACAACACCAGATTGGGGATGTCGTCCTCGCCCGGATGACCAGCACACTCGAATCCGTCAACACTGACTGCGGCAACACCCACTTTCTCGGCTTTCAATGCATGACGCACCGAGGTGCATTTATGCACGACCTTGACACCGTACTGATTGAACACGGGCAAGAACGGCTCCGGATTACGGCCGGCCGTCTCAACTACCTTGATGCCAGACTCGCAGATCACCCGAGCGTACTCCTCGTAGGGCACTGGCTTAATGGTCGGCAGAATGGTGAGGTTGACCCCAAACGGCTTGTCGGTCATTTCACGGCAGCGTTTGATTTCCTTTTCCAGATCTTCCGGGGTTGGCTGACTCAGGCCAGTGATGATGCCAAGCCCACCAGCGTTGGAAACGGCCGCTGCCAACTCTGCGAAACCGACATTCTGCATGCCGCCCTGAACGATCGGATACTGGATGCCCAGCAATTCAGTGATACGGGTTTTCATCAACTTCTCCTGCAAATTGCCACCGCTAGCCGGAGGCGGGATGCAGTCATTATTCATGGCCTGCCGGTGCGGGCAATGACAGGTTAATTCAGCAGAAAGATTCCTGAGGCTAATCAGGATTGATAAATTTACAACACGGTCAAAGGGCGCTGGTTCTGATGCCCTCGGAACAGATCAGACCACTTATTGACATAGTTATTGAGAATCATTATCGTTTATCAGACCTCTTACTCAGGAGCACGCCATGCTGATTATCCGTACCTCTGCCCTGCTTACCGCCAGCCTGTTGCTGTCTTCTCCGTCGCTTGCGGACGATCCAACTGATCACTTCAAGGGCGAGCCATCCCCCACCCTCACTGAGGCAATGACCAACTTCACTGAATACAACCAAAAGCTGGAAGCACTGCTGGCACAGGACGAACTTTCAGCAAAAGACATGCACGAAATTCATGTGCTGACTTACACACTGGAAAACGCACTGCAGAAAATAGACGACTCGGTCGACGAGCTGGAAGAAATGCTGGAGGACGTGCACAAAGGTTCCGAGCATGCCGATATAGATAAAGTCAAAGCGCAGGGGGCGCGTTATATGAAATTATCTCTGGAACTTGACCGTCGATAGAATAAAAAAGGCGGCTTATGCCGCCTTTTTTATTCTATCGACCCCTACTCATAAGCGTATTTATCCTCAATCTTTCTCTTCTCTATCAAATACTCAGTTACCGATAATTGCTCAACTGCCAGACGCACCTCAAGCTCAGAAAGCTCCGCCTTCATCTCTCTGCCTAGCTTATGCCTGGTAATGTCATAGTTAATAGCCTTTGAACCCTCATAGCCACTAACGGGATCCCAAAGAACGGAAAACGGCCAGAACAGCAGATTGACAATTCCATACCCCGGCTCACGAACATAAAATGAACCGAAACCCGGCAAAATACCAAGAACAGCACCGGTGGTGGGATCCTTTTCTTCAACCAAAACACCTGCATTCTCCATGGCCACATACTCTCGCTGTTGCAGCGAGTTCAATGGAGTGGCACAGCCGACCAACCCCAGAAATGACAAAGAAAACAAGCAAACAGTAATTCTTCTCATGCATTCCTCAACATATAAAATTTCGCCCCGAAACAATATAGCCCTATAATCACAAGACAAGCTTTTTATTGCATATGCGGCGTGAACTCAAGTTATTTCGATAATCATGCTGCCTCTTCTCATCAATCAGAAAGCACCCGATAGCGCAGGCCGCCCTCCTCGACCCGAATATCTGCGAGCCTGAACCCCGCATATCTGATATCAACATCATCTGGGAAGTAGCGGATTGATTTACTTCTTGATGGAACCACAATGTTTGCTTCACTTTCACGAGTCTCAAACAATACCTGCCCATCTTCGACGCCGATAAAAATCAATTCCTTCTTATCATTCTGGCTGTGCTCAAGCCTTCTACTTCGAACCTCGAATGTATGCGCTGGCATACAAGCTTTCGCATTTATAAAGGTAATTATGCATAGTTTGTCTCTGCTTTTTGGAAGCATAATTGTCTTCCACGGATCGGCAATGGCGGCCTTCGCAACCACACCTCGCTCCTCCCCGGTATCGGCAGGATAGAAAAACTCGCCACTGGCTTTCTCTCCGTGTTTATCGTAATAGCCTGGCATCAGAGTATAAAAAGCTATTTTTACTGGCTCAGTAACGTAAAGCGTACGCGTCTCTTTGCTAAGGGAACTTTCCAGCACTATATCCCCAGGTTGTGCCAGTTCGTACCCTGTCGATACTGCGGTCATAGTTCTAACGAACTCACCGGAGTAGTTGTACTTGGGATACGCACAACCCACCAGCAGAACCAGACAAGACAACGCGATAATTCCTCTACGCACGATCACTACCTCCTTCCCGGCATTCAAACCAAAATCATACTGCCTAAAGAATATCGACATATCCGCAGAGGAACCACCAGAAACAAGCGCATCAGCTTCGCGACATAAAGCTGACAACAACCTTGGCCAACGCCTCTCCCTGATCCTCCTGCAGGAAGTGGCCACCATTCTCAATGGTGGTGTGCGGCTGGCCTTCACAACCGGGAATCAGTTTGCGAATCACCGGTGCGGCTGCGGAGGTAATTGGGTCCTTGTCGCTGAAGGCAGTGAGGAATGGCTTGTTGAATTTGGTTAGCACCTCCCAGGCCTTTCGATTGGCGGCGCTGGCCGGATTATCCGGTGTGGACGGCACTAAGGCCGGAAACTGGCGGGCACCTTCTTTGTAAGACTCATCCGGGAACGGCGCATCGTAAGCGGCGACCACTTCTTCGCTGAGTGGCGTCGCGCAACCGGACTGAATGATCTTGCCGGTGGCAAACACCGGGGTTTCCTGGGAAAACTTCCGCCACGCCAGAAACGCCGGGCCGGGGTCGTGATCGCCGGTGGGCAGCATGGTGTTGGCTGCCACTGCCCGCGCAAAGCACTCCGGATGTTCCGCCAGCAAGCGCAAGCCAATCAAGCCACCCCAGTCCTGACAGACCAGAGTGATATCGGTCAGATCCAGCTGGGTAACAATATTGCGGGTCCAGTCGACGTGGCGCTGGTAGGTGTAATCGGTACGCTGTGAGGGTTTGTCCGAGCGACCAAAACCGATCAGGTCCGGTGCAATCACCCGGTGGCCGGCGGCCACCAGCAGCGGAATCATTTTCCGGTACAGATAGCACCAGGTTGGCTCACCGTGCAGTAGTAACACCGGCGCTGCATCACGGGGGCCTTCATCCAGATAATGCATGCGCAGCTCGCCACCCTCGGTGTCATCCACCATCAGGTAGTGCGGGGCAAAATCATAGCCGGGAAGATTCTGGAATCGTTCGTCAGGGGTGCGTAGCGCTTGCATGTTCAATGCTCCTTTTTATTTATCGTCAGATTCAGTGCTGCAGCAGCGGCAGGGCCGCCATGACCCCGTCCACCAGTTCGGACAGGCGGGCGTGATCAGGATGGATGGTGCTGTCCACCAGCACCCCCTGCAGACACAGCAACAAGTGCCGGGCCCAGCGACTGCAATCGCAATCGGCGCGCAGCTGGCCGGCCTGTACTGCCCGCTGCAGGCAATCGGCAAAGGCGTCTTCGAGCAACGCGAGGCCACGATCAAGTTGCGCCCTGACCGCAAGGTCCGTGGCGGATTTTTCCAGCGCGGTATTGGCCAGCAGGCAGGCCATCGGTGGCCGCTGCTGGCTGATGTAGTCGTAAGTGGAATCGAAAAACCGGCGCAATCCGGCCAGTGCATCGTCGGCGCACAGATAACGATCAATGCGCCACTGCACCACCTTGATGATGTAGTGATCGAGGACGCTAGCGAACAGCGCTTCCTTGGAATCAAAGCGGTTGTACAGGCTGGAGGCGGTCAGCCCGGTGGCCTGCTCAAGGTGGCGCACGCTGGTGCCGGCAAAGCCGTGCTGCCAGAACACCAGCATGGCGCGGGTAAGGACATCAGATTCGCGAAATTGAGACGGTCGGGCCATGCTCAGTCCATTTTGTAACGATCGATACAAAATGAACTGAGCGACTCTCATGGTCAAGGCCTGGTGGGCCAAAAAACCTGCCTCAATGGCCCACAGCACCCACCAGCGCTGCTCTGGTATGACGGTCCCCAAGGAAGTACAGCGCCAGTCCGAACATAATCACCAGCGCCCCGACAATCACATTTAGTCCCGGCTGTTCGCCATTGAACAGGGCTCCGAGCAGCAGCGCTAGCACCGGCGTCATCAGGGTAATTAACGCTACTGTGGCGGCGGACAGGCTGGCCAGAACCTTGAAGTAGCAGACGAAGCCAATCAGCGAGCCGCACAGAGCCAGATACAGCACTGCCCAGACACCATGCATCGCCTCACCGACGGTAAAGCTCTCGCCCATGGCAAACCACAAGCCCCAGAAACAAGGTAGGCTGACAATCAGCGAGCCCAGAGTCTGCGGCAGCGCACCCAGTCCAGCACCGACCTGCTTGACGGCAATGCCACTGACACTGAAGCCGGTCACCGCGCCGAGTAGCAACAGGATACCGATCAACTGGTTACCCCCGTGCAGGGCGTCAGCAAACACCAACGCCAGGCCCACCACACCGGTAACGCAGCCAGCCCAGTGCCAGAGATTCAGACGCACCGGATTAGGCAGCAGCTGCAGCATGAAGCCCGACAGCAGCGGTGCCAGCCCGAACATCACCGAAATCAGCCCGGAAGCCACATACACCGATGCCAGATAACTCAGCGACATGGCGCCAAACACACCCGGCAGCGCCGCCGCGTAACTCTTGATCGCCAACCGGTCCCAGCGCAAACGCTGGCCCAGCAGCCACAACCACGGCAGACCAACAGCCACCGCCAGCATCATGCGCAGCATCACTGCGGTCACCGGCATAAAGGTTTCCGCGCTCCATTTGATAGCAAGCGGTGTGGTTGCCCAAACCAGTACAACAATCAGATAGGCGAGCCCGACAGGCACGGTCTTCTCCTTGGTGGTGGCAGCGGGCAGCGGGCACAAAAAAAGCCGCAGGTGCTTTGCGCTGCGGCTTTGGTTGAATTCAGTACTATGAATCAGACAGCCGGCAGCGCTCCCCCACACCAGGCGCGGGCGACTCGCATTGCAACTTTCAGCATTGGTTGTTTGCTGCTGCTCTTCATCATGCGAACATCATCTGCATTCAGTCCGGCACAGGCAAGTCACAAATTGAAAAATTATCTGGTGGGAGGAGCCGTGCGCGATCAGCTGCTCGGTCTCAAGGTCACGGAAAAGGACTGGGTGGTGGTCGGCGCCACGCCGGAACAGATGCTGTCCCAAGGCTTTACTCCTGTGGGCAAGGATTTCCCGGTATTCATTCACCCGCAAAGCGGCGAGGAGTATGCCCTCGCCCGCACCGAGCGAAAGAGCGGCCACGGCTATCACGGCTTTACCTTTAATGCGGCACCCGAGGTGACGCTGGAAGACGACCTGTTGCGCCGCGACCTGACCATCAATGCCATGGCCCGAGAACCGGGCGGCCCACTGGTTGATCCGCACGGCGGCCTGCGTGACCTCAAGGCTCGCCGGCTGCGTCATGTCTCCGACGCCTTTGCCGAGGACCCGCTACGCGTGCTGCGGGTGGCCCGCTTTGCTGCCCGCTACCACTGGCTTGGCTTTCGTGTCGCCGAGGAAACGCTAACACTAATGCGCCAGCTTAGTGACAGTGGCGAACTGGCTCATCTGACCGCCGAGCGGGTCTGGAAAGAAACCGAGAAGGGTCTGATGGAGCAGGACCCACAGATTTACTTTGCCGTACTGGAGCAGTGCGGCGCCCTGCAAGTATTGCTTCCAGAGCTGGCGCGGCTACGTGACGTGCCACAGCCTGCTGCTCACCACCCTGAAATCGACACACTGGAACATCAATATCTTGCCCTGAAACAAACAGCGCTGATGGCGCTGCCATTGACGGCACGTTTCGCGGTGCTGGTGCACGATCTCGGCAAGGGCTTAACAGAACCCACCGAGTGGCCGCGGCATATCGCCCATGAGGAGCGTAGTGCCAGGCTTGCCGAGCAGGTTGCTGCTCGGCTTCGGGCACCCAATGAGTGCCGCGATATTGGCGTATTAGTAGCCCGCTTCCATACCCATTGTCACCGGGCACTGGAACTGAAAGCAGAAACTGTGTGGAAGCTGTTCAAGGCTTTGGACAGCGTGCGCCGCCCGGAGCGTCTGGAATTATTTCTCGGCGCCTGCGAAGCCGACGCCCGCGGCCGGCTTGGTTTTGCCGAACGGGACTACCCACAGGCGGACTATCTGCGTGGCGCTGCTGAAGCAATCGGTAACGTTGATATCAATGCAATACGGGCACAGGGTTTTACTGGGCCTAAATTAGGCGAGGCAATCGACAAGGCCCGCATTGGTTTACTGAAGGAGCTTAAACAGACATGGCCAACCCTGTCGCCCTGATTACCGGCGCCGCTAGACGGCTCGGCGCAGAAACTGCCCGCACACTCCATCAGCGCGGCATGCGTGTAATCATTCACTATCGTAATAGTGCCAGTGACGCAGATGCACTGGTCGAAGAGCTGAATGGAATACGCGCGCAATCGGCCTGCGCCGTGCAGGCCGATCTGGACAGTCCCGATCAGGTGCGCACCCTCGCCGACACAGCCCTGCAGAAATGGGGACGGCTGGATTTGCTGGTCAACAACGCTTCATCGTTCTATCCAACACCAATGGGAAAGAGCACCGACGAGGACTGGACCAGACTGGTCAACAGCAACCTGCGCGCCCCGTATATCCTGACCGAGTCTCTGGCCCCGGCTCTGGCCGAGCACAACGGCTGCATCATTAACATTATTGACGTTTATGCAGAAAAGCCGCTGGCTCAACACACCCTTTACTGCATGGCCAAAGCAGGCCTTGCCATGCTGACCCGCAGCAGCGCCCGCGAACTGGGCCCGGATGTGCGGGTGAATGGCGTCGCACCAGGACCGATCCTCTGGCCAGAGCAGGGTCAGGACAACCAGTCGTCGATTATTGCCGCCACTGCACTGAAGCGTTGTGGCGCACCAGCAGACATTGCCGCTATGGTTACCTTTTTGGCACTGGACGCGCCCTACGTCACCGGACAGATCGTTGCGGTGGATGGCGGCCGCTCACTGGGGTTTCAGGGAGGCTAAGGATGCTTCGACTCGCTATTCTGCTGGCACTGCTGCTACCCGCTTTGCTCAGCGCGCAGGAGCTGTACCGCTGGACCGACGAGCAGGGTCGTACCCACTTCGGCGATCGTCCTCCGCAAGACCAGGCGCCGGAGCAATTTCAGCTCAAAACCCAACCGCTGCTTGGCCAGGATGATGAAGTGCGGCAACGCTACGAGCGGCTGGAGCGGCTACGCAGTGGCGAACAGCAAAAACAACAGGAAGAAGAACAGATACGTCAGGCAGAGGCACAGCAGCGTCGACAAAAAATGGCGCCGCTTTGCGCCCAGGCGAAACGTGACCTAAAAGCGCTGAGCGGACGAGTCGTGTATATCGATGAAAACGGCGAAGGCCGCGACGTGTCTCTTGAACAAGTCGCCGCAGACCAGAAAAAGTTGAGCCAATGGATTGCCGAAAACTGCACCGAATAATTATTGCGCTAGTACTGATAAGCCCACTGGCACAGGCCAGTGTTTATCAATGGCGCGACGACCAAGGGCGCCTGCACTTTTCCGACAAGCCGCCCGCAAATGATGATAGCGCCTCCCTGTATGCCACTGCGGAACCTGAAAACCGAGCCGGCGTTGTGGAGTTCCAGCGTGTTGACTTCGACCTGAGTGAAGCCGCAGACCAGCAGGTACGCGAAGGACTCAGCGCCATACTGTCGCTCTACACCAGCACTCTGGGCCTGGATGTACGCGGGGATATCTCGGTAAAACTCTCTCTGATCGAAAACAAGCAAGAGTTTGATCACTGGCTGACCGAGCGAACCGGTGAACCTGTCGGTGGTTTAGTCAGTGGCGTGTACGTTACCGCCACGAAAGAAGTGGCGGTATGGAACTGGGCCAGCGAAGAACGAGTAGTACAAACCATTTTGCACGAGTCCAGCCACGTCATTCTGGCCCAACTGGCACCGCGGGCGCCGAGCTGGATCCATGAAGGCATGGCCCAGTATGTGCAAATGCTTCAACAGCGTAACGATGCTATTGAGATAGTGCCCTATCCAGCAGCAGCCGCACGGATTCGCAACTGGGTAGAGGGTGGCGAATTAGTTAGCCTGCGCAGCTATCTGAACCTGCCGGAGCAACGCTGGCGGGAAATGGCTCACAATATGGATGCCATCCCCTACAGTATTGCCTGGGGCATGGTGTACTTCATGATGTCATCACCGGTCGGCCAACAAACTCTGCGTCGTATACTGCATGACATGGAAAAAAGTGGCCAATGGCCCACCGCAGAAGCTATTGATGCCCGCTATCCCGGCGGCCTGGTGAAAATGGATTATGATTTTTTCCGCTGGGCCCAGTCAGAAATGGCCGCCCATCGTTATTAATCAATAAACACCGCTCAAGGCCAGATAAACGGAACCTGCCACAGTGATTGGGCGGAAAAGTCCTTACCTGCCAGAAGCGTTGCGTAGGAACTGCCACGCACTGGATGCAGTTCATCCGGGGCAATATCTACGAGCGGCTTCAACACAAAAGCATGCTTCAGGATTTCGTCACGGGGTAACTCAACACCATCAACCAGACCGACCGTATCACCGTAGGTGAGAATGTCGATATCCAGTGTCCGGCTGGCAAACTTTTTCTCGCCCCGGGTGCGGCCATGATCGGCTTCGATAGTACGCAACAGGGACGACAAATCAGCAACCGCCAGATCCGTGTCAATGGCCACCACCAGGTTGAGAAACGGCTCGCCATCAAAGCCAACTGCCGCACTCTCATATACCGGGCTCAAGACTAGCTGGGCAAAGTGCTGTGCCAGCGCGTCCAGCCCGGAACGAATGTTGTGTTCACGGTCGATATTGGAACCAAAGCTCAGGTAAACCCGTGTCATGCCTGTTTGTCACCCCGCTCGATAATAATCCCGACGTCCTGCGAACCACGCAGAGCACCAGGCTTGGATACCCGCAATCGCAACCAGGGCACAGAAAACTCTTGCACAACTATCTCGGCGACGCGCTCCGCCAGAGTCTCAACCAACTGAAACTCGGAGGCTTCGATAAAGCTGATCAGCCTCTTGCCCACTGCCTTGTAATCAAGCGCATCGTCAATATGATCGCTGGCCGCCGCCCGGCGGATGTCGGTGGCCATCTCCAGGTCCAGACTAACGGTCTGGCGGATACGACGCTCCCAGTCAAAAATACCAATCACCGTTGCCACTTTCAGGTCGCGGATATAAACGATGTCCATAATATGCCTCGTTGCGGGGTCAGGGTCTGAGCAGTCTGGCCGCAGCCACGTCAGGGTTCAGCGAAGAGCTTGCTGCCATGCAAGCATCCTTCATTACATACGGGGCTGTTCAGCCGCAGTCAGTTCAGGCAGTCTCTGTGACGCCGAGGGACGGAGGATTATAGCCGGTGGATTTCGCCACATTACAGGATCACGGGCTGATTACTGCCCTGTTATGCATCGCTGCCTATCTGGGCGGCTCGATTTCCAGTGCCATTCTGGTCTGTCAGCTGTTCGGTTTGCCGGACCCTCGCACCCAGGGCTCCAACAATCCCGGCGCCACCAATGTGTTACGACTAGGCGGCAAACCCGCAGCGGCACTGACATTGGCCGGAGACGTTCTGAAAGGAGTGATTCCGGTTCTGGCAGCGCTTTACTGGCTGGAGCTACCCGTGCTGATTGCCGCACTGGCTGGCTGGTTTGCCTTTCTAGGGCATCTTTTCCCGGTATTTTTCCGCTTCCAAGGGGGCAAAGGCGTGGCCACTGCCTTTGGTCTGCTGTTTGCCCTGCACTGGCCCACCGGTCTGCTTACCGGCGCGGTCTGGCTGATCTTGTTTGCCGTTCTGAGAATTTCCTCACTAGCTTCGATGGCGGCGTTCATCGTCATGCCCGTTGCTATTGCCTTCTGGCTGCCAACGGCGCTGTGGCCCATGGTGCTGCTCAGCGTAGTGCTTATCGGTCGGCATCACGCCAATATCCGCAAGTTGCTGTCCGGTGAAGAGCTCGGCTTCGGCAAACCCAAGCAGCGGCAATAGCGGGTAGACGATATGAAACGGCCGCTATCGTCGTTAAACCTGCTGCGCACCTTTGAGGTCGCCGGCCGTCACCTCAGCTTTACCCTCGCGGCGGAAGAACTGTGCATTACCCCTTCTGCAGTCAGTCAGCAAATCCGCAAACTGGAAGAGGACCTGGGCGTTGCCCTGTTCGAGCGCCAGCCGCGCGGCCTCACCCTGAGCGAGACCGGCGAACGCTACTGGCGAGATATCCAGCAGCATCTGGATGGCATTGATCGCAGTACCCGCGACCTAACCCGGCAATCCAGTCGCACCCTGCGGGTTAGCCTGATGCCGCCGCTGGCCAGCCGTATCGTGCTGCCACGATTAACCGATTTCCAGCAAAAACATCCTGATATTGAGCTGCGCCTTGATGCCAGCCTGCGCTACGCCGACCTCGGCAAACAGGACATCGATCTGGCCATTCGATTCGGCCAACCGCCCTGGCCCGGCTGCGTGCACGAGAAGCTGCTAGACCTCTATGTACTACCAGTCTGCCCACCGGCAATGGCGGCCGAACATGACCTTGCCCATCACCCGGGGCGACTCGCGCAACTGCCGCTGATTCAGATGACCGAACGGGCTGATAGCTGGGCACGGTTTTTCGCCATGGCTGGACTCGGCAAGCCCGGCTCTGACAAGCAGTTTTTCGTTGATGACTACCCGTCTGCCATCGAAGCGGCCGAAACCGTGGGGGTAGCGCTGGCCATTCTGCCGCTGGAGCAACCTCTACTGGATAGCAAGCGGCTCGCCGCCCCCTGGCCAGCCCTTGGCCCACTTGCCGAGTCCGTCTATGCGGTGATGCGCGAGGAGCAGTCCCAGCGCAGTGATATCCAGACTTTTCTCGACTGGCTAAAGAACCAGCTCAGCAGCTTGCCTGCAGTGGTTAAGTAAAACTTAACCACGCGGTAAAAAGCATCGTTTGTCGCCCTGTACGTTTGCCTTGATGATGCCGGAAATCCAACTTGCGGAGCTGCCGGCATGACCCAGATTTCCCTTACCACTCCCGTTCAGCTCAGTGACTGGCGCGATCAGGAGCTGGCTGAGCTTTTCGCCACCCTGCCGGCTGGCGCTGCGCCATCCGGGCACCTGCATGGAAAGCTGTTTGCTGTTCATGGCCTGACCTTTCTACCGCGCCCGCTAGCTCGGGGACTCTATGCCCTGCTATCTACGCCACTTAATCCATGGCGCGGCAAATCTTTCAGCAATGACAAGGGTAGCAATCATTTGCTGTGGCTGAACGGCCCGGCGCTGGGCCATTACCACATCAGTCAAAAAGCCGGCGCCGATGGCCAGCTCAGCCTGTGGCTGGACTACAACGTCGAACGCAATCCGGCTCTGCTGCGCCACATCCGGGGCGAAGCACGGCAGCTGCGTCAGGACCAGTGGCTATGCCGCATGCTGTGGCAAACGGGTCGCGGACAAACCACCTTGCTCTGGTTCACCTTGCAGGGAGCATAACGTGGTTGCCGAAAAGCACGACATCATTGTTATCGGTAGCGGTTTTGGCGGCGCCACCACCGCGACAAAACTGGTCTCCGCCGGCGCCAGGGTAACTTTACTGGAGCGTGGTCCATGGCGTGACACTGATGCCATCCGCGCCGCCGACATCAGAGCGCGCGCCCCACTACCAGCAGGGAAGGATTTTTTCAGCCATGTACTAAGAAGGGTTTCCGCAAGCTGGCTGCCCGGCGGACAGATAAACCTGCATGGTGATGGCCTGTTTGACCTGCATTACGACAGCCAGCTCAGCATGATCTGCAGTAGTGGTGTGGGCGGCGGCTCCCATGTGTATTCCGCCATGAATGTGCGCCCGGCAAAAAACTATTGGGATGGACATCACGATTCCCTGTCCGACACCACACTTGCCCCGCACTACGACTGGATTCTGCAGAAAATGGGCAGCCACGCAGTGGCCAGCAGCGACGCTCTGGCGCCGAACAACATCGTCACCGACAGCCGCCGGCCAACATGGATGAACGTGGCCGCTGTGCGCCAGCCGGAAATGGGATTCCGCTTTGCTCAGGGGCAATTCAGCAACAACAGTTTTTTCGGCAGTCAGGACAACAGCAAAGTATCACTGGATGAGCGCCTGCTACTGCCACTGCTAGAGCGCGGCCTGAACGTACGCGACCGTCACGAAGTGATGGATATCTGCCAAACCGATCGAGGTTTCCGCCTCACCGTTAAAGATAATCAACACAATCGTATCCGCACCCTGCTGGCAGGCCGCGTAGTACTGGCCGCCGGAACACTCAACACTCTACGACTGCTATTCTCCAGCCGCGCCCGCGGTAGCCTTAACGGCATGCCCGCTCTCGGCCAACGTATAGGCGGCAACGGTGATGTACCGGCCTACTGGCCATGTAACGAAGCGGGGCGGGATTATTCTACTGGCACGCCCTGTCATGGTCGCTTCACCCTGCCAGATAGCCAGACTGACCTGACTCGCTACGGTTTGAACGGTGTCGACCGGATTCCCATGCCGTCCTCTTTGCGGGCAAGACTGAAGCGGGACCTGATACTAGTCGGCATGGGCGCCGACCAGGGAGATGGCACCGCCTGCTGGCAAGATAACCGGCTGAAACTGAGTTATCCGCAACGCAACAGCTCCGTGCTAGCAGATATCTATGCCTCCTTTGACCGGATCAGCTCTCTGAGCGGCAAGAAAGTATATTTCCTTCGTAGTCGACCAATCACTGTGCATCCATTTGGTGGCGCACGACTTGGCCAGCACATGACCGACAGCGTGATTGACGCATGCGGTCAAGTACACGACGTTCCGGGACTATTTATCGCTGATGGCAGCGCTCTGCCAGCTGCGCCGGGTGTGCCGCCTTCAATGACCATTGCCGCTTGGGCAGGGCATATTGCAGCACAACTTATTTCCTCTTCCCCGTCATCATCTCAGGAGGTCGCATGAGCGACATTCAGGTACCGGTATTTCGCAAACGTACTTTTACCCTGCCGCTACTGGGCCGATCTCTGGCGGCTGCCGGCATCTCCATGCCGGTTCTTATCCATGCGCTGGTTCGACCCTCGTTGTCTCCGGCACTACGCGAGGAAATCATGCTCGCCGTCACCAGCGTGAATGACTGCCGCTATTGCAGCTGGGTACACACCGGACTGGCGCTGGAGAATGGTGTTGATATGGACTCCCTGCATGCACTGCTGGGCCGCGACCTCGGCAGCGTTGAAGAGCGAGAAGCAGTGGCGATTCTTTTCGGAAAACATTTTGCCGATAGCGTGCGCCAGCCATCCAAAGTAGCTCGGGACAAATTGCGGCAGCATTTCAGCGACGGTGAGCGACGGGAAATCATGGCCTATATTCATGCCATCTATTTTGCCAACCTGACAGGTAACAGTGCTGACGGCGTACTGGCGCGGCTGCGCGGCCAAAAAACCGAGGGCAATTTTCTGGTGGAAGTGCTCGCTGCGTTACTTGGCGCTCCGGTACTAGGAGCAATTTGGCTAAACAGTCGCCGCTCTGGCAAACCAGTTATGGCAGAACTGTAATACTTGAACAGGCCAGCTGCAGGAGCCGTCAGCCGATGGCACCCTGCGGAGGCTGCAACTCTGCTAATGGCCAGCGCGGCCGCACGCTGATTGCCAGGCTTTCAGCATGTTCGCCGGCGGCCATACGCAGCGCTCCGGCAAAGGCGATCATGGCGCCGTTATCGGTGCAGTATTCCTGACGTGGATAAAACACACGCACATTTTTTTCGCCCAGCGCCTGCGCAAGGCGCTCACGCAGCCGTTTATTCGCACTGACACCACCGGCCATCACCAGCGTTTTCTGCCCGGTTTGCTCCATGGCGCGACGGCATTTAATCACCAGCGTTTCTACCACCGCATCTTCAAAGGCGCGGGCGATATCCGCCATGTCCTGCTCACTAAGCTTGCCCTCCGCATCACGGCAGCGACTCATGGTGTTCATGGCAAAGGTTTTTAATCCGGAAAAACTGAAATCCAGGCCAGGCCGGTCAGTCATCGGGCGCGGAAAGGTAAAACGGGTCGGATTGCCTTTTTCCGCCAGCGCCGCAATGCGTGGGCCGCCGGGATAGCCCAAACCCATCATCTTGGCGACCTTATCAAAGGCTTCCCCAGCAGCATCATCAACAGACTCGCCCAACGGCAAATACTGCCCCAGCGCCTTCGCCTCCAGCAGCAGGGTGTGGCCGCCACTGACCAGCAAGGCGACAAACGGAAACTGAGGCCCACCCTCTTCCAGCAGCGGTGCCAACAGGTGACCTTCCATATGATGCACCGGCAGCGCCGGCACCCCCCAGCCAAAGGCCAGCGCTCGGGCGGTGGAAGCCCCCACCAGCAGGGCCCCGGCAAGCCCTGGACCTGCGGTGTAGGCCACTCCATCAATATCCTCGGACTGACAGCCAGCCTCCTCCAACACTTGCCGGATCAGCGGCAGCACCCGGCGCACATGGTCACGACTGGCCAGCTCCGGCACTACCCCGCCGTACAGGGCATGCAACTCCACCTGGCTGAACAGGGCCTGACCGAGCAGGCCCTTATCCGTGTGGTAAAGGGCAATGCCGGTCTCGTCGCAGCTGGTTTCAATGCCAAGAATGATCATGATCGAGGGTAATACCTGCCATCGCAGAGGAGTGGGTGAGCAAGGATAGCCGGGATTGGCGGTCGCTCACAGCACATCGGACCATTTCTGCTGTTTGCAATCCGTCAAGGCTCGGGTAGAATGCGCGCCTCTTTGTCGGTACCCGGTGGTATCGGCCCGTATTCAAGTACCCTCTGGAAGGTGATTGCGCATGCCGCAAGTGAAAGTTAAAGAAGGCGAGCCGTTTGACGTTGCACTGCGTCGTTTCAAGCGTTCCTGCGAAAAGGCCGGTGTTCTGGCTGAAGTACGCCGCCGCGAGTTTTACGAAAAGCCCACCCAAGAACGCAAGCGCAAGGCTGCTGCCGCTGTAAAGCGTCACCAGAAGAAGCTGCAGCGCGAACAGCTTAACCGCAAGCGTCTGTACTGATTCTTCGAGGAGAGGCCGTGAGCGCCCTCAAAGATCAGCTGACCAACGCGATGAAAGAGGCCATGCGGGCCAAGGATCAGCACCGGCTGACCGTAATCCGCATGGCTTTGGCGTCTCTGAAGCAAGTGGAAGTTGACGAGCGCATTGAGCTCGACGATGCCCGTGTGCTGGCCATCCTCGACAAGCAGATCAAGCAGCGAATCGACGCCAGCACCCAGTTCCGCGACGCCGGACGCACCGATCTTTCCGACAAGGAAGATATCGAAGCAACGATTTTGCGGGAGTTCATGCCCGCTGCCCTGTCCCAGGACGAGATCAACGCCGCCATCGATGCCGCCATCGCTGAAGTTGGCGAATCCGGCATGCAGGCCATGGGCAAGGTTATGGCCATCCTCAAACCGCAACTGCAGGGCCGGGCTGATCTTGGCGCTGTCAGTGGTCAGGTTAAACAGCGGTTAGTCTGAACCCCCTCTCTGTCTAGTATCGCAGTGATCTTCTACGGTCTTAGCCGTGGTTCTGTCCTTTCCGGGACACGCCGTGAATACATCCCTGTAGGCTCCTCTCAGACATCCCTGTCTTCGAGGGTCCCGGAAAGGACAGAACCACGGCTAAGACCTCGCACCGTACAGCTTTCATGTCCGCAAGAAGCAGAATGCGAGGTCCTCTGTCGAAGTGGCACCCTCGCGGGACCATCGAAGCCAGGGATGGCTGAGATGAGCTACATGGATGTACTTGCCGCGTGTCCCGCGAGGGTGCCACTTCGACAGAGGACCGGGAAGATCACTGCCTCATCAGATTGAAACCCCCACTCCAACCGAAAGCTTCTTCGGTTACACTGCCGCTTCGATCACCACACCTGACACCCCATGGCCCGGATACCGGAAAACTTTGTTCAAGATCTGCTCGCCCGCACCGACGTGGTGGAGCTGATCAATGCCCGGGTGCCATTGAAAAAGGCTGGCCGCAACTGGATGGCCTGCTGCCCGTTCCATCAGGAAAAATCCCCCTCCTTCACCGTTGCCCCGGACAAGCAGTTCTATTACTGCTTTGGCTGTGGCGCCACCGGCAATGCGGTCGGCTTCCTGATGGAATACGAACGCCTGTCGTTCCCCGAAGCGGTCAAGCAGCTGGCCGACAAAGCCGGCCTCGAAGTGCCCCGGGAAGATGACAACCGGCCACAGCAGAGCGCCGCCCAGAAAAGCGCACTGCAACAGATGTACGACCTGCTGGCCCGCGCCGATCTGTTCTTCCGCCAGCAGCTGAAAAGCGCGCCGGAGCGCAAGGTCGCCGTGGACTACCTGAAAGGCCGTGGCCTCAGCGGTGAAGTGGCGGCCCGTTACGGAGTCGGCTTTGCCCCGCCCGGCTTCGACAACTTGATGAGCGCCCTGTCACTGGACCAAAGCGGCCTGCAGCGGGCAGAGGAGGCCGGCCTACTGGTCCGGCGCGAGGACACCGGCCGGGTCTACGACAAATTCCGCGACCGCATTATGTTTCCCATCCGCGATGCCCGCGGCCGCACCATCGGCTTTGGCGGCCGGGTGCTGGGCGATGGCAAACCGAAATATCTGAACTCCCCGGAAACCCCCGTATTTCACAAGGGCCGCGAGCTTTACGGTCTGTGGGAATGGCGGCAAAGCCGCGACAAACACAACCAGCTTTTCGTCGTTGAGGGCTATATGGATGTCATCGCCCTGGCCCAGCATGGCATCCCCAATGCGGTTGCCACACTGGGCACCGCCACCAGTGGCGAGCATGCAGAAAAACTGTTCAAACAGGTCGACGAAGTAGTGTTCTGCTTTGACGGCGATGAAGCGGGCCGCCGCGCGGCCTGGCGGGCTCTGGAAAACACCCTGCCGGTGCTGGAAGACGGCAAGCAGGCCCGCTTCCTGTTCCTGCCCGATGGCGAAGACCCGGACACCCTGGTGCGCCAACAAGGGCGCGAAGCCCTGCTAGCCCTGGCCGCAGACGCACCTGGCTTGGCCGAGTACCTGTTCAACCATTTATCCGAAGGCCTCAATGTCAGCAGCGTCGACGGCCGCGCCCGGCTGGCGCGGCTGGCGCTGCCGCTGATTCGCCTGCCCCGCGGCGAGTTCTACCGCAGCCTGCTGCGCAAGGAGCTGGCCAGCCTGACACGACTGGATGAGGCGGAGCTGGCAATGCTGGCCAGCGACCCGGAGCCGACGCCAGCGGGCGCACCAAACACGCCACCACAACAGGCTCATATGCCGCCGGATTACGATGGCCCACCACCGTGGCTGGATGCAGAGCCCGCTTACCCGGACACCGTCACAGCGCCGCAGCGGCGCCAGCCGCAGCGTAGTGCGACCCCGTCGAGGCGGCTACGCCTTTCACTGGTGGAGCGCCTGCTGCTGATTCTGGTTCAGCATCCCAAAATGCTGCGTGAGTGCCCCCTTCCGCCCGGCGTCGAAGAGCTGGAAGAGGCACAGATGGATGTTCTGATTCAGGTCATCGACCTGCTCATAGAGCAACCTGAGCTGCCCGGCCCGGCTCTGCTGGGCGCCCTGATGGCAATGGATCAGGGCGAACTGATCGCCGAAGTGATGCGCCAGTCCGAGCAGGTGCCGGCGGACGAAGCCGCCGCCTTGAATGACTGGCGTGGCGGCGTTACCGAGCTGGAAATCCGCTGGCTGGAGCAATCTCTGGACCGGGCCCGTCACGCCGAGACCCCAGACATCCACCTGCTGGCAAGGCTCAGCAACCAGCTGGCAGCCGCCCGCCAGCACCAGCGCCGCCGCCTTGACTGACCATCACGCAGCTGTCGCTGGCGAGCAGAGGCAAACCAGCCTATAATGCGCGGTTTCTCAGCACCCTGAGGGGAACGACAGTCGCGCCCCGTGGTCAGTGCTGTCATCCCCCTCGTTCTCACAGGCATAATTCATGGCAACCGAGAAAGAGCAGCAACAATCCCAGCTCAAGCTGTTGATCACCCTTGGCAAGGAACAGGGCTACCTGACCTACGCCGAAGTGAATGACCACCTGCCGGATTCGATTACCGATACCGATCAGGTTGAAGACATCATCCAGATGATCAACGACATGGGCGTCCCGGTGGTCGAAAAGGCTTCCGATGCCGAACAGCTGCTAATGGACGAAAGTCCGGACAGCGGCGATGAAGTGGCCGCCGAAGAAGCCGCCGCCGTACTTGCCGCAGTGGAGAATGAACCAGGCCGGACCACCGACCCGGTGCGTATGTATATGCGCGAGATGGGCACCGTCGAGCTGCTCACCCGCGAAGGCGAAATCGAAATTGCCAAACGCATTGAAGAAGGCATCCGTGAAGTCATGCATGCCACAGCCTTCTGGCCTGGTGTTGTCGAAACCGTTGTCGCCGAGTTCGATAGAGTTTCCACAGAAGAACGCCGCCTGTCGGACATCATTGCTGGCTATCTTGACCCCAATGACGATGGCGCCGCTGCGGTAACCACCGGCAATCACAACGGCAGTAACAATCGTGACGAACCATCCTTTGCGGCAAAAGCAAAGGCAAAAGCTGCTGGCGAAGAAACCGACGACGACGATTCTGACAGCGACGACGATTCGGATGAAGATGATGGCAGCCTGGATCCGGTATTGGCGGCCGAGCGCTTCAACGAGCTGAAGAGCCGTTTCGAAAAAATGCAGAAATCCCTGAAGCGCAATGGTCGCGACCATAACAGCAGCGCCAAAGCGCTTGAGTCCATGGCCGAGCACTTCACCCTGTTCAAGCTGGTTCCGCGCATCTATGACGACCTGCTACGTCAGGTTCGCAGTTCCCTTGATATGATTCGCAAATTGGAAAAAGAAATCATGCTGGCCGCGGTAAAGCGTGGCCGCATGCCGCGGGCAGACTTCATCTCTACCTTCCCGGGCAATGAATCCAACTTGTCCTGGGTTGATGATGTAACCAGCAACAAAAAATCCAAGGCTTGGGCCGATAGCCTGAAGGCTGTGCGCGAAGATATCGCACGGGCCCAGCGCCGTGTTCAGCAGTTGGAAGAAAAATTTGGCATGCCGGTTTCCGAGATAAAGGAAATCAACCGTCGCGTTTCCATTGGTGAGGCCAAGGCACGTCGCGCCAAGAAAGAAATGGTCGAAGCCAACCTGCGTCTGGTTATCTCGATTGCCAAGAAATACACCAACCGTGGTCTACAATTCCTCGACCTGATTCAGGAAGGCAACATCGGCCTGATGAAAGCCGTAGACAAGTTCGAATACCGCCGCGGTTACAAGTTCTCGACCTATGCCACCTGGTGGATTCGTCAGGCCATCACCCGTTCGATTGCTGATCAGGCGCGCACCATCCGTATCCCGGTGCACATGATAGAGACGATCAACAAGATCAATCGGGTGCAACGTCAGATGCTGCAGGAGATGGGCCGCGAGCCCACCCCGGAAGAGCTGGGCGTACGTCTGGAAATGCCAGAAGACAAGGTTCGCAAGGTACTGAAAATCGCCAAAGAGCCGATCTCCATGGAAACGCCGATTGGCGATGATGAAGATTCTAGCTTGGGTGATTTCATTGAGGACGGCACCATCGAGTCGCCCATCGATCGCGCCACCATGATCGGCCTGGAAGAGGCGACCCGCGAAGTGCTGGCCAACCTCACCGGCCGCGAAGCGAAAGTGCTGCGCATGCGTTTCGGCATCGATATGAACACCGATCACACCCTGGAAGAAGTCGGCAAGCAGTTCGACGTCACCCGTGAGCGGATTCGTCAGATCGAAGCCAAGGCGCTGCGCAAGCTGCGTCATCCGTCGCGCTCAGAGCACCTGCGCAGCTTCCTCGACGGTGACAGCTAATCCTGTCTGATGTAAGAAACACAACCGGCCCGCAAGGGCCGGCATCCCTTCCGGGCCTATAGCTCAATTGGTTAGAGCAGCGGACTCATAATCCGTTGGTTGCAGGTTCAAGTCCTGCTGGGCCCACCAAATCCTGTTAAGGCGCTTTGTAACCGAACTCAGCGATGTCGTCCTTACACACCCTCTGAATCAGCTCAATACCCTCATCAAAACCGGCAAACAACTCTTTAGCCCCTGCATTCTTCGGGCGATGGCCTTTCTTTGCTCCAAACGAGCGAAACTCGTCGGCCAGCGTTGCAGGGAGGCCCAGCTTCTCGGCCAGTGCGGTTAAGTCTTCCTGAAGGTGCTCAAATCGCACCATAAACTCTGTCACAGGCTTGCCATCAATCTCGGTGCGCTTGCGATTGCGGCCCAACGCTTCGGGATCCTTGAGCAGAAAGCTGCGAAACTCTGCCAGATCAAGATCCTCGCGATGACGATTGCGCCAGAAAAAACGACTTACCGCGCGATCGAAAGGGCTGCGGACAATCGAGAACTTGAAGTAGCTTTCCCAGACGTCTGCTGGCACCTGGTCGCGGATATCCTCTGCCCAAATATGGTTAAAGAACTTGCTGACAGGCTGCCGCTTTCTGATTCGAGTCACGTAATCGCCGAAGGAGTACTCGGCAACCGGCTTAAGATAGTGCTGCGGTCCGCGATAGCCCAAGGATCGCCGCACCTCCTCATCCACCGAGCTGATGGGGGTGATGATGTCGTCTTCACCGCAATACTTTGAAAGAGCGATTTCAAGACTGGTGCCTGCCGTCTTACAGGTCTTGATAAAAATGAACTTGTGCTTGTGTGACAGAATCACGCCCGATACCCCTCTCCCCGCAGAGAACAGATTCTAGGCATAGGCGCAGATATTGTAAAACAATACAGCGGGCTGCCACCAAAGACGTGGAGACACCGCAGAGCCAGTGGCTACGCCATAAAAAAAGGCCACGCTGTGCGTGGCCTTGAGTTTTACCAAACAGCAACTACTCTATCAGCGCAGCAACTTGGGACCAAGAAACACATCGCCAGAGCTCAGGACCTCTATCGCCAGCGCCGGATCAACATCATCCAGATTCTCGCTACCGATCAGGTCGTGGTAGCCCTTCTCCGGCACTGCGCGGGTCTTGACGATAATGCTGTAACTGCTCTGCGGCAGCATCCCATCAGTAATGCCTGCCGGTACAGATGGCAGCGTTACCTGACTTTCACCCGCAGGCGTGTGGATGGTCCAGTGTGACTGATAGCCGGCTCCACCTGCCGCGCTATGCAGCTCGATGGTGTTCACACTCAGGAATGGATCGCTGCCTTTTTGTGTAGCAGGTATCCAGCTGATTTGGGGATTAGCGCTGCTGTCCTCCTGAGTCGCGACAATGGCCGGATACTGGAAGCCGGTAACCACCGAAGCGATAAAGGTTCCAGTATTGATTTGCGGGTAGGCACCCGGATACCAGGCCGTCCAGTTATCGGCACTTGCTAACACACCACTTGGCTGCGCTGTGGTCGGCAAGGTGATGTCGACGCCGGGAACAGTAGCAGCAGACGCCAAAAGAGACGACTCATACACGAATGGCAGGGAGTACAGGCCGCCCAGTGAAACGGTCAAGCTGGCAAAATCCGTAGCCGGCGCAACCAGCGACCCGGAGAAGGCAACCGGAATACGATCACTGGCAAGGAATGAAACCGTGACCTGCTCACGCGGTGAAGAGTAATCATTCCAGGCAATGGTGGTGTAGCTTTGCGCGCCAAGCGACTGCGCGCCAATCAGACGACCATTATTATCAACCTCGAACGCCCACAACTCGCCATCGATCTGAGTACCCGCCGGCACATCGAAGGCCAGGTCCTCATAGAAGGTGCCAGCATCTGAGGCGGGATTAATGAACAGGGAACGGTTATCCAGTGAGCGCCCCTGAGCATCCAGCAGTCGCAAGCTGACCCTCGCATTGGTCGGATCAATCTGGAAACTGATCTTTGAGCTTGGCGCCACTGTACCAAGGCTGGCCAACTTGGCCTGCAGCGTCACATCAACGCCGGGGGCCACGCAGTAGAAGCTTTCCCACGCATGCCCGTCCTTAAATAGATGCACATCCTGAGTGCCGCTCAAGCCGGTAAACGCCGCTTCCCCGTTAGCGTCGGTGGTCACGGTGGCACCGGACTGATTCAGCTGGGCAGTAACCCCGGACAACGGCGCACCGGCTTGGTCACGCACCAGCAGGTCAATGTCTCCAGCAGCCCCGACGCCAGACAAAAGACTGCCACAGGCATCCGTGGAGTCCCCAACATTCAGCGCCAACACATCAACATCATACTCAAGCAGATAGAGCCAGCTGATGGTGATGGTGTCATCTGCGGTGCCCCACTCGCCATCGGCACCGATACGCTCATCCCCTTGAGCGACCAGATCACCATTCATATTGAAGAAGCTAAGACCGTAATTGTTAAAGTCGTCAGACGTCGCCCAGATACCGTCCTCGCCTGATGCAAAGGAGTAGCCGTCGCGAACAATATTGCCGTTGGCATCATGCTCAGTATACCGAGCATAACTGACCTCACCGGCACTGGTGTAATAGATGGTCGTCAGAGGATAACCGTTCAAGTCCTCCTCAATAATATCGTAACCGACCAGATCGAAACCATCCGATTCATTGCGACCATAGCGGTTAAGTCGATAGCTGTTCGGCGTGGCGTCAACAATTTCCGTGTAAGACTGCAGCACGTCGGCGTCATCAAAGCTTTGCTCAGTACGTCGCAAACCATCGTCGGTATAAACGATATAGCCACTGCGTACGTCATCAGCAGTAAACCACAGACCATCAGGGCCGGGACGATTGAACTGATCCAGGCCGGTTGGCGTCGTGACGCTGTACGGCCACGGCATGGTGTCATCTTCAGTAAACGGAATAGCATCAGCACCAAAGCCAGACAGACTCAAATCGACAAGGATAGAGCGATCAGAGTTGTACACTCTATAGCGATTGATATGGGCATCACTGAACACAGGCTCCGCCGGCGCCAACGAAGCATCCATATACAACTGCTTCATTATGTTGCCTTCGCCGTCAAGCTCACGCACCCAATAATTGAACGTATTCGGAATATCGTCAGCGGTAAACCACTTATTGTCGGCACCTCTGTTGTTAATATTCGCGCGACGTGTCTGGAATCCATCAGCGCTGTATTCGCTAAGGCTATAGCCAGACAGTGTTTCATCACCGCTTAGCCAAATGCCATCCGGCCCCATGCCTCCAGAAGTAATCTGCCCGGTGATAACCGGATAGCCATTTTCATCTTTCAGGCTTATTACGGCGGTAGCAAAATCATCAGCTGTGAACCAGACACCGTCACTGCGCTTGTCGGTATGAGTGGCAACAATAATATTGTTGCCGTCTGCATCGTAGCCGTAATAGGTCCAAGCCTGAACAACATCATCAGCCGTGAACCAGACATTGTCACCACCGCGGGCGTTATAAGTCGCGGTATAACGTGGCTTAAAATCATCACCGAGCTGGGTCATGGTGTGCTGCTGGACATTGTCATCAGCAGTGAACCAGATATTGTCCGCTCCATCGTTGTTGTAGAGGACTGACCCGACACTGACACTAGTACCGTTATAAGTCAGCAGGGAATAGTTTTTGACTCGATCATCTGCGGTAAACCACAGACCATCAGCGCCAGCGGCGTCGTAGCTCACCACCTGTCCACGGTTACCTTCGCCATCAATCACGGCAACCTGATAGCCAAGCGTGCAACCCGGCGAATCATCGGCGGTGAAAGCCAGGCCATCGTTACCCACATCCAGGCAGGGGATAATCAGCACTGCTCCTTCACTGGCGCCCTCATACTCAAGCAGCGCACCAGTCGGGAAATACACTGCCTGACCCTGAGTGTACTTCCCGGAAACATCGTCTTCACTGAACCACATATTATCCGGGCCAGGGTGGCGGAAGCTAAAGGCAACGCCATTTGGACCATAGGGATAAACCGTATAGCCCTGGATAAAGTCGTCGGCTGTATTCGCTTCACCGTCAGCACCAAAGCCCATATCAATGACGCGCAGCCAGCTCTGGTCAGAGGTGTATTGGGTTATCTGATAGTACTGGGAGCCACTATAAATATCGTTGCCGATTTCAGTCTCGATATTGGCCGGCACTGGCGCAAATATCTTTGCGCGCTCCGCATCACCGAGCTGCATAAACAGCCCTTCAATCTGGCTGGCCGGGTTGGTTGGCGGAGCAGAGGGAGCAGTTGGTACCATACCAACCGGCACCGACGGCTGCAGATTCAGCGCAGAAAGATCGTAAAACGGTGCCGGCTCATCACTTTCGTCTTCACAAATAATACTGACGTTACTGACGTCGCCAGCCAGCGTACCACTGCCATTCGTGACGCTGCAGGTTTGCCCGGCGGGCGCTCCAGTCACCACGACGCTCCAGTTGCTGCCGCTATCCATTTCTTCAAGCGGGGTAAAGGTCACCGCGCCATTACCGTCACTACCATCGTGGTAGAAAACGCCGCCCACACGGGTTTCCCACAGCACGGAACCAGACGCACCACTAATAGTGCCTTCAATGGTATATGTCGTTCCCAAAACAATATCCGAGCATACGATACTGACGTTATCCACATCAGCGCTTAACGTGCCGCTACCATTTGTCACTTCACAGGTTTGCCCGGAGGGAGCGCCGGTCACCACGACGCTCCAGTTGCTACCGCTATCCATTTCTTCAAGCGGAGTAAAGGTCACCGCGCCATTACCATCACCGCCATCATGATAGAAAACGCCGTCCACACGAGTTTCCCACAGCACAGAAGCGGAGGCCCCACTGATGGTGCCTGCAATGCTATAGGTGTCGCCGGACACCACATCGTCCTGGCAGCTAATCTGCACGTTATCCACGTCCGCAGTGAGCGTGCCGCTGCCATTGGTAACCGTACAGGTCTGTCCCGCCGGTGCAGTATTAATCACCACGCTCCAGTTGGTGCCTTCGGCAAGGCCGTCACCATAGGTAAATGAGACAGCGCCATTGGTGTTGCCGCCATCATGATAAATAGAGCTATCGACAAGCGTTTCCCATATCACGTTAACGCTGTCGGTGGCGCCATTGATGGTGCCGCTAATGCTGAATGACGGCGGTGGCGGCGCATCAGGCAAGCTGGTGCTGAGATTGCCGTCCTTTACCAAGGTAACGAGCGCGGCATAGTCGGCCAACGCCGGGTCGTCCTCGATAGCCTGCTTCAGGTCATCCAGCAAACCATCCCAGCCAGTGCCGTCTGCCGCGAAGGGGGTAGTAAACGGGTTGCCACTAGCCGGCACGGTAAAGCCGGCGTCGGTCAAGGCATCTACCAATTGGTCGGCAGCGGTATCCACATCAACCGGCGTGCCGGCAAAGGCGCTAAACCAGTCCGCAGGTGTTTGCGAAGTCGCCTGCGCCAGCGCCAAATCGGTCAAGGGGGTAATGTTGGTTGTGCCCGTGCTGGAGGCATAACCATGCAGCGTTACCGGAGGGGTTCCACCACTGACCCGCAGGGCACAAGGCAAAGCAGAGCTGTCTATTTTGCCGCTCCAGCTGCCATCTGCGTCGGTAGTAACGGCCTGAGTAAAGCTACTGCCGTCTGCACAACGAGCGGTCACGGTACCGCCCACAATCGCCGCACCTACTGCTGCAGTACCGGAAAGGGTCGAACCGCCGCCTCCGCCTGAGCCGCCACCACAACCACTCAGAGCCAGAATAAGACTGGCCGCCAGAGAAACTGTCCAAGGGGTTCTAACCGAATAGCGAGGTTTCATGTATGAGTCCTTCCCGATTACATGCAAGCTGACAATATTTGCGGCTTCTACCGTCACTGCGACGCAGATCCGATACCGAGGAAACAGCAATTGTGTGGGGATGCTACCAATACAGAAGCGGCAAAAATGCCCCGTAAACAGGGGGGTGTCGGACACCAACGACAAAACCAAATGAGATTCACTTGCATTTAGAAGTCTATCCCCGCACAATCCGGACCCGCTAAAATCTGCAGCCCAACCGTCCACGAGGTACCCCATGTCCCTGATGCTTCCCGCTTGGCTCGTCACTGGTGGCCCGGTTATGTGGCTGCTGGTGCTGCTGTCACTGGTTGCCAGCGCCATCGTAATTGCCAAGCTGATTCAGTTTGCGATGGTGCGCCCACTGGCGTCAGCAAACGGCGACAGCGCCCTGGCACTACTCAGACAAGGCAACGCTGAGGCCGCCATAGAGCAGGCTCAAGCCGGGGAGGACCCTTTTAGCCAGACTCTAACCAAGGTGTTAGCGCTTACTAATAATTGGGAAGACGAAGCGCTGCGAGAGGCCCGAGGCCAGATCGAAGGACTTCGCGGCGGCATGCGCGCGCTGGAGCTAATTGCCGCAGTGGCGCCGCTACTCGGCCTGCTAGGCACCGTGTTCGGCATGATCGAAGCGTTCCGCGCTCTGGAACAGGCAGGCTCCCAAGTGGACCCGTCCCTGCTGTCAGGAGGCATCTGGGAGGCACTGCTTACCACTGCAGCCGGGCTCAGTGTTGCTATCCCTGCTCTAGCTGCTTTTCACTGGTTTGACAGAACTCTGGAGCGGCTACGTTTTTTGCTCGAGGACCGCCTGTCGATCACTGTCAGTCTGCTTCATAAAAGCTGACCTTTAATGCGCCTCGATCTGCCAGCTCGCAAGCCCACCAGCATTGGTCTTACACCACTGATTGATGTGGTGTTTATCCTGTTGCTGTTTTTTATGCTGGCCACCCGCTTTATCGACCTTACTCGCCAGCCACTGTCAGTGGCGGTGGCTGGCGAAGAACGACTAGCACAAGACAATGTGCTGTTAGTTCGAGTGCTCGGTGAAGACGCCATTGAGCTCAATGGCACCCCAATGAGCTTGCCCCAGGCTCGCCAGCAGCTACAGGACACGCCCGTGCAGCCAGTCTATGTGGACAGCGCGGGACAGGCCTCCTTGCAGGATGTGCTGCGGACCACCGATATGCTCCAGCAAGCCGGTCAGCATGAAGTTCATCTGGAGCTGCTGCCGTGAAGAAACTGTCCCTGCAGCCACCGTCCAGCCACCGCCCGGACATCGAGCCGGTGCTACCGCTAATCAATGTGGTGTTCCTGCTGCTGATTTTCTTTATGGTCGCCGGCCGACTGGCCCCGCAACTGCCAGCTGAGGTCACCCCTCCGCAAAGTGAAACAGCGGAAGGCAGCACCAGCGAAGCCATCAGGCTGGTAGTCGACCGTGAGGGCAATCTTTACTGGCAGGACGCGCCCATGGCACTGGCGGACATGCCGGACAGGCTCGACGGCATTAGTAAAGACCGACCGATACAACTGCTCACCGATGGCGATATTCCGATCATCCTGCTGCGCCCCGCACTAGCCGCACTGCGCGATGCCGGCATCACCGATGTGTTGCTGGTGACCCGGAGCGCGCCATGACCCCGCGGCAAAAGCTGCTCGCCAGCGGGCTGGCGGTGCTACTACATCTGCCGCTGTTCTGGCAGTTTGGCGAGGGTTTGCGGCACGGCAATAGCAACTCCGTCGCCGCCAGCCAGTCCGGGATCACCCTGAAGCTGGCGGGCCGGCCGACACCGCCTCCCGCAACTGCACCTGTGCCGCCGGCAACCAAGGCAGCCCCGAAGCCAAAGCCGACGCTAACGCCGCCGCCAGAGACAACGCAGCCACCCGCACAAGCGGCCCTTCAGGAAAGCTCTGAGGACAGCACCGAAGGCGACGAGTCTGCTCAGCAGCAGGCCGTCGGCGGACAAACAATGGGGCTTGGCGGTTCATCGGAAGAGGGCGTCAATGAGGATGCACTGGCGCGTTACAAAGGCATTATTCACAACCGTATACAGCGACTGCACCGATACCCCCAGCAAGCCCGCCTGCGCAATCAGCAAGGCACCGTAGAGGTCACCTTTAATGTCGCCGCAGACGGCACAATCGGCGATTACCGAATCACCCGCAGCTCCGGTAGTGCACTGCTGGACCGCGCCGCCGAGCGGCTATTCAGGGGTCTGACGCTACCGGCACCGGATCCCTCCATCCTCAGCGAGCTGACGGTCATTACCGTGCCAGTAGCATTCAGGCTAAGTGATATGTGACGCTGGTCGTCAGAAAACTACCGTTCGCCGGTTTATCCCATAGAAAACGGAGTTTGTGACACAAATCTCGGTCTGGCCATATGCCTCCAGTTTGCTATGATCAAACCATGAAAATTAAAGTGACTCTTCTAAAGGCTCTTTTCGCAGCCAGTGCCTACTTGCTAAGCACGATAGCCACGGCAGAAGATGCAGCGGACATCCTGATCAATCAGGTCTACGCAGGCGGCGGCTCAACGCTGTACTGCAAGGAGCCTTTTAGCCCAAGAGACCGCGGCGTCAAAGCGGACTCCATTTATGGCAGCCATTTGCTACTCAGACAGTTCAGCTGCATTACCGCTCGACAATGCTCCAGTAAGCCCGGCTACGACACCGTAGCGGGAGACTTGCATAACTTGTACCCGATCCAGCGCAGCACCGAAGTAGATCGTCGCGGCAGCCTTTTCGGCGACCTTCCTAAAGACAGCAGGGAAAACGAATGCGGCTATCAAAGTGCCTTCCAGACGTTTGATCCACCAGATCATGCCAAGGGGAATGTGGCGCGCGCCATGGTCTACATGCACCGTCAGCACAACTTGCCGCTAGTAGGCAATCTGGAAATGTACAAGCGCTGGAATCAACTGGACCCGCCAGATGACGATGAAAGAGCTCGCAATGGCGCTATTGGTCGTATTCAGGGTAACCGTAACCCTTATATTGATGACCCGGAACTGGTTCAACGATTAGATAATCTGAACAATCTGAACCGCTAACTATGTTAGTGAGGAAGACATATAAAAAAGCCGGCGCGTTTCGCCGGCTTTTTTACCTTTCAGCGAACAACCTTAAAACGCTTCAACTGGCAGGCTCATCATGGTGCTGCTCCCAGCGCGCATCTGCTCAGCCAACGACTTCGCCTTCGGCAGCAAACGCTCGAAGTAAAACTGGCCGGTAATCAGCTTGGCCGACTGCAGCGGCTGATCGGCATGTTGCGCTGCCACAGCCATCATCTTGGCCCACAACCATGCGTAAACAACATAGCCGAATACATCAAGATACTCACACGCGGATGCACTAATCGCATTGGCATCACCGCCCGCCTGAGCCATTAACTCGGCGGTCAACGAGTCAAGCATATCCAGTGACTCCGCCAACTGATCAAGCTGCTTGCCGATCGATGCTACATCACGATTAGCCGCCAGCCATTCACGCGCATCAGCAAGAAATGCCTGAACCGACTTACCCCCATTTCGCGCCACTTTACGACCAGCCAGATCCAGCGCCTGAATGCCGTTTGTGCCTTCATATATCTGGGCGATACGGGCATCACGGACAAACTGCTCCATTCCCCACTCGCGGATATAGCCGTGGCCACCGAATACCTGCTGGCCAATAACGCAGGTTTCCAGACCACGGTCCGTGAAGAAAGCCTTGGCCACCGGAGTCAGCAGAGCAACGCGATCTTCCGCTTTCGCTTTTACAGCTGCGTCTTCGCCAAACTTGGCTGTATCAAGTTGCAAGCCGAGATAAGCTGCCAGCGCGCGACCGCCCTCATTCAAGGCGCGCATGGTCATCAGCATGCGGCGCACATCGCCGTGATGAATAATCGGGTCCGCATTGCCGGCGGCATTTTTTACGCCGTCAGCGGAGCGGCCTTGCAGGCGATCCTTGGCGTAAGCAACCGCGCTCTGGTAGCTCACCTCACCCAAACCGGTACCCTGCAGACCAATGGACAAACGCTCGTAGTTCATCATGGTGAACATGGCGGCGAGGCCCTGGTTTTCCTCACCCACCAGCCAGCCCCTGGCGTCGTCAAAGTTCAGCACGCAGGTTGCCGAACCCTTGATGCCCATTTTGTGCTCGATGGAACCACACTGGACGCCATTACGCTCACCAACCTTGCCTTCCGCATCGGGCAGAAATTTCGGCACCAGGAACAGAGAAATACCTTTAGAGCCTTCCGGCGCCCCAGGTAGTTTCGCCAGCACCAGATGAATGATGTTGTCGGTCAGGTCATGCTCACCACCGGTGATAAAAATCTTGGTACCGGAAACCTGGAAGCTGCCATCACCATTCGGCACCGCTTTACTGCGCATGATGCCGAGATCGGTACCGCAGTGCGGCTCGGTCAGACACATAGTTCCAGCCCATTCGCCGCTATACATCTTTGGCAGGTACTGGTCTTTGAGTTCATCACTGGCGTGTGCATCCAGGCACAGGGTGGCGCCATTAGACAGCAGCGGGTACAGCGCGAACGAGGTATTGGTGGCGTGAATCATTTCCTCGAACAGCACCGACAGACTTTTCGGCATGCCCTGACCGCCATAGGCCGGATTGCCAGCCAGCGCGGTCCAGCCGTTTTCGGCGAAAGTTTTGTAGGCTTCTTTAAAGCCCGATGGCGTGGTTACCACGCCGTCATCCCACTGGCACCCTTCCTCATCGCCACTACGATTGAGCGGCAACAGCAGGCCTTCCACCATTTTGCCGGCTTCTTCGAGAATGGCATCGGCCAAATCACGACTAACTTCAGCCGTTGCCGGCATAGACGCCCACAGCTTCTCTGCCTCGAAAACGTCATTCAGCACAAAACGCATATCATCGAGCGGCGCTTTATAGGTCGCCATAAATACTCTCCTGAAGTTAGCGGTTTCGGCGTTCGAAACCGGCAAGTCACTATTACCTAGACAACAATGCCCGCAAAGCGGGCATTGTTGTCTACTTCACGCTGGATCAAATCACTCAGAGCGAGAGCTGCTCTTCGGTGATTTCCATCAGGCACTCAAGACCACCTTCGATAGCACCTTTATGCCCCGCGGTACGCGGCAACAAACGCTTAAAATAGAAGCGCGCAGTAGCCAACTTGCCCTGATAAAAGTCTTTCTCCGTAGTGCCTGCCGCCAACTCCTGCTGAGCAACCTGCGCCATACGGGCCCAGAAATAAGCCAGCGTGACGTAACCGGAGTACATCAGATAATCCACAGAGGCTGCACCGACGTTTTCGATGTTCTGCATCGCCTTGGCGCCAACTGCCATGGTGAGATCACCCCACTCCTTGTTGTACCGGGCCAACGGCTCAATGAACTCCTTCATTTCCGCAGCGTCGGCCTGCTCCTGACAGAAAGTGTGAATTGTCTTAGTCCAAACACGCAAAGAAGCACCCTGAGTTTGCAGGATTTTGCGGCCCAACAAGTCGAGCGCCTGAATGCCCGTGGTGCCCTCATAGATAGTTGAAATCTTGGCATCACGGAGGTTCTGTTCCATACCCCACTCGCGAATAAAGCCACTGCCACCGCACACTTGAATACCGTGGATTGCAGATTCAACACCGGCTTCGGTGAGGAATGCCTTGCCAATGGGCGTCAACAACGCCATCAAACTATCTGCTTCCTTGCGGGTTGCCTCATCTTTGCCACGGTAAACAATGTCACCGAGTTGCGCCATGTAGTACACCAGTGCGCGGCCGCCTTCAGCAAAGGCCTTGCAAGTCAGAATCATGCGCCGAACATCCGGGTGAACAATCACAGGATCCGCTGGGCCATCCGGATTTTTCGGGCCGGACAACGAGCGCATGGCCAGACGTTCACGTGCAAACTCCACCGCACCCTGAAATGCCAGCTGGGAATGGGCGACGCCCTGAATTGCAGTGCCAAGGCGGGCAAAGTTCATAAAGGTGAACATACAGTTCAGGCCTTTGTTTTCCGGCCCAATCAGCCAACCCTTCGCGCCATCAAAATTTATCACGCAGGTGGCCGAGCCATTAATACCCATCTTGTGCTCAATGGAACCACAGGCGACTGCGTTGCGCTCGCCTGCAGAGCCATCGTCATTAACCAGGAACTTCGGCACGATAAACAGGGAGATACCTTTGGTACCCTCCGGCGCCCCCGGCAAGCGGGCCAGAACGATATGTACAATATTCCCCGCCATATCGTGCTCACCGGCGGAGATCCAGATTTTGGTGCCAGAAATTTTGTAGGTGCCATCTGCCTGCGGCTCTGCTTTGGTACGTAACAAGCCCAAATCAGAACCACAATGGGACTCGGTAAGGCACATAGTGCCGGTCCACTCGCCGGTTACCAGCTTGGGCAGGTAACGTGCCTTTTGCTCATCGGTGCCATGCTCTTCAATGGTCGCCACCGCACCATGAGACAAACCCGGGTACATGCTCCAAGCCCAGTTGGCGGTGCCAGTCATCTCAGAAATCGGAATGCCTGCTGACGGTGGCAGGCCCTGCCCGCCAAACTCGGGATCGCTACCCATCGATGGCCAGCCACCCTCCACATACTTGGCATACGCTTCTTTGAAGCCCTTTGGAGTGGTGACCACACCATCATCGAAGTGGCAGCCTTCCTCATCGCCTGAACGGTAGATCGGTGCCAGCTCGTTTTCAGCAAACTTGGCGCCCTCTTCAAGTAGCGCGTTCATTAGCTCGCTGTTGATCTCTTCAATGCCGAGCGCCTGATAATGCTCGTCCAGCTTAAGCACCTCATTCAACGTAAAGCGGATATCGCGCAGGGGAGCTTTGTAATGTGGCATGGGGTTACCTCAAAAACGTTTGTCGGGTCAGGCAGAGCCCGGCGGCCCTGATTTCAGGAGGCCAAGTCTAGCGCCAGCCAGTCGGCAGTCCCAGCATGTTGCGTGACCACAGGGTCAAACGACCGTTTGAATCTGCTTCCGTGGCATAATCCGCCCAACACTGTGAAAAGCCAGTAAAAGGACCCCCCATGCTTGATAAAGAACTGCTGGAAATTCTCGTCTGCCCGGTCAGCAAAGCCCCGCTGATCTGGCTCGAAGATGGCAATCGGCTGGCCTGCAAGGCCAGCGGTTTGGCCTATCCGATTCGCGACGGCATCCCCGTACTGCTCGAAGAAGAGGCCCATCCGCTGTCTGACGAGGAATTGCGCCAACTGTGAAAGCCCGCCTGGTTTTACTGCTACTGCTACTGCTACTGCTATCTACGACTGTTCAGGCGGAGCAGACTCAAGCACAAGACGCCGAGGCCAAAGCCAAGCGGCTCTATCAGGATTGCCTGCTTGAAGCGATCAGCAAAGCCGCCCCAGACACCCCGGCAGCCACCCTGATCGGCTGGTGTGACCCGGACGGCCAGAGCCAGAAGCAGCAAAATGAATATGCGCTACGCGCCCGTTTAGCGCTGGAGAAATTGAACGAAAACAACCCATTTGTGCTGACACCGCACCGGCGCAACTACCTGTTGCCTACCAGCTACTGGAGCAACCCCGTCAGTAACAACCCGCTGATTGCCGATGATGAACTGCAACACCATGAAGCAAAATTCCAGATATCCCTTAAAGCGCCGCTGCTGGATGAATTCTGGAACGGTGCCACATTGTACTTCTCGTTTACCGCCACTTACTGGATGCAACTTTATAATAAGGAGCTTTCTCGTCCTTTTCGGGAAGTTAATTACGACCCCGAGCTGTTTATTACCCGCCCAGTAGACTGGCAGTTTGGCCCAGTTGACTCAGAACTACTGACCTTCGGCTATTGGCACCAATCCAATGGCCGCGATATACCCGTATCTCGTAGCTGGGACCGACTGTTTGTCAGCTATGTTTTTCGTACTGGTAGTTGGTATGTGTCAGTAAAACCCTGGTGGCGCATTCCAGAAAGTCAGAAGTACCCTATTACCAGTCCCAAGCGCGACGACAACCCGGATATCGAACGTTATCTTGGCCACTTTGATCTCAATATCATCAAGCCGATGGGCAACCACGTGCTTGAAGTGCAGCTACGCAATAATCTGCGTAGCAGTGATAACAATGGTAGTGCCCAGATTGAGTATTCCTTTCCAATTAACCGGCGCTTCAAGGGGTTATTGCAGGGCTTTACTGGCTACGGTGATTCGCTAATCAATTACAACAACTATGAGAATAGAATATCCGTCGGCATCTTGCTGACAGACACTTTCTGATCAATACCAGATGCTGAATAGCGCTTGCGTTACCAGCGCCGAGAATCCGTATAGGGGCTCCTGCCCAGCCACCGGCACCGCTACGCGGATATCTCTAAAATCCTGATAATCGAACTGATAGTGATCCAGAGAAAGCCGCAACATAAAACGGTCGGCGTGCTTCCATCGGCCCTTGAAAAAAGTATAGCCTGCAGCCACACCAAATGAAGTCGACGTAAAGGTGCTCAACTCCTTATCCCGGGCGAGAAAGTTCTGGGCGTCCTGAAATGGGAAAAGGTCACTATAGAAATCTGCCGCTCCCTGATCGTAGTAGCGGGCATGAAATTCGAACTCCCATTGGTCCCGCCAGGGCTGCACTAGCACCAGACCCCAATCTTTTGACGCCACTCCCCAGCTATCGGAATACAAACGATGCTCCAGGTGCAGGCCTGCACGCCATGGCAAATAGTAGCTGGCTCGCAGTGCCGTCGCCTCGCTACTGCGTGTCTCTGGATAGACCTCGGACTGAAAGCTGTAACCGGTGCCCACCTGATAACGTACTGAGCGATAGGGATTATTCAAATAGCCTTCGTCAGTAACAAACTCATGGCTCAGCGCTACCAGCAGATTACGGGTCACCACCTGAGTCACGCCCATTCGATACTGCTGCCGTACCGCGTCCTCCTCAAATAGAGGGTCGCCACTGCGACGTACGGTGTCATCGCCGCGCGCATAGCCAAAACTGAGCGTGGTCAAATCCCCGAAAAAGTCCTGGCTTGCGCCAAAGCTGAGGCTACGGGCCGAGAAGTCACTTTCCTCACTCTGCGTCCACTTGATCGAATAAATTGCCTTGCCAGCCAGATAGTCAGCACCAACGGAATGTTCCTCACGCTCTTCGCTGTACGGGCTGGCGGTAGTCACTACGTCAATGGAAGCCGCAGAGACCTTGTCTGCATAGTAGTTGGCGCTCAATGAAACCCGTTCGGCAATATTCTTGCGGACCAAAACCGACGGACCATCAATGGTCATGCCACCGCCCTCATAGCGGTGATACAGAGCATCAGCCCGCTGCTCCGGCAATACCGCCGCATTGCCCCAAGCGGACAACAGCAACACTGCTAACAGCAGGCTTGTTAGTTGCATCCGCAACCGCCTCCACTGCCGCCCTCAGCCCCGCGGGCTCCTTCCCGGGCCTGATGCACATGATGCTGATACGCAGATGATGCCGGATGACGATCCATCGCCATCACCGGGTCTGCCAGTCGCGCCCGCTCATAGGGCTTTAACCAGGGTTTCGGCGCGCAACCGGCCGCAAACAGACATAGCATCAACAGCAAGGCAGTTTTCATTCCAGCACCAGCGCCTTGATCTGATCACTGTAAATATCTTCAAAGCCGGGCCGGTAGGCTCTATGCAGATGGCGTAGATTACCGTCACGATCAACCAGAATAGTTGTCGGCATAGCATCAACGTTATACAGCTTGCTCACCGTACTGCTCGGGTCAAATAGAATAGGAAAGCTCACCGGAATCTGGGCTAGCAACTTCTCCGCCATTTCTTGCTTCTCATCCACATTGACGCCCAGCAGAGTAAAACCATAGTCCGCATACTCCTTGCTAAGCGTTTCCAGATGGGGCATCTCCTGACGACAGGGGCCGCACCAGGAGGCCCAGAAGTTAATCATCACCACAGTGCCACGCAAATCTGACAGCTTGATGTTTTCGCCGGAACGGCTCTTCAGAGTAAAGTCCGGTGCTGGCCCGGATACATCTGCTGCCAGCGTTGTCGAGCCAAGCATCATCAGCACTATCATAATTACTATTCTTAGCATCACTACTCTCCCCTGCCTTAGTAACATCAGGCGCTTTTGCAGCAGCCCAATCAACTTTAGAAAAATCCGCCTAGCCCGAATGTCCACTCCAGATTATTGGTAACCTCATCGCCACCAAACACATCCACCTCAAAAAGATGGTTGCGCATTTCCATGCGAAGATTAAGCCAGTCCGTCAGTAGCAAACGATAACCGGCGCCCACATTCAGGGTGAAGTGGCTATCCCCGGCAAACTCGGTACTGCCGGCCCCTCCAACCAGATAGAGACCATTGGTAAATGCGCGATTGCGTCCGGCGAACGCCTCCCCCGGCAAAACCGTATAGCCGACCGAGAAGTTGTAGTAGCGCAAAACCCTCTCATCATCGGTTAGTAACTGCACGCCGCCGCCGAGCTTTTCGAAACTGGTTTCACCTGTTTTCGCCTCTGCCATAGCCAGCTCGAAGAAAATATCTTCCGACACATGCCAGGCCGCACGCACACCAAGCACCGGCGGAGCATTGAAGTTATCCACCGCAAGTAAGCCGCCATAAACACCAACCTCAATATTCTCACTATCGATCTGTGCCTCACTGATCTGCCGGCGCTCGATACGCGGATCGATCAATGCCGAGTCACCCTGCTCTGCGGCAACCGCGGGCATTGCAACTGCACTTAAGCAAGCTCCGGCAAAGAAGCTCAGAACAACACACTGAATCCGGTTCGCCATTCTTCAAACTCATCGTTGTTGTTGTCAGTGGTAAGCACCACATAGTTGCGATACTCCGTACGCAGTAAAAACTCGCGCGTCAGGTAAATCCTCAAGCCAAGCCCTGCGTGAGCGCCACGCTCACTGCGAATATCCGATTTCACCAGCACGGTACGGGGCTCAACGCGAACGGAACCGGCACCAATAAGCACATAGGGGGATATGCGCCATCGCGGATAGAGATGATGCTGCAAACCCAGATTGATCAGCCGGGTATTGGCAAAACTTCCCGCCGCTTCAGTCCACATCAGATCGAGCTGCAAATTTTCAGTAAAGGCATAGCCTCCATGAACTGTCAGAGAGGTGATGTTATCCAACTCCCCTACCATCACCCCCAATTCACCATGAGGGCGAAAAAAGTCTTCAAGGCTGCGCTCTTCCAACGCAACGTAGTTGCCGGTTTCGTCCAGGGTACGGGCAAGCTGCTGGCGATGCACCCAACCAATCTGGCCACGCGGGGTGCGCACCTTGATCCACTGAGTGCGGCGCTTGATCAGCGTGACCCATGCACCCTGTTCTGCCACATTAAAAACCGGATAGCCCCGACCCGGCCCCGTGTGTATATCAATGTACGGGTCGGCCACCTGAACACGCCATTCCTCAGCCATTACCAGAGCCGGGGCGCACATCAACAGCAAGAAAATAATCCGCCTTATCGCCACAAGCTCTGTCACCTCTTATTTACTGTGATGCCTACTGTGGCACAACAAACGGATCGTTATAATTCTGCGCGCCTATGTCCAGCCACTCCGCCAGCAAGCGCAGCTCTGCGGAGTCAAGCCAACCTTGATGGTTGCCACCGGTAAGAAACAGGGGGAAGAATCGTCCAAATCGCGAGGCACCAGCGATCATCGGCGCACCGATCTGCACTGGCTCTTGCAGTGGAATGGGGTTGTCATTCAGGTCCAGCAGCAGATTACCCTCTTCGTCGGTGACAAACACCGGATCACCATTATCATCCAGCACCGGCACCAACTGATCCACCAGGGCGCCGTCGACCAGCTCAAGCGTATTATCGGTAAACAGTAGTTCCCGGTAGCTAACCAACTGTGAGGCTGACTCGGGGGCAATTTCAGCAGTCAGTTCCAGCTGCCCCGGAGGCACCTGAAGCATATCAGCGTCATCCCGACGCGAATGGCAGCCAATACATGTGGCGTCGGTGGGCACTGCATCAATATCCACCTGACGAGGCAGCTCCCACAACGGCTGAATATGATCGCGGTAGTGGATCACAGTGCGGCACAACGGGGTCCACCCATCAATGCAGCCAGCATCCGCCGGCACAGCGGTTTGCAAATCGGAGTAAAGCAGCTGCATCGGATCGTCTGGCACCCGCACTGCAGGATCTGTCCAGACATCAACAAACACCATATCCACGGACGGCTGCAGACGCTCAGGCTCCACTCGAGTGAGTACCTCCGCCATACTATCTCCGGCATCGGCAAATAGCTGAGGACGGGTATTGGGAAACGGAGAACCAGTTACCGGAGCACCTGGATTGATACTCGGTGGCTGCGCATCGACGCGGCCATGAGGCGCTGGCGAGCCAGCCTCATGACAACCTCCGCAATAGACCTCCTCACCCGGACGAACGCTAAGCCAAGCGCCGTGCTGCGAGCCTATGCGCCGACCACTGGCATCCACCAACTGGATATCCAGAGCGACATTGGCCGGCACCTCAACCCGAACAGAGCCATCCGGCGCCACCGGCACATAACCCACCAACTCACGCATGCCCAGCGCCGGCAGGCGGCCGATATCAGCGCCATTCACCATCACAACATCGCGATCCGGCACCAGCACTGCCTTGGCAATTCGCAGAAAGCGGACACTACGCTGCTCAGCGGTGACCAGTGCCGGGTCAGCAAATTGAGCCAAGGTGGTGACGCCAGCGGGCAGTGCCACCAGCGGATCAAACTCTCCGGCAAAGTCATATACGCTGCGAATATTGAGAACCCCGGCACCACGCTCCGCCAACACCAGGTCACGATCAATACCCGGCACTCCATCTGCTAGCGCAGGCGGTCGCGTGCGTGCCGCCAGCACCACCGCTTCTGTCACCATGATGCCATCACGGGGCGACACTACCGGCAGCTGCCGATTACTGGCTTGATCAAATATCCACAACCCATAGGCTGGTTCAGCTTCAACAATATCGGTGATATTTATGTTTTCATCCGTACAGGCCAGCAACTCTTCAGTAACCGGATGGCGTAGCCGGCAGGGGGCCCAGGCTGCCAACAACCGTCCACTGCCATCTGCCAGCGGAGTCAGTGCGGCAAAGCGGCCAGCAACTGCGATTTCATCATCATCTGTAAACGGCAAATCGCTAAGCAACTGTTCTGCCTGCAATGCAGCGCCCGGCACCAGTGGCTCGTCTATATTGATAAAGTCACGAAAATCTATCACTAACGGCAGGGCTGACCAGGTCATGCTCTCAGTCGGCCTTTTCATCACCAGCAGGCGACCGTCTTCGAGCAGCGCCGGGTTGGTGTATAAAGGAGCAGGGTCGTCCTGCGCGTGACTATCTGCACCGTAGAGAATGTCCACAGCGCCACCATCTGGCCTCATGGCATACAGATTGAACTCATTCACAGTTCCATTGTTGTCCCAACGCACCAACAGCAGGCGACCATCGTTCATCACCAGTGGGAAAAGGTCGTGACTGGGATTAAAGCTGATCTGGCTGATATCACTGCCATCGCTATTCATCACATGCAAGGTCAATCCATTAACCCGGCGACTTTCTTCCTGAGGGGAGAACTGCGGCTTGCCTTCATCAAGTAACCGCGCGCGCGACTGACGCTGACGGTCAGAAACAAACAGAATACGGCCATCTGGTAGATAGCGCGGCATCAGATCCTGAGCTTCCTCAGCGATCAGGTCACTTGAAATGATGCGCCTGACTTCATCCGTGTCGGCGTCGTACTCCCAGATATTCCAGCGGGGCTGATCATCGTCATCGGCACCGGGAATCTCCGGTGCGCGCAAAGAGAACAGCAGTCGGCGCCCATCATACGAAGGGCTTAGGTGCCTCACGTCGTGGGGCTGCGCAAATATACGCTGGGAAATTCGTCGCTCTGCGGCGCTGGGTGAGGCAGCCTCTCGTATTACCAGCTCGCCACCGGCATAGAAACTGTCTGGCTCCCTTTCATTGCGCACCAACATGAGGCCATCTTCATCCAGCGGCGCGCTACGTAGCACATAGGCAACCGGCGCCTCTCCCAAGCGGGGATCGACACCACCGGTCTGGCTATCTCCCAGGCAGCCAGACAGGGTGAACAGCATCACAAAAATGATGGGGATAGAAACCCATACCGAACGTACGTACCTGATAGTCACCTCACACCCTGCCGTTTGTCCGCTTATCGCTACCGTGCAAGTATCGTGCATGTCCTCACTGTAAATCTGCGCTGTACAGCACAGTCAGCGAAGCTTTAATTGCTGCACAATGCATTTATACAGATATGCACTGGCACAGACATTGCGTGCCAGAATAATGCAGCTGCACCAAATCAGGTAATCGGGGTTGTCATGGAAAGGATATGGATACAGCAGATGGTTGTTGCCCTGCTTTGCGCAGCACTCGCGGGCACCGCCCTGGCCGGACCACGGGAGCAGGCCAAACAGCTGCATGACCGACTGACCGGCACCCCACCTGCAGAACCGCTGCTGGTCGAGCTGGCTGCATTGATAGAGGACGAACGCGAGCATGAGGCAGCCATGCGAGCCATGCAGGAAGACGCCTTCTATGACGTCACCCTGAAGAACTTTGTCATGCCATGGACTAATGAGGAGCAGAATGTTTTTGCACCACTGAATGATTACGTGGCCACCGTAATAGGCATGGCCCGTGATGGCATTGACTTCCGCGAAGCACTCTCCGGCGACATTCTTTATGCCGGTGACAGCGCAGCATTGAGTAATGACGGCTACACCGTGCCGGCAGTCTCTGCGTCTTCTAACGCCCACTACGAAGCGCTGGAAAATCAACGTGTTCCTTTACAGGATTACCTGATCCAACAGCAGCAGTCAGCGATATACGGCATTCCGCAAAACGCCACCGCCGGTGTCATCACCAGCCGCGCCTCTTCGATGGCCTATTTCGTTGCAGGAACCAATCGAGCCATGTTGCGCTTTACCTTGATGCACCACCTGTGTCGTGACATGGAACAGATGCATGACATCAGCCGTCCGGCAGACAGGATTCGTCAGGATGTCACCCGCAGCCCCGGTGGCGACAGTCGCGTTTTTCTGAACAACTGTGTTGGCTGCCACAATGGCATGGACCCGATGGCGCAAGCCTTTGCCTATTACAATTGGACTGGCGAAGAAGGCACTGGCAACGGCCAGATTGAATACACTGACAACAGCGTACAGCCCAAATACCTGATCAACGCCAATAACTTTCCGTTCGGCTTCGTCACACCGGATGACCGCTGGGATAACTACTGGCGCAGCGGCCCCCATAGCGGCCTTGGCTGGTCGGCATCCTTGTCGGGCAGCGGCAATGGCGCCAAGAGCCTAGGTGAAGAACTGGCCAATAGCGAAGCCTTTGCCACCTGTCAGGCACAGAAGACATTCCGCGCCGTGTGCCTGCGAGGCCCCACATCGGCGACAGATGTTAGCCAGATTGAAAGCATGACCAGTAACTTCCGTGGCAATGGCTACCAGCTGAAAGATCTTTTCGCTGATGCCGCCGTTTATTGCATGGGCGAGTAAGGAGACCACCATGATGATCCTGCGTTTACTCTCGCCAATAATGTTGCTGGCCGCACTGGCCGGATGTGGTGCCGACAGCGGCGCGCCGGTAACCAGCAATCCACCTCCGCTGGGCGAGGACGCTGTGAACTACAGCGGACCAACGCCGCGTAGCGCTGATGTTGCTGCTTTCAAGACTCATGTATGGGACAACCTGGTGCGGGTTGATCGCTGTGGTGCCTGCCATGATGCCGGCGGCCAGGCACCTGCTTTTGTGCGGCGTGATGACATCCACCTTGCCTTCACCGCGGCCAGCACCGTGGTCAACCTTTTTACTCCGGCTAACTCACAGCTGGTTAGTAAAGTTGGCGGCGGGCATAACTGCTGGCTCGACAGTGATCAGGCTTGCGCAGAACTACTTACCACCTGGATAAGCAATTGGGCCGGCGCTAACGATGGTGGTGAGGTCGGACTGATCGAATTTTCTGCGCCGGTGATCCGTGACGCCGGAGAAACCCGCTACTTCCCCAGCGCCTCCAGCGACTTTGAAATCCATGTCTATCCGCTGCTGAGTAACTTCTGCTCAGAATGTCATGCGCCGCAAGCACAGTCTCCGGTATCACCCTATATTGGCCATAGCGATGTGGAAGCGGCCTATCTTGCGGTGCAGGGAGTAATCAATCTGGATCAGCCATCTGCATCACGGGTGGTGCAGCGCCTGACTAACGATAACCACAACTGCTGGAGCGACGACTGCAGCGCTGATGCAACCGCCATGACTAATGCCATTGCCGCACTGGCAGGCACTATCGAGCCACAGCAACCGCCAGAAGAGCTGGTTTTCAGCAAAGCACTGAGACTGACAGACGGCATCCTCGCTGCCAGCGGTGGGCGATTCGATAGCAATATCATCGCCCGCTATGAATTCCGCACTGGCACCGGCAGTACCGCCTTCGATACCAGTGGCATAGAGCCGGCCATCAACCTGACCTTAAGTGGAGATTACGAGTGGGTTGGCGGCTGGGGCGTTCGTATCAATGACGGCAAAGCCCAAGGCAGCGTTTCTGCCAGCAGCAAACTGGCCAACCTGATTCGCGCCAGCGGTGAGTTCACTCTGGAAGCCTGGGTGATTCCATCCACACCAGCGCAGGACGATGCCAATATCATCAGCTACTCCGGCAGCGAGGAAATTCGCAACGTCACACTGGCACAGGAGCAATCCAGCTATAGCGCGCTGCTGCGCCACGAAGGTACAGACCTGAATGGCATGCCCGCCATGCTTAGCCCGGCGGAGTCCCTGCAAGCCACCCTGCAACATGTTGCCCTCACTTATGATCCCATCAATGGCCGCCGGTTATTTATTAATGGAGTCGATAGCGGTGCTGTGGATCAGCAAAGCCCAAGCTTGCTCGGCTCCTGGGATGACATCTATGCGCTGGTGCTGGGCAGCGAAGCGGATGGCAGTCGACAGTGGCAAGGCGTACTGCGCTTTGTCGCCGTACATAATCGCGCCCTTACCGAGCAGCAGCTGGCACAGAATTTCGCCGCCGGTGTTGGCGAGCGCTTCTTCCTGCTGTTCAGCATCGGTGAGCTGATCGGCAGCGAAGACAGCTACATCGGCTTCGAAGTATCACGTTTCGATAACTACGCGTACTTGTTTACCGAGCCGTTCTTTATCGTCCTTGGTGAAAGCCCAAACCCGCTACCGGTTGAACTGCAAGGCATGCGCATTGGCATCAATGGCCGGGAAACCGGAGTTGGCCAGGTCTGGACCAATCTATCCACCACTCTCGGCGGCGTAGACTGGCAGGCACCACTGCAGCCATTGTCAAATCTAGGAACTGTTATTGCGCTGGAAAACGGCGAGAGTCAGGACGAATTCTTCCTCACCTTTGCCACCCTTGGCGAGCATGAAAACGTCTATACCGATAGCGCGCCGCTGCCGGTGGTAATCTCCCCCGGCACGGCGCGGCCAGCGATTGGCTTGCGCACCTTCGACGAAGTTCATGCCAGCATGAGTGCGGTCAGCGGCGTTGCTATGGCTCAGCCGGATGTGCGGGACACCTTCAACCTGGTGCGCCAGCAGCTACCCATTAATGAAGCAGCCGACGGCTTTGTCACCGCCCACCAGATCGGCGTGGCCCAGCTTGCCATCGAATATTGCAATGCACTGGTGGAGGAGGAAGCCGCCAGACTGGATAAGGAATTCTTCGTTGGCATGGACTTCACCGTGAACGCTAACGCGATCTCTGATGGAGACTGGCAGGCGCTGGTGATCACACCGTTGGTCAATCGCATGGTTGGCGACAACATTGATACTCAACCTGCCGCCGCCGCAGTCAGCGCAGAACTACAAAGCCTGCTACTTAGCATGGCCGACAACAAGCCGGTAGGTGACCCGGATGGCATTGCCGATGGCTTGGCGCGCTGTAATGGCCCCTGCCCCGCCGATCAGTCACTGATTGCCACTAAGGCCGCCTGCGCAGCGACGCTGGGCAGTGCCACACTGCTGCTGCAATAACGGAGGCCTCATCATGAAACGCAATCGCCCCCTGCACCCGGATGCTCCGCTGCAACTGACTGAACATGGCAAGCCGATGAATCGGCGCGAGTTTATCGCCAGAGGCATGCTGCGAGGCGCCGGACTGGTGAGCAGCATTGGTGTGATGAGCCTGTTCAGTAATCCACGGGCCGCCTATGCAGCTCTGGCACCGGACCTTGAAGCGTTAAAAACACCCTGCGGCATTGCTGTGGCCGGTGCCGGGAAAATTCCTTTTATCTGCTTTGACCTGGCCGGTGGTGCAAGCATTGCTGGCTCTAACGTGTTGGTAGGCGGGCTTGGCGGTCAGGAAGACTTTCTATCCACGGCTGGCTACTCACGTCTGGGCGTACCCGGCAATATGGTGCCAAGCCTGTCCGGTTTTATGAACCGGGATTTCGGTCTGGCATTCCATAGTGACTCGCAGTTTCTTGCCGGGATAACAGAAAAGGCCGGCACTCGCTCTGCATTCATTAACGGTGCGGTAATCCCGGCCCGCTCCGAGAATGACACCGCCAATAACCCGCACAATCCGCTGTATGGTATTTTTCGGGCAGGCGCCAACGGCGAATTACTTGCCACCGTCGGCTCGCGCAGTAGCGACTCCGGTGGTAATTCAGTGTTCCCGCCCTCCATGTTTGAGTCCTCGGCGCGGCCCACGAAAATTGATCGGCCGTCCGATGTAACTGGCCTGGTTAGCACCGGCAAGCTGGTGGGACTGCTCGATCAATCCGATGCGGTAGCAGTGATGGAGTCCATCGCCCGTATCAGTCGTATGAAGCTGGACAGCATCTCCCCTGGCCTCGGTATCAGTGGCGACGATGTGCTGCGCGATATGATCGAGTGCGGCTACATCAAGGCCGCGGATATCGCTGACCGATTCGGTGACCCTGCTGCCCTGAATGTGGATCTGGATGCCGACATCGTTGGTGATAGCGGCATCTTCTCCGCGGCGGAATTTGCCAGCGACGGTGAGTTCCGAAAAACTGCGTCGATCATGAAGTTGGTGGTCAATGGCTATGCCGGGGCCGGCTGCGTCACCTTAGGTGGATACGACTATCACACTGGCGAACGCGGCACCGGCGAGTTGCGTGATCTGCGTGCGGGCCGCTGTATCGGCGCCTGCCTCGAATATGCAGCACGGCGTAATACACCGCTGATGGTTTATGTGTTCAGCGATGGATCCGTGGCGAGCAATGGACGTGTTGATGACTCCGTTAATGGACGTGGCAAGGGCGAATGGACCGGGGATAGCTCCGCCACCGCGGCTTCGTTCTTTCTGGTATACAACCCGGGCGGACAGCCACAGCTGGTGGACAGCAGTGGCATTCCTCTGGCACGACGCCAGCAACTCGGTTACATGCGCAGCGACGGCTCCGTGGAAACCTCGGCTACCCCAGCCGCCAACAATCCCAACCTGCTGGTGGAGTCTGTTCTGCTTAACTACATGGCACTGCATGGGGAGGTCGGTGAATTCGCAACTCGATTCCCGACACATAGCCTTGGCAACTCGGTCAGCCTTGATCGCCTGACTGCATTCCAGCCCATCGTCAGTGGTACCATTTTTTAACCTTGCAACTGGCGAATACTTTTTCATGATTATGCGAAGCTCCCTGCTGATACTGCTGCTGTGTCTATGGCTGCCCGCCCAGGCGCAGTGGCAAAGCGATAGCTGGGACAGCATGGGCACCCGAGCCACCCTTGAGTTCTGGCATCAAGGCAATCATGGCGAAGATATAACGGAGGCCGTACGGCAGGAATTCAACCGCATTGAGCAACAGCTTTCCCCGTGGATTGAGGACAGCGAATTGGCCCGCTTTAATCAACTACCAGTGGGGCAGAAGTTTTCCCCCAGCGATGAGTTTCGCTTCCTGCTTGAGCGCTCCAGTCTTTACAGCACAACCAGCAACGGTGCCTTCGATATAACCTTCGCTGGCGCCGGACGACTGTATAACTACCGTACCGCAGTAGCCCCGGATGATGCCGCACTGCAACAAGCTGTGATTGGCATGCAACATATTCAACTGCATGAAGATGGCAGCATAAGCAAAGACCACCCATCAGTGCAGATTGATCTGGGCGGTATCGCAAAAGGTTATGCAATTGATCGCGCCGTTGCTATTTTGCAAGCTCACGATATCGACAATGCGTATCTCAGTCTTGGCGGAGATAGCTACGTGCTCGGTCAACGGGATGGCCGTTTGTGGCAAGTGGGAATTCGCCATCCTCGCGACTCACAGGCGGTGGCCATTACCCTGCCGCTTACTGATATCGCTATTTCCACATCCGGGGACTACGAACGGTTTTTTGTGCGCGATGGCGAGCATATTCATCACATTCTTAACCCACGCACCGGGAAACCTGCTGGTGACGTAATGAGCGTAACCGTACTAACCGGGCGCGGCATAGACGCAGATGCGCTATCGACAACAATCTTCGTTATGGGAATCAAGAAAGGATTGGCACTGGCTAATCGCCTGGCGGACGTATCGGCGATCATCATTGATCTTAATGGTAAGGTGTACTATTCGGATGACCTGACCGGCCAATAGCATCAACGGTTGCGTTTTTCTCGCACCATCAGGTTCTGCAAATCCCCCAAAGCTGCCCAGCTTTCTGCAGTGAATGCCTTCAGGCGCTGGCGAGTGGATTCGATCTGGGTCATTGCCAACGATTCAATTCCCTGCCGCTGGCGATTGAGCAGTTGATCACCGCGCGTTTCCAACTCGGCGATTTCGTTATACAGCCCCGCTAGCTGGTGGCCCAGCGATACCACGCGACTGCTGTCACCGCTGGCGGCAGAAGCGACCCGGTCAGAAAGCACAGCGGTTTGCTCTAGAAGAACACCGAGGCTCTTAATCTGACTTTCTCGCTGCCATTGCCGTGGCACACTGTTCTCTTGTAGCTGCCACAAAAGCAGGCCTTTCTGTAATGCCAGTCTTTCGCCAAGCTCCGGCTTTATTTTTTCTGGCCAACGGGACATCAGTGTTTCCACTTCGCTGACTGCAGCCAACAGTTTGCGCTCCTCTTCGCTGGCGAACATGGATAGGTCATTGTTCTGACGACCGTGCAGAAAACGCTGCTCCATTTTCTTCAACTGCTGTGGCCAACCCGCTTGCTCAAGGGCAGCCAACATCTCCTCGGCCAGCGGCACCTGCTGACGATGTTTGCGCACTTGAGCAGCAACCATTTCTTCGATAGCTGGTAAACGTTGGCGCCAACTATGCAATAGATGTATCTGCCGCAACTGCTCGTGATAGTCGCGCCATCGACTATGGAAATCATGGGAGGCAAAAAGGTGGCGGAACGTAGCGAAGCTCTCTACGCGACCTGGCTTGAACGGCGGCAGCGCCTCCATAGAGGTAGACCAGACTGGCTCTTGCACCAGCTCAGCGAACCATTTGCCGGAACGAATCTGCTCCTCTAGTTCGGCCAGATAGCGATAGTGCTCCGTATAACGACTGATCGCGTATCGATAGCCAGTCCCCGCCCTGCCGAAATCGCCGAGCATCTGGAATAGCCACGGCAGAGACAGCAAGGCTTCCTGAGTTTCCTCAAACTGCAACGAACGCTCGGCCAAGGTCTGCAAAGACCCCAGTGCGCGGGCTGGCTCATCGCTAGCAATCCATGCTCTTCCATGTAGCAACAATGCGGTTTCACTATAGGGACCATCAAGTCGCGCTGCACGAAGCACTTTACGGGCCTGCTTGGCCTGACCAGTGCGTAGGTAGTGGACCCCGAGGGCGAGCATTGCGCGATCTTTAAGAGCATTGGTTTCTTCATCACCGGGCGGCAGGTTGGCCACCTGCCAAAGCAGTCCTTCCCCTCTATCACCATCGCCGCTATTGATGCGACTTACCGCAAGGTTGTAACGCAGGTAGGCACTCAGCGAGCCTTCATTGAGGTAATCAAGCGCATCACCGGTTTCTTCAAAGCGCCCCATACGCATCAGCAGCCGAGTACGCAGCGCATGAAACTGACGGCTAAGCTGTTCTGGCGGAGTGCCAATCTGCTCATCCAGCAAGGCCAGCGCATCCGTAAAACGCTGCTTGCGATAGTGCAGCTCGGCCAAATGCAACCAGATACTCGGCGCCAGCGCTGGATCAACGCTATCCGCCAGTAAAGTGCGGAACAAAGCCTCCGCCTCATCGGGCATGCCGTAATGTGCATAAAGAGCACCAAGCAGAACCTGAGCCTGGGGCCCTTGGGTAGGCAGGGTGCCGGTTTCCAATGCCATCAGCGCCTGACTCATGGCGGCGAACCAGTTCTGCTGGTAGTAATCGAACAGGATCGCACCGTAACCGGGATCTACTACCTGATGAGGGCGGTCAATACGGGTGCTTGCCATCAACGGAGCAGACAGCAAAAACACCAGCAGCAGAAAGACCCCGGATCGACGCATCATTACTGCCAGCTATGCAGAACAAACACGGGCTGCTGGGCGGCAGCATCATCTTCCATGCGCAGCTGCACAAACTGGCGACCATTGCCTTTTTCAAACTGCAGGGTTACCGCCCGTCGGTACTCACGATTGCCTGGGCCGCTGCCACTTACAAATGCTGTTAGTTCATGGCTGCCATTGCGAATATTTGTCACATGCAGCTTCTGGATGGCTCCGGTCTTTAACGCCTGAACTTCACGTTCGGTGTATAGATGACCATCAATGGTATTGCCATCCAACTTCAATGTAATCGAGTCCGGAACGAAGTACTTGCCCACATCCAGAGAAACGAAAACCGCCAACTGGGTATCTGCCGGGAACAGTAACTCCTCTTCCAGCAGTAATAGTCGACGATTGATATCCAGCACATCCTTACGGAACTGGGCCAGATCCTGATCAAGCTCGCCAGCGGCCACACTGCACACCAGTACCAGCCAGACCAGCAAACTCTGCCATAGCCTTTTCATACGCAAACCCCAAACTCACCTTGTCAGGAATCTATCATGACTCAGCTCTCCAGACGCAGACCGAATTCACACCATCCGAGATTACGACTGTCCAGCCCACGCGCTTCACGTCGCCTTGCCGGAACTCGGCACAGGCTGGGGCATTGAAACTCAGGACTACCCATATGCTTAACCACTCCGGCATCGCCGTAGTAATCGGCGCCAGTCAGGGCATAGGCCTTGCCATGGTAAAGGACCTGCTAAATCGCCCCCAGGTAAAGCGCGTCTACGCTGCCTCACGACATGCCATGCTCAGTACGCCTCTGGGGAGGCTGGCGGAGGGCCACGGTGATCGACTAAACATTCTTTCTCTCGACAGCACACAGGAATCAGACATTGCCGGTCTTGCCAACGAGGTGCGTGAGCGCGACCAACGTTTGCACTGGCTGATTAACTGCGCTGGGCTATTGCATGATTCTGCTAGAAATATCCGCCCGGAAAAAAGGCTTGAGCAGGTGGATATGGCACAGCTGGAGACGATCTTCAGGATCAATACCTTTGCCCCTATTCTGCTTGCAAAGCACTTTCTGCCACTGCTCAATCATGATCAAGCCGCCTGTTTTGCGTCACTTTCTGCCCGGGTTGGCAGCATCAGCGACAATCACCTCGGCGGCTGGTACAGCTACCGCGCCAGCAAGGCAGCCCAGAACCAGTTCATTAGAACTTTTGCCATCGAAGCTGAGCGGCGGGCCCCCAACCTGACGTGCCTGGCCCTGCATCCAGGTACCACCGATACAGGCCTATCGAAGCCATTTCAAAAGAATGTTCCACAGGAAAAGCTATTCTCCACCGCCTTTGTTGCAGAACGCCTTTTGGATATCGTGTTCAGCCGTCCAGCAGCAGACAGCGGCAAGTTTCTGGCATGGGACAATAGTGAGATTACGTGGTAGCACGCACCACCAGGTTTCTACCGGAGCCTTTGGCCTCATAGAGCGCTTGGTCGGCCAGTTTGAGTAGATCCCGGGGAGATTGAGCAGCGCCGGGCACCAGAGTTGCAAGGCCAGCACTGATTGTCATTTTGAGCTCTTCTCCACCACCAATGCTAATACGATGGGCGGCCAGCGCTTGGCGAAAACGATTAGCCTGCTCCAACACGTTAACGTCAGTATTAGGCAACACGACAGCAAACTCCTCGCCGCCATATCGAGCGACCATATCTGCGGGGCGCTTGAAGTGGGACTTCATCAGTGCCGCCAGCTCGCGCAGACACTGATCGCCAATCTGATGCCCCCAAGTATCATTGAGCCTCTTGAAATGATCGACATCAAATAGCAACACACTTATCGGTAAATGTTCACGGGCAGCACGCTGCCATTCATGTCCCAGATAATCGTCCAGTGCCCGGCGGTTGGCTAGCCCGGTTAAAGGGTCAGTAAGGCTGAGCGAAGCAAGCCGCTGATTGGCATCACGCAGTTCCTGAGTACGCTCCTCCACCAGCGACTCAACAAGCTGCCCACGACGCTGCAGTAACCACAGGTAGCCACAGACAATAATCACCATCAGTGTGCCCACTAATAGCGCCGCTAGCGGCAGCACGGAAATCTCTGCCCTGACCATACCCCAACCGGGCGACATCTCCAGCTGCCACTGGCGACCAGCAAACTCTTCCATCATCACCTGATAGCGATGAGCAGCGGGCTTGCCTCGCTGGAAAAGCACCCCCCCTTCATCCACATCAATAATTTTCAGCCAGCGCTGCCTGTCGATATCGGGGAATATTCGCGAAACAAACTGGTCAATGCCAATCACCGCGACGACAAAACCTCGCAATGCCTGACGCCTTTCAACAACAGAATCAGGCCGCCCTACGTAAACTGGCAAAGCAATCATCACGGCAACACTATCTGGGTGATCCGGGTGTAACAGTGACGAGGGCGCAGACATAATCAAACTGCCACTGTCCCGCGCGGCCTCAATTGCAGCAAATCGTCTAGGGCGACTAGCCAGATCAATGCCAACAAGCACTTCATTATCGATCTGCGGCACGATAAATTTTACAGGGAAATATTCTGTACGCATTGGCGAAGGCAAGCGCTGCTCACCATCTTCCACATAGTGGATCTGCCGACCAAGCGCGGCCTCGAATACGGCACGCCGCTCATCAGTTACCCGCGGCACCCACTGTAGATTCTGTACCAGCTGATTACGCTGCAGAGCGGCCTCGGCCACATCCGCAAAAACAATTGCCGGCAAAGAGTCGGCATATCGGATTACATCCCTGAGGGTGTACAGAGCCTCCATGTTCTGGCGCAGCTCACTGCGCAGGAACCGAGCCTGGCCTTCTACCTGCTGATGAAAGTGCTGCTGCGCCGCCCGGTAATCAAGCCGAAACAACCAGGCGGAAACCGACAGGGTAAATAGCATCCCGGCCACCGCCAGAACGATCAACATACTGCGCGAGCTAACCAAGCCCTGCCATAGGGGGTCAAACACCCGATGACGATCAATCATCTACACGCACCAGAAACCCTGCCATCAGCGCAGCCCTCTCTTACCCGACAATCGGATTTCCGTTAGTGTGCCACACTCAGAATGAACCAAACCTGAACGGACGATTAACTGATGAGCCATGCCCAACGTCGCGACATCCTGCCCACAGCCCCTCGCGGCCAACGGCTACTGGCCAGCACACTCCGTGCCACCCTCAAAACTCTGATGAAACCCATGTTCCACCCTCGCGTGCCCACGGTGTGGTTGCGGGCTGGCATGCGTCTGCTAACCAGCAGCACCCTGAACGCTGCAGGGGTTCGCTTTCAGCCCCTGCAGCTGGGCAGCGTACGGGGCGAACTAGCCGCACCGGCACAAGGTGGGCCGCAGGCCATTCTTTACCTTCATGGCGGCGCCTACTGTGTCGGCAGTCCTGCCACACACCGAGCCCTCACATCCCATCTGGCACGGGCCACCAGCGCCTCAGTTTTTGCCATTGATTACCGGCTGGCACCGGAGCATCCCTTTCCCGCTGCCACGGATGACGCGCTAGAGGCTTACCGCTGGCTGCTGGATAACGGCTATTCCAGCGCCGATATTTTCATTGCCGGAGACTCCGCCGGCGGCGGACTGACGCTGGCCACCGCCCTGCAGATTCGCGAACTGTCACTGCCCATGCCAGGCGGCATTCTCCTGCTATCCCCTTGGGCGGACCTTACCAATCCGGAACAGAGCGCCAGCAATCAGCGCGATGACGTTATGCTGAGCTGGGCGACACTGGAGCACTCGGCGCAATCCTATGTCGGCGATGCACGCAGCGGGCCGCTTGCCTCTCCCCTGCTGGCGGAACTGGACAACCTGCCGCCCACCCTGATCATAGTCGGCAGCGACGAGATACTACTGAATGACTCGGAGCGCTTGTATGAAAAGCTGAAAGCAGCAGGCACAGCGGTGCGCCTGTCTGTGTACCAGCAGATGTGGCATGTCTTCCCTATTCACGCAGGCATGCTTGCCAGCGCCGACCTGGCCATCAGTGAAATGGCCGAATGGATCAGCGGAAAAACACAGATCAGCCTGGCGGCCAGCTAAACGGCCGCCCACCTAGCACATGGATATGCAGGTGAAAGACGGTCTGGCTTGCACCGGCGCCATTGTTCACATTCAGGCGGAAGTCCGTCAGCCCCTCCTGCGTGGCAACCTTGTTGGCAACCAGCAAGAGGTGGCCCAATAAAGCCTGGTCTTCCGCGCTGGCGTCACTGAGCTTGGCGATCGGCTTTTTCGGAATAACCAGAAAATGTACCGGCGCCTGCGCATTGATGTCTCGAAATGCCAGCGCGTCATCATCTTCATAAATAATATCTGCGGGAATTTCTCGCTTGATGATCTTGGAAAACAGTGTCTCTGCCATTTTGCCTCCTTCAGAATTCTATGACTTCAGCCTTGTCTGCATTCAGGGTATAGCCCGCCAGCCCAAACTCCGTTTCAGCAGGTTCCACCTTCAGCGTGCCGGTAATCCAAAGTGCACCAAACGCGTCGTCTATCGGAACACCCTGGCCCTTCATCTGTACCAATACAATCTGGTTGCGGGGTGGGGGCGGCGTATGAATACAGGCGCCGAAGTAAGGAACCAGCAAAAATGTTCTGACTTGCTCCGCGTCACCATCCAGAGGCACAGCATAACCCGGCATGCGCACATGCTTACCATCAAGCTCTGCCACCAATGGCGCTTGATCCCACACCTCACGAATGCGCTGCATCATTCTTTCGGCAATCGGATCTCCATCTTCAATTTCCGTAATACCGGCAAACTCTTCAAACAGGGATTGGGGCTGCCAGTCCGCCGGCACCAGATCATCCCACTCCAGCTCCCGCGGGGTTTGCGCGGCAACCATACTGGCATTAAGCAAACCTAACCAGACGATCAGAATCGCCGACAGCCGCCTTGCCTTCATAAATGAAGTGATCACAAACGCATCCCCAAACCATCTGTCAGTGATTGCCGGTAAGCCCGCCACGCAGGCCAGATTCCAGCCAGCAAGCCAGCCAGCATTACCGCTGCAATCAGGATAAATTCCTTTGCCACCGGCGACCACAACGTCAGCGCCAACCCCAGTCGAGCGGACAGCAAGGGCGCTGCCAGCAGCGACGCAAGTTGCAACAACAACACACCTGCCACAACCCCCAGCAACGTTAACAGCAAGCTCTCGCCAATCACCAATGCAAAGATCTGCCAGGGTCGGGCGCCGATTGCTCGTAGAATGGCCATTTCCCTGCGTCGTTCATTCAATGCGGTAAGTAGAGCGGTCAGCATAACCATCACCGCCACCAGCAGCACCATCCAGGCCACCAGAGCCAGCACATTTTCTGCCAACGCCATCATCTGCCACAGCTGCTGCAGTGCCACACCGGGAATAATCGCCAGCAACGGCTCTTCAGTCGCCGTATTGATGGAGCGCTGCACCTGAAACACGGCGATCCGGGATTTCAGCCCTACCATCAGGGCGGTCACCGAACGTGGCCGCAGATCACGCTCACGCACCTGCTCCGCCGTCAGCCTCATCCCCGGCAACGGCGCGCCAGCCAGCCAGTCTGCGTGAATCGCCTCAATTCCCTGCAGGGAAACATGTACTGTGTTGTCCACCGGCGTACCGGTAGCGGCCAGAATGCCGACAATCCGAAATGGCTTGTCGGCATGATCAATCAAACTGACCTTACCGCCACCATGTGACAGGGCAATTTCCTGACCCAATTGATAGCCCAGTCGCTGAGCCACATTTGCACCAATCACCGCATCAAACAGGTCGTCAAAAGGCTCGCCATCAGCAAATTCGAGACTACGCTGGCGGGCATAACGGTAGTGCTCAAAGTAGGCTGCGCTGGTTCCCAACACCGGGAAGCCCCGATGTGAGTCGCCTAGCGACAACGGCACCACCCAGTCCACCTGAGGCTGTGCAGCAATACGCTCAACACTTTTCCAGCTCACATTGGCGGTAGGCTCGCCAATACGAAAGACGCTGTACAACAGAAGATTTAGCGGTCCGCTGCGCGCCCCAACTATCAGGTCCACCCCGGAAACCGTACTGGCAAAACTGTCACGGACCTGGTCTCGCAGACGCTCGACACCCAGTAACAGCGCCACACTAAGGGCCATCGACAAAACCACCAGTAGCGCCGTACCGCGACGATTAACCAGACTCTTGCCCGCCAGGCGAATCAACATCAGCAAGCCGCTCCATCAGCGCGAGCCGATTTATTCAGCTCTCTGAGGTCCAGTACACGGGAGAAATGCTGCGACAAACTGACATCGTGACTGACAAACAGCAATGCCGCCCCGGCCGCCTCACATTCTTCCCTCAGCAACGATATAAAGCGATCACGATGCTCGCCATCCAGCGCAGATGTGGGCTCATCCGCCAGCAAAATTGCAGGCCTGCCAAACAGTGCTCGAGCCGCTGCCACACGCTGTTGCTGCCCTACGGAAAGCGCGGTGGCCGGACGCTGCCACAGCTCCACTGGCAGCCCAAGACGCTCCAGTAATCGCTCAGCTTCTGCTGTTGCCGAGCCGGAAAGCTGCTCCGCCCGGCGACGACGCGGCGCGGAAAATTGAGCCGTCAGCAGCACGTTATCCAGCACTGACAGATAGGGCAGCAAATTGAACATCTGAAAGATAATGCCGAACTGATCCGCCCTGACACGATCCCGTTGCGATGATCGCCAACCACTTACCTGCTCACCCTGAAAGATAATTCCCCCTGCCTGCGGCACAGCTATGCCGGCAATCAGGGATAGTAGTGTGGTCTTGCCACAGCCACTGGGCCCGATAACAAAGACTCGCTCTGCCTCGTCAACGGAAAGCTGTTCAATCTGCAGCGCAGGCCGTGCCGTACCCGGCCACTGGTAACTCACTTTCTGCAGCGAAAGCAGATTACTCATGGCGCAGACGACAACACGAGTACGGCTGAGCGACGATTAAGAGTGGCCACTTCGGCGCCATACTCGGTCACTGCCTGTGCGTTAATCGTCACCGCCGGAAGCCATTCGAACAGCAGCACAGTGACTTGCCTGAGATATTTCGGCTTGGCACAGGAGAGCTGATATTCGATAACAAAGTCCGCATGCCCATGATGGTGTTGCTGATGCTTTTCAGCAGCAGATAGCAGCGCACTCTCCACCGTAGCGGACTGAACGATACAACCAGCTTCGTCATCCGGCATGACTATCTTCAGGGGTGCTTTAAACTTTTCCGCTGCATCCTTGATGGCGGTCTGCTGGGCGGCGGATGAAGGGGCATGCTCAAAACCGAGCACGTCCATGGCCGGCAATGTCAGTAGCACACTTAATTGGCCTTCCTGACTGGATACCAGTAACTCACCCTGACCATGCACATGGGTGCCCTGGGCCTGAAGCAGGGGCGCAATAAACAGCAAAGACAGGATCAGCCATTTCCATTTATTGCTCAGGTTAGTCATCAGCGCCCTCTCCTCATCAATCCGTCTCGTTACTTAAAGCCAGCATCTTGATCTTTGCCAATAGCCTGTCAGGCAGGTTGTTGTCTGTCGTATCAGCAATCAAGACCATACGACTATCGTGATCCTGATCCGGCCATGCAGGCAGACTACGTGGTTCATCCATGCCCTGAGCCACAGCCTGTACCAGTAGTGGACCAGGCTCTCCTGCAATCTGAAAAAGTCCTTTAAAACGAAGTAGACGTCGTGCATTTTCTCCCAGAACCTGCTCCAGAGCGCGCATCAACGACCAGCGCTCCAGCGGATCCTGTATACGCATGCTGGCTGCGTGAATAGTGCTGCCCGCATGGGGCGCTGACTGCAACACACCCAATGCCATGCCCGCTGCCGCAGCGGCGGGCCGAAAGCCGGATGCGTTCGTCAGCCCGGTAAAGCGGCAGCGGGTTTCTGCAGCATCATCAAGCAACACTTCAGGCAGTGCATCTGGCTTCATTGACTCAATACGCGCCGCAGAGTTCAGTCCGGCAAGTCCTGCACGCATCTCCAGTTGTTGCTCAGCAGATGCCTGATCAGCGTGAGTCATCAGTAGCACATCCGCCACCAGCACCTGCTCGATAACTTCGGGAAAGGCCTTCAGTCCCTCTACGCCGCGCCGCATATCTACGGTGGTGATCACCGAGGCAAGACGGTAGTGGCGCTCGAGAAAGCGGTCACGCATCAGGGTTTCGATCAGCCCCCAGGGATCTGCCGCACCCGTGGTTTCAATAATCAGGCGATTAAATTGCGGTACCGAAGCGGACCGCCGAGCCATCCACAGGTTGCGCAGTGTGCTGTTCAAATTACCTCGCACCGTGCAACAGAGGCAGCCACCGGCAAGCAGCGTCACCGGCACCGAACGATCTTCGATCAACTGATCGTCAATGCCGATATCACCCAGCTCATTGATCACCAATGCGGAGTCCGGGTAGTGCGGCAGCAAGGCGTTCAGCAGCGTTGTCTTGCCGCTGCCGAGAAACCCGGTCAAAACAAATACCGGCAGCCGGTCAGCGTTCACTGAACGCACTCCGGACACAGCCCGCGCAGGGTCATCTCCACATCCTGAAGATCAAACCCTTGCGGCACAGAAGGACTCCGGGCTTTGGCATCCATGCAGAAAACCATACCGCAGCCATGGCAGTGAAAGTGAGCATGGCGATGGTCGGCATGGCTCTCGACGCTGAATCGCCAAACGCGATCTTCGGCGCTTACCTTATGGGCTATACCCTGATCAACCAGCCAGTTAAGCACCCGATACAAGGTGACGCGGTCACACACATCCGCCAGCTGCTGCTCTAACTCGTGATGGGATAACGGTCTTGCGGAGGCGAACAATCGAGCCAGCACTGCACAGCGCGCCCGAGTAATACGGGCGCCATGTCTGGCGAGGCACTCACGGGCGCGAAGCTCAAAATCGGAGTTGTCTGTCATGGCCGGCATTCCAGCAAAGTCAGACTGCAAATGCAACTGTGTGGCAAGTATGGAGTTCGGCTGACCCTAGAGCAGGGCCTGAATACGGGCATCCTTGTCACGCCATAACTGTGCCACCCAGTCGTGCATATACTGGCGAAAAACCGGATCATTCTCGTAATCGCCCTGCCACAACGCAGGCTCCAGATCACGGATACGGATATCCACTCGAACACGGGCAACTTGCCCTGATAGCAATGCCCAGAAACCGGGAGCCAGCCCATCGTCATACACCACCGTCACATCCAGCAGGGCGTCGATCTGCTCTCCCAGTGCCGCCAGCACAAAGGCAATACCGCCGGACTTTGGCCTTAACAGATGCCGATAGGGCGATTGCTGTGCAGCCTGCTTAGCCGGAGTAAAACGGGTCCCCTCCAAGTAATTAACAATGGTCACCGGTAAATCGCGAAACTTTTCGCAGGCCGCACGGGTAATGGCCAGATCCTGGCCCTTAAGATCGGGACGGCGGGCGAGAAACTCCTTCGAGTAACGTTTCATGAAAGGGTAATCCAGCGCCCAGAATGCCAGCCCCAGAAACGGTACCCAGATGAGTTCTTTTTTCAGAAAAAATTTGAAGTACGGAGTTTTCCGATTGAAGGCCTGTATCAAAGCAGGAATATCAACCCAGCTTTGATGATTACTGACAACCAGATAGGAAGAATCTCGACGCAACCTTTCCGCACCGTTAATTTCCCAACGGGTTGGCGTCATCAGGGCAAAGATAGCCTTGCAGCCTTCCGCCCAGGTTTCCGCCACCCACATAACCCAGCGGGACAGCAGGGCCCGAGAAGCGCGGGTAGGCATCACCAGCTTCAGCAATGCGAGCAGCAATAGGGGGCCAATGAGCACTAGCGTATTGAGCAACAACAATAATGTCGTGGTCAGCCCGATCAGCTTAGACAGCACGGCAAGTATCCTCCATGAGATGCCGCTGCATAATAACCAAGCCCCCGCAGGCACGCCAACTCAGTAGCTGGCGCCTGACGGGGGCTTCACTTCCCGGACTTATCAGCCCGCAAGGCGGGCGCTGCCGGCCTCGGCGATTCCAGAAACCGCGTTTAGTACAGCCTGTAAGGCCGCGGATGTAGTGTCATCCGCCAGCGCTGCAGCGCTAACCATGTTGCCGTCAACCTGCATGCGCACACAGGCAAGTGCATTGGAGGCGGTATTGTCACCCAGAGAGAACTCGTCAAATGATTCCACCCGGATGGCCACCCCCAACTCCTGCGCCAGTGAATTGACCAGCGCCGAAACCGCACCACTGCCTTTGCCCACCAATACACGAACAGGCATGCCCGAACCGGTCACGGAAACTTTGGCTTCCACCACATCATCACTGCGATGCAGGTCATAGCCCTGCAATTTCCAACCATCACCAATACTCAGATAGTGCTGATTGAACAGCTGATGGATACGGGCACCATTAATCTCGCCACCATCCGACTCTGCTTCACCTTGAACGATTTTGGAAAACTCCACTTGCAGCCAGCGCGGCAGGGTAATGCCGTAGTCTCGCTCCAGCACATGCACCACTCCACCCTTGCCTGACTGCGAGTTAATCCGCACCACCTCTTCATAACGACGACCGACATCGGCGGGATCAATTGGCAGATAAGCCACCTGCCAGATATCACCTTCATCGTAACGGGCCAGACATTTACGAATCGCATCCTGATGGCTGCCGGAGAATGCCGCATAGACAAACTCGCCGGCATAGGGATGACGAGGGTGCATGCGAATATCAGTAACTTCCTGGACCACCTCAACGATATCTTTCATGCGCGAGAAATCCAGCTGCGGATCAATCCCCTGGGAGTACAGGTTCATCGCCATGGTAATCAGATCCATATTGCCGGTGCGCTCGCCATTACCCAGCAAGGTGCCTTCAATCCGGTCGGCGCCGGCCATCACACCAAGCTCGGCCGCCGCCACGGCGCAACCACGGTCATTATGCGTGTGCAGACTAATGCGCACATGCTGGCGCTGCTGCATGGTGTCGATCACCGTCTCGACCATATCGGCAAACACATTTGGCGAACTCATCTCCACCGTCGCCGGCAGATTGATCACCACCGGCTGACCCAGCTGCGGCTGCCAAACCTGGTTCACCGCATCAATCACTTCCACGGCGTAATCGATTTCCGTGCCAGTGAAGGACTCCGGTGAGTATTGGAAGGTCCAGTGGGTATCCGGGTACTGGGCCGCATAATGCTTGACCCACTCAGCACCACGAATAGCAATCTGCTTGATGCCATCACGATCCAGCCCAAACACCTGCTCGCGCTGCACCGTCGAGGTCGAGTTATAAACGTGCATGACCGCACTTCTGGCCCCCTTCAGGCTCTCGAAACTGCGGGCGATCAAATCCTCCCGGGCCTGAGTCAGAACCTGCACGGTGACGCCATCGGGGATACGGTTCTCTTCAATCAGAGCACGGACGAAATCAAAGTCGGTCTGGCTGGCCGCCGGAAAGCCCACTTCAATCTCCTTAAAGCCGATATCCACCAGCAACTGGAACAGCTTTTTCTTCTGCGCCACCGACATGGGCTTAACCAGCGCCTGATTGCCATCACGCAAATCCACCGCACACCAATCCGGAGTGCGGCTGATAACCTGATCCGGCCAGCGGCGGTCACGCTTGGCAATCGGGGCATAGGGGCGGTACTTGCGGTGGTCGAACGCCATGTCGGTCTCCTGAGCTTGAATTTGCGGCCGGCCAGATCCCTTGTGAGGACCTGACAGGCCGAGCCGGCGGCTTACTTGTGATACTCCAGCGGCGACAGGACACATTGTGGCGAAAAGGCTGCGCAATGTGCTTGCAAATACCACCCATTTGGCGCCATATACGGATATATATTGCTGGAAAATCATTAAAAGAGGCTATTTATTGCCAATATGATAAAAAATACGCACAAACTGGATCGCTACGACCGGCAGATTCTCGCCGCTCTGCAGGCCGATGGTGGCTTGACCAATCAGGAGCTGGCCGAGCGGGTGGGACTGTCGCCCTCACCCTGCTCCCGCCGGGTTAAGGCGCTGGAGGAAGCCGGGGTCATCAGCGGCCGCACCACCCTGCTCAACCAAAAGGCACTGGGGCTGGACCTTACCGTGATCCTGCAGATCAGCATGGACCGGCATACTCCCGAGCGTTTCGAGAACTTTGAGCGTACAGTGCGCGGCTTCCCGGAGGTGCAGTACTGCTATCTGGTAACCGGTCAGGACGCCGACTACCAGCTCAAGGTGGTGGTGCCGGATATGGATGCCTATCAGCAGTTCCTGCTTGGCAAGATCACCCGGATTGACGGCGTCAGTGGTGTGCATTCCAGCTTTGTCATGCGCAAAGTGATAGATTCAACCGCAGTGCCCCTCGAATATCTGACACACAGCTGACAGGAGGAGCTTTCGAGTGAAAACGCCTAAACGCCTGCTGCCACTGCAGGAAGAAGGCCTGATCGACGAAGTGCTGGTGCAGCTGAAAAGCGGCAAAGAAGCGACCGTCTATCTGGTGCGTTGCGGTGACGAGATACGTGCCGCAAAGATGTACAAAGACGCAGCCCAACGCAGCTTCAAACAGGCTGCGGTTTATCTGGAAGGCCGCAAGACCCGCAATAGCCGTGACGCCCGCGCCATGGCCCGCGGTTCAAAATTTGGTAAACGTGTCACCGAAGAAGGCTGGCAGAACGCCGAAGTCGATGCCCTGTATCGTCTCGACGCGGCGGGCGTGCGTGTGCCCAAACCCTATGGCTGCTTCGATGACGTGCTACTAATGGAGCTGGTCACCGATGATGAAGGTGATGCAGCGCCGCGCCTGTGCGAGCTGGTGTTTTCAGCAGAAGAAGCGGTGGAGCTGCACCATGAACTGATTCAGGAAGTGGTGCGCATGCTATGCGCCGGCATCGTCCATGGCGACCTGTCCGAATACAACATTCTGATGGACCCGTACGGACCAGTGATTATCGATCTGCCGCAGGCGATTAATGCCGCCAGCAACCCCCATGCGGAAATGATGTTGATGCGGGATGTGCAAAACCTGGCGGACTTCTTTGGCCAGTTCGCACCGGAACTAAACAAAACACGCTACGGTCTGGAAATCTGGCACCTCTACGAAGCCGGAGAACTAACCCCGGACACCGTGCTCACCGGCGAAGCAGAAGAAGACCTGCATGAAGCGGACCTGGTCAGCGTGCTGCGCGAGATTGAAGATGCACGGCTTGAGGAAGAGGCCAGACTGGCGCGCATCAACGCATCAGATGATGATAACGAATGAGCTTTCCGAGACTGATCCTTCACTGCAGATGGAGCTTCCTATGAAACAGAACGTTGGCAACATTGATCGTGCTTTCCGGCTCACTGGCGGCGTCGTTATTATCGCAGCCGGGGTTTATTTTCAAAGCTGGTGGGGCGCGGTCGGCCTGATCCCCCTGTTCACCGGGACCACACGCTGGTGTCCTGCGTACCTGCCGTTTGGCATGTCTACCTGCAAAGTGGAGAAGGCTGACACATGAGAGGCACATTCTTTGTCACCGGCACTGACACCGAGATAGGCAAAACCTGGGTCAGCTGCCGGCTGCTGGAGAGAGCTCAAGCACAGGGCCTGAGCTGCTACGGCCTGAAACCCATTGCAGCGGGCTGTGAGGACACTGCAGATGGCCTGCACAATGAAGATGCGCTGGCACTGATGGCAGCCTCATCAGTGAAGCTCACCTACGATCAGGTCAACCCGGTGGCACTGAAGGCCGCCATTGCCCCGCATATTGCCGCACAGGATGAACAACGCGCGGTTACTGCCGAGCGACTTGCCGGCTATTTGCGCGGCACGCTAATGAGCAACAAAGCAGACCTGGTTCTGGTGGAGGGTGCCGGCGGCTGGCGAGTGCCACTAAGCTATCGCGAAGCGCTATCCAACCTTCCTCACATCATGCAGTTACCAGTAATTCTGGTAGTGGGCATGAAGCTTGGCTGCATTAACCACGCGCTGCTGACCGCGGAAGCCATTCAGCGCGATGGCTTGCAATTATACGGCTGGGTTGCCAACGATCTTGGCAAGCCAATGGAGCGCATGGAAGAAAACGTCGCAACCCTCGAAGCCCTGATCCCGGCCCCAAGGATCATCCTTTAAACTACGCCGATGGAACGCAGGTAATCGTCGTAGCTGCCATGATAATCCGTCACACCATTGGCGCTCAGCTCAATAATGCGGGTCGCCAGTGACGACACAAACTGACGATCATGGGAGACAAAAATCAACGTGCCGGGATAATGCTCCAGCGCCAGATTCAGCGCTTCGATGGATTCCATATCCAAATGGTTGGTCGGCTCATCGAGCAGCAACACGTTGGCATTTATCAGCGTCAGCTTGCCGAACAACATGCGCGCCTGCTCGCCACCGGACAATACCTTGACGGTTTTACCGATATCGTCGCCGCCAAACAGCATTCGACCCAACGCCGCCCGCACCACCTGCTCGCCACCCTTGGTCCAGCGCGCCATCCAGTCAAACAGATTTTCGTCACCTTCAAAATCAGCGCTATGGTCCTGAGCGAAATAACCCAGCTCAGCGGCGTCCGCCCATTTGATGTCGCCACTGCTGGGCGTCAACTCGCCCGCCAGCAACCGTAGCAAGGTGGTTTTACCAATACCGTTAGGGCCGATAATCGCCACTTTCTCGCCCGCTTCAATTTGCATCGACACGTCGCTGAACAGGGTCTCACCATCGTAGCCGTGGCTAATGCGATCCAGCGTTACCGCCTGACGGTGCAGCTTCTTGTACTGCTCGAACTTGATATACGGACTAACTCGGCTCGACGGCTTCACTTCCGCCAGCTCGATCTTGTCAATCTGACGGGCCCGCGAAGTAGCCTGCTTGGCCTTCGAAGCATTGGCCGAGAAGCGGCTAACGAAAGTCTGCAGCTCGGCAATCTGTGCCTTCTTTTTTGCATTATCGGAAAGCAGACGCTCGCGGGCCTGCGTCGCCGCCGTCATATACTCATCATAGTTGCCGGGGAAAAGCCGCAGCTCACCGTAATCCAGATCCGCCATATGCGTGCAGACACTGTTCAGAAAGTGACGATCGTGAGAAATGATAATCATGGTGCTGTTACGCGCCGTAAGAATATCTTCCAGCCAGCGGATGGTATTGATATCCAGGTGGTTAGTGGGCTCGTCCAGCAGCAACACATCGGGATCCGCAAACAGCGCCTGCGCCAGCAACACGCGCAGTTTCCAGCCTGGCGCAATAGCGCTCATTGGCCCCAGGTGCTGTTCCACAGGAATACCCAAACCCAGCAACAGATCACCAGCACGGGACTCGGCGGTATAGCCGTCCATCTCGGCAAATTCCATCTCCAGATCGGCAACCGCCATGCCGTCTTCTTCGCTCATCTCTGGCAAAGAATAAATACGATCCCGCTCCGCCTTAACTCGGGCCAGCTCCGCATGACCCATGATCACAGTATCGATAACACTGTCCTGCTCGTAAGCAAACTGATCCTGACGCAACTTACCCAGACGAGTATCCGGCTCCAGCATCACCTGACCATTGGACGGCTCCAGATCACCGCCGAGGATTTTCATAAAGGTGGACTTGCCGCAGCCATTGGCACCGATCAAACCATAGCGGTTGCCCTTGCCGAATTTGACAGAAACGTTCTCGAACAGCGGCTTGGGGCCAAACTGCATGGTGATATTGGCGGTGGAAATCATGACTCAGGCACATCCGGCAGATCAGTGAAGCGCCGGGGTCCGGCACAGAAGGGGCGGCATTGTAGCGGGTTGGGGGCGACAAGTATCGGCTAGTGGGCAAACTGTCGAACCATCCCCGCACAGCCTGATATGCTCTGATGCAAGGAGATAGCCATGCCAGATTGCCCTTTTTGCACTCCCTCTAGCAGCCTGCCAGCGATGCCCGATCATCCGCTGGCCCATATCCGAGAGGACCTCTATCCCGTCTCGCCCGGGCACTTACTGATTATACCGAACCGCCACGTAGCGAACTGGTTCGAGCTAAGCAGTCAGGAGCAGCAAGCCGTGATGGAGCTAGTCAACCAAGCAAAGATGCGGCTAGACGATACCCTTCAACCGGATGGCTATAACATCGGCATCAATTGCGGCGAAGCGGCAGGACAGACAGTCATGCATGTTCACTGCCATCTGATCCCTCGATATGAAGGCGACACCCTAGAACCACGTGGTGGTGTTCGGGGGGTGATTCCGGAGAAGCAGAGCTACTGACGCTCTAACGCCTCCGCGCCGAAGAACCCCTGAAGATCCGAAAGTTTCTTCAAGTGCCCCATCTTGTGCAAACCGCTGTCAATTAGTGATCGGATAACAAACTGCACATCAATATCGATGCTCTGCTCATGGCAGAATTGTCGAATCAAGGCGGCATAAACCTGCTCATGCTCTCCGAAAAGCACATCACGATTGATGACATGCACTTGCTCCGGCACCGACTCGTTGATAGTGGCACTACGGATATCCCGCAACGCGAGCCCCATGGCCATTCTGGCCGTGATGTTAGGCGTAACTCTGGTCTGCGACTGCAAATACTGAAGCTTGTCCCAGGTTTTCTTACTTAACTGGATTCTGGTTGGAAACATACTTAGCCCGCCCTTCTGGATTGCCAAAAGTAACCTTCAGTAGCCGAAGTACTTCCAGTTTTGGGGTCGTAATCAAGCTGATAGGCCCGTGCCACATTCGGCGACAACTCGGCATAGAAACCCTCATCAACTTCCGTATCCGTGGAGAGAATAATCATCTGATGACTAGCGACAGGAAAGTAGTTAGAGATCAGCTTAGAGCGATGCTTCGAATCGAGGCGGCCAAGGGGAGTGTCGATAATCATGGGCAAATGACGACCTGCTGTCTTAGCAAGCGCCTCCAAAATGGAGATCGCAAAGATCTGTCGCTCTCCCGCTGACAACTCATCCTTACCAAGAACACGACCATCGTCATCAAGCAGCGATACATGAAAGCTCTCAGGGTCAATCTTGACCCTTAAGTGCAGGTCATCCTTACGGGCAAGCCTGGCAAAACAATGGCTAAACTGTTCCTCAAGGTCAGAAACCTTCTTTTTAGCCGTGACCGAAACAAATTCCTCAACGAATGCAGACGTACGCTCGATATAACCGAGCACCCGCCCCTGATCGATACTTTTACCGGCTGCCGCATAAAGCTTGTCGAGCTTCCGGCCTACATCCACCGCATCCTGAGCCAGAGCTCGCCCTTCTTCCCTAAGGGTCTCGATTGCGTTATCTAATCCACCCAGCTTGCGCTGAAGAGCTTGCAACGACTCAAAGTCAGCACGGACTAACGCATCGTCAGGAGCGCGAGCCAGAGACACACCTAGATCATCAAGCTCATCCTCGATGACAGAGACCCTGCCAAAAAGATCCGTCATTAACCGGCTTTGTGCACTAGCCTGGGAAAAAGCCGCCCTAATCGAACCCGCCTGCGTATAGGTGAGATCATGTACAACCTGTGCCTGACCTACCGACAGCTTCTTAATTGAGCTGGAGAACTCAGCCTGAACAACAGAGAAGGCCTCCGGAGCGAGACTCTTCTTAAGCTTTTTCTGAATAGCATCCGCTTGAGACTTCAGGGCCTCAACAGCAGCGGCCCCGGATTGCCCGTGCAAGTCAGCATCAATCTGGCTTACTACCCGCCCTGAAAACTCAGCACACAGGGAAAGAGGCGCTGAGTCGGCAAGAAACTCCATTATCTGGCGCTCAACCTGCTGCCGCTCTTCATTCAGACCACTTAGCCTCTCTTCCAGCCCCTTGCGAGACATGGAAAAGTGACCACCTCGGTCAGCTACTACTTTCTCCATCGCTGACAGATCCGCAAGTACAGTAGCGCGCTCCTCGGTGAAGGATTCAATCTTCGTACGGAGAGATGCCGCGGCCGACCGAAGCAAGTCGAGCTTGGATTCCATCCCTTTGATCTGGTCGGTGACATCGGAAGAAAGGGCCAGCTTGGCGACATTCCGGTTTAGAACAGTCAAATCACCGGAAAGACGCTCAACAACATCAAGGCCAAGCAGCTTCTTGATCGAGTACTCCAATGCGGAGCCGCCGGTCTCGTCCGCTAGCTTGGCAATTTTCTCGCCATCAAAGAAGAAAAGCTCAGACACTCCAATCGGGATCAACTCGTTAAGGAAGCCTTGTGCCTGGTCGTAGTTCAACCCCTGCACTTCGCTGCCATTCTCCCAGATCTCAATGAACTCCCTAACCGAGGCGCCTGCCTTTTCCCATGACCTCAATACACGAAACTCACTCTCCTCGCCCAACTTGGCGTAGGAGAAAACCATCTCGATACTCGCGCCCTTCGGCCCGATAGCACGCCCTCGAGGACGATGAATGGATTCGAGAAGATACTGGTCATAACGCTTCAGAGATACACTATCTCCCAGAGCAGCCCTTCCATACAGAACCAAGCGCACACCGGAAAGGAGACTCGTTTTTCCAGCGCCGTTCAGCCCTCCAAAAAGAACAATCGGGCGCACCTCCCCATAACGGGCGCGAGGGGTTAGATCGAAGGAGTTCTCCCCTGCATAGACGCGGTAATCATTTAACTTGAGGCTCTTGATTAGCATTAGCCGAGAAACTCCGAGAACTCTTGCTTGATTTCATCACTGTATGTCTTGCCAAGCTTGCGAAGGCCGACATTCCGCTGATTTACCGCCTCTAGCTCTTCCCAATCCTGACGAAGAATCTGCTCAAGCGTTTGCAAAATACCCTTACGGCGACCGAGTCCAGACACCTGAAGCTCGGCCTCAATAAGCTTGCGAATCAACGCAGCGGGCACTTCATGCTTAACCGCCAGAGCCTCTAAAACAGAGGCATCCAGCTTGGTAAAGGCGCCGGCGTCATTCTCGATCCAGTCGAGATCATTCTCGACCCCATACACATCACGATAGATCGCTGGAAGAGTGTCTTCCCAATCTGGTTCGTTAGGGTCTCTTAACCACTCCTTGCGGACTTCGTGAAGCTCTGGCCGTGTAATCAATTCAATATCCCGACCAGAGGCACGGATTTCCTTCTCGATCTCCAGCAGCTCTCTGAGGAAATCCTGCCTCACCTTCATCCAGTAGGGGCCAGGAACATGCCGAACTTCGGTAACGCTATCATCACGAATATCGCCAGAGTTATAGGATACTCGCCCAGTACGCCGCCGATAGTTGCGATACTCCTTGGAGTTTTCAGGCTGCCGGGATTGGTAGAGCTTGTTTCTGAAAGACAGCAACGGGCTCATCCAATCGGCGCCAGACTCAATCAGGCCGTGAAGGGCTTTCTCGTCCGTTACTACCGTACAAGTCCAGCAGCCAAAGCGGCTGTTGCCACATGACGGAGTGCTCTTATCAATAACCAGAGGACACTCGCCTTGGTTTGAACCTTTATAGAGCTCAAAAAGCTGCTTGTTCGAGCCACCCCACGGGCAAGGAGCACTTAGTAGGTACTCCCAAACCTCGTCCGCAGACCAATCCTCAATAGGCATATAGGTATACGCATTCGGCAAAGATGAATGGCGGCTCAATGCCGAACCATCAATCTTGTGCTTGGCAATAACCTGAGCACGAGAGTTGCTCTCCTGACTTCGGGAGCCGAGCACCACTACGACTTCACCAAACGAAGCAACCTTATCCAAAATAAAGGAGCTAACGGGATCAATCTTCATCCGCTCCGTGCACCAGCGAAAAGTCTGGTTTGGTGCCGGATAGCCCTTACCAATAAGGTTCACCCAGAACGTCTGGTCTGTTTTGGGGTAAACCGGATGGGCGGAAATGGGCAGATTGTCTTTCTCCGCCGCCGCGTTAATGCGATCAAGCGTCGTATTGATCATGTCCACGACGACCGGAGTTTCTACGAGCGTGTCGGAGGACACGACATACACATGCTTACGACGCTTAGCTTTGGGAATGCTTTTCACTGCTGCGTATATGAGCGATAAGACACATGTAGAATCCTTGCCACCACTGAATCCAACGATCCAGGGGCGATCGTCAGACTGATAGATATGCTGAATTTCCCTAACGAGGTCAGCTAGCGGGCGACTGCCCAAGGACAGACTCGATAACATGTCCGCGTGCGAGGGGAATATGAACTTCTCATGTGCGGTCATTTGCCAAACTCTCTTTCATAAGCCTTTTCTGATGCGCTCAGATTAAGGCCAAGGGCCGTTTTGATGTAATTCGCGGTCAGAATGACGCTGGTCCGCGTCTTGCTAATTTTCCCATGATGCATTGCCCGGCCTTCCCAGTCAGGGTTGGACCTTGACCAGTCAATGCCTTCAAGTTTGACCAGCACTTTTTCCCACTGATGCTTAGGTCGTAGAAGCAGATCAGCTCCTATCTGTCCTAGCGCCTGAAGAATTACGCCATGCGCATGAACATATTGTTCTCTAAGCTCCGCGGAAGCGACTTTTCGCTCCATAGCGAGAGTCCAGTCACGCATATGAGTAGACACATCTGCCCAATAGGCTGCAGCCATGACCATCTCCTCATCAGTAATAGCATCCCCTTTTGCCTTTCCAAGCAGCACTTTTGTAGCATTCTTTATCGCGCTGAGAGTGAACAGCTTGATACTGCGATTAGAAATACTTGATTTCTCCATCTCAGTTAACCTAGAGAAAACAAAGACATTCTTCACCATATATCTAGCTAGCTCTGATACTCCATCCCTACGGTCATACAGTGTGCTAATCGAATCACTTGGCCTAACTGCATGCTTGTTGAGATCTGCAAACATTTGCTGACTGCGCCGCAACCCCTCATCAACAAAAAAAAGTACAGGGATGTTCTCATGACCTAATTCCGCATCCTCCTGAATCGCATACTCTATCGCTGCCCTGCGGTGCTGGCCGTCATTGATCAATATTTGTGCGTCCATAGGTATCGACAACACCCCTAGACTTTGCCCTAGCCCAGTATCGTTACTTGGGGTAAATTCGACCTTTGCGTTAATGGATGCGGTAATTGCCGAAAGCGTGTAATTGTCTTTATTTTCAATCAAATATGATGCTATCTCTGGTATCCGCACCTTATTAAGCTTTCTCTGGGCCCGAAGTTCTGGGGGGACTTCATCCTCGTCAAAAACAAACAGTTTAGGAATAAGCCTCATGGGACACATCGCGATGTAACACGGACGGCCAGCTTGTATACCTCTGACGGCTGGAAATGAGTGGCAGTAGCTAAGATTCATAAAGAGAAGGAAGTTAGTTTTTATATGGAAGTTATAATACAGCACTTTTGACTTCCATGACAAGAGCGCATTGCTCATAACGTTTCTATATTACTGAACGTGTTTACGTGACCATGGAAGAGTCGGGGAGTTTATGAGTCCACATCAAAAGCTTGATAACTATCTTGAGAAGGTCGTAAAACAGCTGTCGACGTCAGCTCTCCATACAGTGAATAGTGGCGAACTTGCTAAACAATTCGACTTTACCGGGAATGACCACTTCTCGAGAGAAGATATACAGGTCTTAAGAGACTGCATGCAGGCCAGAAATTTACAATCTGAACGCGACTTCTCTCGTGTATTTAGGAAGATATCACTAGACGAAAACCTTATATTTTTTCTGAGCATACCGGAGCCAGATTACTCTACCGGGGTGCTTTCTCGAGAAAAAGTGTTCTTTTCCATCCTTTCCCTTCTTGCCCGCGCCGACGGGGAGCTATCAGCTACCGAGATAGACTATATTGAATCATGCTGCAAAATCCGTTCAATGCAGCAACTAATTCCCGAGATAAGAGTTAGGGCAATAGCGCACCATGCACTATCAAGACCAAAATCAGATCTCGGCTCGTCACTTAAAGCAATTAAGAAGCTATTCTCTCTTAGAGAAGACGCCATTGATTTCTTTGCAAACATTATTGTTTCTGATGGCCATATTGACAAAAGAGAAGTCTATATGTTCAGAGACCTAATCGCGCTATTAGATTTCGGCGACTTGAAAATCTCAGATGCAAAGCAAATTCTTGAGGCTCAAGCTAAGAAAATGCACATAACAATTTTTAGCAAGAAGCCGAAAAATATGGATGACGATCCAGAAAATCTGCCAGCCGAAGATGAGGACGAAGGTGACTGGGTCCTTAATGACATACTGGCTGATTTCCTATGAGAGATCTGTCAAGCATCGAATTTCCGCAGTCAATCAATACAGGGAACGAATCTGCAATCGATGCCTTTTTTTCACCATCTCTCAAGAATGCCACTGAGTATTGCGTTGCGGTAGCCTATTTCTCCTCCGCCTGGATATCGGAAGCAGCGCCAGGCCTTGCAGATTTCGTTTCAAGTGGCGGAAGACTAAGGTGGATGGTTTCCCCTCAACTCTCCGCTGATGACATAGAAGCCATAAATAGCTCTAGCTCTGAAAACCAGAAAGCAATGATTGCATGGAACAATCTAGAAAGAATTCTATTTTTTATGGAGAAAGAACCAAGAGAGATTCTAACGTGGATGATTGCAGATCAGGTGCTCGAATTACGATTAGCAATCCCAAGAAAGACTAATGGCAGTATATTCCATGCCAAGATTGGATACCTCTCCGATCCTCAAGGATACAAGGTCGCATTCTCCGGCTCATACAACATTACAGGCGCCGCCAATAGAAACTGGGAGCGCATAGATATATTTTCTTATAAAGATGAGCCCAAAAGAGTAGACAGCATATGCGCAGAGTGGGAAGCCCTTTGGGGGGATAGTGACCCCCACACCTCTGCAATAAAGGTTACGGATGAAATTATGGATCGCGTTAGGAAATCCATCAGCATGAAAAGGCCGTACCACCATCAAGCGGCTAACGATGCCATCCCGCAAGAAAAACATGCTTTAAGAGATTACCAGATCAAGGCCATTAATTCCTGGTTCGATAACAAAGGAAAGGGCGTGCTAGTAATGGCTACAGGATCTGGGAAGACTTTTACAGCTTTAAAGATCACGGAAAAGCTACTAGAGAAATATATCGAACGCAAAACACCAATTGTAGTTATTATTGCCGTCCCCTACAGACACCTTCTCGAACAATGGAGTAGCGAAGCATCCGAACACGGAATTGATTTGGTAAAATGTTTTGAATCAAAATCCACTTGGCTACCTTTGGCCACCTCTAGACTAGCAGATCTTCGCCTCGGCACTATTCAAAGCGTAGTCCTTGGTGTGACTTACGCCACCCTGGCAAGAGAGTCATTTCAAACTGTGATTTCATCCATAAATTGTCACACCCTTTTCATCGCAGATGAAGCGCATAACGTTTTGGCCGACACCACCCGCCGCTCGCTCCCGGAGAATGCCACGTTCCGCCTTGGCTTAACAGCCACTCCAGAGCGAAATTCTGAGCCAGGGGAGTCAACAGAGTTACTGGAAGAGTATTTTGGAAAGGTCATCTTTGAATTTGGAATAGAAGATGCCATCAAGAATCGTTATCTTACACCTTACAAGTACTATGCAATCCCATGCACAATGAGCGACTTAGAGTTTGACAGGTACACTGAGCTTACTCAAAGAATTTATCAGCTAATGAACTTTCATGAAGACTCCCAGAAAGAGGATTCTTTAAAGCGCTTGCTCATGGAGAGAGCCCGAGTGGTCGGCGACTTAGATTCAAAATATGAACAGCTCAAGACCAACCTTTCCAAAATCGAAAACAGAAAAACGCTTATCTACTGCAGCGACTATTCCGATAGCAGCCAGAAACCTATAGAAAGGGCAATGAAGATTGCATCTTCTTCGAATCTAAAAATGAGAAAATTTACACACACCGAATCGATGAAAGAAAGAGCAGACATCATTCGTTTGCTTGAAAGTGGAAGGGTGGATACTGTTGTGGCCATAAGATGCCTAGATGAAGGTGTAGATATACCATCAGTAGACTCGGCACATTTTCTAGCGTCATCAACAAGCCATAGACAGTTTATTCAGCGCAGGGGAAGAGTTCTCCGCCTTGCACCCAGCAAAACCCATTCATATATATATGACTACGTTGCGCTGCCCCCGGAAGGCACGGACCACACCGACCTAGAGAAGAAGGCTTCTTTATCCCTCATAAAAAGAGAGAGGGATAGGGTCGAAGAGTTTTCTAGAATTGCATTGAATTTCCAAGAGTGCGACGAATTCCTGAAAAACCTTGAGCGACTGGAGAAAAATAATGAACCAAACTGATATTCTTCAAGGCTTAACAGAGCAAGAGAAAAATTTGCTCAATAAAGTGCTGGAAGTGGAGAGGAGGCATCAGGCAAATACAAAACTAAGTGAGTCACGAAACAAAGAAATCGTTTCGGAGATCGTAGGACTATTTAAAAAGGCTTTCCCGAAATGAGAATTGATAGCATAGCAATCTCTAATTTCAGGCAGTTCCATGGCGAGTCAGAGCTACTCTTCCCATACTCCGACTCAAAGAACGTTATCGTAATCCACGGAGACAACGGCTCCGGAAAGACATCCATTCTAAACGCTTTCAAGTGGGTCCTTTATGGAACAGTCGATTTTGATACAGGCGATGAAGGAATTGTTAATGATATAGCCCTTCAAGAGGCTGGCGAATCTGGCATCGCCAAAGTTAAGGTCTCCCTTAAATTTCAACATGATTCATATAAGTATTACGCAGAGAGATCCCAAGATTTTAGACTTTTTTCAGGGAAGCCGAAGCCTGTTTCCACCTCAAAAGTCATTGTTACTAAGATTGCTCCGGATGGCCAGATCCTAGATGAGCCGAACCCGGAAATAGCACTAAAATTTATCCTCCCGAATAATCTCCAGCCTTACTTCTTCTTTAACGGAGAGAGAATTGAAAAGCTTTCCTACTCATCAAGATCTGAAGACATCAAGGATGCCATAAAAAACCTGATGGGCCTTACAATTGTGGAAAGAGCGATTGAGCACCTTGAGAAAGGTGTCAAACGCGAACTCTCTAAGGACACTAGCGACTTTGATTCTCAAGAAAGCAAAGACACGGCTCTTGAGCTTGCCCGGTCTGAACAGGAAAGAGAGGATTGCATTGATCATATCAAACAGCTCTCTGACAATATCCGTCATATAGATTCTGAAATAGAAGACATTGACATGGCTCTTAAGGGAATTGAAAAAGTTGCGGAGAAGCAAGAACGGCGTCTAGAGCACGAAAAGGGAATTGAAGAAAAGGCCGGGAAAATCAGAAATCTCGAGTCACAACAAAGATCCATAATTTCCTCGAGAGGGTTTATGGCTCTAGGTAAAAAGTCATTCAATTCCGCCTACGAAATTCTGTCCTCAGAGAAGAAGCAGGGAAGGCTTCCAGCAAAAGTAAGAGCCCAGCTAGTCGAAGACCTTCTTGCGAGCAAAGTATGTATCTGTGGGCGGGATATAAAGGAAGACTCCGCGGAATACGGCGTGGTGTCTTCTCTAAAGAATGACCTTTCTGACCAGAGATTGGAGGACGCATTCTTTGAAGTACTGTCCAATGCAAAGAGTGTTGACTCAATGTCGAATGATTTTTTTTCTGAATTAAGAATGATCAGAGAGCAGATCTCGAGCCTTAACAAGGAAAAGACAGATCTCAATCACAAGGTTGATGCTCTCACGGATGAACTTAAAGGAATTAATATTGATAACGTAAACAATCTCGAGGATCGCAGAAAAAGACTTAAGGAAAACAGAGAGTACAACGGCGGGCAGAAAGCCATCTCTATAAATAGCCTTTCCGGAATTGAAAAGAAACTCTCTGAGCTTTTAACGAAAATGAAAAATCTTCAAGACGCCGAAGGGAAGGTTCAAATTTCTCAACAGCGAATTAATTCAGCCAAGCGGATAAATGAAGCATTAACTAGGCTTCTAAGCTTTCTTACCAATGATGTTAGAGAGAAACTATCAAAACAAGTTCAGGAAACTTTTTCATCAATAATTAGAAAGCCATACTTTGCCGAGATATCATCTAGCTTCACCCTGGAAGTCTATAAACCACTCCCCAATGGCCAGAGGACACTTGTAACAGAGAAGTCCACCGGCGAGTCACAAGTTTGCAGCCTTTCATTTATTGCCAGCATCGTAAGCGATGCAAAGCAGAAGCACTTATCAGGGGGCGGCACTTTCTACAGAGGAGGAATATACCCTCTTGTCATGGACTCTCCATTTGGCGCCCTTGATCCTGAGTATCGAAAACTAGTCGCGAGATATATACCCAAGCTGGCCGACCAAGTGATTATTCTAGTTTCGGAGTCTCAATGGCGCGGTGAGGTTAGCGAGCAAATCACAGAACGCATTGCAAAATCTTACAGGCTGTCCGTGCAGGATAGCGGAAATGGCATGCACTTATCTAAAGTTGTCGAGGAGAATCTCAATGAATGAGAGAGTTAGACGCCCTTATGAGCACGAGGAGTTTCTTCAGGAGCTTGGAGGCCCTTCTTCAAAAAAGGAAAAGCCGTTTGATTCCTTGAAATCAGTCTTACTTTTCGCTGCGGCACTTGCCTCTCACCGCGATCAAGAAAGATGCCCTTTTTCGAAGAGTGGGGAAAAAATTCCTTTCAGCTATTTTTCTTCTGATTTTGAAAAGTCTTTTATAGCATCTCTTGCCTTACAGGACACAAAAGATGTCACCATCCTTCACCCTAGTAGGCTAGCCGACCAGATTGAGATATTCGAAGAGATGGCGAACGCTGGCCTTAATCTTATGAAAGTAGGAGTTTCATCATCATCAAGCATTGACGCCTATCTCCTAGGCGAAGTATCTGGTGCTTCGGAGGATGCACCTTCAATTATCGATGAACTATTTGCTTTCTCTTAATCCTCTTGCTCATGCCCCTGAAAAGGGGCACATGCAGTTACGAATGCCCTGTAAAACAGGCATGGAGCCTGTCCCAATTGCCTACTAATAATCAGCCAGGCGATACTCAAGGCATTAGATCATAAAGAGGGAGGCTGACAGCGTCCTTCCAGCCGAAAATCTTGCTTCTTCGATTTCTTCGCTGCCGACTTTCCGCCTGATAGACCACCTTAATTGCTGACTCAGCTGTTGGGGAAACTTTAGCCTGTTTAATTGCACTACTGATGAAATTTTTCGCAACTCAAATGGGGCTCTGCGGATGTCCGGTGGATACTTGAATCTCTCAAGCATGTTTAGCTGAGTAGCGGCGCCACGACTTGCTAGTCTACAGATCATGGTGGTCTCATTGATCCGCCCTCCCGTTCATACGACGCCGTATCTTAGCTGGATACTTTGTAGATTCCGCGCCCTACTAATAACCACTACGCTTATTTAGGGGCTCATAGAAGATGTCTCTTAATATGACGCTCACTCCATATAGATATAGAAGAGCTCGAGTTATGCTAGTACAGCCTCATTCACTGCCACCAGCCGCTCGGCAAAAGCAAAGCCGCCATCTGTAGGCCCACTGGCGGAGATCTCCTTTATAGCTAGCACGAGCCCGGCTATGCGGTTTGGGCTTTAATACCAAACCGCATGGCCAGCCGCGATCAGTGCGGCAGCACCCACTGATCCACCTTGAACCCCTCAGGCGGTGCCACCTGAGCAGCGGCCGGGCTGCCCGGGCCGTGGCCAGGTGCTATCCAGTTGCCAGGAATATTGCCGAACACTCGCTGCAGCGGCTGGCTTGGTTGACGCCGTGGGTCGTCTTCCACATTGATCGGCCGCCACTCTAGTGCGTCTACGGTCAGACCATCTTTGGCATTGTCATGATGACAGCTCAAGCAGAAGGAGTTGTTAGTGGAGTCCGGCCGCGGCTGACCATAGCGCAATGGACCTTCGGGAAAGTTAATGGCTTCGCGCAAGCCACGGGTGCCGCTCGGAATATTGGCCAAGTGCGCGCCAAAGTCGCGGGTATAGTTGGTAAAACAGGCATACTGGCTAGAGGCGGCCAACCCGGAGTTGAGGGTCTCACCAACCTGATTGTGAGCCCAGGAAGGATAGCGGCCTGCCACTCCCAGCCAGCTGCTGTTGTTATCGACGGCAACCATGGTTCCATGAGCATGATTACAAGCCACTTCTGGATTTGGCTTTTGTGCCAGCACTTTAAACTCGTCAATCCAGCCACGGAATGACCCGTCAGCTGCGCCAGTACCGCCAAGTACAAGGTCACCGCGCTGCATTTGGAACAGTGGCGCGGAGAACGACTGACGATGCAGAGCAAAGCCGTCCACCAGCATGGTCACACTGCGATTGCCAGGCTCCAGCTGCCACGCCAGATGACGCCAGCCTGGCTTGGCAAACACATTGATGTCGGCAACCAGACTGCCGTTTTGCAAATACTGCACCCGACGAACACTGCCCGCTGTGGCCACCACACGGATTTCCGTATTGTCGGGAAACTTCACCAGCGTCACCGGCCGGCCTTCGTTTGCGGCCAGGCGCGGATCGACAAATACACTGATGTACCAAGGGTGATTGCTAATTACTTTATCGCGCTGATTTGGCACCGCATAAGTAATGTGGTTCTTGCCGTCCAACCAGAACCCTTTACCTTTTATGCCACCCAGACCAACGGGCTCGATGCGACCATTCTTCGCCGTCACCCGACCATAGGAGGGCACTCGCCATTCCAGACTGGTCGATGCATTCTGGATATGCATATCTTCGAATTCACCGTTGTAGATGTTACGAAGTGGCACAATCCCCTGCAGCAGGTTGCGACCATTGCCATCGCGATAGTGCGGCGTGCGACCACTATTTACATTCACCGGCCCCTGAGTAATGGAGGCCTGCATGTTCGAGACAATAAATGCATCGGGATACTGATAATCATCGAAAGAAACTTCGTCAGTTGCCACACCGCTACTCATCAGCCACACCACATCCTGAGGGGTGATGGTTTTAAGGTTCTGGTGGTAATTAAAAATATTCTGCACGGAGTCGAGAATATTGGCGTTAAACGAGTAGCCCGCTGGGTAGTGGGGCACCATATCCTTGCGTAGCGGCATAACAAAACGGCCACCACCCACGCGTACGGAGACATCCGAACCCGCCGCATCACGATATAGATCCACGTTGTAGTGGCCCTGTGGTGCAACAGCAACCGCCCAGTCCACGTGGTTTATCTCGGCGTCAAGCAAGACAAACTTGCCGTGGGTCCAGGCACCACCAATCATCTGGCCACGATCATAATCCTTGGGCTGGTCATAGCTATCACAGTTAGCGCCAGCTTGAGCGCAACGACGCGGGTATCGGCTTTGGTCTTCTTCACTTAATCGACCACCCATACCGGACATAAACACGTTATCCCCCTGACGATCTACCCACGGATAGGTGCCCCCCATATCGGCACCATCGGCGATGTAGTTTCCTTCTGTGTCACGGAACGGATAACTTGCCAGCCCGTATCGGCCAACCATATTGGGGTCATAGGGCGCATGGGAAATCGGATGAAAATCATTCCAGCCAGTCACATCACAGGGCTGCGCATGGTCCGGCAATACCGAGTAGACCAAGTCATGCCCGTAGATACCGGTGTGGCCGGTATTCGGGTTGGTCCATAGCCGCGCAAAACCACCACGGCGGCCAGTGAGCAGTCGTCCATCTTCAGTAACCACCGGCTCATTCAGATTCGGCGAGCTATGCAGGGTGGCGCCGCGCACGGTGTCACCCAGAGTCACATCAACAATTCGGGCATCGACGGTTTTCGGGTTGGCCACCTCAATGGTGGCAGGGGTGCCCCATAGCGAAGTGGTCAGCACTATGCTGGTGGAAGTGATAATGGTGACGTCATAGCAATCGTTCTTTCCATCTGCTCCACAAACGTAAGGATTGGGCTTCTCGCCGGGAGAGAAAAACTCCGGCGAGGCATCACAGATGGTGTGATGGTAGTTGTAATTCACCAACGGCAGGCCTGCGGGAATACGCCGTGGTACCGGCACCATTACCGGCTTATTGGTATTCAATATCTGAGCGCCCGCCGGGCCAGTCATGATCGGACTGGTAACGCGCTCGGGAACGTGTAACGAAAACAGCATATTGCGCAGGATAGGACTTTCCTCTCGCCCGGCACCGCCTTCAGCAACCAGTGCGACGCGGCCATCCATGGTGGTGCGATTGCCGGGAATCATCGGGCTAGTGAAGCGAAACTGGTCATCTATGCGCGCCACATCGCGCATGATGAGTGGCGGCTCGGGCCGCGCTGGCGGCGGAGGCGGTGGCACCCGGGACATGCCCAAGGCGTCCATAACCAGAACTAAACCACCCAGCCCCACCACAAACTTTGTCCACAATAACTGTCGACCCGACGCATACCCTGTCATCCCACACCCCATTATATTTATCTAAGTATTTGGTATTAGTGCCTTTTTTTCAGGCATGCAAGACTATTCTTGCATCGAAGTGCAAATGCAAGTCTGGTCTTGCATAATGGCCTGAACGGCATATCTTGCGGCGGAATCGATACAGGACACAGTGATGACAGCACCCCGTTTAGCGAACGGCAGACCGGCCAGCAAGCCCCCGGGGAGAACCCGGCAAAAACTGCTGGACGCTGGCCTGGCCCTGTTTGCGCAGAAAGGCTTGGAAGGCGTCACCGTCAGCGAGCTGGAAGAAGCAGTGGGACTTAAGCCCGGTAGCGGCAGTTTCTACCGTCACTTCCCGGATAAGGGAGCACTGCTTGAGGCGCTCATTGAACAGGAGATAGAACGGGCGCAAATGCGACGGGCGCGGGAACAGGGCGCTCTGGACGACCCAAATCAGGACGTCCGTGAAGCCTTAACCCAGCAGTTTCGGCTGACCCTGCGGGGCCTGCGGGAGAACACTGCGCTGATCAACCTGCTTAGTCGCGCAGCGGACCATTTCCCGGCGCTTATCAGTCGCCTGCGCGCAGCCTTTGTTCTGGAGGCAAGCCAAACCGTGGCGCGCAGTTATGCAGGGCGCATACAGCGAGGTGACATGGTCAGCGCCGATCCTGCGGTGCTGGCCACACTGGTACAGAGCACTCTTTTCGGCTACTTCAGCGCGGAACAGGCTTTTGGTCGGGCCGCCAATGCCGGGGAGGCAGAGACAGCGCTTATCGACACGCTGGTGAAGATACTGGTTCGATAACCATTACCTGCGAGGAACTACCCGATCCAAGGCACGCCTGTCTGATTCAAAGTTCGCCCGCAAAACGCCGCACCACATCTCCAGCGGACTCCACCGCCTGAATATGGCCGATACCCTTGCCTGCCTGCCAGTACTGGGCATAGCCCGGATTCAACGCCACTTTTTTGTAGCGCTGGGTAGAACGCAACAGCAACAACATGCGGGTGAGTTTCTTGGTCTTGCGGTTTTTCAGTAAACGGCTGGTGATGGGACCGGTCTGCAAACCGAGCTTTTCCATGTCCGGGGTGCGAATCACCGACGAGAAAGTGCCCGCCAGCTTGTTGGTCCAGACAATGTCATCTTCGCCGTGATCAACAATGGCCTGCTTGTAGTCATCCGGCACCTGGCACTCCGTGGTGGCCAAAAACCGGGTTCCTAATTGCACTCCCGCATAGCCGGCATCCAGCATGCGCTTGAAATCATTTTCATCGCCCACCCCACCGGCACACACCAGCGGCACGGCAAGATCACCAAGCTCCTCAAGTATCTGCTCTGGAGAAACCTGTCCGGTCTGACCACCGGCGCGATTGTTGACGCAGTTAAGACCATCAACCCCGGCATCCACCGCCTTCTGCGCGAACGAGCGGGTAGTGACATCATGGTAAACCGTAATACCGTGCTCCCGCGCCACCTTCACAATCGGCTTGGGATTGCCCAGTGAAGTGAGGAAGAACTTCACCCCCTCTTCAATAGCTATCTCCATCCACTGGCGATTACGCTGCTCGTAGACCTTAACGCCATCCATCAAAGTGAAATTGACACCGAACGGCTTGTCGGTAAGTGACTTGATCAGGCGCAGGCCTTCACGAAAATCATGCTTGTATATATGGGTCATGGAGATCGGCTGGACCACCCCCATACCACCGGCCTCAGACACGGCGGCCACCAGTTCCGGATTGGACCCCGGATACATGGGCCCACAGATCACCGGCACCTCGATGCCAAGCTGTTGCAAAAGCTTATCTCGCATTGAAAAAGACACAGCAGCCCCTCATTAGTCAGCAAACAGTCCTCCGAAGTATGCATTTTCCAGCCAGCGTCTGCACTTTGCTACGAAGCCGTTGCGCCACATCAATGCATCTCCTTGTATCAGCCAGTTTCATCCCCATTTAACAGCTACCCCAATGGAGAGCTGCCATGACCGACCCCATCGTCGTTACTTGCCCACACTGTCACAGCAAGAACCGTCTGCCCGCGGACAAACTGGCTGCGGGCGGCAAGTGCGGTCGCTGCAAGGGCTCCCTGTTCGACCGTCACCCGGTGGTGTTAACCGCGCAAAACTTCGATAGCCATGTGCAGGCGGACCTGCCCTTGTTAGTAGATTTCTGGGCGCCCTGGTGTGGGCCTTGCAAGCAGTTTGCACCAGTGTTCGAGCAGGCCGCCGGGGTGCTGGAGCCGCAGGTGCGACTGGCCAAGATCAATACCGAAGCCGAGCAAGCCTTGGCCCAGCGCTTTGCCATCCGCAGCATTCCGACCCTGATTCTGTTCCGTAATGGCAAGGAAATTGAACGTATGTCCGGGGCCCTGCCGGCGAATGCCCTGGTACAGTGGGTGCAGCAACATATTCGTTGACTCCGCAGCCACACCGGTGTGCTAGGATTTATCTATGACTATGCGACTGCTGCTCGCCCTGCTAATGATTCTGTCTGCGCCGCTTGCGGCGGCGCAGCATCTTGGCTGTGAGCAAATGGCTGCCGCACCCGTGACTGCACCAGACACTTCAGCCACTTCAGACAGCCATGCTCATCAGCCTATGGCGTCTGCCGAACATCACGATCACCGGGCAGCAATGACCGCTGCCATCTCGGCAACTGCAGATGCCGACCATGACTGTGACAACTGCGATCGTGCCTGTCTTGCGTCCTGTGCTGCGGTGGCAATGCCTGCATCGATCACTGATATACGCTCTGCCGTAAGCCACATCACCCCGGAACTACCCTATGCGGCTGACCTGCTGCTCTCCCACCTGACTCCCCTGCTAAGACCGCCCACACCATCCAGCGCCTGATGACCCGTTGGGGTCCACCGGCCTGCGCCTTTCGCGCGGGACTCTGTTGGCTGTGGGAGTGCAAAAAACATGAAATTTTCAAGTCGTACCAGCCGCCTTACGCTGGTGCTGTTGACGTCGGTCATCACTGGCTGCGCGGTTAATCCGCCCCAGCATGGAGAGCAGCAGGCCCATGACCTGCTGGCACAACGCGGCCTGACGGTTAGCCAAACCGCCAGTGAATTCCGCGGCGAGCTATCTCGCCAGCAGGCGGTGCAGGCCACGCTGCTAAATCACCCCGCAATGCGGGCTGAATATGCCAGGCTGGAAATCGCCAGTGCCGATGTGGTGCGCGCCAGCGAGCTAATCAATCCGAGTCTTTCGCTGTCGTGGCTGGATGTCAGCAGTGGCGTAAGCGAATTCAGCGTTGGGCTCAGTCAGAGCCTGGCCGGCGTAATGCTGCGACCGGCGCGACGGCGCATGGCGGAGGCAGAATACCAACTTGCAGTGCTGACTCTGGCCGAGTCACTGCAATCACTGGCACTGGAAAGCGAAGCAGCCTGGTATGCAGTTGCTGCGGCGGAGCAACAACTGCAGTTGCAGCGTTGGGCCAGTAATAGCGCACTTTGGGCTGATCAACTCGGTGAGCGCTTTGCCGCCGCAGGGAACATTACGCCACTTGAACGAGCCCAGCTGGCACGGCGTGGTGCCGAGGCGGAACTGGCCATGCTACGGGCCGAGCGCGAGCGCGATCAGGCGCGTAGCGAACTGGCAGTGTTGCTGGCGCTACCGCATGACGATTGGCAGGTCAGCGCTGCCCTGCCCTTACCCGTGAGTCATCACGCGGATGCAGATGCCATTATCGCCCGCGCACTGCAACACCACCCGGCACTTGAGCAGATCCGTCAGCGCAAGTCCCAGCTGCAACAACAACTCGGCGGTGAGAAACGTCAGCGCTGGCTCGACGATGCCGAAGTCGGCATTGAGCACGATCGTAGCGGCGACGAGCGCGCCACCGGGCCCACGCTTGGCTTCCGCTTGCCACTCTGGCATCGCAGCCGCGGCACCTTGCAGGCTCTCGCCGCGCAGCAGGAAATTCTGGACGCTGAGGAAGCCACGCTGCGCCAGCAACTGCCAGTAAAAATCCGTGCTCAGCTAAACAAACTGCAACAGCTGCATACCGCCATCAACAGTCGTCAGCAACGACTCCTGCCCGCGCTAGCAGCAGAGGTGGATGCCCGACAGAAGCGAGTCAACTTTATGCTCGACGGCGTCTTCGATTTACTCGAAAGCAAGGCAGACGAACTGGATGGGTGGATGGAGCAGGTCGATGCGCTGTCAGACTACTGGCAGCACGAGATAGCGCTGGCGCGCCTGCTCGGCAATGCAACAAGCCGCAGCGGTAATGGCTCGCTGGACATTTCCGTAGTCACCCCCGTTAGCACACCGGCACAGGACGATCCGCACAGAGGACATCACTGATGAACCGCAGAGACTTTTTGTTTGCCGCTGGCGCGATGCTGCCCGCTGCGGCCATTACCAAAGCACTAGCCGAATCCGGCCACGTCCATCACAACAGCGGCGAAGCCACTGCCAGCAAACGTACAAGTCAAGGTTACATGCCAGTGCATACACCAAATGGCTGGACACTACCCCACAAGATGGTCGATGGCGTAAAAGAATTTCATCTGGTTGCCGAAGAAATCGAACACGAATTTGCTCCAGGATCGAAAGCAAAATGCTGGGGCTATAACGGCACCACACCGGGGCCAACTCTGGAAGCGGTGGAAGGCGACCGGGTGCGCATTTTTGTCACCAATCGATTACCAGAACATACCAGCATCCATTGGCACGGACTGATTCTGCCGGCCGGCATGGACGGCGTCTCTGGCGTTACCCAACCCGCCATTCAGCCCGGCGAAACTTTCGTCTATGAATTTACCCTGCAACAACATGGCACCCATATGTACCACCCCCATGCGGATGAGATGGTGCAACTGGCGATGGGAATGATGGGTATGTTTATCATTCACCCAAAAGATGGCGAGGTCGAGCCGGTGGATCGTGACTACGCTATCTTGCTGCATAACTGGGCCATGCACCCGGGAACGTCGCGGCCTGATCCAGCGGTGATGCAGGAATTCGACCTGTGGACAATGAACTCAAAAGTATTTCCAGCCATCGATTCGCTAGTGGCTAAAACCGGCGAGCGAGTGCGTATTCGCGTAGGCAACCTGTCCATGTGGAATCATCCGATTCATCTGCATGGTGTGCAGTTTCATGTCACCGGTAGTGATGGCGGGCGCTGGCTAAAAAATCAGTGGCGCAGTGAAGTTACCGAAATTGTTGGTGTCGGTCAGGCCCGTGATATCGAATTTACTGCGGTTCCCGGCGACTGGGCCTTTCATTGTCATATGTCACACCACACCATGAATGCCATGGGTCATGATATTCCTAATACACTCGGCGTTGACCAATCGGGCATTGAAAGTGAAATTCGCAGGCTGCTACCGGGATATATGGCCATGGGCGAGCACGGCATGGGCGAGCATCAGGAACATACCGACAGCGGCCATATGCGAGGCCCGGACAACACGCTGCCCATGATGATGGGCAAGGGCCAATTTGGAAATATCGAAATGGGCGGCATGTTCACCCTGGTAAAAACCCGTGATGATATCGCTCCCGGTGATTTTAGCGACCCGGGCTGGTACCAGCACCCCAGCGGCACGGTAGCACGCCGAATTAGCAGCAACCCGGATTATGGCAGCCCGGCGCGACGCGGCACACCGGCCGGCAAACGCAGCGAGGCCTTGCCGACACCATCACGAAAAAACCCTCATAATCATCACTGAATCAGGAGCTCCAACATGCGTACATCCATCAACCACTTGATCCGCAGGTCACCTTTGCTGGTGGCATTGGTGGCTACTCTATTATCTGCGACGCCTACAGCCACGCTAGCGGAGTCCCTTGCCGAAATCACCGTATGGCATAGCCCCACTTGCGGTTGCTGCACGAAATGGGTCAACCATCTGGAGCAATATGGCTTCCCGGTCCGCAGCCATGCGCAGAATGATGTTGCCATGATCAAACACCGCTTGGCGCTACCGAATAAAATGGCCTCCTGCCATACCGCCATGGTCGACGGCTATGTGATTGAAGGTCACGTACCGGCGCAGGATATCGAGCGACTGTTAAAAGAGCGCCCGTTTGTTCGCGGCCTGAGCGTACCGGGAATGCCGGTGGGCTCACCGGGCATGGAGATGGGCGACCGTATTGACCCCTACGAGGTACTCAGCTTTGATGAAGACGGCAACACCGAGGTGTTTTCCCGTCATCCCTGATGACTGATCATGCCGCCGGCTTGGCCACAGCCTGTGCTAATAAACGCCGGCGTCGAGGCCGGCGACAAGGGTCAAAGCCAACTCTTCACATTGACCAGCAAACTCATCCTGCCAATCACCACGACAAATAAGAATGTCCTGCACCAGCTTCCAACGCAGTCCGGTGAGAATAGTTTCCAGTGCTTTCTTCGTGCCGGTGCCATCGTGACCGGCCCGAATATAGACCGTACAAGGCAGGCCTTGTTTTTTCTCTAGTACCGGATAGTAGCAGCGGTCGAAAAAGTCCTTCATGGCGCCAGCCATATAGGCCAGATTTTCTGTGGTGCCGAGCAGAATTGCATCGGCACCGAGCACATCTTCAGGCTGGGTTTCCAGTGGCGGCTTGCAGATGGCTTCAATACTACAGCTGAGATCCGGGTGGCATGCGCCGCGCAACGCCGCCTCCGCCAAAGTGCGGGTATTATCAGAAGGCGCGTGAGCAACAATAAGCAGGCGTTTTTTAATCATACGGGCAGTGTAACAGACCGCGCCTCCAGCCAGTCCGCTACCTGTGGCCAAATTGCCTGCGGCGCGCCACTGCCACCAAGAATGGCCACATGGCCGCCAGGCACGCGCAGATGGGTTTTATCTTCGCTGCCCACCAGATCCATGATCGGCATTGAACATTGCTCGGTAACGATCGGGTCATTGCGGCCAGTCACCAGCAATAGACTGGCCTTTACGCCGTCAAAACCCTGCTTGCTGTCCAGCTGTGGCAAACGGTTACGGGCGAGCACATTATCGACCCAAAGAAACTGGATGATGTCCTGCACCACACCGCCGGGATAGGCCACCATGTCATCAAGGAAAGCTCCCTGAGTTGCATGTGCCTTAACGTATTCACGGTTATGCAAATTCTTCAGCAGATCCACATAGCCCTGCATGCTGCCGACCGGATTGGTCAGCTTGAACATCAAGCTATTCATCCAGCCCGGTGAGCGCCACCAACGCTTGCTGGTTCGATGCACACGCAGGCCAGTACGCTTTTCCAGGGCCCGTACCTGACGGCTTAAAAACTGATACTGGCGACCCAGCGCACCGTTACGGTGGTAATCCAGCGGCGCCCCGATTAATGCCAGGTTTTCAATATCAGGGTCGCCGAGCGCGGTATAGCACAGGGAAAATAAGCCGCCAAAACTCCAGCCATGTAGTGACAGTTTTCTCTGACCAGAATGCTGACGCACTTTCTCCAGCAGGCCAGGCATCATGTCGGCGTAATAGTCCGACAGGTGCAGGCTGTCATGTCGCCGACCGGGACGCCCCCAGTCAATCAGGTAAAGCTCGAAACCACGGGCACGCAAATAGCGCACCAAAGAACGCTCGGGGAACAGGTCATAGATCAGCATATTCACCGCTAAGGGTGCCACCAGCACCAATGGCACCGGCAGCGATTCGGGCCGCACGGCAACCTGCTCGCCGTTGATCTTGATGCTGTCTTCCTGAAGCGGTGGGTAGTAGCGCAGCCGGACAATATCCTGCTCATGAATGACCTCAAAAGGGGTCAGCTGAGCCTGCACCAGAGACGGTGCATCAAGAAAACGATCACGGGCATTGCCCGCCAGATGGCGCGCCCGGCGTGTCAGGGATGGTTTGCTCTGACGGGAATGCGAAGCAAGGTTAGGCATAGCGAGCACCGTGAATCAGCGGGCGCCCAGTGTAGCCAGCCGACGAATCCGGTCACTGGCCGAAACTGACAAATCTGTTGTCGCGGCTGCCATAACCGCACAACCCCGCGCCAGCATGGTACGGAGCATCGCCCACCCAGTTGCGCTAATCAGACTTTCCGGGCAACAACAAACAGCACTTCCCAGGTTAGTGGCAAGCCCTTGTCGTTACGCTTCATCTCGTAGGCCTGCTCCAGAGCTCGACGCCGACGCGGTGACAACAGCCCGGCGGACTGTCGGCCGCTAACATGATGGGCTCCGGTGAGCTTCAACATCCGGCCAATGGCGGCCAGTGATGGATAGTGCTCAGTGACGGTAATGGTTTGCGCGTCAATGCAGGCAAGCTTGTGATGCTCCAGCTGCTGCAACCACTGCGGTGCGGCAAGCAGTGTATTGACGTGTACCTGCTCGTCGACCTGTGCCCAGCTGTCCTTCAGCTCCCGTAAGGTTCCGGTCACTGGCAGTGCCATCAGCAGTGTGCCACTGTGGCGCAGCACCCGGCCTATTTCCGCACTGACTGCAGCAGCATCAACCCACTGCAAGGCGAATGAGCTGAACACCATATCCTGCGACTCATCCGCCAACGGCAAGGCAGTAGCATCTGCGCACACCGGTTGATAACGAGCGTGTAGACGGCCTCGCTGATGAGCCTCATCCAGCATCGCCTGGGAGACATCCACGGCCAACCAGTGGCACCGCGGCAAGCGCGCACAAAGCGCTCGCGCCATTGGCGCAGGGCCACAACCAAGATCAATCGCCTGCTGTGCAGCAAAGTCATCAGGCAACATGGCGAGAAGGCTGCGTGCCACAGAAATTTGCACCGCAGCGTGCTCATCATAGCTGCGTGCTGCACGGCCAAATGCGCGGGCGATGGCCTGCTCGCTCATACCGCCTCCTCAACAATGCCAAGTGCGCGCCAACCCTTCCTCAGGGCAATAAGAAATTTGTCAGGCTGCGACACAAAAGGCACATGGGAAACATCCGCCTGCACAAGAACTTCATGCTGACCGGCAAGCATATCGGCCGTTGCCACAGGAACAATATTGTCATGCTCACCGAACAGCATCAGTCGAGGCAAAGACAATGTCGCCAACTCTTCGCGCAAGTCGCTGTCACGCAGCACAGCCAAGCCACCACGCAGTGCACGCGGCGCAGGCAAGCCGCAGAAATAAAGAATGTCCTTCAGCTTGCGAACATCCTCACGGACCGTACTGGCATCTTTGCAGTTGAGTGCCAGAAAACGTATCAGCGTGCCTTCCACGTCTTCGTCAAAAACTTGCGTAAAACGATCAAACAGGCGGGCCTCGACACCGGGCCAATGATCCGCCGCAACAAACTTCGGCGTTGATGCCACCATGGTTAGTGACAAGACCTGCTGTGGACGCTCACTGGCCAATCGCAGCGCCACCAGTCCACCCAGCGACCACCCCATCAAGTGACATTGAGGAGGCAGAATCGCACCGACATGCTCAGCCAGATAATCCAACGTGTAATCGCCCGCAGGCATTGGGCTTTGCCCCATGCCCGGCAGATCAATCACGGTGACACGAAAATATTCAAGCAGCCCGGGCATAATGTCGTCCCAGACAATTGAATGCAGGCCCCAGCCATGCAGCAGGACAAGGTCTACCGCCTGGTCAGCCATCGGCCCGGTACAACGGTAGGTATTGTGAAAAAGCACCAGTGAAGTCATGGATTCCTACAGTGATTCAATCAAGCGGTCGATATCTTCAGGCTCATGGGCGGCACTCAAGGTAATCCGCAAGCGGGCTGTACCTTCCGGCACTGTCGGCGGGCGAATCGCGCTGATCAGAAAACCTCGCTGCAACAAACGCTGACTCAGCGCTAAGGCGTCTCCATCCTCACCGATCAACAACGGCTGGATGGGGGTCGCGGAATCCATCAGTTGAAAGCCACGCTGAGCGGCACCCTGACGGAACTGAGCGATCATGCTCTGCAGTTTTTCTCGGCGCCAATGCTCCTCACGCAGCAACGCCAAGCTAGCCAATGTGGCCGCCGCCACCGCCGCAGGTAAAGCCGTGGTGTAAATATACGGGCGAGCAAACTGAATCAAGGTTTCAATCAATTCGTCACTACCGGCGACAAATGCACCAAAGGTGCCAAACGCTTTACCGAGGGTGCCAACTAACACCGGCACCCGGGCCTGCACCCGCTGCGCAGCAACGCAGCCGCCACCCTGCTCGCCGAGCACACCAAAACCATGGGCATCATCCACCATTAACCAGGCCTGATGCTGTTCGCACACATCAGCCAGCTCAGCCAGCGGCGCCACATCGCCATCCATACTGAACACACCGTCTGTGACCACCAGTTTGCGGCGCCCATCTGCTCCAGCAAGCTGTGCTGCCAGACTGGCTGCATGGGCATGTTGATAACGACGAAAGCGGGCACCACTGGCAAGACCACCATCAATCAGCGAGGCATGATTAAGGCGGTCCTCGAACACCGCATCACCTTTACCGATCAACGCCTGAATAACACCAAGGTTGGCCATGTAGCCGGTAGAGAAAAGCAACGCCCGTGGTCGGCCACAAAATTCGGCCAACTGTTCTTCCAAAGCATGATGATAATGGCTATGACCACATACCAGATGGGAGGCGCCACTACCGACACCGAACTCATCCGCCGCCTTCTTGAAAGCTGCCACCAGCTGGGGATGATTTGCCAGACCAAGATAGTCGTTGCCACAGAAATTGAGCAGTCGCTGACCATTGACCAGCGCTTCGCGACCCGCCGGCGCCTGCTGCTGCAAACGCTGGCGATAACGCTGCTGCTGACGGCGCTCCGCCAGCGCGGCGCTGAGATCAAACGGCTGTGTCATTGCCTTGTCAGACGTCGGCAGCAGACTGCTTACCGAGGACAGATTTGGCTTGGCGACTACTCATGGCATCGTGATACAAAGGCGCCGACTGCGCGGTCTGCACCTGACTGAGCAATGCATCTTCCGCTGCCTCATCCGAGCATTCATCACGCGGGTCGAGCGGGTGAATACCCAAACGACCAAACAGCTTCTGATCGTGGCCAGTCTCCGGGTTATCAGTGGTGAGCAGACGATCACCATAAAAAATGGAGTTGGCGCCAGCAAAGAAACATAACGACTGCATTTCGTCATTCATTTCCTGACGACCAGCGGAAAGACGAACATAAGACTGCGGCATCAGGATGCGTGCCACCGCAATGGTGCGAACAAATTCAAAGGTATCCAGATCAGCCACATCCGCCAGCGGAGTGCCTTTGATCTTGACCAGCATATTGATCGGCACGGATTCAGGATGGGCGGGCAGATTGGCCAGCTGCTGCAGCAAACCGATGCGATCGCGCCGATCCTCGCCCATACCGACTATGCCACCTGCACAGACTTTCATGCCCACATCACGGACATGGGCCAGAGTTTCCAAACGGTCGTTGTAACTACGGGTGGAAATAATCTGGCCGTAGTACTCCGGCGAGGTGTCCAGATTGTGGTTGTAGTAATCCAGCCCGGCATCGGCCAGCTGGCCGGCCTGATCTTTCGACAGCATGCCCAGAGTCATGCAGGTCTCCAGCCCCATGGCTTTGACCTGTTTGACCATATCGAGCACGTACGGCATGTCTTTTTCACGGGGACTACGCCAGGCAGCGCCCATACAGAACCGGGAAGCACCGTTGTCCTTGGCAGCCCGAGCTTCGGCCAGCACCTTCTGCACTTCCATCAGCTTTTCTTTTTCCAGCTCAGTATTGTGATGACCGGACTGGGAGCAGTACTTGCAGTCCTCCGGACAAGCTCCGGTTTTGATCGACAGCAGGGTGGATACCTGCACCGCATTCGGATCGAAGTGCTGGCGGTGCACGCTGGCCGCACGGAACAGCAAGTCGTTAAACGGCAGGGAAAACAGGGCATCAATCTCATCGCGACGCCAGTCATGGCGTACATCAGCAGCTGCGGTGGACGACTTCAGGGTGGACTCGGCAGCAGTCATGCTGGCTCTCCGGAGCAATACAGGGATGCTCGCAGACTAGGAGGGCCGACCATGGCTGTCAATGTCCTAAACGCTACAAAGGTTTACCTTTGCCTATTATTTAACCAGACAGGCTCACCCTGCTGCCTCTGCGGCCAATCCACACTGACCACCTCAGGGTTCTGCCAGGGCTGCCTTGACGACCTTCCCCGCCTATCCGGACCTCTTTGCCGCTGCGCTCTGCCTATTGAGCATGATACCGAGTCTGCGGACGCCGACGATCTGGCACCACTATGCGCGCGCTGTCTGGACCGCACGCCGGCCTATCTTGGCATTCAAGCGCCAATGCTCTACTGCCAGCCGCTTTCCAGACTGATCAATGGCTGGAAACACCACGGCCGCTTGCACCTGCAACACCCTTTGCAGCATTTGCTGGTTAGCCAGCTTAGTACGCTCCCCGAGGTTGATCTGGTGGTGCCGGTCCCACTGCACTGGCGGCGCCAGTGGCAGCGTGGCTTCAACCAGACCGCCCTGCTCGCCAGCGCACTGGCTGACAAGCGAAGACTGCCATTTGCTGACGTATTGCGCCGCCCTTCCGCTCATCGCCATCAACAGGGCAGCAACGCCAGCCAGCGGCGAGCGGCGATGCGCGGCAGCTTTGTTAGCAAAGCCCGCCTGAACGACCTGCGCATCCTGCTAATCGACGATGTGGTTACCACCGGCAGCACCGTAGGCGCGGCCAGCCAGGCCCTGTTGGAGGCAGGAGCCAGCAGTGTGTCAGTGGCAGCTCTGTGCCGGGTGTTGCCTCCCGAGATAGCCGGAGATGACCCAGATCATTGCTGATCGGACTACGCCCGTGCCAGCATCTCTGAGCCGGATAACCGATCGATCCATTTGATATTTCAGGCATAATGCCCCGGTCGTCGCCCCTTATAAAAAGGAGAACAGCAAATGAAGCGTGTAATTGCAGCACTACTGGGGATGGCTCTGACTGTGCCGGTATTGGCCGAAGAGTTGTACCAGGGGGTCAATGTTTTGCGGGGCACCGTGGTGTCTTTTGGCCGCGTGGATCCCACAGAAAATATTGGTACTGGGCTGTTTTTCGATGCCAATTACACCAGCGTCGCCCTGAATGGCGGTGTTGCCACCAAGAGTTTCAGTAACGCCCCGGGTGGCGGTGGCGATCCGGGCCTGACGGATGCCTATGATGCCCGCTTTACCAATGCCTATTTCGGCGTCGGTTTCAGCCGCATTATCCAGTTCCAGTATGGCTACGGCAGCGAGGGGGATCTGGTGCGCCTGCGCTCAGATTTCAACTTCCGCGCCGTGGTGGACTTTCTCAGCAATACGCGCACGCGCAAGGATCGCATGCTGCTGGCCGACCGGCTGACCTTCACCATCTCCGGCGAGAAGTACAACGACAAGGGCAAGGACATCTTCAACAACACCACCTGGGGCATTGGCCTGCTGTTCTGATATGGAAATTCTGATCAGTCAGGGGCATGCCCCACCCGCTAATCCGGGTGGCGCCACCGTCGTCATCGATGTGATCCGGGCCTTTACCACGGCCCATTACGCCTTTCTCGGCGGAGTCCACGAAATCCAGCTTGTGGCCACAGCAGAGGAGGCTTTGCGACGCAAGCAGACCGATCCCGAATTACTACTGGCCGGAGAAATCGAAGCGTTACCCATCGACGGTTTCGACTTCGGCAACTCGCCCTACGAAATAAGTCAGGCGGACCTTGCCGGCAAGACTCTGGTGCAACGCACAACCAACGGAGTCATCGCCACGCTGGCAGCACGGAACAGTTCTGTGGTGCTGGTGGCGGCGCTGGTGAATGCCGCCGCCACGGCGCGCTGGTTGCTACAACAGGACTATCACAACATCCTGTTGGTAGCGTCTCACCCCAGCGGCGATGAGGATGTTGCCTGTGCAGAGTACCTGCGGGGTTTGCTGGGCGGCACAGGCATCAGTCTAGATGAAGCGGTATGCCGCACCCATCAGGCAAGTGCCGCACAAAAGTTTCTCGACGGCCGTCACCCCCGGCTACGTGCCGCCGACATCCAGATGGCCGCTGCAGAAGACCCGAGCGCCCGCCCTCTAAGGGTTAATTACGACCCGCAGCCCAGTGTCCATCTGCTCTAGCGCCCATTGTTGCAGCGCGTCAAGTTAGCCCGTCCCTACCGGTCATTGACCCTCCGCAGAACAGCGTGCTTCCATCCTGTCCATCTCAAACGATCGTTTGAACAGCCGGAGGCAATATGATCGAGTGGTCCGAATCCCAGCAAATGATCCAGAAAATGGTGCGCGACTTTGTTGAAAAGGAAGTTGTACCGCATCTGGACGATATCGAATACAACGGCACCCCGCCTTACGACATCCTGCGCAAGCTGATCAAAACCTTCGGCATGGACGTGATGGCAAAGGCCAGTTTCGAAAAGCAGATCGCTCGCGAGAAGGCCATTGCCGCCGGGGAAGTCGTCGACGCAAAGAAGAAAAAGGAAGGCTACAACGCCATGGCCGGCGAAGAGGCCGCCATGCGCATGATCCCGATTATCGAGATCTGCAAACATGCTCAGGGCCTGGTCACCGCCATGGGCGTGTCCATGGGCCTCGGCGGTGGCGCCATCATGGGCAAGGGCACCATCGAACAGAAGGAGCGCTGGGCACTGCCGCTACTAACTCTGGAGAAGGTTGGCGCGTGGGCGATCTCCGAGCCAAACTCCGGCTCTGATGCCTTTGGCCAAATGAAAACACTGGCCAAGCGTGATGGCAAAGGTGGCTACATCATTAACGGAGCGAAAACCTGGATCACCAATGGCCCGTATGCCGACACCATTATCCTGATCTGCAAGCTGGATGACGAAGGCGTAGCGCCACAGGATCGCAAGATCGTGTCGTTCATTCTTGATTCCGGCATGGAAGGCCTGACCCAATCAAAGCCGTTCAAAAAAATGGGCATCGGCTCGTCTCCCACCGGCGAACTGTTCCTGTCCAATGTGCATTGCGGTCCGGAGCGCCTGCTCGGTGGCAGTGAAGACGGCTATGGCCGATCAGGCGCCAAGGGCACTTTTATGCAGGAACGGGCCGGCGTCGCTGCAATGGCCCTGGGTATGGTCGAGCGCGCCATGGAGCTGTCCGTTCAATATGCGAAAGATCGCGTTCAGTTCGGCAGGCCAATCGGCGACAACCAGCTAATCCAGCTCAAGCTCGCCAATATGGAAGTGGTGCGCATGAACCTGCAAAACATGGTGTTCCGCTATATCGAGTCGGTGGCCCACGGCAAGCAGATGACCCTGGCCGAGGCCTCGGCGATGAAGCTGTATGCGGCGCAGAGCGCCATGCAGGTGGCCACCGAAGCAGTGCAAATCCACGGTGGTTACGGCTATATGCGCGAGTCGCGAGTCGAGCAGCTAATGCGTGACGCCAAGATCCTGCAGATCTACGCCGGCACCGACGAGATGCAGATCATCGCCATCGCCAGAGACCTGACGTCACGCTGAGTCAGGAGTTGCGGGTGCCGGCCTATCTATGCCGGCATCCGTAAAAAATCATCAAAACAGGCTGATTGGCCCGAATGACAGGCTTAACGGCCTGATCAGTCCTTGTGGTTATACCCAGCCCTAATAGAATACCGCCTTCTCCTTAGTAGTATGAGTAGGTGGTATGTCTCTAATGCGCTATCGAGCGGACTTCCCCGCGGTTATTCTGGTGCTGGCTGTGATGCTGGCCCAACTGTCGATATTCTTTCTCATCGACAGCCACTGGATGGCGCTTGGATTGGCTGCTCTGTTGCTGACCGTACAGGTCTCCAGCGGTGCCATTTGCCATAACCACCACCACGTGAATACCTTCCGGGCACGCTGGCTGAACCGCCTGTTTGAAAGCGTCATGTACCTGCAGACGGGCACCAGTCCGTTCAGCTGGACACTGCACCACAATATTGGCCACCACCGTCATTATCTGGACCAGGACAAGGACCCGGCATCCTGGAAGGAGCCCGATGGCCGGCTCATGAACCGGATCAAGTTTGATCTGCTCAATGCAGCTCGTATCTATCCCGAGATCATTCGCATTGGCCGCAGTCACCCGACTTTGTATCGCCGCTTCAAGCTGATGTTTGTACTCGCCAACCTGCCACTTCTGGTATTTGCCCTAATTGATCCGCTACGCACCATGATTGTGTTTATCGGCCCAATGGCCCTGTTACTACTGGTGTTGCTGGATAACACCTATGGTCAGCATGCGGGCACGAAGACTGATAATCATTATGTTGCCTCGCGCAATGTGGAGCTGCCACTGTACAACCTGACTTCCTGGAATCTGGGCTATCACACCGCCCACCACCTGCTACCTGGTCTGCACTGGAGCAAACTGCCGGAACTACACCAGCAAATCAGGGGTCGTATTCCGGAAGAATTGATCGTAAATACCATGCTGCTGCAATGGGAACCGGGCCGACAGCAGCGCCAGCAGGAAACCTCCTGACCAATATGAAACCTCTCCGTCTGCTGTTGTTGCTTGCCCTGAGTCCGGTGTTGACCAACGCCGCAGATTGCCATTATTTCTGGACCACGGACTGCTTCGAGATTCGCGACCCTCGTACCCGGGACATCACCCACCATGTGCTGCTGTCCGAGCAACGCTTCAGCTTCGAGGCCAGCGACCCGGCACAATGCCCGGCTGAGCTGGATGAGCGCCTGACTATCGATCACCGGGGCAAAGTGCTTCGGGCCTTCAACAAACGCCTGAAAAAGCTGCCTGGATGCCAGCAACTGGAGACTCTGCCCCCTGAAGTATTTGCTGATGAAGCAGAAGCGGCAGAGGAATGGCAGCGCCTCGCCACAGAGCGCAACTTCAAGAGCCTGCACCTGATCCGCCGACTGCCGGATTAACCATACTTCCGGGGCAGCTGACAGGCGCTGGGGCTGTGCTATGATTCCGCAATTGCTGTTTCAGGATCATCATAATGACAATAAAAACACGCTCCCTGTCCGCCGCTCTGATGTCCGCCGCGGCTGTACTGCTAACCGGCTGTCAAGGCATGCAAGGCGCCCGTGAGGGTGACCTTTACCATGCCCCGACGGCGGCTTACTCCATCGACTTGAGCATGAACACCTTCCGTGGCCACGTCACCATGGACGAGCGCTGTGACCCGTATGGTGGCTCTACCACCATGTGGGATGCTAGCGGTCGCATGTTCCGCATTGACTATCTGCGTGCGGAAGGCAACCCGAACCTGCGCATTCCCCGCTTCGCCGCCGATCAGACCCTGCTGAATCTGGTTCTGAATGGCTACCTGCGTAGCGTGGTAGCCGACTCACCGATGATTACCTCCGCCGAAGTGGTATACCGCGAGCAAATTCAGGACAGCGACCCGCGGGCCATCATGTCGGTAGTCAGCCTGGACGTGGACAGCAGCAAAGTAGCTGACAGCCCGGAGGTATCAGGCCTCTATTACTATGGCTTTCTGCTGTTCAAGAAAGGAGAGCTGATCTATGTGGTTCAGCACCGTCAACCGGCGCTTATGCCGGACACCATGAAGTCAGTGCTGCTACGCATCGCCGATGCCATGGAAATGCCTGGTAAGGAACGGGATGAAACCGAACTTGAACGCACCCGGCGCATGCTTGCCCGGATTGCCCCTGGCGGCAGCAAGGCGCCGGCGCGACTGTGCTCCCTGCCCACGGTAGCCAACCAATGAGCCTGGCCAATCAAACCTGCGAAGCCTGCCACGCAGATGCGCCGCAGGCCGATGAACAGCAAATCGCTCTATGGCATGGCGAAGTCCCGGAGTGGAAGCTGGTTGAGGAAGACGGCGTGGTAAAACTGCAACGGCAGTTTTCCTTTGCTGATTTTGCCGCAGCCATGATATTTACCGGGCAGGTTGCGGAGCTGGCGGAGTCGCTTGACCATCACCCTGCGCTGCTGACCGAGTGGGGCAAGGTAACTGTCACTTGGTGGACCCATAAGATCGGTGGCCTGCACCGTAACGACTTTATCTGCGCAGCCCGCACGGACCTGCTAGCTCAACCCTGAGCCATAGCGCGCCGGAGCCAAAAGCCGTACCGGAGCCTTCATGGCAGATCAGCACAATCACACGATTCTCTGGCGCCGCAGCGCATGGCTGACATTGCTGGTGCTGCTGCTTGCTGTCCCCGTGCTCAGCCACTGGTATCAGAGCACCGGCGACATGGGAAGGCAGTCAGGCCAGCAGGATGGCCCGCCAATCTGGCCTCTGCCAGAAGATGAAACCGAGGCTCGCAAAGCCCGTCTGGTCAATCTTCTGCTGCCTGCCATCCAGAAAAACAACCGCAAACTACTGGAAAAGCGGGCAAGGTTGATGGAGCTGCACAAGCAGATCCAAACCAGCCAGCCGCTAAGTCCGGACGATCAGGCATGGCTAGAGGACTTGTCACGACGCTATCGCCTTGACCTTCCCGAGCAGCCCAGCAGGGACTGGAGCAGGGTTCTGCTGCGCCGCATTGATATCGTCCCGGCTGATCTGGCCCTGGCCCAGGGAGCGCTGGAGTCCGCTTGGGGAACGTCTCGCTTTGCTGTAGAAGGCAATAACTACTTCGGTCACTGGTGCTTTGTGCCGGGCTGCGGGCTGGTGCCTCAGCAGCGCTTGGCAAATGCTCGCCATGAAGTAGCCCGATTCTCATCCGCCGCAGAAAGCGTGCGGCGCTATATGCACAATCTGAATAGCCACCCTCGCTATACCGAGCTGCGCCTGATCCGCGAGAAAGCCCGCCGGCAAGAGCAGCCCTTTAGCGGCAGTGATCTGGCAGCGGGGCTGGAAGGTTATTCAGAGCTGGGCGAGGAATATATCGGCATGGTTCGCAGCCTGATACGCCAGAACCAGTTTGAGCGTTTTAGCGACTACTGATTACTCTGCGTACCATTGCTCCCCAGCGCGCCGCATCCACACCCAGGAGTACCAATAGAATCGCCCTTCGCTAGCGGCTGCGGTGCAGTTATAGCGACTCCGCCCCACCGGAATGTCCACCTCACTACGCAACGTCAGCTCGCTGACCCCGTCACTGAAGCGGACCGTGGGCGCAGCGAATCGGGGACCGGCAAAGCACTGTATATTGCGGCCCCGCCAGTCGCCATTCAGCAATAAGGTCAGGCTCGGCCGGGGTTCGCTGGTGACGCCATCTGCGGGCACAGTGGTGCGTACCGGAAACGGCAGGGCCAGCACCTTGTCACGCAGCGAGCGCCAGTCGGCGTGCAGTCCATTCACCGGAATACGAGGAATATTCTGCCAGTCGACATGCTCATCCAGCGCACCGCTGTGCTGACCGAAAGCCAGATAGCCCATGCCCCTGAGCATGGCTCTTAATGGTGCACTCTGTTCACCATAGGGCCAGGCCAGCCATGGCAGTGGCTGCTCACCAAGCCACTCACCAAGCTGCCTGCGGCCGCTCTCGATATCGGTGCGTATACGTGCAAGCCACTCCTGCTCGGTCTCTTCGGGCAGTCGCCGCACCATGTGTGGATGGGACTGAGAGTGATTAAGCAGCAGATGCCCGCGCTGATGAGCATCGGCAATCATCGCCCTGGTCATTGCCCGGCCCGCCTCGCCTACCCCGCCAGTATTGATAAACACCGCACCCTTCCAGCCACGTGCCTCCAGCGCCGGCAGGCCGGCTTCATAGATACTGCGATAGGCATCATCAAATGTGATCGCCGCCAGCTTCTGGCGTGGATCCGCACCACTTCTGACACGCTCAATCAGCTCATCCAGACGCACCACCTCAAAGCCTTCGGCGGCCAGACTATCGAGGTTCTCGGCAAACTGCTCTGGAGTCACCGAGGTAGCAGGCGGAGTATCAGCACCGATATGGTGATACATCAGAATCACTGCCGCAGAGGCACTTTGCACACACAGCAACGACAGCATGACGGTTTTCACCAAGCCCCTGACCATTTCGGATACCTCCATGGGATTTTGCCGATGGTAGCATCCTCTTCACAGAACCCGAGGCAGGCCACCGGAGAGCATCATGTCTTTTACCGCCGAACAACTTGAAACCATGCGTCAAGCGTCTGAAAACACCTTCCCGTTCGTCAGCCGCTGCGGCGTCAAAGTACTGGAACTGGGTCGCGGCTACTGCAAGATGCTGATGCCCTACGATCTGAACATCAATCACGTTGGCACGATGTATGCTGGCGCCCTGTTCACTCTGGCAGAGCTGCCCGGTGGCGTCGTTTATACGACGAGCTTTGACGTGAGAAAGTTCTATCCGATCGTCAAGGATATGAGCATTCGCTTCCGCCGTCCGGCGAAGACTGATATCACCGTTGAGGTACGCATCAGCGAAGAGGAAATCGCTCGAATCGAGGCAGAAGCCGAGGCCAACGGCAAGTGTGATTACGCCTGGGATGTGGAGCTGAAAGATGCCACCGGCGAAGTGGTCGCTCTGACCCACAACGTCTATCAGCTACGCAAGATTGGCATGTAATGTCCGTCTGGCTGTGGCCTTAGCCGCAGCCAGAGTTCAATCCGGGCAGGTGCCGTTAAACAATACCGGTACTGTGGTGGTACAAGACCAACGAATGATCTCCATGACACCCATTTCAGGTGTAAATACCACTGTCTCGCCACCAAGTGGAGACTTCAAGCGAGCTCGAATTGCGCCGCCATCGCCCATCAAAACCTGATCAATGACTTCACTCTTTTCGAAGTCCCTGGCATCCAGGTTTATTTCACTAAGCGACCTTGGCCATCTGTTGGTCGACGCCCAACGCTCGGCGACCATCATTCTGACAGCTGACAGCTCAGTCACCGCATCAACAAGAATCTTCTGGTTGCGAATCTTGTCAATCGCAATGCCCGGCATGTCAAACCAGCTGGTCTGATCATCACTTTGGCTGCTCCGGGGCTGCGCCTCTGGCATGGCGGAAATCATCTGCTCCAGTATCGGCACCGGATCAAGCTCGACATAGCCGCGTAACAGGCAACTCTTGCCAGACCAGAATCGCGATACCTCGGTAATGTCAACGTCGGCAAGTTGGGCGCCGATATCCTGATCGAGGTCTGCTCTTGATCTGCCTTGCCAGGTATAAGCATCAAGCAGCTGATGATAACTGCGCAGATCGGCGCTTTTTCCAACAAGAAAATCAACAGACTGTCGATGCAGATCTTGCCGGGCACGGGCACAGGCTGCCGCCTCTTGCTCGCCGCTCTGCGCTATCACCATCGCTTCGAAGGTCTGACTTGCGGCCTGTGAGATCGTTGGCAGGAGTAGTGCGCCAAACCAGAGACAAACCGCAACGCGGATCATTTATCTGGCTCCGAACTCATGCACGGCTTCAATGAACACGCGAGCATGCTCAGGGTCTACTTCCGGCGTGATGCCATGACCGAGATTAAACACATGGCCAGGATGATCGCCAAAGTCCGTCAGAATGCGCTTCACCTCTGCACGAATTGTGGCCGGTGATGCGTACAGCACTGCCGGGTCCATATTGCCCTGCAGGGCAACCTTGTCACCAACCCGACGGCGCGCATCGCCGATATTGATAGTCCAGTCGAGACCCAGGGCATCGCAGCCTGTAGCAGCCATGGACTCAAGCCAAAGTCCGCCATTCTTGGTAAACAGGATCACCGGCACCGGCCGGCCATCATGATCGCGGATCAAGCCATCAACGATTTGTTTCATGTAGCGCAGGGAAAACTCCTGATACGCCGCAGCCGACAGCGCCCCGCCCCAAGTATCAAAAATCTGCACTGCCTGGGCGCCATGACGAATCTGTGCATTCAGGTAAGCGATGACTGTCTGTGCCAGCTTGTCGAGCAGCTGATGTGCCACTTCCGGCTGGTCGTAGATCATCGCCTTCAGATGGCGGAAATCTTTAGACGAGCCGCCCTCTACCATGTAGGTGGCGAGAGTCCACGGGCTACCAGAAAAACCGATTAGCGGCACCCGGCCATTCAACTCTCGACGAATGGTACTGACAGCCTTCATCACATAACCAAGATCGCTTTCCACATCAGGAATCGGCAACGCCGCCACATCAGCAGCAGTGCGCACGATTTTTTTGAATCGAGGGCCTTCGCCAGCTTCGAAATACAGCCCCAGACCCATGGCATCCGGAATAGTAAGAATGTCAGAAAATAGAATGGCCGCATCCAGCGGATAACGTTCCAACGGCTGGAGAGTGACTTCACAGGCCAGATCAGGATTGGTACACAGATCCATAAAGCTGCCTGCTTTCTGCCGTGACGCACGATATTCCGGCAGATAGCGCCCCGCCTGACGCATCATCCAGACCGGAGTGATGTCGACGGGCTGGCGCTGTAACGCTCGTAAAAAACGGTCATTCTTCAGTGGCGAAAAAGTCATTACACGTCCAGATAATCAAGAATGCCCTTGGCCGCTTCCCGGCCCTCCCAGATCGCCGTTACGACCAGATCCGAGCCGCGAACCATATCGCCACCGGCAAAGATTTTCTGATTGGATGTCTGGAAGGCAAACTTCTGCTTTTCCGCAGCGACGACACGACCAGACTCATCCATGGCAATTTCCTTATCCGCGAACCAGCCCGCCGGACTGGGACGGAAGCCGAAGGCAATCAAAACAGCATCCGCCGGCAGGATTTGCTCACTACCCGGGATAGGCTCCGGGCGACGACGTTCATTGGCATCTGCGTCGCCAAGACGGGTTTCCACCACCTTGATGCCAGTAACCTTGCCAGCTTCACCAACGATCTCAATTGGCTGACGATTGAACATGAACTGCACGCCTTCCTCGCGGGCGTTAGCAACTTCGCGACGCGAGCCTGGCATGTTTTCCTCATCACGACGGTAAGCACAGATAACACTGGAGGCGCCCTGCCGAATCGAGGTGCGGTTACAGTCCATGGCCGTATCACCGCCGCCCAGCACCACCACCCGCTTACCCTTTAGATCAATAAAGTCCGCCGGATCTTTCTCAAAGCCCAGGTTGCGATTGACGTTGGAGATCAGGAACGGCAGCGCATCATGCACGCCGGCCAGGTCTTCGCCCGGGAAGCCACCCTTCATGTAGGTGTAGGTGCCCATACCCATAAACACGGCATCATATTCTTCAAGCAGCTGGTCAATGCTGATATCGCGACCAATTTCCATATTCAGGCGGAACTCGACGCCCATGCCTTCCAGAATTTCCCGGCGCTTTTCCATTACCGGCTTTTCCAGCTTGAACTCGGGAATACCAAAGGTCAGCAGGCCGCCGATTTCCGGATAACGATCGAATACCACCGGCTTAACGCCGTTACGCACCAATACGTCCGCACAACCAATGCCCGCCGGGCCAGCACCAATGACCGCCACTTTCTTGCCGGTTGGTACCACCTTGGACATGTCCGGGCGCCAGCCCATGGCAATCGCCGTATCAGTAATATATTTCTCAGCAGAACCGATAGTTACCGCACCGAAACCATCATTCAGGGTGCAAGCGCCCTCACAAAGGCGATCCTGCGGACACACTCGGCCACACACTTCCGGCAGAGCATTCGTCTGGTGGCACAGCTCCACCGCTTCCATCAGGTTGCCCTCGGAAATCAGCTTGAGCCAGTTCGGGATGTAATTGTGAACCGGGCACTTCCACTCGCAGTAAGGGTTGCCACAGGCCAGACAGCGGTGAGCCTGATGTTCCACCTCGCGGGTTTCGAACGGGTAATAGATTTCTTCATAACCGCCACGGCGCAGCTCGGCTTCCTTTTTCTTAGGATCCTTGCGCGGCACATCCAGAAACTGGAAATCGTTGCTCAGTCTTTCAACCATCGCTATCTACCTCATCAGGCCGGGTTGGCGCGGGTGCTTTTCAGCAGGTTGGTCAGGCTCGCCGCCTTTGGCTTCACCAGCCAGAACTTGCGGCTCATGGCATCAAAGTTATCAAGAATATGAGCGCCCCATTCGCTGCCAGTTTCCTGCACATACTCACGGATTAGCCGTAGTAAGTGACTGCGGTGAGCCTCTGTATCCTCTGTGCTAATGCGGCGCAGCTCAATCAACTCGGGGTTGATCAGCTCGAAAAACACGCCCTTCTCGTCCAGCACATAGGCAAAACCACCGGTCATACCAGCGCCGAAGTTATGCCCGGTAGCACCTAACACGGTGACACAACCACCAGTCATATACTCACAGCAATGATCACCGGCACCTTCAATCACCGCATGGGCGCCCGAGTTACGCACAGCAAAGCGTTCGCCAGCAGTGCCGGCAGCGAACAGCTTGCCGCCGGTGGCGCCATACAGACAGGTATTGCCAATAATGGCGCTCTCCTGACTTGCATAGCTACTGCCCTTCGGCGGAGCGATGACAAGCTTACCGCCGGCCATACCTTTACCGACGTAATCATTGGCATCACCCTCCAGATGCATATGCAGGCCACCGGCATTGAAAACACCGAAACTCTGCCCGGCAGTACCAGTGAGGCGAATGCGCAGCGGAGTTTTCTCCATGTCGGTATTGCCGTAACGCTTGGCAATTTCGCCAGACAAGCGTGCACCAATGGAGCGATTGCAGTTAGTAATGCGATAGTTGAACGAGCCGCCGGTGCGATTCTCAATAGCCGGCAACATATCCGCCACCATCTGCTCAGCCAGTTCACCATTATCAAACGGTGCATTGCGCTTGATTTCGCAGAACTGAGGCTTGTCTGCCGACACATTATCGTTACGCAAAATTGGCAGCAGGTTCAGCTTGCCCTGACGCTTGGTCAGACCTTCGCTGACGGCAAGCAAATCGACTCGGCCGATCAACTCGGCAAGCGAACGCACTCCCAGACCCGCCAACAAATGACGCACTTCTTCAGCAACAAAACGGAAGTAGTTCATCAGCATTTCCGGCGCGCCGATAAAGTGCTCCTTGCGCAGATCATCACGCTGAGTAGCAACGCCGGTTGCGCAGTTGTTCAGGTGACAGATGCGCAGGTACTTACAGCCCAGCACAACCATCGGCACGGTACCGAAACCGAACGACTCCGCGCCAAGGATTGCAGCCTTGACCACATCCAGGCCAGTCTTCAGACCGCCATCAGTCTGCAGCCTTACTTTGCCGCGCAAATCATTCATACGCAGTGCCTGATGCGCCTCTGACAGACCCAGTTCCCAGGGTGAGCCAGCATAACGGATCGAGGTAAGCGGACTGGCCGCGGTGCCGCCGTCATAACCGGAAATGGTGATCAAATCAGCGTAGGCCTTGGCCACGCCAGCGGCGATGGTACCGACACCGGGCTCAGACACCAGCTTCACAGATACCAGCGCATCCGGATTAACCTGCTTGAGGTCAAAAATCAGCTGAGCCAGATCCTCAATGGAGTAGATGTCGTGATGCGGCGGCGGCGAAATCAGCGTGACACCAGGCACCGAATAACGCAGGCGAGCAATCAGATCATTAACCTTGCCACCCGGCAACTGGCCGCCCTCTCCAGGCTTGGCGCCCTGAGCAACCTTGATCTGCAGCACCTCGGCGTTAACCAGATAATGCGGCGTAACACCAAAGCGCCCTGAGGCCACCTGCTTAATCTTTGAAACACGCTCAGTACCGAATCGAGCCGGATCTTCACCACCTTCACCGGAATTAGACCGACCACCAAGGCGGTTCATCGCCGTAGCAATTGCCTCATGAGCCTCTGGAGAAAGGGCACCCAGTGACATGCCGGCGGAATCAAAGCGCGGCAAGATGGCCTCAATCGGCTCCACCTCTTCCAGCGACAACGCTTTGACATCTGACTTCAGGCGGAACAGGTCACGCAGGGTAGCAACACCACGATCATTTACCAGATTGGCAAAATCGAGGTAGTCGCGGTATTCCCCGGTATTCACAGCTTTATGAATGGCATGGACCACGTCCGGATTGAAAGCGTGGTATTCCTTGCCGTAGATAAATTTCAGGGCACCACCAGCGTCAATCGGCTTACGAGCCTTCCACGCGTCTTCACGGAGGATGCGCTGATCTTCCTCAAAGTCACTGAAATCGGCACCGGCAATACGGCTGGCGCAGCCGTGGAAGCAGATATCCACCACTTCATCAGCAACACCGATGATTTCAAACAGCTGAGCACCACGATAGGAAGCAATCGTCGAAATGCCCATCTTGGAGATAATCTTCAGCAAGCCCTTGTTGATGCCCTTGCGGAAATTTTTCTGCAGTTCAATGGCATCACCGATCAGCTCACCGGAACGCACCATATCGGCGATTACGTCATATGCCAGGTACGGGTACACCGCCGTGGCACCAAAGCCAAACAAGGTGGCGAAGTGGTGCGGATCACGTACGGTAGCCGTCTCGACAATAATATTGGCACTACAGCGCAGACCGGTCTTGGTCAGATGGTGGTGCACAGCGCCGGTTGCCATCAATGCATGTACGGTCAGTTTGTCCTGAGAAATGCCAAAGTCGGACAGCACCATAAATACCTTGCCAGCACGCACCGCGGCTTCCGCCTGCTCGCAGATATTCAGCACCGCCTGCTTGAGACCGATGGCCGGATCGTAATGCAGGGAAATACGTTCGCTACCGTAGCCCGGACGATCGATACGCAGCAAGTTAACGAACTTGGAATGCGACAGAATCGGTGTGGACAGAATAGCGCGGTCGGCATGATCCGCTGTTTCTTCGAATATATTGCGCTCGGCACCGACGCAAGTTTCCAGCGACATAACGATCGCTTCACGCAGCGGATCGATAGGCGGGTTAGTTACCTGGGCAAACTGCTGACGGAAAAATTCATACAGCGGACGCTGGCGCTGGGACAATACCGCCATCGGCGTGTCATCACCCATGGAGCCAACAGCTTCCTGCCCAGACTCTGCCAACGGGCGCAGCACCTGATCACGCTCTTCAAAGGTAACCTGGAAAAGCTTCTGGTAGGTCAGCAACTGCTCAGCGCTAACTTCATCAATACGCTCGACTTCGGTGTCATAGTCAGCTTCGATGCGCAGGGCATTTTCTTTCAGCCACTTGCGGTACGGATGACGAACCTTAAGACGATTATCGATATCAGAATGCTTGAGCAGCTCACCGGTTTCAGTGTCCACCGCAAGAATCTGGCCCGGCCCGACTCGGCCTTTGGCAATAACATCTTCCGGCTGATAGCTGTGCACGCCAACTTCCGACGAGACAGTGATAAATCCGTTCTTGGTGATCACCCAACGAGCCGGACGCAAACCATTGCGATCCAGCAGACAGACCGCATAGCGTCCATCCGTAAGCACGATGCCGGCGGGACCATCCCAGGGTTCCATATGCATTGAGTTGTATTCGTAGAACGCACGCAGATCCGCATCCATCGACTCAACATTCTGCCAGGCTGGTGGCACCATCATGCGCACCGCACGGAACATGTCCATACCACCATGCATCAGCACTTCGAGCATGTTATCCATGCTCGACGAGTCTGAGCCGGTACGGTTAACCAGTGGGCTAAGGCTATCCATATCCGGCAAAAGGTCGCTGACAAATTTCGGTGTCCGCGCCAAAGACCAGTTACGGTTGCCTTCAATGGTGTTGATCTCACCGTTGTGGGCAAGGTAACGGAACGGCTGGGCCAGAGGCCAGCGCGGCATAGTGTTGGTGGAGAAACGCTGATGGAAAACCACGATTGCGGTCTTCATCGTTTCATCGCCGAGGTCAGGATAGAAGCGCGGCAGATCTACCGGCATCATCAGGCCTTTATAGGAGATGACGGTGGCAGATAGCGAGCAGACGTAGAAACAGCCATCATTTTCAACCCGGTTTTCCGTACGGCGCCGAGCAAAGAACAACTTACGGTTCAGATCAGAGTTGCTCAGCTGACCACCACCAACCAGCACCTGAGCAAAGCCAGGCAAGGTGTTCAGCGCAATAGGACCGAGGCAGGAAGGATCTGTCGGCACTTCGCGCCAGCCGAGTACGTCCAGACCTTCGGCACGCAGCTCTTCATCCAGCACAGCCTTCTGGGCGGCAGCCTTGTCCGGGTCGGGATTAACGAACACCATGCCGGCGGCATAGCTGGCCGGCAACTCAACGTTCAGATCCTGTGCGACCTTGCGGAAAAAGGAGTCCGGCTTCTGCAACAACAGACCACAACCATCACCGGTTTTGCCATCAGCATTGATGCCGCCGCGGTGTGTCATACAGGTCAGCGCTTCAATCGCTGTTTGCAATAGCTGGTGACTTGGCTTGCCCTCCATCTGGGCAATCAGACCAAAGCCACAGTTATCGCGGAATTCTTCAGGCCCACAGAGCCCTTGCACCAGCGTTTGATTCTGCTGCATTAGCATCATTCCTCTATGAAATTCAGAGACTTACAGAAGGCGGCAAATAGCCACGCCGAAACAGTCGGCGAAAAAGGAAGCACATTCTACACATTGGGCGGTGGGCCGACAAATGCGACCCACGGACAAGTCGCTGGCAACTATTAACGGACGGCGATGATCTCGCTGTGAATGGCGCGCATCTCGCGCGGGAAAGGCCCCAGCTGACGAAACTCCGCTGCCAACCCGTCACGTCCTGCCAGAGCCAGATCCCGTGACGCCCAGCTTCCAGCCAGCACCACAAAAACTACTTTACCGTTACGCCTGGCACGATAGTAAGCAGAACGCTCCCGTCCCAGACGATCAAGCATGGCTCGAGCAGCGTCTTCAGACGATGCTGCCGCCACCTGCAACATCCAGCGCCCTGCCTGCTGGGCCAGCAACCAGTCCTCATTGCGGTAGGCCAGCTCCGCCGCCATCCCGGTCAGCGCCGGAGTACGGTTAACTGGCTGCGCAGGCGGCACAGGTGTTGGCTTCGGGGCTGGCACAGACTTCACAGGTGGTTCAGGCTTGGGAGCCTGCGTCTTGGGCTCAGGAGCTACCACAGGCGGGCCCGGGGCGAACTCCTCAACAGCAGCCATCGCCACAGGCTCTTGCTCGGGCGCAACAGGCAAGGACTGGCTGGGCGCGGACTCTGTGGTGACCGGCTCTGGCGGCGCCTCGGGCAAGCTCAGCTCACGGACATCGTGTTCGGGCGGTGTAGCGCCATTGTCGGGCCAGAACAGCAACACCAACAGCAACAGCCCCGCCACGGCGGCAAGATGGCGCCACGGGATCATTAATCCAGCCCACGGGGGCCTTCTCTGCGCCGGCATATCGGAGGCAGCGGACGGCGGCGCCTCAAAGGCAGCCACTTCTGCGCTTTCCAGAACAAGCGACAACGGCACCCCTGCATCAAGCAAGGCAGGCTCCGCATCCGGCTCGCCACCAAAGATCACGCCAAGCCCGGACTCGGTTTGCGTTGCCAGAGCGCGTAACAACGCACGGGCATCGGCGGCCAGACACTCGGCATTATCCACCACCATCAACAGCGGGTTGCCGGTTTGCCCACGAACCTTGAGACCAACCATGACATGCTCACTATCAATCCCGAGCACATCGGCCAGCTCTGCTAAAAGACTATCTGCGGTGTGGAACTGTAATGCATCAAAGCGCAGCAGCTCGACACCAAAATCAATCAACTTCTCCACCGACAGGCCAAGGCGCTCAGACACCGCTTCCGGATCCGCACCCACCAGCAGCACCATCCTCCCAGCCATGGACTCGGAGGTAAGCTGGTCCACCAGCTCATCAGTCGTCAGCAGATCTTCCAAGCTATTCTCCGGCAACGCAGTCTCGCTCCAGCATCCGCATCAATACAGCATCATCATAGTCGGCGGTGACCACCGCATGGCCAATAGAGCGCAGCAACACCAGCCGCAAAGAGCCATCATGTACTTTCTTATCCAGTGCCATCAGCTCACGGCACTGACTGGCGGTCATTCCGACTGGCGGCTTTACTGGCAGCCCCATGCGCGCCAGCAAGGCGCTCAAGGCATCAACATCGGCCTGTGGCAGCCAGCCCAGATCAACGGACAATTGAGCAGCCATGATCATGCCAGTGGCTACTGCCTCACCGTGCAACCAGGCACTGTAACCGGTTGCGGTTTCGATAGCATGACCAAAGGTATGACCGAGATTTAGCAACGCCCGGCTACCCTGCTCGGTTTCATCCTCAACAACGACCTCAGCCTTGTTCTGACAGCTGCGCAGGATAGCTTCAGACAGCGCCGACGGATCTCGCCCTAACAACGCATCGATGTTGACCGTTAACCAGCGATAGAATTCCACGTCCCGAATCAAACCGTACTTGATAACCTCAGCCAACCCAGCACTAAATTCACGGGCCGGTAGTGTCTCCAACACATCGGTATCAATAATTACCGCTTTCGGCTGGTGGAAGGCGCCTATCATGTTCTTGCCACGGGGATGATTGACCGCCGTCTTGCCGCCCACGGAAGAGTCCACCTGAGCTAACAGCGTAGTTGGCACCTGAATAAAATCCACCCCGCGCTGATAACAAGCCGCAGCAAAACCAACCATATCACCCACAACCCCACCACCCAGCGCAATAAGTGTGGTAGTTCGGGCATGACGGCCTTCCAGCAGCCGGTCGAATATCTTTTCCAGTACAGACAGCGACTTATACTTCTCGCCGTCCGGCAACAGCATGGAATCCACCTGCAGGCCCTGAAGACTTGCCAGCACGCGATCCAGATAAAGCGGCGCAATAGCCTCATTGGTGACCACCAGAACCTGACGGGCACGCACATGTTTGCGCAGCAAGTCATGGCCCAGCAGGCCCTTGCCGATATAAATAGGGTAGCTGCGCTCAGCCAGCGCAACATTGAGGGTATGCATGAAAGTTCTCCGGCCAGAAGCGGCCATTATCCGGCTGCTTCGATACCGAGACAACCAAGGACCTGATCAGACACCTTACGCAGGTTGCCGGAAGAAGTGGGCACAATATGATGGCAGGCTTCCCGGTAGAGCGGATCGCGCAACTCGAACAGACGACGCAGCACCGCCTCCGGGTCCGGCTGTTGCAGCAATGGACGATTGCGATCCTGCCGGGTTCTGGCCAGTTGCACCTCAACCGGCGTCCACAGGTAGATCACCACACCACGGTCATGCAGATGGCGGCGATTCGCCTCACACATCACCACACCGCCGCCAGTGGCCATGACCACTCCGGGCAACAGGGTTAATTCGTCAATCACTTCCTCCTCGCGACGACGAAAACCGGCCTCTCCCTCAACATCAAAAATCCACGGAATGTCGGCCCCGGTACGATCTTCAATAACTTTGTCGGAATCGTAGAAGGGCCGTTTGAGAATATGGGCAAGATGACGACCCAGGGTGCTCTTTCCAGCACCCATGGGCCCAATCAGAAAAATACTTGGGGTGTCTTCACTCATGCTTCCCGCATCACTTCCCGGCCACCGCATCCTTGATCAGACGGGGAGTGATGAAGATCAGCAGTTCCTGCTTGGTATTGTTGTTGATGTCCTTACGGAACAGACGACCAATCCACGGCAGGTCACCCAGGAACGGTGTCTTCAGGGTAGCCTTGGTTACGGCCTCCTGGAAAATACCACCCAGAACAACGGTCTCACCGTCACCCACCAGCACCGCCGTTTCGATACGGTTAGTGTCCAGCAGAGGAATGGTGCCATTCGCCGTAAAACCACTAATCCTGTCGTTATTCACCTTGATCTGCATAATTACTTTGCCTTCCGGCGTAATTGCAGGGGTCACTTCAAGACGCAATTCAGCATTAACAAATTCAACCGCAGTGGCACCGCTTGAAGTCGCCTTCTGATAACCAACCTGCTGGCCAGATGCAATCAGGGCAGGCTGCTGATCAGCGGTCAGAACCTTGGGAGTCGCTACCAACTCTGCACGGCCTTCCGAGTCCAGCGCGGACAGCTCCAGATCAATAACCCCGGCGTTGACATCCACCATACCAATTGAGAAGCGGCTAGCAGCATCATTCACCACACCAAAGTCGACCACCGCATCCTGGGGACGCTCGATATCATAAGTGAAGGTACCATCGTCTTCAGGGTCAGTAGCGCCCTCTGCGAAGTTGTAAATATTGTCGTTTCTACCGGAAAACACCAAGGAGCGGCCATCGCGACCCAAACGGCCTCCCTGATAAGCCACACCGCCCCAGCGAACACCCATCTCTTTGGCGACATCGGTGCTGGCAACCACTACCCGCGCCTCAATCAATACCTGCTGTACCGCCACGTCCAGATAGGAAATGACCTCGCGGATTTCCTCCAGCTTGCGGTCAGTGTCCTGAATGATCAGCGTATTAGTGCGCTCATCAATAGCGATGGAACCACGGCTAGTCAGCAACGAGCCTTCCGCTTTAATCAACTTTTCCAGGTCTGCAGCACGGGCATAGTTCACACGAACATACTCGGTACGCAGCGGCGCGAGCGCCTCGATTTTCTTCTGGCTCTCCAGCTCTAGCTGCTCACGAGCGGCGATTTCATCAGCCGGCGCCACCAGAAGGACATTACCGATCTGACGCTTATCCAAACCTTTGGTTTTCAAAATCAGGTCCAGCGCCTGATCCCAAGGTACGTTCTGCAGACGCAGAGTAATGCGACCAGTAACAGTATCCGAAGCAACCAGATTCAGGCTGGTAAAATCAGCAACCAACTGAAGAACCGAGCGAACCTCAATATCCTGGAAGCTCAGCGACAGTTTTTCACCGGAGTACTGGAATGCATCCTTCTTACGCTTGGAGGCTTCAACTTGAGTCACCGGCTTAACATTAATGGTGAACATGTCGTCGGCCTGATAGGCAAGGTATTCCCAGCTACCATCAGCCTCCACGATCATCACCGTGCTTTGACCATCGTAACGGGAGTCAATGAACTTCACCGGGGTAGCAAAGTCAGTCACATCAAGACGACGATGCAAATCGGTAGGCAGCTTGGCGCCAACGAATCGAGCAATAATCCGGCCACCCTCTTCACGCACGTCTACCGGAATAGAGGACGATGAAAGACTGATATTGATCTGGCCTTCGCCCTGACTACCACGACGGAAGTCCACAGTGCGCACGTCCAGCGAATCAGCATCTGGCACAGCTGCTGCGCCATCACCGGAAGTGGCAGCGGTCTGCGCGGCGGCATTGCCGTCAACGCCGAGTACCAGCACGAGATCATTGCCCTGCACTTCCGTCTCATAACCCTGTAGCTGGATCATATTAACGATCAGTCGGGTACGATCCTTGGCCTCTACAACCGTGATACTGCGCGCATTGCCAGTACCCAGATTGTGGTACTTGCTAGTCAGACCACTGTTGGCGTCCAACAAATCGAGGGCAATACGGGCCGGCTTTTCGATACTGTAGCCCTTTACCTCCGGCGGCGTGCCATCAAATGCCAGGCGCACTTCCAGTCGATTGCCGGGTAGAGACGCGTAGCTAATGTCCTTAAGAGTGGCCGCCGAAGCAACCGTCGTAATCACCGACACCAGCGCCGCGCCGAGGATCAGCGAAATTCTGCGAGCAGCTGAGTGTTTTTTTGTTCTAGCCATTTTGCTTGTCATGGTGTTATCCCCAGCTCCGTTTATTCAGCCAGCTTGATGGTACGGGCACGTTCAACCCATCCATCTTGCCCGTCGGGTACGATTTCAAGTACGCCAACCGATGTTTCTGAAACTTCAATAATACGACCAAAATTCTTACCCATATGATTACCGACCCGGGCCCGATTCACGGTGCCAGTCGGATCTTTCACCAACACCTCAAGGGGCTGCCCTGGGCGGGAAATCGAACCCACCATCTTCAAAGAGTCCAGGGTAAAGCGCTCCAGATATTCCCGCGGACGGGTGAAGTCAGGCTCTACCGAGCGCCCTTGAGGAATTTCCACTCCGGAATCATCAATCGGCGGAGTAAAGGGCCCTCGCAGCTGATGAACGGAGTACGACACACTGGCAATCGGTGCAAACTCCGGCGGCGGCTCAATACGACCTCTGGGCCGCGCCTTGATCTCTGCCATCTTTGCCTGCAGGTCCGAGAAATCACCGGTACCGCCACAGGCAGACAGGGAAGCAAGCGCCACTACCGCCAGCAAACTACGAAATGCAATTTTGATTTGGCGCGCGATCATCATTTACGCCTCCCCGCCGGAGCTGCAGCCCCTGACGCATAGCGATACGTTTTGGCGCTAATAGACATCTCAAGGAAGCGGTTTGCGGACTGACTGACCGGCTTGATGGAAAAATCATCCAACGTTACGATCCGCGGCAACGCAGCTACACCACTAACAAACGAGCCGAAACCATGAAAGTCTCCACGCACCGTCATCTTGATGGGAAGCTCGGCATAGAACTCTCGCTCCACAACGGAACCTAACTCAATACGGTCAATCTCCAGACCGCTACCCAGGCCAGTATGAGTAATATCTTCAAGCAGACCAGGCACTTCGGTGTCCTTGGGTAGCTGGCTTAGCAGCGAGCCAAACATCTCCTCCATATCCACCATCTGCTTTTTATATTGCTCGAGATTCTGCGCAGTGAAGGCCTTTTTCTCATACTGCTGCATGAGATTGGTCTCTTCATTCAGGTAGCGCTCGAGCTGGCTGTTCTGCTCGACAATACTCAGGAAATAACCTGCGGCAAGCACAGCAACAAACACCAACACCGCAGCACCAAACTTAACCGGCAGTGGCCAGCCGCCCACATTCTCAAAGTCGAGATTCTGCAGGATGTCCATCAACTCCTGAGGATCAAAGGCCTTCTTATCGGCTTTGCTCATTTGCCACCCCCTTTGTTTTCGCTATTGGCAGTGGGGAGTTCCTGACTGACCGTCAGGCTAAAGGTATTGGCCTGAGCATCGCCAGCTGCGGCAGCTACGGTGCGCAAATCCGGATCCTTGAACCATGCCGAATCATTCAAATTGCGCATCAAAGCCGAGATACGGTTGTTCGAATCGGCAATGCCCGCGATGGTGAAGATGTCACCGGTGCGCTCGATACTGGTGTAGTAGATACCATCTGGCAGCGTTCTCACCAACTGGTCAAACATGTAGACAATGTAGGGTCGGTTATTCTGCAAATCCTGAATAACGTTCATCCTCGAAATCAGCTCTTCCCGACGACGCTCAAGCTCGCCGATTTCCTTGATCTGCTGGTCCAGCTGGGCGAGCTCCCGCTCAATATAGCCATTGCGGTTACGCTGATTTTCAACCTTGCCATCAACGACACTCTTCCAGCCAAAAAACACCAGCGCTCCAAGCACAGCAGCAAACGCCAGCATGATTACGAAATCCTGCTGCTGCTGCTTGCGGCGCGCCTCTCGCCAGGGGAGAAGGTTAATTGTTGTCATTGGTCGAAGCTCCTCAGGGCAAGGCCACAGGCGATCATCATCGCGGGAGCATCATTGGCAATTGCGCTGGCGCTGACCTTATTAGACAACGTCATGTCGGTAAACGGATTGGATACCGAACAGGCCGCACCTACCTTGTCCTGAATCAGCTCAGGCAAGCCAGCGATTGATGCCGAACCACCGGCCAAAAGGATGTAGTCAACTTCGTTAAACTGGGTAGAACCATAGAAGAACTGCAGCGAACGGTTCACCTGTTGGACAATGGCGTCCTTGAAGGGCTGCAAAACTTCACTCTCATAGTCATCCGGCAACTCACCAGTTTTCTTGGCAAGCCCGGCCTCTTCCATGGAAATACCATAGCGACGCTGAATTTCTTCGGTTAACTGCTTACCGCCAAACAACTGCTCACGGGTATATACAGTGCGACCCTGATGAAACACGTTGAGCGTGGTCATTGTCGCGCCGATATCAAACAGCGCTATGGTTTCCAGCTCCGCAGCATTAGGCAGTTGCGGCAGGACCAGCTGGAACGCACGCTCCATGGTGTAGGCTTCAACATCTACAACCTTGGCTTGCAAACCACCAATCTCAAGAGCGTCTTCGCGCATCTCTACGTTTTCGGTCCGCGATGCGGCCAGAAGAACATCAACTTTGTCTGGATTGCTCTCGGACTCGCCAAGAACTTCAAAATCCATGCGGACTTCATCCAGAGGGAAAGGAATATACTGATCTGCCTCAATCTTCAGCTGATTCTCGATTTCATCCTCACCGTAGGAGGCATCCATCTCGATCATCTTGGTAATCACCGCAGAGCCTGCCACCGCCACGGCGGCCATCTTGGAGCCCGGGCGCGTGCGACTTACCAGCCGAGCGATAGCGTCACCGACGCCCTCGACGTCAACGATGTTTTTTTCCTGAACCGCATTGGCCGGCAACGGCTCGACACCGTAGCTCTCGACCCTGTAGCGCCCCCCGGACTTGGACAGCTCAAGCAGCTTGACTGCGGTAGAGCTGATGTCGATTCCCAGATATATCTGGGACTTTTTCCTGAACAAGGCCAGCACGTTGATGTCCTATCTGGTTGTTATCGGACTATTTTTATCGAAGAAATATACACTTACAGGATATTCATGTCTAATCACTTTAGGAATAACTAATAACAGAAAGGATGTTAGATCACAACTTGCTTTGCCCCATATAATGACGGGCTTCACGGGTGGCTTCCGGCCTACCCCCCAAAATGACAGTTTTTCAGGTTTGAAAATCATGCAGTTACGAAGACCCTGGTGGCGCTGGCTACTACTGGCAGCAACCCTTTCCGTCGCCGGCACCATCATGGTGCTTAATGCCGCCTACTTATATCTGGCTCCGCAACTGCCCCCTGCCAGCCAGCTCAGCGATGTATCTTTCCAGATCCCCCTGCGGGTTTACTCGGCTGACGGACTGCTAATTGGCGAATTTGGCGACAAACGCAGGACCCCCCTTAAATACGAGCAACTGCCACCAATGTTTGTTAAGGCGGTGCTGGCAGCCGAGGACGACCGCTTCTTCGAGCACGGTGGCGTAGACGTCCGTGGCCTGATCCGAGCCTTTGCTGAACTGCTGCGCTATCGCGAAATCCGTTCCGGCGGATCAACCATTACTATGCAGGTAGCGCGTAACTTCTTTCTTGATCGCGAGCAGAAATTCCTACGCAAATTCAATGAGATAGTGCTTTCACTGGAGATCGAATCGGTACTCAGCAAGGAACAGATCTTCGAGCTCTACATGAACAAGATCTTCCTTGGCCACCGCGCCTATGGCGCCGAAGCCGCCGCCCAGGTCTATTACGGCAAATCAATCAGCGAGCTCGACCTGCCCCAGTGGGCGATGATCGCTGGCCTACCCAAGGCGCCGTCCGCATATAACCCGATTACCAATCCGGACCGCGCCTTGAGCCGACGCAACTGGATTCTAAGGCGCATGCACAAAGTTGGCTTTATTGACCGGGAGCAGCTGGATATTGCCCGCGCCGCGCCCGTGGACGTCCGTTATCACGGCCCAGCGCCAGAGCTGGACGCTTCCTACCTGGCGGAAATGGTGCGCCGCGAAGTGGTTGCTCGATTCGGCACAGAGAAGGCATACACCAGCGGCCTGCGGGTTTACACCACGCTGGAGGGGCCGCGTCAGGCGGCGGCGGTACGTGCGCTACGCGCTGGCTTGCACGAATATGACGAGCGCCATGGCTGGCGTGGCGCGGAAGCCTCCCTCGATATAGATGAACTAGCCCCGCTGCCAGAGCCAGAACTGATTACTGGTAACGACGAGGCCATCGCCTTGATGCACCAGTGGACCTCGCTGCTGCGCCCGTTTAACCCCATTGCCGACCTACAGCCAGCACTGGTAATTAGCACCGGCGAGCAGGATGCAAAGGCGCTTCTTGCCGACGGCCAACAGCTCACGCTGAGCTGGGAAAACATTCAGTGGGCACGGCGCTATATTGATGTCGACACCGTCGGCGCTGAGCTCAAGCGCACAACTGATGCCATCAAAGCCGGCGACGTGGTGCGGCTGCGAGAGATCATTGTTGAAGGAACTAGCCAATGGCGTCTGGCACAGATTCCAGCCGCACAAAGCGCATTGGTAGCCCTTGAACCCAAGACCGGAGCAATACGCTCGCTGGCCGGCGGTTTCAGCTTCAACCAATCAAATTTCAATCGTGTTCTCCAAGGGCAGCGTCAAGCAGGCTCCGCGCTCAAGCCGTTCATCTATACGGCCGGACTCAGCAATGGCCTAACCACGGCATCCCTGATCAATGACGCCCCAATCGTTTTTGAAGACTCGGCACTAGAAACAGCCTGGCGCCCCACCGGCGCAAGCAGCCGCTTTTATGGTCCGACCCGTATCCGCGAGGCGCTGTACCGCTCTCTCAATCTGGTATCAATTCGTCTGCTACAGCAAACCGGGATCAGCAATACCGTGGCCACCTTGAAGGAGTTCGGTCTGCCCACCGAGCGATTCCAACGTGACCTTTCTCTGGCGCTGGGCAGTGCCGCGCTGACCCCCATGGAAATGGCAACCGGGTACAGCGTCTTTGCCAATAGCGGCTTCCGCGTTGAGCCCTGGTTCATACAGCGAATCGACGACAACCAGAACACCACCTTGTGGCTCGCACCTGAGGTCGTGCTGTGCGAACCCGAATGCCCAATAGAATCAGCCGAGGCGACGGAGATAACAGAAACAACAGAGCCAGAGCCGCCCATCGCCACCGATGCAGAATTGATCAGCGAGCAAACTGTATTGCCGCCCCCTGAGCCCATCCAAGTTCAGCGCGCGGTGGATGCTCGCTATATCTGGCTGATGGACTCCATGCTGAAAGACGTGGTGCGGCGTGGCACCGCCTACCGGGTGAGCCAGCTGGGCCGGCGCGATCTCGCCGGTAAAACCGGTACCACCAACGATCAGGTTGACGCCTGGTTCGTTGGCTACTCACCTGCACTGGTGGCCGCAGTCTGGGTGGGCTTCGACGAACCAACATCCCTTGGCCGCGGCGAATATGGTGGCAGGGCTGCACTGCCAATCTGGATGGACTATATGACCAGCGCACTGCAGGGTGTAGAGGACCAACAACAACCCCAGCCCGCAGGCATTGTTACCGCTCGAATCAACCCCTCCAGCGGCAAACTGGCTCGCCCTGGCGATGCAGGCGCCATCTTTGAATACTTTATTGAAGGCACCGTGCCAGAGCAGGACAGCAGCAGCCCATCTGAGTCCATCCACGACGATGTGCAAGATGAACCAGAGCACCTGTTCTGACTCTGTTGCCAAGTAAGAGAAATAAAAAAGGCCGGATAACCGGCCTTTTTTATTTCTCTTAAATACTACTTAGGAAAAACATCATCGACTGTACTCAGCGGGTAGTGGGCTGGATAACCCTTACCTGCCACACCTGAGTCAACCGCCGCTCTGGCCACAGCTGCAGAAACAATACCAAGCAGGCGCGGATCCGTCGGCTTCGGAATAATGTACTCCGGACCAAACGACAAGGCTTCACCACCATATGCATCCAGTACCACCTGCGGAACCGGTTCGTGAACCAGCGCAGCAATAGCGTGCACAGCAGCAATCTTCATCTCTTCATTAATCGCACGGGCCCTTACATCCAGCGCGCCGCGGAAGATATAGGGAAAGCCCAGTACATTGTTAACCTGATTAGGATAGTCGGAGCGGCCGGTAGCAATAATCGCATCCGGGCGAACCGCGCGGGCCAACTCCGGGCGAATTTCCGGATCCGGATTAGCCAGTGCAAAAATAATCGGCTTCGGCGCCATTTTCAGCACCATATCCTGAGTCAGCATATCGGCCCCGGATACACCGATAAACACATCCGCGCCATCAATTGCGTCGTCTAAAGTGCGCTTGTCAGTATCATTGGCAAAGGCGGCCTTGAACTGGGTCAGATCGTTACGGCGGGAATGAATTACCCCCTTGCGATCCAGCACCAGAATATTTTCCTTGCGCGCGCCCATCTCTATCAGCAGCTTGATCGACGCCACACCGGCGGCACCAGCGCCAACACAAACAACGCGAATATCTTCAATCTTTTTCTGCTGAATGCGCAGAGCATTAACGAGGCCTGCTGCCACCACAATTGCGGTGCCATGCTGATCGTCATGGAACACCGGAATGCTGCAGCGCTCTTTCAGAGTGCGCTCGATTTCGAAACACTCCGGCGCCTTGATATCTTCAAGGTTGATGCCGCCAAAGGTTTTGTGGATGCGTACCACGGTCTCAATAAAGGCCTGCGTAGACTCGGCTTCCATTTCAATATCGAATACGTCGATTCCGGCAAACAGCTTGAACAGAATACCTTTCCCTTCCATGACTGGCTTGGAAGCCAACGCGCCAAGATCGCCCAGACCAAGAATAGCGGTGCCATCACTTATCACTGCCACCAGATTACCTTTCGAGGTGTAGCGATAGGCCAGCTCTGGCTCGCGAGCAATTTCCCGTACCGGCGCGGCAACACCCGGACTATAAGCAAGAGACAGGTCACGCATGGTGGCGGCGGGCTTGGTCACTTCCACGCTAATTTTCCCCGGGCGGGGTTTAGCGTGATATTCCAGTGCCGCCTGTTTCAATTCATCAGACATGACTTGCCTCTCTTAGACCTGCTTGATCTGCCCAAACCTTGGCCTGAGCCTTGGCTGCCCGGCTGCCTGCCGGAAAACACCGGCACCAATGCCGGCCATGCTATACAGACTGTTTCTGGCGCCCGGTTAAACGCAAAAAGCACCCTGCGGGTGCTTTTCGCTTGAGTCACCAGACCTAACCAGATCAGGATTTCTTGCGTGACCCGATAGCGCCGAAACGCTGCTTGAACTTGTCGATCTGGCCACCGGTATCGGAAACCTTCTGGCTGCCGGTATAGAACGGGTGGCAAGCGGAGCAAACGTCGACCAGAAAATCATCACCGCGGGTCGAGCGGGTCTTGATGACATTGCCGCAAGAGCAGGTAATGGTGACGTCTTTGTATTCGGGATGGATATCTGCTTTCATGACTCGACTCCTGGCGTGTCGCTACCCGAAACCGTTTTCGGGCACCACACTATCGGCTTGCGCCGGGCAAATTTGAGCGCGAATCATACCAGCTTGTCTTGGCGACGCAAGCAGGGCAGGCGACAATCCTGCCTTTATCTGTTGCCGAGAGCCATTGATGCCCCCTTCCCCGTCCACTCTGGTGCTTAAGGTTGCCGTACCGGCGCCGCTACGCCAGCTGTTTGACTATCTGCCCGGCAAAGGCGGCGACCTGCCCGCACCTGGCTGCCGCTGCGAGGTACCCTTCGGCAATCGGGTACTGATCGGCGTGGTCTGGGGGCATCAGCAAAGCGAAGTGGAGAACAGCAAACTCAAGCCCATCCGCCGGATCATCGACCAGCAACCGCTGCTTGATGAGGACCTGATGGCGCTGTGTGACCACGCCGCCAGCTACTATCACCATCCCATCGGCGATGTTGTCGCCACCATGCTGCCAGTACTGCTACGTCAGGGTAACGAGGCCCTGCTACCCGGCCGACTGGAGTGGCAACTGACCGCCCAGGGTCGCTTTGCCGAGCCTTCGGCGCTCACCCGGGCCCCGCGACAACAACAGGCACTGGAACTACTACAACAACACCCCGCCGGGCTGCCAGCTGACATGCTCGCTGGTCTGGACATTCAGCGTACTGCACTGACCTCTCTGGAAAAAAAGGGCTGGGTGGTACTGCGCGAAGTGGAATCCAAGGGGCCGGCTCCGCGCAGCCTGATGGCCGAAGTACCGCCCATCCCGGGCACCGAGCAGCTGGCCGCCATCAAGGCGATTCAAGGGGCTAATGGCTTTACCCCGTTTTTACTGGATGGCATCACCGGCAGCGGTAAAACCGAAGTCTATCTACAAGCCATGGCGCCGCTACTGGCGGAAAAGAAACAGATTCTGGTGCTGGTGCCGGAGATCGGCCTGACTCCACAGACCGTGCGGCGGTTTGAAAAGCGTTTCAACGTACCTGTGATCAGCCTGCACTCTGGCCTGACCGACCGCGAGCGATTGCATGGCTGGCTGCGCGCCCGCCGGGGTGAAGCGGGCATTATTCTGGGCACCCGCTCGGCCATTTTTACGCCGTTACTGCAGCCCGGCATGATTATTGTCGACGAGGCGCACGATGGCTCCCTGAAACAACAGGACGGCCTGCGCTACTCGGCCCGCGACCTTGCCGTGTGGCGCGCCCGACTGCTCGACATCCCGGTAGTTCTGGGCAGCGCCACACCGGCACTGGAAACCCTGCAACTGGCCCGTGCCGGCCGCTACCGCCACCTGAAGCTCAGCGAGCGAGCCGGCAATGCGGTGCCACCAACGCTGTTGCTGGAGGATTGTCGCAGCCTGTCAGGACGGGAGCCCATTAGCCCCAATAGCCTGAAAGCCATTGAAGAAACCCTGAACAACAAGCAACAGGCGCTGGTGTTCCTGAACCGCCGCGGCTACTCGCCACTGATCCATTGTCACGACTGCGGCTGGGAAGCCGAATGCCGCCACTGCAGCGTGCATATGACCTGGCACAAGAGCGACAACCGGCTGACCTGTCACCACTGCGGTGCCCAGCAACGTATCCCCCGGCACTGCCCGGGTTGCGGCTCAAGCAATCTGGGCGATGCCGGCAGCGGCACAGAAAAGCTGGAAGAACTGCTCAAGGCCCGACTGCCAGACTGCAACATCATCCGCGTCGATCGCGACAGCACCCGGCGCAAGGGCAGTCTGGATGCGGCCCTGAAAAAGGCCCACAGCGGCGCCCCGGCCATTTTGGTGGGCACCCAGATGTTGGCCAAGGGCCACCACTTTCCCAACCTGACATTGGCAGTGATCCTCGACGCCGATGGTGGCTTTCTAAGCTCCGACTTCCGTGGTCCGGAGCATGCCGGACAGCTGATCCTCCAGGTTGCCGGTCGCACTGGCCGGGAGCAGGTCGCTGGGCGGGTACTGATTCAAAGCCGCCACCCTGAACACCCATTGCTACACATTCTACTGGCTGGCGATTACAACAAGCTGGCCGATGCCCTGCTTGGTGAGCGCCGCGAAATAGGCCTGCCGCCGTTCGGCCACCTGGCACTAATCCGGGTGGAAGCAGCAAAAATCGATCAGGGCATGGCCCTGCTTGGAGATATAGCCCAGCTGGAAGGACTGCCCGAGGGAGTTCAACTGCTCGGCCCCATTCCAGCACCCATTGAGCGCCGCCAAGGCCGCTTCCGCAGTCAGCTGTTGCTGCTTGGCGCGGACCGGCCACCACTGCACCGCGCCATTGATGTGCTGCTGGCCCGCCTCGACAGTCACCCACTAGCGCGTAAATGTCGCTGGCACCTCGACGTGGACCCGGTAGATCTTCTTTAAGTCTCTCTAGCGCCGGCAGGAAAATCTGCCGGCTTTGCCTTACAATCGCCGGCCATTATCTGCCGTGTTTCGGACTATCAATGAAAGACCGCATTATCCAGTTACTTGATCAAGCCATGGTCGCTCTGAAAGCCAATGGCACCCTGCCAGCCGATGTCACCGTAACGCCGCAGGTTGATCGTACCAAAGACCGCAGCCACGGCGATTATGCTACCAATCTGGCCCTGATGCTGGCCAAGCCAGCTCAGAAGAAGCCGCGTGAACTGGCAGAGCTATTGATCGCCAGCCTGCCAGCAGATACCAGCATCAGCCGCACGGAAATTGCCGGCCCCGGCTTTATCAATTTCTTTCAGGCCGACGACCTGCTTGGTCGCCAACTGAGCAGTGCCCTGACAGATAGCCGTCTTGGCGTTGCCCCAGCCCATCCCGCACAAACCGTGGTGGTCGACTACTCTGGCCCGAACCTGGCCAAGGAAATGCATGTCGGCCACTTGCGCTCCACTATCATCGGTGACGCGGTAGCGCGCACGCTTGAGTTTCTCGGCCATCGTGTGGTGCGGCAAAACCATGTCGGCGACTGGGGCACCCAGTTCGGCATGCTGCTGGCGTTATTTGAAGAGTTACCCGGCGATGCCGGTCAACAACTGTCAGACCTGGAAGCCTTTTACCGGGACGCGAAAAAGCGCTTTGATGCATCCGAAGACTTCGCCAATCGCGCCCGCGCTTTAGTGGTCAAACTACAATCCGGCGATGCGGACTGCCTGGCACTATGGAAGCGCTTCAACGAAATTTCCCTGAGCCATTGCTTTGAAGTTTATGAGCGTCTTGGCGTCAGTCTGAGCCATGCAGATGTGCGCGGTGAAAGCGCCTATAACCCCCTGCTGGCAGAAGTCGTTGTTGAGCTCAAGCAGAAAGGCCTGCTGAGCGAAAGCGAGGGTGCCTCCTGCGTGTTTCTTGAACAGTTCCGCAATAAGAATGGCGACCCACTACCGGTAATTGTGCAAAAGAAGGACGGCGGCTTCCTGTATGCCACCAGTGATCTCGCTGCACTACGCTATCGACAGAAAGAATTCGACGCCAATCGCATGTTGTATTTTGTGGATCAGCGTCAGGCGCTGCATTTTCAACAAGTGTTTGAAGTGGCGCGGCGGGCAGGCTTTGTCAGAATGGATACCGACCTGGCGCACATGGGATTTGGCACCATGAACGGCCCGGACGGAAAACCTTTCAAAACGCGCGACGGCGGCACGGTAAAACTTATTGACCTGCTCAACGAAGCAGAGCAGCGTGCTCTTGCTCTGGTAAAAGCAAAAAATCCACAACTGGATCAATCCACCCTGGAAGACATCGCCCGCCAGGTCGGCATTGGCGCAGTAAAATATGCAGACCTGTCAAAAAGCCGACAGAGCGATTACATCTTCAACTTTGATCAGATGCTTAGCTTTGATGGCAACACCGCCCCCTACTTGATGTATGCCTGGACGCGTATTGCCAGCATCTTCCGCAAGGCGCAGCTGAACAGCGATGAACTGCAGGGCAGCATTGATCCGCAAACCGAACAGGAAATCGCCCTTGGCAATCACCTGGTGCAGTTTGCAGAAGTATTGAATCAGGTGGTCGATAAGGGCCTGCCGCACATGCTGTGCAGCTACCTGTATGAACTCGCCGGGCTGTTCTCTTCTTTCTATGAAAACTGCCCGGTACTAAATGCCGATGATGCCTCCGTCAAACAAAGTCGGCTGTGTCTTGCCGCGTTAACGGGGCGCACCCTGGAGCAAGGTCTGAATCTTTTGGGCATCAACACTCTGGAGCGTATGTAATGGCACGCAAACCGGCATCCCGAGGAGCCAGCCCCAGCCGTAACCGCAACAGAAAGCCTGAGCGCCAGGTGCCCGGCTGGGTGTGGGCGTTTAGCGGTGTCGTTTGTGGCGCCTTTGTTATGTTCCTTTATCACCTCGCCACCATGCGAGCCGACGCGCCGGACATGGCAGGTCAAACAGAAAACGTTGCGGCAGCAGAAGAGCCCGAGGTGAAGCAGACCGGTCCACGGTTTGATTTCTATGCCGTGCTGCCCAAGATGGAAGTGATCATTCCCAAAGGTGAAGACGATCCCGCGCCTGCGCGGCGCAATCAGGAAACAGAAACGGGCAGCACTAACACCAGCGAAAACACCCAGACAGCGGTCTCGCGTCAGGAACAATACCTGCTGCAGGCTGGCAGCTTTCGTCGCAACAACGATGCCGACCGACGCCGTGGCGAGCTAATCCTGCATGGCCTGAGTGCCCGGGTGCAGCCAGTATCGATGGATAATGGTGATACCTGGTATCGAGTCATGGTGGGGCCATTCGATAATGCCAATGCGGCCCATCGAGCGCAGGACAAGCTGGCCTCGGCGGGAATTGAGACCTTGGCGATTCGGGCCAAAACTGACTAATCGGCTGATAGCGGAGCGGCACAGCCCGTCGAGACACCCACAGGCACAATGTAAGCGCAAGTCTTGAAACTCTTGCCGACGTCCCCATGTCCCATCTGACGCGTCCATTTACCTTTTCACCGCAAGGAGTCCGCCTGTGACTACCATCGTCTCCGTCCGCCGTGGCAACAGTGTTGTTATTGGTGGTGACGGTCAGGTTTCCCTCGGCAATACCGTCATGAAGGGCAATGCCCGTAAGGTGCGCCGACTGTTTCATAACAAGGTGATTGCCGGCTTTGCGGGCGGTACCGCCGATGCTTTTACCCTATTCGAACGCTTTGAGTCGCAGTTGGAGAAACATCAGGGGCAGCTAGTCCGTGCTGCGGTAGAGATGGCCAAAGACTGGCGTACCGACCGCGCACTGCGCCGCCTCGAGGCCCTGCTTGCAGTGGCTGACAAAGAACATTCACTGATCATTACCGGCAATGGTGATGTGATTGAGCCAGAAATGGATTTAATCGCCATCGGCTCAGGTGGACCCTATGCCCAATCTGCTGCCCGTGCATTGCTGGAAAACACCGATCTCAGCGCCCGGGAAATTGTCGAGAAGAGTCTTAGCATTGCCGGCGACATCTGCGTCTATACCAACCAGAGCCACACCATTGATGAACTGTCCTGGTAAACACACATATAACCGAGACCACTCATGTCTGAACTGACTCCGCGCGACACAGTCCGCGAACTAAACCGTCATATCGTCGGCCAGCTGGCGGCCAAAAAAGCCGTTGCTATTGCTCTGCGCAACCGCTGGCGCCGCATGCAGTTACCGGAAGCACTACGTGCCGAGGTAATGCCAAAAAATATTCTGATGATTGGCCCTACCGGTGTTGGCAAAACTGAAATCGCCCGGCGACTGGCCAAGCTCGCCAATGCTCCCTTTATCAAGATCGAGGCAACCAAGTTTACCGAAGTAGGCTATGTCGGCCGGGATGTGGAATCCATTATTCGCGACCTGATGGAAATGGCCATCAAGATGCTGCGCGAGGAAGCCATGCTGCGTCACCAGCGGGCCGCGGAAGACGCCGCAGAAGATCGTATTCTGGATGCCCTGTTGCCGCCAGCGCGAGGTGGCGAGCCGGCAGATTCCTCCACCCGCCAACTTTTTCGCAAGAAGCTGCGCGAAGGTGAGTTGGATGAGCGAGAAATTGAGATCGATCTGGCAGAACAAAAAGTTGGCGTGGAGATCATGTCCCCGCCAGGCATGGAAGAGATGACCAGCCAGCTACAGCAAATGTTCTCGAAAATGGGCGGCGGCCAGCGCAAGATGCGCAAAATCAAAGTACGCGAAGCGTTCCGCCTGGCACGGGACGAGGAAGCAGCACGACGAGTCAATGAAGATGAACTGAAAGCCCGGGCCGTTGATGTGGTCGAGCAGCATGGCATCGTGTTTATCGACGAGATCGACAAGGTCGCCCGGCGCGGCGAAACCATGGGCGCCGATGTCAGCCGCGAAGGCGTTCAGCGTGACTTGCTACCGTTAATTGAAGGCAGCACCGTAACCACCAAATACGGCATGGTAAAAACCGATCACATTCTGTTTATCGCTTCTGGCGCGTTTCAGATGTCCAAGCCTTCCGACCTGATCCCGGAACTGCAAGGTCGCCTGCCCATCAGGGTTGAACTGGAAGCCCTGACCCCGGACGACTTCGAGCGCATTCTTACCGAACCGGATGCTTCGTTAACGGAGCAGTACCGTGCCCTGCTGGCCACCGAAGGTCTGAAGATCGAGTTCACCCCCGACTGCATCCGTCGGTTGGCGGAAATCGCGTGGCAGGTGAACGAGAAGGTCGAGAATATCGGTGCACGGCGTTTGCACACGGTGCTGGAAAAGCTGCTCGAAGAGATCAGTTACGATGCCGATGATCTGGCTGTGCAGTACCACGACAAGGCCCTGGTGCTGGACGCCGCAGCCGTGGATCGACACTTGGCTGAGCTGGCCAAGGATGAGGACCTGAGCAAATATATTCTGTAATCAAAGCGAGCCCTCTGTTGTTGACAACATGACGGGCATTCCCTGCTGTTCGGCGCTAAAGTGAAAGGTGTCGTTAGCAGGGAGTTTGCCCACCATGTCTAGCCAGCCCGTCACTCCTAGCCAGAGCATGGCCCCGATCCACTACAAAACCCTTGATGCCAACGAGGCTGTGGCCCGCGTTGCCTATCAGCTCAGTCAGGTGGTGGCCATTTATCCGATAACCCCTGCTTCGGTGATGGGCGAATATGCGGATGACTGGGCTTCCAGCGGCCACACAAACTTATGGGGCAGCGTCCCCGACGTTATTGAGATGCAATCCGAGGGCGGCGCCGCCGGTGCGGTTCACGGAGCTCTTACCAGTGGCGCCCTGACTACCACCTTTACCGCCTCTCAAGGCCTGCTGCTAATGCTGCCAGACCTGTTCAAGGTGGCAGGCGAACTAACTTCGTTCTGCATGCACGTTGCCGCGCGCACGGTGGCCACCCACGCCCTGTCGATCTTCGGTGATCACTCCGACGTCATGGCCGCACGGGGCACCGGCATGGCCTTGCTGGCCTCAGGCTCGGCGCAGGAGGCGCAGGACATGGCGGCCATCGGTCATGCCGCCACGTTGCTGTCACGCATTCCGTTTCTGCATTTTTTTGACGGCTTTCGCACATCCCATGAAATCAGCAAGGTAGCCCTGCTAGACCAAGACGCCTTGCGGGCGCTAGTAGACAACGATGCAGTGCAGGCCCACCACCGTCGCGCCCTGGACCCGGACCGCCCAATGATCCGTGGCACATCGCAAAACCCGGATGCCTATTTTCAGTCACGGGAGGCGGTGGAACCATTTTACGCCGCCTGCCCCGGCATTGTCAGCGACGTTATGCAGCGCTTTGCCACACTCACCGGGCGTCACTATCAGTTATTTGACTACGTCGGCCACCCGCAGGCAGAGCGGGTCATGATCCTGATGGGATCCGGCGCTGAGTGCGCCCATGAGACTGTTGATTACCTGAACGCCCAAGGAGCAAAAGTCGGCATCCTCAAGGTGAGGCTATTCCGTCCCTTCTCGATCAACCACCTCTTGAGAGCACTGCCTGATACGGTCCGCGCAGTGGCGGTGATGGACCGCACCAAGGAACCCGGATCGGCTGGTGAGCCGCTGCTGCTTGAAGTGACCTCGGCACTGGTCGATGCCGTGGCCACCGGTCAGCGCACTACCCTGCCGCGCATAATTGGCGGCCGCTATGGCCTGTCCTCTAAAGAGTTCAATCCGGCAATGGTCAAAGCCGTGTTCGAAGAGCTGGAAGAAGACAGACCAAAAACCCGCTTTACCGTCGGCATTCGTGATGATGTGTCCCATTCCTCGCTGGCTATCAATAATGATTTCGATATCGAACCGGATAGCGTTACCAGGGCACTGTTTTTTGGCCTCGGCGCCGATGGCACTGTGTCTGCCAACAAAGCCTCAATCAAGATTATCGGCGAACAAACCGATGGCTATGCACAGGGCCACTTTGAATATGATTCGCGCAAGTCTGGCGCTACAACGATCTCCCATCTGCGCTTCGGGCCACAGCCAATCCGTTCCACCTATCGCATCCGTTACGCGCAGTTTATTGGCATTCATGACCCGCAATTTATTCAGCGGCGCGACCTGCTGGCCAGCGCGGCAATTGGCGCCACCGTGTTGGTCAATAGTGCTGTGCCGGCGGATCAGTTCTGGGATGGTCTGCCGCAGGAATTTCAGCGCCAGCTGATTGAGCGACGCTGCAAGCTATATCTGGTGGATGGCTATAGCGTTGCCGAACAGGCCGGGCTGGGACGACGGATCAATATTGTTATGCAGGCATGCTTTTTTTCATTAAGCAAGGTGCTACCGCAAGAGCAAGCCATGGCACAAATTCGGCAAAGCATCGAACAGAGCTTTGGTCGTCGCGGCGAAGAAGTGGTGCGCCGCAATGTTGCCGCTCTGCAGGCGTCCCTGGCGGCACTTAGCGAAATCAAACTGCCAGACAAAGCCAGCAGCCGGCGCAGTCGACCACCAGTAGTGCCCGAGGACGCACCGGATTTTGTTCAGCGCGTGACACGCCTATTGATCGAAGGCCAGGGGGATGCGCTACCGGTAAGCGCCTTCCCACCGGATGGTAGCTGGCCGTCGGGGACAAGCCGCTATGAAAAGCGCGCCATTGCCCAGGAGATTCCTGTCTGGCAGTCGGATATCTGTGTGCAGTGCAACTTCTGCTCCATGATTTGTCCCCACTCCGCCATCCAGACCAAGGTGTATGATCCGGCCGAACTCGCCAATGCACCGCAGGGATTCCGCTCCGTGGAAGAGACCTTCCATCCGGAACTCAAGGGATTGCAATATACCGTTCAAGTTGCTGCCGAGGATTGCACCGGCTGTGGGCTGTGCATCGAAGTCTGCCCATCGCGCGATCGCACCCAGCCATCTCGCAAGGCGCTGATGGCCGCGCCGCTAACCGAGCACCGCGAACGGGAAAAAGCATCCTTTTCTTTCTTTGAAACCATCCCCTCGGCACCACTGAATGATCTTCCCATAGATAAACATAGTGCCGCTTTGCGGATTCCGTTATTCGAATTTTCCGGGGCCTGCGCGGGCTGTGGTGAAACGCCTTATCTGCGTCTTCTAACACAGCTCTACGGCGACCGATTGATGATTGCCAATGCCACCGGCTGCTCGTCCATTTACGGCGGCAACCTGCCCACCACGCCATACACCACCAATGCTGATGGCCGTGGACCCGCCTGGTCTAACTCCCTGTTTGAAGACAATGCGGAATTCGGTCTGGGCATGCGTCTGGCCGTTGACAGCCAAACCCACGAGGCAAAGCGGCTGCTGCAGAACCTGCACAGCCAGTTGCCGGAAAAACTGCTGCAGGAATTGCTATCAGCGGCTGGCGACGATAACTGGGTTGCTGCCCAGCGTCTGCGCATTACTGAACTCAATAAACTACTAGCGAAAATTAACACCCCGGAAGCGCAACGTATGGCTGAGCTGACGCGCTATCTGGTACCGCGCAGTGTTTGGATCGTCGGCGGTGACGGCTGGGCATACGACATTGGCTATGGTGGCCTGGATCACGTGCTGGCGTCGGATCGCAAGGTTAACGTTCTGGTGCTGGATACCGAGGTCTATTCCAATACCGGCGGCCAACAGTCCAAGGCCACACCGCTGGGCGCCGCAGCAAAATTCGCCGGCGCCGGTAAATCTATTGCCAAAAAAGATCTGGGCCTGCTAGCCATGAGTTATGGCCATGTTTATGTGGCCCAGGTGGCCATGCAAGCGCGCAGCGCACAAACCGTCAAGGCATTTCAGGAAGCCGAGCAGTACCCCGGCCCATCATTGATCATCGCCCATAGCCCGTGCATCGCCCACGGCTATGACCTGATCAACTCGCCAGCCCAACAGCATCGCGCCATCAACAGCGGCGCCTGGCCTTTGTATCGCTTCGACCCGCGCCGTATTGAGCAAGGCGAGGCTCCGTTAATGCTTGATTCCGGCGATCCCAAGCTGGACATCAGCCACTACATGGAAAACGAAGCCCGCTTCCGCATGGTCGAGCTGCGTTCTCCGCAACGCTATGCGGAGCTGCTCAGCGCCGCCCGTCATGGCGTTCAACAAAAACGTTCGCTGTACCGTCAGCTATCCAATATCCATCTGCCTGCGGAGTCCACTGATGACTGACCTGACCACCTCATGGCTTGGCCTGACATTACGCAGCCCACTGGTTATAGCGGCAAGCCCCATCAGCCACGACCTGGCAGCTGCAAAGCAGGCTGTTGCTGCAGGCGCTGGTGCCATCGTGATGTATTCGCTGTTTGAAGAGCAGGTGGTGGCTGAGCAAATGGCCGCCCATCATTTTCTCGATAGCCGCATCGATAACGACGCCGAAGCGCGCAGCTTTTTACCCGAGTCCGATGTGTTTGCTCTGGGCACAGAGCCATACCTGCGCCAACTTGAACAGCTATGCCAGCACTTGGACGTTCCAGTCATTGCCTCGCTAAACGGCAACACGCCCGGCGGCTGGACAGACTATGCCAGACAGCTGGAAGGACGGGGCGCAGCCGCCATCGAGCTCAATCTTTACGATGTGGTTACCAGCGCCGCGCGAACCGCCGCCGAAATCGAAAGCGACCAGCTAGCTATCGTCGAAAGTGTGGCCAATCAGGTCAACGTGCCCGTGACCGTCAAACTCAGCCCGTTCTACAGCGCACTGCCCGCATTCGCCAGCCAACTGAAAAATGCCGGCGCCCGCGGCGTCACCCTGTTCAATCGTTTTTATCAGCCCGATATCGACCTTGAACAGCTGGATGTTGATCTCAAATTAGCCTACTCCACATCTGCAGAGCTGCCGTTAAGACTGCACGCACTGGCCATCCTGCATCCGTCCAGCTTACTGGAGCTGGCTTGTAGCGGCGGCGTGCACAGCGGACTGGACGCGGCCAAGGCCATCCTTGCTGGCGCCTCCGTGGTACAAATTGCTTCCGCCCTGCTTGAACACGGCCCCGAACATCTGGCAACCATTCACAACGAGCTAAATCAGTGGCTGGACGACAAACAATATCGCTCCGTCAGCGAAGCCTGCGGCGTCATGTCGCTGGCCTCGGCGCCTGATCCAGAGCAGTGGGAGCGGCTCAATTACATGAAAATTCTGCAGGGCTGGCGGCCGAGGAAGAGGAAATGACAGAAACACGGCGGTTGTGCCCTGGGACGGTGGGGACGGTGGGGGTTTACGGTCACGGGGTGGTATCATCCGCGCCACGCCAAAACCGGATCCCTCATGCGCGCCGACGAAAAACTCCAGCAGGACCTCGAACGCTTCTTTGCCCTGCGCCAGCATGGTGATGACCAGCGCTTTCGCAGCCGCCTGCATGCCCTGCAGAGCTTTCAGGGCGAGCGTCTGGCCCGCAGCCACGCTGACCTGCTGGCAGTACCGGCCAATCAGGCAGCGATCGGCTTTCTGCTCGACGAGGTCTACGGCGGCAAAGATCTGCTACCGGTAGCCCAGGATATCCGCCGGGCCGTCAATAAAGCCGCCAGCCTGCTACCCGACCGGGTAATGGCCACCTCAGCCTCGGTACTGGAAGCAGCGATTCTGACCCAGGAACTGGATGAAGCACTGGCCGATACCCTGCACGACAGTCTTGACGGCCCAGTTAATGACGCCCTGTATATTGACGGCTTCCGGGCCCTGGGCCGGCAGGAAGAGCGGCAACGCCAACTCGACCTGATTGGCGAGGTTGGCCACCATGTTGACCGTTACGTGCGCGGCCGTATGCTGCAGGCCACTTTCCGCATGGTACGACGTCCGGTCCATGCGGCCGGATTCGGCAACCTGTATGATTTCCTCGATCGCGGTTTCGGCGCCATGCGCGATCTGGATAGCGCCGGCAAACTGATGGCACAGCTGACCCGCACCGAAGCACAGATTCTGGCCCGGCTATACGCCGGCCACCCGGCGCCTTTTGGAGAGTTGAAATGAGCCAGGACAACACCACCCACTTCGGCTACCAGCAGGTACCGCTGCAGGAAAAAGCCAAGCGGGTAGCCGGCGTCTTCCGCTCCGTGGCGCCCAAGTACGACCTGATGAACGACCTTATGTCGATGGGTATTCACAGGGTGTGGAAGCGCTTCACTCTGGAACTGGCCGGCGTGCGACGCGGCCAGCGGGTACTGGATTTGGCCGGCGGCACCGGCGATCTGGCAATGAAGTTTTCCCGACTGGTCGGCGATCAGGGCGAAGTGATCCTCGCCGACATCAACGAAGCCATGCTTGGTGTTGGTCGCGATCGCCTGCTCGACAATGGCTGCGGCCACAACACCCGCGTGGTCCAGGTCAACGCAGAAGCCCTGCCATTTGCTGACAACACCTTCAACTGCATCACCATTGCCTTCGGCCTGCGTAATGTTACCGACAAGGACAAGGCACTGCGTTCCATGTTGCGGGTACTGAAACCCGGTGGCCGCTTACTGGTGCTGGAGTTCTCCAAACCAGTCCACGACCCGCTGTCGAAGCTTTACGACCTGTATTCGTTCAGCATCCTGCCGAAGTTGGGCCAAGCGGTGGCCGGCGACGCGGAGTCCTACCGATATCTGGCGGAGTCCATCCGCATGCACCCGGATCAGGACACACTTAAAGGCATGATGGAAACAGCCGGCTTTGCCCGCTGCGAATATTTCAACATGACCGGCGGCATTGTTGCCCTGCACCGCGGCTTCAAGTTGTGAAGGAACCACGCTAATGGATACGCGCCCACCGAACCTGTTTGAGGCCACCGCCCTGGCGACAATGGAGCGGGCCATCAATACTGCATTGCAGGCTGATGCTCTAACCCTTGAACAACTGCGCGAACATAGTGGCCGACTGATTGCGGTGCATCTTAACTTTCCACCGCTATCGATCTATGCCCTGATTGTTGACGATGGCATTGAGCTATATCACGGCAGTGAGGCAGAAGCTGATGTCACCGTTCGAGGTGGGCCGATTGATCTTGCCGCGCAACTTTTTCAGTGGAAAACCTCTGACAGCGCCATCGCCGGGCCGGTACAGATCAGTGGTGACCGAGAACTACTGCAGAACATTATTGGGATTCTCAAACAGCTTGATCTGAACTGGGCTGCACTGATGCAGCCGCTACTAGGCAGCGACCTGGCCCAACAAGTCGAGTATGGCGCCAGACGGGCATTTTCCATGGCACGCCAGGCCTTTGACCTTTTCCTCAATCGCGCGGGTGACTTCCTGCGCGAGGAATCATCGCTAATGGCCTTGCGCCGCGATGTGGTCGAGTTCAACCAGGATGTGGATGAGCTGCGCTCCGATGCGGACCGCCTTGCTGCGCGTATTTCTCGCCTTAAGCAGCACAGCGAGGCCGGGCAATAATGTTTCCGATTTTCCGCGTACTGTTTGTATTTCATATTGTCTGTCGCTATCGGCTGATTTCCCTGCTGCCGCCTCACCCGCTGCTCAAGCCTCTGATCCTTATCGAGTACCTTGTTCCTTCGAGCTGGTTCGGCCCACGCCACCTTTCCGATGGCGAGCGGCTGCAACATGCCCTGCAAGAACTGGGGCCAATCTTTATCAAGTTCGGCCAGCTGCTTGCCACTCGCCGTGATCTGCTGCCCGGCGAATGGACAGACGCTCTGGCAAAACTACAGGACCAGGTGGCGCCATTTGATGCAGTCGCCTCGCAGCGTATTGTCGAGCATGAACTGGGCAAGCCAGTCACTGAGCTATTTGCCCAATTCGAGCAGATCCCGATGGCCGCGGCATCAGTGGCTCAGGTGCACGCGGCGGTCCTGGTCAGTGGACAGGCAGTCGTGGTCAAGGTTATCCGCCCGGGCATTGAGCGCATCGTTGCCCGCGATCTGAAGGTGATGAAATCCGGCGCCGCATGGCTGGAGCGGTTATGGAAAGATGCCCGATACTTTCGTCCATCCAGAGTGGTTGCAGACTATGAGGATGTGATTCTCGGCGAACTGGATCTGCGTCAGGAAGCGCGCAACGCAGAAGCCATGCGCCGCCACTTTCTGTTCAGCCCGCTTTTACATATCCCAGCCACCCATGCCGAATTGTGCACCGATAAAGTGATGGTGTCAGATCGCATCTATGGCATCCCGGTCAACGATGTGGAACGCATTCGCGCCGCTGGTATTGAGCCACGCCTGCTGGCAGAGCGAGGCTTTGAGATTTTCTTTGCTCAGGTTTTTCGCCACAACCTGTTTCACGCTGATATGCACCCGGGCAATATTTTTGTTAACCCGGAGCACCCGGAGTCACCTCAGTATATTGCTGTCGACTGTGCTATCGCCGGACGGCTATCCAAGGAAGACTTGCACGTACTGGGCCGCCTCGCCCTGCTAGTGATGCGGCGCGACTATGGCGGCATGGTGGATGTGGTGATTCGCGCGGGCTGGACTACCGTGCCGGTTGACCGCTCAAGGTTCCAGCGGGCAGTGGAAGAGATCGTCGACCCAATCATGTCCATGCCCCTCGACCAGCTGGAGTTTGCACCGCTGGTGATGAAGCTATTCGACACCGCCCGCGGCTTCCATATTGAAGCCCCGGTTCAGTACATATTGCTACTGAAGACACTGGTGCATATCGAGGGCCTGGGGCGCAGTATCTACCCGCAACTTGATATCTGGACACTGGGCCGGCCCATGCTGGAAAGCTGGATGCTGGAGCAGTACGGCCCCTCCGCGACCCTGAAGAAATTTCAGGACAGACTGCCGGAATGGGCCGCCCAGCTACCGGAAATGCCAGAGCTGTTCCGTGATGCTCTGGAAACCCTGCGCCACCTGCCCCATCAACAACGCCAACTGGAAGAGCACCTGCGGCGCGATCAGACCCGCCACCGGCGCAAGCTAATTGGCGGACTGGCTGGGCTGGGCCTGATTGGCACCGCTGCGCTGGTACCGGCATTCTGGGCCGGCGCCGTGCTGGTTAGCGGACTAGCCCTGACCGGCTGGGCGATTCGGGCGTAGCGCTCCTACAAGGTGGGCCGATTCTGCTATGCTCGCAGCAGTCATATTGGAGTAACGAATGAGTGACATCCTCGCCCGGCTCCACTCGGTGCTGGAGGAACGCAAACAGGCGGAGCCGTCCAGCTCCTATGTGGCGAGCCTCTATGACAAGGGCCTGAACAAGATTCTGGAAAAGGTTGGCGAGGAAGCGGTGGAAAGCATTCTCGCCGCGCGCGACGCCGAGGTCAGTGGCAACAATGACAAGCTGATCGGCGAAACAGCGGACCTGTGGTTTCACTCCATGGTGATGCTGAGCAAACTGGGAGCCAACCCGGACCAGGTGCTTGCCGAGCTGGACAAGCGCTTTGGCCTGTCTGGCATCGACGAAAAAAATTCACGTTCCCAACAGGGAGAATAACCATGTTGTCTGGCATCAGTATCTGGCAGCTCCTGATCGTCCTCGTCATCATCATGCTGATCTTTGGCACCAAGAAACTGCGCAATATGGGCGGTGATCTTGGCGGCGCCGTAAAAGGCTTCAAAGAGGCAGTCAAAGACGGCGAGAAGTCCGCTGACAAACATCTCAGCGAGAGCAAGCCCGAGACTCAGAACGATAAAGTCAGCGACAAGGATCAGGTCTGATCCTGATGGAGTTCTGCGTCGATGTTTGATATCGGCTTCTTCGAGCTACTCGTTGTTTTTGTCATTGGCCTGCTGGTGCTCGGCCCCGAGCGCCTGCCCAAGGTAGTGCGCGCCGTGGGCCAGTGGACCGGTCGCGCCAAAGCCACGCTAAACAATCTCAAGCATGAGATGGAGCGGGAAGCCTATAACGAAGAAATGAAAGAACGATTCAAGAAACAGCTTGAGGAACTCGGCATCGATGAAAATACGCTGGCCTCCGGTCAGCACGAAGAACAGCAAGCACTTAACGCTGCGGCGGACTCCTCACAGAAAGAAAAAGATGACCGATAAACTGACGCCACTGGATGAACCGCAACCGCTTATCAAGCATCTGATTGAGCTGCGTGACCGGTTGCTGCGCACCATGCTGGCAATTGCCTGTGTGTTCTTTCCGCTTTTCTATTTCTCCCAGGAACTTTACACCCTGGTTGCACAGCCGCTGATGCAATCACTGCCTGCCGGCACTTCAATGATTGCCACTGACGTTACCTCGCCTTTTCTAGTGCCGTTCAAACTGACCCTGTATGTCAGCATACTGCTGGCCATGCCACTAATTCTGCACCAGGTATGGGGCTTTATCTCGCCTGGCCTGTACAAGCACGAAAAGAAGTTTGCCCTGCCACTTCTGGCAAGTAGCATCGCTCTGTTTTATGGCGGCGTCGCCTTCGCTTACTTTGTTGTTTTCCCGGTGCTATTTGGCTTTTTCACCGCAATCGCCCCGGAAGGGGTAGCCGTGATGACGGATATCAGCCGTTATCTGGACTTTGTTATCACCCTGTTTATCGCTTTTGGTGTGGCTTTTGAATTGCCAATTGCCATCTTGCTGATGGTCTGGAGTGGCATCACCACGGTCGAGTCACTGCGAGAAAAACGGCCTTACGTGGTGGTCGGCTGTTTTGTTATTGGCATGCTACTAACACCGCCAGACATCATCTCGCAAACATTGTTAGCCGTGCCTATGTGGCTTCTTTTTGAATCTGGCATCATCATCGCTGCACTGACTCAGGCAGAAAAGAAAGAGCAGGCCTGAAGTTCAAAAGCTGAACCGAGGCCCTTCTGGCAGCGCCCCCGGCACCGCAGGGCGCAACTCTGGTATCAATACCTCAACATCATCCCCTTGGGGCCCTATTGTATCGCGCTGAATTGCGGGACACTGCTGGGCAAGCAACACTGAAAAATCAACCGCCTTATCTGCCTCTAGCAGACAATCAAATCGACCACTATGGATCTCCTTGGATAGCTCAGCTTTTACCGGATCAATCGCCTGTCGCTGAAGCAACACAACAATCGCTCCAGACCCGGCTTTTCCCGCCACCCTGAGCCAATCCAAACCTTGTACCGCGTCAGAGGCAACATAACTCAGATCAGACCTGCCTTCGCTCAAACCAAAGCCACGATAATCAAGCATAAAAATGCCAATGCCTTTTCCCGGCAAGGCACTAACCTCCTCCAGGTAATCACTAACATTTCCGGACAAATCATGTAGAAAATACAGCGTTGCCTTATGTTCACCACTAGCATGCAACCACCAGCCATGTAACCGTGAGCCATCGCTGGCTGATAGAATTACATCATCATACTTAAGCCCATGATCCGAAGGCTTCATGCTCCAGGATTTTGTTGACTGCGCGGCGAATTGTTTGCTGACTAGACTGGCACAGCCGCCGAGGGCCAGCACACTTAAAATAAGGAAAAACCGTATCATCGGAACAATCCAAAATAAAAATGGCGCCCTAAGGCGCCATCTATAACACAGCCCGGACCTTACAGAACAAAGCTGCCCATTACCTGCTGCTCGCCTTCTTGCAACTTCACAAGCTGGTCACCGCGACGCACCAAAGTATAGTGCTCTTCGTTGGCAACGACAGAGACGGTGCCATCTGCGTTGTAGGTCAAGGTAGCCGTGTTGCCCATGCCATCGGTGACGGTCTCGCTGGTACCAGCCACCTTAGCCGACTTGCCGGAAACCGGGTTGGTGCCGGTCCAAAACTCTACGGAGTTCAGCACAATAACATCGGCAAACAGGGTCAGGCCATAAACAGGAATAAACCAAAACGCAAAAGAAATACCCTGATTGACGAACTTCTCATTGGTGGCAGAGGCATTCCAATCCTGTACTTTATTGAACAGTGCGTTCTGACCAAGACACCCGGACAACAGTACGGAACTGGCAATAGCAGAAGCTACAAAGATCTTTTTCATGGTTTTCTCCTTGTTGAAAGACTTCCTGCGCCACTGAATATCCTCGGTGGCGCGGCAGCTCCATCATAGAACATTCTGGGCGGCTTAAGGCAAGCGCGATTTCACCCTTCCAGCAAAAACGTAACCGGTCCATCGTTAACCAGCATCACCTGCATATCGGCACCAAATATACCGTTAGCCAGCTGAATACCGGCCTCCTGCCGTAACTGCTCAAGCATGGCTAGATACAAACCGTTTGCCCGCTGCGGATCAGCCGCCAAACTAAAGCCAGGACGTAAGCCGCGGCGGGTGTCTGCTGCCAAGGTAAACTGGGATACCAGCAACACCCCGCCAGCAATATCCCGGACGCTGAGATTGGTCTTGCCTTGCTGGTCAGCGAATAGGCGATAGTTCAGCATACGCTCAGTCAGGCGAGTGACCTGCGCCTCACCATCCTCTCGCTCGAAACCGACCAACGCCAGAATGCCGCGGCCAATGGCACCGACCTCCTCGCCAGCAACGCTGACACTGGCCCTGCTGACCCGCTGTAACAGCAGCTTCACCGCTCCTCTCCCTGCTGCCTGTCTCCCAGTCGACTCATCTCTGCCACCGCGTCCAGCAACGCAACCTGAATACCTGCTTCGATCACCGAATGACCAGCCCCCTCCACCATATTCAGACGACTCTCCGGCCAAGCCTGATGTAGCGCCAGGGCCTGATCCGCAGGACAGACCAGGTCCAGCCTGCCATGAATAATCACTCCAGGAATGCCCGCCAGCTGGGACGGTGGCATCGGCCATTGCTGCAAAAAACCCTGATTAACGAAGTAATGGCTTTCTATCAGGGCCATGGCCAAGGCCTGACGGGAGAAACCTTCGGCAACCGCCTCGGACGGCAGCACGGTGGAGCAGGCCGCCTCCCAAGCCGCCCAGATGCCTGCCAGAGCCTGCTGTTGCGGACCATCTGCCTGATGCAAAAGGCGATGCCAGGCAGACAGTGGATCATGGCGCTCATTTTCCGGGATGGGGGCAATAAACCTGGCCCAGGCTTCCGGCCGCACCCGGCTGGCGCCGCCCGCCCGATACAGCCAATCCATGTCCTGCTGGCGACAAAGAAATATCCCACGCAGCACCATGGCAGACACCTTTTCAGGATACTGACTGGCGTAGCGCAGGGCCAAGGTCGCCCCCCAGGAGCCGCCAAACAGCATCCAACGAGTTATTCCCAAATGCTGGCGCAGCTTTTCCATGTCGGCGACCAGCTCATCGGTGCTGTTGTCGGTGAGGCAGGCAGAGGGCCTGGAGCGCCCGGCGCCGCGCTGATCGAACAGGATGATGCGCCAGTGTTGCGGGTCAAAGAAGCGCCTTAGATGGGGCGAGCAACTGCCGCCAGGTCCACCATGCAGAACGATCACCGGGCGACCAGCCGGATTACCAGACTCCTCGACATACAGGGAGTGCAGCGCGTCCACTGGCAAATGAAACTGTTGACGGGGCGAGAGCGGAGGATAAAGTGGCATACATGATTCGATCAAATTGGCTTCGCGCCACAGCATATACCGTGATTGCCCTTCAGGCACTGTGGCTGGCCGCCTGTGGCACCCCGCCAGCAGCCGAGCAGGCCATCAGCAAGGCGATCAAAGAGATAGCAGAGGGCATTGAGCAGCGCGACAGCTCAGCGGTAGTTGAACACTTGCACCCCGATCTGCAGATCAATGAACGTAACCACGGCAGTCTTGATCTTGATCAAGCACGGCGAATAATGACCGCCACCTTCTTCCGGCACCGCAATATCAGCGTGGTACTTACCAATATTCAGGTCACCCCCGATAACATCCGTGAGGACCTTGCCACGGCACATTTCAACGCCCTGGTAACTGGCGGCAGCGGTGGCATCCTGCCAGATCAAGCCCAGCTGTATCGGGTCGAAAGCCAGTGGCTGAACGATGGCGACTGGAAGCTGGTCAGTCTGCAAGCAAAACGGGCACTGGAATAATCAGCTGTCTTCTTCAGCACCCAGCGACTCTTCCATGTCCAGCTCCTTGATCTTGCGCGTCAGGGTATTTCTACCCCATCCCAGCAGGCTGGCCGCATCACGACGACGGCCACCAGTGTGCTTAAGGGCCACATCAATCATCGCCCGCTCGAATGCCGGCACAGCATCATCAAGAATATTTTTGCCGCCCGCCGCCAATGCGCGATCAGCCCACAGGCGCAATGATTTTTCCCAGTCTCCCACCACTTCACTGCGGCTTTCCTGCTCACGCAGCTCTGGTGGCAGATCATCGATCAATACCTCACGGCCGGACGCCATCACCGTCAACCAGCGACAAACGTTTTCCATCTGACGGACATTGCCTGGCCAAGCCAGCGATGAGAAGTAGCGCTCCGAGTCCTTGTGCAGCGTCTTTGCTTCCACGCCTAGCTCGCGTGCTGCGCGTTGCAGAAAATGCCGGGCCAGACGGGGAATATCCTCACGACGCTCGGCCAACTTGGGAATGTGAATGCGAATAACGTTCACCCGGTGGAACAGATCCTCACGAAAATCGCCATCGGCGACCAACTTCTCCAGGTTTTGGTGAGTGGCCGCAATAATACGTACATCAACCTTGATCGGCGTGGTGCCGCCAACCCGATAGAACTCTCCTTCCTGCAGTACCCGCAACAACCTGGTCTGGGCTTCCAGTGGCATATCACCAATTTCATCCAGAAACAGTGTGCCTCCGTTGGCCTGCTCAAAACGCCCGATGCGCTGGGCATTTGCTCCGGTGAAGCTACCTTTTTCATGGCCAAACAGTTCTGACTCAATCAGGTCTTTCGGAATTGCCGCCATGTTCAGCGCCACAAATGGCTTATCCTTGCGCACCGAATGACGATGCAACGCCCGCGCAACCAGCTCTTTACCGGTACCGGACTGACCATTGATCAACACCGTCACGTTAGAGTGCGACAGCCGGCCAATGGCGCGAAATACTTCCTGCATCGCCGGTGCTTCGCCAATAATTTCGGTGGGCAAATCAACCGGCTGCTCCGCTGGCTCCCCCTCAAGTTCTGCACGATGCCGAATAGCACGCTTGACCAGCGCCACCGCTTCATCCACATCAAACGGCTTGGGCAAATACTCGAACGCGCCGCCCTGATAGGAGGCCACCGCAGAATCCAGGTCAGAATGCGCGGTCATAATAATCACCGGCAATTCTGGAAACTTGCGCTGCAGAATGCGCAGCATACGTAAACCGTCGGTACCGGGCATGCGCACATCAGACACCAGCACATCTGGCGTGCCCTCACCGCTCTCCAAGGCATTTAGAGCTTCATCGCCATCTTCAAAACTACGCGTGGCAAAGTCATCCTGTGCTAGCGCTTTTTCCAGCACCCAGCGAATTGAGCGATCATCATCAACAATCCAGACGGTAGCATTCATGATTGTGCACTCTCTCCTTCTGCGGGCGCAGCCTCCATAGGCAACAACACGCTGAACACAGTTCTGCCAGGATGGCTGTCACACTCAATCAGCCCACGATGCTGACTGATGATTGACTGGGAAATAGACAGGCCAAGACCGGTGCCATTGGCACGACCGCTGACCATTGGGTAAAACAGCATTTCCTGCATCAACTCGGGCACGCCCGGGCCGTTGTCCTCAATTTCAATCCGCGCCACCAGCCGGTGGCGCTGTGCACCAATGGTGAACTGTCGCAACGCCCGAGTGCGCAAGGTAATGACGCCATCCTTGATGTCAGCTTCAGTGACCGCCTGAATCGCATTACGAGTCAGGTTCAGTAATACCTGAATTAGTTGATCGCGGTCCGCTGGCACTTCCGGCAAAGACGGATCGTAATCACGCTCAATGCGAATGCCATCGGGGTGCTCTGCCGTAGTTAGCTGACGCACATGCTCCAGACACTCATGCAGATTGACGTCGGTAAAATGGGGCACACGCCGCGGCCCGAGCATGCGGTCGGCAATGCTGCGTAGCCGATCAGCCTCGTCAATGATCACCCTGGTGTATTCCGCCAGCTCCGCATTCGGCAGTGCCCGCTCCAGCAACTGAGCCGCTCCGCGGATACCACCCAACGGGTTTTTCAGCTCGTGCGCCACTCCACGCACCAAAGCTCGAGTGGCCTGATGCGAGTGGATCAGGGCATCCTCTCGGGTGATCCGCAGCAATCGATCAAGCTGCTGTATTTCTATCAACAGGGTGGGCGCCTGACCGGGCTCACTGATATGGCTAACACTGTAGTCCACAGTTATCTCATGACCGGGGCCAGCAAACAGACGGGCCTCGCGACGAGTAAACGGATGACCATCCCGGGCGCACCGTTCCAGTGCTACCCGAGACTCATCATCGGACATAAAGTAGTCCGGCAGGCGCATGCCATTGAGTCTGGCCGCACTAATCGACAGCAGCATTTCTGCCGCTGGATTCAGGTAGCGCACCAGCAAGTCGCCGTCGAGCAACAACACGGCGGTACGCAGGTGGTCCAGCAGCCGTTTGTGAAACAGGGAGTCAGTCATAATGGGCTACAGAAGCAATTTTCAGGCCACAATCCGATGCAACAACGCACCGTGCAGGAGCAAGGCCGCCGGCAGAACCGTGGGCCCTATGGGGAAAGAGAATGCACTATTTTGGTGCGAATCGCACCGGGGATTAGCCCTGAAGAAACAGGGCCGCAGGCTACTTGTTCAGAATACTGACACGCTGCACATAAACTACCACTTCAGCAGACTCCGCCAACACCTCACCTTCCTGACTAAGGACCTGAGCGACCAGACGGTGCTCGCCTCGATCTGGCCACTCAATCACCATGGCGACTTCGTCACCGTTGTCGAGAAGACGCAGGACATGGCCTTTCGAGGGCTCGGGGCTCACTGACACTGCCACCGTCATGGACTCGGGGTTTTGCAGTGTTTCCTCATTCTTGGGCGAAGTAATCGCTAACTTATAGTCCAAGGAAGCCTTGGCCTTCTCGTCAGCAGGAACAGCAACTTTCGGCACCACCATGGGAATGGTGTTCTGCTCCCGAATCTGCACCTCTTGGGCCGGCCTGCGTGAATCCGGCGCATCGGTGAATACTGGTCTGCCCTGATCATCGACGGTACGATAAATGCGCTGAGTCTGCTCGCCAGCTGCCTCATCATCACCGGACTCATCCGCAGTCAATGGCAGCTCCTCGGCCCCCGCCTGTGCGGCAACACTGAACAACACCAACAACAAAACAGAAAATCTGAGCATCAACATGTCCTCTCCGGTCATCAGCCTCATTCTGAGCCGCGCCCCGGATAAAGGAAACCCCACTGCTTCCGGGCCGCAAAAAACAAAAAAGGGGCCGAAGCCCCTTTTTGCCAGCTGATCGCGAAGATCAGACCGAGTAGTACATATCGAACTCGACCGGGTGCGGGGTCATGTTCAGACGGTCCACATCGGCACGCTTCAGGCCGATATACGCCTCCAGCATTTCCTTGGAAAATACACCACCCTTGAGCAGGAACTCGTGATCTGCTTCCAGCGCGTCCAGCGCCATGGTCAGGGTATGTGCCACGGTCGGGATAGCTAGCGCTTCCTCGGCCGGCAGGTCGTAAAGATCCTTGTCCATAGCATCGCCAGGATGGATCTTGTTCTGAATGCCGTCCAGACCTGCCATCAGCAGACCAGCAAAGCACAGGTACGGGTTGGCACCCGGATCCGGGAAGCGAGTCTCGATACGACGGCCCTTCGGGTTTTTCACGTACGGGATACGGATCGACGCTGAGCGGTTGCGCGCAGAGTAGGCCAGCATTACCGGTGCTTCGAAGCCCGGAACCAGACGCTTGTAAGAGTTGGTCAGCGGGTTGGTCAGCGCGTTCAGAGCGCGGGCATGCTTGATGATACCGCCGATGTAGAACAGAGCGGTTTCAGACAGGCCACCGTAGACATCACCAGCAAACAGGTTCTTGCCATCCTTGCTCAGCGACTGGTGCACGTGCATACCTGAACCATTGTCACCAACCAGCGGCTTCGGCATGAAGGTAGCGGTTTTGCCATAAGCATGGGCAACGTTGTGCACGCAGTACTTGAGGATCTGTACTTCGTCAGCCTTCTTCACCAGAGTGTTGGCGCCAACACCGATTTCACACTGACCAGCAGTAGCAACTTCGTGGTGGTGAACTTCAACGTGCAGGCCCATCTGGGTCATGGCTGCACACATAGCGCCACGCAGGTCATGCAGGCTATCTACCGGCGGAACCGGGAAGTAACCACCTTTAACGCGCGGGCGGTGACCGCTGTTGGCACGCTCGAAGTCATCGCCGGAAACCCAGGCAGCTTCTTCAGAGTGAATCTGGTACATCTGGCCGCTCATGCCAGAAGTCCACTTAACGCCGTCAAACACAAAGAATTCCGGCTCAGGACCAAACAAAGCGGTATCGGCAATGCCGGTGGACTTCAGATATTCCTCTGCCCGCATACCGATGGAGCGCGGATCCCGGTCGTAGCCCTGCATGGTGGCCGGCTCAACGATGTCGCAGCGCACAATCACGGTGCTTACATCGGAGAACGGATCCATCACGGAAGATGCGTCGTCCGGCATCAGGATCATGTCGGATTCGTTGATGTGCTTCCAGCCGGCGATGGACGAGCCATCAAACATCTTGCCGTCTTCGAAGAAGTCTTCATTAACGTCTGCCGCCGGGTAGGTTACGTGCTGCTCCTTACCGTGGCTGTCAGTGAACCGCAGGTCCACCCACTTGACGTCGTGCTCTTTGATCAAACCGATAGTTCTGCCAGTCATGATTGCGCGTCCTCCCGGAACAGCGTGAGTTTACCCATCCCGGAGAACTGGCCGGGCTGAGAGTTGAATGCAAATGAGTGAGCAAGATGCGTGCCAGCAAAAAGGGCGAATTTATCGTCTAGCTGAGCCTGCACAAGACCGTATTGTGCACCATTTTGATACAAATATGGCGGACAAGCACCAACATAGTGCAGACATGGTGGGCCTGCCGCATCATAGCGCTGTAACTGGCCGAGGTCTGCATTTTTCAGCATGCCCCAAGAGAAGAGAAATGCTGCTGGCAAAAACGAATGCGTTCCTCGGCCGTGGCAACATGGCCGCCCTGCTGGCATCGATCCATTTCGCTCTCGGCGTCCCGGCATCGGGCCATCAAACCAGCGTCATTGGCGATCTGGATATTCAGGCCAGGCCGCGCATTGAGTTCCAGAATCATTGGCCCGGCATCGCGGTCCAGCACCAGATCAACCCCCAGGTAACCCAGCCCGGTGAGCTCGTAGCTCTGGCTCGCCAGCTGCAAAAACTCGTCCCAGAACGGCAACTGCACACCGGACACCGGATTCGCGGTATCCGGGTGCCTCTCGATTCTCAGGTTGTGCCAGGTGCCACCCAGGGTGACGCCGCTGGCCAGATCGACGCCCACGCCGATGGCCCCCTGATGCAGGTTGGCCTTGCCCTGACTCTGTCTGGTGGGCAGACGCAGCATGGCCATTACCGGATAGCCTCGCAGCACAATAATGCGAATATCCGGCACGCCTTCAAAACTGATCGCAGAAAAAACGCTGTCCGGCTGCACCCGATATTCAATAAGCGCACTGTCTCGATGGCCGCCGAGAGAGTAGATCCCGGACAGGATTCCTGAAATATGGAACTCCAGATCATCCAGTGTCAGCAGCTTACCGGAGGCCGTGCGCCAATAATCACCGAAGCGATCAGCCACCACGATAATGCCATCGCCGCCGGCTCCTTGAGCCGGCTTGATAACAAAGTCCCGATGGCCGGAGAGCAGGGCTCCCAGTCCGGCGATATCACGCTCGGTTTCAATCACACCATACAGCGTCGGCACGCGCATTCCGGCTGTAATGGCTCGCTGTTTAGTCAGCAACTTATTGTCTACCAGCGGATACAGGTGACGCTGGTTGTGTTGCAGAATCAGATCGCAGTTTCGCTGATTGATGCCAAGTACACCGCGCTGTCGCAGGGCCCGCCAGGTTTTGTGCCAGAACATTCAGGCGCCCCCCTGGTCCTTCACCAGCGCGCGAAAGCGGCGCAACTCGGTGAGACGATAGCCACGATAGTGCCCCATCAGCAGCATCATGCTGACCGGCACCAGCAGTGCACCGGGAAAAGTGAAGAAGAAATAGACCAGCTCCGGGCGGATCATCAATAGGTACGCCAGCGTTGCAGCCACCATGGTGCCAAACGCGACCTTCAAGGAGTGCATGCCGCCACGCTCTTCCCAGACAATCGACAGGCGCTCAATCACCATGGTCAAAATCACCATCGGGAACAGGGCCACCGACAGGCCATGCTCAAAGCCCACGCGATGTCCGAACACGCTGATCAGCGTGATCGATACCACCACAAAAGTGAGCACAATAGACAGGCGCGGCAGCAACTGCAGGCGCAAATGCTCAAGGTAAGAGCGCAGAGAAAGACCCAGCGCTGTCACCACCGTAAACAGAAAAATGCCCCAGAGCAGATCTGTTTCCCGAAATGCCAGCGCCACCAGCACGGGAGTGAATGTGCCCAGCGTTTCGATGCCAACCAAGTTGCGCAAAAACAGGATCAGCAAAACAGCCACCGGGATCAGGATAATAACCCGGAAAGTCTGCTGCGACTCCAGCGGCAGGTCGTACAACGATAGCCCCCACAGGGTGCGACCCTGCACCGGTTGCACCGTGCGAGCCAACTGTATAGTGCTCATTTCAGTGCGGCTGACACTGATGCCGGTTTGCAGTCGCTTGGCGCCTTCAACCTGCACCATGGGGTCACTACCTATCCACCAAATGACCCGATCTTCCGGCAACCCCTGCTCTGCAGTGGTGGGATTAAAGTACAGCCATCGTCGGCCATTGAAGCCTCGCAGCCATAATTCCGGCTGCTGCTCCACGCCATGGGCCAGACGCGCAGTATGCACCTGCTCCGCCGGAATATGGGCAGCGGCTAATAGCATGTCCACCACTTCCGCCCGGCGGGTTTCAGAATTATCCCCGGCGAGCAGCAGACGGACGCTGTGATTGCTGTCGTCATTAACTGTATGGATGGTTTCAGAAATAAAAGTCGGGATATCCGCCGAACGTTCACGGATTGGTTCAAGCAGGCTCTCCGCTGCTACCAGTTCCGCTCCAGTCAAAGGCTCGCGGCGCCGAAAATGAGCATTGGCAGCAGCCTCCTCAGCAACCAGAAAGCGACGGGCTAAAACCAGTCGATAGTAGAGCACCTGATGGCCCTGGGCACGACGGGTTGACCAGGTGGCCAGGCGGTTACCATCCACCCACGACACCCCGACGCCGAAATTATTGCCGACAAAACTCTCACTAAGGGTGACGAAGTCATCCCTACCCGGCGGTACAAACATCTGCACCTTGATGGGTAGCTTATTATCGCGCGGCTCAAACTCAATGCGTGCATCCAGCACCCAGACCGGTTCCACATCGGACTCTGCTAACGGAATCTCCTGGACCCATACCTGCCAGGCAACGCTGCCGACACCAAGCAGAAAAAGAACCAATGCCAGCAATCTGGCATGCAGGCGCACTCCACGCATTAACGTTCTTCCTCATCATCACCAAGGGGTGGATAGCGGCGTGCATCCTCAACCCCCTCACAAAGCGGCACACCGGCGGAATACTCAAACTCGGAATCGACCAGCGCTCGCATCTCCCTGAGGGCGCTGGCACCAAGCAGCAGTGGCTGCCGGAAGCCACGGCGATCAGCCAGATTGACGTTCACTGCGGCCGCCCGATTACCAATGCATAACATCAGCTCAACCACCGGCCGGCGAGCATAGTATTTCTCTTCTTCTGGGTCGTAGTCCGAGGCACGCCGGCGAATGCGTACATTGTGGGATAACGGCAACTCCACATCATTGAGCTCCATTCCCTCCACGGCAAGATCGAATCTGACCCAACGCTCGCCGCCGCGGGTGAATGGGCGGATATTGATGGCACTAAGTGATGAGCTATCGGCGCCAGTATCCACCTTGGCTGGCAGAACGACACCCAGCCCGGTAATGAATACCTGCTCATGCAGGCCATAGATAACGCGCGCAGTGGGCTTGGCCGGGGCAGCGGGTGCTGCAGCAGCCAGAGATGATGCAATCAACAGCAAAGCTGGCAACAGGGACAACCACCGCGGATACATAACGCCTCTCCTGACAAAAAACCTGACTAGCAGACAGGATCAAATACACAGACCCCGTCCGACCGTTGGCGGGCGGGGCGGTTCCTGCAACCTACCGCCCATCGGCGCAATCATGACAGTTTTACGATTCCGGGCACAGCGGGGCCATACACTGCTATACTGCGCGCCCTTAAATTCCGCCTGCGGTAGAAAACCTGTGATCGAACGCCTTCGTAACATCGCCATCATCGCCCACGTTGACCATGGTAAAACCACTCTGGTAGACCGTCTTCTCCAGCAATCCGGCACCCTCGGCGATCGCGCCGGCAACGTTGAACGGGTAATGGACTCGAACGATCAGGAGAAAGAGCGCGGCATTACCATCCTTGCCAAAAACACCGCGCTGAAGTGGAACGACTACAACATCAACATCGTTGACACCCCCGGGCACGCCGACTTCGGCGGTGAGGTAGAGCGCGTTCTGTCCATGGTTGACTCGGTCCTGCTGCTGGTAGATGCACAAGACGGCCCCATGCCCCAGACCCGCTTTGTTACCCAGAAAGCTTTCGAGCAGGGCCTGAACCCGATTGTGGTAATCAACAAGATTGACCGCCCGGGCGCGCGCCCTGACTGGGTTATGGATCAGATTTTCGACCTGTTCGACCGCCTCGGCGCAACCGATGAGCAGCTCGACTTCCCGGTGGTCTATGCCTCCGCCCTGAACGGCATCGCCGGTCTGGACGTGGACAATATGGCCGACGACATGACGCCGCTGTTCCAGGCTATCGTCGACAAGGTCCCGGTACCGCAGGTCGATCAGGAAGGTCCGTTCCAGATGCAGATCTCCTCGCTCGACTACAACTCCTACGTTGGCATGATCGGCATCGGCCGGATCAAGCGCGGCAAACTGAAGAGCAACATGCCGGTTAAGGTGGTTGATCGGCACGGCAAAGTACGTAGTGGCCGGGTGCTAACCGTCATGGGCCATCATGGCCTTGAGCGAGTGGAAGTGCCTGAAGCTTCTGCCGGCGATATTGTCTGCATCACCGGTCTCGACCCGCTGGATATCTCCGACACCTTGTGCGATCCAGCCAATGTGGAAGCATTGACGCCGCTGAAAGTCGACGAGCCAACGGTAAGCATGTTCTTCCATGTAAACACCTCTCCGTTCGCCGGTCAGGATGGCAAGTATGTCACCAGTCGAAATATCCGCGATCGCCTGCACGAAGAACTGAAGCACAACGTGGCCCTGCGCGTTGAAGACACCGACAGCCCGGATCGCCTGCGCGTATCGGGCCGTGGCGAACTGCATCTGTCAGTGCTGATCGAAACCATGCGCCGGGAAGGTTACGAGCTGGCCGTTGGTCGCCCGGAAGTAATCCTCAAGGAAATTGATGGCCAGAAAATGGAGCCCTTCGAGCAGCTGGTGCTGGACGTTGAAGAGCAGCATCAGGGCCCGATCATGGAACAGATGGGCATGCGTCGTGGTGTCATGAGCAATATGACCCCGGATGGCAAAGGCCGGGTGCGCCTTGAGTACGTCGCCCCGTCTCGCGGTCTGATCGGTTTCCGTTCGCTGTTTATGACCCTGACTTCCGGCAGCGGTATTTTCAACGCCACCTTCTCTCACTACGGTGAATTCCGTACTGGCACCGTTGGCGAGCGCAACAATGGCGTGCTGATTTCCAACGTGGCCGGCAAGGTTCTCGCGTACGCTCTGTTCAACCTGCAGGAGCGCGGCCGCATGTTTATTGAGCCGAACGTGGACGTATATGAAGGCCAGTTGATCGGCATTCACAGCCGCGACAACGACTTGGTGGTCAACCCTACCAAGGCCAAGCAGCTGACCAACATCCGCGCCGCAGGCACCGATGAAAACATCGTCCTGACCCCGCCGATTCGCATGTCGCTGGAACAGGCACTGGACTTCATTGACGACGACGAACTAGTGGAAGTAACCCCACACTATATTCGCCTTCGCAAGAAGCAGCTGACCGAGTCGGATCGCAAGAGAACAGGCCGTAACGGCTAACAGCCCATAGATTCTTTCGCCGCGAACCTGACAGCGCGTCAGCGGCGCGCGGCGAAAGAATTTATCATTAGCGATGAGTAGCGCCATGTTCCACATCGCACTTTACGAACCAGAAATTCCTCCCAACACGGGCAACATTATCCGCCTGTGCGCAAACACTGGCAGTACCCTGCATCTTATTGAGCCGCTAGGTTTTTCGCTGGACGAAAAGAAGCTACGCCGTGCCGGGCTGGACTATCGGGAGTTTGCCGATATCCGCTGTCATGCCAATTTGGATGCCATGCTACAGACCTTGCCTGATCAGCGCCTGGTAGCACTATCCAGTAAAGTCAGCAGGCATCACGGGGACTTTGTTTTTCAGGACGAGGACATTTTGCTGTTCGGCCCGGAAAGTCGTGGCCTACCGGCAGCCTTGCTGGCGACGCTACCAGACAACGATAAGCTGCGCATTCCGATGATGCCAGGAAGTCGCAGCCTGAATCTGAGTAACGCAGTGTCCGTAGTGCTATATGAAGCCCTGCGCCAGCAAGGTTTTCCGGGAATGCTGTAGCGCGGCAAGCGCCGCCACTACCTTAGTGGGACATCTGCTTTTGCTGCTCTTCTGCACGCTTGGCCTTAGCCTGCTGGAACAGTCCGTCAAAGTTGATCGGCTGCAACTGAAACGCCGGGAAGGACCCATGATTGATGGTAGATGCAACCACCTCGCGCAGATAAGGGAACAATACGTTGGGGCAATAGGCTCCCAGTAGTTGTTCCAGTTCTTCGCCTTCAATTCCAGAAATGGTAAAGATACCGGCTTGCTTCACTTCGACAAGGTAGAGCGTCTTACCGTCCTGCTCCGCTGTAAGAGTAACCCCTACCTCGACCTCATATTCATTCCCTTCACCGACCTTGCGAGCTTGATTGTTCAGCTGCATATTCGCGGTGGGATTCCACTGGCCGGAAAACACGTCCGGGCTGTTGGGCGACTCAAAAGACAGGTCTTTGACATAAATACGCTGAATCTGAAAAACCCGCTTCTCTTGCTCTGACATTACTTTCTCCATCTACTCAGGCGACCAATGCACCTTTCTATTATTGCGCCAGCAGGCTGTCCAGCTGACCTTGACGTTCCAGAGCATATAGCTCGTCACAGCCACCAACATGGCGTTCACCAATCCATATCTGCGGCACAGTTCTCTGACCACTGCGCTGAATCATCTCCTGTCGCAGATCGCCACCGCCACTAATATCGATATCAGTAACGGCAACCCCTTTGTCTCTCAGCAGCCGCTTAGCGCGCACACAAAAAGGACACCAGGGCGTGCTGTACATAACGATATCTACCATATCAGGCCTTCACCACCGGCAGATTGTCAGCGCGCCATCCTTGAATGCCACCCTGCATACGGACAACGCTTGCGAAACCACGAGCGCTCAATTGCCGACCAGCCAATGAAGCACTGGTGCCCATCTTGCAAACCAGAATCACCGGCTTGTCCTTGAACTTGTCCAGCTCGGCGATGCGCTCTGCGAACTGACTCATCGGAATATTGATGCTGCCGGCCACGTGGCCCTGGCGGAATTCATCAGCATCACGCAGATCCACCACCCGAGCATCTTCACGATTTACCAGGTTGGTGGCCTGCTGCGGGCTCACGGTCTTACCGCCCCGCTTGGACTCCAAAGAGAAAAATACCGCCCACAGAATAAAGAAGGCAGACACCAGAATGTAGTGATTGATAACGAATTCGAGCAGACGGTCCATTGGCACTTCCGGCAACTGAGGTAAACGGGGCGGAAGTATAGCAGATGACTACAACGCTTCCCTCCCCGACGGACATAAGGTAAAACGCCGGCATGAGACTGACTATTTTACTGTGCCTGCTAATGCCAGCCAGCCTGTGGGCCAACACCCCTTCGGCGGAAGACCTGCAGACCCTGAGACAGCGTATCGGTCAGCTGGAGCAAGCCCTGCACGCCGACATAAGCGATCGCGACCGTGAGCAGGCCGCGCTGCGCGACGTCGAGCTGCGCCTGGCAAGGCTGAACCGGCAGAACCGCAAACTTGAGCAACAGCGGCGTGAAGCCGCTGCCGAACTGCAGCGCCTCGAAGCCCGGCAGGCCAGACTGGCCCGCGAGCGGGGCGTCCAGCTGGACTGGGTTGGGCGCACGGCGCGGGCTGGCTACATGAACGGCCGCCAGGAGCTGGCTCGCCTGCTGCTTAATCAGGAGCAGCCCGATGCGGTGGCCCGCTTGCTGCGCTATCAGGAGTATTTCCAGCGAGCCCGGCAGCAAAGGGTGAGCCTGATCAATAGTGATATAGAGGCACTGCTGGAGGCCGTGGCCGCCACAGAGGCGGCCCGCCAGCAGCTGGATGAACGTCAGGTGGCTCTCGGCCAGCAACGCATTGAACTGGACAAGGCTGTGAAACAGCGCAGCGTTGCGCTGTCCGCCGTGAATCAGCGTATCGGCTCTGCCAAACAGCGTCTTGAGGGCCTGCGCAACGACGAGCAGCGTCTCAACAAGCTGCTACGGGATGTTGGCCGCAGCCTCGCCGACATCCCCTCAACGCCATCCGGTGAGCCATTTGGCAAGCTGGCCAACAAGCTTCCCTGGCCGGTCAGCCGGCGCATCAGCGCCCGCTTCGGCAGCTCCCGAGAGGGCTCGGTGCGCTGGAGCGGGGTGTTGCTGGATGTTCCCGCCGGCACACCTGTGCGAGCCATTCATCCAGGCCGGGTGGTATTCGCCGACTGGCTGCGCGGCTTTGGCCTGCTGATCATTGTCGATCACGGCGACACTTATATGACCCTGTACGGTCAGAATGAAAGCCTGGCCCGCGAAGTCGGAGAATGGGTCTCTACGGGCGACGTTATTGCCCGGGTGGGCGACTCCGGCGGCAGCAGTAGTGCCGGCCTGTACTTCGAAATACGCCGCGCCGGCGCACCCGTGAACCCGGATAAATGGTGCAACAGCCGTGTTACACTGCCCCCCATTGCCAGCCGTCAATAATAACCGGACAACATACTGATGATCCGACTCCGCACCGTTCTCTTTATCAGTCTCGTCACTTTTCTCAGTAGTCTAGTGCAGGCCGATCCCGCTCTGGATGCACAGGCAGAAAGTCAGGGCGTACCGATCACCGAACTGCGGGTATTTGCGGAAGTCATGGAGCGCATTCGCGCCACCTACATTGAAGACATTGATGACCGCACTCTGCTGGAGTCCGCCATCCGCGGCATGCTCTACGAACTGGACCCACACTCCAGCTACCTGACCCCTTCCGAATTTGATGATCTACAGGTCTCCACCAGCGGTGAGTTTGGCGGCCTTGGCATTGAAGTCACCATGGAGAACGGTTTTGTCAAAGTGGTCACTCCACTGGATGACACGCCGGCCAGCCGTGCCGGGCTACGTTCCGGTGATCTGATTCTGAAAATCGACGATACCTTCGTAAAAGGAATGGCGCTTGAAGAGGCAATTAATCTGCTGCGTGGCGAGGTTGGCTCAAGCGTAGATCTATCCATTCTTTCAGAGGGAACCGAAAAGCCCCATAGCGTCTCCCTGACTCGCGATCGCATTCGCATACAGAGTGTCCGCTCACAAGAGGTCGAGCCCGGCTTTGGCTATCTGCGCATCACCCAGTTCCAGAGTCATTCCGGCCGTGACGCAGAAAAGGCGCTGAACAAAATGATGCAGGACAGCACGCTAAAAGGCGTAGTGCTGGATCTGCGCAACAATCCGGGCGGCGTACTTAGCGCAGCCGTGCAGATCTCAGACCTGTTTCTCGACGAAGGACTAATTGTTTACACGCAGGGCAGAGACGAATCGAGCCGCATCAACTACGCCGCCACCAAGGGTGATCTGATCAATGGCCTGCCACTTGTGGTGCTGGTGAATGGCGGCTCCGCCTCCGCTTCAGAAATTGTCGCCGGGGCACTGCAGGATCATGGCCGAGCCATCGTTATGGGTCAGCGCAGTTTCGGCAAAGGCTCAGTGCAAACGATTCTGCCGTTGCATGGCGATCGCGCGCTGAAACTTACTACCGCCCGTTATTACACTCCCAATGGCCGCTCAATTCAGGCGGAGGGAATTGTTCCGGATATTCTCAGCGAAGTTTCCAAAGTGGAGCTAATCACTGGTCGACAGGGCGTACGCGAAGCAGATCTGCGCGGCCACCTGGAGAACGGCAAGAGCAACGCCGAAGAAACCGAACAAACCAGCCAGCCTTTAGCGGCTACTGACTTCACTCTTTATGAGGCGCTGTCCGTACTCAAAGGGATTGCGCTGGCCATGCCGCGCCAGGGCGAGTAAATGCTTAAGGCCCTTCTATTCAGCTTGCTGGTACTGCCGACACTGGCAACAGCGCAGGCGCGAATAGCCATCATTATCGATGATCTCGGCTATCACCGACTACGTGGTGAGGCCATCGCCAAGCTACCCGGCGCAATTACCTACGCAGTGATCCCGCAAACTCCTCACGGCCCGAGACTTGCTCGGCTTGCCCATGCCAATGGCAAGGAAGTTATTTTGCATATGCCTATGACAGCAAAGAGCTTTGTCGCCCTGGATGCCGGCGGCCTGCGTCAAGACATGCCCAAAGAGGAGTTTTCCAGCACCATTGATGAAGCGATTCAGCGCATCCCTCAAGCAACCGGCATGAACAACCATATGGGCGGAGTTCTTACTGCCGATGAGAACGCCATGAACCACCTAATGGCACGTCTTGGCCAACACGGCCTGTTCTTTGTTGATAGTCGTACCACACCATTATCGGTGGCAGAGAAACAGGCGCGGCAACACGGCCTTGCTCACGCTGGGCGGGATATCTTTCTGGACAATCAGCGCGATCTGGCTGCCATCAATACGCAGTTCAATCGTGCCATCCGCATTGCCAAACGGCGAGGATATGCAATCGTTATTGGCCACCCCTATCCGGAAACCATTGAGTACCTGGAAAACATTCTTCCGCTGCTTGACTTGGCAGACATCCAACTTGTGCCGGTGTCCCAACTACTGGCCCGCCCGCAAATTGCCACTGTAAAAGAAAAGCCGGATCAAACCGACCCGGCTTTGTAACTTCCCCTGCCTGCTGTCTTATCAAAGACGCATTTCAATTCCCGCAGCCACCATATATTCCTTGGCCTCACGAATGGTGTATTCGGCAAAATGGAAAATGGATGCCGCCAGCACCGCATCAGCACCGCCCTGCAACACACCATTTACCATATGCTGCAAGGTGCCCACTCCGCCGGAGGCAATCACCGGCACAGTTACAGCATCCGAAATGGCTCGGGTAACTGCGATATCAAAACCATCTTTGGTGCCGTCCTTATCCATACTGGTCAGCAAAATCTCACCGGCACCGTATTCGGTCATCTGCCTCGCCCAGGCGATGGCGTCAATGCCAGTGGGCTTGCGACCACCATGGGTGAAAATTTCCCAGCGGTTTGACTCGCTCTCGGCACTGACTTTTTTTGCATCAATTGCCACCACGATGCACTGAGAGCCAAACCGGTCTGCCGCTTCGCGAACAAACTCCGGGTTGTGTACCGCTGCGGAGTTAATGCTGACTTTGTCCGCTCCGGCATTAAGCAGATTACGAATATCCTGCAAGGTGCGCACACCACCGCCAACTGTCAGCGGAATAAAAACCTGTGAGGCCATTCTCTCCACAGTATGCAGGGTAGTGTCGCGCCCCTCATGACTGGCAGTAATATCCAGAAAGGTAATTTCGTCGGCACCTTCGTCGTTATAACGCTTGGCGACTTCCACCGGATCACCGGCATCACGGATGCTCTCGAACTTGACGCCCTTGACCACCCGACCCTTATCGACATCAAGGCAGGGGATAATGCGTTTGGCCAGACCCATATTCAGACTCCGCGTATTGCAGCACAGTTTTCGGCTTACGCCGTCAATTCATCCGCCAGCTGTTGGCCGGCCTCAAAGTTCAGAGTGCCTTCATAGATGGCGCGGCCGGTGATCGCGCCCTCAATACCACTTGAAGACGTCGCACAAAGATTACGCACGTCATCCAGATTGGTAATGCCACCAGAGGCAATTACCGGAATCGACATGGATTCAGCAAGGCGCACCGTTGCCTCCACATTGACACCCTGGAGCATGCCGTCACGACTGATATCGGTATACACAATCGACGACACGCCATCGTTTTCAAAACGTCGGGCCAGATCAATCACGTTGACGTCGGTAACATTGGCCCAGCCATCGGTGGCAACCATGCCGTCTTTGGCATCAAGGCCAACAATAATGTGCCCGGGAAAGCGCTTGCACATTTGACCAACAAATTCCGGCTCACGTACCGCCTTGGTACCAATAATCAGCCACTGCACACCAGCTGCCAGGTAGGCTTCGATGATCTCCGGCGAACGGATACCACCACCGATCTGGATCGGCAGATCGGGGAATTCTTTGGCAATTGCCTTGACGATACCGCCATTGACCGGCTCGCCGGCAAAAGCACCATTCAGATCGACCAGATGCAACCGTCGTGCGCCGCGCTCTACCCAGTGCCGAGCCATGGCAACCGGGTCATCGGAAAACACCGTATCGTCTTCCATACGGCCCTGGCGCAAACGCACGCATTTGCCGTCTTTCAGATCGATGGCGGGAATCAACAGCATGGAAAACCTCAACTAAAGAATTCAGGAATTATGGCGCCCAGCGGAGAAAATTCTCCAACAATGTGAGGCCATGGGGATCGCTTTTTTCCGGATGGAATTGCACTGCAAAAACATTGCCGCGGCAAACCGCCGCCGGGAACTCCAGGCCATACTCACAAGTACCTGCCTGCTGATTTTCCGGCACACCAGAAACATGGTAACTGTGCACAAAATAAAACCGGGAGAAATCCGGAATACCCGCCCACATCGGATGCGGCTGAGACTGGCGAACCTGATTCCAACCCATATGAGGTACTTTCAGGCGATCACCGAACTCAGAATGGCGCTCACCGAAATGCACCACATTGCCGGGGAAAACACCCAGGCACTCAACACCACCATTCTCTTCGCTGTGACTCATCAGCGCCTGCATGCCAACGCAGATGCCCAGTAGCGGAGTGCCACGACTGGCGGCTTCGCGCACCGCCTGGTCAAAACCACGACCAGACAGCTCACGCATGCAGTCACGAATCGCACCCACACCAGGAAACACCACGCGATCGGCAGTGGCAACAACCTGAGGATCGGATGTCACTACGATCTTTTGGCCGTCGGCCACTTTCTCCAGCGCCTTGGCCGCCGAGTGCAAATTTCCCATGCCGTAATCAAGAACGGCGACGATCTCAGTCATTGATCAGCCTTTCTCGGTGAGCGTGCCTTTGGTGGACGGGGTAATGTTTTCCATACGCGGATCAAACTCCACCGCCATACGCAGTGCCCGACCAAATGCCTTAAATACGGTTTCTGCCTGGTGGTGGGCATTGCGACCACGCAGGTTATCAATGTGCACGGTCATCATGCCGTGGTTTACCAGTCCCTGAAAAAACTCATAGAACAGGTCCACGTCAAAATCCCCGATCAATGCGCGGGAAAAATCAACATGCATTTCCAGGCCAGGCCGACCGGACAGATCAATCACCACCCGCGACAGAGCCTCGTCCAGCGGCACGTAGGCGTTGCCATAGCGGCGCACGCCCTTTTTATCGCCCCATGCTTTGGCCAGCGCCTGCCCCAGGGTAATACCGATATCCTCCACGGTGTGGTGGGCATCGATATGCAGGTCACCCTTGGCAGCGATAGTGATGTCGATCAGGCCATGGCGAGCGACCTGATCAATCATGTGATCAAGGAACGGCAGGCCGGTCTCGAGCTGGCTCTTACCAGTGCCATCGAGATTGACCGAGACGGCAATCTGGGTTTCCAGAGTGTTACGCGACACACTGGCTGTACGCTGCGACATGAATGACCTCCGTTAGGCAGGGCGGCTATTATAGGCCCCGCCCGCCCTGCGGACCAATGAGGAATCCTGAATGCCACTGATAGTTAGCGAAATTGCCATCACCGAGGCCGGTTCTGCCGACTTCGCCAACGTGCTAAAAGCGGATAGCGAGCTTGCCAAAGCGCTGGCCAGCGCCGCTGAACAGGGCGAGGGGCGGCTTTTTCAAGGCATATTCAATGCCAGACCGGTGGCCTTGGCCCGCGTCATAGCCACCGGGAACGGCTGGAGACTAAGCCAGATAGTGGTACACCCGGCCACCCGAGGCCGTGGAGTCGGCAAGGAAATGCTACGCCAGACCGGCAATCTGCTGGCCCCGTCACCCCTCGACAGCGGTCCCGCATGGCGCAAACCTAGCTAGTCTCTGCAGGAAGACGGATACACAGGCATGACCCTTTACCCAAGCCCGCACTCTCCGCCCAGACATCCCCCGACATCTGTCGGATCATTACCCGGGCCATGGGCAAGGACAGGCCAAAGCCATCTGCATGGTGACCCGAGCCGACCATAAAGAATGGCTGGAAGATTCCCTCCAGATTGTCGCGCACGATCCCGCGCCCCTGATCACACACCCGGATCACCGCGTCGCGCTCGGAAACATCAGCAGAAAATACCACCTCTCCACCTTCCGGGCTGACCCGCAGGGCGTTATCCAGCAACATCATCAGTACTTCCCGCAGCTCTTGCTCGCAGGCCAGTACGGTCAGATCCGCAGGCACACGGTTTAGCAGCTTGAGCTGCTTATCCTTCACCGCCGCAGCACAGTCCGTAATCAAGCGATCAAGAATCCACATGGGCTGACAGTAGCTCTGCGCGGGAAGCTGCTGGCGACCAGCCATATCAAAATAGCGCAGTGAAGTTGCCACCAGCTGCTGCAGCCGATCCTGACCACGCTGCACCATGAGCACCGCATCGCGCAGCTCCTTGGGCACCGACTCGGTTTCCAGCAAGCGGGCGCTGCCCAGCCAATTAAGCGGGGTATTTAATTCATGACTGAGGTACTCAAGGAACACCAGCTTGTCCCGGTCCAGACGCTGCACTTCCGCAACATGGCGGCGCATGGCCTGTTCCGACTCCAGGGACAGACTATCGCGCTGCTCTTCAAGCAGGTTGATCCGGTCCCCCAATGCCAGCGACAGCAGCACAGCCACCCAGCCGCCACCAATATGGGGAGCATAGTTACCCAGCGTGGAGTGCGGAATAACACCAAGATTGTCCAGCGCAAAAACCACGCAACCGAGCAGAAAAACCGACCAGGCGGCCACATAAAGCCGAGCTGCGGTATAGCCTTTCAGCCAGGCCACCGTGCCAATCACAAACAACGACAGCACCACTGTCAGCACCAGCAGGGTATTCAAGTGATAAGACCAGGGCGGCGGCACGATCAATGTCAGCGGCACCATCAGCACCGATATGCGAAACAGCCACTGCAGCCAGCGGCCCGCCCGCGGCTGACGGCCAAGCAGATCAAGAAAGTTAAGCGAATAACGAATTAACGCCGCCATACCTATATAGGCGAAGAATGGATAATGCTCATTAATTCGTGGCCATTCTGACCACAGGTACTGCAGGCCGAAGCCATTCAGATTGAGCAGGCTCAGCTCCAGAGCGCCGAGGAAGATGACGTAATAAAGATAAGCGACATCGCGTACCGAAAAGTACAGCAGCAGGTTGTACACCAACATGACAAACAGGCCGCCGAAGAACAGGCCGAAAATAAGCTGCTCCTTGTAGGTCCGCTCAATCACGCCCTGAGCGCTGGACAGCTTCAGCTCGAGATTGAGCGCTCCCTTTCCCGACACCTTGAGATAGTAGGTCTGTACCCTGTTGACGCTGCTATCGAGCGGAAAAATAAACTCCCGATGCGCTATGTCTCGGTGGGAGAATGGCAGTCCATCACCCATTTCCGTTTCCGAATAGCCCCCGCTTGGATTCGGCGAGTAAAGCACCACACTATCAACAATCGGGTGGCGCTGAATCAGATACCAGGTGCGGTTCTGAACTCGTGAGAAGTCAACCGAAAAACGCATCCAGATGGTTGAGCGAGTAAAGCCAAAGCCGGGATAGAGGCGATCTGACGGACGGAAACGATCTGCAAACGGGCCACTAACATCGGCAAGAGACCAATGCCCCTCCGGGTCCTCCAGCACTTCAAGGTCACGACCAATAATCAGCTCCTGATCCAGCGGCCCCGGATTAATGGTGGCAAACGCAGGCCAGGCGCCAAGAATGAGGCTAACTAGCAGCCAACGGAACTTTTTCAACACAATCTCCCCCAATCTGCTATCACTGTGATGCCATCCAAACGCCATGGGTTATGGTTGTTATCCATGGCCATGCCAGTCACAGGCTCTCTATAATCGACCGCACGCACCCGGCACGCAAGGAGACCGCCATGCTTCGCGCACTGAAAATCCTGAGCATCATTGTTTTGGCCATCATCGTACTTCTGGCCGGTGCAGTTTTTGCCGTCACTCGTCTGATCGATCCCAATGATTTCAAGCCGCAAATCAGTACCGCTGCCCGGGAGCAGGCGAATCTGGATCTGCAGATACCGGGCAACCTGTCCTGGACCTTCTGGCCTTACCTGGGCATTGAGGTGGGACGCACAGAAGTCCGCATTGCTGGCGAAGAGTCCCTGTTCGCCGCCTTTGATCAGGTGCGCACCAGCATTGCGGTGATGCCGCTACTACGCGGCGCCGTGGAGCTGTCAGGGCTGTATCTGGACGGCGTCGAGCTGAATCTGGAGGAAACCGCAGAAGGGGCCAACTGGGATCGCATTGCGCCAGCCAGCGAAACGGCTACCACCCCGGAAGAGCCAGCAGCCGAGTCGGCGCCGCTGGACCTGCCTGTCTCCATACCACAAATCACCATCAGCAATGGTCGGGTGCGCTATCTGAACACCACCGACGGTACTGACATCCGCGTTGAGCAGCTCAACATTGATGCTCAGGACGTCAGTCTGGATAAGCCGTTCCCGCTGGAAGCCTCGCTGCGCTATCAGGATCAGGCGGATATGCGCGTGGACCTGGCGCTGGCCACCACATTGGCCATGAATCTGGACAGCAACACTTTCGAACTCAATGCTCTGGTGGTCGACACCACCCTCGCGGGCCTGACCACCTTGCCAGTACAGGTTCATGCCCGGCTGAGTATGGAAGCAGCACTGAATGACGACCGCATCAGCATTCGCGACCTGCTTGTGGAAGCTGCCAGCACCCGCACCAGCGGCAATATCGAGCTAACCCAGATCTCCACTAAGCCGATTTTCCGCGGCGCCCTCAGCGTGGCGCCGTTTGACGCCAATGCAGCGCTAAAAGCAATCGGCGAGGCAACGATCGAAACCAGCGATCCAGCGGCACTAAAAAAAGTAGCCATGGAAATGACATTTAGTGGCCCGGAAAACAGCATTCTTCTGGAGCCGCTGAAAATCACATTGGATAACAGCACGATCAGCGGTGTGGCGGGCCTGACCGATATTGATAGCGGCCATATACGCTTTGACCTGACGCTGGATCAGCTGACCGCTGATGGCTACCTGGCGCCGACCGTCGAAGAGGAATCCGCAGAAGAGCAAGTGTTGGCCACCACAGAAACGCTGCTCCCCGCCCTTTCCAGCGAGTCATTATTGCCTCTGGAAGATTTGCGCGCCCTGAAAGTAGATGGGGTGTTCTCGGCGGGAACCATACAGATGGAAGGCATTGAAATGCGCGACCTGCGCATTCTGGTACGTGCCGACAACGGCCTGATGGAAATGATTGAGGCCAACGCTCAGCTGATGGCGGGAAACTTCAAAGCCGAAGCCGCGCTGGATGCACGCGGCGACAATCCGCTGATCACTTTTGCCGCCGACACCAATGGTGTGCAGATTCAACCGATCATGCGGATGGCACTGGAAGATGACCTATTCACTGGCATTCTCGACATGAACATAACCTTCCGCGCCGAGGGCAACACCGAGCAAGCACTGGCAGACAGTAGCAATGGCGCACTGAACTTGACGCTGGCCCAGGGCACCATTCGCGGCATGAACCTGAATAACGCACTAGGCGCCGGCATCAATGACATGCTCGGTCAATATCAGGTCATCACCCAGTTCCTGCCCGGCGTGGATCAAGGACGACTGCCTCCGGCGCTAAAAGAAGATACGGAAGTGGTGCAACTGAAAGCCAGTGCGCGCATTGAAGATTTGATTGCTCATATTGATAATCTTCAGGCGGAGCTGGATCGCGGCACGCTGTCCGGCAAAGGCTTCCTGAATTTACGCAGTCAGGCATTTGATATGCGCATGGCAATGCAAGTGCCAGATCTAAGCAGCAACAAATATATTGCGGACCGCAGCTGGCCCATGCGCTGCAAAGGCAATCTGGCTGGAGACGTCAGCAAGTGGTGTGGTGCCGACAGCAAGGCATTCCGCGAAATCGGCAAGGACATCACCACACAGCTGGCCAAGGATAAGCTGAAGGATCGCTTTGGCATCGAGGGCGAAGGAGATAGTGCCGAAGCCGTGATCAAAGATGCCGCCAAACAGAAAGCAAAGGATGAGCTGAAGAAAAAGGCAGAGGAAGGCCTGAAGAAACTATTCCAATGACACCGGCCTCGTTCCACAACACCGTGCTGGACTGGTACGACCAGCACGGTCGCAAGGATTTGCCGTGGCAGCAAAGCATCAACCCATATCGGGTATGGGTGTCAGAGATCATGCTGCAGCAAACTCAGGTCAGCACCGTCATTCCCTATTTCCAGCGTTTTATGAAGCGCTTTCCCACGGTGCAGAAGCTGGCCCGTGCACCGCAGGATGAAGTACTGCATTTATGGACTGGCCTGGGCTATTACGCCCGCGCCAGAAACCTGCATCGTGCGGCACAGATTGTGGTATCTGAGCACGGTGGAGCTTTCCCCGCTGAGGTGAGTGCGCTGTCCTCACTGCCGGGCATCGGCCGCTCAACCGCCGGCGCCATTGCCAGCATCAGCATGGACATACGCGCGCCGATTCTGGATGGCAATGTAAAGAGAGTGCTGGCCCGTTTTCACGCCGTTGCTGGTTGGCCAGGTGAAAAACCGGTAGAGAATCAGCTCTGGAAGATTGCGGAAAAATATACTCCAAACCAGAGGCTGCGCGACTACTCTCAGGTGATGATGGATCTGGGTGCCACTCTATGCACCCGCAGCAAACCTCGCTGCCATGAATGTCCACTGGCAAAACACTGCAGCGCATTCAAGGCCGGAACGGTTGCCCTGTACCCAGGTAAAAAACCGAGCAAGGCCACCCCGGTAAGACAGACTCTGATGCTGCTGTTAGAAAACGAACATGGCGAGGTTCTACTCGAACAACGCCCACCCAGCGGACTGTGGGGCGGCTTGTGGTGCCTGCCAGAAATTGGTGATCACGCACTACTTAAAGGAGCGCTCAACGAGCGCGGGTTGAACGGTGGTCAGATCAAGGCACTGCCGGATTTTCGCCACACCTTCAGCCATTTTCATCTGGACATAAGCCCTCTGCGTATCAAAGTAAAGGCTGCTGGCAAAGTTGTTCGCGAAACTGCACGACAGCGCTGGGTAAAACACAATAGTCCCGGCGAGCTTGGTCTTGCCGCACCAATCAAAAAATTACTCGAATCACTATAAAAATTAACACTCTGGAGAGCGCCATGGGTTTTGCCAGTGATCAGTATCGCAAAATGGATGCCACCGCGTTGGCAGAGGCGATCCGTAACGGCGAAGTATCTGCCCAGCAAGCACTTGAACAGGCGTGGCAGCAGATCGACTTCTGGCAACCAAAACTTAACGCCCTGGTGTGGCAAGATCGCGAGCGAACCGCTGCACAGCTTAAGGCCATGGACCCCACCGCCCCATTTGCCGGCGTGCCGCTGCTACTCAAAGATACGGCGCCTAACCATCTTGCGGGCGCCCCAACCGCTGATGGCTGCGCAGCCCATCGCAACCGTATCCCGGAGTGCAACAGCTACATGGTTGAGCGGCTGATTCGCGCCGGTTTTATCATTGTCGGCAAAACTAATGTGCCGGAGTTTTGCCTCAAGGGCACCACCGAGCCACAAGCCTTCGGTGCAACACGCAACCCCTGGTCGACGGATCACATCACCGGTGGCAGCAGTGGCGGCTCCGCTGCCGCGGTGGCTGCCGGCATGGTCCCAGTGGCAACCGCCAGTGATGGCGGCGGTTCGATTCGTATTCCCGCGGCCTATTGCGGCCTGATTGGTCTTAAGCCGACCCGCGGACGGGTCAGCGAAGGTCCGCAACTGGGTCAGCTGTGGGATGGCATGAGCACTGATCACGTTCTGGTGCGCTCGGTACGCGACAGTGCTGCCCTGCTGGATGTGCTGGCCGGCGCTGAGCCCGGTGATCCGCACCATGCTGAACCGCCCACGGATTCATTCCTCAACCTGATGCAGCGCGACCCGGGCAAGCTGCGTATTGCTCTGGATACCCGTTCGCCCCTGGGCAACGAAGTTGATCCGGAAATTCGCCGCATCACCGAACAGACTGCGGAAAAGCTGGCAGCACTTGGTCACACTGTTGAGGAAGCCCGCCCAGATATTGATGGCAAGCTAGTGGCGCGCTGTTACCTGATGCTCTATGCCGGTCAAGTGGCTTGTGAAATGGAAGAAATCCGCACCCAACATGGCGCTGCAGGCGTGCGTCAGACCGAACTGGATTCAAGGGTACTGGCCCTTCTTGGCAGTAGTTTCAGCGCCGGCGACTATGCTCGCCACCTGCGTCACTGGAACACCCTGTCACGCCAATTCGCAGCCCTGTTCAGCGACTATGACCTGTACCTGACACCGACCACCGCACAGCCACCGGCCCGTATCGGCGAACAGGACCTTCCCGCCGGCGAAGCGCTGGGCGCCAAACTGGTTACCACACTAAAGGCCGGCAAACTGCTGCGCGCCACTGGACTGGTGGACAAGATGGCCGAACAAGCTTTGCAGCGCGTGCCCTTTACCCAGCTGGGAAATTTTTGTGGCACACCGGGTATCTCCCTGCCAATGGACTTCTGTGCTAACGGTAGGCTACCGGTGGGCGTGCAACTGACCGCACAACAAGGACAGGAAGGGCTACTACTTCAGGTGGCGAGACAGCTGGAGGAATCCAGCCAGTGGCGTACGCTGGCAAGTGCCTGAACGTTAACGAAGGCAGCTAACGATCGCGGTACAGCCACTGCATAATCGCTGGCATCAGCACGAAATCACCAAACACGCCGAGCGCCAGAATACTGCTGCTGATCAGGGCAAATAGGGAAATAATCCCGATCTGGGAAAAGCCCAGCATGGCAAAAGCCCCGATCAGTACCAGCGAGGTAGCCAGCATCGCGTGACCACTTGTCTGTAGTGCATGCTGGCTGCTCTGTGCCGCCGTTCGACCGGATGCCCGGGCGGCCTGAAAATTACTCAGAAAGTGAATAGTGTCATCAACAATCACACCAATGATCAGCGAGCCGATCATGATAGTAATCATGTCGAGCTCTACACCAACCGCCGATATCGCTGCCAACACCAGCAGAATCGGCACCACGTTCGGCAGCATTGCCAACGTCGCTGTTGGCAAAGATCGGAAAAACAGCGCCATCATTGTTAGCACCATCAACATGGAGGCAACAAAGCTCATGGCAGCGCCAGAGATAATCACATCCAATGTATGGCGCAGGATGGGTAAAAATCCGGTGGCTTCCGCCACAACGCCGCCATGTCTTCGCAGCACGTCGTCAACCAGTCTTTTCGGAGTATCGTACTCCATGGCCCAAGCACGAGATGTGGCCAGCGTCATACGGGCATAGCGGTAATCACGGCTGACCAGCGCATGAAACGCATCCGGCATGCCAATCTGAAAGAAACGCAGATCACGCCATACCAGCTCATCCCCATTACTGAACTCGGCATAGTCAAGCGAGCGCCCATCCATGGCACGGGAGATATCTTCAAGATATGTCTGCACCGAGGATACCGATGAAAATACGCTGGCCGCCTCAGCCGCCGAGAAGTCCTGTGCAAGATCCCGCAATAACGTAATAAATTCGGCCTTGCGAACACCGCCCGGCGCGCCGCTATCAATAACAAGCTCAAAAGGAGAGGCTGCAGCAAAGTTCTGATCAAGAAGTTTGAAGCCGCGAATTTCAGTCCACTCATCAGGCACCCAGGCCAGCGTGTCGTGGTTAAGACGAAGCGAGGACAAGGAATAGACCGCCACGCCTCCCGCCAGCATTGTCGCCAGAATAATCTTTCCCGCATGGCGACCCGCCAGTGCCACACAGAACGCCGCTATCCGATCGATCAATTCTCGCTTGCCGAATAGCACCGTCGATGCAGCAACCGGCATGGGCGACCACGACAACGCCAGCGCTGCTATCACGAAAGTAAACAGGCAAGCCAGCAAAGTAGCGATGCCTGCAAACAGGCCAAAGCTCGACAACGCCTGAATGCCCACCAGCATAAACGAAAAAAGCCCTGCAGCAGTTGTCAGCGAAGTCATCAAAACTGGCCGTGCGGTTTCCATAAGAGCTAGATGGAAGGCCTGGCGCGGGGTGTTTTTCAGCTCGATATGTCGGCTATAGGCATTCAGCACATGGACCGCATCTGCAACGCCCAGACCGACGATCAGGGGCGGCATGATAATCAGGGTCAGCTGCAGCGGCTGCCCGACCAGGGCCATAATCGCAAAGGTGACAACCGCCGTGGTAATAATAATTGCCAGCGGCAAGACAACGGCCATACGACTACGAAACAGTAGCCAGATGAGCAGAATGCCCACTGCCAGACTGGCCACACCCAGCACCAGCAACTCTCGCACAAAAGCACGCTGAATGGCGGCATCTGCCGCTGCCTCTCCAGTTAGCTCCAGTGAAAAGTCCTCAGCCTGGTGCTGCGCCAGCAATGGCCGAATGGCGTCTACCAACTCAGCGTAGCCCACCGTGGCCATCGGAACAGTCTTGTCGCCCTGACGCATGGTGCTGTTCAACTGCAGCACGATCAAAGTGAAGTTCCGCGCTGAATTAATCAGCACATTACGGTAGCGCTCACTGTCCAGCACCTCCTGCTGCCAGGCCAGCCATTGCTCATCCGTTTCCGGCCAGGGGTTAAGCAAGCCACTAATAACAGTGCGCTGATCGCGCCGATACAAACGTGGTGCATTCAGAAGAGAAGTTACTCGACGGACATGAGGGGCTTTTTGCTCGAGCTCTTTGTGCAGCTCACGCAGCCGCTGCAGACTTTGCGGAGCCAACACGTCCGAGGCCGACACGGTGATCACCGCATAGGCATCGTTACCAAAACGCTCGGTGAAGGATTGATAGGAAACGAATTCAGGTGAATCCAGACCCAGCAAGCTGCCAACACTGGTATCCAACTCCAACCTGGGTAACAGGCTGATAGCAGTGAGCAGCAACAGTCCCAGAAGCGTGGCAGACGTTCTCGGTCGGTCATACAGCCACAGGGCGAATGCCGCCAGACGACGAGCAATCAAGTCAGTCAGTCGCACCCGCACTGCTCCGTATCAGATCAAACAAGGGAATAGAAAGGCTGGCGGACGGCCCGGCCGGACCGCCGCCAAAGTGAACTAATCAGCGACCGGAGCCGAGACCATCCACCACGCCGCAGCCAAGGCGTTCGCCAGCAGCGTTGGCCGGTACCACCGCGGTGTATTCACCGGGGTTACCCGTCGGGCGTACTTGCACGTCAGGATAGTCGTCGGAGCTCAGTACCAGCACACCGGCCAGCCACTCACCACTTTCCGGGTCCACCTGAAGTGGCTCAGCTGGAGTACTCAAATCAAAAACATCGCCGCTGCTGTTCTGCACATAGCGACCATCTTCAACCCGAGTAATAACCAGCCCATCCTGCTCCCAGCGCTCGGCCTGCAGCGCTTGCACCGTATCAGTGATGCCATCAGTCTGATGATTGACCACCAGCTCACCGATGCTCACCTGGTCCGGCGCGTCAGCGGACGGCGCCAGCGGACGACCCGCATCTGGACGACCATAGACGGTTCGGCCTCCGGTCATACTGACAACGAAAGAGTCTTCAGCGGAATTTGCCTGTAACCCGGAAAACTCCGTCAGAAGCTCGCTGGGCATGCCCATGCTGGTTAGTTCGCTGGCACGGATCTGGCCACTGAACCGAATATCACCTTGCGGCGATGACATGCAGTACTCCTGCATATCCAGATCGTAATCCGTGCGCTCAGCATCACTCCCTTCCAGCGGGGTAAAGTACACCCAGCCACCACACTGGCCAGCAATATCGAACTGATACAGATCACCGGACTCCGTGGCGTCGCCACCCTCGGGCGAAATAGAAGCCAAATTAATCAGCTCATTCAAACGGGTCAAAGCGAGCTGAGTATTAGTCAGTCCATCGTCCACCAGCAGGGTCTTGGCGCAGCGCGGCGCCGAGCCGTAGGCAAAATCTCCCGGCCCCACATCGCCGCCACCGCAACCCGCCAGGGCCGCAGCAACAGCCATGGCAAGTGCCTTGCCTGAAGTGGTCATAATTTTCTTGTACATCGTTTTGCCCTCTTTTCAGGCTGGCATCAGAAGTAGAAGTTAAACATCACTTCAGCAACACCCAGATCCAGAGTGGTGAAATCCAGATCTCCACCGAAATCACTAAAGGCACCGCCCACTTTGGCAGCCACCGAGGCATTCTTGGTGAACAGGTACTCGGCACCAAAGTAGCCCCCCAGACTCACAATGTCGCCATCGATAGTGCCGCCGGCATTGTCATCAACACCATCCAACTTGATGTAGCTCAGCGAGCCATCAAGAAAAGTACGCAGCGCACCCGGACGAGACTGGTACAGGCGCACCCCACCACCCAGAGCTGCATTAGTGCCTTCTTCATGATTGATCAGTCGCACACTGCCATAAGCCATGAGGTCGTTGCTTAGAAACAGGCCGAGGTTGTAAGTCGGGCCGGCGGGCAAACCAAGGGCCTGAAACGCCACATTACTTTCGTTGAATACATTGGAAAGGAACAACGCCTTGCTACCCTCGCCTGGCTGGACGGGCGGCGCGGCGTGGCTAACACCAGAAACCAGAGATACGGCAAGCACGGCAGCAGAAGCATATCTAAGCATGACTTTTTCCTCATTTTGGTCTGTTGAGTGGGGGCGCTTTAATACAGGGTATAAAGACCTTCCAAATACTGGGTGCAGTATCAATCCATGCGGCCTGAGCAGTATTGATATTGGTCAATATCCCGGTCATTGCCGGCCTCATAAGAGCGCTGCTATGCTTGGCCAGAACTCATGAGTTCTGATGCAAGTCCAGACAGGAGCCAACCATGACCAGCGCAACCCATCCGTCCCTGAATGTGCTTAACCGTGTTGGCGATCCAAATCGCCCCAGTCTGCGCTGGGGAAGACGCATCTTCCGCTGGATATATGGCTCAGACCCTCACCCAACCGCCGGGCAGATGAACGAAATCCGCCGCAGCATGCTGAGCGGCGACCCGCGCGCCGACGCTGTGGTTGCCATGTACAAAAGGCTTGCCGCCGGACAGGGCCGCCAGCTGCTGGATCAGGCGCTGGAAAACGGCCTGCATACACTGACTGACCCGCCCGCCGAGCTGGTCGCACTATTCGAGCAAGTGGACCACGAACCGATCTGGCTGGATCGCGACAAACTCAACCTTGCCTGCGATGTTTCGCGCCGGGTTGGCCTGTCCGGCGAACTGGTACTGCGCAACCTGTCATTGATGGGCGGCTATCTGGGAGCCGCAGCAGCCAAGCCGCTGGTATTCACCGGCCAGCTTGATCGCAGAACTCCGGGTCGACTGGTGGAAACCAGCAAATTCTGGCTGGACGTCACCACCCGTGGCGGGCTTGAGCGCGACGCCGAAGGTTTTAAGAGCGCCGTGCGGGTACGCGTCATGCATGCTCAGGTGCGAGCCATGCTGCTTGAATCCGAAAAATGGGACATGGCCTGGGGCCACCCGTTGAACCAGTGGGACTCCATGGCCACCATTCTTGAGTTCTCGGTGATTCTGCTTAGCGGACTACGCTCAATCGGCTTTATCTTCAGTAAACGCGAGCGTGAGGCGGTGGTGCATCAATGGCGTTATATCGGCTATCTGATGGGGGTCGAGGAACGCATTCTGCCCACCTGTGAGGACGACGCCATGCGCGCCCTCTATCAGATTGTCGCCACCATCTGCGACAGCGATGAAGACAGCAAGCTACTCGGCCAGTCCCTTGCCAATGCCTCCCTGCAGTTCGCCGATGACCGCTGGATCAGTCAACAGCTGGCCAAAGTAGAGAGCACCCTGCGCACCGGCTACACCCGCTACGTTCTCGGTGACGAAGCCGGTGACACTCTGGGTCTGCCACGCACCGCGGCAAAATACTTCTGGCCAGCACAGATTCCGCTGCGGGTCGGTGCCGAGCTGGTTCGCATGGCACTGCCGCCGGTGAACAAGGCTTTGATAAAACGGGGCGAGCAAGCAGTACGCAATCAGTTCCCGAAGCAAGTTAGCCGGACTAAAGCAGACACAAGCTTTACTCCGGTTTCGGGGTTGGCGCGCTAACTGGCACCGGTTGTCCCGGAAAACAAAAAGCCCCGCTAAGCGGGGCTTTTTGTTGGTGCTAATTTGGTGCCCGGAGGCGGAATCGAACCACCGACACGGGGATTTTCAATCCCCTGCTCTACCAACTGAGCTATCCGGGCTTTGGAGAGGGCGCTATTAAAGCGATTCGGCCCTGCCGGGTCAACCGAGCGGGCGGCTATTTTTCCGGTGGGACGTAGCCTTCCGCCTGATCGAATGGCTGATTGGCCAAAAAACGCTCACGCTGGCCGTCCAGATAGACCTTGGTGGCCGGGTCCATAACGCTGAGGCGCTTTTCGTTGATCAGCATGGTCTGCTGGGACAGCCACTCCTGCCAGGCCTGCTTCGACACGTTATCGAAGATTTCCTGCCCTTTGGGGCCGGGGAACGGCGGGCGCTCCAGTCCTTCAAGCTGCTGCTGGAGCTTGCGGCAGAAAACCATTCTGGTCATCGGGGTGGACCTCGTGTTTTGCATTGGGCGGGAAGTGTCGCACTGGTTGTGCCGACACGCAAAGCGGTCATCAGATGATTAATAGCGGCAGTGAACTCAACGGTTGTTCAGGTGGTTAGCCCTGTCCGGGACACGCGGCAAGTACATCCCTGTAGCTCCTCTCAGCCATCCCTGGCTTCGAGGGTCCCGGACAGGGCTAACCACCTGAACAACCTGCATCCCGCTTCTTTAAAAGTTGGCAAGAATGCCAGTGCGAGGCTCTTTGGGGTGTCAGGGGTTGCCGGGACTGTGTGAGGCAGGGATGCCGAACTCAAGCCCCCATGGATGGGTTCACGGCGTGTCCCGGCAACCCCTGACACCCCAAAGATCCGGACAATCCCACTGCCTACCCCACCAACCAAAGGTTGAAAAACAAAACCCAGCCCCCATCTGCCCATGGTCAACCGAGCAACCACGAGGACTCACCCCCATGTCTGCGACTGTCCAGACCGAAAAGCGCGAATTCCAGACCGAGGTCAAACAGCTACTCCATCTGATGGTGCACTCGCTGTACTCGAACAAGGAAATCTTCCTGCGCGAACTGATCTCCAACGCCTCTGATGCCGCCGACAAACTTAAATTTCTCGCCCTGCAGGACGACACCCTGTATCAGGGTGACAGCGACCTCGGCATCCACATCGAAACAGACAAGGAAGCCGGCACCCTGACCATCCGGGACAACGGCATTGGCATGAACCGGGAAGAAGTCGTCGCCAACCTCGGCACCATCGCCAAATCCGGCACCGCTGACTTCCTCAAGGGCCTGTCCGGCGATCAGAAAAAGGATTCCCGCCTGATCGGCCAGTTCGGCGTCGGCTTTTACAGCGCCTTTATCGTCGCCGAAAAAGTGGAAGTATTTACCCGCAAGGCCGGCACCGAGGCCAAAGACGGCGTCTACTGGAGCAGCGAAGGCAGTGGCGAATTCGATCTTGGCAGCGCCGAATTGGCCGAACGTGGCACCCGCATCGTGCTGCACCTGCGCGCCGATGAAAAAGAATTTCTCGAGCCCTGGCGCCTGAAAAGTCTGGTACGCAAATATAGCGACCATATCGCCGTTCCGGTATTGGTTCGCGATCAGAAGCCAGCTGAGGAAGAAGGCAAGGAACCAGAGATCAGCTGGGACCAGGCCAATACCGCCACCGCCCTGTGGACTCGCAACAAGAGCGAGATCAAGGACGAGGAGTATCAGGAATTCTATCGCCATGTTTCCCACGATTTCGCTCCAGCACTAGCCTGGAGCCATAACCGCGTCGAAGGCAAACTGGATTACACCTCACTGATCTATGTGCCAGAAAAAGCACCCTTCGATATGTACCAGCGGGACAAGCCACACGGCCTGAAACTGTATGTACAGCGCGTCTTTATCATGGACGACGCAGAACAGTTTCTGCCGTTATACCTGCGCTTCATCAAAGGCATCGTGGATAGCAATGACCTGTCCCTGAACGTGTCCCGGGAAATCCTGCAGCAAGACAAAACAGTTAGCTCGCTAAAGAGCGCACTAAGCAAACGCGCCCTCGACATGCTGGAAAAACTGGCCAACGGCGAGCCGGAAAAGTACCAGACGTTCTGGGATGCCTTTGGCAATGTATTGAAAGAAGGCCCGGCGGAGGACTACAGCAACCGCGAAGCCATTGCCAAACTGCTGCGCTTTGCCACTACCCATAACAACGAGGCCACCCAGAACGTCAGCCTGACCGACTATGTCGCGCGGATGAAGCCGGATCAGAAAGAGATCTACTACATCGCCGCGGACAGCCACCAAAATGCGCTAGGCAGCCCGCATCTGGAAATCTTCCGTAAAAAAGGTATCGAGGTGCTGCTGCTGTCGGATCGTATCGACGACTGGCTGATGAGCCACCTGAACGAATTCGATGGCAAGCCGCTGCGCGATATCGCCCGCGGCGAGCTGGATCTCGGCGCACTGGAAGATGCCGAAGAGAAAAAGGCCAAGGAAGAAACCGACAAGGAATTCGCTGATCTGTGCAAACAGATTGCCGAGACCCTGAAGGATGATGTGGAAAGCGTACGCACCACCCATCGCCTGACCGACTCACCGGCCTGCCTGGTAGTGCAGGAAGATGACATGGGCGCACAGATGCGCCGCATCCTGGAAGCGGCCGGGCAGAGCTTGCCGGAAAGCAAGCCGATTCTGGAGATCAATCCGCAGCATCCGCTGGTGCAACGCCTGAAGCAGGAGGGCAACGCCGGCCGCAGCGAAGATCTGATTGCGGTGATCCACGAGCAGGCCCGTCTGGCCGGTGGCGACAGCCTCAAGGATGCCGCCGCCTATGTGCGTCGCATCAATAAGCTGCTGATGGAATTGTCCGCCTGACAAGCCAGCCCAGTCAGGGGACGCCTCCCGGCGTTCCCTGACTGCGGCCGACCCGGCGGCAACATTGCCTGTCGCCGCCACAGCGGCAACAATGGCTTCTCTAATAACGGAGCCAGCATGATTAGTCCTCGCCACCGTACTCTGCAAAGAAGCGACGCCTGATGAAGCCGGCTCGCATCATTCTTGCCATCGCCATCGCCTTTATCGCCTCGCTGGGTCCGGAGGACCCTGCCGCCCGGGCCGGCGTGGCACTGTTCGCTTTGGCTGGCACCCTGTGGCTCACCGAAGCCATTTCTCTGACCTATACCGCCCTGCTGATTCCATTGATCGGCATCGCCCTGGGGCTGGCGGATACAAAAACAGCGCTGGCCGGTTTCGCCCATCCAGTAATTGGTCTGTTCCTCGGTGGCTTTGCACTGGCCGCGGCGCTATCGGTGCATGGTATTGATCGCTGGTTAGCCAGCAGACTTATGACACTGGCCAGAGGGCACGCATTAGGCGCGGCGCTATTGCTGGCATTGGCCACATCACTGCTGTCCATGTGGATCAGCAATACGGCGGCGGCGGCCATGATGCTGCCAATAGCACTCGGCCTGTCCGCACCATTGGCAGAAAAGTTTCCGCGCTATCAGCTTTTTGTGCTTCTGGGTTTAGCGTGGGGCGCTAATATTGGCGGCATTGCCACGCTGGTTGGCAGTCCGCCCAATGCGATTACCGCTGCGGCTCTGGGCTGGGGATTTGATGACTGGCTGAAGATCGGCATGCCGGCATTCGTCATCCTGCTGCCATTGGCACTGTTGATCCTGTACGTCACCCTGAAGCCGGAAGCGAATCTGCCAAACGTGCGCGGCAGCGAAGTGCTGCCATTCCCACGCCACCGCGCTGCTATTCTTACCGTCATTATTTTTCTGATTACCGTGGCACTGTGGGTATTTGGCAAACCACTGGCGGAGCTGCTCGGCGTCAGAAAAGATTTCGACACCTGGGTTGCACTGCTTGCTATCGCGCTACTCGGCATCAGCGGCACGCTGGAGTGGAAGCAGATAGAAAAGCAATCCAATTGGGGTGTACTGCTACTGTTTGGCGGCGGCATTACCCTGTCGACGTTGATGCAGTCATCCGGCGCCAGCGCGTGGATGGCCAATGGCATCAGCCAGATCCTGCCCGCAGATCAACCGTGGCTGCTTTATTTGCTGGTTTCGGTTTTTGTTATCTATCTCACCGAACTGGTCAGCAATACCGCCAGCGCGGCGCTGCTGGTGCCGCTGTTTATGCCGGTGGCCCTCGCCGTCGACGCTGATCCTGTAGTCACCGCCGCGATAATTGGCGTCGCCGCCAGCTGCGCATTTATGTTGCCGGTGGCAACGCCGCCCAACGCACTGGTATTCGGCACAGGTTGCATTCCCCAGCAGCAGATGATTCGTGCCGGCATGCGCATTAACGTGATCGCAGCCGTACTGATCGCGGCATTGATGATGGCGTTGCTCGGCTGACCAACGCACAGTCAAACTAACCTCTCATACCCGCATTACCTGCCCGACTACGCCGACAGCATTAGGCGCCAAGACACCCATCGGGCGCAGCTATTAGCGCCGCTGTTTTTGGCAGAATTTGCCACCATCGCTGGCCTGCTCTGCCGCTACGTCCGTGCCAACTACTGACTAGTATTTGACCACGCAGTCCGATCCACCCGGCGCAGACCGGAGCAGATCGAGAAACTGAAATAACAATAATGACAATGAGGAATAACAAATGAATCGCAAGATTTCCCTTTTGCTAGCCTCCATATTCGCACTGGTGATATCCACCCCCAGCCACGCGTTCTGGAGCCTGTTCAACAGCAGCTACACCAAAACCAAATATCCGATCGTACTGGCCCACGGCATGGCCGGCTTCGACAATATCGGCCCGCTGGATTACTGGTACCAGATCCCCAACGAGCTGCGCAAAGATGGCGCCAAAGTGTTCGTCACTCAGGTGTCCTCGTTCGAATCTTCCGAAGTCCGTGGCGAGCAGCTGCTGCGTCAGGTGGAAGAAATCCTCGCCATCACCGGCGCCGCCAAGGTCAACCTGATCGGCCACAGCCACGGCAACCAGTCGATCCGTTATGTTGCCGGCGTGATTCCGCACCGCATTGCCTCGGCCACCTCGGTGGGCGGCCCGACCAAGGGCTCCCCGGCGGCGGACCTGATCATGCAGGCCTCTGAACTGCCGGTGATCGGCAGCCCGGCCACCGGCCTGCTGACTTCTGTGGTTGATGGCTTCGGTTGGCTGCTCGGCTTTGGTGCCGGTGAAAAGCTGCCGCAGGATTCTTACGCCGGTCTGCAATCGCTGACCACTGCCGGCGCCACCGCTTTCAACGCCAAATTCCCTGCCGGCGTGCCGACCACCGCCTGTGGCGAAGGCGCCTACAGCGTTAACGGCGTGCGCTACTTCTCCTGGGGTGGCACCGGCACTATGACCAACCTGCTCGATCCGAGCGCCTACGCTATGGCCGCCGTTGGCCTGTCATTTGTCGGCAAGGCAGACTCGCAGAACGATGGTCTGGTCGGCCGTTGCAGCAGCCGCCTGGGTAAAGTGATCCGCGACAACTACTACATGGATCACCTCGATGAAGTGAACCAGATCCTCGGTCTGGTCAGCATCTTCGAGGCAAATCCGAAGTCGGTATTCCGCCAGCACGCTAACCGCTTGAAGAACGCCGGCCTGTAAGCACTACCACAGGCCAGCATTACCACCAGGGCGCCCATTCGGGCGCCTTGTCATTTACACTTCCCGGAAACAACAACAGAGCCGAAGCCATGCACCGCACTCGTTATATCGCCGCCATCCCGATCGCCTTCTTTGTGGCGATGACCGCTCTGCTGGTGTGGTGGAAAATGCCGGCCGAACATCCGAAGGAGATGGTTGATCAATCTGCTGCTACTGGCAGCCAGCTTCCTCAGAACACCATCGCCTCCGCCGTTATCGTCGCCAGCAAAATCGCCAGCGGTGGCCAGCAATTTGTCACCGGGCTGGAAAACCTGCCCGCCTCCCTGCACGACACCGAAGTCGACGGCGGTTTCGAGCTGGATGCCAACGGCAACCTGATCATTACCAACCGGATCCGCCAGCTGTTTGATTACTTTCTTTCTGCGCAGGGCGAAGAGTCATTACCAACCATCGTCAACAGGCTGCGCGCCTACATTCACAGTACCCTTTCCGGCGATGCCGCCGCTGAAGCGGAACAACTGCTGGAAAGCTATATCGGCTATCTGGACGATGTCGCTGCGCTGGACTCTGCTGTCACACCGGGACAGGCCATCGACCCAGCGCAGCTGCGTACCCAGAAGCAACAACTGGAAGCGATCCGCGCCGGCCGCTTTGATGCCATTACCAACGATGCCTTCTTCGCCGAAGAAGAAGCCTACGACCACTACACCCTGTCGCGGCTGGAAGTGATGCAGGATGAAAATCTCAGCGCAGAACAACGTGCCAGCCGCCTCGCCGCACTGGAAAGCCAACTGCCGCCGGAGCTACAGGAGTCGATGCGTGATATCACCCGCTATCAGGACCTTCAGACATTGACGCAGCAATGGCAGGAAACCGACGGCAACCCGGCCAATCTGCAGCAGATGCGAGAGAATCTGGTCGGCCGGGAAGCGGCTGAGCGATTGGCGAAGCTGGATCAGGAGCGGGCGCAGTGGCAGCAGCGGGTCGATAGCTGGCTGATGGAGCGGCAGGCGATTCTGTCAAATTCTGGAATCAGCGACGCGGACAAAGAACGGCAGATTGATGCGGCTCGCAGCAGGCTGTTTAGCGAACAGGAGCAAATACGGGTCAGGTCATTGGAATAAGCACACCAATGATCTGTAAGGGGCTGCCTATGTCGTATCGATCAGCCAGACTTCATCCCTGAGAACTTCCGAGATCCCCATGGTATTGAAAGCTACATCATCAAGATTGGAAGACGAGACGCCGACCCGCGAGAGATGGTTTATCCGTGAAGTAGAAAAAGGCATAAAGGCAGCGGATGAAGGGCGCCTGATCGACCACGGAGAAGTTCAGGCCAGGTGGCAGGCCAAGCGAGCAACTCAGGAGAACTGACCTCGCAAGCAACGACCTGAATACAATTGGCGCCTACATCGCCCAGCAAAACAACCCCACCGTTGCCATCAATGTTGTGATGAGAATCATCGATAGCACTTCTCTGATCCTGCCCGATCATCCCGGCGCCGGACGCATTGGACGACTGAGAAACACCCGGGAACTGGTGATTGATGGCATCACGTTTATCGTGATCTACCGAGAATTTTTCAGTAAAGACTGCATTGAAATCTGGCGCATTCTTCATGATGCGCAGCAATGGCCGACTTCCAAGTAGAGCTGTCTTTGTCATGGCGCCCCCAAACAGGAGTTATGGCGGCCTAATTCTACTTTTGGGTGCCGTTAAAACGAGAGAGGGGGGAGTAGCGGCAAGCAAAGAAAGCCCACCTCAACCAAAACCGAAGAAGGAGAAATCACTCCCCCGAAAGACAGATTTATCCACGGACACCTGATTATACTCAGTCCCCATAAACCAGATCAGAATTACATGGCAATCAAATTGACATCCAAAACTTCCTGAAACTTACGACTAAACGGTAATCATAGTTTAAGCCATACATTCAATCCACCATAATTTCTTTACCAGACAAAAATCATCTTAACTTCGATTATCCAATTCTGGTTTTAATAAAAATAACTATTCGGAGGTACTCCCACCCAAGAAGCAAGGATACGAGCTTAATAAAGATACCCACATCGGCCATAAATATAAATCCAACGGATGCCGAGCAGCAGATAATACCGAGAAATAAAATAGTCTCAAATCTGGCAATCTTCGGATTACTTGCATTTGATCTCACCAATAAAACAGCGACTATTAGGATCACAAGAAAAATCCATGGAACAATCATCAGTATCTCACCTGAGAAAGGTCGTCATCGGTCAGCTCGTACATGCCATATAAATTCGAAACAACTGACCAGCTTTCAGTGACCGCTTCCGCAATACCCCACTGCTGATATACAGGAAGAATAGCAATCGAAGACAATGAAGACGCACTGATAGTACCGTCGTGCATAGGCTGAGTGTAAGCAGGGTTTGCCCCCTCACACCGGGTGATTTAAAAGAAAAAGGCTTGCCTGCAGCCCAAAGACTCATAACAAACCTCGCACCATCACCATATTTCTCGTCGCCAAAATAAAAGTCTCCCGCATTGCGATACCCCATGCCAAGCCAATCATCTACGTAGTAGAAATCAGAGTCACGTTCATACACAAATGAAGCAAGATCATTTACCGCACCCATATACTGAGATGCGCCATCAGCCATGACGTAGCGTCCCAGGATTCTTCCGCCGGGAAGCTTTGAAAGCACCCACCCTCCCTTAACCTGAAGACCCGAAAGAGACATCTGGAGCGCCTCAGGAGTCGCAAAGCTTGCAAGAGCTGCTACAGCAATATACCCAGGCACCTGATCTCTATCTGCCAGCTGCCGCCAATACCTCACTGCATAACGACCAGAGTCCATGGTTATACTCAAGCCATGGCATATACAGCCAACGGCTACATAGCGCTGGCAAAAGCGCTGATAGCTCGCACCGTAGCGGAACCGCCTAGCCAACAGAGCTGGCGACCGCCAATGCCTTTCTATTCTGCGTCAGTCTTTGCGGGATTTTTTCTTTATATCATTAATCACATCTTCAATTGCAAACCCACAAATGGAATCGATGCCTTGGGCCTTGGCCCGACGGGGCTTGAGTCTTTCATGAACATAATCAATTACGGTATCAATGTAGCGCTTTACATAATCCGCTTCTGTCTTGTGGACATACAGCGCAAGCTCATCAATATACTCATTTATGTAACACAGACCCGCCAAAGAATCGATTCCCCAATTTTCACTCTCGGGGCCCAGATTATTCTCATTAATAACAAGAATACCGACCATTATTGATCGCGCCATAAGATATCTCGCAGGCTCAGCAATCTCATGACCACCCTCTAGCATTTTGAAAATCACTATATCGTTACGTAATTCGGCACCCACAATGGCGGAGGCGAGCGCATATGATTCAACACCACTATTTCCAGACAGTGCAGAATCTGTGTTCTCGGAGCAACCAGAAATGGTCATCAAGAGGAAAATAAAAAACAGAAAATAAGCTCTCACAGCACTAACCCCCATAGGACAAAATGGTCGCCCCAAATTTTATTTATCAATCACAATTTCAAAGGCGTTCTGAATAGAGCCAATCTAATAATCAGGAGATGGAGAAGCAATCTACTGAGGAATATCCGACACCGATACCCCCTTAAACAGGAAAATATTTCGGCCGTCAAAGCCAGTCATGTCCCTGTACTGACGCATTCTTACTCTCAGCAACGCGTATAGCTGCGGCGCGCAGCAGGCTGTTTAACGAGCAGGAGCAGATACGGGTCAGGGCACTGGAGTCTGAGCGGTAAAACCTCAAGCTAACTCGTGACTCCTCTTCCTTTTTTTCTCGCTCTGGCCTCAAGAATCGTAGAGCCCCACACGCCTATCAAAAAGAGAAGCAACACGGGAAAGAAGTCGCCTGCAGAGATGCCGCCAACGCCATCCTGTAGCATAGGCAAGATGATGAGCATGATTAAGCCTTAAAGCCCACCGCCAAGGCTCGCGAAACTCAGTACGCTTGCCGCCGCAGAGGAGCGATACCGTCCAGATATCAGCAACCAGCGCTCAAACACAACACAAACGAAGCCAGCAATAAGCATAGTAATTATGTAAAACAGTGCATCCATAAGCCCTCCCTGATTGCGCCACAGGAATACTCGATATCTACACCTGCAACGTCTTCTTCAAAAACTCCAGCTGATCCGACACACTCATTTCCAGATCTTCGCCCTGATAAATATCAAAGTGCCCCATCTCATAGCGACGCACTTCCGCCCGTTTCATTTTCTTCGCAGCCTTCTCTGCGGCCGCCACCGGGGCAACAGTATCTTTCTCACAAATCTGGATCAGAGCCGGGCAGGTCACCTTGTGCGCCTCCGTCACCGGGCGGAACGTCATCAGTGTGGCGGAAATACGTGCGGCAACTTTATTGGGCACTCCCTCAGGGATCAGGGCGAGATAGCCGTCATAACAATCGGCGGCGCTCATCGCCGCCACTTCGCCGGGGCGGCCAGCGGAGGCGATGTAGTGCGGTGACATACCCAGCAGGGCGCGGGTGATATCCACAACGCCGTGGGCGCTGAGCTTGAGAACCTGAACGATGCCGGCATAGCGGATCACTTCAAACACGGATGCCAGACCATCCATCATCGGGCACTGGGCAATGATAGCCTGCACGTTGCCGTCGCGCGCGGCGGCAACAGTAACCAGGCCACCGCCGAACGATGTGCCCCACAGGGCAATGGCGTCCGGCTTGATGCCGTCGAGCTTGCGCACGAAGGCAATGGCGGAAAGCCAGTCTTCCACTTCCCGCGATGGCACCAGCACCTGGCGCGGCTCACCGCCACTGGCGCCAAAATGGCGGTAGTCGAACATGAAGGCGGCGTAGCCGGCGTTGGCGAAGGCCTCGGCAAATGGCGCGATACCGCATTCGCGGGTGGCGGCGAAGCCGTGACCCATGATCACGCAAGGCACCGGACCTTTGGCTTCGGACGGCATATACAGGTAACCCTTGCAGGTAACGCCGTGGCTGGTAAAAGCAAGATCGGTGCGCGTGAACATGATGAACTCCCTGTCAGTTTGTCTGGTTCTTGATTGACCTACCGCTGTTACGACTTCAGAACGGGTTCGAGGAATTTCCAGGTGTCGACGCCAGCGCCAAGCACGAGAAAGTGCGGATTAAGAATGTCCTGCTTGTTGTACTGCAGCGGCTGAAAAGATGTATTGACCACGGTGCCGCCGGCGGCGCGCACCACCGCATCAGCAGCAGCGGTATCCCACTCCGAGGTTGGCGCCAGACGCGGATAGATATCCGCCCGGCCTTCGGCAACCAGACACAGCTTCAGGGAAGAGCCCATACTGGTCAGCTCCACCGGGCCAAGTCGCTGGCCAATCAACCCTTCCAGAACGCCGATGGTATCGGTGCCGTGACTGCGACTGGCAACCATAACAATGGTGTGGGGCGGAGTGCTGCGCACCTGAATGGCTTGGCGACCGCCTTCAGTTTCCTTAAAGGCACCGATGCCTTCGCCGCCCAGATAGGTCACGTCCATTACTGGCACATGGACTACGCCAAGCACGGGCACGCCGTTTTCGATCAGGGCGATATTCACGGTGAACTCGCCGTTACGCTTGATAAACTCCTTGGTGCCATCGAGCGGATCCACCAGCCAGTAACGCTGCCAATCACGACGCATTTCCCAGGTAATGCCTTCGGATTCTTCCGAGTGCACCGGGATATCCGGGGTCAGTTCAGTCAACCCTTTCAGGATCAACTTGTGGGCGGCAAGGTCGGCGGCGGTGAGCGGAGAATCGTCACCTTTGCGTTCCACATTGAAGTCCGGGCCGTTGTAGACCTCAAGAATGGCAGCGCCGGCACGACGGGCAATATCGGCAACGGGATCGAGCAGGGATTGGCGGTCGGTCATGATCTGTCTCTTCTGATCGGGCATACTGGAGCGCGATAGCTTAACTGCTTGGCAGGACATTGGGAAAAATGATCGCCTGGAATGACATCGACACCGTATTGCTGGACATGGACGGCACCCTGCTGGACCTGGCCTTTGATAACTGGTTCTGGCAGCAAGTGGTGCCGCAGAAATATGCCGAGGTGAACGGCCTGGAGAATGATCAGGCCCATCGGCTGATAAAGGAATGGATCGACCGCCATCAGGGCACCTTGAACTGGTATTGCCTGGATTTCTGGTCTTCAGAGCTGGGGCTGGATATCGCCTCGCTGAAGCGCGATGTGGCCAGCCGCATCTGTTATCGCCCCGGGGCGGAAGATTTTCTCCGTGCACTGAGGGAAAGTGGTCGGCATATCGTTATGGTCACTAATGCCCACCCGGACACTCTCACGGTAAAAAAGGCGCGCACTGGGCTGGAGCAGTATTTCGACAAGCTGATCACCAGCCATGAGCTGGGCGCTGCCAAGGAATCCGCGCCGTTCTGGGAGGCACTACAGCAACACCTGCCATTTGATCGCCAGCGCAGCATTCTGGTGGACGACTCGCTGCCAGTACTGCAGGCCGGCAAGGAATATGGGGTCGGCCATCTGTGGAGCATCCTGCATCCCGACTCAACCCAGACGCCCCGCCCCCACACCGACCCGTTCCCGGCCATCGACCGGTTCGCCGATGTCATGCCATCTAAGGTGCAGCCGGCATGAGCAGCGTTGAAGGAGTGCGCCTGGACAAGTGGCTGTGGGCAGCACGGTTCTACAAAACCCGCAGCATCGCCCGCGACATGATCGACGGCGGCAAGATACAGGTGGACGGCGGTCGTGGCCGTCCGGCCAAGGCGGTCAAAGTGGGCATGCTGATCAGTCTGCGTCAGGGCAACGATCTGCGCGAAGTGGAGGTGCTGGAGGTTTCCGACAAGCGTGGCGGCGCCCCGCAGGCGGCAAAAATGTACCGGGAAACCGAAGCCAGCATTGCTGCCCGGGAAACCGCCGCCGCCAACCGCAAGCTGGTCGGCGCCGGGCCGGACCACCGCCCAGACAAGAAAGAACGTCGCGCCATGGAGAGATTCCGCCGCGATCAAATGTAGAATGCCCACCCGCATCCCCGGAGGCTCCCATGTCCCAGCAAGACCAACGCCAGCGCTTTCTGTTTCCCGACTCGGATATCCGCGGCGAAATTGTCCGGCTGGAAGCCAGTGTCGCCCCAGTGCTGGGCGCGCGGGACTACCCCATGGTGGTACAGGGGCTACTGGCAGAGAGTCTGGCCGCCGTGGTGCTGATGACTGGCACCCTTAAATTCGAAGGACGCCTGAGCCTGCAGGCCCAGGGCAATGGCTCCGTCAGCCTGCTGCTGGCGGAAGCCACCCACGATGGCGGCATCCGTGGTCTGGCGCGCTTCAGCGATACCACCGCCAGCACCGAGCAACCGCATTTGCACCAGCTGATCGGCGACAACGGCGTTATGGCCATCACCATCCGCCCGGAGCGCGGCAGTCAGTATCAGGGCGTGGTGCCACTGGAGGGCAGCTCCCTGGCCGCCTGTCTGGAAGACTACTTCCGCCAGTCCGAGCAGCTGCCAACCCGGCTATGGCTGGCCGGCGGCAATGGTCGCGCCGCCGGTTTGCTGCTGCAGCGCCTGCCAGACCGGATCGCCGACCACGAGTACAACGCCGCCATTTGGCAGCATGTGGTAACGCTGGCGGACACCCTGAGCATGGAAGAACTGCTTGATCTGCCAGCGGAAACCGTACTGCATCGACTGTTCCATGAAACCCCGCCGCAGGTCACCACGCCGACCCCGCTGCGCTTCCAGTGCACCTGCTCGCGGGACAAAGTGACCGATACCCTGCTGTCCCTGGGGCGCACGGAGCTGCAGGCCATTCTGGATGAACAGGGCAGCGCCACCATCAGCTGTGATTTCTGCTCCCGGGATGAACACTTCGACCGAGTGGATCTGGGCCAGCTGATCCACCAACTGTAAAAACCCCGCCGGTGCAGACGGGCCAGTCACGCCGATCCTCGATCCCGCGTCGCCATCCTGTCCATGTTCTGGCATAATCGCGCGCCGTAACTGCCGGGTGGGCCCATCGCCTCCTCCGGCCGCCCTGCCGGTCCATCTGGCACGGGGCCCGCGCGGCGACCTGCCGTGCAAATAACCAGAACTGAATCCACACCGGCCGGCCACAAGCCCAGGAAGCCTGACATGACCAATGCGTATACTGATCTGAGCCCCTCTCAACTCGTCGAGCTGGCTATCCAGCGCAACGAAGGCCAGCTGGCAGCCAACGGCGCCCTGGTATGCGACACCGGTCACCGCACCGGCCGTTCGCCGATGGATCGCTTTATCGTTGACGAGCCGACCACCAGCGAAAAGATTCACTGGGGCCCGATCAACCGCGCATTTGATGCAGCCAAGTTTGATGCACTGTGGTCGCGGGTAGAGCAGTTCGTTGGACAGAGCGACACCTTTACCTCGCACCTGCATGTTGGCTCGGCACCGGCCCACTATATTCCGGTCAAGGTGACCACCCAGACCGCGTGGCACAACCTGTTTGCCAACACCCTGTTTATCCGCCCGTCCCAGTACAACCCGGCACGGAAAGACAACTGGGAAATTCTCCACGCTGCCAACTTCAAGTGTGACCCGGAGCGTGACGGCACCCACTCTGACGGCTGCGTCATTTTCCAGTTCGCCCAACGTCGTGTGCTGATCGCCGGCATGGAATACGCTGGTGAAATGAAGAAGGCCATGTTCGCCGTGCAGAACTTCCTGCTGCCGGAAGCTGACGTGCTGCCCATGCATTGCTCCGCCAACGTTGGCGACGACGGTGACGTGGTGCTGTTCTTCGGCCTGTCTGGCACCGGCAAAACCACCCTGTCCGCAGACCCTGCCCGTTACCTGATCGGTGACGACGAGCACGGCTGGGGCGAAGGCGTGGTATTCAATATCGAAGGCGGTTGCTACGCCAAGTGCATCGACCTGTCTCAGCAGAACGAACCGGTAATCTGGAACGCAATCAAGTTCGGTGCGGTACTGGAGAACGTAGTCATCGACCCGCAGACCCGCGTGCCGGATTACACCAACGTATCGAAAACCCAAAACACCCGTGCCGCCTACCCGCTGCAGAACGTTGACAAGCGCGTAGTTGAAAACCTGGCCGGCGAGCCGAAGCGCATCATCTTCCTGACCTGCGACCTGACCGGCGTACTGCCGCCAGTGTCGAAGCTGTCCCGTGAAGCGGCTGCTTACCACTTCCTGTCCGGTTACACCGCGCTGGTTGGCTCCACCGAAATGGGTGCAGGCTCAGGCATCAAGAGCACCTTCTCCACCTGCTTTGGCGCACCGTTCTTCCCGCGTCGCGCTAGTGAGTATGCAGAGCTGCTGATGAAGCGTGTTGATGCTTTTGGCGCTCAGGTATTCCTGGTCAACACCGGCTGGACTGGTGGGGCCTACGGTGAGGGCAAGCGCTTCAGCATCCCCACCACCCGCGGCGTAGTGAACGCGATTGTTTCCGGCGCACTGGATAGCGTTGATACCGTCCACATTGATGGCCTCAATCTGGACGTGCCGGTATCCGTTCCGGGCGTTGATGACGACTTGCTGGTACCAAAGAAGACCTGGAAAGACCCGGCTGCTTACGATGCTCAGGCACAACATCTGGCAGCCCAGTTCCAGCAGAACTTTGCTGACAAGTACCCGGATGTCTCAGAAGACATTCGCGCTGCTGGTCCGAAGCTGTAAGCGGCTCCGAGTAGCAATAAAAAAGCCCGCGTCATGCGGGCTTTTTTATTGCCTGATTTTTCAGGCAAAGCGCTGCATCACCCAGGGCAACACCTGGGACATAAGTGCATCCACATCCGGGGCAGTCTGCTCACCAAATGGCGGTTCAAAATAATGCTCCGCATCAATATCCAGATAGGTGCGATCCTCGCTGGCCAGACTCTGCCACATTAACTGCGCATCGCCGGGATAGATCTCCTTGTCACGCAGCGCATTGACCAATAAAACCGGGCAACTCATCTGCGCCGCGTTTTTGCAGAAATCCGCATTCGATGACAAGCCAGACCAGGTCGACAGCCAAGCCGCCGGCGTCACCACCCGACCAAAGCCGATGTACTGAAAATTCATCAGGTCAGGACGTTCCGAGAACAAAGAACCATAGGCCCGCTTGCTTGGATCAAGATCAGGGTCGGTGTAGTGCAAGTTGGCCATGGTGCGATAGATCACCATTACCGGCTCCATGGCGGCTCGCCGGCCGACTTGCTGACGCTCCTCAAACGACAAGGTATCGCGGGATGTCTTGTACAACACCTCTGCTTCGCGAGCGTCATGGATCATGGCACGAGCCAGATTATCCAGCTTCTCAACCCGGACACGCTGGGCGGCACGATAGCGCGCCACAAATTCCTCGTCATAGTGGCTCGGCTGCGGCGGCGCAACAAAACCATTGGCCGGGTTATACATGTCCAGTGCCGGGTTACTAAGCAGTGGTTGCTGCTCATCAACCACTGCTGGATCAATACAGTGCTGCAGTATTTTTCCCTCGCCGGGATGGGCGGATACCGCCAGCAATCCATCGGCCGGAATCATCTCGGCCATTTGCAGCTTGGTCGGCTTGCCGGCAGCATCCACCGCCAGTCGCTCGGCCGAACTTTTCTCCGCCTGCGCCTGATAGAAGGCGAACAGCGAACCACCACCGGAATTGCCGAACAGCAGCACCTTGTCGCAGCCATTGCTACGTAGATACTTCACCCCGGCAGCAACATCCAGAATCAGGTCTTCGTGAATCGCTGTGGCGTCGTTGTTTAATGTGCGCGTGCACAGGCCAAGCACACTGATGCCAGCGCCGACAAACCCGGGAATACAGTAATGCCGGGTAAAGTCAGCCCGTGGGTGCATTACCAGCACACCGATCTTTTGCTGCTTTGCTGCTGGCGCAGTGTAGTGCAGGCCAGAAATCCAGCGCATATCCGCAGCCTGAATATGGATCGGCGTGACGCTGGTGCCTTCCGGCAACACGCCCTTGTAGTTGAACGGCATCCCCAACCAGTAGGTTTTTGAAATCAGCAGCATGGTTTCCCCCCGGAAACGGATATCAGAATCAGACGTAGATTTTCACTTTAGGATTCTTGCGACCCTTGTAGGCAGACTCCGGGATTTGTTCCAGTGGAGTATCGAACAACAGCCTGTACGCTTCGTCATGACTCATGCCGAATTTTTCCGTGTCAGTGTCGACGCTGAATTCAATCATCAGCATGTTCGGATCAAGTAAGTACATGGACTGACAGAAATCATGGTCCGTCTCGCCCAACACCATCACCCCCCGTTCCCGCAGTCGCTCGCGGAACGCTTCATAACTGGCCATGTCCGGCACACGAAAAGAAACATGATTCACCCAGATCGGCAGACCCAGCCCGGTGGACGGATCAGTGCGGTAGTTCGGCTGCTCTCCCACGTCATGGATTTCGAAAAAGCCCAGCGCCTGCCCCATGCCCATATCGAAGAAGAAATGGCGAAAGTAACCCTCCTTCAACTTGTGGTTCTCAGTATGTATTAGCGGCATGCCTAACTTATCGTTATAGAACTCATAGGTGGCGCGGGTGCACTTGGTGCCGAAGGCAATATGATGAATACCTTCCACGGGAGCAGTCAGGGTCATGTGATGTCCTCCGGTTTGAATGGAACGATTGTGCCTGCCATTCACCCTGCAGCCGCTGACCAATTCTGGTCAATCTACCGATCACTCCGGTCATCAGCCGCCTATTGAATTACCCCCCAGCCACCGACAGGGCTGCGCAAAGCTGGCACACTTCGTAGCTTGATACCCAGCCGAGAGCCTGCGTGGAATACGAACTGACATTCTGGACCGTAATCATGCTGGTGGTTTCCGGGCTGGCGGCGGGCTTCGTCAACACGCTGGCCGGCGGCGGCGGCCTGTTTACCCTGTCGGCGCTGATGCTCATGGGTATCCCTGCGGACATTGCCAATGGCACCAACCGGGTCAGTGTTGCGGCCCAGTCCATAGAGGGTGTGCGCGGCTTTCATCGCCACAATGTGCTGGACAAATCTGCTATCCGGCCGATCCTGCTGCCGACACTGTCCGGTTCACTGATCGGCTCCGTAGTGGCCTCCTGGATGCCGGTGGGGCTGCTCAAACCGCTGCTGCTTGGCAGCATGATTGCCATGGCGATGGTGCTGCTGCTCAAGCCTTCGGTAATGGCACCAACAGCGGACGAGCTGCCGAAGAAGCTAAGTGATTCACCCGGCGGCTGGCTGGCCCTGTTTGGCGCTGGTCTTTATGGCGGCTTTGTTCAGGGCGGCGTCGGCTTCCTGCTTCTGTTCGCGCTGGTTGGCGTGCTGCGCTACAACCTGCTCGCCGGTAATGCCTTGAAGCTGGTCTGCACCGGCGTGTTTGGCGCAGTGGCGCTAACCGTATTCGCCATGCGCGGTCAGGTACTTTGGATTCCCGGGCTGATTATCACTGCTGGCACCCTTGTTGGCGTGCGCTTATCAGTGGGCTTTGCGGTCAAGGCTAATGCGGACACGCTGCGCATCGTTCTGCTATTGGCGGTGATCGGCGCCTGCATAGCTGCTTTTTTCCGCTAACGCCCCATTTCCCGGTATTCCGGCGTGGCAATCGGCCAACGGACTGACCCCCCGAGCAACATCTCAGTCAACATTCGGCCTTTACTTGTTTCCCCCGCACACTAGACTGGCGCGCTTTCCGTAATTGGGGGCATATCTATGGGTAAACCACGCATTGTAGTCGTGGGGGGCGGTGCCGGTGGCCTGCCACTGGTAACCCTGCTGGGACGGAAACTGGGACGCGGCGGCCGTGCCGACGTCACGCTGGTGGATAACAATAGCTTCCATGTCTGGAAGCCCCGCTTTCATGAAGTAGCCACCGGTGCCATCGATGCGGACCTGGATGCAGTGGATTACCGCGCCCACGCTCGCCTGAATGGCTACCGCTTTGAGCCTGGCACATTGACCGGCACTGACGTCGAGGCACGCACTATTACTTTGGCCGCGCTGGCCGACGCCAGCGGCAATGAAGTGCTGCCCGAGCGACAGATCAGCTACGACTATCTGGTGCTCGCAGTTGGCAGCCGCAGCAATGATTTCGGCACACCCGGCGTGGCCGAACACTGCCTGTTTATCGACAGCCGCCAGCAGGCAGACCGCTTCCGGGAAAAATTCCTTAACGCCTGCCTGCACGCCAACTACAACAGCAAACCGCTGTCGGTGGCCATCGTTGGCGGTGGCGCCACCGGCGTCGAGCTGGCCGCCGAACTGCACCACGCCATCAGCATGCTGAAGTTCTACGGTCACGAGCAGCTTGATCGGGCCCTGCTGGATGTGCGCGTGATTGAAGGTGCGCCACGCATTCTGCCGGTGCTATCGGAGCGCGTATCGATAGCAGCCACCGAGCGCCTACAAGCGCTGGGTGTCACCGTCAGTACCGGTGTGGTCGTGGCGCGGGTTGAACAGGATGCCTTTGTCACCAACGAAGACGAGCGCATCGAAGCGGATCTGCTGGTCTGGGCTGCGGGGGTCAAAGCCGCCGAGTTCCTGACCCACATCGATGGCCTGACTCTGAACCGACTGAACCAGGTGGAAGTGGACAGCAATCTGCTAGCCAAAGGTCAGGACAATGTCTTTGTTATCGGCGACTGCGCTGCCTGCCACCTACCCGGCATGGATCGGCCGATCCCGCCCCGCGCCCAATCAGCCCAGCAGATGGCCCATCATCTGGCCAAAGAGCTAGAGCGACTGCTGATGTTCAACCGCCCGCCACGGCCGTTCGTCTACAAAGACCACGGCTCGCTGGTGTCGCTGTCCAACTACAGCTCAGTGGGCATGCTGATGGGCAACCTGAAGGGCGGCAACTTCTTCGTTGAGGGCTGGTTGGCGCGGATGATGTACATCAGTCTGTACCGACTGCATCAGGCAACCCTGTATGGCTGGCCGCGCACCATCATGTTGTTGCTGGCTGGCAAGTTCAGCCGTCTGGTGCGACCACGTCTGAAGCTGCACTAACCCACCTGCGCAGGCGGCATAAGCCGCCTGCGACACTTTGCCACATCCCGCTTTGCTCCCCTTGCCCCTAGAATCCCGCCCCATCAAAGCGCCACTTAGTCGGCGCGCTACTTATGTACCAACTTACCGGGGGCACTATGACTACTCTTCGCGCCATCGCCATGCTGGGCAGCGCTGCCCTGCTGTCCGCCTGCGGCGGCAGCTCAACCGACTCCGGCAGCAGCACCCGCGCCATCAGCATTCCCTTCGAGGCCTTTGCCGGCAGCACCGAAATCAGCTGCGATGCCAGCCTGCAAAGCCTCGGCATTGGCGGCAGCAGCGCCTCGCTAGCGGACTTCAAGATTTTTATTCACGACGTACGCCTGGTTACTGATGAAGACGTGGAAATTCCGGTGGCCCTCGACGAGGACAACTGGCAGGCAGACGGCATCGCCCTGCTCGACTTTCAGGACAAGGGTGACAGCTGCAATGGCGACCTGAAACCGGTCAACACCAGCCTGCGCGGCAGTGTCCCGGATAAGCCGGTGGTCATTGCCGGCATCCGCTTCAAAGTCGGCGTGCCATCCAGCCACAATCACAATAATGTGGCCACCGCGCCCACACCGCTGAACCTGCCGGGCATGTTCTGGAACTGGCAAGGTGGCTACAAGCATCTGCGTTTTGATGTGCGCCCCAGCGGCGGTGTAACACGACCCACAGATGGCACCTGGACTAATACAACCTGGAATATCCATCTGGGTGCCACCAATTGCACACCGGACCCACGAGTTGACCCGAATACACCGGAAGACGTTAGCTGCGAATATAATAATCGCCCGGATATCAGCCTGACCGGCTTTGACGAATCCGCCTCTGCTGTTCGCATCGACTATGCCGCGCTGGTTATTGATAACGAACTATCCGAGGATGCGGCTGGCGCTCCAGGCTGCATGTCCGGCAATACCGACCCGGAGTGCACCAATGTGTTTGATAATCTTGGTATGACCCTGGGTGCAGCAGCGGGGCCGGCAAACGAGCAATCCGTGTTCTCCATTGTCATGCAGCCTTAAAAAATATGCGTTGGCGCCTGCTGATTCCGCTACTGCTGCCGCTACTAAGCGGCTGCCCGGAAAGCATCACCACCATTGATGATGGCGGCGCCCTGCGCAGTGATTTTGACTGGCAGGTGCGCGCTGGCATCCCATTGCCGGTGGAACCTATCGACAATGCAATGAGCGAGGCCAAGTTTCAGCTTGGCCGCCACCTTTTCTATGATCCACGTCTGTCCAGCAATGAAACCATCAGTTGCAGCTCCTGCCATCATCAGGACAAAGCCTTCGCTGATGGCCGTGTGGCGCCACGCGGTGCCACCGGAGAACTACATCCGCGTAATTCTCAAGCACTTGTTAATATCGCCTACAACCCGACTCTGACCTGGGGCAATCCGTCCCTGCGAACCATTGAACAGCAAATCGTTATTCCGCTGTTTGGCGAAACACCGATTGAACATGGGATTAGCGACGCAAATCAGGAGCTGGTGCTTAACCGGATTTTGTCCGAGCCAGCGTACGCACCATTGTTCAGCGCTGCGTTTCCAGATCAGCCAATCAGTTACGACACCATCGTTAAGGGACTGGCCAGTTTTATTCGTGGCATGACTTCTTTCTCCAGTGACTTCGATCGTTATGAACAGGGTGATGGTAACGCCCTGAGTGAATCGGCAAAGAACGGCATGGCGCTTTTCTTCAGCGAACAGCTGGAGTGCTTCCACTGTCATGGCGGCTATAACTTCACCGATTCGGTGCAGGACCGCACCATGTTTTTGGTGGATCGCCCCTTCCATAACACCGGGCTATACAACATTGATGGATTAGGCGCCTATCCCGAACCGAATACCGGCGTGCATGAAATCACCAGCCGCGCTACGGACATGGGCCGCTTTCGCGCGCCATCACTGCGTAACATTGCAGTTACTGCGCCGTACATGCATGACGGCAGTGTTGCCACGCTGGAGGATGCGATCCGCAACTATGCCGCCGCCGGCCGCAATCTTACCGCCGGCCCCAACGCCGGCGATGGCCGGATGAACCCCTACAAGGATGGTTTTATCTCCGGCTTCAGCATCACCGATGATGAAATCAACGATCTTATCGCCTTCTTGCAATCACTCACCGATGACGAGTTCCTTAACTCGGAACGCTTCGCTGACCCCTGGGCCACGCCATGAGAACTATTTTTCTTCCCGCGTTGCTGCTGACTTCCAGCTTTAATGTTTTCGCGCATAACATCCCCACCGAAGTGGGGCAGCCACAACTGGACGTTAGTCTGGCAGTGACGGCACGCACTGATGGCGCTGTGGCATCCGATGAATACTGGCGTATTCCCGGCGTCATGATGGGTGGCCACGCCTGGCCGGCACAACGGGGCATCAGCATGGACGAACTGTCCTTGTCACTGAGCTATCGCATCGACGAAAACTTTTTTGCGGTGATCAAAGCAGCGCAACATAGCGGCCATGATGATGGCCCCAGCATCGAGCATGCCTGGATCGGATATGTGTGCTGCGATTCCGTTGGCCCGCTGGTGATTGAAGCAGGACGGATGTCCGCAGCATTTACTCCGTCCGTATCCGAGCACAGCAGTGCGCGTATTTTTAGTGATGCCACTTTGCCAGCAGATGCTTTTCTGGGCCGTCACTTTCACGATCAGGGCTTGCGCCTGTGGCGCCATAATCCCCATGGAATCAGTTTCGGCATGGAGCTATGGCAAGGTGAGGCCTTCCCCGCCACTGCAGATGATAATGGCGGTGCTGCTGATCTTTTTGCCTCGCTCAATCATCAAAGTGGCCGGCTAACCGTGCAAACCGGAGTGTGGACATTGTTTGCCCGCGCCACCGAGCGGCCCGATCACCGCTATAGCGACGGCCATACTCACGGCGGTATTGGCGCTGTACCACCACCAGATGTGCGCTTTACCGGCGACAGTGTACTGGGCGGCATTCATGCCCTGATTGGCTGGCAAGTGCGTTCCGATATGCGCGCTGCGTTGCGCATGGAGTGGATGCAAGTGGAGGCGGACGGAGTCATCGAAGATATCACTCGGCGGGCGACAATCGACAGCGTTTACAGTGGCATTGTCGTGCAACCGGAAATTAGCCTGGCCCGCCACTCCTTTGCGCTGCGCGCAGAGCAGCTGCTATTGGACAACCATGTTACCGGCGCTGCGGCGCTGCCATTGGCCCAGGACGCCAACCTGATCAACGATCATAATCCATGGCGAATCGGACTGGGCTGGCGCTGGCAATGGCGCGATGCATTGGCGTTGCGTGCCGACCTTACCCGCGATGCCACCCTTGGCAGCGCTGAGAACCGCGCAGCCATTGGCCTGGTCTGGCATCAATCAGTTACCAGACAAGCGAGCCACCAGCACAACCCCTGAATCCCAGTCATAACCCTGCAATCAGCTCACAACAGTATTTGCATAGCGGCTTAACCCTAAGCACAATCACTGCATTACTACGAAGAGTGTCGTACGAATGACTGACCCCTCTCAGGAAATGAACGCCCCAGACCACCTTATCTGGCGCCTGAGTCATTTTGAGAACCACAACCGCGCAATCAGCTTCGTACGGCAGTTTCAGGAAACCCTGTGCGTATATAGCGCCCCGGTTCAGCAGCTCTATACAAACTATGAGATTTCCGTTCCCGAGCAGGATGATCGCTCACTGATTATCCTGCCCAACCCCTATGCCTATCACGATACCTTTAATGGCATCCCGGAAGAGGCGGTTAAGGAAACCGGCATTACCATTATTCCCGGCGACTTACTGGGCAAAAAGGGGCTGTATATGACCTTGCCGATGCGTGACAGCAGCGGCAAGCGGGTGATGCGTAATGTGCCATTGAAAGTCGGCCTGCTCACCCTGATGCGCCAGGAAAAGCCTGAGGCACCGTTTCTTCCCGTCATTACCAAGGGTGATCTGCGCTCATTCCGCAAGGATGATCCTTGCCTGCACTTGCAACGTATCGTGCCGCAGATGATACGCGAGCGCTCCGCCATGGAAGTCGGCAGCATTCAAAAAGTGATTCGCGAGAAGCTTAAGGTCTATATGTAACCAGCCACTGGCGAACCATGTTCGTCAGTGTCAGCGCACCCGCGCAGACAAGGCTTCGGGCTGCACCAGTCTACCGGTAAACGGCAAACGAATTTCCACCACCAGACCACCTTCGGAATGATTGCTCAGCGTCATGCTGCCATGGTGCATATCGACGATACGCTTGACGATTGCCAGCCCCAGACCAGAGCCACTTAATGTGCGTGCTCTCTCGCCACGCGAGAACGGCTGCAGCAGTGTTGGAATATCCGCTTCATTCACACCCTTGCCATGATCGCGCACGGTCAGCACCACAACACCTTTTCCCACTGAGGTACTGATCAGTACAGGCTCGGCGCCATACTTCACCGCATTGGTAATCAGGTTCGCTAATAGCCGACGGAACGTCAGGCGTTTCAACATCAGGCGTGGCACATCATGTAACGAGGTGCGCACATCAATATTGGCATGCCGGTTACGCACTTCCTCGATCAGCACATTGATACTTTCAAACTCCGGCACCTCGTCAGAGCCATCGCGGATAAAGGCAATAAATTGCTCAAGAATGGCATCCATATCTTCAATGTCAGCGACAATCCCGTCACGCAATTCCGCATCGTTCATAAATTCCGCCGACAGGCGAATACGGGTTAGCGGTGTACGCAAATCGTGGGAAATACCCGCCAGCAACAGGGCACGGTCACGCTGTGCATGTAACATGTCAGCAGCCATACGGTTAAACGCCTTGTTCACCGCGTCCAGCTCCAGCGGCCCGGCCTCCTCATCAAGCAGCGGCACCTGATCGCCACGACCAACAATTCCAGCCACGCGCGCCAATTTGCGTAACGGATCGGTCAAGCCACGTGCAATAAATACTCCCGCCAGCAAAGCAAACAAGGGCACCGTCACACCCCAGCCGATCAGCAAATAGCGATCGTAGTGGCGAAAAAATTTCATCGGCACACGAATCCACTGATAATCCAGACTTTGCGCGGTAACCCATAGAACCGGCGAACTGGTTTCTTCCATGCGCACCATCACCGGCTCATTAAGCAGCTCTTCAACTTCTAACTGGAAACGATCAACCAGAGGCCGGGCAATAAATGATGGTTCATCATCCGGGGGCATTCGACCTGCGTTGATCTGGATGCCGGTAGCGTCCGCAATACGTCGCGCCATATCCACATCTGCCTTGCTACCCACCGACGCGCTGGCGTACAGATGGGTCAATTCAGCATATTCACGAATACCGGGAAGGTAGGCGTTACGGGCAAAAAACCACAGGCTTAGCGCCTGACTAAGACCAACGATCAGACCGGTGATAACAGCGGTGCGGCCGAACGCAGTACGCGGAAGAAGAAACGAGGCCATTGAACGTGCATTCCCTGAGCAACAGATACTGGCAAGCATGCCACATACCGAAGTATGCGGCAGGTACTATCCGTTGTTACTTGGACAGTTCTTACTCGGGAACAAAAACATAACCGACGCCCCACACGGTTTGCAGATAACGGGGACGGGAAGGGTCCTCCTCAATCAGCCGGCGCAGGCGCGATACCTGAACATCAATGGAGCGCTCCATGGCCGACCACTCGCGGCCACGGGCCAGGTTCATCAGCTTGTCTCGTGTCAGCGGTTCACGTTGATGCTGGGCCAGTGCTTTGAGAACGGCAAACTCACCGGTGGTCAGACCCACTTCCTGACCGTCACGGCTAAGAATCCGGGTGCCCAGATCCAGCGTCCATGGACCAAAACTGATCTGCTCCTGGTCGCGACTCGGTGCGCCCGGCAAGTCTCGCACCCGCCGGCGCAATACTGCGCGAATACGGGCATCCAGCTCCTGAGGATTAAACGGCTTGGCCAGATAGTCATCTGCGCCAAGCTGCAGCCCCTCAATACGCTCGTTATCGTCCCCCTTCGCGGTCAGCATAATGATCGGCACGTCATCGCCACGCTGGCGCAGGCGCTTACAGATCGACAGACCGTCCTCACCGGGTAGCATCAGATCGAGCACAATCAGAGAGAACAGCTCGCGCGACAACGCCTTGTCCATCTGCTCGGCATCGGCCACGCCTTTGACGTAAAAGCCCTGTTCTTCGAGAAAACGCTGCAGCAGCCCACGCAGACGCTGGTCATCGTCCACCACCAGAATCTTGTCTGTCGGTTGTTCCGCACTCATGGACTACTCCGCTAGGTCAGATGTGAGGGCATCTTCCGGGCAGGTGGCGGGCTTTTCAACTGCTAGACGGGCCTCAAGTTGACGGGATAAGTATCAATCTGTGACGAAACTGGCCAGCAGCCCCTTGCGGTAACGAATCATCACTGACCGTTGGCATCCCCCGGGGGTATCATTCGCCTATTGTTCGAACTTTAACGAGACTACCTTTCATGTCTGACCTGCCTGCCCGTCTCAGCACCCTGTGGCGAGAACTGCCACCGGTACCACGGCTGCTGATCGGCACCATTGCCGTCATTACGCTGCTGGTTCTATTCAAGCCGTCCGCTCCGCAGGAACCGGCCACGGATTCCAGCCCGCGGGTTCTGATCGAGATTGCCCGACCAGGCCTGTTCGCCCCCCAGTTGTCACTGTTTGGGCGCATTGAATCACCGGCCAGCGCCACCCTGTCATCCTCGGTCACCGCTCTGGTTCAGCAAGCCGTTGCCTTACCCGGTGACCGGGTCAGCGCTGGCGACCTGATCCTCCAGCTCGACCCGCGCGAAGCAGCGCTGGCCCGGGCGCAGGCAGATGCTGCCCTGTCCCAGACCCAGGCCCAAAAGGCCAGCGCCACAAAACGCCATCAAAGTGACCGCAAGGCACTGGAGCTGGAGCAGCAGCTCACCAACCTGACACAGCAGAACGTCAGCCGCCTGCAGCGTCTCAGGGAAACCAATCTGGCCTCCCAGACCCAGCTTGATGAAGCCCGACAGGCACTGGCCCGCCAGCAGCTCAGTCTGGAGACCCGCCAGCTGGCCGTTTCCAATTATCAGAACGATGTGCGCCGTCTCGACAGCGAAATCGAACGTGCCCAGGCGGCCCGCGATCAGGCCGATCTGGACCTGGCTCGTAGCGAGGTACGCGCGCCCTTCGACGGTCGCATCACTGCCCTGCATGTTGCCGAGGGCGAGCGAGTTCGGCCCGGCGAGGCGCTGATCAGCCTGTATGCTGATCAGGGCATCGAGATTCGAGCCCAGATTCCACTCAACCATCTACCGGAAGTACGGGCAGGGCTGGACGCCGGCGGCCTCACCGGTGAGCTGATTATCGAGAACCGTCGCTTGCCGCTGCGATTGGCCAGATTGGCCGGCGAAGTGGAGCGTGGCCGCGGTGGCATTGATGGTCTGTTTATATTGGACGCCAGTGATGTCACCCCGGAGCTGGGTCGGCCGTTACCCATGACCCTGATGCTGCCGCCACGGGACGGGTTGGTAGCACTGCCCGCCGCCGCGCTGCATGGCCTCGACCGGGTTTACCGGCTGGATGATGAAAACCGCCTGCAGACTGTAGCCGTGAACCGCATCGGCGACTGGCAGGGTGCAGACGGTGAGCAACGCTTGCTGTTTCAGGGTGACTTCCAACCCGGCGACCGCCTGGTGATCAACCAGCTGCCCGGCGCCATTGATGGCCTGCGCGTACAACCGGCGGAAGGCGGCCAAACACCGCAGGGTCTGGAACCAGAGCCAGAGCCGCAGCCGGAAGATCCGCAAGCACAGACCCCGGAGACGCAAACCCCGGAGTCAGATAGCCAATGAGTCAGCGCGGTATCATTGCCAGTTTCACGGAACACCGTCTCGCCGCCAATCTGCTGATGCTGCTGCTGCTGATGGCAGGGCTGTACGGACTGCAGCAGCTTAACCGCCAGCTGTTTCCGACCTTCGACTTCGATTACATCACCGTGGCCGTACCATGGCGCGGCGCCAGCCCGGAAGACATCGAACGGGCCATCACCATCCCGGTAGAACAGAACCTTAAAACGCTGGCTAACATGCGCCGCCTGACCGCCCGCTCCGAGCAGGGTCGGGCCATGTTTTTCATGGAAATGGAAGACGGCACTGATCTGAGCCTGGCCATTTCCGATGTCCGCCAGCGCATTAGCACCATCCGTAATCTGCCCCAGGATGCAGAGCAGCCGGTGGTCCAGAAACTGGATCGCTTCTCACCCATCGGCAATATTCTGGTTTATACCGAGCGCGGCTCGCTGGCGGAACTGCGGCCATTGGTACGCCGCATGGAAAACGAATTGCTGTCACGCGGCATCGGCCAGGTACAGTTTGCCGGGCTGCCCGCTGAAGAAATGGCCATTCAGGTGCCAACCGCCAATCTGCATGATCTGGGTATGACGCTGGATGAACTGGCGGTACGTATCCGTCAGTTCAGCGACGACATTCCTGCCGGCACCGTGGGCCGCGATGAAGCAGCCAAACAATTGCGCGGACTGGGCCAGCGCCGTAATGAACGGGGCTTTGCCGACCTGCCTTTGTTTACCGACCAGAGCGGCCGCCTGCTGCGACTGGGTGACATTGCGCTGATCGAAAGACGGCCGCGCGATGAACAGCCCTACATGACTTACAAAGGCTTTCCGGCCATTGAAATTCAGGTGATGCGGGCGGAGAAGGATGACTCGCTGGACTCCGCCGCCATCATGCAGGAGTGGATCGCAGAGGTGCAGCCCAGCCTGCCGGACGGCATGCACATGCATGTCTACTTCGAAACCTGGAAGCACCTGCGCGACCGAATAGAAACACTGATGTGGAACGGCATAACCGGTCTGATTCTGGTGATCGCCACGCTGTTCTTTTTTCTCAATGCGCGGGTGGCATGGTGGGTCACTGTCGGCATTCCCGTGTCTTTTATGGCAACACTGGGCGTGCTGCTGTTGATGGGTGGCACCATTAACATGATCAGCTTGTTTGGCCTGATCCTGGCGCTAGGGGTCATTGTTGATGATGCCATCGTTGTTGGTGAAGACACCCTGACCCACCTGCAGCAGGGGGAGTCACCTCTGCGTGCAGCCATTGGCGGCGCAAGAAGAATGTTCTGGCCAGTGGTGGCCTCATCACTGACCACCATTGCTGCATTCCTGCCGCTGGCGCTAATGGGCGGCGCCATGGGCAAAATCGCTTTCGATATTCCGTTCGTGATGATCTGCGTGATCATCGCTTCGCTGATCGAGTGTTTCCTGATTCTGCCCGGTCACCTGCATCACAGCTTTGCCAACAAGGAGATCCAGCAAGGTGGCCTGCGCGAACGACTGGATCAACGTTTTGACCGCTTCCGGGAAAACACTTTCCGCCCCATGGTGCGCTGGGCCATTGAGCGACGCTATGCGGTAGTCACCGGTGCTTTCTGCGCATTTTTTGTGGCCCTCGCCATTGTTGCCACCGGCTGGCTCAAGTTCACCTTCTTCCCGCCGGTGGATGGCGACCAGCTGCGCGCTGTAGTGGAATTCAGCGCCGGCACCGATCAACGCACTGTTGACCGTTTCCTCAATCATCTGGAAACCACCTTGCAGGAAACCGACACCTCATTTGACGACGATATCGTCGAAACTGTGGTGCAAATTCATCGCAGTGCCGCCGGCTTCCCAAGCATCGGCGGCAGTCGCAATAAACTGGGCGACCACTACGGCACATTGGTAGTAGAGGTTTGGACCGGCAATGCTCGCAGCGTGTCCAACGACAAATTTATCGCCGCTTGGCGGGAAAGAATTATCTCTCCGCCAGGCCTGGAGCTGCTCACCATTGGCCAGCCGGATGCAGGCCCGCCCGGCAGCCCGGTGGCCCTGCGCCTGGGTGGCGCCGACATCAGTACGCTGAAGGCTGCGTCACTGGAAATACAGGACGCTCTGAATCGTTACAGCGGTATCAGCAATGTCGAAGATGATCTGCCCTGGGGCAAGGAACAACTCACCTTTGAGCTAACCGCCGAGGCACGAGCACTAGGGTTGACCCTGACCTCTGTGGCCGCCCAGTTACGCAGCGCTTTCGACGGCACTCTGGCTCAGCTTTTCAACGATCAGGACGATGAAGTAGAAGTGCGGGTAATGCTGCCGGACAGCGAACGGGGCAGCCTGTCGGCGCTGGACCGCATGCCGATAATTGCCCCCAACGGCGACACCCTGCTACTTAGCGACGTGGTTACCTTCAGCAGTCGTCAGGGAGTTGATTTGCTGCGCCGGGTAGATGGCCGGCTGTCCGTGGTGGTGTCCGCCGATCTTGACCCCGAACAGGGCAATGCCAATCAGATTATTCAAGACCTCACCGAGCGGGTGCTGCCCGAGATTCAGGCGCGCTATCACATCAGCGTGGATGTCGAAGGCAAGCTCAAGGAGCAGGCCGAAAACATGCGCGATATCCAGACCGGGCAAATGCTGGCGCTGGCGCTGATCTACATCATTCTGGCCTGGGTATTTGCCAGCTGGTCCTGGCCGCTGGCGATCATGACGGCGATCATGTTTGGCTTCACCGGCGCCGTAATTGGCCATCTGTTTATGGGCATATTCGGCGTCAAGTTCTCCATGTTTTCCATCATGGGCCTGTTCGGACTGGCTGGCATTATTGTCAACGACTCCATCGTGCTGGTGAGCTTCTTCCGCCAGCTGGTGGCCGACGGCATGGACCGTTTCGATGCCATTGTCGAGGCCTGCGTGCGCCGTCTGCGGGCGGTATTGCTGACCTCCATTACCACGGTGGCCGGTCTGGCGCCGATTCTGCTGGAAACCTCACTGCAGGCGCAGTTCCTCAAACCCATGGCGGTCAGTCTGGTATTCGGTCTGAGCTTTGGCACCGTACTGATCCTGCTGGTAGTGCCGAGCATGCTGATGATCATTGAGGAATCCAAACCCAAGCTGGCACGACTCACCGGGCTTATCGGTCAGGCCATAATGCCCCGCCAGCTACCCGCTACGGTTACCGAAGCCTGGCACTTCGATCCAAAGCAGTATCGCCGCAGCGAAGAGCCAGAACCGGGCCTACGCGGCAGCCTGTGGTGGCCCACTGGCTTGCTGCTGCTATTTAGCCTGCAATTGCTCGGCCACCTGCTCATGCTGCTCGGGCTGATCAGGGAGAACGGTGTCAGCGGCGCACTAATCCTGGCACTACTCACTACTCTACTGCTTGGCTGGCTGGCCATTCAGGCTCTGCGTGCCCTGTTCGGTCAGCAACTGGCAGTGCGTAGCCGCAGCCGGATACTGCTGCTAACTGGCCTGCCACTGCTGTTAATTGGCAGCGTGCTAAGCCGCTTTGATCCAGCCCTGCAAACACTGGCTCTGGACCAATGGCAACTGGCCATGCGGCTGCTGCTGGAAGTCGGCCTGACAGTGATCTTGCTGCGCTGGCTGCGCCGTGCCCGGGTCACTTTCAGGCGCTAAGCCTGCCGCTTGACCGCTCATCTGACAGACGCCGCCGCCTGACGGTGAAATCATGTAAACAGCAGGTGTGGCAATTTCACTGCGCTGCTATGATGATGAGCTGAATGAGGCCACCCAGATGGTCCCCGGGAAAGAGCGGAGAAAGTACCCCATGGCAAAGATCCTTATCGTTGATGATTCCCCCACCCAAATGGCTAACATGATCAAGATCGTGGAGAGCCATGGTCACCAGACAGTGACCGCCACCAATGGCCTGGAAGGGGTGGAGATGGCGAAAAAAGAACTGCCTGACCTGATCCTGATGGACGTGGTCATGCCGGAACTGAACGGATTTCAGGCCACCCGCAAGATCACCAAAGAGCCGTCCACGGCTCATATTCCGGTGATTCTGGTGACCACCAAGGATCAAGATACCGACAAGGTATGGGGCGAGCGTCAAGGCGCCAAAGCCTATCTGGTCAAGCCCGTGCAAGAGAATGCGCTGATCAGCAAGGTCAACGAACTGCTCGGCTGACACCATTCAGCACAAAAATACAATCTGTGAACGGCCGGCCTCATTGCCTATGATGCCGGCCGTTGTGTTTTTTGCCTGAGGGATTTTTTCTCCATGTCGACCCCGACCCCGGCCGCCACCAAGGCCAGCATCGAAGCGATCATCGCCAGCGAGATCAATTGCCAACCGGAGCAGGTCCGCGCCACCGTCGCCCTGCTTGATGAAGGCGCCACCGTGCCGTTTATCGCCCGTTACCGCAAAGAGGCCACCGGCGGCCTCGACGACACCCAGCTGCGTAACCTGGATGAGCGCCTGCGCTACCTGCGCGAGCTGGAAGATCGCCGCACGGCGATCCTGAAAAGCATTACCGAGCAGGACAAGCTGACCCCGACGCTGGAAGCACAGATTCTGGCCGCCGACAGCAAGACCCGCCTGGAAGATCTGTACCTGCCGTACAAGCCAAAGCGTCGCACCCGCGCCATGATCGCCCGTGAAGCAGGTCTGGAACCGCTGGCTGATGCCATCCTCGCCGACCCGTCGCAAAATCCGGAAGAGCTGGCCAACGGCTACCTGAGCACGGAGCACAACATCAATAGCGCCAAAGATGCATTGGACGGCGCCAAACAGATCTTGATGGAGCGCTTTGCAGAAAACGCCGACCTGCTCACCCGGCTGCGTACCTGGCTATGGCAGCACGCCATCGTCACCGCCAAGGTGGCCGACGGCAAAGAAGATGAAGCAAGTAAGTTCCGCGACTATTTTGATTACAACGAAAAGCTTTCCGAGATTCCCTCGCACCGTGCCCTGGCTCTGTTCCGCGGCCGCAATGAGGGTGTGCTGCATGTCAGCATGGCGCTGCCGGAAGAGCTGGAAAGTTCATTGCCGCACCCATGCGAAGACATGGTCGCAAAGTCCATTGAGTGGACTAATCAGCAACGGGCCGGCGATACCTGGCTGGCAGAAACCGTGCGCTGGACCTGGAAGATCAAACTGGCCACCCATCTGGAAACCGAGCTTCTTGGGCGCATCCGCGAGATGGCTGAAGAAGGTGCCATCTCGGTATTCTCACGCAACCTGAAAGCCCTGCTGATGTCGCCGCCAGCCGGCATGCACGCCACCATGGGTCTGGACCCGGGCCTGCGCACCGGGGTCAAGGTGGTGGTGGTCGATCAGACCGGCAAGCTGCTGGAGTCCTGCACTATTTTTCCCCATGTGCCACAGAATCGCTGGGACCAGTCGCTGGCCGTCCTTGGCGCCCTGTGCGTGAAGTACAAGGTAGCGCTGATCGCCATCGGCAATGGCACCGCCGGCCGGGAAACCGACAAGCTGGCCGGGGAAGTAATGAAAAAACTACCGGACCAGAAAATCAGCAAGATCATCGTTAACGAAGCCGGCGCTTCGGTGTACTCAGCCTCCGAGTTGGCGGCCCGCGAGTTCCCCGACCTTGATGTGTCCTACCGTGGCGCCGTGTCCATCGCCCGACGCCTGCAGGACCCTCTGGCGGAGTTGGTAAAAATTGATCCAAAGTCCATCGGCGTCGGCCAGTACCAGCACGATGTCAGCCAGATCAAACTGGCCCGCAGCCTTGATGGCGTGGTGGAAGACTGTGTAAACGCGGTGGGCGTTGATGTGAACACCGCATCCGCGCCATTGCTGGCGCGCATTGCCGGTCTGAACGGCACTATCGCCAGCAACATCGTCAGTTACCGGGAAAAGAATGGCGTCTTCGCCAACCGTGATGCACTGAAACAGGTGCCACGCCTGGGCGAGAAAACTTTTGAACAGGCCGCCGGCTTCCTGCGCGTGATGCGTAGCGAGAACCCGCTGGACAGCTCCGCAGTGCACCCGGAAGCCTATGTGGTGGTGGAGCGGATCGCTGCCAAACATGGTCGTCCGCTACAGGATCTGGTTGGCGATATCAGCTTCCTGCGCAAGCTGGATCCGGCGGATTACATCTGCGAGCGATTCGGGGTGCCGACGGTAAAAGACATCATCAGCGAACTGGAGAAGCCGGGACGCGATCCACGCCCGGAGTTCAAAGCCGCCGAGTTCAAGGAAGGCGTTGAGGAAATGAAAGACCTCAAGCCGGGCATGATTCTGGAAGGCGCGGTAACCAACGTCACTAACTTCGGTGCCTTCGTTGATATCGGCGTACATCAGGATGGCCTGGTGCATGTTTCTGCGCTATCCAATACCTTCGTCAAGGACCCCCATGAAGTGGTAGCGCCGGGAGACATCGTCAAGGTCAAAGTAGTAGAAGTGGATCTGGCCCGTAAACGTATTGGCCTGACAATGCGCCTTGAAGACCGGCATGATGAACGTCCTGCCGCCGGCGATAACCGCAGCCAGAATAGTCGCCCTCGTCAGGGTGGCCGGCCCGGCGGCGGCGGTGCAAGCAGACAGAAGTCTGCACCGCCAGCAGCCACCGGTGGTATGGCGGCACTGTTTGCCAAGGCTCAGGAAGAAGCGAAAAAGAAAGGTAAATAAACATCAGGCGCAGCCATGGCTGCGCCCGCCACTGCGGATTAATGCGAATGAGCGAAACCCTGAATCGCCGCCTGCAAGCTCTGACGGATGCCAATATCGCACCAACACTGCGCGATATCCGACGCGGCATAGAAAAGGAAAGTCTGCGCATCACCCCACAGGGAACGCTGGCGCATACCCCTCATCCGCAGTCACTGGGCTCGGCACTGACCCATCCGCATATCACTACGGATTACTCTGAAGCACTGCTCGAATTTATTACCCCGGCCACCACCGGCGTGCGCACTCCTCTGGAGTTTCTTGATCGGGTGCATCGCTACACCTATAGCCAACTTGGCGACGAGTTACTCTGGGTTAATTCCATGCCGTGCCAGGTCAGCAGTGATGAAGATGTTCCAGTGGCCTACTACGGCAGCTCCAATATTGGCCGCATGAAGCATATTTACCGACTCGGACTTGGCCATCGTTATGGCCGCCGCATGCAAACCATCGCCGGTATTCACTACAACTTTTCCTGGCCAAAGTCGTTCTGGGAAATTCATCAGCAGGCAGAGAATGATCAACGTCCGCTGCAGGATTATATTTCTGCGCGCTACTTCGACCTGCTGCGCAACTTTCACCGTTACAGCTGGTTGCTAACCTATTTGTTCGGCGCTTCCCCGGCGGTGTGCGGATCGTTCCTCAAAGGGCGCGATCACCAGCTGCTCAGGCGCGCTGATCACAGTCTGTTCAGGCCCGGCGCCACCTCACTGCGAATGAGTGATCTGGGCTATCAAAATAACGCCCAGTCGAGCCTGCATATCAGCTACAACGATATCGATAGCTACGTGCGCACGCTCAACCATGCCATCCACACACCCGAGCCTTCCTATGAAGAAATAGGCGTCTGTGTCGATGGTGATTACCGTCAGCTGAACGACAACATTCTGCAAATTGAAAACGAGTACTACTCATCAATCCGGCCCAAGCGCAGCATCCATCAAGGTGAGCGCCCCACTCAGGCCCTGCAGCGCGGCGGCGTTGAGTACATCGAAGTACGGGTGCTGGATCTGGACCCATTCGAAGCGGTGGGCATCAGCGAAGACACCATGCGCTTTATTGATCTGTTTGCCAGTTTCTGCCTGCTTGAGGACTCACCCTTGGTGGAAGCCTGCGATCAGATCGCAGCCAAACAGAATATTCGTCAGACCGTGTACAACGGTCGCGAAGCAAATATCAAACTGTGCCGTGGCGGCCGTCAGGTTGACCTGCAGCAATGGGCCAACCAATTGCTTGATCAGATGCAGGAGCTGGCCACGCTATACGATCAGGCTGAAGGCGACTCACACTACCAACGCTCGCTGACCCTGCAGCGCGAAAAAATCGCCAACCCGCAACTGACCCCATCCGCCCGGGTACTGGAAACCATGGCTCAGGAGAAGATCGGATTCTTCGAGTTCGCCATGCGTCAGGCGCAGCTGCATCGCAGTCTGTTCCGCGATCATCCGCCCAGCGACCAGGATGCAAAACTGTTTGCTGATCTGGCAGCGCAGAGCATTGCCGAACAAGCCGCGCGGGAAGCCGAACCCCAACAACCATTCGCTGAGTTTCTTGCTGATTACTTTCGTGACTGACTGATACCTCACCATGCAGACCAAAGGGCCGTTCTGTGAACCGAGCGGCATCATTGTGCCCGCCTCTCCGTGGTAGCTTTAAAGCTGTTCATGGAGTGTTCGCAGATGAAATCGCAACACAGTAATGATGAGTGCAACAAAGCCTACAATCAGGGCTGCCTGTGGGGCCTCAGCGGTCGTTCCTCGACCGGTTGCCCGCATGACGACGAAACCCTGGCCCAGTGGTGGGAGTCCGGTTGGGCGGAGGGTAACGAAGCCTGGCTGCGCAAACAGACCGAACAACGCGCCGCCAGCTAAGTGGAACCCCGCTGATAAAGCATGGTCTGCGACTATGCAGGTTGCCTGTCGGCGGCCTTTTCCCTAATCTTCGCCGCACATTGGCCGTTGTCCAAACCCGACAGGAGAGGTCGCAGTGACCCTGATAACCCGTCTGCTGGCACCCCGTTTACTTAATTTTTTCGCCTTCCTCGCCTGCTTTGTGGCCATCGCTGGCGCTTTGTATCTGGAGCACTTCGAGGGGCTCGACCCCTGCCCGCTGTGTATTTTCCAGCGTGTCGGAGTGATTTTTGCCGGGCTGTTCTTCCTGCTCGCCACCCTGCATAACCCGGGCGCCGTGGGCCAACGTATTTACGCTGCGCTGGCCGGCATCGGCGCTGTCGGCGGTGGCGCCGTGGCCGCCCGCCATATCTGGCTGCAAGGGCTACCGCCCGAGGACGTGCCTGCCTGTGGTCCGGCACTGGACTATATGATGGACGTGTTTCCATTCCTCGAAGTGATGAGCATGGTGCTGACTGGCTCCGGCGAATGCGCCAAGATCGACTGGCTGTTTCTCGGCGTCTCCCTGCCCATGTGGTCGCTGCTGGTGGCGATCGGCCTGACTGCCGTGGCCCTGTTCCAGCTACTGCGTCGCCATGCTTGATGGCCTGCTAATCCTGCTGGCATTCCAGTTTGCCGGCGATCTGCTGGTTCGCACCTTCGACCTGCCACTGCCTGGCCCGGTGCTGGGCATGGTGCTGCTGCTGGTCGCCCTGACCACCCGAGCGGCGGTACTGCAGCGCGTGGCGCCCGCCGCCAACCTGCTGATCGGTAACCTGACTCTGCTGTTCTTCCCTATCGGTATCGGCATCGTGCTGGAATGGGATCGCTACTCGGAACACGGTTTAGCCCTGCTGGTGTCCATCGTCGCCGGCACAATCATTGCGCTGCTGTTGGTCACCGCCCTGCTCAAGCTGTTACTGCGGAGCCCGCCGTGAGCGCCTTCAACACGCCGCTGTTTGCCCTGTTCCTGACACTGGCCAGCTACCGTCTGGCCTGGTGGCTGTACGAACGCAGTGGCCGGCACCCATTAGCGCACCCGTTTCTGGTGGCCATGATTCCAGTAATCATCATCCTGCTGCTGCTCGGTATCTCCTATCGCGACTACCTCGCCGGCACCGCGGTACTGCAATTTTTCCTCGGCCCGGCCACCGTGGCGCTGGCCTGGCCGCTGTACCGCCAGCTAACCACCCTGCGCAAGATCTGGGGTCAGGTGCTGGTGTATATCCTGATTGGCGCCCCACTGGCTGCCGGTCTGGCTATTGGTCTGGCGGCCATGTGTGGCGCGCCGCTGGATGTTATTGGCTCGCTGGCACCGAAATCCATCACCACCCCGATCGCCCTTGAGGTCAGCCGCATGACCGGTGGCTATCCAGCCCTGGCTGCAGGTGCGGTGGCGATCACCGGCATTGTCGGGGTGCTTGCCGCTCCGCTGGTGTTCCGCCTGCTCAAGGTCCACGACGATCGAATCCGCGGGCTGGCCCTTGGACTGGTGGCCCATGCCATTGGCACCGCCCGTGCCTTCGAGTATGGCGAGCGAGCGGGCGCTTACTCCTCTCTGGCGCTGGGGCTCACCGGCCTGCTCACCGCCATCGCCCTGCCGTGGCTATGGCCATGGATCAGCGCCCTGCTGCAATAACCTCAGCGACTTTCGCCACAGCTTTTTATGAGAAATCCGTCTGTTGGCTAAGCCCATGTTTTTCTTCTCCATTTTCCGCGAAAAGCAAAAACTTTGACCTGGTTCAACTACGGCCAATTGCATGCGCCGACCAGCCGCGCCTTACTTGTCCTCCCCCGCTAAACAGGGGAACGACGAAGACGGAATTTCGGAGGAAGCCATGTCATACCAACCCCACGCGGCCCTGCAGCAATGGCAACGGATCGAATTACTGGTCCAACAATGGCTGGGTGAACGCCAGCAGATTCTGCGCATGCTATTCAGCCTGCGCACCCTGATCGCCAGCGACCGACAGCGCAGCCCGCTGCCCCAGCGGGTACAGCAGTTCTGTCAGTTGTTGATGGATTATGTCAGTGCCGGCTACTTTGAGGTTTACCGGGAACTGGCCAAAGAGGTCCACCATACCCAGCCGGAAAACCGGGCCCTGGTAGCCGCCATCCTGCAACGGCTGGAAGAGTCCACGGATGCAGCTTTGGCATTCAATGACGACTTTGATAGCAACGGCAACATCACCGCCCTGCAGATCAATCTGCCACAGCGACTACACGAGTTGTTGGTCAAACTGGAAGAGAGGTTTGCTCTGGAAGATCAGTTGATTGTCAGCATCCACCAACGGGAAAGTCCGCCACAGCGGGTGTTGGTGCACTGACGTATTAGCAAAGGCAAGGCAGGAGAACACACCACCGGCACCGGCCGGTGGTGTGTCTGGGGATTACTCTTTAACGATGTCGAGCAATTCCACTTCGAAGATCAGCGTAGCGTTCGGGCCAATCACGCCACCCGCGCCCTGATCACCATAGGCCAGGTGCGGCGGCAGCACGATGCGCCACTTGTCGCCGATCTTCATCATCGGCAGAGCTTCCTGCCAACCTTCGATGACACGATCCAGTGGGAAAGTAGCCGGCTCGCCACGATCAACCGAGCTGTCGAATACGGTGCCGTCGATCAGGGTGCCATGGTAGTGGGCAACCACAGTGTCGGTGGCAGCCGGGCTAGCGCCGTCACCTGAGGCCAGCACTTCGTACTGCAAGCCGCTATCGGTTACGGTGACGCCTTCTTTCTCGGCATCAGCAGCGCGAAAGGCTGCGCCCTCGGCCAGATTTTCATCTGCTTCACGAACCATTTCGGCCTGCTCCTCTTCCATCTTCTTCTGCTGGAACGCCATGATCACTTCATCCATGGTTTCCGGGTCCATCAGAGCCTTGTCGCTTTCGCCCAGCGCGCCAGTGCGCATGCCGGCCAAAAAGCTGTCCAGATCAATATCATCCATCCGGCCCTGCATCTGCTCACCGGTACGAAATCCTAGCGCGTAAGCCGCTTTCTGATCGTCATTGTCCAAACTAACCTTGGGCGCATTGTCGCCACAGGCGGCCAATGCCACCGTACCAGCGATCAGCAGTGCAAACTTGTTCATCTTGCCTCCATTGCGAGTAATGTAATTATTGTGAATCTACCGAAGTCCCCTGACGGATGGCCTCAGAGGACAATGTCCGGATCTCTTTTTGCTCCATCGGTTCCGCTACCACGCCGGGTGGCGGCACCTGACCAAACTGCCAGCTCCCCGAGGAATCACGCCAGCGGTACATGGCAGGCAGTTCATCCTGCTGTTCGTCGGTAAATAATCCGGCCGACTCGGTGACAGTCTGGCGAAGACTGTCTGGCTGAATCAACGGTTGACCGTTTTCCATCGGCACATACATCAGTGCCGCTAGCACCGCCGCCGCCAGAGCGATAACCAACAAAAAATACTTCATGGCTTCAACCCCTGATTGCCGGCGAAGCGGCAAGCATACAGGCGTTTAACCGCCCTTGTCATGGCACAGAGGGGCACCCTGTCACGATTTTCATCTCGGCTGCTGCACAGTGGGCCACGCTATCCTATAGTGGCAGCAGAAAGGGGAGACCATGTCTGTCAGCGAAAGTGCAGTAACTCCACAAGATGATGTTCTGACCCCGGCGCGCTCCGTTGCGAACCGGGCCGACCAGCATTTTGTCATTCTGCTGGCCAACGCCAAGGGTGGCTGCGGCAAAACCACACTTTCCACCAGTCTGGCCAGCTACTACGCCGGACGCGGCCGCGACGTCACCCTGCTTGACCTTGACCCCCAGCAATCCGCCTCGCAGTGGTGCCGGCAACGCCAGCAAAGTGGCAACGACGATATCCGCCTGATATCCATCCCGCTGGATAGAAGCTTCCATGCCGGCAAGCTGCAACAGGCCCTGCGCCAGACCAGCGACCTGCTGATCATCGACTCCCCGGCGGGCCTCGACGGCAGCGCCCTGAATGCCTTGCTGAATATTTCCCGGGTGGTATTGGTGCCGGTGCTGCCCAGCCCCATCGATATTCGCGCCGCCACCCGCTTTATGCAGGCGGTGATGCTGTCCCCCGCCAATCGACGTCGGCCGAAACGGCTAGCGGTGATTGCCAATCGCGCCCGCGAGCGCACCCGCATGTACTCCCGCCTGGAGCTATTCCTGACCAGCCTGAAAATTCCGTTTTTGAGCACCCTGCGCGACACCCAGCTGTATGTTCGGGCTGCTGGTGAAGGTTGCGGCGTGCTCGACCTGCGCGAAGCAGATCAACAGGACCGCGATGCCTGGCGCACGGTTATCGAATGGCTGGAAGTCCAACGCCACCTGAGCGGCGTCATCCCTCGACTGTAATAGCCTGTAAAACCGACCTGCAGATCGCTGTAGCCCTGTTGCCGGCGCCTCCCCTGCGCTAGAGTTGGTAACAAAGGCAGATAACAATAACAGCGGCCATTAAGGCCGAATAACCCGTCTGGAGCATTCATGCGCCACAGCCATCTGGGCAAATTGATGCTGATTCTGGTCGGGCTCGTCTTTGCTCTGCAGCTGACCAGCCACCTGACCTCGCGCAATGTTATCCACGACTCTCTGGTGGAGGACGCCGCGCGGGAGCTACGTATCGGCGCAGATATTTTCTCTGAGCTACTCGGCCACCACGCCACCCAGCTGACCATACCCAGCCGCATGCTGGCCATGGACAAGTCATTCCAACAAGCCGTCATAGCCGACGACGTCAGCGCCATCAATAACGCGCTGGCCGGGCTGGCCAAGCTGCTCAACGCGGACCTGACACTGCTATCCAACAACGATGGCCGGCTGATCAGCCCGGAAAAAGCCACCGCGCCGAGGAACCTGCCGCAGGACAGGGCGGCCCGGGTGGACTACCTGATCCTCGCCGGGCAAGCCTATGAAATCGTTATGATCCCGGTGCCAGACACGGGCCAGAACGACTGGCTGGTAGTCGGCTATCTGCTTGACGAAGCGCTGGTCTGGAATTTGTCCCAGCTCACCAATCTGGATGTCTCTTTGCTCAGCACAACCGGCCGCGACCTGATCGCCAGCACGCTATTGCCTGAACAGGCCAAGGCGGCCGCCAGCTGGCTAGCCAACAGCGACCATTCCAGCGAGCCGGTTCAGGCGGATGCCGAAGGCGCCAGCTTCCTGTTCCTCACCTTGCCGCTATCCAAGGAAATCAGTGCCGTACTGCAGTTACCCATGGAGCGTGTATTGGCGCCATCGCGCGCCCTGGACCGGCAGCTGATATGGCTGACCATTGCCGGCCTGTTGTTGGCCGCGCTGACTGCAGTACTGCTGGCGCGTGGCATCAGCCGCCCGGTGACGGCACTGGCCAACGCCGCCCAGCGTATTACCTCGGGCCACTACAACACCGTCATGGCGGTGCGCGGCGATGGCCAGTTCAGTGCACTGGCGCAAGCCTTCAATGCCATGCAGGGCGCCATCGCCGAACGGGAGCAACGCCTTGTTCATCAGGCAGAACATGATTCCCTCACCGGCTTACCCAATCGTCGCGTTGCCCTGCTGTTGCTGGAGGAGGCCATTAAAGATGGCAAACCCTTTGCGGTCATGGCGCTGGACCTGAACCGCTTCAAGGAGATTAACGATGCGCTTGGCCATGGCGTCGGCGATCAGGTGTTGGGTGTGGTGGCGCGGCGGCTTGCCACCAATACCAAGGAGCGAGACCTGGCAGCCCGTCTTGGCGCCGATGAATTTCTCCTGCTGCTCAGCGACGTGGATACCGCCCAGGCCATCCACGTGGCCCACCGCATTCGCGACCGGGTCGTCCAAACCGTGGAGCTGAACGACCTGCACCTGAATGTTGAAGCCAGCATTGGTATTTCCCTGTTCCCCGAGCATGGCACCGATGGCGAAACCCTGATGCGACGCGCCGACATCGCCATGTACGACGCCAAGCAGGCGGGCCACCAGGTGGCGGTGTATCAGCCCGGCTGGGATGAGCGTCACCTGCGCCGGTTGTCACTGGCCCGCGACCTCAAGGAAGCACTGATCAACGAAGACTTGCACCTGCTTTACCAGCCCAAGGCGGCACTAAGAGATCGCGAACGGATTGGCGCCGAAGCATTGATCCGCTGGCACCACCCCACACTGGGACCACTGCGCCCGGATGAATTTATTGTTATTGCCGAAGACGCCGGTCATATCAACCGACTGACCCGCTGGGTGCTGAAAGCCGCCGTGCAGCAACTGCAACAATGGCACCGCGAGCACCTGATGGTGCAACTGTCGGTGAATATCTCGGCCACCGATTTGCAGGACGAAGACCTGCCCAGCTTTATTGCCACCTTGCTGACTAACGCCGAAGTGGAGCCTCAGGCTTTATGTCTGGAAATCACCGAAAGCTCGGTAATGAAAGACGAACATCAGGGCCACGCCATGCTGGCACGACTAAAAGGCATTGGCCTGCGACTGGCGGTGGATGATTTCGGCACTGGCTATTCGTCCCTGTCGCAACTGAAACGTATGCCGGTGGATGAACTGAAGATCGACAAATCTTTTGTGCTGAATCTGGACCACAGCGACGACGATGCGGTGATCGTTCACTCAACCATCGAGCTTGGCCACAACATGGGCCTGGAAGTGGTGGCCGAAGGGGTGGAAAATCGGGAAACCGTCATGCTGCTGGAAAGTTTTGGTTGCGACATGATTCAGGGCTTCCTGCTGGGCAAACCGATGAGCGCCACCGAGTTAGCGGTGTGGGCCAGAGCATGGCTGGAACAGCCGCGAATCGGCGAACAGAGTTTGTCGGCCTGACAGAAACATCCCTCGCTCTGCTACACTCGCGCTTCATTTTCCACCCGGCTTCGTCATGATCCAGCTTGAAAGCCTGCGCCTGCGACGCGGCCCCGATATTCTTCTCGACCACGCCAGCATGACCCTTCACGGTGGTTGGAAAATCGGCCTGACCGGTCGCAACGGTTGCGGTAAAAGCTCCCTGTTTGCCCTGCTTAGCGGCCATCTTGAAGCGGACGCTGGCAGCCTTTCCGTGCCCACAGATTGGCGCATGGCGATCATGGCTCAGGAAGTCCCGGCGCTGGACCAGCCCGCCATCGACTACGTGCTGGATGGCAACACCCCTCTGCGCGCCGCGGAACAGGCCCTGCGTGATGCGGAAGCCAGTGCTGACGGCATGGCCATTGGCCATGCCCATGAAAAACTTGATGCCCTGAATGCCTGGTCTTTGCCCGCCCGCGCCGCCGAGGTTCTGGCCGGTCTCGGTTTTGCTGCCGATACGCAGAACAATCCGGTGGCCAGCTTTTCCGGTGGCTGGCGCATGCGCCTTAATCTGGCCCGGGTGCTGCTCGCGGATGCCGACCTGCTGCTGCTCGACGAACCCACTAACCACCTGGATCTGGACGCGGTGCTGTGGCTGCAAGACTGGCTGCAACAGGCACCGCAAACCCTGCTGCTGATTTCCCACGACCGGGATTTTCTCGACGCCACCATCAGCCATATTCTGCATATCGAACAGCAGCGCCTGACCCTGTATAGCGGCAACTATTCCGCCTTCGAACGGCAACGGGCGGAGCGCATGGCACAGCAAACCCATGTGTATGAAAAGCAAAAAGCGCAGGCCGCCCACCTGCAAAAGTTTATCGACCGGTTTCGCGCTCAGGCCACTAAAGCCCGGCAAGCACAAAGCCGTCTGAAGGCGTTAGCGAAACTGGAATTAATTGCCCCCGCCCATGCGGAAGACGGTTTCAGTTTCAGCTTTCCGAAACCGCTCAAGCTGCCTAACCCGATGCTTGATCTGGTCAAGGTGCAGTGCGGTTATGGCGACACGGCTATCCTTCAGGAGGTGACGTTTTCTATCCGCCCGGAAAGCCGCCTTGGTCTACTCGGCCCCAATGGCGCGGGCAAGTCCACCCTGATTAAAACCCTGGCCACCCAGCTACCCGCCCTGAGCGGCAAGTTCACCGTTGGCCCGGAACTGGTGATCGGTTATTTCCACCAGCAACAGGTGGACGCCCTGCCCCAGGACAAGACCGCCTTTGCCCTGATGCAGCTGGCCCAGCCGAAATGGGAAGAGCTACAAGTACGCAAAGAGCTGGGCCGATTTGGTTTCCACGGCGACGACGCCTTTGCCGAAGTGAAACGTTTTTCCGGCGGCGAAAAATCACGCCTTGCCCTAGCCTTGCTGGTGCAACAAAAACCAGCCCTGCTATTGCTCGATGAACCGGCCAACCACCTTGATCTGGATATGCGCGAAGCGCTGACCATGGCACTGCAAGAGTTTGAAGGCGCGGTGATACTGGTGTCCCACGACCGCCACCTGCTGGAAACCACCGTCGACGAACTGGTGCTGGTGGCCAACGGCACGGTAACCGAATGGGAGGGTGATCTGGATGACTACGCCCGCTGGCTACGTGAACGCAACAAGCAAGCCAGCAGCGTCAGTGACAGCCCCGCCGGCACCAGTGACAACAAACTCAAGCGCCAGCAGGCAGCCCAGAAACGGGCCAACCTGCGGCCCCTGAAACAGGCCGCTGACAAGCTGGAAAAGCAGCTGGAGAAACTGCAGCAGCAGCTCGCTGAAGTGGAAACCAAGCTGGGTGACGAAGCGCTCTATCAGGCGGAGCAGAAAGCCGCCCTGAATGACCTGCTAGCCCGTCAGGGCACCCTGCGCAAGCAGTGTGAAAGCGTAGAAGGCGACTGGCTTGAGGCCATGACCGCGCTGGAAGAGGCCGAGCAAGCGGAAGACTAGAGAAAAACTCATAGCGCCGATCAGGGATTGACCAGATCAGCAGCTGGCGGGACACTCCTATCACCAAGCGTCAGCCAAAAATAATAAACCGGGAGAGCCATGATGAAGCCAGTTGCCCTTGTTACCACCATTACCGCCTTCGCCGCCGCCCTTACCCTGCTGCCCGCCAGTGCCCTGGCGCTGGATATGAGCCAGCAGCAGTTCATTGATTACTCCGCAGAGCAGCACTGCCTGAACCAGAAACTGTGGGACCAACCGGCACAGCTGGAAGCAGAACTGATCAAACTGGAAGAGAAGTTTGGTATCAGTGAAGACGATCTGGATGCGCTGGATGAGCTAACCGCCAAGTACAACGCCGACGCCACTATTCAGCCGCAGATTGAAGAAAAAGCACTGGTGCTTTGCCCTAGATAACAGCGCCCCCGGATAACCGGCAGCAAGCCATCCTAGCGAGGCAGCTGGCCGATCAGTGCAGAAGTGCCCGCGCCGCAGGCAATCACGCTCTTCATCATCTGTTCCACCCGAATCTCCGGGTGGAACTCCACCAGATCCGTGCTGACGTGATAGATAAAACCGGTGGTCGGGTTCGGCCCGGTGGGCACGAATACACTGACCCGGCCATCCTCATGGCGCGAGGTCACCAGCCCTAGCACGGACACCTCCACCTGACGGCCGTACAGCCACACTCTGGCCACTTCACCGCGCTTGAATGGCGAGTCATTACTATTACCCAATAGCTGCGCCGTGATTTCACGCACGCTGCGGTAGCCCGGCACACGCACCATCAGCACTTCTTCCACACGCAGCCACAACCAGGCACCAAGACGGGTTGCTACCAAAGTGCCAATCAAAAAACACAACAGAATCAGCAGCGCCACCACGGTCAAATCCGCCAGCACTTTCGGCAAACCAAAGGTGGCAATAACCGGGCCGGTAAAGGGTGAGATCAGCCCGCTGGCCGCATCATATATCCAGCTAAAAATGGTGCCGACGATCACCATGGGTAACAGGATCAGCAGTCCACCCGCCAGAGAGCGGCGAACAATCATGGAAAAACGACTTTGCGGCACTTCAGTCATAGTGGAGCCTAATCCTGCTGGTAACGAATGCCGCTAATGTACCAGAGCTTGGCGCCGGAAGGCGTGTCAACTTCGGCCTCATCATCCACCTGCTTTTTTAACAGCGCGCGGGCTAAGGGCGAATCGATGCTGATATAGCCAAGCTTGCCATCAGTTTCATCCGGGCCCACCAGGCGGAAGGTCGCCTCGACGCCCTCATCGTCCTCCAGTGTTACCCAGGCACCGAAAAACACCCGGCTTTGATCCGCCGGCGGCCGGTCCACCACATTCATGTCGTCCAGACGCTTGCTGAGAAAACGGATACGGCTATCGATCTCGCGCAGCATCTTTTTGCCATATATGTACTCCGCATTCTCCGAACGATCGCCTTGGGCAGCGGCCTCCTGCACGGAGCGGGTCACCTCCGGGCGTTTCACCTTCCACAGGTGCTGCAGCTCTTCATTCATCGCCCGATAACCTTGCGGGGTGATGTATTTGGAAGCCGGGGTGCTGGGAGGTCGCCAACGGGACATTGCGCCAGATCAACTCATGGTTTGAACAATGCTGCCAGTATGGCTATCCCGAAACACGACGCAAGGAGATCGCCATGTTTACCAAGGACACCGTTGCACTGGTCACCGGAGCCGCCACTGGCATTGGCTATGCCGCCGCGGCCGCCTATAGCAAGGCCGGGTGTCGGGTGGTGGTATCAGACCGTGATACCAAGCGTGGCGAAGCTGCTGCCGCTGAACTGCGCGGCACTGGCGGTGATGCGATCTTTATTGCCTGTGATGTCAGCGACCCGCAGCAGATCCGCGCCATGCATGAGGAAATCATGGAGCTGTTTGGACGCCTGGATGTGGCCTGTAATAACGCAGGCATCGAAGGCGAGCAGGCGCCCACCGCCGAATCATCGCTGGAAAATTTTGACCGGGTCATCGGCATTAACCTGCGCGGCCTGTTCGTATGCATGCAGGAACAATTGAAGATCATGCAGAAGCAGGGCAGCGGCGCCATCGTCAATCTGGCATCCGTGGCCGGGCTGATCGGCTTTGCCGGCCTGCCCGCTTACTGCGCCTCGAAGGGCGGCGTGGTTCAGCTGACTAAAACCGCCGCGCTGGAATATGCCACCAGTGGTGTCCGGATAAATGCCATCTGCCCCGGCGCCATCAAAACGGAAATGATTGACCGCATTACCCATCAGGACCCGGAAACCGAAAAGGCATTTGATGCACTGCACCCGATGAACCGCATGGGCACAGTGAAAGAAGTCGCCGACACCATCGTCTGGATCACCTCGCCACAGGCCGGCTTTATTACCGGTCAGGCATTGGCGGTGGACGGCGGCATGGTGGCCCGTTAACTGACGCCGTGGCTTTATTGCTGCTGCCCGGATAGCTGCTGCGCCAACTCTCGCAGCAGCTCCGCAGCAGCCACCTTCTTGCAACCAGTGACATTCTGCCCCGCCCACAGTGGCGAGAAATCGCTGCTGCCCTGCTGCTCCGCCGCCTTACGCAGCGCCGTAATCGCCGTGCCCGCCAGAGGAAACTGTGGCACCCGCCGACTCATAGGCCCCTGCTCGCGCATCAGCCGGTTAACGATGCCCCGAGCGGGACGGCCACTGAACAGATTGGTCAGCGCGGTGATCTGCGCGGTAGGTTGCTGCAACGCATCCTGATGCAGCGAAGAAATACGCGACTCATTGCACAACAGGAATGCAGTACCCAGTTGCGCCGCCACCGCGCCCAACTGCAACGCCGCCGCAATGCCCGCTCCATCAGCAATGCCACCGGCAGCCACTACCGGCAACTGCACCGCGCGCACAATCTGCGGCAGCAAGGCGAACGTACCCACCTGGGTGTTGATATCCGTATCCAGAAACATGCCCCGATGACCGCCCGCTTCCACTCCCTGAGCGATGATCACATCGGCACCATTGGCCTCCAGCCAACAGGCCTCCTCCACCGTGGTCGCCGACGCCATGACCAGCGCCCCCCAACCGTTAACCCGGTCAAGCAGATCCGCCTCCGGCAAACCGAAATGAAAACTCACCACCGGCGGCTGGAACGGCTCCACCAGATCCGCCACCTCGTGGTTGAACGGCTGGCGCTGCGGCCCCGGCGGAATCTGCAGCGGATCAATATTGAACTCACGGAAATAGGCCGCCAGTGACGCCCGCCAAGCCACCTCCTTCTGCTCGTTCACCGTGGGCGGCGTGTGGCAGAAGAAATTCAGGTTGTAGGGTTTGCTAGTGCGCGCCGTTAGCCAGGCCAACTGCTTCTGCAATACCTCCGCCGACAACATGGCACAGGGCAAACCGCCCAGCCCGCCCGCCTCGGACACTGCCAGCGTTAACGCCGCGTCCTGGGCGCCGGCCATGGGCGACTGCAGGATAGGCAAGTCGATGGCGAACAGTTCGCGGGCAGTGATACGGGTTTTCACAGTCAGCTCCTTACAGCATTGCGGCCAAGCCATTCCATGCCATGGCGATCAACGGCAAGGTCGATAGCGCAAACAGGGCAAAGCGCAGCTCAATAATATTCACCAGTGACTGCAACAAACTATGTACCACACGCAGCCCCACATAGGACCACGCTAATATCAAATTGATTCCATCGCCCTGCCCCATCACCGCCAACGCCAGTGCTGCCGCATAAAAAATAGTGGGCTGCTCCATCAAATGATTGTAGTTATCCGCCTTCCAGCGCACCGAGGCCGGCAACTGACTCATCTGCTCACCACGGGGCGCATTCGGATCCGGTTTCATTTTCGCTTTTCTCATGGCCGGCAGCCGGGTAACGTACATCCACAGCCACATCACCAGCGACCAGCCCACTAGGGCCATCACGGGAAGCAGGATTGGGGCTGGCGTTTCGATAAGCGGGGTCATGGCGGCTCCTGATAAGAAAAGGTTCAGGGACAGAGTTGAGCACAGGTTGAGGGAAAGACCAATCGGGACGCTGTATCAGTACGACGTATCTCTTCTTCCCCTCCTTAGCACAGCACTCGTTACTGTAGTGGCTGTATGTACAGTGTGAATAATTAGATAGCAGCCCCTGCTATGTTTTCCGGTCGTGCAGGAAATGGCTTACATGCGGGGCGTTGATTTTGTTGAATGATGTCAGCCAACAACCAGATCAGGGCCGAGTTAGACAGTATGCTGCTTTTTTCTGGCAACACAGCATGCTGTCTAATAACTGTTATGTTTCCTAAGGAGAGATCATGCAAGGATATGAAGTAATACACTCATCCCAAATCGATGGAGAGTTTGAAGGCTTTGATGATGAAGTTTTATTCCAATTAATGGATGGAACGTGTTGGGTTCAGGATGAATATAATTACTGGTATCACTACGCTTATTGTCCGCAAGCAAATATCCTAAGAGGTAACGGAAGACTTTATATCCAAGTAGATGGGCAAAATGAAATTGTGCCCGTCCGTCAAATAGATGGCGTAATTAAAAGTATAATTAACGGAGAGTTCAAAGGCTGGGAGGGAGAAACCTCCTATGAGCTTACTAATGGGCAAGTGTGGCAGCAGTCACACTATAAATATAAGTACAAATATTCTCACCGCCCAGAGGTTCTTATTTACAACCCTGGCGGCGGCCACATCATGCAGGTAGCCGGAACTTCAGCCAAAGTTCGGCGTGTAAAATGAAACATAACAAGCACATCAAAATTCGCTCCACTCCGTTCCGCTGGACCTCCTTACGCTGCGCTCCAGCCGGCCCTTTATGTGGGCGTTAGAAATTATGATCCAGACTAAGGAATGGGATTTGAAGAAGCTACTGTTTCAGATCTTCGTCAATAACAGGGCCGTGAAGTTTATCGGGCATCCGGCAATGGGTGTTTTCGTTCCCCCGTTGATTGGTCTTTATTACGGAACGCTTGATATCTGGGGAGATGAGTGGGGCTGGATTAAAAACAACCGTGATGTTCATGAGCTAATATTTACGATATTGGCCACGCTCACCATATTGATTTTATTTTTTAAAGCCATATCTGAAGCCGCCCGGGGTGAGGTGGAGAAGCAATATTCCAAGCTAATGGAATCAATGATTCTATTTTTTAATACACTAGTAAAAAAGAAACGGGATCGATTTTTCAACAAGGCAAAGCATCTAACGCCTACCGGAGACACATTTAAAGCGATTACGCAACCCAAGGACCAGTTGGAGCATGTCGTTGATGGAACGAAAACGTTCTTGGTCAACGGTTTTGGAATCGATCCAAAGAATATTGGGATCACAATAATTCAAGGCTGTCCGCAACAGGATAAATGGTGGTATGAACTGAAGTGTGACGCCCAAAAGCAACATACAAAAGCAAAAGTCCTGATGTCCGGAAAATCAACAGCTGCGTACTGCTTTGAAAGCGGAGACAGCATCTTTATCCCTGATATACGAAAGGGCATTAAGGAAGAGGTTTTCTTTTCATCAGAAAGATCGGAGAAGACTGGAGTGGGGTCCATATTCTGCAAGCCGGTTAGAATTACCGTTGGAAAACTAGAGTACGTATATATATTCACTGTCGCTGTGTTTGGCCAGAATCTATGCCTTCCTTATGACGAGGAAGAATGTCGCGCTTGCGAGAAAATACTCGATGAAATAGCAGATCGTGTGGAGTTGGAGCTATACCTTGACTCAATAAAGCAATATCGAACAAATGGAGGCATTGCCGCATGAGAAAGATATTGATAAGCCAAAAGGGTGAGTTTAAGAAACAGGGAGAGTTGAATTATTATCGGTCCACTGCTGTTAAGAAAATTGCGGAAGCCATTAAGGATAAAGAAAGCACTGATGAAGAGACGGAAGTAGTGGTTTCTAACAAGGCGCTGCGCCAGACACGCCGGTGAGCGCGGCGTTAACTTGGGGAGGGAGTATGAAGGTATTTATAAGTTGGTCCGGCGAAAGAAGCCGAAGAGTGGCGGATTTGCTGGATGAGTGGATCCAGTGTGTACTGCAGGGAGCCCGGCCGTGGATGTCTAGCAAGGATATTGATCGCGGAGCCCTGTGGTTCTCAGAAATTGCGGATCAGCTTGCTGACACAAAGATTGGTATCGTATGCCTTACCCAAGAGAACAAGAACAAGCCTTGGATATTATTCGAGTCAGGGGCTTTGGCAAAGGGATTGTCCAGCTCCAGGGTGTGCACTTTTTTAGTCGATCTATACCCTTCAGATATATCTAACCCATTGGCTCAGTTTAATCACACCATGCCAACCAAAGAACAAATGTATTCATTGGTTAGCACAATAAACTCTTTTCTCGAGGATAGAATTCTGGATGACAAGGTCCTGAATAGAGTGTTCGAAACATACTGGCCACAGTTTGAGTCTGAATACAACCAGATTATTACGGAGACTGTGACGGAGGAAATAGTTGAGCAAAGAAGTGATCAAAGCCTGCTGCAAGAGGTGCTGGAAACAGTGAGATCTATGGATAAGAGGGTGAGAACACTTGAAGTAAGAAGAAGGATGCCAACTAGGACTCCGCCAGACGAGAACCGTCTAAAAGAATTGATGAATATCGAGAAAAATCCGCTATTCCACACGAAAGATAAAGCTAGGATATCTGACTTGGCCGCTCTTTTTAATGACATAAACGAAAAGCAAGCGAAAATTGATAGTGGCAAAGAGGAAAGTTAACAGAGCAGTGCACGCCATAGGCGCGTAAGCACGCGCGTTATATTTTCTCAATAATATGGAGATTTGATAAGTGAAGAAGTTATTTGTGCCGATGGCATTGTTGGTGTTGTCTGGCTGCGCTGTTAAACCACAATCATATGATCTATCAACAGCCAATAAACTTGCTCCTATTGCAACAAAGGAAAATATTCCAAGCATTTTTGTGTCTGACTTCAAGTACGAGCCTAATGTCAGAATTAGCCAGAATACGATCTCCCAGTTTGGATGTTTACTGTGCAAATCAGATGGCAGTTCACTTGGTTTTGTTTTTGAAGAGCCTGTCGGAAAAATTATTCAGGCAGAGGTAAGAAGTGCACTTGCTGAAGTAATAATACCCACATCAAAAACCTCATGTGAGCTAGGCGCGACTATTCACTTGGTTGCTTGGGACTCGTGGGATGGAGATACAACCGTTGACTTAACCTTTATACTATCGAGCTCGGGTCAAATTAAGTTTATTAAGCGTATAAGGGGGCATCATGAGAGTGGTATTTTTGAAATCCATAAAGTCAATAGAATGCTAGCTAAAGCATCTAGGAATTCCGTCGAAAAATTAGTGACAAATGATGAGTTTTTGAAAGAACTAAGTACTAATTGCCCGAAATTATAACAAACGTATCAAGTCCCGCCCCTGAAAAGCGGGTAGGGACGCGCAAAAAGCACGCACTTGTAGGCGACGTTAACAGCGAGAGCCATAGTGACCTTAATCGTAAATATATTGCATAAGAATATGACCATTCTTGCAGCTGATAGAACTGCAATTGGACCAGAAGGAGTTGTAGCGGAGATTAATAAGATTGCGGTGAATCGTTCCGCATCGCTAGCCGTAGCGATAGCCGGGCTTACGCAAGAGCATCAATATTTGCCAGAGCTAGAATTCGCTACAAATATCGATGCATACATAGCACGAATTCGACGACATATGGATCACTACTTGTCTATATATGATCGGAAGAGCCTGCTAGATCTAAGTCAGTTCCATAAAAATGAAGGGATTGCCTCGTTTTTTGATGAAGACCTAAAAGGTTTCTACTCATATAAATATCTGTTTAGTCCCGTAGAAACACAGAATCGTCTATATAGGGCGTCAAATACTATGACAATGAACTACGTAGGGTCAGGAGCTCCATATCTAGAAAAAGAGTTAGCTGACGACGTTGAGTCATTCAAATTGTCTGTAGAAGGTTCATGTTCATTAGGTATATGCGCATCTTGGCTAAGAGATATATATCGCAAGGTCAACGAGATTGATTCAGTGATAGGTAAAGATCCATTAATTATGGTTGCCACTAAAGATGAGCCGGCTTTTAGGAAGACTGATGGCCGTTAGCCATTCAAAGCATGGGCGCCAGAACCTGGGCCCCATTTTTGGGGCGCTAATATGCCAGAGATAATTCTCAAGATCGGAGCCGAGGGAGGGTCAATCACGCTTTATGGCGTTCGCCGAAATAACGATTTTGAGCGATTCTCAATCAACACATATGACTGCTCTGATGATGAGGCGGAGGATGATGCCAGCCGTGATATCAGCCAAATTTCGAGCCCTAATTCGGCATCATCGTGGCCAGACGCGTTAAATCTTCTCAAGCGCTATCCGTCTTGGTATCGCCTGTATCCTCTGGTGCTACATCCTGATTTCGAATCCCGTATCCTTGAGGAAGTCAGGAATTGTGGCGGCGATGCCGCACTCGAACTCTGGCGAGAAGCTCTCTCAGAAACATAGCCATTTCATTAACCGTAGCTTCCTCGCTCTGCCGCCCGCCGACGGCTCAGCCCAAGATCAAAGCAACTCAACCCCAAACCGCCGCATCACCACCCCAAACCCTGCAAACAACACCACCGTCATCACCACGCAAGCGAGCAATGTCGGCCAGAATCCGATCCTCGGCAACAACACCGGAAACACCAAAAACATCGGCAAGGTCGGCAGTACATACCAGAAGGTGTACCAGGCGTGGTTGGCGATCTTTTCCTGCGGTTGCTGTTCCACATACAGCCAGATCAATACCAGCACGGTGACCAGTGGTAACGCAGCGATCAGGGCGCCGAGCTTGTCACTGCGCTTTGCCACTTCGGATACGGCCACCACCACCGCAGCGGTAATAAAGTACTTGGTCAACAACCAACTCACGCGCTAACTCCCTGAATGGAATATGGCAGTTCGGTCTGGCGGAAGATCATTGGCTCGAACCAGCATCCTCTCTGGTCAAAAAGCCATAGCGGAAGTTTTCCACCTCGCCCTTCCAGACAAGCTCAAGCTGGCCATCGACCACCCAGCCCACTTCGCCATAGTGCGGCACCTGCATGCCCTCAACCAACTCGTAGTTGCGGAACTCGCCCTGCCAGGGGGTTTTGCGATAGCCGCCGTCGAATTGGCCAAAGCGGCCTTCCGTGTACATGCCGGTTATCTGGCCGGTTTCGTTGAATTTGAACTCAACCGATGCGGTGTTGCCATTGTCGGTGAGCGAGGCGATGGCGGTGTCGTCATCCACCGCCGTCCATTGCACGCCGGCCTGGGGCAACAGCGCGGTGGGATACCATGGCGCCTCTGCCAAATAGCGATATAAGGCACCGGAGTTCAGCTCGGCGATATTTTCTGCCTGCACTACGCTGATCGCGCCATACAGGCTAACGCGGCCAACACCGACACCCATGTTGTAGCTATCCAGCACGGAGACATAAAAGCCGGGGCGCACCGCCACGCGGGCATTCCAGACAAAGCCGGGGGCCACTGGCACCACCCGTTGTTTGGCGGTGAATGCCGTCCAGTCCGGGCTGCTGACGGAGGTTCTCAGGATTCCGCTTTGGCTAAGATCCACTGCGCCAATCAATGGCTGACCATCGGTTAGCGCGTAACGAAAGTAACGGGCCACGGGCGCGGGCAGGTCCGCCAGCATGGAAGACTCATAGACCTGATAAGGCAGGTCCGCTGCGGCGAGCAACAGGTTGTACTTCTGTTCGGCAACGCGCTTGCTCTCGGCGTGTTGCAGGAACAGCAACGCCAGGGCTAACAGTGCCGGCACGATCAATCCGGCAAGCATCAACCGCTTGCCCCAGTTTTTACCGCCTTGTTTGCTACTCATGCTGACAACGTTCCTTAATCTGAAATTGTGCAAAGCGCTTTGCTATGGAAATGGTCGACTCTAGCGAAGCCGCCACTGATGAAACTTGCGCACCCACTCCAACAAGCCCTGCGGCGCATGGGCTCGCTTCCACTCTCCGGCCACGTACTTGTTGGCTTCCATAAAGGTGGGATATGCATGGATGGTGCCAAGCACCTTGTTAAGGCCGAGGCCGTGGCGCATGGCCAACACGTATTCGGCAATCATTTCGCCGGCGTGGGCGCCGACAATGGTGACGCCAAGAATCCTGTCCTTGCCCGGCACGGTGAGCACCTTGATATAGCCGTAGGCTTCATCTTCCGCAATGGCGCGATCCAGATCGTCGATGCCGTAGCGGGTGATTTCGTAGTTAACGCCCTGCTGTTTGGCTTCCTGTTCATTCAAGCCAACGCGCGCCACTTGTGGGTCACTGAACACCACAAACGGAATCACCGAGTAATCCACCTGAAACTTCCACAGAAAACCGAACAGCGCGTTGACCGCCGCATACCAGGCCTGATGGCCAGCCACATGGGTGAACTGATATGGCCCAGTGACATCGCCGCAGGCGTAGATGTTGGGCAGTCGGGTTTGTAAATACTCGTTGGTTTCGATGGTGCCGTCGCGGCGCAGCGGAATGCCGAGCACATCCAAACCCATTTCTTCCGTATTCGCTTCGCGCCCCACCGCCACCAAAATAGTATCGCCGGTGACTTTGGTGCTGCTGCCCTCTTTGCCCGCCGGGGCGCATTCAATGGTGCGCTGGCTACCTTCCAGCACCACGCCCACGGCCCGGTGGCCGGTGATCACGCGAATGCCTTCCTGCTCGAAACGGGCCTGCACCGCAGCGCCCACATCTTCGTCGTCGCGCGGCAGCAAACGATCCATAAATTCAATAATGGTGACTTCACTGCCCAAACGCCGGAACGCTTGCGCCAGCTCGCAACCGATTGGCCCGCCGCCCAGCACCAGCAAATGTTGCGGCTGGGTTTCCAGCTGCCAAAGGTTTTCTGAAGTGAGATAGCCGGCATGGGAGAGTCCGGGAATGAGCGGCACTTTCGGGCGGCCGCCGGTGGCAATAACGATATGCCTCGCGGTTAGCGGGCGGCCCCCCACTTGCACACTCCATGGCGTGGTCAGGGTGGCGCGGCCTTTGATGCAATCCACCCCTAAGGCACTGTAACGATCCACCGAGTCGTGGGGCTCGATATCGCCGATGACCCGCTGGATGCGTTTCATCACGGCGGGGAAGTCCACCGTCGGTGCGCAGGCCTGCAAGCCGAACTGCTCCGCGTTGCGAATCTGGTGGGCGGTGTGGGCGGAACGAATCAGCGCCTTGCTGGGCACGCAGCCGGTGTTCAGGCAGTCGCCGCCCATCTTGTTGTCTTCGATCAGGCTGACGTTGGCTTTTACGGCGGCAGCGATATAGCTGGTCACCAGACCGGCGGCGCCACCACCAATAACAATCAGGTTGCGATCAAAGTGCTTGGGCTTTTTCCAGCCACGATAAACGTGGCGGCTACGGATGCGCTCCAACAATTTGCGCGCGATCCATGGAAACAGCGCCAGCAGGGCGAAGGCACCGATCAAGCTCGGCGACAGGATGCCGGCGGTGGACTCCAGTTGCGCCAGCTGGGTGCCAGCATTCACAAACACCAAAGTGCCCGGCAGCATGCCGAGCTGGCTGACCCAATAGAAACGCCGCGCCTTGATCTTGGTAAGGCCCATGGCAAGGTTGATAACGAAGAACGGAAACACCGGCACCAGTCGCAGGGCGAACAGATAGAAGGCACCGTCCCGTTCGATGCCGGCGTTAATCTTGTCGAGGGAGCCCTTAAAGCGTTTTGCCACGGTGTCATGGAACAGGGTGCGCGACAGCAGCATGGCCAGGGTGGCACCAATGGTGCTGGCAAAAGACACCACCAGGGTGCCGGCGAACAGGCCAAAAACAGCACCGCCAAGCAGGGTCAGCAGGGCCGCCCCCGGCAGGGACAGCGCCGCCATGATGATATAGGCCACAAAATACAGGCCGAGAAGCTGGAATGGCTCGGTCTGGTAGTAACGTTGCAGGTCGTCCTGGCGGTCGCGAATCGCCTCGAAGGTCAGATGCTGATCCAGCCCTAAACCGAACCAGGCCAGCACCGCGGCCACGATAATCGCCACCAAAACCATCTTTTTACCCACAACCGCCTCCTGTGATTCGTCTCCCGGAGCGTTACACTACCCCGGTTAGCAATAATAGAATAACCCTCATCCACGACTGGAGAGTTCTGTGTCACAGCCTGTTCTGCCCCGTGGTCCCTGGCCCGCCACTCGCCTGCGGCGGATGCGCCGCGATGACTTTTCCCGTCGCCTGATGCAACAGACCGTGCTGACCGCGGCGGATCTGATCTGCCCGATGTTCGTTATTGAGGGTAGCAATCAGCGCGAGAGCATTGCCTCCATGCCCGGGGTTGAGCGACTGAGCATTGATCTGCTGGTGGCTGAGGTGCAGCGGCTGCGTCAGCTGGACATCCCGGCGGTGGCCCTGTTCCCGGTGACACCACAGCAAGCCAAGAGTCTGGACGCGGCCGAGGCCTGGAATCCCAACGGTCTGGCCCAGCGCGCCGTGCGTGCCATCAAGGAGGCGGTGCCGGATATGGGGGTGATTACTGACGTGGCCCTGGACCCATTCACCAGCCACGGTCAGGACGGCATTATCGACGGCGACGGCTATGTGATGAACGACATCACCATTGAGGCGCTGGTGAAGCAGGCCCTGAGCCACGCCGAGGCCGGCGCCGATGTGGTGGCCCCCAGCGATATGATGGACGGCCGCATTGGTGCGATTCGCTCAGCACTGGAACAGGCCAGCTATGTGCATACCCGCATCCTCGCCTATTCGGCCAAGTATGCTTCCGCCTATTACGGCCCGTTCCGCGATGCGGTGGGCTCGGCGGGCAACCTGGGCAAGGCTGACAAGAAAACCTATCAGATGGACCCGGCCAACGCCGATGAGGCCCTGCATGAGGTCGCCCTGGACCTGCAGGAAGGCGCTGACATGATTATGGTCAAGCCGGGCATGCCCTATCTGGATATTGTCCGGGCGGTTAAAGACACCTTCCGGGCACCAACCTTCGTTTATCAGGTCAGTGGTGAGTACGCCATGCATATGGCCGCCTTCCAGAACGGCTGGCTGGATGCGGACAAGGTAATTCTGGAGTCGCTGACTTGCATCAAACGGGCAGGCGCCGACGGCATCCTGACCTATTTTGCGCCAAGGGCGGCGGAGTTGTTAAAGGGCTGAGCAATTAAATCGCAGTGCTGTCATCTTGCTGACACCCTGCTGACATAGAAATGTTGCAGAAAGATTTTGCGGCGCAAGCTGCTACTAAACAGACTGGGTGGATCGCATGAATGACATGGCGGCTGGACAGCCGACAATGGATCTAGGCAAGCCGGATTACTACATTAACCGGGAGCTGAGCCTGCTGCAGTTCAACCTGCGCGTGCTTGAGCAGGCCAGCGATGAGCGCCACCCGTTGATGGAGCGGCTTAATTTCCTGCTGATTTTCTCCAGCAACATGGACGAGTTTTTCGAGATCCGCGTGGCCGCCCTGCAAAACCAGTTGGAAACCGGCGCCGGCACACCGGGCCCGGATGGCATGCTGCCCGGCGAAATTCTTAAACAGATCGGTGACATCGCCCATGAGGCGGTCAACCGTCAGTATCATTTGCTTAACGATGTGCTGCTGCCCGCGCTGGCCGAGGAAGGAGTGAACTTCCTGCGGCGCGAATTCTGGACGGCGGAGCAGGCCGACTGGGTAAAGCGCTATTTCCGCGATCAGATTTATCCGGTACTAACGCCCATCGCTTTGGACCCGGCCCACCCCTTCCCACGCCTGGTGAACAAAAGCCTGAATTTTATTGTTCCGCTGGAAGGCAAGGATGGCTTTGGCCGACAAAGCGGCCTGGCCATTGTGCCGGCGCCGCGCTCGCTGCCACGACTGATTCGCATGCCGGATGATATCTGCCAGGACGGCAACGACAATTTTGTTTTTCTGTCGTCAATGATTCACGCCCATGTCAGTGATCTTTTCCCGGGCATGAAGGCCACCGGCTGCTACCAGTTCCGGGTAACCCGTAACGCCGACTTGCAGGTTTCCAAAGATGTGGACGATCTGGCCAGCGCCCTTAAAGGTGAGCTGCTGTCGCGCCGCTACGGCGATGAAGTACGCCTTGAAGTGGCCGATAACTGCCCGCGCCAACTGATTGATTATTTGCTCAAGCAATTCGAGTTGCGGGATCAGGATCTTTACGAGGTCAACGGCCCGGTAAATCTGGCTCGCATGTTTACCGACGTAAAAAAGCCGCGCCTGCATTACCCGCCCTTTAGCCCGCGCACACCGGCTATTATCCGTAATAACGACAGCCTGTTCGATGCCATGAAGCAGGGCGATATCCTGCTACACCATCCGTTCGATTCGTTTAACCCGGTAATCAGCTTTCTTGCCGAAGCGGCACGGGACCCTAAAGTGCTGGCCATCAAACAAACCATTTACCGCACCGGCACTAACTCGGAAATTCTTGACCACCTGGAAACCGCGGCAAGAAACGGCAAAGAGGTTACCGCAGTGGTTGAGCTGCGCGCCCGCTTCGATGAAGAAAGTAATATCGAAGGCGCGCGACGTTTGCAGGAAGCCGGTGCCATCGTTGTCTATGGTGTGGTGGGCTACAAAACCCACGCCAAGATGATGCTCGTGGTGCGGCGCGAAGCGGACGGCATTAAACGCTACGCCCACCTTGGCACAGGGAACTACCATGCCAAGACAGCCAAGATTTATACGGACTATGGTTTGCTGACCGCGGATGAAGATCTGTGTCAGGACGTGCACAAGATTTTTCTTGAGCTAACAGGCATGGGCAAGCCCGCGCGGTTGAAGCAGCTGAAGCATTCGCCTTTCACCCTGCACAAGTCCATTCTTGAACTGATCGAGTTTGAAACCGAGCAGGCCCTGGCGGGCAAGCCGGCGCGCATTATTGCCAAGTTCAACGCATTGACCGAGCAACAGATCATTCAGGCGCTGTATCAGGCCAGTCAGGCAGGCGTGCAAATTGATCTGATTATTCGCGGCATTTGCTGCCTGCGTCCGGGCATTCCCGGACTCAGTGACAACATTCGGGTGCGCTCTATTATTGGCCGCTTCCTCGAACACACTCGGGTTTATCATTTCCACCACGAAGGCGAGGAGCTGATTTATTGCTCCAGTGCCGACTGGATGGAGCGCAACCTGTTTAACCGCATTGAAACCTGCTTCCCGATTCTTGATCCGGTATTAAAGAAGCGGGTTATTGATGACGGCCTGATGCTCTATCTGCAGGACAACTCCAGAGCCTGGGCACTGGATGCCGACGGCAGCTATCAGCGCGTGGAAATTAATCCGCAAGAGCCCATGGTGGCGCAGCAGGCTCTGCTGGAAAAAATCTGCGGCTAAGCGCGCCTTACTTCACGGTTAGCGTGTAGCCAGCGACGCGGAAAAATTCCTGCTCCTGCTCGAAATCCGCCAGCGTTAACGGATGGTCTTTCAGCCAGTCCGTAGGGAATGTCAGGGCCAGCGTGTCTTCACCGGCACGCAGGCGGATATCTGGCAACGCGGTGTCATAACGGCCGTGGTGTAGCAGCGCGGCAATACGCAACAGCAGCGCCAGACGCAATAGCGGCGTCTGTTCTTCCAGCTGGCGTTCAGAAAATGCAGCCAGCGGCACCTTGCGCCGATGGGCGCGAATCAGCAATGCCACCAGATCCTGCTCCTGGCGGGAGAACCCGGACAGGTCACTGTTCGATACCAGATAAGCGCCGTGCTTGTGAAACTGGGCATGGGATACGGCAAAGCCAACTTCATGCAGCAACGCCGCCCAGCGTAATGTGTCGATCAGGGTGTCACCGTCCAGCTTCCAGCCTTTACAGGCCTGGCCATGCAACGTCATGGCGGTGTTGTGTACCCGCTGCGCCTGGGCCTCGTCCACGCGGTGACGTTTCATCATTGCCTGAATGCTGCGCTCGCGCACGTCCTCGTGACTGAACCGGCCGACCAGATCATAGAGCACGCCTTCGCGCAGCGCGCCGCTGGAGAAGTCCATCCTGTCCAGACCAAGTTGCTCGAAAATACCCGTCAGAATGGCAACGCCGGCAGGAAAAATTGCCGCACGATCCTCGCGCAGCCCTTTCAGATCCAGGTTGTTGATATGACCACTGCGCAATAAGCGTTTGCGAATTTTCTGCAAGCCCTCAAGGGTGACGGCGCCATCACTCCAGCCATTGTCCTGACATACCTGAGCAATGGCCTTGATGGTGCCTGAGGCGCCAACCGCCTGCTGCCAGCCCAGATTGCGGTATGCCGCCTCAATGGACAGCACTTCCCGGCGAGCCGCAGTGATGGCCTTGTTAAAAGGCTTCTCGGTGATCTCACCATTATTAAAGTAGCGTTGGCTGAAACTGACACAGCCCATATGCAGGGATTCAGTGCCCACGGATTCGAAGCGTTCACCAATAATCAGCTCGGTGCTACCGCCGCCGATATCCACCACCAGCCGGCGACTGCCACCATTGTCCGGCAGGGTATGGGAGACGCCAAGATAGATCAGGCGTGCTTCTTCTCGTCCGGCGACAATCTCGATGTCATGGCCGAGCAGCTTTTCCGCCCGGGCAATAAACTGGCGGGCATTGCGCGCCACCCGCAAGGTATTGGTGCCCACCACCCGCACCGAGCCCAGCGGAATGCCACGGATGCGCTGGGCAAAGCGACCCAGACAATCCAGTGCGCGCTGTTGGGCTTCTTCGGTGAGACGGTTATCACTATCCAATCCCGCACCCAGCTGGACCTTCTCAGACAGGCCTTCTTGTAAACGAATCTCGTTCTGGGCAAGTACGGCCACCACCATATGGAAGCTATTGGAGCCAAGATCTATGGCAGCGAGCTGGGTCTGTTCATCAGGCAAGGCAGAGTCCTCCTTTATTCACGCCGATTGTACGCCCTCCGCATGGCGATGGGATGGATCATCGTGACATCGACAGAGAATCTCTATCGCCGCCATCGTCACGATTCCTTGAAACAGCTGGGCCCGGTGCTGGTATGATGCCCGACTGTATAAATACTTCTTCAGGAGAGAATCATGAGCGGCGATATCATCCATGTCACCGATGCCAGCTTCGAGCAGGACGTACTGAAAGCCGAAGGTCCGGTGCTGGTCGACTACTGGGCGCCCTGGTGCGGCCCCTGCAAAATGATCGCCCCGATCCTCGACGAGCTGTCGAAAGAGTACGAGGGCAAGCTGACTGTGGCCAAGATCAACATCGACGAGAACCCGGATACCCCACGCAAGTTCGGCGTACGTGGCATCCCTACTCTGGCGGTGTTCAAGGGCGGCAGTGTGGAGGCCACCAAGGTTGGCGCGCTATCCAAATCCCAACTGACCGCGTTCCTCGATAGCACCCTCTGAGATTGGCAGGCGGCGCCCGGCCAGGCCGGGCTACCCTTCCATTGATCACATAATGGCCACCCGGGGCTAGACAGCCCCGGTGCAGGCTGTTAGATTCCGTCAGGCGTTAGACGCTCCCTTAGATTTTCGGCCCCTCGCCGAACCCGTTTTCCCTTGCGAAAACCCTGATCCTGCACCTCCCCGGTGCAAGCCCCGATAATTTCCGGAACCTGACCATACACCCATGAATCTGTCTGAACTTAAGAAAAAGCCGATCAGCGAACTGATCGAAATCGCCAAGCAGGCGGGCCTCGATAACATGGCTCGCACCCGTAAACAGGATGTGATTTTTTCCATCCTGAAGAAAGTTGCCAAAAACGGTGACGATATCTCCGGAGACGGGGTGCTTGAAATTCTGCAGGACGGGTTTGGTTTCCTGCGCAGCGCCGAAGGCTCATATCTAGCCGGCCCTGACGACATCTACGTTTCCCCCAGCCAGATTCGCCGTTTCAATCTGCGCACTGGTGACACCATTGCCGGCAAAATTCGCCCCCCTAAAGAAGGCGAACGTTACTTTGCCATGCTCAAGGTTGATGAAATCAACTTTGACCGCCCTGAGAACGCCAAGAACAAGATCCTGTTCGAGAACCTGACGCCGCTGTTCCCCACCGAGCGCATGGTGATGGAACTGGGCAACGGCTCCACCGAAGACATCACCTCCAGAATCATTGATCTGGTTGCCCCCATCGGCAAAGGCCAGCGCGGCCTGATAGTAGCACCGCCGAAAGCCGGTAAGACCATGCTGCTGCAGCAGATCGCCCATTCCATCGCTCGCAACAATCCGGAAGCACACATGATCGTGCTGCTGATCGACGAGCGCCCGGAAGAAGTCACCGAAATGTCGCGCACCGTGCGTGGCGAAGTGGTTGCTTCAACTTTTGACGAGCCACCAGCCCGCCACGTTCAGGTGGCCGAGATGGTGATCGAGAAAGCCAAGCGTCTGGTAGAACATAAGAAGGATGTGATCATTCTGCTTGATTCCGTGACCCGTCTGGCCCGCGCCTACAATACCGTGCAGCCAAGCTCCGGCAAGGTACTGACCGGTGGTGTGGATGCCCATGCGCTGGAAAAACCGAAGCGCTTCTTCGGTGCCGCGCGGAATATCGAGGAAGGCGGTTCGCTGACCATTCTTGCCACCGCGCTGGTAGAAACCGGTTCGAAGATGGACGAAGTGATCTTTGAGGAGTTCAAAGGCACCGGCAACATGGAACTGCATCTGGACCGCAAGGTTTCCGAGAAGCGCGTGTTCCCGGCCATCAACATCAAGAAGTCCGGTACCCGTCGCGAAGAGCGTCTGGTCAGCGAAGATGAACTGAAGAACATGTGGATTCTGCGCAAGGTACTGCATCCCATGGACGAAATCGGCGCCATCGAATTTTTGATCGACCGCCTCAAGCAGACCAAGACCAACGCCGAGTTCTTTGACTCGATGAAGCGCAAGTAAGACGATCCGGGCCGGCCTTAGCCGGCCCTTTCGTTTGTATCATCTGTTTTTATTTTCAGGGAGCCGACATGACTGACACCACCGCCATCGAAGCCGCCGTGTTCCGCCGCCTGCTGGAGCATCTGGACAGCCGCAAGGACGTACAAAATATTGAACTGATGAATCTGGCCGGATTCTGCCGCAACTGTTTGTCCAAGTGGTACGTAGCCGCAGCTGACGAGCAGGGCGTGGCTATCGACCAGAACGCCGCCCGGGAAATCGTCTACGGCATGCCCTACGACCAGTGGAAAGCGAAATATCAGACCGAGGCAACGCCGGAGCAACTGGCCAGGTTTGCGCCACCAAAGGACTGAACCGTGGCCGCTGGACCAGGCTTACTGACCCCCATCCGCACTCTGCTGCAACAACCGCTTCCCGCTGCAGTTGATCACCGGCGCATGCTGATTGTGGCGGTGGTCACCTCCGTAGCGCTGATCATCAATCACTACCTTGCCATCCAAACCAGCCTTGGTGAAGGCCTGCAATGGTTTGCCAATGTTACCGACCAATCCGTCGCGCCCTGGTTTCGCTGGCTGCGCCAGTCCCCCTGGGGAACCCTGTCGGGCCATGCCTGGTGGGGCATGTGGTTGCTGATTGGTTATGTACTGGTGCCGGTACTGGCGATCAAGCTGCTACTGCGCGAATCGCCTATGGAATACGGACTGCGCCTGAATGACGTGTTGCTGCACTGGCGTTACTACGCAATCTTCGGCGGCATCATGGCCGGCATGGCCATTCTGGCTTCGTTCAACAGCACCTTTTTAAACACCTATCCTTTTTATCACCTCGCCGGCCGTAGCTGGACTGACCTGCTGCTGTGGGAGCTGATCTATGTGATGCAGTTTTTCTGCATTGAGTTTTTCTATCGCGGCTTTCTGTTGCGCGGTCTGCAACCGTCCCTGGGTATTGGCTCTATTTACGTATCCAGTTTGGTGTATCTCACCATTCATTTACCCAAACCGTTTCTGGAATGTGCCGGCTCGTTGTTGTTCGGACTTATTCTGTGCGTGCTGGCCAGCCTTAGCCGCTCCATCTGGGGCGGTGTATTTGTCCATGTTTGTCTGGCGGTGAGCATGGATCTGTTGTCCCTATTCCAGCGCGGCCAGCTTCCTGGCCAATAAAAAATGCCCGGCACAAGGCCGGGCATATCAGCACAAGCAAATTACATCAAACTCCAATCTCACCGCCGTCCGTGCGGGTAATAACCACCGTGGTAGAACGGGGCCGACTGACACCGTCGTTAGCGGGGAAGTTAGAGGTAAACTCACCCGGCTGCGAACGATCGCCTGGATGCTGGATATTAACGAACATGGTCTTGCGATCCGGCGTCATCACCACGCCGGTCACTTCGCAATCCTTCGGCCCCACCAGGAAGCGCTTGATCACGCCGGTATCGGTTTCCGCAGCGAGCATCTGGTTGTTACCGAAGTCGCCATCGGCGCTCAGGCCTGCCTGTTGGTTGCCAGACATATCCGTTTGAATCCAAAGCATGCCAGCATCGTCAAACCAGATGCCGTCCGGGCTGGCGACCACGTTGTCATCAGTCAGGGCAATTTCTGAAGCATCGCCAGGGAACACTGCACCTGCCATCGGACCACCGGTGCCGCCAGCCAGCATGAAAATATCCCACTGGAACGAGGTAGCTGCTGAGCTGCCATCTTCCAGCCAGCGGATGATGTGGCCAGTGGTGTTGCTGGCGCGCGGATTGGCTTCGTCCGTGGTGGCGCGACTGGAGTTGTTAGTCAGGGCGAAATAGACCATGCCGGTGCGCGGGCATACTGCACCCCACTCTGGACGATCCATTTTGGTAGCGCCGGCGATATCAGCGGCCAAACGGGTATTCAGCAGCACGTCGCCCTGATTGGCAAAGCCGTCGAAGTTAATTCCGCTAACCACGTTGCCATCTGCTGCAGTGACCGCCGCCGCGAAAGTGGCGTCATCCAGATCCAGCGCCAACCACTCACCCGAACCATCGCTATTGAACTTGGCAACATACAGAACACCTTCGTCGAGCAAATCATCGCCACGCATTCCCTGCTGGTAGACGTTTTTGCTGACAAACTTGTAGATGTACTCGTTACGGGCGTCGTCACCGGAATAGAACACTACCGGCTCACCCACTACCGGGGCCGCGAAGACGATGCCTTCATGACCAAAGCGGCCCATGGTGGTGCGCTTTTTCGGTGTGGAGAACGGATCAAACGGGTCGATCTCCACAATCCAGCCCATGGTGTTGGCTTCATTGCGGAAGTCTTCTACAGCTGAGGCGCCGGTTGAGCCGCAATCGAAACGGGCGCTGAGGTTGTTGCCCAGTGCCGGAGTGGCGGTTTCCCACTGGTAGCGGCTGGTCTGACCGGAATGGGGCACGCCATAACGAAATTGCTCGCGCGGGCGGCTGGCAGAATCGTCGGTGGAGTTACGGAAGTAGCCCGACCAGTTTTCTTCACAGGTCAGGTAGGTGCCCCACGGAGTGTAACCATGCGAGCAATTATTCAACGTGCCGCGGGCAAGCACGCCGGTGGGGCTGAACTTTGTTTTCAGCTTGTCATTGCCACGAACCGGGCCACGCATTTCCATCTCGGTCAGCGCGGTGACACGACGGTTATAAACGCCAGCAACCACCTCCCAGTTAGAACCACCGGCTGCGCTACGACGTACTTCCACAACAGAAACACCGTGGGCAGCCATTTCCTTGAGCACTTCATCCTGCGGACGGGGCGCCGCAGTGGGGCCGTTGGCATGAAAAACTCTTGAATCAATATACTCATGGTTCAACACCAGCAAACCATGATCGGAGGCACCATCGATGGGAAAGAAGTGCATGCCATCATGATGCGAGCCAACCTGCTGCAATTGCTCAGCGCCGGTGTTCATGCCGTCATCCCGAAATGCGGGGAAACTACCCAGGATCGGCGTGCCCCACGGAATCAGTGGCGCCCACTGATAGCCCGCAGGCAAAGTAATGGTGTCGGCGCGGGAAATCGGGATTGCGTTAAAGCTGATTCGCGGCGCCGGCAAGTTCTTGCTGGCATCACCGGAGCTGGAATCACCACCGCAGCCGCTTAAGCTTGCGCCGAGAAAGCCCACGGCGGCCACACCCAATGTGCCTTGCAGCACCGTGCGGCGTGAAAAACGGGCTTGAATAATATCCGCCATATGGGTGTTGGAGGACAGATTGGACATCGGCTCACTGCCGCTATCAATCAGCTGCTGATCAATATTTTCCTGAATAGTCATGACGTTTCCTCGAAACAGGCACAATGTTGGAATGGCGCCACAATGGCGTGATGCGAGATTAGGATTCGGTTATGACGGAACATGGTCGGAATGGTTAAAAAGCGGCAGCAGATTTATGGCAGCCAGAATGCAGTTTGGTGACACCCTTTGTGACACCCTTTGTGACACCGAAAGAATAATAATTGGCGCACCTGTACCGTGCGGCCGCCGCACAACTTGGGCACACTGCCCTGCTCGTCTTTGCCATTTCGATTAAGGAGAAATCATGAGCTGGACCCCGAATCAGATTCCGCCACAGGATGGCCGTGTCGCCGTGATCACCGGCGCCAATAGTGGCATCGGCTTTCATGCCACCCGTGAACTGGCCCAGCGTGGCGCCCATGTGGTGATGGCGTGCCGCAATGAAAAGAAGGCTCGCCAGGCAATGGCAGAGATTCGTGCGGATATTCCAAACGCTTCGCTATCCTTTGTGCCGCTTGATCTTTCCAGCCAGAAAAGCGTGCGTGACGCAGCCACCCTGATTCGTCATCAACAAGAAAAGATAGATCTGCTGCTCAACAATGCCGGGCTTATGTGGCTTGAAGAAGGCCTCACCGAGGACGGCTTTGAACAACAGATCGGCACCAACCACTTTGGTCACTTCACCCTGACCCTGCAGTTGCTTGAGCGGATGGAGAAGGTGCCGGGGTCGCGTATTGTCACGGTGAGCAGCATTGCCCATCGGGGCGGCAAGATTCATTTCGACAATCTGACCTTGCAGGGTGAGTACGGTCGGCAGAAGGCCTACGCCCAATCGAAGCTGGCCAATCTGATGTTTGCCATTGAACTCGATCGACGGCTGCAGCAAGCGGGAGCATTGACCCGTTCACTGGCCTGCCACCCGGGGATTTCCAACACCAACCTGGCCGTGCCCGGCATTGTCGAGCAAAGCCCTTTAAAGATCGGCAAGGTCGTAGACTTGGTCTGGCCGCTGTTTACCCAGAGCGCCGAAAAAGGGGCCTGGCCTACCCTGTATGCCGCCACCTCTGCGAACGCCGAGGGCGGACATTACTACGGCCCGAGAGGCTGGTTCGAAGCCATGGGGGCACCGGCCCCGGCCCGGGCGCGGCGCTATGCTCAGGATGCAGAAAAAGGCCAGCGCCTGTGGCAGTTGTCAGAGCAGCTGACTGGCGAGCACTATCCACATGGTTAACTCACAGGGCTGCTGACCCGCACAGATAACTGGCCAGACACAATAGTTGTGGTACCATGGTGCCACAATGATGCGAGGGCTTTCCAATGATGACCATCAACCTGCAACGGCGGGCACTACTTAAAGCCATGATGCTGGGCGCCGGCGCCATGGCCCTGCCCGGCCGGCTACTGGCCAACGCCGGCAGCGCCTTGCATTGGCAGAACTGGTCCGGCAATCAGGTCGCCAGCCCGGAGGCCATGCACTTCCCCATGGATGAGGACGCCCTGCGGCAGATCCTGAAGGCAGCCAGCGGTACGGTACGAGTGTTCGGTGGCAGCCATTCATTTAGCGGTCTGGTGCCCACCGACCACACCATGATTTCCCTTGAGGGCATGAGCGGCATGCGCCGGCATAACGCCGATGCCCTTACCGCCAGCTTCGGCCCCGGCACCCGCATCGGCATGGCCAGCGCTCAAAACTGGGAGATCGGTCAGAGCTTTATGAACGAGCCGGACATCAACCTGCAGTCACTGGCGGGGGCCGTGGCCACTTCCACCCATGGCACCGGCACCTCACTGCCAAGCCTGTCCGGTATGCTCGCCGGCATGCGCCTGATGACCGTGGATGGCGAAGTGCTGGAACTGAGCGAGGCGGATGGCGATCTGTTTCGCGCCGCCTGCGCCTCCCTCGGCGCCCTTGGCATCGTTACCGAACTGACCTTTAAAAATGTACCCGCCTATCGGTTGCAAGATGAAACCCGGGTAATGGGCCTGCGCGATGCCATGGATCTGATGGAACGGGAGCACGACAAAACTCGTAATCTGGAATTCTTTGCTTTCCCCCGTGGCGAAACCGCCATTGTCAAAATCACCCGTACCACCGATGAGCCGGACACCCCTCCGGCAGAGGCGGACAGCAACGAATTGTTGGAGCTGGCCAGCGACGTGTCCATGAAAGCACCTTGGCTGATTCCGGCAATCCAGAAAGCGGTAACGTTCTTTGTCGAGGAAGAAATCCGGCGCGGCCCGGCCCACGTCATTTATGCTCAGAAACGCAGCGTGCCTTTTAATGAAATGGAATATACGGTGCCGCTGGATAAAGGCCTGGAATGTCTTGAAGAAGTTTGCGCAAAAATTCGCAACGACCGTATGAATGTATTTTTTCCCATCGAGTTTCGCTACACCGCCGCGGACAATAGCCTGATCGGCATGTTCAGAGGCCGTCCGGGTGCCTCGATATCGGTGCACCAGTATCACCGTCAGGAATACAACACCCTGTTCAATGCAGTGGAGCCGATCATGCAACGTTATGAGGGCCGTCCACACTGGGGCAAGTTACATACTATGGATGCCGCCAGCCTTGCCAACGTGCATCCGGGGCTTGAAACCTTCCGCACGCTACGCCGCCAGCTTGACCCCCAAGGCAAGCTGCTGAACGCTCACTTGCGCCATATTCTTGGCGAGCCTGCGGCATGAAGCGCCGTCAGTTTCTAATCGGCGCTGCTGCAGTGGGCCTCGGCGCATGGTGGCTAAAGCCGGGTGATCGCGGCGCGCCACACAATGATTATTTTTCTAATCTGCAGAGCACACTGCAGTCCCTCGGCGCCGGGCGTCCGTTACTCATCATTGATCGTCAGCGACTAGCTGCCAACTGCGAACGACTGATCGAAAACCTGCCCGCCGGCAAAGCATTTCGCATTGTTGCCAAGTCACTGCCGTCGCTGGCGTTGATTCGCGAAGTGATGGCGCTCACCGGCTCGCAGCGGCTGATGACTTTTCACCAACCGTTTATGAATGCGCTGGCGGCAGCGGAACCTGGTGCCGACCTTCTTTTAGGCAAGCCAATGCCGGTTGCTGCGGCGGCACAGTTTTATGCCGAGCTGGAGCCCGACAACGGCTTTGACCCCGCCGCGCAGGTGCAGTGGTTGATAGATAGCCTGGCGCGCCTTGAACAGTATCTGGCACTGGCCCAATCGCTGCAGCAACGCTTTCGAATCAGTATCGAAATTGATGTAGGCCTGCATCGCGGTGGCCTACGGCAGGCTGAAGATATTGATAGCCTGCTCAACCTGATCCGCCAGCACCCACAGCACCTGCAGTTGGCAGGCCTGATGGGTTATGACGCCCACGTTGGCAAGATGCCCGGATTTATTGAAAGCACGGAAACTTCGCTGCGCAAATCCAATGCCATTTACCAGTCTTTTGTGGATCGCATCCGCAATCAGCACAGCGACCTGTGGCGCGACGATTTAATCCTCAACGGTGCGGGCAGCCCGACTATTCGCTTACATGACGAGAGTTCGCCGCTGAACGAAGTCTCGGCTGGCTCTTGTCTGGTCAAGGGTACGGACTTTGACTTACCGCTGCTGGAAGACTTTCAGCCAGCCGCCTTTATCGCAACGCCAGTACTGAAAAAACTCGACGGCCTGACCATGCCCGGGCCATTGCCCATCGGCAGCCTATGGCAGAGCTGGGACCCGAATCGGGCCACCACACTGTTTATTTATGGCGGTAAATGGATGGCCAAACCAGAGTCACCCGCCGGGCTGAGCGAGAACAGCCTGTACGGCAGCAGCTCCAATCAGATGATGCTCAATGGCTCTGCATCGCAACAGCTAAGCGTCGACGACTGGATATTCCTGCGCCCCACGCAAAGCGAGGCAGTGCTGCTTCAGTTCGGCGATCTGCTGGCGCTGGACGGCCAGCGGCAAGCGCAATGGTGGCCCCCTCTGGATGCCGGACATGGCCGCTGAGCACTTTCCACTGCTACTACGTTTTCCCGCCCTGTCATCGCTGCACCCGGTAGAGCTGTGTGAGCTACCGACCGCCGTGGAAGCGTTCGCCGAAAGCGACCTTCTGTTTATCAAACGAGATGACCTAACCCGCAGCGATCAAGGCGGTAACAAGCCGCGCAAACTTGAATTTGTTCTGGCCGACATTCGCCATCGTCAGGCCAACAGAGTCATTACCATGGGGGCCACCGGCACCAATGCCGGGGTGGCTACCGCACTAATGTGTCAGCGCGAAAACTTGCACTGCGAGGTGATTACCTTTCCGCAGCCGGAAACCGACATCGTCAGGCTGAATCAGCGAATAATGCGTAGCGCCGGTGCCACACTGACGGCAAGAGGCAGTCTTTTTTCAGCCGCACTGAACTGGTATTTGCATCCGCGGCGGCTTGATCGGAAAAGCTATTTTCTCTATGCCGGCTGCTCCGCTCCGGTGGCAACCTTTGCCTACGTCAATGCCATGCTCGAGCTTGACCTGCAAATCCGTAACGGCGAATTGCCAGCGCCAAAACATATTGTGGTTGCTGCAGGCAGCGGCGCCACGGTGGCAGGAATTATCGCCGGAGCCGCATTGGTATTACCGCAGGTTACCATTCACGCCATACAGGTAGCGCCGGCCAAGGTTGGCCCTTTCACTGCATGTCATCCCGATGTGGTCAGCGGCATGGTTGATCAGGTCTGGCGCTCACTGCGTAATGCAGACAGCACACTGCCTGAAAAATGCACAGCACAGTGGCTTTGGCATGAAGAGTATTTTGGTGGAGGTTACGGGGTGGCCACTGCTGATGCGCGCCACGCCATCAGCAGTGGTGGCAGAAATGGTCTGGAACTTGAAAGCACCTACAGCGGCAAGGCCTTCGCTGCCGCTCTGACGCTAACCAGACAGCACCGGCAACCGGTGCTATTCTGGCAAACGTTTGCCCGCGGCAATGAGTTATGACTTGATGCGCTCCATCTTGCGCATCACTTCCGTAATGTCGCTGGAATAACGGTCCACCAGATAGGGCACCGTGTCGGAGTTGTAATTCAGCAGCGAACCACGAATAAACTGATAGCGGGAATAGGCATAACGCAGACTGGAATCCTGCGGATAGCGTGCGCGCAGATTCTCGAACTGACCATCCAAATCCATCACCATGGTTTCCAGGTCAAGAATCTCGGTGGCGCTCATGCCCGCACCCATGGTCGCTTCGGCACGCCAGATATATTCGCTGGCGGTACGCTCCATTAACACCGCCAAAGCCACCGGGTTAGGCGGGCTGGGAATCCTGTCACCGAGCGCCTCGATCAAAGCGATACGATTGAGACGAATATCATCTGAGGTGTAGTGATCGCGAAATGACGTCGGGTCATCAAACCCCTGATCGTACAATTCACTCAGCTGAGCCCAGCTGTCAGCAAGTGCGTCGACCAGCTCCGCGGATTCCAACTCACCCAACTCGGCATAGGTGGCATCCACATCAGCGAGGATGTCTCGACACTCCTCAACCCGATTCGCCCGTGCATTGTCCGAGGACGACATAAAAGCACAACGCTCGAGACGGAAAAGGCCCAAAACAAAATCATCGGTATCTGCCATGGCCCAAGCCGGACATAGCAACACCATGGCAAGAAGCATTCTCATATGAGTCTCCCGCAACCAGGTCTGCATGCTGCCCACTACCCCGGGTGCAATATTATTGTTTTATCCAGATCTACGAAGCGGCACTACGAATTGGTCATTCCGTGATCTATCTCACACTTTACTCTTATACCGACTTTGTTGAAGTGCGACCCGATGACCGGCCAGTCACGCACTGAAAGGCCTTTAACTATGCCGTTTGCGGTCATAGACAGCAGCCGCCAGCGCGGGCACAGTGCGGCCCGTCAACAATCCGGAGCCCACCATGAGCCGACTGCTACAGGTACGCGAAGGCGTCCTCAACCACCCCCTGCACCGAGCCTGTGAGCTCGAACTGGTACATAGCGCCGATGGCCGCGCCGAGGTCCGCTTTGCGGTCAACGACTTCAGCGCCAATCCCCAAGGCGCCCTGCATGGCGGCATTCTTTACGCGATGATGGATGTAGCTTGTTTCTTCGCCGTTGTGCCACAACTGAACGACGACCAACATCCGGTATCTGTGGAAGTGCACACCAGTGTGCTACGCGCCGCCCTGCACGGCGAGACGGTGGTGATCCGCAGCTGGGTCGACCGACTGGGCCGTACTCTTGGGGCCATGCGCTGCGATGCACTGGTGATCAATGAGGATGGTAGCGAGCGTCTGATTGGCACCGGCAATGTGACCAAGTCAATCCTGACTGGCCGGGGACGCTGACGACGCAAGCCGCTATACTCGCCCCCTGAACCAAGGAGACCATCGTGCGCCTGCTAACCTTTATTCTGCTAACCCTGTGGCTGAGTGCATGCGGCCAGAGCGGCGCGCTGTATTTCGCAGAACCTGACAAGCCGGGGAAGCCCGCCGAGCAGCAAGATCAGGAAAAGCAGGACGCCGAATCTCCCCTCACCGACCCCACCACCGGACCCTGAGCATGGATCATTTTCAGTACCGTGACGGCGAATTGTTTGCCGAAGAAATTGCCGTTGCCGATTTGGCTGAGCGCTTCGCCACGCCGCTGTATGTCTATTCCCGGGCCACACTCGAGCGTCACTTTCGCGCCTTTGATGACGCTTTTGGCGACCACCCGCACCAGGTTTGCTACGCGGTAAAGGCCAACTCCAATATCGCCGTATTAAATGTGCTGGCCCGTCTTGGCGCCGGCTTTGACATTGTTTCCGGTGGCGAGCTAACTCGCGTGCTACGCGCCGGTGGTGATCCAGACAAGATCGTTTTTTCTGGCGTGGGTAAAACCGCTGACGAGATGGAGCTGGCGCTCAGGGCTGGTATTCATTGCTTTAACGTCGAGTCTGCAGCGGAACTGGAATTACTCAATCTGGTAGCCGGAGAACAGGATCAGGTTGCCCGCATCGCCATCCGCGTCAACCCGGATGTGGACGCCCAAACGCATCCCTATATTTCCACTGGGTTGAAAGAAAACAAATTCGGCGTCGATATCGAACAGGCGCCGGCGCTGTATCAGCACGCCGCAGATTTACCGCACATCGAGGTGATTGGTGTTGATTGTCATATCGGCAGCCAGCTGACCAAGCTGACGCCCTTTGAAGACGCCCTCAAGCGGGTGCTGGATCTGGTTGAGCGACTGCAGGCCAAGGGTATTCCGATTCGTCATCTTGATCTGGGCGGTGGCCTTGGCGTGCGCTATCGCGACGAAACTCCACCGGAGCCGGCGGAGTATATTGCGGCGCTGCTCAAGCATATTCCTGCAGACATGCCGGTACATATCGAACCGGGCCGCGCTATTGCTGCCAATGCCGGGCTGTTTGTCAGCAAGGTTTTGTTCTTGAAGCCAACCGCGGAAAAGAATTTCGCCATTGTTGATGGCGCGATGAACGATCTGATTCGGCCAAGCCTGTATTCCGCCTGGATGGAGATCATTCCGGTACAGCCACATGATGCGGATTGCCGCGAATGGGATATCGTTGGCCCAGTGTGCGAAACCGGAGACTTTCTTGGCAAGGAGCGCACTCTGGCGCTGGAAAGCGGCGACCTGCTGGCGATTCGCTCGGCTGGCGCCTATGGCTTTTCCATGGCAAGTAATTACAACAGCCGCAATCGTGCCGCAGAAGTGATGGTCGATGGTGATCAGGCCTATCTGGTGCGCCAGCGCGAAACCTACGACGAGCAGTTACGTCTGGAGAGCCTGTTGCCTTGATGCGTCAGATGTAGCGCCGGCTGCCTCAGGCAGCCGGCCAAACCAGTTCCGGCAACTGCTCACAGCAGCCTTCAACATAAACACGCAATCTTTCCGCATTCTCCACTTCAGCGCGAATGCCATAGACACGCTCCAGACGCGCCGGCTGCAGAACCGCCGCCGGATGGCCATCGGCAACCAGACGTCCGTGCTCCAGCAACCACAAACGAGTCGCCGCACTGGCCGCCAATGGCAGATCATGGCATGCCGCAATAACACAGAAATCTCCGCGTCGTGCCAGCGCTGCCAACAGCGCCATGACGCGATACTGCTGGGCCGGGTCAAGTGCCGACGTGCACTCGTCCAGCAATAGCAGCTTTGGCCCGGCGGTTAGCCAAAGTTGTGCCAGCACCCGAGCAAGTTGCACCCGCTGCTGCTCACCACCGGACAAGCCACCGTAAAAACACCAGGCCAGATGATCCACCTGAAAAATGCGCATAAGCTCGGCGACCGCAGGATGGGATGTATCGCCACTCAAACGCCCCGGAAGACCCAGCGCAACGACTTCCGCAGCAGCGAAGGGAAACGCTACCGGCGTATGTTGCGGCATCACTGCCCGACGACCGGCCAATGCCTGACCTGACCATCGGAACAATGGCTTGCCAGAAAAGGTGACCAGGCCCTTGTAGTCGCTAAACTCTCGGGCCAGCAGGCGTAACAGACTTGATTTGCCAGCTCCATTTGGCCCTAGCAACACGATCATCTCGCCAACACTGGCACTGGCGCTGATATTTTCCAGCAAATAGCGGCCGCCAGCTCGCAAACTGACGTTATCCAAAGAAAGTAACTCTGAGCGGCTTTCTGCAGTTGGCATTTCCCTGACTCCTATCGCCGTCTCTGCATCAACAGAAAAAGAAAGAACGGGCCTCCCATTAGTGCCATTACCAAGCCAATCGGCAGCTCTGCCGGCGCAACAATGGTTCGGGCAATGGTGTCTGCGGTAATTAACAACACAGCGCCGAGCAACGCTGATGCAGGCAATAGAAGGCGATGATCGGCACCCAGTGTCAGTCGCACCAGATGGGGGGCAACCAATCCGACAAAACCAATAAGTCCAGATACGGACACTGCAGCACCAACTGACAAGGCAACACTGAAAATGGCGACCCGCTTGACCCGCTCTACAGAGAAACCCAGATGGCCAGCCACCGCTTCGCCAAGCAACAGCGCATTGAGCGGCCGGGCCAGCCAGGGAATGGTCAGCCAAACCAGAATCAAACATGGCAAAGTCACCGCGATCTGCTCGGCGGTTGCCTGCGCGACACTGCCGAGATTCCAGAAGGTCAGCTCGCGTAGCTGAGCATCGTCTGCGGCGAACACCAACAGACCAGTGAGCGCCATCACCAGCGCATTAATCGCAATACCCGCTAACAACAGCAGCGATACATCGGTAGCAGACTGTCGGGTTGCGATACGCCAAACCACCAGTGTGGCCAGCAGTGCACCGACAAAGGCCATCATTGGCAACAGCCAGACAGGCACAGGGTTTAACCACCAGGACGCCATGACGATCACTGACACAGCCCCCAGTGCGGCACCGGATGACACGCCGATCAAACCCGGGTCGGCCAAAGGATTGCGAAACAGTCCCTGCAGTATTGCCCCGGACAGCGCCAATGCGCTGCCAACCAAAGCAGCCAGTATCATCCGAGGCAGACGAAGCTCGCGCACTACCATAGACTGCAGCGAGCCGTCGCTCCGCCATAACGCCTGCCATACATCCACACTACCGATTGCCACTGGCCCGACTCGCAGCGCCATCACCGTGGCAACAAGCAGAAGCAGAAGCAGCCCGGACAGCATTAGCACCACAGGCGGTCGGCTGACTTCCCGTTCCACTATCGCGCCTCACTCTGCTCGGCAGTTCGACGCATGGCCTGCAGCACCTCAGGCAAACGTGGCCCCATGCCCAATAGCCAGGTCGCGTCAGCAACCAGTACCCGACCGGAGCGACCCGCCGGAGTTGAAGCCAGCACCGGATGCGCTTGCAGATCAAAGCTTCCCGGCTCAGTCTCCGCAACGACCAACACATCCGGCTGCAACGCCAGCATGGCCTCCCGAGAGAACGGCTTGTATCCACTGAGTGCAGCGGCCGTGTTGCGCAAACCAATCCAGTCGAGCATGGATTGCGCAGCGGTATCCCGGCCAGCAACCATCATGCCGCGATTACCGGCTGCGAGAATAACCAGCACGGATCTCGAGTCGCTGTCAGACCGGCGACGTAATTCAGCCAACTGCGTAGCCAGCTGCGCAGCCAGACGCTCGCCTTCATCACGCAGACCAACCAGCATCGACAATTGCCGGACACGTTCCGGCAAAACGCCTGGATCACTGAATGGTTCGATTCTGCTGGTCTTCACTGCGCGCGTTAATGCATCAACCACCACGGGCGGACCGGCGTCATCACTGAGCAGGACATTATCCGGCTTGAGTGCCAGCACTCCCTCCGCGGAAAGAGCACGCACATAGCCAATACTTGGCAACTCTGTGGCCGCGTTCGGCCACAGACTGGTGCTGTCAACTGCCACAATCCGGTCGCCGGCACCGAGCGCATAAAGAATCTCAGTCACCGCACTACCGGCAACCACCAGACGCTCGGCCTGTGCTGACGACATCAGCGCCATCATTAACACGGAAAGCAGTAGCTTCATGACGCCGGCTCCAGCTTCTCCACCAATGCGCGCCAACCCGGCAGTTCCGGCTTGCCCGGTTTGCGCTCACCAAAGACACTGAAGACCAGCTCGCCACGGGCATTAAAGCCATCGACCGAAGATATCACCCCATCTTCTGATGGCCGCTTCACCACCCATACAGATTTCACCCCGGCGTTTAACACATGCAGGTTGAAATCCGGATCCAACACATTGAACCAGCCCGGAATGTTGACCAGCTTGCTAACCCGGCCGGTAAAGATCTGCACAATGCCGCGATTGCCGACAAAGATCATGACTGGAACAGCCGATGTCGAAGCATTCTTAAGTACATTTTCCAGACTGTCTCCAACGACCGGGAAGGCCCAGTCGCTGCCAATACTCTCCAGTGCTGTCAAACGATCCAGCCTGTGCTTCTTCAGCATGCTGTGAAATTCATGCACATCTGTGATTGCTTCCCAGTCTTCTCGTAGCGCCGCACTGTCCACCCTACCCTTGTAACGCTCGATCACTGGTAGTGCTTGCAGGTCAATCACCGGGCGCTGCTCACTGGCAGTGTGCTTTTCTACCAGCGCAGACCAGGCAGACATATCTGTTTTCTGAACTGCGTATATCTTGTGCAGTGCTCCTCCGCCAGCATCAAAGAACTGCAGGCTATGGCGCTCTCCTTTCGCGCCAACTTCTTTCACCGCATAGCCATGCTTCCAGTGACTGAAGAATACCCGCAGGTCAATCTCCCCCAGACACAGCCCCATGGCACCGTTTCCGGTAACACTGAATTTCCCCATACTGCCGGTGGTTTCATGCACCACTTCATCATTGCGCGCCAGAGTCATCACCGGCCCCAGCAGAGAAATATTCTGATATAGCTCCGCAAATTTCGAATCCAGGCGCTGCACCCTGCTAACTGGCTCAGTTAGAAGCAATGTCATTTCACTTACGCCGAGCTGTTCTGCTGCATTACGGATTCGCATGTTCGGATTTTGCCCACGCAATGCATGCCATTGCTCACGAAGCGATGCCGGGTCAGGTGCAATAATCTGATTAACTTCCATTACCCTTACTCCTCGCTTAGTTAACTCGGCGCCAGCGCAGGCGCGGATAACCACTGGCACCAGTGGCGTCGTAGTAGCCGGTGATCTGCAGCGCATATCGGGGCGCGGCATCATCGGCCTGGTTGGTATCAATCAGATAGACTGCGTAGTTCGGCCACAGCCTGTGGGCGCCGGTCAGGTTATAGGCGTACCAGCTGCTTTCATCGAAGATACCGCTGGTAACATCCTCCTGATAACGAGCTACCACACTGCTGCCACTCGGCTCGATCGTGGCGCTGGTCCAGCTGGATATCTCGTCCCACTCAAATGGACCGAATACTGCACCGGCGCCCGCGCCACTGACCCCGCCATTACTGCGCAAGTAGAAGTCCCGGCCAAAGAAGGCAATCTTCAAATCCCATAGCGGTCCACTGCAGGCAACGTTGGCGTCAGCATCAAAATCAAAACACACTTCTCCACCAGCGGGAGGAATGGAACCGCTGAATGTTGCGCTGCCGGTGAGCTGATCCGTACCGGGCACCTGCACATCGAAAGCGAACTCAAAGCTTTCCACTCCATTGCCCGAGCGAGTGGCAAAGGTAAGCTCTTGCGCTCGCATCCGAGCGTAGCTGTTACCCTCTCCGGAACGAATCAGCCAACCATTTTCGGTATTGGCACTCATCACGCCATTCATCGGGTTATAAAAATACCAGCCGCCATCCGTACTGCTGGTGCCGCGCAACTGCGTCACCACACTATCCGTTGTCCAGCTTCCCGGGGCGGCCAGAGTCGCCTCGAAAGCACCCAGCTCACTTTCCGGTGTCGCATTGGTAAATACACTAATCAGTGGATCACCGCCTGCATCATAGAAATCCGTCTGAGCATCGGCGATGGCACCGACCACTGCACCGGGGCCGGAAGCACCACCATTGAGCTGCACCGAAAAGCGACGGAACGCCACATGCCAATCGGTCGATGATGCTGCCTGCTCGGCGGTAAGTGACAGCTCGGTATTGGTGTCCAGATTTAGATAGACATAGTCTGTGTTATCACTGGCATCCAGCTGTCGCTCGCTATAGTTTTGCTCTTGCGGTTCGGCATCCTGCGTCGTACTGGCGCCCCCACAGCCCGCCAGCAACGCACTGGCTGCGAGCACCGCCAGAGCCTCTTGGTACATCAGTTTCATCGCTTTTCCCCTTTCAGTTGATAGCGTGCACCGAGGTACACAAAGCGTCCCGCCAGCGGAGAGAAGTCCGCCGGATCAGAAAATTCCCGTTGTCGATTTGTCAGGTTGTCGATGCCGAAGAAAATGCTCACCTTGTTGCTGATAGCATGATTCAGCTTTAGATCAGCCACGGCCCAAGCAGGGGATCTTGCACCGGTATCGGTGCTAACCAATTCTGTTGATTGATAACGGCCACGTAGTGTCAGCGTGGTACGAGCGGAAATATCTTGATCAACACCAAGTCTCGCCTGATGCGCGGGACGGCGGGTCAGCTCCGTCTTGTCTTGCAGATTCTCTGCCTCAAGCCAGGCGTATCCCGCCTCTAAGCGCAGACGCGGAGCAACGCGCCATGTCACTCCGGATTCAACGCCGTAGGTACGGGCACGACCGACATTCTCATAACGAAATTCACTGATGCCACCGGGTCCGATTGTCGGATTATCACTGTCAATCTGAATAAGATTGGTCAGCTCATTCCAGTAGACGCCTGCCTCGACAATAAGACTTTCACGCCAGTAGAGCGTCGTGCCAAGCTGATAGCTCAGTGACTCTTCCGGCTGCAAATCGGGATTGCCAATCACGACATAACCAAGCTGGCTGTGATCAAAAAGGTAGTAGCGCTCCTTCAAATTGGGCACCCGATAGCCTTGTCCGGCGCCTGCACGAAATGTTGTCCGCCAGCCCTCGCCGCTGAACGCATGCCAGCGAACACCAAGCTTGGCGGCCGCATGGCCACCGAAATCCGAGTCATCCTGATAGCGTACTCCGGACAGCAATTCCCATCGCGCGGATGGATACCAGCTGTGCTGGACAAACGCCTCGCTGGCATAGCGACTGACCTCATCCGCCGCCGCAATTTCCGAAGTGCCATCCTTGAACTGGGATAGCGCATCGCGGCGCCAATCTGCGCCGACAAGCCACTCCTGATTAGTGCCGGCAGGCAAGGCCAGCTGGGTACTGAATTGCTCTACAGAGATATCTGCCTGACGATCATCAAAGGCCGTGCTACCGGCAAACTTCAGGGTGTCATTAGCGAAGCGCTCATGCAGCGCCGACCATTGCCAGCCGAAGGCGCCGACCGGTATTGCTGCCCCGGTGGTCAGACGCAAACGACGAACCTGCTCCTCTTTACGCTGGTTGCTGTTACCACCGGGCAGTACCAATACATAACGGCTGTCGATGTCCTCGTCATACACGCCCACCCCGGCAAATGCGCGGGTGCCATTTTTTCCATGCCACTCAAGCCGACTGTCCAACTGCTGGCGCACCAGCTCATCACCCGGTCTGGCCCAACTGCCCGGATCCGGGTCGAAGCCATCGCTTGCCAACTGGTCCAGTGCCACCCGGCCCCGCCATGTGTCACCACCGGCCTCAGCCCGCACCTGAGCATGCCGACGACCAGCTGCCAGGGCTTCGCCGGACGGGTTCTGCTCGCCATAGCTACCCGCATCAGCCAGCACGCTGGCTTGCCATCCCGGCGCCACCTGCCGGGTAATGACATTGATCACCCCACCCATCGCGGCGCTGCCAAACTGGGCGGATGTCGCGCCCTTGACGATTTCGATGCGCTCGACCTCGGAAAGCGCTAGTTGACTGACATCAACCGTAGAGCCAGTGCTGGCGGAGATCGGCTGGCCATCTATCAACACCAGCACCTGGTCACCCGTCATACCTTGCAGCGCAGCCTCGTAGCCGGACTTGCCATGGATTTCCCGCAACTGCAGCCCGACCACGTTTTCCAGCGCCTCTTTCAGAGACCGGGAATGGGTCCGAGCTAACTCATCGGCCGTCACTACCTCTACCCGGACCGGCGCATCAATAACGGATCGCTCACTACGGGTTGCACTGACCACTACCTGATCAATGTCGGTTGAGGCCAACAGCCCCCCCGGAATACAGCCCATCAGTAGTAGCAGCCGTGCGGTCTTCACTTTTCCACCAGAATATAAATGATAACTGTTCGCATTTATAAAGGAGGGCAAGCGGCTCGTCAATGAGAATGATTGTTATTTGCATAATTTGATGATGCAGTCTTCACCACCAGTGATTCACACTGCGTCACCTTTTTCAGGACAGCGCCATGATTTCTCTGCAGGAAACAATCAGGGTTCCCCGTTCCGTCGGCGACTGCTTTCGCTATCTGGCGGACTTTTCCACCAGCGAGCAGTGGGATCCCGGTGTCTACCGGGCAACCAAGCTGACTGCAGGCGAGCCGAGGGCGGGTAGCGAATTCGATCTGATCCTGAATAGCGCCGGGCGACGTATTCCGATGCGCTACACCGTGACCGCGCTGGACGCGCCACGACGCATAGATCTGCAGGGTCAGGGCAACGGCTTCAGCGCCCATGATGTGATCCGCTTGCGCCCGCTAGGCCCGCAGTCCACGGAAATTCAATATCACGCGGAACTGCGCTTTCAGGGGCCAGCCAGTCACGTTGAAAAGCTGATGAACCCGCTGATGGTGCGTATGGGAAAACGCGCAGTGGCCGGTTTGCAGCAGGCGCTTACTCCGCAGACCGAGGTGCAGTATCCCGGACTGGCTGAGCGAGTTGCTCAGAGACTGCTGCTACCGGCCGCGCTCGGATTTACCGAACGCGGCTATCTGGGGATGAAAAACAAGGGGTTACCAGACTATCTGGATGGCCAGCGGATGGTGATTACCGGCGCCACTGCCGGCCTCGGTCTGGCCGCCGCATGCGAGCTGTCCAGACTGGGTGCCGCTGTTGTTCTGGTGGGCCGTGACTCGCTGAAACTCGCCCGGGCGGCAAAGTCGGTACGCAATTTCAGTGGAGCCAGCCACGAGCAAGTTGCTACCTTCGAAGCCGAACTATCATCGCTCAGCGAGGTTAAGCGGGCCGGCGCAGAGCTGGCCCGGCTCTATCCGCGAATCGATGTGCTTATCAATAATGCTGGCGCACTATTTGCCGAGCACGGCACCAGCGCAGACGGCCATGAACGGGCGCTGGCGATCAATCTGCTGTGTCCGTGGCTGCTGACTGATCTATTGCTGCCATCGCTTGCTGAGGCCCGCGGCCGAGTCATCAACGTCTCCAGTGGTGGCATGTATCTGCAGCCACTGAAACTGGATGATATGCAGTTCCTTAACGAGCCCTACGATGGCAGTAAAGCATACGCTCGGGCAAAGCGGGCGCTGGTGAGCGTCACTGAACACTGGGCGCAGCAGCATCCCGAAATCTTCTTCAGCAGCATGCACCCCGGCTGGGCCGCCACCCCGGGCGTGGAAAAATCGCTGCCCGCCTTCAACCGACGCATGCAGCGTTGGCTACGCGACGCCCGCATGGGGGCAGACACCATGGTATGGCTGGCCAGCAGCGAGGCGCCGCTTAGTCACAGCGGCAAGTTCTGGTTCGACCGCCAGCCGCGTCCCACGGCGCTGTTACCGGGCACAGCAGTGAGTGCAGCTCAGCAGGCCGAGCTACTGCAATGGCTGGCAAACAACACCTGAGCATTCCCGCTCTGGTTATACCGGGCGATGCCGTCACTTGCTGTTCACGAGCCATTTGCCAATATGGTTTTGTGAAGCGGCACGCCGGTCCCCCAACCGGCCTCCTGTCCCCCCGACTTAGTGCCGCTTCGCATAAGGCAACACTTAGCCGACGGCATCCCCCCTGATACCGTCGGTTTTTTTTGGCCTGCTGCCAGCTCATCTACTCTTTTGCGGCGCGACCGTCGGACCCGTATCATCATCGGGCGCAACCTGTGGAGTAATCATGTCCAGCAATCAAGCCCTGATGAACCGTGACCTGGAGGTGCTCTGGCATCCCTGCACGCAAATGAAGGATCACCAATCACTGCCCGTGATTCCAATCCGCCGCGGTGAAGGAGTTTGGCTGGAGGACTTTGATGGCAATCGATATATCGATGCGGTCAGTTCCTGGTGGGTAAACATTTTTGGCCACGCCAACCCGCGCATCAATAGCGCCGTGCGCGATCAGCTGGAAAAACTAGAGCATGTCATTCTGGCGGGCTTTAGCCATGAGCCGGTGATTGAGCTGGCAGAAAGGCTGGTTGGCCTGACTGCACCGGGACTATCCCGAGTTTTTTTTGCCGACAACGGTTCCTCTGGTATCGAAGTCGCACTGAAAATGAGCTTTCACTACTGGCAGAATGCGGGCAAGCCGAAAAAGCGGCGCTTTGTCACTCTTGGCAACAGCTATCACGGTGAAACACTTGCCGCCCTCGCTGTTGGCGATGTGGATCTTTACAAGCACACCTACAAGCCGCTGTTAATGGAAGTGTTCACCGCACCGAGCCCGGACTGCTACCACCGCGAGTCTGGAGAAAGCTGGGAGCAGTACTCGCGCCGACAGTTTGAGGGCATGCAAAAAATCCTCGCCGAAAAGCATGAAGAAATTTGCGCAGTTATCGTTGAGCCACTGGTTCAATGTGCCGGCAACATGCGCATGTACCATCCGGTTTATCTAAAGCTGTTACGGGAAGCTTGTGATCGCTACGGCGTCCATCTGATTGCTGACGAAATTGCCGTTGGATTTGGCCGCACCGGCACACTGTTTGCCTGCGAGCAGGCGGGCATCACACCGGACTTTATGGCTCTGTCAAAAGGTCTCACCGGCGGCTATCTACCACTTTGCGCAGTGCTAACCAGCGACCACATCTATCAGATGTTTTACGACGATTACGATACCTTGCGCGCCTTTTTGCACTCACACAGCTATACCGGCAACCCACTGGCCTGCGCCGCCGCCAATGCCACCATGGACATCTTCGCCACCGATAATGTGATCGAAAACAATCGCGCCCTGGCCGCGCATATGGCCCGCGCACTGGAACCTCTCAATGACCATCCGCATGTGGCAGAGGTACGTCAAACCGGCATGATTGCAGCTGTGGAAATGGTTCGCGATAAGGCCTCTCGCACCCCCTACGACTGGCGCGAACGTCGTGGTCTGCGTGTCTATCAACACGCGCTGACCCGTCAGGCCCTGCTCCGACCTCTCGGCAGCGTTACCTACTTTATGCCGCCGTACGTAATCACTCCTGATCAGATTGACCATCTGGCCAAAGTGGCCATGGAAGGCATTGATATCGCCACTCGAGACTGAATCACAGGAAAGCCAGATGCGCCGCTTTTACGATAATCAGGACTTCCAGCTGGAAAACATTGTCGAGCTGGGCGAAGACGCCAGCCATCACATCAGCAAGGTACTGAGGATGCAGTGCGGTAACGAAATCACCCTGTTCAATGGCAAGGGGGGTGAGTGGCGCGCACGCATTGAATCGATTGGCAAACGTCAGGTACAAGTGCTGCCAATTGAGTTTCAACAAACAGACCGAACGCCGTCTTGCGCCGTACATCTGGCACTGCCAGTGATCAAGGGAGACCGAATGGACTATGCGCTGCAAAAAGGCACCGAGCTTGGCGCAGCGTCCTTTCAGCTGGTTACCACCTCTCGCACCGAAGTACGTCTTGGTGGCGGCCGCCTCGACAAGCGTTTACCACACTGGCAGCAGGTAGTTATCAGCGCCTGCGAGCAATGCGGCATGAACAGGATCCCCCTTGTCCATGAGCCACTGGCACTGGAGGAGTATCTACAGAGAGAGAACGACGCGCTTAAGCTGATTGCCCATCCGGGCGAGCAACCATTAGCCGCCGCTGCTTTGCAGGATGCCAGTGACATTCATCTGCTTACCGGACCAGAAGGGGGCTTCAGTGCTGAGGAGTTGGAGCATGCTGCCAGTAGTGGCTTTCGTTCGTTTGCACTAGGGCAAAGAGTGCTGCGCGCCGAGACTGCTCCCCCTGCCTTGCTGGCAGCAATCTGGATGGCGCGCGGAGAATAAAATTGAAGGCTATGACTACAAACCGCGACTGCGCCAGAATGGCAACATCCGCTTCAGTACGTCATCCTTATCAAGGTAGTGATGCCACAATGCGCCAAGAAAATGGGCAATGATCAACACAAACAACGCCGGCGCCAGCACTTCCGCATGCAGATCTTTTAACTGCCCAGCCAGCTCTTTATTAACTTCCAGCCAAACTGGCAATTCAACCACACCAAACCAGCTCACCGGGCGGCCCGCAAGTTGTGACATAAGCAGGGCCGAAGCTGGCACGACAATCATCAGCAGATAAAGCAGGCCGTGACCGATACTCGCCAGCTTACTCATCATCGGGCCAGCAAAATTTTCCGGCGCCGGCTGCCCCATGCGCCATCCCAAGCGCAACCAAACCAGTACAAAAACCGTCAAACCAAAGCTCTTGTGGAGCATCATCCACCAGTCCCGCTCGGCAGACCCCTCTTCAAACAGCTCATGCATGTTAACCGAAACGTAGGCGCCAACAATCACAAAAAACATCAGCCAGTGAAGCAGCTTGGCCATCCAACCCCAGGAAAATTCGGTGTTACCGATCATGGTATATCTCCAGCCTTCTGATTATTCGTCCGTGGGAGCGGGTTTTGGCTCAACAAATACACTTGCGGGTAACTCACCTGCCTGCAAGCGCTTCAGCGCCGCTGGCTTATACCAACCTCGCGGTCCATTTTTGCCACGCCTGAACCGCTTATAGGTCCATTGGTATTGTGTGGGGTTACGCCGAATAATAGTCTCGAAGCCCGCAGTCATGGCCTGCAGCGTATCATGTTCGCCCATGGTGAGCATGGCCGGGTCGGCCTGATCCAGCCACACCTCGTAATGATAATCATCGCTACGCTGAGCACTTATAAAAAAGACATGGGGCTGAAAGCGTTTGATCACTTTGTGGATAAACGCTGGCACCATCACATCATGGCCAAAGAACGGAACAAAAGGATTACTCCGCCCTCCGGGCTCATGGTCCGCCAGCAGTGCCATGGACTTTCCTTGGGCAAGGCCGGCAAGCGCCGCCCGCACACCTTGGCTATTAGTGGGAATCAGGGTGCAACCGGTTGCTTCTCTGCCCGTTTTAACCAGCCCCTCTAGAGCACTGCCCTCTACCGGCTGATACATAATAAGTGCACCTGGATCATTTTTTCCAAGCAACAGCACCGGCACTTCCCAGCTGGACTGATGCAGTGACAGGTAGAGTATCGGCCGATCACTTTCTATGGCCTGCTGCCAAGCCTGCAAACCCTGCACTTTAGCTATTCTGGACAGCGTTTCCTCCGGCGGTCGAAGCCACACATGGCTATAGCCGGCCAGAGTTCGGGCAGTCTCAATCACAGATTGGCGGGCAAACTTCCTTGCTGCCGCCCAGTTCTTTTCCGGGAAGCAAACCAGTGCATTGATCACGGCGCTCCGATGGGGAGTGGCCACCGACAGAGGAACATAGACAAACAATCTCGCCAACAGTGAAGCCAGACCAACAACCCAGGACAATGGCAACCGAGAAAACGCGCGTAGCAAGCGCGCCTCCCATACGTGCATTTCTTTCATGTAATCAATTCCGCAAATTGCTGTGTTTCACCGTGCTGGAAAACCCGGAAGACGTCATCTTGGATACCCGCCTGCGCCATTGCTTGACGCAACCGTCGCGGCGGCTCGTCCATTGCCTCACTTGTCAGCACAAAGGTGCCCCAGTGCATGGCCACTGAACAGCGCGCACCAATATCCTGGTGAATTCGCAAAGCCTCGTCAGGATCCACATGGACAGGCCCCATAAACCAGCGCGGATCATAGGCACCGATGGGCAGCAGCGCCAGATCAATCGGCGCAAACAGCGTGCCAATATCGCGAAACAATGACGCATACCCGGTGTCGCCAGCAAAGTAGAAACGGAAACCGTCAATGTCCATTAGCCAACTACACCATAGGCTGGCATTGCGATCCGTCGCGCTGCGACCACTAAAGTGCTGGGTCGGCAAACAAAACAGTTCTGCGTGGTCCCCCGAATCTACAGACGACTGCCACCATCCAAGTTCCACCACATTGTTAATGCCGCGCTTTGTAAACCAGTCCGCCACGCCGGTAGGAACAAAAAATTGCAGTTGATCGCCAAAGCGCCGGTGCAAGTCCCGTACAGTTTTTTCATCCAGATGATCGTAGTGGTTGTGTGAAATCAGCACATGAGTAATCAGCGGCAGCTCGCTAACCTGGAGGGGCGCCGGGGTATAACGTTTGGGGCCAATAAATTGCACCGGGCTACAGCGCTCGGAGAAAACCGGGTCTGTCAGAACATTGCAATTCTTAAACTGGAACAGGAAGGAAGCATGTCCAAGCCAGGTCAGGCGCGGTGCAGTAGCTGGCTCCGCCAGCAGATGTGGATCTGGCTTGAGCAGAGGGAAGCGCTTTCCCGGCGGAAAGCCTCCGCCGGCCTCAATCTGCCAGCGAAAAAAATCCTTTAGCCCATGGGATGGAATGCGTTCGAGATTGCGAAACCGTCCCTTGTAGAATGTGGACTGACTGGCAAGCTGGGCAAGCCGGGCACGGTCCAGGCTCATTACTGCATCAGGCCTGACAGCGCCTGCTCAATGGCATCAAGATCCGGAATCACGGCAAGATCTCCACCCATCTGCACATACATGGAATCTGCCGGACCGCTCTCTACCGGCTCCTCAACCAGATCTTCCTTGCCAATACGCGACTGGCGTGGAATCCCCTGGATAATCACCGCATAAAATTTCAGCTTGCCGGTGACAGTATTAATTACCGCAATCCGCGCTTCGGGCCCGATGGTTACCTGGCCACTTTCGTTAAGCCTCTCAAACGACAGCAGGGGGATATCCTGATCACGCCAGCTGAGCCAACCCAGCAGCCATTCCGGGCCATGGCCAGGACGATCAGGCTGGCGTAGCGGGATGATTTCAGCCACGACAATATTGGGAACCACCCATGGGCGGCCGTGCATCGGGATCAGCAGCCCGGGAATTTCTTTCGGCAATTCAGCCATATTATTCTCCTAATCAGTGCAGTCCCCGGCGGATATCCTGACGGACATACTCCACCAGTGCCAGCGCCAACTTCTCCGGTGTTCCCGAATAACTTACACAACCTGTATCCCGAACCGAATCCGGCTGACTGCTGCAGGCGCAGCTATCAGCGGCCTGAGCCCAGACAGGTCCGCCGCGCTCCTTCATGGCAGGCCCAGCAATAGAACCATCATTGCCCATGCCACTGAACAGAATAGCACCAGCGCGGCCGGCAAATCGGGATGAAACGTTATTGATCACCTGATCAATAGAAGGCGAATAGGGCCCCTCCCACGGCTTACCAGTAGACACTAGCCTTCCCGTTTCCGTAAACGCCACTTCGTATTCCACCGGCGCTATTAACACGGTGCCATGACTCAGCTGCTCGCCTTCATAACCGACACGACAGGCAAAACTATTGTCCCGGCAAAGAACACCGGCCAACGTTTCAAGAAAACTGCTATCAATGTGCTGAGCCAGAACAAAGGCAACCGGCAACTCCGCCGGCAGACAATCAAGGAACACCTTCACCGCAGCCGGGCCACCTAATGACGCCCCTAAAACCCAGACTCGCTCCGGCACTGGACCGATGGCGACCTTACGAAACTCGCTTGGCGTGGGTATGTTGATCGCCGGCTTGGCGGGCGCCAGAGACTCCAGTTTGACGTCTACTTGAGGGCGCCCAACGTAATCCAGCATCTTACTCAGCAGACGTCTTTCCCAGCGGGGGTAAAGCGGCGAATTGCGCGCCGGCGCCTGACCATCTGAGAACAGAATAGGTACCGGAGTACCCTCGAGTAGATGATCAAGAAAATCCTGCCAGCGATCTTCGTGATTAAGATCGACTACCCACAAATCCAAATCACTGGAAGTCAGCCAGCTCCGTTCAATACTACCGGGATCACTGTTAACCACCACGTTATAGCCTTGGCCGCGCACTGCAGAGGAAAGCAGGTGCCCCTGAAGCGTTGTGTCGGCAATGATGCCGATACGCGGACCACCGGAGGTCATGTCCCAGCAATCTCCTGTATCCGTGCCAACAACTCCTGAATGGTTTCAAGCAGCTCGCCTTCCTGGAAAGGTTTACCCATGTAGCGGTCGACACCAATCTCAAAGGCTCTCTCACGGTGTTTTTCGCCGGTACGAGAGGTAATCATGATAATCGGGATATTCTTCAAACGAGAATCATGGCGTACATGGGAGGCCACTTCGAAACCATCCATGCGTGGCATCTCGATATCCAAAAGCATCAGATCCGGGCGACGCTCTTCCAGTTTGGCGATGGCATCCACACCGTCTTTCGCAGTCATGACTTCAAAGCCATTCCGCTCCAGCAAACGGGTAGTTACTTTTCTCACCGTTACAGAGTCATCAGTCACCATGACAAGTGGTACGCGCTTCTCTTCAACAACCGGCGCCTCTGGAATAATTTCTTCTGGCAGGTTGGCATCCTGGCGGGCACGCTTCTCAAGCAGGCCGTGTTGCCGCTGCATGTGCGCGGCACGGATAAGCGAATGCACATCAAGAATGATTACTACGGAGCCATCACCAAGAATAGTGGCGCCACTGATACCTGCCACTGTTGCAAGCTGTGGGCCAACAGACTTCACCACGACTTCGCGCGAGCCCACCAGACCATCAACCAGCACCGCAACCTGGTGTTCGGTGCTGCGAATCAACAACACCGGCAAAGGCGATTGCTGCGCCATCAGGTGTGACGGTTTTCTCTGCCCAAGTACAAAGTTACCAAGGTAGTCCAACTCATAGGCCTGACCGGCATAAACGAAGGGCGTATCTTCCTCGCCAAAATAGTTCTCCAGCTCGTACGGGCTGATCCGCACGATACCTTCGATCTGGTTAAGCGGAATGGCATAGACATCCTCGCCGGCCCGAATCATCAGAGCGCGGTTCATCGCCAAGGTAAATGGCAGGCGAATCATAAACCGTGTGCCAATGCCCTTCTTCGAGTCGATAGTGACCGAGCCACCCATCTGCTTGATCTCGGAGGACACCACGTCCATACCGACACCACGGCCAGAGATCTGGGTTACCTTGGCAGCCGTAGAGAAACCGGCATTGAAAATAAATTGCTGAACTTCCTGATCTGTCAGACGGGAGCCCTCTTCCATCAGGCCTCGCTCGACCGCCTTACGACGAACTGCATCAGTATCAATGCCCTTGCCATCGTCAGACAGGATCATCACTACCTCGCCACCCTCACGGGTCAGCTCCAGAGTGATGCGTCCGGTTTCATCCTTGCCGGCGGCGCGGCGCTCGGCTGGCTCTTCAATACCGTGGTCAACGCCGTTACGCAGCATATGCTCGAGCGGCGCAACGATCCGCTCCATCAGCGTGCGGTCCAGTTCGCCTTCCGGGTTAACCACATCAAATTCGACTTTTTTGCTGATCTCACCAGAAACCTGACGAACAATACGACGTAGACGCGGCACCAATCGGGTAAAGGGCACCATGCGGGTTCGCATCAAGCGTTCCTGCAATTCCGTATTGATTCGCGATTGCTGCAACAACAGTGTTTCAGTGTCACGAGTACGATCGATCAGGGTGGTTTTCAGATCCAGCAAGTCAGACGCAGACTCGGAAAGCTGCTTGGTAATCTGGTGCAACTCTGAGTACTGATCCATCTCAAGCGGATCGAAATCTTCACCAAAGTCACCACTCTCCAGACCCTGCTGGTAGGTCGACATGATCTGCGATTCGGTTTCCACATCCAGACGACGAAGCTGCTCATATAGACGTTCGATGGTGTTACCCATCTCCTGAACATGATTAGCGAATTCAGTTACACCCTGCTCGACACGACCGCGGTTAATACTGGTTTCACCAGCCAGGTTAACCAGTGACTCCAGCATGCCTGCGTCAATGCGCACCATTTCCTGCGGCTGCTGCTGAGCCTGCTGGCGCCGGGTGAGCTTCTGCTGCTGTGGCTCAACTTTTTCTTTCGGGGTCGCCACAGACTCTGCCTGTGGCGCTGCTGCCGGCAAACTTGCCGCAGGCGATGAAGCGGCTGACTGCTGACCGGCAGCCGCATTACGGATCTGCTCTACCAGCTCGTTAATCCTGTCCTGCCAGGCATGCATGCGAGCAAAAAACTCTGCCGGCGGCGCCTTGCGAAAATCTGTTTCTTCTAATGCAGTCTCGAAATCGTGGCTGACATCGCCCAGCTCTTTTAAACCGGCAAGTCGGGCGCCGCCTTTCAGGGTATGCAGAACACGATTTAGCTCCGCTCCAGCCTCTGAGTTGTCAGGCTGCTGCTCCCAGGTGGTCAGATGAGTTTCCAGCGCCTCGCAAAGCTCTCCCGACTCCTCGACAAAAATTTCCAGAATATCCGCATCAACGTCGGCGGGCAGAACAAAGCCCGAGGCGACGGCCACTTTCTCCGGCGCTTGCGGTTGCGCAGCAACCGGAGACTGAACCTCGGCAGCCGATACGACAGGAGCTGATGCCACTGGTGCTGTTGCCTGATTCAGCGAGACGTCGGGCAACACAAAAGCAGCTGGATCAGCGATATAGCTGTGAATCGCCGTAATCAGATCATTGGCCGGGTTGAGGGCCTGCGACGCCTTGATGCCTTCTACCATTTCGGCGAGCCGGTCATGGCAGCGATGCAACAACTCGAACATCACCGGCGAAGCCTTCAGAGAACCCATGGCGAGACCTTCATAAAGGTTCTCAAGCTCATGCCCCAAGTCGCCAAGCTCGGGGATCTCCGCCATCCGCGCACCACCCTTCAAGGTATGAAGGTCGCGTTGCAGGGATTGCACTTCAATCAGGTTATCTGGCGCTTCCATCCAGGATTCGAGGCTAGTGCCAGCCGCCTCCAGAATCTCATCGGCCTCTTCGAGAAAGATTTCAACCAACTCTGGGTCACGCTCTGCTTGAGGAGGCGGGGTGCTTTCCTCCTCCAGCACAACGGGCGCAGCGGTAATATCAGCAGCTTGAACAGCTACTTCGGTGTCCTCTGAATCAATCAGCTGCTGCAGAATTTCATCATCAGACGAATCCGCCGGCTCTTGACTGGCAGCAACATCCCCACCAGAAAGGAAAGAGACAATTGCCGCAACCAACTCGGGAGCCTGATCACAATTGCCGGATACACGGATGGCATCAATCATATCAGCAAGAGAATCATGGCAGCGGTGCAGCAATACGAACAGCTCATCGCTGGCGCTAAACTGACCAGCAGCAAAGCCCTCGTAAAGACTCTCCAGCTCATGCGCCAGGTCACCGATGGAACGAATGCCTGCCATTCTTGCACCACCCTTAAGGGTGTGCAGGTCTCGCTGCAGGCCTGCCAACTGACTGGTGTCACCACCCTGCCACGCATCCAGCGCCGCGCCGGCACTTTCCATGACTTCCTCAGCTTCCTCGAGGAAAATTTCCAACAGCTCAGGGTCAACTTCTGATGCCAACTCAACTTCGTCGGTAGCTACAAAAGAGGCGGAGTCCACATCCGGCAACGGAGGCAGATCATTTTCGGAAATAGCGTCATCCGCTGGCGCCGGAGTCGCTGTAATTTCCTCATCTTCACTAAATGCGGAAAAATCGATCTCTTCGACTTCCATCCCGCCAGGGCCGTCATCGTCCGGGCCACCTTCCAGGAAGGCCGCCAGAGAGGCCAGCAACGCCGGGTCTCGCTTGAGGCCCTGGGCGGCGGCAAGGTTATCCATCATATCGAGCAGCGACTCGTGCGCGCGGGTGGCAACATCAAGGAAATCGCCAGTCAGCCGGATCTGCTGGGCAGACAAAGCTGCGTAGCAACCTTCCAGCGCCCTGGCCAACTCGGAAATTTCGTTGAGCCCGGCGGTATCAGCGCTGCCCGCAAGCAAAGCCAATTCATCCCGCAGTTTTTCCAACCCGGAAATCTCGGTGGGGTTCTGCGACCAGGCGGCCAGCAGGCTATCCGCATCCAGAATCAGATCCATACCGGCGGACAGGAAAACAGACACCAGATGCGGATCCGGCCCAGTGCCTCCATCCGCAAAAGCCATTGCATCATGAAGACGCTCAATCAGAACGTCAGCGTCAGCAATACTGACGTCGGCGCCCTCAGAATCAACCAACCCTTCGTTGAGCGCCTCAGTAACATCATGAATCAAGTCAACGGCTGCACGACTTGCCCTTCCACCCGCCCCGGCTAGCGCCCGGGCATAGGCTTCGGCAGGTTCAGCCAGCGCAGCTACCGCCGGCACACCTGCCATTCTGGCGCTACCTTTCAGGGTGTGAAACGCCCTGTAGACCACATCATCAAGATCGTTTTCTGCCAGATCGGGATCAATATTCGCTAACCAGTCGCGCAGCATAGCGATATTGGTATGCGCTTCTGATTTGAAGATATCCAGCAGCACATCATCAGAATCATCGCCTTCGGAGTCATCGCCGCTAACACTCTGGTCAGTTTCTTCGGCGCCGTCGATTTCCAGCAACTCTTCAACCACTTCGCTGGCCGGCTCCTCAACTACCGGGTCCGCCGCGACACTGGAGCCCGTGACATCCGGCACGCTATCAATGGTGCCGCCACCAGCCAGAGCAAACGCAGCCTCGCTGAGCGGAGTAACATCCCAGGGATTAGAAAGACGGCGCGCAAACGCATCCACCAAAGCCGGAATCAGTCCGTGTACCGTGCGTACCAGCTCAATCAATATGGGCGTTGCCACGATGGTCCGGTCGATCACCCGGTTCATCATGTTTTCGATAGACCAGGCCAACTCACCCACGGTGGTCGCACCAACCATCCGCCCCGAACCTTTCAGAGTGTGGAAGGCGCGACGGAATTCTATAAGCGCCTCTTCGTCATTCTGATTGGATGCCCAGCGCGGGAAGTATTCATTCAGCGCTTCAAGCACTTCGCCGGCTTCTTCGACAAAAATCTCAACGATCTCATCATCAATAAGATCGTCGTCGCCGGCTTCGGCCCGTTCCGGTGCGGGTGCCGGGGCACTGACCGGGGCTGCGGCAATAATCTCTTCCTGTGCCGGCGCGGCCCGTTGCGAAGCGTGTTCTTCTGAGGCCTCTTCAGAAACCGTATCAACACCCTCGAAACTGACTTCTTCTACATCATATTCATCAGCCTCTGCTGGCTGCTCGGCCGCTGGCTCACTCAGTGGCACCACTGAAAGGCTAATCTCTTCGGTGGCTAAAGCAGACACGCCAGATGCAACGGCTTCAGCGCCGCCGGCGCCTCTACCAAACTCCGCATCGTCAATCGGGTAGCCCAGCAATTCGACACTGTTACGAGCCAAGTCCAGCATCTCGTCGCCGGACTCCGGATCGTCGGTAATTCGCTCAAGGTAGTACTCCACACTGGTGATGGCATCCGCCAGAGTGTCCATGCTGCGCCAATCAGGCTTTTCCGCCTCTTCCGGTAGCAGCTTTTCATTGATGTAGTTAACGCACTGACGCAGTACCGCCGCCGGCCGCACCAATAGAATCATCGCCAGCCCACCACGCACGGCAGTGATCTTTGCAGGCACCTCGGCAAGATGGTCTTTCTGCCACTGCGAAGCGATAAACTCGACGATGCCGTCTTTGGCTTCTTCAAGCCCTGCCCGGCATTCGCGAATCACCGCATCGCGGGCCCGTTCGACGTGATCCGGTACAGATGTCAGCGCGCTCTGGCGCTCAGAAGAACGACGGTCGCCGGTCATGCCTTGCAGGGTGGCCTCGACATACAGCAAGGCGCCGGCCACATCCATAAGCAGCGACCGGTCCGGCGCGCTCTTGCCTGCAGCGATCGCATCGATAACTTCAAGCTGCTCTTCAACCAGTTTGCGCGGCTGGCCCAGACCAAGCACTGCAACAGTATCGGCAACCTGCTTGAGGGTCTGGCTTTGTGGCTTCAACTTGCTGCCATCAGTTTCTTCGTTATGAACGAAGGTCTCGAGGGCATCCTTGACCTTGGTAATCTCTTCAGACAGCGCCATCACCACCGACGCCATGGCGGCCTGATCCGGGCCGCCCATCTTGGCGCGCTCGGAACTGATCAGCTCCTCAGAAGGCAGCGCATCGCTGAGACGATAGCTTTCCCGCACTTGCCGCAGCACCGGGCCGTCAACATCGCTTTTGGCGATGTAATAAAGCAGGTTCTTCATCAGCTCCGCCGGCGGAGCCTTAGCCAATACAGATGCACCGTCCCCGGCAATCACTCTAAGCAAACGATCCAGCTGAGCGAGCACGGATTTAACAGACGTGCCCGGCTGAATCCCTCCCAAAGACAAGCCTTCAACCATAGCCGAAGACACCTGCCATAGCGGAGCCATAGCAGCATCACCACTGACGTGCTTCAGCTTGGTAAATACCTTCGCCATAAACCCATAGTTGGAAGGCAGATTTTCACCACGGATAACACCCAGCAGGGCGATCTGATACATCTGGCGAATTTTACGAGCAAGCTGCGGAAACGACGGATCTTCAAACACCGATTGCGGAACAGGACCGTGACTGGCTCCGCCAGCAAGATCCGGCTTGAACAGGGATGTTTCAGAAAGCAGGGACTCACCGCGTGATGCACGCAGGTCATTCAGTAGTGGCAAAAGCACCAACGGCAAATCACGACGACCTGCCTGGACACGATCCAGATAGGGGGGCAGCTGCAGAATAGCGCGCATCAGGGTTTCCTGAGCATCCGCCAGCTGGGAAACCTTGCCGTCCAGCAACGCCTGGGCAAGCTTTTCCATTTCTTCGGCAAGCAACGCTGCGCCATAAAACTCGACCATCTGCAAGGTGCCATACACCTGATGCAAATAGGTCTGACAAAAACGCATACGGGTGGAGTCGTCCGGATTCTCTACGAAGGCTTCCAGCGCTTGTTGCGCCTGATTCAGGGTCTCCTGAATTTCTCCGCGAACCCAGTCGAGTGCCAGATAGTCATGCCTGTCGGTCATGTCCGCTCCCGATCAACCCTGACGCCGACGAAACGCCAGAGTGTCTTTAAATGGCACCCGCTCAAGATCCGGGTGACTCCAGTCGGTAATCTCACCAAGACCAAGCACCATCATGCCCCCCGGGGCAAGGCGCTCGGCCATGTGCGTAACAATTTGACGCTTTCTCCAGCGTCTGAAATAAATCAGCATGTTCTGACAAAAAATCAGATCCATGTCCTGCATTGGCGCCTTATTGATTTCAAGAACATTGAGACGCGCAAAACAGATTCGGTCACGAAGCGAGGGTACAACTTGATACTCGCGTTCGCTGATGCTTTCAAAATATTTGCCCCGCATGCTGACATCAACTCGATCAACTCGGCGGGCCGGATAGATGCCGCGGCGAGCCTTACCGAGAGTCGGCAAACTAATATCCGTTGCCGTAATGCCGAAGAAATGCTGACTCTTCTTTTCGCTAAAAATCTCGTTGATCAGCATGGCCAGAGAGTACGGCTCTTCGCCCGTTGAGCAACCGACACTCCAGACATCCAGCGACTGCTTGCCTGGCCGCCCGGCGAATTTGCTGACATATTCCTCCACCAAAGCGTAGGAACTCTCGTGCCGGAAAAAGCTGGTTTCCTGAACGGTGAGGCGATCCACCAGCACCGACCATTCCATTGCCTTCGATTCCGTTGTGCCGGCAACCAGCTGCTCGTAGTAAACGTCGTAATCGGCAATGCCGAGCTCGCGCATACGAATATTAAGACTGGTCTCCAAAAACGTCTTGCGCTCCTGGTTCAAAGTCATACCAGTACGATCTTCCAGCAACGCCTGCCAGAGCTCGAACTGCTCCTGCTCCATGACAGGTGTATTTTTGATCGACCAGCGATCTTTCACGGCAGCACTCGACATCATGGTTCCGACTCCGGAACCGGCTCAGCCTGCGACTTAAGTCGGCAGGCGGAAACCGGCTACCGAATTACGCATTTCCTGAGCCATCTCGGCGAGGTTACCAATCGACCGCGCTGTGGCCGTGGTGCCCGACGAAGTCTGCGAGGTAATCTCCTGAATAACGTTCATGGTATTGGAGATATGGCCGGCAGAAGCCGCCTGCTGACGAGCAGCGTTGGAGATGTTCTGAATCAGGTCAGCCAGGTTTTTCGATACGTTCTCAATTTCTTCCAGTGCGACACCCGCGTCCTGGGCCAGGCGAGCACCCTTTACTACCTCGGCGGTGGTTTGTTCCATCGAGATAACCGCTTCGTTGGTATCGGTCTGAATGGTTTTTACCAGCGTTTCAATCTGCTTGGTTGCCGCAGCGGAACGTTCCGCAAGGCGCTGTACTTCGTCCGCAACAACCGCGAAGCCTCGACCTGCCTCACCAGCCATAGACGCCTGAATCGCCGCGTTAAGAGCCAGAATGTTGGTCTGGTCAGCAATGTCGTTAATCAGCGATACGATGTCACCAATCTCCTGTGACGATTCACCAAGACGCTTGATACGTTTCGAGGTTTCCTGAATCTGTTCACGAATGGTGTCCATGCCGTGGATCGTTGCCTGTACCACTTCAGCGCCCTTGTTGGCGATGGCTACCGCTCGTTCCGCAACGGCGGCGGACTCAGAAGCGTTGGCAGATACCTGGTCAATGGAGACCGCCATTTCGTTCACAGCGGCAGATGCACCGGCAATTTCCTGCGCCTGATGCTCAGACGCCTCGGCAAGATGCATAGCCGTGGACTGGGTTTCCTGGGCAGCAGATGCCACCTGTACCGCAGTCTGGTTAATGGTTTGTACCAGAGAGCGCAGCTGGTCAATGGAGAAGTTGATGGAGTCAGCGATAGCACCGGTGAAGTCCTCGGTTACCGTCGCCTGTACTGTCAGGTCACCATCAGCGAGGTCGCCTAGCTCATCAAGCAGACGCAAAATAGCAGACTGGTTCCGCTGGTTTTCTGCTTCCAGCTCATCTTTCTTCTTGCGATCTTCAGTAACACGCTGCAGCACGATGATGACAAACAGAGCCAGCGCAACACCGGAGAAAATCAGACCAGCCAGAACCGATGGAAAAACGCCGGCAGTGGACTGCTCGAATTCATCTGCCAGATTAGTGGACTCAAGCAGCAGGTCCTGCGAGCGAGCAAAGATGCTGTCCGCCGCAGCACGCACCTGGAACAGCTCCGGCGCGGTCTCAAGAATTTCATCAACAGACTGGTTAACGAATTCGTCGAACAGCGAGGCAATTTCCGCCAGATAGTCCAGCGCTTCCGGGTCATCAATTCGCTCAATACCAAGAGCGTCATCACCCTCGATCATGCCATTCATGATTCGACCAAACTGACTGGCATCACGACCGAAACTGTCAGCCGCCTGCACCGCACCCTCACCACCGGCGAGCACTCGGTCAATAGCTCGAACAATTCTTTCTGCCAACAGAGACTGACGGGCTGCAATGGCTACCTGATCAGGATTCGCTTCCCCCATAATCAGAATGTCGACAACACCCTCATACTCTGCCTGCAACATCGGCACGGTCTGGGACAGGGTGGCTGCCACTTCATGCAAATCGAGTACCGTGTCCTCACCACTCAGAATGATGTTTGCGCTGTCTTTCACATCATCCCAGAGCAAACCCACACGGCTAAGCAACTCAGGATTGCCAACGCTGGCCTCACTAACCTGATCCCAGCTTTCCTGGAAGGTAGTCTTGGCCGCTTCCAGTTCCCCGAAAGCCTCGGCGTTACCCGCAGCCGCTTCCAGCGCGTTTTTCGCGATCTGCTGTGATACGACTCGCAGCTCAGAAGCATAGGTAATGTTATCTTTGGCCACGTTGGCCTGAATCGCCAGATAACTAAAATTGAATACCGCCAGCAGTACAGCAATCGCTGCGCCCGCATACAGACCCAGCGTCAGCGGACCGCTGGCACCTCCCCGCAATCTGGCGAACACCTCTCCCGGATTGAAATTCATAACGTGGCTCCTGGCCTGCCTTGCTCTTGTTGTTTCACCCGTTCCCCTGCAACGTCAGCCCGTACGAGCAACCTGCAGAAACCTCGGATCCTCTGCGAGATGCTCAATACTGAACACCTGCCAGATCTCTCCATCTTTTTCATAACCGCCCTGTAAAAAGGGCCGCACTGCTTCATCTGCATTTTCCGGATCAGCGGTATAACCGGTTACCGGAAAGTGCTGCATGCCGTATACATCGTCCACCGTTATACCGGTGTACAGATCGCCCTGATCAATCACCAGCAAGCGGCGACGTTTATCCTGCAGCGGCGTACTCTTTTCGAGAAAGCCGGTCAGATCCATCACTGCCATCAAGCGACCGCGTACATTGGCGATGCCCTTCATCCAGTGATGCACACCCGGCACCCGCGTGTAGGAAGGCGGCTGAAGGATTTCGGAGACCTGCTCCAACGGCGCCACATAGCGACGACCATCAAGCAAAAAGCCGATACCACTCCAGTACTGCACTACATCCTGGCGAGACGGCAACTGCCATGCCCGCTGACGACAGCGAGCAGAAAGATCCGCCAGTTTGATAAAGGCCGCGGATGCAGTACTCACAACATCACTCCCTTACCCTTCCGCCAGCATCCGATCGACGGTGCGCATCAGCACTTCCTCGTCGACCGGCTTGGTCAGATAATCTTTAGCGCCCTGACGCTGCCCCCACACCCGGTCAGTTTCCTGATCCTTGGTGGTTACGATAATGATCGGAATATGCGCTGTGTCAGAGCCCTTGGTCAGTTGCCGGGTAGCCTGGAAACCATTCAGCCCGGGCATCACCACATCCATCAACACCAGCTCTGGCAGTTCGGCTCGCGCGACAGCTACGCCATCAGCCCCATTCACCGCTTCAATAACCGAATGTCCATGGCGCTCGAGAATCTCCCGCAACTTATAAGTTTCGGTAGGAGAGTCGTCGACAATCAAAATCTTCGCCATAACGGCATCCTCACTTCCCCTCGACCAACATGACCGAGATGGCAATTACATCTGAACGTGCTGGCGAATAGCGCCAAGCAATTCTTCTTTGGAGAACGGCTTGGTCAGATATTCATCCGAACCAACAATCCGCCCTTTGGCCTTGTCAAAAAGACCATCTTTAGACGACAGCATTATCACCGGGGTATTTTTAAAGGCGCTGTTGTTCTTGATCAGCGCACAGGTCTGATAACCATCCAGACGCGGCATCATGATGTCGACAAAAATAATATTGGGTTTGGTGTCAGCGATCTTCGCCAATGCATCAAAACCATCAGTAGCAGTGATTACCTCACAGCCGGCTTTTTTGAGCAGGGTTTCAGCAGTACGTCTGATGGTCTTCGAGTCGTCGATGACCATCACCTTGAGATCCTGGAAGTTTTCTTCAGTCATTGATTGCAGCCTTCAGCCGTCCGCAGTTATGAGGCCTAACTTATTGTTTTACCGTATTTTTTGGATTTTTTATCATTTAGTACGATGTTTTCCCTAGTCCAGTGCCGAGTTTTAACACAGTTTCCACATTCAATCTATAACACCTTATAAAGGCTGCAAAAAAGCCCTTTGACGGATGGTGTCTCGAGGAAGCGGCACTGCTACCATGTCCACGCCGCCAAGGGAGCCGCAATGACAATCCGCCTCGGGGTCGTAATGGACCCCATCGAAAAGATCAAACCGTGGAAGGACAGCACCTTCGCCATGCTGCTGGAAGCCCGCAGGCGTGGCTGGCAGGTGCTGTATATGACTCCCGGCGACCTCTACGTACGCGAAGGCCGGACCTTTGCTCAGGCTGCGGACCTGCATGTAACCGACAACAATGAGCAGTGGTTCGACAAGGGCGCCAGCACAGAACTGGATCTGGCCTCTCTGGATATGGTGCTGATGCGTCAGGACCCCCCGTTCAATAACGACTATATCTACGTCACCTACCTGCTGGAAAAGGCTGAGCGTGAGGGCGTACTGGTGGTCAATCGCACCCAAAGCGTGCGCGACTGCAACGAAAAGCTGTTTGCCACGGAGTTCCCCCAGTGCTGCAGCCCGACGCTGGTAGCCAGCCGGGCCGACCAGCTCAAGGCGTTTGTCTCTGAGCAGCGCGACGTGGTGATGAAGCCCCTTGATGGCATGGGTGGCTCGAACATCTTCCGGGTGCCGGCGGACAGCCCCAATATCAGCGTGATTATCGAAGTTCTGACCCAGCACGGCAAAACCCCGATCATGGCCCAGCGCTACATCCCGGAGATCGTTCAGGGTGATAAGCGCATCCTGATGATCAATGGCGAGCCAGTACCCTACGCTCTGGCCCGAGTGCCTAAAGAAGGCGAGCTACGCGGCAATCTGGCAGCCGGCGGCAGTGGCGTGGGCCGTGAGCTGACCGAGCGCGACCGCTGGATTTGCCAGCAAGTGGGCCCGGTACTGAAGGCCAAGGGCCTGTATTTCGTCGGCCTTGATGTCATCGGCGATTACCTCACCGAGATTAACGTCACCAGCCCGACCTGCATCCGCGAGCTGGATGAGATCTACGGGCTGAACATTGCCGGGCAGTTATTCGACTGCCTGCTCGAACAGCTAGCGGAGTAGCCATGGCTGCCGCCGCTCCCGTCAGTGCTGCCGACCGACTCAGCTTCATGCTGTTTCTGGCGCTCGCCTTCCATGCCGTACTGATCCTTGGTCTGGGCTTTGGCGCGGACGAGCCAACCCCGGGCGCCCGCACCATCGAAATCACCATTGCCCAGCAACTCAGTGACATCGAGCCGGAGGATGCCGACTTTCTTGCCCAGGCCAACCAGCAGGCCTCCGGGGATCTGGACGAAAAACGGGAAGTGACCACCACCGAGCAGTCGCCATTTGATAGCCAGAATATCGCCCAGGTAAATCTGCAGGCGCCCTCCACCGTGGACCCCTCACCGGTGCCGACCCAGCGAGTCATCATCACCACTCAGGGAGTGTCATCGCGCAAGGCACCGGCCACCATCGACAAGCCGACACCGCCAACTCCCCTACCCAAGTCAAAGCAGGAATCTGAAGCTGCGTTAAGCAAGGAAATCGCCAGCCTGCAAGCTCGACTGGACGCTCAGAAACAGGCCTATGCAAAACGCCCACGGGTCCATCACCTGACCTCGGTGTCCGCCAAGGCTCATTACGAAGCCATGTATCTGGACTCCTTTCGCCGCGCGGTGGAGGAAATCGGCACCCGCAATTTCCCGCAAAAGGCGCTCAGCGAGAGCATCTTTGGCAATGTCCGGCTAGCCGTGCAGCTAAAGCCTAATGGCACCGTACAGAACATTGAGGTAACCCAGTCTTCCGGGCAGCGCTTCCTGGATGAGGCCGCCATTCAGAGCGTCCGCCTGGCCGCGCCGTTTGCCCCCTTCCCAGACGAAATGCGCCGCAATGTGGATGTCCTGGAGATCATCCGCACCTGGCGCTTTGACGCCCGCGAACGGCTGACTTCTCACTGAATTCTTGCCTCGCGACTTGTTCCTCGCCTGCTTCACCCCAATACTGATGCCATGAGTTACCCAAGCCTGAAAAATCATTTCCTGATCGCCATGCCACAACTGGCTGATCCCAACTTCCATCACAGCGTCATCTGGGTGGTTGAGCACAGTGCGGAAGGCGCCATGGGCCTGACCGTGAATCGCCCTTCGTCGCTGACCGTGGACGATATCCTGGAAGACCTCAGCATCGAACATGATCCGCTGGCTGGCCGCCATCAGGTAGTCCAGGGCGGGCCCATGCGCCCGGAAACCGGCTTTATCCTGCACCCGAGCACCACCGAGGAATGGACCTCCAGCCAGCAACTGATGGAAGGACTGCATCTGACCACCTCGCGCGATATTCTCGAAGCGATCGCCGCCGGGAATGGACCGAATCGCAGCCTGACGGCGCTGGGCTATGCCGGCTGGGGCTCAGGCCAACTGGAGCAGGAAATGCTGGATAACGCCTGGCTAAGCGTGCCGGCAGATGCTGCCACCCTATTCGAAGTGCCGATTAGTGAGCGCTGGCAGGCGGCGGCAAATACTCTCGGAGTAGATATCCGCCTACTAAGCGGTGACGCCGGCCATGCCTGAGACACTGCTCGGCTTTGACTATGGCAGCAAGAAGATTGGTGTAGCCTGTGGTCAATCACTGACCGGCACCGCCAATCCATTAACGGCACTTGCCAGCCGTGATGGTGTGCCGGACTGGCCCGCCATCGAAAAGCTGGTGCAAGAATGGCAGCCGTCCGGCTTTGTTGTCGGTTTGCCGCTGAATATGGATGACAGTGAAAGCGAATCCAGTAGCCGTGCGCGACGCTTCGCCCGGCAGCTGCATGGTCGCTTCAGCAAGCCGGTGTGGATGGTGGATGAGCGTTTATCTACCCGTGAAGCTCGCGACCAGCTTGGTAGCCGCAACAAGCGCGGCCCGGACCCACGTGTTGACAGTCTTGCCGCCGTACTGATGATTGAAAGCTATTTCCGCGACGGTGGAATTACCCCTCAGGAGCAATCGTGAACTGGACCAGCAGCGATATTGATCAACGCCTCGATACCATGGCAGACGCACTGCGGCAGCGGCTGGAGCAAGGCGGCATTCAGGACTTCGCCATGGTCGGCATCCACTCCGGCGGAGTGTGGGTGGCTGAGGCGCTGCGACAACGCCTCAGCGATGAGATTCCGCTTGGCACTCTGGATATCAGCTTCTACCGGGACGACTTCACCCACCGCGGTCTGCACCCCAACGTCAAGCCCAGCCAGCTGCCATTTGAAGTGGAGGGCACTCACATCGTGCTGGTGGACGACGTACTGATGACTGGCCGAACTATTCGCGCCGCCATGAACGAACTGTTCGATTTTGGCCGGCCCGCATCCATTGTTTTGGTCGCCCTGTTTGATATCGGCCATCGACAATTACCAATCTGTGCGGATATTTGTGGCCAGACCTTGGCATTACCACCCCACCAGCGAGTAGAATTACGCGGACCCGCACCACTCGCTGCGGACATTATCGAGATGACGCCTGCATGATTCACTCGCCGCCATCCGCGAATATCCAGCTCACCGCCGATGGCCGGCTGAAGCACTTCCTTTCCGTCGAAGGCCTGCCCCGCTCCCTGCTTGAAGAAATCCTTGATGGCGCAGCCAGCTTTGTCGAAGTCGGCGGCCGCTCCATCAAGAAGGTGCCGCTGCTACGTGGCAAGACCGTGGTCAACCTGTTCTTTGAACCCAGCACCCGCACCCGCAGCACCTTTGAACTGGCTGCCAAGCGGCTGTCGGCGGATGTCCTGAATATCGATATTGCCAAGAGCGCCACCAGCAAGGGTGAAACGCTGATGGACATGCTGTGGAACCTGGAAGCCATGGCCAGCGACATGTTTATCGTGCGCCACTCCGATTCCGGCGCGCCGTTTTTTATCGCCAACCATGTCACCCCACAGGTGGCAGTGATCAATGCCGGTGACGGTCGCCACGCGCACCCTACCCAGGCCATGCTCGACATGTACACCATCCGTCACTACAAGGGCGGCTTTGAAGGACTCAAGGTAGCGATCATTGGCGATGTGCTGCACTCACGGGTGGCACGTTCGCAAATTCATGCACTGAATATTCTCGGCGCCGAAGAAGTCCGGGTGATCGCTCCGAAAACCCTGCTGCCGACGGATATCGAAAGCCTCGGCGTCAGCGTCCACACTGATCTTGCCTCTGGCCTGCGCGATGTGGATGTGGTGATTGCCCTGCGCCTGCAAAAAGAGCGCATGGACTCCGCCCTGCTGCCCTCGGAAGGCGAGTTCTACCGCCTGTATGGGTTAAACAACGAGCGCCTGCGTCCGGCTAAACCAGATGCCATTATCATGCACCCAGGACCGATTAATCGCGGCGTGGAAATTGCCTCGGAAGTGGCCGACGGACCACGCTCGGTGATTCTCCATCAGGTCACCTTCGGTATCGCCGTGCGCATGGCGGTGATGTCCATGTCCATCAGCGGACAGGAGAGCGGTCTATGAACCAGAAAGCTCACCTGCTAATTCGCAAGGGCCGGGTTATTGATCCGAACACGGGCCGCGATGAGGTGCTCGACATCCTCATTGAGAATGGCCGGCTTGTGCGAATTGCTGCCAGCCTGGATGCACCCGGTGCGGAAATTATCAACGCCGAAGGCATGCTGGTGCTACCCGGCCTGGTCGACACCTGTGTGCACCTGTCCGAATCCTCCGGCGGCCGTAGCGGCTCGATTGCCTCGGAAGCGCTGGCCGCAGCCAGTGCCGGTATCACCCATTTGTGCGCGCAACCGGACACCAATCCGGTAGTTGATAGCGCGGCTATCGTACGCCTGATTCGGGAACGCTCATTCAAGTCCGGCTTTGCCAAAGTGCTGCCACTGGCTGCCATGACGCAAGGCCTTGAAGGTCGTCAGCTGGCGGAAATGGTTACCCTGAAAGAGGCCGGCTGCATCGGCGTCAGTAACGCCGGCAAACCACTGCAAGACACCTTGGTAATGAAGCGCTGCTTCGAGTACGCCGCCACCTTCAACATTCCGGTGATGCTGCGCCCCCAGGACGCCGCACTGTCCGCCGGCGGTTGCGCCCACGACGGTCCGGTGGCTTCGCGCCTTGGCTTACCCGGCATTCCCGCCGTCGCCGAAACCATTGAGCTGAGTCGCGCACTGCTACTTTGCGAAACTACCGGCGTACGTCTGCATATCCAGCAAATCAGCTGCGCCGCCAGCGCCGAGTTACTGCGCGACGCCAAGCGTCGTGGATTACCGGTGACCGCAGATGTCAGCATTCATCATCTGCTGCTGGACGAATCAGCACTGGAAAATTTCAACAGCGATTGCCATATCATCCCGCCGCTACGCAGCCGCAGTGATCGCGATGCCCTGTTGGTGGCCGCGGCCGATGGCACCATTGATGCGGTCTGCTCACAACATTTGCCGCTCGGCTCCTCAAGCAAGCAGGCACCATTCCCGGCCACCAAAGCAGGTATCTCCGGCATCGAAACCCTGCTGCCGCTTATGCTGCTACTGGTAGAAAAGCAGGCGTTGTCACTGCAGCGCGCCATCGAACTGCTGACCAGTGGCCCAGCTCGCTGCCTTGGCCAGCAAATCGGTCATCTGGAAATCGGCCGTGCGGCGAGCCTGTGCGTGGTGGACATGCAAGCTAAGCAAACCCATAGCGAACACTGGTTATCCGCTGGAAAGAACAGCCCATGGATTGACACCAACCTGCCCGGCGCGGTGCGCCTTACCGTCTGCGAAGGCAAGGTCAGCTGGTTGTCAGATTAACAGCAACAGGCCAGGAGGCCCGTAATGCCTATCAGAAGGACTTTTCCACTGCCTGTGCTAATTGTCTGTGCCGCATTCGCATTGACGGCCTGCCAAACCTCCCCGGATCCGGATGTCAGCAAGTTGAGCGTACCGGAGAGCAAGACATTCAGCTCCGATATGCCCTTGGGGCGCCTTCGTCTTCCAGAAACACCCGGCCAGGGAAGTAGTGCCGTTAGTCTGGATTACATTGCCCATAGCCATACGGTGATTACTGACACCCGCGCAACCCCAGATCAGCAGCAAGTGGTCAGCGGGGATAGCAGCTACAACCCGATGATCAATGCAGAGTTTGGCATTACCGATCGGCTCTCTTTCGCATTAGGCGTGCCGACATCTCCAACTCCGCTGGTACCGGAAACTCTTAGGCCTGCAGCCCGCTATCAGCTACTTGGCGATGCCGGCTCCCGCGCCCAACGCGGCAACCTGAGCCTTTCCTTAAGCATTGGCTATCTGTTTAGCGAAAACAGTGAAGAGAAGCGCCGCAGCGTAAAGTCCTGCGAGCTATTGGTATTCTGCAGTAAAAAGTCTTACCGAGTGCTGTCACTAAAGCAGGCCAATGAAGGGCTGGATACCGATATGATCGTCGGCTTCCGGCCGCTCGACCGACTAACCACATTTGCTGGTGTGTTCTATCAGGACCTTCAGCACACCAACAAGCTGGTCTACATCCAGCGAATAGACCCCCAAACTCTGGACAAAACCATCAGCAGCGGCAAGTTCGACACCAGCGTGCGAGGCCACAATGCGGGACTTTCAATAGATATCTCGGATCGCCTGTCGCTGATGGCCGAGTACCTGCAGTATCAGATCAATCGTAACGATGAGCCGGGCGACGCGACAGAAGAAGCGTTCGGCGCAGGGATTAGAGTCAATCTTTGAATCAAAACAGCCAGATCAGCAGGATCAATACCGCCACGCCAGCAAGTCCCGCTTTGATTGCGGTGGCCGGATTATCAAACAGCGGCATGGAAGAAAAATCCGGCCTGTCATCGCCCGCCGACATGGCCGCCTTAACCCGCTCTTCCACGGATGCATCCGCCGGATTGCTAACCGGTGTCGCAACCGGTGCCAGTGCTGGCGCAGCAGTGCGCCGCACTGCCTGAACTTGAGCCGCTGGCGGCTTGATTGCTTGCGGCGCCGGACCAGCTGACTGCCAAGCGAAGCGCGGTACCATCACCCCAGCAACATCCACCTCCTCGGTGAACATGGCCAATGGCCGCACCCACAAACCCTGCTCGCCATACATGGGCCGATACACCACCACCTTTTCCAGGGTCTCACTGTGGGTAGCCACTTCGACAACCTGGTAAAGGTTGCCTTTGTAATGCTTATAGATGCCGGGTCGCAGAGTTGTCATGGTGCCAATACTTCCTTGAGCGATGATCACAATGATGCCCGAGCTACTGGCAGGATCAAGCAGCCCTACTGTTGATAACTGGTCAGGTCCTCGGCGGTGTTCAGGTTGCGAAAGGCCTGTGCTGATGAGAACTGACAAACCCGCAGCGACTTGCCCTCCAGCCAACCGTGGACACTGCGACCACCCTGATCCAGATAGCGTGACAGATCCTCTTGCCAACGGATCGATGACAATGCCATACACAAAGGCTGCAAACGCTCACCGTCATGGGCAACAGCAATGCTGTCTTCATCTTCGAGTTGGGCCAACAGGTCTTGCGCCAGTGAGGGCGGCAACCCGGGCATATCACAGGGAACCACCACGGCCCGGCTACTGCTGCATTGCAGAAACAGTGCTTCCAGGCCAGCTAACGGCCCACAGAACTCCTGACGCTGATCCGCCACCGTCCTCACACCAAGGCTGGCATAACGGTCTGCATTGCGATTAGCGCTAGCCAGCATGGCGGGAGCAGAGAGTCGTGCCTGCAAATGCAGCACAGCCGGCTGCCCATTAATCAGCATCAGGCCCTTGTCGAGGCCATCCATGCGACTACCTCGCCCCCCCGCCAGCACCAGCAAATGCCAATCATTCAGCGTGGCCAGCTGTTCAGCCACAGCGCTGACCATGGCCGCCGCGCAGGTGCTGAACAAAATTGCAGGGGCGAAAGCGACTGTCCAGCTGACTGGCTAGAATACCATCCCAGGCGGTGCGGCAAGCACCGGTGGAGCCCGGCAGACAGCAGATCAGCACGCCATCGGCGAGCCCCGCAACGGCACGCGACTGAATGGTAGAGGTGCCGATCTCGCTGTAGGAAAGCTGGCGAAACAGCTCTCCAAAACCATCAACATGTTTATTAAATAGTGGCGCCAGCGCCTCCGGGGTGGAATCGCGGCCAGTAAAACCGGTGCCGCCGGTGACCAGAATAACTTGCACATCTCCTTCACCAACCCAACGGCACACCTGCTCACGCAACTGCCAGATGTCATCACGTAGCAAAGCTCGATCCGCCAGCTGATGGCCCGCTTCAGACAATTTTTCAACCAGCAGTGCACCGGAGGTATCCGTATCCGGTGTGCGGGTATCCGATACGGTAAGCACGGCGATGCGCAGCGAAACAAACTCTGTGGTGGACTGGCTCATATAAGCTCCGAAATATTCAACCGCCAATCATGGCAAAATGTCGGGTCGCGCCGGTGTGTTGCTGCTGTAGCAGGTGGCTTTCCCCTTTATCTCCGATCATATCCTGCAGATGCTGCATCAACCCCTCGACATCGCCATCGCGGCACCAGCTGCGAATGTCATGGCCCTGATCTGCGAACAAACATAAATGAAGGCGTCCCAGAGCTGACACCCGCAAGCGATTACAACTGGCGCAGAAGTCACTGCTGTAGGGCATGATAAAACCTATACGCCCGGCGTAGTCCGGATGCCATAGCTCACGGGCGGGCCCCGCATCCTGTGCCCGGGCAGTCTCCTGCCAGCCCTGCTCAACCAACATTGCCAACATCTCTTGCCCGCGCAAATGCTGGTCACGGAAAAACACGCTGTTGTCACCGGTTTGCATCAATTCGATAAAACGCAGAGTGACGGGAGTGTCGCGCAGCCAGGAAAGAAAACTTTGCATGCGCTGGGCATAACCATCGCGCAGTAGCACAGCATTGATCTTGATATCTTGCATGCCCAGCGACAGCGCCTGATCCAGGCCATCAAGGATGGTCGGCAACTTGTCATGGCCGGTGATGCTGGCGAATTCCTGCCGATCCAGTGAATCGATACTGACATTCAGTCGATCCAGCCCGGCCTGATGCCAGTCGTGAATCTGCTTGGGCAAGCGATAGCCATTGCTGGTCAAGGCCACCGTGTTAATCCCTTCTGTCTGCTTACAGATACGGATCAGCTCGGGCAGGTCGGCGCGCAAACCTGGCTCACCACCGGTCAGGCGAATCTTGCTGGTTCCCAAGCGAGCAAAGGCGGCTGCGATCACGGCGATCTCTTCAGCCCCGAGAAACCCGTCAGGCACAGCGCCCGCCGGCGCCTGATAGCCAGACGGCAAACAATAGGTACAGCGAAAATTACAGACATCCGTTACCGACAGGCGCAGATAACGGAACCGTCTGCCATAACGGTCCTGTAGCATGGGTCACCTTTCCGAATGCGGGAGGCCGCAGCGTTTCCCCTGCGACCCGGTGGCCAGAATGACCACGGCTGCAACACCATACGGATGGCCGGTTAGGGCCTCAGTGAAGGCATAGCAGCTCGGTACCTGAGCCCATGTTAGCGCCCATCACTGGCCGCGGCCATAGCACCAAGGCCTGACATCCAGTCAGGGTTCACAGGTACAATCCAGAGCTGTTTTTCAAGGAAATTATCTGATGGCCTGTCATGACGAACCCGGCATGCTGCCGCTTGAAGTATGCCTCGGGCGCCTGCTTGACTCCGTTACGGCGATCAATGCCGGCGAGCCCGTGGCACTGATCGACGCCATTGGCCGCGTTACCAGCGAAGCGATCACCGCCGCCCATGATGTGCCGCCGGCAGACAACTCCGCCATGGATGGCTACGCCATTCATCAGGCCGATCTGCACAGCAAGGCTGGCCTGACGCTGATCGGTAGCAGCTTCGCTGGCCACCCCTTCAATGGCGGGCTGCAGCCAGGCCAGTGCGTGCGCATCATGACCGGCGCCAAGGTACCGCAGGGCGCGGCGGCAGTGATCATGCAGGAACAGGTGCTGTGTCACGATGAGGTTGTCAGCCTGCAGCAGGAGCTGCAGCCGGGAGAAAATATTCGTCGCCAGGGAGAGGACATCCGCGCTAGCGAAACCCTGCTCCCCACTGGCCGGCGCCTGCGCGCTGCCGATATCGGTCTGCTGGCCTCCCAAGGCATTGCCAGCGTGACAGTGCAGCGTCGTTTGCGCGTCGCCCTGATTTCCACCGGCGACGAGCTGGTGCCCGCCGGGCGGCCACTTGGCCCCGGACAGATCTACGACAGCAATCGCGCCATGCTGCAGGCGGCGCTGAGCGAAGCAGGCTTTACGGTTATCGACATGGGCCATGTTGCCGATAATACCGACGCCTTACGGCAGCGTTTCCTGCAAGCCGATGGCCAAGCTGATGCAGTGATCACCTCCGGCGGGGTGTCCGTTGGCGAGGCCGACCTGGTACGTCAGGTAATCGGCGAGATCGGTGACATTCATATCTGGAAAGTGGCCATTAAACCGGGCAAGCCGTTTGCCTTTGGCAGGCTGCCGAACAGCGTTTTTTTCGGCCTGCCCGGCAATCCTGTTTCCGCGCTGGTCACCTTGATGCAACTGGCCATGCCGGCCCTGCTCACCATGCAAGGCAGCAGCTGGCAGACTGCTCTGACCATGCAGGCAAAACTGCAGGCGCCGATCAAGAAAAAACCGGGACGTGCGGATTATCAGCGCGGCATTGTCAGCCAGAGTGACGATGGTGAATTATTGGTAACACCATTAGGCAATCAGGGTTCTGGCGTGCTCACCAGCATGAGTAAGGCAAACTGTTTTATCGTGCTGGCGCAAGAACAGGGCTCTGTATCACAAGGCGAGTACGTTACCGTCGAGCCGTTCTGTCGTTAACCTGTTACAGCCAGCGTTGCGCCGCCTGTAGATCCTTGTCCCGCGCTTCGACCCACTGCTCGCCCTGCGGGCCGTTAACTTTTTTCCACAACGGCACTCGAGTTTTAAGCATATCCATCAGGCAACTGGCCGCCAAAAACGCTTCCTGTCGATGGGCCGCAGTGACGCCAACCAGCACAATCACCTCACCCACCGACATGCTGCCAACCCGGTGCCACGCCAGCACACGCTGTAACGGCCAGCGGCTTGCAACGTCAGCGGCCAGCTGCTCCAGAACGCGATCACTCATGCCGGCATAATGCTCCAGTGTCAGCGTATCTACTTCACCCTGCTCGCCGCGCACCAGACCGCTAAACATCACCACCGCACCGCTGGCTCCTGCCTCAGCATGTAACCAGTCGGAGGCCGTTTGCACGTCCAACGGCACTTGTGTAATCAACGTGTCGAGCAGCGCTGTATCCATTCAGCCCCCGGTGACCGGCGGGAACAGTGCCAATGTGTCGCCATCTTGCACGGCGCTCCCTAACGAGGCCATCTGTTCATTAATGGCGGCCATAACGCTGGTGTCACCAGCAAACAGCTCCTGCCAGATGCCGCCGCGGGCGGCCAGAGAATCAATAATATCCGCCACGGTGCTGCCCGCAGCGGCATCAATAATCTCCTCATCAACACCCAGGCATTGGCGAAAGCGGGCGAAGTAAAGCAGGGAAACTTTCACGCCAGCTCCACTCCACCATCACGTCCATCATCACGGCGAAAATCTCCGGACCGGCCGCCGCTCTTTTCCAGCAGGCGCAAGCCAGTAATCTCCATGCCGCGATCAACGGCCTTGCACATGTCATATACGGTTAACGCCGCCACCGAGGCGGCCGTCAGCGCTTCCATCTCCACACCGGTGGCGCCCTTAACCCGGCACTCCGTCAGAATATGCAGGCAGCTATCACCCTCTGCCTCAAGACTAACGCGCACCTTGCTAAGCATTAATGGATGGCACAGGGGGATAAGATCTGCGGTGCGCTTGGCTGCCTGAATGCCCGCTATACGAGCCACTGCCAACACATCGCCTTTGGCATGACTGCCATCAACAATCATACTCAGGGTCTGCGGCAACATACGCACACGACATTCCGCCAACGCTCGGCGATCGGTTTCGGCCTTGGCGGTAATGTCCACCATCGCCGCACGACCCTGCTCATCCAGATGGGTCAGGCGTTCAGACATCCTAATTCCTCAATCCGTACATAAAATATCTGGAAGCACATCATAGACCATTGTGTGAGTGCCGATTTTCATTTCCGAATTCTAGCCAGGAAGCCTTCTGCTTCACATGCCAAACTGCAAAAACAATGATCATCATGGCTTCCACCGCGACCCACATCACTAAGGGTTTCCGATGCCTGCAGACGGCGCGTCTACGCATTTATTCTTGCTCGACGGGCGTCCCTACAAGACACAGCCCAAAATCTGGCTGTTTCTGCATGCACTATGTCCCATTTTGTGAGCAGTCAGACGATACAGTCAGCTAGTGCCCTCTGTCACGCTGGCATGTATTCCGGCACACAGAAGTGCCTGCGCATCACTGTTCACTTGATTCCCAACGCTGCTTCGCCCCAATAACAATTAAAAGGCTCGATCATGCTGACCAACATCCCTGGAACCGGAAAATTGACCCGACTCGCTTTATTATTAAGCACCTGTTTGATTATCTCCGCCTGTGACCTCAAGGTGATCACCACCACTGGCGGCACAGTCACGTCGAACCCGGCAATGATCAATTGTCGCGCAGATTCTGGAACCTGTCTGGTACGCGACTACGAGGATCTCCAGGGCAGATTTGGCGTCAACAAAGCGCAGCTTATCGCCACCCCGGATGCTGGCTATCGCTTCTCTCACTGGCGCGGCTGTGACAGCACCGAGCGGCTGCACTGCTGGGTTAAACTGGACAGCGATATCGAGGTGAAGGCTGTGTTCAAGCCTTTGGACTATGCCGCCGGCGGTGATACATCAGCGTCACTTCGATTTGTAGCAGTGGGAGACTTCGGCACCGGCGCTCGTGAACAGGAATTGGTTGCCAACGCCATGGGAGCTGTGTGCAACCAGAAAGGTGGCTGCGAGTTCGCTATTGGACTGGGCGACAATATCTATGATGAAAACCCGCAATCACCTTATGAAGATGCATTTGATCGCAAATTCGAACAACCCATGCGCAATGCCAACTTTCCCTTCTACATGGCGCTTGGTAATCACGACAACAGCCTGGTCGTAGACGGCATCGGCAACTGGAACCGGACTGGCGAGATTCAGGTTGAATATAGCTACCGCAACGACCGCGCCACTGACCGCTGGATCCTGCCCTCTCGCTACTATCAACACTCGCACCCCGCCAACAGCGGCGCGCCTACCGCCACCTTTCTGGCGCTCGACTCCAATCCCTTCATGACCGTGTTTGAGACCGATCCGGAATACTGGGTCTGGTATGAGTGGCAGCAAGGCGAGTGGGCACGCAATGCCCTGGCCAGCAGCAATGCACAATGGAAAATTGCTTATGCCCACCATCCGTATCTTTCAAATGGCATGCATGGCAATGCTGGAAACTATGAAGGCATCCCACCCATCGATTTGTTCACTCGTCGTTTCTCCGGGGAGAACTATCGCCGCTGGCTGGAGAAAAACATCTGCGGCAAGGTCGATCTGTTTGTCGCTGGACATGATCACGACCTGCAACTGCTTCACTCCATCCCCGAGTGTGGCAATACTATCTTCATGATTTCCGGCGCCGGCGCCAAAACACGGGAGCTGGAAGGAGACGCCACGCGCAATCCGTTCATCTATCAGCAGGGAAATGTACTCGGTTTTGTGATTTCCGAAATTCAGGGTAACGACCTTACCCTTACTTTCTACACTGTTAACCCTGATGACGGCGTCGCTACGGTGGCGCACACGCAAACCTTCAAACGTCGCTCACGGACAAACTAACAGATACATTGGCGTTGTTAATGTAGCCCCCCCGATTTAGTGGGCACCTTCTCCTAACCGAGGAGGTGTCCACTAAATCGGGGGAACTACACAAGCCGGTGAAAAACAGGCTGGTCGCAGATGTTATCCCGCCAGCGCGGCGCGGACCGCTGATTCTGCGGTGGCGCAGGCGGTCTGAAATACCCGCTCGCGCCTGGATGGGTCGAGCATATTAAAGCCAAACGCCGTCAGGTCCTGCGGGCCCGGATCAATACGAATCACCCGGATGCCCGCATGGCGAAGCTGTGCCACTTCCCGATCAACAATCGCGGTCATATAGCGGCGCACGCGCCGTTCAATCTTTGCCAGCGGCGAGCGCGGATTATCCATCTGCATGGAGGCCATAGGGGCTAGTACAATGGCTTCTTCGATATCGGTGCCCAACAGCAGGTCGGCGGAAGCTGGTGAGGCAATACCCCCATCCAGATAGGTGCTTCCTTGCCACTGCACTGGCGGGCACACACCAGGTACAGCATAGGACGCGCATACCGCCCGGTTGGCCGGCATATCAGCATGGTCACGACCAAGGGCAACACGCTGGCCACTATCCGCATCCACCGCGATCAGCCAGGTGTTGCGGTGAGATACCCATTGCCCCGGAGTGACCACACTGTCTATCAGGTTCGTCATCGGCTGCATGTCGGTGCGTCCGTGCGGCATCAGGCCGGTAATAGCAGTAAGAGGTGATACCTCGCCGCGCAGACCATGAACAAACAGCTTTACCCCGCTGAAACCGAGGCGTGGCAGCGGCGGAATAGCGCCGCCGGTGTCAGTGTCGTGATTCCACTGGCAGCCCTGCAGCTCGCCACGCTGGCTGGCGAGCATGCGCTCGACACTGACCCCTGCGCCGAGCAGGGTGGCAAGCACGGCACCGGCGGATGTACCGATAAGAATATCCGCATCGCGTGCATCCCAACCCAGACGTTGCTGCAGTTCATTTAATGTGGCGATCTGCCAGGCGGCACCGGCTACTGCACCACAGCCGAGTACCAACGCTCGTTTTGGTTCTGTCATTAACTTTCCTCAACCGGTCACAGATATGCTTTCGCCGACTGCTTCATCGGCTGCCTGGGTGTCATAGCTTTGCACATCAAATTGCTGCAGCAATCGCTGCATGGTGTTGCTGCTCCACGGAAAGCCGATGCTGTTTTTGCCATTACGGTCGATGTAGTAGCTGGAGCAACCACCTGTATTCCATACGGTTCCCTGCAGCGCTTTTTGCACTTTGCTGTTGTAACGGCGCTGCACCGCCTCACGCACTTCCAAACGGATCAGGTTTTTATCACGCATGGTCTTTAAGGCGCCCATGGCATAGTTAAGCTGGGACTCGATAACGATAAAAGCAGAGTTATTACCAATCGCCAGATTCGGGCCAAGCACCAGAAACAGGTTTGGGAAACCGGCAATGGTGGTGCCGCGATAGGCTTGCGGGCTGCCATTCCATATCTCCTCCAAGGTGCGACCATCAGTGCCGCGCACCTGCTCGGCAATCGGCGGATCGGAAACATGGAAGCCGGTACCGAGAATAATGGTGTCCACTTCCCGCTCACTGCCATCATGGCCAATTAGTACATTACCGCGCACTTGTTTAACGCCGGTGGCGAGCACATCCACGTTCGCCTGTGTTAACGCCGGATAGTAGTTATTCGACAGCAGCACACGCTTGCAGCCAAGGGTATAGTCCGGAGTGAGCTTTGCACGCAGTTCCGGATCCTTCAGCGTCAGATTAATATGGGCACGGGCGATCTTTTCGATTTGTTTGAGTAGCACTGGCCTGCGAAAGCCAACACCAAAGGCTTCAAGTCCAGAATATAACGCCGCTCGCAGGGCGCCCATTGCCATTGGCAAGCCAAGCAGTTTTTGCGAGGCGCTGCCCATGGTCTGATTGGGTTTTGGCAAAATCCACTGCGGGGTGCGCTGAAACAATACCAGCTGTTTCACCAAAGGCTGGATCTCCGGAACAAACTGGATGGCGGATGCACCGGTGCCGATCACCGCGACTCGCTCGCCACGCAGGTCATGCTGGTGATCCCAGTGCGAGGAATGAAAAATAGTGCCGGTAAATTCTTTTAGCCCCGGAATATCTGGAATCTGAGGCTCATGCAGGTAGCCAGCGCAGGAGATGATCGTGCGGGCGTGATATTCACCTTTGCCAGTACGCACCATCCAGCGACAGCGGCGCTCATCCCATTGAGTACTAATGGCTGGCTCGCCATAGCGAATGTGAGGCTCCACCTGAAAGCGGCCGGCAACATCATTCACGTAGTCGAGAATTTCCGCCTGGCCGGCGAACACCCGGCTCCAGTTCGGGTTCTGGGCAAAGGAATAGGAATACAGCGCAGAAGGCACATCGCAGGCGCATCCCGGGTAGGTATTGTCGCGCCAGGTGCCGCCAAGGGCTTCGGCTTTTTCCAGCACAATAAAATCTGTTTCACCCTGCTCGCGCAATCGTATCGCTGCGCCAATGCCACTGATGCCGGCACCAATCACCACTACTTCTACGTCTACTGGGCGCGCCTTGGACGCGGCCCTCTTTTTCGCCTGTGCCATCACAGCCTCCTCAGGATTTTTTCGCCAGCGCGCCAATACGCTGGTCATAACTGGCGCGAGCGCTGACATCTATTTTTTCCAGCACGCGACGATCACCGAATAGCCGACGCACACCACGTAGCAACCAGTGTGGCGCGGCGCTTTGCAGCGGATTCAGGGCGAGTAAATAGCGGGGCAAGGTGACTTCCGGCAATTGATGGATGATCGCGTCGTATACCGCTTCGGCAACATCCTCCGGGGTGACCGTTGGCACGCCACGGGCAGCGTTGTCGGTGCCGGCGGCCAGCTCGGTGGTAACCTTGGCTGGCATCACCGTAGTAAAGGCAACGCCGCTATCGCGATATTCCTCGCGCAGGGTTTCAGTCAGCCCGACTACCGCGAACTTGGTGGCGCAGTACACTGCCAGGCCAGGGACGGCGAGACGGCCAGCCATGGAGGCCACGTTGACCACATGACCCCGACCACGCGCCACCATACCCGGCATGGCCAACTTGCAGCCATGTATCACCCCGCGCAGATTAATGTCGATTTGAGTGTCACTCAGGGCGTCACTCTCATCGAGAAAGGCACCGGTGGGCATAATGCCGGCGTTATTGATGATCACATCCACCGGGCCGAGGGCCTGCTCAGTGGCTTCAAGCCAGGCCGCATAGGAGGCCCTCTCCCGCACATCAAGAGCGCAGCCAAAGCCATTTACCGCGGCCGCGGCCTGCTCTGCCAGCGCTGCGTCGATATCACCAATGCTAACCCGGGCACCGGCCGCCGCAAGTCGCTTGGCGATCGCCATGCCAATGCCACGACCCGCCCCGGTGATCGCAACCACCGCTCCATCCAACTGCACAGCCATACCACCCTCTTCTTGTTGCCGCCTGAAATGCACCTGAGACAAGTGTAAGGCCCCACTTTAATCAGCGTGATGCGCTGGCGCGCCAAACTTCATATCATTATGGGCCATGCCAGATGAGGCCCAAGATGAAAGACCCCTATCGCGCCAAGCAACCCAGCATCTCTATTGCCTACCTGCAGCTGCTGCTTGAGATTCTGGCGGAGCGTGGCATCTCTGACGTGGCCCTGTTGCAAGGCGTGCCGCTGGACCCGGCGCTGCTGGATAACAGTCAGGCGCGCATGTCGCCCGCCCAATGGACGCTGCTGGTGATGCGCGCCCAGGCTCTGAGCGCAGATCCGGCGCTTGGCTACGAGTACGGCCTGCGCATGCGACCAACCGTGCATGGGGTTTTGGGCTATGCTGCCATGAGTGCGGCAACGCTGCGTCAGGCTCAGGAAATTTCGGCTCGCTATGCGCGGCTTCGACAAGCTGGCTTTACCTTTGAGTTTGTTGAGGATGATCAGTACGGCGACCTGATCCTGCGGGAGCGACAACCCATTCCCGTAATGCGTCAGTTCTTCGTGGAAAACATATTACTTGGCATTGCCCGCGCCACCGCGGTGCTACTGGGCCGCGACCTTTTGGATATTCCCGGCATGGAAATCTGCTTCGACAACGCCGAGCCTGACTACCACAAGGAATGGCAACATCGGTTGCCGACCACCCACTTCCAGCAGCCGGTTAATATGTTGCGTTTGCCTCAACACTATCTTTCCCAGCGTCCGGTCATGGCGGACCCGCTTGCCTCCCGTGGTGCGATCGAACTGTGTGAACAGGAATTGGCACTGGCCGCCGATCAAGAGGCTGACATAGCTCAACGAGTGCGCGCGGAGCTGGTATTAACAGGAGATGGCTACCCCGGACTTGAGCAAGTGGCGGATAAATTATGCATCTCAAGTCGCACTCTTAAGCGAAAACTGCAACGTCATGGCACATCTTTTTTGTTAATCGTTGAGGAATGCCGTCGGCGCGATGCACAAAAATTGTTCGAACATAGCGGCCTTTCAGTACAAGCTGTCGCGACTCGACTTGGCTATCAAAACCCGGCCAATTTCTCCAGAGCATTCCGCAGATGGACCGGCGAGTCACCAACATCATTTCGCCATCGCCTTCGCAATGTCATAAAGATTAAGTAGAAGTGGCACGGAACCTGCTGTCATTTGTTCGCTTGATGTCCCATCATCCGCGCTGCACTAAATGAGGTTAGTATCATGCCAGCCAACATCGATCCCCTGCTTATTCCGCTGCTGCGTCTGCACGATTATTGCGCCAGCGTTTCTGATGAGTTAGTGCAGGACTACACCGGCGAGGCCAAGGACGATCTTCGTGCAGCATCTGCCTATATCGGAAGTAGCATTCTGCCATCTGTGGCCCGTGAGGAAATCATTCGGCAACTGGATAGTGCACGCTCGGAAATATTTGGTGCATCACGCAATGTACCTGCCTGTGGCACCATCGTCTCTCGACTGCGTCGACAGCTAGCCAATGAAATAGCCGCGCGAATGGACCAGCCCCTTCCCTACAATGAAGACTATTATCCACGTCTGATACTTGAATAAGGTATAGCCTGCTCTCGCTTTTCCCCAGAGCGCTTGTATATGTCGCCCGCTTCTGCAATCTTGCTTGATCAATTAATTGCCTGTCCGTAGCTCAGGCAAGCCATCACACCAAGGAGCTTCACATGCGTCACCCCGTAGCCAAGGTTTCGGAAATCGCTCAAGGCACCAGCAAGTTGGTTAAGGTCAATGACGACAAGGTCCTGATTTTTCATCTTTCGGATGGTGTTTACGCCACCGAGGCACGCTGTACCCACCTGTTCCGATCCATGGAAAAGGGCAAGATCGTTGAAGACAAGTGCGTTCAATGCCCGCTGCACCGGGCGCGCTTTGATATCCGCACCGGCGAAGTTGTGGAGTGGGCTAACTTCCCACCTGGCGTACAGCTACTCAATGCTGTGCGCAAAGAGAAGGCGCTGAAAACATGGCCAGTGGAAGTTGAGGGTGATCAGATCTTTGTCGTTGCCTGAAACCTGCTGCGGAATGTAAAAATGGCGCCTTATGGCGCCATTTTTATTACATCAAGACAGGTGTTTTTAACAAAGCATCTCGAAGTCAGAGCACCTCAAAGATAGTCGCGTTAGCAGTTCCCAGGCCTTCGCAAATGGCCAGCAGCCCATAACGACCACCACGACGGCGCAATTCATGAATCAGCGAGCCGGCCAGCTTGCTGCCAGTGGCACCGAGTGGATGACCAAGAGCCTGAGCACCACCATTCACGTTCAGCTTGGCCATATCGGCGCCCACCGCCTTGGCCCAGGCCAGCGGCACAGAGCCGAATGCTTCGTTAACCTCATACAGATCCATGTCTTCAATTTTCAGACCGGATTTTTGCAACACTTTTTCGGTGGCTGGAATAGGACCTTCCAGCACCATGGTCGGATCAGAACCCACTACCGCCATGGCATGAATGCGCGCCAATGGCTTGAGGCCGTATTTTTTAACTGCTGCCTCACTGGCCACCAGTACCGCAGATGCGCCGTCACAGATCTGGCTGGCAAACGCAGCGGAAATCACTCCACCTTCCTGCAGTGGTGCCAGGCTTAACATGGAATCGTAATCCGGCTCCCAACGAATACCTTCATCAGTATCGTGAACAACTTTCTGGCCTTCGATCTCCACCTCAATGGGGATAATTTCATCCTTGAATTTGCCAGCGGTGGTCGCCGCAGCACCATTTACATGGCTGTTATAGGCAAAGCGGGCCAGCTCTTCGCGGGTTACTCCATACTTGGCTGCCATACGCTCGGCGCCGGTAAACTGGCTGAACTGCTCGCCCGGATAGCGCTTGCCGATTTCCCCATCGAACGGAGAACCCAGATCCATCACCTTAGTCATCGGCGCGCCGATCGGCACCATGCTCATGTTTTCTACGCCGCCGGCAATCACCAGGTCCTGGGTGCCGGACATAACCGCCTGTGCCGCGAAATGGATAGCCTGCTGGGAGGAACCGCATTGCCTGTCAATGGACACACCAGGCACGGATTCCGGCAGCTTCGAACTGAGGATGCTAGTGCGAGCAACGTTAAAGGTCTGCGGACCGATCTGACTGACGCAGCCGAAGATCACATCTTCAACCGCAGCCGGGTCAACACCGGTGCGGTCTAGCAATGCATCAATCACGATGCCACCCAGATCGGCGGGATGCTTGCGGCTCAGGCGGCCATTCCGGCGCCCCCCGGCAGTACGGACGGCGTCGACAATATAGGCTTCAGCCATGATCGGTCTCCTTGTTGATTGGTCGGCACGGCTCAAAGTGCCGCAGAGCAGAAAGGCTACTCCCCACCAGCAGCCTGCAACAATGACAGCATGGTGCCCGCTGAGGTGATATCTGGTCACGCCGGGCCGCTATACTAGGATCAGCTAATCACATTAGAACAATACGGGAGAGCAGCATGCGCGCATTACAGGTAGAAGCCTTTGGCGATCCTTCGGCTCTGAAAGTCTCCGATATTCCAGGCCGGGCGCCAAACCAGGGCGAGGTGCAACTGCGTGTTGCCGGGGTCGGCGTGGGCTACTTTGATGGTCTGCTAATCAAAGGTGAATACCAGATCAAGCCGCCGCTGCCATTTGTGCCGGGCAGCTCATTTTCCGGCACGGTGGAGGCAGTAGGGGAAGGCGTCAGCCACCTGAAGGTCGGTGATGCGGTGGCCGGCTTTGCCTTTATGGGGGCCATGGCCGAGCAACTCACCCTGCCCGCCATGTCCTGCTTCCCCCTGCCTGCGGCGCTGAAGCTGGAAGACGCCGCCAACTTCTTTATTGCCTATGCCACGGGCCTGTATGGCTTGCGTGAGATCGGCAACCTGAAGGCCGGCGAAACCCTGCTGGTGCTGGGCGCCTCGGGCACCACAGGCATCACTGCCATCGAGATCGCCAAGGCCATGGGTGCGCGGGTGATTGCCTGCGCCGGCAGCGAAGAAAAACGCCAACGCTGCCTGGACGCCGGCGCTGATGCGGTGATCGATTACACCGACCCGGAGTGGCGCAAAGCGGCCAAGTCAGCGGCTGGCAGCAAAGGCATCGACGTGGTCTACGATCCAGTGGGTGGCGCCACAGCAGAGCCGGCACTGCGCCTGCTTAGTCCCGGTGGCCGTTTCCTGGTGGTGGGTTTTGTCACTGGCATTGCCAGCATTCCCTTGAACCTGCCGCTGCTCAAGCAGTGCAGCATCCACGGGGTAAACTGGGGCGGCGCGGTAATGACCAGCCCGGCCATCGTGCCACCGGTGATCAGCACGCTGGTGGAATGGACTCTGGCGGGCAAGCTGAAGCCACAAGCAGATCAGCGCTTTGCTCTGGAGCAAGCCGGTGAGGCCTTTGCTGCCCTGTTCGAACGACGCTCGGTTGGCACCATCGTGATCTGCCCTCAGGAATGAGCAGCGACGAACCACTTTGGTGGCTGTACCTGCTGGACTGTGATGGCCGTCTATATACCGGCATCAGCACCGACCCCCAGCGCCGCTATCAGGAGCACTTGCATGGCGGCACCAAAGGCGCCCGCTTTACTCGCGCCGCCAGCAAACTGACCATGGTCTGGCTTATGCAGATCGGTGATCGGAGTCTCGCCCTACGGGCAGAGTACCGCTTGCGCAGACTGCGCCGCGGGCAAAAGTTAGAGGTTATTAGCAGAGTGGCGGACCTCGCCACTCTGCTCGACTTGCTTAACCTGAATAGCGAATGCCAAGACGAGAAATTATAGGTCCGGGCAGTCGAGACCGCGGTAACGAGTCAGGTCCACAGACTTTTTACAGGCAATCGCTTTAAAACCACTTCCGCAGGCTGTGTGCGCCGCTTTACGCTCTGCGCAGCGGGCAACCAGATTAGCGGCAGCGTCAACTTTCTCATTACCTGTGTTTACGGTAACTACTTGCTCGCCAGTTACACTGACATCCACCAGCCCCTCATCCTCTGCCACAGCCTGCGCCGATTCCTCTGCCACCGAACCCTGTTCTTGCGCTGGCGCCTCATCACTCTCAGCCCAAACAGGCGCAACTACCAACATACCCATCAAAAATAGCGTTCTGAAGATTGCGATCATGCCCTTTCTCCTGATTTTTATAGTTTTCTGTCCCATCTTTATGCTACGCAAAGCACCAGCCATTCACCACCCCTATATAGGGGGATGGAAAATATGAGGCGCATGACAAAAGCAGCTATAGTACTCAAAACACTCATAAGGAGGCCTATGTGGCTGTCTCTCTGGACACTTTCCTCCAGCAACTCCGTCAACGTGACCCGGAGCAGGCGCCATTTCATCAGGCCGCCGAGGAAGTACTGCAATCCCTGTGGCCGTTTATCGAACGCACCAAACGCTATCAACAGCCAGGACTGATTGAACGCTTGGTGGAGCCAGAGCGGGTAATAATTTTTCGCGTCTGCTGGCTAGATGACAACGGCCAGGTACAGGTCAATCGTGGCTACCGAGTACAGATGAACAGCGCCATTGGCCCCTATAAAGGCGGCTTGCGTTTTCACCCGTCAGTCAATCTTGGCATATTGAAATTCCTCGCCTTTGAGCAAACCTTCAAAAATGGTCTTACCTCGCTACCCATGGGCGGCGCCAAGGGCGGCAGTGATTTTGACCCGAAAGGTAAAAGCGATAACGAAGTCATGCGCTTCTGCCAAGCCTTTATGTGTGAGCTTTATCGGCATATTGGCCCAAATCTGGATGTGCCCGCCGGCGATATAGGCGTAGGCGCCCGAGAAGTCGGCTATATGTTTGGCATGTACAAGAAGCTCACTAATGAATTCACCGGAACATTTACCGGTAAAGGCTTTGCATACGGTGGCAGCCTGCTGCGTCCGGAAGCGACCGGCTATGGCCTTTTGTATTTCGTCGAGGAAATGCTTAAGACACGAGACCAGTCACTTGAAGGGCTGCGTGTAACGATTTCCGGTGCCGGCAGTGTTGCCCAGCACGCGGCCCGTAAAGCGCTTGAACTCGGTGGCAAGGTAATGAGCATGTCTGACTCTTCCGGCATGCTGCATTTCCCTGAAGGGATGAGCATTGACCAGTGGTACTACCTGCGGCACCTGAAGAATGAAAGACGGGGCTCTCTGTCCGAAATGGCCACGGAGTTCAACCTTGCCTATAGCGCTGGCAGCAATCCGTGGTCGATTCCTTGTGATGTTGCCCTACCCTGTGCGACACAGAATGAGCTACATGCTGAGGATGCGCGACTGTTGATTCAAAATGGCTGTTTCTGCATAGCAGAAGGCGCCAACATGCCATCCACCTTACCCGCCATTGAAGTGCTCCGTGAGGCAGGCATTCTCTATGCACCGGGCAAAGCGTCCAATGCCGGCGGCGTGTCAGTAAGCGGTTTGGAAATGAGCCAGAACAGCCAGCGCCTGACCTGGACCGAAGGCGAAGTAGATCAAAAACTTCACAAGATCATGCAGCGTATTCACCATAGCTGTATTGAATACGGCAGCAAGGAAGGCAAGGTAGATTATGTTGATGGCGCCAACATCGCTGGCTTTGTAAAGGTCGCCGATGCCATGCTGGCGCAGGGTGTAATCTGATCTAGTGGAACGCAAGGGCCTAGCCCTTACGTTCCACTTCCATCCGATCAACGTTCTGAAAGCCTCGCGGCAACTTGGCCCCACGACGACCTCGCTCGCCATAGTAGTGCTCAAGGTCCGAAGGCTTCAGGCCGATATGCCGCTTGCCGGCGTAAACCAACAGCGTATCGTCTGCACCCAGTACCTGGACGTCCTGCACAAACTCGGAGCGATCCGCCAGTCTGGCGGACGGAATGGCCATCATCTTGTTGCCCTTGCCGCGCGGCATTTCCGGCAAGTCCTTCAAAGCAAATACCAGCAGACGGCCATCGTTGGCCAGCACCGCCACCATGTCTTCCTGAGGGTTGCGAATATGACGTGGCGCCAGCACCTTGCCATTTGCCGGCACGCTGAGCGCAGCCTTGCCGGCTTTCTTATTGGCATGCAGATCCCCAAGGCGGGCAACAAAACCATAACCGGCATCACTGGCCAGCAGCCAGGCTTCTTTATCGCCGCCCATCATGGTGGCGATAAAGCTGGCCCCACTAGGCGGCGCCAGCAAGGCGGATAGTGGTTCGCCATGCCCTCTGGCACTAGGCAACCCATGGGCCGCCAGTGAGTAGGTGCGCCCTGTGGAATCAATAAAGCACGCCTGTTGATTTGATTTGCCACTGGCTGCAGAAAGGAAGCCATCACCGGACTTATAGCTCAGCGACAACGGATCAATATCGTGACCTTTGGCAGACCGCACCCAGCCACGATCAGAAAGCACCACAGTAATCGGCTCCGCTGCAACCAGCTCGTTTTCATCCAGCGCCCTTGATTCATCACGCTCGACAATTGGTGAGCGACGATCGTCTCCATACTTTTCCGCATCGCCCTTCAGCTCTTTCGCCACCAGCTTCTTCATTAGCGACATGGAGCCGAGAGTGTCTTCCAGATACTTACGCTCATCCGCCAGCTCACTCTGCTCTGTACGGATCTTCATTTCCTCAAGCTTGGCGATATGCCGTAACTTGAGTTCCAGAATCGCCTCCGCCTGACGATCTGACAAAGCAAAACGCTCCATCAGCACGGTCTTGGGCTCGTCTTCGTGGCGAATAATATTGATAACTTCGTCGATGTTCAGAAAAGCAATCAGCAAGCCATCAAGAATATGCAGACGTTCAAGCACTTTATCCAGGCGATACTGCAGGCGGCGGCGCACCGTCACCATGCGATACTGCAGCCACTCGTTAAGAATCACATCCAGGGATTTGACCCGTGGCTTGCCGTCGATGCCAATCATGTTCAGATTGACCCGATAGTTTTTTTCCAAGTCTGTGCTGGCGCACAGATGGCTCATCAACTGCTGTACGTCGACACGATTGGAGCGCGGGGTAATCACCAGCCTGGTCGGGTTCTCATGATCTGACTCGTCACGCAGATCGCTGACCATAGGCAGCTTTTTCTTATTCATCTGGTCGGCGATCTGTTCCAAAACCTTGGCACCGGATACCTGATAGGGCAACGCGGTGACAACGATATCGCCCTCTTCCATCTCCCAGATGGCACGCATCTTCAGCGAACCACGACCCTCCGCATACATGCGGATAATGTCGTTGCGCGGCGTAATAATCTCGGCCTCGGTGGGATAGTCCGGCCCCTGAATTATTTCAACCAGGTCATCCAGGGAAGCACCGGGGTCCTTCAGCAAATGAATACAGGCGTTAACCACTTCGCGCAGATTGTGCGGCGGGATATCGGTGCTCATGCCAACAGCAATGCCGGTGGTGCCATTCATCAAGACATTGGGCACCCGCGCCGGCAACAACTTCGGCTCATCCAGCGTGCCGTCGAAATTCGGCACCCACTCCGCAGTACCCTGGCCGAGTTCGCTGAGTAGCGCTTCCGCATAGGGCGCCAGCCGCGACTCGGTATAACGCATCGCTGCAAATGATTTTGGATCGTCTTGCGAGCCCCAGTTGCCCTGACCGTCCACTAGCGGGTAGCGATAGCTGAATGGCTGCGCCATCAGCACCATGGCTTCATAACAGGCAGAATCACCGTGCGGGTGATACTTACCCAGCACGTCACCCACGGTACGTGCGGACTTTTTATGCTTGGAACTGTTCTTCAGACCAAGCTCGCTCATTGCATAAATGATGCGCCGCTGCACCGGCTTGAGACCATCACCAATATGCGGCAGAGCGCGATCGAGAATCACGTACATCGAATAATCGAGGTAGGCCTTCTCGGTATAGTCGCGCAGGGCAATTTTTTCGAAATCGTCAGCCATCAATTAAATCTCTGCCAGGTTGCCTTTATCTTCCAGCCAGTCCTTGCGATCGCCGGCCCGTTTTTTCGACAGCAGCATGTCCATCAGCTGATGGGTGTCGTCCCCCGCCTCAATGGAAAGCTGCACCAGTCGACGGGTATCCCGCGCCATGGTGGTTTCACGCAACTGCAGTGGATTCATCTCACCCAAACCTTTGAAACGGGTAACCTGAATCTTGCCACGCTTGCCCTCAGCACGAATGCGATCCATCACACCCTGTTTTTCTGACTCATCGAGTGCGTAATAGATATCCTTGCCGATATCGATACGGAACAGCGGCGGCATGGCAACAAACACATGGCCGTGCTTAACCAGCGCGGGGAAGTGGCGCACGAACAGTGCGCATAGCAAGGTAGCGATATGCAAACCATCCGAGTCCGCATCGGCAAGAATACATACCTTGCCGTACCGCAGCGGACCCAGGTCATCGCTACCCGGCTCGATGCCAAGCGCCACTGCGATGTCATGGATTTCCTGAGAGCCGAGCACTTCGCTGGAGTCCACCTCCCAGCTATTCAGGATCTTACCGCGCAGCGGCATGATCGCCTGAAACTCGCGACTACGCGCCTGCTTGGCGGAGCCGCCTGCGGAATCACCTTCCACCAGAAACAGTTCAGTCTGAGCCGGGTCATCGCTGGCACAATCTGCCAGCTTGCCGGGCAGTGCCGGGCCAGCAGTGACCTTTTTGCGCACTACTTTTTTCGCCGCGCGCATACGCTTCTGTGCATTGTTGATGCACAGGTCCGCCAGCTTTTCCGCGTCCGCGGTGTGCTGATTTAACCACAAGCTAAAAGCATCCTTGACCACACCGGAGACAAACGCAGCGGTTTGCCGTGAACTAAGGCGCTCCTTGGTCTGACCAGCAAACTGCGGATCCTGCATCTTGATGCTGAGCACATAGCAGGCACGGTCCCAGATATCCTCCGGCGATAGCTTAACCCCGCGCGGCAACAGATTGCGGAACTCGCAGAACTCTCTCATGGCCTCGAGCAGACCTGCCCGCAGGCCGTTAACGTGGGTGCCACCCTGAGCGGTGGGAATCAGGTTAACGTAGGACTCGGTAACCAGTTCGCCGCCTTCCGGCAACCACAGCACGGCCCAGTCTGCCGCTTCGGTTTCAGCGCGCATGACTCCATCAAACGGCACCTCCGGGACCTTCTCCCAACCACGGGTGGCATCGAGCAGGTATTCGACCAGACCATCTGCGTACTGCCAGCTTTCCGTTTCGCCACTGTTGTGGTCGACCAGAGTAACTGCCAGTCCGGGGCACAATACCGCCTTGGCGCGGAGCAGATGACGCAGGCGGCTGACAGAAATTTTCGGACTATCGAAATATTTTTCTTCCGGCCAGAAGCGCAGCATGGTGCCGGTGTTGCGCTTGCCAACGGTATCAATGACTTCCAGATCAGATTGCTTGTCGCCGTGGGCAAAGGTCATTTTATAAACATTGCCGTCACGCTTGACCTGCACCTCGAGTTGCTTCGATAGAGCATTGACCACAGACACCCCGACGCCATGCAAGCCGCCGGAGAACTGGTAGTTGTTGTTGGAAAACTTGCCGCCGGCATGCAAGGTGCACAGGATCACTTCGATGCCAGGCTTTTTCAGCTGCGGATGCAAGTCCACCGGCATACCGCGGCCATCGTCTTCTACCTCGACGCAGCCATCTTTATGCAGGGTGACACGGATATTCTTGGCGTGACCGGCCAATGCTTCATCGACAGAGTTGTCGATCACTTCCTGGGCCAGATGATTCGGACGGCTGGTGTCCGTATACATGCCCGGACGTTTTTTAACCGGATCCAGTCCGGAGAGAACTTCGATATTCTCGGCGGTATAATTATTACTCATGAATTGCTCAGGTCAGAGAGATCCCGGAAAACCGCAACACTAACGGAATCAGCGCATCAAAGTCATCAAAGCTGTGACTACCGCCGAGCGCGCGGTACAAATGACAGTCGCCATAGTAGTCCCAGGCATCGCGCCAGTTCAGGGTTTCATCGCCGGTCTGCAGCATCACCAGCAGGTTTTCCGGCACGCTGATTTCGGCAACTTCATAGTGGCGCAGGTCGTCCACCCAGCCGGGCTGCAGGGTATAGCGCTCGCCAGTGTGGTAATTGGCCTGCTCGCCAGAATGCTGATCCAGTAAGCCCCAGGGACGCACTGCCGGATTAATCAGCGCAGCCTTCAGACCGTGGCGGTGGGCCAGCCAGGTTGCATAGAAGCCACCCAGGGAAGAACCCACCAGAGCCACCGGTCCCGCGCCAGCGATTTCCCGCTCTAGCAACGCCATCGCCTCCTGAGGCGCGGGCGGCAGGGCGGGAACGATCAATCGGGCGGAGGCGTTATAGGCAGCGAAGTGCTGCGCCATCTGGCGGGCCTTGAGGGATTGGGGCGAACTGTTAAAACCGTGAATATAGAGAAGCGAGGTCAATAGCCTTTCACCGACATATCCACTTCGAACTCAATCCCTTGCACCCGTGATACTTGCGTCTCGATTCGGCCATCAGGGTACAGATCAAACCAGCGGTACCCTGGCGGCTGCTTGTCGACGGCGAAATCATCACTATGCGGCTTGAACTGAACGCAGGTGGACGGCACCGCAAACAGGCGCACGCCCTGCCGCTCACCATCGAACTCCTGATGAACATGGCCCCAAACTACCGCTCGAATACGGGGCTCAACGTCGATCACTTCAAAGAAACGGTCCGCGCTGGACACCACCTGAGTATCAAGCCACTTGCAGCCCATGGGAATGGGATGGTGGTGCAGGCACACCATGATGTGCTGGCCGGCAGCATTGTTCAGCGAGCGCCGCAAAAACTCGATGTCATCATCATAAAGCTCGCCAGGGACTTCTCCGGGGATGGTGGAGTCGAGCATGACGATGGTCCATTCGCCGCGCTCGATCACCAGCGGCCCCATTTGTGCCTTATGCCCCTTGAGGGCCTGCAACATGGGGGCTGGCTTGTCATGGTTGCCTTCGATCCAGTAGGTCGGCACACCGAACTCACCAAGCGCAGCATCGAGGCGCTGGTAGGCCTCCAGCGAGGAATCCTGAGCCAGATCACCCGTCGCCAGAATCATATCCATGGAGGGCTGCTCGGACTGCACCAGCTCCAGCACCCTGTCGAGACTGAACTGGGTATTCAAACCCAGCAGTTTGCCTTCCGTGCTCGCAAACAGGTGGCAGTCTGAAACCTGCACTACCCGCAACGGCCCTGCTCCTTCCTGACTCAATGCCTGCGCTCCCTCAAGCGATTACATGCACTTATAACCAAAGCATGGGTTTATTACCACCATCAGCCGCTACGTACGCCAACCTGTTCACGCCACAAACTGCCATCGGCCCGCCCGTGATCATGCAGATGACGCAGCCATTCACCAAGAAAGCGGTTCCACTGCTGCTTTTCATCGCGCTGGTGCATGGCCGGATTAGGGTAGTCATGGCGGGCCGCCACGCGCTGAAATGGGGTGGCCTCGGTAACTTCCGCCAGCCGGGCATCATGGTACAAGCGCACGGTCAGCGAAGGGCCCGGCAACAGGGCATGCAAGGTGTCCTGCTGCAGGCTGATTTCGGTGGTATAGCGACAACGCTGCAACACCCGCACATTGAGTGCTCTTTCGCCCTGGCTGCCAACCACCAGACGGACATGGTCGGCATCACCCAGAGACTGCATCAGCCGTATCAGCCGGGCATAGTTCTGCTCCCCCTGGCTGATCAGATCAGGAAGGTCCACTCGGTAACGCTTATTGGCGGTCCAGGATTCGGTCATAGTCTGACTATAAGCATAGCGGCACCATTACCGCCATCTTGCGTCCAGCGAAGATCTGTGTAGCAGCATCCACTGCATGGCGATGATTGATGCGGCGTTGTCGAGTCGGCCACTGGCCAACAGGGCGGGAATATCATCAACCGGCACCGTAAAGGCCCGAATATCCTCCCCTTCCCCCTCATGACCAAACACTCCGCCGGCCTTACTCAGGTCCGCTCGGGCGACGAAAATCCGCAGCCGCTCATTGCTGCCACCGGGACTGGGCATGTAATAGGCGATCTGCTCCATCTCGGTGAGAGTAATGCCAGCCTCTTCTATTGCTTCACGACGGATTAAATCTTCTGCGCTCTCGCCTTCCTTGTCCGCAATGCCGGCAATCATTTCCAGGCACCAGGGGCTGTCACGCCATTCCAGAGCACCGACCCGAAACTGCTCGACCAACAGAATTTCACCTCGCTGCGGATCATAGGGCAGTGCCGCCGCCGCATCGCGACGCATAAACAATTCACGATTAAGCGGTGCACTCCAACCACCCCTGTAGAGGCGATGGCGAAGGGTCAGTCGGTCAACGCGGAAAAATCCCTGGAACGGGGTTTCCCGATTGATGATCTCAACGTCGCCGGCATCAAACCGGGGTTTATGCATCTTTTTCCGCCGGATGATAAATCTCGCTACCCAGATTGCGGAACTGTTCAGATTTTTCCGCCATGCCCTTCTCCGCTTCCAGACCAGCGGCGTAATCGCGCACCTGCTGAGATATCTCCATGGAGCAGAACTTGGGTCCGCACATGGAACAGAAATGAGCCACTTTATGGGCTTCCTTGGGCATGGTTTCATCGTGGAAGGCGCGGGCACGATCCGGATCAAGACCAAGATTAAACTGATCTTCCCAGCGGAACTCGAAACGTGCTTTCGACAGCGCGTTATCACGCAGCTGGGCACCCGGATGCCCCTTGGCCAGGTCCGCCGCATGGGCTGCAATCTTGTAGGCGATAATACCTTCTTTTACGTCATCGCGATTGGGCAGGCCGAGATGCTCTTTCGGTGTCACGTAGCAGAGCATGGCGGTGCCGTACCAACCGATCATGGCAGCGCCAATGGCAGAAGAAATATGATCATAGCCCGGAGAAATATCGATGGTCAGCGGCCCGAGTGTGTAGAACGGTGCTTCGTCACACCACTTGAGCTGCTCCTCCATGTTCTGTTTGATCATATGCATTGGCACGTGGCCAGGGCCTTCGATCATTACCTGCACGTCGTGCTTCCAGGCAATTTTGGTTAGCTCGCCGAGGGTACGCAATTCAGCAAACTGTGCCTCATCATTGGCATCAGCAATGGAACCCGGACGCAGACCATCACCCAGTGAGAAGGTGACATCGTAGGCTTTCATAATTTCGCAAATTTCCTCGAAATGGGTGTAGAGGAAATTCTCCTTATGGTGGGCCAGACACCACTTGGCAAGAATGGAACCGCCACGAGAAACAATGCCGGTAACCCGCTTGGCGGTCATCGGCACATAGCGCAGCAATACGCCCGCGTGAATAGTAAAATAATCCACTCCCTGCTCGGCCTGCTCGATCAAAGTGTCCCGGTAAATTTCCCAGGTCAGGTCTTCGGCAACACCGTTAACTTTTTCCAGCGCCTGATAGATCGGCACGGTACCAATCGGCACCGGCGAGTTGCGCAGAATCCATTCACGAGTTTCGTGAATATGTTTGCCGGTGGAAAGGTCCATCACCGTGTCGCCACCCCAACGGGTCGACCAGGTCATCTTCGCCACTTCTTCTTCAATGGAAGAGGTAACTGCCGAGTTGCCGATATTGGCGTTGATTTTGGTCAGGAAATTACGACCGATAATCATCGGCTCGATTTCCGGGTGGTTAATATTGACCGGAATCACCGCGCGACCACGGGCAACTTCATCGCGAACAAATTCAGGGGTAATCTCCGCAGGAATTGCCGCACCAAAGGATTGCCCCGGATGCTGATCAACCGGCAGACCAGCGGCACGGGCAGCGGCCAAATTCTGGCTTTCACGAATGGCTATATATTCCATTTCCGGAGTGATGATGCCCTTGCGCGCATAATGCATCTGGGAAACATTGGCGCCAGACTTGGCTCGACGCGGCTTGCGAATAGCAGCAAAACGCAGGCCGGCGGTCATCGGATCCTGTTCACGACGGCGACCAAAATCACTGGAGAGTCCGCTCAGCTCTTCACTGTCAGCTCGCTCGGCAATCCAGTCAGCACGCAAAGGCTGCAAACCCTTGCGCACATCAATCTGTACTGAACGATCAGTATAGGGACCAGAAGTGTCATACACGGCAATCGGCGGGTTTTGCTCAAACTCTCCATTAGCCAGCGGCGTCGGTGATTGCGTGATCTGGCGCATCGGCACGCGAATGTCCGGACGACTGCCGGTGATATATATTTTTTCCGAACCCGCGATGGGCTGACAGGACTGCTCAATGGCAGACAGGGCGTCGGGAGTCGGTTGAATTTGATCGTCCGGCACGGCGTTTTCTCCGGTAATATGCACTCTTGAGGATGAGCCACTATACGCCAGCACCGAATCACGGAACAGTGATGAAAAACCTTGTAAAACCCCATTTTCTACAAGGGTTTGGGAACCGTCCTCAAGCGACAATGTCATCCCTGCAGCTTTCCATTACTATCCACTGCTGCCGCCACCGATCCTTTGAGGACTCGTCATGCGAATTACCACCATCCTGCTTGCCTCACTGCTTTGCGGTCAGGCGCTGGCTGATACCGCCGATCTAACAGATATTCTTAACGCCGCTTCCAGCGCAGATCCGGAATGGGCTGCTGCGCAGCGTTCGCTGCAGGCCGACCAGCAACTGGCCAGCCAGGGGCGCGCTGCATTAATGCCCAGCCTCACCGCCAGCTACGGATTAACCCGCAGCTACCGCGATCCCGACGGCCCGGTTGCTGAAAGCCGGTCCACCAGCGATGTCGCGGCACTGACTCTGGTGCAACCGTTGTTTCGACCAGATGCCTGGTACAGCAAGAATCAGGGCAAGGCCCTGAGCAATGCCGGCGAGGCCCGCTTCGAGCAAGCACGGCAGGACTTTCTGCTGCGTGTCACCCAGCGTTATCTGGATGTGCTGCGCCGCTGGGAAGACCTGCACACCGCGCAGGCAGAGGAGCGCGCACTCAGTCGGCAGCTGGAGCAGACTCAGGAGCGCTTTGATGTTGGTCTGGTGCCGATTACCGACGTCGAAGAAGCCAAAGCAGCTTACGACCTGTCCCGTGCCGGCCTGATTCTGGCCGAAGCGGATTTCGATATTTCCCGCGACCAACTGGAAGCAATGACGGGTAAAACCTGGATAAAGCTGGCTGGTCTGCGTGAAGACCTGCCCATGGCTGGCCCGGAACCGGCGCTGCCTTCTTTCTGGATGGAACGAGCGCGCAGCAATAACCCGCAAGTGCTGGCCAGCCGCTACGAAGCTGACAGCGCCAAAGCTGCCGCACGGCAACGCACCTCCGCCCAATTGCCAAGCGTCAATCTGGTGGGCCGCTACGAAGTAGTTGGCTACTCGAACGTTGATGGGCCCGTGGTCCCCGGTCAAACCGACTATGACGGCAAAAGTATCGGCATAGAGGCCTCCATGCCGCTATTCGCGGGTGGCGGCCTGAACAGTCAGCGCAAGGAGGCCAGCTACCGCTATCAAGCGGCGGAAGAAGCCTACCGGCTGGTATGGAGAGATGTAGGTCAAGGCGCCCAGTCACTGGCCCGCCAGGTGCAGGCCAGCGCCCTCAACGTGGCGGCACGCAAGCAAGCCCTGCGCTCTGCCGACTCCGCACTACGCGCTACAGAGTCTGGCTATGAAGTCGGCACCCGCAATGTTGTCGACGTACTGACTGCCCAGCGCAATCTGTACGCCAACCAGCGTGACTACTCAGCAGCGCGTTACGACTACATCGTCGCCAGCCTGCAATTGCAGGCCACTGCGGGAGATCTGACCAGGGATGATATTGACCTGATCAACGGCTGGCTGAGCAGCGAAATTAACGTAGATCTGACTGAGTGATGATCATTGGTCGGCGGCGAATCAAGCCGCCGGCCAGTACTGCTCCAGCACCTCAAGCAACTTGGCGAGCGCGCCACCATGCTGCTCCACCACCTGCCGAGCCCTGTCCCCCATCTGCTGGCGCCGCTGCGGATCACTGAACAGCTCGCCCAGCAGCGCGCCAAGCTGCTCAGCATCCCGCACCACCCGATGACCACCTGCAGCATCCAGCAATTCGGCGATCAAAGTGAAATTGTGCAGCACCGGACCACTGATCACCGGCTTTGACCAGAGCGCAGGCTCCAGTAAGTTGTGACCACCGATGGGTGCTAATGAGCCAGCCACAAAAGCAATGTCCGCCACGCCATACAGCATCAGCAGCTCACCCATGGTATCGGCCAGATAGACCGCGGTTTGCGGCGCTGGCAGCTGCTCAAGACTGCGCCGCGCCATAGTGTGACCACTGGCCAGCACCTGCTCCGCGACCTGGGCAAATCGCTCTTGATGACGGGGTACCAGCACCAATAGCGCATCAGGTTGCTGCTCGCGCAGACGTTTATGAGCAGCCAGCATCACCTCGTCCTCCCCCGGATGGGTACTGGCAGCAATCCATATGGGGCGCTGGCCCAGGTCCTCGCGCAGACGGGCAGCGCTATCTGCCAAAGCATCATCCAAAGCAATATCAAATTTCACGTTGCCGGTGACAGTGACCCGCTGACGGTTTGCGCCCAGATCAACGAAGCGCTCTGCCTCTGCCGGAGTCTGCACAGCAAGCGCCTCAAGACTGGCCAACATCGGCCGCATCAGCCGGCTCAGGCGGCGGTAGCGGCGGTGACTACGCTCCGATAGCCGGCCATTAACCAACATCACCGGCACCCGCCGGGCGGCGGCCGCAGCGAGCAAATTCGGCCACAATTCAGTTTCCAGAAGAATCACCAGCCGTGGATTGAAAGCATGCCAGAAACGGCGCAGCACGCAGGGCGTATCCCAGGGCCAGTAGACATGACGCACGCGATTGCCGAACAACGCCTGAACACGCTCTGAGCCTGTTGGCGTGGTGGTGGTGATAAGCAAGGGGGTGTCAGGATAGCGCTGTAACAGAGCTTCAATCATTGGCGCGGCGGCCAGCATCTCCCCCACCGAAGCGGCATGCACCCAGACGCTGGCAGCCAGCTCATCGCCATAACCAAGGGCGAAACGCTCTTTCCAGCGCTGCCGGTAGGCGGGCGCATGGCGGCCCAATTGCCACAAGCGCACCAGTACCACAGGAATTAGCAGATACCAAAGCAGGGTATATAACAGACGCATGCAAGCTCCCGGGTCACCAGCGAGGCGATGTTAACACGATCACCACGCCCCCCTGTGCTGGAAAGGCCTCCGGCGAGCCAGTAGACTTCTGCGCTGTCCTCCGGGGGTGACATGGCCAAACGCAAACGATCAACTTCTCTTGCTCATCCAACCTGGTGGCCGACCTGGTTTGGTGTTGCCCTGTTCTGGCTGGCAGGCCAGCTGCCGTGGAATTTCCTGCTTGCCGCGGGCCGCGGTATTGGCCGACTGTCCTGGTACTTGGCTGGCAGTCGACGACGTATTGCGGAAACCAACGTGCGCTTGTGTTTTCCTGAACTTGATGCCAACCAACAGCAGGCACTGAGTCGCCAAATCATGGTCAGCACCGGCGAGGCTCTGACCGAGATGGCCGGTGCTTTCTGCAACCAGCGCATTGACTTGGGTAAGCGTCTGGAAATCATTGGTCGGGAAAATCTCGAGGGCCCGCTTGGCGAAGGCAAAGGCGTGCTCATGCTTGGCATGCACTTCAACACCATTGATGTGGGCAGCAGACTGCTCGGCAAGGTGCGGCCATTCAGCGTGGTTTATCGGCCCAACAACAATATGGTTCTGGACTGGCTGATCAAGCAGGGCCGCCGCGAGGTAGAGCACTATATCGACCGCGATGACCTGCGCGGCCTGGTACGCCACCTGAAAGCAGGGCGCGCGGTGTGGTACGCGCCTGATCAGGACTACGGCATGAAGCACGCCGTATTTGCGCCATTCTTTGGCGTCCCCGCCGCAACCATTACCGCAACCACCCGGATTGCCCGCATGAGTGGGGCTGTGGTTGTGCCGACGGCCCACTATCGCCTCGCAAATGGCCGCTACCGGATTGAGTTTGGCGCGCCATTGGAGAACTTTCCCGGCGAAGATGCTCTGGCCGACGCCACGCTGATCAATGCCACCATCGAAGACTATGTGCGTAAAGCCCCTGAGCAGTACCTGTGGGTACATCGCCGCTTCAAGAATCAGCCAGACGGCAGGAATCCTTACCGGTGAGTCGTCCAGCGGGCTTTGTTGAAATCCGTCAGGGAGCGCACATCTGCTGGCTGCGGGAGGACAGTCTCTCGACCCTGTCCAGTGAGGTATTCGAGCCCGAGTTCTGGCGCGCTCGCAATGCCGTAATCGGCACCGCCATGGGTCGTGGCACTGCCTGGTTTGTCCGCGATGGCGAGCGCCAGCTGGTGCTGCGCCATTACCGCCGCGGCGGTTTGTTCGGGCGCCTGGTGAAAGACCTGTATACCGGCATCACCCCAGCCTATAGCCGCGCCATGCGCGAGCTGAGCTTACTCGACTCCATGTTCCGTGCCGGCCTGCCCGTACCTGAGCCGATTGCTGCGCGCATGAGCCGCCGCGGCGCCATGTATCGGGCAGACTTATTGATTGGTCGCATTACCAACGCCAGCGACCTGTTGGCGGTGTTGCAGCGCCAGCCCCTTACCGTCCACCAATGGCAGCAGATTGGGGCCATGATCCGTCGTTTTCATCTGAACGGCATTGATCACACCGACCTGAATATCCATAACATCCTGCTTGATGATGACGGCGCAAGCTGGCTAATCGATTTCGACAAATGCAGCGCCCGCCCGCCGGGCAATTGGCAACAGGACAATCTGGCCAGACTGCTACGCTCACTGCACAAAGAAAAACGCCTGCACCCGGCCCTCCACTGGAGTGAGCACAACTGGTCCGCATTGCTTGATGGCTATCACAGCCAAAGCTAAAGGCGACTCAGGCAGGCCCGCCGACTGTGCTAAAGTAGCACCCATATTGATAACCCGCAGGCCCGCCTGCACCGACTGACGACGCCCATGCACTCAGCCTTCGACAAGCTATTACTTAACGGCCTGACACTGCCCTGGCGGCCATTTTACCGGCGCTACCCATTCCGTTCGCCGGCATCCATTCGTAGTGCCGATGACCGCGGCATGGTCGATATGGAGTTAGGCTTTTTCTGCAACCGGATACCCAAGGCAGCCAACTCCACAGTGGTAACCAATCTTGCCCGGCTGAAGTTTGGCCGCGATATCGATTCGCCGGATGCAAAAAAAATGTTTGCCACCCCGGCCCGCCTTAGCGGCGCCGAGGTAGAACGCTTTGCCTCACTATTCAAATTCACCGTAGTGCGTAATCCATACACCCGCACACTGTCTGCCTATCTGGACAAAATCGAGCGACGAGCAGTACGCGCCGGCAAGGAGTCTTCATTTCGCGATTTCCTGTTGCGTGCCAAACAAACACCAGCATTTCTCTACAGCAATGCTCACTGGGCACCACAGTCTTCATTGATGCTTATCCCGGTGGAAATGTTTGATTTAATAGGCAAGGTTGAATCACTTGATGAGGATTTGGCGGAAATAAAACGGCGCATTGTTTCGGACCTTGAACAGCCTGTCACTTCGTTCAAGCGTAATGCCACAGGCGCCGGCGATAAGCTGCGCCATTACTATGACAACGAGCTGATCGAGTTGGTACAGGATCTGTATCAGAATGATTTCAGCACTTTTGGCTATAGCACGGACTTCCCGGCCTGACATAAGAGACGCTTCCACAATGAAGATATCGGTCATTATGACAACCTATAATTCTCCGATCTGGCTGGAGAAAGTGCTTTGGGGCTACAGCAATCAACAGCACAAGGATTTTGAGATTGTTATTGGTGACGATGGCTCCCGGGAAGACACCCGCGAAACCATTGATCGCATGCGCCAACAGACTGGCTTGACCATCAAGCATGTCTGGCAGGAGGACGACGGATTTCGCAAATGTCGGATACTAAACAAAGCCATCTTGCAGGCCGATGCACCCTATCTGGTTTTTACCGACGGCGACTGCATTCCTCGCGCGGACTTTCTTGCCGTGCATGCAGCGGAAGCAAGACCGAAGCACTATTTGTCTGGCGGGTATCACAAGCTACCAATGAGCACCAGCGAGACTATCAGCAAGGAGGACATCCTGTCCGGACGCTGCTTCGAACTGAAGTGGTTAAAAGCACATGGCCTGAAGGCGAGCTACAAAAACAGCAAGCTCACTGCCACACCGGCTCGAGCCCGCATCTTCAACACCCTGACGCCGACAAAATGCAACTTCAAAGGGTCAAACGGCTCCGCCTGGCTGAAAGACGTGATGCAGATTAATGGCTTTGATGAACGCATGCCGTGGGGCGGCTTGGACAGAGAGTTTGGGGTTCGCTTGATAAATGCCGGCGTGAAACCAAAACATGTTCGCTATAACGCAATCGTTGTTCACCTTGATCACAAGCGTGGCTACAAGGACCCAAAACTAGTCACCGAGAACAAGCAATTGCGCATTTATAACGCTCGCCATGGCGTGACGTGGACGGATTACGGTATCGCCCAGCTACCGGAGTTTCAGCAGAGAAAGTCGTCCGCAGATCAGAACTCGTAACCCATCAGACGAATTTCGTCGGCAAACAGTTCGGCAATACGATCACGCTGCGCTGGCGTTAACACCTGTTTGTAGGGACGTCGATCACTACGGAATGTGGCCTTGGTTTTAGGTAGCGCTAATGGCTCCGGCAAACCCAGATGCTGGCGCACCTCTTCCAGATCCTCTGCCAGACTCTCATAACGACAAATCTTGTCCACTTGCAACTCACCGTTAATGGTATAGAGCTGAAAGCCCTTGCGCTTTAATGAGCGCACATGGGTTGACTCGAGAAACTCATCAATGGAAGGCCGATCCGCCTCCGCCAGGTCGCGGCAACGCCAATAGTACTGGGAAATAACTCGATCCCAGGGATTTCGCTCAACACAGAACTTGTAGTACCCATCCCATACCTGCGGATCGAGGCGACTCTTTAACTTCCATGCAGGGATATGATTGTAATAGAGCTTCTTGTGCTGACCATGGACGATCCGATTGTACCAATCCCGCGGGTTATACATGGTCCACGGGGCATGATACCGCTGCGAGGCTAACCCACCGCCACCTGCCCGCAACGCCTCCTCATCTCCAGAAAGATGGGTCACAATATCACCATCGTCGCAGAACTTGGAAAGCGCAATCTCGACCGATGTACCGGCCGTCTTATTAGTCTTTAGAAAAATGAACTTGTATTTATGGCAGACAATCATGGCTTGGCCCTGCACTGCATAATCAGAAGGTATATCCGGTTATCTTTAGCTCGTCACGAAACAGCTCCGCAATCCTGTCGCGCTGCCTTTCATTAAGCACTTCGCGATAGTGGCGGCGATCGGTACGATGCCCTGATTTAGCCCCCGGCAGCTCCAGCGGCTCCGGCAAACCGAGATGACGGCGTACTTCATCCAACTCTTCAGCAAGGCTCTCATATCGAATCAATCGATGGGCTTGCGACTGGCCCCCGATAGTATAAAGCTGATAACCCTTGCGCATCAGAGATCGAACATCGCTGGACTCGAGAAACTCATCCATACTCGGACGCTGGTCCTCAGAGAGCTTGCGGCAGCGCCAAAAGTATTGAGAAATCACCCTGTCCCACGGATTACGCACAATCGCAAAGCGGTAATAGCCATCCCACACTTCCCGAGGCAACCGTGCCCGAACCTTTCTTGCCGGGACGTGGTTATAGAAACGTTGCTTTACCTTGCCCTTGGTCAGCTTGCGCCACCAATCAAGCGGGTGATACTCGTGCCATTGCGCCGCATAGAACCGGGATGGATGACCGCCCAAGCTGATGCGCAATTCCTCATCCACCGGAGAAATCGGTGTAATGATGTCGCCGTCCTCACAAAATTGTGAAAGAGCGATCTCCACGGAGGTGCCCGCCGTTTTGGTAGTCTTAAGAAAAATATATCGATACTTGTGACAAACAATCATTACCCGCCCCCGGACAAGCCGCCCATGACTTCAGGAAAGATCCAGCTTCTTCGATGAAAGGCGTGACTGCATTCGACTAAACACACCGCCCTTCTTACCTTTCCGCTTGCTGATATTGCTTACCTGATTCAGCGCAGCCGATATCTGCTGCCGATCGCCCTGCAAGCCTGCCTTGTCCATAAACCGGAAAAAATCTTCCTCCAGCGACTCAACCCGCACGTCAATCCAGTTGCTTCGGCCCTTGAGAAAGAACTGAATATTATCTTCCACCGTATCAACAAAGAGCCTACAGGCCTGCAGTGCACGCTGTGCATCCGGCTTCTTACGATTCATCAGAAATGCGTGATAAAAAGCTCGCACAATCGACACAGTTATGTGCCAACGTTCACGATAGCTTCTTGCCACCTTGTCAGGATCCCGCGAGAGATGAACATAAAAAGTCTGCTCATCTGCATAAAGTCGATCCAGCGTGCCCAGAAACCAAACCAGTCGGTTATCCGATTCGATATGGTTATCCGGGTACTCCAACCTGCCTTCTACCATGCCCTTATGCGTTTCATGGCCAGCGGTCATTCCGTCTATATGCGCACATGCCTCGGCAAAGGTTGTCGAAGCTGCACGCCCGGTGGTCAAAACAAACACTCGCATGGTGCCCCCTAGCCGCGCTGAAACCAACGGCGCAGTGCTAACTCAACACTACTGAGCTTCTGCAACCAACGATCATCCTGCATTGGATGGTAAGCCCAAGGCTTAGCTGGGTCACCATTGCTGCATGAAAGGAAATCTTCCGCTATTGGCAGAATTTCAGGGGAGCGCTCTGCCATGCTGGACACCTGCTCGTCGGTCAGAAGGCGAAATGGAAAGTAGCCGGAGCGGCGCTGCCGTTCGGCAATTTTCAAAGCCAGCGTTTTACGCTTTCCGCGATAGGTTGGCACCTCTGGAAGCCACATTGCGAATGGCACCTTCAGGTAGGCCATCGGGCCGAACGAAGCAGCTGCCTGACGATCATTTTCTGGCTCGGAACGGCCGAAGCTCCAGTTTTTCGCCAGTAATCTTGCCGGGCGCATAATTAGCAGGGCTGAAAAATTCTGGCCGGCACTCTGCTTGGTACCCTGACGAAAGTAAATCTGTCGGGCGGCATCAAAAACCATGCTGGAAATATCGCGCTGCCTATTACGACCACGTAGAAAACAGGGGCTGACAAAGCCTATCTTTTCGTCGCCATCGAACAGGGCATTAATTGCCGCCACATCCTGCTCTGTCAGCGGGCGGACCATCTGAGTGTCATCCTGAAGGTAGCACACCAAATCCTCCTTGGCGGCGTAATCCAGGGCAGTTTGCATATTGCCGTACAAACCACCAAGGCGACGTTGGCTCTGATGACCAGGCTGTATGACAGTGTGCCTACTAGCAACTTTCTCTAATACGCCACGGGTATACTCGTCGTAGCTATTGTCATCAAACACGGCAATACGAGCACTGGGCGCACACTGCTCAATACTTGCAATACAGTTCTCAAGAAACTGTCCGCGGTTGAATGAAAAAATACAGAACAACATGGTCACATCCTGAGTGGCTAGGGCTGACGATCCGTTGGATCACGCCGGCGAGACTGCATTACTCGCAGCCATGTTCTGAAGCGAGTATCCGTATCACTACCGCTATAGCGGCCCTTTTTGATATGTCGGATACGATATACCCCAGGAATAGGGAGAGGCACTCCCTGACTACGTAGCAACCAGCGAAACGCTCTGTCTTCGTGGCATTTTGCGAAACTCTCCACGGGCGTCTGGTAGAGACGAATGTTGCGGCAGTAGCCAACTGCTCGACATACATCGCCATGGGCGATTTGCAACGGCCCAGTGGCTCTTGACGGGTGAAATGTAACGAACTCGGAAGTATCGATATCCAAAACCTGCTCTTCCCCGGCCGTAACTCTCAGCATCGGGTTATCTTCTTCGAGCAGGTCAGTACAGTGTTCGTCTTGGGGAAACACCAGAGCGTCACGACGACCCTGCAGTAGTTCTGCCAGCGTATCAAGGCAGCCGTCGCGGAACATCAGATCACAGTCGGTAAACCAGACCCAATCCGCCTTGGTCTCCAGCGCAGCCAAATTGCGACCAATGCCCCGACGAAACAGCTGCTGTCTGGGTAGCGGCTTCCAGTTCCAGCTCACACCAGGCACCTGCTGAGTGGCAAAGAACTGCAAAAGCCGGGCGGTCTTTTCATCTTCGGGCGCGTAAAACACCGTCATGATGACGTCCACATCCTGAGGCGGATAACGTACTAATGAACTGAGCTGATAGACCAGAAAGTGGGAGTAATTCCAACAGTGGCTGACTACCTCAACAGACAGGCGGCCCGTTCGGGCCGCCCTATTTTCCAGCGGCGGCAAATCCGGTTCAAACCAGCGCGCCGGAATGAAACCTTTCGCCGCCAGGCGATAGAAAGCTAGCTGCAAGCTATCTTTCATCAGCCCGTGACCGGGGACAGCCAGTGGTTGTATTGGGGAAGCTCACCGCGCACCAATGCGAAATAGATGCTCTGCAGCTTCTCGGTGATCGGACCTCGCTGACCTTCACCAATGGCTCGCCCATCCAGCTCACGAATCGGCGTCACTTCGGCGGCAGTACCAGTAAAGAAAGCTTCATCAGCGATATATACTTCATCGCGGGTGATGCGCTTTTCGATTACTTTAATGCCGTTTTCCTCGGCCAACTGGATCAATGTCTTGCGGGTAATACCGTCAAGGCAAGAAGTCAGCTCCGGCGTATATAGAACGCCATCCTTAACGATAAAAATATTCTCGCCGCTGCCCTCGGCAACACAGCCTTCCGGGTCCAGCAGCAAGGCTTCATCACAGCCCGCCGACAGTGCTTCATTAAGAGCCAGCATGGAGTTGATATAGTTGCCGTTGGCCTTGGCCTTGCACATGGTGATATTGACGTGGTGACGGGTATAGGAACTGGTGCGCACCTTGATGCCCTTTTCGATTGCTTCCGCTCCCAGGTACGCGCCCCACTCCCAAGCGGCAACCATGACATGCACTTTCAGGTTGCTGGCACGCAAGCCCATGCCCTCGCTACCAAAGAACACCATTGGCCGCAGATAGGCAGATGGCAGATTATTCTCTCGCACTGCGGCCAGCTGGGCAGCATCGATCTGATCTTTGCTGAACGGCACTTTCATATTCATGATATGCGCGGAATTGAACAACCGATCAGTATGTTCACGCAGACGAAAAATGCTGGCGCCTTTATCGGTTGCATAGGCACGCACACCTTCAAAAACGCCCATACCGTAATGTAACGTATGCGTCAGCACGTGAACCTTGGCGTCGCGCCACGGAACCATTTCACCATCCAACCAGATAACACCGTCACGATCCGCCATCGACATGGCCATACCCTCAAGTAATCAGCAAATGTTCGCGCCGGGGGCGGCGCTCCTACAATTCAAACCAGGTTTTCCAGATAGTGCGGACTCCCTCGCTGAGCTCGCTAAACCGGGTCTCGGGGACCACGGCGGGTTCCTTGCGCAGCGCTAGCCGGTAGGCAGCAGAGCGAAAAGCGAGATACGCCTCACGAAGCAGGCCGGCGTCCGCCGCCGGCATCAGATCAAGCGATGCCAGGGTTTCCAGCAATCGCACATTGTCGGTGTACCGGGTCAGTTCACCGAAGCGGGGAGCCCATCTGAGAACCCCATATTGCACCATAAATTCGATATCAACGATACCACCGGGGCTGCGTTTCAGATCAAACATGCCGTCCCCGGGGGAGGTCAGCTGGGCCAGCATACGCTCACGCATGTCGAGCACATCCTGACGTAACTTGGCCTCGTCCCGCGGCCTGCATAGCACTCGGTGACGGACATCCTCAAACACCTGGCCGGCACGTTCGCAGCCAGCAACAAAGCGGGCCCGTACCAGTGCCTGATGCTCCCAGGTCCAGGCCTGCTCACTCTGATAACGCTCGAACGCCACCATTGAGCTGACCAGCAGGCCAGAGGCCCCGGATGGGCGAAGGCGCATATCGGCATCGTACAACTGACCGCTCATGGTGCGGGCGGTAAGGATATGGATGATGCGCTGGCCAAGGCGAGCAAAGAACTGTTCGTTGGCCACCGATCGATCGCCGTCGGTCATCCCGTCTGCTGAGGCATCGTGGAGAAATACCAGATCCAGGTCCGAGTCATGTCCCAGCTCAATGCCACCCAACTTGCCATAGCCGATGACCACGAAATCGGGATCGCAGTTTTCACCGTCTTGACGTACTGGCCTGCCATGCTTCTCCACCAGCGGAATCCAGGCCAGCCATACCACCTCATTGAGAATCGACTCCGCCAGCCAGGTCAGGTAATCACTAACCTTCATCAGAGGCAGTACCTCGGTAACCTCAGAGGCAGCCACGCGCAGCAGGTGCGCCTGCTTGAAATTACGCAGCCCTTCCATCTGCTGCTCAAGGTCATCGGCTGGAATACGCAAAAGTAGCTGGCGCAACTCATCATCCAGCTCCCTGCGACCCGGAGGAGCATAAAGCGTCTGAACATCGAGAAGCTCATCCAGCAGTACCGGGTGCCGGGTTAGCTGGTCACTGATCCACGGACTGGCTGCAGACAGTTTGACCAGCTGCCCCAGCGCCAGTGGATTTTCTACCAACAAAGCAATATAGGCCGAGCGACGCAGTACTGCCTCAAGAAAGCCGAGCAAGCGACCACAGGCGACGTCGCCCTCGCCCTGATTGCCAATGGCTTCGATCAAAAACGGCATCAATCGATCGAGCCGTTCACGGCCGATGGCCTGCATATTGGTTACCGGCCGTGACTCACGAAATACTGCCAAGCGGCCCAACACCGCCTGCGGGTCACAAATGCCAAGATTATTCAGCCGCTCGATGGCGGCGGCCTGATCAAGGCGCCCCATCCATAAATCACTGAGGTCATCGTCGGCCTCAACGTGACCGTCGGCATTGCGCTCCGGGTCGGCCACCACCTGATCAAAGTGCACCCGCACCTGATCACGCACCCGATCCAGGCGCCGCTGAAATTCAGCTGGCTCCGGGAAACCCATAGCGAAGGCCAATCGCTGCCAGCCGATATCCGTATCTGGCAGGCGCTGGGTCTGGCGATCCGCCACAGCCTGCAGCCGGTGCTCTACGTCGCGCAGGAAAATATAGTTCTCGCGCAATTCCGCCACCGCATCAGCAGGCAGAAGGCCGGCCTGCTCCAGCTTCGGCAATACCGCCAACAACCTCGGGTCTCGCAACACCGGCAGCTGGCCGCCACGAATCAACTGGAATGCCTGAACGATAAACTCCACTTCGCGGATGCCGCCTGAACCGAGCTTGACGTCTGCCTGAATACCCTTGCGATTAACCTCTCGCTCGATCAACGCTTTCATTTCCCGCAACGACTGGAAGGCGCCAAAATCGATATAGCGGCGATATACGAAGGGGGACAGGCGCTCGCGCAAACGCTCACCGGCAGCAATATCTCCCGCCACCGGGCGCATCTTGATCATCGCATAGCGTTCCCACTCACGACCCTGCTGCTCGTAATAGCCCTCCATGGCGTCAAAGCCCACTGCCAGCACGCCACTTTTACCCCACGGACGCAGGCGCATATCAACGCGGAATACGAAGCCGTCGGCAGTCAGTTGGTCAAGGACACGGATTAACTGCTGGCCAAGACGAACAAAAAATTCGTGGTTGGAAAGTTCGCGACGACCGCCACGGGTTTCGCCTTCGGATTCGTAGGCGAAAATCAAATCAATATCGGAAGAAAGGTTAAGTTCGCGCGCGCCCAGCTTACCCATTGCCAAAACCGTCAGCCGCACCGGGCTGCCAGACTCATCCGCAGGAGTGCCATCACGAGCGGTCGCCCAACGGTACAACACGGTCAACGCCACATCGATCAGGGTATCGGCAAGCAGGCTAAGGTCATGGACGGTATCCGCGTACACGCTGCCGCCGCGACCCGATGAGCCGAGAAGATCACGCCAGATAATCCGCACCAGGTGGCAGTGGCGCATGAACCGCAGGCGGCGTTGCAGCTCCGCCTCATCGTCGACACCGTCTAACAGCTGGTCGAGCTCCCCGCGCAAAGCGAGTGGATCCAACCGTGAGGCAAACCGGCCGGGCACTGCCAACCACTGGGTTAGCTCCGGCCGGCGAGTCATTTGCTCGGCGACATAGTCTGAGCCTGCCCATACAACAGGCAGGTCACCAACCAGAACCTCGGGCAGAGACTGACCGGAATCAATAAAAGCGCGCCAATGGCTTTCCACCAGCGAACGCAGGGAATCAGGCAAACAGGAGAAGTCAGCAGGCATCATGCCGGCGGATTATCCACCTGCTCCACCTGAAATGCCATGTCATCCAGTGCAACCAGCCTGACCAGCGAACCCGTCGGCAGGTCTGGACCGTGCACCGGCCAGCGAGTGTCATCCAGATGGATATAGCCGGTGCCATTGTCGATAGCCTGATCCAGCCTGACCACCTCGCCAACATGACTGGCTCCACGGCGATTAAGTGCAGGTGCGTCACTGGCAACCGGCTCGTTGATGTAGCGGCGCCAGGCATACAATGCAACAAGACCGCCGGCCCCGAACATGATCAGCTGCATTTCCCAGCCGGGATAGATGCCAACCAACGGAAGTACTAGCACCAGAATGCCGACACAGATTGCCGACAGGCCATTCCACATCAGCAAACTACCGCCGACAAAAACCTCAAGCACCAGCAGCACCAAACCGAGAACAATCCAGTGGTGATAGTCGAGCTGATAAAGCCAATCCATCAGCTTTTTCCTTTGCCCACGGTCTGACGAACGATCTCAGTGACGCCGCCAATTGCTCCCATGACACCGGTAGCGTCTACCGGCAACATAAATACCTTACTGTTTGGCGAGGCGCCGATTTGCCCGAGAGCCTCGACATACTTCTGTGCAACGAAATAGTTGATTGCTTGAATGTCACCCTCGGCAATTGCCTTCGACACCATATCCGTGGCCCGGGCTTCTGCCTCAGCGGCACGCTCGCGTGCTTCAGCATCCAGGAAGGCGGCCTGACGGGCACCTTCAGCACGCAAGATATCTGCTTGCTTGAGACCTTCGGCTTTCAAAATCGCCGCAGCCCGCAAACCTTCCGCCTCGAGAATATTGGCACGCTTTACCCGCTCGGCTTTCATCTGGCCAGCCATGGCCTCTGCCAGATCCGCCGGCGGTGAAATATCACGAATCTCTATGCGCGTTACCTTGACGCCCCAAGGGTTGGTGGCCAGATCAACAATTTGCAGCAAGCGCTCATTAATGCCATCTCGCTGGCTGAGCATTTCATCCAGATCCATGCTGCCAAGCACAGTACGGATATTGGTCATGGTCAGATTGCGGATGGCATATTCAAGCTGATTCACTTCATAGGCAGCCTTGGCAGCGCTGATTACCTGATAGAAACAAACCGCATCAATAGTGACCATCGCGTTATCTTTTGAAATCACTTCCTGAGGAGGAATGTCCAGCACACTTTCCATCATGTTGATCTTGCTGCCGATAGAATCGACCAGCGGAATAATGATGCCCAAACCCGGCCGCAGCGTATGGGTATAACGGCCAAAACGCTCCACCGTATACTCATAGCCCTGAGGCACCATCTTGGCGCCCATAACCACCAGCACCAGTAGTAAAATTACAAAGCCAATAACAATAGCGACCACAGTGTATCTCCGAGTTTAGAATCAGTTTTTAAAAAAGGATGTCCTGAATTGGCGTTACTCGCATGACCTCTTCAATAGTAGTCAGGCCGCGAGCTACTTTTAATGCACCACTGATTCGCAGTGGCTTCATGCCGTTTTTCAGTGCCTGTCGAGTAATGGCCTCAAGGTCATTATTGCGATGAATAACGGACTTCAATGGCCCAGTAACCGGCAGGGTTTCATACACGCCTACACGGCCACGATAACCTGTACCGCGACACTCCAAACAACCCACCGGACGACAAACCTTGTCCGGCATTTTCATCTTGAACGGCCGCACCAGTTCATTCCATGCAGCCTCATCGGTGGCTACTTCTTGCTTGCAGTCCGGGCACAGGGTACGGATCAAGCGCTGCGCCATGATGCCTATCACCGTCGATGTAATCAGGTAGGCCGGCACACCAAGGTCAATCAAACGGGTAATCGATGATGGCGCATCATTGGTGTGCAGTGTTGAAAGCACCAGATGGCCAGTAAGTGCCGCCTGCACTGCCATCTCGGCAGTCGCCAGATCACGGATCTCACCGATCATGATGATATCCGGATCCTGACGGAGCAGCGCCTTAACACCGTCGGCAAAGCCGACGTCAATATTGTGCTGCACCTGCATCTGATTAAAGCTTGGCTCCACCATTTCAATCGGGTCTTCAATGGTGCAGACATTCACCTCAGAGGTAGAGAGCTGCTTCAGGGTTGAATAGAGCGTAGTTGTTTTACCCGATCCGGTCGGCCCGGTAACAAAAATAATGCCGTGCGTGCTGCGCGTCATGCGCTGCCAGATTTCGTGATCTTCCTTGCTGAAGCCGAGCTGATCAAAGGAACGCACCAGTACATCCGGATCAAAGATCCGCATTACCATTTTTTCGCCAAAGGCAGTTGGCAAAGTAGATAAGCGCAATTCGATTTCTGCGCCTTCGGAATTCCGGGTTTTCAGTCGACCATCCTGCGGGCGGCGCTTTTCTGCCACATTCAAACGGCCAAGAATTTTAAGACGGGCCACTACCGCCGCCATAATCGTCGCCGGCAGCTCGTAAACATCATGCAGCACCCCATCAATACGGAAGCGCATCTTGCCAACGTCCCGTCGTGGCTCCAGATGGATATCTGATGCCCGCTGGCTAAAGGCGTACTGCAAAATCCAGTCAACAATGGCAACCACATGCTGATCTTCAGCATCAAGATTGCCACGACCCCCAAGCTCCAGTAATTGCTCGAAATTAGTCACATTACTAAGTGACTGGCCACTCTGATCTCGCGCCCCTGCAATGGACCGGCTGAGGTTATAAAACTCAATGCGGTAACGCTGCATGTCTTCCGGGTTAGCGAACACCACTTTCAGCTCACGCTCACGCAGTGTGGCGCGCAGGTGGTCTTCCCAGTCGCGGCGGAACGGTTGATCACAGGCTACCGTGACGCTATCCCGGGAGACGTCTACTGCAAGGATGCCGTGCCGCTCGGCAAACGCGTAGGACATCACCGTGGTCACCTGATCGACCTTTATCTTTAGTGGGTCCACATGAAACTGCGGCAGCCCTGACCTCTCTGCCAACCATTCAGACAGGAAATCTATATCCAGAATCCGACCACCGCGGAGCTTGTCCGCCAGCTGGTACTTGGCCACCACCTGCAGGGGGTGCCAGCCCAGCTCCTTCTTATCTCGCGGGGTGGTCGAGATAACGTTGTAGTCTTCCTGAGGGACGCGTCCCTCTTCCAATAGCTCACGCATGACCCAGCGAACATCGATATCCATGTCCACGGGTTTGTGAGGTGCGGCCTTGCTGGCAGGAGTACGGTTGCTCAACGTCGTTGCTTCCCAGTTATTTGCTCCACTGTACCCGGCGCCTGCCCCGGAGTCAGCCCCGGCGCACATCAGGAATGACTTGCCGTTCCCTGCCCCCTATACTCGCCGCACCATGACGATAAGATGACAATGCGGAGTCACTAGCATGACATTCGGCAGCTCTATAGCAGGCCTGTTTGGCCGCTCACCGATTACCCCCCTGCAAGCCCACTACGAAACCGTACAAGCCTGTACCGCCGCTCTAGTGCCGTTCTTTGAGGCGGTCATTGCCGATGACTGGCAGCGTGCCCGGGAGTGCCAGCAACGTATTCAGGAGCTGGAAAATCAGGCCGACACCCTGAAGCGGGAGTTCCGCCGCAACCTGCCCAACAGCCTGTTTCTGCCCATGCCCCGCAGCGACTTGCTGGATATGGTCGGTATGCAGGACCGCGTGGCCAACAAGGCAAAGGATATCGCCGGCCTGATGCTGGGTCGGGAAATGAAGATTCCGGCAGCCATTGCTGAAGACATGCTGGCACTGGTGCGCCGCGCCATAGACGCATCCGCGCAGACCCTGACGGCCATTAACGAGCTGGACGAACTGGTGGAAACCGGCTTCGGCGGACAGGTGGTCAAGCTGATTGAGCGCATGCTTGAAGAGCTCGATCGGATTGAAGGCGACACCGATGAGCAGCAGATACGCATCCGTAGCACCCTGTTTACTCTGGAGAAAGACTGGCCACCCGTGGACATGATCTTCCTCTATCAGATCGTCGACTGGGTAGGAGATCTCGCTGACCGAGCCCAGAAGGTCGGTGGCTTCCTGCAAATTCTGGTTGCCCGATAGGAGGCTGCAGCGATGGAATGGCTTGTCGAGCACACCACACTGATTCTGATTCTGGCTGCCATGTGCGGCTTCTTTATGGCCTGGGGCGTAGGTGCAAATGATGTCGCCAACGCCATGGGTACGTCGGTAGGCGCCAAGGCGCTGACCGTTAAACAGGCGGTTATGATTGCCATCGTGTTCGAATTCGCCGGCGCCTATTTGGCCGGCGGCGAGGTCACCGAGACCATACGCAAGGGCATTGTCAGCTCTGACTCGATCATGCAGAGCCCGCACCTGCTGATCTATGGGATGATGGCCTCGTTGTTAGCCGCCGGCCTGTGGCTGGCGGTGGCATCCGCTTATGGCTGGCCAGTTTCTACCACTCACTCCATTATCGGCGCTATCGTCGGCTTCGCCGCTGTTGGCATCGGCATGGAAGCGGTGAAGTGGGACAAGATGGGCAATATCGTGCTGTCTTGGGTGACCTCGCCGCTGCTGGCCGGGTTTATTGCCTTTGCGTTGGTGAAAAGCGTACAGAAGCTGATTCTGGACACCGAAAATCCATTTGCCCGTGCCAAGCGCTACGTACCGTTCTATATGTTCCTGACCGGCTTCATGGTTGCCATGATTACCATGACCAAGGGCTTAAAGCATGTTGGCCTGCACCTGAGCATTACCCAGTCAGTGCTTTACTCTGTTGCTCTGGGCGTGCTGATCGCCATTATTGGCGCCCTGCTACTAACCCGGGTAAAGGAAATCCCGGAAGAAAACCGTGGCTTTCGCTTTACCTCGGTGGAACGTGTGTTTGCCATCCTGATGATTTTTACCGCCTGCGCCATGGCCTTTGCCCACGGCTCTAACGATGTCGCCAATGCGGTTGGCCCGCTGGCGGCGATTCACAGCGTACTAACTTCTGGCGGCGAGATCGGCAGCAAGTCGGCAATGCCGCACTGGATCCTGCTGATTGGCGCCATTGGTATTGTTTTCGGCTTGGCCATTCTTGGCGGCCGGGTTATGAAAACGGTTGGCAAACGTATTACCGAGCTCACCCCTAGCCGGGGCTTTGCCGCCGAGCTGGCCGCCGCCTCCACCGTGGTGCTGGCTTCTGGCATCGGCGTGCCGGTGTCGACCACCCATACACTGGTCGGCGCGGTACTGGGCGTGGGCATGGCCCGCGGCATCAGCGCCCTGAACCTGAGAGTAATCAGCACCATCTTTACCTCTTGGGTGGTGACCCTGCCTGCCGGTGCGTTCCTGTCGATTTTGTTCTTCTACTTCTTCAAAGGGCTGTTCGGCGGCTGAGCAGCCAACCGGCCGCCCGCGCAGAATTTTTCTCTGCAGGGGCGGCACTGCCGGAAAAATGACGCTATGCTGAAGGCATGAATCAGCCAATTGCCTCCTCAGCTTCAGCGGCCACACCTCAGACGGCGCTGGCCGCCATCCTCGAAAGCGTGCAGCCATCATCGCTGCTATTGATTAGCCTGAACCCGGTGCCGCAAATCGAACAGTGGTGCCAACATCACGGCGCCAGCTTGCAGACCCTCAGTGAAAGCGATCCTGTAACTCCGCTTGGCAAGCTGGAGCGCTTCGATATGGCCATCATTGCCGACCAGCTTGAATACATGACCCGCGAAGCGGGCGCCCAACTAATTGGTCTGCTACGCAACTTGCATACGGAGCGGGTGGTGGTTCTATATCAGCAGCAATTGGCGCCGCAGACACTGCGCTGGGCATCAAACGGCTTCCTTGCCATGGGCATGCGCCGCGATGCCCTGTTCCGTCAGGATGACCGGGAAATGGCCCTGTATAGCTATGACCTGGCCCGCTACAACTTCAGCCGCGAATGGAACAATTCCCGCTTCTGGGCCAACCCCGAGAACTGGGGCAAGTACTGGTGGTAGACTGCGACTCCGTTTTCCGTCGCGACCCTTGCCATGCTTTCTGAACGACTACGAGAAACCTTCAGCTTCTGGTGGCGCAACTTGCCAGCCATTGCCCTGATTGCGATTCCATTCTCGCTGCTTTCCAGTCTGATGACCCTGATTCTGGGCGCGCCGCTGACCGCTCAGCCAGACGAAACCATAAGCATTAACGGCACAACGCTATCGCTTATTTTTATTATTCGCACTTTTGCGGAAGCGGCTCTGATAGTCCAGCTTGCCGCCATCCTCGCTGGCAAAGCGCGGGGCATTGGCGAGTGCTCCCTGCTGGCACTAGCCGTCATGCCGGCCATGCTGCTGTGCAACCTTGCCGTTCTGATGGGCGCCACACTGGGGTTGTTTCTTTTTATTCTTCCCGGCGCATGGATTTATATTCGCCTGTCGATGGCCCCCTTTGTAGTCACCCTTGAAAAAGCTGGCCCAGCGGAAGCGCTGAAACAGAGCGTGCTGCGCACCCGTGAAACCCAGTGGGAAATGCTCGCTGGCTGGCTGGCAATGTTGCTTGGCCTGCTCGCCGTCAGCGGCATGGCAGGAGCCATTCTCACTAACCTTAGTGGCAGCAATATGGCTGCCGGCATCATATTAGACCTGCTGACTGCGGTGGCCGGCGCGGTACTGCATGTTTTCCTGTTCCGCTATTACGGACTGACCAGAGAACAAACCGGTCAGCCGTGACCTGTGACTGATTTGGCATTTTGCCACTGTGCCCGATACCGACTGGAACTTCTCCAGTAGGATCGGGTCTTGTTCGTTCCACCAGCAAGGATTGAGCTTATGAAACGCAGCACGCTTTTTCTCGTTGTTCCGCTAGCCGGCGCCATTAGCAGTGTCGCCATTGCCCAACCGCAGACAAGCCCGGTGCGTGACAATAATTTCGACTGGAGCTTTTTCCAGTTCGGCGTAGATTTCCAGGACATGGACCGCGGCTTCGACCGCGACGCGCTTTACGGTCGTGTTTCCTGGGCTCTGGACGAACACCTTTTCCTGCGCGCTGGCCTGAGCCTGTATGACGGGGAAGTGGGCGTCGTTGATTACGATGGTTTTGGCCTTAGCGGCGGCCTCGGCTTCCATACTCCTCTGCAGCAAGGACTGGATCTGGTAGTAAGCGGTGACCTGCTATTTGACCGGGTTGATGTCGGCAACAATCGCGATAGCGAATCCGGCCTGCGTCTGGCTGGCGGCGTACGCCATCAGACAAGTGACCAAGTCGAACTCTCCGGCGGAGCCTTTGCCATGAGAATGTACGATAACAACGACATCGGTCTGTATGGCGAAGCGCTGTTCAAAGTATCAGAGAAGTTCAACGTCGGGGCGGACCTGCAGCTCGGCGACGACATCAACTCGATTGGCGTGTTTGGCCGTTTAAGCTTCTGACCGCGGACGGTCGGGGATGGCCAAGCCGCCCCCGACCGCTATTGCAACAATGAGCGCCCCGCACTAAGACCAGCATGCAACTGCTGAAGCAACAGGATGTCCGGCTCGCCGACCGCCGAGGGCACCGGCAAAGGGGCCTGCACACCACTCTCGATCAACCAGCTTCGTAGTGCCGAGTCCTGCCCCAGCCAGGACGCCATGGCCTGCTGCAAACCGGCCATGGCAATAGTACGGGCCCGAGCCGAATAGTATTCGCCGGCGACAGACTGCCGATCCTCCATTCCAACCACCCGGATCATCCTCTCCGCAGTGCGACGCAAAGCATCCACCGGACAACCAGGCCCCACGGACGCAGACTGCTCCGCATTAACCGACATGGCCAAAAGATCTTCTACCAGCAACGTGCTGGCCAATGCCAGATAGGCGCGGCGCCGATTCTCCGGCTGTTCTTCCAGCGCAAGCGGGCTGCCCTCAGGCACTTTATCGACGACGCTCAGGCCCGCCACGGTGCGAGGCGCATCTGGCTCACCGAACAACAGGAACCCGATGACCTGAAAGCCAACACTGATTTCCTCCTGCAGACTGACGCCCTGCTGAGCCAACAAGGACTCTCGACTGAGCGGCAGGCTTACATCATTAACGATGCCGCTGTCCGGCCATTGCTGCAGTCCATCGATGTAGCCGGGCAGGATGGGAAATGGGTCAGCACGTTGCAGCATGGTAGCCAATTGCGGTGACTCCGCAGCGCGACAGGCCAGCACAACTACAGCCTCATTGAAGCTGCGATAGAGCTGGCTCCACGCTTCTCGGGCAGTATTTAAACGTTCATCGACAGGATCACCCAGCAGTCCATTAATGGCATCCTGAAAAACCCGACTGCTGGCGCTGAGCCGGCGCAGCCTTTCGGTTTGTTCCTGACGCAACAAGGCCTCTACTGCGACTCTTTCCACAGATCGCTCATCCACCGGAGCAAAAGACTCCTGCGTAGCCGTCGGGCCCTGATCACAGCCGCTCAACACCAGCGCCGCCAGCAGCGGCGTAAGTCGCCACTGGCTCATATCTGCTGCCCCCGCAGGCTAATTACCTGCCAGCCCTCTGTCTGGGCCTCACGCAACAGCACTGGGTCCGGGTCCACCGCCACCGGATTGCTGACCTTGCGAAGTAGCGGTAGGTCGTTATGGGAATCACTGTAAAACCAGCTACCGGGCAGTGACTCATGGTGTTGCTCAAGCCACTCATACAGCCGTTGAACCTTGCCATCCCGGAAGCACGGTACGCCGTCAATCTCACCGGTGTAACGATTGCCAATCATCTGCGCACGCGAGGCCAGCAAATGATCAACACCGAGCTGCTCGGCAATCGGCCCGGTAATAAAATCGTTTGTCGCCGTAATAATCATCAGGGTATCGCCCTGATCACGATGCTTGTGCAATAAGCGCTCAGCGGCCGGCAGCATGATCGGCGCAATTTTTTCAGCGAGGAATTCACTGCGCCAGTCAATCAGGTTCGACATGGCGTGCTCAGTCAGCGGCTGCAAGGCAAAACGCAGATACGCCTCAATATCCAGTTGGCCGTCCTTATAGTCCTGATAGAACTGATCGTTGGACGCCTTGAACTGCTGGCTATCGACCAATCCACGCTCTACCAGAAACTCGCCCCACAGATGATCTGAATCACCAGCAATCAGCGTATTGTCCAAATCGAAAATCGCCAGCGTCATCACTACTCCCCTTGGTAACCGGTACCCCGTGGCTAGCATATCAAAGGATTCCAATGATTTGTGGCGACAATATTTAGGTTATCGGCCAGTTCGCATTGCGACAGCAGGCTCCAGCAAGGTTTAATTGCCAGATAGTTATAAGGCGGTTGAAATGTCCGGCATTATTGATGAACAGGGTTATCGGCTGAACGTGGGCATCATTCTGATGAGCCCCGAAGGCAAGGTGTTCTGGGGCCGGCGCGTCGGCAACCGGGACGCCTGGCAGTTTCCTCAGGGGGGCATGATGCCGGGCGAGACCCCGGAGCAGACCCTGTACCGCGAGCTCCATGAAGAAGTGGGACTGCGACAACAGGATGTTGAGTTGATGGCATGCACCGAGGGCTGGCTCAACTACCGGCTGCCCCGGCGCTTTCTGCGCAACAAGCGCTATCCATCCCAGCCATCCTGTATTGGTCAGCGGCAGAAATGGTTCCTGCTTAAACTGATCAGCGCCGAGTCCGCCATTGATCTCACCGCCAGCGACAGCCCCGAATTCAACGACTGGCGCTGGGTCAGCTATTGGTATCCGGTACGCAAAGTGGTCCAGTTCAAGCGCGGCGTATATGTGCGGGCACTGCGGGAGCTGGCTCCGGCAATGCGCCGGCTGCGACGGGAGAACGAGCGTGCTTGATACCCTGAGACGCATTGTTCAGGAGGTCAATAGCGCCACCGACCTGCGCACCGCTCTGGACCTGATGGCCCGCCGCGTGCGTGATGCCATGGGCACAGAAGTGTGCTCCATTTACCTGTTAAACCGCGACCGCCAGCGCTACGTACTGATGGCCTCGGAGGGCCTCAAGGCAGAAGCAGTAGGCCATGTCAGTCTTGATGTGACCGAAGGTCTGGTGGGCCATGTGGGCCAGCGCGAGGAACCGCTTAACCTCGAGGACGCCTTCACCCACCCCAAATTCCTCTATCTGGCGGAAACCGGAGAAGATCCATTCCACGCGTTTCTTGGCGTGCCAGTTATGCATCAGGGCGAAGTACTCGGTGTGCTGGTGGTGCAGCAGCGCGACAGTCGCCGCTTCGACCAGAGCGAAGAAGCTTTCCTGGTAACCATATCGGCCCAGCTTTCTGCTGTGGTGGCCCATGCCCGCGCCACCGGCGACCTGACCACCGATAGCAGCGGCGGAGAGCCTGAGCCGGCATTCTTTGATGGCCTGCCCGGCGCTCAAGGTGCGGCCATCGGGATTGCGATCCGGGTTTACCCCTCGGCTGATCTGTCCTCCGTGCCAGACCGAGAGGCCGAGGATATCAATGCGGAAATCGCCCTGCTGGACAACGCCCTGGTCAAAGCTCGCCACGAAGTCAGGGCATTGGCAGAAAGGGCCAGCCGCAGTCTCGGCCGTGAAGAACAGGCTCTGTTTGAAGTCTATCTGCGCATGCTTGACCGCCATGCCTTGCCCGGCGAAGTGGTGGAAAAAATCCGTGCTGGCCAATGGGCCCAAGGCGCCCTGCGCATGGTCATTGACGAGCATGTGCGCAACTTTGAACTAATGGATGACGCCTATCTGCGCGAACGAGCAGCCGACGTCCGTGATATCGGTCGCCGGGTATTGGCACATCTGCAAAGCGATCAGCGCCGCGAGGTGGAGTACCCGGCAGAGACGGTTCTGGTTGGCGAAGAAATCACTACCGCCATGCTGATGGAGGTGCCGCGAGAAAACATTGTCGGCATCGCCACCAGTCGCGGTTCGCGCAATTCGCATATGGCTATTGTTGCTCGCTCCATGGGCATCCCCACGGTGGTGGGTGCCGCCGGGCTACCCCTAAAACAACTCGATGGCCGCGAGGTCATTGTCGATGGTTTCAAGGGTCGTCTGATTGCTAACGCCAATAGCGAACTTAAGCATCAGTTTGAAGCGATCATTCTGGAAGAAAAGAGCCTGCTTGCCGGGCTCGAAAAGCTGCGAGACTTGCCGGCGGAAACCGAAGATGGCAAGCGTATCGACATTATGGTCAACACCGGCCTGATGACGGACATATCTCGCTCACTGGAGCGGGGTGCCGAGGGCGTAGGGCTATACCGAACAGAAATCCCGTTTATGGTTCGTGACCGTTTTCCTTCCGAAGATGAACAGAAAGTCATCTACCGGGAGCAACTAGAGGCCTTTGCGCCGCACCCGGTCACCATGCGTACCCTGGATGTGGGCGGCGACAAGGAGCTACCCTACTTTCCCATCGAAGAAGAAAACCCGTTTCTCGGCTGGCGCGGCATCCGCTTGACCCTCGACCACCCGGAAATTTTCATGGTGCAGATTCGCGCCATGCTCAAGGCAAGCGAAGGCCTGGACAATCTGCGCATCATGTTGCCGATGGTGACAACGGTTTTCGAAGTGGAGGAAGCGCAACATCTTATCCACCGCGCCTGGCTGGAAGTGCGCGGCGAAGGCTTTGATGTGGTGATGCCGCCCGTTGGCGTAATGATTGAAGTGCCGGCTGCTGTTTATCAGGCCCGCGCGCTCGCCCAGCGGGTAGATTTTCTTTCAATTGGCACCAACGATCTCACCCAGTATCTGCTAGCGGTAGACCGTAACAACCGACAAGTAGCGGCACTGTACAACTCCTGGCACCCGGCCGTACTGCAGGCCATCATTCATGTCATTGAGAGTGCTCATGCTGAAGGCAAGCCGGTTTCGGTGTGCGGAGAAATGGCGGGCGACCCGGCATCGGCGCTAATGCTGATGGCGATGGGAGTCGACACCCTGAGTATGAATGCCTCACACCTTTTGCGGGTCAAGGCAGCGATCCGAAAGATGAAAATTACCGCGGCACGCAAATTACTCTTTGAAGTGCTGGCCATGGACAATGGCGAAGTCATTGCGTCTTACATCAGCCTGCAGCTCGACAAGGCAGGACTAGGCGATCTGATCAGCCACCGGCGCGCTGTTTAAGTAGCACTCAGCCAGACAGTGGCCAGAACACAGTGATTGCAGCGATGGTTGCCGAGCCGACAACGATATTCATGGGCACACCGATGCGCAGGAAATCGCTGAATCGATAGCCCCCCGGGCCATACACCATCAGGTTGGTTTGATAGCCCAGCGGCGTGGCAAAGCTGGCAGAGGCTGCCATCATCACGGCCAGAACAAACGGCCCTTCATTGAGGCCCAGCGCCGAGGTAATGGCGAGCACTATGGGCAGCATAATCAGCGCCGCCGCATTGTTAGTAATGGTTTCCGTCAGCAGCGATACCGCAAGGTAGGTAAGTACCAGCAACAGGATCGGGTTATCCCCGGCCACCCCAAGAATGCCCTCGCCGAGGTACTGTGCAGCACCGGTTTTCTGCAGCGCCGCACCAATGGAAAAACTGGCAGCAATAGTGATAATCACGGTCAGATCAAGGCTGCGTTTAGCCTCAGCCACAGATACGCAGCGGGTCATAATCATGGTGCCAGCACCGAGCAGCGCCGCGTTCAGCATGCTGGTCACACCAAATGCCGCCAGCATTACCAAGCCACCTAGAATGCTCCATGACAACAATGCCCGGCTATGGTCTGGGCGCTCCTCATCAAGCTCATTGATCAACAGAAAGTCGCGGGAGTATTTTTGTCGACTGACGAATGCCTGGCGCGCCTCCAGTAGCAACACATCACCCGGCTGCAAAATGATGGAACTGAGTCGGCCTTTGATGTGTTCACCATTGCGGGCCACCGCCAGCACCACAGCGCCGTAGCGGTCACGGAAGCGTGCATCTTTGATGGTTTTTCCGACTCCTTCACAACCTGGGGCAACCACCGCTTCAACCAGTTTTCGCTCTGGCACGTTGCGCTCAATAACTGGCTGGCGGCCAACGGAAGGCACCAACCCGTTGATTCTTAATACGTCGATAATCGCTTCGGTTTCACCAACAAAAACCAGACGATCACCGCCCTGAAGTATTTCATCCGGTGCCACCGCAGTGAGCACACTGCCATGACGTTCGATTTCAGCAAGATATATACGTTGCAAATGCCGCAGCCCCGCTTCGACAATCGACCTGCCAACCAGCGGGCCGTCAGTAGCCACTGCCACCTCAAAAGTAAAACTGCGCATATCGGCAAAGGTTTCATCCGGACTGCGCCGCGCCGGTAACAGCCGTGGCCCTGCCAACAACAGAAAAGCAATGCCAGCAGCGGCAGCGACCAAACCCACCACAGTAATATCAAAAAGGCCAAAGCCTGCCTTACCGGTAAGCGTCTGGTACTGGCCATTGACCACCAGATTGGTACTGGTACCGATCAGCGTCAGGGTGCCGCCCAGAATTGAGGCGTAGCTAAGCGGAATCATTAACGAGGAAGCAGGCAGATTTAGCTGCTTGGCCCAGCGAGTCACCGCCGGAATCATGGTGGCCACCACCGGGGTGTTATTGAGAAACCCGGACAGAGCAATCACCGGCGCCGCCAACCGCACCATGGCAGCACGCTCACCTTTCGGCCTGCCGAGAATGCGATTCACCACCAGATCAACCCCGCCGGAGGCGCGGATACCCGCCGCCACCACAAACATGGCAGCCACGGTAATCAAGCCGCTGTTGCTGAACCCGGACAGTGCCTCCTCGGGGTTAAGCACACCGCTGATACTTAACAGCAGCAATGCACCCATCAGCACCAGGTCCGGCCCCAATCGGGATGAGCTCACCAGGGTGATAAATACACCCGCTGTGATAAAGATCGTTAGCCAGCCTTGCCAATCCATCGGTATGGTCCCGGAATCACGAGAGGCGCCTAGTTTACGTACCGGGAGCCAAACCAGAAATAATAAAAACGCAGAAGTTTATTACCTTTTGTTGGGATGGCCCCATCAGTCGAATCGACTAGGGTCGCCAGCCCGGCCGCCGCCCGGCTGCCAGCGCTGCTCAGCAAAATCAAAGCAGCCATCCGCATGCTGAATTACCGCCGTACTGGCTCTAGTGCCGTAGGCTGCCGACTGAATGAAAATCGGCGCCACCAAGCGCTCCATCTCCAGACCCACACCCGTATCGGGCAAGGCATCGTCATCCGGCAGGCTGTCGTCTTCGAGAATTTGCAGCAATCGCTGGGGCTCCACTCCCTGCCCAGCGCCATCCGCCACCACTTGCCCCAGTAGAGCCTGACCGTGCTTAGCCTTCGGCCAATCCGTGTCCAGCTGGCCATTGCTTAGCGCATGAATTCCCGGCGCCACTAGCTGAGGCTCGGCACCACGGTTACTCATCCAGGCTAACTCCCGGCCATTGCTGACCAGCAGGTTGAAGCCGCCATACTCCTGCTGCTCCGACTGCAGGCCCTGAAGGTACTCCAGCGGCGCCAGCTCACTCTCCAGAAAGCCCATCGGCAACATGCCACGGGAACGGTTACCCGGCAGCCGATCGGCAATGGGTTCGCGATAATTAGTTACCGCGGCAAAGCGGCCTGCACGGCTGATACCCAGCCAGGTGCCACCAGCCGCCAGGTCGAGCCCACACAGCAGGTCGCCACGCCAGCGGGCCGCCTCCGCCGGGCGATGATGGAACTCATCACGATTGGCCGCCACCAGCAGTGGATGTTTGTCATGAACTTGCCAAGCGAACAACACAATACACATGAATCAGACCCACTCCTGCAGCGCCGGGCAGACCCGGCCGGACTTCTGGGATAGCATACCGGCGCAGTGTAGCTGAGGTTCTTGCCGTGCTTGAAATCCTAATCCTGTTTCTTGCCCTTGGCATTGTTGCCGGGCTGCTGGCTGGCACGCTTGGCTTGGGCGGCGGCGTGGTGATTGTTCCTGCCCTGCTGATGATCTTCCCGCTGATGGACTTTCCCGCCGCGATCACCGCCCAGCTGGCCGTCGCCACCTCTCTGGCCACCATAGCAGCCACCTCGACCAGTGCCATCCTCACTCACCAAGGGCTCGGCGCGGTGCGCTGGCCAGTGGCCCTGCCCATATCCGCGGGCATTCTTGTCGGCGCCTTCGCCGGCGCCTTTTTCGCCAGTGCCATCAGTAGCGCCATGCTAGGCAGGTTGTTCGGCATTTTTGCCATGCTGATCGCCGTACAGATGGGGCTGAGCAGTGGCCGTCTGGCCAATGGGGATAACGAGCGCCTACCGGGCCGTGGCGCACTGGCGCTGGCCGGGAGTGCCATTGGCACAGTATCAGCCATGTTCGGTATTGGTGGCGGCTCACTGACTGTGCCGTTTCTCAGTGCCTGCGGGGTGCGCATGCAACAGGCTGTAGCCATTTCGGCGGTGTGTGGCCTGCCCATTGCTGTCGGCGGCGGCATTGGCTTTGTGGTGGCCGGCTGGCACCATCCGGACTTACCCAACGGAAGCCTTGGCTTCGTGTATCTGCCTGCGGCGGCAGGTATAGTGCTGACCAGCTTCCCGCTAGCCCGGCTCGGCGCCAGGCTGGCTCACCGACTGCCGGCGACGACACTCAAGCGTATATTTGCCGGCGCCCTGTTTCTGATCGGACTCAAATTGGTGCTATGACTTTTCCGCAGATTGACCCCGTTGCTTTCTCAATTGGCCCCTTATCTGTTCACTGGTATGGCCTGACCTACCTGCTCGGCTTCACCGGCGCCTGGCTACTGGGCAGTTGGCGGGCGGGCAAGCCGGACAGCCCTTTTACCCGCGAGCAGGTGGGCGATCTGATTTTCTACGGTGCGGTCGGCGTGATCATCGGTGGGCGGCTCGGTTATGGTCTGTTCTATGGTCTGGATCAGTGGCTGAGTGATCCGCTGTGGATCGTTAAATTGCAGCAGGGCGGCATGTCTTTCCACGGTGGCATGCTCGGCGTGCTAACCGCGTTCTGGTATTTCAAACGCAAAACCGGCAAGAGCTATTTCACCGTTGCTGACTTTATCGTGCCGATGGTGCCGGTCGGTCTAGCCACTGGCCGTATCGGCAACTTTATCAATGGCGAACTGTGGGGCAGACCAACGGATGTGTCATGGGGCATGGTGTTCCCGGGCGATCCGTTGCAGCTGGTTCGCCACCCATCGCAGCTGTACCAGTTTATCTTTGAAGGCGTGGCGCTATTCGCCCTGCTCTGGATTTACTCACGCAAACCCCGCCCTGCCGCAGCGGTCACCGGCCTATTTGGTATCGGCTATGGCTGCGCTCGCATTGGCGCAGAATTCTTCCGCGAACCGGACGCCCATATCGGCTATCTGATGGGCAACTGGCTAACCATGGGCATGCTGCTCAGCGTGCCGATGATTTTTGTTGGTGCCGGCTTGATGGTCTGGGGCTATCGCAAACAGGGAGCCAACCCATGAAGCAATACCACGACCTACTGCGCCACGTCCGCGATAACGGCGTGGTCAAGAGTGATCGTACCGGCACCGGCACCCGGGCCGTGTTCGGTTACCAAATGCGCTTTGATCTCAGCGAAGGCTTTCCAATGCTGACGACGAAAAAACTGCATCTGAAGTCAATTATTCACGAACTACTTTGGTTTCTCTCCGGCGAGACCAATATCCGCTATCTGAAAGAAAACGGCGTATCAATCTGGGACGAGTGGGCCACTGACGAGGGTGAACTAGGTCCGGTCTACGGCGAGCAATGGCGTAGCTGGAAAACCCATGATGGACGAGTGGTTGATCAAATCAGCGAGATTCTCGCAGAGATCAAACGCAACCCTGATTCGCGCCGTCTGGTTGTCTCGGCATGGAATCCGGCGGTGCTGCCGGAGCCAACGTTAAGTCCGGACAAGAATGCCGAGCAGGGTCGACAGGCACTGCCACCTTGTCACTGTCTGTTCCAGTTCTATGTGGCCGACGGCAAGCTATCCTGCCAGCTGTATCAGCGCAGCGGTGATATTTTCCTTGGCGTCCCATTCAACATCGCTTCCTATGCCCTGCTGACCATGATGATGGCGCAGGTCTGTGGTCTGCAGCCGGGTGATTTTGTCCACACCCTCGGCGATGCTCATCTGTACAGCAACCATATGGAGCAAACCGAACTGCAACTGTCGCGAGACACCCGCCCGCTGCCGGTGATGAAAATCAATCCGGCGGTGAAAGATCTGTTCGCTTTCCGCTTCGAAGACTTCACCCTCGAAGGCTACGACCCGCATCCGCACATCAAGGCGCCGGTGGCCATATGATGCTGTCGCTGATTGTTGCCAAAGCCGCAAACGGCTGTATCGGCCGTGACAACAAGCTGCCTTGGTATCTGCCCGGCGACCTGAAGTATTTCAAACAGGCGACTTTTGGCAAGCCGATTATCATGGGGCGGAAAACCTGGGAGTCGCTGAAAGGGCCATTACCGGGCCGCGCCAATATCGTCATCAGTCGTCAGGCGGATTATGTTGCCGAGGGCGCAAAGGTCGTTGCCAGTCTGGATGACGCCATTGGTCTTGCCGAGAGCATTGCTCTTATTGATGGCGTTGATGAAGTGGTGGTGATTGGCGGCGCGCAGATTTATGCCGAAGCACTGCCGCGCGCTGACGTGCTGTATATTACCGAGGTACATGCGGACGTAGATGGAGACGCATTTTTCCCAGACTACGATACGGTACTGTGGCAGGAGGCAGGGCGGCAGGATTTCAAAGCAGAAGGGCCAAACCCCTACGACTACAGTTTTGTAGTTTATCAGCGGACTTCCCGGAAATAGAACTGTTATCCCGCTGTCATATCTTCGCCTCTGCCCTGTCACAATCCACTTCTACCCTGATGCATTGATTCCAATGCCATATCAGGGGACCACCAATGAATCTGAAACATACTCTTTCCGCACTGGCTATTGCCGTCAGCGCCGTCAGTCTGAGCGCCTGTGGCGGCGATGATGGCAGTGATGGCACCAGCGCGACCCTGCTACAGTTAAAAGTTGCCGGCACCTACACCCCGCCCGGCAATCCGGCTGACTTTTTCGATGAGTCCGCAGCAGAGATCGTCGCCTATGATGCTCGTCAGCGTCGCCTGTTTGTGGTGAATGCAAACGATGTCACCGTTGATGTGCTGGACATGTCTGATCCGGCCATGCCGTCACTGATGAGCACCATTGATGCGAGCGCCGAAGGTGGTGTTGCCAATAGCGTTGCGGTCAGCGGGAAACTGGTGGCAGTTGCCATTGAAGCAAGCACCAAAACGGATCCGGGCAAGGTGGTTTTCTATAACTCCACCAGCTTGGCCAAAGTGGGTGAGGCTACCGTTGGCGCGCTGCCTGACATGCTCACCTTTACCCCTGACGGCAACAAGGTTCTGGTCGCCAATGAAGGCGAACCGAATGATGATTACAGCATTGACCCGGAAGGATCGGTCAGCATCATCGACATCAGCAACGGCGTCGACAACCTGACCGTCAGCACTGCGTCATTTACCAGCTTCAATGCTCAGGGGCCGTCGCTGATCAGCAGTGGCGTGCGGGTCTTCGGGCCTGGCGCCACCGTTGCTCAGGATCTGGAGCCGGAGTACATCGCCGTATCTGAAGATGGCAGCACAGCATGGGTTGCGCTGCAGGAAAACAACGCCATGGCCATCGTTAACGTTGATGATGCAGTAGTGGAAGATATCGTTGCGCTGGGCTTCAAGGATCACCGCATCTTTGGCAATGAGCTTGATGCCAGCAACCGTGACGACAGCATCAATATCCGCAACTGGCCTGTATTCGGCATGTACCAGCCCGATACCATCGCTGCTTACACCTTCAATGGCGAAACCTATATCGTGACCGCCAACGAAGGCGATGCTCGCGACTACGACACCTGGTCAGAAGAGATCCGGGTCAAGGATATGATCCTGACAGACGACATTGACGATGCCGACATTCAGGCGGATGAAGATCTGGGCCGACTCAATGTCACCAGCACGCTTGGCGTCAGCAATGGCTGCGACCCGTCTTTGCTGACAACCGACCCGGAAGTCGATTGCGAATACGATACGCTGTATTCCTATGGCGCTCGCTCGTTCTCGATTCGCGCTGCTGACGGCACGCTGGTGTTTGACAGCGGCAATGATTTCGAGCGCATTACTGCAGCGCGCAATCCGGAGTTCTTTAATTCCACTAACGACGAAAACGGCTTTGATGCGCGCTCGGACGACAAGGGCCCGGAGCCGGAAGGTTTGGCACTTGGCAGCATCAATGGTCAGACCTTCGCATTTATCGGTCTGGAGCGAGTCGGCGGCATCATGGTTTACAACATCAGCAACCCGCAGGCGCCGCAGTTCGTTCAGTACATCAACAATCGCGACTTCAGCGGCGATCCGTCCCTCGGTACCGCCGGTGATCTGGCGCCAGAAGGCCTGGTGTTCGTAGATGCCAAGCAAAGCCCGTCAGGCAAGCCGCTGTTGATTGTCGGCAACGAAGTCAGCGGCACCACCACGGTGTACGAGATTGATGTGATCGAACTCTGATCCGCTCTCCGTGCGCTGACCAAGCCTGATCAGGAAACCTGGTCAGGCTTTTTTATTGCATAGCGCAGCACAGGAACGCTTGAGGATATCACCCAATCGACGCGCCGCCGGACCGGCGTAATCCGCCTCAGCATAAACCAGATACAGATCTGCAAATCGCTCCTCTCCCTCCTGCATCGCCAGCCGCTTCAAGGAGCCTTCGTCTAGCTCATCACGAATTTTCTCCTCTGGATACCAGGCAAAGCCCAAACCCATCGCTGCGGCACGAATTGATGTACTCAGGTGACTTACTGTCCAACGCTGCTCTGCGCCAAGCCATCCGGCGTCCATGCGGCGACTGCCAGAGTCACGCACCACCAGCTGACGATGGCGACGTAGATCCTGGAACACCAGCGGTCGACCAAGATGATGTAGCGGATGTTCAGGATGCGCCACGGCGATAAAACGGGCGCGCATCAGCGCATCACCAATGAAACCCGGCGGCACCCGTGGAGTAATGGCCAGATCAACCTGATGCTGAAGCAAGGTTTCATCGGTTCCACTAAGTACCGTTTCCAGCAACTCCACCCGAGTCTCGGGAAACTCGGAGGCAAACCGGTCGAGGCATTGCAGCAACAGCCACATCGGGAAAATGGCGTCGACCGCGATATACAACTGCGCCTCGACCCCGCGTGCCAGACTCTCCGCCGAGGTTTCCAGCCGGCTCGCTTCCTCCACTAGCGCCTGAGCCCGGCGGTAGAGGATCTCACCGGCCTCGGTCAGTACCGCACGCCGCCCCTCAAGCCGGAATACCCTCACCTGTAGCGCCGTTTCCATCTTCTGGACGGCATAGCTGACCGCTGACTGGCTCTTGTTTAGCGCCTCTGCCGCCGGCGCATAGCCGCCCGCATCAACCACCGCGAGCAATGCCCGCCACTGCTCCAGAGACACCTTCAAGTCCATGGGCCACTCCGACTCATCAGTTTATTAGATTTAATGGCGCCAAATTATGCGGTTTTTCATCTTAATGCCAGATCTGATACTGGATACATCTTGTCCAATCAGCCAGCGAGGACCTCAACATGGCAACTCTTCTCCATATCAGCAGCAGCATCTTTGGCGACAACGGCAACAGCAGTCAGCTGTCCAAGGCCTTTATCGAGCGCTGGCAAGCGGCCAATCCGCAAGGTCAGGTGCTCCAGCGCAACCTCACCGAACAGCCTCTGGCGCATCTGGATGGCAACCGAGTAGGGGCTTTCGTTACCCCTGCAGAGCAGCGCACTGCCGAACAGCAAGCACACGTAGACGAGTCAGATGCCCTGATAGCCGAGCTGCGTAGCGCAGATATCGTGGTGATCGGCCTGCCATTGTATAACTTTGGCGTGCCGTCCCAGTTCAAAGCCTGGATGGACAACATTGCCCGGGCCGGCATTACCTTCAAGTACACGGATAGCGGCCCGGTTGGCCTGCTGGATAACAAACCGGTGCGGGTATTTGCCGCCCGCGGCGGCATCTATGCCAATACCCCAAATGACCATCAGGAGCCTTTCGTGCGTCAGTTCCTAAGCTTTATCGGCTTGACTGACGTCCAGTTCGTTTTCGCTGAGGGCGTCAACATGGGTGACGATGCCAAAGCTAAAGCGCTGCAGGGTGCTCACGCCAAAATTGACGCACTTTTGCGAAATAGCGGTAGCGCGGCCTGAACAAAAAACGGTGTGATTTTTTACCGACGTCGGAGGACATCATGGGATTACTGGTAAAAGGACAGTGGCAGGACAAGTGGTATGACACCGATAGCACCGGCGGTCACTTTGAGCGCTCGGCAGCCCAGTTTCGCAACTGGGTAACGGCCGATGGCAGCGCCGGCCCCGATGGCAGGGCCGGCTTCCAGGCGCAAGCCGGTCGTTACCACCTTTATGTGTCACTGGCCTGCCCCTGGGCCCATCGCACACTGATCATGCGTGAGCTTAAAGGCCTGCAGCAGATGATTGGCGTATCGGTAGTCAACCCGCTAATGCTGGAGAATGGCTGGCCGCTGGATACTGACTTTGCCGACGCAACCGGTGATGAGCTGTATGGACTAGCTTATTTGTATGAGTTGTACCTGAAAGCGAACCCCGATTATTCCGGTCGGGTAACGGTACCGGTGCTCTGGGACAAGCAACAACAAACCATTGTCAGCAATGAATCTGCGGACATTATTCGCATGTTCAACAATGCTTTCGATGGCATCGGCGCGAGCGATGGGGACTACTATCCTAAGGCGCTTCGTCAACAGATTGATGAGGTAAATGCACGGGTCTACGACCGCGTTAATAACGGCGTCTATAAAGCTGGCTTTGCCACCCGGCAGAATGCATACGAAAAGGCGGTTGAGGAGTTGTTTACTGAACTGGATTGGCTGGAAGCACGGCTGACAAAACAACGCTGGCTGGTGGGCGATCAAATTACCGAAGCAGACTGGCGCTTGTTCACCACACTGGTTCGCTTCGACCCGGTTTATGTGGGCCACTTCAAGTGCAACCTGCGACGCATCGCCGATTACCCGGCACTGAGCAACTACTTGCGCGACCTGTACCAGCAGCCGGGCATCGCCGATACGGTTAACCTGATGCATATCAAGCACCATTACTACCGCAGCCACCCGACCATTAATCCGTCGCGGGTTGTTCCGCTTGGCCCGCAGATCGATTACTCAGCGCCGCACAATCGGCAAACCAGAACACAGGCAAACAAGGAGATGGCGACATGACCACACGCACACTTGCTCGCATCATTCCTGGCATGAACACCAGTGATGGCGCTGGGGTAAAACTACGCCGCACGCTGGGACAATCCCAATTCGCTCGACTGGATCCGTTTTTGATGCTGGATGAGTTCTCTAGCGATAAAGCCGATGACTATATTGGAGGATTCCCATCTCATCCCCATCGCGGCTTTGAAACCGTCACCTATATGCTAGACGGGCACATGCTGCATGAAGATCACATGGGCAATCGCGGCGATCTGCGGCCCGGAGACGTGCAGTGGATGACCTGTGGTCGAGGCATCATTCACTCGGAAATGCCGCAGCAAAAAGAGGGACGAATGCGCGGCTTTCAGCTTTGGCTGAATCTTCCGGCCAGGGACAAGATGAAGCCGGCAGCGTACCGTGATGTCCCTGCGGCAAGCATGCCATGGCATGAACCTTTTGCGGGGGTGCGCCTCAAGATGATTGCGGGCACTCTGGAGATCGCCAACCATCAATATAGCGGGCCAATACAGGCCGGTGGCACTGAGCCTGTTTATATGGATGTAGAGTTGGCCGCCAGTCAATCCCTGAGCTTGCCAGTGGCAAGCAGCCACAACGCATTTATCTATGTGTTTGAAGGAACACTGCAAAGCGATAGCAAAGACATCCCCACCCATGCAGCGGCACTACTAGGTAGTGGCGATACACTGGAGGTAATCGCTGGAGCAGAAGGAGCAAGATTCCTGCTGATCGCCGGACGGCCACTTAATGAGCCGGTGGCTCAGTATGGTCCTTTCGTGATGAATACTGCAGCAGAAATTGATCAAGCACTGCGGGATTATCGCGATGGCACTTTAACAAGCGGGGGCGTACAGGCACTATGATCAGGCACGTTATCTAGAGGTTCTGGTTAAAGAAAGGGGCGCCATGCGCCCTTTTTTATTACCAGTCGAAATTTTCACCAAGCAACGTGTAAAGCTCCTGATTATGGGGGGCAAAATAGTCCTGCAGGTACTGATAGACATCTGCCTGAACGCTCTTGCGATTGCTACCCACATTGCGAGCGTTAAGATTCGGGACCTGAAAAGATGAATCCACTCCGACAAACTCGAATACTTTCTCAAGGGCAGTATGAGGATCAGAAAAAAACTGCTCGCTGCCCAGAATCAAAAGATTCTCTTTTGGAAAAATATCCTGATAACGACGAATCTGCTCCGCATAGTGGCCGCGCAGCTTGTAAGAAAAATGCATAAAACTCTGGTGCTTGTAATTCTGCTCGGCCAGCACCGGTGCAAGACGTGCTTCCTCACCCTGCAGTGCATCCATCACTGACAGAGTTTCGCGCCCTTTGCGTGACTGATGAAAGTAATGGGAAAGCGCGCGCTCGGTTGGCTCTCGCAGTAACAGAATAAGCTTGGCATCAGGAAGCAGAGCATGGATACGCTCCGGCGCCAACGGGTGAAACACATACAGAGGCGAAGCCTCAAAAGCTTGCTGATCTGGCCGGATATGTTTGCGCAACGGAAAGTTGGAACGATACCAACGCTCACCAAGGGCAAAGTTGTCGCGCTTCGGTTTCAAGCCGCCATCGAAATAGTGCACTTCCTTGCGATAGGACGGCACCAACTGGGGGTGCTGGCTGAGATAATGAAACAGACTGGTGGTACCGCCTTTCTGTGTGCCGATGATAATAAACGACGGCAAGGCCCGCCCGCTGGAGGTCAGTTTGCGGTACTGCAGTAGCCACGGGCGAACCAGCCGGTTGATGGCACGGGCAAAGGATTCACGGACTGACGGCATGACACTCCCCGGGGAATCTGGAGTTGTGCATGTTACCGTATGCCGGCAACGGCGTCGCTCATTGCAGATTAGCGTGGCAATATAACCAATCCCCTTTTCAGGGTCTCTTTTCTTCCATCTTCAAGGGGGCGGATATGCCAGCCAAACCGGTTATCGGTATCAGCGGAAGCGGCTTTATCGGCCGCGGCCTTGCCGATCATCTGGCCCGCGGCAGTCAATATCAGTTGGGACCAGTGCTATCACGACGCCCCGCTGCAGACGTCCGTCACCCCTATGCGGAAAAGCTCTGCGGCGATATGGACACCCTGCTACGCCACTCCGACCTGATTGTTGAATGCAGCGGCGATGTGTTGCATGCCACCGAGGTGGTCGAGCAAGCACTGGCTGCCGACAAGCCGGTAGTCACCATGAACACGGAATTTCATATCACCGTAGGCACCGCCTTTGTTGGCCAGGGAATACTCAGCGAGGCCGAGGGCGATCAGCCCGGCAGTCTGGCGGCATTATATGGCCGGGCATTGAGCATGGGCTTTGAGCCGCTGGTGCTCGGCAATATCAAAGGCTTTCTCAATCACCACCCGACCGCGAAGGACATGCAGTACTGGGCGGAACGCCAGGGCATCAGCCTGGCGCAGGTCACCGCATTTACCGATGGCAGTAAGATTCAGTGCGAGCAGGCACTGGTTGCCAATGGCTGCGATGCGCGCATCGCCAGACCCGGCATGCTTGGTCCGGTATCAGCCAATCTGCCGGAGGCAGCGCTAGCGCTAGCTGCTGAGGCAGAAAACCTGGGCCAGCCCATCAGTGATTATGTGCTAAACGCGGGCGGCCCCGCTGGCATCTTTATTGTTGGCAAACACCCGGATGCAGACGCGCTCCGCTATCTGAAACTGGGTGACGGGCCTTATTATTTTTTGCTCCAGCCATTTCACCTTTGCCACCTGGAGATCCCGGCCACTATCGCCATGGCATTACGGGGCGAGGTTCTGCTAAACAATAGCAAACAGCCCAACACCGGAGTGATCGCTCTGGCCAAGAAAGACATGCAGCCCGGCGAAAAAATTGATCGGGCTCTGGGTGGATTCCAGTGTCGAGGTGAAGCGGTGCCATTCTCATCACACCACCAATACCCGCCAATCGGACTGCTTCAGCAGGCTACGGTAGAGAAGCATATTAAGGCCGGCAGCCCAATCCGCTGGGAGCAGATATCTCTGCCGCAAAGCCGCGCGCTTACCCTTTTCAGACAGCTCCTGTATGCCAACCCAGCGTGATTAGCGAGTACACCCATCAATTTAGCAATGGTGCGCTTAGCAGTATTGAGCCAGTCGCCATCAGCAGCCCGTAGACCAGCTTGCGAAACAAGCCCTCGTCAACCCGATGATGCAGCTCTTCACCAAGCCAGACGCCGACAGGCAATAGCGGCGCCAACATTAATACCGCAGGCAGTGCGGGCTGCAGCCGCCCATCAAGCAAAAAGGCAATAGTGAGACTGCTGTTAAGGAGAAACCACACTGCAATCAAGGTCGCCCGAAAGCGGGCCTTGTCTAACGATGTGCCGACCAAGGCATAAACCAGCAGCGGACCACCGGAAGCAAATAGTCCATGGGTAATGCCCGCCGAAAACATAAGCGGTGGGGTTAGCCATTTTGGATGATGTACCGCCCCTCCATGATGAAGACGCCATAACTCCCGGGCAGAGAACCACAGGATAAGAACACCGAACAACGGCTTTAGCCAACGCTCACTGAGCCATGGGAGCAATAGATAGCCTAGAAGTGTTCCGGCCAACATGAGCGGCACAATACGCTTGAGTAGAAGCTGGACATCGATATTCCGATAGAACCGCGAGGTCAACCAGCCAGTCATCAAAATATTCAGCGGCACGAGGATCGGCAGCAGTTCCGGCACCGGCATCAGCAAGGCACCAAGTGACAGCGCAATAACAATGCTGCCAAAGCCGGTAACCGCTTCCACCGTGTAGGCGAACAGAATAAAGATGGCCAATAGCCAGAGATGCTCCATCAGCGCTGGAGCTCGCTGGCAAAGCGACGGCGAATTAGCCGCATATACAGCGATGGCCAGACTCGCCACAGAATACTGGCAAATGCAGACAAACCATCAGGAAATAGCCATGGGCGACGCTGGTTCATGGCGCCAATAATTTTCTCGGCCATCCACTCGGCACTACGAATATTGCCGACGGTGGAACGTGAGTGCTTTGCCCGCCCACCATCATGACCCAGAGCATTTTTTTCAATCGGAGTATCCAGGAAGCTCGGATACACCATCAATACAGCCACCCCATCGGCAGCAACTTCCAGGCGCAGCACTTCAAAGAACTGGGCCAGCGCGGACTTGGCCGCACAATAGGCTGCCCTGCCCGGCACCGGCATCCAACCGGCCATGGAGCCTATGCAAATAATCTGGCCGCCACTACGTTTGAGCATTGGCAATGCCAACAAGGTGAGTTCGACCGGCCCCTGCCAGTCCACCGCCATGACTTTCTTTAACACTGCTGCATTGGTGTCAGCCGCGGGAGAGCGGTGAGTAATGCCGGCATTATTAACCAACACATCAAGACGGCCGAAGTGACTATCTACTTCGGCAATAAGACTGGCAAGCTGCTGCTGTTCGGTGACGTCACAAACACAGGTGCGTATTCGGCCCGGCTCGCCGCACTCTTGCTGGCGCTGCTGCAATAGCTGTTCATCCCGGTCCACCAGCACCACCTTGTCCCCTACGGCGAGGAAGGCGCGACTCAACGCCCAACCTAAACCACTGGCGGCACCGGTAACCAACACCACCCGATTCATAGATCACCTCGAGCACGCGCATGGAGAACATAGAACTGAAAAACCTGCTCTGAGGTTTTCATTGGCGTGTAGCCAAACTCCTCCTTCAAGCGCCGGTTGCTCAACACCGGCCGATAGCGCAGGAAATCCATCTGCTCAGGGCCATAGCGACCAATGCCCAGCTTTCTGCCAACGGTAAGCGCAATTCGGAGTAGTTGTGGCGGCAAGTTCAGCACCGGCTTGCCAAGAGTTGCTGCGATCTGGCGAATCGGCAGCGCGCCATCGCCAGCAAGATTGAATACCCCGGCTTTATTTTGCAGCACACCCTGACGAATAATATTGACCACATCCTGATCCCAGATAAAGACAAAGGGGGACTCGCTACCGGCGATGGCCAACAGTCGCTTTCGGGCAAACAGATTGGTAATCAGGTTTCTGGTGTTTTCTCCCAGCACGGTTCCAGGGCGAAGAACGAGCTGCTCAAGGTCAGCATGGGAGTCACGGTAATTGGCCAGCATCTCTTCCACCTGACGCTTGTGGTCGGAGTAGGCAAACTCAACATTACCACGCAGCAGATCCTGCTCATCCAACCAGGCCGGGCTGTCCGCGTGATAGCCATAGGCGGCGCCAGAACTGGTCACAGTGAGGTGCTTTACACCGGCGGCGACACAGGCATCCAGAACATTGCGCGTGCCATTTACATCAATATCAAAATCCCTCTGTCTGTCGCCGCTATCCTCCAACACCGCAGCAAGATGGATAACGTGGGTAATTTCCTCTCTGCGCAGGAAATCCGCCAGCCGGGGATCACGTATATCCATAATCTGGTGGGCGCAGGGCAATGACTTGTTCTCGCGGAGATCAATGCCGGTAACGTAGCAGAGCTGCATCAATTGATGGGCAAGCTGACTGCCAATGTAGCCACCAATGCCAGTTATCAATACCCGGGGGCGATCACTCATAGCGGCCTCCTTGCCCATATCTGCGCCAGCGTCAAACCGGAAACCAGATGCCAGACTCCCCACATGGCGGTAATCAGGATCATTCCGCCGGCCTCGGGGAAAAAAGTGAACAGGATCATAAGTCCCAAGCCGGAGTTCTGGATGCCCACTTCCATAGTTACCGCACGACGATCGGCCCGCGGCAGGCGAGCGACCAATCCAGCGCCATGCCCCACCAGCAGGGCAACCGCATTGTGGGCAATCACCAACAGGAATATGGCGCCAACATGATTAATAAACAAAGCAAAGTTCTTTTGCAGGGCGATTACGATGAAGGCAAAAAATAGCAGCAGCGAGAACCAGCGCATGGGCTGCTCCGCATTGGCGGCTTGAGACGGGAAGCGCTTGCCCACTGCCATGCCAAGAAAAATCGGCAAAGCCAACACCAGAGCCACCAGAAAAAGCAGATTGACCGGATCAATAGATATCTGCTGCAACAGTGGTCTGGTATGGGGGTTTAGCCAACCATAGAAAGCAAAGTTAAATGGTGTCATCACCACGGCAGCCAAACTGGAGATTGCCGTCATGGTCACGGAAACGGCCACATTCCCTTTCGCCATCCAGGTCATAATGTTTGAGAAAGTTCCTCCCGGACAGGACGCCACCAGAATCATGCCAAGAGCAAACTCTGCCGGCACCCACAACGCCCAGGTCGCCAAACAGGTGGCCAGCGGCAAGAAAAGAAACTGGGCGATCAATCCGGCAATGGGTGCCTTTGGCTCAACCAGAAGGCGTGAGAAATCCTCTTTTTTTAGCTGCAGTGACACGCCGAACATCATCAAGGCTATGGCAGCATTCATCACTACCAGATCGGCGCTGTTGAAGTTCATCGCCACACCAGTCATCGGCGCCATATCAGTCACGATGCTAGTGCTCGAGATTCTGGCGTGGGATCAAGGTCGGATTTCAGCGCTGCAATATTGGCAAGCACCGCAGCCCGGTATTCGTCTTTGCTGACGTAATAGGCCATCCGCTCGAGAGCCAGATAGTTATAGCCGCCATCCAGCCTTTTGCCAGCCTTCTGCTTTTTGATGCGGCGCAAATTCTGTGCCGAAGACTTGCCGTCCTTTAGCTGGCGAATGTACAACGCCACCATTTCTGCCTGCTCGTTACGCCCTTCCCAACCGAGACCCGTAGCCTCCACCATGCCCATCACAAACAGGTTGTCTAGATCCGGATGCATGGCATTCAGATATAAGGCCGGAGCGTCGCCAGCACTCCAGTTAAGTTGCTTATGGTCAATAAACGGATAGTGTAGCTTGTAACCTGTGGCGGTCAGTATCAAGTCATAGTCCGCCTGGCTTCCGTCGACAAAGGTGACCGTTTTACCTTCCACCTTGCTGATATCCGTACGCGGACGGATATCGCCATGGCCGAGGTGATGCAGCACCAGAGAGTTGATTACCGGATGTGACTCATACATACGATAGTCGGGATCGGGCAGGCCATAATCGGACGGCTTGCCCATCACTGTGCGGATCAGAAGAGCATCGAGTCGTTGCTTCAGTGCGCGCGGCATTTTCAACTTTCCGCCCAACGTATCGACTGGCTTTCCAAGCAGAAATTTCGGCAAGAAATAGTATCCTCGGCGTACCGACATATCGACACTGGCGGCCTGATGTACGGCATCCACTGCAATATCCGCACCGGAGTTCCCGCAGCCTACGATCAACACACGTTTATCACGGAAAATATCCGCGCTCTTGTATTGAGCTGCATGCATCAGCTCGCCGGAGAAGTCGCCGGGCAAACTGATGAGGTTAGGTTCATGCAGGGTGCCATTAGCGATCAACACTCCGTCAAAATCACGCACCATGTCCTTGCCATCTTTGCGGGTTGTCACCTGCCAGCGATCGCCGTTACGCTGCACCGACAGCACCTCAGTGGAAAACTCATAGTGCTGGTACAGGCCAAAATGCTCTGCGTAGTCACGGAAGTACTTCGCCATCTGCCGATGATGAGGATAGATCGCCACATCGTCTGGCATGGGGAACTCATTGAACTCGGTCATGCGCTTGGAGGAAATCAGATGGGCCGACTCATACATGGTGCTGGTCGGGCTATTGATATCCCACAGGCCGCCAACATCACTGTGAATTTCAAAGCCAGTAAACGGGATATTATATTTTTTCAGATTACGGGCCGTGGCCAGGCCCATGGGGCCGGCGCCAATCACTGCATACATGACAAAACCTCAACAAGAGCGGGATAGATTTACCCTGAGACAGGGCCCACACTACGCAATTATTCTTAATATTAAACGGCTCCCTCGGGACCGCACCTCGGTTAATTCAGGACATGAGCCAACGGCAGCCTACGGTTACCTTACGTTTTGCTCAGGCCATCCGGCAGGCTGCCGGGCGCCTCGGCATTGATCTGCCGCTGGCCCAGCAAGATGACACTGAACGTGTTCCGCTGGCGTCCCAGGATGCCTTATGGGAGGCCTTCTGCAGCGCCGCAGACGAGCCTCTTATTGGCCTATGCCTTGGCCTTGAGCTGCAAGCCGGCCACCTCGACCTGGCTGGCTTGCTACTGATGAGCTGCGAAACCTATGGCGAGTCCCTTGATGCCCTGCTTGAGTACTATCCAATCGTTGGCGAAGGCGGGGACTTTTCCCTGCAAACAGGGGTCGATGAAGTTTGCCTCAGCTATCACGCCCATTATCAGGTAAGGATGGCGGAGCGGGTGGAAACGGTAATCGCCGCGCTGCTTAACCTGAGCCACTGGAATAGTGGTGGAGGGTTTCAGGCCAGCCGCGTTGAGCTGTGCCACGGGCCTCTGGATGACGCTTCCCGCTATCAGGAAATGCTTGGCTGCCCGGTGATATTTAACAGCACCAATAACAGCATATGCTTCCCCCATAGCATGCTCTCCTTGCCGCTGATTCAAGCAAACGCGGCAATGCGCGACCAGTTACTCAAACTGGCCGACACTCAGCTAAGCCAGCTGGGTGATCACAGCCTGTCACGGCAGGTGGCCGCGCTAATCTGCAGTCAACCTCGCTGGGGCAAAGAGAAAGTTGCGGACAGCCTCGGTATGAGCGGCCGACATTTGATTCGCCTGCTGGCTGATGAGCGCATGTCATTCAAACAGATACGCGACAGAGAGCTGCTACAGCTTGCCCAAAAAGCCTTGCAGCAAGAAGCCCGTATTAGCGACGTCGCTGAACAACTTGGCTTTTCTGACGAGAGCGCTTTCGCCAAAGCATTTCGACGCTGGACCGGCATGTCACCCGGCCAGTACCGCGATCAGTGCGCATAAAAAAGGCCCCGCCATAGCGGGGCCTTTTTTATCGCTTATTATCAGGACATCATTCTTCTATCAGGCATTTTCCAGCGCCTGGGTAATGTCGGCGAGAATATCATCGATATGCTCAATACCAATGGACAGCCTGACCATATCTACCGACACGCCAGCACGCTCCATTTCTTGCTCGTCCAACTGCCGGTGGGTGGTGGTTGCAGGATGACAGGCCAGTGACTTGGCATCACCAATATTCACCAGACGCTTGAACATCTGCAGTGCGTCAATAAAACGCCCACCCGCATCACGCCCACCGTCAATTCCAAAGCTGAGAATGGCTGAGGGCGTGCCCTTCATATAGCGCTTGGAAAGATCGTGGTAGCGATCATCGGTCAGACCGGCATAGTTGACCCACTTAACTTTTTTATGCGCCTTCAGGTACTCCGCCACCTTCTGGGCATTTTCGCAATGCCGCTCCATACGCAATGACAGGGTTTCAATACCCTGCAGAATCAAAAATGCATTAAATGGGCTTAGTGCTGCGCCCATATTGCGAAGCGGCACCACTCTGGCGCGGCCAATAAAGGCGGCTGGCCCCAGAGCTTCTGCGTAAACCACACCATGGTAGCTCGGATCAGGCTCATTAAACTGCGGGAAACGGGGGTTGTCTTTCCACGGAAACTTGCCGGAATCAACGATCACACCAGCGACTGTGGTGCCATGGCCGCCCATGTATTTAGTCAGTGAATGGATAACAATGTCGGCACCGAAATCGAACGGCCGACACAGCACCGGCGTCGCCACAGTATTATCGACCATCAGGGGAATGCCATGCTTGTGGGCCACATCAGCCAACGCCTGCAGATCAACAATATTACCCGCCGGATTGCCGATGGACTCGCAAAACACAGCCTTGGTGTTGTCATCAATCAATGCTTCCAGCGCGGCCGGATCATCACCGGACGCCATGCGCACTTCAATGCCTTGCTGCGGCAGGGTATGGGCGAAAAAGTTATAGGTGCCGCCATACAGCCGACTAACAGAAACGATGTTATCCCCCACCTTGGCAACGGTTTGAATGGCCGCAGTAATCGCCGCCATGCCAGAAGCCAACGCCAGCGCACCAATACCACCCTCCAGCTCGGCCACGCGCTGCTCAAGCACCGCATTGGTGGGATTGGTAATGCGGGTATAGATATTGCCCGGCACTTTCAGGTCAAACAGGTCTGCACCATGCTGGGTGTTGTCAAAGTAATAGCTGGTGGTCTGATAAACCGGCACCGCCACCGCATGGGTTTCGGGGTCGCCAGCAAAGCCGCCGTGAATGGCAATAGTTTCCGGTTTCATGAAAAGCTCCCTGTTAGAGATACACGAGTTATTAGAATCAGGTCGATCTGCGAGGCAGACTATATCACCGCTGCTCGGCGCGAATCAGGCGGAAAGCAGGATTACCCATTAATGCCGAAGGCAGGGTATCAAACATTTCCCGGGCAGTGCGGATCAGGTGCGGCTGATCGTAAAAGCCAGCTCGCATTGCCAGCTCGGCAGCACTGATTCCCGGCTGCCAGCAATGCAGAGCGCCCTGTATTTTCAGGTGCAGCAGAAAGCGCTTTGGCGTGACACCAAAAGCCTCACGAAACAGCCGGCTGAGACGAGCGGCGGACAGGCCCAGCTGGGAGGCAATCTGGGTGAGGTTAAGCTGCTCGGGCAGCTCGGTGCGCAGCCGGTAAGCCAACGTCATAGCGCGGGGATCAACGGGGCGCTCAGACCCGGCATCAGCGGCTGGCACCGGTAACAGACTGGCAAGCAGATCATGGGCCGGCTCGCTGCTAACACTATCTGCCAGCTGGCGAAATCTGGCTGCCTGTTCATCGCCCCAATCAAGCTGGGCATGGCCGTTTACCAGCAGCCCTCGCAATGGCAACCAGAGCGGGCTATCCGGATCAAGGTGAACCACCATGGTAGCGCCAGCGGAGTCGAGGGATTGCTCCACATCCGGGGCCACTAGCAGGGCCCGGGCAACCACTTTGTCACCAGCCACTTGTGCGCTCAGCGTCTGATCCAGGCCAAACAGCAATGACGCCGCCACATGCCGGTGCGGCCGATTATGGATCGGCCCCGCCATTAGCAACCAGCCATCAGCCCAGAGAAACAAGCCACCCTGCAGATTCATTAGCACCTGTATAAAAAGTATCCGCCCGACATAGTCTTACCGGGCAATCATAGCCATAAGCTATCAGAGCGGAAAGAATTATAATATTAACCCTAGGGTCATTTTTCCCTAATATGCTTTCTCGGCACACGCCGATGGCCGACTAATCAACCTTAAGGAGCTACTCATGTCGAACCTGATCAACACTGAAGTGAAGCCATTCAAAGCGACAGCCTTCCACAACGGCAAATTTATTGACGTTAGCGAAGCTGACCTGAAGGGAAAGTGGTCGGTCGTATTCTTCTACCCGGCGGACTTCACCTTCGTTTGCCCAACTGAGCTGGGCGATCTGGCCGACAACTACGACGAGTTCAAGAAGATGGGCGTGGAAATCTACGCTGTCTCCACCGACACCCACTTCACCCACAAAGCCTGGCACGACACCTCTGACACCATCCAGAAAATCCAGTACCCGATGATCGGCGATCCGACCGGCCTGGTTTCCCGCAACTTCGAAGTAATGATCGAAGAAGCTGGTCTGGCTGAGCGTGGCACCTTCGTAATCGATCCGGACGGCAAGATCCAGATCATCGAAGTCAACGCCGGCGGCATCGGCCGTGACGCTTCCGAGCTGCTGCGCAAGGTAAAAGCAGCACAGTACGTTGCCGCTCACCCAGGCGAAGTATGCCCGGCCAAGTGGAAAGAAGGCGAAGCCACTCTGGCACCGTCTCTGGATCTGGTTGGCAAGATCTGATTGACCTGTACTCCCCTGCATCCGCGATCCGGGTGCAGGGTTACTCCGGCGCCACAAGCGCCGGTGTAACACCCCCAATAGCACTGCTCTAATGCGATTGTATTTTCCTGAAATTCTTACAAAGGATTCGACTCATGCTTGACGACGCTCTCAAAACTCAGCTTCGCGCCTATATGGAAAGACTGGTCAGCCCGATCGAACTGGTCGCCTATGCTGATGACAGCGAAAACAGCAAAAAAATGCTGGCGCTGCTTGATGACATCGTACCGCTGAGTGACAAGATCACCATGCGTCAAGCTGATGATGCCAATGTGCGCAAGCCGACTTTTGCGGTAAATCGCCCCGGCGAAGACACTGGCGTGCATTTTGCCGGCCTGCCAATGGGACATGAGTTCACCTCTTTGGTGCTGGCCCTGCTGCAAGTCAGTGGCTACCCGCCCAAGGTTGAGCAGGAAATGATCGACCAGATCAAAGCGCTGGACGGTAACTTCGAATTTGAAACCTTTATATCCCTGAGCTGCCACAACTGCCCGGACGTGGTCCAGGCACTGAACCTGATGGCGGCTCTGAATCCGGGCGTGCGCCACACCATGATCGATGGCGCACTGTTTCAGGATGAAGTGAACGAAAAACAGATTATGGCCGTACCGGCAGTGCGCCTGAACGGAGAAAGCTTCGGCCAGGGCCGCATGACTCTGGAGGAAATTCTCGCCAAGGTTGATACCGGTGCCGCCGAGCGTGATGCGGAAAAGCTCAACGGCAAAGAACCGTTCGACATGCTCATCGTCGGCGGCGGCCCGGCTGGCGCGGCGGCGGCAATTTACGCGGCACGCAAAGGCATTCGCACCGGCGTGGTAGCGGAGCGTTTTGGAGGTCAGGTACTGGATACCATGGCCATCGAGAACTTTATCTCGGTGAAGGAAACCGACGGGCCCAAGCTGGCAGCTGGCCTTGAACAGCACGTTAAGGACTACCCGGTGGACATTATGAATAATCAGCGCGCCGACAAGCTGGTGCCGGGCAGCGTTACCGAAGTTCATCTGGCCAATGGTGCAGTACTGCGCAGCAAGGCCGTACTGCTTGCCACCGGTGCTCGCTGGCGCGAAATGAACGTACCCGGCGAGCAGGAATACCGGGGGCGCGGCGTAGCCTACTGCCCCCACTGTGACGGCCCACTATTCAAGGGTAAGCGGGTGGCGGTAATTGGTGGCGGCAACTCCGGTGTGGAAGCAGCTATTGACCTGGCCGGCGTGGTTGCCCATGTCACCCTGATCGAGTTCGACGACAAGCTGCGCGCCGATGAAGTACTGCAGCGCAAGCTGCGCAGCCTGGCGAATGTGGACATCATCGTTTCTGCGTTAACCACCGAAGTGCACGGTGATGGCGAGCGCATGAATGGCCTGACCTACAAGAATCGGGTCACCGATGAGGTGGTCAAGCTTGAGCTGCAGGGCGTGTTCGTGCAGATCGGCTTGCTGCCCAATACGGATTGGCTGAAAGGCACTGTTGCTCTTAGCAATCGCGGTGAGATTGAAGTGGATGCGCGTGGTCAAACCAGTGTGCCGGGAGTATTCGCTGCCGGTGACTGCACCACTGCACCCTACAAGCAGATCATCATCGCCATGGGAGAGGGCTCCAAAGCGTCGCTGGCTGCTTTTGACCACCTGATCCGCACGTCAGTGGAAGACCGTGCACCGCAGGCCGCAGCAGCAACCGCCTGACGAAAAAACGCCAGCCACCCGCAAGGGTAGCTGGCGTTCTATTTTAGCTTCAGGAGTGCAACGCGTATCGGCTGCGAATGCCAAGCTTGGCGCCAATCTCCACAGAAACAAAAACCGGCCCGACTAGCAAAAATACCAAGTCATCAATAAAGGATGGCTTCTTACCCTCAACCTTGTGTCCCCACACCTGTACCGCCCATGCCACCAGCCAGACTGCCAGTGAGATCCACAGCAGTGGCAAGCCTGCACTCTGAATCGCCAGAATGCCGGCCAGCGAAACGGCAAACCAGACCGCCATCATGGCCAGCACCCAGAACTTCAATCGCGCATAAAAAACAAAGCCGACGGCCGCCAGAACAGTGGCACCATTAATCCATTCGGACAACCCCAGCCAGGCGCCAATCGGCACCAGCCAAAGCAAACCAAGCGTCGAGAAAAAGATTGCCGGCACACAGATAAAGTGAACCACCTGATTGACCGGGTGGCGGTGACTCTCGCCATAGGCCTCAAGAAATTGCTCAAGATTACGCATAGCCAGACTCCCTGAATAATGTTTTCAGGGAGCAGCCTAACCACTTGCCGGTGCCATGCCTTGTATGGAACTGACGTCGGCACCCACCGCTCAAGTCAGCGGCGGGTCCTGCCAGAATGGCGTTGCCGGCATGTCGCTGGAGACCTTGGCCGTGAAAACCGGATCACGCTTCTCCAGGAAAGCCTTGAAGCCATCCCGGCCATCCATGCGCTCACTGGCGATATACATCAACCGTGAATCAATCTGGTGGGCCATCATCGGATGATCAAAGGTCGGGTTGCGCCACAGCATCTGCCGAGCCAGCGCCACCGCCGTTGGCGAGGTCTTGTGCATCAGCTTTTCCGCCAGCGCATAGGCCGCTTCCAGCACCGTGCCACGGGGATGGACACTACGAATCAAGCCACCGGCGAGGCCCTCCTCGGCAGTAAAGATCTCCCCCGACAAGACCCACTCCAGCGCCTGCTGCATACCCACCAGGCGGGGCAGGAACCAGCTTGAACAGGCTTCCGGGACGATCCCCCGCTGACTGAAGACAAAGCCGAGCTTGGCCCCCTCAGCCGCAATACGAAAATCCATGGGCAGGGTCATGGTTATACCAATGCCCACCGCGGCGCCATTAATGGCCGCGATAACTGGCTTGCTGCAGTTATACAAAGCGAGCGATAACTCACCGCCAGAATCGCGTATTTCCTCGATATTCAGCTCGTCCCCCTGAGGGGTGTCATAGCCAAAAATGTTGCCTTCCGGGCGCACCAGCTCCATCCCGGCGCAAAAGGCCTTGCCTTCGCCAGTGACCACAATTACCCGGATATCGTCGTCGGCGTTGGCACGGGACAGCGCATCCAGCATTTCGTCCCGCATCCGCAGAGTCCAGGCGTTCATGCGCTCAGGGCGGTTCAAGGTCAAAGTCAGAATGCGGTTACTGACCTGATAGCGAATATCCTGATACTCCATGGTGATCTCTCATCAATTTGGGGGAGCCGTCACCCTACCGGAGGCAAACAGACAGGCCAATCACCAAGCATACAAATGGCCTGCAAGCACTCTTGGGCTGGGGTTTTATACATTATTCGCAGCATGCTAGAGTCAGTCATCCGGCTTAGATGGGGATCCCACGGCCGGCGGGGATCGGACCAAATAACACCAAGGAAGCCATCATGCGAAAAATCCTGCTTGCCAGCGCCATTGCTGGCACCGTTATTAGCCCTCTGGCCTTTGCCGAGGTTTACGATGCCCGAGCCATGGCCCGAGGCGGCACCGGCATGACCATGGGTGAATATAATCAGGCCCTGTACAACCCGGCCATGCTCAATCGGTTTGATGAAGATGATCAGTTTAGTTTTGCCGTTAACTTCGGTGTAATTGCCTCCGACAAGGATGGCTTTATCGAATCGTCAGAAGATGCCCAAGACCTTCTCGACGAACTGGAAAACAATCCACCACCGCCTGGCCCTGCACGGGATCAAGCGGTTGATGACACCGAAGCCGCCCTGTTAGACATCAGCAACAAGCTGGTTCAGATCGATGCGGGTGGCGCATTAATGGTCGCCATCCCCAATGACTCCCTGCCAATGGCATTTGTTGGCAAAGGCAAAGCCGCTATTGGCACTGCATTCGCCTACGATCCCGCCGACAGAACCGTGCTGGAGGCCATTGCCAATGGCGTTGGCGATCAGGACAACCTGAACTCGCAGGTTAACGCGTCGGTGCTATGGCTGGCGGAGTACGGCCTGATGATAGGCAAGGGATTTGAGCTCGCCGGACTGCAAGTTGACGGTGGCGCCACGGTAAAAATCCAGACTATTGAGCTGATCGCCTATCAGGAGAACATTGCCAATTTCGATGCGGGCGATATTGTTGACTCCACCAACGTCAACTCGCACAGCGGCCTGAACGTGGACCTGGGCCTGAGCACCCGGGTGGGCGAGGACGGCAAGATAACCCTGGCAGGCACCATCGAAAACCTGATCCCCCAGAGTTACAGCGGCCCCAACGGCACCGACTACGATATGGCACCGGTACTCACCGCCGCCGCAGGCTATAACGGCGAGCTATTCAAGCTGGAAGCCAATCTGGATCTTACCCAACGCAATGGTTACGACCTGTTGCTCGACACCCAGTTTGCCCGGGTCGGCGTAGAACTTTCTGCAGGGCGCCACTTCCACCTTCGCGGCGGTTACCGCACCGATCTTAAGAGCAATGTCTCCGACATGCTCACCGGTGGTATCGGTATCACTCCGTGGGACCGCTTCAATATTGATATTGGTGGCGGTATTGGCGAAGGCGACACCTACGCGGTCGGCATGCAAATTGGCTTCAAGATCTGAGCCAAGAGAATTCAAAGGAGAACAGCATGAAGCAAGTATTCAGATACTCAGCATTAACTGTGGCGGTGTGCGCCAGTGTCGGCCTGAGCGGCTGCAAACTGTCTGACCTGGTGGATGGCGATGAAAAAACCAGCTTTGTTGCCCTGCAAGGCACGGCCACAACAACTGATGGCCCGATGGTTGGTGCTCGTGTGGATATCAAGGACGCCAACGGGGCCGAATATGTCGCCTACGTTGAAAGCAGCGGCTATTTTTCACTTGAGCAGGACCCCGAAGATGAAGACACGGAGTACAGCCCGCTAGAAGGCCCCATTATCCTGAGGGTGGACTATAACGAACAAACCTATCATTCGGTGTTATGCAATGTGGTGTACAGCCAATTTGGCTCCACCATCGACACCGTCAATGTTCATACTCTGACAGATTTTGTCATGCGGGGCACCGCTGACGTCGGCGAAGCCTATGACGTGTGGAACGATGGCGCCAGCGGTGATTTCTGCAGTAATACAGGCTTTATTTGGAACTTCAACGACCTTGCCTACTCACTGGAAGGCAACGGCACCTTCAACTTCTTCAACACCCTGTTCAGCGCCGACAACACTGGCTTTGATAGCGTGTTGAGAAACTTCGACCCGGAAAGCTTTAACCCGGAAACGGACCTCGATGAAGCCCCCTCTGACTTCCACATTGTTGACGGGCTGGGCAGTCTGGTTAGCACTCCGGGAACTGCCTGGAACGGTACTGCCACAGGTACTTTTGCCGGTGAGACAGTCAATGAAGTCGGCGAAGGAATTCAAATCGACATCACTCCAGAAGGGTTAACTGAAACACTGGAAGATTTGCTCAGCGGCGCCGTCGAAAATGAGGTGGAACTGCAGAGCCTGAGCATCAGCGCACAGGGCGATGGCATCGGAGAGGTCGGCACCACCGCAGTAGTGCGCCTGAAAGGCAGTGCGGCTGTGGCTGGAGCTGAGCTAGTCAGCAAGAGCTTTGATATCACGCTTGATCTGGAGCTAGTTGAAGGCGAGCTCATTCCACCCATCTTCATCATTGATCCAATCATCATCGGCCCGGCATAAGACTAAAAGCCGGCGCCTACTGGCGCCGGCTTTCAATCAGATGGGCCAACACCTGGCCGCGCATCAATAGCCCCTGCAAACGGCCACCCTGATCCACCACCGGATAGATCTTCGGCTTCTGCTTGACCATCTGCTCAGCAACATCCACCACCGCATCGTCGAGCTTCACGGTGAGCGGCTCTCGAAACATCACATCCTCAACCCGTGGCGACCCTTCGCCGTGATAGCTGGACACCAGCAAAGTGCGCAGGCAGTCCTGCTCTGAGACAAAGCCGACCACCCGATCGGCCTCATCCACCACTGGCAAGCCAGTCATATGCTGGCGCAGCAACACCTCGACGACTTCAGTCAAATCCGTACCAACGCGAATTGATGCCGGATGTCGGGCCATGATGTCGCGAACGCTTTCTCCCTTACTGGTCATGGGCAGCTCCTCCCTGTCACTGTTTTTTCGACTATACACCCATGCAAGCCGCTGCGGACTTTGCCTCAGGTCCAGACCTATTCAAGATGTGCGGACAGCATCCAGGCGGTCTTTTCATGAACTTCAATCCGCGCGCTGGCTAGCGCCGCAGTGCCTTCATCTTCATGTTTGGCGGCCAGCTTCATCACCCTGTTAGCTCGCTCTGCTACCAGCCGGTGATCGCTAGCCAGATTAGCCAGCATGGTGGCGGCCGGCGGCACCGCTTCATCATCCTTCACCTCAGACAGGCGCGCATAGGCGGCATAGCTGCCCGGTGCAAAAGAACCCAGCGCCCGAATGCGCTCGGCAATAGTGTCCACCGCCAAAGCCAACTCGGTGTACTGCACCTCGAACATGGTATGCAGGCCATGGAACATGGGGCCGGTCACGTTCCAGTGATAGTTATGGGTTTTTAAGTAAAGGGTATAGGTCTCGGCCAGCAGTTTGGCCAGCTCATCGGCTACCTCTTTGCTATGTTCAATCATGTGTCACTCCTTGTGAATGCGTGTTGTGAATGCGTGCACTACGGCACTGACACGCTCACCGTACGCCGATGAGCGAAGACGTGCGATGCATACAAAAGAATGAGCCTCATAGCCCAAGCCTATTGAAATAGTTTCACCGATACAAACACTGAGAGAGCCCGTGCTCGCCTGATCGCTATGTTGCCGCTAGAATGCGTGCCTCACACCATCTGGAGAGGTGGCAGAGTGGTTGAATGCGCACGATTCGAAATCGTGTTTACGTTCATAGCGTAACGAGGGTTCGAATCCCTCCCTCTCCGCCAAATCACTCAATATATTTCCTGCACAATTGTATAGATGCTAGGCTGGCGGCCGGTTGCCGGAGCATTTATGACCCTGGAACAATTTCCCCACGAAGCTCACTACACGCTACGCGAAGAACGCCTGAACAGCCTGAGCCACGGCCTTGGCGCCCTGATGAGTGTGGTTGGCACGGTACTTCTGGTCAGCAAGGCCGCAGCGCTGGGTGATATCTGGAAAATTGTCAGCTTCAGCATCTTTGGCGCCAGCCTGATCCTGCTGTATTCCGCTTCCACCTTCTACCACGCCAGCCGTTCGCCGCGGGGCAGAGAAATCTGGAAGATGCTCGACCACTGCGCCATCTTCCTGTTGATTGCCGGCACCTATACGCCATTTGTGCTGGTCAACCTGCGCGGCCCCACTGGCTGGACGCTGTTCGCCGTGGTCTGGGGATTGGCGCTGGCCGGCATCGCCCTCAAGCTGGTATTCGGCCACCGCTACAAGATTCTGCGGGTGCTGGTGTATCTGGCCATGGGCTGGCTAATCCTGTTCGCCGCCGGCGAACTCAATACCCAGGTCGGCCCACTGGGGGTCAAACTGACCGTCGCCGGTGGCGTCGTCTACACCACAGGCGTGGTGTTCTACCTGGCCGACAAAATGCCCTACAACCACGCAATCTGGCATCTGTTTACCGTCGGTGGCAGCCTGTGCCACTTCCTCGCCATCTATTACGCCGTCCTGCCCTACGGCCTGTGAACACCAACGATTATTGGCGTGACCTTGTGCTGCATAACACCTGTTGCATAACATTTTATATTTTTATATATTGTCTTCCGCTTAAATGATGCCGGAGGCAGACCATGCCCCAAGCCACTCTGGATATTGACGCACTGCGTGGCTCCGCCGATGCCGCTACCGGCTTTCTGCGCACGCTGGCCAACCCTGACCGACTGATGCTGCTTTGCCAGCTCACCCTGGATGAGTCCTGCGTCAGTGAACTGGAAGCGCACACGGGTATTACGCAACCGACATTGTCACAACAGTTGGCGGTACTGCGCCGCGAAGAACTGGTGGAAACGCGCCGAGACGGTAAACAGATCTACTACCGAATCGCCGATCCACGGGTAATGAGCATGCTGGCCCAACTACAACAGCTTTTCTGTCCTGTGGAGGATTGACCAAAATGACTATCGACTGGAATGCCTTTACCCCTTGGGCATCGTTGGCCGGCGGGGCGCTGATCGGTCTGGCGGCCGCCATGTTCTTGCTGGTAAACGGGCGCATTGCTGGCATCAGCGGCATACTCGGTGGCCTGCTGGTACCGAAGAGCGGTGATATCGCCTGGCGCGTGGCCTTTCTTGCCGGCATGTTGATCGCTCCAAGTGCCTGGTTGCTGGTCACCGCCCTGCCACATGCGCAGATTGATGCCAGCTATCCGATGCTGGTGGTCGCCGGCCTGCTGGTCGGGATCGGCACTCGCTATGGTTCCGGCTGCACCAGTGGCCATGGTGTCTGTGGCCTGTCCCGCCTTTCCATGCGTTCATTAATCGCCACACTGTCATTTATGGCCGCAGGCTTTGTTACCGTCTACGTCATTGTTCACGTCACTGGAGGATTCTGAATATGCAAAAGCATCTTGTCAGTGCATTGCTGGTCGGCCTGATTTTCGGCCTTGGGTTGATTCTTGGCGGCATGACTAACCCGGCCAAAGTAATTGGTTTTCTTGACCTGTTCGGCAACTGGGACCCATCGCTGGCTCTCGTTATGGGCGGCGCTGTGGTGATCGGTCTGGTGACTTTCAAAATCGCTGGCGGCCGCACCACCTCGCTGATTGGCGAGCCCATGCGTATTCCCACCAACAGCGATATCGACCACCGCCTGGTGATTGGCTCCCTGGTTTTCGGTGCGGGCTGGGGCATGGCCGGTTTCTGCCCCGGCCCGGCGCTGGTCGCCTTTGGCAGCGGTAGCCTGAAGGCCACTATCTTCGTCGCTGCCATGGTGGCAGGAATGGGTCTGTTCGAGATTATCGAGCGCGCCAGACAGAAAGCCTGACTACACTAATTGCTAAGGTTCTATTTTGGCAGGCGTCCGTTTGGCAGGCATCCTCGGATGCCTGCTTTTTTCAATCAAAGCAACTTTTCAATGTCCTTAGCCAAGGCTTCGGGCTTGTCCGTCGGTGCATAGCGCTTCACCACCTGACCATCGCGGTTGACCAGAAACTTGGTAAAGTTCCACTTCACCGCTTTGCTGCCAAGCAACCCTGGCGCCTCTTCCTTCAGGTGGCGGTAGAGCGGATGAGCATCGTCGCCGTTAACATCGATCTTGCCAAATAGCGGGAAGTCGACACCAAAATTGAGTTCACAGAACTCACTGATCTGCGCCTCATCGCCCGGCTCCTGATGCCCGAACTGATTGCAGGGAAAACCCAGCACTTCAAAACCACGCTCCCGATACTTCTCGAAAACCGCCTGCAGTCCCTTGTACTGTGGGGTGAAGCCGCACTTACTGGCGGTGTTAACAATCAACAGTACCTTGCCGTTGTACTGGGAAAGGTCAACATCTTTACCGGCAATATCCTGGGCGGTGAAATCGAATACGGTAGTCATGGGTATCTCCTGTTACCTGGGCCGTTAGCAGTGCATCATCACCCGCACCGAGGAGGAACTCAATCAGTGGCTGGAGCGAGACTGGGTTGTGCAGTATGGTTCGGCTCTGATGAATATCAAGTTACGGAATCAGATTGCCATGGGTTGCTGTCTGCAATGACCTTGCTCTGGGTAATGACCGGTAGCGCGTTAGGCGCCATGACGCGACTGTGGCTGGTCAATCAGGTACAGCGCCTGCTGCCGTCCGGCTTTCCCTGGGGCACATTGGTGGTCAACGCTAGCGGAGCGCTTGCTATCGGTCTGCTGGCCGGCGGAATGGTGGACTGGTTAAGCCCGCAGCATACTTCGGGCTGGGCACTGCTAGTGGTTGGCATGCTCGGCAGCTATACCACCGTATCCTCATTCAGCTTACAAACCCTCGCCCTTTGGCAGGCCAATCAGTGGCAACGTGCGGCCATCAATGTGCTCGCTTCGCTAACCCTGTGTCTGATTGGTGCAGCGCTTGGCCTGACTTTGGCGACCACGCTGTTATGAGTAACCCGTCCAGCGCTCCAATGTGGCGCCTGTACTTGCTGGTCGCAGTCGGCGGTGCGATCGGCGGCGGCAGTCGCTACTTGCTCAGTCTTGCTCTGGCCGGTACTGATCTGCCCTGGCCCACTCTAATTGCCAATGTTGTCGGCTCCCTGCTGATCGGCTTTTATACCGCCCTGCCCGCGACCCATTTCTGGACCCGTGGCGGCATGCACCTTTTTGTCACCGCTGGTGTCTGTGGAGGCTTCACCACTTTCTCTGTATTCAGCCTGGAAATGGTGATGTTATTTCAGCAACAGCAATGGCTATACGGAGTCGGCTGGCTAATCCTGTCGGTGACTCTGTGGCTCGGCGCAGTGACGCTTGGCTATCTTTCTGGCAAACGACTTGCAGCTTCCTGAGCACGGAGAAAAAATGGATTGGGCAACACTTCTTAACAAAGGTCGACTAGGCCAGCGAAGCCCTAAGGATGAGTCAGGCCGCACTGCCTTTCTGCGCGACCACGACAAGATCATTTTCTCTGGTGCATTCCGAAGATTGGCAAGAAAAACTCAGGTCCATCCGCTGGCCACCAATGATCATGTCCACAACCGTCTAACCCATTCTCTGGAGGTGTCCTGCGTCGGCAGAACGCTTGGCATTCAGGTAGGTCAGCGGTTGGCCAAACAGGGCCTTCTGCCGCCACAAGTTGATGCCGCGGATCTCGGCGATATTGTCCAGTCAGCCTGTCTGGCGCACGACATTGGCAATCCACCATTTGGTCACACTGGCGAGCGAGCAATCCGTGCCTGGTTCCGACATCAAGGTAGCCAATGGCTGGACTTGGTTGCCCCGTCCCAGCGTAATGATCTCTCCCTGTTCGAGGGCAACGCGGAGGGTTTCCGCATTCTGACCAAATCGGAATATCACCAGTATGACGATGGTATGCGTCTGACCTATGCGACGCTTGCCACTTTTCTGAAGTACCCGTGGCTGTCTTCCACCTGTGACGATAACGACTGTCCGCGCCCGGGAAAATACAGCGCATTTGTTGCTGACAGCGCCGCCTTTGAGGAAACCTGTCAAGCCACCGGACTGATAAAGCTGGGGCCGATGCACTATGTGCGCCACCCGCTGGCCTATCTGGTGGAGGCCGCTGACGATTTTTGCTACGCCATTATCGATCTGGAAGACGGGCTGGAAATGGACCTGTTGCACTGGGATGAGGTGCATGCACTGCTTGCACCCGCATTCCCGGATAGCGATGAAGTGCGCTCACTGCTGCAATCCGATATGCGTGTCGGCCGCAAGGCTGCTCTGCTGCGCGGCAAAATTATCGAGCGTTTTATTGAGGCAGGCATCGAGGCCTTTATGGCCAATCACGACAAACTTCTCGCCGGAACTCTGCAAGGCGACCTGATTTCCCACTGCGAGCCAGCAGTGCGTGATGTGGTTGAGAACGCCAAACAACTAGCCAAAACAAAGGTCTTTGAACACCCGCGCAAAATAGAGCTGGAAATTGGTGCCTTTGAAGTGATCGGCACATTGCTCAACGGCCTGATTGAAGCCGCTGTGTCCCATGCTCGCCATGACGAATCGAACTATCGACATCAACGCATCATTGATCTGATCGGCCGGCACAGCTTTCCACCTGAACTGAATGCGCTTGATGAGCAGCAACGCATCTATCAATGCATTATGCGGGCAGTGGATTTTCTCTCCGGGATGACCGACAACTATGCCACCTACCTGGCAAAGCAGTTTGCCGGCATGGCCGAAACCCGCTACTGATTAGCATAGATCGCGCAGGCGCCCCTGTACCGCTTCGACACCAGCAAAACCACTTCGTGATAGAGGCCGCATGGTTCGACGGCGCCAATTGCCACCGGGCAAAAGCCGGGACTGTAGTGGCGGGTTGCTCTGGTAATAAATCCACGCGGGACCGAAACGGGTTGGCTCGCGACAGCGATGGTAGAAGCGGGGGTACTCCTCAAGAATATCCAGACGGCGCAAATGCGCATAGCTGAGGCGAAATACTTCACCGCGAACCCGTGTCCGTCCCTTCGGACAAATCACCGGATAAGCACCTAACGACCACAGTGAGAATCTCGCTGCCGTGACAGCACCGCCAACGAATCGTGCGCCACGCATCCAGTGATGGTTGCGCTCACCTCGCATCAAGGTACCGTAAACAAAAACAAGAGTCGCCATATCGCCGATTCTGAGCCAACAGGGGCCGGATCGGAAGTCGGAGCTAAGGCATCAGTTAGGAATTTTCATGATCACTTCGCTACTCCAGGTGCCAGCAGGAATAGCGATACGACCAAAGTTCTCAGTACCAAAGCCGACTGTGCCAATCAAAGGCTGGCCGGCGGGGCCACCGAAGTGCGCAGACTGGCCGATGTCGAGATCGTTGCGTATGGCAAGCTGTGGCAAGCCATCCGCGGTATTCTGCCCTGACACGATGGATATACTGCCATCGCGCCAACCGATGCGGCCACTAACATCGCGCACGAAGAACTGTGACTGAGGACTGGAGACCTCGCCAACAGTAATGTAGCTGCCACCATCAAAATCCAGCAGGCCATTGAAACCGATTGGTGCCGCACCGGTGGTGCCGTCAACCGGCAAAGGGTTAACAACAAAGATAAACCGGTTTGTTTGCAGATTCACGTCCATCAGGGAAACTTTGGTAATCCCAGCGTAGCTCAGATCAGCAAGGTCACCACCCCCGAAAATCCCCCGGAACCGATACTGAGCCAGTGAATCGCTCTGCAGCCATAACCCACCCGGCAGATCAGGGTAGGCGCTGTCTCCGTCCGTTACCCGCAAAAACAGGTCACGGGCACGATACATAATATCGCCATTGATAAAGCCCACGCCGGTACTACCGCTGCCCAGCGGTGCGGCGGTGTCCGCCAGCAGGAAGTGGGTATTAGTACGCCAGCCATCACCAGCCGTTGCACGCACTGCAGGGTTGTTACTGTTTGCCCGGCGCCAGGCATCCGGAGACTGGGCCAGCAAGGTAATATCTGCACGTATACCGGTATCGTTGGTAGCCACTGCCACACCATTTTCTCGGCCCTGCGGGCGTATAAAGATATCCGCATCAAGCTTGCCATAGGTGAAAACAAGGCCCCAGTTAATCGGCGTAACCGTGCCGCCGGCGAGAGGATCTATAACTTCGACGCGAGAGCTGTAAGCGTGCAGGTGGGCGTCTCGCAGTAGAATGCCAAATGCCGCGTCACCGGAGGATGGCGGATCACTAGCGAGCCACTCGCCCCCGGAAGCAACGCAGGAAACCTGATCCGGGACGCCGCTGGTGAAGCTGCCAGCGCAAAGTCCCGCCGGCCCAGCCCCACCTTGAAATACATCAAAGATTACCGGAAAGGAGAACATTGGACCGGGCGCATTGCCGAATCGCCGCCAATCAGAAAAGCGAATGAATGTTCTGTTGCCTGCTGCCTCGCCAAGTATCAAGGCAAAATCAGTATCAAAGTCCCACTGACTGAGAAGGTGGATGCCCTCGGAGCGCACGCCAGCCTGGCTGCCATCAAAGTCCTGAAAGGTATTCGGGCCATCCATATACGTTGCATAGCCAAATCCACCACTTCCCAGCCGTTGCAGCGCATTAATCAGGCCACCTTGCCAACCGAACCGGATTAAATGATCCCGGCCGGCTACATCGAAATCCGTTGGCGCCTGTTTAAACGCCAGATCGAATGTCAGCTCAACATCCGCATGGGGCGCACTGAATTCAAGGCCATTATTATTTAATGCAATCCGTCCCGCTGCTGGCGCATGGCCTGCTGCAGCTCCGTTGGTAAATGCGGCGTCAAACACTATGTTTGCGAAGCTTAACTCTGCAGCACCAGCAATGCCCTGCCGATAGATTAGATCCCCGCTGGACTGCAGTTTAAAACGGCCGAAGTCTCCGCCGGCATGAAATAATCCGCCACGATTACCCCATTGCATTGATCCCTGAGATTGCAGAGCAAACTGGCCAAGTGATTGGCTTGATGCATTGACTGCGTCAGTATGGAATGTCAGCCCGCCAAGCACCGCACGCTGCGGTTGCCAATCGACTGCCAGTGCGAGGTGAGCGTTGCCTGAGCCGTCGCCGCCCACATCTATATCCGCATTTATTTGCATGGGGCCGCCGACCCCATTTAATGACAGGTCGCTTAATAGAGTGCAGGCATGACGATTGGTATCGCCGCCCGAGCACTGCCCTGGCATGGCAGCTCCCGCATCGGTGACCCAGCTGATCTGGTCAGCCTGAATGCCGGCATTACTGCCAAACGCAACACTGATTCCATCTCGCGCATCAATATCAGAGAGATCCACGTCATCCAGTGGCTGCATTGCCAGAGCGCTAAATGGCATACATAGCAGTACTGAAAGTAAAAAGCCGGCTGTCATGCTAGTTGGCTGCATATATCACCCTCAGCAAAATATCGCTGTGCCGTGGCAGTTATCTATCCGCCGCAGATCAACCTTCGGGTTATCAATAATCAGTCGGCCTTCCGGGCCGAGCAGACTGATAGCGGTACCGACATCAACATTGCCAACATCGAGACGTTGGGGCGGGTTAATATTCAGTATCTTGACGCCCGGAGCATTCAGCCACCAACCGGTATTAGCTGTCGGTGCATAGGCACTGGAACATCGCGACGAGAGCTGCCCATAGGCTGGATTGCAGGAATCAAAGGCAACATTGGACGGCGGTGGAGCTTTGCTGTAATTCGGCCAGGATACCGGTTCACGCTGTAAAGACAGAAAGAAATTCTCGGTATTCGGGGTAAGCAGGTAGTGGACCAGTCTGGTATCAATCCGCAACTGGCCATAACCCTCATCGACAATTACATTGGCCAGACCCTGGGCCGGGAGACAAACTGCGAAGTTCCACCATGCACAGTTCAGATTAATATTATCAATATTCAATTTTGCCGCGGCTATATGCAGAGTACTAAGTCGCGTGCCGCCTGCATCAACAAAGAAGGGTGTGGTGCCAGAGTTGCAGCCAAACTGTGACGGGGTCATGCGACCGAAGCAGGTGTTCAGGTCTGCAGTAAAACCGAGAATATTAGCGCGCGCCCGTATTGCTGCGGACAGCTCCAGAGAAAGAAATCCCGATACAGAATTGATGCCGGAATGGCAATTCAACACTGAAGCACCGGTGGTGGCCGACGGGTTGCAGGCCCCGCCATTCTCCTGATTGGTCAGGTTAGCCTCAACTCCATAGCCACCGACGCCGGTATAATCTCGACCAATACTCAGCGCACCATTGATTCTCTGGCCACCGATTTTCAAGCCGACCACTTCACGCTGCGTGGTGCTGTTGTCGTTCTTTATCGCCAGCTCCACATATGGGCGTAATAGTTCAAACATACTGTCGGCGCCATCCGCAGAGGGAAGTGTGCCTGCAGGGTTTATTCCCATAAAGCTGAGATAATCGATATCCAGATCGCAAGCTGGCGAAGTGGTAAGAAGGTCGTTGACTCCGCCGCAACCCAGCTGAAACTTTGCCATATTCAGATTGAGGTTCAGCTTGACGTCCATGCCCATTCGATAGAAGTCAAAGTTAGCACGGGCGTTTGCTGAGCCAGCGCCGGCAAGCTCATTAGGGCCGATATGGTCCGAAAGAAAGAGACTGCCATTCTGCGCAGTAATATCAGACAGCGCCTGGTCCTCAAGACTGGTCATTGATGAAGCCTGCAACGGTGCCAATAGACCGAGCAGAGCAATGAGGACAGTTCGCTGAAACTCAGAAGCCGAAAACATATGCGGTTCCATCAAACCTTGCTCCACTTGGAGCATTCAGCGCACTGCTATCTGCCATGCGAAAGCCAAGCGCACTGCCGGTAGCCGCATCTTTCATGTAGCCTGGCGTTGTAACATCGGTAAACTCAAGAGCCGTTCGACCTATATTTACCAGTAAAGAAAAATCTCCATACTGGCCAACTCCTTTCAACATCGGATAGCTAATTCGTACCGCTTGGCTGCCTCGTGGATCACAGCCCGCCAGCAGACATGAGCCATCAATACCTTCGAATCGGCTGGCATCCTGATAGCCTGTCCAGGCGGAAGGGAGCGCGCCACTCTCCAGACGGATATCATTGATGCTGAGCACACCGTAGTAGTCCTTCAGCATCAGCCATATGCCATCACGACCAGAAAACTCCATTCCCAATCGACATGGGTTGAGCAACCCGGAACAACCCATGGGGTTGCCAGCAGCATCGACATTGTTACGAAGCCGTAATGTCAGCTGCACGCCATCAGATCCGCTGATCAGGGCCAGGCCTTCATCCTCCAGGGGCTCCATTGACGAAGCCGCTCCTGATGCCGACAGCAGTGCTATTGCCATCCAGAAGCCAACCATAGAATGAAGCGGGGTCCGATAATCACTCATCAACACCCCCCGGCCTGACAACTAATCAGTTCCATCTGATTAATAAGCAGTCCTTCTATTCGAGCGTCGCCAAGATTGACGGTGGTGGTCTGGTAGCTTCGGGTAAAGTCCCCGGGGCCAACCGATATAGGGCCACCCGCTGGCAGGCTGGCGCTATATCGACTTGAGCTATAGTTAATTGGTGTTGTGCTAACGCTACAGCCGCCCCCTCCGCTTGCGCAGTTATAGTTCTGGGTATGCTGCATACTGCCTGATTCGCCACGCTTATCGATCACCATGGGCCGGCGCGCGAATGCACTGAATGGCCCGCAGGCAGAGCAAGCGCGGAACAGAATTCCGTCATTGTCAGTGTTTATAGAATTGCGAGCACCTGGCGCCGCTGCTCCGCCTAACGGAGTAGGAAACCAGTCGCCATAACGTACATGGCCATGGCTCTGGCGGTAATTGATGCAGTTTTGATTGGCGCCACAGCTAACGTTCCAGTCGCGCACCGCCAAACGAGCAGTTTCGAAACCGCGGGAATCACCAGCATTCAAAGCATAGAACTGGTTGTAAACAATAGGGTTGTTATTCGGCACTCTGGTCAGTGTCAGGGAGAAGTTACCCGCCGTGCCGACCGCATTGAGTACTAATGCCTGATAATAAAGTTGGCCGATGGGTAAATAGGCATCGACGTTGTAGAAGTGCAGTCCTTCATCGTCCGCAAATACTACTGGCTGACCAATGGCATCACTACTTGCCGAGCCACTTTGCGCGACGCTGAAGCGAAAATCACCACGCAGCCTGCTGTGATAAAACATGGCAAAGGTTTCGCCATACAGCGGATTGTCAGTCATTTTGAAAAGTCGAAATACACTACCTGCCGCGTTACCACGAACAATGGTCTGGCTCTTCAGTAGACCGCCACCGTTGCTGCTCCCGGCGCCGGAGCCAAGAGCCTGCAATGCGGGATTCCGTGTAGCACCCGCTTCTATCTCCCCCCAGAACGACAACGTGTAGTCAGGCTGACTGGTTGGCGCCAGGTATTCATAGATAGTTTTTTCGGGATTGTCTGGATCAGTGTTAATTTGCGCGCCGTTATAGGCCATACCCGCCGGTGACCATGCGCGCATCAGGTATGGGTTATCGAAAGGCGAGAACCAGCCGCCGGGCCCACCAATCACACCCCCCCGAGGGCAGTTCAGGCCACTTGCATCACAGCCGGATTCATTCCAATGCGAACCACCAACCCCAGCCCCGGAAAGATTGATTCCGTACCAGCGCAGATCTCCACGGCGCCAGCAGTTTGTATTGGAGCCCACACTGCCACTGCCAGTGCACTCTGCGGCGCCAGCCGGAGTGATACCGACCTGCTCCATATAGCTGGTTGGCGCCATCATGAAGCGAAAATTTTCCAGTGCCACAGCGATTCCGGCGCCAGTGATGCGCTCCATCTCGTCTTCAGACATTGCCTGCATCGTCACGCCATAGCTTGCCATCGGCATGGCGCCGACAAGCACAGACAACAGCAGCAATATTGGGCGTGGATTGAGCATCGGGGGTGTACCGGGCATTTTTCTTATAGTCCGGACAGGATGACGCAACACCCCGACAAGCATCAGCGGTATGTAGGGTCAGTCAGGTGGCAAATACTGACAGAGGCCAGCGGCCCTGCTAGTCAATCACCAGTTGCCACCGCGGCACTATGAGCTACAGAGGGGTCGCCACGCTCAACCAAAGCCGCATGGTCAACCGGCAAGCCCAGACGGCCAGTAAAGGCCACACCATCAGAGAAATCGAGCGTCAAAGTATTGAACTGCGGATGGCGGCTAAACAGCATCAGGCCCAATTGATCCCCCGGCTGTAGCGCTACCGCCATGGCCGGCAAGACCACCTCCACCCCCGCCCGCACCGGGATCATCTGATCATTTACCGGTCGTGGTCGAGCTGATCCCTCACGGCGTACCGCCAAGGCAGCCAGCACCGGTGTGGGCGCGGCAAAATCCAGAGTCAACTGCGGGCTGCCAAAGCGCTTCTCTGCGGCGCTCGCAGTGTGCAGGGGCACGAAGGCCGGGCGCAGGCGTCCATCGCGTGGCGAAGCGTAGCGGCCAGTCAGAGACTCATCCGTGCGCCAGCCCACCAGCCAGTCCGCTGGCGCAGTCAACCAGCGCCAGCTGCCACTGCGTTTACCTTTCAGGACGACCTCGGGAATAACAATTTCCTGATACAGGCTCGGCCACTGGTTCAACGCCAAACCCCAGTCGTCTACCGACAAACATATTGATGGTCGCTCAGGTAAGTCGACATCAGTGAGCGTGGCAGCCAGCCAATTCGCCACCACCTCATTGGTGCGCTGACGCTCACCCTCGCAGTGCAGCCACTTATCCCAATACCATACCGGGGTCGAACTGGTATGCTGCTCCATCGGCAACAGGTGGCCGCCGGTTTGTGCAATCAGGCTGACCTCGCCGCCCGCTGCACTGAGGCATTCCCGTGTCTTTAACGCCTGCCCAACATCAAACAGCACGTCGCGGAATCCCTGTACCAGCAGCGCGTCGACCTTGCGCTGTTCACCGCGTTCACAGTACCAAGACAGGCCATGGGAAGCGTAATTCTGCTTCAATCCATCAGTAATAATGCCATCGCGCGCCAAGGCGAAATTTTCTCGCAGATACGGGTGTAGCTTGCGAAAATTCCACCAGTCGCCCATCAGGTACAAGACCTTGATCCAGCCACCCTTCGGCAGGTCACCCGGAGCGAGCGACTCAGCCAGGTCGTACCAGGCCGTAATCGGCACAATGGCATCGATGCGCGGCTCTTTGACCGACGCCAGCAGTTGGACCCCGCCGCCATAGGACTCACCGATCATCCCGACGCGGATATCACCAACAGCATCGCGACTCAAACGCGGAATATTTTGCTCGGCCCAATCAAGCAGCGTGGTGACATCACGCACCTCCTTGTCAGGGTCCATCACATTTATAATGCCTTCGCTATCACCATGACCCCGCTGATCCCAGGTAATTAGCCAGAACCCTTGCTGCCACAAACTCTTAGCTACAAGGCCGGATGCAATAACGTTCTCATACAGCCCCACTACGCCATCCATGCGCTGAATGCCGAAGCCATGAGTGTGCATAACCAGCGGGGCGCTAGTGCCCGCAGCCAACTCAGGTTGCCATACTGTGACACCTAGACGCAGGCCATCATGACTGGTGACCTCGACCTGGTAGCGCTTCGCCTTTAAGGGTTGCTCCCCCATCGGCGGCAAGGTGGAGCGAGCAGAACAGGCACTAAGCAGCCCGGCCAGAATAAGCAGCAGGATTCTTTTCATTATTATTCTCGCCGGGATATGTGGCTTTCAGAGTGATGAATGATCATCAGGAAAATTGCTTGAGCACAGTGGCGCGGGGAGACATTGCCGTGGCAAATACGGCCAGCGCGCTTATCAGAGACGCTATAAATGCACAGCTGCGGCTGTCACGCTAAACAGGGCACTACTTTTGCCTCACTCGTGGCTCTAAAGGAGCCGACTGCGGTAATCCGAAGGGGTAGTACCTGTCCAGACTCGAAAGCGGCGCTGAAATGCTCGCACATCGGCGAAGCCCAGTCGCGTCGCAATGGCCTGCACGTTCATTTCAGGATCAGCCAGATATTCACGCGCCAGTTGTGCGCGCAGGCTATCCAGAAGTTTTTGCCAGGTCAGATCGACTTCCGCCAGTCGCCGATCAAGCGTGCGCACAGAGATATTCAAGCGCTCGGCCACTGTCTCGCGACGCGGCGAACGGACCACCATAAGATCGCGTACCTGACGTTTAACTTGTGCCAACCATGTCTGACTTTGCTGCTGCTCGGCGAGCTGTTTACGGGCCAATTCCTCCGCCACACGCAACTGTTCCGGATCATGAATATTCAGTGGCGCATCAAGCAGCAAGGGGCCCAGATCAATCTGGTTGGAAGAAGCAGAAAAACGCACCGGGCAGCCATACAATTGCTCCATAGCCTTACGCACATCCGCCGAGGGCGCCGGATACTCCAGCGTCACGATGCGCGCGCCGAGACTATTGCCGCCACTGATAACGCGCCACATATGCGCCAGTAGTGCGAATACGTTATCAACCACATGACGGCGCATAACCGGATTCTGATGCACCATGGTCCAGGTGAACAGGATGCCATCGTCTTTTTCGCTAGCCTCAAACCCTTCCACATTACCCGCCGCCAGCGCCTGATAGCGAAGCCCCATAACAAGCGCCTCGCGACCATTTGCGGCACTAAATCCCAACGCCGGCAGGGCACCATAGATTGCTGGCATCACCTGATGGCCGATATGAAAACCTAGCTGCTCGTCACCACTTTGCAAGGCGAGCTGCAGCAGAAAACTTTCATACTGGCGCTGCGGAATGCGCTGCGCCGGCTGCACAGACAAAACGGGATCAAGGCCACTGGCAAGCAAGATTTCTTTTGCCGGCAAACCAAGCCTTTCCGCTCCATAGACATACTGGGCAAGGCCAAGACCTGTCATGTAATGCTCTGCGGCAGAATCACTCATAGTCATTCCTGTGAATCAATCATGCCGCGGCAGTGCACGGGGTGCATGGCGGGCAGCCTCAAGCATGTCTGCGGGTAACAGGATTTCGGTGGCCACCGGCAAGTGATCCGATAATCGACAATCACTTAGCACCTCCCGATTCGCCACCTTCAATGACGGAGACAACAAAATATGATCAATATGCCGATCCGGCGCCCAGCTCGGGTAGGTCACCAAAGGGTCATCCGGCATAACCAGATCCAGCTCCGCCAGAGGTGATCGCTCCAGCTGCTCGGGCAGACAATTAAAGTCCCCCATTATAATTACGTGCTGGTACTTCTTGAGCAGCCGTGACAAATAGGCCAGCTGGGCATTGCGATACTTTTCACCCAACGCCAGATGCACACCAACCATGATCAGCGGATTATCCGGATGACCATAGCGAGCAATAATCGCGCCACGTCCCGGCAATCCAGGCAGGCGATGATCTTCAATATGGTAGGGGACAAAACGGCTGAGCAGGCCATTACTGAACTGACCAAGGCGGCCAAGATTTCTGTTCAACTGCTGATGCCAAAACGGAAAGTCGGCCTTGGTGGCCATATGCACCAGTTGATTCAGATTGCGTGACCGCAAGCTGCCGCCGTCTACTTCCTGTAGAGCGACGACATCGTAGCTCTGGATAATTTCCGCAATGCGCTCAATATTTTCAACACTGCGCGGATGCGCAACAAAGTGCTTCCAACTGCCAGTGATGTAGTCACCAAAGGCCTGAGTACCAATTCCAGCCTGAACATTAAAGCTTAGTAGCTTGAGACTCTCATCAGGTAGCGTCACCACACTTGGTCTGCGCTGACGCTTTATCCCCTCGCGAACAAATGAAAAACCCGCGGGGCGGGTTTTCCATTCTGCATAGGCAAGACGGGCCCGATCAATCAGCATGAGCTGCTATCAGCCACCACGCGCTTTGCGCTCTTTTTCCACCAGGAATTCGATCACTCCGAAAAGCTCATCGTGGGTTTTCAGGTTCTGCCGCAGGACAACGTACTTACCGTTAACGGTAAACGCAGGGACACCGGTAATTTTTGACTCACGGGAAACTGTGTCAGCTTGACGAATCCGTGTAGACACGCCAAAAGATGCATACAGCTCATTAAACTCCTTGGGCTCCACACCGTACTTGCGGAAGAAGTTGGTCAGTGCCGGAACGGTGAAAAGCGGCTCACGATGCTTATGAATGGCATCGAAGATCGGCTTGTGGATCTGGTCAAAAATACCTTTGCTCTGGGCAACATAGAAAGCTCGCGCCAAAGGCTCAGCGCCATTAATAAACAGCACTGGGCTGCGAACAAAGTTGATGTCATCCGGCTTGCCAACCAGCCACTCCTCTACCAGCGCTTCCGTGTCGTAGCAGTGCGGGCAACCATAGAAGAAAAATTCGCGAACTTCGATTTTTGACGGATCATCCACTGCCACAGGCTTTTCCAGAACGCGATAGTGCGTATCCACAGCGAAACTGGCGTGGTCTGTCTCTGCGCAGGCGCTGACCGAGACGGCGAGGCCAAAGGCAGCCAGTAAAGTTAACATATGACGACGCATTGCATTCTCCTGATAAAAGCACCGGGCTGATCGGCCCAAGTATGGTCGGACAGGGCCTGCCTTGAAAATATCCCGCCAGCGGGACTGATTTCTCTCTTTTTACCGAAATAAAACAAAAAAGGCAGCCTCCGGCTGCCTTTTTTGATGCTAAAGCACCGCGTTACTGGCTCAAACCAGAAATATAACTGGCTACCGCGCGAATTTCTGCATCAGACATCCTTGCGCTCACCGCTTGCATCATACCCAGTCCTTCGCCGTCAGTATCGTTATGACGGTACACCGGAGCACCAATGTCCTTGCGGCCAGAGGCCCGGAAGGCACGCAATTGCGCTTCAGTGTAGCTGGCATGCTGACCGGCCAACGCCGGGAAGCCAGCTGCATCAACACCCTGGCCTGCCGGGCCATGGCAGCCAGCACAGGCCGCCACGCCAGTTTCCGCGTTGCCACCGCGATACAGTCTCTCGCCCTGCTCGACCAGTTCGGCCTTGGCGCTACCACCCTTAATGGTTTTGCTGGCATAGAATGCTGCCAGATCAGCCATATCCTGCTCGGACAGGCCAGCGGCCTGGCCCTGCATGATGGCGTTCTGACGAGCACCACTCTTGTAGTCCATCAACTGCTTGGTCAGATACTTTTCACCCTGACCCGCCAGAGACGGAAAATCACCACCGGGGCTGTTACCATCCTGACCATGACAAGCGGCACAGACGGCGGCTTTTTTCTCACCGGCTGCAGCATCACCCGCTGCCATGGCCGGGGCTGCCAGCGCGGCAGCGAACATTACTACTGCAAATTTAAGCTTGTTCATCATCAATCCTTACTTCGACATGTATTCGATCAGGGCTTTGAAATCTTCATCCGTACAGGTATTGCACATGCCTTTCGGCGGCATGGCACCAATACCAGACTTGGTGCTCTGCAGCAGAGCGTCCATTCCTTTTTCCAGACGTGGAGCCCAGGCTGCCTTGTCACCGGTTTTCGGTGCGCCGGCAGCGCCGGTGGAGTGGCAGAATGTGCAGCTGGCCTTGTAGTTGTCCTCAACACTGGCAAACGCCGTCGTGGCGAGGCCGGAAAGCAACAGGGTAAGCATGAGTTTGCGCATGTTCAGTCTCCGTGGACACCATCAGGCGGTGTCGAGCAAAAGGAGTTTGCGTATAGTCTTGGCTTTCGGTAGAAAGCCGGGACGCAGGCCGGCGGGGATTATATACCAGCCCCAGCGGCTGGCATACCCGTAATCAACGCAAGGATTTCCCGTGTCCGCACCAGCCAAAATGCACCCGGTCGAGCAGATACTGCGCCAGATCCGGTTCGACAAGAGCGCCCAGAAGCTGGCCCAGTGTCCCCCTGATGAGGGCCTGGAGATAGCTTTTGCCGGGCGCTCCAACGCCGGAAAGTCCAGTGCCATTAACCGTTTGTGCGGGCAAAAGAGTCTGGCTCGGACCTCAAAGACACCGGGGCGCACCCAGCTGCTCAACTTTTTCGCCATCGACGAGGGCCGGCGCATCGTCGATTTGCCGGGCTATGGTTACGCCAAGGTGGACCGCAGCACCCGTGACGCCTGGCAAAAGGAGATCGACGGTTATCTTTCCGGCCGTGAATGCCTCAAAGGGCTGATTCTATTGATGGATGTGCGTCATCCACTGAAGGATTTCGACCAAATGATCATCCAGTGGGCCGCTCAGGCGAATATGCCGCTGCACCTGTTGCTCACCAAAGCCGACAAGTTTAGCTACGGCGTGGCCAAGAACGCTCTGCTGAAAACCGCCAAACAGCTAACCGACCACCGGGCGCCGCTGACTCTGCAACTGTTTTCCTCTACCAGCGGTCTGGGCAGCGACGAGGCCTGGGACAAGATTGGCGAATGGCTGGACCTGCCTGCTCCGGCAGTCATCCCGGACCCATAAAGAGCATAAAAAAACCCCCGGCAGCAATCGGGGGGGATGGGCTGCCGGGGGTGCTTGCTGCGACGGCCTTTGGGGGAAGACCGACGCCGTTCTAAAAGACTACAGACCAGCGGGATCGGGGGATCGGGGGTTGCCGGCCTGCAGTCACACACTACGACCGGGCTACTTTGAAAAAGTTCACTGCTGCCAGGGCTCACCGCGAGTGGATTCCACTTTTTTTTCCTGCCGGTGCATGGCGGTCTTAGCCAGAAGGTGGGCAGACACCGGTGCGGTGATAAACAGGAACAGGGTAATCAGCACTTCGTGCACGCTAAGCACGCCGGTCTTGGCGGTAAAAAACACCAGAGATGCGAGAATAATACTACCCACACCCAGCGTCGTGGCCTTGGTCGGCCCGTGCAGGCGGGTATAAACATCCTGCAAACGCACCAGACCGATAGACCCCACCAGCGTGAACCCCGCACCGATCAATATCAGCGCGGCCACCACTCCCTCTACCCAAATGGACATGACGGCTCCTATTCGATGATATCGCCACGCAGCAGGTATTTAGCCACCGCCACGGTGCTGACAAAGCCAATCAGCGCAATCAGCAGCGCTGCCTCAAAATACATACTGGTGCCCAGGTAAATACCAAACAACACGATCAAGGCAATACTGTTGATATACAGGGTATCCAGCGCCAGCACCCGGTCAGTCAGACTTGGCCCAACCAGCACTCGCCAACCCCCCAGTAGCATGGCGATACCAACCATCACAAAAGCCGCATTCAAGGCGAAACTCAGCATCCGAAGATCTCCTTCAACGGCGCCTCGTAGCGCTGCTTGATCGAAGCTACCAATGCCGCCCGATCTTCCACATCCAGGCCGTGTACCAACAGCGTGCGGCGATCTGCGCTGATATCGGCGGACACAGTACCCGGGGTCAGCGACACCACACTGGCCAGCACGGTAATGACAAATTCGTTGTCCGTATCCAGCGGCACTTCAACAAACGCAGGGCGCAGCTGGCTCGGGGAGCTTAGAATCAGCTTGGCCACGGCCATATTGGCAACCAGAATATCGCGATGCACCATCAGCACGAACATGACCAGTTTGCCGGGCTTAACAATGCGTGGACGACGTAGCCAAAAGGGCTCGGTGATAACCGGTATCAACAAGGCGAAAAACACACCGAGCACCATTTGCCCGGGAGAAAAGTCATTGGCAAGCAGCAGCCACAGCCCCCACAGCATCAGGCTCAGCATCGGACTGGGCACCCAGCGCTTCATGGCATCACCTCTGCAGCGCCGAGCACAGCATCTATATAGCCCTGCGCGTTAGCCAGCTGCACTGCCGTACTGGCCGCGACATCCATCATTGGTGCGGCCAGCACCACCATCGCCACACACAGGAGCAAAAGAAAAGTTAGCGGGGCCGCATCGGCCAACGACAGTGCAGCCGGCTTGTCCCCCGCCTGATGGCGCCAGAAAACGGTGGAGCCAGCGCGGCTGAAGGCAATCAACAGCAACAGGCTGGCCAGCAACAAAACAATCCAAAACGCTGCCTCAGGCACGGCCTGCAGTAACAGCAACTTGCCAATAAAACCGGACAGTGGCGGCAAGCCCACCAGCATCACAGCTAGCACCACAAACAGCAGCCCGAGCAGCGGGCTTAGGGCGGAGCCCTCCTCAATCTGGTCCGCCAGCACACCACGATGAGTGCTGATCAGACCAACCAGCAGGAACAGTGCGGCGGCCGCAAAGGTGGAATGAATCATGTAATAGAACCCGGCGGCCCAGGCCGCTGGAGTCGCCACGGTTAGCGCGGCCATCAGTGTTCCCACTGACACAAGCACCAGCCAGGATGCCAGCGCCGCAAGACGTTGCGCCGACAGGGCGCCGAGCGCAGCAAAACCAATCGTCGCCAACGCAAGCCACCAAAGCCACGGCGATACCATGCCTGCCAACGGACTGTCCTGCAGACCATAGAGTAGCGGCCACATACGCCAGATCGCGTACAAACCGACCTTGGTCATAATGGCAAACAATGCCGCCACAGGAGCGCTGGCGGCTGAGTAGGCGCCGGGCAGCCAGAAACTTAGCGGCAGCAACGCCGCCTTCAGGGCAAACACCACCAGCAACAGCGCACCGCTAACCTGCAGCAACAGCGGCGAGACCAGCTCCCCAGCGGAAATCACCCGGCCGACATCCGCCATATTCAGCGTCCCTGTGGCGGCATAAAGCAAACCAAGACCAAACAAGAACAGACTCGAGCCCGCCAGATTGAGAATCACATAATGCAGCCCGGCCTTGGCCCGCTGCGGCCCCTGACCGTGCATCAGCAACGCATAGGAGGCGATCAGTAGCACCTCGAAAAACACAAACAGGTTAAACAGGTCGCCGGTCAGAAAAGCGCCATTAATGCCCAGCAACTGAAACTGGAACAGAGTGTGAAAATTGGCCCCCGGCTGATCGTCGCCGCGGCAAGCATGCAGGTACACCGGCAACGCCAACAGTGCAGTAATCAGCAGCATCATGGCCGACAACTGGTCGAGCACCAGCACGATGCCAAATGGCGGCTGCCAGTTACCCAAACGGTACACGGTGATAACGTCGTCAGCCGCCTGTTGCCAAAGCAGCAGCGCCACCGGCAGCAGCAGCGCCGTGGCAATCAACCCGGTCAAGCGACGCAGCCATAGACGTTGCCGCACCTCCAGCAACAGCAACAGGCCGGCAAACAGCGGCAACAATAGCGGCGCCATAATCAGATGACCTGTCATCGTCGGTCATCTCCATCGTCTGGCATCGCCGTTCCATCAACATGATCGTTACCAAACTCACCCCAGGCACGAAGTGCCAAGGCCATCAAAAAGGCGGTCATGGCGAATCCGATAACAATAGCCGTCAGCACCAGTGCCTGTGGCAGCGGATCGCTGTAGTGATCCGTGGCACCAATCACCGCAGGTGCATTCAGGGTCAGTCTACCCATGGCAAACAGGAACAGGTTGACCGCATAACTCAGCAGGGTCAGCCCGACCACCACCGGGAAGGTACGCAACCGCAGAATCAAATAGATCCCGCAGCTGGTCAGCACGGCAATCATGATGGCCAGCAGGATTTCCATTAGTTGCTCTCCTCCTGCTCCGCCACACTGAGTTTGCCGAGCCGGGCCAGAATCAGCAGCGTCGCGCCTACCACGGTGATGTAGACGCCGAGATCGAACAGCATGGCGCTGGCCAGTTCGAACTTACCGACGACTGGCCAATAGATATACTCGAATGTCGAGGTCAAGAACGGGTAGCCCAACGGCAAACTGGCCAATCCTGTCAGCGCCGCCAGCAACACCCCGAAAGCCACCAGCGGATGGTAGTTATGCGGCACCCGGGCATGTACCCAGTGAACACCGCTGGCCACATATTGCAGCACCAACGCCACCGCAGTAATCAGACCGGCGATAAAACCACCACCGGGCATATTGTGGCCGCGCACCAGAATATACATGGCCACCAGCAGCGCAATCGGCAGCACTGCCCGGGAAATCATCTGCAGCACCAGTGGCGAGCGATCTTTGGCCCACGGGCGACCCTCGCTGTCATAAATCGGCAGACACAGACCCAGATTTTCCAGCAGCGCATAAATGCCCGCAGCGGCAATCGCCAGCACAGTAATTTCTCCCAGCGTATCGAAGCCGCGGAAATCCACCAGTATGACGTTAACCACGTTGGCTCCGCCGCCACCGGGAATACTGTTGTCGATAAAGAACGTGGAGATTGTGGCGCCCGGGTGGGTCATGGCGAACAGGGCCAGCAGACCCACGCCAACACCTATGGAAAGTGACAGAAACAGATCACGGCTGCGGTCCCACCAGGTGGACTCAATGACGCCGCGGTTAGGCAGGAAGTACATGGCCAGCATCAGCAGCAGGACGGTAACCACCTCCACCGATAACTGGGTCAAAGCAAGGTCAGGTGCTGACAGGCGCAGGAAGGCCAACGACACGATCAGACCGACGACACTGATCATCAGCAACGCAACCAGCCTCTGCCGGCGCAGCACCACGGTGGCCAGCGCCGCCAGCACCGCAACGATGGTTGCCAGAATCGACAAGCCATCTACCGGAGTAAGCGCATGCTCACCCAGCCAGTCAGGCCTGCTGGCGATGGCGGCAAGCATGATCAGGGCCACGGGCAGCATCAGCCAGGACACATAACGCTGCAAAGCACCGTTATCGACAAACCGGACGAAGCGCCCTGCTCCCGCCACCAACAGCTGCACCGCCTGCTCAAAAATTGCCGGCGCATGGGGTCGTGGCCAGCGCCGCTGCAGGGCAAACAGCGGGGCACGCCAGACATATATGGCGACGCCGCCGGTCAGCGCCAGCAGGCTCATCAGCAACGGCACATTAAAGCCATGCCAGATAGCCAGACTATATTCCGGCAGCTCTCCCCCTAGCGTTGCCGTGGCCGCCGCGGCCAAAAGCGGCCCGACCACCACAGCCGGGAACACGCCTACCGCCAGACACAGCATCACCAGAATCTCCACCGGCACACGCATCAGGCGCCTCGGCTCATGGGGAGCATGGGCCGCCAGTGCAGCTGGCACCGGGCCAAAAAACACGTCGTGAATGAAGCGCAGCGAATAGGCCACTGACAGCATGCCAGCGATGGTGGCCAGTGCCGGCACCAACCAGTTAAGGCTGCCATACAGCGGTGTATCCGCCGCCTCGGCAAAAAACATCTCCTTGCTGAGAAAGCCATTCAGCAGAGGCACCCCGGCCATGGCCATGGACGCCACGGTGGCCAGGGCCATGGTGTGCGGCAGGTAACGACGCAGGCCACCCAGCTTGCGGATATCCCGGGTACCCGTTTCGTGATCAATAATGCCGGCCGCCATAAATAGCGAAGCCTTGAAGGTGGCATGGTTGATGACATGAAACACTGCCGCCACTGCCGCCAACCGGGTGCTTAACCCGAACAGCAAGGTAATCAGGCCCAGATGGCTGATAGTGGAGTAAGCCAGCAAGCCCTTCAGATCATGCCGAAACAGCGCCATCCAGGCGCCCAGCAGCAGGGTAACCAGCCCGATGGAGCTAACCAGCACAAACCACAAATCGGTCCCCGCCAGCGCCGGATAGAAACGGGCCAGCAGAAAAACCCCAGCCTTGACCATGGTGGCGGAATGCAAATAGGCGGACACCGGGGTAGGTGCCGACATGGCATGGGGCAACCAGAAGTGGAAAGGAAACTGGGCCGACTTGGTGAATACGCCCAGCAGCACCAGAACCAGCATCAACGGGTACAGGGCGTCCGAACGGATCAGCTCGCCGCTGGCCAGCACAGTACCAAGATCATAGCTGCCCACTGTCTGGCCAATCAGGATTACTCCGGCAAGCAAGGCCAGCCCGCCAGCCCCGGTCAGGGTCAGGGCCATACGGGCGCCCTTGCGGGCCGCGGCCTGCCCCGACCAGTAACCAATCAGCAGGAACGAGCTGATACTGGTTAGCTCCCAGAACACCACCAGTAATAGCAGGTTATCCGAGCAGACCACCCCGAGCATGGCGGACATAAACAGCAGCAGCAGGGAAAAGAAGCGGCCACCAGAATCACTCTTGTCGAGGTAGTAATGGCCATAGACGATTACCAGCAGGCCAATGCCCAGAATCAGCAGGGCAAACAGCCAGGCCAGACCATCAAGACGAAATGCCAGCACCAGACCGGCCTGCGGTAGCCACGGCACTGCGGCCTGCAGCAACTCGCCATCAACCAGCACAGAGGGCGCCGTGCCAAGCAACAGCAACAACGCCAACAGCACCGGCAATGCAGTCACAATGGCCACCGTGGGGCGGCCCATGGACTGCACAAGCCGCGGCAGCAAGGCGGCTACCAGGGGCAGCAGGACAATGGCAAATAATACGCTCACTCGGCGTTCACCCCGGACAGGTCAGCGTGAAAAGGCGGCGCAAGTATGCCATGTGCCGGGAACCTGATCACCGTTAATGAGTCCCAATACGCTGCGCTGGTGTAAACAGTCTTTGCTCGCCTCGTGTGATACACCAGTTAAACTTGCATGATGGCTCCAGACTTCTAACGGGGGTTTGTCCATGTTGTATGCCCTGCTGGGCGGCTTCGGGGTTGCCGCACTGGCTCCCTGGCTGCATCAATTGTTCGGCCGGCATAGCGGCTGGGCGCTTGCCCTGTGGCCGGCCACGCTGTTTATCTATTTCGCCTCCATGTTGAGTGGCGTCAATGACGGCCCCGTGCTGGTTAGCCATGACTGGATTCCGTCACTGGGTATTCAGTTGTCATTTATGGTCGATGGCCTGTCGCTGCTGTTCGCCCTGCTGATCAGTGGCATTGGCGTATTTATTGTTGCCTATGCCGGCCGCTATCTGGAACAGCACCAAGATGTTGGCCGCTTCTATGCCATCCTGCTCGCCTTTATGGCCTCCATGCTCGGTTTGGTGCTGTCCGATAACCTGATCTCCCTGTTTGTGTTCTGGGAACTGACCAGCATCACCTCCTATCTGCTGATCGGTTTTAACCATGAGGATGCGGCGGCGCGGCGCTCTGCCTTGCAGGGACTTTTCGTCACCGTGGGCGGCGGCCTTGCCCTGATGACAGGACTGATCATGCTGGCAATGGTGGGCGGCAGCTATGAACTGTCGACACTGCTTGGCCAGGGAGATGTGATTCGCGAGCACGCCTGGTATGCCCCCATGCTGGCCCTGATCCTGCTAGGCGCCTTTACCAAATCAGCGCAGTTCCCGTTTCATTTCTGGCTACCCAATGCCATGGCGGCGCCCACCCCGGTGTCCGCTTATTTGCACTCTGCCACCATGGTCAAAGCAGGTATCTATCTGCTGGCGCGGCTGAATCCAGCCCTCGGCGGCAGCCAACTTTGGCTGACGGTATTGGGTAGTGTTGGCGCCATCACCCTGTTTATCGGCATCTGGTTGGCCCTGCGCAGCACCGGCATCAAAAAGGTGTTGGCCTATTCCACAGTGATGGCACTGGGCACCCTGACCATGCTCATTGGTCTGGGCACTGATATTGCGCTTAGCGCCGCCATGGCCTTCCTGCTGGCGCACTCCCTGTATAAGGGCGCGCTGTTTATGATCGCCGGGATCATTGATCACGGTACCGGCAGCAAGGATCTGCGCGACACCGGCGGACTATTTCGTGCCATGCCAGTAACCGCCGTAACCGCCAGTGTGGCGGCCCTGTCGCTGGCCGGCGTACTGCCAATGTTTGGCTTTGTCGCCAAAGAACTGTTGTTCGAGTCAGTACTGTCCAGCGCTGCCTCCTGGATAACACTGCTGGTCGTTGCTGGCACCGCAATGACGGTCGCCGTGGCAGCACTGATTGGCATCCTGCCGTGGTATGGCAAAACAGCGGTGACAAAAAGGACGCCCCATGAAGCACCCCCTGCCCTGCTGGCAGGACCGATTGTGCTGGCCACACTCGGCCTGCTGTTTGGCCTGTTTGCGCCACTGGTAGATGAGCGACTACTAGGCGCTGCGGTTAGTGCGGTGGCGGGCAATAGCGTGACGCCCAATCTGGCCCTTTGGCACGGCATCAATGTTGCCCTGGGACTAAGCGCGCTCACTCTCGCTCTGGGCCTGTGCCTGTATTTTTGCCGCGATCAGTTTCGCCATTACACACGCTTTACTGACACCTTGGCGAAGGCAGGCCCGGAGCGTGGTTACGATGCATCCATCTCCTGGCTGGTGAAAATATCTGCCTGGCAGACACGCTTCTTTCAGAGCGGCTACTTGCGCTACTACCTGCTGATTATCCTGCTGACATTTATGGCGCTGGTGTGGACGGTGATGCTGATACATTGGCCGGCGTTGTCCATGGGCATTGACCTGCGGGGCATTCAGCTGCACGAATATGCTCTGGTATTCGTGCTGGTGGCTGCAGCCCTGGCAGCAGCGCGATCAGAATCACGCCTCGGCGCCGTTGCCTCACTGGGCGCTGTTGGGTTTACCGTGGCCTTGCTGTATGTGATGTTCAGTGCGCCGGATCTCGGCATCACTCAGGTACTGGTGGAAACACTCACGGTAATTCTGCTGGTACTGGTGCTGTTCCGTTTGCCCGGATTCCTGCGTTTGACCTCAACAGCGCTGCGACTGCGCGATGCAATGGTCGCCAGCGCGGTTGGCATTACCATGACCTGTCTGTTGCTGTTCGCCGCCGATGCCCGCCTGTATGACAGCATTTCTCACTGGCATGTGGCGCAAAGCATGCCGGGCGGCTATGGCCGCAATATTGTCAATGTGATTCTGGTGGACTTCCGGGCACTGGATACGCTTGGCGAAATTTTTGTACTGGCGCTGGCCGCCACCGGTGTACTGGCGATGATCCGGTTGCGCGCGGAGGACAAGTCAAAATGAATATGCCAAAACAACCTGACTCCCTGATACTGCGTGTTACCGGACACTTCCTGTTGCCGCTGTTGATTATGTTTTCTCTTTTCCTGTTGCTGCGCGGTCATAACGAACCGGGCGGTGGCTTTATCGGCGGACTGGTGGCATCTGCCGCCATTGCCCTGCATCTGTTTTTCACTGATGTGCAATCTGCACGACGCTTGATCTGGCTGGACCCGCGGGATCTGCTTGGCTGGGGCCTCAGCATTGCAATTGCATCGGGCGTGATCGCCATGTTCAGTGGCTTGCCGTTTCTCAGTGCGCTGTGGACCGAACTGACCGTGCCTATGTTCGGCATGCTGAAGATCGGCACCCCCTTGATGTTTGATATCGGCGTCTACCTGGTGGTCATCGGTACCGTGCTGAACATTCTGCTATCACTGGCCGAAGCGGAGGAAGCATGAGCACCTTGCTAGCCACCGCGGTTGGCGTGCTTTACGCCACAGCGATCTATCTGATTCTACGCCGCTCGATCGTCAAACTGGTGATCGGTCTGGTGCTGCTGTCCAATGCTGCCAACCTGCTGATTTTTACCAGCAGCGGCTTGACCCGTTATGCACCACCACTGATTCCTGAAGGCTCTGACACGGTATTGAATGGCATCGTCGCCGACCCCCTGGCTCAGGCGCTAATCCTGACCGCCATCGTGATTGGTTTTGGTGTACTGGCTTTCGCGGTGGTGCTGATCCACCGCGCCTACGAAGTGGTCAAGGCCGACGATATGGACCAGATGAAGGACACCGATACATGAACAGTGCGGTTGCCCTGCAAACCACTCTGCCAATTCTGATTCCGCTAATCTCCGGAGCACTCTCGCTAGTGCTGTGGCGCTCGCGGCAATTGCAACGTGGTATTAGCGTGCTCGGCACCGGCGCGCTGATGATTGCCTCTGTCTGGTTGCTGCTGTCGGTGTATGCGGATGGCATTCAGGTAATGTATGCCGGCAACTGGCCGGCACCGTTCGGCATCGTGCTGGTGGCGGATTTGCTCAGCAGCATCATGGTGATGCTCACCGGCATCACCGGGCTGGCCACGGCAGTGTATTCACTCGCCACCATTAGCAAGAAGCACGAACATTACGGCTACTACCCGCTCATGCACCTGCTGCTTGCCGGCGTTAACGGCGCTTTTCTAACTGGCGATATTTTTAATCTGTACGTCTGGTTTGAAGTCATGCTGGTGGCTTCTTTTGCGCTACTGATTCTTGGTGGCGAACGCGCACAGATGGAAGGGGCGATTAAATATGTCACCTTGAACCTGGTCTCCTCCGCCATATTCCTGTCAGCCATTGGCCTGCTGTATGGACTGACTGGCACGCTCAATATGGCAGATCTGGCCGTCAAACTTGCTGATCATCAGGACAACCCCATGGTTCAGGTGATTGCCATGCTGTTCCTGATGGCGTTCGGTATTAAGGCCGGTGCCTTCCCGCTGTTCTTCTGGTTGCCGGCGTCCTATCACACGCCTCGAGTGGCAGTGTCTTCCCTGTTTGCCGGCCTGCTGACTAAAGTAGGCGTGTATGCCCTGTTCCGGGTATTCACCCTGATATTCCCGCTGGGCGATTCGCTAACCCGCGACCTGCTGCTAGGTATGGCCGGCGCCACCATGCTGGTAGGTGTCTTGGGTGCGGCAGCCCAGTTCGAATTCCGACGCATTCTTTCTTTTCACATCATCAGCCAGATTGGCTATATGCTGATGGGGCTTGCCTTATATACGCCGCTGGCGATTATTGGCGGCGTGTTCTACATCATTCACCACATCATTGTTAAATCGAATCTGTTTTTGATTAGCGGGCTGATATATCGACTTCAGGGCAGCTACGACCTGAAACAGCTCGGCGGTGTCTGGCGCAGCCACCCGATGATCGGCGTATTGTTTTTAATTCCAGCTCTATCACTGGCAGGCCTGCCGCCACTTTCCGGTTTCTTCGGAAAGTTCATTGTCATCAAGGCCGGCGTCGAAGCTCAGCAATGGTGGCTGGTAGGCGTGGCGTTGCTGGTTGGTTTGTTGACACTTTACTCAATGACCAAGATCTGGGCCGAGGTATTCTGGAAGGAACTGCCTGAAGGTGCTGCGGCGCCAGCGCAACAACGTGGTGGCACCAGCCTGATGGTAATCACTATTGTTGCGCTGTCTACTATGACGGTACTTATCGGCGTTGCTGCCGAGCCTGTGTATAAGCTGGCCGAACATACTGCATCGCAGTTACTCGATAGTCAGGCTTATATCCAGTCTGTTTTGGGAGTGAACTGATATGGGCGGCTTTGCCTGGAATATCTTGCTGGCACTGATATGGGTAGCCGTATCCGGCAACATCAGTGGTGCTGGCCTGTTCACCGGTTTTGTTCTTGGCTACATCATTCTTGGCCTGACCCTGCGTGAAGTGCCGGTATTTTCCGCCTACGTCCGCCGGGTGCCAAAGATATTTATGTTCGCCTGCTATTTTGCCAAGGAGCTGGTTCGCTCCAATCTGCGAGTGGCATGGGACGTGGTTACGCCCACCCATTACATGAAGCCGGCGGTCATTGCGGTGCCATTGGATGCCAGAACGGAGGGCGAAATAGCCCTGGTCGCCAACCTTATCTCGCTGACTCCGGGCACGCTGAGCCTGGATGTATCCACTGATCGGCGCTGCCTCTATTTGCATGTCATGTATCTGGATGATCTGGAAGAAACCCGAGCCCAGATCAAACAATTTGAGGCGCGGGTTCTGGAACTGTTGCGCTAGGAGGCACCATGCTGGAAATCGTTATCTGGCTTTCTTTTGCCATTCTCAGCCTGTCATTGCTACTGAGTTTTGTGCGCCTTTTGCGCGGCCCCAGCCTGCCCGATCGGGTCGTTGCCCTGGAGTTGATGGCCTCCCTGACAGTGGGCTTTATCGGCGTGCACGCCATCGCATCGCAGCGCTTTGCCTTTCTCGATGTGGCAATGGTGCTGGCGCTGACGGCGTTTCTTGCCGCCGTCGGCTTTGCCCGGTTTCTGGAAAAGCGGGGGATGCACGCCGATGACTGAATGGATCGCTGCCCTGCTTCTGATGGCGGGCTCATTGCTGATGATGCTTGCCGCACTGGGCGCCGTACGCATGCCGGATCTGCTGATGCGTATGCATGCCACCACCAAGGCGGGCGCTCTCGGTTCCGGACTGATCATGCTGGCCGCCGCGGTATTTTTCGGGAGTGCTGAAGTGTGGGCGCGAGTGCTGGCAATCATCGCCTTCATTATGCTCACCGCACCGGTGGCTGCACATATGATTGGCCGGGCCGGATACTTTGTTGGCGTGCCTTTATGGGGCCGCATTCTGCGAGACGACCTGAAGGGACGTTACGATACTGACAATCACTCGCTGGAGTCTCCAGCGGAGTTTAACGAGCGACGACAGCATGAGGATCGACGCGATCAATAAGCCACAACCAAAGGTGGCAGCTTATTGATCGTTTTTATCAACCATTGATTTCGGCGATCGCTTTGCCAAGATTAGCCACTGCCAGGTCGATATCGTTGAGCTTATCCAGGCCGAACAAACCAATACGGAAAGTTTTGAAGCTTGCCGGCTCATCACACATTAGCGGCACACCCGCCGCAGTCTGCAGCCCCTGTTCGACAAACTTGCGGCCGTTATGAATCATATCGTCACTGGTATAGCTGACAACCACACCTGGCGCAGCAAACTCCGGCGCCGCCACACTGGCAAATCCGTTTTCCGCAAGTAACGCTCTCACTCGCCGTCCCAGTTCCCATTGCCGCTCTTTAAGCTGGTCAAAACCAATCTTCCGGGTTTCCAGCATGGCGTCACGAAAACAAACCAACGAATCCGTGGGCATGGTGGCGTGGTAGGCATGGCCACCGTTAATGTAGGCTTGCATGATCTGATGCCACTTCTTCAGGTCACAAGCAAAGCTGCTGCTGGTGCGCGCCTGCATAACCTCAACCGCCTTTTCGCTAAGCATGATCAGCGCGGCGCAGGGCGAAGCACTCCAGCCTTTCTGCGGGGCGCTGATCAGCACATCAACGCCGCTAGCCTTCATATCCACCCAGACAGCACCGGAGGCGACACAGTCCAGCACAAACAGACCGCCAACTTCGTGCACCGCTGCAGCTACAGCTTGCAGATAGTCCGGCGGCAGAATAATTCCCGAGGAAGTTTCCACATGCGGTGCAAACACCAGCGCTGGCTTCTCGCTGCGGATACTTTCCAACACCTCGGCCAACGGCGGCGGCGCCCATGCTGCTGTTTCGCCCGGCTCAATCGGCCGTGCCTTCAACACCAGCTCCGCTGAGGGAATATTCCCCATCTCGAAAATCTGCGTCCAGCGGTAGCTGAACCAGCCGTTACGAATTATCAGACACTTTTGTCCGCCGGCAAATTGCCGCGCCACCGCTTCCATACCGAAACTGCCGCCTCCCGGCACTACCACCACTTCATGCGCTCCATAGACCTGGCGCAGGGTGGCATGAATATCACGCATCACACCCTGAAAAAGCTGCGACATATGGTTCAGGGATCGATCGGTGAAAACAACGGAATATTCGAGCAGGCCATCGGGATCAACGGCAGGAAACTGGACAGACATGACAACCTCAATAAAACAGATAAATCAGAAAATCCCCGTCAATGCAGACGGGGCTGCATAATCAGCAACAGGGCACGAGCATGTTCAATAGCGCTATGACCAAGGCTGGTCAGATAACCGCCATCATCCTGGGTGATCAAACCCTTGGCATGCAACCGGCCAGCGGCGGCAACGGTTTCGGGCGTGGCGGTATGATGATGCACCTTGATGCCTTGCTGGCTACAGTCCGGGTTGAACTGCAACAGCACATGGAGCTCTTCAAGAATTTCCGGGGAAAGCTCTGACGATCCCGACATGATTACTCCACATTGTTATTGTCTTGTGCTATCGATAATGCGCCGGGCTCCGCCCTCAGGCAAGTCTGTCAGTGCGCCTCATCCCAGTTGTTGCCAACTCCGGGATCCACCACCAGGGGGACATCCAGTTTTACTGCCGCTGTCATACGCGCAGAAACTTCCCTCACCAACACATCAACGTCCGCCTGCGCCACTTCAAATACCAGTTCGTCGTGTACCTGCATAATCATCAGCGCATCAATGCCGCTTTGCTGCAGCCAGCGATCCACATCAATCATGGCCAGTTTAATGATATCCGCTGCGGTGCCCTGCATCGGCGCATTAATCGCAGTGCGCTCCGCTCCCTGGCGAATATTGGCATTGCGTGACTGAATATCCGGCAGATACAGGCGCCGGCCAAACAGGGTCTCGACGTAGCCATTGTCGGCGGCTTCCGCGCGGGTGCGCTCCATATAGCGCTTCACCCCTGGGTACTTTTCAAAATAACTATCAACGTACTGCTGGGCCTCCTGACGGCCAATGCCCAACTGTTTGGCGAGGCCAAAGGCACTCATGCCATAGATTAGACCGAAGTTGATCGCCTTGGCGTTTCGCCGCTCAAGATCGGTTACCTCATCTACTTTCTTACCGGCAACTTCGGCAGCGGTAGCGCGGTGAATATCCCACCCTTTGGCGAAAGCATCGAGCAGACCAGCGTCACCGGACAGATGGGCCATGATGCGCAGCTCAATCTGTGAGTAATCCGCCGCAACCAGCTTGCGGCCCGGTGGCGCAACAAAAGCCTGACGAATACGTCGCCCCTCTTCAGAGCGCACCGGAATATTCTGCAAATTAGGGTCGCTGGAGGAGAGACGTCCGGTAGCGGCCACCGCCTGATGATAGGACGTATGCAGACGACCGCTTCGCCGGCTGATCATTTCCGGCAGCTTGTCGGTATAGGTGCTTTTTAATTTGCTGACGCTACGGTAATCCATGATCACTTGCGGCAGCTCGTAGTCCAGTGCCAACTCTTCCAGCACTGCCTCAGCGGTGGAGGGCTGGCCCTTGGGAGTTTTCTTTACTACCGGAATACCAAGCTTGCCGTACAGAATTTCACCGAGCTGCTTGGGCGAGCTGAGATTGAACTGTTGCCCGGCAACATCCCAGGCCTTCTGCTCCAGCTCAATCATTTTCTTGGCCAACTCATTACTCTGCCGGCGTAACATATCCGCATCCAGCTGACAGCCATTACGTTCGATATGCGACAGCACCGGCACCAACGGCATATCAATCTCTCGGAATACCTTCGCCAAAGATGGCACTTTCTCCAGCTTTGGCCATAGCGCCTGATGTAGCTGCAGGGTGACGTCAGCGTCTTCGGCCGCATAGCGTGCTGCCTCTTCAAGCCCCACCTGGTTGAAGGTGAGCTGCTTGCTACCCTTGCCGGCGATCTCTGCAAAGGCAATGTTTTTATGGCCAAGGTATTTCAGCGCCAGCGAATCCATGTCATGGCGTGTGGCAACTGAGTCGAGCACATAGGATTCCAGCATGGTGTCGTACTCAACACCACGCAGCGCGATGTCGTAGTTGGCCAGCACGTTCATATCGTATTTCAGGTTCTGGCCGATCTTGCGATGCTGGTCGCTTTCCAATAGCGGTTTGAGCAGCGCCAGAACCTGATCACGATCAAGTTGATCAGGCGCGCCGGGATAATCATGTGCCACCGGTACATAGGCGGCCACGCCCGCTTCGATAGCAAAGGAAACTCCGACCAACTCAGCATCCATATAATTCAGGCTGGTGGTTTCCGTATCAAAAGCAAAGACATCTGCTTTCTGTAGCGCGCCGATCCAGCGCTGCAGATCCGCCAGCGTCACGATAGTCTCATAGCCCTGATGGGAAAGTTGCAGCTCGGCGACGGCGGGCGCAGCGCTGACTGGCGGCACCGTGGCCGGCCGTGCTTTGCCAGAATCGCTTCCCGGCACTTCGTTTAACCAGCTTTTGAATTCCAGTTCCTGAAATAACCGCTCCAACGCTTCCCGGTCTGGCTCCGCCGGGCGCAGATCTTCCAGAGACTCTTTTAATTCACAATCCGTTTTGATGGTAGCGAGCTGATAGGACATAAATGCCATATCACGATGCTCCGCCAGTTTCTCTGGCATTTTCCTGGCGCCACGGAAATCCAGCTCGGCCACCTTATCCAGATTGGCGTAGATGTTTTCCAGCGAGCCCAGGCCTTGTATCAGCGCCAGTGCGGTTTTCCCACCAACACCTGGCACGCCGGGAATGTTATCGACCTTGTCACCCATCAGCGCCAGATAGTCGATAATCAGCGATGGCGGAATGCCGAACTTTTTCACCACGCCATCCGGGTCCATTACCGTGTCAGTCATGGTGTTAACCAGGGTGACATGCTCGTCCACCAGCTGAGCCATGTCCTTGTCGCCGGTGGAGATAATCACTGATCTGCCTTCAGCAGCAAGGCGACGGGAAAAAGTGCCAATCACATCATCGGCCTCTACGCCATCTTCAACGATAAGAGGCAGGCCCATGGCTCGGATCAATGTGTGCAGTGGCTCCACCTGGGCGCGTAGATCGTCCGGCATTGGAGGTCGGTTGGCTTTGTATTGCTCGAACATTTCATCGCGGAAAGTTTTGCCCTTGGCGTCAAAGATCACAGCCACATAGTCGGGCTGATAATCCTTCATCATTCGGCGCAACATATTCGCCACACCACGCACCGCACCGGTGGGCTGACCCGTGGAGGTGGTCAGAGGGGGCAGCGCATGGAAAGCGCGATATAGATAGGACGAGCCGTCAATCAGGACGACGGGCTTTTGCTCAGGCATCAAGGTTTCCTGTTAGGGGATCAGAGCATCTTGCCGAAGGTGTGGCAGATTTCAAGCAGGGCGCGCCGCGCTTCCGGCAGCACTCCGCCCATGCCGATAAAACCGTGAATCAAGTGATCGTAGTCCAACTCGGTAACGTTCACACCGGCATGACGCAAACGCTGGGCGTAGGCCAACCCCTGATCGCGCAATGGGTCACGCGCCACCGCAACCAGAGCCGCCGGCAAATGCTCAACGCTAGCCGCCAGCAACGGCGAAGCAAGTGGATTCTGAGCATCCTGCAAGGTGCGGTAGTAATGATCACGAAACCAGTGAATCAGGCTGCGCGTCAGGCCAAGATGCTCGGCATAGCGGCTCACCGACTCATCAATCATGCGGCCATCTACCGTCGGATAAATCAGGCACTGGGCGGCCGGCAAGGGCAGGGTGCGAGCCAGCGCTTGCTGACAAACCACGGCAGCCAGATTACCTCCGGCGCTGTCTCCCATTACCCCCAATCGAGTCGGATCTGCACCCAACGACGGAGCCTGGGCACGGAACCACTGCCAGGCGGCAATTGAATCTTCCGCCGCGGTGGGAAACTTGTACTCAGGGCCGCAACGGTATTCAACACTGGCGAATACCGCGCCAAGACGATTACACAGGAACCGGCACAGGTGATCGTAACCGTTAACCGAGCCGATCACATGGCCGCCACCGTGAAAGAACAGTACGCCGGGACGCAATGCGTCGGTGTGCCCCTCGGGCCAGTAGACCCGCACGGTGACATCCCCGCCATTGCCAGCAAAATCCAGATCTTCGCTCTTGCCCACGGCCTCTCTGGGCACGTCCATCAAGGCGAATAACTCGTCGTACTGACGACGCGCCTGAGCCGGTGTCAGGCTGTCCAGCTCCGGGCGCAGGCGACTGGCAGAAAGCAACAAGCGCAAGCGCCCATCCAGACCGGCACGCACCTCCGGCTCCATCACCGAAGAAGCGGCACCACACAAAGGTGCCGGCAGCTTCAACAAGCTGGCAAGAGCAAGTCGCTCAACCCGACTGCGTAAAGACATGCCTAGAAAAACACCATCACACCGGCCTCAATACCGGTGACGTCGACATCTTGCCAACCTGGGTAATTCATATATTCCAACGACAAACCGACACGTCGCGGCATGCTCAGCACCGGCAGTTCCACTTTTGGCAATTTAAGCTCTGCACCGATACCCACGCCCCAGGAAAAATCCAGATTCGATTCTCGCGTCACCGTGGTACCGCCACAACCGCCGATGCAGATATCCCGCTCCGCCCTCAACTGCACATCAGCAACCCCGGCAAGCGCATGAACAAACAGCCGGTCGACCAGCGGCAACTCCACCAGCGGCACATCAAAAGGCAAACGGCCAACGGCATAAACACCGGCAATATGATCAACATCAACCTGTAGCCGTAGCGCTCCCGGCAGACGTTGGGTTTCGTGCCACAAGCCGCGAGCAAGGCGCACTTCGGCACCGAAATTCTCATCCACCATGCCGCCCATGCGGACACTGAAACCACCCTGATTCTGATCGATCTGACCGCCTTGCACGTTGGTCATCATGATATTGGTAGCGACATAGGAGTTCGGTGCATCACGGTATACGGCAATCTCGGCAGTGGCCGCCGAGCACAGCCCGACCAGCAGCACCGGAAAAATGTGGTAACCCCTCATGATGACTCCTTATTGTTGTTTTTCTAGCCGCCATGGGCGACCTGCAGTTCCGCGCCAGTGGGCAAGTATACGCCAGAGTGCGGCTGAGGAAAGGCCGGGCGACCTGTTAGACTGCTGGCCATGAGCGTATTTACTCTGATCACCGAAACCGAGCTGTCTGAGCTGCTGGAAGAGGCAGGGTTGCAGCTGCTCGCCTTTCGCCCAGCCAGTGCCGGAATCGAGAACAGCAACTACCTGATTGACGCCAACAACAGCGCTGGCAAGCGCGCCGATGTGGTGCTGACCCTGTTCGAGCAACTGCCAGCCACGGCCCTGCCCTGGTATGCGAAGCTGCTGTCCGGTGCAGCCGCCGCCGGATTGCCGGTGCCCTGCCCACTGCCCCACCCGCGCGGCACAGTATTCAGCCTGGCCGGCAAACCGGCCATGCTGGTGCCGCGCCTGCCGGGCCACCATCTCGACCAGCCTGAGCCACGGCATTGCCGGCAAATAGGTGCCGCGCTGGCGCAACTGCACGGCATCCAGATCAGCAACCCGGCACCCCAGGGAGATGAGCGCAGCCTGCTTGCTGCACGCCTGAATGAACTGGAAGAAGGAGAGGAAAAGAGCCTCGCCAGAGAGCATATTGATCACTGGCTAAACACCGGCGGCCCGCGAGTGCTAATCCACGCAGACCTGTTCCGCGACAACGCCCTGTTTGAGAATGACCAACTAACCGGGCTGCTCGATTTCTACAATGCCTGCCATGATCACCCGGTCTATGATCTGGCCGTGGCCATCAACGACTGGTGTGTCGATATCCAGGGAAAACCATTACCAGAACACCAGCAGGCAATGCTTCATGGCTATAAAAGTGTGCGAACACTCACTTCTGAGGAACTGGAGTTACTCCCGGAGGCACTCACCATTGCCGCCCTGCGCTTCTGGCTGTCGCGACTTGCCGGCCAGCAGCAAAGCGCCATCGAGGGCCAGGGCAGCAAGGACCCGGAGGAATTCGCCCGCCTTTACCGGCTGCGGCGGCAGGCGTTGTCTGGCTAGACTCATGCCTGCCGGGGCAATCCCGGCAGGAATACCTCGGCCACCAGCAGCGGCTTGGCACGTTTGATAAACAAGGACTGACGCCCCCAGCAAGGCTCGCCAACCGGCTCCGGCAAGCGCGACGGCGGCACCGGAGCCGCCCATACCGCCCGCCGGGTGGCGCGAGGCAGCTTGAACAACTCGGCACCCAGAGAGCGACGCGCCAGATGACCCAACACCCGATTAGCCCCGCTGATCGATCGCAGCGGCAGCACGCTGCGGGCGAACACCACCGGCTGCCCGTCAACCCGCAATAGCACCTCGCGAATCAGCGCCCAGCGCCCCATGGGCAGACCCAGCAGCATGGCTTCCACCGCCGTGGGCCGAGTAATCCTTTGATACAGCGGCTCGACGCTGAACTGGCCATAGCTTTGCAACCGGCGCGTCAGTGAACCACGCTCCGCCAGCCAGCTGCGCAGCTGGGGCGGCGGCCGCACACAGGCCAGCGGCTGCCAGATCAGCTCGGCATCAAGAAACGGCGAAGGGCTGGCAGTTTTCACGTTATCTCCATCAAGCAGCGCCGGCACTATGCGCAATGCCCCCGTACTTGGCAATCCACGGAGACCTTAAGAAACACCGGAATCACCGGCAAAATGCCCTGCTGTCATTGATTTTTGTCGCCCGCATGGCTAGGTTAGCCAGCCCTGAAGATTCCACCGGCCGATGTCAGCATCAGCCGCGCGCCAAGCCTGAGAGGTAGAACATGAGAAAGTGGGAATGTGTGGTCTGCGGCTTTATCTATGACGAGGCAGAAGGCCTGCCAGAAGAAGGCATTGCCCCGGGCACTGCCTGGGAAGACGTACCGGAAGACTGGGTCTGCCCGGACTGCGGCGTCTCCAAGGACGACTTCGAGATGGTCGAAATCTAAGGACCAGTGAGACGGGGCGCAAGGCGCCCCTTCTTTCGTCCGCGATCTGCTTTTCCTGCACCGGGGATCCATCATGCAACCGATTATTGTCATTGGTACCGGCCTGGCCGGCTTTAACCTGATCAAAGAACTGCGCAAGCTGGACAAGACCACCCCGGTGATCATGCTTACCAGCGACGACGGCCGTAATTACTCCAAGCCGATGCTGTCCAATGGCTTTGCCAAACAGAAGGACGCTGATGCACTGGCCATGGCCAGCGCCGAGCAGACCTCCGCCCAGCTGGATGTGACCATCCGTACGGGCGTTAGCGTCACGGCGATTGATACGGCGGCCAAGCAGGTGGAAGTCGGTGCAGAAAAGATCGGTTACAGCAAGCTGGTGCTGGCACTGGGCGCTGATGTATTCCGCCCGCCGATGACCGGTGATGCCGTGGATCAGGTTTACACAATTAACGACCTGATGGATTACGCTCGCTTCGGTAAGGCCGTGACTGGCAAAAAGAAAGTGCTGATTATCGGTGGCGGTCTGATTGGCTGTGAGTTTGCCAATGACCTGCTTGCCGGCGGCTTCGAGGTGGAAGTAATAGAGCCGATGGGTCGCTGCCTGCCAACCCTTCTGCCGGAACCGGCATCGCGGGCAGTGCAACAGGGACTGGAAGCCGCCGGCGTCAAATTCCACTTCGGCCCCTTTGCTCAAACCTGTAATCAGAGTGGCGACGGCGTCTTGGTAGGTCTTTCTGACGGCGCCGAAGTGCAGGCTGATATCGTCCTGCAGGCGGTCGGCCTGCGGCCTCGTATTGCACTGGCATCCACAGCCGGTATCAACGTTGACCGTGGCATCGTTGTCGACCGTCTGCTGCAAACCAGCGCCGCTGATGTCTACGCGCTTGGCGACTGTGCCGAAGTGGAAGGCTTGGTGCTGCCCTATATCCTGCCGCTGATGTCTTCCTCTCGATCGCTGGCAAAGACCCTGACCGGAGAGCCAACCCCAGTGACCTATGGCGTTATGCCGGTTTCTATCAAAACCCCGGCTTGTCCGACGGTTGTCTGCCCACCAGCACCACAAGCCAAAGGCGAGTGGCACTGCGAAGGCGAAGGCCTGAACAGCAAATGTTTGTTCCGCGGTGATGACGGCGCCCTGCTTGGCTATGCACTCACCGGTGACGCCTGCAGTGAGAAACAGGCACTGAACAAAGAACTGCCGCCACTACTCGGCTAATGCGCGAACCGATCAGGAGCGCCCGTAGCGCTCCACTTACGCTTTCTTCGGGCAGCATGATGGCGTAGCCTCTGCTGTATAACTGCTATGCTCCCGGGCAATTTTGTTGAGGACAACAAATGAAGTTTTGGCTGATTCTGCTTATTCTCGGCTGGAGAATGCGCTGGCTGGCATGGCGTAACGAAGAGTTCCGCGGCAAGCTGGCCGGCAAGGACATGGTGATGCAATGGCGTACCCGCGTTGGTCCGCCGGCACGTTCTTTTCACTTTTTACCTGATCGCATTATCCCTCGTCACGGCCTGCACCCCGCACCCACCGTAACGCTCAGTTTTGAAGATGCTTCCTATGCAGTAGATACCCTGATGCAGGCTAGCAAAAACCAGATGGCCTTTATGCAGGGCATGCAGGAAGGCAAGATCAAGATCGAAGGCGATGCATCTCAACTGATGTGGTTTATGACGCTGATGAAATATCTGGCGCCGAAAAAGAAAAAATGATTGCCGCACTGGTTATCACACCAAACCTGTCCGTACCGGACAACGAAATTCAGCTTGAGGCCATTCGCGCACAAGGAGCTGGAGGCCAGAACGTCAACAAGGTCTCCAGCGCTGTTCACCTGCGTTTTGATATTCACGCATCGTCATTGCCAGAGCTATACAAAGAACGGTTGCTGGCATTGAAAGATGGCCGCATTACCGACGACGGCGTTATTGTTATCAAGGCCCAGCAATTTCGTACCCAGCTTAAAAACCGCGATGATGGCCGCAGTCGTCTTGCAGAATTGATCCGCTCGGTTACCGTGGAAAAGAAGCCGCGCCGCGCCACCAAACCATCAAGGTCCTCGCAGGCCAAGCGCGTAGACAGCAAAAAGAAGCAGGGCCAGACCAAAGCCCTGCGCCGTCGGGTGGATATCTGATCTCTGTCAGGCAATCATTTTCTCTTGCAGGCTGAACAGGGCCGTTTGCGTAGGCTGGCCCGCTTCCGGGTGATACTCGCCGATGCCACCGAACACCACCTCATAGCCTTGCCGGTCTGCCACGCCCTTTGCCCAGCGACGGAACTTCATGCGATCCCATTCAAACTTGTGATCCGGCTCGCGCATTTCATTCGGCGCCATATTAAACAGCGGGTTGTACTCCCGATTTGGTGTGGTCATAAAAAGAACCTGCGGCCGATACTGACCAAACACAATATCCTCGACCAACGACAACATTGCCGGCGGCACATGCTCAATGGTTTCCACCATCGCCGCCGCATCGAATCCAGTCAGCAGATCATTTGGCTCGGTGTAGGAGCCGGCCAGTAACTGCAGTCGCGGCCGATCCCCATTTAGATGTCCCGCCAGCATCTGTCGCGCCTCCCCCAGACGTAACAGTGACTGCTCCAGGCCGACCACCCGCTCGAACTGCGGCTCCGCCAACAATCGATATAGCAAAGCACCGGCACCGCATCCGAGATCCAGCACCCGCCGGGCACCGCTGGCCTTCAGGGTGCTGCATACCTTATCCAGCCGCTCTTCATGCAGGCCGGTCATCTCATTCATCACTGGCGCGTTCTCCCCTATCGCCACTGCTCATCTTACCGATACCACCGCCTGCTCAACAGCTATTAGAACGGGCCCTATCCCTTGCGCCACAACGTCTCAGGTGCAAGCATCTGCACACGTTCACACCGATCTGCCGCGATCCGTTGATAATGCATCGCTGATTGCTCACGCCTGACACAGGAGCCACACCATGAAATCACGCGCCGCCGTCGCATTCGGACCGGGCAAGCCACTGGAAATCGTTGAGATCGATGTGGCGCCGCCGAAGAGGGGAGAAGTGCTGGTCAAAATCACCCACACCGGTGTCTGCCACACCGATGCCTTTACCCTGAGCGGCGATGATCCAGAAGGCGTGTTCCCGGCGGTGCTTGGCCATGAAGGCGCAGGCATCGTCATGGAAGTGGGCGAAGGCGTCACCAGCGTTAAACCAGGCGACCACGTGATTCCGCTGTACACCGCTGAATGCGGCGAGTGCAAATTCTGCAAATCCGGCAAGACCAATCTGTGTAGCTCCGTGCGCGTCACCCAGGGCAAGGGCCTGATGCCGGATGGCACCAGCCGCTTCTCTTACAACGGCGAGCCGATCTATCACTATATGGGCACTAGCACCTTCAGCGAATACACCGTAGTCGCGGAAGTATCACTGGCCAAGATCAATCCGGATGCGCCACATGAAAAAGTGTGTCTGCTCGGCTGCGGGGTCACCACCGGCATTGGCGCGGTGCATAACACCGCCAAAGTAAAACAAGGCGACACGGTAGCCGTGTTCGGCCTGGGCGGTATCGGCCTTGCTGTGGTGCAGGGTGCCAAGCAAGCCAAAGCCGGGCGCATCATCGCCATTGATACCAACCCGGCAAAATTCGAGCTGGCAACACAGATGGGCGCCACCGATTGCGTTAATCCGAAAGATCACGACAAGCCAATTCAGGAAGTCATCGTCGACATGACCGATGGCGGGGTGGAATTCAGTTTTGAATGCATCGGCAATGTAAATGTGATGCGCGCCGCTCTGGAATGCTGCCACAAGGGCTGGGGCGAAAGTATCATTATTGGTGTCGCCGGTGCCGGCCAGGAAATCAGCACCCGGCCGTTCCAGCTGGTCACCGGTCGCGTTTGGCGCGGCTCCGCATTCGGTGGCGTGAAAGGTCGCAGCCAGTTGCCAGGAATGGTCGAGCAATCCATGCGCGGCGAAATCCAGCTGGATCCCTTTGTAACCCATACCATGGAACTGGAAGACATCAACAAAGCGTTCGATTTAATGCATGAAGGCAAGTCGATTCGTACTGTAATTCATTTCTGAGGCAGTAGCGGTAATGGAAAAGATAGAAGATCACGCCTGCTTCGGCGGCCGTCAGCAGGTTTGGCAGCACGATTCTGCAACGCTTGGTTGCATCATGCGTTTTGCTGTTTATCTACCACCACAGGCACAGAACGGAAAATGCCCCACCCTGTACTGGCTGTCGGGACTGACCTGCAATGAACAAAACTTTATCACCAAGGCCGGCGCCCAGCGTTATGCCGCGGAACATGGCGTGGTGATTATCGCGCCGGATAGCAGTCCCCGTGGTGACCATATTGCCAACGATGGCGGTTACGATCTCGGCCAGGGTGCTGGTTTTTATATCAACGCCACCCAATCACCCTGGGCGCCGCATTTTCGCATGTACGACTACGTTGTTGATGAGCTGCCCGGATTAGTTGAAGCGAACTTTCCGGTAACTTCAGCGCGTTCTATTTCCGGCCATTCCATGGGCGGCCATGGCGCCTTGATGATTGCCCTGAAAAATCCCGGTCGCTATTACAGCGTCTCCGCTTTTTCACCGATCGTGGCGCCGAGCCAGGTGCCCTGGGGAGAGAAAGCGTTCACTGCTTATCTCGGCGATGATCGAACGCAGTGGTTGGCATGGGATACTTGCGCATTGATCGCATCGGCGCAGGAACGCTTGCCGCTATTAGTGGATCAGGGCGATGCGGATGACTTTCTTGCTAACCAGCTGAAACCGGAGTTGTTGCAGCAGGCCTGCGATAGAGCCAGTCACCCGCTGACATTACGTATGCAACCGGGCTATGACCACAGCTATTACTTTATCGCCAGTTTTATTGGCGAGCATATCGCCCATCATGCCAAGGCAATGAAAAGCTAAAACCTGCTGTACTTAACCGCGGGCCGGCTTTACCAACGTTGCCAAAAACACCCCGGCCGCCGCCAGCACAATAGACGGCCCCACCGGCGTATCCGCCTGCCAGCTCAACGCCAGCCCACCAACTACTGCAATCACTCCGAGCACTGCCGCAATCGCAGCCATTTGCTCAGGCGTTTTAGCCAGTCGTCGTGCACTGGCGGCCGGCATCACCAACAGCGAGGTGATCAACAACACCCCCACCGTACGAATCGCTCCGGCGATCAGCAGCGCCAATAACAACATCAACAGAATACGTGTTGCCACCACTGGCACGCCTTCAACACGCGCCATGTCTTCATCAACAGTAAGGCTTAACAGATTGCGCCAGTTAAACATCATCAGTGACAAAATCAATGCCGCACCACCAGCCAGCCAGACGACGTCCTGCCAGTTAACTGCAAGCAGATCACCGAACAAAAATGCGAACAGATCCACCCGTACACCGGGCTGCAAACTCACCGCAACAATACCGAGTGCCAACGTGGTGTGGGACACCATGCCAAGCAAAGTATCGTTGGCCAGATGACGCTGTTGCTGCATCGCTACCAGCACTAACGCCATGGCCAGACATACCAGCACCACGGCGGGATACAAACTGATGCCGACAGCAATACCAAAAGCAGCCCCGAGCAATGCGCCGTGAGCCAGCGTGTCACCAAAAAATGCCATACGCCGCCACACCACGAAGGCACCCATAGGCCCAGCCACCAGGGCCACGGCAAGGCCAGCAAACAGGGGCGGCAATAACAACTCAATCATGTTTATGCCCGTCCTGATGTTCATGGGAATGGTCGTGCGCGTGGTCATGAGAATGATGATGCTGCGGATTGCTGCAGCTATGCACATTACCGTGCAGATCATGGTCGTGGTCGTGATCGTGGGTATACACGGCAAGGTTATCCGCCGGCACGTGCTGGCCGGCAAACAGGGCAAGGTATGCCGGGTCCAGTCGCACCGCTTCCGGCGTGCCGTGGCAGCAGACATGCTGCTGCAGGCATACCACCTGATCGGTGGCCGCCATCACCAGATGCAAATCGTGAGAGATCAACAAAATGCCGCAGCCAAGTTCATCGCGCACATCAGCGAGCAATCCGTACAAGGCATTCTGGCCCACCACATCGACGCCCTGTGCCGGTTCATCCAGCACCAACAGATCCGGTTTGCGCAAAATAGCCCGCGCCAGCAGTACGCGCTGCAGCTCGCCGCCGGAAAGTTTTTGCACAGCGCGGTCACGCACATGGGCCACGCCAGTACGTTTCAACGCAGCAATGCGATCGTCTTCATGGCCGGGCTGGGCCAGCCACAGAAACCGGTCTACGGTCAGCGGCAAGCTTTCATCAATGCGTAGCTTCTGCGGCATATAACCAATGCGCACGCCGGGACGACGATGCATGCTTCCGCTACTTGGCTGCATCAGCCCCAGTGCGATCCGCGCCAGACAGGTTTTACCAGCGCCGTTCGGGCCGATCAGAGTGGTGATCCGGCCAGGCACCAATTGCATATCCACCTGGTCGAGAATGGTCTGGCCATCCCGTTCCAGGCAGATTCGCTGCAGGTCGATCAGTGGCTCAGTCATTACCCCTCCTTCATCAGGCGCTGATGATAAACTACCCGGCCTTGCCTGTACCGGGCCGCATCACCGAGGAGCCATTGTGCGCACTTTGCTTGTCTTTGTTTTGCTGCTGATCAGTCCTTTGTCGGCGCTGGGCGCCGAGGCCAGGCCGCGGGTGCTGGCCAGCATCGAGCCGCTGGCCATGTTATTACGCGAGGTGCTGGGCGAGACGGTCACGGTGGACACCTTTCTACTGCCCTCGCAAACGCCGCACGACTCCTCCTTTACCCCCAGTCAGGCGCGCAAAGTGCAGCAGGCGGACCTGATTGTCTGGCTCGGCGAGGATGCGGAGCCATCGCTGGCCAAGCTCATGGCTCGCACCCAGGGAGACGAGCTGGCCATGCTTTCATTGGAGGGTATTTATCAGCGCGAGATGGTGGCCATGGAAGAAGATCATGGCGAACACCACGACCACAACCACGAGGACCATAATCACGGCCCCCTCGATCCGCACCTGTGGTTGTCGCCAGACAATATGCTGCAACTGGCCCGGGCGCTGCCTGCCCAGGCCGATAAGCTGGGACTAGCACGTGAAACGGTCAGCCATGCTGTCAGCCAGTTTGCAGCCCGCCTGGTAGCCCAACGACAAGCCATACAGGCACAGTTGGCGCCCGTGTCGGAGCGTCCCTATATCAGCCACCACGATGCCTGGGGCTATTTCGCCGAAAGCTTCGACCTGCAGCAGGTGACACCGATTAGCGCCAGCACGGAGCTGTCGCCGGGCAGCCGGCGCTTTATCGCACTGGTGAAGCAGATTGAGCAGCAAGGCATCCGCTGCGTGATGGCCGAGCCGGAGTCACGCCGGGCTCTACTGGAACGGCTATGCACGGGTCAGTGCCGGATCGTTGAAACGGATCCGCTGGGCCGTGATCTGGGAAAGGTGGGCTACAGCGCACTACTGGACAATCTGGCCAACAGCTTTGCTCGCTGTCTGTGAGGGTTTAACCGGATTACAGCTGACGGATCGGCACACCTGCGGGTAGCGTTGCCGGTACCGGCGGGGGTGGCGTTAGCTCGCTGGGCGGCGCGACGCGGGTTTCAGTACGCTGACGCTCCTGAAACTGGGCATCACTATCGGAATACAGCGACTCGCCCTGCACCGAGCGCATGGCTCGAGCGGTGGACTCGCCAATTTCCACCGGGCTTTGCAGATAAAGCTGTTCCAGCTCCTCTGCCGCCATCACTGGCGCAGCAAAGCGCTGCTGGGTGTCCTGATCCTTCTCCTCGTCACTCAGACGCGCCTGATCCGGCAGGGTCTCCCCGCCATAAGCCAGAGCGCTGAACAACCATGTAAACAGGACAAGTCTTTTCATAGGGGAATCATAAACCCATGTCGGGGCTTTAAGACAACCCGGACGGGCTAAAGTGCTTTTTGGCCCGCCGGACGGCTATGCAACCATTGAGGCGTTCACAGAAACAGGTATGCTGCCGGACTCTGTTGTGCAGTTCTTAAGGGGCTGGCTGAATGTCCGGCATTGGATTACCGCGTCTTGCACTGGCTAGCTGGGATCACAGCTGGCTGACCCGCAATGACGCCCGTCAGGGAGAGTACAGGCAGCTACCCGCCTGTCTGGACGGCCTTGTGGAACGAGGCTACAACGCCCTGCGCATTGATGCCTTCCCGCACCTTATCGCCGCCCGCTCCGATGGCGTGGTGCTGGACCGCTTTGACGTACTGCCGCCACAACGGGCGGCGGTGCAGGTCCACCCCCGCCGCAGCCTGATTGAGCTGGCCCGCCAGGCCCGTAGCCGCAACCTGCGCCTCTGGCTGGGCAGCCGCTTCCTGCCAGACCGACAATCAAGACGCAGCTTTATCCGCCGCCCCCAGGACTTTATCGATGTCTGGTCACAAACCCTCGACCTTCTCAAGCGCGAGGGCTTGCTGGATACCGTGGTGGCGGTGGACTTCTGTCAGCATTTTCCGCTGCCGCCAGCGGCCTACGGGGCCAGCCGTCATATTTTCGGCAGCCATCCGGCCAATCGTCTGGCCCGACTGGGGATCTGGTCCCGCGGTACCGAGCAACGCGCTGAACAGTATCTGCTGGACGTACCACGCAGCCTGCGCGCCCTGTTTCCCTCGGTGGCGTTTGGCGTTTCTACGGGCGCCGCCAGCGAGAAGCACCTGCGCGCACTGGACACTTCCGAGCTGGATTTTGTCGACAGCCACCTGTGGCTCAACGACGACCCAACCTTTACTCTGGCCAGCGGCGGCCTGCTCAAAGCCGCAGCGCCATCAATAGCCGCCGGCCTGCAGAACCGGGTTGCCGCCATGGCCTGGCATCGGGGCCGCGAGCAGTGGCAGCGCCACCTTGATGAACGTATTCGCACCCTGCATGACTTTTCCCGGGTACGGCGTATCAATCCGGCCATCGGCGCCGGCTTTGTCCAGCTTGCCAGCGAGCGCAATGCGGACTGGGGCTGGGTCCGGGAGGTCTGCGAGTTCGCCGTTGAACAGGCTCTGGAACGCGGTGTCACCAGCATCTGCCCCGCCGTGCAAGCTCGCCCCCACGGCGATGGCCTGTGGAACGAAGCAGCCTGGCTACAGACCATCAACCAACGCATTCTGAACCACTGAGGCAACCATGCTGAGCTTTGTCCAAGCCCGTTACCCGCAACTGTGGCCATGGATCCAGCTGATGCGGCTGGACCGGCCGGTGGGCACCCTGCTGCTGCTGTGGCCAACCCTGTGGGCGGTGTGGATTGCCGGTCAGGGCTCGCCCAGCGTAGCCACGGTAATCATCTTTACCCTCGGCGTCATCGTCATGCGAGCCGCCGGCTGCGTAATCAACGACTTCGCCGACCGCAATATCGACGGTCAGGTGAAACGTACCGAAGGACGGCCTCTGGCCACCGGCGCGCTATCTGGCAAACAGGCGCTGATGCTGTTCTGCGCCCTTGGCGCCATCGCCTTTGTGCTGGTGCTGTTCCTGAATACTTTCACCATTCTGCTATCGTTTGGCGCCCTGGCGCTGGCGGTGCTGTATCCGTTTATGAAGCGCTATACCCATCTGCCACAGGTGGTGCTCGGGGCAGCATTTTCCTGGGCCATTCCGATGGCATTTGCCGCCGAAACCAACAGCGTGCCCGCCATCGCCTGGCTGCTATACACCGCTAACCTGCTATGGACTGTGGCCTACGATACGGAGTACGCCATGGTCGACCGGGACGACGACCTGAAGATCGGCGTTAAAAGTACCGCCATCCTGTTTGGCGAGATGGATAAACTGATGATCGGCGCCCTGCAGGCCATGACGTTATTCGCCCTGTGGCTGTTGGGGCGGCAACTTGGCTTCGGTGCGTTCTGGCTGGCCGGACTAGCCATCGCCGCCGGCCTGTTTATTTACCAACACTGGTTGATGCGAGAAAGCAGCCGTGACGGCTGCTTTCAGGCCTTTCTCAACAACCAGTGGGTGGGGTTAGTAGTATTTATCGGCCTGCTGGGGGACTATCTGTCATAACCCTGTCATGTAAACGCAATCAAATAGGCCTCCATACACATAGCGAGAAGTAATGGACATGGCCAAGCACAGAATCCTGATTATTGATGACGAACCGGCCATCAGGGAAATGGTGGCAGTCGCCCTTGAGCTGGCGGACTTTGATGTACTCGAAGCCGACAATGCCCAACGGGGCCACGAAATTATTGTCGACCAGCGACCAGACCTGGTGCTGCTTGACTGGATGCTGCCGTCGATCAGCGGCATCGAGCTGGCGCGGCGTCTGAAGCGTGATGACACCACCAGCGAGGTGCCGATCATCATGCTCACCGCCAAGAGCGAAGAAGATAACAAGATTCAGGGCCTCGAAGTCGGCGCGGATGATTACATCACCAAGCCTTTTTCTACCCGCGAACTGATCTCACGCATCAAGGCGGTTTTGCGTCGCAGCAGCGCTGGTGCCACGGATAAAGCCATCGAAGTTGAGGGGCTGTGCCTCGACCCGGTTAGCCACCGCATTTCCGCTAATGATGTGCCAGTGGACATGGGGCCCACCGAATATCGCCTGCTGGAGTTCTTTATGACCCATCAGGAGCGCGCCTACTCGCGCACCCAGCTGCTCGACCAAGTGTGGGGTGGAAATGTCTACGTGGAAGACCGCACCATCGACGTGCATATTCGGCGTCTGCGCAAGGCACTGGAGCCGCATAACTTCGATCGTTTTATTCAGACTGTGCGAGGCACCGGCTACCGGTTTTCTACCAAGACTGCCGTCGCCTCCTGATCGCAACACCCTTATACTGATCGCTCACGACTGAGGTACGCAGCATGAAGTCGAGACTGGCCAGTGAAGTTAACCGCATCCTGATTCTTTCAGGGATTGCAGCGCTGGCGGCCGTTTCTCTAGACACCTTATGGCCGGTGGTGATCGCGCTGGCCGGCTACATCGTCTGGCATCTGCGTCAATTATTTGAGCTGTATTCCTGGCTAACTCAAAAAGAACACACTGAGCCACCGGATAGCTCCGGCCTGTGGGGTGATTTGTACACCCATCTGGAACATCTTTTTCGCAAGGAGCGCCGTGCTCAAGAGGAACTGGCCGGTATCATCCAGCGCGCGCAATCGTCGGTGAATGCACTGGAAGATGCGGTGCTGTTGATTGATCGTCATGGCCGACTGGAGTATTTCAACCAGACCGCAGAGCAGTTTCTCGGCTTCCGTCACTCGCAGGACATGAATCAGGTGCTTACCAACCTGATTCGTGATCCCCGTCTGTACAACTATCTTCAGCAGGGCCTGTTCCGCGAACCCCTTGAGCTGGCCTCACCGAAAGACGACAACCGCATCTTGCAGTACCACGTTACTGAGTTCGGCCCCGGCGATCGGCTGATCATGGTTCGTGACGTGACCCGCCTGCATAAGCTGGAACAGATGCGCAAGGACTTCGTTGCTAACGTCAGCCACGAACTGAAAACTCCACTAACTGTGCTGAAGGGCTATCTGGAAACCCTGCTCGGTTCCGTGCCGGACGAACAGACTCGGCTGCGCCGCGCATTGCATCAAATGGACCAACAGTCCTCGCGCATGGAAGCACTGGTTCACGATCTGCTAATGCTGTCGCGACTGGAAAGCAGTCAGCCCGAAGGCGTTCAGCAGGCAGTGCTATTGCATGGCCTGTTGCAACGCATGCGTGACGATGCCGAAACCCTTAGCGGCGATAAGCAACAAAAAATCAGTGTCGACGTTCCAGCAGAGGCTCGCCTGATCGGTAGCCCAGCGGAATTGGAAAGTGCTTTCAGTAACCTGATCAGCAATGCGGTGAAATACTCACCGGCAAAAAGCGAAATCAAGATTCGTTACTGGCAGGATGATCGGGGCGCGCATTTCTCTGTCAGCGATACCGGCCACGGCATCGACCCGACCCACATACCGCGCCTGACCGAACGCTTTTACCGCCCGGACAGCAGTCGCCACAGCGAAACCGGCGGCACTGGCCTGGGTCTGGCCATCGTCAAACACATCATGATCCGCCATCAGGGAAAGCTGGAAATCAAAAGCGAAGTGGGCAAGGGCAGCACCTTTATCTGCCACTTCCCGCAGGCACGGCTGGTAACCAAGCCTACTGCGGTGGCTGCCACACATTAGACTTACCGGCCCAGTAGCTCGTTCACAGCCTTCAGGCTGTCCTTCTCCCTCGACAACGCTTTGTTTGCGCTATTGAACTGCGGCAAGTTTAGCTGCGATGTCGAACACTGCCCTGCCATAAACTTCAGATTCATGGATAGGCTGCAAGTCTTCTTTATATTGAGGATAGGTCATCAGCTATCCCCCTTGCTGCTTTCCTGATTAAAAGCACTATCTGCTATGTCTTTTAGCGCTAGATTCAGTGCCTCGAAGTAGGCGTCGGAGTCCTCTATAAACGGCATGTGCCCAACATTCTGGAATTCCACTGACTTGGCATTTGGAACTTTAGTCGCCAGCACGTATGACTGCTCTGTGGGCACCACCGGATCATGTGTGCCGGAAAAGATATAACAAGGCATATCGATCTTGTGCAACTGATCTTCGATCTGCAAAGACGCTATCCCATTAAACAATACAAACAGTGCTGCCGGATCCTGCAACAGTATATTTGGTTCAACATTTTCAAACATGCGCTTGCTTAACGGGTTCGACCAAAACGCTTTATGATCATGGGCCAACAATGCGGCAAATATACGCCGCACAAAACGACTTGATTTCGAGATCGAAATATTGGATACAAAAAGGCCCTTTGCCCACTTTCCCAAGCCCGCGATTTTCAAAAGCAGACCTTCCACACCGCCCCATGTGCCAACGTGGAACCCCCCCACACTGACAATACCAATCACATTAGGAGCATGGTGAATGGCAACATTCAGCCCACTAAAGCCGCCCGTAGAATGGCCAACGACAATCGCCTTCTTGTCGCCAAGCAGCTTCTTTAACGCACCATTCATAACCTGGAAGAACCATTCGTCGTTAACATCACCGACAGAGAAATCCTGTGGGACTGTCGAAGGGTGATGGGCGGGCAGGCTCAGCGAATACCAAGCCCTACCCTCCTTAAATTCGGGCGGAACACAATCTCGCCAGAAATTTACCGATGCCAGCACACCATGGATAAATACGATCGCCGGCTCTTTATCACTGGCCAGATGCTCATTCACTGCCAAATAAGCCAGCTGGTGGCCTGCGGACTCAACAAAACCTTCCCTAACTTTCATCAATTCGCTCCTGCTGCCAAGGCCCTGTATTTTTCACGATCATGATTCTATAAAAGCTTTATCGCCATTACAGGCAGCTAAAGCGAAACTCATCATCCAGATTAAGTGGCAATATCAGGGTGCTAAATAGCATATTGATAGACTCAACGCAGAGCGCATCCCTTTCAACGGAGTCCGTCACATACTTATTTTTATATTCCGCATTCATAACCGGCTTGCCATTCTCGGTAAAAGGCGAAAGCGCTTCGCACTCGTTGTATTGGAAGCATTGCTCGTTCACAGCAAAATCATAGTAATCAACTAGCTCTTCTATCTGATCAAGATCGTTCTTCAGTCCAACTGACAGGCCTCTGGTATGGGCCGCATTGGCGATGAAGCGGTTATAGGAAATTTGATCATCTGGCGTTAGCTTGAAGCCCGGCTTATTGGTATAGCCATCCATGTTGTCCGGCTCTACGCCATCACAGCCTTTCAGTACGGCCAAATCAAGACGGCTTTCCATGATGGTGCGAACATTGGCGGAACGAATGTCCAGCCAGCGCTCACCTGCCCAGCCATCAAGCTTATTACCCAGATCAGCGTCCGCAAAGCTGTCTGCGTCGTCACGCCACTCCTCATAGGAGCCAGCAGAAAAATAGCAGATGACTTTTATGCCATTGTCTTGCAGCTGCTCGATTAACGCTTCCGGCGAATCAAACAGGTCAATGTCGTAAAGATCGACATCGTATGAAGTATTGACCTCCTCCGTTAATTGCCACTGCCAAGTAACGAAAAGAGGCGGCTTGTACCAGTCACCAACTGTTATCGGCGGCTCGTCTGGGCCTGGCGCTGGGCCCGGGCCAGTGGCGCCGCCGCCCGAAGAGGATCCGCCGCCACATCCCGACAGCATGGTCAGTATCATGAAGGCCAACAAAAAGGCCCTCAAAACGACGAACCCGGCTGCGCTAAAAACTCAACCTCTTCAGCCGTGGAGCTTCGGCCCAGAATCGAATTTCTATGTGGGTACCGGCCAAATCGCTCAATAATGTTCCTGTGCTTCACTTCAAAATCGAAATTGGACTGAATGCCGTTATCTCTGTAGAGCTGCAATGCAACGTCATGGATCTTCAGTGACTCACTATGCATATAGGGCATATACAAAAAACTCCGTTCAATTTGAGTCAGCTCATGCTGCTGCCCCAGCCTGACAGCTTCCTGAGAAAGAGCCAGCGCCAATGGGTCAGACAGGAACGCTCCGGGCGTATCCCTGAAGATATTCCTCGAAAACTGATCCAGTACAATTATCTCTGCCAAACGACCTTTGGCAGAGCTTCGCCATTCAAACAATTCACATCGATTGGCTTGTCCGTGCAGGTCGAGAAAGCGATCCTCGATAAGACGATCAAAACCAGCATCCTTGACCCACCATTTGGATGAGTCTATTTCCTCGAACCAGAAGGAAAGCACGTCATCGTAGTTCACGTTAGACCTCCAAACTGCAGCGTCACCCTTTGCTAGGCACTCTTTGCCGTCTGAGTAATCTGACCATGGCGAATCAGAAAATATAGCGCAAGCCCTACAGCCACGCCGGGGACTATGCCCAGCACAAGGCACAGCCAGCCATGCTTGACGGAGAGGACTCTGGCCTCATACACAACAAAGATCGCCAGAGCAGCCCAGCAAAACAGAACATCGGAAGAATAGCCCGCCGCATAAGGGTTTACGAAGCCCGCTGCAAAGGCACCGAAGACGTCAGGGTTGGCGACTAGCGGAGGCACGACGACAACACAGAAAACTGCCGTAAAGCCGATGGCCACCAGGATAAGAGCCAGTCTAAAAAGTCTTTCGCTCATCTACCCGCCTCCAAAATCGGTAAGCCGGCCTCAGTCGGAATATAGATTCTTTCGCCCGTGCCGTCTTGAAGCCCCTTGATCCATACATATCTAAGGTACTCATCATTACCTTTAAGGGAAGCACCGATGATCCGATTTGCCTCAGCGGCCGCCTTTGCACGCTCAATATCCGCCTGACCCTCGGCCCTCGCCCGTACCATCTGGGCCTTACCCTCTGCCTCAGCCAAGGTGACCCGGGCATTTGCCTGCATTAGAGCCGCCGCCTCTCTAGCTCGCGCCTCCTCAATATAGATCTGCTTGGACCACTCGGCCTCTTTCAGCGCAGCCCGGCCACTCATTTCCATCCTGTATAGGTTGTATCTGGGCCACACCGCGAGAGTGAGCACAACCAGCACGACCCCCCCAGCCACCAGTGCCGCCATCAATCCAAGCGCTTGTGCTTCCTTATTTCGATACACCTCTACCTCCTTTTAAGACCCGACTCATGATTCGCCGTTTCTGTGCTTAATATTTTTCGCCTGCCTTACAACTTTGGCGAAGTCTCTACCTTGAGCACGCTTCTCTGCCAGCGTTGCTGTGGCCAACGCATTTTCGCGCAGCAACTTTCTATAATTGGATAACCGGCGACTATCGATTCTATCCTCTTCCAGGGCACGAAGTACGGCGCAACCGGGTTCCGCCTCGTGTTTACAATCATCAAACTTACACTGAGCCGCCAACTGTTCAATATCGTCAAAAACCGCCGGGATTGACTGACTAATATCAGCCACCCTGAGTTCGCGCATGCCGGGAACATCAATAACAAGCCCGCCCGAAGGTAGCATATGTAATTCACGGTGCGTCGTCGTATGGCGTCCCTTCTTGTCGTCCTCGCGAATTTCACCGGTGGCGGTTAGGGACTGGCCCGCCAATGTATTTAAAAGTGTTGACTTACCCACACCGGAGGAACCGACAAGGGCCACGGTAGAACTGCTGTCAATCCAGCAACGAACACCAGCCATGGTGTTCGGGTCACGTGCATCGGCAATCTCGACGGCAACCCCGGCCTGAGTCGTGCGGGCGCGACGCACGTAATCATCCACGTCGGCGGCAAGATCTGCCTTGGTAAGAATAATCACCGGCGTGGCGCCGGCCTCGGCACACAATGCAAGGTAGCGCTCAAGACGAGACTCTTTGAACTCTTCGTTACAGGACGTGACTATAAAAAGGATATCAATGTTAGCTGCTATGGGCTGAATCTCATTGCTGCCGCCCACTCCCATTCTTTTGAACAGGCTTTTTCGTTCAAGAACCTGGTCAATTCGCGAAAGAGACTCGTCCAGAATGACCCAATCCCCTACTGTCGGCCGACCAATCGCTGGCAACTGCCTCAGGGCAGAGGAAAGCTCGACCACTCGCTCACCGGACCCGCTGAAAACCGTACTATTGGAACGCTGCACAGAGACTACCCGACCCACACGATCCTGCAACATGCCGGCGTCCGCCAGTTGCTGGGTAAAAAAAGGAACCAGGCCTAATCTCTCTAATGTCTCAGTCACACTAGTGCCGCGACCAGATCTGCGATTTCAGCGGGGGAGTCTTCCTGCAGGAAATGCTTGCCTCGAACCTGATGCCAGGAGTCCAGCCCAAGCACTTCGCATATTTCCGGCGCATAACGGGCCATCTTGAGGGCAGGGTCTTGAGCGCCCCAGATGACCTGGGCAGGAAACTCTCTGGCGCGCAGGGCTGAAACTATTCTTTCCTCAAACTCAGGAGTACGTTCAAACCCCTGCATGACTTTCAAGAAAGCCTTGCCGCCATCTTCAAGGCTTAATAGATGCCCATAAGCACGAAGCTCATCGGAGCTGGGGCCGTCGTGCATACCAATTGTACGCATAAGAGGGATGATCATCGGCGTGCGCGTGGAAGCCAGCCAAATTGGCCCAATAAAAGGATGTGCGAAGGGCTCCATAACCCAGGGGCGATGAAAGCTTGCAGCCCTGACCAAGGTGTTGAGCACGGTGAGCGAGCGTATACGCCCTGGTATCTGCCGGATCACGTCAAACCCAATTGGGCCGCCAATATCATGAACTACCAAGTGGAAATCCTTGATTCCTGCGGCATCAATGGCCTTCACCGTCCAGCGAGCCAGCCCACTCCACGTATAGTCAAAGCTCTCTGGTCGATCAGCAAACCCCATCCCAGGCAGATCAAAGGTAATGCCTTCCAGCCCCCGACTGGCCAGCTCAGGAATCACCTTCCGATAAAGAAAGCCAGACGCAGGCACGCCATGCAGACAGACAACTGGCTCGCCGCTGCCCTCACGCCAGATCCGGCTATTTGCTCCCTCTACGGCAAAGGGCTGCCCCCGTGACTTCCATGCGGACACCACATCTTTATAGCCCATAGGTATCACTCACTCGAATGCTCGTTGAATCACGCCAGTATGCCGGCATATCTACGCTACCTATGTGGTTTGGCCTCAGCTACCAAAAGGGTGGGAACTGGCCTTATCAGGTACACATGCGTTAGCGATCTACTACTTCAATATAAGCCATAACGCATGAAGCATCCCTGGCACATAGAAAAACAAGCACAGAATGATGTTGATGATGAGATCTTTGCCGGCGCCGTTTTTGAGAAATACAGCAAGCGGCGGAAGCAGTATTGCGATAATGACCAATAGTAGTTTGTTCATTCTTTTTATTCCCTTATTGGTAGTCGGCAAGGAGAAGGTGTCCACTAAATCGGGCGGGCTAAATAGCCGCCACATAGGCGCTACATAGACACTACGTCGATCGGCGTATTTTTTCTATGCAGCCGACCCGTTCTACCGAAGGCGGCGGTAAAAGAATACACAATGGCAGTTAATGTGTGCAATCAGCGCCACTAGCCTGATACAGCAGTGCTATGTTGCCGTGACCCAAACAGTGCGGCGGGTTTTTTGGACGGACGACTTGGGTGGCGTGGCTTTACAAACCATAGAGGCAGGGAAGGCCAGACATACTAGGCGTCGCCGCCAGTTTCAGTGTTCTTCCCCGAATAACAACGAAAAAAATTGAAATCGGGCGGACAACATGACCAAGCGGACTATGGTATTAATCTGCATTTTGGCACTTAGCGGCTGCGGTGGCGGCTCCCTGGGGCTGCTGACGCTATTTAATGAAGTGCCACAGAAATACATCCACCAAACCATTCCCGCCTCAACGGATCCCTATCAGCTTCCCAAAGCACGCTCACAAAAGACGCTGCCGTTTTCATTCACGAATTACAACGGGCTTCCTGTGTTGTCGGACTTGTTCCTGCAGCGCACCGGCACCGGCGGTCTTCTTGTGATCCAGAACGGCCAGATTGTCTATGAAAATTACTATCTGGGTTCGCATAAAAACACCCGATTCACTTCCTGGTCTGTGGCCAAGTCGCTCACCTCTGCGTTGGTGGGCATTGCCGTGGAGCAAGGGTTTATCTCCAGCGTCGATGATCTGGTGTCCAGCTATGTGCCCGAGCTGATGAACACGGCCTACCACGATGTGACGATCAGGAATGTGCTGCAAATGTCCTCTGGTGTGGATTTTGAAGAGTCCGGTGCGGACCCGAATTCAGATGCTTTCCAGCTGCTATCGGCCAACCTGGATTCCAACGATGAGTACATCTACAGCCTGAAGGACAAGCGTGATGCGGCGGGCACGCATAACTACTATGCCAGCAGCGATACCCAGGTGCTGGGCATGGTGCTCTCCAGAGCAACCGGTCAAAGCATCTCGCAATTCATGGCCACCAATCTGTGGCAGCCGATGGGCGCCGAAAGCTCGGCAACCTGGGTGACCGATCCGCATGGCGTTGAAGCCACCTATTGCTGCGTCAACGCCACCCTGCGTGATTACGCCAAGTTCGGATTGATGTACCTGAACAACGGCAAACTGCGCGGCAACCAGATCGTACCGGCCAACTGGGTAGCGGACTCGCTGGATACCTCCGCGCCACAGCTTGTGCCGGGCGATAACCCGCTTTCCAATGACAGCTGGGGCTATGGCTACCAGTGGTGGATTCCGGACAACAAGCCGGACTACATGGCGATCGGCATTTTTAACCAGTTTATTTATGTAGACCCGGCCAAAAACATCATCATCGTCAAGAACTCTGCCAATCCGGAATACCTTCTCAATGATATGGAAGAAGACCATCTGTACTTCTTCCGCAAGATCGCAAGCAAGTTTGACAAGGAAGCAAACACACGCTGGTTCAGCTGGTTTTTTTAATCAAAAAAATAATCAAAGGGCGGGGATAAGAATAATGAATCCATACAAGAGCATCCTGATTATCAGTGCACTAGGAGTCTCCGGGGGGGCGCATGCAGCGCTGGACCTGGTGCTTCCCGGTGATTTTCCTCATCAGGAGGAGATCTGTACGACCGACTACAATCGCGAAGCAGCGCGCTATGACTCCGCAGCAATGGGCGTAAGCCAACCTATTATCGACCGGATCAGGATCAATGGCGTCGACGTCTGGACGCCGGCAAGCGGCGCGGCACCGACGTTAAAGCCGGGCGATATCGTTGTCCTGAAAGGCTCCAACTTCGGTAACGGTGTGGATGTCGATTTCAGCAAGATCATGCTGGGCAATACTCGCATCCTCGAAACCGACCTGCGCATCTTCGAGCAGGAGATGACGCTTCTTGACCAGGTTAACTATGAAACCGATAACCAGCAGGACTTCTGGAAGAAGAACGTGCGTTATTGGGATGACAATACCATTCGCTTCAGGGTGCCGGATCACGCCAGCAGTGGCCCACTGATTGTTCAGGTACAAAAGCGTATTGGCGCAAATGAATCCCTGATTAATCCAGGCGAGCCGCATAATGTTATCGATGCACAAACCTCACGTATCATCAGTGATACCTTCCAGCATAACTGCGATGTAGTTTCCCAATTGGGCGACCCTGTGGCCAGCGCGCCAATCGCCATCAACGTGGACAACCCCGGTTTTGGCCCAATGTATGCTCAGGGTGAAAAAATATTCTGGTCCTACGATTACAACATTGGCCTGAATCACAATATTCGTAATCTGGACTGGTGGTCGATTTTCAACTACCTGGCCTTTGACCCGATTACAGGAAAAAGAGCGGACCCAAGAGAATTATTTGGTGCTTATAAAACCGTGCGTGGCCAAGTTCCGGATGTCGCCATCGATGATGTTTATTTTGACCAGTACCCACAGCCAACACCGGTGCCCGGGCTTTTCGGTATCGGCAGTGCCAAGCATAAAGGCAATACCCGTAACAGCGGCTGGGTAGGTTATCGTTCTGCGGAAGGCAACAGCCCTTTTACCGGGCCGGGCGAGTTTATCGGTTTCAACTGCGCGTCGTGTCACGGTTATCAAATTACCTATCAGGACACCAATCTGCAGCAGAAGACCAAAGTGTTCGGCGGCCTGCCTAACCCGGAATGGTCGGTGAAGTGGGCTGTATTGCAGACACCCTTTAAAACCTTCGACGCTATCTATGATAATGAAGAAGGCCCGTCGTGGGATCCGGGCAGCGCTGGCGTGGCAAAAGACATGCTGCTGTACCACATGCCGCCGGGCACCGGTGAGCACAACATGGTGCGGCTCAATGGCGAAGGCAGCCATGTAGACAACGATTATCAGTTCTCGCCGGTCGCCTTCCCGAACGTGACTAACTATATGGCGATTCGTCGCTCGCTTTCGCACACCGAATCCTATGTCGGGTTTGAAGGCTCCTACGTCCATGCCGAAGAGCCGGACGGCGCAGTGGGCTCCATGCGCAAGGCGCCACTGCAAGCGCTTACCGCCTACATGACCAAGCTGGATAAGGATGACCCGCTGCTGATCAACATCGGCATGTACCGCTGGCTGAAGCAGAACGGTCAGTTGTTGTCGCAGACCGGCACCGGCACCAAGACCGAGACCTATACGGTGATGGAGCCGCAACCGCCGAAAAGAATCTGGTGGGGAATCTATATCAACCAGCCTGACAAGGCAGTGACCTACACCCGTCAAGTACCCGCGCTTGAAGAAGGACAGTTTCTGGCGCAGGGCTGGCAGTCATACGCGCCGTTGGTAACGTCGGTTAACCGCGGCAAGCAGACGTTTGACCGAGATTGTAGCAGCTGCCATAGCGATGGCGTGGGTGCCAACACAAACGAAAAAATGATCCGTCTGGATGAGGTGGGCCGCTTCTTTGAGCCAACCATTTACCACCAGGAAACGCAGTCAATCCGTGCGACCTTCCTGCGCGATATGTACTGGGTGCAAAGTCGTGGCCTGCTGTCCGATGGTCATGTGCGCAACATGGAAGACCTGGTGTCGCCAGCCCGCTGCGATACAAACTCGGATCTGTACAAGCAGTACTACACCCTGCACCCACCGGTACGGCCACAACCCGGCACCACCGATCAGCCCATTACCACGCCGGACCTGAACCGTCGCGGCGATGTGTTCCGCGTGCCGAAGTCGAAGTACTGGACCAAGCTTGACCGCGGCTACAAGCGCAACAAGTTCATCACCCGCCACAAGTACTTCGTCACCGTAGATTGGGACGATGATCACTACTACTGGGATTACCAGAAGATGCGCGCCGAGTACGGCCCTGCAGAAATGGGCACCCCCGCACCAATTGGCATGCCCGCCGCTCCACACCCTTGGTGTGCACAAAGCCAGAGCGAGGTGAGTGACCTGGTCAAATACATCATGACCCTGTAGCGGCGAGAGAACGCATGCCATTGCTTGCCCCGGGCGCCTTGCCCGGGGCTTTTTTATGGGAAGGTTTACAAAGCATGGGCCAGCCAGGCCCTCAGCAACTTCATGTCGGATCTTCACCGAGTTCCGATGCATCGAATAACTGGCTGCTGCGCCGAACCGTCAGGATATCAACCTGATTCCTGACGCTGTAGATGACCCGATATGCCCCAAAAATCAGTTCTCTGATTCGCCGCGATCCCACCTCAGGAACAGTACGGCCGCTTTCAGGAAAATCCCCAAGGCGTTCTACAGCAGCAAACAGATCATCCACCCACCGCACGGCGGCATCCGGCTTGTCTGCCGCTATGAAGACCGCAATTTCCTCCACACGCTGCAAAGCAAGCGGAGACCAGACAATCCTCATTGCGCCAGTCTGGCCAGCACACGCGCCCGGGCTTCGTCATGGGCAACACCTTCCCCGGCGGCAATCTGCTCCTCGGCCCTGTAGACCTCCTCCAGTACTTCCAGACGCTCCTGCATCCTTTCGTACTCCCGGACATCAACAAGCACTGCCACCCCCCGCCCGCGCTGGGTCAGCACCATAGGGCGGCGGGTTTCACTGATCTGCTTAACGAAAGTAGCGACGCCGGCCCGAAACTCGGACAGGGGCCGGATATCCTCATCTACATGAAAGCGAGACATGGGAGCCTCCAGTACCGTTAGACGTACAGAAAAGAGTACGCTTGAAGTTGGCTGGCGACAAGGACGAAGTGAATGGCTGGGTTACACCGGGGGCATGCTTGGGGTCACAGTCGCTTGTTAAATTGACGACATTCATTTACCTGCTCGATAAGGGGCTCATACAAATCTCTAGCCTGCAAAGCGAAACTGTCATCGCCTGTTTTCAGATATTGATCTATTAATTGTGTGATCCTATCCCTAGCAAGCCACTCTTTACTTATCTCCCAGTCTAAGCCGACCTTGGAGAGAGCCATCTCATAGTTTTCACCATCTAGCCTACCGGCCACCACTACTTGAGAAGTACATTCAGGTCCTTCTTCGCATTTGCAGCCTTCGGTGCTGCCGCCAATCATTACCATAGCACCGGGATATCTTTGATCCACCAGCCTCTTAATCGCCCTAACATCCTCATCCGTAAGGTTTTGCTCGCTGAAATCAACATTAAGGATCATTTCATAAGGAAAAAGGCCTGCGAAAGTGTAGGCCGAGAAACTAGATAAAATTAAGAATAGGATAATTCGCATAGTCAATTTAACGACCTGCGCAGCGGCGCACGAAGTGCGTCCGGCGCCCAACGGGCGCGTACTGGCGCTGCTTGTTATGAGCACTTCTAGCAGTATCCACGGTTTATTTTATTTATTGGGCAAAATATCACATAGCTAGCAATAAATACCGGAATCGCCACGACCAGAACAACAGATTTTACGATAGTATCTCCAGTCTCCCTAAACGCACCACGATCCTCTTCAGCTCCAGCCCACTTCTCTGCTAGTTTCACTTCACACTCATCCAGGCAACTTTGATCCTCAGCAAGATCACCCGATGAATCCGACGAGCGCGTTGAAGCGCAGCCCGACATGAATAAAAGCAGCATAAAAATGACAAGAACCTTCATATGACCATTCAGCTCATAACGTCGCAAACAGGGGCGTGATCTGCTACCACTTTCGTGGACACTTTCAGGCACATGCCAGCATCGCCTGATGCGGACTCTGATACCCGATCCCTGAATGGAGTCTATCGCGATTGTAGAACTCGATGTACTCCACGATCCTCGCCACTGCTTCAATGTCATTCGCAAAATCATGCTGGTGAACCAGCTCTGCCTTCAGCGTATGGAAGAACGACTCCACCGTCGCATTATCCAGTGGAGTGCCCTTGCGACTCATGCTCCGGCGCATGCCCGCTGACGCCACAAGCTCCCGATACTCGTGAGCAGCATACTCAATGCCTTGATCCGAGTGAAAGACACAACCTAGACGGGGGCGCTCTCGCGACAACGCCATCCGCAATGCGCTCTTGGTCAGCTCGCTGTTGCGCCTGCGCCCGAACGACCAGCCCACTACCCGGCGGCTGTACAGGTCGATCACCACGGCATGATAAAGCCAGCCAGAGCCTGTCCTGATATAGGTGAAGTCACCGGCCCAGTGCATACCTTCTCTGAACGGGACCTCTTCTTCAGCCAGTACATTGCCCGCCGAGGTGTAAAACTCATGTCGGCCGGGATTCCATACGTAAAGCCCCTTGGTAGAGGCGGATACGCCCGATTCCTTCATCAACCGAGACACCCGCCGAACGCTGCAAGAGAGGCCTTTCTGACGCAATGCCTGATGGACCCGACGGGCACCATAGGCCCGACGGAACCCCTGATGCAGCTCGACAATAGCGGCCTTTAGCTCATGGTCGTATTGGCGCCGCGCACTCTCTTCCCGAGCTCGCCAGGCATAAAAGCCACTGCGCGACACCCCCAGAAGATCACATAGCTTACGCACGTCTCGGTGCTCGCGGTTCTTCTCAACCAGCTCGTAGAGCTTTACTTTTTCCGCTGGAAGAACCGCTCGGCCTTTTTTAGAAGATCGATCTCGTCATTGCGATTAGCCAGCTCGCGTTCGAGCTTCTTGATCTGCTTTTCAGCGGCAGCGAGCTTGTCCTCTGCTTCGCGCAAGGGATCAGCGCGATCAGGACGTCGCTTGGGGGATGGTGGCGCAGGCTTCATATGCTTGTTCTCCTTCAGCTCGCCCCGGCGATGCTCCATTTGCCACCGGTAAAGCATCACCGGGTGGATGCCGAGGGATTCGGCCACATCCTTTGACCTAACGTCAGGATGATTGGCCAGTTTAACGGCCTGAAGCTTGTAGGCCAGAGTGTATCGGTCGTAATTTCTCTTTCTTGTGTGTCCCATGCTGCACCTCTTTCATGAACAGAAAACTCTGTCCACAAAAGTGGTTACAGATCAGCACGCTTTAGCGCGTCCCTGCCTGCTTTGCCTTGTTAACTGGTTCATAGACGATAGTCCCGTAGCTGAGGAAACAAAACCCATAGCATAATCAGCAAACCAATTCCCAAGAGCATTATTAAATTTGCCTTCCAGCGCTTCATTAGGGGCGGCTCATGCTCGTCGTCATACAGCCCCCTATCTAGTCTGGCAACTCCTGCAAAAAGCCAGACGGATAATAATCCTATCATTGCAGCAAGAAAGGAAACTGAAAACACGACCGAAATCGACAGTACCAATATACCCGTCAGGGCAAGGGAAATTATTAGCGATCTCACGGCGGCCCCGATGAAGTTAACGCCGTGCTCTGCGGCAAATTTGTAGCGCAGCGAAAAATTTGTCCGACAGCAGCGCCTTGTTATGCATTATTTTGAATCCTGGCCGAAAAGCCTTCGAGACGCTTTGACAGCCCACTGGTTTAGCTCATCTGAGTTTAGTAAGGAAGCATCAAATAGTTCCTTTTCATTCGCCTCCAGCCATGAAACTTCTTCCTGAGTGTTATTAAACTTGAAATGAACCTTGTTGCCATCAAGATACCCCCTCAGATGACTCATTGACCATGGCCCTCTCATTTGAGCTCTAGGTTTTCTTCTGATCTTTGAACCAAGATCAATACCAATGTAATCGCCTCGGTCTTTCGAGATACCTAGTATAAATTCAAAATTTTCGTAATACACAAACCACTCGCCCTTTCCCGATCGATCGTGTTTGACAAGGGTAAGAGCGTGGCGGGAAATAACTCCGCCCAACAAATTCTCAGAATACTTTAAATAGTTTGCGATCATGATTTACTCTGATAGCCGGCATGCATAACAGTTATTAGACAGCGTGCTGTGTTTCCAGAAAAAGACAGCACGCTGTCTAACTCCGGCCCTTTCTGACTGCCGCTGCCAATTATTCAACAAAATCAATGCTCCGCGTGTAAGCCATATCCTACAAGCCCGACAAACACAGCATGGCCGGACGACTGATTTCTCATGCTGTAGAAATGCTGACGCCCTGTCAGCCTTCAGCTATCCCTCAGTAGTGCGGCGGCTTCTCATCGACAATATTCATCGACACCAACAGCTCCGCAATCTGCTGCAGTTGCTCGGTGGCGAAGCGCAGCTGCTTCTCCAGGGTGTCGATGCGCATTACCTGCTCGGCCACCGTGCGGTTCAGGGCGTTGAGCAGGTCGTCCTGGTAGGCGATGGTGGTTTCAATATCCAGCAGGCGTTCGTCGGTCATGGGGCGCTCCTTAATGAAGCCGTCAGCATAGCACTTGCCCGGATTTGGTCGAATCTCTAACATTGCCGCGTCCTTGGGGGAGTAGTTACGGCCCCGACGCTGGCGGTCGTCAACAAACTTGCATCCGTGCATGGCGCCCGCATCTCCGCTCCGCGGAGACCGACGAGACCCGAGACACTGCACCTCCCAGGCGGGACAGGTGCGGCGTCTCGTGTCCCAGTCCCGCCGGAGATCGTTTTATGGAAGCCTTCCTCGCCTCCCTTTCGCTGGTCACGCTTGGCGAAATCGGTGACAAAACCCAACTGCTCGCCTTTGCCCTGGCCTGCCGGTATCGCGTGCATTGGCCGATTCTGGCCGGCATTACGCTGGCGACGCTGGTCAATCATGGCCTGTCTGCATGGCTCGGTGTGTGGCTGGCAGACATGCTGCCGGGCAACTGGCTGCAGTGGATTCTGGCCGGCAGCTTTATCGCGCTGGGCATCTGGATGCTGATTCCGGACAAGGACGATGATGCTGTGGAGGGTCAGCGCTGGGGGCCGTTCATGGCGTCGCTGGTGCTGTTCTTTCTCGCCGAGATTGGTGACAAGACGCAGGTCGCCACCTTGGCGCTGGCGGCGCGCTTCCCGGAAGCATTTGCTTCGGTGCTCGCCGGCACCACGCTGGGGATGCTGGCAGCGAATGTGCCGGTGATCTGGCTGGGTAACCGGGTGCGCAATCCGACGTTTGAGCAGTGGGCTCACCGGATCAGTGCGGTGCTATTTATTGCGTTGGGTGTGGCAACGCTGATTCTGTAGCCCGTTACAGGTCTTTCTGGTTAACCCGCTTCATCAGCTCTTCGGCGCTTTCCTTGCGTTCGGAGTAGCGATCGACAAGGTAGTCGCTGCGGTCGCGGGTGAGCCATGTGAACTTCACAAGCTCTTCCATCACATCAACGATGCGGTCGTAGTAGCCGGACGGCTTCATCCGATCGTTTTCGTCGAACTCGAGAAATGCCTTGGCCACCGACGACTGGTTCGGGATGGTGATCATGCGCATCCACCGGCCTAGCACGCGCAGTTGATTAACCGCATTGAATGATTGCGAGCCGCCGCATACCTGCATCACTGCCAGGGTTTTACCCTGGGTCGGGCGCACCGCGCCGATTGATAGCGGTATCCAGTCGATCTGCGCCTTCATAATGCCGGTCATGGCGCCGTGGCGCTCCGGCGAGCACCAGACCATACCTTCACTCCAGCTGACCAGATCACGTAGCTCCTGCACTTTCGGATGGCTGACATCTTCACCGTCTGGCAGCGGCAGGCCAGCAGGGTCAAAGATGCGGGTTTCGCAGCCCATCTTTTCAAGCAGGCGGGCGCATTCCTGCACCACCAGACGGCTGAATGATCGCGCCCGCAGGGAGCCGTACAACAGCACAATACGCGGCGGATGGCTGGCACGCTCTGCTGGCTCAAGACGTTGCTGATCGAGCGCGCGGAAGTGGGCTTCATCTAACGCGGGGAAATCATTCAACTTACTTCTCCGGGAACCAGTGGCTGGTGCGGTTGGCAAAGGCAACCAGTGACAGCATCACCGGCACTTCCACAAGCACACCGACCACAGTGGCGAGCGCCGCACCGGAGTTCAGCCCGAACAGGGAGATGGCGACCGCCACCGCCAGCTCGAAAAAGTTCGAGGTGCCAATCAGGCAGGCCGGGGCGGCGATCCGATACGGCAGCTTCATTACCTTGGCAGCAGCATAGCCAATAGCAAAGATGCCATAGGTCTGGATCAACAGCGGAATGGCAATCAGCAGGATGACAAACGGCTTTTCAATAATAGTGCCGGCCTGAAAGCCGAACAGCAGCACCACGGTGAGCAACAGGCCGATCACCGAGCCGGGCTTTACTCGATGAATAAACTTCTGCAGCTCGCCGTCACCACCTTTTGCCATTACCTGATGGCGCACCAGTGCGCCGGCGACAAGCGGCAGCAGCACATACAGCACCACAGACAGCAGCAGGGTTTCCCAAGGCACGATAATGTCGCTAATACCGAGCAGCACCGCCGCAATCGGCGCGAATGCGAAGATCATGATGATGTCGTTGACCGACACCTGCACCAGTGTGTAGTTCGGATCGCCCTTGGTCAGTTGCGACCAGACAAACACCATTGCCGTGCACGGCGCCACGCCGAGCAGGATCATGCCGGCAATGTACTCGCCGGCACTTTGCGGGTCGACCAGATCGGCAAACAGCACTCGGAAGAAAACATAACCGAGCAGTGCCATGGTGAAAGGCTTGATCAGCCAGTTGATTACCAGCGTCAGCCAGATGCCCTGCGGCTGTTTGCGAATTTCCTTGATGGCGGCGAAATCGACCTGCACCATCATCGGGAAAATCATCGCCCAGATCAGCACCGCCACCACCAGATTGACGTGGGCGTATTCAATGCCGGCAATTACTGCGAACACATTTGGCATCAGCAAGCCAAGACCAACCCCGGCGGCGATGCACAGACCAACCCATACCGTGAGATAGCGCTCAAATAATCCCATTACGATTATGCTCCCGAGAAATTATTCCGACCGGTTGAAACGGCGCTGGATGTCACCGAGTGCAGCAGCCAGTTCGGCCGGCTTCATGTTTTCCAGCGGCAATGCCAGCAAGGCTTCGATACGCTCTTTCATTTCATTGAATGTGCGCTCGAAGGCACGCTTGATGATGTCCTCGTCGCCCTGCACATGGGCCGGGTCAGCCACACCCCAATGGGCGCGCAAGGTACCGCCCATCCATACCGGGCAGGTTTCGCCGGCGGCAGCGTCACACACGGTAATGGCCAAATGAATATCGTCATCGGCCAGCTCATCCCAAGATTTCGAGCGCGGCTCACCGGCCGGCACATCGTGCCGGGCCAGCACCGCCAGCGCACCGGGATTGACGCTGCCGGTGGGAAAGCTGCCGGCGCTGAACGCCACCAGCTTGCCCTTGCCAAGATGATTGGCCAGCGACTCGGCAATGATCGAGCGGCAGGAATTTCCGGTACACAGGAAAAGAACCCGAATTGGCAGTTCCATCAGATCGCTCCTTGTTTCAGCAACAGCCGGATCGTTGATCCGGCTTCAGGGGAAATTGTTTGCCCACTGGCGCCTGCAGGGCCTCAAGCACGTCCATCGCCCACGCTGGCAAACCTTCGTGCAGGCGGTAGTAGGCCCACTGGGCATCCTTGCGCACCGCCAGCAGTCCGCACTCGCGTAACTGCGACAGGTGGCGGGACACAGTTGGCTGTGGTTGACCCAGTGTGTCGACCAGATCGCAAACACACAGCTCGCCATGCTGACGTACCCGCATGACAATCTTCAGACGGGTTTCATCGGCGAGGCATTTGCATAATTGCAGTGGCGTCATGGCTGCTCCATTAAATTCGGAAATCCGAATATACAGGCCAGTAAAAAACCGCGCCGAAGCGCGGCTTGATACTCAACTTACTTGGGTCGCGATACGTCGGCGTGACGTGCCACTTCGTCCACAGAAATGTGTCGCACATCCTTGCCTTTGACCATATAGATCAACTGCTCGGCAATATTCTTGGCATGGTCACCAATGCGCTCCAGCGCCCGCAGCGACCAGATAATATTCAGCACGCTGGAAATCGAGCGAGGATCTTCCATCATGAAGGTCACCAGGGCCCGCATGGCAGAGCGATACTCCAGATCCACTTCGTTATCTTCTGCGGCCACGTCCACGGCTTTTTGCACATCAAAGCGAGCAAAAGCGTCCAGTGCATCGCCAAGCATGGTGCGCACATGGTTACCGATATGACGTACTTCCACATAGCCGCGCGGCGATTCGCCCTGCTCAGCCAGCTCCAGTGACATTTTCGCCACTTTAGCGGCTTCGTCACCGATGCGCTCCAGATCAGACACGCACTTGGTAACGGAAATAATCATGCGCAGATCGGATGCCGCGGGCTGACGCAACGCCAATACCCGGGCACATTCCCCATCGATCAACTTCTCCAGAGAGTCGACCTTATCTTCGTTTTCCAGCACCCGTTCGGCAAGTTCGGAATCCGCCTGCAGCAGAGACTGCAGCGCATCAATAACCTGCTTCTCCACCAAACCACCCATCTCCATCAGGTGTGAACGGATGGACTCCATTTCATCATTGAACTGGCTGGAGCTATGCTGACCAAAATGCGAGCGATCCATAAAACTCTCCTGTCAGGATCAGCCAAACCGGCCGGTGATGTAGGCTTCCGTGAGCGCATGCTCCGGCGCGGTAAATACGGTGTTGGTGTCATTCACTTCGATCAGACGACCAAGGTGGAAATAGGCAGTACGCTGCGATACCCGGGCGGCCTGTTGCATGGAGTGAGTAACAATGGCAATGGTGTACTGGCCGGACAGCTCGTCAATCAGCTCTTCAATTTTGGCGGTGGCAATCGGGTCCAGCGCCGAACAGGGCTCATCCATCAATACCACTTCCGGGCTCACTGCAATGGAACGCGCAATACACAGACGCTGCTGCTGACCACCGGAAAGACCGGTACCCGGCTGATCAAGACGGTCTTTTACTTCGTCCCACAGGCCAGCCTTGCGCAAGCTGTTCTCAACAATCTCATCCAGCTCGAACTTCTTGTTGGCAAGGCCATGCAGGCGCGGGCCGTAAGCAACGTTCTCATAAATCGATTTCGGAAACGGATTCGGCTTCTGGAACACCATGCCAACCCGGGCCCGCAACTCCACCACGTCCAGCTTGGGATCGTAGATATTGTCCTGCTCAAGCATGAACGAACCTTTCACCTTGCAGATATCGATGGTGTCGTTCATCCGGTTCAGGCAGCGCAGGAAGGTGGACTTGCCACAGCCTGATGGGCCGATCAGAGCAATCACTTCATTCTTGCCGATATCCAGATCAACGCCATAGATGGCCTGCGAATCGCCATAGAATACATCGACATTTCGCATGCTCATCTTCGGGTCGTCACACAGCGGCTTACCGATGGTGCGTTCCGGATACGGGATTCTCTGATTCATTGTCTCGGGTTCCTGTGCCATACGCGCTGCCGGATTAGTCTGGGCAGTATCATTCAACTTCTGTGCCGTTTCCATCTGTCACTCCTCCGTCCGGATTACCAGCGGCGCTCAAGGCGCTTGCGTAGCAGCACTGCCAGGGTGTTCATGGTGATCAGGAAAGCCAGCAGCACCATGATGGCCGCCGACGTCAGGGCCACGAACGAGGCCTCCGGGCTGTCTGCCCACAGATAAATCTGTACCGGCAGAACCGTGGATGCATCCAGCGGGCCGCCGGGGATATCAACAATAAAGGCCACCATGCCGATCATCAGCAGTGGCGCGGTTTCACCGAGCGCCTGCGCCATACCAATAATGGCGCCGGTGAGCATGCCAGGCATGGCCAGCGGCAGAACATGATGCATCACCATCTGCATGCGTGAAGCACCCATGCCCAGGGCCGCTTCGCGGATGCTTGGCGGCACCGACTTAATCGAGGCGCGGGCGGAAATAATGATAGTGGGCAGGGTCATTAGCGTGAGCACTAAACCGCCCACCAGCGGCACTGAACGGGGCAAGCCGAACAGATTGATAAAGATGGCCAGACCAAGCAGGCCGAAAATAATCGATGGCACCGCGGCGAGATTATTGATATTCACTTCGATGAAATCGGTAAAACGATTCTTCGGGGCAAACTCTTCCAGATAGACGGCGGCGGCTACACCGATGGGGAATGCCAGCACCAGTGTCACAATCATGGTGAAAAACGAGCCGGTCACCGCCGCCCAAACGCCAGCCTGCTCAGGCTCCCGTGAGTCACCGTGACTAAAGAAAGATGCATTCCATTGAATGTCGGTTTGGCCATCACGTTCCAGAGCTTCCACCCAGGGCCGGGCCACTTCCGGCAAACGCTTGCTTTGGCGCTCTTCAGCATCGGCCTTGATGAAAATATCCACATCGTCATCAGCGAGAATCCACTGGGTCTGGATGGTGCCGAGCAGATCCGGGTTGGCTACCAGTTGGTCGCGCAGTTTAAATCCGGCACCGGAAGAAGCCAGCTGATACAGCGCGCGACGGTCAAGACGCCCTTCCACTTCCGGGAAACGTTCACGCAGCGCAGCCTTAATCAGTGCATCGTAATCAGCGACGTTGATCTGATCTGGATCAGTTGGATCATCAATACCCAGCTCCTCCGGATCCCAGTTAATTTCCAACTGGATATAGGTTTCAACGAATGCCGAGGTGCCCTTACTGATAATGTCAGTAAACAGCACCACCACCGCCAGCAACCCGAATGCCACCGCAGTGATGCCAAAGGCACGGAAACGCTTTTCCGAACTGTAGCGGGCTTTCAGTGATTTACGAACTTGCTCGGTCGTCTTACTCATATTGTTCCCGATATTTTTTGACGATCTTCAGGGCAATGACGTTCAAGCCCAGAGTGACGATAAACAACATCAGACCAAGTGCGAACGCGGCCAGCGTCTTGGCAGAGTCGAACTCCTGATCGCCCACCAGCAGAGTAACGATCTGCACAGTAATGGTGGTCACCGCCTCCAGCGGGTTAGCGGTCAAGTTAGCGGCCAAACCGGCAGCCATTACCACAATCATGGTTTCGCCAATGGCGCGGGACACCGCCAGCAGGATGCCGCCCATAATGCCCGGCAGCGCTGCCGGAATAACCACACGCTTGATGGTTTCACTCTGGGTGGCGCCGAGCGCCAACGATCCGTCGCGCATAGCGCGCGGCACGGCGGTGATCACGTCATCCGCCAGTGAAGAAATAAATGGAATGATCATGATGCCCATCACCAGGCCAGCGGCGAGGGCGCTTTCGGACGCCACGGTGAGGCCCATGCTTTCGCCAAAGCCGCGAATCGCTGGCGCCACGGTCAGCGCAGCAAAAAAGCCGTACACCACAGTGGGCACGCCGGCGAGGATTTCCAGGATTGGTTTAGCCCAGGCGCGGACATTTCTGTGCGCGTATTCGGCCAGATAAATAGCCGACATCAAGCCAACCGGCACGGCCACGCACATGGCGATGAACGAAATCAGCAAGGTACCGGCGAATAGTGGCACTGCACCGAATGCACCGGTGGCACCGACCTGGTCAGCACGCAAGGCGATCTGCGGGCTCCACTGCAGGCCGAACAGGAACTCCATCGGGGAGACTTTCTGGAAGAAGCGGATGGACTCAAACAGCACCGAAAGAACAATACCCAGGGTGGTCAGAATGGCCACCGTGGCGCTGCCCATCAGCATCCACTTCATTACTGACTCAACCTGCTGGCGAGCGCGCAAGCGAGGCTGTACTCGGGACCAGCCCCAGACACCACCAAGCACGGCGATGCTGACGAAAGCGATGCTCATCATCTGCTGGTTACGCGCTTGCATGGCGGCAAGCTGCTCGGCAGCAGCGACCACTTCCGCTGGCACAAATGCCGGATTCAAGGCGCCGCCAGCCACATTGCGTATCTGGTTAAGCAGCAGGTTGTAATCAACCTCATTGGCGGGCTGTATTGCAGATGGCAGAGACGCCATCAGGTTGGTGCGAATCACCGTATCATCAATTATCAGCCACAAGCCAAGCAGGGCCAGCGCGGGCAGCACACACCAGACCGCAGCCAAAGAGGCATAGTAGCCCGGCAATGAGTGTAGATGACGAACGCCGCCCAACGGTGCAGAAACCGCGTAGGATCGGCGCCAGCCGAAAAAGTAGAAGACTGCTCCGAGGGCAATCAACAGCAGTACCAGATTACCTGCCTGCATGAACCTTTCTCCGAATCTCTCAGCGCAAGGTGTCGCCGGACACCTTCTGCTGAAAAATCTGCCTGCCTGTGGCACAGCGAACCCGGCGCAAGCCGGGTCCGCATTCTAACCAGATGGGCGAGCTGATGCCCGCCCCTTGCCGCAACTGTCTTACAGTACGCCGCCGTCCAGCGGGGTCAGCATCTTGATGGACTTCGCCATGGCCTTGCGATCAGCCTTCGGCATCGGGATCAGACCCTTGTCGGTCAGGTAGCCCTCGTCACCCCAGGCCTTCTCAGAGGAGAACTCAGCCAGATACTCTTCGATGCCCGGAATCACACCGATATGAGCCTTCTTGGCATACACATACATGGAGCGGGATACCGGGTAGTCAGCAGAAGCAATGTTCTCAAAGGTCGGCTCTACGCCGTCAATGATAGAGCCCTGTACCTTGCCACGGTTCTGGTCGAGGAAGCTGTAACCGAAGATGCCCAGAGCTTTCGGGTTAGCGTCCAGCTTCTGCACGATCAGGTTGTCGTTCTCACCAGCTTCAATGTAGTGGCCGTCTTCACGAATACCACGACAAACTGCTTCGAACTTCTTCTTATCCACGGCTTTCATGGCCTTGATCATGGGGATAGTGGCACAACCGCCTTCCATCGCCAGTTCGTTAAAGGCATCACGGGTACCGGAGGTCGGCGGCGGGCCGAGAACTTCGATCTTGTCCGCTGGCAGGGCCGAGTTAACGTCTTTCCAGGTCTTGTTCGGGTTGGGGATCAGCGCGCTGCCATCAGCGTTCGGCACATCCTTGGCCAGTGCCAGGAAGATGTCCTTCAGGGTCAGCTGGTAAGCATCGCCCTTGCTGGAATTAGCAACTACGATACCGTCGAAGCCGATCTTCATTTCAACGATCTCTTTAACGCCATTGGTTTGGCAGGTGTCGAACTCGGACTTCTTGATGCGGCGTGAAGCGCCGGTCATGTCAGCGTGCTCGGTGCCTACGCCAGCGCAAAACAGCTTCATGCCGCCGCCGGTGCCGGTGGACTCAACCTTCGGAGTGGCAAACTTGCCACCCTTGCCGAAGCGCTCTGCTACGGTGGTGGAGAACGGGTAAACCGTGGAAGAACCAACGATGGAAATGGTGTCGCGGGATGCTGCAACGGCTGGGGCACTGGTGATGGCCAGTACAGTTGCCAGGCCGGCAAGAGTGGCTTTCAGTTTCATGGGATCTAGCCTCCAATGGAAAAATCGTGCCGGTAACCGGCGTCTGCTTAGTGAGCAGAAGCGAGTCTAGGAGCTGAATATGACAGCCCGGTGACACAAAGCCGCTATTTTCACGTTCTGGTCGGCCTGGGACATCACCCTCAGACTGGCAACCAGCCTGAACAGGGACGGATCAGCAAAAGCGGCTGACCTTGTGGCACCGCCCTTCTATACTGCCCGCTGATTTTGGCGGCCCGCTGGCCGCGCCGTCGAGGGACAAGCAGGTGGATACTGCACACCGGATACTGCACCGGCTGGATCGCTTCAGCCTTGCCTTTGGCCATGCCGTGGCCTGGCTGGCACTGGCACTGGTTACTCTCACCAGCCTGATCGTGTTGCTGCGTTATGCTTTTGGCTTCGGCAGCATAGCCATGCAAGAGGCCCAGCTGTACTTGCATGGCTCCCTGTTTATGCTGGGGATCGCCTATACCCTGCGCTGCGATGAACATGTACGGGTGGATATTTTCTATCGCCGCTTCAGCCATAAAGGCCGCGCCTGGGTGGACCTGCTGGGCACCCTGTTATTTCTACTACCCCTGTGTGTCCTGATTCTGGTGACCTGCTTCGACTATGTGGTGGTCAGCTGGCAACGCCAGGAAGGCTCTGCCGATGCCGGCGGCCTGCCCTATGTGTATGCACTGAAAACCCTGCTCTTGATCATGCCGGCACTGCTTATCGTGCAAGCGTTGGCCGAAGCACTGCGCGCCACGCTCAAATTACGCAGTCCAGCTGAGCCGGACGCCGACAAGCCGGCCGAGGAGGGCTCCGCGTGGAACTGATCCCGCTACTGATGTTTGTGGTGGTCTGTGGAACGCTGGTGGCCGGCTACCCGGTGGCCTTTACGCTGGCGGGTGTGGCGCTGATTTTTGCTCTAATTGGCATGGCCACTGGCACATTCCACGGCCAGGACCTGACTTTTATTCCCAATCGGCTGTTCGGCATCATTGGTAACCAGAGCCTGATGGCGGTGCCGCTATTTGTCTTTATGGGTGTGATGCTGGAGAAATCCCGGGTGGCTGAAAACCTGCTCACCAGCATGGCCCGTCTTATGGGTCCGCTACCTGGTGGACTGGGTATTGCCATTGTCGTAGTCGGTGCGCTGCTTGCCGCCAGCACCGGCATCGTGGGCGCCACCGTGGTGACCATGGGGCTGTTGGCCCTGCCAAGCATGCTCAAGTTGGGCTACAAACCGGAACTGGCCAGCGGTCTGATCTGCGCCACCGGCACGCTGGGACAAATCATTCCGCCATCAATTGCACTGGTTCTGCTTGGCGATGTGATCTCGACCTCCTACCAGCAGGCACAGCTGAAAATGGGCCTGTGGTCTACCACTACCGTGTCGGTGGGTGACCTGTTCGTTGGCGCGCTGATTCCCGGGTTGGTGCTGGTAGGGCTGTATATCCTTTATATGTTTGGCCATGCGCTGGTTCGCCCTCAAGATGCCCCGGCGGTGGATCGTGCAGCACTGGGTCGGGAACAGGGCCCATTACTCAAGCAACTGATCACCGGACTGGTACCGCCGTTGCTGCTGATTTTTCTGGTACTCGGCTCGATTCTGACCGGCAAGGCAACCCCCACTGAAGCCGCCGGGGTTGGCGCTTTTGGTGCCTTACTGTTGGCACTGGTAAATCGCCAGCTCAGCCTGCTCACTTTGCAGGAAGTGATGCGCGCCACCGTGCGAGTCACCGCCATGGTTTTCATGATTCTTATTGGCGCGTCGATTTTCTCTCTGGTATTTCGAGGCTTTGGTGGCGAAGAAGCGGTTCACCTGCTGTTCGAGAAAATTCCCGGGGGCGTATTTGGCGCCACCTTGCTGGTGATGGCGCTGATCTTCCTGCTGGGCTTTATCCTCGACTTTATCGAGATCACCTTTGTGGTGGTGCCTATTGTAGCGCCCGTGCTACTGGCCATGGGGGTCGACCCGATCTGGCTTGGCGTGATGATTGCATTGAATCTGCAGACTTCGTTTCTGACACCACCGTTTGGCTTTGCCCTGTTTTACCTGCGCGGCGTTGCCCCGGAGGAAGTTGCCACGATGCAGATTTACAAGGGTGTGGTACCTTTCATTGTCATTCAGCTACTGATGCTTGGCGTACTAGCACTGTGGCCAACGCTGGCCACTTGGCTGCCAACCCAAGTCTACGGACAATAACAAAGGAGTGATCATGTTTGACGACGATCAGGAACCGCTGCCAGCTGGCGAGCTTGCCCTGCAAACCATCGCCATGCCGGCGGATGCCAATTTCAATGGCGACATCTTTGGTGGCTGGCTGGTTTCGCAGATGGACCTGGCAGGCGCCGTAAGTGCACGCAAGGTTGCCCGTGGTCGAGTGGCCACGGTGGCGATTGATAGCATGGCATTTTTACGGCCGGTGCCCATTGGCTCAGTAATAAGCTGCCACACTCAATTACTCGAGGTGGGACGCAGCTCAATGAAAATTCTGGTGGAAGTGTGGATAACAGACCATAACGACCACCGCGCCAAAGTGACTGAAGGTCAGTTCACCTTTGTTGCGATTGATGAGACCGGCCGCACCCGCCCCGTACCCAAGGACAACTGCGCGTGATACGACTGGCATTCTTTCTGCTGATGCTGCTTGCCACACCGCTATCTGCGGAGGTAGTCATTCGTCATCTCAGCGGTGAGTCTGCCAATGACGCGCGTAACGAATATTTCCTTGCGGTACTGTCTCTGGCACTGGAAAAAACTGCCGCCCAGGGCGCTTGGCGACTTGAACCAGCGGATGATGCCGTTCCCCAGAGTCAGGCGCTGCAGCTCCTGAGCAATGGCGAGGACATCGACGTCGTCTGGAGCATGACCAGCATCGAACGGGAAAAGCAAAATCGAGCTATCCGTATTCCATTGATGAAAGGGCTGATGGGTTACCGGCTGCTGATTATCCGTGGCGAAGATCAGCAATGGTTCCGTCGCTTGCAGACCATTGATGAACTACGCGAACTACGCGCTGGGCAAGGCCATGATTGGCCCGATGCCAAGATACTGAGAGCCAATGGCTTGTCCGTCGAAGCCGTGACAGATTACGAAAATCTGTTCACTCTGCTGCAGCAGGGTCGCTTTGATTATTTACCGCGCGCCATTAATGAGCCATGGGAAGAATTGGCCGCCAGGCCCGATATGGACCTGGTGGTGGAGAAAGGACTACTGCTTTACTACCCAACTGCGGAGTATTTCTTTGTTAACTCGCAGAATACTGCACTGGCAGCGCGCCTGGAAAAAGGACTACGCATTGCCATTGAAGATGGAAGTTTTGATAAACTGTTTCGCGAGCACCCCATCAATGCCAATGCCTTTGGCAAAGCGGATCTGCTGCATCGACGCGTGATTCGGCTGGACAACCCGCTACTTCCCCAAGACACACCGTTCGCCGAAAGGCAGCTGTGGTGGCCCGGCGCAGGCAGGTAATTACTCTCGCTGCAGCTCGAGCAATTCCACTCGCAAGCGAGTCTCATCGATAAACGCCTGATGGCCAATAAATGCCGCGATGGACCCACTGCGGAACTGGTCGGCAGCTTCACGGACAACTTTGTCGCGCTTTTTCAGCCACTGCCGTTGCTCTTTTCTAAACTCTGAGCGCTGTTCACCGGACAAACCAGCAAGCTGGTTAATATATATCTGGTAGAGCTTGGCATCATGAAGCACGGCTAAATTGGCAGACACTCGATTAATATGGGACTGCTGATTCAGTGTCTGCAGTAACTCTTCCATTTCAGCAATCGGGCCATTTAAGTCAGGTTGCCAGACTGCCAGTGGGTCTTTTGGCTGCGGCTCTGGGTCAGATCCGCAGCCTGTCATGACTACGGACAAGAATAGCAAAAAGCTCCAACGCATAACCCCCACCCTCCCATAGAAAGACTACTCACAGCCTGAAGCTGCTCAATCGGCGGAAAGCGACTGGCGAGCATTCATATACGACAACTCCGCCACATTTGCATAGTTGCGCACGCCTTCTTCAAAGCTACGGAAAGAATCATAAACGCGACTGGCAAATTCGTTGTCGGCCACCAGATCCTTCAGTACCGCATCACTTTCCACTTTCAGGCGTGCCAGTACATCATCCGGCAGACGCCGCAGCTGTACTTTATGTTTCTGCTGCAACTCAATCAGAGCTGCATTATTGCGTGCGGTGTACTCGTCAAGCATGTCCTGGTTTGACCACATGGCGGCGGCACGAATGATGGCCTGCAGGTCGTCCGGCAGCCCATCCCACATTTCCTTATTGATGATCAGCTCCAGCGTCGGACCCGGCTCATGCCAACCCGGGTAGTAATAGAACTTGGCGATGCGGTGAAAGCCAAAGGTCAGATCGTTATACGGACCAACCCATTCCGCAGCATCGATTACTCCGCTTTCCAATGCGGTGAAGAGCTCGCCGCCGGGCAGCTGGACCGGCACCGCCCCGGCGCGCTTGATAACCTCACCACCAAGGCCGGGCATGCGAATTTTCAGGCCGGCCAGATCATCTACAGAATTGATTTCCTTGTTGTACCAGCCGGGCATCTGGGTGCCGGTATTGCCAGCAGCAAATGGCTTCAGATTAAAGCCCGCATAGAGCTCATCCCACAGCTCCTGACCGCCACCATGATGCAGCCAGCCGTTCATTTCCTGCGCCGTAAAACCAAACGGAACCGCGGTAAAAAATGGTGCCGCGGGATGCTTGCCCTTCCAGTAATAAGCGGCTCCATGGCCCATCTCGGCACTGCCCTGTGACACCGCATCAAATACCTCAAACGGCGGCACCAGTTCATTGGCACCAAACACCTTGATCTCCATGCGGCCATTCGACATGGCTTTTACCATTTCGGCAAAGCGCTCCGGGCTGGTGCCAAGGCCGGGGTAATTTTTTGGCCAAGTGGTAACCAGCTTCCAGCGATACTTGCGCTTGTCGCCGCCGGCTTCTGGCGCACAATCAGTTTGCCCACAGCCGGCAACGGCGGCCGCAGCAGCACCAAGACCCAAGGTAGAAAGGAATTTGCGACGATCCATCATGCACTCCTGTTGGCGCTGGTTACGCGCGATTTTTATATTACGTCCAGACGGGCGTACTGGCTCACTAGCCACTTGCTACCAACCCGGTCAAAATTGATTTGCAGTCGGGCATTCGGTCCCTGCCCTTCAAAATGAATAATAGTGCCATCGCCGAATTTCGGATGGGACACCCTCATGCCCAGACTATAACCATCTGCAGAGCTCTTGCCGGTACTGGTAGACGAGGCAGCCACCGGCCGACTGAAATTACCACGGGCGCGCACTTCTTCCACCAGTGCCGCAGGAATTTCTCGAATAAAGCGGGACGGTGAGTTGAACGTCTCGGAACCATACAAGCGACGGGACTCCGCCCATGTCATATATAGCTCACGCATCGCCCGGGTAATGCCGACGTAGCAAAGCCGGCGCTCTTCCTCCATACGCCCCGGCTCGTCCGCAGACATCTGATGAGGAAATAGGCCCTCCTCCATGCCGGCAATAAATACCACCGGGAACTCCAGGCCTTTGGCCGAGTGCAGGGTCATCATCTGCACCGCATCTTCATGCTCAGCGGCCTGACCCTCGCCAGACTCCAACGCCGCATGATCGAGGAAGGCGGTCAGCACATTGACGCCCTCCGGCACCTCGTCATCATCAAATTCGCCGGTGGCGCTGATCAGTTCCCGTAAGTTTTCTTCGCGCTGCTGGCCCTTTTCGCCTTTCTCGGCGCGGTGAAATTCGATCAACCCGCTGGCATCAATGACATATTCGGTTTGCTCGCGCAGCGACAGGGTTTCGCTGTGTTCATCCAGTCGGTTGACCAGATCCATAAACACACCGAGGGATGTGGCGGCACGCCCGGGCAGCTGGCCGGAGGCGATCAGGTCGCTGGCGGCACGCCACAACGATGAGCCGGCGGCACGGGCTTGCTCACGTACCAGCTCGATGGTCTTGGCGCCGATGCCACGGGTTGGAGTATTGACCACACGCTCGAAAGCGGCGTCGGCATCGCGACTGCTGATCAAGCGTAGATAAGCGAGCGCATTCTTGATTTCAACGCGCTCGAAGAAACGTTGCCCGCCGTAAATGCGGTAAGCAATTCCAGCATGCAGGAACTCAGCCTCGAGTACCCGTGACTGAGCATTGGAGCGGTACAGCACCGCACATTCCTGACGGTTCACGCCCTGACTGAACAGGCTCTGGATCTTGCCGGCGATAAAGCGCGCCTCATCCACCTCGTTGAAACCGGCGTACAGACGGATCGGGTCACCATCACCGATCTCGGTCCACAACTCTTTGCCGAGCCGGTCACTGTTGTGGCCGATGACGGCGTTGGCCGCTTGCAGGATAGTGCCGGTGGAGCGGTAGTTCTGCTCCAGCCGCACCGTGCGCAGGGAGGGAAAGTCCTGCCCCAGCCGGCGGATATTCTCGATCTTGGCCCCGCGCCAGCCGTAGATCGACTGGTCATCGTCGCCGACGATGGTAATTGCCGCGCCGCCACCGGACAGCAGACGCAGCCAGGCATACTGAATAGCGTTGGTGTCCTGAAACTCATCTACCAGAATATGTCGGAAACGTCGCTGATAATGGCCTCTTAAGTCGTCATTGTCGCGGATAAGCTCCAAGGCTCGAAGTAGTAACTCGTTGAAGTCGACCAGCCCGGCGCGCTCGCAGGCCTCCTCATAGGCAAAGTAGAGCTTCTGCATGGTTTTCAGGAACAAATCACCATGGTGCTCGATATTGGCTGCCCGGATGCCTTCGTCCTTCTGCCCATTGATAAACCACTGGGACTGACGCGGCGGCCAGCGCTGCTCATCCAGTCCCAGCTCTTTCATCACCCGTTTGATCAGACTGAGCTGGTCCTGACTGTCGAGGATCTCGAAGGCTTCTGGCAGTTTTGCTTCCTGCCAGTGGGCCCGCAACAGGCGATGGGCAATGCCATGGAAGGTGCCGACCCACATACCACTGGCAGGCATCTCCAGCAGCTGCTCAATACGGCCACGCATCTCGTGGGCGGCCTTATTGGTGAAAGTAACCGCTAACAAACCAAATGGGGTCACCTGCTCGGTGGCCACCAGAAAGGCAATGCGGTGTACCAGTACACGGGTTTTGCCGGAGCCAGCTCCAGCCAAAACCAGTAGTGCACGGTCATCTGCAGCCACCGCATCGCGCTGAGCGGCATTCAGACCATCTAGGAGTTCGCTGATGTCATTCATAGGGCAGGCATTCTACCGGAATCCACCGCAGACGCAGCGGCTTTGCAAAATCCTGTTTAACTGGCGTGAAAACAACCAATCTGGCGGGGAAACAGGTTCCCCCACGGCGGCTGCATGGCTAAACTGCTTGAGGCGTTACTGATTACGGCGTTGAGCTGTCAGGCTTGGCCTGAAATGATCGGCCACCGGGGCGACCAGGGGACCTTAACGGGTGCATCAGAACAATAAAAATAACAATGCTGATCGCAATAATCTGCTCTCGGAGCAGACGCGACTGCTATTCAATGCCTTTCCGGTGATGAACATTCTCGAGCCGGTTTGTGCGTTGGTTATTGTCTGGTTGTACTGGAAGCCCTCTTCGCAACTTTCCCTGATTGGTTGGGGCGCTATGGTTGGCGGGATGGTGTTCCTGCGTCTGGTGGCCAGCCAACTATTCCATAATCTTTCTCAGGATATGCTTCGCCCGGACAGTTGGCGCTGGGTAGCCCTGTTGCTGGTGGCGCTCAGTGGTGGCGTATTTGGCTACGCCTCGGTTACCTTCAATCCCGCCGAAACACTGATGAGCACTGAGTTACTGCCCTCTCAAGCGGTGTTTGCCGCACTCATTATTGGTCTGCTGGTGGTCGCCATGACCACCTACGCCATTTACCTGCCGGCGGTCGCGGCCTACCTGCTTTGCGCAGTGCTGCCCGGGGCGACCAATATCGCTATGAGCGATAGCGGCAACACCATGATGCTAGCCGTACTACTGGTGATCTTTGTGCTGTTCCTGCTACTGGCAGCTTCCGGCATGCATAGCTCGGTGATGGAAGCTCTGCGGCTGCAATTCAAAAATCTGGCGCTGATCGACTACCTGGATCGAGCTCGTGGCGATGCTGAATCCCTGAATGAAAAGCTGACCCGGGAAATCTTCGAGCGTAAACAGGCTCGTCAGCATCTGCAGGAGGCTAACGACAGGCTTGAAACCACGGTCATGGAGCGCACCCGAGCTCTGGAAGATGCCAATCAAACCATGTCCGCCACTAGCCAGCGACTCCAGCTGGCCCTGGATGCATCGAACATCGGCCTGTGGGACTGGAACCTGCAAAGCAGCGACACCTATCACTCCAACTTCGATCGCCTGCTGGGTTATGAGAAAGATCGCTTCAGCGGCTTTCTGAATGACCTTGAGCAGCTTGCCCATCCGGATGACTGGCCCAGAGTAAAGCGCGCCATGGTGGCCCACTTCAAAGGACGCACACCGCGCTATCACGTGGTGTATCGCCTGCGTCACGCAAACGGCGAGTGGCGCTGGATTGAAGACGAAGGCCGGGTGGTGGAATGGAATAACGGCGGCCGAGCGGTGCGTATGATCGGCACCCGCCGAGACATCACCGATGGCAAGGAAGCGGAAGACCAACTGCGTCTGGCTGCTACCGTATTCGAAAATGCTTCTGAAGCGATTTTGATTTTTGACACTTCCTTCCGCTTTCTGGCGGTGAACGACTGCTTTACCCGCATCGCCGGTTATGCGGAAGATGAAGTTCAGGGCCGCACCATGAAGGAAGTATCGCCGGCAGGGGAAAGTAATACTTCCTTATACAGCGAAGTCGCCCGCACGGTTCATCGCGAAGGTTTTTGGCAGGGTGAGCTTACCGAACGACGCAAAAATGGTGAGAGCTACCCGGTCTGGATGCAGCTTAGCGCGGTGTACGATGACAACGGCCAGATTACCCATTATGTCGGCATGTTCTCTGATCTCACTGCGCGCAAGGAAGCCGAAGAAAAGGTTCAGTTCCTGTCCAACTATGACCGACTGACGGGCCTGGCTAACCGCACCATGTTCCGTGAGAAGCTACACAAATCCATGGCGTTGGCGCGGCTTAACCGCGAGCGCGTGGCATTGGTATGTCTGGACCTTGATCGTTTTCGTCCGATCAATGACTCACTCGGCCACGAAATCGGCGATCGGCTTTTGCGCGCCACCGCCGAGCGACTACTCGCCATAGGTATTGATCAGAGCAGTTTTGCCCGGGTCGGCGGTGATGAATTCAATCTGGTTATCGACAATTATCGGAGCAGCTCCGAGCTGGAAGAGTTGTGCCAGGAAATCATCAATGCCATGCGCAAGCCGTTCAATATCAACGGCCATGAACTGCTACTCGGTGTCAGCATCGGCATCAGCGTATTCCCCGACAATGCCAAGGAAGCTCAAACGCTAATAAATCAAGCTGATCTGGCGGTGCATCAGGCAAAGCGCATGGGCGGCAACAACTATCAGTTTTATCGCGGCGATATGCGGGCCGCCTCGGTTGAGCAGCTGGCACTGGAAACCAGTTTGCGCAAAGCAATCTTCAAGAATGAGTTCGTGGTCTATTACCAGCCGAAGATAGATACCGTGACTCGTCGCATTCACGGCGCCGAGGCACTAGTACGTTGGCAGCATCCGACCATGGGCCTGCTGCCACCGAAAGACTTTATTCCTCTTGCTGAAGAAACTGGCCTGATTTCCGCGATCAGTGAGTGGGTGCTGGAACGTGCCTGCCGCCAGGCAGCACAGTGGTGCGACAACGGCCTGGAAATCCAGATGTCGGTCAACCTCTCTGCTCACCAGTTCCGCAAAGGGGATATCGCCCAGATCGTTGATCGAGTACTGGAACATACCGGCCTTCCGGCACGCCTGCTGGAACTTGAGCTAACCGAAAGCCTGATCATGGAAGATCTGGACAAGAACATCGAAATTCTGACCGGCTTACGCACCCGGGGGCTTGGCCTTTCGCTGGATGACTTCGGCACTGGCTATTCGTCGCTGAGCTACCTGAAGCGCTTCCCGGTGGACACCCTTAAGATCGACCGATCGTTTATCGAAGAGCTGCACATCAGCCCGGATGATGCAGCCATTACTCAGGCAATTATTCAGATGGCCCACAGCATGAGCATGCATGTGGTTGCAGAAGGCGTTGAAGAAGAATCCCAGCTAAAAATCCTTCAGGATATGGGGTGCGATTCAATTCAGGGCTATCTGATCAGCCGCCCGGTGCCAGAGGCCGACTTTTTGGCACTAGTACGCCAGCAAAATCCCGCCAGTCCCGCCAATCAAGTGCTATAAGCACACCCCTAAAGATGCGCCAACATGGCGCTGGCGATGGCAAAATAAATCAACACGCCGCTAACATCAGCAATAGTAGTAATCAGCGGGGTACTCGCGGTGGCCGGGTCAAACTTGAAACGCACCAAGACGAATGGCAATACCATGCCAATCAGACTGCCAACCATCACTACCAGCATCATGGTCAACGACACCACCAACGCCACATCAAACCCTGCGCGCAAATAACCCACGGCCATCACTGCTGCTGACATGGTCAAACCAAGCGCACCAGCAATCAGAACTTCCCGGCCCAGCAACTTTAGTGCATCACGACCGGACACATCACCCGTGGCCAGGCCACGCACCAGCAATGTGGCGGACTGGGCGCCGGCGTTGCCTGCACTGGCAACCAGCAATGGCAAAAAGAACAGCAATGCCAGGTTGGCGGCGATCACGTCTTCGAAGAAAGCGATGCCGGCGCCGGTAAAGATATTGGCGAACACCAACACCACCAGCCAACCGACCCGTTTGCGATACAGCTCATTAATGCTGGCATCGCGCAAAGTAGTTTCCAGTCGGCCCACCGTGGCGCCTTTATGAATGTCCTCGGTGGCTTCGGCCTCGGCCACATCCATAGCGTCATCGTAAGTAACGATACCGACCATGGTTTCATCGTGGTTCACAATGGGCAGAGCAATAAGATCGTAGCGCGATATCAACCGTGCCACTTCTTCCTGCGTTGAATCCACATCGGCACAAACAATATCGCGCAGCATCAACTCATCAATCAACTGATGCGCTGGCGCCAGAATCAACTGCTTTAGCGAAACAGTGCCAAGCAGGCGATGGCTGGCATCGACCACGTAACACTGATAGATAGTTTCTTTATCAGGTGCGGTGTTGCGCAGAATATCCAGCGCATCAGCGATGCGGGTGCCGGAGGGAATGCTGGCATAGTCGGAAGTCATTACCGCGCCGGCGCTGCCTTCCCGATAGCTGGCCAGGCGGCGCAAATCTTCCCGCTCTTCCCGTGCCAGGCGCTTGAATAACGTATGACGCACGTTGTCATCAAGCTGCTTGACCAGATCAGCACGCTCATCCGAGGGCATCTCTGTGACCAGCTCGGCGAGCGCACCAGTGGACAGGCGCCCGGCAATATCAGTCTGCGCAGTAATCGGCAGATAACCGAAGGTGTCAGCACGTCGCTCCAGATCAAGCGACATCAATAGGGGAATATCCAGCGCCTGCTCGGCAAGGGCTTCAATCAGATCAGCAATATCCGCCGGGTTTAATTCAGCTATCAAGCGCTGTACGGAGTCCTGATCGCCTTCGCGCAGGGCCACCGGCAAACCGGCCATCAGCACATCACTGACCATGGAGCCCCCCTTTCAGCATGCCAAGCGTTGAATGGACAGACGTTACTCTACTGTCACCGACTTGGCGAGGTTTCGCGGCTGGTCTACATCGGTGCCACGCATCACTGCCACATGGTAACTAAGCAGCTGCAGCGGCACTGTGTATACCATCGGTATAAGAATTTCCGGCATCGGTGGCATGGCCAATACAATCATTCCCGGTTCATCACTCACCCCGGCCTGACGGTCGGCAAATACAAAAAGTTCGCCGCCGCGCGCTCTGACTTCCTGCAGGTTAGACTTGAGCTTTTCAAGCAGCTCGTCATTCGGTGCCACTGCCACTACCGGCATGTCAGCATCCACCAGCGCCAGAGGGCCATGCTTCAACTCCCCAGCGGGATACGCTTCAGCATGAATATAAGAAACTTCCTTGAGCTTGAGCGCGCCCTCCAGCGCCACCGGGTACTGCGGACCGCGACCTAGAAACAGCGTGTGATGTTTCTCAACAAAGTGACTGGATAGCTCATGGATACGACCATCAAGCTGCAATACTTGTTCAATCAAACTGGGCAACTGGCGCAACGAATCTATATGAGCTTCCATCTGCTCGTCACTGAGACGCCCCTTTACTCGGGCAGTGGCCAAAACCAGCAAAAGCAGACCGACCAGCTGGGTAGTGAACGCCTTGGTGGAAGCAACACCGATTTCAGGGCCGGCGCGCGTCAAAAAGGACAGCTCTGACTCGCGCACCAATGACGATGAGTCAACATTACACACAGCGAAACGAGCAAGATAATCTTCTTGATGGGATGCACGTAACGCTGCGAGGGTATCGGCGGTTTCACCAGACTGGGAAATAGTCAGCAGCAAAGTATTGGCAGGCACCACGTGTTTGCGATAGCGGAACTCACTAGCCACTTCAACCTGACAGGCCACGCCGGCAATCGCCTCCATCCAGTAGCGCGCCACCATACCCGCATGAGAAGAAGTACCACAGGCAACGATTTGCACCTGCTCAACTCTGCTCAGCAGCTCACGGGCATTGGCACCGAAGCTGGCAAGCAACTCTGCTTCACTATCGATTCGGCCTTCTAGCGTTTTTTGCACGGCAATCGGCTGCTCAAATATTTCCTTGAGCATGTAATGGCGGTACTCGCCCTTCTCCGCATCTTCGTGGTTGCCATCAAATTGCTGCACCGCACGCTCAACCGGCAAGCCAGCATGATCAGTGATCGATACCGACTCACGAGAAACCTCGGCAACATCGCCCTCTTCAAGAAAAATAAAGCGGGTAGTTACTGGCAAAAGCGCCAACTGGTCAGAGGCGATAAAATTTTCACCAATGCCAAGGCCAATCACCAGCGGGCTACCAGAACGAACCACCAGCAGGCTATCAGGCTCAGCCAAGGTCATTACAGCCAGAGCATAGGCGCCATGCAGGCGCTCTACTGCTGCGCGTAGAGCGCCAGCCAGATTATTACCACCACGTAAGGCGCGATGAATAAGGTGGACGATGACTTCGGTATCAGTATCGGAAGAGAACTCGTAGCCGTCAGCTTCCAGCTCGATTCGCAGCTCCTGGAAATTCTCGATAATGCCATTATGAACCAGAGCAATATCATCTCCCGACATGTGCGGGTGGGCGTTACGCTCGAGCGGCTTACCATGAGTAGCCCAGCGAGTATGCGCAATGCCTGTCTGGCCACTTATGGCGCCGGCATGGGCCGCGTCCTCCAAACCCTGAACTTTGCCCTCACGGCGCAGGCGGATGATTTTGCCGTTGCTATTCAATGCCAGACCAGCGGAATCGTAACCCCGGTACTCAAGCCGCTTAAGGCCTGCAATCAGAATATTGGTTACGTTACGCTCAGCAATCGCGCCAACAATCCCACACATGAATCAGTCCTTTTTCTGCGGCCGCTTCCAGCCAGCAATATTGCGTTGTTTGGCCCGTGAAACGGCAAGCTGGTCATCCGCAACATCGTTAGTGACTACGCTGCCGGCGCCCACGGTGGCACCGTTGCCAACGCTAACCGGCGCAACCAAAGAAGAGTTGGAGCCAATAAAGGCATGATCACCGATTAGCGTCTTCGACTTATTCACACCATCATAATTACAGGTAATGGTGCCGGCACCGATATTACTATGCGCTCCGATCTCAGCGTCGCCAAGGTAAGTCAGGTGATTGGCCTTGGCGCCTTCGCCCAGACGGGCGTTTTTGGTTTCAACGAAGTTACCGACCCTGGCGCGATCTGCCAGTTGGGTGCCGGGACGCAGCCGGGCAAAGGGTCCAACATGGCAGCCAGCGCCAATCGTCGCGCCATCGATTACCGAGTTCGCCTCAATCACTGTGTCCGCGCCAATGCTGGCGTTACGAATCACACAGTTGGGGGCAACGCTGACACGATCACCAAGATGCACCTCGCCGATCAGCACCGTATTGATATCCAGAGTAATGTCGGTGCCGCACTGCACTGCACCACGGACATCCAAACGCGCCGGGTCCACCACGGTTACCCCGGCACGCATCAGACCTTCGGCCTGAACGCCTTGATAAATTCTTTCCAATCTAGCCAGTTGCACACGGTCGTTGACCCCATCTACTTCCCACCCGTGGGCCGGCTGCATGGTATCGACGACCAGACCGGCCTGTACCGCCATGCTGATTACATCAGTAAGGTAATACTCGCCCTGTGCGTTGTTGCTCTTTAATTTTGGCAGCACATCTGCAAGAAATGCTCGCGGGCAGGCAAGGATGCCAGTGTTGACCTCATCCACCGCCAACTCAGCATCATTGGCATCCTTCTGTTCAACAATACGCGATACCCGACCATTCGCATCACGGATGATACGACCATAGCCCGTTGGGTTTTCCATGGTCAGGGTCATTAGCGCAATGGTGTTGGCATCGGCCCGTGCAACAAAATCAGCCAACGTGGCGGGCTGAATCAAAGGCACATCACCGTACAGAATCAGGACGATGTCTTCGCTAACGAACGGCATGGCCTGAGCGACTGCATGTCCTGTACCAAGCTGCTCAGCCTGCAGTGCCCAATTCAGCGACTCACCGCCGAGTACTTCACGAACATGCTCGCCACCATGGCCATACACCAGGGTGATCGACTGGGGCCTCAGTGAATGGGCGGCATCCAGCACATGGGACACCATTGCCTTGCCGGCGATGGGATGCAGCACCTTGGGCAGGGCCGATTTCATCCGAGTGCCTTTACCGGCGGCGAGAATGACAGTTGCGAGAGTCATGTTTTCAATCCCTGACAATGAGCCCTGAGCGTAAAGCAAAAAGGGGCAGCTTCGCAGCTACCCCTTGTTTGCCGACACGCAATCCGGGCCAAATCAGCCGCGGCTACCTGTGCCGCCGTATTTTTTCTTGAGCTGCTCAATGGTACGTAGCTGGCCCAACGCTTCCACCAACTGAGCCGCAGCCCTTGAGTAATCCATTTCTGAATGCTGGCCTTCCAGCGCTTCCTTGGCCTGCTGCTTGGCGTTTTCCGCCGCAACCGCATCCATATCCTCTGCCCGCATGGCGGTATCGGCCAGAATGGTGATTACGTCCGGCTGCACTTCAAGAAAACCGCCGGTGACGTAATAAAGCTCTTCGTCTTCCTGCTGCTTCTTGATGATCCGCACCGGACCGGGCTTGAGCCGCGTCAGCAGCGGCGCATGCCCCGGCAGGATGCCGAGATCGCCTTCCACACCGGCGGCGACGATCATCTCGACGCGTCCAGAGTAAATCTGCTGCTCGGCACTCACGATGTCACAATGCATGGTCATAGCCATTCCGTTGCTCCCGGAGTCGTATTACTTGGCCGAGCGCTTGCTGTAAGACTCAAGCACTTCGTCGATGGAGCCCTTCATGTAGAAGTCCTGCTCCGGGATATGATCGTAGTCGCCGCCAAGGATGCCCTGGAAACCACGAATGGTTTCTTTCAGCGATACGTACTTACCCGGTGAGCCGGTAAATACTTCTGCAACGTGGAACGGCTGCGACAGGAATCGCTCAATTTTACGAGCGCGAGACACCACCTGCTTATCTTCTTCGGACAGCTCGTCCATACCCAGAATGGCGATGATGTCTTTCAGTTCCTTGTAGCGCTGCAGTACGGTTTGCACGCCACGGGCGGCCTCGTAGTGCTCAACACCGATAACCAGCGGGTCCAGCTGACGGCTGGTGGAATCCAGCGGGTCAACAGCCGGGTAAATACCCTTGGCAGCGATGTCACGGCTCAGTACTACGGTCGCATCAAGGTGAGCGAAGGTGGTTGCCGGCGACGGGTCAGTCAAGTCATCCGCAGGTACATATACGGCCTGGATAGAAGTAATAGAGCCTGTTTTGGTGGAGGTAATACGCTCCTGCAAAACGCCCATCTCTTCCGCCAGAGTCGGCTGATAACCTACCGCAGAAGGCATACGACCCAGAAGTGCAGATACCTCGGTACCGGCCAGGGTGTAACGGTAAATGTTATCAACGAACAACAGAACGTCACGGCCTTCGTCACGGAACTTCTCGGCCATGGTCAGGCCGGTTAGCGCAACACGCAGACGGTTGCCCGGCGGCTCGTTCATCTGACCGTAGACCATCGCTACTTTGGATTTTTGGAATTCCTTGACGTTTACAACGCCTGCTTCCTGCATCTCGTGATAGAAGTCGTTACCTTCACGAGTACGCTCACCAACACCGGCAAACACGGACAGACCGGAGTGCTCGGTAGCGATGTTGTTGATCAATTCCATCATGTTTACGGTCTTGCCCACACCGGCACCACCGAACAGACCAACCTTACCACCCTTGGCGAACGGACAGATCAGGTCGATAACCTTGATGCCGGTTTCCAGCAACTCAGTGGCAGATGCCTGATCAGCATAGCTCGGTGCCTTGCGGTGGATGGAGGCGCGCTCTTTCTCGCCGATAGGGCCACACTCGTCGATTGGGCGACCTAGCACGTCCATGATACGACCGAGGGTTTCAACGCCTACCGGTACCATGATCGGGTTGCTGGTGTTGTCCACGGAGAGGCCACGCTTCAGGCCTTCGGTGGAACCCATGGCGATGGTGCGAACAATACCGTCGCCCAGCTGCTGCTGCACTTCGAGAACGGTCTCGGTGCCGTCCACGTTCAGGGCGTCATAAACCTTGGGAACGCTGTCACGCTCAAAAGCCACGTCGATGACGGCGCCGATGATCTGAACAATACGACCGCTACTCATGCTTGCTTCCTCTTTGTTTCCCGAGCGCCGCGGTTAGACCGCTGCAGCGCCACCAACGATTTCGGAAATTTCCTGGGTAATAGCTGCCTGACGGGCCTTGTTGTAAATCAACTGCAGGTCCTTGATCAGGTTGCCGGCGTTATCAGTAGCAGCCTTCATGGCCACCATTCGCGCCGCCTGTTCACAGGCAAAGTTTTCAACCACGCCCTGATAGACCTGTGATTCGATAAAGCGAACCAGCAGCAGATCAATCAAGGTCTGGGCGTTAGGCTCGTAGAGATAATCCCAGGCGTACTTGGTGTTCATCTCTTCGTCGGGCTTCAGTGGCAGTAACTGCAGGCTGGTCGGCTTCTGCGTCATGGTGTTAACGAATTCGTTGTACACCACGAACAGGCGGTCGATCTCACCCTTTTCGAAAGCATCCAGCATCACCCGGATGGAGCCGATCATGCCAGCCAGGTGCGGGTTGTCGCCCTGGTTGTTTACCGAAGCACGAACATTACCGCCAACTGCCCGGAAAAAGCCCAGCGCCTTGGTACCGACCAGGCAGTATTCCACCTGAACATCTTGCTCGGTCCACTCGCGTGACTCACGCACCACCTGCTTGAGCAGATTCACGTTAAGGCCACCACACAGGCCACGGTCGGAGCTGACGACGATATAGCCGACTCTCTTGACCGGACGATCCTGCATGTAAACATGCCGATATTCCGGATTGGCGTTGGCCAGATGCGCAACTACCTGACGCATACGGGTAGCGTATGGCTTGGACGCCGCCATACGCTCCTGCGCCTTGCGCATTTTGCTGGCCGCCACCATCTCCATCGCACGAGTAATTTTCTTCGTGCTTTGGACACTGGCGATCTTGGTTTTGATCTCTTTACCAACAGCCATCAGGGAACTCCCTTAAGCGAACGTGTCGATTACCAGGTCTGGGTTGCCTTGAACTTCTCAATGGCAGCCTTGATACCGGCTTCGATGTCGCCGTTGTAGTCACCCTTCTCGTTGATCTTGTCCATCAACGCTTTCTCTTCGCTATCCATATAAGACAGCAGCGCCGCTTCGAAGCTACCGATCTTTTCCAGCGCGACATCTTTCAGGTGACCTTCGTTAGCGGCATACAGCACCACACCCATCTGCGCGACAGACTGCGGAGCGTACTGGTTCTGCTTCATCAGTTCGGTAACGCGCTGACCGTGCTCAAGCTGCGAACGGGTCGCTTCATCAAGGTCAGATGCAAACTGGGCGAAAGCCGCCAGTTCGCGATACTGGGCCAATGCCAGACGAATACCACCGCCAAGCTTCTTAACAATCTTGGTCTGCGCTGCACCACCTACCCGCGATACCGAAATACCGGCATTCATAGCGGGACGGATACCGGCGTTGAACAGGCTGGTCTCAACGAAGATCTGACCGTCGGTGATCGAGATCACGTTGGTCGGTACGAATGCAGATACGTCACCGGCTTGCGTTTCAATGATCGGCAGAGCAGTCAACGAACCGGTCTTGCCTTTAACTTCACCGTTGGTGAACTTCTCGACGTAATCAACGGAAACTCGTGCAGCGCGCTCCAGCAGACGGGAGTGCAGATAGAACACGTCACCCGGATACGCTTCACGGCCTGGCGGACGACGCAGCAGCAGGGAGATCTGGCGATACGCCACAGCCTGCTTGGACAGATCGTCATATACGATCAGCGCGTCTTCGCCACGGTCACGGAAGTACTCGCCCATGGTGCAGCCAACAAATGGTGCCAGGAACTGCATGGAAGCCGGCTCGGAAGCAGAAGCTGCTACAACGATGGTGTTGTCCATCGCGCCGTGCTCTTCCAGCTTGCGCACTACGTTAGCAATCGAAGACTGCTTCTGGCCGATGGCCACGTAGATACACTTAATGCCAGAGTTCTTCTGGTTGATGATAGTGTCGATGGCGATGGCGGTTTTACCGATCTGGCGGTCACCAATGATCAGCTCACGCTGGCCGCGGCCAACCGGAGTCATGGCATCAATCGACTTCAGACCGGTCTGTACCGGCTGGTCAACGGACTGACGCCAGATAACGCCCGGAGCAACTTTCTCCACGGCATCGGTCAGCTTGGTGTTGATCGGGCCTTTACCATCGATCGCATTACCCAGTGCGTCAACAACGCGGCCGAGCAGCTCCGGACCAACCGGAACCTCAAGAATGCGACCAGTACACTTGGCTTTGGCGCCTTCGACAATATTCAGGTAGTCACCGAGAACTACCGCACCGACAGAGTCCTGCTCAAGGTTGAGGGCCATCCCGTAGATGCCGCCTTCAAACTCGATCATCTCACCGTACATCACGTCGGCAAGACCGTGGATGCGAACGATACCATCGGAAACGGATACGACAGTACCTTCGGTGCGGGCTTCGGTTGCGGTATCAAGCTTGCTAATACGCTGCTTGATAATCTCGCTAATTTCGGACGGGTTGAGTTGCTGCATGCTCCAATCCCTCAAACTCTAGAGTTCAGTTGCTCCACCAGCTTATTCAGCCGGCCACGCACACTGCCATCGATCACGGTATCGCCAGCGCGAACCAGGACGCCGCCAATCAAGGACGGATCAACCTGTTTGCTGACACGGACTTCCACTCCCAGGCGCTTCTTCAGCGCTGCCACCAGACCTGACACATCGGCATCTTCCATGGGGAATGCGGACACCAGTTCAACATCCGCGAAACCGTTCTCCACGGAGAGAAACTGATGGAAAAGACCACCAATGATTGAGAGCAAGGTCAGGCGCTTGTTCTGCGCCAGCTGGTCAAGGTAATTGCGGAACGAACCATCAATGGTGTCTCCGCAGATTTCCGCCAACATCGCTGCTTTACTAGAAGCACTCAATGCCGGATTGTCCAGCGCCTGGCCCACCCTTGGGTCAGCCATTACGGCAGCAGCCGTTGCGAGCATCGATTCCCACTCGGCTAGTGCGTTCTGCTCTTTTGCAAACAGGAACGCCGCCTTCGCGTAGGGTCGTGCAATGGTGGTCAGTTCAGCCATGGTTTATCCGTCTGTCAAAGTTCAGCAGCCAGCTGGTCCAGCATTTGCTTGTGGGCCGCCGGGTTCACTTCACTGGCCAGGACTTTCTCGGCACCGGCCAGAGCCAGCAATGCCACTTCACTGCGCAGCTGTTCACGGGCGCTATTTACTTCGCGCTCGATTTCAGACTGAGCCTGTGCAATCAGTCGCTCACCTTCGGTGCGCGCCTGGCCTTTGGCATCTTCAATAACCTGATTTGCGCGACGATTAGCCTGCTCAATAATCTCAGCAGCCTTGGCCTTCGCTTCGCGAAGATCTTCGCCTGCCTTCTCTTGAGCCAGCTCAAGATCCCGATTGGCGCGATCAGCTGCGCTCAGACCATCGGAGATCTTCTGCTTGCGCTCGTCCAGCGCTGCCGAAATCGGCGGCCAGACAAACTTCATGCAGAACCAGACAAAAATCGCAAACCAGATAATCTGGCCGATAAATGTTGCATTCATGTTCATAAGAACACCTCACAACCGCGTTGTTGCTTCAATTTCCCGAACAACGACTGCCCGGATCGGGGCAAATCGATTATTGGAAAATCATCAGGAACGCGATAGCGATACACATGATCGGCACAGCGTCGAGCAGACCAGCGATGATGAACATACGGGTCTGAAGCATCGGAGCCAGTTCCGGCTGGCGAGCAACGCTCTCCAGAAAACGACCACCCATCAGACCGAAGCCGAGGCCGGCGCCAATTGCTGCGAGACCAGCAACGATAGCAGCTGCAAGCAGGTTCAGTTCCATTTCTAACTCCCGTTTCGTTGAATGACTAAAGCTAAAACCTTTCAGGACTTACCGTATTACTCAGTACTGCGTGTTACTCAGTGTTGCTCACTGGCCATGCTCAGATAGACGATGGTCAGGATCATAAAAATGAACGACTGCAGCGGGATCACCAACAAGTGGAAAATCGCCCACGGCACCGAACCGACAAACTGCCAGTAGCCCATCATGGCGGCCAACAGGATGAAGACAAACTCGCCGGCAAACATGTTGCCGAACAGTCGAAGGCCCAGCGAGACCGGCTTGGCCAGCAGCGCTACCACTTCAAGAGTCAGGTTAACCGGCACCAACAGAAACTTGGTGATGCCTTGCGCTTCGAACGGATGGAAGGCCAGCTCGCCAAAAAATCCGCCAACGCCTTTACTCATGATAGAGAAGGCAATCACCAGACCGAGTACCGAGAACGACATGGCCAGAGTGATGTTCGGATCAACAGTGGGAACGATCTTCATGTAACCCAGACCCAGCGCAGCGGCGATAGCCGAGGCAGTGTCCACCGGCAGCAACTTGATGCTGCTCATGATGAAGATCCAGCAGAAGATGGTCATGGCCAGCGGCGCGATCAGCTTGCTCTTGCCGTGGAAGCTGTCGCGCACCGAGGTGTCAACAAACTCAACCACCATCTCAACGAAGTTGAGCATGCCAGCAGGTACGCCGGCGTGGGCACGACGGGCAACCATGGAGGCAACCAGAACGAAAATAGCGCCCATCAGGCCAGACCAGGCCAAAGAGTCGACATGAAACGCCATAAAGCCCATGGCATCCACCTGCTCGTCGCAACGGGCCAGAATCCAGGATGCCTGTTGGATGGTCTCTCCGGTCAGGTCGCCATGGGCGTCACAGACGGGGGTACCTTCGGGCACTTTGCCGTAGGTGAGGTTGGTCAGGTGGTGCTTGATGTATCCAGTCGGGGTATCCGCTGCCATTCTTGCCTGCCCGTGTTAACCGTTCCGGTTGGAATCAACGTTAGTTTCGCCCGTGGCCCGCGCCAGCCATATCCAGCCGACCAACTGCACCACAAAGAACCCTGCAAACAACATCATTGCCGTTGCGCCCTGTCGCGCCTCCGGCCAGTGCTTAAGCGTTAGCCAAAGCAGTAAAAGCACGATGACTACCCGTCCGATCTCGGCGCGAATAGCTGCAGTCGCAGCCCGATCCGCCTGCCGGTTCCCCGGGTGAAGCCACAGCTGGAAGCCTGCCCAGCCACTCGCTACCGTGGCAATGCCACCGCCGATCAATCCCGCCAGCGCAACGTCGCGCCCGCCCGGCCATGCCGCCAAAACCGCAACAACTAATGTTGCCAAGCCCTGCGCGCATAAAAGGCCCCGGAATAACCCGGGGCCATGAATCTGTGATTCCGCCACGTTTTTGCCTCCGGCCAACCGCTGGAAAACCGGGCTGACGGGGGTCTTGGGAGGACCCTATGCTTTGGGCCGCAGAGTATAGGGATATGGGTTTTGGGTCGCAACCGAAACCGGGCGAATTTCACACAATTGTCAGACCGCCACCACCACCTTCACGTCCAGCCGGAGCAGACCGAGCGGTCAGCTCCCCGTTGGCGCCACATTGGCTGTGATTGAGTCACTAACAGGGCAATCAGTCGGAAAGGTAGTATTCCACCGTAGAAACCACCCGAACCTTTTTGATGTGGGGGTTGTTTCTGTCACGCGGCTCAATGCTGAACTGCCCCTGGCTGGCCCGTCGTATTTTGCCAAGAGAGCTCTTGGAGTCAGAGGCGAACTTCTCGGCAACCTCCCGCGCCTTACGGGTGGACTCTTCGATCATCTCCGGCTTGACGTCGTTGATCCGGGTAAAGATGTACTCGGTCTGAGACTGGTAGCCCTCGCCAATAAATACTATGCCCTGCTTGCCCAGACTGGACAGCTCGCGCATCACCGCTCTTACCGCATCGATATCTCTGGAATATACGGTGACCGTCTGGGTGGCGGTATAGCGAAACTGGGCCCGATTGCCATCTCCATACTGCTGGGCGGATTTATCCGTAATAGCTGGCGCACCAAAGGAGATTTCTTCTCGACCGATGCCTTTGGCGGAAAGGAAGTCGATTATTTTGCTGGTGCTATCATCAATCAGCACATAAAGGGCTTCGAGATCGTTCTGCGCGGCGCTGAACTGTATCGGCCAGATGACGATGCCTGCATCGAACTCTCTTTCTGACAAGCCCTTAACCGTTACTGTTCTTTCGTATTCCTTGAACTTGAGGGCTGAGCTACCCAGCAGATAGCCAAGCGAGGAAAGGCCGAGGAATATCAGCAGGCCGAGAATCAGAGCGCTGGATTTACTGTTTGCTGACACTACAGCCTCCTGAGCCGTCTGCTTTATAAGGCTATTTATTTTATATGGGCAAGAATACCGTCGAGCTCGTCAAGGCTACCGTAGGCAATAACCAGCTTGCCCTTGCCGCCTTTCTCCTGACGCAGCTGAACCGGCGCGCCAAGGCGGTCGGACAGATCACTGATCAACTGCCGAACGTTAGGATCTTCCCGAACAATTTCCTTTGCCGGCTTGGCTTTCTCGAAATCTCGCACCAGCGCTTCCGTCTGACGCACCGACAGGCCCTTGGCGACAACGGTGCGCGCCGCAGCAATCTGATTGTCAGTGGCCAGGGCGAGCAGAGCGCGGGCATGACCCATTTCCAGGTCACCGTGCTCAAGCAATTTTTTAACTTCTTCTTCCAGAGAGATAAGGCGTAGCAGGTTGGTCACCATGGCGCGGGATTTACCTACCGCATCGGCTACCTGCTGGTGGGTTAGTTCAAATTCGTCCTTCAGGCGCGCCAAAGCAAACGCCTCTTCCATCGGATTCAAATCTTCGCGCTGAATGTTTTCAATCAGCGCCATCGCGATGGCAGCTTCGTCCGTGACTTCACGAATGACCGCGGGAATGGTCGGCAGGCCCGCCATCTGGGCGGCTCGCCAGCGACGTTCACCGGCGATGATTTCAAAACGGGTGTCGCTGATCGGACGCACCACAATAGGCTGCATTACGCCCTGAGCCTTAATGGACTCTGCCAGCTCTTCAAGTGCTTCCGGCGACATGTCGCGGCGTGGCTGGTAGCGTCCGCGCTGCAGCAGCTCCACCGGCAGACGGCGCAGTTCGCCATCACGGGCGGGATGGCTGGCGCTTGCCGGAATGGTCACTTCACCGCCGTCATCATGCAGGCTGACTTCTTCACGGGGCGGCATTGCACTACCTAGCAATGCATCCAGTCCCTTGCTCAATCCCCGTTTCTTTTTTACTGCCATGTTTTGTATTCCTCGGACGCTTTTCGCGGCTTAGGCCGCTCTTACTATAATTGATCAAGCCGCTGCTTCTAGGATTCGGCTTTAACTTCCTGCTTTGTCAAAGTTTGTTCGCGACGCAGAATTTCACCGGCAAGAGCAAGATAGCTGATCGCTCCACGGGACTTGGCATCATAAGTAATTACCGGAGCACCGTGACTGGGCGCCTCCGCCAGTCGCACATTACGCGGGATAATGGTGCGGTAGACCTTATCACCAAAATGCTGAATCAACTGATTGGAAACATCATTGGACAGGCTAACACGCGGATCATACATGGTGCGCAGGATGCCGCCGATGTGCAGCTTCGGGTTCAAAACGGCGCGAATTTTTTCAATGGTATTGATCAACGCTGTCAGGCCTTCCAACGCGTAATACTCGCACTGCAACGGCACGATCACAGAGTCCGCCGCAGTAAGCGCATTGACCGTCAGCATATTTAGCGACGGCGGGCAATCGATCAGAATGTAGTCGTAACGGTTCTTAACCCGAGCCAACGCATTGCGCAGGCGAAATTCCTTCAGCTTCATATCCAGCATCTGAACTTCAGCCGCGGTCAGGTCTTCGTTGGCAGCAATCAGATCAAACCCGCTGGCTTCCGGAGTTTTGACAATGGCGTCCTCGATTTCCACTTCATCTATCAGGACGTCGTAAATGGTGTGCTCGACACCATGCTTGTCGACACCGGAGCCAGACGTGGCGTTACCCTGTGGGTCACTGTCAATCAGCAATACCCGCTTGCGGGTGGCTGCCAACGAGGCGGCCAGATTGACGCTGGACGTGGTTTTACCCACGCCCCCTTTCTGATTGGCGACTGCAAACACCGTGGTCACGAACTCGTCTCCTTATGCAATGTCATGCAACGTCGCAGGTAAGAATCATCAGCTGCCGACGCTCATCCAGCCCCGGCACTTTCAAAATAATGCGTTCTGCTTGCCAGGGCGCCTGCACGCCTGCCATTTCCACATCGCTAAGCGCCGCCTTCATTGCCAGCATGCGACCACCTGGGGCCAGCAGATGACCAGCCACATCAAGCATGTCTGGCAGCGAGGCAAAGGCCCTGCTAATCACTTGAGGCGAGGCATTACGGTACTGCTCTGCCCGAGCCTGCACAACCTCGACATTGGCCAAGCCAAGCTCCAGGGCCGCCTGTCTGGCGAAACGGGTTTTCTTGCCGTTACTGTCCAGCAACGTCACCTTCAAGGAAGGCAAAGCAATGGCCAGAGGAATGCCCGGAATGCCGGCCCCAGTGCCAACATCAATTATTTCAGTGGCTTGCACATAGGCCAGCACACTGAGCGAATCTAGCAAATGGCGTACCACCATATCGACCGGGTCACGCACTGCGGTCAAATTGTAGGCCTTGTTCCATTTACTCAGCAGGCCAACATAGTCGAGTAATTGCTGCTGCTGGAGCGGCGACAAATCGATACCGAGGGCGGCAATGCCGTCGGCAAGAATGCGGTCCAGATTCATGCCTGAACCTTACGCCCGGCGCTGCTTTTTTTCAGATAAATACGCAGTAAAGAAATAGCCGCCGGGGTCATGCCCTGAATGCGGCTAGCCTGGCCAAGGGTGGTCGGTCGTACTTGCTGCAGCTTCTGGCGCAGCTCATTGGACAGCCCGCTGACCACGGCGTAATCAAAATCTTCCGGCAATGTCGTGTTTTCGCTAGCACGAAGTTTTTCCACTTCGTCCGCCTGGCGATCAATATAGCCCGCATACTTGGCCAGAATTTCCACCTGCTCCGCCACTGCCGGGGCCTCCGCCTCAAACCCGGCGGCCTGCATCAACGGCAGGTATTCCACCTCCGGGCGACGCAACAGATCAAGCAGGCTGTATTCATGGCTGATCGGTTTGTCGAGCAGGGCGTTGACCTTTTCCGCCCTGTCGGTGCCTGGCTGAATCCAACTGGTTTTAAGGCGCGTCTGTTCGCGCTCCATACCTTCGCGCTTGGCGCAGAAAACCTCCCAGCGCTGATCATCAACCAGGCCCAGCTCGCGGCCTTTTTCAGTCAACCGCAGGTCGGCGTTATCTTCGCGCAGCAGCAATCGGTATTCAGCTCGACTGGTGAACATACGATATGGCTCGCGGGTGCCCAGGGTGATCAGGTCATCCACCAGCACCCCGATGTAGGCCTCTTCCCGGCGCGGACACCAGGGTTGGCGATCACTCGCCAACAGCGCAGCATTAATACCCGCCAGCAAACCCTGAGCAGCCGCTTCTTCATAACCGGTGGTACCGTTAATCTGGCCGGCGAAGAACAGACCCGGCACATGTTTGGTTTCCAGCGAGTGTTTGAGGTCCTGCGGATTGAAGTAGTCGTATTCAATGGCGTAGCCGGGCCGGGTGATATGGGCGTTTTCAAAACCACGAATGGAACGCACGGCGGCCAACTGGATATCAAACGGCAATGAGGTAGAAATGCCGTTCGGATACAGCTCATGGGTGGTCAGGCCTTCCGGCTCGACAAAAATCTGGTGGCTGGTCTTGTCAGCGTAGCGGTTGACCTTGTCCTCAATGCTCGGGCAGTAGCGCGGCCCGGTACCTTCGATAACCCCGGTAAACATGGGTGAGCGATCAAATCCGGAACGGATAATCTCGTGGGTCCGCTCGTTGGTGTGGGTGATGTAACAACAGATTTGCTGCGGATGCTCTTGCGCACTGCCCACATAGCTCATTACCGGAATCGGTGTATCGCCCCACTGCTCTTGCATAACAGAGAAATCGACGGTCTTGCCATCAATGCGTGGCGGCGTACCGGTTTTTAAACGCTCAACGCGCAGCGGCAGTTCGCGCAGACGCGAGGCCAGAGCAATGGACGGCGGATCACCGGCGCGACCACCGCTATGATTGTCGAGCCCAACATGGATGCGACCACCAAGAAAGGTGCCCGCGGTTAACACCACGGCGCGGGCGTGGAAACGCAGGCCCATATTGGTGACAGCGCCGACGCAGCGCTCGCCCTGCATAATCAGGTCGTCCACCGCCTGCTGAAAGATAGTCAGGTTCGGCTGGTCTTCCAGCATGGAACGGATCGCCGACTTATAAAGAATACGGTCGGCCTGGGCACGGGTAGCACGTACCGCCGGGCCCTTGCGGGCATTAAGCACGCGAAACTGGATGCCGGCACGATCCGTGGCCCGGGCCATAACGCCACCCAGCGCATCGATCTCTTTAACCAGATGACTCTTGCCAATGCCGCCGATGGCCGGGTTGCAGCTCATCTGACCGAGGGTTTCGATGTTGTGGGTCAACAGCAGGGTGGCCGCCCCCATGCGCGCAGCCGCCAGCGCCGCTTCGGTACCGGCGTGGCCACCACCAATAACAATGACATCGAAACGTTGCGCGAAATCCATCGGCTCTCGACCTGAAAGGACACTATATATAGTGGGCAGAGACGCCCAACGACACTAATTCTGCTCAGATTTTGAGCAAAGGGCGCGTAGTATACGCGCCCGGAGGGGAAATTAAAGGGCGTGGCGGCGACGGCCAGTCAATGCACGGGCCACCAGCGAATCTCTATCCTGCGGTTTCTGCGTATACTGCGACTTTAATCGGGAAGCCATCTTTTGGACGCTCTCAATCTGACACTGCTGATCGGAGCCAGCCTGCTGTTTGTGGGCTTGTTGCTGGGCTCCCTGAGCCTGCGCTTCGGGGTGCCATCGCTGTTGGTATTTTTGCTGGTCGGCATGGCGGCCGGTGAGGATGGCATTGGCGGTATTCAGTTCGACGATTTTGAGCTCGCCTATCTGGTATCAAATATTGCTCTGGCCATCATCCTGCTTGACGGTGGCTTACGCACCCGACTATCCACCTTTCGCGTTGGCCTGAAACCGGCGCTGACGCTGGCGACGCTTGGTGTGGCGCTAAGCGCCGGGCTGGTTGGCGCCTTTGCCACCTGGTTGATGGATCTGGACTGGCGTATCGGCTTGCTGCTTGGTGGCATTATCGGCTCCACCGATGCGGCGGCCGTATTTAATCTGATCAAAGGCACCGGTGTCACCCTGAACGAGCGCGTCGCCAGCACGCTGGAAGTCGAGTCCGGCCTGAACGATCCAATGGCGATCTTTATCACCGTGCTACTCATCGAGGTGATTACCACCCCGGGGTTCGGCTTGGGCCAGGAAAGCCTGCTGGCTCTGGTTCAGCAGTTTGGTGTTGGCGCCCTGCTTGGTGCCGGTCTCGGTACCCTGCTGGCAGAGCTACTGCTCCGGGTGCGCAGCAAGGAGGGCCTGCATGCACTGCTTCTGTGCGCCGGAGGTGCTTGCGTCTTCGCGGTCACCAATACCCTGGGCGGGTCGGGCTTTCTAGCGGTCTATCTGGCCGGACTGATTGCCGGTAATCGTCGTGGCGGCGCCGGTGATGACTTGCTGCAGTCCATGGACTCGATGGCGTGGCTGGCACAGTCCGGCATGTTCCTGCTGCTCGGTTTGCTGGTGACTCCGTCCACCCTCGGAGTGCATGGTCGGGAAGCGATCATCATTGCCCTGTTCCTGATGTTTATCGCCCGGCCGTTGGCAGTGTGGCTGTGTCTGTTGCCGTTCCATTTCGACTGGCGGGAAAAGCTGTTCGTCTCCTGGACAGGCCTGCGTGGCGCGGTGCCCATCGTGCTGGCCATGTTTCCACTGCTGGCCGGGATCAGCGAGACCAGACTGCTATTCGACGTCACCCTGATCGTGGTGTTGGCATCGCTGCTGTTGCAAGGTAGCACCATGGGGCTGCTGGCAAGGGCCTTGCGGGTGTCGTTGCCGCTGCTACCTAAGCCATTACAGGTGTCCGCCTGGCAGGGCGGCGGTCATTTGCATCTGGTCCAGTTTGTGGTCGAGCCCGGCGCCCGGGCAGATGGCAAGACACTGGCATCCCTGGCCGTAGGAGAAGCCCGGCCTCTACTGATCTTGCGCGGCGAGGAGCAGCTGCAGGATGGCGCCAGCCTGGTCAACGCTGGCGATCACGTTGCCTGGCTGGCACCACTAGATGAAGAACCCTCTCTGGCAGCGCTGTGCCAAACCGTGACACCGTCGATCAAACGCTTCTACGGCGACTTCACCATGCGCGGCGACGTTCATGTTTCCGACCTTGCCGCTGCCTATGGCTTTCAATTCGACGATAACGGCATCGGCAGACTAACTCTGGATGCCCTGTTTCGTCGTCGCATCGGCCAGCCCGTGGTTGGTGACGCCCTGCGCATTGGCGGCCTGCGCCTGCGGGTGCGCAGCATGGACGGGGAGCGAGTCGACCAGGTAGGCATTCGCCTGCCACGGGATTAATCAGCTGGCTGCCTGTCGCTGGAGCCAGAACAATCGGTTTTTCAGGTCAAAGCTTCGCCGCAGCCGTTCCGCTATAAATCGCCGCCATCGGGAGACAGGCGTTCGCCAGTTTGCCCAGACACACACTTTTTGAGGTGACCTATGCCACAGTACAAGGCCCCCCTGCGCGATATGCGCTTCCTGATGAACGAAGTATTCGACTTTGAAAGTCACTACAAGACCCTGCCGAACGGTGGCGAAGCCACCCCCGACATGGTTGAAGCCATCATTACGGAAATGGCCAAACTGTGCGAAAACACCATCGGCCCGCTGTATCAGCCCGGCGATGAAGAGGGCTGTAAGTTTGATAATGGCAAGGTCACCACGCCAAAAGGATTCAAAGAGGCCTACAACGATTACGTTGCCGGTGGTTGGCAGGGGCTTTCCCACCCGGTGGAGTACGGTGGTCAGGGGCTGCCGATGTCGCTGGGCCTGATCAAGCAGGAACTGATGGGCACCGCCAACTGGCCATTCGCCATGTATCCGGGCCTGTCCCTGGGCGCCATGAACACCATCATGATGCACGGCACCGAGGAGCAAAAGCAGGAATACCTGACTCCACTAACCGAAGGTCGCTGGGGCGGCACCATGTGTCTGACCGAGCCACACTGCGGCACCGACCTGGGCCAGATGAAATCAAAAGCTGAGCCGCAGGCTGACGGCAGCTACAAAATCACCGGCACCAAGATTTTCATTTCTTCCGGTGAACATGATCTGACCGAAAACATTGTCCATATCGTACTGGCGCGCCTGCCGGACGCACCCGCTGGCACTCGCGGTATCTCCCTGTTTATCGTGCCGAAATTCCTGCCGGGCAAGATCGGCGAGGACAACGGTGTTGCCTGTGGCTCCATCGAGCACAAGATGGGTATCAAATCCTCCGCCACTTGCGTGATGAACTTCGATAGCGCCACTGGCTTTATGATCGCCGAGCCGAACAAAGGCCTGGAAGCGATGTTTACCTTTATGAACTCGGCCCGGATCGGCACCGCCATGCAGGGCGTATGTCATGCCGAGCTGTCCTTCCAGGGGGCTGTTCCCTACGCTCTGGATCGTCGCTCCATGCGCGCCCTGTCCGGCAAGAAAGACCCGGACTATGTCGCTGATGCGATCATCCATCATGGTGATGTGCGGCGCATGCTGCTGACCCAGAAAGCCATCGCCGAAGGTGGCAGGGCGATGCTGTATTACACCGCCCAGTACGCTGACAACATGATCAGCGGCATTCTCGAAAACGATATGAAGAAGTACGAGCAATGGGATGACAAGCTCGGCTTCCTGACCCCGATCCTGAAAGGCTTCCTCACCGAGATGGGCCTGGAAGCTGCCAATCTGGGCATGCAGGTATTTGGTGGTCACGGCTATATTCGTGAGCATGGCATGGAGCAGATTGCCCGTGATGCACGCATTGCTACGCTGTACGAAGGTACCACCGGTATTCAGGCGCTGGATCTGCTCGGCCGTAAAGTATTGCTGTCTAGCCGTGGCAAGTGCGTACGCGAGTTCACCCAGAAGCTGGTGGCCTTTGGTAGCAGCAATATGTCCAACGGCGCAATGCGTCCCTACGCCTGGAAGCTGTTGAAGATTGCTGCTCAATGGAACTACCTGACCACCCGCATCATGCTGGCAGCCGCTAAAGACCGCGACATCGTCAGCACCTCCAGCAACGACTTCCTGATGTACTCCGGCTACGCCATGATGGCCTACTTCTGGGCGCTGCAGGCTGCTACGGCACAAGACAAGCTGGATAACGGCGGCGCCGAACCGAAGGAGTTCTATCAGAGCAAACTGGCCACTGCGGAGTTCTACTTCGAGCGCCTGCTGCCACGGGCCAGGGGTCATGCGGAAGGCTGCCTTAAGCCAGCCAAATCCACCATGCAGCTGGACAAGGATCTGTTCCTTCTCGACCAGTAAGACAAAGCGGCCTTCGGGCCGCTTTTTCGTTGTGCCCACCGCTTGCCGCACAGATATTCTTGCCGGCAGTCCATCGCGCTATACTCCGTGACCAAAGTTATCTCTATCACCCGATTCAAGCTCAGGAGGCTCCGATGGGCGCCCAATGGAAAGTCAAAGGCAAAACCGAGGCCGCCGCAGCCAAAGGCAAACTGTTCACCAAGCTGGCGAAGGAGATCATGGTAGCGGCGCGAAGTGGTGCTGATCCTGAGATGAACTCCCGCTTGCGGATGGCCGTGGAGCAGGCAAAAAAGGCCTCCATGCCCCGCGAAACGCTAGAGCGCGCCATTAAGAAAGGTGCCGGCCTGTTGGATGATTCCAGCCAATACGAATTAGTTACCTACGAAGGCTTCGCCCCACATCAAGTGCCAGTAATCGTCGAATGCTTGACCGATAACAAGAACCGCACCGCGCAGAGTGTCCGCGCGCTGTTTCGCAAAGGTCAGCTCGGCACCTCCGGCTCGGTAGCCTGGGACTTCCAGTATCTCGGTATTATTGAAGCCAGCGCCACTGCTGAGGACGTTGACCCGGATGAAGCGGCCATTGAAGCAGGCGCTCAGGATCTTGAGGTCAGCGATGAAGGTGTGACGTTTTACACCGAACCAACCGATCTCGACTCTGTCAGCCGGGCATTACCGGATCTTGGCTTCAGCGTACAGTCCGCCAAACTAGGCTATCTGCCGAAGAACCCGGTGCCCCTGGAAGGTGAAGCGCTAGCGGAAGTGGAAGCATTTCTTGAAGCCATTGATGCCGACGATGACGTGCAGAATGTGTACGTCGGCCTGTCTGGCTGATCAGCGTATTCTGACGGCGCTCTGCCAGCGGCTGAGCGTCTCTGTCATCAGTGCCATGGTCAATGGCTTGGCCAGATGATCGTCCATCCCTGACGCCAGACACTTCTCCCGGTGCTCTGCCAGCGCATGGGCGGTCATGGCGATAATAGGTAATGACTGCGCACCATTTTTCATGCGCCGAATATGTGCCGTTGTCTGGTAGCCATCCATACCGGGCATTTCGCAATCCATCAGAACCAAGTCACAACAATTGGGGTTTCTCTGTAAAACAGATAACGCCTCCTCTCCAGAGCCGACAATATGCGACGACACTTCCAGCCTGCCTAGCATGGCCCCCACCACCATCTGGTTAACCGTATTGTCCTCCACCACCAGAACTCGTAAACCACTTAAATCGGCCTGCTGCTGTTGATGCGCGTCTGCCGCGGAGTCACTTAACGGCAACCAGATGGCAAAGCTGAACCGCGATCCAGTGTCAGGCTTGCTGTTTACTTCAATCACGCCTCCCATCAGCTCCACCAGCTGTTTGGAAATCGCCAGCCCAAGCCCGGTGCCACCATAGCGCCTTGAGGTTGAACTATCAGCCTGCTGAAACGAACTGAACAACTCGCCCACCTGTTCCGCCGTCATGCCTATGCCCGTATCAATGACCTCAACTCGGATACGCACTTGCCGCTCACTTTTAAGCTCACAATTTACCGCAAGAGTGACGCTGCCTTGATGAGTAAACTTTATCGCATTACTAAGTAAATTCAGCAAAACCTGCTTGAGGCGCACCGGGTCACCATTGACGCTTTCCGGCAGCTCAGGATCGAAATGCTTGCTCATTTGCAGGCCCTTCTGCTCTGCGCTGGCGGACATAATAGTCATACAGTCCTGCAGCACCCGAGACAGGCTCATGCTACGCCGTTCCAGTTGAAGCTTTCCGGCAGCAATCTTCGAGTAATCAAGCACATCATTAATAATGCCCAGCAGGCTTTCACCGGCACTACTAATAGTGCTGACGTAATTTCTCTGGCGGTTATCCAGATCAGTGTCGGCAAGCAGCTCCGTCAAAGCCAGCACCGCATTCATTGGTGTGCGAATTTCATGGCTCATGCGAGCAAGAAATTCACCCTTGGCGGCACTTTCCGTTTTGGCGCGGACAATCTGCTGTTCATGCTCCAGCGACTCGCGCTTCAGCTCGTTAAGTCGTGCGGCCAAGCCGAACGACAACATCACCTGCTGCAATACAATACCGATGTGCAGACCATGCAGGGTCAACACAATCGGCAAATCTGCCACCAGCCCGTATACGTTAAACGCCAACAGCGCCATCATTGCCAGAAATGTGCCCCAGGCGAGAACGAAAATGCGCGCCTGCCCTCGACCCTGATACCAACTGTATATGCCGGTACTAATCAGAATGAGCACGACGGAGAGTGCCATTACTCCCATGTAGCGGGTAACGGTTCCGGCGGGCAGCAAAACTTGTAGAACAAGTAACGCCGATGAAACAGCGGCGGTGATTTTTAGTAGTCGATCTAGCCCGGTCCACTTTGCAGTCTCGAGAAAATCCCGGGCAAACAGAATCCCGGAAATTAGCGATATGTAACCAATCACATAGGGGAAACTGTCTGGCTGACGCTCGGCAAAGGGCCAGTACTTTTGGCTAATACCTTGCAAGGTGGCAACATAAGCAAGGCTTGCACCAACGTGCACCACATAAAATCGATAGATACGCTCTCGCGCAAAGATCCACAGCACCAGGTGGTAACAGAACAAGCCAAAGCCAATGCCATAGAACACACCAACTAACCAATCATTATTAACGTGGTGTTCAAGGAAAGCGTAGTGACTGGACACGGTGATAGGCAGCGACATGGAACTGGTGGTCTTTACCCGAATCCAGTATTCGTTATCACTGCCCGGTAGCAGACGCATGGATACTGCGGGGTTACGTAAGTTGAGTGGCAGCTGGCGATCTGCTGACAAATCACCTAACACCCAGTGGCGCGGCTCACCCATATCCAGGCCGTATAGATCAAGATAGTCGAGCAGCGCATAGTCAATCAGCAGCAGGGCTTCCTGAACGGTGGCCGAGCTATTGCGCAAGTTAAAGCGGAACCAACAAGCATCGCTGCGATAGCCAAAGGTAATCTGGGTTTTATCCAGCGGCAGGAACTGCGCACTCTGCGCATCAGCCAGAGTGCTGTCACCGGTTTTGTCACACCAGTACAGCACATGGCGGGCCAACACCTCACGCTCCAGCGATGGGCCCACCTCTATGGCCGCAGAAGCGAACAACGACCAGCCACACAGCAGCAATAGCCAGTAGCGGTACATAGACATGGGTCGATACCTCATCCCTGATTCCATCATGGTCTCTTGTTGTTATCAGCAGTATCCCTTACTGGCAGAATACCTCTAGCGTCGGCAGACGCCAATTGGCCCGTGCAGGACGTCGCCATCACGGGCCATTCCGGCTAAGCTCCATTTTTCCCACAAACAAATACTGAGCCCCAGCATGCCCTACTTTTCCGGACTGAGAATACTTATCACTGGCGCCGGCTCCGGCATCGGCGCACTGATGGCCGAAAAACTGGCCCACGAAGGCGCTGAAGTGATCGTCACCGCTCGTCGCAAAGAAGCCGCCAGCGAGGTTTGTGAACGAATCCGCCGGCACGGTGGCACGGCGCACGCCATGGTGCTGGATGTCAGCAAGCTCGGCACCTTCAATGCCTTCGGTGAGCGCCTGCATAAGGCCCATGGCCCGGTAGATGTGCTGATTAACAATGCCGGGGTAGTGTTCGGCGGCGAGTTCGAGAAGGTCGATCTAAAAGACCACCTGAACACCTTCCAGATTAATGCCACTGGCCTGATGGCGCTGACCCATGCCTTTTTCGAGGACCTGATCCAGAGCCCACGGGGCCACCTGGTCAATATCGCCAGTGCCAGCTCCTATGTGGGCCTGCCCTATGGCAGCACCTACGCAGCCAGCAAGTGGGCGGTGCTGGGCTTCTCTGAGTCGCTCAGACTGGAATTGAAAGAGCGTGGACTAGACAATGTCAGCGTCACCACGGTGTGCCCCAGCTATATTGATACCGGCATGTTCGACGGCGTGAAATCACCCTTGCTATCGCCAATGCTGTCGCCAGAAAAGGTCGTCCGTGCCATTCTTGACGGTATGCGCCAGCGTGAACCTCTAGTGCAGGCGCCAATGATCGTCAAGCATATTGACCTGATGAAGGGCGCTCTGCCGATGCCGATGTGGGACTTCCTTGCCAAGGCAACCGGCATGTCCACATCAATGAAGAAGTGGCGCGGTAAACAGTAAGTTTCCTGCTCCACCTGCAGGTTGCTACGGAAGACAGATATAACAGGAGAAAGTGTAGTGAAGGCTCTTGGCCCGGTTGATCAATTATTTCTTTTTCTCGAACGACGCCAACAGCCCATGCATGTGGCAGGCCTGCAATTGTTCTCCTATCCGGAGGATGCGGGCCCCAAATACGTCAGCGAGCTGGCCGCACAGATGCGCGATTATTGCTGCCCGGTGGCGCCATTTAACCAGCGTCTGGTAAGCCGCTTCGGCCAGCCCATGTGGACCGAGGATAAGCAGTTCGATATCGATGCTCACTTCCGTCACGAAGCGCTACCCAAGCCAGGCCGTATCCGCGAGCTGCTAGCGCTGGTATCAGCCGAGCATTCCAACCTGCTTGATCGCGAGCGACCGCTATGGGAAGCACATCTGATCGAGGGCATCCGCGGTCGCCGTTTTGCCATGTATACCAAGATTCATCACTCACTGGTCGATGGCATCTCGGCCATGCGTCTGGGCATGCGCGCGCTATCGCCGGATCCGGATGTCCGCGATCTGGCGCCAGTCTGGGCCACGCCGCCGCGTAAGCGTCGACCAGGCATGCCCAGCAATCCGGTCGCAGCGGTCAGTGGCCTGGCCCAGCTCACCGCTGGATTATCCAAGCAAGTCGCCACCGTGCCGGCACTGGCTCGGGAAGTGTACAAGGTTAGCCAGAAGGCCAAGAACGACCCCGACTATGTGTCGATCTTCCAGGCGCCACAGTGCATGCTCAATGAGCGCATTACCGGCAGCCGCCGTTTTGCTGCCCAGTCCTACTCCATGGCCCGGATCAAGAAAATTGGCAGCGCATTTGGCTGCACCCTTAATGACATCGTACTGGCAATCTGTGGCAGCGCCCTGCGCGACTATCTGATTTCACAGAATGCCCTGCCGAACCAACCGTTGATCGCCATGGTGCCGGTATCACTGCGCCAGGATGACAGCGCTGAAGGCAACCAGATCGCCACTATTCTTGCCAATCTGGGCACCCATATCGCTGACCCTGCCAATCGGCTACGGGTCATCAAGGCATCCGTGGAAGAGGCAAAGTGCCGCTATCGGCAAATGAGCCCGGCGGAAATCCTCAACTTTACCGCGCTGATGCTGGCGCCAACGGGTATCAACCTGCTGACAGGTATGGCGCCCAAGCTGCAAGCATTTAACGTGATCATTTCCAATGTGCCCGGGCCTAAAGAACCGTTGTACTGGAATGGTGCAAAACTTGAAGGCATGTACCCGGTCTCTATAGCGCTGGACCGGATTGCGCTAAACATTACTCTGACTAGTTATGTTGACCAGCTGGAGTTCGGATTGATTGGCTGCCGGCGCACATTGCCATCCATGCAACGACTGCTGGATTATCTGGAGAACGGCATTCACGAACTCGAGGTCGCTGCCGGCATACGCTGACTGTCACTGGTTTTGCCGGGTTTGACGGGGCCTTCACGGAGCCGGCAAAAAAAGTGGCGCAGGAAAAAAAACTGCCGTAGAGTCAAACATGCTGCGGCTTGAGCAGCGGTGGTTCAGGTAGTCTCCCCCCCGCGCAGTCCTCCCGTCCTGTCAGCACTAAACGTCATCGATATTGATATCGGAACACTCGAGGTAAGTAACAATGGCAACTGGTACTGTGAAATGGTTTAACGAATCCAAAGGGTTTGGCTTCATCACCCAGGACGAGGGCGGTGCGGACGTATTCGTACATTTCAGCGCCATTCAGGGCAACGGCTTCAAAACTCTGGCAGAAGGTCAGCAGGTGTCATACGACGTCCAGCAGGGCCCGAAAGGCCCACAAGCCGCAAACGTCAACAAGGTCTGATCAACTTTGGCTGACAAAAAAACCCCGCCTCGGCGGGGTTTTTTTTGCCGCGGTTTCTGAACCAGAGTTCAGTCGAGTGGCTCCGCCGCAGGTATCATTGCGCGATGCAGCGGCGGTGTATTGGCATCCAATAACCGCAGGCCCAGCCACTGAAAACCTTGGCCGATATCCACCCGGGAAGGGCGGGAAACGGGCGCTATTGTCTGCAAACCTGTTGAGTCCTGCCTGGCCACGGCAAAGCTAAATACATAGTCCGGTTGCTGACCCATGCGCAGATCAGTGATACGTACTTCGCCGTCATATTCACTCATGGCAAAAAAACCTTTGCTAAACCAACCTATTCGAGCGGTTTCCCAGTTTTCTTGCAATACCTCAAACCAATGCATACCACGAGAGAAGTGCTCAAACTGCATCGGGCTGTCGCCATCCAGTAGTGAGTAGAAGCCCTCGGCGTAACCGTCCGGGGTAATCACTAGCACGCGCCATATCAAAGTATTGAACGGCGTCGGTGTAACCAGCTTCTGCTGCGCTTCAATATCACTGGCTGCAATGGAGCTGTCTGCCACCGCAGTCACATACTGCTGGACTAGCACGGTCCAGCACAGATAAAGGGTGCTGATAAGCAAACCATTCCTGTTGGCATTCAGCCCGCGTCGACCACGCCAACGAATTGCCCAGAACAAACCAACGAGCAGTGGCACGGTATACAGCGGATCGATGATAAAGATGCTAGCCACGCCCAGCGGCATATCACTAAACGGCAACAGCAGCTGTGTGCCATACACAGTCATGGCATCTAGCAAAGTATGGCTGATCAGAATCAGCCAGATGTTCAGCCACCAGAGTCGGAAGCTGTCGGCCATGCCGCTCCATCTGGCACAGAACCAGGCGGCCAACGGCGACAACAAGGTCAACCAGAACAGGGCGTGGCTTTCGGCGCGGTGAAACGTCATGTTGCGAATCGGGTCGCCGTAGTCAATTACCACGTCGAGATCCGGCAAAGTGCCGAAGGCAGCACCAATCGCGGCAGCCTTCCACAGCGGCATGCGCCGACCAACCACCGCCACCGATACGGCGGCACCAAGCGCCATCTGTGATACAGAATCCATTGCCCTGCCCGAGTCAGTTCAGAGAGCGGCAAACAGCAGCCAGCCTGCTAGCAAGGTGCCGAGCAGCGCCACTAACAGATTCACCAGCATGGCCCAGTCGGTGTGGTAACCCCGCGGAATCTCTTCAGCATTCAGGGTGCGCAACACCACCCGATGCTGCACGGTCGACAACACCGATACCAGTGATCCGAGCAGGATAAACAGCACCCCGAGCCATAGCGTGAAGACCGGACTCAGGCTGCCTGAACTGTCCGGTAACAAAAGCGCCACCAGCATGCCAGCACGCTCAATAACAAAGCCGAAGGCGATCAATGCCAGACCGGTACGATTCCACGCCAGCAGCGTGCGTTCGGCAGCAAAAAATACTCTTGGATCAGACAGGCTCGACATGCAGCTTCCCTCGGAATGGATATAACGCAAGGCAGTGTTACCAGCGAGCCTCGCCCGGTCAATGCCCCCTGAACGGTTGACGCCGCCGGCTTGATCGCCTCTACTGCCCGACCGAACTCGCTACCCGGAGACCCTTATGAACTCACTGGACACTCTGCTGCAACGCATTCATCAGTCACCGGCGGATATCTCTTTTGACGAGGTCATGACGGTGATCAGCGAGCATTACGATTACACCCCTACGGGTTTTCATAATGGCCTGGGTGAAGACGCTTTATGGAACGAGGCGGGCAGCAACGCTGGATCCTGTCGGATCTTTGCGTTCGCCCAACTGCATCAACTAGATGAGGACAGTACGCTGGCTTGCTTCGGCAGCTACTACCGTGACGATGTGCTGAGGTTTCCTGACCGCACCGACCACGGCAACATCCGCCGCTTTATGCGGGACGGCTGGAAGGGGATACGCTTTACCGGCAATGCTCTAAGCCCGGCTATTTCTCAGCCTGCTGGCTAAACAACCCCGACAGCCCACCCACCTCAGCCATTGCCAACATGTCGGCGGGAACATTGCGCAGGGAGAGTGTGCCGCCCGCATGGCCGGCAGTTCGCATCCACCCCAACATTAGAGCAATGCCGACGCTGCTACTGTATTCAACCTCGGCGAGATCAACCACGCAATCCGCCGGCATGTTGCTACTAAGCCAATCGGACACCTGATTATTCAGGGCAATTACCGAATCAAAATTCAGCGACCCGGAAAGATAGATCGTATCGTCCTGATAACGCACCGCTGCTGCTGACAATTTCTCCACAGATGCTTTGGCCGACATTATTATTGGCCCCAGTCATCAATGGTCTTATCCAGGTCCCCGCCAGCCTTTTCAACTTCGCTGGCGAACTGAGTGCGATATATCTGACCGAGGTTAGCACCGTCAACGGTAAGGTTCGTGACCTTCCAGACATCCGGCTGCACCTCTCGCATGGTGTACTGAACCAGATAGACCTTCCCGGTGTTGCTGTAAATCTCCTGATTAATAATGGCACGGCGCGGTGCAGCGTCACTTCCGGGTGCAATGGACAGGGTGATCTTCTCTCCTTTAAATGACAGCACGGCATCTGAATAGGTAATAATCAGAATGCGCTCGAGCTTGTCCCCGAAGCGTTCAACGCGCTGATTAAACTGCTCACGCTCAGCATCCGTTTTCAAGGCGTTGTATTGCCGGGCACTGGCATACGTTGCCATCACTCCCCGGGCGAAGCCTTCGAAATCCATCACCTCGTTTAGCACGTCACTCACTTGGCTGTAATATCGCTCTGGCTCTTCATTAATGTAACTACGGGCCTGTGTTGATAGCTCCAGAATACGATTGGTAGCTGACTCAGCGGTCTTCAGGGCGATGCTACTATCCGCCTGGCTCAGGGAGGGCAATAAAAGTGCCATGGTGGAAAATAAAATAGCGTAGAAATAATTGCGGCTCGCCGTACTCATTTCCCTTCTGCCTTTTTATCAAATAAATTACTTAACACCGTGCCAATAATATCTTCAAGGACAAAGGCAGACTGAGTGTCAAAGATCTCCCCACCATCAGCAAGTATTTCTTCGCTTCCTCCCACGGCAATGCTGATATATTTTTCTCCCAACACGCCAGCGGTTTTAATTGAGGCAATGCTGTCATCAGTAATGTAATTGACCCTTTTATCTATTTCCATTTCAACGCGAGCACGAACGCTGACCGGGTCCAACTCGATTCTGGTAACGCGGCCCACCAGCACACCACCAATAGTTACCTTGCCCCGTTCAGTGAGCCCGGACACGTTATTGAATTGGGCCACCAACTGATAGCTTTCTGCGCTATTGCCGCGCAAAGACAGTCCGCTGACCTGAAAGGACAGATAAACGAGGGCAAGAATGCCCGCGAGCATAAATGCGCCGACTGTGATTTCAATGTTGCGGTTTTGCATCAGTCCACTCCAAACATGACGGCAGTAAGCAGAAAATCCAGCGCCAGCACCGCCAGAGATGAATACACCACGGTACGTGTTGTAGCGGTCGCAATGCCGGCGGAGGTTGGCGTTACTTCATAACCCTGATAAACCGCAATCCAGGTAATCACTGCACCAAAAACCACTGACTTGATTACACCATTAAGCACATCTTCGCGAAATTCCACCACATTCTGCATATTCGACCAGAACGATCCGGCATCCACTCCCAGCCAGTGCACGCCAACCATGACCGCACCCCAGATAGCTACAACATTGAAAATCAGCGCCAAGACAGGCATCGCCAACATACCCGCAAGCAAGCGCGGGCGAACCACTCTACGCAATGGGTCAACACCAATCATTTCCATGGCGGCAAGTTGCTCAGTGGCTTTCATCAGACCAATCTCGGCGGTCATTGCTGAGCCCGCCCTGCCAGCAAACAATAACGCCGCTACCACAGGACCTAACTCGCGCAGCAGCGACAATGCCACCAGTTGCCCTAACGCCTGGGAAGCACCGAACTTGACCAATACGGTATAGCCCTGCAAAGCCAGCACCATGCCAATAAACGCACCGGACACAACAATGATTACCAGGGAATAGACGCCAATAAAATAGATCTGGCGCATCAGCAGGCCGGGGCCATGACGCCAGTCCGGCATCCCTGAAAGGGCTTGCCCCCAGAGCAACGTTGCCCTGCCAAGCACTCGCAGCAATTCAAGCCCGGCGGCACCAAGACGCTGCAGCCAGGTCATCATTGCCGCGGCTCCAGACCAAGATCCTGATAGTAATCCACGGCAGGATACTGAAAAGGCACGGGGCCATCCGGCAAGCCCTGAATAAACTGACGAACCCGTTGGTCATCGCTGTTCATTACCGTTTCCGTTGGCCCCTGGCCGCGGATCTTTCCGTCAGCAATCACGTGCATGTAGTCAGCGATGGCGGCGGTTTCTGTGACATCGTGGGAGACAATAATTGTGGTGATTCCAAGAGCCTCATTCAGCCGGGCAATCAGAGTAGCCAGCATGCCCATAGAGATCGGGTCCTGACCGGCGAATGGCTCGTCGTAGATAATCAGGTCGGGATCAAGAATGATGGCCCGTGCCAGAGCTGCGCGACGTGCCATGCCCCCTGACAATTCCGCCGGCATCAGGTCTCTGGCACCACGCAGGCCTACCGCATCCAGTTTCATCAACACCAGATCGCGAATCATGCTTTCCGGCAACCGGGTATGCATTCTCAACGGGAAGGCAACGTTGTCGTAGACTGATAGATCGGTAAACAGGGCGCCCGCTTGAAACAGCATGCCCATGCGGCGGCGCAGACGAAACAAGTCGCTACGCCCCAGTTCGCTGACTTCCTGGCCAGCCACCAGCACCTGCCCGGAGCTGGCTTTCAACTGGCCGCCAATCAAACGTAGCAAAGTGGTTTTGCCGCAACCGCTAGGGCCCATGATGGCAGTAACACTGCCGCGCGGAATATCCAGGTTAATATCGCTGAACAACGTGCGCTCGCCACGGCTCAGGCTGACATTACGAATTTCTATCAGGTTGTCGGTCATAGTGCCCTTACATTAACGTGAATCCATACCTGAAAGCACTGACGCCTCAGCGTAATAGCACCTCGTTCAACTCCCGCTTTCTATCCCGCCAGTCCGGTAGGCATTGCGACATTAGGGCTCGGAACCCGGGCCCATGGTTCATATGCTCAAGATGACACAGTTCATGGATCACCACGTACTCAATACTGTGTAGCGGCGTCTTTATCAGCTCCAGATTAAGGTTGATATAGCCCAGGCTGGAGAGGCTGCCCCAGCGGCTCTTCATGGAGCGGACTCTCAGCTGTGGCCGGCTGTGGCCGCGGATCGCAAAAAAAGGGAAATGACGATCAATCAATTGATTGAAAACGCCATCAGCCTGCTGGCGATACCAGCGGTCCAACTGATGGGCAATGCGCTCCGGGTTATCCGGCTGCGGGTTCAGCATGCACAGGCTGCCCTGTTGTAGGGCTGTAGTGGGTCGAGCAGCGCGGGACAGAGATAGCGGATAGCGTTGGCCTAGAAACAGGTGCTCTTCACCCTGACAATACTGCAAAGGCATTTGCGGCGGACGCTGCTGCTGCCCCTTCAGGCGAGACTGCAGCCACGCGGACTTACTGGCAATGAAATCCTCAACCTCGCGCGCACTGGCCCGCAGCGGCACCCGCACTTCTATACGGCTATCAGGATACAGGCGCAGCTCGAGGGAGCGACGCCGACTGCGTATTACTGTGTAATCAGTGGCTTTCACCTGCGGGCAGCTCCCGATCCAGTCGCTCGGCAATGGCGTTGGCAGATGATGCATAACCCGCCAGCCAGTTGTACAGCAGCGGGATGATGAACAGGGTCAACACCGTGGCAAACAGCAAACCGCCAATAATGACAATGCCGATGGATATACGGCTTTCTGCGCCGGCACCCACTGCCATAACCAGCGGTAAGGCACCAAAAATGGTCGATATGCCGGTCATTAAAACTGGCCGGAAGCGCACCGTGGCCCCTTCAACAATTGCCTGACTAACGGTACGTCCCTGATCGCGTAATTGATTGGCAAACTCGACGATGAGAATGCCGTTCTTTGCCATTAAACCCACTAGCATGATCATGCCAATCTGGCTGTACACATTGATTGAGTTGCCGCTAAGGCGGATAGCGATTACCGCACCAGCAATGGCGAGGGGCACCGTGAGCATGATAATCAAAGGATGAATCCAGCTCTCAAACTGAGCGGCGAGAACCAGGAATACGATAACGATGGCCAACAGGAAGGTAATGTAGATTGCTGCTGAAGCGGATTGAAACTCCTCCGCCATGCCTTTGTAGCCAACTCTCGCTTCCGCCGGCAAAGTCTCGCGCGCAGTATTTTCAATAAACCGAATTGCGGAACCCAGATCATAGCCAGGCATCATTGATGCAGACAAGGTAACCGACGGCAACCGCCCTACGCGGCGCAGCTCTGGCGCAGCACCCTGCTGGTGAAGATCGATAATACTCGACAACGCAACCAAACCTCCGCTGTCAGCGCGTAAATAGATATTATTCAGATCTTCTGGCGAAGCGCGATCAGCGGGAATCGCTTCCAGCATCACATCATATTCCCTACCACGGTCAAGATAGGTTGTTGCCACTGACGAGGCCAGCATGGCTTGTAACGTCTGACCAACATCCTCTGCACTGATACCCAGATCGGCAGCACGATCGCGCAACAGCCTGACATCCAACTGTGGCTGGGTTTCATCATAGTCGGTGGTGGCGCCAAACAAGCCGGGATTATCTTCCATCCTGGCTAGCATGGATTCACTCCAGGCTATGGCAGAGGCATAGTCCGGACCGGATACCACGACCTCCAGGGCCTGACTGAACGCACTCTGCCCCAAACCCGGCGGATTAATTGCCACGGCACGCAGCCCCGGAACCTGGGGTAGCTTTTGAAGAACCTGAGCAACGATGTCCTGCTGTTTGCGCTGTCGCTCGTCCCAATGCTTCAAACGAACAATGGTAAAAGCGTTCGTCACCTGACCACGAAAACCAACAATCGACAGCACTCTATGTACTTCGCCTTGTTCTAGCAGCGGCAGAATAATTTTTTCAATTTTAGCGGCATGGTGCTGGGTGTAGTTTGCCGTTGCACCCTGCGGCGCCGTGGCGGGAACGATAAACACACCACGGTCTTCCGTCGGTGCCAATTCACGCGGTATCTGCCCCCAAGCGAATACCGCCAACAGACAGCCGGCCAGCGCTATGGAAAGCACCGGGGCAGGATGGCTCAAGGTGTAACGCAAGGCGCGCTGATATAGATCGGCCATATCAGCCAGTCGACGATCCAACCAGTTGGCCTCAGTCTGGTCTCTGTGCGGCTTGAGCCAACGCGAACACAGCATGGGCGCCAGTGACAATGCCACCACGCTGGACACCACAACGGCGGCCGCCAGAGTGAATCCAAATTCGGCAAACAGGCGACCAACATCACCACCCATAAATGAGATCGGTACAAACACTGCTATCAACGTCAGGGTGGTCGCAACAATCGCAAAGGCCACCTGTCTGGCCCCAAGGAAAGCGGCGACCAACGGTTTCTCGCCTTCATCCATACGCCGCTGAATATTTTCCAACATTACGATTGCATCATCGACCACCAGGCCGATAGCCAGAATCAGAGCAAGCAGGGTAAGGACGTTCAAAGAGAAGCCAAGCAAAGCCAAACCGGCAAAAGCGCCAATAATAGATACCGGAATGGTCACCGCTGGAATCAGTGTGGCGCGCAAGCTGCCAAGGAAAAGCCATATCACCAGAATTACCAAGACAACGGAAATGGCCAAGGTGATTAGTACTTCCTTGATCGACGCACGAATAAAAATAGACTCGTCATAATTTATGCCAAGACTAATATCCGAGGGCAATGTTTCCTGCACTCGAGCAATCTCTTCCTGAACCAGATCGGATACCGCAACTGTGTTGGCCTTTGATTGTCGAATGACCCCAAGGCCAATCGCCACATCGCCATTTGCACGAAGCACCGTATCACGGTTCTCTACACCCAGCTCTACCTCAGCAACATCACCAAGGCGAATAAGGTGGCCGCCATCACGACGTACTACCAAGCGCTTGAATTCATCCACATCAGACAAGCGGCTATCAGCGCGCACGGTAAAGTCCCGACTGGCAGACTCAACCTTGCCCGCAGGTAACTCAACATTATTGGCCTGCAGCGTTTGCTCAATATCTGTTACCACAACGCCGTGAGCCGCCATTCGCCGCCGGTCTAGCCAGACACGCATTGCGTAGCGACGTTGCCCACCAATAAATACGTCGGCAACACCATCAAGCACCGAAAAACGATCAACCAGATTGCGCTCGGCAAAGTCGCTGAGCTCCTCCGGCGCTAATGTGGAGCTAGTCAAAGTAACCCAGATGATGGGACGTGCGTCGGCGTCCGTCTTGGCAATTACTGGCGATTCCGCATCTTCTGGCAAGCGCCCGAGAACTCTGGAGATGGCATCACGAACATCGTTGGCCGCCGCATCCACGTCACGGTCAAGATTAAACTCAATGGAAGTGCGTGCTGAGCCGATACGACTACGCGACTCAATCCGCTCAACCCCCTCTACGCCGCTAATTGCGGCCTCAACGATCTGCACGATCTGGGTATCGATTACTTCCGGGGCAGCGCCGCGATACTCTACCGACACCGACACTTCTGGAGGATCGATATCCGGATATTCTCGTACCGGTAGCTTCAACAGGCCACTAAGGCCAAACACCACGATCAGTAGAGAAATAACCGTGGCAAATACCGGACGTTTTATCGACACGTCAGAGATCACCACGACTCAGTCCTCCTGATCGATGAAGGCACCGGCGGACTCGGGCAATAAGGCCGCTGGGTCATCAACGACTGTGACAGGCGAGCCGCTACCCAAGCGGGTGTGTCCGGTAATAATTACCTGATCGTTTTCCTCAATGCCGCTGGTTACTTCGACCCAGCCCTGCTGACGGGTGCCAAGCGATAGCTGCCGTCGCTCGGCCTCGCCATCCTTTACAACGAAGGCAAAGCTGACCACGCCCTGGGTCAATATGGCCTGCTCGGGGATCATTAGCGCTGGATGCTCTCCCACCGCCAGAGAGACTTGCAAGAACTGGCCGGGGAGAAGTAACCGCTCGCTGTTGTCCAGCAGGGCTTTAACGGTAATGGCACGATTGGTCGGATCGATCCGACTATCAAGATAGGTGAGCTGACCAGAGAATACTTTCTCCGGCCAGGCATCACTGGTTACGGTTAACGACTGGCCGGCGGCTAAAGCCGCCAGATAACGCTCGGGGACGGTGAACTGCACTTCAAGCTGCTCGGTATTATCCAGGGTGGTTATCAGATCCCCGGCGCGCAAATAGCTGCCCGGATCAATATTGCCGAGGCCGATGACACCAGGGAAAGGCGCCCGAATCTGGTGATAGGATAATCTGGCTTTCGCTGCTTGCTGCTGTGCTTGGGCTCCCTGCAAAGCCGCCTTTAACTGATCGACCTCTGCTTCCGAAATGGCCCGCGTGTTTTGCAAACGCTCAGCGCGCTGCCAGGCAGCTCGGGCGTCAGACAGACCGGCCTCGGCCTGAGCGAGCTCTGCCTGAGCAGTGCGGTCATCCAGTGCCAGCAGAAGTTCACCCGTCACCACGCGCGACCCCTCTTTCATGGCCACCCGCACAACCCGCCCATCGACTTCGCTGGTTACGCTGACCGACTGGAGCGCACGAGCCGAACCGACCGCCTCGACCCGGCGCTGCATAGTGGTAGCACGTGGAGCCTCGACGTTGACCGCCTGAGGCGGCCGCTGACGCTGACTGGCTTTATCGCCACCAAACTGCCAAACGGCGAGTACCGACAGCGAAACCAACGCAACCGCCGCAACAAAGGCGCCCTGTCTCATAGGTTGATCTCCAGAAACTCTATGGCCGAACTAACAATCTGGTTAAATGGCACCGCATCATTATGCACCGCGGTTTGTGCAAGCAATGTGAGGAAAGAGAGAAGGTCCGCCACACCAGATCGGTGTGGCGGTTTAGCAAAGCATCAGTCTGCCATTTCGGCGCGCATCAGCTTCTTGTCCAGCTTGCCCACGCTGGTACGCGGCAGCGCATCAACAAACTTGATTCGGTCCGGTACGCCATACTTTGAAATTACACCCTTATTGGCATAATCCATGACCAGATCCTTAATGCCCTGCGCGTCCACCTCAGCACCCGGCTTTTTCACCACCAAAGCCAGAGGGCGCTCACCCCACTTTTCATCCGGCACACCAATCACCGCACATTCGGCCACCGCCGGGTGATGCAGTACCAAGCCTTCCAGGTCGATCGAAGACACCCACTCGCCACCGGTCTTGATCACATCCTTGATGCGATCAGCGATCTTCAGCCAGCCGTCGGCACTCATGGTGGCAATATCACCCGTGTGCAACCAACCGCCGTGCCACAGGTGCTCGGAGTTTTCCTTGTCATTCAGATAGCCCTGGGTCAGCCAAGGTGCCCGAGCAACCACTTCGCCTTGGGCTTTGCCATCATGGGGTACATCGTTCATGTTTTCGTCAACGATGCGGATTTGCACCATTGGTACCGGGCGACCAGTCATGGTGCGGTAGGTCACCTGGGTGTCGAGGTCGGCCTTCTCCAGCTCAGGCGGCAGCAACGCCAGCGTCATCAACGGGCAGGTCTCGCTCATGCCGTAACCGGTGTAGATGTCGATGCCGCGCTCAAGCGCGCCGCGGGCCAAGGCGGGAGGCAACGCCGAACCGCCGATAATTACCTTCCAGCCATTCAGGTCGACGCTCTTCGCCGCTTCGGCGCCAAGCAGCATCTGGATAATGGTAGGCACACAATGGGAGAAGGTAACTTTTTCAGTAACCAACAGCTTTAGCAGTGAGGCCGGCTCATAGCGGCCCGGATAGACCTGCTTCACACCCATCATAGTTGCCATGTACGGGATACCCCAGGCGTGCACATGGAACATTGGGGTGATGGGCATATAGGTGTCATTCGCATTGAACCTGCCATGACCGCTGCCGCCTAGCGCTGAACGCCCTGCGTAGGTATGCAGTACCAGTTGGCGATGGCTAAAGTAGACACCCTTGGGCAGTCCGGTGGTGCCGGTAGTATAAAAAGTAGTGGCGCGGGTGTTCTCATCAAGATCGGGAAAGGTAAATTCACTGCTAGCCGCTTTCAGCAGAGCTTCGTATTCGCCAGCCAATTCAATCTGGCTGTCCTGCGGACCATCATCATCATCCAGCAGCACATATTTTTTTACCGGCTCAATACGATCCTTGATGGCATCGAGGATGGGCAAGAATTCACGATTCACCAGAATTACATCATCTTTGGCATGGTTGATGGTGTAAAGCACCTGTTCCGGGGACAGCCGCACATTCACGGTATGCAGCACCGCACCCATCATCGGAATAGCGAAAAAGCACTCCAGATAGCGGTGACTATCCCAGTCCATTACCGCCACGGTATCACCTGGCTTGACCCCGAGGTCGGTCAACATGGAGGCCAGTCGGCTCACCCGCTCACCCAGATCACGGTAGGTCATACGCAGTTTGTCGGCGTAAACGATCTCCTGATCCGGCGCATTCTTTACCCCGGCTTCAAGGATGCTATTGACCAGCAACGGGGAAGAATAGGCTGACGGGGTACGGGTGATGCTCAAGTCCATGATCGCGTCCTCTGTTTGTATTGTTAGTTCAGCTAGAAGTCGGTGCCACCGCGAGTGAGTTTGACCGGATCAAGCAGCTTTTCAAGTTGCTCGCGGGACAGATCGGTCTTCTCACAGGCCACATCGATCACTGGCCGGCCACTGCTATAGGCTTCCTTGGCGATCTCCGCCGCCAGGTTGTACCCCACCAAAGGGTTCAGGGCCGTCACCAGTATCGGGTTTTTCTTGATGGATTCGGCCAGATGGTCACTGTTTACCTGAAAACCAGACATGACTGACCGGTCGAGCATGCTCATGCCGTTCGCCAGTATGGCTGTCATGCCAAGCAGGTTATCTGCTACCAGCGGCAACATCACGTTAAGCTCGAAATTGCCACTCTGCGCAGCAATGCCATTGGCCTGATCCAGCCCCATCACCTGAGCGGCCACCATGCACACCGACTCACAAATTACCGGATTAACCTTGCCAGGCATAATTGACGAACCGGGCTGCACCACCGGCAAGGTGATTTCCGCCAAACCATGCTGAGGGCCGGAGTTCATCCAGCGCAGGTCATTACAGATTTTCATCAGCACCACGGCAAGGCCACGTAACGCCGACGACAACGCTAATGGCCGATCAATAGCACCCTGACCGGCAAAGAAGGAATCCAGCGGCTGAAAGTGTTGCCCGGTTCTTTCGCTCAGCAGCAGGCAAAAGCGCGGGGCAAATTCGCGGTGGCAGTTTACTCCCGTTCCTACTGCGGTACCGCCCTGAGGAATGCTCAACAAGCCATGCACCGCATCACGCAGTTTTTCTTCGGCATGATCAAACTGTACTGCCCAACCATTTAATTGCTGTGCAAACGTTATCGGCATGGCATCCATCAAATGGGTGCGACCGGGTTTCACTTCATGTTCAAGTTGCGAGGCACGATAGCGCACAGTGTCACGTAAGGTAATAAGCGCCGGCAGCAGCTGTTCTGTGACCGCCAGAACAGAACAAAGGTGAATCGCTGTAGGAATGGTATCGTTGCTGCTCTGCCCCAGATTAACGTCATCGTTAGCATGAATAGACACGCCATCATGCTGGCATATGTGCGCAATCACTTCATTGAGGTTCATATTACTGGAAGTGCCTGATCCGGTCTGAAATACATCTACCGGAAACTGATCTGCAAACTCACCCGCTGCAATTCTGGTGGCAGCCCGACTAATGGCGGCTGCTTTGTCGGCAGCAAGCAAACCAAGATCACAATTGACCTTTGCGGCGCAATCCTTGATCAGCGCAATGGCTCGGATAAATCGGTTGGGCAGCGGCCTTGAAACGGTAAAATTATTCACCGCACGCTGCGTCTGTGCGCCCCATAGCGCATCCGTCGGAACTTGTACCTCACCGAGTGAATCTTTTTCAGTCCGGTAACGGCTCATTAATTGTGCTCCGGTTTATCGCGCCTCAACCTTCTCCAAACCGCAACGCTGGCAGCGCAGCACCGTCATCAGACGACCCTGCTTGACGTCAAAGCGTTGCTCCTTGCAAACCTGCCATTTGTGAAAGCCATGCTGACACAAGCCCTGCTTTTTTACAGCAGGCTTGCGAAAAGGCAGAACGTCACCCATCGGCAGGCAACATTGCGTCGACCAGCTCCTCCGCACTTAACACCACGGCATCGCCAGATTCTCCCGGATTGACCGCCACCATAATATTGTCAGCGGTCAGCCCTGGAACCCAGCGCTCAAACCAGGCTGCCAAAGGGACCTCTCGCGGCACCAGTGCGGGATCATTACTCCATAACCGGGCTGACTCAGCATCAGCCCACAATGGCAGGCAGTCCTCACCATCACTATTCAACAGGGCAAAGGACTCACCATCGCTAAGCACCCACAGCTCTTCTTTGCCGGAGATATGCTCAATAAACTGGTCATAACGAAGCTCTGCATCAGACATCAGGATTCCCTATTAATTTCGATAATTTTAAGTGTGTTGGTGCCACCATGAACGGCCAGATAGTCACCCTTGGTAACGATCACCCTATCGCCATTTTCTACTACGCCCATACTGATAAGCTGATCAACGGCACGTGCATTAATCTCATCCGGGTGAATTGCCGCACTATCAAAATGAACGGTTTCCACCCCCCGATAGATTGCCAGTCTTCTTCGAGTTTGGGCATGGGGAGTAAAAGCAAAAATGGGCAAGCCGGACCTGACCCGCGACATCATCCGCGGCGTGTTGCCAGTTTCTGTCATGCTGATAATTGCTTTAACTCGATCAAGTTGGTTGGCTACGGACATAGCTGCAACGGCAATGGCTTCATCGATTTTTTCCAAACCTTCCATTGGCCGTGCCTGCAGCATACGAATCTGAAAAGTACGTTCCGCACCCAGAATAATTCGGTCCATGGCACGCACCGTGGCTTCGGGATGATCGCCCACCGCGGTTTCAGCGGACAGCATTACTGCGTCAGTGCCGTCCAGCACAGCGTTGGCCACATCGGAGACTTCCGCACGGGTGGGCTGAGGGCTGTGAATCATCGACTCCATCATCTGTGTTGCGGTGATAACAAAGCGGTCTAACTCCCGGGCACGCTGAATAATATGCTTCTGCACGCCAACCAACTCCGCATCACCGATTTCCACGGCAAGGTCGCCGCGGGCAACCATGACACCGTCAGATGCACAGATAATTCCATCCAGAATCTCCGCCGTACTAACCGCTTCAGCACGTTCAATTTTGGCAATAATTCCACCTTGACCTCCGGCCGCCCGGTAACGCCGGCGGGCTTCTTCGACATCTCCCGCATCACGGGGAAATGACAGGGCAAGGTAATCGACGCCCATATCTGCCGCAGTTACGATGTCAGCCAAGTCCTTCTCAGTAAGGGCCGGGGCAGTCAGGCCGCCGCCCTTACGATTAACCCCTTTGCCATTGGAGAGTTTGCCACCCACCGTGACAATACAGTGCAGCTGATTGCCACGGATCTCATTAATGGCCATTTCCACCAGACCATCATCCAGCAACAGGCTGTCTCCCTCGCGACAATCACTGACCAGCGCCTTATAGGTGATACCAACCCGGCCAGAGTCACCGGCATTTTCATCCATGGCAGCATCAAGAATGAAATGATCACCAGCATGCAGCTGAATCGGGCCATCACGGAATTTGCCAATGCGAATCTTGGGCCCCTGCAGGTCAACCAGAATGGCTACTGTCCGCTGCTGCTGATCTGCCGCCGAGCGAATACGCTCAGCTACCGCCCGGTGGTCCTCAGCACTACCGTGGGAGAAGTTAAGCCGGAACACATTCACGCCAGCGGCAATCAGGCGGCCAAGCATGGCCTCGGGGGCGCTGGCAGGACCAATGGTGGCAACTATCTTGGTGCGTCTGAACATAGTGGTATCCGTGATCAATGTGCCGACAAGGATACCAGCGGAATCTGTTACCGTTTGCCTATGTAGAAAAATTTTCATTTGGGCTGTCAGCCGCTAAGCTGCTCACATCGTGCCGGCATCAGGGATGCTCGCTGCAGGACCAATCAACCGGGACCACACATGAAACGCATGAAGACCCTCGACGCCGCCTGGCTGGCGGTGGAATCCGACGACACGCCGATGCACGTTGGCAACCTGCAGATTTTCTCCCTGCCGGAAGGCGCGCCGGACACTTTCTTGCGTGATCTGGTGATACGCATGAAGGACGGCCGGGATTTTGCCCCGCCGTGGAACCACAAGCTGCTTAATCCGGGCAAGATTGGCCGCACCCTGACCCCCGCCTGGAAGATCGATAACGATCTCGATCTGGACTACCACGTACGCCACTCCGCGCTACCCAAGCCAGGCGGAGAGCGGGAGCTCGGCGTACTGATCTCGCGCCTGCACAGTCATCCTCTCGATTTTAATCGGCCCCTGTGGGAGAGCCACATCATCGAAGGGCTGGAGAACAACCGCTTTGCCCTTTACACCAAGATGCACCACTCCCTGATTGACGGTATCAGCGGTATGCGGCTGCTTCAGCGGGTGCTATCAACTGATGCCAATGCCCTCGATATGCCACCACCCTGGACCGTACGGCCAGAGCGGGTCAAGCTGATTGGGGGTGTTCCGGCCCATGGTCTGGAAGCGGCTATCGAAGCACTGCGTGGCCAGCTGAAGACTGTTCCAGCGCTGATAGGCGCGCTGGGCAAGCTGGTCCGTCATGAGGAAGGCAGCCCGCTGGTGGGCCCCTTTGTCGGGCCGCCGTCGGTACTAAACAAGCGAGTCACGCCACAACGTCGCTTCGCGACCCAGCAATACAGCATGTCAGCACTGCGGGAGCTGGCCATTCAAGCCGATGCGTCGCTTAACGACATTGTCCTGTACCTGTGTAGCAGCGCTCTGCGCCGCTTTCTTAAAGAGCAAAATGCCCTGCCAACCGAACCGCTTACCGCCGGTATCCCGGTAAATATTCGGGCAGCCGATGATCAGGGCACAGGCACCTCGATCAGCTTTATGATTGCCAGCCTGGCTACCGATGTGGCCGATCCCCTGCGCCGGCTGGCGGCAATCAAGGCCTCCACCCGCAGCGCCAAGGAACACCTGCAGACCCTGCCGCGCAGCACTCTGACCCAATACACCATGCTGCTGATGGCGCCATACATGCTACAGCTGGCCACCGGCCTCGGCGGCCGCACCCGACCGGTGTTCAATGTCACCATCTCCAACGTACCCGGGCCGCGCGAGCCTTTGTACTTTCAAGGTGCGCGATTGGAGGCCATGTATCCGGTGTCGCTTATCGCCCATGGCGGCGCGCTGAATATCACCTGCCTGAGCTACGCAGACTCCCTCAACTTCGGCTACACCGGCTGCCGTGAAACCCTGCCCAGCATGCAGCGTCTGGCGGTTTACACCGGAGAGGCTCTGGAGGAGCTGGAGCAGTTATTAGGCGATATTTAAGCCCTTACTTTTTCCATCCCCCTACCGCATTTCCCCGTCAGGGGTGCGGTATTCGTTCCCCCCGCGAAAAAATTCACACCCCGTCCGAACCGGCGAACTTCGCCGTGCGTTAATATTAATTTCAATTAAAACATGATGTTATGGATCGTCCATTAGAAAGCTCTCAGACCAGAACTCAGCCTGTTTTCTGATACCGCTCGTCGGTTGGACGTTAGTACACAATTGACCACTTCAAATAATGGGATTATTTTCCCATTCTATGAATGACGCCATTACTCAAACCATACTTCTTGCCGTGGCCCGAATACTGCGACCCATCGTGCGCGTACTACTGGCCAACAAGATCACCTACGCGACCTTTGACGGCATCGCCCGGCAGGTCTTTACCGAAGAAGCCGACCGCCACTTCGCCATTCGTGGTCGCAAACAAAGCATCAGCCGCATAGCCCTGGTCACCGGTCTGGCTCGCACTGAAGTGCGGCGAATCAAGCAGGCCCCGCCGTTGGCTGACCATGATCTTGGCCAGTCCTTCCATCGGGCCGCCCGGGTGATCTCAAGCTGGTGCAGCAAAGATGACTACCTGACTGAAAGGAATGAACCCAAACCGCTGAAATTCGACGGCCCGGGTTCGTTCAGTGCTCTGGTCAAACAGATCAACAGTGAGCTACCACCACGCTTGATGCTGAATGAATTACGTCAGGCGGGCATCGTAAAAATGGACGCGGGCCGCCGCATCTTCCTGATGCGCTCCGCATACATACCCAGTCGAGATGCTACCGCGATCATGAAGATCCTCGGCACCGATGTTGGCGATCTCGCCGAAACCATTTCTCACAACCTGTATGCGCCGACCGACCAGAGTCGATTCCAACTAAAGGTCAGCTACGACAACTTGCCGCATGACTGTTTACAGACGCTGCAACAACTGGTTTCCGAGCGTGGCCATGAAGTTCTAGCTGAGTTTGATTGCTGGCTACGCCGCCATGACCGCCACCTGAATCCAGCGGCGGTTGGCGATGGCCGCGCTCGCGCCGGCATAGGTATCTATTACTTCGAAGAACAAGGGCAAATCGCATAACCAGACCGCCGCATCAAATAGGCGCTGAAAAGAGCACACACACAACGCGTTTAGGGCGTTGTTTTTCGGAGCCGTACACGCCTTGTGTACGGCCCTTTTTTTCAGCACCGATAGGTTATTGATCTGGCGCGAAAACAAATTCACCGGGGGTCGGTGATCGCTGTCCGAGGTTGCAAGCCGCTGCGGGCAGATAAGAACAACCAAAAAGAAACGGAGTAGTCATGATGAAAAAATTATCCCGCATTCCACTAGCCGCGCTTATCGCGTGCGTAACTCCACTTAGTAACATTGCCCAGGCGGGAATGAGCAATACCGCGACAACATTTGGCATCCTGCCATCCGATATCGCGTCCGCCCAGTCATTATCCCTGTTCAACAACCAGGTATCAGCGACTTATTACAACCCGGCGTATTTGGCTCGCGACACCCGCGGCGAGCTTACTGGTGGATTGTTTCACGCAGAGCCCTCGTTGGAAGTCGAAAGTCACGGCGGCGTCAACGCACCAACCCGCAGCGGTGATGTGCTTGATGATACGCCATCACAACAGGTCCTCATTGGCATGAAAAAGGACCTTTCGTTCCTGACCAAATATGACCACCCAATTATGTTTGGCTTTATGGCGGGGGTTGAGAAGTTCGGCAAGGAAATGATGGCGTTTCAATCTTCTACTGCTAACGAAGGCCAGTTCTTCAATTACGGTCGCCAACCACTTTTCCTCAATCTGGGTGTTGGCACTAATGTATGGCGAGGCATAGATGTGGGTGCGTCGCTACGCATCACGCTACATGCCGACGCTACCATGACCACGCAAAGCGATCTGGCAGGCAACACAGAACGAGAGAATATTGAAGTTGCGGCGGAGCCAGTCATGGTTCCCATTATCGCCATCAACATGAATGCCGGTGAGACCCTCTGCTCCCGTTCACCTTGCTGGATGGACAAGTTAGACACCGCCATCGTCTATAAGAGCTACGCCAAAGGTGAAACCAATGTCGCAGCTAACGCCGTAATTCCAGGCACAATTCCAGACCCCGGTCTGGATCTTATTATCAGCACTATCTCTGGCTTCACACCGGAAATCATCACCGCCGGTGCCCAGTATCAGTTTGGCAAGTTTCGCATCGGTGCTACTGCCGAACTACAACAATGGTCGCGCTTGGAAGATCAACTGCAGAAAGACACTATTAAAGACCAGTCCAATCTGCGCTTCAAAGACATTGTTATTCCCCGTATTGGCGTTCAGTACCAATTGAACGAAGCTCTAGCTCTTACTTCCGGGATAGCCTTTGAAGAGTCACCGCTAGAGAACAGCAACTCTGATGAAGTTAACTATCTGGACAATGACAAATACATCCTCGGTCTTGGCGGCTCATTGCTGCTGAAGAATCCCCCGGTACTGGCGTGGCCAGTGCAGCTCGACTTCGGTTACCAATATCACTACCTGAAAGATCGCGATTTTAGCCTCACTGGCACCACACCGGACAACCAACCATACCAGGAAGACGTTACTGCGGGCGGCGACGTCCATGTCTTCAGTGGTTCCTTCACGGTGAAATTCTGAGGAGAGCGGCCATGAATAACAAAATTATGAAAGCCCAATTAGCGTGGCTACTGGCAGCGTCGCTGTCTTTGATCAGCTGCGGCGGCGATAAGCAAACCGTTGTATTCCCCAATAGGGGCGGTGATGTGTTCTACACCTACCCCGACGCCGACCAGCGTGGAGTATCGACGCGGGCTCCAATCGTTGTGCGCCTTTCCGACCCAGTCGCAGATCCGCTGCAATTGGATGACTCGATGATTCGACTTATGCAGGGAGCGACGCCGATACCAATTGACATCAGTGTTGCACCAGGCAGTGACGATCGCAGCATTGTTCTACGGCCTATTGATCCGTTGGCTACCGGGGCCACCTACACGGTCGAGCTACTCAATCTAACTAGCACGAATGGGCAAATCACTTTGCCGGATGGCGGATTTTCATTTACCACCTCGCTGGCCGCGAAAGGCCCCCGGGCGCAGCAGGTGAGTGGAGATCAGTTTTCCGTCACCCGCATGTTCCCGGACGATGCTGAGCTACCAATTCTTGATTTCACTTCTCTGCGTTTTCAATTTAGCCAGCCTATTTATATCGCCAGTGTCCGGTATGGCGACACCGTGATGCTAAAGGATGGTGAGGACCAGTTGGTACCTGCTGTGGTACTAGCCAAAGGTCACTATCTGACTATCGATCCGGTGGAGGATCTTCAGCCGGGAAGTAGCTATACCCTGACCTTATCTGAGCAACTGACCAGCCTTTATGGGGCAAGCCTTGAGCTGCCATTTAGCGGTAGTAGCACATTTAGCTTCTCACCATTAGCTAGCGGTCCGACTGAGGTGATGGCGCTTCAAGCACCGGCCAGCGGCCTACCGTCTCAATTGACCGGTCAGCCAGTAAATCTGGTACCGGTAATTGCCACATTACTGGGCGAGGAAACTCAGTCACAGCAGCAAGGCGATGTATTTGCGGAGCTGGCCTTCGTTCCAAACTACCCGGTTGCCACGCCACTTCGGATTGCTCGCGGCAGCATGCTCACCGGCGATGAACTGGTAGTACGTATTGGTGGGCAGATTCCGGCCGGCTTCAACTCCGGCGATGTGGTAGTGCAGTTTATTTCTGACGCCACTGGCTACCTGTTGCCTAATCCGTATAGCACCTCCCCCCGTGCACCACGACAGATACGAGTGTTCATGGATGTGGCGATCACCACAGGCAACGCAGTTGCGAACTCATCGTTTAACCAAGATGTACTGCACCTGGAGCTAGTAGGCCAGGCAATAGTTGAAGATGGCGTGCTGGTTTCTGATGCGTTGACTGTAGTTGAGTCAGACGTGCTTGGTCTGGAAACCGCATTCGGTGTACTCAGCTTTCGTATGGAGGCCTATGCCGACCAACTCGCCGCGCCACAACCGGCGGAGGATATGGATGCGCCATTTGTACAGTCATGGATGCCAGATCAACTCGCCAGCAGCCATCGACCCGGCGAACCGGTTGTGATTAATTTCAACGAAGCGGTTGATCCTGTTTCTCTGACTAATCGGATCACTATTAGCCAGGATGGTATTCCGGTTGTACCTGATTTGATTCGTCAGGACGGCGTCTCGGTTATCATCACATTGCCGCTCAACTATGGCTCTGATTACGATATCAGTTTACTCGACGGCATTACGGACCTAAACGGCAATTCGCTGCCGCAGCAAACGTTATCGTTTAGCATGCCGTTCTACGCTGCAAATCAACCCGCCTCACCGGTAGCACTACAAGCATATCCCGGCTTCCCTTGCGTCACCGTGGCACGTGATCTTGCCAACAACAATGCCGGTCGTTGCAATGGCGGTCAGACCACCGATGACCGCCTTCCATTGGCTTTGATGCCGGCGGATCGCAGCATTCAAGTGAGCTTCTCCCAGGTTATGGACCCGACAAGTATTGTTGCCGGTAGCACTTTTTTGGTTGAAGAGGTAGACGCAGCTGAAACAAGCATTGCTGCCGTCGATGGTCGTCTTGAGGTTCGCGAGCGGGAAATCGTGTTTACTCCAGATCAGCCATGGAGCGACGGATCACTATATCGCTACACATTACGCTCTAACGGTAACCCTGCGTCCTCGACCTGTAATCCAGCGGCTGCCATCTGCTCCGCCACGGGCTTGCCTCTGAAGACCAGAGTTCTGTCTACTTCCTTGGCCAACACACCTGCCTTGAATGGAGGCGGTCAGGACCTGGAGATCTTTTTCCGCGGCGTACCTGCTAGCTCTTCTGTACTAACAAAGCTATCCAACCTTCCTACCGCGGACGTTAACAGTAACAGTCGCCGTGATCCCGGCGAAGAAAATGCGGTCGATGATCCTGAGTACCTCAAGAATAGCGCCCGAATCACGGTAACCGATGTGGGCGGCCAAGTGGCCGAGGCAAATATCGGCTGTCCTATCGGTGATAGCTGCCCGGAGGATTCCTATATATATGCCACCGGGACGCTGGGTGCTGAAGTCGTCGGATTTCTCGATGCTGGCGAAGCAGCCGCTGTTGCGCGCTCCCCGCTGCCACCAGAGGTCGCCAGTAATGGCGGTATTCTCGTCTATCTGCACCCAACGGCCTTACTCACCAGCAACTTCCTCGCCTACGCGAGAACGACACTTGAGCCACTTACTACCGCAGATCCGACGGATAGTGGTGAATTGATTATGCGCCTTCGTTATCAATGCGATGCTCGGACGGGTGCCGCAGCACCATCACCGGCAGAATCTGCGCCAATTCGTCGCTGCGATCCGGGTGAATCAGGGTTTGGTGAAGGATGGATTGTAGAGGGTGTTGACGGCCCCCGCTTTCTGGCAACTCTGAATGGCTATATCGATGGGCCACGCCTTAATGCTGTTGCTCGAGTTCTTGGCGCACCGATAACCCTTGCTCACAACCAGCGCAGTTATGGCTTTACCACCGATGTTCGTGGGGATGTTGAGTTTATCGATGATGGGCGAATGAGTATCGCGCTGGCTACTGAAACTCCGATTGTCGTTCTGGTGAACTTGTCCGCTGCTGGCGTACTTAATGCTGACGTTGAGCTAACGCTACCCATGGGCGAAGTAATCCTGAATGTACTATCCGGCTCGGTGAAACGCTGATCTCACCACCACTATTGTTAATGAAGGGGAACAATAATGAAGTTTTCTAGACGTATCAGACGGGGCAGCCTGATTGTGCTGGCCACTACCTTCATATCCGGCTGCACGGTGGTCTACAAAGGTACCGGCGACGTTTTAGTTAGCTATGGCAAGAATGAACTGGTTCCCCACTTGATGACTTACCGGGATGTCGGCATGGCTTGCGCCACCGGTGAGTCACTGACGCCCCTGCTGATGTCATTTAGTCAAGTAGGATCAAAGCCCGACAAGCTCGCTCCATTGGTATTCGTTTCCGCCGCCACATGCTCGGAGTCAAAAGCTCTCGACGCCGAGTTACGTTATATGCGTGCCATGAAGCGTGGCGACGTAACCGAAGCGCAAGACGCACGCTCTGAGCAAAAGGCTCACGCCGAGCAGGCTGCAAGGCGTCTTTATGAAGCCTATCGGCGAACTGTGTCAGTCTATGGGGAGCCCGCTGAGGGAAGCTGTCCGCGCCTGCGTAGTGATTTTGATGAGCTGGTCTGGATGGTCGGGCTGATCGCCGGTGTCCAATCTCTACTCAACGACTCCACGGCGGAAACTGCCGTTGCTGTTCCCAGAGATGTTGCCGCCAAGGTGGAACGTGGTGCGTCCTGTCTGGATAACAAAAAATGGTGGGGTGTACCGCAGGCTACCCGTGCTGCTCTATGGAATATTCTGCCCATGCTTGCTCCACAAGGTGCTGATGCGTGGCAAGAGTTGGAAAACTCAACTCAGATCGGATTCCAAAGCGGTATACGTTTAGCAAGTGCATTATATGTCATATCCGCTTATAGCGTTGACAATCAATCCCGGCTTAGAACCGGCATTCGAGAGTTTTCTGCTAACAACGAAAATCTTAACGAAGAGTACGCCTTGCTGGATGCTATTGCCGGCGAACTGATTTTAGGTGTGTCTCACCGCATGTGGGCGGACGCTACCGGAAAGCGCACACCATTCAGATCATTGGGTACTTTCTGGGATGACGCACCAAAGAACTCGCCCGTGCTCGATATAGACGGATTGCTCTAAAAGAGCGCGAATATTTTTCTCACGTAAGGAGAGCTTCAATGCTATTACGAAAACTTTTCCCTGTAGCGGCAGCACTATTGTTGCCGATATCCGCCGGCCTACAGGCTAATACTGTGCAGCGTACTATTTGCGTTTTTGACATTATTGGCACCGCTGGCGACCAATACAACATCATGCGCGATTACGCTACCGCCGCTTCAGCCCAGGGGTACGAAATTGACCTGAAGGTGTATACCGACGAGAGCATTGCAGCAGAGGACCTAAAAGCGTCTCAATGTGACGCTGCAGTGCTTACCGGCATTCGTGGCCGGCAATTTAATAACTTTACCGGTAGTCTCGACTCTATCGGCGCAGTGCCCGATTACGAGGCACTGCGTACGGTCATTCAGGTTATCGCCAGTGGCAAAGAAAAGATCACCGCTCAGCTAAAGCAAGGAGCTTTCGAAGTTCTTGGAGTCGGCCCCATGGGAGCTGCTTATCTTTTTGTTAAGGATCAGGCCATCAACAATGTCAACGCGCTGGCAGGAAAATCTATTGCTGTTATGTCTTACGATGAGGCCCAGGGTAAAATGGCATCCCGAGTTGGTATGTCACCGGTAATGTCCGATATCACCAACTTTGCCGGACGTTTCAACAATAACAGTGTTGATATTTGCTTCGCTCCTGTACTGGCCTATAGCGCACTAGAGCTCTATAAAGGGATGCAACCGGACGGCGGAATTATTGACTACACTCTTGGGCAGCTAACCATGCAAGTTATTGCTCGAGAGAATAAGTTCACTCCAGACTTTGCCGCCTGGTCTCGGAAGTACTTTTCCAATACTGTTTTTGAGCAAGCTATGCGGGTTATCGAGACTGCACAAAACGAAGTGGATGAGAAATGGTGGATCGAGATATCGGATGATGACCGGCTTCGCTACGACGAGATGATGCGCGATGCCCGCATTGAATTAACCGATCAAGGTGTATACAGCAAGGATATGATGTCCCTGCTACGCAATGTTCGCTGCCGAATGGATTCGGCTCGGGCGGAATGTAGCGATAGCAGGGAACTGGCTAAGCGCTGAGTCTATGTTTGACTTTCCCGGCGCTGCACTCCCCTCCCCCCACGCAGCGTCGGGCTTTTTAAACTTTTATTTTCCGATGCAAAAGCTGGAAAATATTCTCCCAAGAAGATCATCAGCACTAAAGGCCCCGGTTATTTCCTCCATAGCCTGTTGGGCAGCGCGAAGATCTTCCGCAAGTAACTCTCCAGCCTGATGTTCGATAAGCTGACTAGCACCGCGACGTAGCGAATCAAGCGCTGACTCAAGCGCAGTAAGGTGCCGTCGTCGGGCGGAAAATCTGCTTTCACTTGTGGCTTGATAACCCACTCTTCTCTTCAGGTTTTCCCTGAGCTCATCAAGGCCAAAACCGCTCTTTGCAGAAATGGCGATAGTCTCCATCTCCGTCTCTGGCAAACTATTTGCCGTTAGAAGATCGGTTTTATTCAGTATCAGAAGCGTGGGCATGGCAAGGCGGGATAAGCGCTGATCGTCATCAGGGAGTACATTAGCCAGAGAGGTAATAACAGGACCGGTCTGGTTCACATCAGCAAGCACCAGTAAGATATCTGCTCTTTCGATTTCCGCCCATGCACGACGAATACCTTCTCGCTCGACCACATCCGGTGATTCCCGTAATCCGGCCGTATCGATAATATTGATCGGCAGTCCATCAATCTGAATGGTCTCTCGTAGTACATCGCGGGTAGTGCCGGCAATATCAGTAACGATAGCTGCGTCGTGGCCAGCCAAAGCATTTAGCAATGATGACTTGCCAGCATTTGGGCGGCCGGCAATCACCACTGTCATCCCTTCTCTTAGCAGCCGACCGTGTCTTGCGGTAACAAGGACCTGCTCAGTGGTCGCAACAAGGCTTTTAAGATCAGCACTCACCTTGCCATCACTGAGGAAGTCAATTTCCTCTTCCGGGAAATCAATAGCTGCCTCGACATACATGCGTAGTTGAATCAAGGCGGCAATTAGTCGGTTTACTTCTTTAGAGAAGTCACCCTGTAAAGAATTTATCGCCGCTTTCGCTGCGGCTTCACTACCTGCATCAATCAGATCAGCGATAGCTTCCGCCTGAGTTAAATCAATTCTGTCATTCAGGTACGCACGCATGGAAAACTCTCCGGCGCGGGCCTGTCGGGCTCCATGGGCAATACAATGACGTACAACCTGATCAAGAATAACCGGGCCACCATGTCCCTGAAACTCAACTACATCTTCACCGGTAAAGGAGTTCGGTCCCGGAAAAAACAATACGATGCCTTCATCAATCTTCTCCCCATGGGGATCTACAAAGGCAGAAAAATGGGCATGGCGGGGCAGCAGATTAGCGCTGGTAGGGAGAAGCTTGGCAGCAACTGTTGACGCTTTGGCACCGGACAGACGAACAATGCCTATGCCTCCCTTTCCCGGGGCAGTGGCGACAGCAACAATGGTGTCCTGAGAGTCAGTCATGAGTTAATGGTTTCCCTCCCCCCTTCAGGGGGAGGGAAGACACATTTTATTCGTTTTCGATTTTTCGAGTAATAAACCACTGCTGAGCGATGGACAGCAGGTTATTGGTCAACCAGTACAGTACCAGACCAGAAGGCATCCACAGCATGAAGACAGTGAAGATCACCGGCATCCATTTCATCACCTGGGCCTGAGTCGGGTCCGCCGGTGCCGGGTTCAGACGCATCTGGAACCACATCGACGCGCCCATCAACAACGGCAGAATAAACCAGGGGTCCATGATCGACAGATCATTCAAATACAGGAAGGTAGCCTGGCGAAGTTCCACCGACTCGAGAAGCACATAATACAGCGAGATAAAAACTGGCATCTGTACTAGTACTGGCAAACAGCCACCCAGCGGGTTGATCTTCTGCTCCTGAAACAGCTTCATGGTTTCCATCTGCTGCTTCTGGCGATCATTTTTGTACTGCTCACGGATGCGGGTCATCTCCGGAGCCGCTTTTCGCATTTTCGCCATGGAACGATAGCTGGATGCGGACAGCTTAAAGAACAACCCTTTAAGCAGCATGGTCAACAGAATAATTGCGACGCCCCAGTTGCCTACCCCGGCGCCCAGATCAAAGCTATTGCCAAACAGAGTGATCTGGCCGCTTTGCAGGAAGATCAGCACAGCAAAGATGGGCTGGGAGATAAACCATAGCCAGCCGTAATCCACCGTCATATTCAAACCGGGGCTGATACTTTCCAGTACATCCTGTTGTTTCGGTCCGGCGTAAAACTCTGAATATAGTACCTGTTCTGTGCCCGGGGCGACGCTCACCACAGGTGATACGAAGCGCAACAAGTACTCGTCAGTTGCCGAAAGCCAAGTAGCACTGTAAGTGTGTTTCTGCAGCCGGTCCGGTACCCAGGCGCTGAGGAAGTAGTGCTGGAGCATGGCAATCCAGCCAGCATCCTCAGCTATTTTCAAAGACTCTTCTTTGATGTCTTTGAACGGTAGTTTGTTGTAAGGCTTGTCACTGGACCAGTAAGCAGCGCCCAGATAGGTAGGCATTGGTACAAAGCCGGCCTTGGAGCCGCTGGGGTCGCCACCGCCATCACGACGAATCTGGCCATACAACGCGCCCTGCCAAGTCGCATCGCCACTATTGCGAACGATGTGGGATAGGCGCACCAGATAGCTTCCCCGCTCAAGGGTATAGCGTTTTACCAATGTCACACCGCCGGCCTGCTGCAGGGTCAGGTCCACGTTGAGTTCGTTATCACGCTCGTCCAGACGATAGCTCGACTGGCTGGCTTGCCATACTGGCCTGCCCTCAGAGGTGTCAGTGCCGTTCGGTCCGATCAAACCACTCTGTGCTACGTATTTATGCGTGCTGTCACGCTGCATCAGCAGGAAGGGCTGATCCGGTGTTTCGGCATGGAGGGGATATTCAGGTAATGCCACGCGGACGATATCACCACCCAGCCGGTCGATCTCCAACTGGAAAACGTCCGTACTGATGCGTATCAGTCTGTCGTCCTCTGCCGGCGCCGTAGGTGCAATCTGTGCCGGCGTCATGCCCATGTCAGCTGCTGTGGCCACGGGGATGTCAGAGGCCTCTGGAACCGCCTCCAGGCTCGCTGCTGGAAGCTCAGGCAGCGAAGAGACCTGTTCAGTCGTCGGAGTATTAGCCACCGTGGAGGCGTGACCATAATCACGCTGCCAGGCGAGGATCATCATATAGGCGACCACGGCGATTGCGGTCAAAACAAGGGCGCGCTTGATTTCCATAGCGGGTTCAACATATCGGCGAGAAAAGCGGCGGGCAGTTTCTCAGTCCGCAGCACGCTTGGCAAGCAGCTTGCTCCAGACTTTACCCAGTTGGGCCGCGAAGGCTTCTTTTTCGGGATGGTCTATGTTTGCACGGACCAGTATGACGATGTCCAAACCAGCTAGTTCAGGCCCCAGATGGCGGAATGATTCCCGCATCAAACGGCGCAGCAGATTACGATCCACGGCCCGTTTAACCCGGCGTTTGCCGATTACGATGCCGAGCCGCGCAGCGGCGAGGTCATTTTTTGAAACCAGTAAAAGAAAATGCTGGCTGCTAGCACGCCATTGCGGATTATCAAAAAGGGGCTTGAATTCAGACGGACTGAGCAATCGGTGACTGCGAGGGAACTGCCTGGAACCGGGAGAATTCATGGCAAATGCTGCCGGCGGGCTGGTGTTGCGAGTATATCTACCGCCCCGTCAGGGGCGGCGGAAGCAAATCAGGTCAGACGGCAAGGCGCTTGCGACCTTTGGCACGACGACGATTCAGCACAGCACGACCATTGGCGGTTGCCATGCGAGCACGAAAGCCATGGGTACGCTTGCGGCGAATATTGCTGGGTTGAAAAGTACGTTTCATCGTCAGTCTCACAGATTCGGGTAGTGCGAAGGGCGGCAATTCTAGGCAGACCCCAGGGGATTGTCAATGCAAGGTTTTCAGGTGTTTTCCTGAGCCTTTAATTATTAAAAGATATTTAAATTCTTTATTTGTTTTTATTAGTTATAAGGCAGGCCAATATCTGTGGATAACCGTTATTTATTCATGTAAATCAATATCTTATTCGTAAACGAACCCTGCGGATGAAGGAGGTAAAAAGGTCTGATAAGAGCCGTGGAACTGGGGACGAAATCACTATGTTCCCCGCAGGGGTGTTTTCTCCCCCGCTCTTGCCCAGTGCTCAGGCGGCTTTATTCACAATCTTATCCACAGGGGGAAATAGCCTGTTCTGTTTGCTGGCCGGGGGGTCTGAACAGAGTATAGAATGCTTTCTTCATTCGATTTCCCCGTAAGGCTTTGAGACGTGTCTGAAGAACTCTGGCATCGCTGTTTGTCGCGTCTTGAGGACGAGCTGCCATCCCAGCAATTCAATATGTGGATTCGCCCGCTACAAGTTGTTGCGGGGTCGGATGGCCGCAGCCTGACCCTGTTCGCTCCGAATCGGTTCGTAGTCGATTGGGTGCGAGATAAGTATCTTGAGTTAATCAGGGAATTGATGGGTGATCTGGGCAGCGACGGGACGCCCAGTATTGAGCTTGAAGTGGGTTCATCGCGCACGGTTACTGAGGTCGTACTTGGCAGGCCTCAGCAGGCCACCAGGGAGCCCACAGTAGCGGTGCCGGTGCAGGTGTCTGCCCCGTCTGTACCAACAGAAGCACCCGCCCATCAGCATCGGTCCAATCTGATTACCAGTTATAACTTCGATACCTTCGTTGAAGGTAAGTCAAATCGCATGGCATTTGCTGCGGCTCAGCAAGCAGCCGAGAACCCTGGCACTCAAGGCTATAACCCGTTGCTATTTTATGGTGGCGTTGGTTTGGGTAAGACACACCTTATGCATGCTGTTGGTAATGCCATTCTGCAGCGTAAGCCAGGGGCAAGAGTGGTGTACCTTCATAGCGAGCGGTTTGTTCAGGATATGGTCAGCGCTCTGCGTAACAAGACCATCGACCAGTTCAAGCGTTTTTACCGCTCCCTTGATGCTTTACTGATTGATGACATCCAGTTTTTTGCCGGAAAAGAGCAGTCTCAGGAGGAGTTTTTTCACACCTTTAACTCTTTGATTGAGAATGGTCAGCAGGTGATTATGACCTGCGACAAATATCCGAAAGAAATTGTCGGTTTGGAAGATCGTCTTAAGTCCCGGTTTGGTTGGGGGTTGTCCCAGCCGTTGGAGCCGCCTGAGCTGGAAACCAGAGTGGCGATTCTGAAAAAGAAGGCGGAAGAGGCGAAGATCGATTTACCTAGTGAGGCGGCTTTTTTTATTGCCCAGCGGATTCGTTCCAATGTTCGTGAGTTGGAGGGAGCGCTAAAAAGGGTTATTGCCCATGTCCGGCTAAGTGGCGCTGTGGTGGATATCAATCTGGTAAGGGATGCCTTGAAGGACCTTCTGGCAAGCCATGCCAGACAGATAAGTATTGATAATATCCAGCGGGTAGTGGCGGAGTACTACAACATCAAGCTTAATGACATGTTGTCGGCAAGACGTAGCCGGTCGATTAGCCGCCCACGTCAGGTTGCCATGGCTTTAGCCAAGGAGTTGACCAGCCATAGCTACCCAGAGATTGCCGATGCTTTTGGTGGTCGGGATCACACCACAATCATGCATGGCTGCAAGAATATCGGCAAATTGAGGGAATCAGATGCGGATGTGGAGCGTGACTATCAGAATCTGTTGCGCACACTGACATCCTGAGGCCTAGTGGTAACAAGTCAGGTCAGACCAACAAAAACCGGAGTCGGGAAGGGATCATGAAATTCAGCATCAATCGTGAACAGTTGCTCAAGCCGCTGCAGCAGGTAGCCTCGGTGGTTGAACGCAGGCAGACCCTGCCAGTTTTGTCGAATGTCCTGCTCGAGGTCTCTGGTGACCGGTTGTCGATGACTGGCACTGATCTGGAATTGGAGCTGGTTGCCCATCTGGTAATTGGTGGCGAGATCCGCGAAGGCGAAACCACAGTACCGGCACGTAAGTTAGTGGATATCTGCAAGAGCCTGCCTGCGGAGGCTGATATTCGCTTCGAGATTGATGGTGAGCGCTTACTAATAAGGTCCGGGCGTAGCCGCTTTACTCTGGCTACCCTGCCAGCAAGCGAATTCCCCAATCTGGAGGAGAAGACTGAGGGTTCGGTGTTTGCTATTGCTCCAGGTGCCTTGCGCCAGTTGATCGATCGTACCGCGTTCTCCATGGCCCAACAGGATGTTCGTTACTATCTCAACGGTATGTTGTTTGAGTTGCGTCCAGGGCGTTTGCGTACTGTGGCTACTGATGGCCATCGTCTGGCTATGTGTGATGCGGAGTTGGAAGCCATCAAGGATCAGGCTCAGGTTATTTTGCCGCGCAAAGGGGTTATGGAGCTATCCCGTTTGCTGGGTGATGCCGGCGGTGAGGTGGAAGTTATTGTTGGTAAGAACCATGTTCGAGTTGTTGCCGGTGATATCACCTTTACCTCTAAGTTGGTGGATGGCAAGTTCCCGGAGTATGACCGGGTGATTCCGAAGAAATGCGACCGTCTGGTTAACGCGGATCGGGAAACCTTGAAACAGGCGCTTAGCCGAGTGGCGATTCTATCTAATGAAAAGTATCGCGGCATCCGCGTACAGTTAGCTGAGGGTAGCTTGCGTATCCAGGCAAACAACCCGGAGCAGGAGGAAGCGGAGGAAGAGGTTTCTGTTGACTACACCGGGGCTGCACTGGAGATCGGGTTCAACGTCAGCTATTTACTCGAAGTTTTGAACGCCATGCACGGCGATGCGGTTGAGTTGCAGCTCGGAGACAGCAATAGCTCAGCGCTGGTAGCTGACCCGGCTGCTCGCCAGGCGACTTATGTCGTTATGCCGATGCGTCTGTGATCCGGCCGGGCGGATCAGCAAAGGTCCGCCCATCTAGATACAGCCAACAACTCCCCTCCCCTTGATGCTGCAACGTTTCCATCTTCGCCATTTCCGTAATTATCGCGATCAGGTGTTCGTGCCGGACAGTGCTGTCAGTGTGGTAACCGGGGAGAACGGATCCGGTAAGACAAGTCTTCTTGAAGCAATTTATCTTCTCGGTGCGGGCCGCAGCTTCCGTACATCAAGAATGGCTAGTCTGATTATGGCTGATACTAGCGACTGCACGCTTTTCGCGGAAGTCGGCACGGATCAGGGAAGCCGTCGTATCGGTATTCAAAGGGATCGCCAGTCATTGATGGATGCCAGGCTGGATGGTGAGCGGGTTTCAGGGCTTAGCGACATCGCAAGGTTATTCCCAGTTCAGGCCCTTCACCCCGGTACTGTAGAGCTGGTAGAGGGAGGTTCTTCGTCCCGGCGTCGCTATCTTGATTGGGCAATGTTCCACGTGGAACAGGATTTCATCGGTGACTGGCGTAGACTGCGTAGTGCGGTCGAGCAGCGTAATCGTCTTCTTAAGCAACCCGGGTTGAAGCTGCGGGAACTGGCGGTTTGGGACCGGCAGGTTGCAGAGAGTTCTGTTAGAATCGACACCATGCGCAGAAGCCATCTGCCCCAGCTCACAGCCCTGTTTGAGGACGAGTTGGCGGCGTTCTCTTGTTCTGTGCCTTCGGTTGGCCTAAGCCTGAATTCAGGCTGGTCATCTGGCGATGATATTGCTCAGGTGCTGGCCGCGTCGGTGGAGCAGGATGTCCGTCGTGGCTTTACCGGCAAAGGGGCCCATCGGGCGGATCTGCTATTGAGCGCAGATGAAGGGCCCGTTCGGGAGGTCTTTAGCCGGGGCCAACAGAAGATAGTGGCCTATGCATTAGTGATGGCTCAGGTTCGGTTGATTCGTGAATTGGCCGGGCGGGATTGCCTGATGCTGGTTGATGACCTGACATCAGAGTTGGACCGGGATAATGCGGACAGGGTGATGGGTGCGGTTATCAGGGTTAGCAGGCAGGTGATTGTGACCTCTCTGGACCCTGCTTTGGCACCCTTGGGGAATGAGACTGATTACACAGTGTTCCACGTGGAACACGGCGCCCTGAAAAAGGTGCAGAAGGGATAAGAGACTCCAGGCAAGTAAAAGATCTGGAGCCATTTGATACTCAGGCAAGGGAAACTCCATGACAGAGCAGACTAGCTACGACTCCTCCAGTATCAAGGTCCTTAAGGGACTGGATGCGGTGCGCAAGCGCCCAGGCATGTATATCGGTGATACCGATGACGGTACTGGCTTACACCATATGGTGTTTGAAGTGGTGGATAACTCCATTGATGAAGCTTTGGCCGGCTTCTGCTCAGAGATCCATGTCATTATTCACCCGGATGAAAGCGTCACTGTTACTGATAATGGCCGCGGCATTCCCACCGGAATGCACGATGAAGAAGGCGTTTCCGCTGCTCAGGTAATCATGACGGTACTTCACGCCGGCGGTAAATTCGATGACAACACCTACAAGGTTTCCGGCGGCCTTCATGGTGTCGGTGTGTCGGTGGTTAACGCTCTGTCCGAAGAACTGAAGCTGACCATTCGACGAGCCGGTAAGGTTCATGAACAGATTTATCGCCATGGTGTGCCAGATGCTCCCCTGGCTGTGGTTGGTGAGACCCAGGGTACTGGAACGGCGATTCGCTTCCGCCCTTCTCCGGAAACCTTCACCAATATTGAGTTTCACTACGATATTCTCGCCAAACGTCTGCGCGAGCTGTCGTTCCTGAACTCCGGCGTTCGCATTCATTTGAAGGATGAGCGCAGTGGCCAAGAGGACCTGTTTGAGTTTGAAGGCGGCCTGTCGGCGTTTGTCACCTACCTGAATGGCACAAAGACCCCTCTCAACAAGGTATTCCACTTCCAGTTCGACCGGGACGACGGCATTGGTGTGGAAGTGGCGCTGCAGTGGAATGATTCCTATAACGAGAACATTCTCTGCTTTACCAACAATATTCCCCAGCGAGATGGCGGCACCCATTTGGCCGGTTTCCGCGCCGCCCTGACCAGAACCTTGAACAGCTATATGGAGACCGAGGGCTTCCTGAAGAAGGAAAAGGTCTCCACCACGGGCGATGATGCCCGTGAAGGCCTGACTGCTGTGATTTCGGTGAAGGTCCCGGATCCCAAGTTTTCCAGCCAAACCAAGGATAAGCTGGTGTCCTCGGAAGTGAAGTCAGCGGTGGAATCCACCATGGCGGACCTGTTTAGCGACTATTTGCTGGAGAGTCCGGCAGAAGCCAAGCAGATCGTCCAGAAAATCATTGATGCGGCCCGAGCCCGTGACGCCGCTCGCCGCGCCCGGGAGATGACCCGTCGCAAAGGCGCCCTGGATATTGCCGGTCTGCCGGGTAAGCTGGCTGATTGTCAGGAAAAAGACCCTGCCCTGTCTGAACTCTATATTGTCGAGGGTGATTCTGCGGGTGGTTCTGCCAAGCAGGGCCGCAACCGCAAGAACCAGGCGATACTGCCCCTGAAGGGCAAAATCCTCAATGTCGAGAAGGCTCGCTTCGACAAGATGCTTTCCTCTGCCGAGGTTGGCACCCTGATTACTGCTCTGGGGTGTGGTATCGGCCGAGATGAATACAACGTCGATAAGCTGCGCTACCACCGCATCATTATCATGACTGACGCCGATGTGGATGGTTCTCATATCCGCACCCTGCTGCTGACTTTCTTTTTCCGTCAGCTCCCTGAGCTGATTGAGCGCGGCTATATCTACATTGCCCAGCCGCCGCTATACAAGGTCAAGAAGGGTAAACAGGAGACTTATATTAAGGATGATCAGGCCATGGAGGAGTACTTGACCTCGATCGCACTGGAGAACGGGGCTCTTAACCCGGGCGACGGCGCTCCGCCGATTACTGGCGAACGCCTTGAGGCTCTGATCAAAGAATACCGCAACGTGATGAAGATTGTTGATCGGCAGTCTCGGGTATTCCCGGCTACCGTTCTGGAGCAATTGATCTACCTGCCCACGCTGAGCTCGGAAAAACTGGGCGATCAAGCCTTTATGCAGGATTGGTGTGCCAAGCTTGGTGCCAAGGCCAATGAAGCAGCCGACGACATCCATCGCTATGAAGTGGAAGCGGTTAAGGATCCCGAGAGAGAATGGTATCTCCCCGGTGTGCGAGCACTTGCTCACGGCGTACACCGTGATTATGTTATCAGTGCCGACTTTATCAGTTCCCGTGACTATCAGCAGATCAAGACCCTTGGGGAAAAGCTTGAGGGCCTGCTGGCTGCTGATGCCACTGTCCAGCGTAATGAAACTAAGCGCCCTGTCAGCGCCTTTGACGATGTGCTGGAATGGCTGATGGCACAGGCACGTAAGGGCACCGGCATTCAGCGCTATAAAGGTCTGGGTGAGATGAATCCTTCACAGCTGTGGGAAACCACCATGGATCCGGAAGTACGCCGGATGCTGCGTGTCACCATCGAAGATGCCATTGCTGCGGACCAGATCTTTTCTTGCCTGATGGGTGATGACGTCGAACCCCGTCGTGACTTTATCGAAACCAATGCGCTGTACGTGTCGAATCTGGATATCTGATCAGATTGGGGCAGTAAAAAGCCGGCTTATGCCGGCTTTTTACTGCCCCGCCTTATTGATTCTTAACTCCCCTGGATAGTTGGCGCTGATCCAGTCGACGTATTCCTGTTTGACTTGAGCTACGGTCTTGTCAGTTACCGAAATGGGGGCTCCGATCACTACTGTGATGGTTCCTGGAAATCGCCATAGAGAACGCGCCGGCCAGCAGTCGCCCGAATTATGTACCACTGGAACAATCGGGGCTTGCGCAGACACCGCCAGTGATGCGCCACCGCCATTAAAGCGCCCAAGGCTCCCCGGCTGCTGCCGAGTACCTTCTGGATAGATAACTACGCTAATGCCGCTGTCCAGACGTTGCTTGCCCACTCTCAATATGGTTTTCAGCGCTTGAGAGGCTTTCTTGCGGTCGATGGCAATAGGTTTGAGAAGTGCCAGCGCCCAACCAAAAAAAGGCACCCACAACAGCTCTTTCTTCAGAATGGTCGCCTGTGGTGAGCTGAGTATTTGCAGGTAAAAAGTTTCCCACTGGCTTTGATGATTGGCCATGATCACTACGGCCTGATTCTTGGGAATATTTTCCGCTCCGTGAACCTCGATACTGACCCCGCTCAGATGACGTAGCAGCCACATGGTGCCGTAAGTCCAGAGATTGACGAAGCGGTAACGCTGCTCAAAAGTCTGAAACGGCGCCACTAGCAAACACACCATGCTGTGAACGATACCCATCAGGTTATACAGCAGAAAAAAGGCAATACTGCGGATAGCAATCCGGGCACTGACTTTTCTGCCCGGCGATGTAATTTCCTGGTATTTTTGATCCATTGCTGTCCCCGTTTGCAGCGCCCTTCCCTTACAGGGATTACCGGGAAAGAGCGCTGGGGGCTTGAAGATCACCCCAATTCGGAAATATCGGCTACCTTGAGAAACAAGCCACGTAACTGGGCCAGCATGGCCAGCCTATTGTCACGTAATGCCGCGTCATCAGCCATGACCATGACTTTGTCGAAGAACGCATCAACCGGTTGGCGCAGTGCCGCGAGACTTGCCAGTACCGCCGCATAGTCGCTGACATTGGCGCTATCGGTGATAGCCTTCTGCAAGGCAGCGAACAAGACTTTCTCTTCATCTTGCTGCAGTAAACCCTGATGGATAGTTTCTGGCGCGGGGCCGCTGAGCTTGCTGAGAATATTACCAACCCGTTTGTTCGCCGCAGCCAGAGCCGCCGCCTCCGGGCGAGCACGAAATGCGGCCACTGCCTGAATGCGTTGCTCCACATCTAGTGGTTTGGTCGGATTAACCGCCAACACGGACAGGATTACCGGTGTGTCGATGCCCTGCTCCTGGTACATGGCACGGTAACGACCCTGAACAAACTCAAGCACATCCAGTCGTAAGTTGCCTTTATAGGAAGATATAGCGCCGTCGGCAGGGTATGCGTTTACTGAGTCGTTAATCAGCGACTTGATATCAAGGTCAAGCTTGCTGCCGATGATGATCCGCAGAATTCCCAGCGTGGCACGACGCAGTGCGTAGGGATCCTTGTCTCCCGTTGGCTTCTGGCCAATACCGAAAATACCCACCAGAGTGTCTAGCTTGTCGGCAATCGCCACCGCCATGCCAGTTTTCGTTTGTGGTAACACATCGCCAGAGAAGCGAGGCAGGTACTGTTCGTGCATGGCTTCGGAAACTTCGTTGTCGAGGCCTTCCTGTTTGGCCAGGTAATAGCCCATCACGCCCTGCATGGTGTCGAACTCGTAGACCATGGCGGAGGCAAGGTCAGCCTTGCACAATAAGCCGGCCTGCTCCGCGAGCTTCTGGTTGCCGCCAACGTGGTTGGCTATTTGGCCTGCGACGGAAGAAATACGGCGGCACTTGTCCGCAACACTGCCGAGCTGCTGCTGGAATACCACTTTCTCCAGTGGCTCGGCGTGCTGCGCCAGTGTTTTCTTACGATCGAGATCGTAAAAGAAGGCCGCATCGGATAGCCGTGGGCGAACTACTTTTTCATTGCCGGAAATCACAACCTGAGGTTCTTTCGAGTTCAGGTTGCTGATAAATACGAAGGCATTCTTTAGTTTGCCCTGGCCGTCCAGCACCGGAAAATACTTCTGGTTCGATTCCATGGTGGTAATCAGGGCTTCCTGTGGTACGCGCAGGAACTCTTCTTCGAAATGGCCGACCATGGCCACCGGCCACTCCACCAGTGCAGTGACCTCATCAAGCAGGTCGGCATCAATATAAGTTACCCCACCTTCTTTTTCACCGGCAGCGACGGCGTGCTTGCGAATCATTTCCCGGCGACGGTCGAAGTCAGCGATCACAAAGCCATCTTTCTCCAGACGAGCTTCATACTCGGCTGGGGAGCCCAGGCTAATAGAGGCGGGTGCATGGAAACGATGGCCGCGGGTTTCACGACCGGCGTTCTGATCGAGTAAAGCGATATCCAGTACCTGTTCGCCCAGCAGTGCCACTAACCATTGGCTAGGGCGGACAAACTGTACCTTGCGGTTACCCCAGCGCATGCGCTTGGGAATCGGCAGGCGCTGCAGTGACTGCTCCAGCATGGCGGGAAGCAGTTCGGCTAGCGGCTTACCTGCTTCGCGTACTTTTGCCACCAGCCAGGCGCCCTTGTCGGTCTCCACGGTTTCTAACTGATCCATGGTCAGGCCGACGGACTGGGCAAAGCCCAGTGCTGCTTTACTTGGGTGGCCTTCCTCATCAAAGGCGGCCTTTACTGCTGGACCGCGGCGTTCGATATCGCGATCTGCCTGGCCCACGGCAACCTGCTCAATGCGAAATGCCAGACGACGTGGCGCTGCAAAAACCTTCATGGCGCCATGCTCAAGGCCAGCGTCATCAATTTGCTTCAGCGTTTCAATGGCGAAAGCTTCAGACAGTGCTTTCAGGGCCTTCGGTGGCAGCTCTTCGGTACCAAGCTCAATCAACAGATCTGCGTGTTGCATCACTTGGCTCCTTTCTTATTTTGCTTGGCATCTTGCTTGGCCAGCTCGGCAATAACTTCTTCGCGTATGGATGCCTCTGCCAGAGGGAAGCCAGCCGCACGACGGCTTGCCAGATAGGCGTCCGCCACGGCGCGGGCCAGTTCACGTACCCGCAGAATAAAGCGCTGACGCTCGGTTACCGAGATCGCTTTGCGGGCGTCGAGCAAATTGAAGGTGTGCGAGGCCTTAAGCACGTATTCATAGGCTGGCAGCGGCAAGCCGGCGGCAATCAGTGCCTTGCTCTCGCGCTCGAAGTCGTCGAAATGGCCAAACAGCATGGCTGTGTTGGCATGTTCGAAATTAAAGGTCGACATTTCAACTTCGTTTTGGTGGAACACGTCGCCATAGGTGACCTTGCCGAACGGGCCGTCTGACCATATCAGGTCATAAACTGAATCAACGCCCTGCAGGTACATGGCAATCCGCTCCAGACCGTAGGTGATCTCGCCGGTGACCGGATAGCAGTTGATTCCGCCCACCTGTTGGAAGTAGGTGAACTGGGTGACTTCCATGCCGTTCAACCAGACCTCCCAGCCCAGACCCCAGGCGCCCAGGGTTGGCGATTCCCAGTTGTCCTCGACGAAGCGGATGTCGTGCACGCTGGTGTCGATGCCAAGGCGGCGCAGGGAGCCGAGGTACAGGTCCTGAATGTTGTCCGGGGACGGCTTCAGTACCACTTGAAACTGATAGTAGTGCTGCAGACGGTTCGGGTTTTCCCCATAGCGACCATCAGTGGGGCGGCGCGATGGCTGCACATAGGCGCTGTTCCAGATTTCCGGGCCGATGGCGCGCAGAAACGTCGCCGGGTGGAAGGTGCCGGCGCCCACTTCCATATCAAGGGGCTGGATAATGACGCAGCCCTGTTCGGCCCAGTATTGCTGCAGGGCCAGAATCAGGCCCTGGAAAGTGCTGCTATCAGTCTTCGGTGTGTCCGACATGCGAGGTGTCCCGGAAACGGCTGAAAAATCAGTCGCGGAGTATAGCGGGGATAGCAGGGTTTTGCTGCATTGTGCCAACCGCGGTTGCGGCGCATTCTTCGTGAAATGCTTTCTGGGAGTTCTGTATGGCCCGTTGTCCCTGGTGCGGTGAAGACCCGCTTTACCAGCATTATCACGACCATGAGTGGGGTGTGCCGGTGCATGATGAGCACACCCTGTTTGAGTTTCTCACTCTGGAGGGCGCGCAGGCCGGGCTTAGCTGGATCACTATTCTGAAAAAGCGCGACAACTACCGGGAAGCTTTCGCCGGGTTTGATGCGGCCAAAGTGGCGCGCTTTACCCCGGCTCGTATCGAGAAGCTGTTACGTAACCCGGGGATCGTGCGTAATCGCCTCAAGGTGGACTCGACCGTCACTAATGCCCGGGCATTTCTGGCGGTACAAAAGGAGTTCGGCAGTTTCGATCGCTATATCTGGGGCTTTATTGGCGGCAGGCCAGTGGTCAACCGGTTTGCCAGTATGAAGGACGTGCCGGCACAGACCCCGATGGCAGTGGTGATTAGCAAGGACTTAAAGAAGCGTGGATTTCGCTTTGTCGGGCCGACCATTGTTTATGCGATGATGCAGGCCATCGGTATGGTGAATGACCACCTGCTGACCTGTGAACGACATGCGGAGCTGTCATGACTGAACGAAACGTGATTATTTTGATTGGCTTGGTCAATTTGACCTTGCTGGGTTTTCTGACGCCGATGTTAGACGGTGATCTGCTGGCCGCCCAGGATCCACTATTTTTCAGTTGGTCCGGGGTGGTAATTATTGCCCTGTGGGGTCTGGCCTATATTGCCGTGGCACCGGTGTGGGACAAGGTGCCGTGGTTGTTACTGGTGTTTGCCATTGAGAAGTTGTTGTTTGATCTGCGCTGGGTGCACTGGATTATCCACAACAAAGAATCTCTGCCGGCCCTGTATGAGCAGGATCTGATGGTGGCGTTGTTCTATTCCGGCTACGGCATCTGGGATGGTGCTTGCGCCTTGGTGTTCCTGTGGTATTTCATGCGCGCCCGGCAAAAGGCAGCCGCTTGAGGTTTCGCCCGGACTAAGCCTATGCAGCGGTTTGCCGCTGCATAGGTCTGGTCGGAAGACTAGCGCTACATGCCCAGTACGGCGTTGATCATGGCGGAACCACGGGACAGTGGCGCCTGACGAATCATCTTTTCTTCCGCAGCCATGCGGCCAAACAGGGCGTTCAGGCTCTGATTCATCACTTCTGACTCGATATCCAAATTTGGCTTGCTGGTCAGCGGCAATGCGTTGTAGGTGTCCAGCATTGATTTGTATTGGCTATAGAAGCCGGTTTTTTCCAGGTTGCTGCGGATGATGGGCTGGAAGCGCTGGCGCAGCTGAGCTTCGGTCTGGCCGCGAAAATAATCAGTCGCTGCGGTTTCCCCTCCGGTAGCTACATCCACCGCATCCTGAATGGTCATATTGGTGATGGCCTGCTGAAATACGGGCAAGGCTTCTGCTGCGGCCTGTTCAGCCCCGCGGTTCATGGCGGCGTCTACCTTATCCAGATAGCCACCCATACCGACCTTGCGAAGAGTATCGGCCACCGGCTTCAGGGATGCCGGTAAGGTCAACGGGTAGCCGCTGTTACGGTAGCCGTCAGTGGCAGATAGGGTAGTGCCGGCGCGCTGGCTACTAAGCTTGAGAACCTGCTTGAGAGCATCGGATGCCTGAGCGGATTCGCTAAGGCCAAATTCTTTTGCCATTTGTTTGCTGGCGCCGTACCAGGGATTGTCGCCGCCGGTTGCGCAGCCGGTTAAAAGGGCAACTAGGGCGAAAAAGGGAAGTAGAGCGAGCCGGGTCATATGACCTCCTGTTTCTTTTTATGTGAATGTGACAGGGATGCTAAGGTATCCGCCTCCCGCATGAAACCGCACGGCCCGAGATGACCGACCAATATCGCCAGCAACACAAGCAGCGCCTCAGCTATATGCCGTGGCTTTACCACTCCCTGAAACCGGCCCAGCGTGAGTGGGCCGAAGCCTGGCAGCAGCAACTGCAGCAGAGCTTGATGGCCATGGAGACGGTTCGTTTTGGCGCAGGCTGTTTTGTCGCCCCGGAGGCAAAACTGTTTGCCGAGCCGGGCCGTGACATCATCGTTGGCAATGGCAGCCAAATTGCGGCTGACTGCTTTCTCCATGGGCCAATCCGGATCGGCGACCATGTCAGCATTAACCACGGCGTCACTCTCGACGGTGGCCGTGCTGGTATCGACATCGGTGATCACACCCGTATCGCCGCACGCTGCACTCTTTATGCCTTCAACCATGGTATGGCTGTGGATCGGCTGATCCGCGAGCAGGCGGTCTCGTCCTCGGGCATTCGCATTGGTTGCGATGTCTGGGTTGGCGCCAATGTTGGTATTGTTGATGGTGTGACCATAGGCGATGGCGCAGTGATCGGCATGGGCTCGGTGGTTACCCGGGATGTCCCTGCCGGCATGCTGGTGGCCGGTAACCCGGCCAGGGTCCTGCGGCCGCGCAACTGACTTTTGCCCGTTACCGGCAAACTCGATGTGGTCAGCAGTGTTTGTGAAAAAGCTCTGGTAGAGTCTCTCGTTAGCTATTATTTCGCTGGCTGGCTAGCCGCTTGAGGATCCCGTTATGAAACGAAGCCTGTCCCAATTGCTGGCCTCCCGTCGTTTTGGCCCCTTCTTTGCTACCCAGTTTCTCGGGGCCTTCAATGACAATGTTTTCCGCCAGGCACTGATTCTTCTGATTGCCTCAGGAGTGGTGGCCGGTACCAGCGTCAATACGCTAAATAATGTTGGTCTTGCGCTGTTTATCGTACCGTTTTTTTTGTTCTCGGCGCTGGCCGGCCAAATTGCCGATAAGTATGAAAAATCCATGCTGGTGCGACGGATCAAGTTTGTCGAGATCCTGATCATGGGTGTTGGTGCTGCCGGCTTCTTCTTCGATGCGGTGTACTTTCTGCTCGCGGTGCTGTTCTGTATGGGGTTGCAGTCCACATTCTTCGGTCCGATCAAGTATTCGATCATTCCCCAGCACCTGAAACAGGAGGAGCTGGTATCCGGTAATGCGCTGGTGGAAATGGGCACCTTCCTGGCCATTCTGCTTGGCTCGATTTCCGGGGTTATCCTGAAAATGGAGGGCACCCCGGAGTGGCTGGCGCCGCTAGCAGTCATCGCCCTTGCGGTGCTCGGCTATTTTGCTGCCCGGCAAATTCCTTCGGCGCCGCCGGCGGACCCCTCCCTGAAAATGAACTGGAACCTGTTTTCCGAAACTCTGGATATCCTGCGTTCTGCAAAGGAAGTGCGTTCGGTGTGGATGAGCGTACTGGGCATTTCCTGGTTCTGGTTTCTCGGCGCGGCCTATACCACCCAGCTGAAGGTCTATGTTGATGATTACCTGAATGGGACTGAGGGGCTATATGCCCTGCTCCTGGCGACCTTTTCCATTGGTATCGGTGTTGGCTCATTCCTGTGTGAAAAATTCTCTGGTCGCCGGGTTGAGCTGGGACTGGTGCCGATCGGTTCAATCGGTTTGTCCCTGTTTGGTATCGATCTGTTCTTCTCCTATCAGGGCATGGCTGGCATGGATCAGGTAGATATCGCCGCCTTGCTAGCGGAGCCGGCCGGCATACGGGTAATGATCGATCTGCTTGGTATCGGTGTGTTTGGTGGCTTCTATATCGTGCCGCTGTTTGCCATTGTCCAGTCCCGTTCCAACCCCCAGCACCTGTCGCGAATTATTGCCGCCAACAATATTCTTAATGCTTTGCTGATGGTGCTATCTGCTGCCACTGCCATCGTGCTGGTTGGCGTGCTCAATGTGACCATTCCACAGTTCTTCCTGATCCTGGCGTTGGCCAATGTGTTGGTCGCCTGCTTTATCTACACACTGGTGCCGGAGTTCGTTATTCGCCTGATTATCTGGCTTCTGACCCGCACGTTGTACCGGGTCAAGTTGCAAGGCCTGGAGCAGATCCCCGATGACGGCCCCTGTGTGCTGGTTTGCAACCATGTCAGCTATGTCGATGCCCTACTGCTGGCCGGCGCCATCCGCCGCCCGGTGCGCTTTGTTATGTTCAAGCCGATTTACGATTTGCCGGTTCTGAACTATATCTTCCGCACCGGCAAGACCATTCCGATTGATTCGAAAACCCGGAATCCGGAGATCTACACCCGCGCGTTTGAACGGGTGAAAGAGGAACTTGATGCCGGAGAAGTCGTCTGTATCTTTCCTGAGGGTAAATTGACCAGCGATGGAGAGATTGATGAGTTTAAAAATGGCATTGAGAAAATCATCGCCAGTAACCCGGTACCGGTGATCCCGATGGCATTGCAGGGTCTGTGGGGCAGCGTATTCAGTCACAAGGATGGTAAGGCGTTGAGCAAGCCGCCGCGACGATTCTGGTCGCGGGTGTCCTTGGTCGTTGGCGCGCCGGTGCCGGCCGACCACGTCAGCGCCGCCGATCTGCGTCAGCGGGTTCAGGCTTTGCGCGGGGATGCCGCCTGATGACGAGAACACATTGGAGAACCCTCTGGCGGCTATTGGCGGTGCTGGCTATCGCACTGATCTGGATTGGTAGTTTGTGGCCGGCAGATGAACTACGCCAATTTGATATGCCCTGGATTAACGACAAGATTGGCCACTTTCTTGGTTACCTCACCGTGGCGTTGTTGCTCGCGCTGGGCTGGCGCCAGTCACCACCGTGGCTGCTGTGGCTGATCGCCACCTTGAGTGGCGGCCTGGCGGAGCTCGCTCAGGGTTATCTAACCGCCACCCGCTCCATGGAATGGTTGGATCTGGCGGCTAATGGTGGTGGCGCGTTGATTGGCATTATTATTGGTGTCAGCTGGTGCCGACTGGTGATGCCGTCAGACGCCGGGGCCGAAAACTGACAGGCTGGTCCAGCCCACGCTGACAGCAACTGACGTGCCCGGACATCGCGCTATCGCCCATTTTTGCGGAGCATGATCGCCTCTATCCAGAGGGACTGGTCATGACTCGATATCCCATCATTGCTGTATTTCTTGTTCTGTCATCATTTGCCCCACTGGGCGCTGAAACTCTTTACCGATGTCAGGGTATGGACGGAGTCCCTCTGTTTGCCAACCGACCCTGCGATTCGCACAGCGAGCCGCTAGAGCTACCGGAGATTGGTGTTATCGGTAGTGATGATGGAGGTGTCGAGCTGCAGCGTCGGGTCGATGCCATGGCGCGGATTGCCGATGCCCCGGCGGTAAAGCAGCGCTCTGCAAAATCCTCCCCGGGGCTTACCTTTGGTCAACGCATGACTCTTCGCAGGTTGGAAATACGCCGCGACGGGTTGCAGCGAGATGTAGGCAATCAAGCGCTGGCTTCCTCATTCCGTAAGTCACTCAGCAAGGAGCTATCACTAGTTAAACAGCGTATCCGGACACTCGAAAAACAGCGCTGACCTACCGATGAACGGGCCGGAAAAGGCTGCACCACACTGCTATCTACCGTAAAATCATCGCCTTGAGATATTGCTATGGTCAGTAGACCGGATTGACGACGGGATAGAGATAATGGATCTGATGGCCTTGTTGGCACCCAAGTTTCTGGTGTTGTATGTATTTGTTGCCACCGGCACCTATGTTCATTTTCGCGGCAAGGTGCGGCACAAGTTTTCTCGCCAGTTGCTGGATCACTCAACCATCATGGCGCCGTATAACTGCTTTGCCTATGCCACCTCGGCGGTACCTAATACGCCGTATATCTCCCTTGAGCATTTTCCTGATTTGAAGCTGTTACAGGATAACTGGGAAACTATCCGTGACGAGGCCGCTGGGTTGTTTGACGAGGGCCGTATCCGCGCTGCCAATGGTCATACCGACCTCGCCTTTCACTCGTTTTTCAAATCCGGCTGGAAGCGCTTCTATTTGAAATGGTATGGCGACATGCTGCCTTCCGCTGAGCAGCTATGCCCGAAAACAGTTGAGCTGGTTAACAGGATTCCGAGCCTCAACGCCGCCATGTTTGCCATGTTGCCACCGGGCGGTCGTTTGACGGCCCATCGTGACCCCTTTGGTGGGTCTCTGCGCTACCATCTTGGCCTGATCACGCCGAATAACGATGAGTGCTTTATTAATGTCGATGGCGAGAACTACTCCTGGCGCGATGGCGAAGGTGTGGTGTTCGACGAAACCTTTATTCACTCCGCCCACAACCGTACCGACGAGAACCGGATTATCCTGTTCTGCGACGTGGAGCGACCGTTCAAGTGGAAATTCGCTGCAGTAGTTAACCGGTTCTTCAAGAAAATAGCCGTGGCTGCGTCTGCTTCGCAGAATGATGACAGTGAGAAACTGGGCGTTCTGAACAAGCTATTCAGCTATATCTACCTGGTCCGCATTCAGACCAAGAATCTGAAAAAGACCAACCGCACTCTGTACTACGTACTGAAGTGGGTGATTCTTGGGCTGGTGGCCTACTTCATCTTTTTCCACGGGTTGCAGGGGAATGCCTGAGGAAGAAATCCGGCTAGATCAGTCTCTACGGAGTACGGATCTAGCGGCGTTTCATTTCGAGTAGTTGGCTAAACCAGATCGCAAGGGCGCCCCCGCGCTTCCTGGGATTTGATCCAGTGAATAATCCTGCCGCCCAGTTCGCGCCCCGTGGCCCGGGCGGCCAGCTCGATTACCTGACGCAGTGCCTGAATATCGATACCTGTATCCAGGCCAGCCGCCTCAAACAAGTAGACCAGATCTTCGCTGGCCACATTGCCGGTGGCTCCCGGGGCAAACGGGCAGCCGCCCAGTCCGCCGACGGAGGCATCGAATTTTCGCACCCCAAGGTCACAGGCTGCCCAAGCCATGGCCGTGGCCAGCCCGCGGGTGTCATGCAAGTGAACGAAAAAGCGCTCGGCGCCATATTGCTGGATTAGCGGTGCCATGATGTCTTTCATTTGCTGTGGATTGCCGGCGCCGATGGTGTCGGCAATGGCTATCTCTTCACTGCCAGCGTCAATCATCTGCTGGCTCAAACTCAGCGTCACATCCACCGGAGTGGTGCCGTCATAGGGGCAGCTGAAGGCGCCGGAAATATAGGTGCGTGTGGCGATGCCGTCCGTCCGCGCGGCCTCGATAATGGACCGGCAGCTATTGATGGCTTGAGCCAGTGTCATGTTCAGGTTGCGCTGGTTGAAGCTGTCGGTAGTCGACAGGACCAGCGCCACCGTGCGGTATCCGTTGTCACGGGCCAGCTGGTAACCGCGCAGGTTAGGTACCAGTGCGGTGTAGTGCAGGTCATCGCCCTGGGGCAGCCGGCGCGTTAGCTCCGCCGCGTCGGCCATTTGCGGTACCGCTTTTGGGCTGACAAAGCTGACTGGCTCAAGCCAACGTACGCCGGCATCCACTAGCAACTCGGCCATGCGCACCTTGTCTTCGGTGGCAACATGCTGGGGCTGATTCTGCAGGCCATCGCGCAAGCCGACTTCATTGATGATGATTTTTTCTTTCATGCTTTGGGGTCTTTTGCTGGCTGGCGATATATCGGCGGATGGAAAGTGTGCCACTCATCCGGTAGTGATGCATCTACGGGGCAAACTGTATGCAATTGCTCCATAAATCCTTGTTGAACCCGGCGCCAATGGCTAGAATCCCACAAATTGTATGCAATGTGGAATAGCTGCCATGACCGATACTCCTCACTCTAGTGCCAGTCAGAATCACCAGACAACGGCTCTCAAGCCACTCAAGCATATTCACCATATGGCCTTCCGCTGCCGCGATGCGGCGCAGACGCGCTGGTTCTATGAAGAGGTGCTTGGTCTGCCACTGACTATGGCCATGGTGTTCGATGAGGAGCCGGGCTCCGGGCGCAAGGTGGACTATATGCACCTGTTCTTCCAGATGGGTGATGGCAACTTTATTGCTTTTTTTGATGCCCCGGACGATGCCGACGAAATGATGTTCCGGCCGAAGCATGGCTTCGATGTCCATCTGGCTTTTGAAGTGGATACCGAGGAAGAGCTGAAAGCCTGGCGGCGGCGTATCAACAAGTCCGGTCGGCCTTGCTTCGGGCCAATTGATCACCAGTTTATCCACTCTATTTATATGTATGACCCGAACGGCATTCAGGTGGAGATCACCATAAAGGACAAACAATACGACGCTATTGTTGCGGCGGATAAGGCACAGGTGGATGACGTGATGAAGGCCTGGACGGAGAAAACCCGGGCACGCAAACAAGCAAGATTCGGTGACGCGCTGGATATGCGCGGCCTTGATACCAGCAAGGCGGATTTCTCCAAAGTGAAGGCAGACGCCCCAACCCACAGCAAAGCCTGATTGCAAACCGCGCCGGAAGACAACATGAGCCAGACAAAATTCGAGTACGACCGCATACCTTATATGGTGGCCTTTGCCGAGAAGTCGGAATTCAAGGACACCTATGCCGGGCCCATGGATCTGGTAGCCCTGGAAGCCCATCTGCTAAAACCAAAAGATCACCCCTCTAAATCGGTGATCGTGTTTATGCACCCGGTTGGCGGTGGCGCCTATCTGCCCATGGTCTCCGCATTGGCCAAGGCCGGCTTCCACGTGATCTATTGCAATAGCCGTTATCGTGGGGCGGATGCTCCTTTAATCATGGAAAAAGTAGCTGCCGATCTCGGTGCCTGTATTCGTGATGCGAAAGAGCGTCTTGGCTACACAAAAGTGATTTTGGCGGGCTGGTCTGGTGGTGGCTCTCTGTCCATGTTTTATCAGGCAGAAGCAGAGGATCCGCAGGTCACCCACACACCCGCCGGTGACCCCTACGATCTGACCTCACGCAAGCTGATCCCGGCGGACGGCATCATGTTGTTGGCCGCCCATGTTTCCCGGGCAGTTACCTTGACCGAGTGGATGGACCCGTCAGTAGTGGATGAAAGCAATCCGGAAGTGCGGGATAGGGAGCTGGATATCTATGATCCGGCCTGCCCCAACCAGCCGGCATACAGCGAGGCCTTCATCGAGCGCTTTCGTGCCGCGCAGATTGCCCGTAATCGCAAGATTACCGGCTGGGTGCAGAACAAGCTGGCGGAGCTTCGCCAAGCGGGCCGGCATCAGGAAGAGTTTGCTTTTATTGTGCATCGGACCATGTGTGACGTGCGCTGGCTCGATCCAGCCATTGATGCCAATGAACGCAAGCCGGGCTGGTGTTACCTGGGTGAGCCACAGGTGGTCAACAACGGCCCGGTGGCGCTGGCCCGATTCAACACCTTGCGTGGCTGGATGAGTCAGTGGAGCTTCGACCATTCCAATGCTAACGGCCTGACGGCGGCGCCACGTATTACTGTGCCGGCACTGGTGATTGGCAATACTGCTGATGATGCCTGTACACCGAGCCACACCCACCGACTGTTTAATGCCTTCAGGCACTACAATAAGCAACTCAAGGAAGTCAAAGGCGCTAACCACTACTACTTTGGCCAGAACGATAAGCTGGCCGAGGCGGTCGGCCACTGCGCCGAATGGCTGCGAAAGCAGAGCCTCGCCTGACCAAATTGCTCAGGGCCGGCGGGCGGGCTTTGACTGACGGCCAGAATGGGCCTAGTTTCTGCGGCTGCTATTTCGGGGGAGGCCTGCAATGTTATATCTGCTTAAGCTGCTGCTGGGAACCATACTGGCGATTACCGCCGTACAGACCCTGTTGATGTACACCGCCTGGTATTACGACCGTCGCAATTTCGCCGACACGTTGATGCCGGAAGAAGCGCGTGAGGTGTTGCTGTTCCCTGGTCTGTGGGGAATGTTCTGGGAATGGATGGCAATCAGTCTGCTGGTGGTCAGCTATCCGTTGCGCCTGGTCCATGATGCTTCGCCGGTGCGGGCTCGGGTACAGGGTGAAACCCCGATTATTCTGGTGCATGGTTATGGCGGTAATGCAGCTAACTTTCTGACCCTGCAGTGGCGCCTCAAGGCTCGCGGCTGGGCTAATGTTTATGCGGTCAGCTATACCCCGCCGACTATTGATGCTCGCAAGCTGTCTCAGCAGGTTGCTGACCACGTCAATCGCATTCTGGCTGCCACCGGTGCTGAAAAAGCCCATCTTGTCTGCCACAGCATGGGTGGGCCGTTAACCCGTTATGCCCTGCATCATCTGGACTTGGCCGGCAAACTGGATCGGGTTATTACTCTGGGCTCACCCCATGTGGGCACCCGTATTGCCTCGCTGTTTCCGCCTATGGGCGCCGCTTTCCAGATGCGACACCACAGTGATTTCCTCAATCAGTTGAATGCTCTTGAAGCCACCCCGGGTGGTGCCCAGTTCTATTCGATCTACTCCAACTTTGACAACTTTATCGTGCCCTCCTCCAGCGCCATGCTGGGGGGCAACGCGAAGAACATTCATGTGCCGTATTTGGGTCACTGCTCATTGCTTTATAGCCCTGCCGTGCTGGCCCATATCGAGCGCTGTCTGGCAGAGCCAAAATCCCGATTAACCGCGCAAGGTTGACCTGTGACAAGGTTGCCATCTGCGGAAAATCCGATCATGGTATTCGCGGACCGATAATGAAGGAGTGGACCATGAGTAAGTTCCAGCCCACCGTCAGCTGGCATCTGCAGCGCGGGGTTGAGTTTGATTATGAGCATTACAACCGGGATCACGAGTGGACCTTCCCGGGTGGTGAGGTAGTGCAGGCATCCGCATCGCCGACTCATGGCGGCAGTGCCCAGCGGGTCAATCCGGATGAGGCGGTGGTTGCGGCAACGTCCAGCTGTCACATGCTGACCTTTCTGGCCATCGCGGCGAAGTCGAAAAAGACGGTGTTAAGTTATATCGACCGTCCCGAAGGTGAGGTCGACAAAAATGCAGACGGGCTTATGGCAATCACTAGCATCGTACTGCATCCGAGAGTGGTGTTTGAAGAGGAAGTGGACGAGGCAACCCTGAAGCGTTTTCACGAAAGCGCCCACAAGCATTGTTTTGTAGCCAACTCATTGAAGACCCCGGTGACCATCGAGCCTGTGCTCGACTGATCCGCAACGCGTGTTCCTCAGGGAGGCGCGTATGACGGCTTTACCGACAAGACGCCGGAGCTGACTCTGTCTGGAGATCAGCTCCGGCTTTTTCTTGTTGGCTCGTTGGCCAAATCTACCAATCACTGGCAATAGCGTGACCCGCCGGTCCTCCACGATTGAAAAAGATGTATACAATAGCGCCACCTCGCCAACCCCGGCGGCCGATCCAGCGGAGAATCCGATGACACAGGCAGTACAACTCGACCAGGCAGAAATTGATCTGTTCCGCGACAATGTGCGCAAATTTTTTGAAAAGGAAATCGCTCCTCACTACGCCCAGTGGGAGAAAGAGGAAATCCTGCCGCGCGAAGTGTGGACCAAGCTTGGTGAGAATGGCTTCCTGTGCGTTGACGTACCAGAAGAGTACGGCGGTTTTGGTGCCAGCTTCCGTCTCTCTGCCATCGTGGTAGAAGAGGCTTCGCGTTTCGGCTTCAGTGGTCTGGCTTCAAACCTGTCGGTGCACTCGGATATTGTCGCGCCATACATCCTGCACCTGGGTACGGAAGAGCAGAAGCAGCGTTGGTTGCCGGGCATGGTCACTGGCGAAGTGGTTGGCGCCATTGGTATGACTGAACCGGGCGCCGGCTCTGATTTGCAGGGCATGAAAACACGCGCCGAAAAAGATGGTTCTGATTACATTATCAATGGTCAGAAAACCTTTATTACCAATGGCCAGCATTCCGACGTTATCGTACTGGCCTGCAAAACGGATCCTGCCGCTGGCGCCAAGGGTATTACTCTGTTCACCGTGGATACTGCTCTGCCGGGCTTTGCCCGCGGCCGCAATCTGGAGAAGATGGGCCATCACTGTGCCGATACATCGGAACTGTTCTTCGAGAATGTCCGTGTTGGCGCCGACCAGATTCTCGGTGGCGAAGGTCGCGGCTTTGCCAACCTGATGAATGAGTTGCCGCGGGAGCGATTGATTCTTGCGCTGGGCGCCGTGGCTGCGTGTGAAGGCATGCTGGAGCGCACCGTAGAGTATGTTAAGGAGCGCAAGGCATTTGGTGTGTCGGTAGCACAATTTCAGAATACGCGTTTCAAGCTGGCTGAGCTGCAAGCGCAGATTGCTGTTAACCGTGCTTTTACCACTCAATGCACTAACGAATATGACGAAGGCAAACTCACCGCAGTGAATGCTTCGATTGCCAAGCTGACCACCACAGAGCTACAGGGCAAAGTGGCTGATGAGTGTCTGCAGTTGTTTGGTGGTTATGGCTATATGCAGGAATACCAGATCTCCCGTGACTACGTTGATGCACGTATTCAGCGCATCTATGGTGGTACCAGCGAGATCATGAAGGAAATTATCGCTCGTTCGGTACTAGGTAAATAAAGTTGTCGGATCAGGACTCCCGCACTCGCAGTCAATCTGTTGCTGATACACTGCGGGAGCGCATTCTGGCGGGTGAGTTTGCCCCAGGCACGCGAATGCAGGAAATTGCGCTCGCAGAAGAGCTGCATGTTTCTCGTACGCCGATTCGTGAAGCCTTGCGTTCGTTAGCGGAAGACGGCCTGCTGGATTACGCTGCTAACCGGGGCTACCGGGTAAGACAGTTTACTGCCCGGGATATCGTTATCTCATTTCGTGTTCGTGCCGCCATGGAAGGCTTGGGCTGCCGTCTACTGGCAGAGCAAGGCCTGACCGAACAGCAGCTGCAGCGCCTTGATGCAATCCTTCAGCATGGCGATGAACTGCTTGCCAATGGCGATTACGCAGCTAATGAGTATGCCCAGTGGCGAGAGCTAAATAGAAGCTTCCATGTTGCCTTGCTGAAGTTCTCGGAAAGTGTTCTGTTGAAAAAGATCGCCCGTGATGCCATGACCTTGCCAATTGTTAATCATGGTGCTTTTCACTGGTATCGGCCGGAGGATTTTCGTCGCTCACACGAACAGCATCATATGATTGTCAAATCCATTCGCGAACATGACGGTGAAAGGGCTGAATGGTGGATGCGAGAACATATTCGAGCCGCCGGAGAAATCGTCGCCAAGCATCTGTAGGAGCGGGTTCAGCCGTGATTAATCTGGCGTTTGCATGGAGCTTTGCGGCCAATGCCGCTCCTATACAATGAATAGTCCAACGCTACAGCAAGCTATTGTTGTCTGGGTGCGTGTCGCCCTGCTCTCCTTTGGTGGTCCTGCTGCACAGATTGCGGTGATGCACCGTATTGTTGTTGAAGAAAAGCGTTGGGTCGATGAACCGCGCTTTATGCATGCGCTTAACTTCTGCATGCTGCTGCCCGGCCCCGAAGCACAGCAGCTGGCTACTTATCTTGGTTGGTTGATGCACGGTGTGCGCGGCGGCTTGATCGCCGGCATTCTGTTTATTCTGCCCGGGTTTTTTGCCATTCTTGCGCTGTCGTTTTTGTATGCCTACTTGCTCGATGTTTCACTGGTAGCAGCGCTATTTTTTGGCTTGAAGGCGGCGGTCTTGGCGTTGGTGCTGCTTGCCGTCAAGAAGATAGCCAGCAAAGCGCTGATGACAAGACCACTGGCTGCTACCGGCGCAGTTTCCTTTATTTCGATAGCAATTTTTGATGTGCCGTTTCCATTAATTATTTCCGCTGCAGCGTTCGCCGGCTATTTATGGGCGAAGCAGCGCCCGGCCTGGCTTGGTGATTCCCTGCTGCCCGCCGACAGCTGGCGCCCGCAGCCGGTCAGTATGACTGGTACCGCGCGTGTACTGCTGATCGGCTTCGTTATCTGGTTGTTGCCGCTGATTTTGATGCTGCCAACACTGGGCGGTGACCATGTTCTGGTCACAGAGGCGTTGTTCTTCAGCAAGGTCGCCGTGGTCACTTTTGGTGGCGCCTATTCGGTATTGGCCTACATTGCTCAGCAGGCGGTTGATGTCTACCAGTGGCTTCTTCCCGATGAAATGCTCGACGGGCTTGGCATGGCGGAAAGCACGCCGGGGCCGCTGATTCAGGTAGTGCAGTTTGTCGGCTTTATGGCGGCATTTCGCGATGCGGCGCCGTTCTCGCCGCCGGTGGCTGCTGTGCTAGGCTCGTTAGTGACGACCTGGGCAGCATTTGTACCGTGTTTTGTTTTTGTTTTTGCCGGCGCACCGCACATCGAGCGCCTACGCCATAATATGGCGATTGCCGGAGCGCTGCGTGGCATTACGGCTGCTGTAGTTGGCGTGATTGCCAGTCTGGCATTGTGGTTCGCTAGCCATGTGTTATTTGCTGAACACCGTTTGATAGAGTTCGCAGGTGTTGGTTTGAGCTTGCCAATGCCAGCATCAATCGATCTTGCTTCATTGAGCTTGTTTGCCGGCGCTTTATTGGCGTTGCTCAAGCTTAACTGGGGTATTGGCCGGGTGTTAATAATTACCGTGGCTGTGGGTGCGGGGTTAGATCTTTTTCCGGGATAGATGAGGTAAGTTTCCTATGAGCAAGCAGATTGAATGCTTCTTCGATTTTGGCAGTCCGGCCACCTACCTCGCCTGGACTCAGCTGCCGGGGTTGGCAGCAAAGCACAATGCCAAACTGGTGTGGCGGCCAATGTTGCTTGGCGCGGTGTTCAAGGCCACCGGCAATCAGTCGCCAGCCATGAACCCGGCTAAGGGACGCTACATGTTGATCGACTTCCAGCGCTATGCGAAAAGCTATGGAGTGCCAATGAAATTCAATCCGTTCTTCCCGATCAACACCATGACGCTGATGCGCGGCGCCGTTGCACTTCAAGATGACCCTCGCTTTGACGATTATCTGAATACGGTTTTTACCGCGATCTGGGTTGAAGAGCAGAACATGGGCCAACCGGAGGTGGTAGCCAGTGTGTTACAGAAAGCTGGTTTCGACGCGCAGGCTCTGCTGGCGCAATGCAGTGACGAAGCGGTGAAAGAGAAGCTGAAAGCTGGTACTGAAGAAGCAGTAGCGCGCGGCGCTTTTGGTGCGCCGACGGTATATATAGATGGCGAGATGTTCTTCGGTCAGGATCGGCTACCGATGATAGAAAAAGCGCTTTCATAACCGGAGAAAATTTAATGGCTGAGTTGCATCCTGTTGCTGCCGATCTTTGGGTCACCACGATCCCGCACCGCTTTATCGGCCTGCATCTTGGCACAAGGATGACGGTTATCCGGCTGTCTTCTGGAGAGCTGGTTCTGCACTCCCCGGTGCCGGTTTCGGAAGCATTGCGTCAGGAGATCGAAGCCATAGGCCCGGTGCGCCATATCATCTGCCCAAACCTGTTCCATCATATGTATGCCGCTGATACCTGTGCGGCCTTCCCGGAAGCGCAGCTTCATGGCCCGGAAAAACTGCAGCGCAAGCGTAAGGACTTGAAGTTTGATGCGGTGCTGTCAGATGTTCCCCACCCGGCCTGGCGGGGGCAGTTATTGCCGCTCACCGTGGAAGGTTCCATGCTGCATGAAACCCTGTTCTACCATCCTGCCAGCAAGACCCTGATCAGTTGCGACCTGGTGGAGAATTTCAGTCACTGCGAGCACGCCCCGACCCGCTGGTACCTTCGCGCCGGCGGCCTCCTCGGCAAAGTGGGTTGGCACCCGCTGCTACGCATGGTGTATCTGAATCGGCGCAGGGCGCGTCAGAGTATTGAGCAGTTGTTTGAGTGGCCGTTCGAGAAAGTGATTGTGGCCCACGGCGATGTGATTACCGAGAATGCCCGGGAAGCGGTGCGCGGTGGGCTGGCTTGGTTACTTTGACGTCGACGCTTACATGAATCTCCTCTCCAGCTGACCGATCTAATCCCTTCAATAAGTAATCATCCCATCGTCCGGCCATAACAGCCTATATCAAAGAACATTGATAAATTATCATTAAACTTATATATTGGTGCCACATGAAAGACTTGGAGTTCGTTGGCACGAGTCAGGATGACTTGAGATGCTTTCCGGATGATGCTCGGCGCGACGCCGGGTTTCAGCTAAGTGCGGTTCAGATGGGTCTTGCGCCCTCGGATTGGAAGCCGATGAAAGGCATAGGTACTGGTGTCTCGGAGATCCGAATCCATCGACAGGGAGAATGGCGCGTTATCTATGTGGCAACGTTCAGGGCCGCCATTTACGTATTGCATGCGTTCGAGAAGAAAACACAGAAAACCCGCCAGCCTGATATTGCACTGGCTCGGGAGCGATACAAAGAGGTAGAAGCGCGTGAAAAAGCAAAGCAAAAAGGCAAGCGATAACATTTTCCTCGATTTGGGCTTTGAGCCAGCCGAAGCTGCGGTGCTGCAGATGCGAGCTAACTTGATGAATGACCTTCGCTTATATATCGAAACGGAACGTCTGACTCAGACAGAGGCAGCCAAACGGCTTGGAATCGCCCAGTCTCGTGTCTCCGATCTGGTGCGTGGCAAATGGGACAAATTCAGTCTAGAGATGTTGATCATGCTGGAGGCCCGGATAGGGCGTACGGTTAAAGTGGAGCTGGCGGCCTGATACTGGATGATTTCAAGCTTGCCAATTACTCATATGGGTCCAACACACGAACAAACTCTGCAATGACTCGATAATGAGATGATTGATCCTCTGAAAGCCTTATCGTTTGAAAGCTATCATCATAAGATCGTGGCCTGAGGAGTATAGTTTGGTGATGCCAGCCGAGCTCGTCACTTGCTTTGTTGCTTGCATACTCCTTTACCGTGTATTGCGAGCCACTGTCAGGATCGATCAGGTCGCTGTGTTCAACAAGAACAATCTTTCCATTGCGGCTACCCCCTCGTTCGATGCGGAACAGGCAAATGGCACCGTTAGGAATAATCCGGTTCATGGACTCTCCTATAACCTGACATGCAAACAGCGATTTACTGGCTTCCACATCATTCGGTACAGCAATCCATTGAAACTGCTCCACCTTCTGAAGAGAGCTAAAGTCCCCTGCTGCTGCCTTCAGATCATAATAGGGCACTGCGTTGTGGTATGGCACAAGGATTGGTTGCGGCTCCAGACTGTCTGCTCCGGGCCTTTTATAGCTTGGTATGTGATTTCTCAGATAGTCTCGCAAATCCTTATCACAAGCATAAACGAAAGTTCCCTTTATGCCTCGAAGCATGATGGTCTTGTAAATATTAAGAATATACTTCCTTAATTGTTCCGGTGATTCGATGCTTTGCTTGCCGAGGCGGTCGAAATATTTTTCTGCGTCAATAAAAATTTCTTTTGTATTCCTGTCAAACCTAATTTCATTGCCAAAGATTACGCCTGTATAGTTGAGATCATATCCTTGAGTGGTGTGAATACAGCCGACTTCGTTCTCCGCGCCTTTCCTATTGATCCAGTCTGTGTTTGTGCTGTTCCAGCGAAATAAAGCCCCATCAATGTCGATGTCGAACTTGCTCGGATCATTTTTCGATATCCATGGCCAGGAGTAACCAGCGACAAGCCGCGAAAGCCCTACACTTTCGTTCTTGTTTTTTACAAACTCTGCCATTTCCGTGATTGAGTCAAAAAGAAGGAACTCATAACTTTTTGAGGTGTAAAGTACTTTTTCCTTGGTCTTATTGTGAAGTATGGCGTGGATAAATTTTACATAGGAGTTCCCGCCCTGAACTCGGAACTGGGATACTAGGGTTTGAGTCTTTGTGGAGGACTCGCTTCTCAGGCTGTCAAAAACCGCCACGTCTGCATCTGATGGCTTGATGGATTGACTTTGGTCGTAGAAGAAAACGGATTTGCGAGCTTGCTTGCATACCCAATCTACCTCGCTACAACTATGTTTATCAAAGTCTAGCTTTGCACAGGTTTTGTCAAAAGCGCCATAATAGGCGCCAAGGTTTACCCGTCTTCTTAGACGATGAGCTTCATCAGCCAAAACGATATCGTAAGATCGCTCCGATAGCTCTGAAGGTCCTATCACCATGTCGGCACTTAATCCGTCAATGTTGCGGAAGGCCTTTTTTAGGGTGTTTCTAAAGGACGTCATTGGCACAACAAGTGACATTCTTGGAGACGGGAACTTTTCTTTCAGCTGCTTTATAAGATCCCTGACTTCATCTTCTTCTGCGGAGAAGTCGGCGAAACTGATTTCCTTATCATCGGTGTGCATGAGCTTAAAAAGAAAAATTGCCAAAACGGACTTTCCTGTGCCTGCCCCACCCTGAACGAGAAGATTTTTTACGTTATCATCTAGCAATGCATACATAATGCCAATAAGCCCCTGCCGTTGATCGGCAGAGAGCGATTTGTATGGTGAGTATTTGAAAAGATCTGAGTTGCTAATGGATTCTATGGAATGTTTCGCAATACCTTTTCTGCGAAGCCGGTCCCATATGGCTTTGAAAATCTCCGAGTAGAGATCTTCCCTCTGATAGTAGTTGTGGTCAGAAAGGCCCAAATTTCCATTGAGAAGAGAAAACTTCCCATCTGCCGCCATATACTTTATCAGCGCTGACTCTATATCCAGCGTGGCAGATTTATTAAAGCGCTCACTGGTGATTAGGTGAACTGATGTAAGCAACCTCTTGGCATCATCGTTTAGATGGGTCCCCAATCGGGAAAGAGCATCCGCAGTTTCTCCAACGTAAGCTTTTCCCTCATTTTGGTCGCTAAGCAAATAGACTAGAGGCCAGCAACCACTGGCATAAGCGTTCTGTCGAAGATCATTAAGACGCTCTCGGGAAAAGATGTACTGATTGATCTCCACTAAATGTTCGTGGCTCATAGCTCAGTATACTTTTTGGCAGTGCCTCTGGATTTGCTAATTGGGTACTTCTTCTCATTGATCTCAATCTTTTTTAGGACTATTTCTGTCGGGTCCAATTCGTAGGCATCTGCCAGTAGGAGAGCGTAAGCTAGCACGTCAGCAAGCTCTTCCTTAACTCTTCCCGGATCGGCATCTTCCGCGCTTTTCCAAAGAAAAATCTCAAGAAGTTCGGATGCCTCAATGCTGAGTGCTAAGGCGAGATCCTTCGGATTATGAAACTGCTTCCAATCTCGCGCATCGCGAAACTGCCTCAGTCTTTTGATGGCTTCCTGCATGTCCCAAACCCCACTTTCATGGCTAATCAAAATGCCTGTGGCTCAATATCCTTCAAATGCCGTGACACTGCCAGCCAGGCCCCCATCAACCCTAGTACGCCGGCAAACACCGGCAGGGTCAGCAGGGTTTCCCAGCCCAGTCCGCTAAGATTGAACTCACTGCTATACAGGGCGCTTAATCGGTTCACCGGCCCGGATAGCCAGAGCAAAGTGGACTGCACGAGCATTACTGCCGCAAGGCCGCCGAACAGGCCGAACCAGAAGCCGGTGTAAAGAAACGGGCGGCGAACGAAACCGTCAGTGCCGCCGACAATTTTCACTACCACAATTTCTTCGCGCCGGTTTTCGATGGCAAGGCGGATGGTATTTACCACCACCAGAACGACGGCCAGCGCCAGTGCCAGCATCAGGGCGGATACTACCCGCTCGCCGACGGCAAGCATGGCATGCAGGCGGCGCACCCACTCGATATCCAGTACCGCTTGATCCACATTGGGCTGATCGCCCAGTGACACTTTCAGTTGAGTTAGCTGCTCGGCATCACTGCTGCTCGGGTAGACGATAATCAGTGGCGGCAGCGGGTTGTCCGGCAGTGCGTCGAGCACCTCTCCAAATCCGGATAGCTCCTTGTATTCGGCCAACGCCTGCTCGCGGGTGACCACCTCAACTCGATCAATGTCATCGCGCTGCTGCCACTCTTCGGCGATGCGTCGTTGGCTGGCTTCACTGACATCATTACTGAGGAACACAGAGAGGTGCACGTTGCCGTCCCAGTTTTGGGTCAGCGATCGCGCATTTTCCAATAGCACGGATAAACCGGCGGGCAGTGCCAGAGCGATGGCAATCACCAGCACAGTCATCACGGTGCTTACCAGACTCTGGCGCATGCGCTTTAGTGCGTCGATGGCGGAATCCCGGTGATGCAAGCGCCAGGCGTCAAAGCGATCCCGCAAGGTGGTGTTAGCCAGGCGAGCACTTGCCGCACGTTTAGCGGGCTTCTGGGTCTTCGGCCGCATTGGAGTGGCATTACGCGCCATCGCCATCCTCCTCGCGGTCGGTGATCAGCTCGCCTTCGCGCAGCGTCAGAAGACGGTGGTTGTAGCGGGCAATCAGCGACAAGTCGTGGGTGGCAACTATTACCGATACGCCGACGCTGGCGAATTCTTCGAACAGGTCCATGATCTCGGCGGACAGTTGCGGATCAAGGTTGCCGGTGGGCTCGTCGGCGAGTAGCAATGGCGGTTTATTAACCACGGCGCGGGCAATGCCGACCCGCTGTTGTTCACCACCGGACAGGGTAATCGGATTAAGGCGCTCTTTGTCCAGCAAGCCAACCTTGTCCAGTGCAGCGCGCACCCGCTTGCCGATATCACCGGGCTTGTAACCGGCGATAATCAGTGGCAGCGCCACGTTGTCATAAACCGTGCGATCAAACAGCAGATGATGGCTCTGGTGGACCATGCCAATCTTGCGGCGTAGCCAGGGAATGTCACGGGTGCCAAGGTGATTGAGATTTTCACTATCGACCATAATGTCACCGCTGCTCGGCCGCTCGATCATCATCAGCAGTTTCAGCAGGGTGGACTTGCCGGCACCGGAGTGGCCGGTCAGGAACGTCAGCTCACCGGGCGGCAGACGGAACGATACATTGCTAAGCGCCTCCTTACCGTTGGCGTAGCGTTTACTGACGTTGTCGAAATGAATCACCCGGTGACGTCCTCGAACAGGGCTTGAACAAATTCCTCAGCCTCAAACGGCCGCAGGTCTTCCAGCTTCTCGCCGACACCGATAAAGCGGATCGGCAGGCCGGTGGTTTTTGCCAAGGCAAACAGTACCCCGCCTTTTGCGGTGCCGTCGAGCTTGGTGAGGGCCAGGCCTGTGACGCCCACCGCATTACGAAATTCCTTTGCCTGATTGATGGCGTTTTGACCGGTGCCGGCGTCCAGTACCAGAAGCACTTCATGGGGCGCATCCGGGATCAGCTTTTTCATTACCCGCACCACCTTGGACAGTTCTTCCATTAGGTTGGACTTGGTGTGCAGGCGGCCAGCGGTATCCGCGATTAGCACATCAACGCCCCGTGCGGTGGCGGCCTGTACCCCGTCAAAGATTACCGAAGCGGAATCGGCGCCGCTTTGCTGGGCGATCACCGGGATATGATTGCGCTCACCCCATACCTGCAACTGTTCTACCGCCGCCGCTCGGAAGGTGTCGCCGGCGGCCAGCATCACTGACAGCCCGTCGCTCTGGAAGCGGCGCGCTAACTTGCCGATGGTGGTGGTCTTGCCGACGCCGTTGACGCCGACCATCAAGATTACATAGGGCTTCTTGCTGCGATCGATTACCAGTGGTTTGTCCACTGGCACTAGCAGTTTGCGCAGCTCATCTTTCAGGGCGTCGTACAGGGCATCGGCATGCATCAGCTCCTCACGACCGACCTTGTCGGTTAGCGCCTGAACGATCACATCGGTGGCCTCAACGCCGATGTCAGCGCTCAGTAGCTGGGTTTCAATGTCCTCGAACAGCTCGTCATCGATTTCCTTGCGGCCCACCAGCAGGTCAGCCAGGCCCTGGCCCAGCACCTTGTTGGTCTTGCTCAGGCCTTCCTTCATCCGCTTCCAGAATGACTCTTTCTGAGCCGCGGACTCGTCGCGGGAAACTTCGTCTGTCATGATCGGTCACATTTCCGGTTTCGCGTCCCATTGGCGGGGCGCAGGGCAAATTTGAAAGTTCGCTATCCTACCATCTCCATGGTATTTCGGCGCCCTGAGCGGCGCTTTTGAGGAAACAACCATGCGTTTTTTGACAGTGCTGCTTTTTGTTGTCACCGGCACGGCTATGGCCGCCATTGCCCCGGTAACCCATGACTTCACACTCGATAATGGCCTCAGGGTGCTGGTTCGCGAGGATCACCGGGCCCCGGTGGCGGTGCAGATGGTCTGGTACAAGGCCGGTAGTTACGACGAGGCACCGGGGCAGACCGGTATCGCCCATGTGCTGGAGCATATGATGTTCAAGGGCACGGAGAACTTCACGGCGGGTGATTTCTCCAGGCTGGTGCGTCGCTTCGGCGGCTCCGACAATGCTTTTACCTCCTATGACTACACCGCCTATTTCCAGAAGTTCGAGGTGTCGCGGTTGCCGTTGATGCTGGAAATCGAGGCCGACCGGATGGCCAATCTGGTGATTGATGATGAGGAGTTTGCCCGCGAGTTGAAGGTGGTGCTGGAGGAGCGCCGGCAACGCACCGACGACAACCCGGGCGCACTGGCGTGGGAGAAATTCGCCGCCATTACCCGGCCGGGCAGCGGCTATTCCAGCCCGATCATTGGCTGGCCAACGGAGCTCAATCAGCTCACCGTCAACCATGCTCGTGACTGGTATCAGCGTTATTACACGCCATCCAATGCCACCCTGATTATTGCCGGCAATGTCACCCTCGATCAGGTTCGGCCGTTGGTGGAAAAATTCTACGGGCGCATTCCCGATCGGGCCAAGGCTCCAGATCGCCCCTTGCCGAGACTGGCCTCTCCAGCTGGTGAGCGCCGACTAACGTTGCGTCTGCCGGTTCAAGTGCCGTCCCTCTATATGAGCTGGAACGTGCCGACGTTGGCGACCCATCCGGACGATTTCTACGCCTTGACCATGCTTTCGGCGGTATTCGATGGTGGCATGAGCGCGCGACTGGAAACCAATCTGGTGCGTGGTAGTGAGCTTGCCGCTGGAGCGGGTGCTGGATATGGCGGCATCAGCCGGGCCGATGGTCTGTTCACGGTGACGGCAACGCCCAAGGACGGCGTCACCCTAACAAAGCTGGAAAGCGCGGTGCAGCAGCAGCTTGATCGGTTGCGCCAGAATCCGCCCAGTGAAGAAGAGATGCGCCGGGTACGCGCTGGTGTGTTGAGCAGTCAAGTATACGGTCGCGATTCGCTGTTTGGTCAGGCCATGGAGTTGGGCCAGTTGGTGACTCTCGAGGTTGATTGGCGTCTGTCGGATCAGTTTATCGAGCGGCTCAGCAAGGTGACGCCGGAGGATGTGCAGCGGGCGGCGGCCCAGTGGTTGGTCAATGAGCGTCTTGCGGTGGCGCATGTGTTGCCGGAGGAGGCGAAATGAGGATCGAATTCCGGACTGAGTTGAATAACCGAGTGCATTCTGTACAGACGGCGCGGCCTGCCATGGCCGGGCGCAGTTGCTCCGTGATAATCGCTTGGTGCACCCGGCCATGGCAGGCCGCGCCTTTGTTGCTCGCCGCCGCTTTGCAGCTTTTGGCCGGCTGCCAGAGCTTTCCGACGACCTTGGAGCAGGTGGAGAAATCCGCCCCTGCTGAGGTGGCGCTGGATATTCGTGAGTGGCGTACCGACGAAGGCACCCGGGTGCTGTTTGTGCCCTCGCCTACTCTGCCGATGATTGATATTCGTCTGACCTTTGATGCCGGCAGCGCCCGTGATGGTGACAAGTCTGGTACGGCATCGCTGACTTCCAGTCTGATCGGTGAAGGCGCGCAAGGGTTAAGCGTCGATGATATTGCCAAAGGCTTCGAGGATCTTGGCGTTTCGTTTGGCAGCAGCAGCTATCGCGATATGGGCATTATTGAAATGCGCGCGCTAACCGCGGCGGAGTTCTTTGATCCGGCCATGGATCTGTTTCTGCGAGTGATTGGCCAGCCGACATTTCCCACCGACGCACTGGAGCGTACTCGAAAGCAATATCTGATCGGACTAGCCCGGCAGAAGCAGGTGCCGGGGCCGCAGTTGTCGAAGCGGCTTGATGCGGTGCTATTTGCAGGCCATCCGTATGCCGAGCCTTCCAGCGGGACCGAGCAGAGTCTGCCGCTGATTGGTCGCGAAGATCTTCAGGCATTCCATCGGCGCTACTACAGTGCTCAAAACGCCGTGATTGCGATTGTTGGTGATCTGGATGAAGCCCAGGCGCGGGCATTGTCTGCGCGCATCACCGCCGCCCTGCCACAGGGTGAGCGCGCGCCGAAGCTTGAGCGGGTGGTACAGGCCCGTGACGAGCATATCGAACATATCGATTTCGATGCCAGCCAGACGCACATCAGTATTGCCCAGCAAAGCATCTGGCGCGGCCACCCGGACTGGGTACCGTTGTATGTCGGCAACCAGATTCTTGGCGGCGGCGGCTTCGCCTCTATCCTGATGGAAGAGGTGCGGCAGCAGCGCGGTTTTGTTTATGGCATCAGCAGCGGGATTTCACCGATGGCATTTGCCGGGCCGTTCGAGATTACCCTGCAAACAGCTACGGAAAATGCCGACGAGGCATTGCAGCTGACCCTGAAGCTGCTGAAAGACTTTATTGCCGAGGGGCCGACAGAGGAGCAGGTGCAAGCAGCAATAGACAGCACTACCGGCTCCATGCCATTGGGTGTGGCAGAGAACGATGACATCGTCGCGCAGCTGGCATCGATGGCGTTCTACGATATGCCGCTCGATTATCTGCAGTGGTTTGACCAGCAGGCTCGCAAGGTGACCGCGGAATCGATCCGCAAAGCGTTCAGTAAAAATCTGAACCCGGACGCCCTGACGATTATTTCCATCGGCCGTGCGGCGCCGTCAATGACACCGGTTGCCCCGGTTGCGGTGACCACCGAAGCCCCTGAGCAGTAAAGAGATGAGCACAAGGAAAAGCACGGTTCGTATTATTGGCGGCGAGCATCGAGGCCGCCGCTTGATGTTCACCGACCAGAATGGCGATCTACGGCCAACCGGCGACCGCATGCGTGAAACCCTGTTCAACTGGTTGCAGTTCGAGCTACGCGACAAGCGCGTACTTGATCTGTTTGCCGGTAGTGGAGCGCTGGGCGCAGAAGCATTGTCGCGTGGTGCAACCCATGCGGTTTTGGTGGAAAAAAAAGCCGAACGAGCGGCCGATCTGTCTAAACAACTTAAGCCGCTTTTCGCCGGGCGGGTGTTTGTCCAGCTGGCGGACGGGCTGAAATGGCTGCCGCGGGCGACGGGGCCATTCGATGTGGTATTTGTCGACCCTCCGTATGATATCGGCGCACAGCAACCGGCTTGTGATTTGTTAATGCAGCACAAATTGTTGGCGGAAAATGCCTGGGTCTATGTTGAATCGCGCCGCCAGGATGACGCTCCTGACGTGCCGTGGGTGCTGGAGAAAGAAAAAACAATGGGTGATGCCGTTGCAAGGCTGTATCGCACACAATGACCTTTAAGCCTGCTCTTTTACTGGCCAACCCCCATATCCAGACGCTCTGGCCAACACTGCGCCGCAAGCTTCCCCCGGTGGCACGGAGAGAAGAGAAAATGCCGTTGCCCGATGGCGATCATCTCTGGCTGCACTGGGGCGCCGCCCTGCCGGATAATGGCTGCATCGTTGTGTTACTGCATGGCATTACCGGCTGCAGTGATTCGCCTTATGCCCGTGGCCTGCAACATGAGCTGGATAAAATTGGCATTGCCAGTGTAGTGGTGAACGCCCGTGGTAATGGTGGCCGCCTGAATGATCGACCGGAGTGCAGTTACGCTGGTGAGACCGATGATATTCATGCGGCTCTGGAATATCTGCGCGAGCAGCATCAGGCCGGTGAGCTGATCGTTATCGGCTATTCTCTCGGTGGCTCGAGGTTGCTTAACTATCTGGTGGAGCAGCGGGCTTCGCCGCTGATTGTTGCCGCCGCAACGGTCTGCGTGCCGCTCGATCTTGGCGTCTGTGCGCGTCGACTTGATCAGGGTCTTTCGCGCATTTACCGCAAGCATCTACTTGGCCAGCTGTGCGAAGATTTTGATGCCCGCCGGGCCCATCTGCGGGAGTACTTTCCTGACTATGCCAAGCGCTTTGAAGATATTGGCCCGCTCGATGGTATTCGCAATTTTGTTGACTACGACAACCGAGTTATTGCTCCGCTATACGGGTTTCGCGATGCTGACGATTATTACTGTCAGTGCAGCACCCTGCCTAAGCTAGGTGGCATCAAAGTGCCGACCCTGATGATTCAGGCGGCGGATGATCCGTTTATGACTAAGGCCGTGTTGCCCACTTCGCAGCAGCTGAGTAGCGCCATTGAGCTTGAGGTGACCAGTCATGGCGGCCATGTCGGGTTTGTTGCCGGGACGGTGGGTAATCCGGTCTACTGGCTCGAGCCACGACTTGTCCAATGGATTGTCCGGAGCTTCCCGCGGGCCTGATAATGGCTTGCCAGTACACTGGCTCTTAATGCCAATAATAAAAAGAGGCCACCATGAAAGACCTTATTACCGATGCTATTAGTAAAAAGCTTGCTACCACGCTGCAGTCGATCGGCGGAGCCAAAGCCCTGTATGGCGATCCGATTGAGTTCAATGGTGAGCAGATCATCCCGGTTGCCAGAGTGATGGTTGTGCTTGCCGCTGGGGCGGATGGGTCCGGTGGCGGCAATGCCGGCCTGACCGGGGGCATTACCAATATGGCTAAAGGCGGCGGTGGCGGTAAGGCGGATGCGTCGGTTAACGTCACTATCGAGCCGCTGGGTTACTTGCGCAGCACGGCAGATGGGCCGGTATTTTGCCCCCTGACAACATGACTGACTGTCTGTGCGGATCGGGGCTGGCAGCGAGCCAGTGTTGCTCCCCGTATCTGGCGGGCAAACCCGCCCCAACACCAGAAGCTTTGATGCGTTCGCGTTTCGTGGCCTATGCGCAGCAGCGGCTCGACTATGTGCGTGATAGTTGGCACCCCGACACCCGCCCTGCTTCGCTGGACCCGGATATTGATACGCGCTGGCGCCGGCTGCAGGTTCTGGCAAGAGACTCGCGGGGTGATCAGGGAATGGTGCATTTTTGCGCCACCTGGCAGGGCGCTGAAAAATGGGGCCAGCTGGAAGAGGTGTCTCGATTTGTCCGGGAAAATGGCCTCTGGATGTACCATAGCGGCGACGTTACCCATCACAATCTCAGTCCTGGCCGGAACGACCCTTGCCCCTGTGGCAGTGGCCGCAAATTAAAAAAATGTCATCAGGATGGACAGTCGTGAAATTTCTTGAGCTACGAATCCCGCCGCCATTGGTAGGTGGGCTGATCGGGTTGGCAATGTGGGCTTTAGCCCCCCATAGCCTGGCTGGGTTGAGTGGGTCCATGCGTCTGGTTGTTGCTGTGGTTCTGGTGCTGATGGGCGCCGGGGTAAGCCTTGCTGGGGTTGTGTCTTTTCGCCGGGCGCGCACCACGGTGAACCCGCTCAAGCCTGAAAAGACCTCGTCGCTGGTCTGCTCTGGGATCTATCGGATAACCCGCAATCCCATGTATCTGGGATTTCTACTGGTGCTTATTGGCTGGGCGGTAATGCTGGGCTCCGCCTTTGCGGCACTCGGGCCGGTGCTGTTTGTTAGCTATATCAGCCGCTTCCAGATAGTGCCGGAGGAGCGTGTGCTGGCGAGTCTGTTTGGTGATGAGTTCTCGGCTTACCGAGCCAAGGTGCGGCGCTGGCTGTGACCGGCGGCCGTTTATTGTGTTTCCGCGGCACTTATTCAGATTGACACCTCTACCAATCCGCGTACACTGGTCTTCGCACGAGAAAACCAGTCCAAATATGCTCAACATGTCGGCCGCTACATCGCAGTTCCCGTCTTGTACACATACCTGGCTAACCCTCCCGCGCAAACAATCGCCCGAAAATCATTGGATTACCGCTGATTTGAAGAGGCTCAACCTAGTTCCAAGAAGGAAATTGCAATGTCTACTACTACCGGCACCGTAAAATGGTTCAACGAAGCTAAAGGCTTTGGTTTTATCCAGCAAGAGTCTGGCCCGGACGTATTCGTTCACTTCAGCGCTATTCAAGGCAGCGGTTTCAAGACCCTGGCTGAAGGCCAAGCAGTGAAGTTTACCGTGACCCAAGGTCAGAAAGGCCCGCAGGCAGAGAACGTTACTGCTGCCTAAGCTGTGCCCTTTTTCCTGCGCGGCCTTGCCGCGCAGGAAATTCAGCTTCTCCTGTCCCCCTGTAGTATCTGTAACTCACATCCGTACCTAGCACCTCCCCAATTAGCATCCGCAACACTCTGTAAAACCTCTGATCTGATCTACCCGTGGCCGCTCTGGCTGCTTTGCCGTGCCTGCTTTTGCACTCCCGTTGGAGGCGCGGAATTGGCTGGCCCTTGCTATACTCCGAGCTCCTATTTAGCCCAGACAGACCATGACTGATCAGAACCGGGATTACACAAGCTGGTTTCGCAACTCCTCGCCGTATATCAACGCGCACCGGGGTCGTACCTTCGTGGTCATGATTTCTGGAGAGGCGATCGAGCAGCCTGATTTTCACCATATCGTTCACGATCTGGCGCTGCTTAATTCACTGGGCATCCGGTTGGTGCTGGTACATGGTGCCCGGCCGCAGATATCGGCGCGACTTGCTGCCCGGGGCGTGGCAACCCGTTTCGAACATCACACCCGTATTACCGACAGCGCCTCGCTGGAGGCAGTTCTCGACGCGGTCGGTGCTATCCGTCTACGTATCGAAGGCCTGTTCTCCATGGGTTTGGCTAACTCGCCAATGCATAACGCCAGTATTCAGGTGGTCTGTGGCAACTTCGTAATTGCCAAGCCTGTTGGCGTGCGTGGTGGTTTTGACTATCAGCACACCGGCGAGGTGCGGCGGGTACAGGTTGAAGCCATCCAGAAGCAGCTCGATGGCGGCAATATTGTACTATTGTCACCGATTGGCTGCTCGCCTACCGGTGAACTGTTCAATTTGAATTCGGAAGAAGTAGCCTCCACGGCAGCGATTTCACTGAAGGCGGAAAAAATAATTTTCATGGGCGACACCGCAGGTGTCACCGATGAACAGGGCGCCCTGCTGCGTGAAATGTCGCCCCAGGAGGCAGGCCAGCTACTCGCCCGGGATGTGATCAAACATGACAATACCGAGCGTCAGTTAACTGCTGCCTGCCACGCGGCCAGCAACGGCGTCGCCCGCGCCCATCTGATTAACTTCCGCGATGATGGCGCCCTGCTGCGAGAGCTTTTCACCCGTGACGGCTGCGGCACCCTGGTGACTCTGGAAATGTATGAAAATGTCCGCGGCGCCTATATCGAGGATGTCGGTGGGATTATTGAGCTGATTGAGCCGCTGGAAACCGACGGTACTCTTGTGCGTCGTTCCCGCGAGTTACTGGAGAATGAAATCAAGCGATTCACTATCATCGAGCGCGACGGCATGGTGATTGGTTGTGCCGCCCTGTATCCCTTTGATGATGGTAAGGCTGGTGAGCTGGCTTGTGTGGCTGTGCATTCTGATTATCGCAATAGCAAGCGTGGTCGGAAAATGCTTGAGCACATTGAGAAGCGCGCCATACAGCAGGGCATTCGTGAACTATTTGTTCTTACTACCCAGACAGCCCATTGGTTCCAGGAGCTGGGCTTTAAGCCAGGTAGTGTTGATGACCTGCCAGGTGAAAAGAAGTTGCTATATAACTACCAGCGCAATTCCAAAGTATTCAGAAAACCCCTCTGAGGTCTGTTATGCCTGACTACCGTTCGAAAACTTCCACCCATGGTCGTAACATGGCTGGCGCCCGTGCCCTTTGGCGTGCCACTGGCATGAAAGATGGTGACTTCGGCAAACCAATTATTGCCATCTCCAATTCATTTACCCAGTTCGTGCCTGGCCATGTGCATTTGAAAGATATGGGTCAGCTGGTAGCACGGGAAGTTGAAAAAGCGGGTGGTGTGGCGAAAGAGTTCAACACCATCGCTGTGGACGATGGCATCGCCATGGGCCATGACGGCATGCTGTATTCATTACCTAGCCGCGACATCATTGCGGACAGCGTTGAGTATATGGTGAACGCCCATTGTGCCGATGCCATTGTCTGTATTTCAAACTGCGACAAGATCACCCCCGGCATGTTGATGGCGGCAATGCGCCTGAATATTCCCGTAGTTTTTGTTTCTGGTGGCCCCATGGAGGCCGGTAAAACTTCTTTGTCTGAGCATAAACTGGATCTGGTTGACGCCATGGTAGTTGCCGCTGACGACAGCGTTGATGACGCCACCGTTGCTGAGTATGAGCGTAGTGCTTGCCCGACCTGCGGTTCCTGCTCGGGAATGTTTACTGCCAATTCAATGAACTGCCTGACCGAAGCGCTGGGTCTTTCCCTGCCTGGCAACGGATCGACGCTGGCGACCCACTCTGATCGAGAGCAACTTTTCCTCAAGGCCGGTCGTATTGCCGTAGAGCTGTGTAAGCGCTACTACGAACAGAATGATGAATCCGTGCTGCCGAGAAACATTGCCAACGCGCATGCTTTTGAAAATGCCATTGCGCTGGATATTGCCATGGGTGGCTCCACCAACACGGTATTGCATTTGTTGGCGGCCGCCCAGGAAGGTGAAGTGGACTTCACCATGGCTGATATTGATCGTATGTCGCGTCGAGTTCCGTGCCTGTCGAAGGTGGCGCCGGCAACCCAGAAGTATCATATGGAAGACGTCCATCGTGCCGGCGGTGTGATGGCCATTCTTGGCGAGCTGGATCGCGCTGGACTGTTGCATAGTGATAATCCTACGGTTCACTCGCCCACTATGGCCGCTGCGCTTGAGCAGTGGGACATCATGCGTAGCAAGGATGAAGAGGTGCATAAGTTTTACAGTGCCGGGCCTGCAGGTATTCCTACCCAGACTGCTTTTTCGCAGAGCACTCGCTGGCCCTCTTTGGATATGGATCGTGAGAATGGCTGTATCCGTTCGAAACAGCACGCTTACAGTCAGGACGGTGGTTTGGCGGTGTTGTACGGCAACATCGCCGAGCGAGGCTGCATTGTAAAAACAGCCGGCGTTGATGACTCGATTCTCGTCTTCAAAGGTCGCGCCAGAATTTTTGAATCCCAGGAATCCGCGGTTAAAGCCATTTTGGCTGATCAGGTTGTCGCTGGTGATGTTGTGGTAATTCGCTACGAAGGCCCGAAAGGTGGCCCCGGCATGCAGGAAATGCTTTACCCGACCAGCTATCTGAAATCAAAGGGCCTGGGTAAAGTCTGCGCGTTGTTAACGGATGGTCGTTTTTCTGGCGGTACTAGCGGCCTGTCCATAGGACATGCGTCTCCGGAGGCAGCAGAAGGCGGTGCGATTGCTCTGGTTGAGGAAGGCGACAGCATTCATATCGACATTCCCGGACGTGCCATCTCTGTTCAGGTGTCGGATGAAGAGTTGGCTCAGCGTCGCAGCAAAATGGAAGCACGCGGCAAGTTTGCCTGGAAGCCGAAAGAAATGCGTCCACGCCGAGTTTCCACTGCCCTGAAGGCCTATGCGGCCATGACCACCAGCGCCGATCGCGGTGCGATCCGGGATCTGAAGCAGCTTGGCATTGAATAACGTCTAGGCACTTAACCGGCCGTGGCAGGAGAAATGGATTGAGCCTGAAAAGTGCACTAATGCCCTATGCTACCCAGCTGCTAACCAGCCAGCGGCTGGAGCATTTTCGCGAACGGGTTACTGCCTTGCTTCGCGATTTGCGCCGCCAGCCTCGTGAGGCAGTGTTCTATTTCCGCGTCGATGATCCGTACAGCTGGCTGCTTGCCCAGCAGCTTTCCCTGCTTGTCCGGGAAACCGGATTACGTATCCGGCCAAGGACCATGCTGCAGCTGCCTGCAGAAATGTATCCCGAGCCAGAGCTTTACCGGCAGTACAGCATTCGTGACGCGGCGCTGGCCGCCCAGCTGCATAATCTGAATTTTTCCACCACCCAGGTGCCTTCTCACAGCGATGCGTTTGCCGCAAGCCGGATTCTTCTGGCCCATGAAAATGATCCCGGTTATCTATCGCTGGCTCAAACGCTATGTCGTCATTTATGGAACGGCGATATTGATGCAATTCATGTGCTGGGTACCCGCACTGATGTGATGGCGGAGAAACAAGCACGCAAGGAATTGGAAGCTCGCCGGGATGGATTTCTTAAGGAAGGGCACTACCTTACCGGCACATTGAATTACGCCGGTAGTTGGTATTGGGGGCCAGACCGCCTTGATCATCTGCGTGAAAGGCTTGCCCGCGAGCGTGGAGAATCGTTGCCTGTGAGCGCGTTGGAGTGGCGTAATCTGCGCCTGACGCGCCCACCAAAAAGCACCCAGGGCGAGCCCTTGGAGTTTTTCTTTTCTTTCCGTAGCCCCTATTCCTGGCTGGCTCTGGACCGAGTATTAAAGCTCAGCAAGCATTACCAATTAGCGCTGAAAATTCGTCCTGTGCTGCCGATGGTGATGCGTGGTCTGACGGTGCCGAAAGCCAAACGGATGTACATCGTCCGTGATGCCGCTCGGGAAGCAGCTCGTGCCGGCGTGCCTTTCGGTAAAATCTGCGATCCGGTTGGATCAGGTGTTGAGCGCTGCATGGCGATCTGGCCATTGGCAGAGCGTGAGAAAAAGCTAGCTCGCTTTATTGGTGAGGCGTCGCTGGCAATCTGGGGCAAGGGTATAGATGTCGCCAGTGATGCGGGCTTGAAAAAGGTGGTTCTGGCTGCCGGGCTAAAGTGGTCCGATGCTCAGGCTGCTTTGAAGGACGACGATTGGATTGAGCAGGCCACCCGCAATCGTGACGATATGGTTGCGTCGGGTAGTTGGGGTGTGCCCACATTCCGTTTTCATGGTGTTACCGTGTGGGGGCAGGATCGCCTCCCGGTAGTTGAAAAACTAATTCTTGAGGAGATAAAAACATGACTATTGCTTATTGGTGCGTGCTGGTTGCTATATTTTTGCCCTATGCGTTTACCTTCTTTGCCAAGTTTCATGGTGATTTTGGCCCCAGGCAAAATCACAATCCACGGGAGTTTCTGGAAAAGCTGACCGGGTCTCGCAAGCGTGCTCATTGGGCGCAGCTGAACAGCTTTGAGGTTAATCCTGCTTTCTTTGCCGCGGTAGTGGTTGCCCAGCAAATCGGTAGCGCCGCTCAAGGTACGATTGATGGTCTGGCAATCGGTTTTATTGTTAGTCGCGCGATTTTCGGTATCCTGTACATCACTGACAAAGCGCTACTGCGCACCCTGGCGTGGTCCGCTGGTATGGCTATTATCGTTGCTCTGTTTGTGGTGTCGGCATGAAACTGCTGCTTATTGTCGGCGCTTTGAATGCAGCGCTGGCAGTAATCATGGGAGCGTTTGGCGCCCATGGCTTGAAGGCTCGGGTCGATGCGGCCATGCTGGAAACCTGGGCGACGGCCAGTCTGTATCATTTTCATCATGCGCTGGCATTGTTGTTGATTGGCGTGCTGGCCCGGGAGTTCTCTGGCAGTGGTTTTATCGCTGCCGGCTGGACCTTATTTGCCGGTATGTTGATATTTAGTGGAAGCCTTTATCTGCTGGTGCTAACCGGTCAGCGATGGCTCGGTGCCATTACACCCATAGGCGGCACTGCCATGATTGTCGGCTGGTTGATGCTGGCTTGGGCTGTATACCGGAACGCCTGAGCGGAATGCTGTGTGATGCAAATTACCCTGAACGGAAAGCCCCATCGGTTGGACGCTGGCACGATCCGCGAGCTGCTTGATCAACTCGATTTACATGGTCGGTTGGCGGTGGAAGTGAATCAGAACATCGTGCCAAAAAGCGAGCATGCAACCTATCAGCTACATGATCAGGATACGGTTGAAATTGTACACGCCATCGGTGGTGGTTAAGCTTCCGCCATCTTGCATCGGACAAACCCCACTTGATGAATTGAAGGCTATACCATGAAGGATGTTTTGAATCTTGCCGGCAAGACATATCAATCGCGACTGCTGATTGGTACCGGTAAGTACAAAGACTTCGCTGAAACACGCTCAGCGATTGAGACCAGTGGCGCAGAGATCGTGACGGTTGCTATCCGTCGTACCAATATTGGTCAGAATGCGGACGAACCCAGTCTGCTGGATTTTATCTCTCCGGATAAATACACCATTTTGCCGAACACCGCGGGCTGCTATACCGCTGATGAGGCAGTGCGTTGTTGCAAGCTGGCCCGTGAATTGCTGGACGGCCATGATCTGGTCAAGCTGGAAGTGCTCGGCGATCAGAAGACGCTTTACCCTAATGTGGTGCATACCCTGAAGGCTGCCGAGCAGCTGATCAAGGACGGCTTCAAGGTGATGGTGTATACCAGTGATGATCCGATTGTTGCCAAGGAACTGGAGCAGATGGGCTGCGTTGCGGTAATGCCATTGGGCTCATTGATTGGCTCGGGTCTTGGCATTCTTAACCCGCACAATATTCGACTTATTATCGAAGAGGCCAAGGTGCCGATTATTGTCGATGCGGGAGTTGGTAGCGCCAGCGATGCGGCGATTGCCATGGAGTTGGGTTGCGACGGGGTGCTGCTGAATACTGCTGTTGCCCATGCGGGCAATCCGGTGCTGATGGCCAGTGCGATGAAAAAAGCCATCGAAGCCGGCCGCGAGTCATTCCTCGCCGGTCGAATGCAGAAAAAGGCCTACGCCAGCGCATCTTCGCCGCTGGATGGCATCGTCCGCTAATGGGCTGCTGAGAAGCCTGTCGAAGCGCATAGGGCTTCAGCCGCATTTCCGTGGCTGAAGCCAGCACTGCAATTCAGATTTCTTCCAGAGCGTCCATCAACTCAAAAAATCCCATCGGCTCTTTGCCTGTGCGTCGCTCGATTTCGTCGAGCGCGAACTGCTCATCCTCGATCAAATTGCGCATCGCGCGATTGACCAGATCAGAGAGGGATTCGCCGCTTTCAGCCGATTTCAGGACCATGGCCTGATACAGGTCTGAGTCAAAGTGAATGGTCGAAGGTCCGGCCAGTCTGCTGTTACCCATGATGGCTCTCCACGGCTAGGGAACCACTGACTACTCCGCGACGGTGCCGCGGGAATTCCAGCGGTTCGTGAGGACAGCTCCATATCACCCCTTTTTCGCAGTGCGGTCAATCCCGAAAAGCGACAAACGGTAGATCAGGGCGCCGGAAAGGAGGTTGGCAATGGCCAGAGCAACAAATACCCCGCTAACCTCAAACCAGACCGATGCCAGCCAGCCCAGCGGCACATACAGCAGGGCCGACCGAATCAGGTAAAAGCCCATGGCCTTAAAGCCCAGCCCCAAAGCATTATAAGCGGCCGAGGCGACAATGACGATGCCGTAGCCGCCAAGGGTAATCGGCACGATATGCAAATAGCTGGTAATGCCGGCGATTACGACAGGATCATCGCTGAAAAGGCGACCAAACCACTGTCCGCTAAGCCAGAATAGCAGGGCCATGGCGGCGCTCCAAAGCAGGCAGAACAGGAAGCTGTCGATCATTGCGGTGCGAATACGATGGGGTAATCCGGCGCCGTGATTTTGCCCAGTGATTGGCCCAATGGAGGCAGACAGGGCCAGCATTGGAATGGCGGCCAGCGCCTCGATGCGGCCGGCGACACCGAATGCGGCCACGGTCTCGCTGTTATAGCGGGCCAGGACGCCGGTAATGATGGCTAGTGCCAGAGGGTTAATCATGTTGGCCATAGAGGCCGGCAGGCCCACTGACACGACCTGACGCCAGGAAGAACGTATCTCTTCCCAGGCGGCCCTTTCCAGCACAATCAGGCGCTCGCGGAAGATCAGCACCGACAATGCCAGAGCCATGGAAAAGGCTCTGGCGATCAATGTAGCCCATGCCGCGCCTTCCATGCCCATACCGGGTATCGGGCCGAGACCAAAGATCAGGATTGGATCAAGGATAATGTTGACCACTGCACTGAGCACCATGGTCAGGCTGGGGATACGGGCGTCGCCGGTCGCTCGCAACAGGCTGCCGGCGACCATCGGCACTACCAGAAACGGCATACCGAAGTACCAGATATCCATATAGGCGATGACCAGATCGAGTACTTCGCCTTCAGCGCCCATGGCGATGAACAGGGGTCGGCTGGTCATCCAGCCCAGTACCGACAACACAATTACCACCAGCACGGCTAGCGCCAGGCTGTCGGTGGCCAGACGTTTAACCCGGTGCTGATCACCAGTGCCAATGGCGCGGGCGACAACCGATGAGGTGCCCGCACCAAGGCCGATGGCCACTGAGGAAATGGCAAAGGTGACCGGAAAAGAAAAACTGATGGCCGCCAGTTCAGCGGTGCCAACCTGACCAAGGAACCAGGCATCTACAAGGCCAATGGACATTACCGCAATGATGCCCAGTGCCATGGGCATGCCAAGTCGCCACAGGTGGCTACGGACATCGCCGTTAGTCAGGTCCTGGTGTTTCTTCACTGGGCTATTCTTGGGCCAACGCCAGCAATGCGCGGGCGTAGGCATTCACATCAAAAGGCTTCTCGGAGGCGAAGGTAATGGCGATATGCTCCGCCAAGGTCTCTGCCATCAGAGCTAGTGCAGCCTGGCGGTCAATTCCCTGGGCCAATAAATCCATCACTACCAGTCCGGCTTCCCTTGGGTGGCCATCAGCTATCTGATTTTCCACCGCATCAATCAGCTTCTTCAGGGCGAAGTCGTCTTCAATCTCGTCCATTCCTTCCACGGGGCTCTCCGCTTGTCTATGGGCCCGCATAGGGCCAAAGGCGCGCCATTGTACCCGCCGTCGCCCTGCGCCGCCTCCCTGATTACCGTACAATGCGCCCCCCGACATCGGATCTGACCGTCATGCTCGATTTTCTTAAACAGGATCAGGACCCGCTCACCGGCAAGGTGATGCGCAAGGTACGCAGCTTTGTGCTGCGTGAGGGGCGACTCACTGCCGGTCAGCAGAAGGCGCTCGACTCACTGTGGCCGCGCTTTGGTCTGGAGCGTTCAAGCGGAGTGCTTGATGGCCTGTTGGTGTTTGGCCGTGACGCACCGCGGGTATTGGAAATCGGCTACGGCATGGGGCACTCGTTGGTGCAAATGGCGGCGGCAGAGCCCGACAAGGATTTTATCGGCATTGAGGTGCACCGCCCTGGTGTAGGTGCTTTGTTGATGGCCATTGAAGAGGCTGGCGTCACCAACCTGCGTAGCTATTGCGATGATGCAGTAGACATCCTTGAGCAGTGTATTGCTGATGCCAGTTTGGCTCGCGTGCAGCTCTACTTTCCTGATCCGTGGCACAAGAAAAAGCACCACAAGCGTCGCATAGTGCAGTCAGCCTGGGTGCAACTGGTGCAGCGCAAGCTGGCATCGGGAGGCGTGCTGCATATGGCCACCGACTGGCAGGACTATGCCGATCATATGTTGGCGGTCATGCAGGGGGAAACCGGTTGGGATAATCAGGCAGAAGATCAGGGATTTTCTGCGCGTCCTGATTGGCGCCCGGAAACCAAGTTCGAGCGTCGCGGCGCCCGTCTTGGTCATGGTGTTTGGGATCTGCTCTATCAGAAGCAGTAGTTGAGGCAGGAGCGGCTTCAGCCGCTCCTGAATCATTTCTTCAGCGGACGGATGGTGACGGGCTGGCCAAGCATCGGCTCGTCGGTGGGGTGATCCCGCGGCGGTGCTTCGTCAAGATTGCGTTCCATGTTGCACGCGATGCATTCCATATAAATTCTCTCGCCCTGCTCTACCCGGACGATCTTGTCCATGGCGCCACACTGTGGACAGGTGGCGCCAGCGATAAAGCGGCGCTTGATCACGCCGCAATTCCGCTATGACGAAGTAACGGCTCAACGCTGGGCTCGCGGCCACGGAAATCGATAAATAGTTCCATCGGTTCCTTGCTGCCGCCACGGGCAAGAATTTTCTCCCGGAAAGAGCGCCCGGTCTCAGGATTAAATACGCCCTCTTCCTCAAATTTTGACCAGGCGTCGGCGGACAGAACCTCTGCCCACTTGTAGCTGTAATAACCAGCGGCATAACCGCCCGCAAAAATATGACTGAAGCTGTTCTGGAAACGATTGAAAGACGGCGGTTTGATGACGGCCACTTCGTCGCGTACTTCGTCTAGCACCTGGGCAATGGTTTTGCCTTCGAGGCCTGAGTGGATGTGCATATCGAAGATGGAGAATTCTAGCTGACGGAGCATGGCCATGGCGCTTTGGAAATTTTTTGCCGCCAGTAGCTTCTCCAGTTTGTCTTTTGGCAGCGGCTCACCGGTTTCGTAGTGAGCCGACAGCATGGCGACACCCTCTTCGGTCCAGCACCAGTTCTCCATGAACTGACTTGGCAGCTCAACCGCGTCCCATGCTACGCCACTGATACCGGACACGCCGGACACTTCCTGTTCGGTCAGCATATGATGCAGGCCATGGCCGAACTCATGGAACAGGGTGACTACCTCATCATGGGTCAGCAGCCCTGGCTTGCCACCGGCGGGGGGAGCGAAGTTGCAGGTCAGGTAGGCCACCGGTTTTTGCAGGCTGCCATCCTTGAGGCGAACACGGCCAAGGCAGTCATCCATCCAGGCTCCGCCACGTTTGCCGGTGCGGGCATACATGTCGAGGTAGAAGCTGGCCATCACCTCACCGCCAGTATCAACGATGTCATAGAAGCGTACATCTTTATGCCATTTGTCGACGCCATCTCGCTGTCGGATATCAATACCGAAAACTTTTTCAACAATGCCAAACATGCCGCTGATAACTCGCTCCGCGGGGAACCAGGGGCGCAGCTCCTCTTCCGATATGCTGAAGCGGGCCTCGCGCAGTCGCTCACTCCAGAAGGTCAGATCCCAGGGTTGCAGATCGCCCGCGCCCTGCTCGGCAGCAAAGGCTCGTAACTCGGCCAGCTCTTGCTGCGCCTGTGGCTTCGCTTTTACTGCGAGATCGTTCAGGAAGCCGACAACCTCTTCAGTGCTGCGCGCCATCTTGGTTTCCAGCGAGGCTTCAGCGTAGCTGGAAAAGCCCAGCAGCTGGGCTTCCTGCTGACGCAATTCAATAATCTCATTCATGATCGCACTGTTGTCGTACTTGCCTGCGTCCGGTCCGGTATCAGAGGCGCGGGTAACATGGGCGCGATACATCTCTTCGCGTAGTTCGCGATTAGTGGAGTGGCACATCACGGCGTAATAACTGGGGAAGTCCAGAGTGAGAAGCCAGCCGTTCAAATTTTCTTCCTTGGCGCGATCCGCCGCCCCGGCCCGAGCGACATCGGGCAGGCCATCGAGCAGCGATTCGTCGGTAACGTGCTTTCGCCAAGACTGGGTTGCATCCAGTACATTGTCAGAGAATGTCGAGGTCAGCTCCGAAAGCTTTTTTGCGACCTCCATATACTCGGCCTTTTTGTCAGGCGGCAGACTGACCCCGGACAGACGGAAGTCGCGCAATGTATTTTCCAGATCCTTCTTCTGCGCTTCGTTCAAGGTGTTGTATTCCGCGCTGTCATGCAGTGCTTGGTAGGCGGCGTAGAGCTTTTCGTTCTGACCAACTTCTGTGCCGTACTCGCTAAGCAGCGGAAGACAAGCGTTGTAGGCATCGCGCAGGGCCGGATTTTGCGCCACCCCGTTGAGGTGGCCAGCCGGGCCAAAGGCCTTGCCAAGGCGTTCGTCTTCCTCGTCAAGGGCTGCCACCAGACCTTTCCAGCTGAAGTCGCCCTGAGCTAATACCTGCTCGATTTTTTTCCGGCCGGCGGCAATCAGTTGCTCGACTGCGGGCTGGACATGCTGCGGGCGGATTTCTGAAAATGGCGGCAAGCCGGTGTAGTCAATCAGCGGGTTGTTCGACATGGTATCCTCAGTGGCAGTGTGGCGCCGCCCATTGTCGACGCCGGACATTCAATAACTGGTGAGTGTATCAGATGGGGATTCGTTCCTTCGAAAACAAGCGACCTCAGGTTGGAGCGGGGACTTGGGTAGATGAGTCTGCCCAGGTGATCGGCGATGTGGTGCTCGGCATGGACTGCTCAGTATGGCCATGTGCGGTGATCCGCGGCGACATGCATCAGATCCGCATTGGTCACCGGGTCAGCATTCAGGACAACGCGGTACTACATATCACCCATGACTCGACCTTCAACCCCGGTGGTTACGCTCTGTCGATTGGCGATGACGTGACCGTCGCCCATCAGGCCATGTTGCATGGCTGCAGCGTAGGAAGCCGGGTAATGATTGGCATGCAGGCTATCGTTATGGATGGCGCGGTAATCGAAGACGAGGTGATTTTGGCGGCGGGCTCTCTGGTGTCGCCGGGCAAGCGGCTGCAATCAGGCTTTTTGTACCGCGGCAGGCCGGCACAGGCGGTACGACCGCTGTCCGACGAAGAGCGCCAATTCTTAAGCTATGTGGCAGGTAACTACGTGAAGCTGAAGGATCGTTATCTGGCCGACTAAAGCCAGCCCAGACAATATTCCCTCAGCTGCGCATTTGCTCAATTACGCTTTCGGTCTGGGGGCGCCAGCCGTGCCAGATCGAGAACGCCTCCGCGGCCTGCTCCACTAGCATGCCAAGCCCATCAGCAGTTTCTGCTGCTCCTTTCTGTACTGCCCAGCGCAGAAATGGGGTGTCCCCATAGATCATGTCGTAGCAATGGGTTTGGGGTCCGATCAGGCCATCAGGGAGCTCTGGCATGGAACCGCCGAGGCCTGCGGAAATGGCATTGATAATCAGGTCATAGGGACCGGACAGATTGTCCAGACCGCCTCCAAAAATGGGTACGCCGTGGCCGGCAAACATCAGTGAAAGCTCTCGGGCTTTCTCTGCGGTGCGATTGGCGATGCGGATATGCGCGGGGTGCTCATCAAGTAACGGGCCGAGTACGCCGCGCACCGCTCCGCCGGCACCCAGAATCAGGATGCGCCGATGGCCCAATGGCCAGCGCAGATTGTCGCGGATATCCGTCACCATGCCGATACCATCGGTATTGTCACCGTATAGCCGACCGTCCTTCTGCCACAGAGTATTGACAGCGCCAGCGTGGCGAGCCCGGTCACTGAGCTCGTCGCATAGCTGCCACGCCTGTTCCTTGAAGGGCAAAGTGACATTGGCGCCGACCCCGCCGGTACTGAAAAACTCTCGGACACTGCCGGCAAAGTCGTTTAGCGGCGCCAGAATCAGGCGGAAGTCCATGGGTTGCCCGCGCTGCTCCGCAAATGCCGTGTGGATCTGCGGAGAGCGCGAATGGTGAACAGGATTGCCGAACAGCGCGAACACCATCAGAGCCAGTCCTTTGCCGGCAGGAATTTCTCGTACAGTTCCGCTTCTGCCGAGTCCGGCTCGGGCTGCCAGTCGTAGCGCCAACTGACCAGAGGCGGCAATGACATGAGGATGGACTCTGTTCGGCCGCCGGATTGCAGGCCGAACAGAGTGCCCCGGTCGAATACCAGATTGAACTCAACGTAGCGGCCACGGCGATAAAGCTGAAACTGCCGCTCGCGCTCGCCGTAGGGCGTGTCCTTGCGTCTTTGCAAAATGGGTTTGTAGGCTTGAATGTAGGCGTCGCCAATAGAGCGCATCAGGGCAAAAGACGCAGCGAAGCCACCGGCGTTGTAATCGTCAAAGAATAGTCCGCCAACGCCCCGCGCTTCGCCTCGATGTTTGAGGAAAAAATATTCGTCACACCAGTTTTTGAAGCGTGGATAGATGTCGGCTCCGAACGGCTGGCAGGCATCTTGAGCCGCACGATGCCAATCCCGAACATCGCCTTCGTCACCATAATAAGGGGTCAGATCGAAGCCGCCACCGAACCACCAGACAGGATCTTCGCCTTCTTTCTCGGCGACAAAAAAGCGCACATTGGCGTGGCTGGTGGGTGCGTAGGGGTTGCGCGGATGGATCACCAGGGATACGCCCATGGCTTGCCAGTGGCGCCCGGCAAGCTCTGGCCGATGGGCGGTTGCTGAAGGAGGCAGCTGGGTGCCGAAAACATGGGAAAAATTCACCCCGCCCTTCTCAATTACCGTGCCATTTTCAAGAACCCGTGAGCGCCCGCCACCGCCTTCTTCACGCTGCCAGCCGTCCTCGATAAAGCTGCCGCCGTCTACGGCTTCTAACTCCGCACAAATATCATCCTGCAAGCTGAGCAGATACTGTTTGATCGCGTTCAGATCGACACTTTCCATTTAATCAGGCCTCATAGGCGGGCATTTAATCAAACTCTATTGGCGCAAAATTGCTCCGCTCTCCAGATCAATGATGGTAGACGGGCGCGCTGCCCGGTCGCATTGACCGGTGACAATAAAGTCCACTTCATCGCCCAGATGTCGAGCCACCTGAAAACCATTGCGGCAAGCCGGTTGGCCGCCACGATTGGCGCTGGTGGAAATCAGGGCTGTTCCAGCCAGTCGGCATAGTTCGCTGGCAATCGGGTGCTGGCTAACGCGAACAGCAACTTTATCATGATCGCCACGCACCCAATCCGGGGTCAGCTCGCTACTGCGTACCAGATAGGTGGTCGCCAGCGGCCAGTGCTGCCGAAGTTGCTGTTCTTGCTGCGCCGACAGCTTGATAAACGGCAACAGCTGATCGATATCTGCGCCAAGCAGAATCAGCCCTTTGTTTACCGGACGTTGCTTGATCTGCAGTAATCGATGGACCGCATGCTGGTCTAGCGGATTACAGCCAAGACCATAAACGGCCTCGGTGGGATAGGCGACCACGCCACCCTGACGCAATGCGTGGGCAGCTGTATGTAGATGCATCCACATGCCAGCAATCCTGTGATAGCGGTTTTGTTTCGAGCTAAATAGAACGCAAGTGTAGCGTAAAGATGTGCCTGTGACTGATCTTGCCTCAGGAAATTTCGTTGTCCGGGTAACGGCGGCAGTAGCCTCCGGCAACGCGCTGGATATGACCGCTTATCTCCAGGCTTGATAGCCTGGATGTCAGATCATGAATGGCAATGCCACTGCGTTGGTGCAGTTGATCAATGCTGTTGGGGCCGCTGATGAAATGCTCTAGTAGGAGGTCGGCATGGCGGCTATGGCTAGCACTTGAACATTCACTGGCACTTTCCGCCAGCGAGGTCAGGCTGCTGAACACTGCCCGTACATCATGTAGGGACTCGAGCCAGTTGGCGCCGTCACGTAGTAATCGGTGGCAGCCCTTGGTTAATGGATTGTGAATCGAGCCGGGAATGGCAAATACCTCTCTGCCCTGTTGTAACGCCAGTCGCGCTGTTATCAGAGAGCCAGAGTGTTCTGCTGCTTCTACCACAATGGTGGCCAGTGACAGGCCGCTGATCAGTCGGTTGCGTTGGGGGAAAAATTCCTTACGGGGCGACAGTCCCGGCGGAAACTCAGTTACCAGTGCGCCGCCACCGTCGATAATCTGCTCCGCCAGCGGCCGGTTACGCGGTGGGTAGCATGGACCGGGCCCGTGACCTAGTACGGCAAGCGTGGTGCCTCCCTGTAGCGCGCCTTCATGGGCGGCTCGATCAATGCCAAGGGCAAGCCCACTGGTGATGGTGAACCCGGCACCGGCAAGCACTCTGGCGAAACGGCGCGCATTGTCGAGCCCTTCCGCGGAGGCATGGCGCGCGCCCACCATTGCCAGTTGTGGTGTGCCCAGCAACTGGGCATCGCCGCGCACGAACAGTAGCGCCGGTCCAGCATCAATATCGACGAGCAATGCCGGCCACTCTGGCGAGGCAGCGGTTATTATCTGCCAGTTATCTCGTTCCAGCTGCTCCTTGACCCGCTGTGGCTCGCCGCGCTTCAGTAGCTTCACCAGCCGTTGCGCGGTTTGCTCACGGATGCGGGCTCGACGTCGTCGCGCCGGGCTGAGTAGATCGTTGATGTTAGCGGCCGGTTCGTTTAGCCAGCGAGCCAGTTCATTGCTGCTGCCGGCGCAGGCGAGGCAGGCGCTGAGGGCCAAAGTGTCGCGATCCATGCGAAGTATCCGGACATAAAAAAACCCGGTGAGGCTATCACCGGGTTTTTGCGTAGCAAATAGCCGATTGCTTACATATCCGGCAGGCTGCCGGCGGGATTGGTGGCCGTATCATTCATGCGAATTGGCAAAGAAGATTGCACGATCAAGCCGTAGGATACCTTCTCGAATACTCGGAAAAGAACCATGGTTCCGGCTTTCGCGTCCGGCAGTTGTACCATGCTTTTGCTGAGAGGATCCTTGACTCGCTCGCCGGCTTGATTGACCTCTAAAACGTGGCCATCACGAAGGCCGTCGCGGCTTCCTTTGTTAACTACCACCACATCGTTGCGGGCAACACTGTGCAGGCGATCGAAGAAGCGAATAATGCGTGCTTCAACCTTGGTATCCGGCGCTGCAGGATAGAAAGTTGACTGCATGCGACCTTCACGGCTGGTGAAGAGACGGTCCTGTGGGCGGATGTCTTCCTGCGACAGAATGACGCGGAAAGTGGCGACATCGTCTTTTTGGTCTGTGGTCCGTACGGTACCAATTTTCAGCGCTTCAATACCGAGAATCTCACGGGTTTGCGGATCTACATACTGGTGGCCGACGCGGAACACGCCATAGGACTGAATCAACTCCGCCCACTTGCCAACCGGGTCACGGGCGTACACGGTGTCACCGGAGGCGTACACCACACGGCGGTCAGAGCCGGCAATGATATAAGGGGCCTGAGAGGCTTCCTCTTTGTTGACTACAAGAGCTTCACGCAAAAAGGTCTGGATGCTGCTCACCGGAATCATCGGGATGGCAGAATCAAGTGGCAGTTCACGTACCTGAGGTGACAGCTTTACCAGCGAACCGTCAGTCATCATCTTGACGGTTTCCTTGCCTGCCGCTCCGCCACGTTCAACTTGCAACTGCGGACGGCCGTCGACGTAAACCATGCGAATCACGTCGCCGGGGTAGATCAGGTGAGGGTTGTCAATTTCTTCATTGACGTGCCACAGCTCCGGCCACTGCCAGGGGCTCTCCAGAAACTGACCGGAAATATCCCAAAGAGTATCTCCCTGCTTGACGTAGTACACTTCCGGGTGCCCGTTTTTCAGGGTGACATTCGCCGAAGCCTGAAGGGCACCGAGACCGGCAACCGTCACCAGCAGTCCGGCGGACAGGGTGCGCAGGAGCGATTTCATCATTACCGGATTCCTTTTATCATTATTGGCGTGGTCCCAAGTTGCCTCTCCCGGGAGTGCTCAGCAAGCCCGATTCAGGCGGTATTTGGAACCGATATTAGCAATGTGATCATAGCGTTAGCAACCATATTTAGAGTGCTGTCGCAACTTCAGGGCCGGACCTATGGCATTACTTGAGATTCTTGAATTTCCGGATCCCCGCCTGCGTACCGTAGCAAAGCCGGTCGAGCAGGTGGATGACGGACTGCGCAAATTGATCGACGACATGTTTGAAACCATGTACGCCGCCCCGGGTATCGGTCTGGCGGCCACCCAGGTGAATGTCCATAAGCGACTGTTAGTGCTGGATGTTTCCGAGGCCGGTGATCAGCCCATGGTGTTTATCAATCCGCAGATCACACCGATCGGTTCGGATACCAAGCCCTATGAAGAGGGCTGCCTGTCGGTGCCCGGCTTCCACGAGCAGGTGGTGCGGCCGGATCGCATCCTTGTGCGGGCCTTGGACCGCCACGGCGAGCAGTTCGAAATGGAGGCGGATGACTTGCTGGCAGTCTGTCTGCAGCATGAAATCGATCATCTGGATGGCAAGCTGTTCGTTGATCACGTGTCCCGGTTGAAGCGTGAGCGCATCCGGAAAAAGCTGGAAAAGGTCCAGCGTCACGCCTGATCCCCTGTTTTCTCGCTCCTTGACGAGGTCTGTCCGTTGCGCATTGTGTTTGCCGGTACGCCGGAATTTGCTGCTGAAAGTCTGGCGGCACTGATTGCTTCTTCCCACCAGGTGATTGCTGTGCTGACCCAGCCAGATCGTCCCGCCGGGCGCGGCCGGGCGTTGCAGCCCAGCCCGGTCAAAGCGCTTGCGCTTGAGCATGGCATCCCGGTTCTTCAGCCAGAGAACTTGAAGGGCCAGGCTATCTGCGATGAGCTCGCCGCCCTGGCCGCGGATGTCATGGTGGTGGTGGCCTACGGGCTGATTATTCCCCGCGCTGTACTTTCCTTGCCACGGCTCGGTTGCATTAACGTGCACGGATCTTTGCTGCCGCGCTGGCGCGGCGCTGCGCCGATTCAGCGTGCCATCGCTGCGGGTGATGATGAAACCGGGGTGGGCATCATGCAGATGGAGGCCGGTCTGGACACTGGCCCGGTGCTGTTGGAGGCGCGTACAGCGATTAGCCCTGACGATACCGGTGGCAGTCTGCATGATCGTCTTGCCGGATTGGGGGCCAAAGCTCTGGTGCAAGCACTTGCTAACCTTGAAGGCCTTCAAAATAAAGCCACGCCTCAGCCAGAGGCCGGTATTACCTATGCCCACAAGCTGACCAAGGAGGAGGCTCAACTGGACTGGGCCAAGCCAGCCAGCCAGCTCGCCCGTGAGGTTCGCGCTTTTAACCCTTGGCCGGTTAGTTGGGTGCCTCGCCCGGAAGGTCCAATGCGGGTGTTGGCGGCAACGCTCGCTGCCGGCGCCGGCCAGCCAGGCCAGATACTGTCGGTATCCCCGGCAGGCATTGAAGTGGCCTGTGCCGAAGGTAGCCTGCTGCTGACTCGGATTCAGCTGCCAGGTAAAAAACCTCTGCCGGTGGCGGACTTACTACGTGGTCGTGCCGACCTCTTCCAGGCCGGTCAGGAGCTCTGATGGCTGATAATGCACGTGTACTGGCGGTGCGTGGCCTGCTTAAAATCCTGCCGGCGGAAGGCGGTGGTAAAAGCCTGCGCGAAGTGCTGGCCGATCAGGCGGTGCTGCTGGCGGCAGAGCGCGGGCTGTTGGCGGACCTGATGTTTGGTGTTTGCCGCCACCAGCGGCTGCTTGATCACTGGCTCAATGAGCAGATGGATAAGCCCCTGAAAAGCTCTGCCAAGGCGGTCCGCCTGGCGTTGCTGTGTGGCATCTATGAGCTGTGGTTCAGCGAGCGGCCCCAGCATGCGGTGGTCAATGCCTGGCCCGATGTCTGCCGGGCCTTACATGCACCCTGGGCTGCCGGGCTGTGCAATGCGCTAATGCGCAAAGCCAGCCGAACCAGTGCGGCGGAAGTTGGCCGTCACCTTGATATTCCAGTGCGCTGTTCCTTGCCAGACTGGCTTTGGCAGCGACTTGATCAGGCTTGGCCAGAGCAGGCCAATGACATTGCCGAAGCTGCTTTGCTGGCCCCTCCTTTTACTATGCGTTTGAGCGACCCATCTGCCGAAGCGGCATTGGTCGAAGATGGTTTTCAAGTGCGTCGCGGCTCTCAGGCTCCTCAAGCGGCCTATCTTTCGCCGGCGCGGCCGGTACAGCAGGTGCCCGGCTTTAAAGAGGGGCTGCTGTCGGTACAGGACGAAGCGGCCCAGTTGCCGGCGCTGTTAATGGAGGCCCCGAAGGGCGGCCGCATTCTGGATGCCTGTGCTGCGCCAGGAGGAAAAACCGGGCAGCTGGCGGAGTATTTCCCGGATGCTGAGCTGGTCGCCCTGGACATTGATGGCAGCCGCTTGCAACGGGTTCGCGACAACCTGACTCGGCTACATCGCTCGGCAACTTTGCTCACCGGTGATGCGGGCAAACCGGACAGCTGGTGGGATGGTCAGCCATTTGATGCGGTATTGCTGGATGCGCCTTGCTCCGCCACTGGCATCCTGCGTCGCCAGCCAGACTTGAAATGGCACCGTCGCGATAGTGATATCGACAGCCTGTGTGGTTTACAGGCTCGCATACTGGATGCAATATGGCCGCTTGTCAGGCCGGGTGGCGTGCTGGTTTATGCCACCTGTTCGATACTTCCGGAAGAAAACGCCGGGCAGGTGCAAGCCTTCCTGGCAAGGCACGGGGATGCCCGCGAAGATACGCCCGTTGAGGCCCGCTCGGTTATCACTGCACACGGCTGCCAATTGCTGCCGGTGGCGGATGGCCCTGACGGTTTCTTTTATGCCCGTATGCGCAAAGCGGACTGACAGGAAAACTCCGGCATGAAGATTATTATTCTTGGTGCCGGACAGGTTGGCGGTACCCTCGCCGAAAACCTCGCCGGCGAACAAAATGACATTACCGTGGTGGACACCGACGGTGCACGTCTGGCGGAACTTGCCGAGCGCCTGGATATCGGTACTGTCACTGGGCGGGGCTCCTACCCTGCCATTCTCAGGCAGGCCGGCGCTGAAGATGCAGACATGCTTATCGCTGTGACCAACAGTGACGAAGTCAACATGGTCGCCTGCCAGGTTGCATACTCACTATTTCGCACGCCCACCAAGATCGCCCGGATACGTGCTGCGGCCTATTCGCAGAAAGAGAAGCTGTTCGGCAACGATGCCCTGCCCATTGATGTGATCATCAGTCCGGAGCAGGTAGTCACCGATTACATCAAGCGTCTTATTGAGCACCCCGGTGCTTTGCAGGTGGTTAATTTCGCCGGCGGCAGAGTGCAGTTGGTGGCGGTGCGTGCCTATCATGGTGGCCCGCTAGTGGGTAATGCCATTCGCCAGTTGCGCAAGCACATGCCCAATGTGGATACCCGCGTGGCGGCAATCTTCCGCCACAATCGGGCACTGCTGCCTGAAGGCAATACCGTTATCGAAGCAGATGATGAAGTCTTCTTCATTGCTGCTCGTAATGATATCCGCGCAGTAATGAGCGAGCTGCGAAGGCTGGAACACAACTACAAGCGTGTGGTTATTGCTGGTGGTGGCAATATCGGTTTCCGTTTGGCGAAAAGCATTGAGACTCGCTATAACGTCAAAATCATCGAGCGGAATGAGGATCGCTGTCAGGTTTTGTCTGAGCAGTTGCATCACACCGTAGTTATGCATGGCACCGGTACTGACCGGGATCGTCTGATCAAGGCGAATATTGAAAACGCCGATGTCTTCTGCGCCCTGACTAACGATGACGAGGCCAATATCATGGCCTCATTGCTGGCCAAACGCCTCGGCGCTCGCAAGGTGATGACCCTGATTAGCAATCCCGCTTATGTGGATCTGGTGCAGGGGCGTGATATCGACATCGCCATCTCTCCGCAGCAGGCCACCATCGGCAGCCTGCTTACCCATGTTCGTCGCGGTGATATCGTCAACGTTTATTCATTGCGCCGCGGCGCTGCTGAGGCTATCGAAGCGGTGGCTCATGGTGATGCCCGTAGCTCCAAAGTAGTGGGTAAGCGCATCGAGGATATTGACCTGCCGGAAGGCACTAACATCGGCGCCATTGTTCGTCAGGAAAAGGTGCTGATCGCCCACGACCACATTGTTATTGAGGCTGATGACCACGTCATTCTGTTCGTGATGGACCGGCGCCGCATCCGCGACGTCGAGAAACTGTTCCAGGTCGGGTTTACCTTCTTCTGATATGCATCTTGCGCTGATCATCAAGATCCTTGGCATGTTACTGATGGTGTTCAGCATCACCATGCTGCCCCCTGTGCTTGTGGCATGGATCTATGATGATGGCATGGAGCTGCCGTTCCTCAGTGCCTTCGCCATTACCTTTGCGGCTGGCATGGCTCTATGGATGATGTTCTTCCGGGTGCGCGACGAACTCGGCGTGCGTGATGGGTTTTTGGTTGTGACCCTGTTCTGGACGGTGCTCGGCCTGATTGGTTCGTTACCGTTTATTCTAATTCTCCAAGTCTCGACAACGGATGCCATATTTGAATCCATGTCCGGTCTGACCACCACCGGTGCCTCGGTATTGTCAGGCCTGGATTTCATGGCTCCGTCTTTGCTTTATTACCGCCAGCAACTGCAGTGGCTCGGTGGGATGGGTGTTATTGTGCTGGCGGTGGCAATTCTGCCAATGCTCGGCGTTGGTGGCATGCAGCTGTACAAGGCCGAGATTCCAGGGCCAATGAAGGAGTCCAAACTGACGCCACGCATCGCTGAAACTGCGAAGGCGCTCTGGTATGTCTATCTGGTAGTGACGGTTGCCTGCGCGATGGGATACTGGTGGGCCGGTATGACGCCATTTGATGCAATCTGTCACAGCTTCAGCACGGTCGCTACCGGTGGCTTCTCTACTCGTGACGCCAGTCTGGCTGCATTCGATAGCGCTGGAATCCATGGCGTGGCAACGTTTTTCATGTTTCTCAGCGGTGCCAGCTTTGCCTTGATGTTTTCTGCGTTACGCCGGGGTTCCGTGAAAACCTTCTTTCGTGATCCCGAGTTTCGGTTCTACACCGGGCTGATGTTTGTCTATCTGGTAATTGTCAGTGTCGGTTTATGGGTGAACCGCAGTTACGACTCGGTAGGCGAGATGCTGCGCCACGCCGCTTTTCAGGTGGCGTCTTTTGGCACAGGCACCGGTCTGACAAGTACAGATGCAACCGTCAGCTGGCCTGTACCGTTATTGCTATTGCTGGTGTTTACATCGTTTGTCAGTGGCTGCGCCGGCTCTACTACGGCCGGCATGAAGGTGGTGCGGGTTGCCTTGATGCTACATCAGAGCTTGAGAGAGCTGCGCAGGCTGATATATCCGCACGGCATTTTTGCCCTGCGCTTTGGCCGGCGCACTGTTAATGATCAGGTCCTGCAGGCGGTATGGGGTTTTATCGGTGTTTACATTACCATTGCCGTCCTGTTGACGCTGGCCATGACTACGACCGGCATGGACCTGACTACTGCGTTCTCAACGGTGGCCGCCTCACTTAACACGCTGGGCGTTGGAATCGGCGGAGTGGCCGGTGGGTTTGCCGAAATTACTACCGAAGCAAAATGGCTGATGTGTTTCGCCATGCTGCTCGGGCGACTTGAAGTATTTACTATCCTGGTGTTGTTCACCCCGGTGTTCTGGCGCCAGTAATTCTGAGGAAATAACGACATGGCAAAGCATATTTATCCGCACGAAGGCGTGGTCAAACGTGAGCACCGTGAGCGCCTTCTTGGCCAGCGTGGTGTCACCCTGTGGTTTACCGGCTTGTCCGGTGCTGGCAAATCGACCCTGGCAGTGGCGGTGGAAGAGGCCCTGCACAAGCTTGGCAACCTGACCTACATTCTGGATGGCGACAATATTCGTAGTGGCATCAATAACAACCTTAGCTTCTCGCCGGAAGACCGTAAGGAAAATATCCGCCGTATTGCCGAAATCGCCAAGCTGTTTCGTGAGTCGGGTGTTATCACGCTGACGGCGTTTATTTCACCCTATCGCGAAGATCGTCAGCTGGCTCGGGACTTGGCTGGCAGCGATGACTTTGTTGAAGTATTCGCTGATGCTTCGCTGGACTCTTGCGAAGAGCGCGACCCTAAAGGCCTGTATAAAAAAGCACGAGCCGGCCAGATTCCTGAATTCACTGGCATCAGTGCTCCCTATGAAGCGCCAGAAAATCCGGAAATACATATTCGCACGGACCAGAACAGCGTCGAAGATTGCGTTGAAATGGTGCTCAGCTATCTGCGCGAGAAGAAGTTGATCCAGGGTTGAGTTGCGGTATTTCAGAGCAATAAAAAACGGGCCGAAAGGCCCGTTTTTTATTTTCTGGAACTAGCTACTGATCAGGCGTTTGACGCAATGTTGTTAACCCGCTTGTTATCACGGAACAGTTGGTCCATCTCGCCCTGATAGTAGGCCTCAACCCGTGGATTCATTACCGCTTTCCAAAGTGGCGGAATCAGCGCCAGCACAAACATGGAGGCGTAACCACCGGGCAGCTGCGGGCTTTCTTCATAGTGACGTAATACCTGATAGCGGCGCTTGGCATAGGCATGGTGATCGCTGTGACGCTGCAGATGGAACAACAGCAGGTTGGTCAGCAGATAGTTCGAGTTCCAGCTGTGTGCCGGGGTGACGCGCTCAAACTTGCCATTCTCCAGCACCCGGCGATGCAGGCCGTAATGCTCGATATAGTTCACCACTTCCAGGGTCAGGCCAGCGAGCAGGCTCTGAGCGAAGAAGAACAACACACCCATCCAGCCGAAAGCGACAAAGAACAGCACCGCCAGCAGTGCGGAGAAGCCATACCACCAGATTAACTCGTTGTCTTTACTGAATGCTTTCTTGCCCTTACGCTGCAGATACTCCTTTTCCAAGCGCCATGCAGCGAGGAAGTTGCGTACCAGCGCCTTCGGCAGGAAGTCATAAACGCTCTGGTTATAGCGCGACGAAGAAGCATCTTCCGGGGTAGACACATGCACGTGATGACCACGTACGTGCTCCACCTTGAAGCCGGCATAAGTGACGGTTGCCAGCAGCAGGCCACCGGTCCAGTTTTCCAGTTTCGGATCCTTATGGATCAGCTCGTGACCGACGTTGATCGCCAGTACGCCGCCGACAATACCGGTAGACAGCACCCAGCCGAGCTGGCCAACACTATTGAACAGATTGCCATCCACAAACACCCAGCCGGCAAAGGCAATCGCCGCCAGCTGCACCGGGAAGCAGATCAGGGTGAACACGCGGTAGATTTTTTCTTCGTTCAGGCTTGGCACCTGAGTGGCCTCATCCGGGTTGGCCGCATCCTTGCCGATGATGTAGTCCAGCACCGGAACGATGCCGAAGATAAAGATCAGCGGGAAGAATGCCCAGAGGTTGGCGGCCGCGCCGGACTGGCTGGCCATGTACCAGGACAGTACCAGTGTGGTCGGGGCGATGAAGACCAGCAGGTAAGCCCACTTCTTCAGTCTAAGCATGGTGTTCGGGTCGATTTTCTCGAACATGATTTTTCTCCGATACAGATACAGGCAGCCGAGAGGCTGTCGACCAGAACAGCTTCTTTCATTTTACCTGAAGTGTCAAACAATTCAGGTGGAACGAGGCGGCAAAATCTGTATACCCTTTGTTATGTTCCGAGAGATCTCCAGGCATAAAAAAGCCGGGCCACTGTGTGGCCCGGCTTTCAGGAGATTATACGATCCTGCGGTTTTACTCTGCGGTGGCGGCGATATTGTTAACCCGCTTGCCGCTGCGGAACAGCTGATCCATCTCGCCTTGATAGTAGGCTTCGACCCGCGGGTTCATGACCTTCTTCCACAGCGGCGGAATCAGTGCCAACACATACATGGAGGCGTAACCGCCGGGCAGCTGCGGGCTTTCCTCATAGTGACGCAGCACCTGATAGCGGCGCTTGGCGTAGGCATGGTGGTCGCTATGACGCTGCAGCTGGAACAGGGCGATATTGGTTAACAGGTAGTTGGAGTTCCAGCTATGTGCCGGAGTCACGCGCTCGTACTTGCCATTGTCCAGCACCCGGCGGTGCAGGCCGTAGTGCTCGATATAGTTGATGATTTCCAGTGCCAGTGCGGCGAAGAAGCTCTGACCAAAGAAGAACATTACGCCCATCCAGCCCCACAGGGCATAAAACACGCCGGCCAGTGCAAATGAAATCCCGTACCACCAGATCAGCTCGTTGTCCTTGCTGATCACCTTCTTGCCCTTGCGCTTCAGGTACTCGGCCTCAAGCCGCCAGGCATTAACGAAGTTGTGTGGGAAGGCATGCAGCAGGAAGCTATACAGGCCCTGATTGTATCTGGATGAGGAGGCATCATCAGGGGTCGAGACCATCACATGGTGACCGCGCACATGCTCCACCTTGAAGCCGGCATAAGTTACTGAGGCGAGCAGCAGGCCGCCGGCCCAGTTTTCGATCTTCGGATCTTTATGGATCAGCTCATGGCCCAGATTGATGGCGATAATGCCGCCGACGGTGCCGATGGACAGCATCCAGCCGAGCATGCCGAACCAGGAGTAATCATTGGCCATAAAGATGTGGCCGCCCCAGAACAGCACGCCGAACCAGATCGGCACCATTAACAGGGAGAACCAGCGATAGGTTTTTTCCTCGGAAAGCGCGGGCACTTCCAGCGCCTCATCCGGATTGGCGGAGTCTTTGCCAATAATGTAGTCCAGAATCGGGATGATGCCGAAGATGGTGAAATAGATGAACCAGGCCCAGTAATCCTGAGTGCCGGATTCGCGGCCTGACAGTGCGCTCAGCGGCAGGATCGGTAGCAGTGCCAGCCAGAACAATGGGTAGCCCACCTTCTTGACCTTGAGCATGGTCTTTGGATCAACGTTCTCAAACATATTATGTACCCCGCTGCGTTCTCTTTTTATTGTGCCATTGTTCAATGGCAAGGTTGCAGACTAGGCCGGCTTCACTGAGGTGTCAAACAATTCATGTAAAATGGTGTTATCCTACCGACCGGCGGTTGCTGAACTATGTGGGCGCCGAATCACCATCGGTACAAGCACGGAAGGACACAAATGAACATCAGAGCTGCCAGCCTCAGTGAGCAGATCGCCCGTCATCTGGCGGATCAGATTGTCCGTTGGGAGTTGCTGCCAGGCGCCCATTTGCCCGAGCTTGAGCTGGCGAAACAGCTGGATGTTAGCACCAACTCACTTCGAGAGGCTTTCCGTCTCTTGGAACGCCAGCACTTGATTGAAATTCAGCCACGCCGTGGTGCACGGGTCTGTGAGGTCACCGAGACGCAGGTGCGTGATCTTTATGACTTCCTGTTCCTGCTGCTGAGCGAGCTGGCTGCCCGCACAGCCCGCACTTGGCAGGGTGAGCAACTGGCCGATCTGGCCGCCATACTGCCGGACTTCGAGCGCTTCCACGCAAATAACGACATCGCCGCCGCCCACGATGTGGCGTTTGGCTTCGTTGCTATTGCGGTGAATCGTTTTTCGGCCAATCAGTATCTGGCCAACGACATTGAAGACCTGTTGCCACTCTTGCGTCGTTATTCCTATCTGGCGTTAAAGGAGGAGACCTCCGAGCTGAGCGTATCGCTGGTCATATTCCAGAATCTGCTGCGTAACGTGCTGGCCCGGGACGCCGAGGCCGCCGCAGCTGATATCCGTGAGTATGGCGATAAGCAGTGCCAGATCGTGCTGCGGGCGGTGGCCAAAAGAGCCGCTGCCTGACCTCTCCCTGCCTTGCCCCAAGGGAACTCCCGCAGGGGTTAGCACTCAAAGCAGCCGAGTGCTAACATCCGGGTCAGATGACCCACGGGGGAAGCTATGAACACCCAGTTAAAGCCGCTTGAAACCCTTGCCATCGGAGTTCCGGGCGACAATCTTGATGCCTATATTCGCGCTGTTAGCAGCGTGCCGGTTCTGTCAGTGGAAGAAGAGCGAGCCTTGGCCGAACGCCTCTACGCCGATGATGATCTGGACGCTGCCCGCAGTCTGGTGCTTAGCCATCTGCGCTTTGTCGTGCATATCGCCCGTAGCTATGGCGGTTATGGCCTGCCCGTGGGCGACCTGATTCAGGAAGGCAATATCGGTTTGATGAAGGCGGTGCGCCGCTTTGATCCGACCAAAGGTGTGCGTTTGGTGTCCTTCGCCGTGCACTGGATCCGTGCTGAAATTCATGAGTACGTGATTCGCAACTGGCGCATCGTCAAAGTGGCCACTACCAAGGCGCAGCGCAAGCTGTTCTTCAACCTGCGCGGCCAGAAAAAACGTCTTGGCCGGTTGTCCGTCGACGAGGCCACTAAGGTAGCGGCGGATCTTGGCGTAACGCTGGCTGATGTGCAGGAAATGGAAGGTCGTCTTGGCGCTTTTGATAGCACCTTTGATGCTCCTGAAAACAGCGATGATGACAATACTTTGCTGGCTCCCGCCCAGTATTTGATTGCCGATGATGCAGATCCGTCCGAGACCGTTGACCGAGAGCAGCTGGAGCAGCGCCATAGCCGTCAGCTGACTCTGGCTCTGAGTAATCTGGATCAGCGCAGCCGCGACATTCTTGAGCGCCGCTGGCTGGCTGATGACAAGGCCACCCTGCAGGAGCTTGCAGATGAGTACGGCGTTTCTGCCGAGCGTATTCGTCAATTGGAGAATGGTGCCATTGGCAAGCTACGTAATGTGATGCAGGCTTGATGGGCAAAGCTTCAGTGTTCACAAGAAACCCTCGCAATGCGGGGGTTTTTTTTGCCTTGCTGGAGGGTAAAGTTGAAACTGCCCCACCCGGCCAAGTTGAATTGGAGAGAGCATGTCTAGCGGACACAGAAAATCCAGCTATTGTGTTGACCATGAATGGCTTGGGCGTGCTGACTGCACACACTGTGCTGTCCGTGGTGTGATGCTGTTCTCCCGTTTGCCGCCGGAGAGTTTCGATCAGTTACTACAGCCTATTGATAATGAGCGTCACCATGCCGGTAGTGTCCTCTATAAAGAAGGCTGCGTGGGCAAGGAGATTTTTTCTATCCGCTCTGGCCTGGTGAAGCTGATCCGCCTGGGTCTGGATGGTAGCGAAAGAGTTGTGCGCCTTCTTGGCAAGGGCGCAGTGGTCGGGCTGGAGCTATTGGACCAGGGTGAGGTTTACAAACATACCGCCGTCACCCTCCAAACCGTTGACCTGTGCCGCATCCCCAAAGTCACACTGTTTGACCTTGAACGGCATCATCCAGAGCTATGCGTCACTGTGCGTCAGAAATTGCAGTATCACGTTGACCGGGCAGACCACTGGATAGAGCATCTGAATACGGGCAAGGCGCGTTCACGGATTGCTGAGCTATTGCTCCTGTTGGCAGAAATCGGCGCCGATAGTAACGGAGATATTGAACTGGTCTCTCGGGATGATATGGCATCGATTGCTGGTATCACCAAGGAAACAGCTAGTCGTATCATCGCCGAGTTTAAACGTCATCGCCTGCTTTACAGGGTTGCTGCTAATAATACCCATCGTATCCAGGCTGAAATGCTGCGCGAGTTAATCCAGCGTGAATCCCAGTCTGACTAAGCCTACGGAGCAGTCAGAGATAGCGTGCTGATGACATCTGCAGAAGGTGGGCGCAGTGCGGCTGCGCTACGGAACTGATTTATCCATTCATGCTCGCCTGTCAGCCCGGTAATAAATGATGGCCGTACGGCTTGATAATATAGCGTCACATCAATGTGCACGCTGGCCGGGTCAGTGGCGCTCAGATCTAGCAGATATGACACCGTGTCCGCCCCGCTACCAGAAACATTAAAGTCTCCATCTGCGTCCGTGCCGATCGGCGCAATATCTTGCGGCACACTATCGTTATCGAAGCCGCGTGGCGGAATTCGGTTATCCTTCAGGGTGTCACTGGCATACAGCAGTACTTGAGTGATACTTGCATCAGTGGCCGCAACCACAGCCTCATAAATCGGAACCTGCGCCGCCGAGTTTACTTGAGTGATGTGCTGCATAAAGCATGCTGAGGAGTCAAATCCGTCCGGCTTTTGAATTGCCGTACAGTCAGCCCCAGCGAATACTTGATCAACGGTTAACCGGTGATCAGCATTCGGAATACCACTTTCAAAAAGGGTGGCGCCATTGCTGTCAGTAATATGTACGGCCAGCCATATGCGCCGTGATGGGTAGCCGGTTGGAAGTTTGTGGCCACTATGATTCTGGATGGTGATATCAAAGCCAAGTACGCCGTCAGTCAGGTCGACATTACTCGCTTCAAGTGTAGCGGCGGCACTCAGAAGCTGCCGAGTAAGCTCTGCCTTGCGGGAAAAGCCGCCCTCTTCCGTTACCGCTTGCAGCCCCAGTTCATTGCGAAACTGCTCCATCACATCAAGTATCCAGGCGTTGCCACCGACTAAATCGTGGGAAAAAAACGAAGATCGCTCAGGCCAATTGGTATTGACACTCCCGTTTGGCTGAATCGCTATGCGGGTAATAAAATCTTCCGCCATCTTGCCCATGTGGCAGTCCTGACAGTGCATTTCCCCCGCGCCATCTTGGGCATAAATGCTGTGCTGCCATTCGGTAAATGGCAGCTGCTCAGGAAACATGTCGCCTGTGGCAGTATTGCTCTCGATATCCAGAGTAGGTGTATAGAGGTTATGGCAGTTAGCGCAGTGACTGGACTTGGTAATGTGTTCACTGTACTGGGGAATATAGCCACTGCGATTTATCATTGGTGTGGCTACCGGGCTTTCGTACTGGCCAAAGATCACTTTGGCGCTATCGGAAATTTCATATGCGCCGGATTCGGCTTGTGTCTCCGTGATTTGATGACAGGCAGTACAGCTAACACCCTCCCGCGCATGAGCGTCACTAATGGCGCTGTCCGCCAGATAACAACCGTCTTGCAGAATGCAGGAGGCATCAGCGGTTAGCGAGATGCCGGTCTGATGTGCGTGTGTACGCGCCATTGGGCTATGGCATGACAGACATTTATCTTCGATAAAGCTGGCCAGATGGGGAAATAGCTCAGTTTCATGTTTCATCTTGGCGCGGAAATACGGATCGGTAAAAGCGTGAGCCATAGCAGAGTGGCGCCAGCCGTGTATTGGGCTGACATCTTCACCATACGCGCTTGGCGTATCTGTTGTGTCCGGATTCGGCGAACGCATAGCCACTGGTGATACGCCTTCAGGGCTGGCGGTGTGGCATTCGCCACAGATGCTAGCGGGGCTGAATACACCAACCGATGCCCAGCTTTCCTCCAGTACCGGCAGTGATGGCAGTGACGCTGTTTCTGTTTCCGTCTCTGTTTCAGGGGTGGATTTGTTGCTGCTAGCACCGCAGCCCACCACAAACACACAGACTAGCAGCACTAACAACCCTGGCGAGCGCAAAATACCCATGCAGATCTTCCCGGTTATTATCTTATTGGCAGAGTAAGAATTTCAGACTAGTTAAACTTAAACAGACGCCATAGGGACTGGCTTGATATAAGTCAATTTGAGGCAATGCTGGCGCTGAGCCAGGCGGCATTAAAAAGAATATGCAGCAGTATCGGGGCAATCAGGTTGTTGTAACGCTCTCGGAAATGACCTAGTACCAGTGAGGGAAGCATCACGGAAGCAGCCCACAGCGGCGCCTGATGAACCAGGTGCAGGCAGGTAAACAGGATCGAAGTAAGCATATTTGCCCGGCTGACACCAAAGTGCCGGGCGGCTGTTTTCTCTCGCCTGAGAAGCTCTCCCTGTATCACGCCACGGAAAAGTAACTCCTCCACCACCGGGTAAAGCAAAGCCACGTTAAGGGTTAGCCAAAGGCTGCCGGTGATGTCCGCCGCATAGCCCTGCGGCAGCCAGTGATAAAGCCCGACCCCTGCCAATACCGTGCCGATCAGTGCAACAAGCAGCTGCTTGTCGCGAAGCGGCGTGGGTCGAGATTGAAAGCCAGATAGGTCCATAGGGGGATTGTGAACGGCTGGTACTGGCAAGGTAAAGACAGCGGACGCTGTCCCAGGCTAAGCAACAATTTATCAAGGCATAAAAAAGGGCCGTTCCCGGCCCTTTTTTATGGTGCTTCAGGTTCAGGCTGAGCGTTTGCGGCGTAGTCCAAGACCAGCCAACGCCAGAGCCAGCATGCCTGGCAGCATGGGGTCGAACGGCGCATCAGGGCTACCCACGGAGCAGCCGCCAGAGGAAGACTTCTTCGGGAGAGCCGATTCGTCCAGCGGAGTAATGCGCAGAGTGAAACTGCACTCGGGATCGCCGCCAGTGCTGACACAGGTGGTCCAGCCGGCGGATACCGCAGCACTAATCGAGAAGTTAATGTTGCTGTTAGCCAGATCTTCTACCGGTCCCTGAACATAGCCAGGCTCGCGCTCATAGTCGCCACCGGAGCCAATGATCCAGTCGTCCTGCATTTCCTCAGCGGTCAGGGTCGCAGCGCCAACCAAACCTTCGTAGCTATCTTCAACATCATATAGCTCCGTTTCCGGATTCCAGATGGCGAAGTCCACTGGGGCGATCAGAGGGGTGGTGCCGTCAGTATCTACGTTAGCAAGTACGCGAGATGGATCAGCAGCCCAAACGTCGATCTCATTCTGAGTCACTTCACGCAGGGTCAGCGTCATGTTCTCGACCACAAGGGCAACGTCGTCCTTGTTGCTTAGGTCGTAGGCAAAGTCGACACTCTCCGGATCGTAGATGCTGCTGGTAAAGCTCTTATCAAGAGTCAGCCATAGATCGTTCTGGAACCATGCCAGCAGAATATCGTCGGTATCCGGATTGCCGTCATCATCGAATAACCATGAGTTAGGAACCTCATTCAGCGGCAGCCAGTTTCCGAAGATTGCCTTATAAGAGGCGGGCATGCGGAATGTCTGCAGTAAATCTTCATTGGAAACGGAGTCATTTTTCTCGAACAGAGCCGCCTCGCCACTAAAGAACGGCAAGCCTTCTGCCGGGCTGCCACCAAACAGGCCACCAGGGAAACGAGCCAGCGGGCCGCCATCTTCAGTCAGCGCCAAGCCATCAGCTGCAGTTGATGGGGTAAATGCATCGCCAATACCAAAGCCAAGCTCCACCTGAAAGCCACCCATACGCGCGCCAGTCAGATTGGACAGCTTGCCGATAACTCGATACAGCTGGGCAGTCGTGGCATCGTCTGTGACGGTGAAAACCACATCAATTGGCTGGGTGCTGGTGCCTTTTAGCTTGAACCGCTTGCCTGAATCGCTTGCAGCAAGGCAATTGGGCGCGGTTAGGGTTGGGCCTGACAGGCCTGGCGGGAAGTCCGTCTTGGCCATAATGCAGCCTGCGTAGTCGCCGTTTGCTTCGTTGTACACAGCGATACCCGGGAAGTTGGCATCGCCAGCATCGGTGCTGATTTCAATCCAGCCATTTGTGGCCGCTGCGGGCGCGGTGTCCGGGGCGGGCAACACGTCTTGATAAACAAAGGCTTGGCCGGTTGCTACATCTTCAAGGATGTTGTCTTCACTGACGGCGTCGATGGTTGCTGCGTAGGACGCAGACGCCAATGATACAGCAAGTATGCCGCTGACTAGCGGCTTAAGGTCTATTCCACGCATGACATCACTCCTTCTGAATGGTCAGCAATAAAAACAAAGGGGCCTCCAATGGAAGCCCAACTGTCCCAGTCTATCTATACCCGGGTACGTATACGATGACGTAGATCAATTTGGGCTACAGATTAAAGGGGTGGTTTCGTGGGAAGCCATGTAGGGCCAAAAAAGTAGGGCCCAAAAAAAGGGCCGTTTCCAGCCCTTTGGTTGTTGATCCGGATGGATCAAACGATACGGCGCCGCCGCAGCAACGGACCCATCAGCGCCAGAATGAGCATGCCTGGCAGCATCGGATCGAATGGCCCGTTGGCATTGCCAACCGAGCAGCCGCTGGATGATTTCTTCGTCGGCTCCTCAATCACGGGCTCATCAACCCGGATGGTGATCAGCGCGGTGTTGGACACCTTGTCATCGACCGTTACCCGGTAAGTAAAGCGGTCGAAGCCGACAAAACTGTCATTTGGCGTATAAACAATATTGTTGTCGCCATCCACTGAAGCCATGCCGTTGAGCGAGGAATCAACGATCTCGACCACTATTGTAGCAGGCGCATCATTGTTCAGCGCATCGTTCGCCAGCACATCCACTGTCACCGGGGTGTTTTCGAATGTTGTTGCCGAATCATTGGTAGCAATCGGCGCATCCGGTACCGGCTCCGGATCTACCGTGACCTTGACAGTTGCTGCTGAGGAGGTGACCGGAGTTGTGCCGCCAAGACCGTCATCAACATTTACGGTGACCGTGTATTTGAAAAGCTCAACTCCGGTAAAGCCGTCGTCAGCCGTATAAGTGACTTTAAACGTCAATGGATCAACAGTTGAATCACCGTTCGCGGGTGCTTCGCTGATATCAACGCTGACTACGTCGGCGCTATCCAGCGACGCACCATTGAACAGATCGTTCTCCAGCACATCAATTTCTACAGGGTCGGTTTCCACGGTAGCGGCAAGGTCGTTGATGGCCACCGGGGTGTCGTCTGCTGGCATATAGCTGGCCAGCTCCGGCGCCTCATTGCCGGGCACCATCCAGTCCGGCACTTCGGAGCCGGGTACGGACCCAATTGCGGCAGAAACCGAGCGCGGGGTAATACGCAGCGTGATCGAATCCAGCTTCAGCTCACCGATGGCCTCGTCAACAAGGCGATCGTCAATATAGATGAAGGCATCGGTGTTCAGGCCGCGCAGATCGTCAGCAACATCACTCACATATCGGTCAGTATCCGCAATCGGCAGATCGCGGCCGCCCAGTTTGGTGGCCCACTCTTCAAGCAGGTTGGCTGCAACAACACCAAAGTCATCAGCGGTGCCACGAATACCATCTATGCCTTCTTCGCCATAGCGCCAGTCGTGACCGTCCCACCAGGCCATGATCGCATCTGATTCGGTTTCGATGTTGCCGTCTTCATGCACCACGATAACCTCGGGCAGCAGTGATGTAGGCAGCATATAGCCGAAGACATTACCTGTCAGAGGCTCATTCAAAGGGGCATCTTCCGGACTGCGGTTGCCAGCGATATCAAAGTAGTTCTTGGTAACAGCACCTATAATGCCATTTTCCAGCGTGGTGCCGCTGTCGATGAACTGGCTCTTGTCACCAATGTCCGTATTCTGCGGCGGAATCAGACCGGCTGCATTGTCATCGAAGAAGCCTGGCGGGAAGCGACGCAAGCCATCGTCGTAAACTTTGGGCGAGAAGGTGGCAAAGCGTTGTGGATTCCATACCTCAATATCCGGCGCTCCGGTTTCACCTTCGAAAAACTCACGCGGTACCAACGGGCGCAGCTCAAAGGCAACACCATCCTCCACGGTAAGCGGAACGAAAGCATCGCCAACGCCGGTTCCCACTTCGAACTTGACGCTGACCCAGCGCTCGTCGCTGCTGTTGATGATCTTCTGGATCCAGCGATAGATACGGCCGAGACCATATTCTTCCTTAAACGCTGCCAGTTCTTCGCCACCGTCCTCAGTCGGATCTTTTACACCTTTATAGCGAACATCCTTCAGGCCAAGGTCGAATACCAGATCAATCGGCACATCGGGCTCAGTGACCACCAGCTTATAACGTTTCGAGCTGCCCTCAGGGTCGCTGCAGGTCTTGGGCACAATAGTCCCCGGGAACAGGGTCGACTCACGCTCACCCGATGCCATGATGCAATTGTTAACTGGAAAATCGAAATCGTCGGTGACCACCTGAAGGCCCGGTGCGCGGCCGCTGCCGTCATCCAGTTCCCAGAAAATGTAACCTACGGAGCCAATACCATAGTGGTCAACAAATGGATCAAAGGTATCCCAGTCGATCAGATCGGCGTCGCGAGTCACCTGATCCGGATAAATAAAAGTTTTGCCAGTGGCGCCGGAAATACCGTCAACCGTCTGGGTATTAATGTTACTCCAGTCGGTAAGCTGGGGTACGGGTACATCCACGTAGGTACTGGGAATTGGCTCAACTGCAAAAGAGGGGCTAACAATCATGCTGGCAGTTAGTACAGCCACCGCCTTCCGCAGCGCGCTGCGCCGGAATTTTTCAACGGACATTTATCAGCTCCTTGGATGGTAGATTCTTCGGCTGCTGAGGGCTAGCAGTGAGAGCCCAAGGCAGTTACACAATCCAAGTTTGCATCGAATTTGAGGGCGGACGGGTGACATAAATCAATTTTCTTGTGAGGAAATTCGATGCAAATGAGAATAAATGTCACATACTCCCATGCCTATATGGGGGGGGGCAGGGAAAACCAATCATCTGGACAGGCCGGGTTAGCGACTGACGACGTCGCCCTCAACCTTCAGTGTGTTGCCAAATCGAGCACAAAAATGATCACCAGCGCGTAGCGCTGCCACACCCGGTGGCGTGCCAGTCAAAATGACATCGCCTGGTTCCAGAGTAAAAACGCGACTCATTTCTGCCACCAGCTGGAAAACCGAAAACAGCATCTGCGTGGTATTGCCGCGCTGACGCAGCTCCCCATTCACTTCCAGAGAAATCTCGATCGATTGTTTCCAGGACACGCCCCGTGAATCAATAAAGCCGGATACCGGACAGGCGCCATCAAAGGCCTTGGCCCGCTCCCACGGCTGCCCTTTTTTCTTCAGCTCGTTCTGAATATCGCGCAGCGTCAGGTCCAGACCCAGACCGAATCCAGCCATGCTCCAGCGCGCATCTTCGGCGTCACAATTCTGTAGTCTTTCTCCAACCAGCAGTGCCATTTCGATCTCATGGTGCACTTCGCCTTGATCCGTCGGGATGCTGAACGACGGCGCCATCGGCACCAGCGAGGTGGATGGCTTGATGAACAGAATCGGTGCATCCGGCACGTCGTTGCCCAGCTCACGGGCGTGGGCGGCGTAGTTGCGGCCGACACAGACAACTTTGCCAACTGGCAGGTCGATGGCCGAGCCGTCAATCCAGCGATGCACGTAATTCATAAGGGTGTCTCCAATTCCAGCGGCGCCATTCTTCCGCGATATTATGTTTCCAAGTAGCGTAGTGCGAGGCCGGGGCCGTGGTTAAGTGTGGCCGGGACCATCGGAGCCAAGGATGGCGGAGATGAGCTACAGGGATGTACTTGTGCGTGTCCCGGCCACACTTAACCACGGCCCCGGCCGGTGAAGATTACTGCCTTGCTTGGTAAAGCATCGAGAAACTATCGCGGCTGAAGCCGCTCCTACGGCCGCTGCTACAGATCGAAAATCTTCCCGGGATTCATGATCCCGTTTGGATCAAACGCCGCCTTCACCGCCTTCATCAGGGCGATCTCTTCCGGTGAACGAGAATAACCCAGATAGGCTTTCTTAGTGCGCCCCACCCCGTGCTCCGCCGAAATAGAGCCGTTGTACTTTTCGACAATCTCGAACACCCACTTCGAGACATTATTGCAACGGGCAAAGAACTCCTCTTTCGGCAGGTCCGCCGGCTTGAGAATATTCAGATGCATATTGCCGTCACCGATGTGGCCGAACCAGACAATCTCAAAATCCGGATAATTGGTCTGGACGATAGCATCCACTTCTTCAACAAAATCCGGCACCTTGGCGACGGTGACGGAAATATCATTTTTGTATGGGGTGTAAACTGAAATGCTCTCAGAAATGCGCTCACGCAACTGCCACAACTGCGATGCCTGAGTCAGCGACTGACTCATCACCCCGTCCAGCACCCAGCCTTTTTCTACGCAGTCTTCGAACAGCGCCATGGCGTCGTTCATCACCCCATCGGAGCTGCCTTCAAACTCCAGCAGGCAGTAGAACGGTGCTTCGCCATCAAACGGTCGCGCCACGCCATGGGCCAGCACATGGGCCATGGCCTTGTCGGAGAAAAACTCGAATGCGGTCAGATCAATCTTGGACTGGAACGCATGCAGAATGCTCATTACTTCGCGGAAGCCCGGCGCACCGAGGATCAGCACGGTCAGGTTGTTGGGTTGACGGGCCAGCTTCACCGTGGCTTCGACCACGAATCCCAGCGTGCCTTCCGAGCCGATCATCAGGTGGCGGAAGTCGTAGCCAGTGGCATTTTTCGCCAGGCCCTTGTTCAGGTCGAGCAGCTCGCCCTTGCCGGTGACTACCTTCAGGCCGGTGATCCAGTCACGGGTCATGCCGTAGCGGATCACCTTGATGCCGCCGGCATTGGTACCGATATTGCCACCGATATTGCTGGAGCCAGCGGAAGCAAAGTCCACCGGGTAGAACAAGCCCTGCTGTTCGGCAAATTCCTGAAGCTGCTGGGTGATAATCCCCGGCTGCACGGTCACGGCGCGATCGAAAGGACTGAAATCCAGCACCTTGTTCATCCGGTCGAACGCCACTACAACCTCGCCATCTGAGGCCACGGCGGCCGCCGACAGGCCAGTACGGCCACCGGACGGCACCAGCGCAATGCGGTGTTCATTGGCCAGGCGGACAATGGCCTGTACCTCTTCGGTGCTCTCCGGCAGCAGCACGGCGGATGGCGCCGGTGCCCAGACCTTGGTCCAGTCCACGCCATAGCGCTTCAGGCTGTCTTCGTCAGTCAGGCATCGGGCGCCCAGCAGCGGGCGGAACAGGTCGGCAACAGCGGACATTGTCTTCTCCGGGGAAAATGCAGGGCCAATTGGTCACCAGTACCGCAGGACTGGCGTGATCCGGGGCGCGCTATGTTACCATACGCGCCCTCTTTTCCAGCTACCGGGCAGCTACTCCATGGCCAAGACGTCTTTTGAAAAGGACAAGATCCGCATCGTGCTTCTTGAAGGCATTCATGAGTCCGCCGTGGAGCACATGAAGTCTCAGGGCTATACCAACATTGAGTCGATCAAGTCTGCGCTGACTGGCGACGAGCTAAAGGCAAAGGTGCGTGACGCCCATGTCATCGGTATTCGGTCCCGCACCCAGCTCACTGAAGATGTATTTGACGCCGCAGAGAAGCTGATGGCGGTGGGCTGCTTCTGCATCGGCACTAATCAGGTAGATCTGGATGCGGCGCTGGTGCGCGGTGTGCCGGTATTCAATGCGCCCTACTCCAACACCCGCTCGGTGGCCGAGCTGATCATTGCCCACATCATTAACCTGATGCGCGGCATCGCCGAGCGCAATGCTTCCTGCCATCGCGGCGGCTGGCTGAAAAATGCCAAGGACAGCTACGAGATCCGTGGCAAGAAGCTGGGCATCGTCGGTTACGGCAATATCGGCTCGCAGGTTTCGGTGATGGCCGAATCCATGGGCATGAAGGTGTTTTTCTACGACACCGTCACCAAGCTGCCTCTGGGTAACGCCACCCAGATACAGTCGCTCGACGAGCTGCTGGGCATGTGTGATGTGATCAGCCTGCACGTTCCGGACACCGCGGAAACCCGCTGGATGATCAAGGAGCCGCAGATCCGCGCCATGAAAAAAGGTAGCTACCTGATCAACTACGCCCGCGGCAAAGTAGTGGATATTGATGCGCTCGCAGTGGCGATCAAGGATCGTCACTTGCTGGGTGCGGCCATCGACGTATTCCCGGAAGAGCCGAAATCCAACGATGACGAGTTTATTTCACCGCTGCGTGAATTTGATAACGTGATTCTGACTCCGCATGTGGGAGGCTCCACTCAGGAAGCGCAGGAGAATATCGGTGCTGAAGTGGCCGAGAAGCTGGTGCGCTACTCTGACAACGGTTCCACCCTCAGTGCGGTGAACTTCCCGGAAGTGGCGTTGCCGTCCCATCCGGGTATGCATCGTCTGCTGCATATCCACAAGAACGTTCCTGGCGTACTTAGCCAGATCAACAGCGTGTTTGCTGAAAATGGCATCAATATTTGCGGTCAGTATCTGCAGACAAACGCCAAAATCGGCTATGTGGTGATTGACGTGGAATCGGGCTACAGCCAGCTGGCGCTGGAAAAGCTACGCGATATTGAAGGCACCATTCGTAGCCGCGTACTGTTCTGATCCCCCTCTGCGCCCGGCGCCGCTGCGCGCCGGGCGCAGACAGTTTGTCTGTCAGCTTATTCCCTGCCGTGACTGGCACCTTGCCGGAGCCTGCCTTAGTATCGGTTGGTATAGCGTTTTTGATATGTCATGTCTGATATTTGCTTTTTAGGGGGAGTCCATGGAGCTGAGGATGCTGGCGTTGCCAGTGATGGCGGTCTGGTTGACGGGTTGTGCGTCCGTATTCACCAATTATCCGGCTCAGGCCGACAAATGGATGGTGTCTTACCAGAATGGTCAGACAGAGGCCCTTGTTACAGATCTGACCCCAAAACTAGAGGACAAGGACGGCTTGCTTTACGGTCTGGAGTTGGGCCGTCTGGCCCAGTTGGGAGGCAGCCCAGAAGCCAGCAAGGCCGGTTTCGAGGCAGCCTTTATGCGCTTTGACCAGATTGACGAGCAGGCCAAGCTACGGGCTGGCGCAGCCGTCAGCGGTGCCGGGGCCATGCTCACCAATGACAATGCTATTCCCTATAAGGGCGAGGATTACGAGAGAATCTTTGCCCATTCCTATCAGGCCCTTAACTACCTCAAGCTGGGTGACGCAGAAGGCGCTGGCGTTGAGCTACGCCGGGCAAACCTTGAGCAGACGGTGGCGGCGGACAGAAGAGCCAAGGAAATCGACAAGGCTGAGGAAGAAGCCCAAGACCAAGACGTGGACATGAGTCAGCACGAGGGCAGCTTTGCCGGCCTGAATCAAGCCGCTGGGCGGGTTAAGAGCTCCTTTCAGAATGCCTATACCTTCTATCTTTCAGCGGTTTTCTGGGAGGCGTCCCGGGATTACAACGCTGCCCTGGTTGATCTGAAGCGCGCCTATGAGATTAATCCGGATGCCGTGTTTATCGAAGAAGATATCCGCAGGGTCCAGCGTCGTATGGGCGATCGCGTGCAGGCGCAGATGCCGGGCCCCAACGAAGGCAGTCTGGTGATCCTGTTTGAGCAGGGCCGGGTTCAGCCTAAACGGGAGATCAGCCTGCCGATTCCAACCATTCACGGTGCCTTTGCTGTGGCCTTTCCAACCTATGATCCGGCGGATATGGTCGCCGCCGTTCCGCTGACGGTTACCGACACTGAGGGTACTGGGGTGCTACGCACTCAGGTGATTGCCGAGGTGGGCGCCATGGCCGCCCGCAGCCTGCGTGAAGATCTGCCTCGCATGATTGTCCGTCAGACCCTGCGCGCGGCCACTAAATATGCCGCCCAGAAACAGGCAAATGACGCCAGCCCGCTGGCCGGCTTTGCAACTAATATATATAACCTGGTGTCTGAACGGGCAGACTTGCGCAGCTGGCTGACCCTGCCTATGTATGTCCAAGCCGGCCGTTCCATTGTGCCAGCAGGAGAAAAACAGATTATGCTGTCTGCAGCGGGAGTAAATCAGGCGCTAGATATCTCCGTCTCTCCGGGCGGAACGACCGTGGTCCGAGTAATTACCACTGGCGGGGTGCCGGTGGTCGAAACTTACCGATTGTAAGGAGTGCAGTGATGAAGAAATGGCTGATTTTGTTGGCGTTGCCCTTGGTGTTGGCGCTGACGGGTTGTTCGGCAAGCAATATGTCTGCGATTGAAGAGCAGGATGACGGCAGCCGCGCAACCTATCTGAAATCGAACAACTCGGTGTTGTACAGCCGTCTGGGAGTACGCGACCCGAAAATGGCCAACGCGGGTGACCTGCTACGTGCTCAGGCAACTCTGGAAAACCGCTGGAAGTTCAAGCTCGACTTCCAGTACAAGATCAAGTGGTTCAGTGCAGATGGTTTTGAAATCGCTCCAGACAGCCGTCCCTGGACCACAGTGATGATGCCGGGTCGTACCCAGCTTAATGTTCAGGCCACTGCGCCCAACCCAACTGCAACCCGCTTCGAAATCTGGGTTCAGGAATAATTGATTAGCACCAACTACAGAAGGAACGAGACATGAAAAAGGTATGGCTTGCTGCAGTGCTTGCTTTGGCCACGGTAATTTCCGGTTGCGCCTCCGTTGAATATGGCGATGCCACAGCATCTGAAACTGTTACCACCGGATTTGGTTCTACCGATCTGCAGATGATCGCCTCCAAGATGGTTGATGATGTATTGGCTTTCCCGCCAGTAGTGCAGATTACTGCCCAGCGTCGTCCGGTAATGTTTGTTGATCGGATTAAAAACAAGACCACTGAACACATCGATCTGGAGTCTGTAACCGACACCATTGAAAGCAAGTTGATCAACTCGGGCAAGTTCCGGTTTGTTGATATGAGCGTAGTGGATCGAGTTCGTCAGCAGTTGGAATACCAGCGTGATAGCGGCATGGTTGATGACCAGCAGGCTATGGTGATGGGCCGCCAGATCGGCGCTGAATATATGCTGTATGGCAACATGTCCAGCATCGTCAAGCGCGGTGGAAACACCAAGGACGTGTACTACAAGTTCACTCTGAAGATGTTGCATCTGGAGACCGGCATTATTGAGTGGTCCGGCGAAAAAGAAATTCGCAAGTCGAAGAAAGGCGGTTGGATCGGTCTCTGATCCTGCTGGCGGAATGGGAAAGGGCGGCTTAGCCGCCTTTTTCATCTAAGGGAGAAGTGCAATGAAAAATGTTATCAATGTTTTGGCGGGTGCTTTGCTGATATTGCTTTCCTTGCCAGCATTAGCGGCCAGCACAACGGTGCCAGCCCGTGGCGAGGGATTCGGTAATAGCGCGGATCTGGCGGTGGGAAATGCTCTGGTTGAGGCTGTCCGTCAAGCCGGTGGCGTGACGGTTGCACTGGATCCGAATTTCCGCCGTGAAGTGCATGAATTTGTTATGCAGCAAAAAGGTGATGCGGTGGTGTGGGAAAGTCATTCCACCAGCGTGCCGGAACCACAGATGCCAACACTGGGTAATGTGAAGTCTTACAAAGTCACATCAGTTGAGCGTCAGGATGACAATTTGTGGCGTGCCGTGGTAGAGGCAGAGGTGCTGGTATATAAGTCAGTACTCGGCGATCGCACCAACTTGCCATCTATTGCCGTTGAGACCTTTGGCTCGACCAAGTCGCACTTTAATCTGAACAAGGACAAAGTCGTTGCGCTGTCAGTGCTGCCGCAGCTACGTGCGGAGCTGATCGACGCGTTAACCCAGTCCGGCCGTTTTCGTGTGCTTGATCGTGATTTCAATGCAGCCATTGTCCGCGAAAACAAGATCCTGCAGAACACTCTGGATCCTGTGGAGAAGACCAAGCAAGCCCGTGAGCTAGGCGCTGATATGATCGTTGTCGGCCTTGTCGAGGACTTCAGCGTCGGCACCGGTAAGCGTACCTTCTACGGCGCCAAGTTCAGTGATTTCCGGCCGCGCTTCCGGGTTCGTTACCGTGTGATTGAAACTGCCACTCGGGAAGTTGTCTGGAGTAGCACCTTTGTCTATGAAGCGCCGGAGGATTTGCTGCGTGAGCGTTATATCGGTATTGAGCGCGACTATCCGAATGAACCGGAGCAGTATGCCTATGCGATTTATCCCGATATTGCTCGGGCAATAAGCGGCGAGATTATTGATACGCTCTACCCGGTTCAGATTATCAATGTGGAAAGTGCAGAAGCCGTCTATGTCAGTCAGGGTTCTGGTCGTATGGCGGCCGGTGATACCTTCCATGTTCATCGCCGTGGCAAGACCATCAAGGATCCGGATACCGGTTTTGACGTCAAACTGGAAACTCAGTCACTGGCCAAACTGGAGATCGTGTCTGTTGCTCAGGGATATGGAATTGCCAAGGTTATAGAGGGCGAGGCTGGTGGTCTGAGCAACGGTGACGTACTGCGTCGCGCTGTTGCAGTAATGCCAGAAAAGAATCTGCCGCCCCGTCGGGAAACTCCGGGATCATCGGATGCACCGATCAAGTGGTAATGACACAGACTGAAACGACACAGAAATAAAAAAGCCCGGCATCGCCGGGCTTTTTATGGGGCCGGGATCAATCCCAGAAACGCCACCAGCTTTTCTCTTCCGCGGCGCGGGACTCCTGACCCTGCTCCGAGCCCTTGCCGGTAGAAGGGTGCTCATCACGCTTGGCCATCCCAGGCGGAACTTTTTTCGCCTCTTCCTTCATCTCGTCGCCGGCCTCCTCAGCGTCTTCTGACACCTCTTCAGCGGCGTCTTCGGCGGACTTCTCGCCACTGACAACGTCGTCACGGGCTTGGCCAGCAGATTCTTTCATCTCTGCGCCTTTCTCCTTGCCTTTCGCCTTCATTTTATCGGCCTTGTCCTTGCCTGCTTGTTTCATCTCGGCGCCCTTGTCGCGCACATCCGCTTCGGTTGGCATGGTCGCCGGGGTCTCGCCGTGGTCATCAGCATAAACTGGTGCCACGACAGCACCCGCTAGAATCAGACCCGCAACCAGTTTGTTGTATCGCATTGGGGATATCTCCTTGAGTGATGGGACAAACAGGTTACTCCAAACGGACCGCAACCAGGCAGAGTATTGTAGTGAGTTGGTGAAAAGGACCGAAGTGAGACACCGCCAGCAGCATGCTGAAAAACTGATCAATCAGGCTAGATGGCGGTCCAGAATGGCATTGATCCTGACCCGGAAGGCAGCCGATTCATTCGCCAGCTGATGGCGGGCACCGGGCAGCAGATGAATCTCCGGACTGGAGAACTTGTCTTCAATGATATTCAGGTTGTGGCGCCAGTCGACGGTTTCATCAAGATCTCCCTGAATGATCACTGGCGAGATCTTGACCCGACTGGCACTCTCGAAATCTGGAATCCAGCGTTTCAGGGCAGATACCCAGCGAGCCGACAGTACCGGCGACTGCAATGGGTCCTGGTGCTGAAGAAAATGGACAAACTCCGGATCATTCGAATTGGTACGGAACACACGTCGGACATTTTCCCGAAATGGCCGCACAACGCTGTGCAGCAATGCGCCATAGCGCCAGTTTGCAGGTCTTACCAGCGGCGCCAGCAATATCATCTTGTCGAACGGGAACGGCTCGCCGCGACCTCCCAGATGCAGGGCGTAGTCCATGGCGATGGCGGCACCAGTACTCTGTGCGATCACATGCCAGGGCTTCGGGAACGAGTTCGCCTTGCTGGCAAGGCACTGGCTCAGCACTTCACGATAGATGGTAAAGTCTTCAATCGCGGCGCGAGGTCCGGAAGACAGACCATGGCCGGGCAGGTCATAGGCAAGCACGGCATAGTTCAGCTCGAGCAGATGACGGATCACATGGCGAAACAGGCCGACATGGTCAAAATAGCCGTGACAGACCAGCACGGAACCCTTTGGTGTGGCTGGTCGCCATGCATGCACGGCGATGGTATGGCCGGCTGCTTCGAAATAACCGAATGCATGCAGCAGATCAGGAAACTGGTTGGCAAAATCAATTCCGTAGAAACTCGCATAGCGATGCGCTTCGCCGCTGATTGCCTGCGGCGCTTCCCAGGACAGTGGTTCCCAGCTCTGCTGAATACGGTCTACATTGAAGGGCACGCCGTCTCCCGGGTGATGATCAAGGGACTTTTGATAATACGGCGAGTACTTCCGCTCTGCATCCTTTTGTCCTGATCACGTGTCGATAACGAGCATCACATTATCATCCAGGCAGTTTTCCGGAGCCGATCATGAAGTTGACCCAGTCCGATCTTGATGCCCTGCCGCAACGCCAGCGTGCGGCCTTTATCAATTGCCTGTCCGGCTATAAAAGCGCCAATTTGATTGGCACGGTGGGCCCGGAGGGCCAGGCCAATCTGGCCATCGTCAGCTCTGTGGTGCATCTGGGGGCTAATCCGCCTTTGTTGGCCTTTATCAGTCGGCCGCCGTCAGTGGACCGGCATACTCTGGAGTATCTCACCGATAGCGGCTACTTCACTATTAACCAAGTCCATGCGGGTATTGCCGAAGCTGCCCACCAGACCTCTGCACGATATGGGCGTGACGAGTCGGAGTTTTCTGCGGTGGGCCTGACCGCGGAGTACGGCACTCTCCACCCGGCCCCCTATGTTGCTCAAAGCAAGATGAAAATTGGTCTGGCGCTGCGAGACATGAAACCCATTGAGCTGAATGGAACGGTGATGGTTATCGGTGAAATTGTTGAAGTGTTGTTGCCAGATAACGCACTAGCGGAGGATGGCTTCGTTGACTTGGCGGAAATGGATACCGTGACTATCGGCGGTCTGGATGGCTACTACCGGGTCGAGCCGTTGTTCCGTCTTAGCTATGCGAAGCCTGGTCAGCCGCCGAGACGGTTGTAGGGCGCCAGTCATAAATCCATCTAACGCGCTTTGCCGCCAGTGCCGGGCTGACCATAGACAGTCCCTGAGCAACTAGGTCCCGTCCATTTCGCAGCACTGGATTGCGATGGTGAAACAGAACCATATTGTCGCGAGCCAGCTGCTGAACCCTGCTGCAACGCTGTTCGCGCAGTGTTTGAAATTGAGCACCAACGTCGCCACCGCCGGAGGCGATCAGCTCACTCAGTACCCAGGCATCCTCAATGCCCATGGCGGCGCCCTGAGCGAGAAACGGAAGCATCGGGTGGGCGGCATCGCCGATCAGTATCAGACGGTCCTTGTACCACTGACTGATCGGGTCGCGATCGAATAATGCCCAGCGGAAGCAACTTTTTGGGTCAGTGTGGGAGAGTAGATCAAACAGGGTCGGGTCCCAGTCGGCGAAATCGTGCAATAGATCGCGTAGCGAGGCCGGTGCATTCCACGATTCTTCCTGCCAGTCATCCTGCTCGCGCACAGCAACAAAATTTATCAGCTCACCGCCGCGCAGGTAATACACCACCACATGGCGACCCGGCCCCATCCAGATATTGGCCCACCGTGGCGGCCTGAGTCGTTCCGGCAAACTGTCGGTGCGCAGCAAGCCGCGCCAGGCAACGTTTCCGGTGAAACGGGGCGCGGCGTTATCGCTGACCACATAATCACGGCAGCGTGAGCGAATGCCATCGGCGCCAACCACCCAGTTGGCATAGACCGGTTCACCATGACGGATCAGCAAAGTGACGCCATCCTGTTCGGCGACTACTGCCTCGACATGCTGATCAGTCAGCAGGCAGTCCGGGTCATTGGCGAGTACCGCATCAAGCAGCGCCTGCTGCAGATCCGCGCGGTGCACATGTACATAGGGAAAGTCGAAACCCAGAGCAGCAAAGGGCACCCGGGCGATATCGTTGCCGCTGCGCCAGTTAACGCTGCGAATGCCTTCTGGCGCGCTGCCGGTGTCCAGCAGGACTTGCTGCAGACCAAGCTTGGCCATCACCGACATGGCATTGGGGCTAAGCTGCAAGCCGGCGCCAAGCTGGCGCAGCAGAGCTGCCTGCTCCAGTATCTTTGGCCGTAACCCCCGCTGCTGGAGTGCCAGCGCGCAGGTAAGACCGGAGATGCCAGCGCCTACAATGGCGACGGAAGGAGCGATGTCCACTGAAGCCAGTCTCCCTGAAAAATCAGATTCTCTTTATACGCTGGATACTGGGCCGTTACACGTGGGGAAACGCCTGAAATTGATTCTGATCAGTTTTAGCGCTGACTCCGGCATTCTGTTCTATCAGGAATATAAAAAAAGCCGGCAATGCCGGCCTTTTTATCAGGTGCTACTTAACCCGCGGGTCCAGTTCACCCTTGCTGTAGCGAGTAGTCATGGCATCCAGTGACAGCACCTTGATCTTGCTGGCCTGCCCGGCGGTGCCGAAGGCTTCGTAGCGAGCCAGGCAAATTTCTTTCATCGCCTTTGTGGCCACCGCCAGATATTTACGCGGGTCGAACTCGGCCTTGTTCTGGGCCAGGAAGCGACGGATGGCACCGGTAGATGCCAAGCGCAGATCGGTATCGATATTGACCTTGCGCACGCCGTGCTTGATGCCTTCAACAATTTCTTCCACCGGAACGCCATAGGTTTCGCCGATCTCGCCGCCGAACTCGTTGATCACCTTCAGCCATTCCTGCGGCACCGAGGAAGAGCCATGCATCACCAGGTGGGTGTCTGGAATGCGCGCATTAATAGCCTTGATGCGATCAATGGCGAGAATGTCACCAGTTGGTGGACGGCTGAATTTGTAAGCGCCATGACTGGTGCCGATGGCAATCGCCAAGGCGTCCACCCTTGTTTTTTTGACGAAGTCTGCGGCTTCTTCCGGGTCGGTCAGCAGCTGACTATGCTCAAGCACGCCTTCGGCTCCGACGCCGTCTTCTTCACCGGCGGTGCCGGTTTCCAGCGAGCCGAGGCAGCCCAGCTCGCCTTCCACAGACACGCCGCAGGCATGGGCAAAGTCCACCACGGTGCGAGTGACATTGACGTTGTAGTCATAGTCGGTGGGAGTCTTACCATCTTCACCTAGCGAGCCATCCATCATCACTGAGGAGAAGCCCAGCTGGATCGAGCGCTGACAAATTGCCGGGCTGGTGCCGTGATCCTGATGCATCACCACCGGGATATGCGGAAACTCTTCAATCGCCGCCAGAATCAGGTGACGCAGAAACGGCGCCCCTGCATATTTGCGAGCCCCTGCACTGGCCTGCACGATCACCGGAGAATCGGTCTGATCTGCCGCCTCCATAATGGCGCGCATTTGCTCCATATTGTTGACGTTGAAGGCCGGCACGCCGTAGCCGAATTCGGCGGCGTGGTCGAGCAGTTGACGCATGCTGATCAGTGCCATGACAAGGCTCCCTTATTGACCGCGTGTTTCAAGAATAGCCACTGCTGGCAGTACCTTACCTTCGAGAAACTCGAGGAAGGCGCCACCACCGGTGGAGATATAAGACACTTTATCGCTGATGCCGTACTTGTCTACCGCTGCCAGCGTATCGCCACCGCCGGCAATAGAGAAGGCATCACTTTCGGCGATGGCTTCTGCCAGCTCACGGGTGCCGTTACCAAACTGATCGAACTCGAACACCCCAACCGGGCCATTCCAGACAATAGTGCGGGCTTCTTTCATGAGCGCGGCAAACACGTGCGCTGTTTTTGGGCCGATATCGAGAATCATATCGTCATCCGCCACATCATCGACGTTCTTTACCGTGGCAGCGGCATTGGCTGCAAACTCTTTGGCTACCACCACGTCCACCGGCAGAGGAATCTGTACCTTGGTGGCAATGCGCCTGGCGGAGTCGAGCAGATCAGGTTCGTATAGTGACTTACCCACCGGCTTGCCAGCCGCGGCCAGGAAAGTGTTGGCGATACCGCCGCCAACAATCAACTGGTCTACTTTGTCTGCCAGTGATTCGAGCAGTTCCAGCTTGGTCGACACTTTTGAGCCGGCAACAATGGCCACCAGTGGCTTTTCCGGGTTGCCCAGTGCCCGGCCAAGTGCATCCAGCTCTTCAGACAGAAGTGGGCCAGCGCAGGCAGTCGGAGCAAACTTGGCCACACCGTGGGTGGAGGCCTGGGCTCGATGCGCGGTACCAAATGCGTCCATAACGAATACATCGCACAGAGCGGCGTATTGTTTGGCCAGATCTTCGTTATCTTTCTTTTCGCCTTTATTAAAGCGCACGTTCTCGAACAACACCACTTCCCCATCGGCTACTTCGACGCCGCCAAGATAGTCACGGATCAAGCGCACTTCCCGGCCGAGTAGCTTGCCAAGATGCTCCGCTACCGGACGCAGCGAGGCGCTATCATCAAACACGCCCTCTTCCGGGCGACCGAGGTGAGACATCAGCATCACCTTGGCACCGGCATCCATGGCATGACGAATGGTTGCCATGGATGCCTGGATACGGATATCCGAAGTCACGCGGCCATCTTTTACCGGCACGTTGAGATCTTCACGAATCAGGACGCGTTTGCCTTTCAGGTCCAGATCAATCATCCGCAGGATGGTCATGGTGTGTCCTCAATTACGAGTCAGTAGCTGTGTGATTGTTGTGAGCCAGCCAGTCGACCAGATCGAGCAGTCGGTTGGCATAGCCCCATTCGTTGTCATACCAGGCAACAATATGGACCAAGTCGCCCTGAATACGTGTTTGAGTGGCGTCGTAAATCGCTGACTCGGGGCGATGATTAAAATCACTGCTTACCAGTTGTTCGGTGTTGTAGCCGAACAGCTCCGGACTTTCTTCACTGGCATCAGCAAACAGTTGATCAATCTCGGCGACGCTCGGTGTGTGGCGCAGCGTCAGGGTCAGATCGACCATGGCCACATTTAATGTGGGCACACGAATGGAATCGCCACTGATCCGGCCAGCCAGTTGCGGTAGAACTTTTTGTACCGCACCGATGGCGCTGGAAGTGGTCGGCACAATATTCTGCGCCGCCGCCCTGCCCCGGCGCGGGTCACGATGCACATGATCCAGCAGCGACTGATCGGAGGTGTAGGCATGAACTTCTTTCATCAGCACCTGCTCTACGCCGTATTTACGGTCCAGCAGGGCTAATAGGGGGGTAATACATTGTGTGGTGCAGGAGGTGGCGGACAGCACGCGATCATTGTCTTGCAGCGTATCGTGATTAACACCCCACACCATTAGTGCATCGGCATAATCAAACGGCACCGCACCAATCATCACCCGCTCTGCACCAGCAACAAGATGCTGGGAGGCATTTTTATGACTGCGGAACTCGCCGGTGCATTCCAGTACCAGATCTACCCCAAGTTGTTTCCAGGGCAGTCGTGACGGATCTTTTTCGTGGAGTAATTGCGGCGCATGATTACCAACGCGCAGCCGACCATTAATCAGCTCGACCTGCTCCAGAAATACACCATGGGCGGTGTCGTACTTGGTCAGATAATGCAGATCTTCAGCGGAGCCGAGATCATTGATTGCCACTACGGCAAACGGCGCCGTCCAGCCGCTTGCTTCGCGCTCCACCAGAGCGCGAATAAAGGAGCGGCCAACCCGGCCATAGCCGTTCAGGGCAATTTTCACGTCAGATCAGTTCCTCTACGGCACTGACTACCGCACCTGCAGTAATGCCGAAGTGTTTGAACAATGCGGGAGCGGGAGCGGATGCACCAAAGCTGCTCATACCAATAATGCGGCCGTCGAGGCCGACAAAGCGGTACCAGTAATCCTTGATGCCCGCTTCCACGGCCACCCGGTTGCGTACCGCGGCAGGCAATACCGCTTCCTGCCAGTCGCGATCCTGGGCCAGAAACTCTTCAACGCAGGGCATGGATACTACCCGCACATTTTTTCCGGCTGCACCGAGCTTCTCCGCAGCCTGCATGGCAATTTCCACTTCCGAGCCGGTGGCGATAATGATCGCATCCGGTGTGCCGTTACCGGTTTGTGTTAGCACGTAGCCGCCGCGAGCGATCTCCGTCAGCTTGTTTTCATCGCGAGCCATACAAGGCAGACCCTGACGGCTGAACACCAGTGCTGTCGGCCCGTCGGTGCGGACAATGGCCTGCTTCCAGGACACCGCTGACTCGACCGTGTCGCAGGGCCGCCAGGTGCGCATATTCGGGGTCATGCGCAGGCTTGCCAGCTGTTCAATCGGCTGGTGGGTCGGACCGTCTTCGCCCAGACCGATGGAGTCGTGGGTGTAAACCAGAATATTGGGCTGGCCCATCAGTGCGGCCATACGCACGGCATTGCGGGCGTATTCCATAAACACCAGGAAGGTTCCGCCGTAGGGGCGCAAGCCGCCATGCAACACCATGCCGTTCATGATTGCAGTCATGGCGAATTCGCGCACGCCGTAATGAATGTAGTTGCCGCTGGCGTCCTGACCGGTAATTGATTTGCAGCCTTTCCATACGGTGTTGTTGGAGCCGCCGAGATCGGCAGAGCCACCAGTCAGCTCCGGCAACAACGGGCCAAATGCATCCAGCGTGTTCTGGCTCGCCTTACGGGTAGCAACCTTTTCCATTTTTTCCTGGCAGGCTTTAACGAAGGCATCCGCCTTATCAGCAAAATCCGCCGGTAACTCGCCCGCCAGACGACGACGCAACTCAGCGCCTTCCGCTGGAAACTTGGCCTGATAGCTATCCATCAGCTTGTTCCACTCGGCTTCCGTGGCATCGCCGGCGTCGGCAGCGTTCCAGTCTTTATAGATGTCCGCAGGGATTTCAAACGGGCCGTATTTCCAGCCAAGGCTTTCCCGAGCCAGAGCAATTTCGTCGGCTCCCAGCGGTGCGCCGTGACATTCTTCTTTGCCCTGCTTGTTCGGGCTACCAAAACCGATCACTGTGCGGCAGCAAATCAGAGTCGGTTGTTCGGTATTGGCGCGGGCGGTTTCCAGTGCAATGCGAATTTCTTCCGCATCGTGACCATCAACATGCGGAATAACCTGCCAACCGTAAGCGCGGAAACGCTCAACGGTGTCGTCGGTAAACCAGCCTTCCACTTCGCCATCGATGGAAATGCCGTTGTCATCATAAAAGGCAATCAATTTGCCCAGACCCAGTGTGCCAGCCAGCGAGCAGGCCTCGTGGGAAATGCCTTCCATCATGCAGCCGTCGCCAAGGAAGCTGTAGGTGTAGTGATCAATCACCGGGAAGCCATCGCGGTTGAATTGCGCGGCGAGGATTTTTTCTGACAGCGCCATGCCCACCGCATTGGCAATGCCCTGACCCAGCGGGCCAGTGGTGGTCTCCACGCCGGGGCACTCGTGGTATTCCGGATGGCCGGCGGTGGGGCTATGCAATTGGCGGAAGTTCTTCAGATCATCAATAGACAGCTTGTAGCCGCTCAAATGCAGCAGTGAATAGAGCAGCATGGAGCCATGACCGTTCGACAGCACAAAGCGATCGCGGTTAGCCCACTGCGGATTATTCGGATTGTGTTTCAAAAAACCGCGCCACAGCACTTCGGCGATATCCGCCATGCCCATCGGCGCACCCGGGTGACCGGAATTGGCTTGCTGAACGGCATCCATACTCAGCGCCCGGATGGCGTTGGCAAGTTCACGGGATCGGGTAACAGCGGTCATCAAACACTCCTGCTGGCTGGGGCGGTCCCGGAGGGGGCCTGAAATGGGGCGCTATTGTCGTTGATGGCGGGGAGTTGGGCAAACCTTGACGGATGTGGGCGGATCAGCTTGCCGCTGGTCGCCGTCCGGCAGAGGTAGTGCCACAGGCAATGAATATCGAAAATAATTGATATTGTCTTTCGGCCGGCGTAAAGTTCGCTCCTATGTCAGCTACCCAAGCTCTCTCCATCCCCCCAGCCCCGTCCCTTGAGCCGCTCGAACAGCTGCTATGGGCCGCCGGCGACAGCCTCCGGTTATCGGTGCTGCAGGTGTTGGGGCAGAGCAGTTTCGGGGTGCTGGAGCTGTGCGAGATCTGCGATATGCGCCAGCCGGCCATGAGTCATCACCTCAAGGTGCTGGCCGAGGCCGGGCTGGTGGAGCGGCGTCGCGAGGGCAATGCGATCTGGTATAGCCGCAGCCTGGCCAGTGATGCGCTGCATCAGGCGCTGCTGGACCGGATTGATGAGGTGCCGCCGGATGGCGAGCTGGCCGGGCGGCTGGCCCAGGTGCAGGCGCGGCGGGCGGAGCATAGCCGGGTGTGGTTTGAGCGTTATGCCGGTGAGGCCGGTCAGGAAGAGCTGATCGCCGCCTATGAGGATTACGCCGATCTGGCGCTGGAGCTGGCCCTGCGCAGCATGCCCGAGGGCGAGCTGGCGATTGAGATCGGCCCCGGTGATGGTGCCTTTATGCAGGCGCTGTCGGGTCGCTTCCAGCGCCTGATCGGTTACGAGAATGCCCCGGCCCGGTTGGCTCGGGCCGAGCGGCAACTGGCCGACGCAAAAGTGCAAAACTCCACCCTCATATTAGGGGAGTGGCCGGCGGCGGCGCCGGACGAGGCGCAGGCGGATCTGGTGGTGCTGAATATGGTGCTGCACCACATGCCCGCCCCCGCCGACAGCCTGCGGGCGGCGGCGCGACGCTTGAAGCCGGGCGGCATCCTGCTGGTGACCGAACTATGCCGACATGAACAACACGGCGCTCACGACACCTGTGGTGATCTGTGGCTCGGTTTTGAGGAGCAGGAATTACTGGCCTGGGCAAAGCGCGCCGGGCTGGAACAGAACGAAGTGCAGTATCTGGCACAGCGTAATGGCTTTCAGGTGCAGGTGCGCACCTTTGAACGTAGCGGTGAAAAGTAACCCGCTGCATTAACGATTAATCAGCAATATATGACCATGGAGTACCACCAACGATGAGCGAATATTCTGTTTTCACTTCCGAGTCCGTGTCCGAGGGCCATCCGGATAAAATGGCAGACCAGATTTCGGATGCCGTGCTGGATGCGATCATCGCTCAGGATCCGCATGCTCGTGTGGCGGTGGAGACCATGGTCAAGACCGGTATGGCCATTGTTGCCGGTGAAGTGACCACCAACTGCTATGTGGACTTGGAAGACATCGTCCGCCAGGTGATTGTCGATATCGGCTATGACTCCTCCGACGTTGGCTTCGATGGCGCCACCTGTGCAGTGCTGAATGCGATCGGCAAGCAGAGCTCTGATATTTCCATGGGCGTGGACGAGAAAGAAGACAAACAAATCGGCGCCGGTGATCAGGGCCTGATGTTTGGCTTTGCCACCAACGAAACCGACACCTTGATGCCGGCGCCGCTGTTCTATTCACACCGCCTTGTTGAGCGTCAGGCCAAACTGCGTAAGAAGGGTGTTCTGCCGTGGCTGCGTCCGGATGCGAAAAGCCAGGTCACCATGCGCTATGAAAATGGCAAGCCGGTGGCCATTGATGCGGTGGTGTTGTCGACGCAGCACAGCCCGAACATTTCGCTGGCGGACCTGCGTGAAGCGGTGCTGGAGGAAGTGATCAAGCCGGTGTTGCCGGCTGAGTGGTTGCATGACAAGACCCTGTACCACATTAACCCGACCGGCAACTTCGTGATCGGTGGGCCGATGGGTGACTGTGGTCTGACCGGACGCAAAATTATTGTTGATACCTACGGCGGCATGGCTCGTCATGGTGGTGGCGCGTTCTCCGGCAAGGATCCGACAAAGGTGGATCGTTCTGCTGCTTACGCTGGCCGCTATGTAGCCAAGAACATTGTTGCTGCGGGACTTGCCGCCAAGTGCGAGATTCAAGTGAGCTATGCCATCGGTGTGGCCGAACCCACCTCGATTTCGCTGAACACCTTCGGTACAGGCAAAGTAAGTGATGACGTGATCATCAAGCTGGTGCGGGAAATTTTTGACCTGCGTCCGCGCGGTATCATTGAAATGCTCGACCTGCGTCGTCCGATCTACCGGGAGACTGCCGCTTACGGTCACTTTGGCCGCGAGCTGCCGAACTTTACCTGGGAGAAGACCGATAAGGCGGACGAGCTGCGTAAAGCGGCAGGCCTGTAATACTGATTCAACCCGTCATGTTCGAGGGGCGCTGCAGCGGTTCGTCCGCGAGGCTCGAACATGGCGGCGTGGCAAAAACGGCGCCCATTCGTGCAAAAACGAATGGAGAAAACCATGAACGCAAAAGCAAAAGTTAAGCAGGACTATAAAGTCGCGGATATTTCCCTGGCGCAGTGGGGTCGCTCAGAAATTGAGATTGCCGAAACCGAAATGCCGGCACTGATCACCATCCGTGAGAAGTATCGCGCTGTCCAGCCGCTGAAAGGCGCCCGCATCATCGGCTGTATCCACATGACCATTCAGACCGCCGTGCTGATCGAGACCCTGCAAGCGCTGGGTGCGGAAGTGCGCTGGTCCAGCTGCAATATTTTCTCCACTCAGGATCACGCTGCTGCAGCGGTTGCCGCTGCCGGCACCCCGGTATTTGCCTGGAAGGGCGAAACTGAAGAAGAGTACATGTGGTGCCTGGAGCAGACCTGCCGCGACGCCAATGGCGAGCTGTGGGAAGCCAACATGATTCTTGACGACGGTGGCGACCTGACCTGGTATATCCACGACACCTACCCGCAGATGCTGGATAAGATCCATGGTGTCACTGAAGAAACCACTACCGGTGTGCACCGTCTGATCGAAGCACTGAAGAAGGGCACCCTGAAAGTGCCAGCGGTCAACGTCAATGATTCCGTTACCAAGAGTAAGAACGACAACAAGTACGGTTGCCGTCACTCCTTGAATGACGCCATCAAGCGCGGCACCGATCATCTGCTGTCTGGCAAAAAAGCGCTGGTGATTGGCTATGGCGACGTCGGCAAGGGCTCGGCCCAGTCGCTGCGCCAGGAAGGCATGATCGTCAAGATCACCGAGATTGATCCAATCTGCGCCATGCAGGCCTGCATGGACGGTTTCGAGATCGTTAGCCCATTCAAAAATGGCGTCGATGATGGTAGCGAAGGTTGCATCAATGGCGAGCTGTTCGCCAATACGGATCTGCTGGTAACCACCACTGGCAACGTCAATGTGTGCAACGAGCGCATGTTGCGCGCCATCAAGAAAGGCGCTGTGGTTTGTAACATCGGCCACTTCGACAACGAAATTGATACCGCCTACATGCGCAAGAACTGGCAGTGGGAAGAAGTGAAGCCGCAGGTGCATAAGGTATGGCGCAATAAAGATGCCAATGACTTCCTGTTACTGCTGTCGGAAGGTCGCCTGGTTAACCTTGGCAACGCCACCGGCCACCCGAGCCGCATCATGGACGGCTCTTTTGCCAACCAGGTTCTAGCCCAGATGTATTTGTTCGATCAGGCCTACGCCGGCCATAGCGACATCGTCAAAGAGAAAATGCTCAAGGTAGAAGTGCTGCCCAAGCACCTTGATGAAGAAGTTGCGCGTTATATGGTGGAAGGTTTCGGTGGCGTGATCACCAAGCTGACCGAGGCACAGGCGGACTATATCGGCGTTACTGTCGAAGGCCCGTTCAAGCCGGACAGCTACAAGTACTGATTGGCTGTGGGACAGCGACTTTTCTTTTGCGGTTTTTGCATCGGCTGAAGAAAGAGGCGCTGTAAGGCTGTGCGGTGCAACACCCCTTGCCGGGACCATCGGAGCCATGGATGGCGGAGGTGAGTTACATGGACGTACTCGTGCGTGTCCCGGCAAGGGGTGTTGCACCGTGCAGCCGTCTCGTTCACTACGATCCCGCTAATGGCACCCGAACAAAAGAGATACAACAATGAAGCCGCAAATCAGTTTCGAGTTTTTCCCACCCAAAACCGATGAAGGGTTGGAAAAACTCATCAATGTTCAGCAAAAACTGCTGAAGAAAAACCCGGAGTTTTTCTCCGTGACCTATGGCGCTGGCGGTTCAACCCGTGATCGCACCTGGACCACGGTAATGAAAGTGCGCGAAGCCGGTATCGATACGGCCCCGCATCTTTCCTGCGTCGGCCAGAGTCGCGAGGAGCTGGTCGAGCTGATTGAGAAGTACAAAACTGCCGGCATCAGTCGTATCGTTGCCCTGCGTGGCGACCTGCCCTCTGGCATGGGCCATGCCCGTAGTGAGTTGCGCTACGCAGATGATTTGGTCAGATTGATCCGCGAAGTCAGCGGCGATCATTTCCATCTGGAGGTGGCGGCTTATCCGGAAATGCATCCGCAGGCACGCTCGTTTAGCGATGACATTGATCACTTCAAGCGCAAGATTGATGCCGGCGCCAACAGTGGTGTCACCCAGTATTTCTATAACGCAGAGGCCTATGGCTTCTTTATGGATCAATTGGAGAAACGCGGTGTCACTGCGCCGGTGGTGCCGGGGATTATGCCGATCACCAACTATGCCAATCTGGTGCGCTTTTCAGATTCCTGTGGTGCCGATGTGCCACGCTGGATTCGTAAGAGGCTGGAAGAGCTGCAGCATGACGAGGCGTCATTGAAAGACTTTGGCGAGGAAGTGGTTACCAGACTGTGTGAGCGTCTGTTGGCCATGGGCGCGCCGGGGCTGCACTTTTACACCATGAACCAGGCGGTTGCTAATCTGAAGGTGATCGATAATCTGGGCCTTTGACCCCGTCCATAAAGCGGTTTGATGTCGGTAATCGACGTCGGGCCGCCTTATCCATAATCCCCCGTCATGCTCCTCCCTGCCATATGGTTTCTCTGAACGCAGCGTAATCGCAAAAAGCTATCAATTATATAAATATAAAACTCACTTCCTATGGTTGACCGGACCCTATGCCGGGCAGAAGATGGACTCCGACATTAGAAGAATTCACAGGCAGTGACAAAGCGGAGACATCATCATGGATAAGCAAAGCGGTTCAGGCGGCAAGTGCCCGGTTATGCACGGTGGCAATACTGCCAATGGCAACGACAACATGGCGTGGTGGCCGAAGACCCTGAATCTGGACATCCTGCATCAGCACGATCGCAAGACCAACCCGCTCGGCGACGATTTCAACTACGCCGAAGAATTCAACAAGCTCGACCTCGAAGCGGTCAAAAAAGACCTCAAGGCATTGATGACCGACAGCCAGGACTGGTGGCCGGCGGACTGGGGTCACTATGGCGGCCTGATGATTCGTCTGGCCTGGCACTCCGCCGGCACCTACCGGATCGCCGATGGCCGTGGTGGCGCGGGCACGGGCAACCAGCGTTTTGCACCGATCAATTCCTGGCCGGATAACGGCAACCTCGATAAGGGCCGTCGCCTGCTCTGGCCGATCAAGAAAAAGTACGGCAACAAACTGTCCTGGGCAGACCTGATGATTCTGGCCGGCAACATGGCCTATGAATCCATGGGCTTCAAAACCTTTGGTTTTGCCGGCGGCCGTGAGGATATCTGGCATCCGGAAAAGGACACCTACTGGGGTTCGGAGAAGGAGTGGCTGGCCAAGTCCGGCGGTGAAGGCAGCCGCTATTCCGGCGAGCGTGATCTGGCTAACCCGCTGGCGGCGGTAATGATGGGTCTGATTTACGTGAACCCGGAAGGCGTCGACGGTAACCCGGATCCCCTCAAGACCGCGCATGACATGCGCATCACCTTTGCTCGCATGGCCATGAACGATGAAGAAACCGTGGCCCTGACCGCGGGTGGTCACACTGTCGGCAAAGCCCATGGTAACGGTGATGCAGCCAATCTTGGTCCGGAGCCGGAAGCTGCCGGTATCGAGGAGCAGGGTCTCGGCTGGAATAACCACAAGACCCGTGGCATCGGCCGCGATACGGTTACCAGTGGGGTAGAAGGAGCCTGGACCACCCATCCGACCAAATGGGACAACGGCTATTTCGATTTGCTGTTCAAGTATGAGTGGCAAAAAACCAAAAGCCCGGCCGGTGCGTGGCAGTGGGAGCCGGTCAATATCGCTGAAGAAGATATGCCAGTCGATGTGGAAGACCCGTCTATTCGCTGCAAGCCGATGATGACCGATGCAGATATGGCCCTAAAAATGGACCCGGAATACCGCAAGATTTCCGAGCGCTTCCACAAGGATCCAGCCTATTTCGATGATGTCTTTGCCCGTGCCTGGTTCAAGCTGACCCACCGCGACCTCGGCCCGAAAAGCCGCTATCTCGGTGCCGATGTGCCGAAAGAGGATCTGATCTGGCAGGACCCGGTGCCGGCGGCGCAGTACACGCCGACCGACGCTGAAGTAGCCGACCTGAAAGCAAAGATTCTCGCCAGCGGCCTGACTGTTGCCGATCTGGTGGCCACCGCCTGGGATAGCGCCCGGACTTTCCGCGGCTCCGACTACCGTGGCGGCGCTAATGGTGCGCGCATTCGTCTGGCACCGCAGAAAGACTGGCAAGGCAACGAACCGGCTCGTCTGCAAAAAGTGCTCAAAGCACTGGAAAGTATCCAGTCCAGCTTTGGCAAGAAAGTCAGCATGGCGGATCTGATCGTGCTTGGCGGCACTGCTGCGGTGGAAAAAGCTGCCCACGATGCCGGCGTCAAAATCAGCGTGCCGTTTGCCCCGGGTCGCGGTGATACCACCCAGGAAATGACTGATGTGGAATCCTTCGAGCCGCTGGAGCCGCTACATGATGGTTATCGCAACTGGGTGATGAAGGACTACGTAGTTACCCCGGAAGAAATGCTGCTGGATCGCACCCAGTTGATGGGCCTGACGGCGCCGGAGATGACCGCACTGGTCGGTGGTATGCGCGTGCTTGGCACCAACCACGGTGGCACAACGCACGGCGTGTTTACCGATCGCGTTGGCGTGCTCAGCAATGACTTCTTCGTCAACCTGACCGACATGGCCTACAGCTGGAAGCCCAAAGGCAGCAACCTGTATGAAATTGTCGAACGCAAATCCGGCAAAGTGAAGTGGACTGCTACCCGTGTCGATCTGGTGTTCGGTTCCAACTCGATTCTGCGCGCCTATGCCGAGGTCTACGCTCAGGATGACAACCGCGAGAAGTTTGTTCAGGACTTCGTCAAGGCCTGGACCAAGGTAATGAATGCGGATCGTTTTGATCTAAATTGATCCACTGCTGAGAGCAAGTCATCCCCGCTTGCCGGGATGACTTGCAGGACGTAGCCTTGCTGCGGAGCTATCCGGAGCAAGGCTATGACCGCGCTAACAATTTCCACCCATCCTTCCATCCGCCGTCTGGCATTTCGCCTCAGTGGTTTTGTTCGTGGCCGATTGTGGCTGCAGGTGCTTGTGGCGATGTTTTTCGGCATCGTCACTGGCATCGTTATCGGGCCATCCGGTGGCTTGCTGGAGCCGGTCTCCGCGCAGTTGGTCGGCAGTTGGCTGGCCGTGCCCGGTTATCTTTTTCTGGCTCTGGTGCAGATGATTGTGGTGCCGCTGGTGATTGCCTCGATCATTCTCGGTATGACCAGTAGCGGTGACATGCAGGAGCTGCGCAGCATTGGCTGGCGCACCGCAGTGTTCTTTCTGGCGACCACGCTGGTGGCCGTCATGATCGGTCTGGCGGTGGCGTTGCTGATCAAGCCAGGCGAATACATTTCGGCGGCGATGCTGCCGGAAGCCGCAATTGTGGCTGAGGCACAGGCACAGGCGCCGTCGCTGGTTGAGCTGCCGGCTCAGATCATTGCCATTATTCCCACCAACCCGTTGCAGGCCAGCGTTGAACAGAACATGTTGCAGGTGGTGATATTTGCCATCTTCGTCGGTATTGCCTTGGCCACCATGACGACAAAGCGTGCCCAGCCCTTGATTGATCTTTTTGGTGCGGTTCAGGAAGTCAGCATGGTGGTAGTCCGTTGGGCCATGTATCTGGTGCCGCTGGCGGTTTTCGGATTGATGGCGCAGCTGACAGCACGTACCGGGCTGGACGCTTTGCTCGGCATGGGTGTTTATGTCACTACAGTGTTGCTGGGGCTACTGATTGCCTTCGCATTTTATCTGACCTTGTATGCGCTATGGTGCCGCAGCTCACCACGGGTATTCCTGCGCGACAGTCGTGATGTACTGCTGCTGGCATTTTCCACGTCCAGTTCTGCAGCGGTGATGCCGCTGACCATGCGAACTGCGGAAGAGAAGTTCGCCGTGCAAAAAAGTGTATCGCGATTCGTCATTCCGCTTGGCACGACTATCAATATGGCCGGCACCGCCCTGTATCAGGTGGTCGCCACGCTTTTCCTTGCCCAGGTATTTCAGGTGGATGTTGGTCTGTCCGGGTTGCTGCTGGTAGTGGTGCTGGCGGTGGGGGCGTCGATAGGCTCGCCGGGTACGCCGGGGATCGGCATTGTGATCCTCTCCATGTTGCTCGGCACAGTCGGTATTCCGGCGGAGGGCATTGCCCTGATTATCGGTGTCGACCGCATTCTGGATATGAGCCGTACCACGCTGAACGTCAGTGGTGATCTGATTGCCGCCAGTATAATCAATCGTTATGTGCCACAGGATGCGGAGGCCGAAAACAGCGCCTGATGACTCAGTGCCCCATGACTTCCTCTACGGCGCGAACCTGCGGCGGGAAGATGTCGAATTCGCCGGTGTAGTCACTCTGATTGCCATATTTATCGGTGAAACTGAAGTTGCCCGTGATGCGCTCGGGGGATACGTTGGTTAGCGTCACTTCCACATCGATTGGGGTGGTGCTGTCTGCGTCAGCATCACGGCATTCATCTGTCCAACAGGACAGCTGAATGAGGAGTTCATTTGCTGAGTACTGATCTGAATATGTGTAAACCCCGGAGGTGAGATCAATCCGGCGCCGCAGCAGGAAGCTGAATCTATCGTCCTGAAAGGGAACTCGAAGAACGATATCTTCATAGGGCTCATAACTGATTCGCCGGCGTTCAAGACACACGTGCGCGTCTCCATAAGCGTCTGCATCGCCGCTGAAGCTTGCCATGCCAAAGTCGGTATTTTCGTCCACCGAGATTCGTATGAACTTGTAGTTCACCTTGAACTGGATGTCCTCATCATAGGTGTCATCTTCAAGAGGCCCTTGATATTCCAGTGTGCCATCCGGGTTGAGAGAATAGCCTGGGCCGATAAAGATATGCTTATCGGTCTTGATGACATAACGGTCCCTATAGATGCCATGTCCCTCGCAGCCATTGGCCACGGTGCCCAGAACATCGTCTCTGATAATCCAGATGTCTTCGTAGGTATTGGTATAGAGATACTCGCCTGTCTCCTTCAGATAGTTCTCTCTCGTTTGCAGCTGCACCCAGGTGCCTGAGAGATCGACCTCCCTCAGATCAGCTGGCTGTCCTCCGGAGTCGGAGCCGCCACCGCCGCAAGCAACAAGAGTGGATAGCAGACAAACAAGCGGAATCAGGCGAGCCATGGAAAAGTACCGGGCAGGAGATGTGGCGTAATCTTACCGTTAAAAAACACGTATAACGAAGCCCGGCAAGGTTGGCTGACATCAAAATAATGTCACAGAGATGCACTGCGGGGCCTGGTCAGGCGACTTGATTGAGGGACTCAGTGCGCCGCCACCTTGAGGTGGCGGAGGAAATGCCACACCACCAGCATGGCCACCAGCACAATCGCCACGCTGATCCCGGCATTCACATGCAGCGCCTGAGTAAAGGCCGCACCGGCCTGAGCGCTGATGCCCTGCCCGGCTTCACCTAACTGTTCGGCCACGGCCAGCGCTCCGCCTAGTGTATCTGCGGCGCTTTCCCGGTCTGCAGCGGACAGCTCCGTCGGCAGTGACACAAGCATTTGCTGTCGATAGACAAATCCACCGACGCTGCCGATCACCGCAATGCCCAGTGCCATGCCCATTTCCGCCGCCGTTTCCGAGGTCGCGGATGCCGCTCCGGCTTTCTCTGCTGGCGCGGAGCTGACCACCATATCGGTACCAAGAATCATCATCGGCATGGCGCCGGCGCCCATGGCAATAGTACCAATCACTACCACTGCAGCGGCATAACCACCGCCGGCCTGAGTCATCAGCAACATACCGATAGCGGTGATTAACAGTCCGCCGCTAATTAAAGTGGCCGGACGAATCCGCCGCGCCAAATTTGGCACCAGCATGGCGCCAACAATTTGCACCATGGCGGATGGCAGAACGAGTAGCCCGGCATGTAAAGGTGACATGCCGATCACGCCCTGCAAATATTGAAAGATCATCAACCAGATGCCGGAGAACGACAGTATTACCAGTAGCAGCGCCAGCACCGACACGGTAAAGGTGCGGTTGGCGAAAAGGTTTAGATCAAACATCGGATCAGCCAAGCTGCGTTGGCGTCGGGCAAACAAAAAGCCGATAACTAATCCGCCGGCGGCGATAGCAATGGCGCTCAGGCTGAGGCCATTGCGTGCCATATCCTTGAGCCCGTAGATCACTGCCAGAATCATGGTCACTGCCAACAGTGCGCTGAACAGATCAAGACGGCCGGCATTCTCGTCTTTAAATTCAGGCAACAGCAACGGCCCGCTGATTAGCAGAACAAGCATTACCGGCACGCCAAGCAGAAACACCGAGCCCCACCAGAAAAACTCCAGCATGGCGCCACCCACCAATGGGCCGATGGCAGTACCCACCATAAAGCCTGTCATCCAAACGGAAATGGCTCGTGTTCGTTCGCCCGAATCATGAAACATATTGCGAATCAGCGAGAGCGTTGATGGCATCAAGGTGGCGCCAGCAATGCCAAGCAACGCCCGGGTAATGATGAGCATATTTGCCGTGTCGGAAAATGCCGCCATCACCGAGGCGATGCCAAACAGCATAGCGCCAATCATCAGCAACTTGCGTCGGCCGATGCGATCACCCAGTGTGCCCATGGTGATCAGAAAGCCGCCGATCATAAAGCCGTAGATATCCAGTATCCACAGCAGTTGCGAGCTGGTTGGCTTGAGGTCGGCGCTGATGTGGGGCACGGCAAGATGCAGCACAGTCATATCCAGCGCCAGAAGAATGGTCGGTAAAACCAGAACGGCGAGAGCAATCCACTCTCGCCGCCCGGCCCTGACTTCAGTTACATCCATTTTGTCCGATTTCCAGAGCGCTTCAGTGCGCGGTTGCTACCGATGCATTATTTGTCGCCTGAAGGTCGCGGCCAATATACATATACACCGCAGGAACAATAAACAGAGTAAAGGCGGTACCAATGGTCATGCCGGTGGATACCACCAGACCCATTGCGAACCTCGCGCCATTACCTGGCCCGGTGGCAATCAGCAGTGGGATCATCGCCAATACCAGCGCCGCAGTGGTCATCAATACCGGGCGCAGACGAATGGACGAAGCCTCTTCGATTGCCTCACGCCTGCTTCTTCCCTCTTCTTGAAGCTTGTTGGCAAATTCCACGATCAGGATGCCGTGCTTGGAAATGACCCCGATCAGTGTCACCAGACCCACCTGAGTATAAATATTCATACTGGCGCCGGGGAATGGCTCGAACTGCCCGCCGGTCATACCGGCTACCATGCCGCCGATACCGTTGATGATGGCGACTACGTTCAGCGCCAGCATGGCACCACAGACAGACATCGGTACCGTGACCAGCATGATAAGTGGGTCGCGCCATGATTCGAACTGGGCAGCCAACACCAGATAGATGATCACCAGTGCAAAGAAGAATGTCAGCACCAGGCCGCCGCCTTCGGTCTTCAACTGGCGTGCCTGACCGGCGTAATCAACCGAGTATCCCGGTGGCAATACTTCGGCGGCGGCTTGATCAAGTACCTCAAGTGCATCGCCCAGAGTAACCCCCGGGCGTGGCACCCCTGACAGGGTGACAGCATTCAACTGCTGGAATCGCTTCAGCTGCTGCGGCTCCACCATTTCTCGCAAGCTAACGATGGTCGATAACGGAATAAGCTCGCCGGCCGCAGTGCGGATGTAATACTGCTCTAACTGCGAAGCAGTCAGCCGGTCACTGCGCTGTACCTGAGGGATCACTTTGTAGGAACGGTTCTCCAGAGCAAAGCGATTGGCAAAGCCGCCGGATAGCATGGCGCCCAGCTCGATACCGATCTGCTGCATGCTGACACCTAGTAGCGCCGCCTTCTCGCGATCAATCAGTACATCCATACGCGGCTTGTCGATCTTCAGGTCCTTGTCGATGAAGATAAACTTGCGACTTTGGTAGGCTCGCATCAGCACTTCATCTGCCAGCTCGATCAGATTCTCGGCGGACTCAGTCGATCCGATAATAAACTGCACCGGTGGGCCGCCGCCGGCGCTGGGTAACGATGGCGGGACGAAGCTGAACAACTGGATGCCGGCAATCTGGGATAATTGCTTATCGATTGATTGCTGTACCGACATGGTATTGCGATCCCGTTCATTCCATGAGTTCAACACAAAGCCGGCAAATGCACTGTTAGTCGCAGCGCCAGCGCCACCGATACCATTTAGCAGAAACAGGTTCTCCACTTCGGGAAGGTCGTCAGCAATGGTGTTCATCTCGCTGGTATAGGTTTCCAGGTAATCCAGCGTCATGCCCGGATCACCTTGGGCGATGGCCAGCACGAAACCCTGATCTTCCTGTGGCTCGAGTTCGTTTGGTGTGGACACAAACAGGAAGTAGCAGCTCGCCAGAACAATGCCACCGAATGCCAGCATGACCTGCTTTTCATCCAGAGCGCTGTGCAGCTTGCGCTGATAGCTGTGCTGCAGAGCGGTGAACTTTTCGTCCAGCCACGCCTCAATGCCGGTTTTACCTTCCCCTTGTGGGTGGGCCTTAAGCAATTTGGCGCACATCATCGGCGACAGGGTCAGCGCAATCACACCGGATAGCAGTACAGCGCCGGCCAGTGAAAAGGCGAACTCGACAAACAGCGTGCCAGTCAGGCCGCCAAGAAAACCGATGGGCAGGTATACCGCCACCAGGGTGGTGGTCATGGCGACTACGGGCCAGGCTAGTTCACGGGCACCACGGATGGCAGCGTCCATGGGCTCCATGCCGTCTTCGATATGACGGTGAATATTTTCCAACACGATAATCGCGTCATCTACGACGATGCCGATGGCCAATACCATTGCCAGAAGAGTCAGCAGGTTGATGGAGAAGCCCATTAGCAACATCAGGAACAGTGCGCCAATCATCGACAGTGGCACCGCTACGGTGGGAATCAGCACTGAGCGCACTGAGCCGAGGAAGCCGTAAATCACGATGATCACAATGATGATTGCTTCGATGATGGTTTTGATTACCTCATCAATGGAATCCTGAATGTAGCCAGTGCTGTCGTAGGGAATATCGCCGGTAAGGCCCTGTGGCAACTGCGGGAAAACATCACTTTCAAGAACACCGCGCACGGCACCGATTACATCCAGCGCATTGGCATCGGGAGCAACGTTGATACCCATAAATGTGGCTTTTCGGCCATTAAAGGAAACCGATGTGGCGTAGGACTCCGAGCCCAGCTCGATCTCGGCAACATCGGCCAGTCGCACGATGGCGCCTTCGTTGGCACGCACCACCAGTTGACGGAATTCCTCTGCACTACTCAAGTCGGTGGCAGCGGTCAGATCAACCCCAATCATGCTGCCTTTGGTGCTGCCCACGGCGGATAGCACGTTGTTGGCTTGCAGCGCGCCATACACATCGCTAGGAGTGATGCCAAGAGCCGCCATCCGATCCGGCTGCAGCCAGACACGCATGGCAAAGGTGCGATCGCCAAGAATCTGGGCCCGTTGGACCCCCGCCACCGTGGTCAGCTTTGGTTGCACCACTCGCACCAGATAATCAGTGATCTGGCTGTTATTCAGCACATCCGAAGAGAACGACAGGTACATGGCAGACAGCGTGTCGCCGATGGCCAGTTCTACCGTTGGCGACTCAGATTCCTGCGGCAGCTGACTGCGCATCTTGTTCACTTTGGCAACAATCTGGGTCAGTGCTTCGTTGGGGTCGTAGTCCAGACGAATAAACGCCTGAATCACCGACGCACCCTGGACAGATGTTGAAGTCAGGTAATCAATGCCATCGGCGCTGGCGATTTCCTGCTCCAGTGGTGTGGTGATAAAGCCCTGCATAAGGCTGGCGTCTGCACCCACATATACGGTAGTCACCGTGACCACCGCATTCTGCAGCTGTGGATACTGGCGCACGTTCAGTTCCGTCGCGGCGCGCAAGCCCAGCAACAGAATCACCAGACTGACCACTGAGGCCAGTACCGGTTTGCGAATAAAAATTTCAGTAAAGTTCATACCCGACCTCAGGAGTTGTCAGGACGTGGATCGATTTCAGACGACGGCTCAATCTTGTTGTTGATGATTACCGTGGCATCGTTACGTAGTTTCAGCAGGCCGCTGGTAGCCACCCGCTCGCCCGCTTGCAGGCCCTCGGTTACGGCAACCAGATCACCTCGCTCGCTGCCGGTTTTAACAAAGCGTCGTTTAACGATTAGAGTAGGATCCCTGGCAGTTGCATCGCCTTCCGCCTGCGCCTCGCTTTCCTCATCTACGGCTTCGCTTTGTTGTTCCGTGATCACATACACCGAGTTGCCATAAGGTGCGTACTGAATTGCAGTGCGCGGCACTACCACAACCTCTTCCGAGTCAGCCAGACGAATGCTGATGCGGGCGAACATGCCCGGGCGCAGCTTCTGTTCTTCATTGCTGAAGGAGGCCTGTACATTGAAGTTGCGGGTGGCCGAATCAACGCCCGGCTCGATGGCAGAAATTTCTCCCTCGAAAAGCTCGTCTGGCATGGCGCTGAGGCTGGCGCGTACGGCAAGGCCAGGCTGTAGCAGCGCCTGGTCACGCTCTGGCAGAGAAAAGTTCACATAGATGGGATCAAGCTGCTGCAGTGTAACTACCGCATTGCCCGGATTCAGATATTGGCCAAGGTCAACCTGACGGATGCCGAGCTTGCCACTAAAAGGCGCGCGCAGAGTTTTTTGCGCGACACGCTCGCGCTGTGCATTGGCGGTAGCAATGGCCTGATCACGTTCACTTTGCCGGCGGTCCAGTTCTGAGCGAGAAATGGAACCCTGCTTGAATAGAGTTTGAAAGCGCTCGTATTCCTGCTCTGCAAGTCGGGCGGCGGCCTCCAGTGCCTTCAACTGGGCGCTGTCGGTGCGCGCATCCAGTGATACCAGTACCGCACCCTCCTCTACTTCGTCGCCAGAGCTGAAGTGAATTTTTTCCACTTCACCGGCCACCTGAGTAGTCACCTCAACACCATTGACGGCGCGTACTGTGCCGACCGCATCCAGCGCTAGCACCCACTCATCCGAAACAGCCTCAGTGGCAGTGATGGTGGCCGCTGGCATGGGCATGTTGTCGAAGAACTGGTTCATGCCAAAGTTCAGCACGCCTTTAAGTCCAAACACCAGGCCGAACACAACGACACAGGCGACCAGCATGATGATCATGCGCTTACTCATAGGAACTCCTATTTGAAAAACTTCTCGATAATTGCCAGTAATTATTCATCGCAGTCATGGCACAGGTCGGCAAACACTGCGCGCTTGATACGTTGCACCAGTGCTTCAAGTGCCACTTCATCAAATGGATCTTGCTCGGGTTGCCAGCCAAGGCCGTTCAGCAGAGCGTTTAACTGCCGCAGCAACATTCGGTATGGGTCGCTCAGGTTATATAGCTCCAGTACCCCTTCGGCGTGAACCAGATTGTGCATGCCCAGCGTCATGGTCCACTGGCCCAGGGTCATCTCCAGCAGGGGGCGTCCGCGAGGGTCCAGATCGCCGGCCTCGACGGCGGCTTCAATAATGCGTTGCACCGCATCGCCCATTGGCTTGCTGGCTTCCAGCAGCTGCTGGCGGCGTCTGGTGGAGGCGGCCTGCCAGACCACTTCGGTAAACACGAACTGGGCAAGGCGGAAGTGTTCCGGATAGTGATGGGCAAAGATGATATCGCCCACGGCGATGCCGAAGATGCGTTCCCGGGTGGGCGCCTCCCAAGCCACCAGCCGATTGAATATTTCGACTCTTTTATCGACAAGATCGCTACATATAGAAACCAATAGGTCCTCTTTCGAGGAAAAATGCTGATACAGGGTGCCGGTGGCATAGTCGCAGGCGCGGGCAACCTTGGCCATCTGCAGGCTAAGTAGCCCGTCCTGACAGATCTGCTGTCGGGCGGCGTCGAGGAACAGTTGCTCGCGGTCGGCGAGCTGGCGTTCCTTGCGGTCCTGAATGGCCATGAACAGGTCAGCGCTAGCTTAAGGGAGAACGATTCTGAATCCGGTTCAGAAAATGAGCAAGGTTCGAGGCTGTGGTTTTACAAAGCTTTAAAGCTTCGCTGGGATGTTGAAAAAGGCATAGCAGGCTACTGGCTCAAATTGGGTGCTTTTTGACCGCAAATGTGGAGCATGTCCTCTTATTGTTGCACCTTCGTTCCATATTTGCCCCGCAAGCCTGAAAAATAATAAACGGAGGGACTATGAATAAGTTAATGCTACTGCTGGTCACATTGATCATGGCTGGCGTGAGTTCGACCGCCAGTGCCTACCTGCCACTGATTGATAACCAGCCGCTGGCCACCAAGTCCTGCCCGTTGGGTAAGGCTGTCTCCACGGAATCCTGGTTCGGCCGGATCGGCTCCATCAACGTTAAATGCGTGGTCGACAACATCGACGTGGTTTACACCGTCACCGTGCCGCCAGGCTGTGAGAAAGGTGGTTGCGGGTTGATCTTCGATAACCATGGCATGTCCATGAATGCGAACGTGGAAAATTCCGGCACCAAGCTGCGCCAGTTCGGCTGGACCGCCACCCGCTACGGTGCGCCAACGCCCTTTATTGTGGTGCAGCCCAACCTGACCGACGTGTTTGATCGCTACAAGATTATCGATACCGATTCCTTTGCTGGTGGCGCGTACTACAACGAGGTGCCGAATATCGCCCACTTCACCCAGCACATGTATGACGTTTATAAGGTGGATCGCCGGCGCACCCATATGTACGGCTTCTCCCGCGGCGGCAATACCGTCAACGCCATCTACTGTGAGCTGGGCCTGCGCGACCTGTTTGCCAGCTATGCCATGGGCGGTCAGGATTTCCGCTGCGCTTTGGATAAGCCGATCCTGATCCTGTCCGGCGATGATGACTCGGGTCACCCCACCGCGATTGCCGATGCGGAAGCGAAAGTCAAAGCGATGAGTGGAGTGGTCAGCCGTGCCATCGTCAATGATCCCGGTTATGCGAAGCCCAACTGGGTCTTCACTTGGGGCGGGCTGCAGCGCAAGGGCCGTCACCACCATATGCGCTTTACCGTTAACGGTACGGTCATGGAAACCATCCGCCACAGCGGCAGTACCCTGCCCATGTTCGGCCACTGCCACCCGACCACTGACTACAACAACTGGCTCACCTGCTACGCCAACATGGAAACCGGGCGCAAGCTGATCGATTTCTTTATTCAGAATCCCAGGTAGGTGGCGGTAAGCGCTTTCGCCGAGAGCGCCTCGTCCTCCATGGCCATGCACGTGATCCGCCTGGTAAACGTGCTTGGCCATGCTTTCGTTAATCAATCCTGACTGCCACGCAGAGTAAAGGTGCCGCCCGCGTGGCGACCTCATGCCTTTTACTGAAATCGACGCGATGAGCCATTTTGCCAAATCGCGACGCCGCTGTGCTTGACAAGATTCCCCCGCGATCAAACAAAACAACAAGAGGGAATCTCCCATGCGCAGCCGTCTTTTGCTGTCTGCACTGCTCACCGCCATCGCCAGTCTGGCCACTCTGACGCCGGCCCATGCCGCCCTGGGTGACCGTCTCACCCGCAGCACCAGCAGCCCGGCGCTAACCGACTGGGCTCCACAGGGCTCGCGGATCGCCTCCGACGAGGAAATGAATAACCCGGTGCTGCCGTCACTGGATCGCTTCTACACCATCCATGGAGGCGTGCGCTCCACTGATGAAGTGCCGATCGTCTTTGCACCGGTGTTCGAACAAACCTGGAACGCAGAGAGCAACGCCTTTGTTACCGAGAGTCCGGCGTTTGGCGCCGATGGCAGCAGCTGGTTTATGCCGGCGGTGCCCACCACCAATGCCGATGGCAGCAAGAACCTGATGATCAAGCTGTCACCACAGGGCCAGCGTCGCTTTACTGTCACCGACCGGCAACTGGGCAGCACCTACTTTGGCAGCACCGCGCTGCCGGCCACCTATGGCAGCGGCAGCGCCACGCTGGTCCTGCGTGATCCCGCCAGCGGCCGCGATGTGGGCTACGGGGCGTCGTTCACTCGTGCCTGGGCGGTGGATGACACCGGGCGGCTGATCTGGAGCACCCCTACCCGCCCGGCGTCCATTAGCGCCGCTCTGGCAACAAATGACGGCGCGCAACTGGCCAGTGAGCTGGACAAGCCGCACCGCACCTTCGGCATCACCTATCATCCGGCCGCGGACGCCGTGGTGGTGGCGGATATCAGCGGTGACCTGATGGCCTTTGATCGTGCCACCGGAAAGCAAATCGGCGCGCTGCTGATGCCGGGCTCGCCGGCCACCGGCGGCGATAACGTGCTCTCTGGCGGCAACCTGCCACCAGAGCTGACCAGTCGCGTGGTTGATTATCTGTTCGGCCTGCTGGGCCAGACCATACGAGAGAGTGGCATTGAGTTTGACGAGGCGCTCGGCATTACCCCCATACTGGCGGTGCTCGGCGGTGGCGCGGTGATCGGCAACCAGATCAGCGTTGATCCGAATAGCCAGGCCCTTTGGGTGGCCTCCACCGATCTTGATGAGAACGACAGCAATCCCGGCGACGGTCTGTCGGAAAAAGGCGCGCTGTACCGTATCGACCTGCTGCGCAGCGGCGACCAGCTGGCATTCAATATTGTTTGCAAGGCACCCTTTGATGGCGGTACCACCTCCACTCCGGCGGTCAGTGCCGATGGCGAGCGCGTCTATACCACCGACAACTTTGGCGCGGCTCTGGCCTTCAATCGCCAGTGTCAGGAAGTCTGGCGCGTAGATGTGGGCGAAGCCGCGGTAGCGTCACTGGCGGTGTCGTCGGAAGTGGGTGCCGAGATCTACTACCCCACCCTTACCACCATCTACAAAATTCAGGAAAACAGCCGTCGGGATGGCGCCGAGGTGATCTGGCAGGCGGATCTGGACCGCAGCTTCCATACCGGCCTTGCGCGCACCGCCGCCGACACCATTCTGCGGGGCGCTCGTCGCGTGCTGGAAGCGCGGCTTGGCACGGAACTGCCCGGCCCGATGGTGGAGATTCGCGCCTTCAATCTGGATCTGGCCACCATCGCCCAGAACGGCGTCATGATCCATTCCGGTTACGGTCTGGTGCTGAACCTGAACGGCTTCAAGCTGGGCCTGCCACTGGCCCTGAACAACGGTTTGTATGATCGGGGTACGGGCGCCTGGATCAACGCCACGCCTGCGCTGGAAGAAAACATCGGCGCCATGTACACGGCACCGGACGGCACCATCATCATGGGTAGCTCGCCGCTGCGCCGCGCTATTCTCCGCACACTGGTGAAGACGCCGGACTTCCTGCTGCCAGACCTGTCTCCCACTCTGGATGCCGTCGTTGATGCCATGGTCAACCAGGTGGTGAGACCGCTTGAGGGTGGTGTGACCAAATATGGTGTCACCCGGCGCTTCAACTTGATCGCCCGTGACGCGTCCTGCCAGGCGGAAAAGCGCATTCACAATGCCAACCGCTACCGACTGGTGTCGACATCGACGGGCCTTGATGCAGAGATACGCGATACACAGCGTCTGATCCGCCAGGCCCGCGAAGGACTGGCCGATGCACGCAGCCGCTGGGAAGTCGGCTACTGGCAGGCATGGCTGATCAGCAGCTCCCTCAATGGTGCCGAGTCGGCGCTGAATCGGGGCTGGTTGTCTACCGCCGGCAAACGGCTCGGTGATGCCTGCGCCCGACTGCGCTGATAGCAGGGAACGGTTTGCGAGATTGTCCCGCGCAGACCGTTCCCCTTAGTCGTGGTCGCGTTAGCGTCATTGGCATCAGGCCTATGTATCGACAGCCCCGGACGTTGAAACCATGAACCGATCAGTACACGGCAATGTGGTGATGAACAACCTCGCCGCCCTGCGCCAGTACCTGCTGCGTCATGACCTGATGGACAAGCTGCCGGCACTGCTCGCCGCCATTGAACTGGCCCCGCCATCGACTAACGGGCGTATCTGCCTGGAGTCCAACTCGCGCAACATCCGCCGCGTGGCGGAGATCCTCGACGACCCCTGTCTGGGTTTGGAGTTGATCGCTAGCCTGACAGATTCCAGTCTGGCTTTGCTTGATACCATTGACGCTCAGCTGGGCGCCGGCCGTCAGCCCATGCGCCAGCACCCACTGATGGTGATCCGGCTGCTGGAGCGTTACATGCATATTCATTCCCAAGTGGCCGATCTGCACTGTCAGGTGACCCGCGACCATTACCGGCTGGCAGTAGAACCGTTCTCGGAGATTGTCAGCCACCACCAAACCGATGGCGTGTTGATCTCAGTGCACCGTGCCTTCACCCGTCTGGTAAAAGAAAAGCCGGTGGCGCTGCGACTGACCCAGTCGGGCAATGAGATAACCGGCAGGCGCTATCAAGAGCACTTTGGTGTCACCCCGGAATTCCAGTCGTCACGTAATGAGCTGGTGTATAGCAATAGCAGCCGTACGGTGGCGGACGTCAGTGATTATCTGGCCACCGTCACCAGCAATGAGCGGGCGCTTTTTGAGCAGTTTCCGCAGCTGAGCTTTAGTGAGCGCTGCCGAGGCGCCATCCGGCTGCTGCTAACCCTGGGCGAACCCCGGCGCGAACACCTGTGCCAGATCTTTTCCACCAGCCTCCCCACCCTGAAGCGCCGCCTGCAGGCGGAGGGCACAAGCTACGCCGCCCTGGTCCGCGACGTACGCATGGCGCTGGCATTGCATTATGCCCGGGATAACGCGCTGTCGGTGACTGAAACGGCACTGCTGCTGGGTTATCAGGATATTCACCAGTACTCACGGGCCTTCAAAAACTGGTTTGGCCATGCCCCGACAGAACATGCGGAGTCGGCTTGATTGATGAATAAAGCGGCTGACGAGTGTCCTGCTAAATATAAGGGAAGCCGTCGTTGGGGGGTGGCGTCAGAAGGCCTCCAGCACTCGGTTAAGGTGGCGGATGCCTAGCGCCGAACAGCCAATATTAAAGGTCTCAGGGGTAAGTAAATGCTTGCTTCGAAGGGATTCAAGGGTGGCGGACAGGGAGTCCAGCGCCAGCCCGGTACGGGCCTCGAACAGGCTGGCCGGGGCGCCCTCGATCAGCCGCAGGGTATTGAGAAAGTACTCCATCGGCAGCTCGTCCGGCTCCAGCCAGCGCTGTTGCCGGGTGCGCGTGCCGCCGGCCAGATAGTGTTCTGGTAGCCGGGTTTTCTGGTAACGCTGGATACGGCCGTCGGCATCGGTGAGCTTGCCGTGGGCGCCGGCGCCGATGCCCAGATAGTCGCCAAACTGCCAGTAATTGAGATTATGGCGGCAGCGTCGTCCCGGTTGGGCAAAGGCGGAGATCTCGTAGCGTTCGAAACCGTGCCGACCCAGCAGGGCGAAACCAGCCTCCTCGGTATCAGCCATTGCATCACTGTCTGGCTGTACCGGTGGGTTGTTGTAGAAGGCGGTATTCGGCTCGATAGTTAGCTCGTACCAGCTCAAATGAGTCGGACCAAGTGCGATGGCCTGCTCCAGATCGGCTAATGCCTGTGCCCTGCTCTGCCCCGGCAAACCATGCATCAGATCAAGATTGAAGTTATCGAAGCCCGCCCGACGGGCTGACTCTGCGGCGTGAATCGCTTCATCCTTGCCATGAATACGGCCGAGTGCCTGTAGGTGGCGACCATTGAAACTCTGTACGCCAATTGACAGGCGATTGATGCCGGCGGCCCGATAGGCCTCAAACCTGCCCTGCTCCAGCGTGCCAGGATTGGCTTCCAGAGTGATTTCCGCATCCGCCGCGATGTCGATACGCTGGCGGATTTCTGCCAGCAAGGTTTGATAAAACTGCCCGGACATCAAACTTGGTGTGCCGCCACCAATAAAAATGGTTTCAATGCGGCGCCCGGCCACTTGATGCAGATCGCCGCTGATATCTTCAATCAGTGCGGCCAGATAGGCCTGCTCTGGAATGTCAGCACGCTCATGGGAATTAAAGTCACAGTACGGACACTTGCGCACGCACCATGGCACATGAATGTAGAGCGACAGAGGAGTCACAATAGGAATCAAAGTTGCTTCACCAGTTCGGCAATAGCTTTGCCACGATGGCTGAGCGCATGCTTCTCCGCCGCAGACAGTTCCGCCGCCGTCTTGCTCAGCTCTGGCAGCAGAAAATGCGGGTCATAGCCAAAGCCGCCCTCGCCTTTCGGTTCCAGTACAATCCGCCCTTCCCAGCTGCCTTGGGCGATGACAGGGGTGGGGTCATCCGCATGACGCATCATTACGATTACAGCGCGATAACGAGCCGTTCGCTCGGCTTCGGGTACGGTACGTAACTTCTCTACCAACAAAGCATTGTTGCGCGCATCGGTTGCCCCTTCCCCGGAAAAGCGGGCCGAATAAATGCCGGGAGCGCCGTTTAGTGCATCCACTTCAATGCCTGAATCATCAGCAATAGCTGGCAAGCCAGTGTGGTGAGCCGCATTGCGGGCCTTGAGAATGGCATTTTCGACAAACGTCAGGCCAGTCTCTTCTGCCCCCGGTACATTAAATTCGGTTTGTGGAATCACCTGCATGCCAAACTGGCTGAGAATATCCTGAAGTTCCGCAATCTTTTTCTTGTTGCCAGATGCGAGCACAATTTTCTTCATAAGCCGACTCTCCAGGCACGCAAAGCTTTTATAAAAGATGCTTGAGAAATAGCAAAATGCGAGGCGGAAGGGATGTTGAGCTTTGCCGGGACTGTGTGAGGCATGGATGCCGAACTCAAGCCCCCATGGATGGGTTCACGGCGCGTCCCGGCAAAGCTCAACATCCCTTCCGCCGGTGGAGCCACTCCCCAACCTAGGCTCCTTACCGAGCTACCCGAAACAGTGCAATTTCCCCAAAAAGATTGGGCAAAAAGCGCGTCATCACCCCAGCCTCATGATGCCGGTCAACCACCATCGACTGCAGAATCCGATAACCCTGCTCGCGACAATGGGCTTCAAAATCTCGCACCGTACAAAGATGAATATTCGGTGAGTTGTACCACTGATGGGGCAGGGTGGGGGATACCGGCATGCGGCCCTTGAAGAAAAGATAGCCGCGCACACGCCAATGACCGAAATTAGGGAAAGTTACAATCGCCTCATGGCCGACTCGCAACATTTCCGACAAAACCAGATCCGGCCTATGCACGGCCTGCAGGGCCTGTGTCATCAACACATAATCAAAACGTTTATCCTGAATGTTGCCCAGTCCTTCATCAATATCCTGCTCGATCACGTTAACACCGCTCTCAAAACAGGCGGCAATGTTGTCCTGATCAATCTCCAGACCATAACCCTGCACGCCCTTGGTGTCGCGCAGATTGGCGAGCAGGGCGCCACTGCCGCAGCCCAGATCAAGCACCCGGGTGCCATCTGGAATCCAGGTGCGAATAATCTGTAGATCAGGACGCAGCATCTTGCACCTCGATGCTGACACGGCGCATATAAGCGCTGAACAGCTTCAGGTATTCGGGGATGTCGACAAGAAAGGCATCATGACCTTTGTCGGTATCAATTTCAGCGTAACTGACGTCACGCGCTATGCGCACCAGAGCGTTAACGATTTCCTCCGAGCGCTGAGGTGAAAAACGCCAATCACTGGTAAAGGACATCACCAGAAAACGACATTCAGTCTGACGTAAAGCCGCCTCAAGATCGTTATCAAAATCTCGCGATGGATCGTAATAGTCCAGCGCCTTGGTCATCAGAAGATAGGTATTGGCGTCGAAGTTGCGGGAAAAAGTTTCACCCTGATGGCGCAGATAAGACTCCACCTGAAACTCCACGTCAAAGCCAAAATGAAATTTTCCGGCGCGTAAATCTCGACCAAACTTGGCGCGCATGGCGTCATCGCTGAGATAGGTGATATGGCCAACCATGCGCGCCAGAATCAGACCCTGACGGGGATAGGTGTCGTGCAGGTAGTAACGACCGCCGTGGAAGTTTGGATCGGTAAGAATCGACTGACGGGCAACCTCATTGAAAGCGATATTTTGCGCCGACAGCTTCGGAGCCGAGGCGATAACCACCGCGTGGCGGAGTCGATCCGGATAATCAATGGACCACTGCAGGGCCTGCATGCCGCCAAGGCTGCCGCCGATTACTGCGGCCCATTGCTGGATGCCAAGTGCATCGGCCAGCCGAGTCTGGCTGCTGACCCAGTCGCGCACTGTCACCATTGGAAAATCAGGCCCCCAGGGCTGGCCATTGGCCGGATTGATTGAAGAGGGGCCGGTGGAACCGTGGCAGCCACCAATATTGTTTAGAGAGACAACAAAGAAGCGGTTGGTATCAATGGCTTTGCCGGGGCCAATGGCGTTGTCCCACCAGCCGGGACGCTTGTCGTCCATGCTGTAGTAGCCCGCCGCATGGTGATGTCCGGACAGGGCATGACAAATCAGCACCGCATTGGAGCGGGCCGCATTCAGGCTGCCATAGGTTTCGTAGACCAGCTCATAGGCATCAAGCCGCCGGCCACACTCAAGTTCAAGTGGCTGATCGAAATGCAGGGTGGTTGGAGTAACCAGACCTACGCTGTCGGCTGGAATGATGTCTGGCATGGCTCTGCAATCAGAAAATGATCGGCAAGTCTAAAGGCGGGGTCAGGCGCCTGCAATGAATCCGGCCAGGGAGGCGGGCAGGGCGGTGGTGTTGCACACCCTTAGCCTCTTGCGACGGCTGGTTTGGCCGCTCTCCAGAATCACGCAGGATTGGCTGACGCCGAACTCGGCGGCAATAAAACGGATCAGGGCCTGGTTGGCGGCGCCATCCACCGGCGCTGCGCCAATGCGGATTTTCAGGGCATCGCCATGCAGGCCGATAATGGCATCGCGGCCGCCCCGTGGCTGTAGCCAGCAGTCCAGCAGCCAGTCATCAGCCTGACGGCGGATCGCAGTCAAAGCCGGAAGAAGGCCTGAATCAGCTGAATGGCAAGCAGGATCAGGATGGGGCTCAGATCCAGCCCGCCCATCGGTGGTAGTAGCTTGCGTGCCGGGGCCATCACCGGCTCGGTTAGCTGGGCCACCACAAGCGTTACCGGGTTGCGTGGATCTGGTGACACCCAACTAAGGACGATACGCAGGATAATTGCCCAGAACAGGTAGTTAAGCAGGGTGCGCGCCAGCTCGGTAACCGTGGCCACCAGCAGCGCCAGCGGCGATACCCGCACCGAGCCGTACACCAGCATGGTCAGTAGAAGCAGTTTAACCAGCACCAGAGCCAAAACCAGCAGTAGCGCGGCCACATCGACCCCGGCATAGCCTGGCACCAGCCTGCGTAGCGGCATCAGCAGTGGATTGGTGGCTTTGACCACGAACTGGGACAGAGGGTTATAGAAGTCGGCTCTGACCAGCTGCAGTAAAAAGCGGGTCAGCATCAGGAAAATATACAGATCGAAGACAAAGCTGATCAGTAAATGCAGTGCACCCTGCGGATTCATGGACTGACTCCTGAAAAACGATGGCGGCGATGATAGCAGATCAGCCGGCCAGTTCCTTTTAGCCCGCCAGTTCCTCGGAGCGGCGCCGGGCAGCGGCCAAGGCGTTGTCTACCAGCGCTCGGAAGCCGCCGCTCTCAAACACATCCAGAGCCGCTGCGGTGGTGCCGCCGGGGGAGGTGACCTGCTGGCGCAGTACGTCCGGGCCGGATTCGCTGGCGATGGCAAGCTGGGATGCGCCCCAGGCGGTCTGCAGCACCAGTTGTCGGGCGGTGCGCTCGTCCAGGCCGAGTTTGCGGGCGGCTTCGATCATGCTTTCCATCATCAGGAAGAAATAAGCAGGGCCCGAGCCGGACACGGCGGTGACCGCATCCAGTGACTGTTCTTGATCAAACCAGAAGGTCAGGCCAACGCTGGCAAGTATTTGACCTGCAAGTTCTTTTTGCTCGGCGGACACGGAAGGATCAGCGTATAGGCCAGTGGCGCCGGCCTGTACCAAGGCTGGCGTATTGGGCATGCAGCGCACCACGGGCAGATCACCCAGCCAGCCTTTCAAGTTGCCCACGGTAACCCCAGCGGCGATAGAGATGATCAGCGGCTGGCGATCTCCCAATGCGGCTTTTAGGGCCAGACAAACCGCCTCCATTACCTGGGGCTTTACCGCCAGCACCAGTACATCGACCCGCCGGGCAATCTCTTCATTTTCGGTGCTGACATGGACGTTATGCTGGCGTGACAGTTCGTCCAATCGGTCCTGGCTGACGTCGCTCATCCAGATACGTGCCGGGCGGATACCCTTGCTGATCATGCCGCCGACCAGGCTAGTAGCCATATTGCCGGCGCCGATAAAGCCGATGATCTGCTGTGCCATCTGGATTGTCCTCAGGGTTTGGCGGGGCGCGGCCCGAACAGGGCGGTGCCAATACGAATATGGGTGGCGCCCTCGGCAATGGCGACATCAAAGTCGTCGCTCATGCCCATGGAGAGCGTATCAAGGCCGGACATTGTATTGCCGACAGATGACAGTGTCATGGCAAGTCGGCGAAAGGCGGCTCGGCCGCGATCCTCTGCATCTGCCCGGGGAATGGCCATCAGGCCGCGCAGGCGCAGCCTCGGCAAGCCTGCTATCAGCTGCGCAAGCGCCGCAACCTGTTTGGGGCTGACCCCGGACTTACTGTCTTCACTGTCTATATTTAATTGAATGCAGACGTTCAGCGGGGGCAGATCCGGCGGCCGCTGGTCATTAAGACGCCTTGCCACCTTGTCCCGGTCAACTGAGTGAACCCAGTCGAAATTGGCGGCGATATCGCGGGTCTTGTTGGTCTGGATCGGGCCGATAAAGTGCCAGGTCAAACCCCGCTCAGCCAGAATGCTGATCTTGTCGAGGGCTTCCTGCAGGTAGTTTTCAGCAAAATCTCGTTGGCCCAGATCGGCCAGAGCAGCCACTTCGTCGGCGGGCCGGGTCTTGCTGACCGCAATCAGGGACACGTCACTGGCAGGCCGGCCGGCTTCCAGGCAGGCGGCTTCAAGTTGCTCGCCGACGCGCTGGAAGCGGCCTGCAAGTGTAGCGCTTATTGAATGGCCCATGGTGACGGGGTACCTTTAGCCTCTCGGGCGATGGTGTGAGTGAGTCGCCGGCGGATAATAACAAAGGGGCAAATCAGGTTGCCCCTTCAACTACTTTATATTTTCCCGGGGTCGCCATGGATATTACCGAACTGCTTGCCTTTAGTGCCAAAAATGGTGCCTCTGACCTTCACTTGTCGGCAGGTCTGCCCCCCATGATCCGGGTTGACGGCGACGTCCGGCGCATCAATTTACCGGCGCTTGAGCACAAGGAAGTCCACTCGCTCATTTACGACATCATGAACGACAAGCAGCGTAAGGATTTCGAGGAATTTCTTGAAACCGACTTTTCCTTTGAAGTGCCTGGCGTGGCTCGTTTCCGGGTTAACGCATTTAACCAGAACCGCGGCGCCGGCGCGGTGTTCCGGACCATTCCTTCGAAAGTGTTATCGATGGAAGATTTGGGCATGGGCAAGGTGTTCCAGAAAATTTCCGAAACGCCGCGCGGTATTGTGTTGGTAACCGGGCCAACCGGCTCGGGTAAGTCGACTACTCTGGCGGCGATGATCGATTACATTAACAACACTCGTTACGAACACATCCTGACCATTGAGGACCCCATTGAATTCGTTCACGAATCGAAAAAGTGCCTGGTTAACCAGCGTGAAGTGCATCGCGATACGCTTGGTTTTGCTGAAGCATTGCGTTCAGCGCTGCGGGAAGATCCGGATATTATTCTGGTGGGCGAGATGCGAGATCTGGAAACCATTCGGCTGGCGTTAACCGCCGCGGAAACGGGGCACTTGGTATTCGGTACGCTGCACACCACCAGCGCCGCAAAAACCATTGACCGGGTAGTAGACGTGTTTCCGGCAGAAGAGAAGTCCATGGTGCGTTCCATGTTGTCAGAGTCGCTGCAGGCGGTTATTTCCCAGTCTCTGCTGAAGAAGAATGGCGGTGGCCGGGTGGCAGCCCATGAAATCATGATTGGCACCCCGGCGATCCGTAACCTGATTCGTGAAGATAAAGTGGCGCAGATGTACTCAGCAATCCAGACCGGCGCAGCCATTGGTATGCAAACGCTGGATCAGTGTTTGCAGAACCTGGTGCAAAAAGGTGTGGTGTCCCGGGAAGTCGCCCGTGAAAAAGCAAAAACCCCGGAAAATTTCTGATACTGATCCACTGAGAGCAGGGCAAGACAATGGAATTTGAAGATCTTCTCAAGGTCATGGTGCAAAAGGGTGGCTCGGATCTGTTTATCACCGCCGGTGTGCCGCCATCCATGAAGATTAACGGCAAGGTGGTGCCGGTGACCAAGACCGCACTGACCCCGGATATGACCCGGGATATTGTTTTTGGTGTGATGACCGAGAAGCAGCGTAAGGAGTTTCTTGAATCAAAGGAATGTAACTTCGCGATTTCTGCCCGTGGCATCGGCCGCTTCCGGGTGTCGGCGTTTTATCAACGAAATCTGGTTGGCATGGTGCTACGTCGCATCGAGGTTAAGATTCCCTCAGTGGACGACTTGCGTCTGCCGCCGATCATCAAAGAGCTGGCCATGACCAAGCGTGGTCTGGTGATCTTTGTGGGCGCTACCGGCACCGGTAAATCCACTTCGCTGGCAGCGATGATTGGCTATCGTAATAAGAATTCCAAAGGCCACATCATCACCATTGAGGATCCGATCGAATTTATTCACCAGCATGCCGGCTGCATTGTTACCCAGCGCGAAGTGGGGCTGGATACGGAAAACTTCGAAGTGGCGCTGAAAAACACCCTGCGTCAGGCCCCGGATGTGATCCTGATCGGTGAGGTCCGTTCACGGGAGGTCATGGATTATGCTCTGGCCTTCGCTGAAACCGGCCACTTGGCGCTGGCGACCCTGCATGCCAACAACGCTAACCAGGCGCTGGATCGCATCATTCACTTTTTCCCGGCGGATCGTCACGATCAGCTGTGGATGGATATGTCATTGAACCTGAAGGGAATTGTTGCGCAGCAGCTGATTCCGACCCCGGATGGCAAGGGCCGCCGCGCGGCTATTGAAGTGCTGCTGAATACGCCGCTGGTGCAGGACCATATCCGCAAGGGCGAGGTGCACCTGATCAAGGAGCTGATGCGTCGCTCCCGTGATTTGGGCATGCAGACCTTTGATCAGTGCCTGTATGACCTCTATGCGGCCGGCGAGATCACCTACGAAGATGCTATTTTGCACGCCGACTCGCCCAACGACCTGCGCCTGATGATCAAGCTGGGTGCGGAAACCGATGCGACTTCTCTGGATTCGTCCACCCGTGGACTGAGCTTGCAGGACACCGACTGATCGGCCTCGGCCTAGGGGACTCCGACCCCGGGCCGATTGTCCAACTAGATGGCAGGCTTTTTGCTGGATCTCCCCCCGGGTGTTTCAGTGCCGGGCATGGAGGTCTATATTAGTGGCTCCGAAAACCGAACCTGCAGGGCAGGAAGCCATGATTGTGAACCGACCGTTTCTCCGTTTTCTCGTCTCGTCACTAATAGCCGCTGCTTTTTCCGTACAGGCAGCATTGGCTGACCCGAGCGCACTGATCTCCGCCGCAAAAAATGAACTCGCCGCAGGCAATGCCGAAGCGGCCTATGCTGCCCTGCAGGCTGAGGAAGCCCAGTATGCGGGCGATATCCAGTTCGATTACTGGCTGGGCCTGGCGGCCAACCGGGCCGGTAAATTTGGCCGAGCAATGTTCGCGTTGGAGCGGGTGCTGGCACAGAAGCCGAGCCATGCCGCCGCTCGCCTTGAGTTGGCGACGGCCTATGCGCGCCTGAATCTGGGTGAAGCGGCTCGCCGGGAGTTGGATATTCTGGATGGGCAGAACCCGCCGCCAGCGGCTCGCGAGCAGATTGCCCAGTTGCGCCAGCAGCTTGGTCTGGCAGATGAGGCCCGTCGTCTGAAAAAGCGGATTGCCTTCGTTACTGCGGAAGCTGGCTTTGACGATAACGCGGGGAGTTACCCGAAGGATTTCGGCTTTGCGCTTGTAAATGTTGACGAGATAGCAGCGCCTTATGCTCAGATCGCTGCAGGAGTACGCCAGCAAATCGATAGGCCCGCGAATCAGCGCCTGACCTTTTCAGCAAATACTCAAGCCAAGCGTTTTGATGGCCATGAAAATATAAACAAAGATGCTAGCCAGTTTGATCAGAACTTTATTGGTGGCCGTGCAGAGTGGAGTCGTGACCTGGATGGCCAGCGTGAAGTGGCTGTAGGCGGAGACGTGGGGTATCTGCAGCTGGATGGCGAACACTACTACACCTATTTTGGCGCGGATGCAGAGTGGCGTCATCAGCGTAGCGCGGAGACTCGAACTCTACTTACGCTCGGCCTGCGCAACATGCAGTTTGAAAATGACCAGTACGATAACTTGATGTCCCGCATCCGCGCAGGCATCCGCCATCGCCTCACCCCATCTTGGCAGCTTAGTGGCGATGTGGCCATTGAGTACGAAGCGGCCAAAAATGACGTTCGTCCGGGAGGGGACACACTCCGCGCCTCGCTCACTGGCTCGGCGGCATGGATGTACCGCCCCTCCGAGAGGCTGGTCGGGGATGTGAGTTTTTCACATTCGGAATACACGAAAATCTATGGCGCGGTAGCACCGCTCGACAAGGTCCGCAAGGATGATCGCGTTCTGATCGGACTTAACTGGGACAAAACCTTCCAGCGTGTCTGGAATTTGCGTGCGCGCGTGCAATACCGTAATCAGGACTCGAATATCACCACTTACACCTTTGATCAAACCAGTGGCAGCGTGTCTTTGACACGTTACTTCTGACACGGAGGTTCATCATGAATGCCAAGCGTTTTTTCAACTTTTCTCTGCCGGTATTGTTGCTCTGGCTAGTGTCACTGCCGCTCCATGCTGCAACAGAAGCAGGACGCATTCTTTTTGCTCGCGGCACGGTGTCGATTGTTGATGCAAGCGACTCTTCCCGTGGTGCCGGTACCGGTTCGGTGTTCCATGAAGGCGATCGGGTAATAACGGGTAATAATAGTATTGCCCAGCTGCGTATGACTGATGGTGCGCTGACCGCGCTACGCAGCAGTTCCGATTACCATATTCAGCGTCAGCGTTTTGATGAAGAAGCAGACGTCTATGAGCAAGCGGGCCGGCTAATTAGCGGTTGGATGCGATCGGTGACCGGCGCCATCGGCGCTCGTTACCCAGGCAACGTTTCTCAAGGCACTTCTGTGGCCACTATCGGTATTCGTGGTACCACCTATCAGGTTATTCATGTGCCGGAAGAAGGCTTGGCGGAATTTCCCAGTCTGCAGCCGGGTACTTATGTTTATCTTGAGGAAGGTCAGGTAGAGGTCAGCAACGAAGCAGGCTCGAGGATCGTCACGCCTGGTCAGGTTGTGCGTGTTGCCGGTCCAAAATCTACACCAGAGCTGGCCCCGGAGCTGGCTGAATTGTTCCAGTCGGAGGCGCTTGCTGGCCTGGGAGGCGACGATGCCGATGGTCTCACTGTTCGCGATTTAATTGAAGATGAGCAGGATCAAATTGTCGATAACCTTGGAGATGCTGAAAGTGAAACACCGGTGCCGTTCTCCGGCACCGTATCCGGTGTGGGCGCATTTGGTGGCAAAGGCGGCCGGGCCCTGTCAGGTAACCTGTCCTGGACTGGCGAAGACGCGGGCCGTTATGTCGATGCCATGACCCTTGATGCGCAGAACGGGGAGACCGCGGTTCCCTATGATCTTTCTGGCACAGGCACAGTTAGTGGCACCCAGTACCTGCAAATCCAGGGCGTCGAAGGTATGGCGGCCCAAGTGCATTGGGGGTTTTGGACGGCAGGCAACTTTGAGGCTTTTGACGATATTGGTTCATCCCTCACCGACACAGGTATTTGGCACTATATGTTCGCCGACAATGCCCTGGAAAGTGGTAGCAGCGAGCTTGCAGCGCTGGGGTTGACCGGCCGCTATGCTTATAACTATGTCGGCGGCACCGAGTTGAATGCGATGGATAGCAGCAGTGGTCTGCCCAGTTCGGCCATGGCAACGGTTGATAAGGGCCGTATCACCGTCGATTTCGGTACTCTTGAGATGGCCGTTGATATCAGTGTTGATAATGGTTCCGGTATAGCTCGTCTGGTTGGTACCAATGATATAGACGTCTTTTATAACGCCGGCATGTATCTGAGCCCCGTGAGCGGCTTTTCGTCACTGTCGGGCATCATTGGCGGCAGCTTCGTAGGGCAGGAGGCGGAGGGTATTATTAGTGCGCTGACCATTGATGACTTCGAAAACTCCCTGTCCTATTACGGCACCCTTGCGTTTCAGGGCGAGCTGATACCAGCGAGGATTTTTGGCGGTGTTTCGATCCTCTCTGATGGCTTTGCACAAGTCACTACCATTCCAGATTTTTTTGACATGGGGATCGACGAAAATGGCAACGGCGTGTTTGCGGATGAGTTGATTTTTGGTGAGTTCAGTACAACCTATACTGCCACGGGTGGCAGTGCATCCCCGGATCAGCAGGATGGTATTGTTATATATAACTCTCCCGGCGACCCCGCCAGTGGGATTGCCACGGAGGTTTATTGGGGTATCTGGGACAAAGCCAACTATGACGTAGTTGATGACTTTGAAAATGCCAGTACGCCGCTTTCCGACTGGCATTACATGGTGGCCAGCACGCCATTGTCAGAAACTATGGTGCAGTCGATCGGCCTGACCGGGGTCTACCAGTACAATTTTGTTGGTGGCACGCCGCTGGCAGAAGTGAATGGCGCCACAGCGGACCTTGCAGTATTGAGCGGCTCTTTCGTCGAGGTGGATTTTGACAATCTGTTTAGCGGCGGCATCAATGTTGAGCTGGATATAAGCGGTACCGTGATGGCAGGCAGCGGATCTTTGTCTGACCTTTATGGGCCGAGTGGGATCGGCTTGAATAACGCTATTGATCAGCTGCCGTTTGCTTCTTTGACTGGCACTTTTGCCGGCGCTCAGGCTGAGGCGCTGGTTGGTGGTGTTTCATACAACTACAACACAGAGTCTTATTATGGCACTGCTCTTTTCGAAAAAGAGTCGGTTGGAGGAGTCATCATAGGGCAGTGATCTAGCCTGATTGGAGTTTGCACATTAAAAAACCGCCATTTATGTGGCGGTTTTTTTATGGCCCAGAAATACCACTGAACTGCCAATCACATCGGGCGTGTTCATGTGGTAATGCTTCGCAATCCAGACAAAGGTTTCCCGTCGGTAGAAGCAAACGTGAGTTGGGTCCCGTCGATAGTGCCATTTGTAAAAATCAACACCCTCATCCAGCAGACTGGTCATGATGGCCAGTACACCACGTGGTGTGAGTAGACTTGTAAGTAGTTCGAACTCTCGTGCGGGCTGATGGAAGTGTTCCACCACTTCTGTGCAAGTGACAAAGTCATACTGTTGATGCAGTACGCTAGTGTCCGGAGCAAAAATCGGATCATAAACAGCCATGCTATGGCCCCGTTCTTGCATCATCTGCGCTAGCGCCGGCCCAGGTCCGCAGCCATAGTCGAGCCCTTTTGATGGAGCGGCCAGCTGCTTATCAAGTGGCGTGGCGAGTTGAGCCAGCCAGTCACGGTAGCGTGGGTCAGCAGGGTCATTTTCGTGCAGGTTGTAGTGGGCCCGCTCGGCCGCCGCATCCGGCCGTTGCTCAGGAGTGAGAAAGGTCAGCTGACAGCGGCGGCAGCGAAAGTAGTCGCGATCGTCAACGTTGGCGAAGTGGGTGCTGTCATTGTCGTGGCAAAGGGGGCAGGTCATTGGCCCATGCTAACCCGCTGGGCAGCGGCGAAAAACTGGCGATTTCTTCAACCTGATTTCTTTGACTTAAATGAGGCTAAGCCTCCATGGCAGAGGGCCGTCTAATGCTTGTAACAGGCGCCACGATTGCCGCTGCAGGCAGGTCAGATGATTGATCTGGGTGATCGCTGCTTCGAGGTGCTGCATCTGCCCGGTCATTCACCGGGCAGTATCGGCCTGTGGGAAGCGGCGAGCGGTACCCTGTTTTCCGGTGATGCTGTTTATGGTGGGCCACTGCTGGATGGTTTCCCCGAATCTGATATTCAGGACTACTGTCGAACCATGCAGCGGCTACTCGATTTGCCAGCGAACATTGTCCACGCTGGACACGATCCCAGCTTTGGCCGTGAGCGGCTGCGGCAGTTGGCGGAAGGCTATTTGAAGCGAAACAGCTAAACCGCTGTTTGAATGGCGCACCCGACAGGATTCGAACCTGTGACCCCTGCCTTCGGAGGGCAGTACTCTATCCAGCTGAGCTACGGGTGCGGAAATCATCGTTTTGCAAGACCCGGCAGGTAGCCGGGCCGCGAATGATAGCGGCTTTGCCTTCATAGCGTCCACCGGCACGGCAAAAATGCTGCCCATCTGTCCGCTGGAGACTTAAAGGCGTTTCCATTTTACAATTTTTTCCAGCGACTGATTGGTCATTTGGCTACTCTTCGCTGAGGGCTGGCCTTGCTATCTGCCCGGTCATGGAGAGTCGATTGAGAATAGCGTATCTGGAAGATGATCCCGCTCAGGCCGAACTGGTCCGCCATTGGCTGACCGGTGCAGGGCATTCCTGTTCCCACTGTAGCAACGGCCGTGAGTTAATGACGTTGTTGCGCCGTGACAGCTTTGATTTGCTGCTGCTTGATTGGGAAGTGCCGGATATGTCCGGTGTCAGTGTGCTTGAAGAAGTCCGCGGCGCGGGCGATCGGGTGCCAGTGCTATTCGCAACCCAGCGAGACGACGAGGCGTCCATTGTCGGGGCATTGGGCAAGGGGGCCGACGATTACATGGTCAAGCCTGTCAAACAGGCTGAATTGCTGGCCCGCATTGCTGCGCTGGGCCGTCGTGCAGGTATTGAAGACTCCCATCAGGAAGACAGCTTCAGCCTGGGCCCATGGCAGGTCGACCGTGGTCGCCGCACTATTTCCGTTGAGGGGGCAGTGGTCAAGCTGACAGACAAGGACTTCGAGCTGGCCTGTTACCTGTTCCAGAACGTGGGCAAGCTGCTGTCGCGCGGCCATTTACTGGAAAAAGTCTGGGGCATCATGACGCCGATTGAGTCGCGCACCGTGGATGTCCATGTCAGCCGTATCCGCCGCAGCCTGCATATTCGGCCGGAAAACGGCTATCGAATCAAAACGGTATACCAGCATGGTTACCGTCTGGAGGCCGTGGCGAACTGATATCTGGCATTCTATCGTTGCATTCTGTTCCCGGTTCGGACTACATAAAGGTGTTATCCGAGCCGGGAAAGGACTCCGATTGTGGCCGATCTGCTATTGCGTCGCCTGTTGTTCCGTTTTCACCTAGAGCATCTGACGATTACCGTCCTGCTCGGGCTGCTTTGCGCGATACTGGCAGGCAGTGGCGCCCTGTCTTCTCTTGATCGGCGGCTCTATGACAGCCTGTCCGGGACTCTTTCGGCGGAACCACACCCCGACATTCTTATCGTTGCCATTGATGAATTCAGCCTGCGCCAGATTGGTCCCTGGCCGTGGGATCGCGCTGTCCATGCGGCGCTTGTGAACCAACTGCATAACTATGGTGCCCGCGCGGTGCTGGCGGACTTCCTGATCTCTGGGCCTGACGCCGCCCGACCTGATAGCGATCGGTTGCTGGCCGAGGCGCTGGCCAGACATGGTCGTGTCTATCTGCCGGTGCATGTTGAGCAGTTGCGCGGCGGCCAGACTGTTGAAGGGCTGCCTTGGCGTGAATTTGCTGAAGTGGCCCATCGGCTCGGCCATGTTGATCTGGCCATGGACAGCGATGGCGTGGTGCGCAGCCTATGGTTGCGCTCCGGCGTTGGGCAGGCATTTTGGCCACATATCGGTCTGGCCCTGCTGGAGGACGAGGCGCCTTTAATGGCTTACCAGTACCAGCGGCGTGAGCGTGGCGACAGCGGCGCCAGACTGAATATTCGCGAGTACCCCCGGCGTATCCCATTCAGTCAGGGCGAGTATCCACGAGTTTCTGCGGTGGATTTAATCGACGGCAGGGTGCCGGCGGAACTGCTTGAGGGGCGTATAGCGCTGATCGGCGTCACCGCAGAAGGGCTGGGGGACAGCTTCAAAACGCCCCGTTATGGAGACCTGCTGGTACCGGGAGTGGAGATTCATGCGCGGGTGCTGGATGGCCTGCTGGGTGATCAACTGATCAGCGATGCCTCTCCGCTGGTCAGTGTGCTGATAAGCGTACTGATTGCTTCGCTGGCGCCCCTGCTGCTGCCATTTTGTCGGCCGGGCTGGGGGCTGCCTTTGATCGGCGCGCTGCTGGTGGCGGCATTGGTGTTATGCATGGTTTTGCTGCGTAGCGAAATCTGGTGGTCGCCGGCGGCGACAATAGCCACCGTGCTTGCCGCAGGGCCGCTGTGGACGTGGCGGCGGCTTGAATACAGTTTCGATTATCTGCAGCGCATGGTCAGGCAGATGATGCGCCCCGGCGAGCATAGTGGCCGTTTGATGCAGCCCGCCGACACCGCGCCGTTGCTACGCATGTTGGGGGCGCTGCCGGTGCGTGCCTGGCGGCTGGAAAATCGTGCCACCGCTGGCAGCCTGCTAACTGGCGGCGAGCCAGTGGAAGACACCAGCTGGCAAGGTCAGTCGGCCAGTCATTACCTGTTCAATCGCGGCAATGATCGGCTTGAGCTGAGCGTACTGTGGCGTAGCCCCCAGTTGGCCCAGCAAATGGAGACAACGGTGCACGCCATGCTCGCCAGAGTGTCGGCGCCGGCACCGACTCGGGCAGCGGCGCTGCGTTCAGTGGCTGGGTTGGTGGACAGTATTAGCGGTGCCGAGCGCCGTCAGCGTGGCCTGACTCGGGCCCTGCACGCCGCTCTGACGAAACTGGATCAGGGAGTGTTGCTGGCGGACGCCTGCGGCGAGGTGCTGTTGGCCAACACCCGACTACTCGATGTGCTGGGGTTACAGGGGCGCTCCCTGAGCGGCTGGCATTTGCTCGATCTGGCCCGCGACCTGAGGTTGGATGATAGCCATTGGAGCGATTTGCTGGCCTCCGCCATGGCGCAGGGGAGGGTCGAAGTTGAGCTGCCAGGGCGTCATGGTGAGTCCCTGCTACTGGCGCTCAGTCGGGTCGATGCCGGTGGCCAGATTGGTCAGGTGATTGCCCTGCAGATCAGCGATATCACAGCACTGGTGCGGGTACGCCGAACCCGCGCGGAGTTGCTCCACTTCCTGTCCCACGATCTGCGTTCACCGATGATTTCTATTCTGGCGCTAACAGAGAAAATGCGTCAGAGCCCGGGCGGTACCCGTTTGCCGGATTTCCTTGACCAGCTTGATGTTCATGCCCGTCGTAATCTGGGCGTGGCCGAACAGTTCCTGCAACTTATTCGGCTGGAGTCCATGCTGCAGATCGACATGATTGATCTGGACATGCTGTCGGTGGTGGAAAGTGCCGTGGAGCAACTGCATGAGCAGGCCGAGGTGGCGGAGGTAGCCATTCGGGTGGATTACCGTGATGAAGATCAGGTCTGGGTGCGAGGCAATCATGAGCTGCTGACCCGGCTTCTTGTCAATTTGCTTAGCAACGCGGTGCGCCACAGCGTGCCGGGTAGTTCCGTGGACGTGCGGCTATATCTGGACAACGGTGAGGTATGTTGCGAGGTGCGCGACCGCGGTGCGGGTATTGCACCGAACCGTCAGTCACAACTGTTTAGCCAGCTGCAGGAAGATGGCAAAGGGCTTGGCCTGCGCTTTGTCGGGCTGGTGGCCAGTCGCCATGGTGGCCGTATGCTGTTGGCCAGCCAGCCGGGTGAAGGCAGCCGTTTCACTCTCGCTTTACCGGCTCTGGTGTTGGATGAGCTGTAATCCATACGCGGCGTGGGTATAATGCCGCCCGACTACGGCCCCGGCCGATCCAGGCATAGAGAGGTAACTACCGTGAAAAAGCTGATTGTAACTGCAGCCCTGTCCGCCCTTTTGGCGTCCGGCGTCGTAATGGCCAAGAGCACCAAGGAAATCTCCCCGTACCCGCTGGGTGAGCGTTCCACGTTCAGTGATCGCGCTATTGCCGAGCGCCTTAGCCCGGTGGGCACGGTCTGTGTAGAGGGTGAAGACTGTGGTGGTCCCGCTGCGGTTGAAGTGGCTGCTGGTCCCCGTGCCGGTGATGCGGTTTACAACGGTGCCTGCATGGCCTGTCATGCTACCGGCGCTGCTGGTGCGCCGAAAGTTGGTGATAAGGCGGCCTGGGCGCCGCGTATTGGTCAGGGCATGGCCACGCTGGTGAAACATTCCATCGAGGGCTTCAACGCCATGCCGCCGAAAGGCATGTGCATGGATTGCTCTGATGATGAGATCAAGGCGGCTGTGGAATACATGGTTAGTCAAAGTCGCTAATTTCGGCGAAATAAAAAAGGGCGCTACGGCGCCCTTTCTTATTGGTGCTCTTTAAAGCTGGTGCTAGCGATTGAGCATGGCTTTGATCGCTGCCAGAGTGTCTTCTGCTACTTGCTCGGTCTTCGATTCGTCTACCTGTACACCTTCTCCCTGAAAATCGATATCGTCTGCAGGCATTTCTTCTACGAAACGACTGCGCGCGGTATCGATACGCTCACCATATTGTTTACGTGACAGTGCATGTGTCATGGTCAGGTTTTCGCGGGCCCGGGTAATGCCGACGTACATCAGCCGGCGTTCCTCGGTAATACTGTCTTCTTCAATACTGGTTCGGTGTGGCAGCAGCTCTTCTTCCACACCCATCATATAGACATGGGGATATTCCAGACCCTTGGCGGCATGCAAGGTAAGCATTTGCACGCGATCGGAATCATCTTCTTCCTCTTGCTGCTCCAGCATGTCGATTAAAACAAGTTTGCGGATAACAGCCTCAAGGTCGGAACTGTCATCCTCCTCTTCCTGCCTGTTAAGCATGCGTTCAATACTGGCCACCAGTTGGCCGACATTCTCGACTTTCTTTTCACCGATACGCGGGCTACTGGCCTGAGTAATAAGCCAGCCTTCATAATCCATATCGCTGATCAGTTCTTTTACTGCCTGCAGGCTGTTATCGCTAAAACAGTATTGGCGTTTGTGGTCCAGCCAGCTTTTGAACTCCCGCAGTCGCGCCGCCGCTTTGCCGCCAAGTGCTTCGTCCAGGGCCAGATCGTCACACACGTGATACATGCCTTGGCCACGCTTGACCGACCAATTGGCCAACTTTTCTAGCGTTGCCGGGCCGATCTCACGGCGTGGTGTGTTGATAATGCGCAGAAAGGCGTTGTCGTCATCCGGATTAACCAGTAGGCGCAGATAACACATCAGATCCTTGATCTCGGTGCGGGCAAAGAAGCTTTGTCCACCAGATACCTTGTACGGTACCTGCATGGTCTGGAACTTCATCTCCAGCAAGCGAGACTGGAAATTACCCCGATAAAGCACGGCAAAATCCTTCCACTTCAACGCTTTGGTCAGACGTTTATGGATGATATCGCCGGCAATCCATTCGGTCTCCGCTTCTTCGTCGCGCAGGGACATCACCCGGATCGGATCGCCGTAGCCATAATCCGACCATAGTGACTTTTCGAAAACGTGCGGGTTGTTGGCAATCACCGCGTTGGCGGCCTTGAGAATGCGCCCGGTGGAGCGATAGTTTTGCTCCAGCTTGATCACTTTCAGATCAGGAAAGTCGGTTTGCAACTGAGCCAGGTTCTCCGGCTTTGCGCCGCGCCAGGCATAGATCGACTGATCGTCGTCTCCCACCACGGTGAACTTGTTGAGCGGTTCTACCAACTGCTTGACTAGCTCGTACTGACAGCCGTTGGTATCTTGATACTCGTCCACCAGCAGATAGCGGATGCGGTTGCGCCACTTCTCCAGAATTCGCGGCTGCTCACGAAACAGCAACACCGGCAGCAGGATCAGGTCATCAAAGTCGACTGCATTACAGGCGCGCAGCATGCGGTTGTATTCGCCGTAGGTAATAGCGGCACGCTGTAGCTCTTCCGAGTCGGCGCCGGACATGGCCTGCTCCGGGGTCACCAGATCATTTTTCCACTGTGAGATTTTGCTTTGGAAAAACTCCACCGCCTGGGCGTCGCGCTCGGACTCGCCGCGATGCAGTAGCTCGCGCATCAGTTCACGGCTGTCGGACTGATCAAGAATGGAAAAGCCGCTGCGTAGCTTGACCGCGGCCATTTCGGTTTTCAGGATGCGCAGGCCAAGATTATGGAAGGTGGAGACAATCAGGCCGCGGGCGTCTTCACGGGCCACCAGCTTCAGCACCCGCTCCTTCATCTCCCGGGCCGCTTTGTTGGTAAAGGTCACTGCGGCAATATGACGCGCCTGCATGCCGCGTTCCTGAATCAGCGAAGCAATCTTCTGGGTGATCACACTGGTTTTGCCCGAGCCGGCGCCGGCCAGCACCAATAGCGGTCCATCGGTCCAGTTAACGGCTTCCTGTTGACGGGGATTAAGGCGGCTCACAGCGGGGGTTCCTTCAGCGGGCCGCCATGATACCAGCTCAAGGCCAGCCGCTGACACCAGCGTCCGGAGTACTGAGCGATTCCGTCCTTGTTGCCGGCGGGAGCGTCCTTTAACGTCGGCCCTCTATGAGTCCGCGGTGCGGACCGTCTCTGACCTTGAGGGCCCTGTGATGACTGATAACCTGTTCTCCCTGAGTGGCAAACGCGTGCTAATTACTGGTGCTTCCAGCGGCTTTGGTGCTCATTTCGCCAAGGTGCTGGCCGGCGCCGGCGCGGATGTGGTGCTGGCAGCCCGGCGGGTGGAGAAGCTGGAGGAAACTGCGGCAGCGGTCCGGGCGCTGGGTCGTCATGCCGTGGTTCTGCCTATGGACGTGTCCAGTCATGCCAGTGTTGAAGAGGCTTTCAGCGCCATGCCGGAGATTGATGTGGCGATCAACAATGCGGGCATCAATCGTGTTGGCACCTGTGACGGTCTGGATGAGGAAGACTGGGACGCGGTTGTCGATACCGACCTGAAAGGTGTCTGGGCAGTGAGCAAGTTTGCTATTCGCCAGTGGCGCCGGGATAACCGCCCCGGCAACCTGATCAATATTTCTTCGATTCTTGGTCTGCGTGTGGGCGCCCAGTTGCCCGCCTACGTTGCCTCGAAAGCGGCGGTGATCCAGCTGACCAAATCCATTGCCCTTGATTACGCTCGTCACAGCATTCGCTGCAATGCTATTTGCCCGGGATTCTTTCGTACCGAGATCAACAGCGACTGGCTGGAAACTGAGGCCGGTATAAGCCAGATCAAGCGTGTGCCAATGCGTCGTACTGGTGAGATGCAGGAAATGAGCGGCCCGCTGCTGATGCTTGCTTCCGATGCCTCTGCCTATATGAGCGGTTCAATTATTGCTGTTGATGGCGGCCACCTGTGCTCGTCGTTGTAAGGAGAACATGATGGATTTTTCGCTGCCGCAAAATATTGAAGAACTGCGACTAAAAGTACGCGAATTTGTTGTCAGCGAAGTTATCCCGCTGGAGCAAGACAAGAGCAACTTCGACGAGCACGAAAACCTCAGCGAAGATGTGGTCGCAGCATTGCGAGTGAAGGCAAAAGCGGCGGGTCTATGGGGTTTTCAGGTGCCCAAAGAGTATGGCGGCCTTGATGTGGGTGTGGTGGGCATGGCGGCCCTGTATGAAGAAGCGGCGCGCTCGCCATTCGGCCCGGTAGCGTTTAACTGCGCACCGCCGGATGATGGCAACATGATCGTGCTTAACAAGATTCTTTCTGAACAGCAGAAAGCCCGCTGGTTGCAGCCCATTATTGACGGCAAGATGCGTTCTGCTTTTGCCATGACCGAGCCGGATGGTGGTTGTGGCTCCGATCCGTCGCTGACCTATACCAGCGCCACCCGTGAGGGGGATAACTGGATTATTCGTGGGCGCAAATGGTTTATCACGGGAGCTGAAGGGGCGCAGATTTTTATTCTGATCGCGAAAACGTCTGATGACCCTCGCAAGGGGCTGACTGCCTTTCTGTTTGATGCGGATCAGCCTGGCTGGGAAGTTGTCCGGCGTATTGGGATCATGGGGCCGGAAGAGCATGGCGGTCACTGCGAGCTCAAGTTTGATGGTCTGGTGATCCCGGACAGCCAGCGATTGCTGAACATTGGTGATGGTCTTAAGGTCACCCAGATTCGTCTTGGCACCGCACGCTTGACGCACTGTATGCGCTGGCTGGGATTGGCGAAACGTTGCATGGAAGAAGCCGCTGGCTATGTGGAAAAGCGCATGAGCTTTGGCACCACTCTATCCGAACATGAAGGTGTGCAATGGATGCTCGGCGATGTGGCCAAGGACATCCAGATTGGCCGTCTGCTGACCATGCAGGCTGCCTGGAAGCTTGATCAGGGGGACTTTGCCCGCACCGATATTTCCATCGCCAAGATTCACGTGGCTGATACGCTTCACAAGGCGGCGGATACTGCTATTCAGTTATGTGGCGCTCGCGGCTACTCAAAAGATACTTTGCTTGAATGGATTTATCGTTATGCGAGGCAGGCCCGGCTTGTCGATGGTGCCAGTGAGATCCACAAAATGGTGTTGTCGCGCGCCTACTTGAAGGAGAAGGCAGACTTCTTCCACTGGGGCGTGTAATGCAGGCAGAGGAGCACAAAGCCATTGCCGATTGGCTTGGCGTAAAAACCGGAAAGCCTGTACAGATCAGTAATGTGCGGGCGCTTTCCGGTGGTGCCATTCAGGAAAACTGGGCGGCAGACATTGATCTGGGTGATGAAGTCATTGCTGCTGTAATTCGCTGCGATGCTCCCTCATCGGTATCCGACAGTTTGTCCCGACAGCAGGAGTTCGCCCTGCTGAAAGCTGCCTTTGCCAATGGTGTCACCGTGCCTGGCCCACTTTGGCTGGGTGATCCGGCGGTGCTTGGCCGTGATTTTTTTATCATGCGTCGTGCTGGCGGCACTGCAGCGGGGCACAAGCTGGTGCGTGATCTGTCTCTGGCAAAAGACCGCCCCGCACTGACCCGCCAACTGGGACGTGAGCTGGCTAGCATTCACGCCATTAAACCGCCCCGTGATGACCTGGATTTTCTGCCCTTGCCGGAGGTCCATCCGGCCTGCGAGTTCATCAATAACGCACGCTCTTTTCTAGATCAGTATCACAGTGCTTTTCCGGCGCTCGAGTGGGGCTTGAACTGGCTGCAGGAAAACATGCCGGAGCAGGAGCCGTTGTGCCTGGTGCATCGCGATTTCCGCACTGGCAACTATATGGTGGATGAAAGCGGCCTCACCGCTGTACTGGACTGGGAGTTCACCGGTTGGTCGCAGCCTTTGGAAGATCTGGGCTGGCTATGCGCCCGTTGCTGGCGTTTCGGTCAGCAAGGTGATGAGTATGCGGTGGGCGGCATTGGCCACCGCGACGATCTGTTTGCCGGATATCAGGAAGTGTCGGGTCGTAAGCTTACCGCTGAGCAAGTGTATTACTGGGAAGTCTTTGCCCACCTGCGCTGGGCAATGATCGCCATCAAGCAGGGTGAAAGACATTTGTCCGCAGCGGAGCCATCCCTGGAGTTGGCTTTAACCGCGCATATCGTTCCCGAACTGGAATTACATATCCTGCGTATGACCGGGCTGGAGGGTTAGAACTATGCGCATTCAACCGGATGGAATTAATCTGCTTGATACGGTGACTGTGCTGCTGCGTGATGAGGTGCTGCCGTCTGTTCCGGCCGGTCAGCAGTACGCCCTGCGTATGGCTTTGAATGCTATTGGCATTGCCCGTCGTCAGTTGGTCAATGGCAGTCAGGCTGAACAGCAGGAACAGGCACTGCTGGCGGAATTGTTGGCTGAGTCAGGTAGTCATGTTCAGCTATCTCGGCTTCTCGCCGCACGGATTCGGGAGGGCAAGGCTAAGGACAGTGCGCCGTTGCGTGATTTGCTGTGGCAACTAACCCTGCAGCGCGTCCGGGAAAGTGCGCCGCGCTATCTCAAGCAGGAAGGATTTTGATTTTCGTGCGGTGGGACTTGCGCTAACGCCGGGAAGTCTGCTCTTAAAAGCCAGAATTTCTGGAACAGCTGTTCCGGATTGGCACAAAATGCCCTGAATGTCTGCTCAGTGACGGCCCATACTTTGGGTATTGCGGATCAGCCACAGGAGTACGCCAATGAATGCCCGCGCCCAGACAGCCATGCGCCGTACCAATAAAAGTGATATCCAGCCGCGTAAGATGGATTTCCAATTCGACCCAGGCATTGAGCGGTACTGGTTCGGGGGCGATCAGTTCAAGACCCTGCTGCTGACTGCGCTGTCCTGCACTTTTCCTGAGGGCGAGCGTTTCTTCGTTCGCTCCGTGCGCCACTTCCAGAAAAACCTCACAGACCCGCAGCTCAAGGAGCAGGTAAAGGGCTTTATTGGTCAGGAGGCGCACCATGGCAATGAGCACGAAGTCTTCAATGCCTTTATGGAAGAGCGCGGCGTGCCTACCGGCAAGGTATCTGATTTTGTTCTTAATGGTCTGAAGATGCAGAGTAAGGTGTTATCGCCGGAACGGCAGCTTGCCAAGACCTGTGCCTTGGAACATTTCACCGCCATGCTCGCCGAGCTGATTCTGGAACGGCCTGAATTTCTCGAAGGCATGGACCAGCGCATGTTGCCCCTCTGGTTGTGGCATGCCGTTGAAGAGAGCGAGCACAAGGCGGTGGCGTTTGATGTCTATCAGGATCAGGTGGGTAGCTACTGGACCCGTACCAGCGAGATGGCGGTCACCACTGTGGAGTTCGTTGGCTTCACCATTTTCCATTACTTCCAGCTGCGTGCGGAGATGGATGACAAGACGGATTTTCGCTCGGTAATGAAAGGCTTCAACTGGTTGCTGGGCAAGCCGGGCTGGTTGCGTCGTCTGGGGCCGTCTTACTTGGCCTACTTCAAGCGTGATTTTCACCCGTCGAAAAAAGATAGCAGTCAGTTACGTCAGCAGGGGCTGGAAAAGTTGGCACGTATGCTAAACCGTCCAGAGCTTCTCGAACACGCCGTCTGAAATGCGCGCAATCAGAGCGGGAGGGAGTCTCCCGCTCTGTCATTGCCATCCAGCGGCACGCGCACGTTGACCCACCACAGGCCCTGCTGAGCACCTACTCCCGCCACGCCACCAAGGCGTGTGGCCCGTTGTTTGATAATGCCAATCCCGCGCCCCTCATGAGTGCTCTCTCTATCCTGGCCGAGACCGTCATTTTCCACTGATATTGCCAGCGAGTCCTCCCGTTCCGAGACCTTGATTCGGATCACTGATGGGGAGGCATGGCGCAGTGCGTTGCTAACCGCCTCGCGGATAATTCTGGTCAGGTCAGCGATACGTCGTTGATCAATCTCTGTGTCCAGAGATACCAGCGAAGAGTGCCACTCCAGTGATACACCGCCGGCGTCGCAACGTTGGCGTGCTTCCTGCTCCCACTGCAAGGCTGCCTCGTCCAGTGATAGTGCAAGAGTCTCCATGGTGCTAAGCAGATCACGCAGATCGCGAATGGCATCCCGTACCAGTTTCTGTTCGTCAGCGGAGTTGCTGCGGTGTAACAGGGTGAGCAGTTTGGCGCCCAGATCATCATGGATATCCTGACGGATGCGATCGCGCTCGCTGCGTACACCCATTTCATGAGCGCTCAACGACTCTGCCACCAAACGATACAATTGCAGAATCAGCGAGCCGGCTTCAATGTCGCGGGCGGTAAAAAGTCGGGCGCCCTGATCCGCATGATGCAACCGCAAAACAGTATGGTCTGCCGGGCTGGGTAGCTGCAGGCAAAGCCCATTGTCGGTGATTGTTGGCTTGGCCAGCCGGCCTTCCGTTTCGGTCATGTCCAGTGGGTTAAATACAGCGGCGGCCGACTGCTGAAGTGCGTTGCCGAGCTGGTTGGTGTGTGAAGCAGAAACCATTGGCGGCATGGCCTGAGCTAGCCAGTCCTCAATGGTTCTTCCTCGCCGTCTAGTCAGCTTGCTCCATAGCCACTGACGCAGTGGAAAATAGATCCAGCCCACCAGCGCAACCGCAAGGCTCAATGCAATCGGTTTTGAAAGTGCCAGAAAGCTGACCAGCAGTAGGTCAATGGCGATTACGGAGACACCGCCAAGAAACCATGCCCAGATAGAAAACCACCAGCGCTCCAGCTGGAACAGTTTGTAGCGGGTAATGCCGAAAGCCAGTCCGATATACATGATCAGAAATGCTCCGAACATTACACCCTGAGAAGCGGGCGGAGCGGTGCCCAACGCGGCAGGAATAATAATGACGCCGGCGAAAAGGCCGGTGGCAAGATAGATGGAAAGAAGAAACCAGCGCAAAGCAGCACGGTCCGCCGGCTTGCTACGGGTGCCCAGCCACTGGAAAAAGGCGAACACAAAGCTGAGGGCAAAAATAGCCAGCACGGACAGATGAAACTGTGCGCTGGTGGCGGTTAGTTGCAGGGTGTCAGAGACCCATGTCAGTGCGGCAACCAGATAGCATAGCGACGCAATGGGAAAGCGGCCGATGCGGATCGGGTAATGCCATAGCAGGCTGGTCAGTGAGGCGGTAAAGAATAGCGCGCCGAAGTGATTGGCGATGGACAGGGTGCGAAACAGATCACCGTCAATTAGCAGCTCCCGGGTGCTGTATACCGCAGCGGCGGGAGCGAAAATCAGATAGCCAATGCCTGTCATGAAGTACAGGGCGGCAGGCCGACTGCGTAGACGTACGCTCCAGACAATGGCTCCCGTCATAGCACCAATCATGCCGAACGCCACCTGCAGCCAAAACAGCAATGGCAGCGACCGGAGCGGCCGCGCGCTGGTGGCCAGAGCAAGCTGTTCGCCGCTGTCGCTGACCACTGAAAGGCTGCCGCCGCTGGCGGCATTGGCGAGGCCTCTGCTGTCGTTAATTAGTTGGTTGTACTCGGCGTATGTCGGCAGCACATCCGGCTCTTCAATCAGCAGAACGGCGTTGGCGTCGATGTACTGTTTTGCCGTTTGAAAGCCAGTGATCCGCATGCCGTCGGTGAATGTGCCAGCATTCGGTCCCCGGTTATCCACGCTCCGAGCGGTTAGCCCGCCATCAGGATGAGCAGACCAGCTGATCCCGGTCCAGGGCAGCGACAGTGCGGTGCTTATGCTGAACAGTAGTATGCACAGGGCGAGCAGGCCGCTGAGGGTCACGGTCAGGCGGGGAGAAGGATTGAACACAAGTAGGCTTCCTGTCTTACTGATATCAAAGCACACCACCCGCATTTATGGGGGTAGGTGGCGACGCGGCACCGTGCCATCATCGGGATTCTGTGGAAAAAGTCACGACAACGGAAGAGCAAATGGACTGCAGTGATATTTTACTTGTAGAAGACGTGGTTGATGTGAAGGTCTGGCTGACCCGTCTGGTACACAGCCATTTCCCGGACAGTGTGGTGAGAACTGCTGAGAACCGGGCTGCCGCCTTGCTGGCCGTGGCTGATCGCCCGCCCTGTCTGGCGCTGGTAGACCTGGGCCTGCCCGATGGTTCCGGCATCGACATTATCCGCGCCCTGAAAAAAGTGCGCCCGGAGTGCACCTGCGTTGTGACCACAATTTTTGATGACTCTGACCATCTGTTTTCTGCCCTGCATGCCGGAGCGGATGGCTATCTATTGAAGGATGAGCCAGAGGAAGAGTTCGTTTTGCATCTGCGCGGTATTCTTGCCGGCCGTCCTCCGCTTAGCGCTGCTATTGCTCGTAAGCTACTTGGTGTATTCAAACCGGTGCCAGAGGAAACCGTGCGGCTGGCTCCGCGGGAGGAGCAGGTTTTGACGCTCATTGCCCGAGGCTACAGTGTGCGTAAAGCGGGCGAGATGCTGGGCATTTCTCAGCACACCGTAGCCGGCTATTTGAAAACCATCTACCAAAAGCTACAGGTCAACTCTCGCGCCGAAGCCACCCTCAGGGCAGTGGACCTGGGCTTGGTGGCGTCTTTGGTGCGCTGAGTATTGGTTTATTGGTTCTGGCTCAGGGTTGGCTCAGCCGGTAACTGAGTGCCTCAGCAAGATGAGCAGTGGAGACTTGCGCTTTTTCTTGCATATCTGCCAGCGTGCGCGCTACGCGCAGGGTTCGGTGTAGGGAGCGGGCGGATAACGCCATGCGTTGCATCGCATCACTTAGCCAGGCGCCATGGGCGGCGACTATGGCCTGAAGTTCGTTACTGCTCAGCTGCTGGTTGAGCTTCCCCTGTCTGGACAGCTGGCGCTGACGAGTAACGCGCACTCTCTCGCGAACTGGGCCGCTGGCCTCCCCTGGCCGCAGTGATACCAGCTCATCGGGCTTAACGGAGCCAACCTCCAGGTGCAGATCAATACGATCAAGCAGGGGGCCGGATAGCTTGGCCTGATAGCGCCGCGCTTTTTCGCAGCTGTAGCCGCAACTGCGCTGGGGGTCGCCGAAATAACCGCAGGGGCAGGGGTTCATGGCAGCAACAAGCTGAAAGCATGCCGGGAAGGTTGTTTGCCGGGCGGCGCGGGCAATGCTGACTTCCCCGGTTTCCAACGGTTCACGCAGCACCTCGAGCACGCGCCGGTCGAACTCAGGAATTTCATCAAGAAACAAAACTCCGTGGTGGGCCATGGAAATTTCCCCGGGGCGCGGATAGCTGCCACCACCGACCATGGCAATGGCGGAGGCGGTGTGGTGGGGGCCGCGAAACGGCGGCAGGTAGAACTGTGCCGGCGGTCTGGGCCGCTGCAGCGAATGAATCGCTGCCACATCCAGAGCCTGCTGCTCATCAAGGGGAGGCAGCAGGCCTGGCAGGCGACTGGCGAGTAGGCTTTTGCCGCTGCCAGGCGGGCCACACAGCAGCAGGGAATGGCCGCCGCTGGCGGCGATTTCCAGAGCACGTCGCGCCTGCGCCTGACCGCGGACGTCTGATAAACAGGGGCCGGCGCTATCGGCGGCCGGCATGGCAGGCGGGCTGGTCGGAGATAGTGGAGTGACTCCTTTAAGGTGGGCGCAGGCAGCCTGTAGGCCGTTGGCGCCGAGCACTGAAGCACCGCGGCACAGACTGGCTTCCTCAGCATTCTCTTCGGGCAGTAGCAGGGCGCGACCAGCACGAGCGCAGGCCAATGCCGCCGGCAACACCCCCACCACACCGCGCAATGCACCGTTTAGCGCCAGCTCGCCAATACACTCCAGGCCATCGATAGCCTTGCCGGACAGTTCGCCACTGGCGATCAAAATACCCAGTGCAATGGGTAGATCAAATCGCCCGCCATCCTTGGGCAGATCTGCCGGGGCCAGGTTGACGGTGATACGGGTCTGCGGAAAAGGAAAGCCGGCATTGACGATGGCGGAGCGCACCCGGTCACGGGATTCGCGTACCGCGGTGGCGGGCAGGCCAACGATGGTAAAGGCCGGTAACCCAGGGCCAAGATGGGTTTCCACTCTTACCGGCGGCGCATGGATGCCGAGTTGGGCGCGACTGAATACCTGCGAGATGGCCATAGGTCCTCCTGTTTTCAGGAGTGTCGATGGTGCTCTGGGTTCGACGCGTACTTGATAACCGTTGTGGCGGGTCAGTGATTGGCGGGAATCGTTGTCAGTACTATGCAGGGTTACTGTGGAAGGCGCTCCGTTGGGAGCTTGGCCGGCGCAGCTAGCCGCTTGCGCCATGGGCCAATGGCAAACAGCAAGGCCGCTATAACCATGGCCAGGTAATGCTGGCCGGCCGGATTACTTATCAGGCAAGGGTCACATTGATACAGCATGGCACTGCTAATCAGAATGGTGCCGGTGCCGCTGGCCAGCATCCACAGCAGCGATGGCCACATCGGCCGACGCAGGGCCAGAGCGATGCCCGTCACCGCCAGCCACAGTGCCAGCATGGGCGATAGGCTCAGGGCAAAGAACGCCGCCGGTCGCGCGCTCATGACGGGCCATTGCCAGCCGGGTGGCTCTTTAGCGACCCATTTGCGTTGCAGTGACTCGGGCATGGCCCAGCTATAGCAGTGCAGTGAGCAGCCCTGCCCGTTAAGCCGTTGCGGGTCTGCACCATAACGAAGCAGCAGGTCGACAAGTGGCCAGCGCTGCAGTCTGGCAGCGCGCAGCAGCGCGGTTTCTCCCTCGGCACCAGCCATATCCGGTGACAGGCCGGCGACCAGCAGCGCCTCAACGATTTCCCCGCTGGGCTGTTCGCTGCCAACATAGTCGAGCAGTAGCAGGGGGTGCCGGTCAGCAACATCGGGCAGCCCGCGGATGATGGATTGAATGGCGGGTAGCCGTCCTGTCGCTAAAGCCTTGGGCAGAAGTGAGTGCTCGCTAGTTATGGTGCGGGTCGGGTCGGCACCTGCTTTGAGCAGAGCTTGAACCAGCCATAACTGGTCACCGTCCAGTGCCCGCTCTAACGCTGTCATGCCCTGATTGTCGCGGCGATCCGCCTGTAGGCCAGCATCCAATAGCTGCTTGAGACGATTGTCGTCCAACGATACGCCCCCCTGATCGAAGGGTGCTGGAGGAGTAATAAAAGCTGCCGCTAGAGTGCCGTGTTGGCGCGAGTCCAGATTGGGGTCGGCGCCACGGGCCAGCAGTCGGGATGTGGCCTGTTCGTTGGCAAAAAATAGCGGTGGAAAGCCGCTTTCCGGGAGCTCATTCAGGGGGAAGCCGCCGGCCAGCAGCCAGTCCAGCTGTTGGTGATGGCCCTGAGTCGCCAGTCGCCATGCCAGATCACCGCCGCCCTGACTGAATACCAGCAGGGCGTCAGCCCCAGCTCGCCAGAAACGCTCAGCACTTTCCGCCGACGCGCCTTGCCAAAGCAGCTGAGCAAGAGCCCGGCTGGCATCCACTGGGTCCAGCTCGGTGGTGGGGAAGCGGATCAGTAGCTGATGAAGCAAGTCAGCCCGCTGCCCTTGAATTAGTGCCTCTATTAACAGCTCCCGGTCCTCGTCGCCGAGATCACCGGCGGCAGTATTCAGCAGCAGGGCAAAGGTTGTGCTGTTGTCGGGGTGGAGTACGGCATGGTTGAGGGCATGGTGGCCGTCTCCATCCTGGCTGAGCGGGTCGGCACCCAAGGCGATCAGCTCAGCGCTGACTCGACCGTCCGCTTCGGCACTGGCCAGATGCAGCGGTTGAACCCCCTGATTGTCGGCCAGACCGGCCGCGGCGCCGCGGCTAAGCAAAAGCAGTGCAGTGTCCTGATAAAAGGGGGCCTGTGCGGGATTGTCAGCGAGTTGTTGCAGGGAGATATGCAGAGCACTACGACCGTTCTCATCGGTTTGCTCAGCACTGACCCCGGCGTCGAGCAGACGTGCGGGCCACGCTTGTGGGGCAATGGCGTCGGCACTCAGGGGGCAGTCGAGCAGACGGTGCAGAACCAGAGCATCCTCGACCAGAGTTTCCAGTGGTTGTGCCGCCAGAGCTTCCTCTCCGGCGCACAGTGGGTCCTCGGCGGCGGCAAGGTGTCCGGCAAAAACCAGTCCGGCGATGGCGGGCAGCAGCTTCACGGGGTCAGACGACGCTCCAGTTCGGCCACTTCTTTCTCCAGCGCTTCCAGCTTCTCCCGGGTGCGGCCCAGTACTTGCTGCTGGATATCAAATTCCTCGCGGCTAATCAGGTCCAGCCGGCTGATGCCTTCCTGCAGAACCGCGCGGGCGCTGCGTTCCAGCTCGCCCCTTACCTGTTCCAGTCCGGCGGGCAGGTGGCGGCCCAGCTCCGCCACCAGTCGGTCGATAAAGGGTTGGTCTGTCATGATGTCGGCACGTCCACTGGCTATCTTGTTAGGGCGCTCATGTTAGCACGGCATCCTTGCAGAAAAGAGTTGCACCATTTTGGGGAGTGCACCGTAATCGTGCGCTATAATCGGGCGAGAACCCGAGGCCATGCTTCGGCGTTTTTTCTCAACCCTATGAAAAAACACGCATTTTATCTATTGGCATGGATCGTGCGTTTAGCGAGGCAAGCAGGGGGAAACCTCTGAAGACTGGAATGGGGCACCGCCTCGATTCGGAACAGGTACGACGCCGGTGACGGCGTAGCCATCAGGAGAGAGACATGAAACTTGTCACTGCCGTTATCAAGCCGTTCAAACTCGACGATGTGCGCGAAGCATTGTCTGAGATTGGCGTGCAGGGCATCACGGTGACCGAAGTTAAAGGCTTCGGGCGCCAGAAGGGCCACACCGAGTTGTATCGCGGTGCGGAGTATGTGGTGGATTTTCTGCCGAAAGTGAAGATCGAGGTCGCCATCGCTGATGGTTCTCTGGATCAGGTGATCGAGGCCATCGCCAAGGCTGCGAACACCGGCAAGATCGGCGACGGGAAAATTTTCGTCACCGAGCTTTTGCAGGCAATCCGAATCCGGACCGGCGAGGCTGGCGAAGACGCGGTTTAACCGCCTGACGCCAAAACGGTTTGCAGTCTCAGGGCTGCACAAAAAACGTCACGATCCATGCCAACGATTTGACGTGTCCATCTGGAGGGTTACACCGTGGAAAACAACATTTACGAACTACAGTACGCTATCGACACCTTCTACTTCCTGGTGTGCGGCGCGCTGGTTATGTGGATGGCGGCCGGCTTCGCTATGCTGGAATCCGGCCTCGTCCGTGCCAAAAACACAACTGAGATCTTGACTAAAAACGTCGCTCTGTTTGCGGTCGCCAGTATCATGTACCTGGTGTGCGGCTACGCAATCATGTATGGCGGTGATCTGTTCCTGTCGGGTATTGCCGACGTTGATGCCGATGCTGTGCTGGGTGATTTTGCTGCCCGCGAAGACGGCTTCCGTGGCGGCTCTATCTACTCAGGTGCCTCTGACTTCTTCTTCCAGGTGGTGTTTGTTGCCACTGCGATGTCGATTGTCTCCGGTGCAGTGGCTGAGCGTATGAAGCTTTGGGCTTTCCTGGCTTTCGCAGTAGTCATGACCGGCGTTATCTACCCGCTGGAAGGCAGCTGGACCTGGGGTGGCAACGACGTATTCGGCATGTACAACCTTGGCGACCTCGGCTTCAGTGACTTTGCAGGTTCAGGCATCGTTCACATGGCTGGTGCTGCTGCCGCTCTGGCTGGTGTACTGCTGCTTGGCGCTCGTAAAGGCAAGTACGGCAAAGACGGTTCGGTGAACGCCATTCCGGGCGCCAACCTGCCGCTGGCTGCACTGGGTACCCTGATCCTGTGGATGGGCTGGTTCGGCTTCAACGGCGGTTCGGTTCTGAAACTGGGCGACATCTCTAATGCCAACGCGGTTGCCATGGTGTTCCTGAACACCAACGCTGCAGCGGCTGGTGGTGCAATTGCTGCGCTGGTTACTGCCCGCCTGCTGTTCGGCAAGGCTGACCTGACCATGCTGCTCAACGGTGCTCTGGCCGGTCTGGTAGCGATCACTGCAGAACCGTCCACGCCGACTGCCCTGCAGGCCACCATTTTCGGTGCCCTCGGTGGTGTACTGGTAGTGTTCTCGGTAATCACTCTGGACAAGCTGAAAATTGATGATCCGGTTGGTGCCATTTCGGTTCACGGTGTAGTTGGTTTGCTGGGCCTGCTGCTGGTGCCGATCACCAACGATGGCTCGAGCTTCAGCGGTCAGTTGATCGGTGCTGCCACCATCTTCGTCTGGGTCTTCGTCGCCAGCTTGGTTGTCTGGGGCATCCTCAAGGCCACCATGGGTATCCGGGTGTCTGAGGAAGAAGAGTACGGCGGTGTGGATCTGTCCGAGTGTGGCATGGAGGCTTACCCGGAGTTTGTCAGCAGCGGCAACAAGTAATCGCTGACAAGCAACACAGCAAAACAAAGGGCGCCTTCGGGCGCCCTTTTTGTTTTATTGGTTTGCCAATCCTGACGGGGGTGACCCGGCTGCACAAATCCGGCGCCATTCCGGTCAACCATATCACCGACGAATGTCATTATGCTTTGGGCATCGTAGTTTCGCTGAGGGCCTCATGCATATCGCCACCACGCAAGTCCTGTCTAACGGTATCTCGTTGCTGGTGCGCAGCTGGGGTGATCCGAGCCATATGCCGTTGCTGCTGGTACATGGCTACCCGGACAACCACCAAGTCTGGCAGCCGGTGGCTGAGCGGCTGGCAGATCGTTTCTATGTGATTGCCTACGATGTGCGCGGTGCCGGCGGTTCCGATGTGCCGGCGAAGCTGTCGGATTACCGCATGGAGCAGCTATCGCGAGATCTGCTGGCGGTGGTTGATGGGTTGATTCCCGGCCGCCAGTTTCATCTGGCTGGCCACGACTGGGGCTCGATTCAGAGCTGGGAGTCGGTGACTACTGAGCCGCTCAAATCACGCATCCTGTCATTCACCACTATCTCTGGGCCGAGCCTTGATCACATCGGCTTTTGGATGCGTAAACGCTTCACCAGTTTGTCCTGGCGTGAACAGCGCAAGGCACTCAGGCAGCTGTTGTCATCCTGGTACATCATGTTTTTCCAGTTGCCGGTGATTCCACCGCTGTCGTGGAGGCTGGGGCTGGGCAAGTGGTGGCCGACGTATTTGCAGAGGCGTGAAGGCGTAAGAGAAGCCGCGGCAAACCCGACCCAAACCAAGGATGGCCAATTTGGCGTCAACCTGTATCGGGCTAACTTTCAGTCAAAGCTGCTAAGCCCGCAACCACGCTATGCGGCAGCACCGGTGCAACTGATTGTGCCAACTGGCGATAACTACGTTGGCAGCCAGCTGTTCGAAGATTTGCATGAGTGGGTGCCACAGTTATATCGCCGTGACATAGATGCCAGTCACTGGGTGCCACTCAGTCATGCAGACATCATCGCCCTCTGGATTGGCGAGTTTGCCGAAGCGGTGGATGCGGGTGAGCTGCGCCAATGGAGCGCGGCGCTAGAATAAGCGCCACGGCCTAGATAGCAGGTGCGCCGCCTGGAAATATCATCTCTTCTGTGCCCGGCAAATGGATGGGCAATTGATCGGCACTGTCCAGCTGGTAGCGTGGCATCTTCATGCGTTCGTGCATCTTCTGCAGTGTGGTCAGCGGGGCGCGGGTAGCGACCAGGTTAGCCAGCCAGCCAGGGATCATGCCACCGGGATCAACGAAGGTTTCAAAGGTAATTCGGGTCCAGCCATCGGCTAACGGCTGCAGAATAAAGCGGTTATCCAGAGCTGGCAGGCGCACGGTGCCAGGTATCTCGTCAATCAGGCCATGGGCTGCCACGGTATGCAGCACGGTGGTCAGGGTTAGCGGGTCCTGAGTGATCCGGGTGCGAGCGACACCATCACGGTCGGACACCGGCCATATTCCCTTGATGTGGATATAGGCAATATCGTCGCCGGCTTCCGGTACCAGCCGGGCGGCGTGGCACTGAAAAACCCACTTGGGGAAGTTCTCCACATCAGCTAGCACGGCGATTGCCGTCAACATGGGATAGGGCACCTCAATGCGGCCGCGAAAGGCATTGAGGGGGTTGCCCTCAACCGGCTTGACCCAGACATCCACATCAGTGCGCTCTGTGGCACTGCGTACCTGACGCCATTCATTGGCGCTGGCCAGAGCTGGTAACAGAACGAGCAGAGCGACCCAGACGATCTTGCGCATCGGCTTCCTCATGGCTTTTGTTGTTGTGGTTATGCCGTCTGCCTTCAACAGCATGATGGCAGAGAATAACAGCCGTGAGCAGCTATCTCTCGTGCTGAGTAAGCCATTGGAAGAGATCTATGTAGGAAAGCGCCGTAATCATGGTCGCTTTTTTGCTCTCCCGGCGGTCTTCCCTTCGCTATCCAGTAAAGCCGTGATGATTCTTGCGAGTGCTTCACGGTTTTCCACGGAAAGTAGTTCGATCATCGTGGTCAGCGCCCGAGCATCGTACTCCGCCGGGTGTTCGCGGGCCGTCTCCCTGGCATCCGCAGGTGTGCGGCTGGCGTCCCCGAAGCGCAGCCATTCCGGTGATACTTTCAGCCAGCGGGCCAGCACCACCAGCTTGTCTTGAGAGGGAATGGAGGTGCCCTCAAGCCAGCGGCGCACGGCCTGTGGTGACACCACGGAGTCTGGCGACAGCACATTGAACTTGCGTGTTAAAGCCGTCGGGCTAGCCGTAGAAACCCCGGCCTTCAACAGGGATTGTTGTAAGCGTTCGCTGAACTGAAGTTTTTCAAGATGAGTCGCCATGCCGCTAACGCTAGCACCGCAGGGATAACTATAAGTTCCGAATTAAAGTACATAATGGTTACCGCTGATGGTAACCGATCCTGTGGGCCGGGATGGCTCAGGGATGGAATAACAGGCATAAGGAGGGTGCAGAGTGACTGCTTCAGATCATCCTGTGAACCGCGCTGACCCGGAAAGGGTAATACGTATCGGCGGGGCAATGATGCTGGCGTTGTTAATGATGCCACTGGCATTCTGGCTGCAGAGAAGTCTGGTGGTTGATGACAGCGTGCCCCGTTGTGATGCCGCTGCGGTGCTGAGGCAGCTCCGTACCGTAACCTCCGTCCAGCATCCGCAAGCTGCCATGGATGCAATCCGGGATATTCATAGCGTCGGCTTTGATGCACAGATCGGCCACCGGATCTGCATGGCAACGTTAGGGGAGGGTGTTGGTGCTCGGCAGCTCAAGTTTGCTATTAGTCATCGCAACAGCTCCCCGCACACTTTACGCGTGGAAGCTGTTAGCGATTGAGGGACATCAGGACATTCGGCTGATCATTTTAAGGGGCAGATTGCGCATCAAGAAGCCCATCACTGCCCATGGCCAGCGCGGCACGCTAGCTTCGGCGGATTCCTTTTCAATGGCCCTAACCAGCAACCGGCAGCCGGTTTCAGTGTCGACCATAAATGGCGTGTTCTTCACCTTCTCGTTAATTTCCGAGCGGATATAGCCCGGATAGATGGTGCTAACCTTGATCGGCTTGCCAATCATTTCAGCGCGAATGCCTTCGGTCAGCGATGCCACGCCCGCCTTGGTGGCGGCGTAGGTGGTCAGGTTCTTGGGCATGCCACGCATGGCGCTCATGGATGAGATCATTACCAGGTGGCCATCGTTCTGCGCTCGAAAAATTTCCATGGCCGCCTCACACTGCGCCAGCGCCGCAACAAAGTTAGTTTCCGCAGTTTGTCGATTGGCCCAGAAGTAGCCGGTGCCGAGGGGCTGGCCTTTGCCCATGCCGGCGTTGACGATAATCCGGTCAACGCTAGCAAACTCTTCGCGAAACTCGCGGAACACCTCAAACACCTGATCGTAATTCAGTACATCCAGCGCTTTAATCGAAACCTTGATATTGCTATGTTTGCTTTCCAGCTCAAGCTTCAGCTCCTCAAGTCGATCGGTGCGTCGGGCGCATAGCGCCAGATTGCGACCCATTGCTGCAAACTCACGGGCCATGCCACGGCCCAGACCGGAGCTGGCGCCAGTAATCAGAATGGTCTTGCGCATTGTTGTCTCCTGTTAGCGATAGGTAAGCAGGCGACGATGTTCGCCTTCGAAATGTCCATGGTCGTTAAAGGTGCTCAAATGCATGCCGCGACGACCAACCACAATCTTGGTTACCGAGGCATTAGCTACCACCCGATTGAGTTTGCGCCACTCGCCGTCTGGCATATTCCACAGTCTTTTTACGGTGGCGCAAATAGCCCCGCCGGATGTGAACACCATTGAGCTATCCACCTGATAGTTAACGATGCTATTAAGTGACTCATCTATGCGCTGGCGGAACATGGGCCAGGTTTCCTTGTAGTCGCTGTCATGTACGCCAGACACCCAGCGATCCAGAGCCTGCTCAAAGAACTCCTGAAAGGCATCTTTTGGCCGCAGTGTTCGAGCCATGTCCGCCATCATATAAGTACGGCTTTTATATTTAGGGTTCTGGCGAATGATCAGTTCCTGATGATCATATTCATTCCAGCCTGGGTCGACGCGCCATTCCGCCGATAATCCCATATGAGTCAGAACATGCTCCGCAGTTTGCTTATGTCTACGCATATTGCCGGCAACAATCATGTCTGGCCGGCCGATGCGCTTCAGCAGCACGCCACCAAGGTGCTGCGATTGGGCAACACCGGTGGCAGAAAGCTCGTCATAGTCCGCCTTTCCCCATGATGCCTGACCATGACGAATCAGATATATCACTGCCATATCAGCGCTTGCCCTTGATGACTTTTTTGCAGGTGTGCTGCAGGTAGTGATTAAACAACCAGAAATGCTTGAATGCAGGGTTGCGCGTCTGCTTGTGATGATAGCGATAGTAGATCTGCTGGACGATCACGGCCAGACGGAACAGTCCGTAGACTTCATAAAAGGTCCAGTTATCCGCCTTGAGGTTCATCTTGTCACAGTAGTACTCCACTACTTCGCGACGAGTGAGCATGCCGGGCAGGTGGGTTGGCTGTCGGCGCAACAGCGTATTGATGCGATCATCATCCGCCTGTACCCAATATGCCAATGTATTGCCCAGATCCATTAGCGGATCACCTAGTGTCGCCATCTCCCAGTCCAGTACACCGATAATATTTTGTGGGTCATCGGCATCCAGCACCAGATTATCCATACGGTAGTCGTTGTGAATAATTACCGTGCCGACATCGTCCGGCATATTGGCGCGAAGCCAATCACGTACGCTTTTCCAGCCCGGCACATTCCAGGTTTTCGATTTGTCGTAACGATCAGACCAACCGGTAATCTGTCGTTTAACGTAGCCACCACCCTTGCCAATATGGTCCAGTCCGGCTGCCTGATAGTCCACTTGATGTAGCTCGATCAGTTTGTCGATCACGCCATGACATAGTTGTCGGGTTTGCGTTTCGCTGAGGTTCAGTTCCTTGGGCAAATTAGCCCGAGGAATAATCCCCTTGATGCGATCCATAACATAGAAATCACAATCCATCACCGCGTGGTCTTCGCATAGCGCCACCATGGTAGGCACCGCCGGATAGACCGGCTTCAGCGATTGCTGGATACGAAACTCGCGGGCCATATCGTGGGCGCCCTTGGCCTTATGGCCAAACGGTGGGCGGCGCAGAATCAAATCCTGTTCCGGGTAGCTGAGCAGATAGGTAAGGTTGGAAGCGCCGCCAGAAAACTGCTTGATGGTTGGAGTGCCTTGCAGTGAAGGTAGCTGCTGTTTGAGCCAACCATCCATGGCGGCGATATCAAAGCGTTCCTCCTCGCGAACCTCGCGAGGTTTGTCCAGCAGAGCCTTATTGCCCGCCATGTTACTTCTCCAGCTTCTTGTGGAAACGTCGGCCGGAGTCGGCCAGGCCATAGTTATACAGCGCAGGTACATAACGTTTGATCAGCGCCAGTGCTTTGCCCTCAGTGTGTGGCAGCTCAAGGAAGCGTTGCTTCTGTTGTGCCCGAAAAATTTTTGCTGCCACTTGCTCGGCGGACAGCCTGCCGCCGGACAAGAGTTTGCGCACGGTCTGATCCATGCCTGCCTCCGGGGTGCGCATGCTCTCTGCCAGGTTGGTCTGGAAAAAGCTCGGACATACCACCGTGGTGTGAATGCCATAGGGTGCCAGTTCGTGTCGCAGCGTTTCGGACAGCGACACCACACCAGCTTTGGTGACGTTATAGGAACTCATGGTTGGCGCGTTGGCCACCGCTGCCAGGGAGGCAATATTGACGATATGGCCACTGTTCTGCTTTTTAAACAGCGGTACAAAGGTGCGACAGCCACGGATTACGCCTTTCAGATTGATGTCGATAATCCAGTCCCAGTCTTCCATGCTGATCTTGTCGATCCTGCCGCCGGCGGCCACGCCTGCATTGTTGACCAGCACGTCCAGGCCATCCCACTTTTCTATGGCCCACTCAAGTAAAGCATTCCAGTCGTCATCAATAGTGGTGCTGGCTTTAACGAAATGCACCTCGCCCAATGGGCGTAGCTCGAACTCTGCCTCGTTGCCACGTTGCTCATTGATATCGGTGATCAAAACCCGGGCGCCGCTTTTCAGATACTGCTTGGCCAGCTCTTTACCGAGACCGGAGGCGCCACCGGTAATCAGAACACGTTGCGACATTTGTTGTTCTCCATCGATATAATTTCGAAAAGGCAAAACGTCTGAAAGCGATCCTGCTGCAGGATCGCTTTCAGGGGCGAAGGGACAGGGCCGATCAGTTCTTGTACTTCATCAACTCAAACTTCGCAATCAGGCCGCGATGCACTTCATCTGGGCCGTCAGCAAGGCGCAGTGCGCGCGCTGCGGTCCATGCAGCCGCCAGCGGGAAGTCCTGACTCATGCCGCCGCCGCCATGGATCTGCATGGCCATATCAACGACCTTTTGTGCCACGTTAGGGCAGATTACTTTGATCTGCGATATCTCGCTCATGGCGGCGAATACGCCTTTGCTGTCAATTAGCCACGCAGCCTTGAGTACCAGCAAGCGAGCCTGTTCAATCATGATGCGTGCTTCGGCAATGCGCTCGCGGTTGCCGCCCAGATTAACCAGCGGTTTACCAAAAGCGACTCGCTCGGTGCCGCGCTTGCACATCAACTCCAGTGCCAGCTCAGACAAGCCGATCAGTCGCATGCAGTGATGAATACGGCCAGGCCCAAGGCGGCCCTGAGCAATTTCAAAACCACGGCCGGGACCAGCGATGATGGCGCTTTTCGGCAGGCGGACATTGGTGAACTCCACTTCGCCGTGGCCGTAGGGCTCGTCATACATGCCCATGGCGGTGAGCATGCGGGTCACTTTAACCCCGGGGGCGTCCCGCGGCACCAGCACCATTGAATGTTGGCCATGACGATTCGCAGTCGGATCGGTCAGCCCCATAAAGATCAGCACCTTGCAATTCGGGTGGCCAACGCCGGTGCTCCACCATTTGGTGCCGTTCAGCACCACCTCATCGCCGTCAATCTTTGCCGTGGCCGCCATATTGGTAGCATCGGATGAGGCAACACCCGGTTCGGTCATGCAGAACGCAGAGCGGATTTCGCCAGCCAGCAGCGGAGTGAGCCACTGGGCCTTTTGCTCATCACTGCCGTAGTGATACAGCACTTCCATATTGCCGGTATCGGGCGCATTGCAGTTAAAGATCTCCGGAGCAATGGCGGAGCGCCCGGTCAGCTCGGCCACTGAGGCATAGTCGGTCACGGATAGACCGGCTCCGAGCTTGTCGTCCGGCAAGAACATATTCCACAGGCCTTCCGCTTTGGCCTTGGCTTTCAGTTGTTCGATGAGCGGTAGCACCACCCATTTGTTGTCCAGACCCTGCAGCTCGTGGTGATAGGCCTCCTCCGCCGGAGTGACGTGCTCGTCCATAAAGCGTTTGACGCGGTCGTAATAGTCCTGAGCTTTCGGGGAAAGGCTGAATTCCATGGTTGTCTCCGCCTGGCTGCTAGTTAGTTCCGTGATAGTTGTTCTAGTGAGGCCGAGTCTATGGCAGGCTCTACTCATTCATCTAATGAATAGTGTGCATTACTAACTATGCGTGACGCGAATATATCCAGAATCGACCTGAACCTCTTTGTGGTGTTCGATGCCATCGTCCGCGAAGGCAGTATTAGCGCCGCCGCGCGCAGCCTGAACCTGACCCAGCCGGCGGTCAGCCATGCACTGGCCCGGCTACGCGACCGCCTTGATGATGAGCTGTTCGTGCGGCGGGGCCGGCAGATGGCCCCCACCGCCAAGGCGCGCAGTCTGATTGGCCCGGTACGTGAAGCGCTTACAGGGCTACAGGCCTGCCTGTCCAGCGAACCTGGTTTTGATCCGGCCTCCGCCCGTCGCACCTTCGTACTGGGTCTGCGCGATGGCCTCGAGGCCTGCGTGCTGCCCCCTCTAATGCGCAAGCTGCTGACGGACGCGCCAGCCATTGAGGTGCAGTCACTCACCGTAGCTCGCCGCGATACCCTGCGCGAACTTGCCGCTGGCCGCCTTGATCTGGCCATGGACGTGCAGTTGCCGGTGTCCGGTAATATTTGCCAGCAGCCGTTGGTTGAGTCCCCCCTGGTAGTGCTGATGCGCCACGGACATTTGTTGGCGGGAAAGGCCATGACGTTGACTGACTACCTCAGCGCAGGCCATGTGCTGGTGTCATCGCGCCGCCGTGGTCCAGGGCTGGAGGATTTTGGGCTGGCACAGGCCGGCCACCAACGGGCAATTACTTTGCGCTGCCAGCATTACCAGGCAGCGATGGAAGTGGTGGCGGCGACGGACCTCATGCTGACATTGCCGGCGGTGCTGGCTGAGCAGCTGGCGGGTGAGCAATTTGTATCAGCGGCGCTACCACTACAAATGCCACCTATGGCAATGCACCTCTACTGGCACCGGGATCTGGATGGTGATCCGGGACATCGATGGCTGCGGGCGTTATTGTTGGCTGGCCGCGTATGAGTTCACGGTTATAAAAAATCGGAAGGATGGAGGGGTAAAATGAAGAATAAGTATATTGGGGTTGTGCTTATTATCGCAGGGGCTCTGTTGATGTACTGGGGCTATGATGTGTTTAACTCGGCAGGCTCAAAAATAAGCCGAGCTTTTAATAGTGGTGCTCCAGTCGAGGCTTGGGCGGCAATGATAGGCGGAGCGATCTGCGTGCTGCTTGGAATATTAAAAGTCAAATAGGGCTGGGGTTGATGGCGAAGCGTGGACCTTTGAGTGATCTAGTAAGCGGGTGCCGCCGCCTGTGCAGACAGCAACTCAGGTCCTGTTTTCGTATTTTAGTTGACAGTTACTGCCCGAAAAGCCCCGCGGTATCTTCAGGTGTTTCTTACGGTGGCGAATAAAATTATTTCGCTTGCTTGGGAAGTAGACCACATACAAGGCTAGCCACATTAAATCTGTCCATAGAAAACGAAATAAGTCTCTTGGCATTCTTGAGCTCATTGCCATTGCACTTGGCGGCATGGTGGGTGGTGGGATTTTCACAATCCTGGGCATCTCTGTTTCTATGATTGGAGTCTTCACCCCACTAGCAATCATTCTTGGTGGGTTGATAGCATCCCTTGCGGCGTACTCTTATATAAAATTGGGGGTCTATTATAAAGATGAAGGGGCGAGCTACTCCTTTTATAAAAGAACCTTCCCTGGATCCAGTTTTGCGGCTTCCCTGATTGGTTGGTGGGTTATGTTCGGCTATATAAGCACTCTTGCTTTGTACGCCTACACGTTTGCATCTTATGCCATCAGTAGTATGCCATTCGCCGACAGTGAGTGGGCTAGAAAGTTTGTTGCGGGGGCGGTAATCCTGACTTTTATGCTCATCAATATCTGGAGTGTAAAAGGAATGGGCAAAATTGAAGACCTGATGGTTTATACCAAGCTAGTGATACTTGTGATTATTTCCTTCGTTCTAATGAGCAATGGGCAAACGACCATTCCCGTATTGCTTCAGAACAATAACGACACCAGCGTACTATCAATACTTATTGTGGCCTCTATTACGTTCGTGGCATACGAAGGTTTCCAGTTGGTTATAAACGCTGTTAATGAAATGGAGGAGCCGGAGAAGAACATACCCAGGGCAATTTACTCGGCCCTATTTTTGGCCATGCTAATTTATGTTGTTATTTCCATTGGCGCGATATTGGCAATTCCCTTTGAAGCAATCATACAAAATCAGGAGTATGCCCTTGCTGCCGGGGCGGGGGAGATACTGGGGCGCTGGGGGTCGGATGTGGTTATTCTGGGCGCGCTGCTAGCCACTAGTAGTGCTATCAGCGGAACCGTATTTGGTGCCTCTAGACAGATGGCCGCGATAGCTAAAGATGGCTACTTTCCAAAAGTTCTTGCAAGGCGAGTCAATAATATTCCTGTCTTTGCGATTATGAGCATGTCCCTGCTTGCGTTTTTACTGGTTCTTGTTGGCAGCCTTCAGGTTATTCTGGAATTTGGCAGCGTCACTTTTCTATTGGTATCTCTACTAATGGCTTTTGCCAATTTCAAGATCCGCCATTTAACCAAGTCATCAACATCCACTACTGTTCTTTCATTCTTCGGTCTTCTGTCTGGCGCAGTGCTCATTCTGTTTTATGAGTTTAATAGTCAGCCTCAGCAGTTAATCTTCATTCTGGTAATTTATGCGTTGCTTACCGCTGGCTCATGGTTTTACTCCGGCAGCCGAGTGCAAGCCGGTGTCTAGCAGCGGCAATATGCGCGATCAGATTCGCGGGTAGAAGATGGAATACCTTTCCGAGCTGGGGTACGGAGGTCTCTTCTTTGCCGCATTTCTGGCGGCGACAATTCTGCCGTTAAGTTCCGAGGTGGTGTTAAGCGCTTTATTGCTGAGCGGGCTATCGCCCACTACTCTGGTAATGGTGGCAACCCTCGGCAATGTGTTGGGCTCGCTTGCTAACTATGCTCTTGGCTATTGGGCTAGCCTGGTTATGGTTCGGAAATGGCTGAGAATTTCACAAGATGACTTTGAGCGGGCAGAGCAGCGGTTTCGTAAGTACGGCATGTTTTCCCTTTGTTTTGCCTGGGTTCCCATCATTGGTGATCCACTGACGGTTATTGCAGGCGTTTTGCGTATCCGGTTGCTATGGTTCCTTATTCTGGTGTCTGTGGGTAAATTTTTCCGTTATGTAGTGATCAGCCATATGGTCCTGAATGTCTATTCAGGGTGAACTCAGCTTGGTTTGAGATGCGGCGTCCAACCTCCTGGCGGGCCGGGGCTGCCCATAGGGAAAAACAGCGCTAGGTAGAGCTTGTTTTTTTACCGGTTAAAAAATCGGGCTATCACAAGATAGCCCGATTTTATTCTCAGCACTGACTGATGAATCAGAACTTTATGCCGATGCCTACCATGTATACCCATGGGTCGATTTCCACATCAATCTTTGCCGCAGGAGCGCCGTTCACCGTTACTCGAGCGGTGGTGTCGATGGCGACGTTCCAGATGCTGGCGCTGAACATCATGTTGTCGCTCATCGGAATATCGAAGCCGGCTTCATAGGCGATGCCAGTTGAATCGCTCAAGCGCAGGTCGGTGTTGCCACCCAGTGCGGCATCCAGTTCCGGGTCGGTTTTTTCACGGAAGAACATGGTGTAGTTAAAACCCACGCCCACATACGGCTGGAATTTCTCGCTGACATTCGGGTAATAGTTAACCAGCAGGGTCGGCGGCAGATGCTCGGTGGAGCCCACATCGACACCAGCCAGGCCGCCACTACCGTTCAAGTCATGCTCGAAGGGCAGCGCACCCAGCAGTTCAACGCCAACACTGTTATGCACCATATAGGTGGCACTGATACCAAAGCCGACACCGTTGTCGACCTCAACCAGATCCGGGTCGGAGCTGCTGTCCGGGGCCACCAAGGCGGGGCCGAAGCGAACGATCACATCACCAGCCTCGTAGGCAAGAGCTGGGGCGGCGAGACAGGACACAGCTAAGGCGAGCAGGGTGGGGCGCAAAGCTTTCATGATATCTTCCTCTTCGTGATAACTGGGGCTAGTGTGCGCCTGCCACAGGGTTAGCTAATGATCTGGATCAAGTGACCATGCGGTCTGTATGGGAAAGGCCCGCTTTGCTAAGGTAGCGGCCTATCAATCAGATAGTAGCTCGCTGACATGTACCGCTATGCCGTAATCGATTTTGAAACCAATGGCCTGATGCCTGGGCAGGGTGGTCGTGCTCTGGAAGTGGCGGCGGTGATAGTGGAGGGTGATGAGATTGTTGCCAGCTGGCAAAGTCTGATGAACCCGGGCGGCCGGGTGCCGCGATTTATCACTGCGCTGACGGGCATTACCCCAGCCATGGTGCGCACTGCACCGTCGCCTGATGAGGTCATGACGCAGGTTCACGAGTTTGTTGGCGATGCCACGCTGGTTGCCCATAACGCCAGTTTTGATCGGCGCTTTTGGGAGTATGAGCTGGACCTGTGCGGTCGCCTTTGCTCCAGTGAATTTTTGTGCACGGTGTTGATCGGTCGCCGACTCTATCCGTGGGCGCCCAACCACAAGTTGGCGACGCTGGTGGAACTGCACCGAATTCCGGTGGAGGGCCAGCATCACCGGGCGTTGGCGGATGCGGCCATGACGGCGCACCTGTTTATGAAAATGCAGCGTGATCTTTCCGAGTTGTATCCGCAGGAATGGCAGGCGGAGGATTTTCTGGCCCGCTATCAGAGAACCGGCAAGGCGCTGGTGCGCAGTACTGCGCCGCACTGACAAGGCAAAAAAAAGGGGCGCCGAAGCGCCCCAAGTGCCCGATAAGAGTTAAAGCGTCAACACGTACTGAACCAGCGGCATCACGTCGCTGCTGCTGGCCGCGCACCAAGGATGCGGTGTGGCCGGCAGACCGATCGGGCCGGGCGTGCCCATCTCTGCCGGGCCATACTCGGCGCGCATTTTCTGGTAATCCCAGTAGTAGTGTTTGCTGTCCCAGCCGACTTTGCTGAAGTACTTGTGCCGTTCGATAAAGCGGTTACGCTGCGCCGGCACCGGATCAAACCATTTCTCGTCGCTGCGCGGCACGCGGAACACATCACCCTTGCGGTTCAGGTCCGGCCAGTTGGCCGGCTGGTCGGCACTGCCCAGTGGTGGTCGCGCCGGCGCATGCAGGGTGTAGTACTGGTTATACAGCGGCGAGCCGGTCTGGCAGCGCTGTGGATCGACCAGATCTTCCATGTTGCGCACGTGGCCGTCGCTCAGCAGGCCGCGTGACTGCACCCAGTACATGTTGCGCAGGAAGCTGGCGCGGATTGATTGCTGATCTTTCTGGTAGATGGTCGGCGCAAAGAAGCGACCGACTTCATCCAGGCGGAACATACGCTCGTTGGTGTTGGCGCCCAGATGATCGTTATGGCAACTGCCGCAGTCACGATCATAGGCAGCCTGACCGGTATTGACGGCACCTTGTACGCCAGCGAAGTTCTGCCAGCCCTGTGAAACAAACTCGCCTTCACTGATGGCTACGTTGCCGGTTTGTGCACCGAGCTGGCCTGTGCTCTTCAGCCAGCGATACAAGCCGACGTTGATCAGATCGCTGTCGTGCTCGTCCAGCGTGGTCATGTAAGCCGTCAGTGCCTGCAGTCCTTGCTTGTTCATCGAGCCGGTGGCGCCATCCGGTTCTTCGGAATGAATGTAGGAGCCTTCAAAACCGACATAGGACTCGGTGTGTGACAGTGATCGGCGGATCGCCATGTAGTTGGTGACGTTCGGAATCACGATCGGTGAGAACTGATAGTCGTTGTCGGTTTTACTGCCTTCATCAGACAGGCGAACGATGTTGTGTTCACCGGTGCCGGCGGGCATGTGGTACAGCAGCATGGTCTTGTCGATCTTCGCCTTGCCGGATGCCCAGCTCGGCCCCGCCTCTTCCGCACTGATGCCATCAAAAGTGGCCGTGGTGGTGCCGAGCTTGTCGCCCAGTACTGCCCATTTCATGCTCCAGCGCGGGTTCGGCAAGCCGGGGAACACCCGGGTGACGAGTTCGCCCGGCGCGGCTTCGTAGCTGATCTGGTAGCCGTGGCAGGACGCGCAGTTGAAACCGATACGCTCGCCGCGGCCGACATAAGGATGGCTCGACTCTGCGTAGCGATAGCCAACCCAGCCACTGTCACGGGTATTGCCCCTGGTGAGCTGCGGTTCCACCGTCAGCAATCCCGGGATCGGGTTGGGCTGCGGGTAGGGATCGAAATAAACCTCTTTCCAGGCTTCGTCCGGCACCTGCGCCGGGTTGGTCTTGTGGGCACCGAACAGCAGGTTCGGATCGGCCATATTGCGGGTAATCGGATCGCGGGTTTTGTAGTTGAAGATTTTGGTCCAGTCGAGGTTGCGCACCGAATGGGCGAGGCCGACGTTGAAATCATAGGACCAGAAAATTTCGCGACCGTAACGCAGCAAGGAATCCATTGCCGGATTATCGACGCTGACATCAATCGGCGTGATCGCTTTGGTTTCCTCGCTGAGAAGGGAAACCACGTCGCACTCGTGGGAAAACTCCGGGTCGGTAATGCGGGCGGTTTGCGCATCAATCACGTTGTGCGGTTCGCCGGGGCGAATCATGGATTCGAGCCAGCCGGTACGCTTCTGCACCTGCAGCTTCAGCGGTCCGCCGCTGGCATGTTCGGGCACATGGAATGTCACTTCGTCGTCTTGCCAGGTAACGATGTCCTTGTCCCAGGTGCTGTGAGTTTGCGGGATCTCGAAGTTGACCTGTTTGCCCAGATCGAGGCGCTGTTCGAACATGCGCAAATCGGTTTCCAGTACCCGGGTGTTGCCGATCATGATCTTGCTGAAGTCGATATCCGGGCCACCACCGAAACCGCTGCCGCGCAGGGTCACCAGATCGCGCGGACGCAGGACGATAGCGGCGCCGGGGCTGCCCGATGACCAGACCGGGGAACCGTTCACCAGCATCTCGCTGACCTGTGGCTGCGGGAAATGCGCCGCTGAGGCAGCGCGCACTGCCTCGCGGGCGGCGTCAAAATCGCAAAGCTTTTCCTGTTTCGGAAATTCGCCGACCGACTCGCCGAGACAACCTGCCAATAGCAGCGGGGCGGCGATCATTCCGAGTCGTGATGTTGTTTTCATTGTCTGCTCCGGAAGGGGTTAGCCGAGGACAGACCTTGCTCCTTGTGAAAGTCAAAGTCGCCCCCTCCTGAGTAGGGGGTCACATACAGTTTCAGTACGTTTGTGCTAACGTTTGTGCAGATGGACAACCATAATAAGAAGAAAAGATTATGCCCTCATGGAAAAAAGGAAGTTATTCCGTTGTCGAGAGCAGGCTGATCGTACGAGACAGGCTGCTGACGTTACTCGATGCCAGTACCGGTGCGCCGTTGACGCTGTTGCTGGCGCCTGCGGGCAGTGGAAAATCAACATTGCTGACGCAATGGCTGGTGCACAGCGACGACAAGACCACGGTATATCTGCCGTTATCAGCCAGCGACAGCAGCCCGGTGGTGTTTTTCCGTCACTGGTTCGAGGCGCTGCGTCGGGCGGTGCCGGCCTTCGATACCTTTTCCTATAACCAGCTGGTTGCCGATGTTGCCCTGCCGGCCGATGCGGTGGCGGAATCGCTGTTGCAGTCGTTTCATCAGGTCAGTACGCCGCTGGTGATCGTGCTGGACGATTTCCAGTTGGTAAAAAGCACCCTCACAGAAGAAGTGTTTGCCCAGCTGGTCGACAAGCTGCCGACCCATGTCCGGGTGCTCCTGTCCTCAAGAGTGCAGCCGGATCTGCCGCTGGCGCGGTTGCAACTGAACGATCAGCTGCGGGTGATCGATCGAGATGATCTGGACCTGTCTGCGGAGGAGCTGAAAACGCTGGCGGAGCTGACCCTGCAGCGTCCACTCACCGAGGCTGATATCAGCCAGCTGATGCAGATGACCGAGGGCTGGCTGGCGGGTATCCGCTTTGCCTTGCTGGCGCATGATCACCGCGACGCCCGCGATGCCCTGACGTTCAGTGCCAGCCATCCGGCGCTGATCGAATACTTTGCCCAGGTTGTGCTGCGTGACTTGCCGCCGCTGGAGCGTGATTTGCTGTTGTGCAGCTCGATTACCGAGCGCTTCTGCCCGGCATTGTGCGACATCCTGACCGGCCGCAATGATGCCGGGCTGATTATCGAAAGCCTGCTGACCCGCGAGCTGTTTATCCAGCCGTTGCCAGAGCAGTCTGGCTGGCATCGCTTTCATGGCCTGTTCCAGGAGTTTCTGCGAAATCGTTTGCAGGTCGAGGCGCCGCAGCGGGTTCCGGAGCTGCATCGTCTTGCTGCCAGCTGGCTGATGGCCGCTGGTGAGCATGAAGCGGCATTGCAGCATGTCCAGTGTAGCGGTGATAACAACCTCTTTATGGGCATGCTGCAGGATTGTTGTGATCATTGGTCCAAGGCCGGTGAGCTGCCAACGCTGATCCGCTGGGTATCGGAGCTGCCGGAAGAGCAGGTGGTTCGCAACAGTGATCTCGGCTTTCTGCTGATATGCGGACTGATCCTGACCCGCAAGTTTAATCAGGCCCGTTACTACATGGACTTGCTGGAGTCGGTTCCAGGTGAGCAAATCACCGGCCGCTTCGCCGAACACAGTCATGGCCCGTTTCTCGAAGTCATGCTGCAGTTGTTCCAGAATGAAACCAATTTCCGCATCAGTGCTGATCGCGCGATGCTGATGGACGCGGTGTCGCAACACGACATTCGCGCCTTCTCTCTTGCGATTCTTGCCTACCACCACCTTTTGCGCGCCGAGTTCCCTGCGGCGCTTGAACATGCCCAGCGGGCAAAGGATATTCTGTCCCAGCTTGGCTATCACTTTCTGGAAAGTTATGCCGATCTGATTCTGGTTCTCTGCGACCGTAACTCGGGAAGGATGAGCCAGAGTGTGCAGGCCGCAACGGACCTTTTCTGGCGTCATGATCAGGGCCGGCGATTGAGCCCGGCCTGGGTTAACGCCGCCACGGCTATGGCAGTGGTGCGTTATGAACAGAACATGCTCGATGATGCGTTTCAGCTTTGTGAAGAGCTGGTGCCGCTGGTGAGCTCTGCCTGTGCCACCGAAGTGATTAATGCGGCTTATTTGACATTGGTGCGAGTGCTGCATATTCGCGGCGAAGAAAATCGTGCCACGCGCTTGATGTTGCACCTCGACAGGGTGTTGCAGCTGGGCCTGTATGATCGCTTTGTGGCGCAACTGGCGCATGAAAGTATGCGTCAGGCCTTTGCCGCTGATCTGCAATCGGTGACCCGGGTAGCCGACCAGTATCAGCTTGGGCGACGCCTGGCGCGCGGAGTATGGGATCATCCGCTTGCTTATGACGAGGGCTGGGAGCGCTATGGACTGGCGACGGCCTTGTGGCTGCGTGCCCGGCATCAATACAACGATGCCAGCAAGCTGTTGGCGCGTTTGGCCACGGTTCTGCGCAGAGACAGGGTGATGGCGCGGCTGGTGGTGGTCGAGGCCAATCAGGCCGTCCTGCTGTCCTTGCAAGGGCAGGATCAGCAGGCGATGGAATGGTTACGGCGAATCTTTGCCGAGCATGGCCAGGAGTGCGTGAGTCGCACGGTATTTGACGAAGCGCCGGGGCTTGGCGAGTTGCTGATGGCGGCGATTAAGGCCGGCCTGATCAAGGTGTCGCCATTGTATCTGGAGATGTTCAGCGATCTGCTGAGCCAGCCTGCCGGGGTCTCTGTCGTAGAGGCTGACGATGCCGTTCTGACCCAGCGGGAACAGGAAATCCTGCAGCTTCTGCGTCGCGGCCTGTCCAACCAGGCGATCAGCGAGAGTACCGGCGTGGCATTGTCAACGATCAAGTGGCACCTGAAAAATATCTTTGCCAAGCTCGGTGTATCCACGCGTGCTGAGGCGATTGTCCATTCTGATTATCTTGAATCGGCCGTTCGTACTAGATAGCTATCCTTCAGCAGGCCATCTGATTTTTCCCTGACATCAGGCAATGTCATTCACCCCCTCGCGAGGAGGGGGCCATTCTTTGAAAGGTTTTTTCTCCTGTGCACTAATGCGCTCTGGTAAACCGGACATCGTCGGCGCGGCTGCGTCGGCAACATAAAAACAAAGTAACTCAGGAGAGATATCATGGCCGCATCCGTATGGGTAACCTGGCCCGCTCTGACCAAGTTTGGCACGCTCGGCATTGTCGCTGGCTTGCTGACACTGGCGGCCGAGCGGGAACAGCTGTTTGAAAATAATCTGATTGATGTTGAAAACTGGCAGGCGCGCAATGCCGAGATCGTCTGTGATGAGCGCAGCCTGACCGCCCGTACGGAAGACGGCACCTGTAATATTCTGTCGAACCCGGCAGAGGGTGCGGCCAATATTCGCTTCGGCCGCAACGTTGCACGCGAGGCAAGCCGCGGTGAAACCGATACCTTGCTGACACCGAACCCCCGTGACATCAGTAACAATCTGATGGCCCGTGACGAGTTCAAGCCGGCGGCATCGCTTAACTTTATCGCCGCCTCGTGGATTCAGTTCATGACCCACGACTGGTTCGATCATGGGCCAGGCACCACGGACAATGCCATTGAAGTGCCGCTGCCGGCCGGCGATCCGCTGGGTTCCGGATCATTGACGATCAAGCGTACGCTGCCCGACCCGACCCGCACCGATGCAGAAGCCGGCCAGCCGGAAACCTACATAAACGAGAATACCCACTGGTGGGATGGCTCGCAGATCTACGGTAGCGACAAGGCAACCAATGACGAAATTCGTGCGTTCGTTGGCGGCAAGCTGAAGATCAACAGCGACGGCACCTTGCCGACCGGCCTGTTCGGTGGCGTACCGATCACCGGCTTCAGCGAGAACTGGTGGGTGGGTTTGAGCATGCTGCATCAGCTGTTCGTGCGTGAGCACAATGCGATTGCCGATATGCTTAACAGCAAATACCCCGGCATGAGTGATCAGTGGGTTTATGACCGTGCCCGTCTGATCAACTCGGCGCTGATGGCAAAAATCCACACGGTGGAGTGGACCCCGGCGATCATTGCCAACCCTGTGACCGAGCGTGCCATGTACGCCAACTGGTGGGGCCTGCTCGGCGACGGCGAGCTGCGTGACAAGTATCAGGGTGAAGTGGAAATGCTTTATGAGGATCTGCAGAAGACAGATTCCTTTGTTTCCATGCTGCTCGGCTTCAACCCGATGTTTTCGGACGGTGTCGGTTCCGGCTCCATTGACCATGCGCTTGCCGGCATTGTCGGTTCGACCGAGCCTAACAACTACGGCGTGCCCTATACGCTGACGGAAGAATTCGTTGCCGTGTACCGGATGCACCCGCTGATGCGTGACAACATTGACGTCTATGACATCGGCTCCAATGTGGTCGCCCGGCAGATTCCGATTGAGGACACCCGTGACGGCGATGCCGAGAGCATGCTTGGTGTCGAGCGACCGGAGCGTCTGTGGTACTCGTTCGGTATCACCAATCCGGGTGCGTTGACACTGAAGAACTACCCGAACTTCCTGCGTAACCTGTCGGTACCGTTCGCCGGCAATATCGACCTTGCTGTCATCGATGTGATTCGTGATCGCGAGCGTGGCGTGCCGCGCTACAACGAATTCCGCCGCCAGATCGGCCTGAACCCGATCACCAAATTCGAGGATCTGACCACGGACCCGGAAGTGCTGGCCGAGCTGAAGCGGATTTACAACAACGATATCGAGATGATCGATGCCATGGTCGGTCAGCTGGCCGAAACCGTGCGTCCCGAAGGCTTCGGCTTTGGTGAGACCGCGTTCCAGATCTTTATCATGAACGCTTCGCGCCGTCTGATGACTGACCGCTTCTTTACCAAGGACTTCCGTCCGGGTGTGTATACCCAGGAAGGTCTGGACTGGGTCAACGACAACACCATGGTGGATGTGCTGCGCCGTCACTTCCCGCAGCTGCGGTCAAGCCTTGTTGGCGTCGATAATGCGTTTAAGCCGTGGGGCCTGAATATTCCGGATGACTATGAGTCATGGAACGGATGCGACAAACAGGAACATCTGTGGGTGAACGGTGCGATGCGTACCGAATACGCCGATGGTGAGCGTCCGGCATTGGTACCGATTGATGTGCTGGGTCTGATCGACAGCATTCTTTGGAAGAAAGTGAAGGATCGCACCGACGTCAGCCCGCCGGGTTATGAAAAGCCGCTGCACCCGTATGGCGCGATGGCGAAAGTCAGCTTTGTGCCGACGGCAAACCACAGCTTCACCGGTTTGTTCAAAGGCAACCAATGCGGTCTGCTGCGCTTGTCTGTCACTGGTGATCCGTCGGACCGTGGTTTTGCACCGGGTCTGGCGTGGAAGGCATTCGTAGATGGCAAGCCCTCCGAGAACGTCTCGGCGCTTTACACCCTGACCGGTCAGGGTAGTAACTACAACTACTTCGCCAACGAACTGTCGCAGTATGTGCAGCAGGAAGTGAACGAGTCGCTGGGCACCAGCCTGATCTTCTCGCTAGTCACCTCGAAGCCCACCCTGCTGCGTGTTGATGACATGGCGGAAGTGAATCAGGACGGCAGTGCGGTAGGCACGGTGAAGTCGCCGACCCAGATTTACTTCGTTCCGACCAGTGAAGTACGTAATCGCTTTAGCAGTGCTGCCCATGATTTCCGTGATGACCTGACCGAACTGCCGGCCGGCACCACGGTATATGACGTGTACGCCACCGACCGGAATATCAGAACATCGATCTTCCCGTGGGTGACCAGACGTTATGCCAATGAGCGTCGTGCCAGTGCCGTGAAGGTGGGCTCGCTAAAGACGATGTCGCCGTTCACCACCTCGCACTTCGGTGACACTGGTATCTTCTTCAAGCACCAGCGTCACGAAGACAAATAATCCTTTGGTTTCAGGCTGAAATCCTGGTGGGCCCCCCAATACCAAATCCTGGTGGGCTCACCAATAAATCAATAAGAATCAACTATCGAATTTTTATCAACATCTAGAACGTTACCGTCAGGCATGAGCCGACACTCATGGTTAATGAAATATTTGAAGATAAAAACCTAAGCGGTTGTAATTGTGATCGGTTCTTGCACGCTAGCAATTCAATCTGCTCGGCTTTGTCCACTTGAAGTGCCTATAAAAATAAGCAATCAATAGCTCCGCTGTGCAGTCTTGTCGCGATGTATGCTGTGTACGAATTAATGGGTGTCTTGAATTATTATACTTACTGGGTATGACCTCGTCATTGAGCCGCGGCCAGTTTTTGCGATGACCCAAAGTACGGGTGAACGTACGGGTACGATTAACCAAAGCAAATTTGGTGAGTCATATTTTTTCTCGGATTGTCTGTCCCAAAGAACTGCTCTACCAATGGCAGAAATGCTTCTATGGGGTCCGTACGGTAGTATCGATCAAACGCCTTCTGATCATACTCATCACTGAATCTAACGGCATCCGCATGCCACGACTCACCAACATAACGCTGTCGCCCATTGGTAGGCTTGAATATATAGTGACCGTAGTGCTTCCATTGATATTCCATATGATGACGCAGCAGATAGTACGAACCATCGGATACATAAGGACGCACGATACCGGCAATAATGTCGGGATGCGCCAGGTTAGAGATCACCTTACCCAGATCATGAACCAAACACACAAGAATCATTTCATCAGATGCGTTGTCACGCTTTGCTCGCGTGGCCGCTTGTGTCATGTGGGTGAATTGATCAGGCCCAAAGCCCAGATGGTAACCGCGACAGGCGTTAATCATGTTCTTGATGGTGTTGACTACGCCCTGACTCTGCGCTCGTACCGCGTTTTCAATGATCGTCCAATCCGCTGCGGTGCTTTGATCAAGCCGGGTAAAGCTTGTCGTTGTAGCAACAGACTGGTACAGATCCTCTGAAGGCGAAACAAATCCGTCCATCGCTTCGGCCCTGCTGGAAAAGCCCGCTATCTGCCCAAAAATACTGGTCGCAGCGACAGCCCCAAAAGAACTCGTCATAAAACGACGGCGTGACAGTCCAAAACGTTGGGACTTTTCTATGCACTCCTTTTCCAGCAGCATGGTCTGCAGGTCCTTCTTATAGAAGCTATCCCCGAAGTAGTCATATGAACCAGCATCGTTTGTCTCACCCAAGGATGTATCTTTATTTTTCTCGTTAGCGTTACTCATTGGTAAGTCCTTTAGTATGCCGGCTGCTCTCTAAAACAATCAGTCATCGTCACGTTCAGAGTTTCTGTGTCATGTTCCGCAAATGTTGCTTGAATTAACGGCTTAAACTCACTTAGCGTATAGCTATTGTAGTTAGGGTCGTAAGACACCTGCACCCACTCATCAACAAATTTCACTGCGGTGGCATAACAAGGTTCATTCAGGTACAGGTCACGCATCGTCGTCGACTCCCCAATCCTGTGACCATAGTGTGCCAATTCGAATTCGTGATGATGCAGCACGGTTTTATACACAGCTTCAGATACAAAGCTTCGAATAATCGAAGCGGATATCTGTGCATGGCCAGGATAAGAAATAGCGATGCCGACATCATGCAGCAATGCAGCCAGAACCATTTCATCGCTGGCGTTCGCTCTCGCTGCTCGCGTGGCCGTTTGCAAACAGTGCTGCAAGACATTGACCGGCATTCCAAACGCATAACGTTGGCACTGCGTTAATAAGTTGATAACCGCTTTGTGGGCATTTATTTTATGCAGTTTCGATGAAGAGTTTGCAATGACGAGCCAGTCTAAAGGATTGCTCCAATCCATGCGCCTGAACCTGGTTTTAGCTTCATTATCGATAATGGTTTGAAACTCGGTTGCCTGGGGGGCGCAGACACCCGTGCATGGGGCTGGAGCATCAGGCAGGATCACACGGCTAGGGTTCCAGAAGAAGGCATCGGCTTTGCCTGCTGCACCCAGACCTGCTGCACCTACTGCGATGCCAGCTGCCGCTTTGCCAAGTAGATTGCCAGAAGAAGAGTTGGTGCTTTCGGGATCGTTGCACGGAATGGCGCAATCATTATTTTTCGTGACTTTCGATTCCATGGGGTTTCCTTTTAATTATTGTTTTTTTCCGGCGTGTACCGTCGATCCTAATGGTTATTAGTGAGGCAACTATAAGAAAAGGAGAGATTCGAAAAGTGACAGAATGCTAACAATAGAGGCCACGAGCGGCGATAAATCGAAAACTGCTTGAACTAGGGCTGGATTGCTTTAGGAGTAAAGTCGTAGCGGAGGCCGAAAAGCATTAGTTTAGCAATGAGATGGGGGCTCAATTCTCGCTAGGCGGGCCTCATAAGCTCCTGCAGTAAGAGGAAACAAAAAGCCCCGGCGTTGCCAGGGCTTTTTGTTATGATTTGACGCTGAATAAATCAGGCCTGCTTCAACGCTTTCTCAGTAGTTGCCTTGCCGCGCTTGGCAGTCGTGCCGGATTTTTTCGCCGCTTTTTTCGGCGCGGCTCTCGGAGTTGGCGCGGCCTTTACTGCCGCGGGCGGGTTACGGAACTCGAGAATGCCGTCATCGATTTTGGTGTAGCGCAACTGGGCCAGATCGAAGAAGTAGTTTTGCTTTGTGGCCCATGGCGCCTTATTTCCCTGTTTCGGGAAGATGTGCTTGGCGCGCTGGATATAGCCGGACTGCATATCGAGGAAAGGTGACTCAGATACATTCGGATCACGCTGACGCGGGGTCACCTGACGTACACCCGTCTTGTCCATGTGATTCATCAGACGGCACAGGTACTCACTGCTGATATCCGCCTTCAGGGTCCAGGATGCGTTGGTGTAGCCGAAGATCATCGCCGCATTCGGCACATCCGATAGCATCAGCGAGCGATAGGACATGGACTTGGTGATGTCGATGGGCTTGCCATCCACTGCTACGTTGACGCCGCCAAGCAGCTGCAGAGACAGGCCAGTGGCGCTGATGATGATGTCCGCCTTCAGCTCTTTGCCGGACTTGAGCTTGATGCCTTCTGCGGTAAAGGTATCGATATGATCGGTAACCACGGACGCCTTGCCCTTGCGAATCACCTTGAACAGATCGCCATTGGGCACCGCGCACAGACGCTCGTCCCACGGATTGTAGCTGGGGGTGAAGTGGCTCATATCGCCGTCTTTACCGAGCTGCTTCTCGACCATGCCGAGCAGCACCTTCTTCATAAACTTGGGCTGCGATTTGGACAGGCGGTAAATGCCCGCCTGAAGGGCAACGTTACGGCCGCGGGCAAGGTGATACACCATCTTCTCCGGCAGAACCTTGCGTAGCTGAACAGAGATCGGGTCTTCCTGCGGCACCGTCGCCACATAGGACGGTGAGCGCTGCAGCATGGTGACATGCTTGGCTTTGTCGGTCATGGCTGGCAGCAGGGTGACGGCGGTGGCGCCACTACCGATGATCAGCACGTTCTTGTCGGTGTAATCCAGATTCTCCGGCCAGTGCTGCGGGTGAATAAAGGTGCCCTTGTAGGCATCGCGGCCGGGAAAGTCAGGGGTATAGCCTTCCGCATAGTTGTAGTAGCCGGTGCAGCTGATCAGGAAGTTGCCGCGCACTTTGGACTCGCTGCCATCCTTCTTCTGCACCGTCAGGGTCCACAGGGCTTCATCGCTGGACCATTCGGCGTTGGCCACCTTGTGACCAAAGCGGATATGACGGCGTACACCGTACTCGTCCGCGGTTTCGTTGATGTAGTTGCGGATCAGGTGGCCGTCGGCAATAACCTTGGGCTCGGTCCAGGGCTTGAAGTTATAGCCGAGGGTAAACATGTCGGAGTCGGAGCGGATTCCCGGGTAGCGGAACAGATCCCAGGTGCCGCCAATGGCGTCGCGACCCTCCAGAATCATGAAAGTCTTGTTCGGGCAGTCCTTCTTAAGGTGTACCGCCGCGCCAATGCCGGACAGGCCGGCGCCAATGATGATCACGTCTACGGTATCGATGGCCATGCTTACACTCGCCAATGTCAGGTTCAGATGGGATGACCTTACCGGCGTGGCCCGATATGACGAAGGTCATTATGGGCCTTTCATGGGTCTGCACTGGCCGGGATGACAAATTGGCTCGGTCGCCGGGGCCTGTGGCGAAAGAGGCCGCTCCCTGGCGGAGGAGCAAATGGGCCCCCTATTGGTGGAGTGCCGTCTGATGCTCAAGGCCGCATTGGGAGGTCTCGGCAAGCCCTGATTCTTTTTTGGTACCTTCGTCCTATTTACCCGCCCGAGGAGATAAGTAAGCATCGCTTGCTTAGTTTCAGGAATGGCCCAGACGTTGATCTGGCGGGGTAATAACAACAATAGACCCGTTTACGCGGGCACAGGATGAATATCATGACCGTTTCCCTTCCCACCATGCTGGCGCGCGGCGCCACGCTGTCCCTGCTGTTGCTGATGTCCGGTTGTTACTGGGAGAACTGGACCAAGACTGAATCGGTGGAACCCCAATATTTGCTGCAGCCCGACAGCGCTGCCCAGCTGGTGGACTATGTCGGACGGGCCAGCCGGGCTGGCAAGCGTGTGCGTATGACCGGTTCTGGCCACTCGGCCTCAGAGGTGGCTATTACCCGGGATGTGCTGTTTACACCGGAGAAGCTGAACAAGCCGTTGGCACTGGATCGCAGTCGCCTTAAGGACGCCGGCGATCCGACGCTGGCCCGGGTGATGAGCGGCATCAGGGTCAAGGACCTGAATGCGTTCCTCGATGCCAATGGCCGCGCACTGATCAATATGGGCGGCTATGACGGTCAGACCATTGCTGGCGTGATGATGACCGCCACCCATGGTTCGGGCCTGGAGTACGGCCCGATGGCGGATCAGATCGTCAGTTTGCAGGTTGTCGGTGAGCGTGGCCGCATGATGCAGATCGAGCCGAATAATGGCATTACTAACCCCGCCACTTGGCCTGGCTACCTGGAAGAAAACCGCAGGATTCCGGTTGAGCTGATTCAGGATGACGATGCTTTTAATGCGGCGCGCGTTGCCATTGGTTCCATGGGTGTGGTGTATGCCGTGACCCTGAAAACAGATCGCAAGTTCTGGTTGCGGGAGAAGCGCTGGAAGACCACCTGGGAGGATCTGTCAGCGCCAGGCGGTGCCATCGAACGACTGATTGCCGGTCAGCCGGTTTATGCGGATCGTGCATCGCCGGAGCACTGGGAGCTGCAATATAGCCCCTATGCCACCGCTGACGGCAGCCACTCGGTGCTAGTGACGGAGCGTTACCGTTCTTATGCGCCGCTGCCGGAGCAGCCACAGTCTCAACGTGGCCAGCCGGGTACCGAGCTTGTCTCCGGGCTAATTACCCTGTTCGAAAAACCGTTGGCGTGGATTCTCAGCACCTTCCCGAGCTTGGCTCCGACGATTCTGGAAACCACGCTGGACACTCAGCGGGATGACAACTTTACCAATGTCTCTTATCGGGTTTTCAATATCGGCGTGGTCAATTATACCGATGCCATTGCTATCGAGGCGGGCTTTGATATTCGTGACACGGTGGCAGCCATCGAACGATCCTTCAGCCTTGCCGAGTCAATGCTCGCCCAGGGCATTCCTCACACCGGTCCGATCGCGGTTAGGTTTGTGAAAAGCACGGACAACTTTATTGCCATGCAGCAGGGCCGTGATTCCATGTTTATGGAAGTGATAATGCTGGCGGATACTGTCGGTGCTCAGAGTTTGCTTAAGACTTACCAGCGCACCATGCGCGACGAGTTCTCAGCGCGGCCACATTGGGGGCTGGATTTGAAGCTACTGCAAGGTAGCGCTGAGGCATGGGCGCTGTATCCGAAGTGGAACGACTGGATCACTCAGTTCCGGCGTTTTAACAAGGGTACGTTCGATGGCAAGGTTACTGACCGGCTGGGCATTTCCGTCAAGCCGCGCTAGATATCAGAAGGAAATGGAATGGCAGCTAAACTAAATTTTCGCCAGCGTTGGGTGCTGGTAACAGGTGCGTCCTCCGGGCTTGGTGAAGAAATGGCAAACCAGCTCGCTGCCGAGTATGGGGCCAACCTGATACTAGTGGCGCGGCGAGCTGATCGCCTATCTGATTTGGCAGCCAAGCTGGAACAGGCCCATGGCGTTCGTTGCAAGGTGATCGCTGCAGATCTTTCCCGGCATGAAGATGTGCAGCGTGTGTTCCATGAGGCGACTGCTGAGCATGAAATCCACGGCGTTATTCTTAACGCCGGCATTACTCATTTCGGCAAGCATCAGGATCTTTCCTGGGAGCGCTTTGAAACCCTACTGCAAACCAATTTGATCGGAGTTGTATGGCTGGTTAATAACTTCGTGCCTTACTTTGCCGGCAAAGGCATTGATGGGGGAATCATGTTGGTGAGCAGTATGGCCGGAATGATGCCGGTGCCGTATCAGGCGGCTTATGCGGGCAGCAAAGCGTTCCTGACGAACTTTGGTCAAAGTCTATCGGAGGAGCTGCGAGGGGAGGCGGTATCGATCACGGTTTTTTCGCCGGGCGGCATCGCCACGCCCATGGCGCACAATAGTGATCTTCGCTACTTCGAGAACACCATGTTTCTTCAGGATGTAGTTTCTTGCGCTGCCCAGGGACTGGCTGCTATGGCAGCCCGCCGCAGGCTCTATGTGCCAGGGAAATTTAACCGCTTGCAGTTGTTCTCGTCCCGCTTTGTCCCGCGTGCATTCTCGGCAGCGCTAACGGGAGCGACTTACCGTAAGGCATTGAAGGCAGCGGGACAATCGGCGAGCGGTTAGCCTAGCGCCTTCTTCATAAACGGCGGCAATTGGAGCGCACCTTCATGAATGCCGGCGGTGTAGTACTGGGTTTCAAAAGTTTTGGCTGCAGACGCATCACGGCGGAAGCTGCCAACATCACAGCCTTTGCCTGCCATGGTGCAGCTCCACCATCCCGACGGATAAACCGGCTGTGGGAACGGCAGGGTCTGGGTGCTGGTGAAACCCGCCTCGCGCATGTTGGCGTGTAAGTCCTTGATGATGGTGTCAGCGTGCAGTAGCGGTGATTCGCTTTGCTGGACGATGATGCCGCCGTCGCGCAGCACGCGGTGACAGTCACGGAAGAAGTCGGCCTTGAACAGGCCTTCAGCGGGGCCCACCGGGTCGGTGGAGTCGACGATGATTATATCAACGCTGCCGGCTTCGCATTCCTGCATCCACTTCACGCCGTCAATGAACAGTAGTTCGGCACGGGGATCGTTATTGGACTCGCATAATTCCGGGAAATATTTCTCGGACATGCGGGTGACCATCTCATCGATATCAATTTGAGTGGCTTTCTCGACACCGGGGTGGCGCAGCACTTCGCGCAGGGTGCCGCAGTCACCACCACCGATAATCACTACTCGCTTCGGGTCAGCATGGGCAAACAGGGCCGGGTGCGACATCATCTCGTGATAAAGGAAGTTGTCGCGGCTGGTGACCATGGTGCAGCCATCAATGGTCATCAGATAGCCGAAGGTGTCGGTTTCCCACATCTCGATATGCTGGTATGCGGTCTGCACTTGTTCCAGCTTCTTGGTTAAACGCAGGCCAAAGGCGGTGCCGGCGGAGTCGAAATGTTCAATAAACCAGCGGGATTCGGTCATCGGGGGTACCTCGTGTGCTTGCCTGATCAGGCGCAATGCATGTCCCGGGGGAGGGGCAGTAAACGGGGCGCATTCTAGCCTGAATAAATGACCAATTCCTTACCATCTGGCGGTTGGCGTTTTCAATGCGCAAGCCGCTGCTACTGGCGGCCCTGTGCGTCTATACTGCGTGTCATTATTGATTGGAGGTGCCATGAGCAGCTGGAGTACCGCAGACGCCCTGAGAATCTACAACGTTGACCGGTGGGGTGACGGCTATTTCGGTGTCGATACCGACGGCCATGTGACGGTACGTCCGTGCGGTACGGATGATGGTCCGATGGCGCGGCTTGAGGATGTCTTGGCGGTGTGCCGCGAGCAAGGGCTGCGTAGCCCCGTGCTGGTGCGTTTCGGCGGTATTCTGCGCCATCGGGTGAAGATGTTGGCCGGTGCTTTTCGTAGCGCTATCAGCGCTCAGGATTATCAGGGTGGCTATACACCGGTTTACCCGATCAAGGTGAACCAACAGCGTCGGGTCGTCACTGAGCTGTTACGTGGCGCCGAGGGCGATCAGGCGCTGGGCCTGGAGGCTGGCTCCAAGCCGGAGCTGCTGGCGGTGCTGGCCCTGTCCCGTGGCGCCGGCAGCACCATCGTCTGCAATGGCTACAAAGACCGGGAGTACGTGCGTCTTGCGCTGATGGGCGAGAAGCTCGGCTTCCGAGTCAATATTGTGGTCGAGAAGCTGTCCGAGCTGGCCATGATCCTGCGCGAGTCCGAAGATCTGGGCGTGGCGCCGCGCATCGGTCTGCGGGTGCGGTTGATGTCGATTAGCAAAGGTAACTGGCAGAACTCGGGTGGCGAGAAGGCCAAGTTCGGTTTGTCGGCAGCGCAGCTGGTGGAGGCGGTGGAAATCTGCCGTGCTGCGGGCAAGCTCGACTGTGTGCGCATGCTGCATTTTCATCTCGGCTCCCAGGTGGCCAATATTCAGGACATCAAGGCCGGGATGCGTGAGGCGGCTCGCTACTATCAGGAGTTACGTGAGCTGGGTGCGGCGGTTGATACCATGGATGTTGGTGGCGGTTTGGGGGTCGATTACGAGGGCACTCGGTCCCGTTCCTACTGCTCAATGAACTACGCCATGGCTGACTATGCCTGGCATATCGTGCAGACCTTGAAAGAGCTGTGTGACCGCACAGGGCTGCCCCATCCGCATGTGATTTCTGAATCCGGCCGCGCCCTTACTGCGCACCATGCGGTACTGCTGGCCAATGTGATTGACCGTGAGACTTTGTCGGTCAGTGAGGTGTCGGTACCGGCGGCGCAGGCCGCTGCGGAAGTGCAGTTGCTGTGGCAACTGAACGAATCCTTGCACGGCCCCAGCCCCAATCTGTTGGAGACCTATCAAGACGTACTGGGCGCTTGGCAGGATATTCATCAGCGTTATCTGCTGGGGGAACTGTCTCTGAGCGAGCGTGCTGTGGCGGAGCGGCTGTATATCAATTGCCAGATTGCCATTCGCGAGCGTCTTGATGCGTCGCGCAAGCATCAGCGTGCCTTGCTAGACGAGTTGAACGAGAAGCTGGCGGATAAGCTTTTCGTCAATTTCTCGGTATTCCAGTCGGTGCCGGATGTCTGGGGCATTGACCAGATTTTTCCAATTTTGCCATTGTCCGGGCTGAACAGAATGCCTACCCGGCGAGCAGTGCTACAGGATATTACCTGCGATTCGGACGGTCGGATCGACCAGTATGTTGATGGTGAGGGGCTTGAGACCACGCTGCCCATGCCGGATGGTGCTGATACGGAGCTGGGCATCTTTATGGTTGGTGCGTATCAGGAAATTCTGGGCGACTTGCATAATCTGTTTGGTGATACGGATTCAGTGGACGTGGAAATTGATTCCGCCGGGCAGGTGCAGCTTGACCATGCCATTCTGGGCGATACGGTCAGCAGCGTACTGCGTCTGGTAAATTATGATCCGGAAAAACTACTGGATGCCCTGCGCAGCCATTGCGAGAAAGCCTCGCTCAGCGTTGAGCAACGGCAGCAGTTTGTGCTGGAAATCAGTGATGGCCTAGCGGGGTATACCTACCTTGAGTAAAAGACAGGAACACGAATATCGTCAGGCGCTGGCACGTCTGGACAAGTATTCCAGAATGACTGATTCGCAGTTCAGTATTCCGTTCACTGGCATTCGTTTCGGTGTTGATCCGATTCTCGGCTTGATTCCGGTGATCGGTGACTTTATCGGTCTATTACTATCACTGCCTGTGTTGATTGAAGCCAACCGCATCGGTGCGCCCACAGAGCTGAAGCGCAAGATGATCCGCAATATGATTATCGAAGCGGTGATGGGGCTGGTGCCGGTAGTCGGCGATGTATTCGACGTCTACTGGAAAGCCAACACCCGTAATACTGCATTGCTGCGCGGCTGGATCAAGTCCCACATCGTTCCGGAGAAAACTACGGAGCCGAAAGAGTGGGTGATGATTGTTGTGCTCGGATTGCTGCTGGTGGTACTGCTGGCTTGGTTGATCCTGTAGCGGCGGCTTCAGCCCCGTTTCCTTTCTGCGTAATACTCTTTGAATAAAAAACGGCCCATAAAGGGCCGTTTTTTCAAGCTGATACAGCCCCCCTGCGGGGGCACGTCAACTCAGTGGTGATGACCGCCTTCGCCATGAACGTGGCCATGCTCCAGCTCTTCTTCAGAGGCTGCCCGCACAGCAGTCACTTCAATAGCAAAGTTCAGCACTTCGCCAGCCAGCGGATGGTTGCCATCTACGGTGACGGTGTCGCCTTCGATCTTGGTAATGGTGAACAGGCGTGGGCCAGCGCCGGTGTCGGCCTGAAACTGCATGCCCGTCTCCAGATGGTCAACACCTTGGAAAGCTTCCCGCGGAACTTCCTGAATCAGTTCAGCGTGATGTTCGCCGTAGCCGTCTTCTGGATTGACGGATACATCGAACTTATCACCGGCGCTTTTGCCGGTAAGGGCGTTTTCCAGTCCCGGAACGATGTTGCCATGGCCGTGCAGATAGGCCATTGGCTCGCCGTGTTCAACCGACGAATCAACCTTCTCGCCAGCCTTGTTGGTCAGGGTGTAGTGGATAGATACCACCATATTTTCAGCAATTTGCATCTGTATCTCTGCTGCGGTCGTGGGTTTGAGGGGTTTATCCTACCGGTCTGACGGCGCCCTGCCTACCGTTGCTGGTCGGTGGGGCCGTCGTTTGCGCAGCTCAGAGCAGTTGGCGGGAGCGTGACACGGCGGCGCGAACCTGCTCTGGCGCGGTGCCCCCAATATGGTTGCGCGCGCTGACGGAGCCTTCCAGTGTCAGCACATCAAATACGTCTTCAGCGATCTCGCTGCTGAACTGCTGAAGCTCGCTCAGGGACATATCAGCCAGATCTTTTTTGGTGGCGACGCCATGGGCTACGGCCTTGCCAACAATTTCATGGGCATCACGGAAGGCGATACCTTTACGTACCAGATAGTCGGCCAGGTCAGTGGCGGTGGCAAAGCCACGGCGCGCCGCCTCTCGCATGATTTCGCGGTTTGGTTCGATCGCCGGAATCATATCGGCGAAGGCGCGCAGACATCCTTTCAAGGTGTCGGCGGCGTCGAACAGTGGCTCTTTGTCTTCCTGATTATCCTTGTTGTAGGCCAGCGGCTGCGACTTCATCAGGGTTAGCAGCGCAATCAGATGGCCGTTAACGCGGCCGGTTTTGCCACGCACTAGCTCTGGCACATCGGGGTTTTTCTTTTGCGGCATAATGGAGCTGCCGGTACAGAAACGATCCGGCAGATTGATGAACTGGAATTGCGCAGAGGTCCATAGCACCAGCTCTTCGCTCATCCGCGACAGGTGGGTCATGCATAGTGCGGCCAGAGCGCAAAACTCAATGGCGAAGTCACGGTCACTCACTGCATCGAGTGAGTTGAAGCAGACTTCATCAAAACCCAATAGCTCGCGGGTGCGCTCACGGATAATTGGATAGGTGGTGCCGGCTAGTGCTGCCGAGCCCAGCGGCATCCGGTTCACCCGTTTGCGGCAGTCAGCAAGGCGCTCGCGGTCGCGCCGCACCATTTCAAACCAGGCCAGCAGGTGGTGGCCGAAAGTGACGGGCTGGGCAGTCTGCAGGTGGGTGAAGCCGGGCATGATGGTGGCGGCTTCGCGCTCAGCCAGCTCAAGAAAGCCTTCCATCAGGCGCTTCATTTCGCTGTCGATAAAATCAATCTCATCGCGCAGCCACAAACGGATATCGGTAGCCACTTGATCGTTGCGTGAGCGGCCGGTATGCAGTTTTTTGCCGGTAATGCCGATGCGGTCGGTGAGGCGTGCCTCGATATTCATGTGCACGTCTTCCAGGGCCACCGACCACTGGAACTCGCCGCGTTCGATTTCACCCTTGATGGTGGCCAGACCGTCGATGATGGCATCTCGCTCGGCATCGGTCAGCACCCCGGCTTCTGCCAGCATGGTGGCGTGGGCGATGGAGCCGCGGATGTCCTGAGCATACATACGCTTGTCAAAATTCACGCTAGCGGTAAATGCCTGGACAAAGGCGTCGGTGGACTCTGTGAAGCGGCCACCCCAGAGCTGGTTCTGTTGGGTATCGGTCATGACGGTCAGGCTCGGCGGATCAGCACATCGGGCGCGCAGTATATAAGGAACAGGCGCGGGATTCATGCGCCGGCTATCGTCGGCAATGCGGGTGCGGTATAACAGTTGTCGCCGATGAGGGATGCCATGGCCATAGAACAACAACAACGACAGTTCCTGCCCAACCTGTGCAGCACCCATTCAGTGCTGGTGGTTGTCGTGATCGCCCAGCTGCTGGCGCTGGTGACCACTCTGACGGCGGCGCTCTACAGTGATTTCTCCTTCGAGCGGCTGGCGGTTTCTTCCCTGTTTATTCAATGGGTCGCGTTGACCTCCGCGGCGTTGCTGTGTGGCCTGCGCCCCACCATCAACAAGCTGCCGCTGGGCTGGGCCAGTCTGGTGGTGGTCATGGTGGTGGTTATTGACGCCTTTTGCTTCAGCCTGATGGCCGGCCAGGTGCTGGACTGGATGGCCAGTGAAGTGCTGATGGATCGCCGGGTCTGGGTGCGTGAGGCGCTCATCAGTGCCGCTATTGCCGCCATTATTGGCGGGGTGGTGATGCGCTATTTCTTTGTTCAGGAGCAGCTGCGGCAGAAAGATGAGGCCGAGCTGCAGTCGCGCATTCAGGCGCTGCAGTCGCGTATCCGCCCCCACTTCCTGTTTAACAGCATGAATATCATTGCCTCGCTGATCAGTGTCGATCCGGAGGCCGCCGAGCAGGCGGTGGAGGATCTTGCCCGTCTGTTTCGTGCCAGCTTGGGCGAAACCGGCAGCATGGTGACCCTGGAGCAAGAGCTTTCGCTGGTGCGTCGCTATATCCGCATAGAGCAGTTGCGTATGGGTGACCGCTTGCGCGTTGAGTGGGATATTCGCGTCGATGCGGGAAAGGTCACCATTCCCCAGCTGACCCTGCAGCCGCTAGTGGAGAATGCCCTTTACCATGGTATTCAGCCGCTAGCCGCTGGGGGCCTGTTAAAGATTGCTGTCTGGCAAGAGGATGGCCGGGTGCGTATTCTGGTAAGCAACCCCAAGCCCCCCGGGACCAGTGATCATCAGGGCAACCGGATGGCGCTGGAGAATATTCGCCTGCGTCTGGCCGCGCTGCACGGTAGCGGTGCCAGTGTAGAAGTGACGCCGGCAACAGAACACTACGATGTTCTTTTGACCTATCCGCTCAAGAACGGAGACTGAATATGCGGGTGCTGGTATGCGACGACGAGAAGCTGGCTCGAGACCGGTTGGCGCGGCTCACGGAAGCAGTGCCGGATACCGAGGTGGTGGGCGAGGCGGCTAACGGCCGAGAGGCGGTTATTCTGGCCCAGTCCAAACGTCCTGACGTGGTGCTATTGGATATCCGCATGCCGGACATGGATGGCATAGAGGCGGCCCGCCATTTGCTCAAGCTGGAGCACCCGCCGGCAGTGATTTTTTGTACTGCCTATGACGAGCATGCCCTGCAGGCATTTAAGGTGCAGGCGGTCGATTACTTGCTTAAGCCGGTATCCAGGGAGGATCTGGCCACCGCTTTGGGGCGTGTCCACGGCATCAGCCGAAGCCGGCTGGATGCTCTGGAAGGGGAAGTCGATCCGCAGGGGGCGGCCCAGCGGCGGCATATCAGCGCCCGCACCCATCGCGGCATCGAGCTCGTGCCGGTCAGTGAAATTCGCTACTTCCTCGCTGATCAGAAATACGTCACGGTCAAATACCCCGATGGCGAGGTGCTGATTGATGACACGCTGAAAGAGCTGGAGGACGAGTTTGGCGAGCGTTTCGTGCGTATTCACCGCAATGCACTGGTGGCCGTGGGTTGGCTGGAGGGTATGGAGCTGGCTACTGCGGGGCACTATCAGGTTCGCTTGAAAGGGGTGGAGGAGCGGCTGGTGGTCAGCCGTCGTCATGTGGCTGGATTACGCAAGATGATGGCGCGATTATGACGTGCTATGCTGCTCGCCGGCCTGTCCGGCGTGGCCCGAAGGTTCCAGATATCAGAACAACAACAGGGGATTGCCCGATGAAAAAAGTAATTGTACTGCTCGCCGCTACGGCTCTGCTGGGTGGTTGTGCCTATTCTGCCAGCCCGGTTTCCGGGATGATTTACACCAACGTTAAGGCACCGTTTACCGCCACGGCTGCGCCAGAGCAACCGCAGCGTGTTGGTCGTGCCAGTGTTCGCTCGGTGCTTGGTTTGATTGCCACCGGTGACGCCAGCATCCAGACCGCAGCACGTAATGGCGGTATTCGCGAAATCCACTTCGTTGACTACGAGTCGCAGAACTTCTTTGGTGTTCTGGCCGAGTTTACCGTGGTGGTGTACGGCAACTGATGTCTCCAGGCGCCCGCTAGCAAGCCAAGGCGGGCGCTTTCTGGCACACTTGCGCCTCTGTTCAGAGGGGCCAATATGACTGATTCTTCCCGCACCGATATTCTCCGTATCGCCACCCGCTCAAGCCCGCTCGCCATCTGGCAGGCTGAATATGTCCAGCGGCGTCTGACTGTGTTGAACCCGTTGTTGCAGGTTGAGCTGATCCGCATCAAAACCCAGGGCGACATCATTCTGGATACCCCGTTGGCGAAAATTGGCGGCAAGGGCCTGTTCGTCAAGGAGCTGGAGCAGGCCATGCTGGATGGCCGCGCTGACATTGCCGTGCATTCCATGAAAGACGTACCGATGGAGCTGCCCGAAGGGCTTGCTCTGGCGGTGATCTGCGAGCGCGAAGATCCTCGTGACGCGTTTGTCTGCAATACCTATGAGCGCTTTGACGACCTGCCTTTTGGCGCCCATGTGGGCACCTCCAGCTTGCGTCGCAGCGCGCAGCTAAAAGCGGCCCGTCCAGACCTGCGTATTTCCAGCCTGCGCGGCAATGTGCAGACCCGGTTGGGTAAACTGGATAGCGGCGAGTTTGATGCCATCCTGCTGGCCGCGGCTGGTCTCAAGCGCCTGGGAATGGGCGAGCGGATTCGTCATGAGCTGGCCCCGGAGGTTTGTTTGCCGGCGGTGGGTCAGGGCGCAGTGGGCATAGAGTGCCGCAGTGAAGACGAGCGGGTACATGCGCTGCTGGCGCCGTTGAATGACCCTCTGAGCTGGGATCGCGTGGTTGCCGAGCGGGCTATGAATCGGACTCTCGAAGGCGGCTGCCAGGTGCCGATTGCCGGCTACGCCGAGTTACAAGACGGCCAGCTATGGCTGCGCGGTCTGGTGGCCAGCGAGCAGGGCGACCGGGTGCTGCGAGTCGAGGGCCGAGCGCCCCGTTCGGGGGCGGCTGATCTGGGCCATGATCTGGCGCAGCAACTACTTAAGGCAGGAGCTGGAGAGATTCTTGCCGAGGTCTACGCTCGCTGATGGCGGCCGAACCACTGCATATTCTGGTGACGCGACCAGAGGGCCAGCAGCACAGCTTGGTGGCGCTGCTGACCGAGGCCGGTTTTCGGGTTAGTCAGCAAAGTGCATTGAGCATCGAATCTCTGAACCTGTCACCGCAAGCCAAGCAGCCGCTGGTGGATATTGATCAATACCATGCGGTGTTTTTTGTCAGTGCCAATGCCGCTCGGCTGGCGCTGGAATCCCTCGAGGATTTGTGGCCCCAATGGCCAGTGGGTGTCCACTGGCTAGCGGTTGGTCCGGCTACTGCAGACATTCTTGCTGCCGCGGGTATGCCGGTGGAAATGCCAGCCAGCGGCTTCGATAGCGAGTCCACCCTGCGCCTTGAGTGTCTGCGTGAACTACATGGCAAGCGCGTGTTGATTTGTCGTGGCAATGGCGGTCGCGAGCTGATGGCAGAAACCCTTAGATTGCGCGGCGCCGAGGTGGACCAGCTGGTACTTTATCAGCGCAGCTGCAATGCAGATTTTTGCTGGCCCGAGCAGTTTGTCGACCTGTGTCTGGTGACCAGCTTGCAGGGCTGGGAGTGTATTGCCGAACGGGTTCCGCCGGAATGCCGGGTGGTCGTGCCCGGAGAGCGTATTGCTGCTCAGGTGCGGCTTAGCCATGCCCATGTGCTGCTGGCCGACTCGGCAACTGATCAGGATATGTTGGCGGCCTGTCTGCAGTTGTCGTAACACGGAGTCTTGGGGCTTCACCTTAATACACCGGTTGCCGGTTGAGCCCCCGCCATTTATTGTCGTGCGCATGGGCAATCTGTTTTCCGAACAAGGACTGGGGAATAATTTGATGACAACTGGCCGGCGTGATGCTTTCTCCCAGCGCGGCGCGGCGCTGCCGTGGCTGTTGGTTTTGCTGCTGTTGGTGGCGGCCGGTGGTGCGGGCTGGTTCGGCTGGCAGTGGTTGAATGCCAGCTCTGCAGATATGGATGAGCTGCTGGTCGAAATCGACAGGCTGACGCTGGTGCAGCAGGAGCAGCGGGAGCAGTACGACGACCAGGTGCTACTGCTGGCCGAGCGTCTCAACGGTATCGACCGCATGCTGGAAGAGCGTGACCGCCAGCTGCAGGAAATGCAGCAGGGCGGTATGCGCCAGTGGCTGGTTGGTGAGGCAGAAGCCTTGGCCAGTCTGGCTGGTCAGAGGCTGTTGCTAACGGCGGATCTGGCGGCTACCCGGCGCTTGCTGGAAGGGGCAGACGCTACCTTGGCGCGCATCAGCGACCCGCAGACTCTGATTGCGCGCCGCGCTCTGGCGACGGATATCGAAGCGGTTCGCGGAGCTGAGCAGGTGGATATTCCAGCGTTGGTTTTGCGTCTGGCGGCGCTACAGGAGTTGGTAGCTGAACTGGCGGTGCCTGCCTTACCGGTTCAGCCGGAAGCGGATCAGGCTCTGCCTGATGATGCACTGTGGTGGCAGCGTCTGGTGCACAGCCTGCCGATACATATCCAGTATGACCAGCAAGCAGCGCCCTTGCCTTTGGACGCCACTCAGGCTGCGTTACTGCATTTGGCTCTGGACGGCTCCCTGCAGCAGGCACAGCTGGCTCTGATGCAAGCTCGACCGCAAGTTTACGACGCCGCTCTTGATCAGGCGGACAAGCTGATTCGCTCCCGTTTCGCCGGCAATGATTCGCGCGCCCGGCATCTGTTGGCCTCGCTTGCGGACTTGCGTGATCAGGCCGTACATCAGGCGCTCCCGGAAATCGGAGCTGGGCTAGCGGCTATCCGTGCGCTGAAAGCGGGGCAGCCGCAATGAAGCGGACTTTCTTTGTCGTTGCGCTGTTGCTGGTGGGTGGCTTTTTCCTCGGCCGCTGGCTGTTGGCGGATCCCGGCTATGTGCTGCTGATTCGTGATGGTTTGCGAGTCGAAGCCAGTCTTGGCCTTGTCCTGCTGCTATTAATTCTGGCGGCGCCATTGTGGTCGATTATTACCCTGCTGGCAGTATCGCTTTTCCGTCTGGCCGGGCTGGGTCGCGCCAGTCGCTGGCGTGAGCTGATTGCCAGACGGCGCCTGCGCGCCGGCTTTTTTGCCCTGGTTGATGGGGACTGGGCCCGTGCCGGAAGACTGTTTGCTGGGGCTTCGGCTAGTCAGACCTGGGCGGTGCCGGCGCATGCTGGTGAGGCATTGGCCGCAGCAGCCCAAGGCAACCATGAGCGAGTTACTGAGGTGCTCAAGCTGGCCGCCCGGCAGCAGCGTGGGCAACCGATGGCGGATCTGCTGGCGGCGCGTCTGTTGCTGGAGGAAGGCGCCACTCGCCAAGCGCGGGTCAGGCTAGAGGGACTCAGCGGCCGGGTGGAGCGTAATCCGCACCGTTTGCGTTTGTTGGCTGAGGTGCTGGAGCGAGAGCAGGATTGGCCGGCGCTGGTTGAATTACTGCCAATGCTGAAGCCGGCTGTTGCCGATCAAAATGCTTTTGCGGTGCTTGAGCAACGCGCTTGGGCGGGGTTGCTCAATGCTGTGGCGCAGGCGCCGGGGGAGGCTGCACAGCGTTTGGCGGAGCTGCGCAGGACATGGAAGGAAATGCCGGCAACTTTGCATGGCAAAACGTCGATCCGTGCCCAGTACGCAGCTGCGCTGGTTGCCAATGGCGATGGTGCTGCCGCCTTTGCTCTGGTGCGTAAGGAGATCGAACAGAACTGGGATGACCGGTTGATTGCCGTGTTGGAGGGCATTGCTGATGTGCCGGCGGAGAAGCTGCTACAGCAGCTTGAGCAGTGGCTGGAAGTACGTCCGGCAAGCGTTGCTCTATTGATCTGCGCTGGACGCACGGCAATGAAAGCCAAGCTATGGGGTAAGGCGCGCAGTTTCTTTGACGGTGCAGCCCGGGCTGGCAGCGTCACCGCACTGGCCGAGCTAGCCCGTTTGCATAGCGCGCTGGGCGACACAGACAGGGCGCTGGCGGCGCTGGAGCGGCGCATGATGCTGCTTGATGAAGCCTTGCCAGTGCTGCCGCTGCCGTCACCGAGGCGGCGCGAAGAATCCTGAGCAATCGCGCTTAGCGCGGAGCGTAGTCGAATACGTCTGAATGAATATTAGCGGCCGGCACGCCGGCTGCTACCAGCGCGTCAAATACTGCCCAGGCCATGGCCGGTGATCCGCCGATATGAAATAGCGGCCGGGACGGGTCTTGCAGCTTTGCCAGCTCGGCCAGGGCCGCTTCGTGCACCATGCCGTGAAACTGGTTTGCTGCAGGTGCGTGATTGACGGCGATGGTTTCCTGAAAGTCCTTCAGCTGCTCAAGGGTGTTGTCCGGCCATTGTGGCGGATAGATGTCGTCTACTTGCCGGCCCCCGCGGAACAGCCTCACCGGCAGGGAGAACTGTAGCCGGGCCAGTCTTTCAATCATCGCCCGGGCGGGAGCAAAGCCGGTGGAGCCGCAGATAAACCAAACCGGCCGATCCGGCGACTGATCAATATAGCGCGTGCCCAGAGGTAAGGTCGTTGCCACCATCGACTGACTGCGTAGTTCCGCCATCAGGTCCACGGCGGACTGGTTGTCTGCATCATGGCGAATATGTAGCAACAGCTCGCTGTCATCTTCGCCAGCCGCATTGGCTATGGAAAACGCGGCATCCTGATTTTCACCCAGCAGCAGGTATTGCCCGGCATGCCAGTGGATGGGCTGGTCGCTGGGCAGGCGTAGCCTGACGGCGCTGATATTGCCGTTTAGCGGCAGAATTTCGGAAACTTGGCAATGCACGGTGTTCACCGGCCACTCTCCTGGAGCAGTAGTTTTGCTGGCATCAATTCGACAGTGGCAGCCCGCGTCAATGGCTCTCCACGCCGCGTGATGTTCCCATCAGTACGACATCTGCGGGGCGGCGGGCGAACAATCCGTTGGTGACCACACCAACGATATTGTTGAGCTGTTCCTCAAGCTTGATCGGTCGTGAGATATCCAGATTATAGACATCGAGGATGAAGTTACCGTTATCGGTAACAAAGCCCTCACGGTACTGCGGACGGCCACCCATTGCGGTCAACTTGCGACCAACATAGCCCCGCGCCATGGGGATCACTTCCACCGGCAATGGAAACTGGCCAAGCATTTTTACTTGTTTCGACTCGTCGACGATGCAGATAAATTTTTCTGCCACTGCAGCAACGATTTTTTCCCTGGTCAGGGCACCGCCACCGCCTTTAATCATCTCGCGGTGCAAGTTGACCTCGTCTGCGCCATCCACATAGACCGGAATCTGGTCCACCTCATTCAGGCCGAACAGGCGAATGCCATGGGACTTGAGCCGCTTCGCAGAGGCTTCGCTGCTGGCGACTGCGCCGCGAATCTCGTTTTTGATGCTGGCCAGCGCATCAATAAAGTAGTTAGCGGTACTGCCGGTGCCGACGCCGACGATGGTGTCGGCCTGTACATAGCCGAGTGCTGCTTCCGCCACCGCCTTCTTCAGTGCTTCTTTGTCCATGGTCCGCTCCCCAATCGAAGGCAGTGATTATAGGCTCATCCATAGCGTTTTGCCGCTTGCCTGCGTACCATCCTGAGATTATCTGTGCCGGAACTACCATGTCTGATCGTTCGCTGCTTGACCAGTATGTGCGTCGTATTCTTGAAGCCCGTGTTTACGACGTTGCCGTCGAAACACCCATTCATGCTGCCCCGCTGTTGTCCAAGCGGCTTGGTAATACGGTATGGCTCAAGCGGGAAGATCTGCAACCGGTGTATTCGTTTAAATGCCGGGGTGCTTACAACCGTATGGCCCTGCTCAATGAAGAGCAGCTCGCTCGTGGAGTGATCTGTGCTTCCGCGGGCAATCATGCCCAGGGTATGGCGCTGGGGGCCAAGCATCTGGGTATTCGCGCGGTGATTGTCATGCCGCGCACCACGCCGGAGATCAAGGTTCGGGCGGTGCGCAATCATGGTGCCAGGGTGGTGTTGCATGGCGATGCTTTCGATGATGCCCTGCTGCATGCCCGTGAGCTCGAAGAGAAAGAAGGTCTGACCTTCGTCCATCCATACGATGATCCCGATGTGATCGCCGGGCAGGGCACTGTTGGCATGGAAATCCTGCGCCAGCATGGTGGTCCGCTGGACGCCATTTTTATTCCGGTGGGCGGCGGCGGTCTGGCGGCCGGGGTGGCGGCCTGGGTCAAGTATCTACGCCCCGATGTGCGCATCGTCGGTGTTGAGCCTGAGGACGCCGCCTGCCTGAAAGTGGCGATGGAAAAGGGTCGCCGTGAAGTGCTCAAGGAAGTGGGCCTGTTTGCTGATGGCGTTGCCGTCAAACAGATTGGCAAGGAAAACTTTCGGGTGCTGAAGCATTATTGCGATGAGGTCATCACTGCTAATACCGATGAGATCTGTGCCGCCATCAAAGATACCTTTGAAGATACCCGCGCAGTCACTGAGCCGGCCGGCGCGCTGGCGCTGGCAGGATTGAAGAACTGGGTGGCAAAGCATGGCGCTGAAGGGAAAACCCTGATCGCTATTCAGAGCGGTGCCAATGTTAACTTTGATCGGTTGCGGCATATTTCCGAGCGGGCCGAGCTGGGCGAGCAGCGCGAAGCGATTCTGGCAGTGACCATTCCTGAGCGTCCCGGGGCTTTTCGGCAGTTTTGTCAGGCGATCGGCAAGCGGGCAGTGACCGAGTTCAATTACCGCTACAACGATCCGCAGCAGGCCAATATTTTTGTCGGCGTGCAGACTCGGCCCGGTGGTGCGGATCTGCTGCCCCTGCTGGAGACCCTGCGGGATAAGGGTTATCCGGTAGAGGATATGACCGGCAACGAAATGGCCAAGCTACATATCCGTCACATGGTTGGCGGTCCTTCACCGCGCAACGACTTGGCCGAGTTGCTGTTCCGGGTTGAGTTTCCCGAGCGCCCGGGCGCACTGATGGCATTTTTGCTGGCTCTTGGGGGCCGCTGGAATATCAGCCTGTTCCACTATCGTAATCATGGTGCTGCCTATGGCCGTGTGCTGGTTGGCTTCCATGTGCGGGCCGGCGAGCAGAGTGCGTTGCGAGCAGATCTGAAGCAGATACCCTATCCGATGGTGGATGAGTCGGAGAACCCGGCTTACCAGCGTTTCCTGGTCTGACCTGCCATCTGTGGGTGGCTGTCCATCCGTACAGTTATCCACAGAAGTTAATCAAACATTCCTGATTTGATCGCTAAGCTGTTGACACTTCGTAGAAAACTGTTCAAATTTTGAACTGATTCTCGGTTTGTAAACAATCCACGGGCTACTGTTGCTGTCCTTGTGGATTTTTGATGTTTCGTTTGGGGTTGCAGATCATGAAGAATAAGAAGCCGGACGCACTGCTGATTCTGGCCGTACTGTTCGCTGCTGGGGTGCTGTTTAGCGCCATTAGCCATGGCAGCGGGGAAGGCAAGATAGACTCTCTGGCGGGTGGGCAGTTCGGGCCGATTGTTAGTCGGTAATCACACCGTCCAGAGGTTGATCCCAGGGCGCGGCAGGAAGTACATCAACTTTTTGAAAAGCATGAGCCACGCCAATCAGGTGGGGCTTTTTGGGCTGGCGCATCAAATTAGCCAACGCCCGGTCGTAGAACCCTGCGCCCATTCCCAGCCGGTTTCCCGCCGGGTCAAAAGCTACCAATGGCATTAGCAGTACATCCAGGCTCCATAGCGGGGTAAGGCTTTTGCCCTTCAGGGTCGGTTCACCAATTTCATAGCGGTTAGCGATAAGCTCTTCTCCCGGCGTCCAAGGAGCGAAGTGCAGGGCCGCATCCGCATGCCGGGGCAGAACAGGCAAGTACAAGGTGCGAGGCGGGTTATCCGAGGTCAGCAATGCGGGCAGTGGATCAAGCTCACCATCACAGGCCAGATAGACACCGATCCTGCGCGCCCGACGAATCATTAACAGGCTGGAAAGATTGCGTGCCAGCCGATTGGAGGCGGCTAGCTGTTCTGAGGGAGAGAGGGCTCGCCGGCGACGGCGCATGTCTCGCCGCAACTGCTGACGTCGTTGCTGCTCGGCGGCGGACAGAGCCATCGGGAAACCTGCTTTCGGGCGTCCGGCCCGACGCTGAAGAATTAAAGGTGCTCTCCGGTAGAGCCGCTGCCGGCCTGGTCCTTGAACCCAAGGGTTCAAGGTGGAGACGGCAAGTGGAACGTCAGGCTTTCCGCCGTAGCGGACATGCACACAGTGCCACCATATTCGTCCCCGGGGGATAAAGCATCGGCTCAGGGACATAGCCTGGCTGGCGCACACACCAGAGAACACCAGCTCCAGTATAGCGCAGTCGTTTGCAGATTGAGAGCTGTCCGGGTGGGCCGAAATCAGATATCGCGCAGCGCCGCCAGTTCCGCCTCTACACGATCGAGCAGGCGTCCGACGCGGTCGCCACCATTTTGCTGCTGGGACAGCTCGCCTTTGGCAAGCAGGAGGTCATGGGCCAGATTCAGGGCTGCCATCACAGCAATTCGCTCAAGTCCCAGCACATTGGAGGAGCGCACCTCACGCATCTTTTCGTCAAGGTGGCGGGCAGCACGAATAAGGTTTTCCTTTTCCTCTGCTGGGCAGGCAACGCGGAATTCCTTGTCGAGCAAATGGACCAGCACTGAAGACGGTTCGCTCATGGCTCCTGCTCCAGTGATTTCAGTCGGGAAATGATCGCCTCGACCTTGGACTTGGCGGCATCATTTTTTTTCAGGAGTTCGGCGCGTTCCTCCATCAGCTTGTGCTCACGCACCTGCATGGCCTGATTCTCACGGCGCAACCGGGCACTGATGCTAACCAGTTCCTCGATACGTTGCTCAAGTTGTTGAAGCTGCTGTTCCGTGGTCATGGCAAATGGCAAACTGTTCGCCTATGGTTATTATCCTGCGGAGAATCCCCTGACCTCAGACTATAGACACGCGTCTGCGGCCGGTCAACGCGGATTCTGCTTTGCCGCCAGACAGTTAGCGACCTTTTCAACATTTCTTATCAAGTGTGATCATGACTGATACCGATAGCGACCTGTTTCAACCACTGGCTGAGGCGCTTAGCCATGCCGGTGTTCGCCACAGCCCATCCGAGCTGCATGGCGTTATATGTGGCCTGCTCAGCACCGGCATTGAGACCGAAGCACCGGAATTGCTCGGCGTGCTGGCCAGCCACGTGGACCTAACCGACAGCTGGCCGGCGCGGGCAGCCGATTTGCTGGTCGGGTTGCGCGATCAGGCGGTATCTGCGTTTGATGGCGACGGGCTGGATCTGGCTCTGCTGCTGCCGGATGACGATGAGGAGCTGGCCCTGCGGGTGGCCGCTCTGGGGCAGTGGTGTGAGGGCTTCCTGACAGGCTTTGGCACCGGTTCGGCCGGGGTCAAGGATGCACAGCTGGCGCCGTCCTTACAGGAAGCGATTGCCGATCTCGCAGCGGTTAGTCAGGTAGATGTGCCGGATGGCGACGGAGAGGAAGAAGAAGCCCTGTTGTCTCAAGTGACGGAGCATTGCCGCATGGCAGCGCTGATGGTGTTCACTGAATGGCAGCTTAAAGCGAGAGTGCCGGCCAAGAGCGAAGGCCCTGTTACCAAGCATTGAGGTAGAGACAATGATTTCCCGCCAGGAATTCACCCGTCGTCGGCGTGAGCTGATGGATAACATGGAAGAAAACAGCATCGTGATTTTGCCGGCGGCCCCGGAGCGGCGCCGCAATCGCGACATCGACCATGCCTACCGTCAGGACAGCGACTTCTGGTACCTGTCCGGTTTTCCTGAGCCCGAGGCCGTGATGGCGCTGATTCCTGGTCGTGAGCATGGCGAGTTTGTCATGTTCTGCCGCGAGCGAGATCGGGAAATGGAAACCTGGCATGGCTATCGCAGAGGGCCGGAGGGTGCGGTAAAGGACTTCGGCGCCGACGATGCTTTTCCAATCTCCGACATTGATGAAATCCTGCCCGGACTTATTGAGGGTCGTGATCGTGTTTACTACGACATGGGCCGAGAACCGGAATTTGATCGTCAGGTAATGAGCTGGGTGAATAGCATCCGCGCCAAAGTGCGCAGTGGCGCCCATCCGCCGGGTGAGTTTCTTGCCCTGAACCACTTTCTGCACGACCAACGTCTATTTAAAAGCGCCCTTGAAATGAAAGTCATGCGTCGCGCCGGTGAAATTGCCGCGGCGGCCCATATTCGTGCCATGCAGGTGGTTGAGCCGGGTATGTACGAATATCAGCTAGAGGCAGAGTACCTGCACGAGTTTATGCGTCAGGGCGCGCGCGCGCCGGCCTATCCGAGCATTGTCGGTGGCGGGCACAATGGCTGCATTCTTCATTATGTGGATAACAACCAGAAGCTCAAAGACGGTGATCTAGTGCTGGTTGATGCTGGCGCTGAGTTCCACTGCTATGCCTCGGATATCACCCGTACCTTCCCGGTGAATGGAACGTTTTCAGCTGAACAGCAGGCCGTTTATGAGGTGGTACTTGCCTCGCAGTTGGCGGCTATCGAGCAGGTGAGGCCGGGGAAACATTGGAACAGCCCCCATGAAGCTGCCGTGCAGGTGCTTACCCAGGGAATGAAAGATCTTGGCTTGCTCAAGGGCGAAGTAAGCGAATTGATTGAAACAGAGGCGTATCGTCGTTTTTATATGCACCGCACCGGGCACTGGCTTGGCCTTGATGTGCATGATGTTGGTGACTACAAGGTGCACGACGAGTGGCGAGTTCTGGAGCCGGGCATGGTGATGACGGTGGAGCCGGGAATATATATCGCGCCTGACGATAGCAGTGTTGCCAGCAAATGGCGCGGCATCGGCGTTCGTATCGAGGATGATGTGGCGGTGACGCGCAAGGGGTGTGAAGTTTTCACCGATGGCGTGCCCAAGTCTGTGAAGGAAATTGAAAAGTTGATGAAGAAAAAACGCCGTGCCGCATAGTGTTGATATTGTCATTGTGGGTGGTGGCATGGCTGGCGGAATGCTGGCAGCTGCTCTTGCCGAGCAATCATTGGATATTATTCTGCTTGACGGCGCACCGGAACCAAAAATGCCAACGGGGGCGCCTGCAGCACGAGTTTCGGCGCTGACGGAAACCAGCGAGCGTTTGCTGCGTTCAGTAGGCGCCTGGAAGAACATGCCAGCGCCTCGTTTGCAGCCCTATGACAAGATGGAAGTGCGTGATGGCGATGGCACTGGCGAGGTGCACTTTAGTGCTGCTGATGCCGCTGCCAGTCACCTCGGTACGTTGGTAGAGAATGACAGCGTGGTTGCGGCAATTTTTGATTTCTGTCGTGACGCTTGCCGTGTTGATTGGCGTAGTGACTGCAGAGTTGCCAGTGTCAGCCGCGCTGAGCAGGGGTGGCGAGTTGAGTTGGCAGATGGGCAGTTCATTGACTGCCGTTTGCTCGTTGGAGCCGATGGCGCCCGCTCAATGGTGCGCAGTGCTGCTGGCATTATCGCACCTTCTCGGGATACCGGTCATGTTGCGGTTGTTGCCACCTTGCATAGTGCTGCGCCCCATGAAAATTGTGCTCGACAGGCGTTCCTCGACAGTGGTCCTCTTGCCTTGTTGCCGTTGTACGGAGATGGCCATCAGTGCTCGCTGGTGTGGTCACTATGGCCGGATCGTGCCGCAGAGTTGATGGAGCAGAGCCCGGAAACTTTTTCCCGGACCGTGACACAGGCCAGCCAAGCCTGGCTGGGTGATCTTCAGTTGGTTGGCCAGCGACTGGCGTTCCCCATTCATGATCTTCATGCCGGAGACTACGTTTGCCCGCAGCTTGCATTGATTGGAGATGCCGCTCACGTGGTCCATCCATTGGCCGGCCAGGGAATTAACCTGGGCTTGCTCGATGCGGCTGTGCTTGCAGAGGAAATTTGCCGCGCTATTGATTCCGGTCGTGACTGGTCTTCGCTGGCTTTGTTGCAGCGCTATCAACGGCGGCGTCGTGGTCACAATGTGTCAGTGGTAGCGGCAATGCGTGGTTTTAAGATGCTGTTCGAGCAGCGCTCGCCGGCCTTGCGATTTTTCCGTAACACCGGCATGTCGCTGGTGAATCGTCATTCGATACTGAAAGGGGTGCTTGCCGCTCAGGCGCTGGGCCGTTTTGATGATTCTCCAAAAATTGCTCGAAGTTGATTTTCTCACGCTACGATCACGGTTTTTTCGCAGTTTCGGATTTTATTTTTTTTGGCTCGTGCAATTGACTTGCTATTGACGCCGCGGGGTCGAAATTGCGCCATCCAATCAGCAAAGCAGAAAGGAGAACGGCAATGAAGGTATGGAAAAGATGGGCCTCCGCCGGTGTCATGCTGAGCGCCGCATTAGTGGCCGGTTGTGGTGGTGACAGCTCATTCTCAAGTGCAGATTTACGGGTCGTTCACGCCGCAGGTAATGCACCAGCTGTGAACGTGAACGTTAATGGAGGGCCGTTAGCGGCAGCGCAGCAGTTGAATTACTCCGAGGCGTCGTCAACGGTACGGGTTCGTGATGCCACTTATTCGGTTTCGGTGGATGGCATATTGCCAGATGATTCTGTTAGCGAAGTTCTGGTACCTACCAATATTCTTCTTAACAAAGATCGAATTACCACTGTGGTTGCCATGGGCAACGTTGGTGGTGCTGGGGACCAGGAGTTTGCTCCGCTGCTGGTCGAGACGATGCGTGAAAAAGTTGCCGCAGACAGCACTCGTGTGCAAGTGGTTCATGCCTCCGTGAAGGCGGATGATGCCGCGCCTACAGGTGTCAGCGTTTATCTCACCGCTCCTCAAGATGATCTGGCAGGCGCGACGCCTCTGACCATTAGTTTGCGTGAATTCACCGATCCGCAGACCGTGGCTGCGGGTGATTATCGGATCCGTATTACACCGGCCGACAGCAGCACGGTGGTGTTTGACTCAGGAACAGTTGCGCTTCCCGGTGGTGCTGACTTGATGATTGTCGCGGTTGATAGTTTCAGCCCGGGCTCGCCGGTCAAGTTGTTGGTATCTACAGGTGATGCCGATGCAGATTTTGTTATCGCCGATGAAAGCATGCCAGCAGAGGTTCGGGTGGTTCATGCGGCCTCCGGTGTTGGTCCGGCGGAGGTATTTGCTTCCTCGGTGGAGCTGGCTTTGGACAATGTGGAAATCGTTGACAGCATCGGCTTTCGCAACGAAACCAGCGTGCCGGATCTGGACCCGGCAGCCGATTATGTCGTTCGGGTAAATGCCGACGGCGCCGGTGCTGTGGGCGCGCCGATCGAGGTTAGCGACATTGAACTAAAGTCCGGCAGTTATTACACCGCAATTGCCGCCGGGGACCTGCCAGATGTTGGCGATGCAGACTTGGCCTTGTTGCTCGGTGAGGACGATCGTCGCCCTGTGGCCACAGAGGTTCGCCTGCGGGCCATACATGCTGCCTCGCTGGCGGGCACCGTAGCTGTGTTTATTACACCTGCGGCTGCTGGGGTAACGGTGGAGAGCATTGAAGTGGGCGATGAGGACCCGACCCTTCCGGTATTCGAATATCAAGAGATTACCTCCTATCTGCGCCTGCTGCCGGGCAATTATGATGTCCGCGTTGCGGTGCCGCAGCCGGGCGACAATTATTCAGTGGCCATAGACTTGGCAAATGTGGCGCTGGCGGGTGGGGATGTGGTGACACTGGTGGCATCTAACCCAGGTGGAGGGGATCCGGACTTTGACTTTGTCATTCTCAACGACTGAGTCATGCTCAGGATCAAAAAAGGGCGGCCACTTGGCCGCCTTTTTTGTTGATGCTGGTCAGCGTCGTTACGCCAGTTTTAGACGACGATACCAGTGCTTGAAATCCCGCCATAGATATAGATAATGAGAACCATTATTATTACTGTTGTCATCCGGAGTACTGCAATGCGCATCGTCATCCGATCTCTCGCTGTTTCCCTGCTGGCTGGTTGGCTGGTGGCCTGTTCGGAGCCCCCTAAGGAGCCGGAGGTGGTGGTCTATACCTCCCGCAAGGACCATCTGATACGCCCGGTGTTCGACCTGTACACCAAGGAAACCGGGGTAAAGGTGCGCTATACCACCGATGATGACGGCGCACTGATTACCCGCCTTGCCGCAGAAGGCAGCAATAGCCCAGCGGACCTGCTGATTACTGTAGACGCTGGCAACCTTTGGCAGGCTGCCGATCAGGGCCTGTTCCAGCCGGTATCGTCAGAGGTGCTGAGCGCCAATGTTCCTGCCAACCTGCGCGATAGCGAAAATCGCTGGTTTGGTCAGACCGTGCGTGCGCGCACTCTGGTTTACAACACCCAGCGGGTGGAGCCGGAAGAGCTGAGCACTTACGAGGCGTTGGCCGAGCCACAGTGGAAGGGGCGCCTGTGCCTGCGCACGTCCAAGAAGGTGTATAACCAGTCGCTGGTGGCCACTCTGATTGAGCGCCATGGAGAGGAACAGGCAGAGCAAATTGTTCGGGGCTGGGTTGCCAATCTGGCTACCGATGTATTTTCCAACGATACCGCGTTGATGGAAGCTATTGCTGCGGGGCAGTGTGATGTCGGTATCGTTAATACCTACTATTTGGGCAGGCTGATTACTGATAAACCCGACCTGCCACTAGCGCTGTTCTGGGCCAACCAGGGCACCAGTGGTGTGCATATCAATATTTCGGGCATTGGTCTGACCAAGCATGCACCACACCCGGAAGAAGCCATCCGACTGATGGAGTGGATGTCTAAGGAGCTGCCACAGCGTGTGCTAGCAGAACAGAATCTTGAGTATCCGGTGAATCCGGCGGTGCCCCCGACTGGCGTGGTAACCGGCTGGGGAGAGTTTCAAGCCGATGACCTGAACGTATCGGTTGCTGGCAGCCGCCAAGTGCAGGCGGTCAAGCTGATGGATCGTGCCGGTTATCGCTAATCAACACAGTTTGCCGAGCCACCCGCTTCGGCGGGTGTTGCCGTTTGTGGGGTAAGGGTTGTCCGCTTTAACGTTATCGTTGCCGCGCCGGGTCATCCCCCGGCTTGACCCGCTTACCTTGGTGGCGCTGTTGCTTGCCGTGGCAGTGCTGTTCCCGGTGGCTGTGCTTGGACTGTCCTGGTTAGGTGATGAATCTGAAGTATGGCGTCATCTCGCCGACACGGTGCTGGTCAGTTTGCTTGGCAATACCCTTTTATTGGTTCTTGGGGTCGGTGCAGGAGTGCTGGTGCTTGGCGTCAGCTTGGCGTGGATCACTGCAACGCTGGAATTCCCCGGTCGCCGGTTTTTTGATTGGGCCCTGCTGCTGCCGCTGGCGGTTCCGGCCTATGTGCTGGCCTTCGTCGCGCTTGATCTGCTCGATTATGCAGGGCCAGTGCAATCCGCGCTGCGTGGTTGGCTGCCATTCTTCGACGGCGTCAGTGCGCGTCAGCCGGTTATGGTTATCCTCACCTTGTCGCTGGTGTTCTATCCCTACGTTTACATGCTGGCGCGGGTTGCGTTTCTTGCTCAGGGACGGACCTTGATGGAGCAGGCGCGGATTTTGGGCCTGTCGCCACTGGCGGCATTCTGGCGCGTCGCGCTACCCATGGCACGCCCTGCCATTGCGGCCGGACTGGCGCTGGCGTTGATGGAGACGCTGGCCGATTTCGGTGCGGTATCGGTGTTCAATTTCGATACCTTTACCACTGCCATTTATAAAAGCTGGTACGGCTTCTATAACCTGAATGCGGCGGCCCAGTTGGCATCGCTGCTCCTGCTTTTTGTTTTGGTGAGCCTGCTAGTCGAGCGCGCTGGCCGCGGTCGAGCGCGCTATGAGCAACAAGCTGCAAGACGCCTGAAGCGAGCTAGCCTCAGACGATCAAAGCAGTGGTTGCTGTCTCTCTATGCAGCAGCTGTGTTTCTGCTGGCCTTTGCCATTCCGGTATCGCGATTGCTTTACTGGGTGGTTAATACCGGGGCCCGAGACTTTGATTCCCGCTATTGGGGGCTGGTCGGGCATACGCTTACGCTGGGCGCTGGCGCCGCGTTGGTTACCGTATTGGTTGCGGTGTTCCTTGGCTATGTAAAACGTACCCGCAATCATTGGCTTACCAGTGCAGCAGTGCGTGGTGCGACTGTGGGCTATGCCATGCCGGGCTCGGTGCTGGCGGTTGGCATTATGCTCAGCTTTGCAGCAATTGATCGCTGGCTTGATACCAGGTTTGATAGTGGGGCGGTGCTGATCGGCGGCCTGTTTGCGTTAGTGCTGGCGTATGCGGTGCGCTTTCTGGCTGTGGCCTATGGCCCTATTGAGGCGGCCTTTGAGCGTATTCGCCCACGGCTGCTGGAGGCGGCGCGAACCCTGGGGGCGACACCATCGGAAACGGTGCGCCGAGTTTGGCTGCCATTGCTCACGCCAGGGGTGTTGTCGGCATTGCTGCTGGTGTTAATTGATGTAATGAAAGAAATGCCGGCAACCTTATTGCTGAGGCCGTTCGGCTGGGACACTCTGGCGGTGAGGGTCTTTGAGATGACCTCAGAAGGTGAGTGGTCCCGGGCGGCACTGCCTGCCCTGACCCTGGTTATAGTTGGGTTGTTGCCGGTGTACCTTTTGATGAAGCGGACGCGCTGAGGCGAATAGGGCGGTTGGTCGACTTTGCGCCGGACACCTCACCTTGGTTCCACAGGCACATGATGACCCAATGGTCATGGCTGCCATGACCGGGGCCGGCATTCGTTGTAGAATGCCTGCCTCATCAAGCTACCGGTATGCAGGCTTCCATGGGTCACCGCACTCCTCTTTATGACGCTCACTTGGCCGCAGGCGGCAAGATGGTCGATTTCGGCGGCTGGGACATGCCGATCAATTATGGTTCGCAGATTGAGGAGCACCATCAGGTGCGTCGTTGTGCAGGTATGTTTGATGTATCGCACATGACCGTAGTAGATGTGGCTGGCGCCGGTGCCCGTGAATATCTGCGTCATCTGCTAGCTAATGATGTGGATCGAATCGAACAGGGACGGGCGCTGTACTCCGGCATGCTCAACCCGCAAGGTGGCGTGGTTGACGATCTGATTGTCTACCGGCGCGAACATGATTATCGCCTGGTGGTGAATTGCGGCACTCGTGAAAAAGATCTGGCCTGGATGGAAAAGCAGGCTGCAGGTTTTGATGTGGCTATTGCCGAGCAGCCCGCTTTGGCGATGATTGCCATTCAGGGGCCGACAGCTCTGCAGCTTGCCAAGCCTTTTCTGCCAGACGCTGATGCTCTGTTGGCTCTGAAGCCTTTTTACTTCGTTGAAAGCGGCGACTGGTTGTTAGCGCGCACCGGCTATACCGGTGAAGATGGCGCTGAAATTATTCTGCCTGGCGATCAAGCAGTGGCGCTCTGGGAAAAATTGAGTGCTGCGGGTGTTGCGGTATGTGGGCTTGGTGCCCGCGATACCCTGCGCCTTGAAGCCGGTATGAACCTGTACGGTAATGACATGGATGAGTCTATTACTCCGCTGGAGGCCGGTATGGGCTGGACGCTGGTGTTTAACGATCGGGATTTTATTGGTCGCGCTGCGTTAGAAGCCCAGCAAATTAAAGGGCATCAGGTTCTGGTTGGTTTGGTGATGGAAGAAAAAGGCGTGCTGCGTGCTCACCAAAAAGTTTTTACAGCCAATGGTGAAGGTGAGATCACCAGCGGTACTTTCTCGCCGACCTTGGGTCTTTCTGTTGCTTTGGCTCGACTTCCGGCGGGCAGCCGCGGGGATGCTGAAGTTGAAATCCGCAATAAGCGGTTGCCGGTAAAAATCGTTCGGCCACCATTTGTTAGAAACGGAAAACAGGTTTTCAAAATTCTGTAATTGCGGCCACGCCGCGCAAAATTTCTAAAGAACGCACCAAAACCGCAACTAAAGGACAGAACAATGAGCAACATCCCCGCCGAGCTGCGTTACGCCAAAAGCCACGAATGGATTCGCCTGGAAGATGACGGCACCGCTTACGTCGGTATCAGCGAGCACGCCCAGGAAGCCATGGGCGATCTGGTTTATGTTGAGCTGCCTGATGTTGGGGCGGTTGTTGCGTCCAGCGATGAAACCGGCGTAGTGGAATCTGTTAAAGCCGCATCCGATATCTATGCGCCGGTATCCGGTGAGATCATTGCCGTTAACGAAGCGCTGAGTGATAGCCCAGAGCTGGTCAATCAGGACTGCTACGGTGACGGCTGGCTATACCAGATCAAACTGAGCGACAAGGCCGAACTAGAGGACTTGCTCGGCGCAGAAGACTACGCCGCGCAGCTCGAAGAAGACGCCTGATCTGACAGGTTGCCCTCCCCGCTTTCGCGGGGAGGCTTTCATCATGTTATCCACACGGATTACCCATGCCTTATATCCCCCATACCCCGGATGATGTGCAGGTCATGCTCGACGCCATTGGCGTTGCGCGTATTGAAGACCTGTTCGACGAAATTCCCGCCCACCTGAAAGCTGGAGCGCTGGAGAAGCTTCCGGATGGTCTGACGGAAATGGAAGTGACCGCATTGATGTCTGCGCGAGCCAGACAGGATGAGGGCGCGGTCTGTTTTATCGGTGCTGGTGCCTACGAGCATCATATCCCTGCGGCGGTGTGGGAAGTTGCCACGCGCGGTGAGTACTACACGGCCTATACGCCGTATCAGGCTGAAGCGAGTCAAGGGACGCTGCAGACCATTTACGAATACCAGTCGATGATTGCCCATCTGACCGGCATGGATGTAAGTAATGCCTCGGTGTACGACGGTGCCTCTGGTCTGGCGGAGGCGGTGCTTATGGCATTGCGCGCCAACCGTAAGTCGAAGACCAATCGAGTGCTAATGCCCACCGCCGTGCATCCGCTATACCGTCGAGCAACTCGCGACATTGTCACCAATCAGGGTGTGACCATTGAGGAGGTGCCGTTCTGCAACGAGCGTGGCGTGACTTCCGTGGATGCGTTGGCGCAGTACGCTGGTGAAGATTATGCGGCGCTGGTTATCGCTCAGCCCAACTTCTTTGGCTGTCTGGAAGATGTTGACGCACTGACTGACTGGGCCCATGCCAACAATATGTTGGTGATTGCAGTAGTTAATCCAACCTCGCTGGCGCTGCTCAAGCCGCCGGGCGAGTGGGGTGAAAATGGCGTTGATATTGTCGTTGGTGAAGGCCAGCCGCTTGGTGTGCCGCTTTCTTCCGGCGGCCCGTACTTTGGTTTTATGTGTTGTAAGCAGCAGCATGTGCGGCAGATGCCAGGCCGAATTATTGGTCGCACCGTGGACATGGATGGCAAGCCCGGTTTTGCCCTGACCTTGCAGGCCCGTGAGCAGCATATTCGCCGGTCCAAGGCGACCTCGAACATCTGTACCAATCAGGGGCTGGCGATGACAGCGGCGACCATCTACATGTCGCTGCTCGGTGCCGATGGCCTGGCTAGCGTTGCCGGTCACTGCCATGCCAATACAAATTTGCTGGCCGAAAAGCTTTGCTCGATCAACGGGGTAACGCGTCGCTTTGCTAGCTCGACTTTTCATGAGGTGGTGATTGAGCTGCCCCAGTCCGCCAACCTGACGCTGAAAGCACTGGCGGCAAAGAATATTCTTGGCGGTTATTCGCTGGCACCGGCTTATGGCTTCGATAATGCGATGCTGATCTGTGCCACCGAAGTGCGCACTCTGGATGAAATAGAACAGTATGCAGCCGCGCTGGCGGAGGTGTTGGCATGAACCGTGAAGCCCAGTTGATTTTTGATGTGTCCAAGGCCGGTCGTCGTGCCTTCTCTCAGGCGCCCAAGCCTGTGGCCGATGACAAGCTGAGTGATCTGCCAGCGGGCCTGCGCCGACAGAGCAAGCCGATGCTGCCGGAAGTGTCCGAGCTGCAGGTGGTGCGTCATTACACCAACCTGTCGAGTAAGAACTTTGCCATCGACAAGCAGTTCTATCCGCTCGGTTCTTGCACCATGAAATATAATCCTCGCGGCGCCAACCGCGCTGCCATGCTGCCAGGATTTCTCAAGCGCCATCCGCTGGCGCCGGAAAGTCACAGCCAGGGCTATCTGGCTTGTCTGTTCGAGCTGCAGGAATTTCTCAAAGAAGTGACCGGCATGAAGGGCGTATCGCTGACGCCGATGGCTGGCGCTCAGGGCGAGTTCGCCGGTGTCGCCATGATTCGTGCTTACCATGAAGCCCGTAACGACCATGCGCGCACAGAAATTCTGGTGCCGGAGGCGGCCCACGGTACCAACCCTGCCACCGCAGTGATGTGTGGTTACAAGGTCCGTGAAGTGCCGGTAAACAACAACGGCGACGTCGATCTTGAAGCACTCAAGGCTGCTTGTGGTCCGCAGACCGCGGGCTTGATGATGACTAACCCTTCAACCTGTGGTGTGTTCGAGCGGCAGATTGAAGCAATTGCCAAGGCCGTACATGAATCTGGCGGCCTGCTGTATTACGACGGCGCCAACCTGAACGCCATTCTTGGTAAGGTGCGCCCAGGTGACATGGGCTTTGATGTGATTCACATGAATCTGCACAAGACCTTCGCAACCCCGCACGGCGGTGGTGGTCCTGGTGCCGGTCCAGTGGGCGTATCAGAGCGCCTGAAGCCATTTTTGCCGACGCCGATTGTCGGTCAGGATGGTGATAGCTATCGCTGGCTCAGCGACGCAGATTTGCCACAAACTATCGGCCACCTCTCCGCATTTATGGGTAACGCCGGTGTATTGCTGCGAGCCTACTACTACGCCCGCGCACTTGGTCGTGAGGGGATGTTGCGGGTTGGTGAGTACTCGTCGTTGGCCGCTAACTACATGCTCAAGCGTCTGCAGCAGGTGGGTTATACCGCCGCTTATCCAGAGCGTCGTGCCAGCCACGAGTTCATCATCACCCTGGCAAAAGAGTCCAAGGCATTTGATGTCTCGGCGATGGATGTGGCCAAGCGACTGCTGGATTATAACCAGCATGCGCCGACCACCTACTTCCCGTTGCTGGTGCCGGAGTGTCTGTTGATTGAGCCCACGGAGACAGAAACCAAGGAAGCACTCGACGAGTTTATTGACGCCATGGCGAAGATTCTTGAAGAGGCTCGGGAAAATCCGGAGCTGGTAAAAGGCGCGCCTTATAGTCAGCCAGTACGCCGCCTTGATGATGTGCGTGCAGCTCGTGAGCTGAATCTGGTCTGGAAACCGGCGTAATTACACCAGCGGCTCAAGCCGCTGCTACGGGTGAATTTGATGTCAGTTCCAGTGTTGAGGCTCAAGCGAGGCGAAGAGCGGCGTATCCGTAGTGGTCATCTATGGGTTTATTCCAATGAGGTGGATATAGTCGCTACGCCTCTGAAGGCCCTTACCCCGGGTGGCGAGGTAGTGGTTGAGGATAGTCGCGGCAAACCTCTTGGTCGTGCCTATGCCAATCCCCATTCGTTAATTTGTGCGCGCCTCTTTTCCCGTGATCCGAACCAGTCCCTCGATCGTACCTTTCTTGAAAAGCAGATTGCCCAAGCTGTTAGTCTCCGCGAGCCATTGTTTGAAGGTGGCTGTTACCGCGCTGTGTTTGGCGATGGTGATGGTTTGTCCGGTCTGGTGATTGATCGTTTCAATGATACCTTCGTGATCCAATCCGGCACCGCTGGTATGGATGCAGTGCTTGAGGATATTGCGCAGGCATTGGATCGTCTTTATCAGCCGAAAAATATCGTCGTTAAAAGCGAAAGCGCGGTGCGTGAGCAGGAAGGTCTAAGCTCTATGGTTCAGGCACTAAAAGGCGAGCTGCCGGCTGAAGTGCTGCTCAGCGAAAATGGTGTGAGTTATTACGCGCCACTGGAAGAAGGGCAGAAGACAGGCTGGTTTTACGATCACCGTGCGGCACGCCGCCGGATTCTGCCATTGGTGGCCGGCGCCAGAGTGCTGGATGTGTTTTCCTATTGCGGAGCCTGGGGCGTGTTGGCTGCTGCCCAAGGTGCCTCATCGGTAACCTGCGTCGATTCATCGGCGCGGGCGATGGAGTTTGTTCAGCGCAATGCTGAACTTAACGGTGTGTCGGATCGTATAGTAGCGCTGGCCATGGAGGCCAATGCGGCCATGAAAGAGCTGATCCTGCAGGGCCAGCGGTTCGATGTGGTTGTTATCGATCCTCCCGCATTTATCAAACGCAAAAAAGATTTTAAAAATGGTCTGGCCGGCTATCACGCCATTAATGAGTTGGCCATGCGACTGGTCGAGCCCGGCGGTGTGCTAGTGAGCGCGTCGTGCTCCATGCATCTGTCCCGCGATCAGCTTATGGACGTGGTGCGCTCAAGCGGTCGTCATATTGATCGTTTTGTGCAGGTGTTTGCCACTGAAGGTCAGGCCGAGGATCACCCGATTCATCCGGCGATTCCGGAGACGGAATATCTGAAAAGTATTTTTGCCCGGGTGCTGATGAATCCCTGAGTGGAATTATTTCTTGCGTTGCGCCCGCGGATGGGCGCCATCATAAACGCTGGCCAAGTGCTGAAAGTCCAGATGGGTATAGATCTGCGTGGTCGAAAGATTGGCATGGCCAAGCAGTTCCTGCACCGCGCGCAGATCCCCGCTGGCTTCGAGCATGTGTGTGGCGAATGAATGCCGCAGCATATGCGGATGCAGGTGCTGGCCGAGGCCGCGCAGTTTGGCTGCCCGTGCCAGACGTTGCTGCACCGTGCGGGTTGAAACACGACTGCCGCGAGCATTCACGAACAGGGCCTTTTCATGCGGGTCCTTGAGCAGTGACGGGCGTTGTTTAATCCATTCGCGCACAGCGGTGATGGCCGGCGCGCCGACAGGTAATAAGCGGGTTTTTGAGCCCTTGCCGGTTACTAGCATTTCACCGTCACGGAAGTCGATGGTGTCCATATCAAGACTTACTAGCTCGGCAAGCCGCAGGCCAGAGGAATAAATCAGTTCCATCATGGCCTGATCGCGCAGTGCCAGTGGGTCGTCCTCGCCGTTGCTATCAAGCAGATGACCGACCTGCTCCTGGTCCAGGGTTTTCGGCAAACGTTTGGCGCTTTTGGGTGCGCGGATGCCGTCGGCGGGATTGTCCCTGGCCAGGCCTTCGCGCAGTAGAAAGCTATAGAACGTACGTAATGATGACAGCATGCGCTGAATCGAAGTGCCGCCTTTGCCGCGCCGATGCCACGTGGCGACCAGTGCCCGCACTTCATGCTGGGTGACTGCTGACCAGTCGCACAGGCCACGCTCCTGCAACAGTGCGGCAGCTTGCTGCAGGTCGCGCTGGTAATTACTCAGGGTGTGGGGCGAAAGACGTCGCTCGCTGCCAATATGTCTGGCAAAGGCCTCAATGGGCTGGGAGAGCGACGCCGGCAGCTCAGGCACGCTTGGCTTCAAGGCGGCGCGAGTCACGCAGGGTGTCCGCCAGACGCCGGGCGATGACGTCTCCCAGATGGGTAATGAACAGGGTGCCGAGGGAGCTGCGGAAGTGGTGCTCATCAAAGCTGCCAATGGCCAGCAGGCCCTGGCGGCCCTGGAAGTCGAGCGGCACCATGGCGGCGGATTTAACATTGTCTGCATGCTGGGGGAATAGTTCGCGGACTTCATCGTCGCGCAATATGCCGCACACTGCATTGCCCTGTCGCAGTAGCGTTTGCAGAGCATCATGCAGGGCGCTGCTGTCGACCACGCGGACATGCTCGCGTAGCGCTCCATCAATGGAGATATCCCGGTCATAGATTAGCAAGGTGACGGCGTCGGAGCCGAACTGGCTCTTCAGACTATCTACCAGCGCCTTGCACAGCGGCTCCAAATCTTTGGCTTCGATCAGTTTCAGGGTTAGCTGACGAGTCTTCTCGAACAGGCTGTCGTTCTCGCGGGCGATATCAAGCAGGGCATTGAGGCGCTCGCGCAGCTCGGTGTTGCGATCCCGCAGGATGCTGGCCTGACGTTCCAGTAGCGACACGGCTTTGCCCCGAGGGTCTGGAAGAAGCATTAATTCCAGCAGGTCTGGTCGGCCCTGGAAGAAGTCCGGGTGGTGGCGCAACCAGGCGGTGACCTGCTCGGCGCTGGTGGCGTGTTCCTCACTCATCCTCGAGTCCCCTTAAATATCAATGCGGCCATCATAGACGTGGGCCGCCGGGCCTGTCATCTGAATGCCGTCCTTGCCTGCATAGCTAATCGATAGCCGGCCACCAGGTAAGTTCACCTGTACCGTGTCGTCGAGCAAGCCGCGCCGCTGGCCGACCACCACTGCGGCGCAAGCGCCAGAGCCGCAGGCGAGAGTTTCTCCTGAGCCGCGTTCGAAGACGCGCAGGCGGATATGGCCGCGATCGACGATCTGCATAAAGCCGACGTTGACCCTCTCAGGGAAGTCAGGGTGGCTTTCAAGTAGCGGGCCTACGCTTTCCACCGGGGCGATATCCACGTTCTCCACCAGCAGAACACAATGTGGATTGCCAAGGCCAACGGCGCCGACCTCAAAGGCCTGGCTGCCGGCGACAATGAAGTAGCTGTCAGATTCCTCAGAGGCATTCAGCGGAATATCTCCCGGAGCCCAGCGGGGTGCGCCCATGTCTACGGTTACCTGACCATCGTCGGTCAGGTTCAGTGTCATTTGACCGGCAGCGGTTTCAACTTGAATGGAGTCCTTGTCGGTCAGGCCCTGATCGCGCACAAAGCGGGCAAAGCAGCGTGCGCCATTGCCACACTGGTTCACCTCAGAGCCATCCGCGTTGAAGATCCGGTAGCGGAAATCCACGCCAGGTGCAGAAGCTGGCTGGACTACCAGTAGCTGATCAAAACCGATGCCGAAGTGGCGATCAGCCAGCGTACGAATACGCTCTACAGGTAGCGGCAGGCCTGTGGATGGCAGATTCTGCCGCACGCCATCGATGACCATAAAATCATTGCCAAGGCCGTGCATCTTGCTGAACTGAAGGCTCATGGGGGGTCCCCGCTGCTCAATGGGGAACATTGTAGGGGGTGTGTGAGGCTGCGGGTAGGGCTTAGGGCTGGTGGGAGACGCTGGAGGAGAGAAAGGCAACCGACTTCTGTCGGCTGCCGTTCCTGACGATCGATGTTTCGCTCAGTGCTACTGGGTCACGGTCCTCTGTGCTTGCAGTACCGCCTCTACCCGACGGTTCTTGGCGCGGCCGTCCGCGGTGTCATTGCTAAATGCCGGGGCATCCTCACCACGACCAACTGCATCAATACGGTTGCCGTCGATATTGAAGCGCTCGACCAGAACTTGCTTGACTGCATCGGCACGCTGCTGGGACAGACGGCGATTCAAATCAGCTCCGCCGGAACTATCAGTGTGGCCTTCCAGCAGTAACTGTACATCCGGAAACTCACGCATGCGCTGTGCCACGCGGCCGATTTCTTCGACGGATGCCTCTGCGACACTGCTGCCGCCTGTGCTGAACTGCACATACAGGGTTTCGCGGATGTTTTCTGTGAGGACAACGTTGCAGCCTGCCTCATCAACTTTGCTGCCGGCGCTGGTGTCCGTGCACTTGTCCAGCGCGTCAACCACGCCATCACCATCACTGTCCACTGCGGCTGTGATAGCGGCTTTTGCCTGGTCGGCTACCTCGGTTGCTTTGTCTTCGGCCATCTCGGTTGCGCTGTTATCGCTCTGTTTGCCGCCACCAATGGCAAAATTGACCGCAGCATAGACCTCGCCATCCCAGCGCTCGTTGTCAAAGCTGTAAGCGGGACGCACACCAAGATCAATAATGAAATTCTTGTTCAAGCCGCGCTGCAGACCCAGCTCAAAGCCGCCCAGAGTCTCTTCATTGCCGTCGATCTGGAGCTGGCCGACAGTAGCGCCACTGTAGGGCTCAAAGCCAAGCCACTGTGTGTCCTTGTAGTGGTGGCGGGCAGAAACAAAATAGTGGGTAAACTCGGCATCGCCGCCGCCGGCCTCAAAGTCCATATCGCCCTGGCCCCACCAGCCCTGAATAGACCACTGGTCTTTAAAGCGCATGCCGAACTGAACCCCTGGCATCAGGCCTTCATCGAAATCCGCTGGCGCAATATGTCCGCCCAGATCGAAATAATGCTGGGAAACATGCAGGCCGATATAGGAATAGTTTGAAGGTACATTGTGTTCCGCGAGAGCTGGACTGGAAAAGGCGGTAACACAAGCGGCAAGAAACAGCTTCTTCATAGTTGCGATCCTGATGGTATTGATAAAGCGGACACTATCGCCGCCAATGGCTTCTGGTTCAAGCGCCATTTGTCGAACTAACGAACTGGCCCATTTGTATGAAAAGACAGGGCTATCTCAACGAATTTGCGCCGCTCAGCGCTGCGGCGCCAAGCTTGAGTATGCGCATATCCCCCCAAGGGGTGCCGCTACCGGCGTTGACGGTAAGCGCTATGGACAGGTTGCGTGTTGGGTCCGCCCAGGCACCGGACCCGCCATAGCCGAAGTGACCAAAGGCTTGACGGGGTCTGCGTCTGGTTAATACATAAGGTTGGTGATAGCCCAGTCGCCAGCGCATGGGCGAGAACAGGGCGCGATCCAGCGTGTCAACTTGCTGAGCGCTGATCACCGGCAACATATCGGCATCCAGAATGCGTACGCCATCAAGTTCGCCGCCGTTGGCCAGTGCGGCATACATGCGTGCCAAAGATCGCGCGGTAAAGGTGCCATTCACCGCCGGCATGGCGGCGCGCAATCCCTGTGCTGTGACAAGTTTGCGCGGATGAAAGTCTCGTACAGTGACGGCATCTTCGAAGGGAGAGAAATCCGGTGCCAGTCCGCGCTTGCTCAATGCATCCAGCCCGTATTTCAGATTGCCGGCAATTTTCTTCTTTAGTGAAGGGCGCTTTGCTGAGGAACGTGGCGCCTGACCCTGCGGCCATCCCATCAGCAACATGGCAACACGATGATGTTCGCTGTCCGGGACGCCGATATGGCAGCCGTCCAGACCAAGCGGACGGGAGATCTTTTCCTGCAAAAGATTAGTCACGGAGTCGCCGCCTGCGCGGCGAATGACTTCGCCTACCAGCCAGCCATAGGTCAAGGCGTGATAGACACTGTGCGGTGCTTTATCCGTGTTGCTGGGGGCAGCGGCAAGCGCCGCACAGGTTTTGTCCCAGTCAAGCAGATCATCAAAGGAAAGTTTCAGTTTGCGCATGCCATACAGGCCAGCACGATGAGTCAGTAAGTCACGAACAGTAATGGCCGCTTTGCCATTGGCAGCAAACTCGGGCCAGTACTCGGATACCGGTGTGTCGTAATCAACTTTTCCCTCGGCCACCAGTTGGTGTAGCAGGGTTGCCGTGACACCCTTGGTGGTGGAAAAAGAAACACTGAGTGTGTCTTGCTGCCAGGGATTGCCTTGGTCATCGCGCACGCCGCCCCACAGGTCAACTACCTTGCGGCCCTGATGGTAAACGCATACCGCGCCGCCTCCCGGAGTCTTTTGCAGCTGACTGCGAAAAACATTCTCCACAGCCTTGAAGGCGGGGTCGGTGTAGCCCTGTACTGTCTTGCTGGTGCGGTCGTTCATGACGGGTCATAAGGTGGCTTGTAATGGAGGCAGGTTATACCGGCTCGCGGGCATCGCCACAATTGTCTGGACGGTTATTGGCTCAGCTGTCCGGGAAGGAACTGGCGTCTGCAGGCAATGGAGCTGCCGGGGTGACCTGAAACTGAACCATGCCGATCATTTGTCCGGTTCCAGTGACTACTTGCACTTGCCAGTCACCGACAGGGTCGGCCGGAAAGTGCAGCTTGTGGCTCCAGGCACGATAACCCTCCTGACGACCACCGCTCACAGTCATAGGAATACGGTCCACTTCCTCGCCATTCTGAAACCAAATGTGATAGACCGTTTCGCGCAGGCCGCGTGGTACCTGAATGGCAGTCCATGCGTACAGGCCCTCCCAGTGCAATGTACTAGCGTCCACCTGAGTGATGGGGGGCCCGGGAATACGCTGCTGCCGATCTATTTCATGGGTTACAGAAACACTGGCGAGTCGCATGGGGACGCCGGGTATCCATGCGCGTGCCTGCCAAGTGGCTATCGCCAGTATTGATAGCATGAGTGCGAGGGCCGGAACACGCCAGAGTGCATTCGTTGGGAAAAGTGCCTTCAGTGCCGGCAGGCTGAATACCAGCGCCAGACAAAGAGCAGCGAGAAAACTTTGTGATGTCGTCAGATGAACAATAATCGGCAGTGCCACCAGCAGCGTGGCAAACAGCGCCAAGGCATGAAAAATCAGGAATAAGGTACGTCTTGGTGCCAGAGCGCGAAAGTAGAGTGGATCAACAACCGTGACTAATGCGCAGACGACCAGCAATCCGGTAAATATTACCTGCGCGGTTTGCCAATGTGTTGCAGCAAGAAAAAATGGCAAAACAAAAAAATAGCTCTCCTGATGAACCAACTGCGTGGCGAAGCGGATGAGTGCAGGAGGCATATCCAGACCGAAGCGGGACAACACGCTCTGGCGCAAGCTTTGCTCCAGCGTGAGCCAAATCCAGCTGATTAGCATCATTATGGCAATGCTCTGAGCCAGCTGTTCGCTTCGCTTGATCAACAGAAAGCTTGCCAGCCCGGATATAAAGCCGAATACGGCTAGCAGCCCGGGATGTCGCTGGGCAACACCAATCAATCTCAGTAACAAGGATCTCAGTGCATGCATGCGAATGGCGGCAAGTGTTGTCAGCGTGGATGGCTAGACATCGTCACCGCACGGGGGTTCAGTGTAAAGTACGTTCTAGTGCCCCCCTTCTTCGCGCATCATAGCCAGAATCTGCCGTTCCATAGGTGCGTAATCCGGGTGGGTGCGCAGGGCTTCGCGAGTGCAGATCGCATCATCACCCTTGAAAGGAGGGTAAAGCATGGTTCGAACTCTACCGGGGTGGCTGGACAGAAATACGATCTGGTCGCCGAGCAGTAGTGCTTCCTCGACGTCGTGAGTGACCATGACTACGGTCATTCTTTCCTTGCGAATTACGTTTAGCAGTAGCTCTTGCATTTGCCAGCGAGTTTCCGCGTCCAGCGCGCCGAACGGCTCATCCATAAGCAGCAGTTGCGGCGTTGTGGCCAGCGCCCGGGCCAGTGCAACACGCTGACGCATGCCCCCGGACAATTGGTGAGGCCATGCGTCCGCAAAGCGGCTAAGACCTACCCTTTCCAGATAATGGTCGACTGTGCCTTCGCGCAGTGCATAGGCATCACCATTGATGCGCAGACCGTAGGACACATTTTGTCGCACTGTGAGCCACGGAAACGAGGTGTAGCCCTGAAAAACCATGCCACGTTCCCGGTGTGGCCCGACAACCGGGTTGCCATTCAGATTGATGCCCCCACTGCTCGGTTGCTCCAGCCCAGCTATCATGCGCAGGATGGTCGATTTGCCACACCCTGATGGCCCCAGCAGCATGCATACCTGACGAGGCTCAACGTGAAAGCTCACATCTTCAACGGCAATAACCGGCTTGTCGCGACCGGGGAATACTTTCCCCAGCCGCGCTACTTCGAGGCCGCCGTGTTGAAGGTCGAGGGCAGCGCTCATTGTGCCTCCGTAATCAGGCCGCTCTCCTTCAATACAGCTTCCAGTGGCGTAGTCACCACGCCGGTGGTCCAGTCGTGCATTTTCTCCGCCTGACCGAACTTGATCCACCATTCGTTAGTAGTATTCCAGTGCTGAACAATCTGACCGCTAGTGAGACCGAGCGGAAGGTCACCTGGCAGCAGTCCCATAAATGAGCCAGCTTCCTGCTTGTCGAAGACCCAGATACCGCCCTTATTAATCTGGCCATCACTGCCAATGACCATCTCAACATCTTCAACGGTAAACTGAATTGCATCTGCGATAATCTTGTTACCTTCTTCCGGGTTTGCCTTCCACCAGTCAACGGCGGCGAAATAAGCTTTCATCGCCAAAGCTGAGGCTTCAGGACGATCGTTGAGTAGAGCAGAGGTCATATACATACCATCGCCAAGCAGCGCGGTGCTGATCCACTTCTCTTCTGCAGAGGTGGCCATGACCTGAGCGTCAGGCATGCCAGCCAGTACCTTGCTGCCAAAGGGCTCCCAGAACTCAGCAGCGGCTACATCACCGCCGAGCATGGCGCCAACAGCCTCATCCATAATGACGTTAACGAACTCCACCTCGTCGATGCCAACGCCGTTCTCTTCAAGCCAAATACCCATAAAGATCTGGGTTAGTCCACCTTCCAGAACGGCTATCTTTTTGCCCGCCAGTTCTGTAGGTGAAGTGATTTCAGGGCGCAGAATAATTTTGTCAGTACCGTAGGAGGGATTGGTATAGGTCACCAACTTCACCGGAACGTCTTTATCAACTGCGATAGGACCATACTCGACAGTACTGGAGGTAATATCCAGCTGTCCCGCAGTCATCAGGCCAAAGCTTTCGTATGGATCTTCGATGATCTGAATATCCAGATTAAGCTCAGGAACCAGATTTTTCTCCTTGGCGATAAACCAAAATCCATATCCGGGCCAGGAAAAAAGGGAAACTTTCACAGTCTCCATTGTCTTCGCTGGCGGCTCAGGAGCGGCTTCTGCTGTGCTTGTCGGTGTTTCGGGATCACCGCAAGCGACCAGCATGGTAGCTGTGGCAAGCCACAGCATGGAGTGTCGAAGGGTCTTGGGTATTGGTATTGACATGGTGTTACTCCTCTTCGGGGAAACAGTCTTGGGGTAATCAGTTTTCGGTGAATCAGCGCCGGCGTAAGTAAGGGAACATCAGCCAATGCAGGCCTCGAAAGGCCAGATCACAAAGCAGCCCAAGCGCGCCGATAATAAGAATGCCGGCCATGATGTCGTCCACGTGAACGAAGCGACGGGCGCGCATCATCATGGCGCCAATACCATCAGTGGCGGCGACGATTTCTGCGATAACCAGATAGGTCCAGCTGACTGCCAACATCTGTCGGCAGGTGTCGACAATCCCCGGCAGGGATGACGGCAGCACAACGGTCCAAAGAATGGTGCGTCTTGAACCGCCAAGGGTGCGGGATGTTTCGATAAAATCTACTGGTGTCTGCTTGACGGTGTCGCAAACGAGGGTGATCAGAAACCAGATGACCCCCAGTACAAGTAGAGCAATTTTCTGGGTATCACCGGTACCAAGCCACATTAGCAGTAATGGAATAAATGCTGGCGCAGGAAGATAGCGGAAGGCAGAGACCAGAGGACTGAAGAAAGCCTCTACTGCGGGGAAAGCTCCCATCAACACTCCGGTGGGTACGGCGACAGCCACCGCAAGGCCGAAGCTCAAAAGAATACGCTGCAGGCTGGCCAGTACATCACTGTGAAATCCGCGCTCGGCAAACAGATTCCAGAGTGAGCCCGAAACGTCAGCCGGCGATGGGAATAACGGGTTGGCTTCAGTGCCACTGGTTGCAGCCAGGTGCCAGCCGAGCAAGAACAAAATCCATGCGGCGATGCCAAGCAGTAGCTTGCTGGGAGTCGAGACAGGCTGCTTGAACTCAAGCCAACGCTGCCTGACAGGAATAGCAGGCGGCGCTTGCCGCGCCTGAGTTGTCACGCCCGCTAGAGTAGCGGGCGGCTGCTCTGACGGTGGCGGTGATATGACTCGCTGCAGCATTGATATTTCCCTTCAGAATGCGGTCAGAAATGACAATGCGTTTACGCCTATGGCATCACCGTTACGTAATTGGGTCACCACATCATCCTCGCCGTAATGTTCTGATAGCACCCTTGCAACACGGTGGCGATGGAACTCCGCCAGTTGGGGCCAGAAAGTCAGTTGTTGTGGGCACTGCTCCGGATAAAGGCTGGCGTGCAGCTCTGGTAGTCGATGCCAGCCCAAGGTGGGCTTGGCATGATGTGCATTGTGGTAAGAAAAGTTGAGCGCGATCAGGTTTAGCCAGGGCCAGCGCTGGGAAAGAAGGTTGCTGTAGGTATGGCTTTGCTCGTATTCGACATCGCCTTTCAAGGGGGGCACGAAGCTGGGGTCATTCAGGCGATAGAAGATCTCATAGCTATGTTGGAAGTTGTCCATAAATCGCAGGAACGTAATAAACAGTACATAGGCCAGGACATAGCCCAGTGCTGCGACTGGAGATAGCCAGGCGATCAGGGCAAACAGGGAGAAGCGCAGTAGTACAACGCGTATCGCTCTGCCGCGCTGGGGACGTTTTTCTTCATAGATAAACGGTGCAATTATCTGCATGCCATGCATGATAAATTCGACCGCCGGTATGTAGGCCCATTCAAGGGCATTTACCATGCGATGAATAACGGGATGCCGCTTCAACCAGCTACGGTAATCAAAGGTCACTGGCTCACAGTTATCCACGTGATGGCGCATATGCTTGTAGCGCATGTCTTCATAGGTGCCATAGTTACTGCCACAGATGACATTCAGCCAGCGGCCGAGGCATGAGTTGAATTCAGTGTCCTTGAAGATGCTGTTATGGCCGCAGTCATGCATCAGGTAGGCGGCTATGGCCATGGCATGAGCTATGGCTATAACGCCGACAGTGAACAGGGCGGTGCTACCCTGAAAAAGCGCCCACCAACCACCGAAATAGCCCAGCAGGATATAGCTTATGGCTGAGGCATTTGGCCAAAGGCTGGTTGGATCGCGCAATAGTGCTCGGACGGACGACATGATTTCCTCCTGTTTGGCAAAGGTCAGACAGCACTGGCCTGACGAAGATTGGTTGATGCGGCAAGCCAGTCTGCGAAATGACTTCGCTGCCGCTCGCCGATCCAGCGATTCACCTGCCATAGATCGGCCACCGGGGCATTGGTAAATGGAAGGCAGTGCAAATATCCGTCGGGCCCAAACTCAGGAGTCATAGTGCTGAGCTGGTAGCCTCGCTTCTTTTGTGATGACCAGATGGCTTCCCAGCAACGCTCATGGGACTCAAGTGCGGCGAGATACTCTGGTGCTGCCGGGTGCGGTACCTGAGGCCCTTGGTCGTAGCCGACCCGGCCATGGACATGGTGGGCTTGATCGGCCACTTCAGTGATCACATCCCATTCGCTATCCATAAGTCGCTCGCACACCACCACCCAGTGACTGAAGTCGCAGGTAATCGACAAGTCGGGGAGGGCGCGCAGCACATCCCGCGTCACCCATGGATTGAAGAATGATCGACCGCGGTGAGTTTCAAAGCTGCATAGCACGCCGTGCTGGTCGGCAATTTCCTTGGCTCGGCGGAAAAAATTAATTTGGATGTCCAGCGGCCACGCGTCGCAGCCGCCCATGACATTAAAAAACCGAGGGCGGAGTGGCAGGCCGCGTTGAATCTTGTCCTCAAGATCAAGTAGATGTTGCTCTGGGGTTGCATGGCGCTCTGGCACATAGCTCCCGGTAGTGCAGATCTCGCAGATGTAATCCAGTTGGTTGCTGGCAAGCACTTGCTTCAGCTCATTCAGCTCTTCATCATCACGCGGCGCAGGAGCCTCGATGCCTTGAAAACCAGCTTCTGCAGCCAGCGCGGCACCATCAGTGATGCTGCCATTGTGTCCCCAGAGTGTTTTGAATAAGGCAAACTGCATGGTGTTCTCCAGATTCCGGGCCTGATGGCTCTGCAGCCAAGAAGATAGAGGCAAGGTTCATGCCAGAAGTATGTCAAGTTGCATAGATTGCTTAATTGCATGCAAAACAGCATATTAATTGGGGTGCTTGGCTTTGCCGGATAAGGGAATGCGCCATTACGGGGCCAGAGGCCCCATGACATGCACCACAATTAGCCATCAGGAGGGCCGGGCATGACCCGTCGCTATAACGTGGGGAGCCGCACGGAAGCTGCGGTTGCGATTTTTGATATCGACAGCTTCTGGGCGAAGAGCTTTGCAGATACGGATCTTAATGACCTGAACTACTGCGACCTATTCACGCAGATGTGGCTAAAGCGCGATAAGCCCCTGGCAAAGACAGAGCTGTATGAGCTGATGCCTAATATCAGTCGGCGTACGGCAGTGAAGTACGTTCAGAAAGCCATTGACCAGGGTTTGCTGGAAGAATGTGAGTGTGAGCAGGACAGACGGGTGCGTCTGGTGACTATGTCAGCAGACTGCCTGCGTCGCGTTGACCGATTTCTTGATTTTACCTGTCAGCGTTTCGGACCGGTTGGTCTATAAATCTTTCACAAAGTCTGGACATGGCGGCGGAACGTATCTTGTTTATTCCGCCGCCGTTGTTTTATGCAGAAGCCTTGATGGGCACGTACTTACTCGGTAACGAGTAACGCAAAATACGCCAGATCACTTGGGAGAACTGCTTAACCAGGGGGCCGCGATTGTAATGCACGCCGTAGCGCTGACAAATGGCGCGTACTTCCTGTGACATTTCTTCATAGCGGTGAGCTGGAATATCCGGGAACAAGTGATGCTCAATCTGGTGGCTCAGGTTGCCGCTCATTATGTGTAGTAGTTTGCTTCCGGTCAGGTTGGACGAGCCACGAATCTGGCGGTAGTACCACTGTCCGCGGGACTCATCTCTAAGCACGCTTTTCGGGAATAGCTCCACATCTGCGGTAAAGTGACCGCAGAAAATAATCGTATATGTCCAAAGATTTCGAATGCCATTGGCAACCAGATTGCCCAGCAGAACCGGCACAAAGAAGGGCCCGGCAATTAGCGGGAAAATCACATAATCCTTGATTAGCTGACGGCGGCTCTTTTTCAGGAAAGGCTTCATTTCTTCGAGCATTTCCTTGCCCGTCTTTTTGCCTTTGAAATACTGACCGAAACGAAGGTCCTGAATGGCAACGCCCCATTGAAAGAGCAGGGCGAATATCAGCGCGTAGATCGGCTGGCCGATAAAGAATGGTCGCCAGCGCTGCTCCGGGAAAAGCCGTAATACTCCGTAACCAATATCCTCGTCCATACCTTTGATATTGGTATAGGTGTGGTGGCTGTAATTATGCGTTTTGCGCCAATGGTCAGCTGTGCCGACGATGTCCCACTCAAAGGTTTTGCCGCTAAGGTGAGGATCATTCATCCAGTCGTATTGGCCGTGGATGACGTTATGGCCCAGCTCCATATTGTCGAGAATTTTCGAGATGCCGAGCAGCAATGTGCCGACGATCCATGCTGGTGGAAACAAGCCAAAGAATAGCAGGCCGCGACCGATGACCTCGGTGTAGCGCACGGCGGCATAAATGCGGCGGATATAGCGCGCATCGCGCTCGCCCAGATCTGTCAGGGTGCGTTCCCGCAGTGCATCCAGCTCGGCACCGAAGGCGGCCAGCTGAGTATCATTGGGGCGGTGGGTTTTGGCACTGTTTTTCAGCACAGAAGTCATTGATGACGTCATGGTCAGAGTTCCAAAGTCAGATCAGAGTTGGCGCTGTTAATACACAGCCTTACGGCGCCCGGCTCACTGAAGGTGTTGCCGTTGCGTGTGTCGGTGGTTGTCCCGTCTTGTTTCTGACAGGAGCAGGTGTTGCAGATGCCCATGCGGCAGCCGTAGGCAGGTTTAAGACCTTCTGCTTCGAGCGCCTCCAGTAGGGGCACTCCTGATGCAATTTGTACGCTGATATTGCTCTTGCTGAGGAATACGCTAACCGGTGCGCCGGCGGTTGTGACCACGGCGGCTGGACTGAAAGACTCGGATTGAAATGCTGCGGCTTTATCAGCCAGCAGACTTTCAACGCTCTGCACAAACCCGTGTGGGCCGCAGGTATAGATACGGCGGCGCTCGAGGTCCGGCACCAGATTGCGGAATAGTGACTCTCGTGGGTGGCCGTCCAGCTCCTTGTCCACGCGATTGGTCTCACGGGTCAGTACCGTGTGGATTTTCAAAAGGGGGTCGCTTTCACTCATTTCATGCAGTGCTTCGCTGAAACACAGGTCCGCCCGCGTCCGCGCCCAGTAAATCAACGATATCGGCTGTTGCAGCGGTCTCTGTGTCAGGGTGTTTAGCAGGCTCATGATCGGGGTAATGCCTGAGCCTGCGGTGACGAACAGCCAGGCATGCGGCTCTTTTGGCAAGGTCATGTCGCCGTAGGCCCGACCAAGCTCAACCACATCGCCGATCTGGCAGTTATGCACCAGGTGCTGGCTGACTTTGCCTTGGGCGATGGCCTTAATGGTCAGGCGAATGCGGCCATCCTTATTAACCGCGTCTGACGGGCTGTAGCTCCGAGTCAGGCGCACGCCATTCACTTCCACAGTGACATTCAGGTGCTGGCCGGGCGCAAACCCGGCAAACAGGCCATTCGGCTTGAGAATCAGGCTAACGGTGTCGCGTGCCTCCACGTGGCGCTCCACCACGCGGGCCAGACAGCGATCCCAGCTAAGAGTGGGGTGGACTTTCTGCGCCCAGAAGTCATAGACGGCGGGGTCCACCAATGGGGCAACAAGGCGTTTCAGGGTTTGGCTAGCCGTCATTTCCGGGGGCTCCGACATGTAATGCTGGTAATTATACAGATGTATAGATAATAATCTATACACTTGTGCATAAACTAAACGGTAGCATAGTGGTACGATTTACCCACATCCCGGTATTACTATCCGACCTGCCGGCTACAGGAACATGACCATGAACGAGATCGCCACTGACGAGCAGCGCCACGCCAGTCGCCCCCATCAAGGGCGGCGTGCGGTGATCTCCAGAGAGGACCTGATGGCCGCTGCCATGCAGCTGGTCGGCCCTAACCGCAGTATCTCCACTCTTAGCTTGCGGGAAGTAGCCCGTGAAGCGGGTATCGCACCGAACAGCTTCTACCGGCATTTCCGTGATGTGGATGAGTTGGCGGTGAGTTTGATTGAGCAGGCTGGCGGTGCCCTGCGCCAGGTGATCGGTCAGGCCCGGCATCGAGCCTCTAGTGGGCGTAGTGTGGTGCGCAGTTCCGTTGAGGCGTTTATGGAGCAGCTGTGGGGCGAGCAGAAGTACATGCAACTGTTACTGCGCGAGGGCACAGTCGGCTCGGAGGCTTTCAAGGCGGCGGTTGAGCGCCAGCTGGTCTATTTCGAGGAAGAGTTGTGCGCTGATCTGGTACGTCTGGCAAGTGCCAACGAAACCGGAATCTACAAGCCGGCGCTGGCGGCCAGAGCGATCACCCGGTTAGTGTTCACCATGGGTGCGTCTTCGATGGACTTGCCGGAGGAAAAGCGTCCCCGGGCCGTGGAGGATATTTCGACCATGGTGCGCATGATTGTGGTGGGTACTCAGACCATTGCCGAAGGGCGTATCGAAGTCGACTGAGCAAAGTCGCGAGCTGACTTTAAAGGATCAGCTCCAACGAACGCACAATCTCTTTCACCTGCGCCATTTCAATGGAGCGGTCTTCTTCGTTACACACGTAGCTGACTACCACTGCCAGTTTATTGGCTGCCAGATACCAGTTGTGTCGATACTCACCATCGGTCTGCAGGGCGATGCTGAAGCCGCGAAAATGCTTGTTGCGGAAGTTTTCTTTGACCGCTTTCTTCGGCGGCTCGCCAGCGAAAGTTTTCAGGTCCTGCTCGGAGATATCATCGTCGCTCTCCATGGCAGTGATCTGCAACACGCCGACCCCATCCGGGTCTGTGAATACAGACGTATCGCCATCATCATGGCCTTCCCAGCCATCAGGCAGGTCAATTGACCAGCCGGTGTCCGCCGCTTCTTCTTCTGACATTACTGCTTCTCCTCAAATATCTGCGTAATTTTCGCCGCCCTTTAGCCAGCGACGGATCAGAGGCTCAACGTGCTGCGGATAATCTCGCTGCATCATTTCTGCCATTTCACGAGCTGGCTCCATTAGCGCCTCGTCGCGTATCAGGTCGGCCACGCGGAAAGCCAGCTCGCCGGTCTGCCGGGTGCCAAGCCATTCACCCGGGCCGCGTAGCCGTAAGTCCTCTTCGGCAATACGGAACCCATCGTTGGTTTCGCGCATTACTGCCAGCCGGCGCTGGGCAGTTTGCGACAGAGGCGTACTGTACATCAGGACGCAGTAGCTTTTCTCGCTGCCACGACCTACCCGGCCCCGTAACTGATGTAACTGTGACAGACCTAGCCGCTCGGCATTTTCTATCACCATCAATGAAGCATTGGCGACATCAACACCTACCTCAATGACTGTGGTCGCTACCAGCAACTGCGCCTGTCCTTTGGCGAAGCGAGCCATGCGATCTGCTTTTTCCTGCGTCTTCAGGCGGCCATGGACAAGTTCAATGTCCAGCTCCGGCAGTGCTTCTTGAAGGAGGGTCCAGGTTAGCTCCGCAGCACTTGCCTGCAGGGCCTCAGATTCTTCGATCAGGGTGCACACCCAGTAAGCCTGAGCGCCTGCCATACAGGCGTTACGAATCCGTTCGATTACCTGCGGTCGACGTGACTCACTGATGACTACGGTGTCGATGGCTTGTCTGCCCGGAGGCAGCTCATCAATCACCGAGGTGTCCAGATCACCGTAGACGCTCATCGCCAGTGTGCGTGGAATGGGTGTGGCAGTCAGTACCAGTTGGTGTGGTACCTGATCGCCGATATGGCCCTTTTCCCTGAGCGCGAGACGTTGGTGTACGCCGAACCGATGCTGCTCATCAATGATGGTTAGGCCAAGGCGGTGAAAATTGACTGCCGGTTGAAACAGGGCATGTGTGCCGACGATAATCTGGGCGCTGCCGTCACTGATTTGCTGGTTGGCTTCGCGACGAGCCTTGACGCCAAGGCTGCCCACTAGCCATGCCACATTAATGCCAAGCGGTTTAAGCCAATGGCAGAAATTTCGGTAATGCTGCTCGGCGAGGATTTCAGTGGGCGCCATCAGCGCTACCTGATAGCCAGCCCCAATGGCTGATAGTGCTGCGCAGGCAGCAACCAGGGTTTTGCCTGAACCGACATCACCCTGCACAAGTCTCAGCATGGGGTGTGAAATTAGTAGGTCCGCATCGATTTCGGCAATTACCCTTTGTTGAGCGCGGGTCAGTTCGAACGGCAGTGAGTCAAGCAACGATGTGCGTAAGCCGTCAGTTTCAAATAATGGTGCGTGGTGTGCGCGCTGACCTGCGCGGCGGCTTAACATGCCAAGTTGATGGGCAATCATTTCTTCAATTACCAAGCGTCGCACACTGGGATGTTCGCCTGCCAACAACAGATCCACTGGATCGTCCGGAAGTGGAGCATGTAGTTTGTGCAGTGCTTGTTGCAGCGAGGGCAGGTCTTGCTGCTGCATTACCGATTCGGGGAGAAGATCCCGTGGCGGCTGGCGGGCGAGAACCTGCAACGCCTCGATCATTAGCTTGCGTAGCAATAATTGGCTCACCCCGTCGGTGGTTGGATACACCGGGGTCAGGGCTTTTTCCAGGGGTGGCAAAGAGGTTTGGGCTAGCTGATATTCAGGGTGGTAGAATTCAAGCCCGGAGGCGCCAACTCGAGCCTCGCCGTAGACGCGTATTCTGGCGCCGCGCTCCAGATTGTTTTTCTGCGCCGCACTAAAATGATAAAAGCGCAGCGATAGTGTTCCTGTGCCATCGCTGACCTTACAAAGCAGGCTGCGACGCTTGCCAAATGTAATATCAGCCAGTAGTACTTCGCCCTCGATGACTGCTGACTGCTCTGGCCGGAGGCTGCCGATGGGGACTACGCAGGTCCGATCCTCATAGCGGAACGGTAGATGAAACAGCAAATCCTCCACGGACTGAATGCCAAGGTTTTGCAGGCGCTCGGCCACTTTTGGCCCGGCGCCTTTAAGGCGAGTGACCGGCGTTTCCGCCAGAGAAATCACCGGGACAGGCCTTCCTTGGGCACCGCCTGACGGACCATCTCAATGGCCTTTGGCCGGGGAAAGCTGTCACGCCATACCAGAGCGATAGTGCGGGAGGGTACGGGTTTAATGAATGGGCGTACCGCGAATGTGTCCTCACTGTAGTTGTTATGACGCAGCGCGGAGTTCGGCAAGATGGTAATGCCAAGGCCACCGGCTACCATGTGGCGCAGGGTTTCCAGTGATCCGCCTTCGATCTGAACCAGGTGTTTCTGCTTACTGGAATCAATGGCCGGGCATAGCTCCAGAACCTGATCTCGGAAGCAGTGGCCTTCGCCGAGAAGAAGAAGCGTTTCATCTAGTAGTTGGTCGGGGCGAATGCTCTTTTGGCTGGTCCACGAGTGATTAGCCGGCAACAGCACGGAGAAGGATTCCTCATACATTTTCGCCCGCACAAGACCACCCCCGGAAAATGGCAGCGCTACAATGATGGCATCAAGCTCACCGTTTTCCAGTTTGGTCCGCAATACATGGGTGTAGTTCTCTTCAATAAACAGCGGCATTTGTGGCGCTGCCTTACGAATTTTCGGAACGATAACCGGGAACAAATAGGGGGCCACGGTAAATATTGCACCGATGCGCAGAGGGGCACTAAGTTGATCGCGTTGTTTGTCGGCCAGTTGTTCGAGCAACTCGGCTTGTTCCAGAACTCGCTGCGCTTGATGAATGATGGGTTCGGCTTCTGCGGTAACTCGAACTTCCCGTGGCCGGCGCTCAAACAGTGTCATGCCCAAATGGTCTTCGAGCTTCTTGATCGCGGCGCTAAGGGTTGGTTGACTGACATTGCAGACATCCGCAGCGCGGCCAAAATGCTTTTCCCGGGCCAGTGCGACGAGATAGCGTAGTTCTGTTAGAGTCATGGTTGGCCTTATATTGATAGGGTTTGACTATGGATTAGTGTAACAGTTAACCGTGCAAGTGGAGAGAGCATTTGGCGCATATTCTTGTCGCTGGTTTGGGTGGTTTGGGGTCGGCCCTGGCTCAGGGTTGGCTGGCCGCAGGCCATCAAGTCAGTGGGATTCGTCGTCGCACTGAGTCGCCTGCCGGGGTAGACCTGTACGCTCAGGATTTGCTTTCCGATCCTGTACAGCTGCCACCGGATCAGGTCGATTTGCTATACATCATCATGACGCCCTCATCCCGTGATGAAAACGGCTATCGGACCGCTTATCTTACGGCTCCTGCCCGGCTACTAGATGCTTTGATCGAGCAGCAGCCGTTGCCGCCGGTGATTTTTGTATCCAGCACCGCGGTTTACGGACAGCAAAGCGGCATGCCTGATGAGTTACAGGAACCGAAGCCGGAAGCATTTAATGGCCGCATTCTGCTGGCGGCAGAGCAGGAGATTTCCCTGCGAACGCTGTCCACCGCTGTGCGCTTTTCGGGGATCTATGGGCCGGGCCGGGAAAGATTGCTACGTCAGGTGCAGGCTATTCGTCAGGGTGATCAAGGGCCGTCACCGCAGTGGACTAACCGCATTCACAGTCAGGACTGTGTTGGCTTACTGCATCAAATTGGCGAAGGTTGGTTGCGCGGGGAAATGCAGTGGCCAGTTGTGGTTGGCACGGATGCAACGCCGGCGATAAACGTTGCGGTGCTTAACTGGATCGCGGCGCAAACTGGATTGCCCATTGGCCTGGCAGAGCCTGATATTGCCCCCGGCAGGAGGATTCGCAGCAGGTTTATCGAAGAGGGCAACTACCGGCTGAGCTACCCGGATTATCGCAGCGGCTACGCTCCGCTGATATAGATCAGTCGATCACCATCACGCCATCCATTTCCACCTGCGCATCCTTGGGTAGCGCTGCGACAGCAACGGCCGCACGGGCCGGGTAGGGCTGCTCGAAATAACGCGCCATCACTTCATTGACCAAAGTGAAGTGCTGCAGGTCGATCAGGAAAATGTTCAGCTTGGCGATCTGCTGCAGGCTGCCACCTGCGGCTTCGCATACCGCTTTCAGGTTCTCGAAAACACGCACGATCTGGGCTTCCATGTCGCCCGTGGTAAGCATCATGGTTTTCGGGTCCAGCGGTATCTGGCCGCTTAGATAAACGGTATCGCCAACTTTGACGGCTTGTGAGTAAGTGCCGATTGCTCGCGGCGCTTTTTCGGTCGAGATAATTGAGCGATTGGGCATGAAAAATCTCCTGTGCCTCAGTCGTGGCAGAAAAATAGCTGTTCAGAGCCGCTGGATGCGGATCACGTTGGACAGCATGCGCAGCTTCTTGATGATCCTGGCCAGATGAATGCGATCGTGAACCATGATGATTGCATTGATGACAGTCAGTGTGGCATCTTTTTCCGCCATGCTGATATTTTCAATATTGGAGCCCTGTTCGGAAAGGAGTGTTGCCAATGTCGCTAGCACGCCTTTTTTGTTGATCAGTTCGATACGCAGGGCGGCGCTAAATTCATGATCAACCCCCGGCTCCCAGCCTAGCGCGATACATTTTTCCGGATTGTTTCGCAGCTCGGCCAGAACATTTTTGCAGTTATCGCGATGTACCACGATGCCACGCCCGGCGCTGAGGTGGCCCAGAACATGGTCGCCAGGTAGTGGGTGGCAGCACTTGGCATAACTGACCAGCAGGCCTTCTGTGCCGCGGATAGCGATCGGCTTGCGCTCCTCGCCAGGGGTGGGCTCCTCTCCGCGGCCGCCTAGGAGCTTGCGCGCCACCAGCGGAGCCAGTCGATTGCCCATGCCGATCTCGCCGAGCAATTCGTCGAAAGAGGTATAGCCGTTCGCCGCTAGCTCAGATACGACTCTCTCCACGGGTAGCTCATTCATTGTTTTGCCATATGCAGACAATGCCTTTTCCAGAAGACGTTCACCGAGTTCCACGGACTCTTCATGGCGCTGGCTCTTTAGAAAGTGGCGAATAGTCGAGCGTGCTTTGGCAGTCACAACGAAGTTAAGCCATGCCGGGTTGGGCGTGGCATTTGGCGCTGTGATAACGCGTACGGTTTGGCCGGATTCCAATGGCGTTGATAGCGCCGCAAGCTGACCATCGATGCGTGCCGCCACACAGGTATTACCAATTTTCGAATGAACTGCGTAAGCAAAGTCCACCGGTGTGGCGCCAGCCGGTAACTCCTTGATCTGGCCTTTAGGGGTAAATATGTAGACCTCGTCGGGGAACAAATCCACTTTGACGTTTTCGATAAATTCCATCGAGTCGCCAGCTTTTTGCTGCATTTCCAGTAGCCGTCCCATCCACGACTGAGCTCTGCTTTGGGTTGGGCTGCCGGTGGCCGGGTCGTCAATTTTATATAGCCAGTGGGCGGCGATGCCGTTGTTGGCCATCGCTTCCATTTCTTCGGTGCGCACCTGAATTTCCAGCGGCAAACCGGAGCGAGCTTTCAGCGTGGTGTGCAGTGATTGATAGCCATTGGCCTTGGGTATGGCGATGTAGTCTTTGAAACGGCCGGGAATGGGCGTGAAGTAATTATGCGTGGCGCCGAGCACCCGGTAGCAGGTGTCCACCCGGTCAACAATAATGCGAAAGCCATACACGTCCATGATGTCAGCAAAGCTTTTCTGCTGCTCTTTCATTTTCATGTAGATGCTGTAAAGGTGTTTTTCCCGGCCGATTACTCGCGCTTCAATGCCTTCCTGTTCCAGGCAGTTTTCGATGCTCGCTTTAAGGGTTGAGAGAATTTCCTTGCGATGACCGCGAGCGGATTTGACTGCCTTGGCAATCAGTCGAGCGCGCATGGGATAGATGGCATTAAAGCCGAGATCTTCGTACTCCACGCGCATGTTGTACATGCCCAGGCGATTGGCGATGGGCGCGTAAATCTCCATGGTCTCAAGGGCGATACGTTTACGTTTTTCTGGTGGCATGACATGCAAGGTGCGCATGTTGTGCAGGCGATCGGCCAGCTTGACCAGAATGACGCGGATATCACGGGTCATGGCGAGCATCATCTTGCGCAGGTTCTCCGCCTGCTGCTCGGCCTTTGATTCGAACTTGATCTGGGCAATCTTCGACACACCATCAACCAGCTCGGCCACCTCCGGGCTGAACTGGGCGGCCAGCTGATCCTTGCCCACGCCGCAGTCTTCGAGCACGTCATGGAGCAGGGCCGCCATCAGGCTCTCATGGTCCATGTGCATATCGATAAGGATATTGGCCACCGCTAGCGGGTGGGTGATATAGGGATCCCCGCTGCGCCGGTACTGGCCTTCGTGGGCCCGCTCGGCGAACTCATAGGCACGGACAACCCGGGCGATCTGATCATCGTCCAGATAACTTTTCAGCCGTTTAACAAGATTATGGATGGTGGCCAAGCGTGCCTTCAGGGTTCGTGTGTCGACCCTTGGGAGCTTAGGAGGGGCGTGGCAATTTGTCTATGACGCCTTCTCAAGAAGGCGTCATGACTTATTGAAAAAGAAAGGATTTTACAATCCCCTCAGGGCCTTAGTTGCTGAACGACTCGGTCAGCAGGGCAAGTTCGTCGATTGCGTCGCGGCGGGCTTCGCTATCGTTGTCGACGAAATCACGGGTTACCAAGCCATCGGCGATCTCGCGCAGGGCGACAACACTTGGCTTGTCATTCTCCCAGGCGACACGGGGTTCTTTGCCACCGGTCTGTAGCTGGCGGGCGCGGCGAGCCGCCACCAGAACCAGTTCAAAGCGGTTTTCCATGTTTTCCAGGCAGTCTTCAACAGTTACACGAGCCATAGGTCACCTCTTAAGCGGACGGCGATTCTACTGTGTCGGGGCCACTCCGGACAACAGGTCACTGATCAGGGCGATTCTGCCATTCTCCTGGCGGGGGGTGCGCTGACGTTCAGCGCGGATGATTGCGGCCATATCGGCCAGCGCTCGCTCGAAGTCATCGTTGACCACCAGATAGTCATATTCGCCATAGTGGCTTATTTCGTCACGGGCGCCGGCGAGGCGCTGGGCGATAACCTGCTCACCGTCTTGGCCGCGAGCGCGCAGTCGCTCAGCCAGCACCGGCAGGGACGGTGGCAGTATGAAGATGCTAACCGTCTCAGGCACTAACCGGCGGATCTGTTGGGCGCCTTGCCAGTCGATTTCAAGGATCACGTCCATGCCGCTCTTCAGGGTCATACTGACCCAGTCAGCTGAGGTGCCGTACAGGTTGCCGAATACCTCTGCGTGCTCAAGAAAGCGCCCCTGCTCCACCAGCCGGACAAAGCTGCCGCGATCGGTAAAGTGATAGTTCACCCCGTCAGTCTCACCGGGCCGGATCGGCCGGGTGGTATGTGAGATGGACAGGCAAAGAGTGGAGGACCGCTCCAGCAACTTGGCTAGCAGGCTGGTTTTGCCGGCACCAGACGGTGCCGAAACGATATACAGGGTGCCTTTGATGATGGTCATGGGCTACTCGATGTTCTGGACCTGCTCGCGCATTTGCTCAATAAGCACTTTGAGTTCGATGGCGGCCTGGGTGGTTTCGGTATCAATGGATTTGGAGCCCAGCGTATTGGCTTCGCGATTCAGTTCCTGCATCAGGAAGTCCAGTCGGCGGCCAATCTGGCCACCGTCCTGTAATGAGCGGCGCACCTCACCAACATGGGCAATGAGTCGGTCCAGCTCTTCGGCCACGTCCATCTTCTGGGCAAGGATAACGATTTCTTGCTCCAGACGCTGCGCATCCGGGCTGGCAATCACTTCCTCGACGCGCTTTTTCAGCTTGTCGCGCAGGCTATCGAGGATCGCCGGCAGGGCGGCGCGGACCCGCTCAACCTGCACCAGAACAGCCGCCAGTCGCTCGTTGATCAGGCCGGCGAGAATTTCGCCCTCGCGGGCTCGGGCTTCAGCTAGCGCACTCAGGCCGTCAGCCAATAACGCCAGCGCAGTTTTACTATGCCCGGACAGGTCGGTTTCCATGCCCTGCATAACCCCGGGAAAGCGCAGAATCGAGGTGATGTCCACCGGAGCGGGGTGGCGCATGATATCGCCAACCTTGCGGGCTGCGCTGGCAAGTTGCTCCACCAGGGCTTCATTCAGGGTTAGCTCGCCTTCGCCGCCCTTTAGCTGATAGCGCAGGCCTACCTCGAGTTTGCCCCGTCCCAGAGCCTTGCGGCATTGCTCGCGCAGCGGCCCCTCAATGTCGCGGAACGCTTCCGGAAGCCGCGGACTAACCTCCAGATAGCGATGATTGACCGATTTCAGTTCCCAGATCAGAGTGACGTCATCAAGTTGTTTCTCGACCCGGGCAAAGGCGGTCATGCTGTAAATCATGGCGGGTCCCTGATGTGCAAAGCGGCGATTCTAACAGCTCTGCAGGAATGCTGTACGTTTTCACCACCCCGAAAGCTCCTCATGTGGTCTACAATAGCGCCCCGCCCATCGACCCAGGACAGATTCAATGCGCCCTTCCGGCCGACAGCCTGATCAGCTTCGCGAGATCCGTTTCACCCGTCAGTACACCCGTTATGCCGAAGGTAGCGTGCTGGTGGAGTTCGGTAATACCAAGGTGCTGTGCACTGCCTCTGTGGAGGAGAACGTGCCGCGTTTTCTCAAGGGCAAGGGGCGGGGCTGGGTGACCGCAGAGTACGGTATGTTGCCGCGCAGTACCCATACCCGCAATCAGCGCGAGGCCAGTCGCGGTCAGCAGGGCGGCCGGACGCTGGAAATTCAGCGTCTGATTGGCCGTTCGCTGCGCGCCTCCGTGGATCTGAGCAAGCTCGGCGAAAATACCATTACCCTCGACTGCGATGTGCTGCAGGCTGACGGAGGCACCCGCACAGCCTCTATTTCCGGAGCCTGCGTTGCCATGGTGGATGCGTTAACCCATCTGCTGCAGAAAAAGCGCATCAAGGAAGACCCGCTGCAGTCGCTGGTGGCGTCCGTGTCCGTTGGTATGTACAAGGGAGTAGCGGTGCTGGATCTGGATTACGACGAGGACTCCAACGCCGAGACGGATATGAATGTGGTGATGAACCAGCACGGCGGATTTATTGAGGTGCAGGGCACGGCTGAGGGCGCCCCCTTTACCCGCGATCAGCAGAACAGCATGCTGGCGCTGGCGGAACATGGCATCGCCGAAATTGTCACAAAGCAACAACAGGTATTGGGCTGGTAATTGATGGAAGCCTACAAGACACAGTTCATTGAGTTTGCCATGGCCCGCGGGGCCCTGAAATTTGGTGAGTTCACCTTGAAGTCAGGGCGTCAGAGTCCCTATTTCTTCAATGCCGGTACCTTCAACAGTGGTGCGGCATTGGCGGCGTTGGGGCGTTACTACGCAGATGCCATTGTTGCCAGCGACCTGCAGTTCGATATGCTGTTTGGCCCGGCCTACAAGGGAATTCCTCTGGTGGCGGCGGTTGCTGTGGCGCTGGCTGAGCATCATGGTCGTGATCTGCCATGGGCTTTCAACCGCAAGGAAGCCAAGGACCATGGCGAAGGTGGCTGGCTGGTTGGCGCGCCACTGGCAGGGCGGGTGCTGGTAATCGATGATGTGATTACCGCAGGTACAGCCATCCGGGAGGTGGCGGCAATGTTTACCAGGACCGAGGCGCAGATGGCCGCAGTGCTGGTGGCAGTGGATCGCCAGGAAAAGGGTCAGGGAGCGCTATCGGCAATCCAGGAAGTTGAACAAGTTCTCGGCGTGCCGGTCCACAGTATTGTCGGCCTTGCCGATATCATCCAGTATCTCGCTGAGCAGCCCTCGCAGCAGCAGCAGCTGGTGCAGATGCAGGATTACCGTCGTCAGTATGGCGTTTGATTATGCGAAATAGCCTTGCAACGTTTCTGATATTAGTTGTCCTGATGCCTCTGGCAGCAGGCGTACACGCGCGGCCGCCAGGCGCGGGCGGTGACGCTGATTCTTTACCGCCGGGTGCTCTGTACCGATTCCGCTCCGCCGATGGCAACCTGATGATCAGCAGCGTTTTGCCGGAGCAGGCGATTCAGAGCGGCTATGAGGTGATTGATAATCGGGGGCGGGTGCTGAAGGTGGTTGACCCGGCAATCCCGGAGGAAGAGCGTTTCAAGATGCGCGAAGAGATGCGAATTCGTCATCAGGATACCCAGTTACGTCGTTTGTACCCCACCCCGGCTGATGCGGAGCGTGCCAGAGATCGGCAGACGTCCTCGTTTCGGCTGGGTATTGATTACGCACGGGGAATTATCAACCAGCTTGACAGCAAGCTCGCTGAGGAGGTGGCCAAGGCCGCGGCCGCCGAGCGTGCGGGCAAGCCAGTGCCGGAAGTAGTGCAGGGAAATATTGACCTGTATACCCGGCAAATCCGCGAGCAGGAAGAAAAGATTGCCGAGTTTGAGCAAGACATTATTGCTGTAGGTGAGGACTTCGCCCCGATTATCAGTCGCCTCAAGGCAATAGACGACAGTAAGTAAGCGCGTCGGCCCTGTGTTTACTGCCTGAAGATGATTGCCTCTAGCAGTCCCCACTGGTCATTCCAGTCCCGGGTTGGGGTGTCGCGGAAGCCCGAGCGAACGAATTGGGCGATGCGGCCTTCTACCGCCGCTAGCAGCAGGTTGGCGGTGACAGTGGGGGTGGCTTGGGTACGTAGGCCCTGCTTCAATTCGGCGTCCCGCAGTACTTGCTTTAGCTGGCTTTCTACTCGGCTGTAAAACTGCTCGATGCGCTGGCGCAGGCGGTCGTTCTCACCGGTCAGGGCGTCACCGGTTAGCAGCCGGGTGATACCAGGATTGCCTTCGGTGAAGGCCAGCAATAATTGCAGCATCTGCCTTACCTGAGATAGCGCATCAGGGGTTTCCTGAATGATCCGGTTAATCCGCGAGAAGATGCTGTCTTCAATAAAGCCGATCAATCCCTCGAACATCTTGGCCTTGCTTGGGAAGTGCCGGTAAAGCGCCGCTTCCGACACGCCTACTTCCCGGGCCAGGCCGGCGGTGGTGATACGTCCGCCTGGGGTGGCTTCCAGCATATGGGCCAGGGCCTGCAGAATCTGTTCCTTGCGAGAGGGTGCCTGCTCATTCATCGGGCTTTACCTATTTTCTTGTTATCAGAGTACCGATACCGCGATCGGTGAGGATTTCCAGCAGTACCGCGTGAGCTACGCGACCATCAATAATGTGCGACGAGGAAACCCCGTTTTGTACCGCGGAAAGGGCGCAATCGATCTTCGGCAGCATGCCGCCGAAGATGGTGCCATCGGCAATTAGTTCCTGAACGCGTTCGGCGGACAGACCGGTGAGAATTTTGCCTTGTTTGTCTTTTAGTCCGGCAACATTGGTTAGCAGAATCAACTTTTCTGCACGCAATACCTCAGCCATTTTGCCGGCCACCAGATCCGCGTTGATATTGTACGACTGGCCTTGCTCATCCACGCCTATCGGGGCAATGACGGGAATAAAATCGCTGTTCAGCACCATGTCGAGGACTCGGGTATCAATGCCCTGTACTTCGCCGACATGGCCCAAGTCGATAATTTCCGAGACTTTCAGTGCCGGGTCATCGGCCCCCGGCGTCAGCAGCATCTTGCGAGCGCGGATCAGCTCGCCGTCCTTGCCGGTCAGGCCGATGGCGCGACCGCCATTGCGGTGGATCAAATTGACGATCTGCTTGTTGACCAGGCCGCCCAGCACCATCTGCACCACATCCATGGTTTCGTTGTCAGTGACGCGCATGCCTTGTATGAACTTCGATTCTTTACCAAGGCGAGCCAGCAGTTCACCGATTTGCGGGCCGCCGCCATGCACCACCACCGGACGCATGCCGACGGCTTTCATCATCACGATATCGCGGGCGAAGGAGTTCTGCAGCTCCTCCGAGTCCATTGCATTACCGCCGTATTTGATTACCACGGTCTTACCAGAGAAGCGCTGGATATAGGGCAGTGCTTCGATCAGGACGCGGGCGATATCCCCGGCGCGAGTCTGTTCCATGTTTGCTCCGTCAGAAAGACAGTTTCAGAGAAGGATCAATGGCCAGAAGCTGGTCATGAAAAAGTTTGCTGATGCGCTTGAGCGCTGCATCATCACGACCTTCAAATCGAGCCACCAGCACAGCGGTGGTATTTGATGCACGCACCAGCCCCCAGCCATCTTCAAAATCAACTCGCAGGCCATCAATGGTGCTGGCTGAGCCGCCAAAGCTGTCTGCCTTGGATTTCAGTTTGTCGACCACAGCAAACTTCTCCCTGTCTGTGGAGGGGATATTGATTTCAGGAGTGGTGATGCCGGTTTTCAGCTGGCTGAATACGTCATCCGCATCAGCACCTTCCAGAGAAAGAATTTCCAGAAGTCGGGCGGCGGCATAGGCGCCATCGTCAAAACCATACCAGCGGTCGGCAAAGAAAATATGGCCACTCATTTCGCCTGCCAGCGGTGCTCCGGTTTCCTTCAGCTTGGCCTTGATCAGAGAGTGTCCGGTGCGCCACATCAAGGGGCGTCCACCGTTGCTGCTGATGACCCGAGCCAGTTCACGGCTGCATTTGATGTCAAAAATAATATCCGCCCCCGGGCTGCGTGACAGCAGGTCGCGGGCGTACAGCATCATCAGGCGATCCGGCCAGATGATCTCCCCTTTTGGAGTGACCACGCCAAGACGGTCGCCGTCGCCGTCGAAAGCGATGCCCAGATCACAGCCCTGCTCTTTTACTGCAGCGATCAGCCCAGCATAGTTTTCCGGCTTGCTGGTGTCCGGGTGATGGGCAGGGAAATTTCCATCTACGGCCATGTTCAACGGAACAATTTCACATCCCAAGGTGGTAAATAGTTTTTCTGCCACAGGACCAGCGATGCCATTGCCGCAGTCCACAGCAACTTTCATTGGCCGGGCCAGCACGATGTCGCGAGCGATCTCGTCGACATAGCGCTCGCTGACGTCCTGTTGGCGCACCTTACCTTCGCCGCTGGAGAACTCGCCTCGGGCAATGCGTTCGCGCAGACCGCGAATTCTCTCTCCAGTCAGGGTGACGCCGTCAATAACGATTTTCAGGCCATTATGATTGGCCGGGTTATGACTGCCAGTCAGTGAAATACCAGATTGGCTGTCGAGAATATTAGCGGCGTAGTACAGCACGGGCGTCGGTGCGGCGCCGATATCAATAACATCGCGACCGCTTTCGGTGAGTCCGCGAATGAGTGCTTCAGCCAGTTGTGGACTATGCAGGCGACCGTCACGGCCCACCACGACAGTCTGTTGCCCGGCCTGTAGAGCCTCTGTGCCAATCGCACGGCCAAGCAGTTCCACGGTTTCTTCGGTCAGAGTGTCACCAACAATGCCGCGAATATCGTACTCACGGAAAATGGATTCCGGTAGCTGGTGACCGCTGGCTGCCGGAGCGCCAATGTCCGCCGCATCAGTGAGCAATGTGCTGTCGGCGTTACTTACCAGAAAGTCGTCCGGGGTGCTTTCTTTGGCCGCAAATGTCGCACTGGCCGGCGCGCCTTTTACGCCGCCAAGTTCGGCCAGCTTTCTCAGGCTGCTAACCACGGCCTCAAGTGGCGGGAACGAGAGCGTACCACGTGGCGAGGCTTGGCCGTGGTCGCTCAGGTCCTCGGCAAAATGGGTGAGTAGGGCCGCATCTTTGCGTAGCCCGCGGGTTGCGGCAAAGAAAGCAGAAAATATGCTAGTAACGACAATCAGCAGTATGCCTGCGCATACCAGTGCAAACAGGGTTAGCAGGCCGGGGTCCTGAGCTCCCTTGGGCACAGTGACAATAACTTCAACATCACCGGCGGCCTTGCTGTCAGCTTGCTGACCTTCAGCTGTTGGCTGGCCGCTAGTAAAGAGTGGCTGGCCGCCGGGCTGGCGAATGACCAAATGAATCTGTTCCGGGGCCATACGTGCCATAAGTTGACCTAATCTCCCCATCGGTTGTTTCAGTAATACCATGCCGCCGCCCCCTGCCTGCTGGGCGACATACAGCACCGGCGGAGTGCCTGGAACCATGGCGGATAAGGCGGATTCGGTTTCTCTGGCTTTCTGCAGCAGGTCGCGAGCCGTGAATGAAAGGGTTTCCGGCGGCAGCACCTGATTCGGCGGCAACAGAGTTAATGTGCTATCAGGCAGGCCGGCGGCCAGTGTGCTGGCGATGGTGCCCGAGGTATCGTCAAACGCATGATCAAGCATCGGGTTGGCGACAATGCTATTTACAGAGGCCTCTGCATTACGCACCACGTCGGCCAGCAGTGAGGTGTACTGGCGAGCTAGTGTTCGGGCAATAAGCTGCTCGCTCATTGCCTGATGGCGGCCAAATTGCAACCAGCCCAGTGCCAGACTGCCGGTAATAATTACCACGGCGCTTAGTGCTACTGCGCCAAGCATATAGCCTGCCATGCCTGAGCCAGTTCGATGGTTACGTTTGGCGGCCTTGTTGTCTTTCTTTTGCTTGGCCTTGGCGGCCTTGGTGTCGTCCTGAATGTCTGCGGCAGCGGATTTTTTCTTCATCTAATGATCCCCCTTCAAACCAATTTCCAGCGTCTGCTCAACGCCGGCCGCTGTGGCCAAATCCACCAGCCCCTCTTTCGCTAGCGGAGAAGCTTTCAACCTGACGTAGAGATACTTGCTGTACCGGCACGATCACCAGCTGGGCAATGCGATCGCCCGGCTCAATGGTGAATGGCTGCTGGCTACGATTCCAGCACGACACCATCAGTTCGCCCTGATAATCAGCATCGATCAGGCCGACCAGATTGCCCAGCACGATGCCATGTTTATGGCCCAGACCGGAGCGCGGCAAAATCATGCCGGCATAGCCTGAGTTTTCAATATAGATCGCCATGCCGGTGGGTAGCAGCTGGGTTTGGCCGGCTGCCAACACGGTGGTTTCCTGAACCATGGCACGCAAGTCGAGGCCGGCGGAGCCGTCGGTGGCATGGGCAGGCAATGGAAATTCGTTACCTAGCCGTGGATCGAGAATCCGAAACTGCAGCTCCATTTCTACTCCTGAACTTATCGGTTGCCAGTGTTCTGGCGGATGGCGATTAACTCAATCAGTTGCTTGGCGATCTGCCTTTTCGATGCCAAAGGCAACACCTTGTGGCCGCCCGGCCAGATTACCGTGACCGCATTGTTATCGCTGTTGAAGCCTACGTTGCTACCGGACACGTCGTTGGTGGCGATCATGTCGAGCTTCTTGTTTTCCAGCTTGCCCTGCGCATAGCTAACCACGTCGCGAGTTTCTGCGGCGAAGCCAACGGTAAACGGGCGCCGCTCATGGGCAGAAACGGCCGCCACGATGTCCGGGTTTTTGATCAGTGTCAGGTGTACTTCTTCTGTGGATTTCTTGATCTTGTGATCGGCGGTGACCATGGGGCGGTAGTCGGCCACAGCGGCAGTAGAGATAAAGATGTCACAGCCCTTATTGACCGCGTCGAGGCTGGCCTCATACATATCCAGAGCGCGGACCACGTCCGAGCGGTGTACTCGGTTCGGAGTTGGCAGATTGACTGGACCGGCGATCAGGGTGACGCGGGCGCCGGCCTCTGCTGCAGCTTCGGCCAGAGCAAAGCCCATTTTGCCGGAGCTCTTGTTGGTGATGTAGCGAACCGGGTCAATGGCTTCGCGGGTCGGGCCAGCGGTGATCACCACATGCCGGCCGGTAAGCAACTGATGATCAAACATGCCGGCGGCGGCCAGCGCCAGCTCGCCGGGTTCCAGCATGCGTCCTGGGCCGATATCACCACAGGCCTGACTGCCGCTGGCGGGCCCCAGCACACGGATGGCTTTCTCTTGCAGGATCAACAGATTGCGCTGAGTAGCAGGATCCGCCCACATTTGCTGGTTCATGGCGGGGGCGATGGCTATCGGCGCGCCTGTAGCCAGACACAGGGTCGATAGCAGGTCGTTGGCATGGCCATGGGCCAGTCGAGCCATGAAATTGGCGCTGGCCGGCGCAATCAGCACCAGATCTGCCCAACGAGCCAGCTCTATATGCCCCATGCCCGCTTCGGCCTCCGGGTCCAGCAGGGTGGTGTGTACCGGGTTTCCTGACAGAGCCTGCATGGTCAGAGGAGTGATGAATTCGCAGGCGCTGCTGGTCATTACCACGCGCACATCCGCGCCGGCATCCTGGAGGCGGCGCACCAGCTCGGCACTCTTGTAGGCGGCGATGCCGCCTGTCACACCCAGCAGGATGCGTTTATTGACCAGTCTTTCCATGGCGAAGTGGCGCTTTATTCTGAGGTGAAGAGGGTGCCTAGCGTACCACCACCGCCGCAGGTTGCGTAGTGACCGCACACTTTGCGCCAATCTCCCAAAGCAACTGGCGGTAAAAGCTGGCAAGACGGAGTGGGCGAACGTGAAACAGTGGTCTTTTACCGGACAGGGCAGACAACATATGGCAATTAGCGACTGGCCGGCAGCAGAGCGGCCACGGGAGAAGTTGTTGCAACGCGGTGCCGAAGTGCTCAGCGATGCCGAGTTGTTGGCAATCTTCCTGCGTACAGGGGCTCGTGGGCGCACCGCAGTAGATCTGGGGCGCGAGCTACTTGGCACCAGTGGAGGGCTACGCGGGCTGCTGGATATGCCGCTGTCAAAGTTGCGCAGCCAGCCCGGTCTGGGCGACGCCAGGCTAGCCCAGCTATTGGGGGCGCTGGAGCTGGGGCGCCGTTATTTGGCTGCGGAAATGGTACGCGAGCATTCACTTACAAAGCCTGATGATGCCGGTCGTTTTCTGATGGCCAAGCTGCGTCGCTATCCCCACGAGGTGTTTGCCTGTCTGTTTCTGGATAACAAACACCGGGTGCTGGCATTTGAGGAATTGTTCCGTGGCACCATTGATGGAGCCGCCGTTTATCCACGAGAAGTAGTCCGCCGCAGTCTGGAACATAATGCGGCGGCGCTGATTTTGGCGCACAATCACCCCTCCGGTGTGGCAGAGCCCAGTGAGGCGGACCGCTCCATTACCCGTCGTCTGGTTGAGGCGCTGGGTTTGGTAGATATCAGGGTGCTGGATCATCTGGTTATCGGTGATGGCAACTGGGTGTCGCTGGCAGAGCGCGGCTGGCTCTAGATCACGCCCAAGTGAAGCACTAAGCAGATAGCGGAAGGCAGGACCCGGGCCGGTCATATCGGGCATTTGTCCATTGTTGCTTGTGTGCCTGATGCCCTTCTGGTATAAAACGCGCCTTTTCCGGGGGCGTCTCCCCCGTTGATTGATGTCGGAGCAAGACAATGTCCAGAGTTTGCCAAGTTACCGGGAAGCGCCCCATCACGGGCAACCACGTTTCTCACTCGAATATTAAGACCAAGCGTCGTTTCGAGCCGAATTTGCACCATCACCGTTTCTGGGTTGAGACCGAGAAGCGTTTTGTGCGTCTGCGCGTCTCGTCAAAGGGCATGCGGATTATCGACAAGCTGGGTATTGATGCGGTGTTGGCCGACATCCGCGCCCGTGGCATCAAGGCCTGAGGAGAATAAGTCATGGCAAAGAGCGGCGCTCGCGAAAAGATCAAGCTGGTTTCTAGTGGTGGCACTGGTCACTTCTACACCACCACCAAGAACAAGCGTAACCACCCGGAAAAACTTGAAATGAACAAGTTTGATCCGGTGCTGCGCAAGTATGTTCCGTACAAGGAAGGCAAGATCAAGTAAGCACTTGCTGAAACAATCCGGCCTCACAAAAAAGCCCGGCAATGCCGGGCTTTTTTGTGTCTGCGATAATACCGCAGCATGATAGCAACGGCATTAAGCCGTTGCTGGTTGTAACGTGTAGGACTTCAGCTGCGCGGAGAACTCCTGTAGAGCACGAATGCCGGAAGCTTCTGCCTCGCGGCACCATTCGCACAGGGCTTCGACCATTTCCTGAGAGTTTGCGCTGGTGCGAGACCAGATGGCCTGTAAGCGCAGGCGATGCTGGTATATAGCCGCCAGCGTTTCATTTTCCGAAACCAGCTTGCTCAGGTTCTCTCGGCCACGCTCGGAAATCAGGCTTTCCTCGCGGTGCAGCAGAGCGCCGGCACGACGCAGAAATGCGCTGGTGGCTTCAGAGGCGCGGGCTTTTTCCTCGCGAAAGACCGGCGCAATCACTTCGCGGCGATAGCGAGCCATGACTTGAAAGCGGTTCTGCATCAGGGCGCGCAGGGTATCGATATCGATACTTGCCTTGTCCTCGGCGAATACTGGCCGCGGCGGCACCTTATTGACCTTGGCTAGTCTCAGGGTCTCGAACAACCGAATCCAGGCCCAGCCCATATCGAACTCGAAACGGCGCACAGACAATTTAGCGGAGTTCGGATAGGTGTGGTGATTGTTATGCAGCTCTTCGCCACCAATGAGGATGCCCCACGGGACAATGTTGCGTGACGCATCGCGGCATTCAAAGTTGCGATAACCCCAGTAATGACCGATTCCGTTGATCACCCCAGCGGCAAAAAGTGGGATCCAGATCATCTGGATGGCCCAGATGGTAATGCCAATGGCGCCAAAGCAGATCAGGTTAATAGCCCCCATCAGGGCAATGCCCAGGTTCGGGAAGCGGCTATAAAGGTTGTGTTCAATCCAGTCGTCCGGCGTGCCGGCGCCGAAACGGTCCAGGGTTTCCTGATTGGCTGCTTCGGCTTGATACAATTCAGCGCCTTCACGTAGCACCTTGCCAATTCCCAAAACCACCGGGCTGTGCGGGTCATTCTCCGTTTCACAGAAGGCATGATGTTTACGGTGAATCGAAGTCCACTGCTTGGTGTTGGTGGCGGTGGTAAGCCATAGCCAGAAGCGGAAGAAATGGGCCAGCGCCGGATGCAGGTCCAGTGCCCGGTGGGCAGAGTGACGGTGCAAATACACGGTGACGCTGACGATGGTTATATGGGTCAGGACAAGGGTGACTAGCACCACCTGCCAAACGGAGGGAGAAAACAGACCATTAAGACTCATGGGATTCCACTGCGGGTTTATAATCGTGAGTGATGCTTATCGGAGCACAGATTGTTGGTGAAGTTGCACCTAACATACAAGGCCGATGGTGCCAGTTTTCCAGTGCCACCGGCATTGGCCCTACTGCCCGGATATCAAGTATGCCCGAACTACCTGAAGTGGAAACCACATGTCGTGGCATTGCCCCCTACCTCAGGGGGGTGAGGATCACTCGCGTGCTGGTACGTCAGCCGCAGTTGCGTTGGTTGGTGCCGGCTGAGGTCATGGGGCTGCGCGACATGCCGGTGGAGGGAGTGCGGCGCCGGGCCAAATTCGTGTTGATCGATCTGGCCGAGGGCCAGCTACTGATCCATTTGGGCATGTCTGGCAGCCTGCGAGTGCTGCCGGTGGGTACGCCGGCAGGCAAGCACGACCATGTGGATGTGCTGCTGGATAGCGGCCAGCTATTGCGTCTCAATGATCCGCGTCGTTTTGGTGCAGTGCTGTGGAGCGAGCGGGCGGACAGCCATCCATTGCTGGGTCACCTGGGGCCGGAGCCGCTGGAACCGGGATTCGATGGTCATTGGCTGGCGGCACGCGCGGCGGGCCGCAGGCAGTCGGTGAAGACCTTTATTATGGACAACCGCACAGTAGTCGGCGTCGGCAACATCTATGCTCAGGAGAGCCTTTTCCTGGCCGGGATCCATCCCTCACGGCAGGCAGGTCGCATCAGCAGGGAGCGCTATGTCCGGCTGGCGGAGGCTATTCGTACCGTGCTGGGTCGGGCAATCGAGGCGGGCGGCACCACCCTCAGGGACTTCAGCCGGGTGGACGGCCAGCCGGGTTATTTTGCTCAGGACCTGTCGGTTTATGGCCGAGCAGGGCAGAGTTGCCTGATTTGTGCGGCGATTTTGAAGGGCGCGCGGCATGGCCAGCGCACCACGTGCTATTGCCCGCAATGTCAGCGCTGATGGGTTGCCGCGGTGGAATCAAAGGTGTAGATTGTGAGCAATTGCCGGTTTATTAAGAACTTAGAAGCCATAATGGCAGCGTTACATTAACTATAACAAGCAATTAGAGGGTTCCATCATGCTGCGAGCAAAGCGCCCATTTCTGGCCTCGTTCCTCGCCTTTAGTATCTTGTTCGCAGGCGTGGTGCCAGTGGCGCACGCATTTGACCCGGACAGCGATCGTCCAGGTGAATTTGCGATGATTGCAGATACATTCTTCGCCCGTCCGGTTCTGGCGACTATTTCCCTGATTGGTTTGGGGGTATTCACGCTGGCACTACCTGCATCGATCCTCGGTGACAACGTTGATGAGTCAGCGGAGAAGCTGGTTAAGGCGCCTGCGCGATCTACTTTCCTGCGCTGCCTTGGTTGCACTCCAGCGCAACACGATTTTCTGCAGAGCGAAAGAGCAACGGATAAAGCGAACCGCTGATGCCGGCCGGCACACCGTGCCGCAGTCTGCCCGCAGCGTAAGAATTTTTGACGGAGAAGAAAAATGAAAAGAGGTTTTGTTGGCCTGTTTGCTGGCGTGATAGCGAGCCTTGCAGTTGTGGCGCACGCGGGTGAAAGCAATGCCTATATCGGCGTCAATTATATGGTTATCGAGCAGGATAGCCGCTTCGTTCCGGGAGACACTATCGATACCGGCGAAACAGTAGTGCGCTTCGGTGGTGAGATCAACGAGTACTTCTCTTCCGAATTGCGCGTTGGCATGACCACAGCTTCGGTAAAAGATGGTGCGGCAGAACTCAAGAATTTGTATTCCATTGGTGGGCTGTTGCGGGTGCGTAAAGAGTACGGCTCGCTGACCCCTTATCTCGGACTGGGTTATATGTGGACTCGGGAAGAGCTGTCCGGGGCAGGCCCGCTTTCCGGTGAGGCGACTGTGGCTGATGTGGCGGCAGCGGTGGGTGTGGATATTTCTTTGGGTGAAAACCTGGGACTGAATCTTGAGTATTTTGCACTGACCATGAAACCAGTCAGTGACATCAACCGGACAGGCCCATCAGCGGGCGTGTTCTGGCGTTTCTGATTTAACAGATATTTGGCAGTCATCAGGGTGACCTTGCTGCAGAGCGATTGTCGGGGAAAAAGTGATGAATAAGTATAAAAGTCTGGTAATGATTGCGCTGGCATCTCTCGGGCTGTCAGCCTGCGGTGGTTCCTCTTCCGGCGACGGTTTGGTGCTCGGTTCGCCGGGTGTCGAAGTGGTCGGTCTTTTGGCGGGCCAGTCGGTCAGTGTGGTTCTTTCGCAGAGCGGTACTGATTACGAAACTCTCAGTTTCACCACTAACACCACGCAGCGCTTTACCCAGCGGGTTTCCAATGCGGCTCTTCATATAGTGCGACTCGGCACGGCGACGGGCGCCACTTGCCGTTTTGGTACGTCCACGCAATCGGTGTCCAGTGATCCGAAATTCGTCCATCTATTGTCCTGCGGAACAGCGGTTCCACCGGTTGACCCAGGTGACCCGACTGATCCCACCGACCCGTCAGCTATCCAGCTGACAGGAACTCTGCTTGATGCCGGTGGCGTGCCTGTTGGTTCCACAGACCGTCCGATCCGTGATGATCGCGCTGGTATTTTTTCCGTGACGGTTACTGACTCAGGTATACCGGTTGCTAATCGTGTGGTTAATTTCTCGGTAACTCTAGGTGTTTTGGTGCCAAGTAGTGGCACCGCACTGACCGATGCCAATGGTGTTGCCCGAGTGACACTGGAGGCGGGCGAGGGTTCTGGAGCTGGCGGTATTGAGGCCAGTTATGAAGGTTCCACCTTTACCAGCTATTACCAGATCGATGCTGGTGATGGTGGCGGCAGTCCAGAAGAGCCACCGGTAACAGAAACACTGTTGTTCGGTAATGGCAGTGGCGCTGGTTTTACTGAGGGTGAGCTGGCTGTTTCTGCAACTTCCACCGGGGTTGGTTCTAGCGTTTCGGTTCAGGCCTCCATTGTGGTTGATCCGGGCAATGCTCTGTGGACTGGGGGCATTGCGCAGGTTAATTTTTCTTCGGACTGCGTCGACAGTGGCTTCGCTCAGATTGATTCACCAAGAACAGCAGTTGGTGGCAATGTAAGCACCACCTACGAGCCGGCCACTAACTGTACCTCCGATGTTATCCGTGCCACCGTCACTTTGGGCGGCGACGCGCAGACTGCCGTATCTCCACAGATCACTGTTGCCCAGTCGCCGAGTAGTTCGATTTCTTTCCTCGAGGCCGACCCAACTGTGATTGGTTTGAAGGGTGCTGCTCAGGCTGGCGTGCCGGAGGAGTCGGTGATGACCTTCCTGGTGCGCAATCAGAATGGCGAGCCGGTGGGCAGCGGTGTTTCGGTAGAATTTGAAGTCACTGCCGGTGCCGGTGGCTTTGATATTACTTCTGGCCTGACTGGTTCAACAAATGCGTCTGGCGAAGCCCGCGTTACAGTAACCAGCGGCACGGTGCCGACCATTGGTAGTGTGCGTGCTCGGGTAGTGGGTTCCAATCCAGAGATTCTTGGCACGGGTTCGGTCTCTGTTCAGGTTGGTTTGCCTGAGCAGGAACGTTTCTCTATCGCTACCGAGTTCCTCAACCCGGGGGTTGGCAACCGCGTGGCTCAGGAAGTGCCTGTGGTGATTTCCCTGCAGGATCGTATGGGTCAGTTGGTGGCTGATGGCACATTGGTTAACTTCACCACCGAGCTGGGTGGTATCACCCCAAGCTGCGAAACTATTGACGGTGTGTGTAATGTAACCTGGACTAGCCCGGGCATTACGGTGAATAAATATGATGCCGGCCGTGCTGGGCGCGCCTGTGGGGCTCCAGAGTTCTTCTCTGGTACTGCCCTGGACCGAATCAAGAACGGCTTGGTCGCAGATATGCCATGCGGTGTACACGACCGTTTTGGGCGCACCACGATTACCGCCTGGACGGTAGGTGAAGAGAGCTTTGATGACGCCGTTAATCGCAACAACGTATTCGATTTGACAGAGGAGTGGCGGGCGCTCCCCGAAGCTTTCCGCGATGACAACGAAACCGGCGTTCGTACTAATGCACCACAGTCTGCCGCTAACGACTTCATGGATTTCGACGAAGATGAAGACTACACCCAAGCAGGTGCGCTGTTCCGTGGCCTGAGCTGTTCGGCAGCTGCCAAGGCGGCAGGCCACTGCGCGTCATTGGCTAACGTGCGCACCTCGACCACTATGGCGTTGTCCACGGATGCTTCATACGCCTATGTGTTTCCAGTGGATACCGACTGGATCTGGGAAGATCGGGATGGCGGCGCACCGCAGAACTGGGGGCGTACGGTGATCGTTGGTGACAGCTCTGGCGCAAATCCGGCTATCTTTGACTCTATTGCAGCGGACGGCCAGATTCAGAATATCACTGCTAATTCGGCCACCTTCAAAGTGGTGACCGCTGACGCTAATGGTAATGCTCCGATCAGTGATGGAGAGTCAACCACTTCAGTGCTGGCAACGGCGGTAAATGGTCAGGCAGACGTGTTTGGCGCTCAGTGTTCTGCTTTCAATAGCACTGAACCGCTGGTTTGTTTCTTCACCATGATATTCCCGGCGGCAATTCCCTCCGGCACGGTGGAGGCGATTCAGGTCCGGGTTTCATCAAGGGTTGAGACGGCAACGGTGTTTACCGTTACCAAGCCCTGATCAAAGCAAGTCGTGATCAAAAAAAGGCCCGCGTTTCGCGGGCCTTTTTTGTTTCCCTGTTTCAGTCTTTCTTTTTTGGCTCTCTTACCAGTGCTTCGCCCATTCCTCTGGGATCAGATGCCGCTTGCAGTGATGCGGCTTTGCTGTCCCACAAAATGGCCTGCATATTACCGTAACGGCGGCCAGTGGACTCCATCTGATGGCCACGCACCAGCAGGGATTTACCTGCCTCGGTGCCAACAAAGTCCGGCTCTCCCTGAACCATGTCGGGCATATACTGGTGATGAAAACGGGGACTGGATACCCAGTCCTCAGCCGGCTTTCCCTGCAGCGCCTCAAGAGCTGCCAGCATCACCATACTAATAATCCGGCTGCCGCCAGGCGTGCCAAGAATGGCCACTTTTCCGTCCCACTCGATAAATGTTGGCGTCATGGAAGATAGCGGGCGCTTGCCCGCGGCAATAGAGTTGGCTTCGCCGCCGATTAATCCATAGGCATTGGCACTGCCGGGGTTGGCAGAGAAATCATCCATCTCGTTGTTAAGTAGCAAACCGGTTTTCGGTACCACAAACCCGGAGCCAAACGGCAAGTTGATGCTCAGTGTGGCGGCGACTCGATTGCCCTGCTGGTCAATGATTGAAAAGTGGCTGGTGTGATTGCCCTGTTCAACGGTGATCGGCTCACCGAGGCTCGCAGACGGAGTGGCCTGATCGAGTTTAATGCTAGCGGCCAGACCGGTTGCGTAGTCCTTGTCGAGCAGCCGGGTAATAGGCATGTCAACAAAGTCCGGGTCGCCAAGGTGTAGCGCTCTGTCGCGGTATGCACGGCGCATGCTTTCAATGGCAAGGTGTGGCAGCAGGGCTGGATCGGGCTGGCCGTCATTGAAACGCTCGAGAATATTCAGGGCTTGAATCAATACCACGCCGCCGGAAGAAGGCGGGGCAGCGCTGATGATTTTGGCGCCCCGAAAAGTGCCGATAATGGGTTCCCGTTCAACCACTTTATAGTTGGCCAGATCTTCCATCGACCAGAGGCCGCCGTTATTGATCACGCCGTCGACCAGTTTTTGTGCCAGCTCGCCACGATAGAAGCCGTCATGGCCTTGATCGGCAAGTAGCTCAAGAAGGTGAGCGAGCTCCGGTTGCACAATCAGGTGGCCAACCGGTGGCACCTCACCATTATTAAGAAAAATATGCCGTGCTTCCGGGGAGCGATTCAGCACATCGCGCCGATAATTTGCCATGTGGCGGTAGTGCTCTTCGACCTGAAAACCGTCTTTCGCCAGTCGAATGGCAGGTGCCAGCGTTACCGATAGGGGCAGTGTGCCGTAGCCGGCGGCAAGGTGAGCCAGTGCAGCTGGCTGGCCGGGGATGCCAGCGGCGCTGGGGCCGTTGATTGCCCAATCCCTTACTACCTGACCGCGGTTATCCAGATACATATCGCGACTGGCAGCGCCAGGCGCTTCTTCTCGGCCATCGATCATCACATTGCGACCGCTGGCCACGTCGTGCAGAAGCCAGAAACCGCCACCGCCCATGCCCGAGCTATATGGTTCAACCACGGCCAGCGCTGCGCTGACCGCAATAGCCGCATCGAAGGCGTTGCCGCCCTGATCAAGAACTTCGAAGCCAGCCTCGGTTGCCAGCGGATGGGCCGAGGAAATTGCCGCCGCAGGCAGCCGGGCATGGCCGGTGGCGGCGATGGTAAATAGCAGGATGGCGGCAAAACGGCCGCTCAGGGTCCACTTCATGATGCTAGTTCTCCTTGCAGTGCCGTGATCCGCACCACGGCGGTACGGCCCGGCGTCATGGCCAGGCATCGTTATCGTAAGAAGGCCAATAATGGGGATGTTTGCCGCCAAGGTCTATCAGACGGAGGGGCGAGTGGGCGGCCCGGGTAAATGTTCCAGAGCCGCCAGCTATGAGCGATTAACCGCGCCGCGCATCCCGTTTGCGGGTCAGCGCTGCGGCCACCGCGGGAGGTACAAACTTGCTGATATCTCCATCCAGCAGGGCAATCTCCCGCACCAGACTGGAAGAAATATAGGACAGGTGCTCTGCCGGAGTCAGAAATACGGTTTCCAGATCTGGCGCCAACTGACGATTCATATTGGCGAGCTGGAATTCGTACTCGAAGTCACTGACGGCGCGCAGGCCTCGCAGCAGGATGTTCGCGTTCTGATCGGCACAGAAGTGGGCCAGTAGCTTGGAAAAGCCGACCACCTTGATGTTGCTCAGGTGTGCCAGAGACTCCTCCGCCAGAGTGACGCGCTCCTCCAGGGTAAACAGAGGGCCCTTCTTCTCACTGGCGGCAATGGCGACGATAACCTCGTCAAACATGGCTGCAGCCCGCTCGATAAGGTCCTTGTGGCCGTTGGTGATCGGATCAAAGGTGCCGGGATAGACAACTCGGTTGGTCATACAGCGAATCCGGTATTAGCAGCGAAGCGGCAAGGATAGCGACTCGGGGCGGCGACCGGAAGGGTGCCGCCCCGCATGGTCAGGCCTGCAACCGGGTCGCCAGCCGGGTGGCATTGCGTGCGGTCATGCCATAGATGGTCAGCTGAGGGTTGACCCCCAGACTGGTGGGTAGCACCGAGCCATCGAATACGTACAGGTTTTCCAGATGGTGATAGCGGCCCTCGCTGTCGGTCAGGCAGCGCGTTTCATCGGCGCCCATGGTACAACCGCCCATCACATGGGCGCTGCCGCAGCCGGCCATTCCGGGAGCATATTTGAGCGTTGGAATAAGCTCCTTGACCTGTTTCCAGCTAGCCATGAATGGCATATCACCGTGGCCGGCCCGAACCGATTGCGCACCCGCAGCAAACAGCATTTCCGCCATCTTCAGATGGCTATGGCGCAGGCCTTCGAGAACATAATCATTGAGGACATAGTCGAGCACCGCATCGCCATACTTGCTTAGCTCCACGGCACCGCCCTCGCTTTCATCGTGGAAGCCGTCACGCATCATGGCAATGGCGGCAGCATAATGGGGCAGACGCGAAACTTGAGTGCGGGCCAGACTGCCGTAGCCGCCAATCAGTGAAGACATCAGCCCGGGGTGGGTCGGCATGACTTCCATTTTGTAGCCGATGGCGCCATCAACGCCATCTCGCCAAGTGAACTGATCGGAGTACAGGGACTGGGGAGCACCGTAGTAACCGTCTACCCGCTCTTCAAAATCACCTAGTACCAATGTGGTTGGATGCAGGAAGGTGCGCTTGCCGAGCCGTTCGTGGGGATCAGGTACACCGGCGCGCATTAGTAGCGCGGGAGTATTGATGCCGCCGCCGGCCGCTACAAAAGTCTTTGCAACTACTCGTACAGTTTTGCCAGTGGCCTGACGCCGTCCGTCCAGTGCATTGCAAAGTACCGCAGTAACGCGCGTGCCGTCATGCTCCAGAGTGCGCGCCTCGGCGCTATGCACTAGCGTGGCCCCGCTCTCCATTGCAGATGGTAGCGTGGTCACCAGCATGGATTGCTTTGCGTTTGTCGGGCAGCCGGTGCCGCAGTAACCGAGGTTCCAGCAGCCATCAACATTGCGCGGGATCACGCTCCAGCCCCAGCCGAGCGCCTCACAGCCATTTTTCAAAGCGTTATTGTTAGCGTTAGGAGGCATCGCCCACTTGCTGACCCGCAGGCGCTTTTCCATTTTCTCAAACCAGGGATCAAGCTCGCTGCGAGACAGGCCGGTTACACCAAAATTATTTTGCCAATAGGACAGGGTTTGCTCCGGAGTGCGAAAACTGGAAGTCCAGTTAACCACCGTGGTGCCGCCAACGGCGCGCCCCTGAAGAATGGCTATGCTGCCATCTTTGGCTGCGCGGGCGGCGCCCTCCTGATAAAGATCGCGGTAGGCTTCGCCCTCGTCCATATTGAACTGATCAGTACTTTTCAGCTTGGCGGCTTCAATGATCACCACCCGAAGACCAGACTGACTCAAGATTTCTGCGCTAACACCGCCGCCGGCGCCGGAGCCGATAATCACCACATCAGCTTCAATGGTTTGGTCTTCGTTTAGCTGCGATGAATCAATAACGGACCAGCCTGCTGCCAGGCCCTCTTTCCACGGGTCGCGGATGCCTCGTACTTCGAGCTTGGATAAGTCGTTCATGCAATCACCTTGCTTGGCGGGCCCGGATAACCGGTGCCTTTGGCAATCTCGGGGTCGGTGTACCAGGCTAGCGTCAGTGGTTGGCACAGGCCATTAAGTGCCAGCCGGGCAAAACTGTTTTGCTTGCGACTCCAGTTTGCCAGCCCCTGATCAATTTGCTCAGTGCTCAATGTGCCGGGGTGCGACCAGGCATCCATGGTCCACCAGCGAAAGGCACCCAGCTGCAGTACATCATAGAGCTGAAAAATCGCGTCGCGGCCACCCTGGGCCGGGCTGTCGAGCAAGGTATCCAGACGCCGCAGCACTCTGGGCACATCGGCGTCACCATTTGGCAGGGCGCCAGCTAGCAGTGCCGGGACCATTGGGGTAAGTAGTTCGATATCTGCCTGACGCAAGTGCAGGAAGCCGTTAGCGGGGACTTTGGCGGTACTGCATCCGCTCAGTGAGGCAACGCCGGCGCCTCCGGCCAGCAGGGCAGAACCAAATAAGCCGGCGCGCAAGAATGCGCGCCGGTTCAGGGCCAGAGTGTCGTTCATCTGTGCCTCACTTCATCAGATATTTGTAAATAAACTTGTGCATGCCGCGACCGAAGGGCGGTAGCACATTCTTGGTTGGGTTAATGCGACCGCGGCGGAAAACGCCCTTGGCGTTGGAGAAGGTCAGGAAGCCTTCATAGCCGTGATAGTGACCCATGCCGGATGGACCGACACCACCAAATGGAATGTCATCAACGCCCACCTGAGTCATGGTGTCATTCAATGCAGCACAACCGGAGTGGGTGTTATTCAGCACATAGCTGGCACGCTCACTGTTCCAGTCAAAGTAATACAGGGCCAGAGGGCGCGGGCCAGCGTTAATGAAATCGATTGCCTGCTGCACAGAGTCGTACTCATGGATGATCATCAGCGGGCCGAAGATTTCATCGTCAGCGATCTTCATCTGCGCCGTCACATTTAACAGCAAGGTAAATGGAATCTTGCGCGACTGGCTGAAGTCTTCGTTGGCTGGATTGATCTGAATAACAGTGGCGCCCTTCGCGCGGGCATCTTCAATATAGCCAAGCAAGCGTTTGTGCTGTCGCTCGTTAACCACAGAGGTCAGGTCCGGATTGTTCAGCATGGTCGGATACATGCCGCTGACCTGATCGTTAAAGGCTTTAACGAACTCGTCGGTCTTGCCCTTCGGTAGCATGACGTAATCGGGGGAGACGCAGGTTTGGCCGGCGTTGAAGCACTTGCCAAAAGCAATCCGCTCCACTGCGTCCGGAATCGGGAAATCATCGCTGATGATGCAGGGGCTTTTGCCGCCCAGCTCAAGAGTGACGGGCGTCAGGTTCTCGGCCGCAGCACGCATCACATGGCGACCGATAGAGGTGGCTCCAGTAAACAGCAGGTGATCAAACGGCAACTTTGAAAACGCCGCGCCGACATCCACTTCGCCGTTGAACACGGCCACATGATCCTGTTCGTAGACTTCGGCAAGAATCTTCTGCAGCAGCGCGCCGCTTGCCGGAGTGGATTCGCTCATTTTAATCATCACCCGGTTGCCGGCGGCCAATGCGCCGATCATAGGGCCAAGGGCGAGATAGAAAGGATAGTTCCAGGGAGAGATGATGCCGACCACACCCACCGGCTGGTAGGTCACCATGGCTGATCCGGGCCACTGGGCGGCGCCAACTTTGCGCTTTTGTGGCTTCATCCACTTGCGCAGATTCTTGGCGTAGTAGCCGATGCCCTCAAGGCTGGTGAGGATCTCTGCGAGCCGGGTTTCGTCTGCCGAGCGGCAGCCGAAGTCGCTATTCAGGGCCTCACAAATCTCGTCCTGATATTTAAGCAGTAGGGGGCGCAGTCTGTTCAGGTGGTCAATGCGCTCTTCAGCGCCCGGGTAGGGATGGCGGGCAAAGGCCTCTTTCTGTGCCTGAAAAACCTGCTCCATTCGCTGGATTTCTTCGTTCTGGTTATGCAGGGCCTGAACATCGGCAACCATGGGAATCTCCTGAAGCTGCAATAAGTAACTGGAAACTTGACTAGTGATTTTTAGAGCAATTACTCTAACTGTCAATCCCTGCCGTCCAACTGGCTGGATCAGCACCTTTTTAACAGGACTTCTGGCCCGATATGACCAGCACCAAAGAGCGCATCCTTGCCACCAGTCTTGAGCTTTTTAATCGGCTCGGCGAACGCAATGTCACCACTAATCACATTGCCGAGGCGCTGGGTATCTCGCCGGGTAATCTCTACTACCACTTTCGCAATAAGGCCGACATCGTATTCGCCCTGTTCGAGCGCTATCAGGACACGGTAAAGGCATTTCTCCAAGTGCCGCCCGGCCGTCCACTGACCTGGCAGGACAAGGTGGGCTACTTCGAGTCGATTTTGCAGAGCATGTGGGGGGCGCGCTTTCTGCATCGTGATATGGCCCATCTGCTCAATCAGGATGAGCGTTTGCGCTCCAGCTACAGCGACTTTGTGCGTCGTAGCCTGGAGCAGGGCCTGCAGGTGTATGAGGGGTTACGCGCCGCCGGGCTGATTGATGTCGGTGACGAGGAAATGCAGGCGCTGCTGGTGAACACCTGGGTGATGGCGGCGTCCTGGGCCGGTTTTGTCCACAGCATGGTGCCGGCGCAGCGACGTGACGAAGAGTTGGACAGGACGTTGCTACGCCAGGGTATCTATCAGATTGTCTGCCTTGAGGCGCCCTACTTGCGAGGAGAGGCGCTGGAGCACCTGACAGCCATGAAGGCGCGCTACAGCAAGGGAAATACGCTGGAGTTGCTGTTGCCGCCTTTGTAGCCATGCCTACATCATCTGTCGTAACACATAATGCAAAATGCCGCCGTGGCGGTAGTATTCCACCTCCGTAGCCGTATCCAGCCGTACCAGCGCGGCAAAGGTTTGTTCCTTGCCATTTTTGCGGACTCTTACACGGGTAATGCCGTGTGGCACCAGATCATCCAGCAGATCCGGAATATCGATCTCCTCGCTGCCATCCAGTTTCAGGGAATGCCGGTCAACGCCTTGCGGGAACTGCAGTGGCAGAATTCCCATGCCGATCAGGTTGGACCTGTGGATGCGCTCAAAACTTTCCGCAACCACCGCCCGCACGCCAAGCAGATTGGTGCCCTTTGCTGCCCAGTCCCGTGATGAGCCGGTACCGTATTCCTTGCCGGCAAATATCACCGTGGGCACGCCATCGTTCAGATAGCGCATTGCTGCGCCATAGATCGGCAGTACCTCCCCTTGCGGCATATGTTTGGTAACGCCACCCTCACTGCCCGGCACCATTTCGTTTCTGATGCGGATATTGGCAAAGGTGCCGCGCATCATGACTTGGTGGTTGCCGCGCCGCGAGCCATAGGAATTAAAATCCTTTGGTTGCACACCATGGCTTTGCAGATAGTGACCGGCCGGACTGTCCGCCTGAATGTTGCCAGCCGGGGAAATGTGGTCCGTGGTAATTGAGTCGCCGAACAATGCCAGGATGCGCGCGTTACTAATGGCGCCTAGCGGTGTTGGGGTTTTTGTCAGCCCATGGAAATACGGTGGGTGCTGAATATAGGTGGAGTCACGCTTCCACTCATAGGTATCGGCGGTGGGTGCTGGCATGGCTTGCCAGTGAGCGTCGCCGTCGAATACGGAGGCATACTGGTGGCGAAACATTTCGCCGCTGACATTTTCTAGTGCGCTGTGGATCTCCGCATTGCTTGGCCAGATGTCGCGCAAGTACACCGGGTCGCCCTGACTATCACGGCCTAGCGGGTCTTTGCTTAGATCAATCTTTACTGAGCCCGCCAGCGCGTAAGCCACTACCAGAGGCGGAGAGGCAAGCCAGTTTGTTTTGACGCTCTGGTGAACCCGTCCTTCAAAGTTACGATTGCCTGATAGCACTGAGGCAACCATCAGATCACCTTGATGAACTGCTTTTTCGATCACCTCCGGCAAGGGGCCGGAATTGCCGATGCAAGTAGTGCAGCCGTAACCGACCAGCTGAAATCCGAGAGCATCAAGGTCATCCTGTAGTCCGGCTTTGGCCAGATAGTCAGTCACTACCTTGGAGCCGGGCGCCAAAGACGTTTTCACCCACGGCTTTCGGCTCAGGCCGCGCTCTCTGGCTTTTTTTGCCACCAGCCCGGCAGCCATCATTACTGATGGGTTAGAGGTGTTGGTGCAGGATGTGATTGCCGCAATGACTACATCACCGTGGCTCAGGTCATGCTGTTGGCCTTCAATCTCAACAGCAACGACGCCGGGTGTACCAGCAATCTCCGGCTGGATGCCACCCTCACTTTGCATTGCTGCCTCGTCGCGCACCGGAATCTGTTTACTTTGCAGATGAGTAAAGGTGGCGGCTACTTTGTCCAGATCGACCCGGTCCTGGGGCCGCTTCGGGCCTGCCAGACTGGCTTGTACGGTGCTCAAGTCGAGTGTTAGCAAGTCGGTAAATGTGGGCTCTGCCATACCAGGCTCGCGCCACAAGCCTTGAGCTTTGCTGTACTGCTCCACCAGCGCAACGCTGTGGCCATCGCGGCCCGACAGTGTCAGGTATTCAAGGGTCCGCTCATCAATCGGGAAGAAGCCACAAGTGGCGCCATATTCCGGCGCCATATTGGCAATGGTGGCGCGGTCAGCCAGCGGCAGTTGATTAAGTCCGTCGCCGCAGAACTCAACAAACTTTCCGACCACGCCACGCTTGCGCAGCATTTCAGTAATCGTCAGCACCAGGTCGGTGGCGGTAATTCCGTCTGTCAGTTTGCCCACCAGACGAAAACCAATTACTTCCGGAATCAGCATGGATACGGGCTGGCCAAGCATGGCCGCTTCAGCTTCGATTCCCCCCACACCCCAGCCAAGTACGCCCAGCGCGTTAATCATGGTGGTGTGAGAGTCTGTACCGACCAGTGTGTCCGGGTAGGCCCATAGTTCACCGGATTTTTCTTCTGACCAGACAGCGCGTGCCAGGTACTCCAGATTGACCTGATGACAGATGCCGGTGCCTGGTGGTACTACGCGGAAATTATTGAATGCCTTCTGGCCCCAGCGCAGGAATTCATACCGTTCGCCATTGCGTTGGTACTCAAGACGGACGTTATCGGTAAAGGCTTTATCGGAGGCGAAGTTGTCAACCATCACCGAGTGATCGATAACAAGATCCACCGGTGTCAGCGGATTAATGCGTTGCGGATCGCCTCCAGCGGCAGCAATAGCGTCACGCATGGCTGCCAGATCCACTACCCCGGGCACGCCGGTAAAGTCCTGCATTAGCACTCGCGCCGGGCGAAAGGCAATTTCCCGATCCGAGGTGCGGGTTTCAGTCCATTTAACCAGTGCGCGAATATCGTCTTTGCTGACACTGACACCATCTTCAAAGCGCAGCAGGTTCTCCAGCAGCACCTTGAGTGAGAAAGGGAGTTGATCAAGATTGCCCCAGCCTTGATTGGCGAGTGCGGGCAGAGAAAAGTAGCGGTACTGGCGACCATCAAGTTCGAGTTTGGTGGCGGTGCCGAGGCTATCATTGCCGAACGTGGTCATGGCGAGCTCCCGTCTGATTCGTAAGGGGAGCCTTTGATACTACGCCCTGCAGACGAGGGACTCAAAGAGGGTCAGTAAATACCGCGTCAAGCTGATGTAACAGATCAATAATGGCTTGGGTATCCTGCTCGATATGCTTTAACGACTCCTCAGCCATCGGCGCAACCTGACAGCGCTCTGGCAGAGGTAGCGCTCCTTCAATCAGGGCGCGAAAGCGGGGAAGCAATACCCATTGCAGCCATTCTTCAAAATTCATCTGGTCGGCAAAAAAGGGCACAGTGCTGGCGAACGCCGCTGGCGGCGGAGGCTGGCCTGACCAGACCTCCAGATTGCGTAGCTCTATTTCGATGTCATCGAGTAGTGCGGAAAGGGCGTGTGCGCGCGGATCAGTCATCAAGCATTGCCAAAAGGTCGCTCAGTTCGTGCAGATTGTGGATGCGATGGGGGTGGCTGTCCAAGTGTTGCGGCCAGGACTGGTCGAGCAAATTCGCCCATACGGCATGAAAGCCTTGCTGGCGGGCGCCTTGAATGTCTTCTTCTGGATGGTCGCCAACATGCACTGCCTGATCGGCCTTTACGCCGGCGGACTGCAGCGCTGCCTGAAATATCTCCGGTTCCGGTTTGCGCCGGCCGATGGACTCCGCTGAGTGGTGAAAATCAAACAATTCATGAATGCCGATCTTTTTCAGGTCCGCGTTGCCATTGGTCAGCGCGCCCAGTTGATAGCTGCCAGCCAGTAGCTCCAGAGTCTCAAGCGCTCCGGGGAAAAACACCACTTCATTGCGGGCATCATGGAATACACGGAAACCCTGGCTGGCCAGCAGTGCGGCTTCGTTGGTGCAGTAGCCCGCTTCGCGAAAGCCGAGCGCCAGTGCATCTCGGCGCAGCGCGGTCAGGTTGTGGACATAGCCCGGTTTGTCGCGCAGTAGCTGATTACGGATACGCAGCATGGTATCGCGCCCCATATAGGTGGCAGCATCAGGATGTTTCTCGGCAATCCATTCTGCGCAACGGAGCTCTGCCCGGCGGATGACTTCATCCACCGGCCAGAGAGTGTTGTCCAGATCGAATGTGATCAGCTTTAGTGCGGCCATAGGTAAGATGTTAGCTCGCCTTGTATGGCCGGGTCATTACCGATTGGCGGCTGCTGCTATTATCAGTCCTTTGAATGAGATGCCGTCTACAAACCGGAGGGGAGCTATGCGCGGAGTGGTACTGGATCTCGATACGTTGCATCCGCAGGACCTGTCATTGGACGGCTTGCAAGCCAGTTTGCCGGATTGGCAGCTGTTTGCTGGTACTGGCCCGGCGGATACGGCGGCGCGGATAGCGGGTTGTCAGGTAGTGGTTACCAACAAGGTGGTGATCGACCGGGCGGTGATGCAGGCCTGTGCTGACCTCAAGCTGATCTGTGTGTCTGCCACCGGCACTAACAACGTGGACCTGCAGGCGGCCGCAGAGCGAGGCGTCGTGGTGTGCAATGTGCGTGACTATGCCGCGGCCAGTCTGGCCCAGCATGTTTTCGCCCTGCTATTGGGGTTGGCCACCCGCTGGCACCAATATGCGGCGGATGTGCAGGCTGGAGAGTGGTCGCGCTCCCCCATGTTTTGCCTGATGCACAGACCGGTGATGGAGCTGGCAGGCAAGACATTTGGAGTGATTGGTTACGGCGTGCTTGGCCGGGAAGTGGCCAGGCTGGCAGAGGCTTTTGGCATGCGCGTGCTGGTTAGCGACAGTCTGCGCCCCGGTGTGGCGGCCCAGCCTGACCGGGTGCCACTGGCGACCCTGCTTCAGGAAAGTGATGTGATCTCGCTGCATTGCCCTCTGGATAAGGCCACCGCTCAGTTGGTAAACAAGGATTTTCTGGCGGCGATGAAGCCTGATGCAGTGCTGATTAATACGGCCCGTGGCGGTCTGATTGACGAGCCAGCATTGAAGCAGGCATTGCTCGATGGGCAGCTGGCAGGCGCGGCGCTGGATGTGCTCAGTGTGGAGCCGCCGCCTGCGGATCATCTGTTGCTGGACCCGGCTATCCCGAACCTGATTGTTACCCCTCACAATGCCTGGGTTAGTCGCCAATGCCGCCAGCGCTTGCTTGATGGTGTGGTGGCCAATATTGAGGGCTGGAAGGTAGGCAAGCCGGTAACTCCGGTGCTGGCCTGAGCCTGCTTTTTTGTTTGCCTGCGCGATCTGGCATGATGCCGCCCTGCTTGCGCCGTGGTCGGCGCATCCTCTACCCCCGGAGATGCCATGAGTGAGCTACCGAACTGCCCGAAATGTGGCAGCGAATATGCCTATGAAGACGGCGTCATGCTGGTCTGTCCTGAGTGCGCCCACGAGTGGTCGAAGGATGCAGAGCTAGAGCCCCAGGATGATGCCCCGGTGATTAAGGATGCCAATGGCACAGTGCTGGCTGACGGCGATACCGTCACCGTGATCAAAGATCTGAAATTGAAAGGTTCGTCCCTGGTAGTGAAGGTCGGCACCAAGGTAAAGAACATCCGTCTGGTTGACGGTGATCACGACATCGATTGCAAGGTCGAGGGTATCGGAGCCATGAAACTGAAGTCCGAATTCGTCAAGAAGGTTTGATGGCAAGGGCCATCAGCTGAGGGGCTAGCGATCTGGCCCCTTATTCTCCCTGTTCCGCAATCCAGCGCAGAAACTCGCGGCGTTCCTCCGCGGTGGCATTGCGCCAGCTTGCCTTAAGTAAATCGCTATGGTTGAGCCCCTCTGTGGCGGGCGCCACGGAGTCATACAGCGGTGCAGGCTGTGCCGTTGGCACGCTTAAAAACCCCTGACTGAGCATCATGCCACTGGCTTCCGTCGGGCGCCGCTGGCCGGTGGCCAGATCGACGCTGTAACCGCTGAACTGTTTTGCCATCTCTTTTGCCGCCTCGACATCGCCCGGCACATCGAAAGCCAGACGGTGGCGCTCGCCAGCCTTGCCGCTGACACGGAACAGCACCGGGTCTGACTTGACCACGTCATGCTCGTTGTCCGACAGCTCGAACAGGTTCTTGTAGTAGGCAGTGATGCGGTAGTCGCCAGGCTGCAATTGCAAAGTGCGATCGCCAAAACCGAACAGTTTGTTGATGCCTTCCAGTCGGCGCTCGTTGATGGTGACGATTTCCAGCTCCATCGGCACGTCCACAAGGAGCAGTTTCTCTGACGGCAGCTCGCTGCCTTCATAAAGCTTGATTACCGGGCTTTGGGCGCAGGCGCTGAGCAGAGCGAACAGTGCGATTGCTGTTAGACGCATTGCAGTCAGGTGCATGGCATACCTCGTTTGGCCGGGCAAATCAGGAGCGACAGCTTGGCCGGCAATGATGACATTTATGTGTCAGTGGCTGTTCGCGTAGCTAGTAGGAGCCAGGACGCAGACGACGTATTTGCGTGTCAGACTCCTCCGCCCCTGCATTACAGGTCTGCTGACAGTCCTGCATTGTTTCAAATGGCACTGTGCCGCCACAGCCGCCCCAGATAAAGGCCTTGCAGGTGCCGCTTTGCGGGTCAAACCAAAAGCGCTCTATGGCCGCCCGACAGCGTCCGGACTCCGGCTTCAGCTGGCATTGTTCAGGCAATCTTTCCTCACTGGTCTGACAGCCGGCCAGTGCCAGTAATGCTGCGGCAAAAAAGGCATAGCGCATGGGGGTCACCCTCGGTGATCGCTGACAAATGGATTGCTGTGTCGTTCCTCGCCAAAGGTCGACATTGGACCATGGCCGGGGATAAAGGCAACGTCATCACCCAGCGGAAACAGTTTTTCGCGAATAGAGCTGACCAGCTCGGCATGGTTGCCGCGGGGAAAATCACTGCGTCCGATGGAGCCGGCAAACAATACATCGCCAACCACCGCGAGGCGTGACTGCGGCTCAACAAACACTACATGACCGGGAGTGTGCCCGGGACAATGCAGTACATCCAGTTTGGTCTTGCCAACGGTTACGGTATCGCCATGCTCAAGCCAGCGGGTTGGAACGAAGGTTTTCGCCGGAGGGAAGCCGAACATTTGTGACTGCTGTGGCAGCATGTCAATCCAGAAACTGTCTTCCTTTTGCGGCCCTTCGATGGGCAAGCTGAGGCGTTCGGCCAAATCCGCCACCGCGCCGGCATGATCAATATGCGCATGGGTGACCAGAATTTTCTCTACGGTGCCGCCAATCTGTTGCAGGGCATCAACAATGCGCTCAATGTCGCCACCGGGATCGACTACCGCCAGATTGCCGGTTTGTTCGCATTGCAGGATCGAGCAGTTCTGCTCGAAAGCAGTCACCGGCAGGATTGCGTATTTCATTCACAGGTCCGCGTCATCAAACGAGCCGGCAGTATAGCAAAAAGGCCCCTTGCGGGGCCTTTGCTGTATGCGGCTGTTTTTACAGGTGTTACAGACGTTCGATGGTTACTGGCAGGCCGTCTTTTGGCATTGCCAGGGGTACCAGTTGATAAGGAGCCTCATAGCCTGGGCGCACTGACACTTTATAGGTGCGCAGGAAGTGGAACAGGAAGATCTTTGACTGCAGCTCAGCGAAGTTCAGTCCGATGCACTTGTGATGGCCGCCACCAAATGGCACCCACTGATAGAAATGCTTCTTGTCTTCGGCGCGCTCAGGAGAGAAGCGCAGCGGATCAAAGGTGCTAGGGTTGCTCCAGTACTCTTCCATATAGTGCGTATGCAGCGGAACAATGCTGACCAGAGTATTTTTTGGAATTTTGTAGCCCCTGAACTCGGTGTCTTCGATGGCCCGACGTGGGATAGTCGGCAGCGGTGGATACATGCGCAGGGCTTCCTTGAATACCCAGGTGGCGCTTTCCATTTTTTCCAGATCTTCGTAATCAAGATGTTCCTTGCCCAGTGCGTCGAACTCTGCGCGGAGACGGTCTTGCCATTCCGGGTTTCTCGCCAGGGCGTGAATGATCGAGCTGAGCGTGCTGGTGGTGGTGTCGTGAGCAGCGAACAGCAGGAAGATCATATGGTTCATGATGTCTTCGTCGCTCAGTGTCAGTTCACCTTCCTCGTCCACTGCCCGGCACAGCTCGGAGAAAAAGTCAGTGCCGTTGCCAGTCCGTTTTTGCGGAATCAGGTCGGTCATGAACTTTTCAAGAAAGCGTCGGCCTTTCATTCCCCGATGCCAGATGGTGCCTGGAATCTCCACCCGCAGCACCGCCAGAGAGGCATCAACTTCAGCCACAAAAGCTTCGTTGACCTGCTGTGCTTCCGGGCCCATTTTCAAGCCGAGGAATGTACCGGCACCGACATCCAGTAGCAGCGACTTGATCGCTTCGAAGAAGCTGAACTCCTTGCCCTGCGGCCAGTTCTGGATGCCACTGGCGATATGCGGGTTCATGCTGGTCATGTAGCTGGTCAGGGCCGGCTTTTTGAAGGCCTGCTGTAGCAGTCGGCGATGCAACTTGTGGTCAGTAAAGTCGCGCATCATCAGACCGTTGGTAAACAGCTTTTCCAGCATCGGGTTCCAGGCGGCACGGCTGGAAAACACATGGGCCTGATCGCGCAGGACAAATTCGTTGGCCTCCGGGCCAAGCAAGGTCAGGCCGCGCTGGAAGAAGATGCTGCCCTTGAATACCGGCCCATACTCCGCGGCGCCCCGATTCACCAACCCCTGAAAGTCGCGCAGGAACTCGAAGGTCTGGCCGAACAGCGGCAGGCCGTACTTACCCGGGATATGGTCCAGCTTGCGCTGTGGGAAACGGGGCAGGTGAGCGGCTTTCTGCTGGGCTGATTGCATGGTGTTCACGGCGTGATCCTCGAGTGAATCTATTGGTATACACCGAATCTACGCCGCCCCATCAAGCAAGGCCATGACCTGTTAGTAACTGTCAAAGCTGACTGTTAGTAGCGGTCTGCCAGTGAATACGGGTCACAAGGATTAAAGCACCTGCTGGCCGCAGAGTTCCGGGATATGGTCCTCCGGCAGGCTGGTTTCGCAGCGCCATACGCCCGGCAGCCCGGTGGGGACCAGACGGAACCGGTAGCCCTCCATGCCGGCGATGGCATTGCTGAATTCGTACAGGATGGCGCCATTGCTCTCCAGTCCGAAACGACGGAAGTTGGGATCGCTGGAGCGGTGCGCCTCGGGCAAGCCAATCTGCTCATTGCTGGTAGCCGGCACCCCGTTCTGCTGGAAAAACCGGCTGATTTTTTTGCGCATGCCGCGGTCAGCCCGAACCCGGTCTGCCAGTATCTGGCGCACTTTCTCGGCGCGCCGGAGTAGCGGATCCTGATGCTGTTCAAGGGCTTCTCGTACCGGTGTGGGAAGGGTGGGCAGCTGGCCTGTAGTCAAAGTCTTGGCAACCGTTGGGTTGCTACTGCGGCAGCTCGCCGGGCGCAGCTCCTGGGGCAGGGTGCCACCCTCGCAGCGCCAGCGAATCTCCCCCTGATGGAGCTTTTCCGGGATAAATATCAGAGTGTGGCCGGCCAGTTGAGCGGATTGATTGGCAAATGTGACGATGAGCAGAGAGGAGTTGCCAATGCGGATCTCTTCAATGGTGTCATCGGCTTGCAGCAGGTTTTCGTCCAGACGCGCATCCAGCGCACTGTTGGGCCAGAAGCCGGTGCGTTGGATAAATTCTCTCAGCGGCTGCTGAACGGCTTCGCTCCGCTGCAGGGCATGGGCCAGTTGGCGATCGCTGTGCCACTGACTTATCCAGCCGCGTCCAGCCAACCAGTATGCCGCTGTCAGCAGCAGGGTAATGATGATCAGGGCCAGCAGACTGGCAAGGTGAAATCTTTTCAGGCCAATTGTTGCCATAGCGGTTGCGTCCATTCAGTCGCACGGTTTCCAATCGGCCCGACCTTACACCATGGGAAAGTTTCATGACACTGACTTCCGGCACTGTCAGCAGCAATGGCATTGAGTTGTTTTATGATGCCCGAGGGCCGGAGAGCGGCGAGCCGATTGTCTTCGTTATGGGGCTGTCGGCGCAGATGGTGTTCTGGCCAGAACCTCTACTGGACCAGCTGGCGGATAGTGGCTACCGGGTAATCCGTTTCGATAACCGCGATGTTGGCCTGTCCACCAAGCTGCGCGCCCCAGCCAGTCATGGTCCGGCCGCAGCAGTGGCGCGTTACTTCGTTGGCATGCCGGTGCGTGCTGCTTACAACCTGCATGACATGGTGGCTGATACGGTTGGTCTGCTGGATGCGTTGGAAATCGAGCGCGCCCATATGGTCGGTGCTTCCATGGGTGGCATGATCAGCCAGCTGATGAGCGCCACAAGGCCGGAGCGAGTGAGAAGTCTGACTTCAATCATGTCCAGCCCCAATACTCGCTGGCCCATTGCGCCACCGAAACCGTCTGCATTAAAGACGCTGGTTGGGCCAAACGTCAGAATTGAAAACGCCGATCAGTTCGTCGCTTTTGGCAAGCAGATGATGCGTACCCTTGGCGGTTCATTGCAGACCAGTGATGCGTTGGCGGAACAGATGTTCCGCCAGAGTTGGGAGCGCGGACTGCATCCGCGAGGCGTACGTCAGCAGTTTATGGCGGTGCTGTCTACCGGCGCATTCCGCAATCAGCTGAAGAACATTCGCGTGCCGGCCACCATTATTCACGGCAGTGAGGATCCGTTGATCCGCCCCGCCAGTGGCCGTGAGTCGGCCAAAGCGATTCCCGGTGCGCGCTTTGAATTGATTCGTGGCATGGGCCATGACCTGCCCGATCAGGCCCTGCCGAAAATAGCTTCCCTTATTGAGGGGACGGCGCGTCGGGCGACGTGATCGTTGTCGGTTCGCTGCGCTGCCACTCCGGTGGCATCCATAGATGCTTCAGGCGTGATAGCAGCGAACCGGGCTTGGCCATATCCCGAAACATGTCCTGATACTCGTGGGTCCACAGGTGAATCAGGTTGTTCGAGCGTGGTGGCCGGGTAATGCCGTACTCGATCTTGCCCTTGTCCTCCTCGCGGACAAAGGTGCCGAACATCCGATCCCAGATAATCAGCACGCCACCGTAGTTGGTATCGATACAATCCGGGTTCTTGCCGTGATGCACGCGGTGATGGCTTGGCGTGTTGAACACGAACTCAACGGCCGGGTGCAGCTTGTCCACCAGCGTAGTGTGGACAAAGAACTGATAGACCAGCGACAGGGCATAGGCGACGCCGATCCACACCGGGTTCAGACCCATCAGTGCCAGCGGCACATAAAACAGCCAGTTACCGTTGAAAATGTTGGTAGCGTTTTGGCGCATGGCAGTGGAAAAGTTCATCCGCTCGGATGAATGATGCACCACATGGCCGGCCCAGAACCAGCGTACCCGGTGGCCGGCACGGTGCATCCAGTAGAAGCAAAACTCCACGCCAATAAAAGTTGCCAGTGCCGCCAGCCAGGTTAGCTCGATATCGAACAGACGGTGGTGGAAGGCAAAGGCAAACACCGGGAAGGCAATAATGCCGGCAAACAGTAATTCGGTCACTTGGTAACCAGCGCCGAGCATGAAATTGCGAAATGCCTCGGCCGCATTCATACGGCTGGGGTCATGGCGAATACGGCGGTATTCCCACACCGCCACGCCAACAAAGAACGGCGTGGCAATAACAAAAATCAGTTGGCGCAGGTCCAGTGCCAGCCAAGGGGCAACCTGGTTCCACAGCTCAAGCATTCCGCTCTGCGCCAGCATGTCCGTCATCATTTCGATCAAGTTCATCGGTGTCTCCGACAATAAGCGCCGGGCAGGGCGCGATAACACCTATTCTGACCAGCACGCCTGTGTCTTTATTGACGAAAAGCGCCTATATTTTGACAATAGACGCCACCTGGCGGATGGGGATAGATATGGCGGCAATGATGCGGGTGACCGGTGCCTGGACCGGCTTGCTGAGTGACTGGCTCGACCAGCGAGGTTTGCCGGCCATCGAACTGCGTGCCCGGCTGAGCCGCTGGGCGGCGGACGATATCGTGCCGTTGCCGGTGTGGAGTGACCTGCTGTCCGCTGGCATGGCGCTAGCCAGTGATGAGGCGGCGCCGGAGCTGGCCATCGGTGCCATGGTGCAGCCACGCCATGTTGGCGTGCTGGGCTATCTGGTGCTGGCTGCCGATACACTCGGCGAAGCCATGCTCGCTTACCAGCGTTACGAAAAACTGTTCTATGGCGTGGGTCTGGCTGAGCTGACGGGCTTGGGTGATCAGATCGAAATGCGCTGGGCAAAGCAGACCGCCGAGCTTGGTCAGGATGGCGACGGGGTGGCCATCGCCGCTCTGATAACCTTTATGCGTAATCAGGTGCCGGATCCGCCGCCGCCTACGCTAGTCAGCTTTGCCCATCCGTTAACCGATGCCCGCCGTACTGCCTACGAGCAGTTTTTCCAATGTCCGGTACAGGATAACGACAGCCATATCCGCGTGCGTTTCCCGCTTGGCTATTTGCAGATCCGTATGCCCCATGCGGACCCGGGGCTAAAGGCGCTACTTGATCGCCAGGCCGAAGCGCTGTTGCGAGCCTTGCCCGGATCCGATGATTTTGATCGAGCGTTGCAGCAAGTATTGCTGCGCCTGTTGGCAGATGGCGAAGCGACGCTCGAGCGTGCCGCATCTGTTATGCATCTGGCGCCGCGCACATTACAACGCCGGCTGGCAAAGCATGGCCTTAGTTGGCAGCAGTGGCTGGATAGAAACCGTGAGCAACTGGCCCGTCAGTATTTGCAGGATCGCGGACTGGGGTTAAGTGATATTGCCTTGCTGCTCGGCTTTTCCGAGCAGAGTGCGTTTAATCGCGCCTTCAGGCGCTGGGTGGGTGTGTCGCCGGGAAGGTATCGGCGGGATGCGGAGAGAATGCAGAGGTCTGGCGGAATCTAGCGTCGGTATTAAATACTGAATTTGTCCTACCTAAGGGCTCAGCATGGAGATGCCGTCAATCAAGGCGTCTAAGGCCTGCCTCGCTGCGATACTTGGCTTTTGGCGACGCCAAACCCAATAGAACAGAAATACAGGCAAAAAGATCACCAAGAACAGAAGTGCTTCGCACACCAAGAACCATAGGAGCAACTCTAAGCCAGTGAGGGAGCGAAACGCCAATGAGCTGACGAGTGCGATTGCCAGGAATGCGAAATTGATGCCGAGTAGCAACTTCAAAAGAGTGCGGGTCGATAGGTGATGTGATGTGCCGCTATTCTCTTGGCTCATGTGACGGTAAATGACTTGCTAAATGTCATAATCAAAAGACCTTCCTCAGAAAAATAAACCTAAAGTAATAAGCCTTACATTTCCGGATTTCTACCACCCTTCCACTTGACCCAATAACTTCCGTTGCCATGCAATTTAACTTCGTACTCGACTTCAAGGCCATTCCCATGCTGTACGCGGCATTGTTCCAGTCCGCCTTGAAATATGTCGAACGGCTTAATAACTTCAATTTGAATTATTTTTCTTTCCGTGGCGTTAGGAAAAACTCTTAGATCATGGGAAATTACCCCGCCTTCTTTCCCATATATATTTTTAAAAAGAGGGCCATTCACTGAAGATCGACTTCTAAATTCTGTCCAGAACTCCCTATCCATAACGTGTTCGTCTGGATGGCTGGCACAAGCCGATAAAAAAATCGTGAAACTAATTAGGCGTATAGTTCTCATAACCCGCTCATAACGCCTGCCACAACGGCTTGGGTGAGATGGCGGCTTTTGTGCGTCTTTTTGCACAAAAGGTGACAGCTTAGCCAAGTCCGCTTGCTGGCACTTGTTATGCTGTGTATGTATAAACATGCCACGAACTTTTCTTTGCATTAAGTGAATCATATAGCTTCTGTGCTTGCTCATTGTCTTGAGCTGTGAGCCATTGCAGTCTTGCAGCTCCCTTTCCCAAGGCAAACTGAAGACAATGATCGATTAAAGTCTTACCAATTCCTTTTCCTCTGTGAGTAGGCAACGTGTAGAGGTCGTTCATGACACCCACCTTAGCTGGGATGCTGGACACAAATGTGAAATATACGGTTGCGAAACCTACAGGCATTCCCACTTCATCTCTGAATAGGAATAAACAACCATCATTTCCACTTTCACTGAACTGTGAAAAGAATTCCCGATTCCGTGCATCATCAATCCCCTGAATCTTATAGAACTCCTGATACTTTCTGATAAGTGGGAGGGCTTCTTCGATGTTTTTATTTGATACTGTTTCTATCACTTGACGATTCCTCAAACCGCATAACAGTTATTAGACAGCGTGCTGTGTTTCCAGAAAAAAGCAGCATGCTGTCTAACTCCGCTCTGATCCGATTGTTGGTGGGGATTATTCAACAAAATCAACGCCCCGCGTGTAAGCCGTTTCTTACATTGCCGAAAAACACAGCGGGGGCTGCTATCTAATTATTTATACTGTACATATGGTCAGTATTGTTTGCTGCCTCAAGCCCGCCCCGCCGGAAACGCTAGTAGCTCCCGAATATCCCCAACACCAAGCTGCGCCATCAGCACTCTATCAAGCCCCATGGCCACACCGCTGCAATCCGGCAGTCCGTGTTGCAGTGCGGCGAGTAAGTGCGGGTCTGCGGCCATGTCGCGCTGGCCGTGTTGCTGGCGTAATTGGCGATCCTGCTGAAAGCGTGCCGCCTGTTCGGCAGCGTCGGTAAGTTCGTGGTAGCCGTTGGCGAGTTCATAGCCGGCAAAATAGATTTCGAAGCGCTGCGCCACCCATTCGCCGTCGTGATCCTGATGTTTGCGCGCCAAGGCGGCAGCCCAGCCGGGAAAGTCATCAATGACGACCAGTTGGTCTTTTGCCAGCGCCGGCTCGACTACGGTGGCCATCAGCCAGTCCACCAATGCCGGTTTGTCGAGTCCGTCCGGGGCGCAATTGTGCTTCGCCCGCTGAGTCAGTTCGCTGGCGGATGCGATGAGCGGATCCAGTCCGGTGTGCTGATGGAATATGTCGCGAAAGTGATAGCGGGTTACCGCAACAGGTTTCAGCAGCGGCGAGAGTAGTGCGGCACATTCATCAATCAGCTGATCCAGAGAAAAGCCTGGCCGATACCATTCCAGCAAACTGAACTCGGGGTTATGTCTGTGCCCAGCTTCGCCGTGGCGAAATACTCGGCTGATCTGCCAGATCGCACCGCTGCCTGCGGCCAGCAGACGTTTCATATGATATTCGGGGGAAGACTGAAGAAAGCCGTAGTCGGGAACTTCGATGCACTGGATATGCAGATCGGTGACGCCGTGGCGTGCCAGGCAGGGGGTTTCCACTTCGAGGATATCGCGTTCGGCAAAGAACGCACGAACATAAGCAAGCAGACTGGCGCGCGCGGCGAGGGCTTCGCGAGCCGTGGCCGGGCGCCAGTCTGTCACCGGTCAGTCCTTGATACGGCCGACGTACTCGCCGGAGCGGGTGTCGACCTTGACGATCTCGCCAGTCTGAACAAACAGCGGTACCCGTACTACGGCACCGGTTGTCAGCTTGGCCGGCTTGCCACCACTGCCCGCGGTGTCACCTTTGACGCCGGGATCGGTTTCGATGATTTCCAGCTCGACAAAGTTCGGCGGGTAAACCACCAGCGGCACGCCATTCCACAGCGTCACCTGGCAGTTGTCCTCTTCCTTCAGCCACTTGGCGCTGTCGGCAACGGCGGCTTCGTTAGCTGCCAGCTGTTCGAACGAGGTCGGGTGCATGAAGTGCCAGAACTCACCGTCGCTGTACAGGAATTGCATTTCCTGGTCGACAACATCGGCACCTTCCAGGGTATCGCCGGATCGGAAAGTGCGTTCCCAGACCTTGCCATTCTTCAGGTTGCGCAGGCGCACCCGGTTGAAAGCTTGTCCTTTGCCCGGTTTAACGTATTCGTTCTCGAGGATGGCGCAGGGGTCGCCGTCGAGCATTACTTTCAGACCGGGTTTGAAATCGTTGGTAGAATAGTTGGCCATTGGTCACCTGTTGCAGGGTCGGATCCCTTGAAAGAGCGCGCAATCATAGCGCAGACGCTGCCGCCCCGCGACTGGGACGGTAGCGCTGCCGATATCATCACTGATCCGGCTGAACTTCTGCGGCTTGTTCAGCTCGATTCTGCCTGTCTGCCAGCGGCGCTGGCCGCTTCTCAGGACTTTCCCTTGAGGGTGCCGCGTAGCTATGTGCGGCAAATGCGCCTGGCCGATCCTGCGGATCCATTGCTATTGCAGGTGCTGAGCAGGGCGGAAGAGCTGGATGAGGTGCCGGGCTATAGTGCGGATCCGCTGGAGGAGGCGGAACACACTCCAGTGCCGGGCATTTTGCATAAATATCACGGCCGGGTGCTGCTGATGGTCACCGGGGCCTGCGCCATTCATTGCCGCTACTGCTTTCGTCGCCACTTCCCCTACAACGAGCATCTGCCTACCCGGGATCGTTTGGCAGCTGCCCTGGACTGGCTTGCCGGGCAGACGGATGTCAGCGAAGTCATCCTTAGCGGTGGTGACCCGCTTAGCGTCACTGACCGTCGCTTGGGCGAGTTGCTGGCCGCGTTACAGGCGATTCCTCACCTCAAGCGGCTGCGTATTCACAGCCGTCTGCCAGTGGTTATGCCGGAGCGTGTAAGTGAGGGCTTGCTAGCCATGCTGGGTTCGTCAAGGCTGAAGCCCGTTATGGTGGTGCATGCCAATCATGGTGCCGAATTAGGGTCTGAGGCGGGCGCTGCGCTGGCCGCCCTGGGCGCCGCCGGGGTGCAGTTACTGAACCAGTCGGTGCTGCTGCGCGGAGTTAATGATGATGTGACCACGCTGGCCGCCCTGAGTGAGCGGCTGCTGGAAGTGGGCGTATTGCCCTATTACCTGCACCAACTGGATCGCGTCGCGGGGGCGGCTCACTTCGCTGTCAGTGACCAGCAAGCGCTGCAATTGATTGCTGAATTGCATGCCAGACTGCCCGGTTATCTGGTGCCCAAGTTGGTCCGCGAGGAGTCCGGAGCGGCAGGGAAGACGCTGCTTGAGACTTCTGGTTGATTTACAACACCTTGGCCAATGCCTTAAAGTCCTGTTTCTAGCACAAAGCAAAATAAATCAAGCGCTTGTCCGGGTTTATTAATACGTTGCCTGAGCAGGATGTCGGGCTCCAGACAGCGCCCCTCACCTGAGGATTTGGTTGGCATGGAGCAATCCGCACAGAAAATTCGGTTGAAGCTCCCCGAGCAGGATCTCCAGTACCTGACGATCGGCAGCGATCAGCCGAAAAAGCTGCAGGCCTGGGTCAGCGAACTGCCACTCATGAACATGGGTGAAACCTCCCGGCAGCTTTACCAGTTTATTCAGGAGCTGAATCGTTTTCAGGTGCCCACACCGCAGCGCTTTCAGCTTCTGGAAATTATTCGTCCTGTGGTGCTGCATGTGTGCCGCTCCCTTGGCAAACATTATCTCAATCAGGCGCTGGTATTGCCTGAAAAGGCGCGTCGTGTCGCTAGTCTGGCGCAGGCACTGCAAACCCATCTTGCGGCGGGTTACAAGCTCACCGCCGTACGAGGTATTCGCAGGCTCAATGAGCGTGACGGGAAGGCGCTGGTGGCCTGTTCTATTCATCGGGCGATCAGTGCGCAAACCGATAACTTGGTGCGCAGTTATCAGCTGTATTTTCCCACGCCGCGCCATCTCTGGCTCGAGCTGCATCAGCTGTTCCTGTTAGCGGAAATGAACAAGCTGGATCGGACGGAAGTGTCTGACCCGGACTTCAAGGCAATTGAAACCAGTACCGTCAAAGAGGCCTACGGCAGAGCCCTGCTGTTATCTACTGCCAAGCCGAATCAGCTGCGTCAGCAGGAGATTGCCCTGCTTTATCGGGCAACAGAAGAGTGGAGCTCGTTGATTGATATCAAGCCGGCCGGTGCAGATGACGACCTGTTTGTGTTTGATATGCAGATGGATCGGCCGCCGACCTACCGGACCCATGCTTCTGTCGCTGCTGAAAACAGCCGCTACATTGATTCAAAGGAACTGGTAGCGGAGCTCTCTGCTGCTATTGCCGGGACGCCACGCGAGGGGTTCTTTGTCCCGGACGGTATTCCAGATAATTTGCTGGTGCATTTGCAGCAGGCGTGGGGTGCACTGGCTGAGCGTTCTTTCCGTCGTGTTGGCCAGACCGGGCCGATCGATATCTGTCTTGGTTTGTCGGCCCTGCATAGCCATCTTTCCGGCGGTATGGATTTCGAGAGAATGATTCGCGGCGGCGAGCTGCAGGTGTTGGCTCAAGGTGCGGCGGAAAATCCTTTCCTCGCTGGGCGCGCCAAGTCCGCGAGCGGGCCACAGGACGACGACGCCTGGTCCAAGGCCTTCGATGGCGGAGGTCACCGCATGTCCGAAGACATGCTCGATTCTATCGACGTTAGCGGCATCACCACCCGGCTGCAGCAGGCACAGGACAGCCAGACAGCTACCAAGCCAGCGCTGGAACACTTTACCTGTCAAAAGATTAACTCCAGTCCCGGCGGTTACTGTCTGGAATGGGTTGGTGCCAGCCCTGCGGCCCTGCGCACCGGTGAACTGGTCGGCGTGCGTGAGCTCGGTCAGAACGAGTGGGCCATTGGTATAGTGCGCTGGGTCAAGCAGTTGGCCCATCAGGGTGCCCAGTTTGGTGCTGAATTGTTGGCCCCCCGGGCCACCCCGGCGGCTGCCCGGGCGCTGCGCAAAACCGGTGAATCTGGTAACTTTATGCGCGCATTGTTGTTGCCAGCTCTGCATGCCATTGGCCAACCGGCTACACTGCTGGTGCCAACAGTGGGGTTTCAGGCTGGTGGCAAGGTTGATATGGTTGCGGGCAATGAAAGCCAGCGCGTGACCTTGCACCGCAAGGTCAATGGTACGGCCAGTTTTGGCCAGTATGAATTCCGCGTCGTGCAACCCGGGGGGGGTGCGCCGCAGGCAGAGCCTGAAGAGAAAGATGGCGGAGAGGATTTCGACTCCATCTGGACCAGTCTCTGATTATCGTCTTTCCGGCGGATCTGAATGAGCTATACGCTTGAACATGTAAGGCTGCTGATCGTCCATGACTCTCAGGACGATGCAGAGCAGCTGATGAACTCGCTGCGTAACGCCGGCAAGGTTACCCGTGCCGAAATTGCGCTCAGCGAAGATGACTTCATTCGTGCCGTTAAAAGTGGCAGCTGGGAGTTGATTGTTTGCCGGCCAGACGTCGCTGGCTGCAGTTATCAGAAAATCCTTGCTCACCTGAACCGTCTTGGCAAAGCCCTGCCGATGATCGTTCTGGTTGACGCGCTCACCCCAGCGGTGATGGCCGAAGCGCTTAGTGCGGGTGCCAGAATGGTGGCCCCGATGTCGGAGCGCGACCTGTTGATGCTGGTGATTGACCGGCAGATCGAATACCTGTCCCTGCGTAAAGAGCTGCAGTACAGCCAGCTTGCTTTACATGACGCTGAGAAACGCCTGTCGGTGCTGATGGATCAGAGCCGTGACGCCATCGCCTATGTGGTGGATGGCATGCATATTCATGCCAACGACGTTTATCTTGAGCGCTTCGGCTATGCCAGTTCCGATGATCTTGCCGGCATGCCGATTATGGACATGGTATCCGCGGCGGATCACGAGAAGTTGAAAAAGCTGCTGCGCAGCCGCGCGCAGAACGAAAACCAGACCAACGAGCTGGAGTGTCGCGGCATCGGTCCAGGCGGCAAGGAATTTGATGCAGTCTTTACTTTTTCTGCGTCCACCTATGATGGCGAAGCCTGCACCCAAATTGTTATTCGTGCTGCCGAGGTGGACGAGAGCGCCATACAGGAAAGGCTGCAGGAGATGAGCCAGATCGATCAGGTCACCGGCCTTTATAACCGCGGCTGGTTCCTTGATCAGGTTGATGCGGCACTGGCCAACGCAGTTCGTACTGGCCACATGTATGCAGTGTCATTGATTCGCATTGATGACTTCGAGATGCACCAGAGCGCCGTGGGGCTGGATGGCGCTGATGAGTTGCTGCGCCAGCTGGCCGCGCTGATTAGTCAACATGCAGGCACTGAAGCGAGTCTGTCGCGCATCGATGGTGAAGACTTTGCCGTGTTGAGTCCGGTTAATGATCGTGAGGTGGCCGGCGACTGGGCGGAGCAGGTTCGTGCCAGCATTGAAAAAATGATGCCGGCGGTACTGTCGCGCACCTTGACGGTTACCGCTTCCGTCGGTGTTGCCTTCGTCACCGATGACACTCGCTCGGCCCAGACAGCCGTGAACAAAGCGCTGGAGTGCTGTGTGCGCGCCCGCGATGAAAGCAAGGGCAAGGGCAACACGGTCTATGTCCACAGCCCAATGGACGATGTGGAGGCAGGATCCAACGAGGCAGTGGCATTGGTATTGCGCGAAGCTCTGGAGAAGGGTGCGTTAGCGCTGCAGTATCAGGCCATCATGAATCTGGAAGATGACAGTAGTCATTTCTTCGAAGTGTTTGTGCACTTGCCGCAGGCCGACGGCAGTATTCTCCAGCCAGCCCAGTTCATGCCAGTGGCGGGCGAGCTTGGCATGGCAGGTAAGATCGACCGCTGGGTTGTGCTTAATGCAATCAAGGCGGCAGCAGCGCAGAAGCAATCGGTTAGAGTGCTGATTAATTTAAGCGGATTTTCCTTGCAGGATAATGTCTTTGCTGACTGGATAGGCAAGGCCATCAAAGCCTCGAAGATCCCAGGCAAGCAGGTGGTTTTCCAGTTCTCTGAGGTGGATGTCAATAATCACCTGAAGCAGGCTGCGGATTTCGCCGGCAAGGTGCAGTCCATGGGTTGTGCTGTGTCGGTTAGTCGATTCGCCGGCGCTCAGGAGCCACTCAAGCTGTTTGATCATGTGCCAGTCAACATGGTCAAGTTCGACGGCAGTTACACGCAAGATCTTGCTAACAAGGAAAGTAAGGAAAAATTCGCCAAGCTTATTGGTGACGTATCTGGCAAAGGCAAGCAGGTCATGGTCGGTTTTGTTGAAGCGGCTAGTCAGATGCAGACACTATGGACCATGGGCGGGGTGAACTTCCTGCAGGGATATTATATGCAGCCGCCAGGCGGGCACATTCAGGTTGATGAAGGCGAGTAACTCGCCTCCATCACCTGGTGCTGCCGGATGCCAGTAGCTCCGCCTGATCTCTGTCACGTACTCCGATTAGATACAGAATGCCGTCCAGCCCCAGGGTGGAAATTGCCTGTTTGGCGGTTTCCTTGACCATCGGTTTGGCGCGGAAGGCAATTCCCAGCCCGGCAATGCCCAGCATCGGCAAGTCGTTGGCACCATCTCCTACAGCGATTACCTGCTCAAGGCTGATGCCTTCTTTGTTGGCGATGTCGCGCAGAAGCTCCGCCTTGCGCTGCCCGTTTACGATCTGCCCAGCCACTCGGCCAGTAACTTTACCGTTTTCGATTTCCAGCTCATTGGCATGTACGTGGTCAATGCCCAGTCGCTCCTGCAGATGGCGCCCAAACCAGGTAAAGCCACCGGAAAGAATGGCAGTGCGATAACCCAGCGCTTTCAAAGTGGCAACCAGCCTCTCTGCACCTTCGGTTAACTTCAGGCGCGAGCGTACCCGCTCAAGCGCTGCCTCATCCAATCCCTCTAGCAGGGCGACGCGGCGGCGGAAACTCTCATCGAAGTCCAGCTCGCCACGCATGGCTTTTTCGGTGATCTCGGAAACCTGTTCGCCTACGCCGGCTTCGCGGGCCAGTTCATCAATGACTTCCGATTCGATCAGAGTGGAGTCCATATCGAAGGCCACCAGCCGCCGGTTGCGGCGGAAGGCTGTGTCCTTTTGGAAGGCGATATCCAGATTACGCTCGTTGGCAATGCGTAGAAAGTCGGCGCGCATTGCCTCGCTATTGGCCGGCTCACCACGCACGGAAATTTCGATGCATGCGCGGGCGTCTTCATCCATGCCTTCGCCTTCCAGATGCACTCGGCCGGAAAGGCGAGTAATGCTTTCGATGTTTAGCTCGTTGCTGGCCACCACGGCGGTAACGTCACTGAGCTGCTCAGCGGTAATTTTACGGGCCAGCAGGGTGATGATGTAGCGGTCCTTGCCCTGACCGGCAACCCAGTCTTCGTAGCGCTCGTAATCAATGGGGCGAAAGCGTACCGAAATATTGAGCTTATGTGCTTCGAACAGAAGATCCTTGAGTACTGGCGAGGTTTCCCGGCCCGGCGGCACTTCGATAAGGATGCCGAGTGATAGCGAGTCATGGATCACGGCCTGACCGATATCAAGGATATTCAGCTGATACTGGGCGAGTATGCTGGTAAAGGCGGCTGTCAGGCCGGGCCGGTCGCCACCGGATACCTGAATCAAAATAATCTCGCGCACAGCGGTCTCCTCGTGAGGTGGCGCACAGTATAACGTGCTGTGCGGTTGGCTGCTGCTATACTGCGCGCCAGAAACGGAGGGTCGGGCATGCCCGCAGATAAAGTCGACTGGCGCAACTGGTGGCAGAAAGAGCAGCAGCTGATTCGTGAGCTGGCGCTGATGCTGCTCATGGCTGTGGTGGTCGGGGTGTACTTTCTTGAAAATGCCAGAGTCGCAGTGGAGCAGGGCCAGCGCCGTTCCGCCGAGGCGCTGGCGCAGCAGCTGGCCACCAGCGCTTCCGAATATCTTGCCTCGGACAATCTGGTCAGTCTGAATGTGATGGCGCAGCAGACGGCTGCACTGGGCATGGTGTCCAGAGTCGAGATCCGTAACCCTGCGGACAGGGTGCTGGCCAGTGCTGGTGATGAATCTGTTGGCAATATTTCTGTCAGTCGTCCGGTCCGGATTGATGATCAGGCACTGGTTGGCACCGCAGTGGTGTGGCCTCGACGAATTGATGCGGGGCAGTCTCGTCAGCTGGAAACCCGCTTTGTTCTGGTGGTGCTGAGTTTGCTCGGCTTTCGTCTTCTAGTTGAGCTGGCCTGGCGCCGGCTGCAAGCCGAGCCGGAAGCATTGCCGGAGGAGGAAACACTGGAAGCGGATCTGGTGCCGGTGCTCACCATGAACCAGACCAGCGAAGCACCGCGGGCCTGGCTACGTATTGGTATCGTCAACTTTGACAGGATCAGGGATCGCTATGCGGCCGATATGGTCAGCGAAATGCTCAAAGGTTATGGCGCTTTGTTGCAGCAGGTTGCTGAGGTTTATGGTGGTCGCGTGTTGCAGAATATTGGTGCCGAAGCTGCCATGGTGATTGGCGGTGAGACCCGTGCTGAAGCCTGCTTTCAAACGCTTTGTGCGGGAACCCTGTTCCGTCGTTTGGCCCGTGAGCTAAGTGAGCAGCGTAAAGAGCAGGGGCGGACTCCACTGGAGTTCAAGCTGCTTGCCACTACCAATAGCGATATGGCGCATAGCTGGGCGTTGACGCTGGCTGGCTTGCCAGGGCGAGTCCATGTGCCGGAATCGGAAATGGCGCGCTACGAATTGGATACCCGTTTGTTATTTCAGGGCGAGCGCTGCCTGCACGTGTTGTCCGATGGCGAGACCATTCGGGTGCAGCCCATCGAGCAGCTGGCCCAGCGTTATCAAAAGTTGATTGCCGACCAGGCTGCCAGATTGCTGCAGGAAAGTGTCTAGTTAGTAACGCTCTAATCTATTACTTCAGCTCGCCGAGCTTCTGTCCCATCTGTACCGGGCTGCCTTCGCCAAGCCCTTTCAGGAAGTTAGCCTTGCCCTCAGGGAATAGCAGAATAGCGGTGGATCCGAGCAGAAAGCGGCCCAGCTCATCGCCTTTTTCCAAGCCAATCGCGCCCCGTGACGGATACTGTGTGCGCACGATGCTGCGTGGCTGCGGCGCTACCTGACCGGCAAATACGGTTTCAATGCCGGCGACAATCATGGCGCCCACCAGGATGACGGCAAACGGACCATTCTCCGAATCAAACACACACACGGCCCGTTCATTGCGGGCGAACAGATCCGGGATCTGTCGGGTGGTTACCTGATTCACTGAAAACAGCCGGCCGGGAACATAGATCATTTCCCGCAGGGTGCCGGACAGCGGCATATGTACGCGATGGTAATCCTTCGGTGACAGATACACCGTGGCAAAGCTGCCGTTAATAAACTCGCTGGCCAGGTCACTATCGCCGCCGACCAGTTCATATAGGGAAAAGTATTGCCCTTTTGCCTGCATAACATCAGAGCCACGGATGCGGCCGAGTTGGCTAATGGCGCCATCAGCGGGACAAACAATCGCTGACGATTCTTCGCAGATAGGCCGGGCGCCTTCTTTAAGGGCGCGGGTAAAAAACGCATTGAAACTGGCGAATTGATCCGGGTCCTCAATCTGCGCTTCACCCAGATCGATTTTGAATTGCTTGCGAAACAGGTTGATAAAAGTGGTCTTGATCCATGGGATCTCACTACGCGCCAGCGTGCCCACCAGGCGTGATAGCAGGTGGTGCGGCAAAATCAGTTGCAACAGGCCGAACAGCTTTTCAAGAAACGGATTCACAGTAAGCCTCTTTTCGTCAGAAATTCAGTCGCAGATTCAGTTAAAAAAATTAATCAGTATTTCTCTACTGGAGTGTCGGGGTGGTTGCCCCACTCGGACCAGGAGCCGGCATAGCCGCGGATGTTCAGTCCCAACAAGCGCCCCACCAACCAGCTATAACTGGAGCGGTGATGGGTTTGGCAGTGGACAATAATTTCTTTGTCTTCGGTCAGGCCAAGCTGAGCCATTTCAGCCCGCACTGCATCCAGATCGCGAATGCGCAGATGACGGCCGCGATCCATCGGCTCGGTCCATTCATAATGGATGGCGCCAGGAATATGGCCGGCCTTTTGTGCATAGGCGCGCAGTCCGGAAAATTCCTCTTCCGAGCGAGCGTCCCAGATCGCCACTGTCGGATCACCAATACGGCCTAACAGTTCCTCAAGGGTGATATCGGTGTGCTCAAGAATACGTTCGATGCGGTACTCGCTGGCGACGCGCTGCTCGCTATGCATGTCGGTGGGCAGGCCCTCGGCCAGCCACGCATGAATGCCACCGTTAAGCCAGGAGTAACGGGTGTGGCCGATGCTTTCCAGTACCCACAACAGGCGGCCGGCCCAGCCGCCGCCCTCGTCATCGCAGGCCACCACATGGGTTTCCGGGGTCAGACCAAGGTCACTAAAAACCGCCTCAAGGGACTCCTTGTCCGGCAACAGCCCGGGTGCTGGCTGGCTGCCTTTTTGCAGCGCCCGGTTGTCCAGATGTACGGCGCCCGGGATGTGTGCCTGCTGGAAAACCTGTGCCTTGCCGAGGTCAATAACAAGCAGCTGTGGCTCGCCCAGCCGTTGGGCCAGCGTCTGAGGTTCCAGAAGTAGGGGCAGGGTGCTGCTCATGGAGGTGTCCTTTGGCGACGTCAGGGCGTCATTCTACCTGAAACGTCATCCGCCGGTGGCCTGTGTCAGAAAGGCACGGCTATCCGTAACGGCAACTAGTACCTTTCTCGACCTTCCTCGTCGAGGGTGTCGGCGATACGGTAAAAGTTATCCAGTCGCTCGGCGCTGATACTGCCATCTTCCGCCGCCAGTCGCAGGGCGCAGCCGGGCTCGTGGCGATGGGAGCAATTGCGGAACTTGCAGTGCCCGGCCAGCGGTGCCAGATCGCAGTAGCCGCTTAGCAGCTCCTCTTCACTGATATGCCAAAGGCCGAACTCGCGCACGCCGGGCGAGTCGATCAGCTTGCCGCCGCCGGGTAGATCAAACAGTTTTGCGGTCACGGTGGTGTGCTGGCCCAGCCCGGAGCGAGTGGACAGCTTACTGACCTCCAGTCCGGCATCCGGCAACATGGCATTCACCAATGAGGACTTGCCCACTCCGGACTGGCCGACAAACACCGAAATGTGCCCGGCTAGCGCCTGATACAGCGGCTGCAGCCCCTCGCCGGCAGTGGCGGATACCTCCAGTACCCGGTAGCCGATGCCGCGGTACAGCTGGCACAGGGCATCAATAGGGGCGCGATCATCGGCGCTGATCAGGTCGGCCTTGTTGAGGATCAACAGCGGGGTGATGCCACTGAGCTCTGCTGCAACAAGGTAGCGGTCCAGCAATCCGGATGACGGCGTCGGCTGCGGCGCAAATACCACCAGCATCAGATCAACATTGGCAGCCACAGGCTTCAGATTGCCGTACTGGTCTGGACGCCGCAGCACCGTTTGCCGGGGCACGATAGCCGTGACCACCCCGGTAGCAACGCCGGCGCCCTCATCCTTGGGGGGCTGGAACAGAACCTGATCGCCCACCACCAGCTGTTCCAGGGTGGCGCGAAAATGGCAGCGGAAGGCCTCGCCGCGATCACTGTTGACGATGACCTGCTGGCCGTAGTGTGTCACCACCAGGCCGTGCTGCTCCTCGCCGAATGTCTCAGCTGCCGGCTCGCCGTCGCGGGCAGAGCGTTTCGCCGCTCGGGCCAGGCGCTCTTCCTGAATCTTGTCGATGCGCCATTGCTGCCGGCGGCTGAGATTACGTTTGCTCATGGCCGGCAACATAGCCGCAGTGCGGCGTCGACACAATGTTCATGTGCTGCTGATACTGTGTGCTATTGGGTGTCGTGCCGGTTCGCGCTAGAGTGCGACAAGGCTGACTAATCAGGAGAAGACTGTGGGAGCCATGGCCATGCAAGGGAAAATCGTACTGATTACCGGGGCCAACAGTGGTATCGGCAAGGTGGCGGCCAGCGCCCTGGCGGGTATGGGGGCCACCGTGGTGCTTGCCTGCCGGCGCCCAGATGCGGCCCAGCAAGCCATGGCAGATATACGCCGGGAGCATCCGCAGGCGCAGCTCGATTTCGTTGCTATCGATCTGGCATCGCTGGCGTCCGTGCGCCGCGCTGCCGCGGAGGTAATGGCCAAGTATCCGGTTGTCGATGTGCTGATCAATAACGCCGGCCTCGCCAACATACAGCGACAGACCAGTGAAGATGGCTTTGAAATGACCTTTGCGGTGAATCACCTTGGTCCGTTTCTATTCACTAACCTATTGTTGCCGGCGCTGCGTGCCGGCAAGGGTCGGGTGGTCACTGTGGCCTCCGGGGCGCACAAGGCCGGGCGCATGCACTGGAAAGACTTGCAGCTTAGCCGCGGCTATTTTGTGTTGCGCTCTTACGCCCAGTCGAAGCTGGCCAACATTCTGTTCACCAAGGCACTGGCTGCCCGCGTTGAAGCGGACGGCGTCCACGCCAACTGCCTGCATCCGGGTGCGGTATCCACCAATATCTGGCCAGAGCGTAACTGGTTGGAAAAAGCGTTCAGCAACGTGCTGCGTCTTTTTCTGATTAGCCCGGAAAAGGGTGCGCGCACCTCTATCTGGCTTGCCAGTGGCGATGTCGGTGGCAAGGCCAGCGGAAGCTATTTTGAAAACTGCCGGGAGAAAACCCCGAGTCGTGCCGCTCGGGATAGCGAAGCGGCGGAAAAACTTTGGGAAATCTCTGCAAACCTGACGGGACTGAAATGAACAACAAACGTGACAACCTGATCTGGATCGATCTGGAGATGACCGGCTTGAATCCGGACACCGATCGCATTATTGAAATCGCCACCATTGTCACCGATGGCCAGCTAAATATTCTCGCCGAGGGCCCGGTGATCGCCGTGCATCAGAGTGATGCAGTGCTCAGGCAGATGGACGAGTGGAATACTACTCAACACGGTGGCTCTGGGCTGGTGGATCGAGTGCGGCAAAGCGAGCATGACGAACGCCGTGCGGAAAAGGAAACACTGCAGTTTCTCGAACAGTGGGTGGAGCGAGGCATGTCCCCCATGTGCGGCAACAGTATCTGTCAGGACCGTCGTTTTCTGTGGCGAGGAATGCCACAGCTGGAAGCCTACTTCCACTACCGCAACCTGGACGTATCCACCATCAAGGAACTGGCCCGCCGCTGGAAGCCGGAAGTGCTGGAGGGGGTGAAAAAGTCAGGAGCCCATTTGGCGCTGGATGATATTCGTGACTCGATTGAAGAGATGAAATATTACCGGGGTCAGGTGTTTAGCATCTGATCGAGAAATTTCAGATAGGCGGACGCCACCTCGTTCGCCGCTTCCATTTGCGGGTAGTGACCAACCTCGGGCAGTTCTGCCAGAAAGGCCAGCGGTAGTTCCAGCTCCCGGAAGCGCGCCACCATGTGCGCGCCTGACACCGGATCGGCCGAACCATTGATTAGCGCAACCGGCACCTTGGCATCGCGAATCGCCGCCACCCAGCGTTCGCGATGCTGGCGGCGATCACGCATATAGGTGATCAAATTATGGAATATATGCTTGCCGTCGTTATGCATCACCAGTGACCAGTAATCTTCCAGCTCCTCGGCATCCGGTTTGCTGTTCGGCCCGAATACCCGCGACATGGCGCCATCAAAGGTACGCTTGTTAGAAAACTTGTTAACCAGCGGGCCGAGCGAGCTAAGCAACAGCTTTTGGGTGAGCAGGGCGCGATGGGTTTCCGGAAACAGGCCACCGTTAAGAAAGCATACTGACAGCCATTCACCCGCGCCCGTGCCGGCATTCTGCCGAGCCAGCAGCTCCTGGGCTACGGTATCGCCATAATCGTGGGCTAAAACATGAAAGCGCTTCAGATCAAGCTTGCGCACCAGCGCTTCCAGCAGATCAGCCTGCTCGTGAATGGAGTAGTGATGCCGCGCCGGCTTGTCGGAGAAGCCGAAACCAAGCATGTCCGCGGCCACCAGGCGGTAGTTCTGGCCTAGTGTCGGCCAGATTCTATGCCAGTCCCAGCTGGCGGTGGGAAAGCCGTGAATCAGCACAATCGTTTCCTGCTCAGCGGTGCCCTCATCCATGGCAAAAAGCTGGAATCCATTCACAGCGTGAAGGCTGCCACGGAGTTGCCATTGGTCGGGGCGCATGCTGTTCTCCTGAGCACTGACGCGTTATTGAGCCGTCGTTGATATAGTCTGGCTGTGGCGATGTTTATCAACATAATCGCAGCCTGACGAACAATAACAGAAGAGGCCGTCATGAGTGAGCAGCAGTGGGACTATCTGATTCAGGGCGCTACCGTATTTGATGGCAGCGGCGCATCTCCTGTCCGTGAAGATATTGCCGTAGCAGGTGGCCGTATTGCCGCCCGTGGCGCCAATCTGGATGCGGGCAATGCGCGTAAGGTCATCCATGCCGCCGGCCGCTGGGCCATGCCTGGCCTGTTCGATATTCACACCCATTATGATCTGGAGCTGGAGGTGGCACCGGGCCTGCCAGAATCCGTACGTCATGGCACCACCACAGTGGTGATTGCCAACTGCAGTCTCGGTCTGGCCTTTGGGGCGCAGCGTAACAACGGCGCCGATCCCATCGTTGATTGCTACGCCCGGGTGGAAAATATTCCAAAGTCGGTATTGCGCGCCACCGCCGATAAAGTTGACTGGCATAGCCCCCGTGAATATTTGCAGCACCTGAATAAACTCAGCCTTGGCCCTAATGTGGTCACTCTGCTGCCGCACTCCATGCTGCGCATTGAAGTGATGGGCTTTCAGGACAGTATTTCCCGTGACCCCACGGAAGAAGAGTTGCAGAAAATGGAAGCCCTGCTGGAGCAGGCGCTGGATGATGGCTACGTTGGTATGTCCACCGATGCGTTGCCGTTTCATTATCTGGCCAATCAGCCCAACACCGGCAAAACCATTCCAACCCAGTTCGCTAAATACCCTGAGATCAAGCGGCTCACCGAGGTGTTGCGTCAGCGTGGCGCGGTGTGGCAAGCAACGCCTCCAAAAGACAGCACCATCGGCACCATTCGCACCTTTCTGCTCAGCTGCGGCCGGCTTCATGGCAAGCCTCTAAAGACTACCGTGGTGGCGGCGCTGGATGTGCAGGCCAACAGAAAAATCGTGCGTCTTGGCCGGTTGCTGGCGCGCGTCTTGAACTCCCGTTTTCTCGGCGGTGATTTTCACCTGCAGGCGCTGGCCGCGCCCTTCAAGGTTTGGTCGGACGGTGCAGTAACGCCACTTTCCGAAGAAATCCCCGAACTGCGTGCACTAAATGAAATTGATCTGGAAGATCGTCCCGCGCGCCGCCGAGTGTTGGATGATCCGGCCTATATCAAACAGTTCAAATCCATGTGGATGCACGGCAAGACTGGCTTCGGCCCAGCACGACTAAAACGTCTGCTGCGTTTGGAAGACTACGCTTTCAACCGCACCCTGGAAGACATGGTGATTGACCTGTGTCCGCTGAAGGTCTGGCAGGGCATGAATTTCCAGCAGGTGTTCGATCGTGTGCTTGATGCTAATAGTAAAACAGGAGCTGCCCTCGCTGGCGAGGAGCAGCAGGTCATAGCGGAGTTCTTCTCCCAAGTGCAAGACGAAGCGGATTTTATGCTGGGCATGCTGCGCGCCTTTGATCTGGAGCTGAGCTGGTACACCGTGTCCGCCAATCGCGACGAAAATATGGTGCGCGAACTACTCATGGATCCACTGCTGCTACCGGGATTCAATGATTGTGGTGCCCACCTCACCAATATGGCGTTCTATGATGGCAATTTGCGGGCCCTGAAGCTGGCCGCCCAAGGTGGCCAGCAGGATGTGGCCTATATGGTTAAACGCCTGACCCGTGATGCCGCCGAGGTGTTTCGGGTAAAGGGCGGGCGCATGGAAGTTGGCGATCAGGCGGATGTGATTCTCATTGATCCTGAAGCGCTGCAGCAATTTGATCATCACGACAGTGCGCGGCGCATCTACCGCGACGAGTTCCAACACGATCAACTGGTAAATCGCACTGATGGCGTCGTGCCGCTGGTGATGATCAATGGCCATCCGGCCTGGAGTAGCGATCACTTTGAAGCGCCGTTTGGCAAACAACAGCTGGGCACGGTGCTGGAGACCGTGTTTTGAGTGAAGTTAACGCGCGGCTGTGTTGTTGGGCTAGTGCCCGGTCAAGCCTTCTTAATCAGGCCGATTATGTAGAGCAAGATAACCGCGCCGATGGTGGCCATAATAATGGAGCCCAATAGGCCTCCCGCTGTTATTCCGACCAGACCGAATAGAAAGCCACCCAGCACAGAGCCAATAATGCCGACAATAATATTGCCGATCATGCCAAAGCCTTTGCCTTTCACGATGTTGCCAGCAAGCCAGCCGACCAGTGCGCCAATTGCTAAAAAGATAAGTAAGCTGATGATATCCATGTCTCCTCCAGTTTTGCTTCCAGTCGAAAAGATATATGACAGCAATAATGGCCGCAGCGCCAGTGCCAATGCCGGTGCCAGGAAAGCTTATTAATATCCTGTACTTAGCCAGTCAGGCAGGGCAGTGATCTCGCCGTCGCTCTGCGCGTCCGTGGCACGCGCAAGCCTGTCGATGCGCTTCTCTGTCAGTGGGTGAGTGGCCAGTATTTCCGGCATCAATCCCGAGCCCATTGCTTGAAGCTTTTCAAACAGGGTGGCAGCGCCATTCAAGTGGCCGTAGTGCGCTAGCATCGCCTCTATGGCTTGCTGATCCGCGGCATTTTCCTGCCCGCGGGAGAAGCTCAGCCCGGTGAGCATGCCTACGTTGCCGACGATTCGTTGCGCCATTGCCGAATCAGACACGCCGCTGATTGCGCTTAAACCGAGCGCTACTGCTGCGCCACGCCCCAGCGCCGTTATTGGATCACGGTGTTTGATATGGGCGATTTCGTGGGCCATCACCATGGCCAGCGCGTTTTCTGTATCGAGGCTATTGAGCAGGCCGCTGTAAATGACAATGTTGCCACCCAGAGTGGCAAATGCATTGATTACCTCGTCATCTTCCACGTAGCGCACATGAATGGTTGTGTCTGGCCCCAGATCCATAGCGGGAGAAAGGCGGTCCGCGAGATCTTGCAGCCAACGCTGTTTGCGTAATGCGGTTTCAGACAGCTCAACAGGTCGCTGGGCTAGATAGGCGTCAGACCAGCGATTTTCCTGAGCCATTGGTATCTGGCGCGCCAGCCAGCCGGCGCCCAGTGACAACGCCACCACTAGCACTGTTGCCACCAGCGCCACCGCGGCCAGCATCCAGAAGAAGTCCACCAATGGGTGCTGATCGCTGACATTGATACCTTCCGGCGGCGGGCGGTTTTCATATTCCATTAGTCAGCCTTGCCTGCCAGAAGAGCGGTGCCGTAGGCATACACCTCCACACTGAAGGATTGTCCTGAGGCGCCCTGACCGATGGACGAGGTTTCCAGCTTTACGTTGAAGATCTGGGTGGCACCATGTGCCCGAGCTTCCTGCTTCATGCGCAGAATGGCTTCCCGTCGAGCTCGCTCCACTAGCGTTTCGAATGAGGTGACTCGGCCGCCTATAAGATTGCGCAGGGCGGCGGCGGTCATCTTGAAGTAGTCCACCGCCACCACCACATTGCCGCCTACCAATACAGGCGTCATGGGCGCAGCGCTTGGCGGAGGGAAACGCGCGCTGAAGGCAAGCACGTCGCGATACTCTTCCTCACGAGCGCGGATTGAGATGAAATGCCGCTTTTCCGCAATCCGTCCGAACACATAGCCGGTGGTTAGCAGGCCAAGGAGTATCAGAATATCCATGGTTTACTCCAGAACAACGGCTGTGCCGTAGGCAAACAGCTCTGCGGCTCCCGCTGAAACAGACGAAGTTGAGAAGCGCACATTGATAACAGCGTTGGCGCCCATGCCCTTGGCCTGATCCACCATCCGTTGGACCGCTTCATCCCGAGCCTCCTGCAGCAATTCGGTGTAGCCCTTCAATTCGCCCCCGACGATGTTCTTCAGGCCGGCGAGAAAGTCCTTGCCCAGATGCTTTGCCCGCACGGTGTTTCCCTGTGCCATGCCCAAGTGCTTAATCACCTTGCGGCCGGGAATGATCTCGATATTGCTTACCAGCATGAATCTTGCTCCAGTTGTTTGACATTGAGTGGCAAGCCTAGCCGCCTCCTTAGCAGGAGTGTCTCCCTGCTAAAGTGATTGCAGGTCATCCTTGGCTATCTAAAGCCCGCGTGACGCCTGTGATTCATGATAGCCTAGCTGTGACTGATGCAAAATCATAAGAGCCCTGATGGACTTCTTCGATTCCTACATACTGCAGGGCCTGTCGGTTTTCTTCCTGAGTTTCTGGAAGACCTGGTTGGGCCCGGCTCTGAGCGCCCCTTACGGGTTTTCCTATTGGGAGATGCTCTTCTGGAACGTCAGTGGGGCCATGCTCAGTGCCACAGTAACGCTTCATTTTAGTCGCAACATAAACTTGCTGATCCGGCGGCTGCTGCCCAAAAAAGACAGTGCACCCAGGTTTCGCGGAAATTTGAGACGGTACGTACGATTTTGGCGACGTTATGGTTTCTATTTTGTAATGCTACTAACGCCTGTTCTTGTTGGTATACCTTTGGGCGCCTGGATTTCCGCAAGGCTCGGCACGCGCAAGTCGCGCATTCTATTGATGCTGGCTATCTTCTCTGTGTTGTGGTCTTCAGCGCTATACTATGCAGCTCTTTTCGGCATTGCCTTCATATAGCGTTACTTAAAAGGCGCTATTTTCGGCTCGTTTACGCCTCCGTAATGAGGCCTATATAAGTCTAGAATATGGGAAGGGATTAATTCACCGCACTATATACCAGTGAGCCGCTTGCGAAGCTTTCGATGTAAACCCTCTCTGGGACATCCGGTCATCGGTGCATCCTCAGATCTTTATGTGGGTTCTCCAGCGGTACTCAGGGCTGGCACCAGGTCTTGGCGAGACGGGCTTAGCGCACACACCACCCCACTTCCTCGGCCCCTGTGCGCAACGAGAATCAATCAGGGAGCTGCGGCCGCCAGCGCAGTGCATAAAATATATCTCAAACCACCACGCCGCTTCTTTGCTCAATAATATCCCTCGCAATCATTGAGATTGGCGAGTTCAACGCCTTTCTGGCTATAGACTGAGACCATGATTTCTTATGCCATTCAATAAATATCTCATTTATAGTCGCGTAGTCCTGTTCGGTGGGTTGCCATTCAATTTCACATCCAGCCTCTATCTCTCCCGAAGCTAGCACTCTGGCGTAAGCACCGGGCCTTTGCGCGGCAATGAATTTTTTGGCAAATAAGCTATCGCCCATTTTGGTTGCGAATTGAACGCAGGGAACCCTGGGGGCTGAGATTTCTAAAAGTACTTTTCCCGCCAGAAGTAATCGATCTCCAACGCGTAAGTCGCCATCGTGATAGTCACTAATAGTAAGGTTCTCACCAAACATTCCGGGCTGCAGTTCCCGACCCAGCTGGTCTTGCCACCATGCGTAGTCCTTGGCGCTATAAAGATATATAGCCTGATCGACCCCGCCGTGGACCTTCTTGTTTACAATCGTGTCACGGCTCAAACCAAGCTCATTAATTGAAACCGAGCCCTCTCGAGGCCTCTTGAATATCCCCGTTATAACTGACCTTTTACCAATCTGAAGCCTTTCTGGGATAGCAGTGTTAATAGATATTACCTTCATATTAACCTCACCACGCTGGGTTTCCGCTGCAGCGCCTGATTACGTGTTTAGCTTCCCTCATAGAGAAAATGTAGAGATATAAAGATTTTCTACTTGCTCCCTGGCCCACGGCGTTGTGCGCAGAAACTTGAGGCTAGATTTCACAGATGGATCGTTTTTGAAGGAATTTATATTAATTTTCGTCGCGAGCTGTTCCCAGCCATAGTACTCGACAAGCCTTACGACGACTTTCTCAAGAGTGACACCGTGCAATGGGTTGTTTGGTTGCTCGCCACTCATGTCTGAATGTGCCTATAGATTGATTATCGTTGAACGCCCAAAGCAGCGGCGCGCGTTACCGCGTCCAGCCCGAAGGGCGATGCTGCCTTTGCTTGTTAAATTTTTAGCCATCTACGAAGCCCAAATAATATGCCGCCAGATATAAGATTGCCATCATTACAGGGAGTGTGATGACTACACTAAGTATCATGAAGAAATTAATAACACTTTTGCATCGCTTACAATAAAAACTACCTAACTCAGTTCCTTTTGTTTCACAATGCTCGTCAATTGGCAGCGGCCTGTCCCAGCCCATCAATTTCAACGGTGCGGCTGGAAACTGCCAGACAGGGTACAGATCACTTTCTTCAAAACCCTGCCTGCATCGAGGGCAGATATACCCTTTATAATCTTTTGGGCGCTTGGCATTATTCTTTTTCAGCGTATAGAAGTAGATAGCAGAGCCAATGATTCCTGCTGTAATTGCAAATATCCACTTTGGCCAATCAATCATATGAATTTAACGCCTTGCTAAGGGGCAGCCGAAACGCAGTGTAGGCTGTCCCGCGGAGGCCGCGCTTTTTGCGGCCGTAGTGTACTTGAGCAACTTGTTATGTGCTGACCCTCAGGGCTCCACAGAACTTATACTTGCCCATGACGGCCAGCCAACTTGATTAAACAAGTGCATTATTAGTTGCTGATACATGCCTGCCATTTCTATAGCTCGTTCGATGGTAGGACAAACACAACTGAACTCATAGTCACACTTTACCGTAACCCTGAACCAATCTTCGTTCTTGAATTTCTCAGTGCAAATATTAAATTCGGTTATTGTGGAAATTCGCCACTCTTCGAACTCTTGCCAGTTACCAGACTCGGCGATTGCTTGGAGTATCTCGCTCTTCGGTGTATTGAGATAACCTTTCTTGGCTAAGTCGGCTAAAAATTTATCTTTGCTTCCGAACACTCAGATTCCTCTTGGCACATAACGCCGCAAACACGCGCTTGTCGCGTGCTTTGCCTAGTTAAGCTAGCGACACTGCGAAGCCGGTTGTGGCAGGCTGCGGAGCGCCAGCGGAGCTTAACCCTGAATATGGCACCCGATAGAACCCTCAGACCCGGATGCCTCCCCTGCCCGGATTGTGGCAAGCCACGCAGAATGCGCAAGCCCTGCCATCACCACCGGACCAATTAAAAGCACCAGGAACGAAACTGCCGAGATGGGAACGGCACGATCCTTGATGCCGGCTGCCGGATGAAGGCAGCGAACTACAACTTCCTACGCTCTACCAGAATGGAAAAAGGCAGAGCGACTTAACGCTATGCTCACCGGGTAAATTTACGATGGCGGCTTTTGTGCGGCTCCATGCACAAAAGATGACAGCGGAAATCTATCCGGTGCAGCCCATTGTTAAGTTTTGAAGCCCACAAAACGCTTAGCCAGCTCTGGGCCCGGAATTTGACACTCCTTTGTTCTACCAAATAGCTCATACCTGTTCCTTGCAAAAGCTCGATACAGATAATCCCTCACTTTCCTGGGGATAATTCTGGTCGCCTTAAAAAGCCACCAGAATCCTGTGAGCTCGCCAGCTATTTCTAAAGCAGCCTCGGTCCATATATAGCACCTTCCGTCCTTGACAAGAAGAAATGTATCCTGCCCAACGTTGCGGACCGAATGCTCTCGGATAAGGCTCTGCGCATAATCCGACTGCATGGGCGCAAAAACAAATAGCCCGTTTGGATCCCTCTTAATAATGAATCGAACTGCACCATTGCAGAAATTACAAACCCCGTCGTAGATGACCACTCTGGTAGCAGGCATGCCGAATCTCAACTTAACGCCGTAATCACGCGCTTGTCGCGTGCATTACCTAGTTAAGCTAGCGACACTACGGAGCCCATATTGGCAGGCTGCGAAGCGCCAGCGGAGCTTAACCCTGAATATGGCACCCGACAGAACCCCAAAGTCCAGATGCCTCCCCTGCCCGGATTGTGGCAAGCCACGCAGAATGCGCAAGCCCTGCCGACACCGCCGGACCAATTAAAAGCACCAGGAACGAAACTGCCGAGATGGGAACGGCACGATCCTTGATGCCGGCTGCCAGATGAAGGCAGCGAACTACAACTTCCTACGCTCTACCAGAATGAAAAACGGCAGAGCGACTTAACAGTTTATTCATTCGAAGCGTCGACATAACTCTTCACCGACTTAACCCCTGTCGTGTTTTGTCGACTACGTTGGTAATGATTATTCACATCAACTACTTAGCAAGCCACAAAAAATAGCAGCGACATGACAAAACTCGATGCGTCGATATAATTCGGTGCATATAGCGCGTAATGCCACTCTGGCATCACTTCCAAAAATCAGTTAGTTAGCTATGCCTGCCACAGTAGATTGCCGCAGTTCATCCGGCGGCCGTTGAGCAAAGCCTCTCAAGCGCCCAGTCCACATGCTCCTTTACCATTTCCGGTACGTCTTTTTGGCGCTTCTGCAAGGCGGTAATCACCTCCGCCGACGCGGATCCATTTCCCAGCGCTACTGCCAGATTTCTCAGCCATCCCGTATAACCAGTGCGGCGAATCGGAGAGCCCTCGGTGCGTTGCAGGAACTCATCCTCGGTCCACATAAACAGTTCCAGCAGGGAGGCCTGGTCGAGTCCGTGGCGTGGTTGGAAGTCACCTTCCTCGCTGTGTCGGGCAAAGCGATTCCACGGGCACACCAGTTGGCAGTCGTCGCAGCCGAATATGCGGTTGCCGATCAGTGGGCGCAGCTCAGTGGGGATGGCGCCTTTGTGCTCGATGGTCAGATAGGAAATGCACTTGCCGGCGTCGAGTTGATACGGCGCGATGATTGCGGCGGTGGGGCAGATGTCGATACAGGCGCTGCAGCTGCCGCAGTGGTTGCTGGCCGGTTGGTCCACCGGCAGGGCAAGGTCGGTGTAGATCTCGCCAAGAAAGAACCAGCTACCTGCTTTACGGTTGATGATCAGGGTGTGTTTGCCTTGCCAGCCGAGGCCGGCTTTTTCCGCCAGAGGCTTTTCCATTACCGGGGCGCTGTCGACGAAGGCGCGGGCCAGTTCGCTGTCTTTTACTGCGTGGCGGATTTGGTCGGCCAGTTTGCCGAGGCGTTTGCGGATCAGCTTGTGGTAGTCCCGGCCCAGGGCGTAGCGCGAGATATAGGCCTTGTCCGGGTCGCGCAGCAGTTCCATGGTGGCGGTGTCGGCGGGTAGATAGTCCATACGTAGCGAGATGACCCGCAGGGTTCCCGGTTCCAGATCCGCTGGGCGACTGCGTTTGCGGCCGTGGGCGGCCATCCAGTCCATGCCCGCCTGATGGCCGTCGGCCAGCCAGGCATCCAGCCGCTGTTCGGCCAGGGTCAGGTCGATATCGGCAATACCGACCTGCTGGAAGCCGAGTTCTCGGCCCCAGTGTCTGATTTGTGTCGCCAGTTCGCCAAGATCTACAGACACATCATGAGCTCGCCTTCAGGGAGGGCTATAATCGACGGCAATTACACAGGGTGCAAATATGACGGCCACACAGTTTCCAGAAATGCTGCATGACGCGGCCGGCGTGCGCGAGCTGGATCGGCGAGCCATTGAGCAAGCCGGTATCGCCGGCGAGACGCTAATGGTGCGGGCGGGGGAGGCGGCGTTTCGGCGGCTGCAGGAGCATTGGCCCCATTGTCAGTCGCCGGCGGTGATCTGTGGCGCAGGTAATAATGGTGGTGACGGCTATGTGGTGGCGTTGCTGGCGCAGAACGCCGGGCTGCACCCACAGGTATATGCCACCGTGGCGATTGAGTTCTTGCGCGGCGATGCGCGCTCCATGGCAGAGCGGGCCCTGGCGGAGGGGGTGCCGGTGACGGTGTTGGCGGAGGTGCTGCCGGACCTGTCTGGCCATGATCTGGTGGTTGATGGTCTGCTTGGTACCGGGCTGGCAGGCACGGTGCGGCCGGCATTGGCGGGGCTGATTGGGCATATCAATGCCAGTGGCTTGCCCCTGTTAGCGCTGGATATTCCTTCCGGGCTTAGCGCGGATACCGGCGCGGTGCTGGGCGCCGCCTTGAGCGCCGATGTCACCACCACCTTTGTTGGCATGAAGCGCGGTCTGCTAACGGGAGCCGGGCCGGCCCTCACTGGGCGGCTGTATTTCGAGGATTTGGCCATTCCAGAGTCGGTGCAGCTCTCCCTTGCCGCCGATTGCCGCATGGTGGATATGCATCAGCTGAGTACGTTGTTGCCCCGTCGGCGCCGCGATGCCCATAAGGGTGATCATGGTCATGTGCTGGTGGTGGGGGGGGATTATGGTTACGCCGGTGCGGTGTTACTGGCGGCGGAGGCGGCGGCACGCAGCGGTGCCGGCCTGATCAGTGTGGCCACCCGGCCAGAGCATGTTAATGCGCTGCTCGGGCGACGCCCGGAGATCATGGTGCGTGGCGTTGAGCATGGCGATGATCTGCAGCCGCTACTGAAGCGCGCCAGCGTGGTGGTTTGTGGTCCCGGTCTTGGCCAGAACGCTTGGGGCTTTGGCTTGCTTGGCAAGGTGCTGGAAAGTGGCCTGCCGCTGGTGCTGGATGCGGATGCCTTGAATCTGATTGCCCAGCACCAGTTGCACTGGCAGGCGCCGGCGGTGTTGACGCCCCATCCCGGTGAGGCGGGGCGGCTGCTGAACAGCGATGCCCGCGCCGTGCAGGCGGATCGCTTTGCCGCTGTGCATGAGTTGACCTCGCGCTATCAGTCCACCGTGCTGCTGAAAGGTGCGGGCACCCTGATTGCCTGTACTGACCAGCCGGTGGCGCTGGCACATGCGGGCAATCCGGGGATGGCCAGCGGTGGCATGGGCGATGTGCTGTCGGGAATTATCGGCGCGCTGCTTGGTCAGGGTATTAAGCCTTATGATGCGGCCCGCTTTGCTGCGCTGGTGCATGGTCTGGCGGCGGATCGTGCGGTACTGCATCAGGGCGAGCGCGGCTTGCTGGCCACCGATCTGCTGCCCCATGTGCGGCGCTTGGTTAACGGAATTGAAAACGGGATTGATGAGTGATCAGCGAAACAATTCAGCTTGCCGATGAAGCCGCCACCGAGGCCCTCGGTGCCGCGTTGGCAAAACGGATAACTTCCGGGGTGGTCTGGCTGCAGGGTGATCTGGGGGCCGGTAAAACCACCCTGGTGCGTGGCTGGCTACGGGCGCTGGGCCATGTCGGCGCGGTAAAAAGCCCCACCTATACCATTGTTGAGCCGTACCAGTTTGCTGATGTGCCGGTTTACCATTTTGATCTTTACCGGCTAAGCGATCCGGAAGAGTTGGAGATGATTGGTGGCCGTGACTATTTCGACCGGGATGCACTGTGTCTGGTAGAGTGGCCGCAACAAGCCGGTGCGGCATTGCCGGAACCTGCATTGATTGTCTCGCTGATACCGACCAACGGTGGGCGAGCGGCGACACTGACATTTCCGGAGTCCGGACAGGCATGACGAACTGGCTTTTGCGGATGCTGATTGTGCTGATGTGCTGTGCCGCTAGTGCGGCAATGGCGGCGCAGCAGATCGATTCGGTGCGCATGAGCAAGTCACCGGACGCTACCCGCATCGTTTTTGATCTGCAGGCCCCCCTTCAGCACACCGTTAACAAGCTGGGTAATCCGGATCGTATTGTGGTGGATCTGGATGGCGCCGCCCTGAATTTCGATTTCTCCACGCTGGATTTGCGTAACTCGCCCATACGGGAAATTCGCACCGGCCAGCATGCCGCTGACAAGGTGCGGGTGGTGCTGGACCTGACCAGCGCCCAGCGGCCCAAGACCTCCATGTTGGCGCCCAGCGAAGGCAGCGGTTGGCGGCTGGTTATTGATCTGCTGGCAGATCTGGATCCCGAAGATCCGCCGAAGCAGGTGGCAACTATTTCCACATCACCGTTGGGTGAAACTCTGGCAGATTTCCGGCCCATGGTGGTTGCGCTGGACCCGGGGCATGGTGGTCAGGATCCGGGGGCCATTGGCCCCAGCGGTGCCCGCGAAAAAGATATTGTGCTGCAAATAGGCAAGCGGTTGGCGGACCATATCAATCGTCAGCCTGGCATGCGTGCAGTGCTGGTACGCACTGGCGATTACTATGTGCCACTGGCAGATCGTCGCCGCATCGCTGCTGACAAATATAATGCGGATGTATTCCTGTCCATCCATGCGGATGCCTTTACCGATTCCCGCGCCCATGGCGCGTCGGTTTTTGCTCTATCCCATCACGGCTCTACAAGCGCCAGAGCGGGCTATCTTGCCCGCATCGCTAACGACTCGGACAAGGTTGCCGGTGTCTATAAAGAAGAGCGGGAGAATAATTCGCTGCTTAATGTGATTGCGGATTTGACCACCTCGGGATCGCTTACCCACAGCTTGGTGCTGGGTAGAATGATTCTTGAAGAGATGGGCCAGGTGACCAAGCTGCATGGCGATCGCAGGAAGGTGGAACAGGCCGGCTTTGCCGTGTTGAAAGAGCCGAGCATGGTGTCGCTGCTGGTTGAAACCGGTTTTATTTCCAATCGCACCGAAGAGAAAAATCTGCGTAGCAGTGCCCATCAGGAAAAAATGGCCAAGGCTATTGTCGGTGGGCTGCACAAGTATTTTGAGATGCACCCGAAACCAGAAACCTACTATGCGTTGCTGCGTAGTCGCGGTGGTGTTCGTCCTGCCACCCACAAGATTAATAGTGGCGAGACAATTTCTTCCATTGCGCGTCGTTATGATATTTCAGAAAACTCCCTGCGAGAGCATAACAAGCTACGTGGCGACAAGATTCGTGCGGGTCAGGTATTGAGAATTCCGCCGGGTTAATTGGTGTTTTTAGCAAAGTTCTAGTTGGGGTGTTGTTTGTCTCGTATCCAGTTGCTTGATCCGCGTTTGGCCAACCAGATTGCTGCCGGTGAGGTGGTGGAGCGGCCTGCGTCTGTGGTTAAAGAGTTGCTGGAAAATGCTCTGGATGCAGGTGCCGATCAAATTCAGGTAGATGCGGAGCAGGGCGGCGTCAAGCTGATCCGGGTGCGGGATAATGGCGGCGGTATTGGTGCAGATGATTTGCCCCTGGCGCTATCCCGTCATGCCACCAGTAAGATTCGTACACTTGATGACCTGGAGGCAATTGGCTCGCTGGGATTTCGTGGTGAAGCACTGGCGGCAATCAGTTCCGTGTCGCGTCTGACACTTACTTCTAATGTGGCCGATAGTGCGGAAGGTTGGCAGGTGTCGGTGGAAGGGCGAGACATGGCGGCCCAAGTGCAGCCGGCGGCCCATCCGCGTGGTACCAGCGTGGAAATGCGCGATCTGTTTTTTAATACCCCGGCCCGGCGTCGTTTTTTACGCGCTGAAAAAACCGAGTTCAATCATCTTGAAGAAGTATTTCGGCGCATTGCCTTGAGCGAGTTCGCCACCGCATTTCGTTTGATGCATAACCAGAAAGTAATCCATCAGTTGCCTGCCGCAACCACGGATGTCCATCGTGCCCAGCGGGTTGCCAAGCTGTGTGGCAGCGCTTTTATGGAGCAGTCCATCGCCGTCAATATCGAGCACGGTGGTTTGCGCCTGCATGGCTGGCTTGGCTTGCCGACCTTTTCCCGGTCGCAGTCTGATCTGCAATATTTCTTTGTTAACGGGCGGGTAATTCGTGATCGGGTGGTCAGTCATGCGGTGCGCCAGGCCTATCGGGATGTGCTGTATCACGGTCGTCATCCTGCCTATGTTCTGTTTTTTGAGCTGGACCCAGCCCAGGTGGACGTTAACGTTCATCCCACCAAACATGAGGTGCGCTTTCGTGAGCAGCGCATGGTGCATGATTTTCTCTATCGCTCCCTGCACCGTGCCATCGCCGAGGTGCGTCCAGGGGCAGAGACGCAGCCGACTCGCGCCGATGATTCTGTAGTGAACAATGACGTGGCCATGTCGTCCGCGCAGCCCATGCCGTCCCAGCAGTCAGGTCTGGCGCTGGGCATGCCGCAGAATCGTTCGCCGATGTTTGCTGGTGAAGGACACCAGCAGGCTGCCCGTTACGGCGATCTGCTGCGCCCTCGGGTGGAAGAGTCGTCAGCCGCATTCGCACCCGCGGCCGACGATGTGGCACCACCGCTCGGCTTTGCCGTGGCGCAGATACACGGCATTTATATTCTGGCGGAAAATGCCGATGGCATGGTGCTGGTGGACATGCACGCCGCCCATGAACGAATCACCTACGAGCGCCTGAAAACCTCCTGGGCGGAAGACAAGGTGCGCAGTCAGCCGCTACTGGTGCCGGTGTCCATGGCGGTATCCAGTCGTGAAGCGGACTTTGCAGAACAGTCGCCAGAGGTGTTCCAGCGGCTCGGTTTTGTTATTCAGCGAGCCGGCCCGGAAACGTTGATTGTTCGGGAAGTGCCAGCGCTAATGCGTGAGGCCAACCATGAGGCGCTGGTCCGCGATGTGTTGTCGGATTTGCTTAGCCACGGCAGCAGCAGCCGCATCGAGGCGGTGTTAGACGAGTTGCTTTCCACTATGGCCTGTCACGGCAGTGTCCGTGCCAACCGCAAGCTGACCATTGCCGAGATGAATGGCCTGCTGCGTGATATGGAAGCCACCGAGCGCAGCGGCCAGTGCAATCATGGCCGGCCAACCTGGACGCAAATGTCGCTGAAGGAACTGGACCGCCTGTTTATGCGGGGCCGTTAAGGTGTCGAACCCGCCGGTAATATTTCTGATGGGGCCCACCTGCTCTGGCAAAACCGGTGCCGCAGTGGAGCTGGTGCAGCGCTTGCCGCTGGAAATCATCAATGTTGATTCTGCACTTGTTTATCAGGGCCTGGAGATTGGTGCGGCGAGGCCGGAGCCGCAGGTGCTGGCAAAAGCTCCGCATCGCTTGCTCGGCTTTCTCGATCCATGCGAACCCTATTCTGCCGCCCGGTTTCGTGAAGATGCCCTGGGCGAGATCGCCGATATCCATGCCAACGGCAAGATTCCGCTGCTGGTTGGCGGCACCATGTTGTATTTCAAGGCGCTACAGCAGGGGTTGGCGGACTTGCCTGCCGCTGATCCTGTAGTGCGTGAAGCCATTGATGCCATCGCCCGTGAACATGGCTGGCCGGAGGTGCATCGTCAGCTGGCTGAGGTGGATCCGGAAACAGCTGCCCGGCTGAAGCCCAATGACGGCCAGCGCCTGCAGCGGGCGCTGGAGGTCTATCGCCTGACCGGTGAGCCGCTGTCGGCATTGCATAGAAAGCAGAAGTCTGTCGCATTGTCTGACACAGAAGAAAATCCTAGTCAGGCTTTTCCGTATACTGCGACTTGTCTGGCGCTGGCTCCGACTTCCCGGGCGCTGCTACATGAGCGCATTGCTATTCGCTTTCACACCATGCTTGAAGACGGGCTGGTGGAAGAGGTGCGGCAGCTGAAGTCTCGCGGGGACCTGCATCGGGAACTGCCCGCCATCAAGGCAGTCGGTTATCGGCAGGTCTGGGACTATCTCGACGGTTTGTATAGTTATGAAGAAATGGTGGATCGCGGCATTATCGCGACCCGTCAGCTGGCCAAGCGACAGTTCACCTGGCTGCGAGGGTGGCCAGAGCTGGAGTGGTTCGATAGTGACCACCCGCAACTGATTGAGCGGCTGGAAAACCGGCTTGCGCCCTTGCTGGATTCGGTGTTTAGTTGACCGCAAGCAGCAGGCTGGAAGCCAATAGCTGTGCTGATCCATGTTTTGCTGAAAGGCTGTGCAAAAACTTGCCCGAACTGCTGGGCGCCCATTTTTTAAGGATCATCCAAGGAGTTACTGACATGTCAAAAGGGCACTCGCTACAAGACCCTTTCCTGAACGCCCTGCGGAAAGAGCGTATTCCGGTTTCTATTTTTCTGGTCAACGGCATCAAGCTGCAGGGGCAGATTGAGTCCTTTGATCAATATGTGGTGTTGCTGAAGAATGCCGTCAGCCAGATGGTATACAAGCACGCTATTTCTACCGTGGTGCCGGCGCGCAATCCGCGTACCACCACTCCAGTGGGTCATAATGGCCTGCCGGCGGATGATGACTACGACGCTGATTGATTGCATTAAACGACGATCATTGAATCTGCAAAAAGCCACGCATCGCGTGGCTTTTTGTGCTGAGGCCTGTTGATGGATCTGTTTGACAGTACCGAAGCAACCCGCACTGATGTTGGTGAGCGGGCGCTGCTGGTGCATATGGACCTCCCGGATGGTGCCGGCCGGGAGGATCTTGATGAATTCCACCATCTGGTGTCGTCCAGTGGTGTGCTGCCGATTCTGCAGGTTACTGGTCGTCGTGACCGTCCTGACGCTGCGCTTTATGTCGGTTCCGGAAAGGCGGAAGAGATCGCCGAGCTGGTGGTCGAGCACGAAATTGACGTGGTTCTGTTCAATCATGCTCTGACACCGGCGCAGGAACGTAATATCGAGCGGGTGGTAAAGACTCGGGTACTGGATCGCACGGGCCTGATTCTGGATATCTTCGCCCAGCGCGCGCGCACCCATGAGGGCCGCCTGCAAGTCGAGCTGGCGCAGTTGCGACACATGCAGACCCGGCTGGTGCGTGGCTGGACCCACCTGGAGCGACAGAAGGGTGGTATTGGTTTGCGCGGCCCGGGTGAAACCCAGCTGGAGACTGACCGTCGTTTGGTGCGTGAGCGCATCCGCGCTATTGAGGCGCGGGTCGAGAAGGTCCGTAGCCAGCGCTCCCAGGGGCGTCGCGCCCGGCAGCGCGCGGAAACGCCGCTGGTGTCACTGGTCGGTTATACCAACGCTGGCAAGTCGACCCTGTTCAATCGCCTTACCAATGCGGACGTTTATGTCGCTGACCAGCTGTTCGCGACGCTGGATCCGACCCTGCGCAAGGTACGTATTCCCGGTGTCGGGCCGACTATTCTGGCGGACACCGTGGGCTTTATCCGGCACCTGCCTCACCGTCTGGTGGAGGCCTTTCGGGCCACGCTTGAGGAAACCCTGAGCGCTGGGTTGCTGCTCCATGTTACTGATTCCGCCAGTGAGGAGCGGGATGAGAATATTGCTGCGGTGGATGCGGTGCTGGAGGAGATCGGCGCTGATCAAGTTCCTGTGTTGCATGTATTCAACAAGACCGATCTGCTGGACACGCCTCCTCGCATTGATCGAGACGATGAAGGTCTGGCCGTGCGGGTATGGCTGTCGGCGGTGACCGGCGAGGGTATCGAGCTACTGCATCGGGCCATGGCAGAGCGCTTGGCCGCTAATTGGGTGGATCGCTGGATTGTGCTGCCGGCGGTTGCGGCCGGTCGGCTGCGGGCCAGGCTACATGAAGCAGGCGAAGTTTTAGCCGAACAGACCACTGCTGACGGCAATCTTTTACTCAGAGTGCGTCTGAACCGGGTACACTTCCTGCGCCTGTTGCGCGAAGCGCAGCTGGATGAGCAGGATGTCTTCACGGCATACCCTGAGGTTGCAGTGGAAAATGAGCCTTCCTACAATCCCGAAGCCTCTCACTAAGCGCGAAATGCGGAGAATTCAATGGCCTGGAACGAACCTGGCGGAAACAAGCCCCGAGACCCTTGGGGTGGCGGTGGTGATCAGGGCCCGCCTGATCTGGACGAAGTACTGAAGAACCTGCGCGGCAAGTTTTCCGGCCTGTTTGGCGGTAAAGGCGGCGGCACTAATGGTGGCGGCGGTGCCGTGGTGGCGATCGTGCTGCTGGCGCTGGTGCTGCTCTATCTGTTCTGGGGCGCCTTCACGGTGCAGCAGCAGGATCGTGCCGTGGTGCTTAGCTTCGGTAAATATGATCGCACTTTGGGCCCGGGCCTTAACTGGCACTGGCCGCCCGTGGAAACCTTCCGTCGGGTCAACGTGGATCAGGTGCGCGAGCACAGCGTGCGCGAAGAGATGCTGACCCGCGACACAAACATTGTCGGCGTAAACCTCAAGGTGCAGTACAAGGTGGTGGATGCACAGACCTATGTATTGCGCGTGGCTGATTCGGAAGCCGTGCTTAAGCATGCGGTCGAGAGTGCCCTGCGTCAGGTGGTGGGTGCTTCCACCATGGATCAGGTGCTGATCGAAGAGCGTGAGCGGATCGGCGCTGATGTGGGCACTCGTCTGCAGAAATATCTGGATCAATACAACACCGGCTTGCTGATCGTTGAGCTGATTCTTGACCGCACCGCCGCCCCGGAAGCTGTGCGTGATGCATTTGATGATGTGGCCCGGGCCAAGGAAGACGAAGAGCGCTTCCGCAATGAAGCTCAGACCTATGCCAATGGTGTGATTCCAGATGCCAGTGGCCGCGCCCGTCGTCTACGCGAAGAAGCGCAGGCATATAAGGAGCAGGTGGTAGCGCGTTCCCAAGGTGATGCGCAGCGCTTCGAAGCCTTGCTAACTGAATATCGTCGCGCCCCGGCTATCACTCGTGATCGTCTCTATCTGGAAACTCTGGAGCAGGTATTGAGTGGTGCCAGCAAGGTGCTGATCGATACCAAGTCCGGCAACAACATGCTCTATCTGCCGCTTGATCAGATGATCCGCCAGCAGAAGGAAAGCCGTGCTCTGGCAGAGCCTTCCACTAGCGCCAGTGGCGTGGCTGCACCGAAGTCCTCATCGGCAAGTGAGCGCCCGCAAACTGGTTATGGCAGCCGCACAAGGGAGATTCGCTGATGTCTCAGAGAAGCACGCTATTCCTCGCGCTTATCGCCATGGTGCTGGTAATTGGCTCGGAGTCCTACTACGTCGTCAATGAAACTGAAAAGGCGGTGTTGAAGCAGTTCGGTAAGATTATCAAGAGCGATATCCAGCCGGGCATTTATCCGAAGCTGCCTTTCCTGCAGTCGGTAATCCGGGTTGATGGTCGAGTGCTGACCCACGATGTGCCGACCCAGCCGTTCCTGACTTCAGAAAAGAAAGTACTAAACGTGGACTCGTTTGTGATCTGGCGTATTGCTGATGTACAGCGCTATGTCACCACGCTTGGCAGCGGTAGCACTGACAGCATGCGCATTCAGGCGGAAGCCCAGCAGCGTGTTGATGGTCGGGTGCAGCAAGCCCTGCGTGACGAGTTTTCCAAACGCACCGTTAATGACGTGGTGGCAGGTGAGCGCGAGGCGGTCATGAACCAGGTGGCGCAGACCGTTAATGAGCGTACCCTGGCGGACCTTGGCATCGAGGTGGTTGATATTCGCGTCAAGCGGGTCGATTGGCCGGAAGAAGTGCGTGGCCGGGTATTTGACCGGATGCGCGCCGAGCGGGCCCGGGATGCTGCGGGCCATCGAGCCAAGGGTCGCGAGGATGCCGAGGGTATCCGCGCTGATGCTGACCGTCAGGCCACGGTGATCATGGCTGAAGCTTATCGTGATGCGCAGATTCTGCGTGGTGCCGGCGATGCTGAGGCGGCGTCTATCTACGCCAAGGCGTTTGGTCGTGATGCCGAGTTCTTCCGCTTTTACCGCAGTCTGGAAGCTTACCGCGCCAGTCTGGGTAACCCGGAAGACCTGCTGGTACTGGAGCCGGACAGCGACTTTTTCCGTTATCTGAAAAAATCCTCCGGCGGTCGCTGACCGCTGGTCTAGCGGGCTGATTGTGCCGGTGTGACCGGGCGCAATCAGGTGCTACAATCCGCGCCGCGTGCCGGACGTTTGAGTCAACTCAGACGTCCGGCCCTTTTTTTGACTGAACGACGGACAGGCATGAATCGCGAAGAACAGTGGTTGCTCCCCGACGGAGTCGAGGAAGTTCTGCCTGAGCGGGCGGCGGCGATTGAATCGCTGCGCCGTGAGCTGCTCGACCTGTTTGCCCGCTGGGGTTACCAGCTGGTGTTTCCGCCGTTGATCGAATTTCTTGATTCCCTGCTTAACGGCACCGGCCGTGATCTGGAGCGGGAAACCTTCAAACTGACTGACCAGCAGAGCGGTCGTCTGATGGGCATTCGCCCGGATATTACCCCACAGGTAGCGCGCATTGACGCCCATAGTTTGCGCCGTAGTGCGCCGACCCGGCTGTGCTATTGCAGCACCGCAGTGCGTACCCGCTGCCAGCCCGGCGGCTCGCGCACCCCTTACCAGATCGGTGTTGAACTGTTCGGCCATGCGGGCGTGCAGAGCGACGCAGAAGTGCTTGCCCTGATGCTGGATACGCTGGGGCTGGCTGGGGTTGCTCCGGTGACGCTGGATCTGGGCCATGTTGGCATTTACCGGGCGCTGGTACGCCGCGCCGGTCTGTCCACTGATGATGAAGCAGCGCTTTCTGATATCTATCTGCGCAAAGCCCGTGACGAGCTTGATGCGTTCCTGTCCGAGCTGTCATTGACCACTGAGCTGCGTGATGCGCTAGCCGCACTGCCCTGGCTGGCGGGTGGCAGAGAGGTGCTGGCTGAGGCCCGTGAGACATTAGCCCCATTTGGTGCCGATGTGCTCAGTGCCATCGACGAGCTGGATGCGCTGGCGGCTTTTTCTGAGGCACGCTATCCGGCCGTGCAGTTGCACATTGATGCCGGCGAATTGCGCGGTTATCACTATCACACCGGCTGCCTTTTCGCTGCCTATGTGGATGGCGTTAGCGAGCCGGTTGCCAAGGGTGGTCGTTATGATCACATTGGCGAAGTATTCGGCCGGGCCCGACCGGCTACCGGCTTCAGTGCCGACCTGCGGCTACTCGCCAATGGGCGCCGTGCTTCTGTTGACGGTGCCATTCTGGCTGAAGGTGACTGGCTGGATGGTGCCTTTGCCGAGCAAGTAAAGAAATTGCGCAGTGATGGCGAAACTGTCGTTGTTGCTCTGCCGGGAGCGGATAATGACGCTCGCATATTAAGTTGTAACCGTCGGCTGGTTAGCCAGTCCGGCAGTTGGATCGTTGAACCCCTTTAATCCACCAACCGTGACGACAAACAGGCCATGGGAAAGAACGTTGTAATTCTCGGCACCCAGTGGGGTGACGAAGGCAAGGGCAAGATCGTTGACCTGCTCACTGATCAGGTGTCCTGTGTGGCCCGTTTTCAGGGTGGTCATAACGCCGGTCATACACTGGTTATCGACGGCAAGAAGACCGTCCTGCACCTGATTCCTTCAGGAATTTTGCGGGAAAACGTGTTGTGCCTGATTGGTAACGGGGTGGTGCTGGCTCCTGACGCCCTGATGAAAGAAATTCGTGGCCTGGAGGTCAATGGTGTGCCGGTGCGTGAGCGCTTGCGTCTTTCGCCTGCCTGCCCGTTGATTCTGCCGGTGCACGTGGCGCTGGATCAGGCCCGTGAAAAAGCCCGTGGGGAAGCCAAGATTGGCACCACGGGTCGTGGTATCGGCCCCGCCTATGAAGACAAGGCTGCTCGTCGCGGCGTGCGTCTGGGAGACATCTACCAGCGCGAACGCTTTGCCGCCAAGTTGGGCGAAATGCTCGATTACCATAATTTCGTGCTGCGCAATTACTACAATGCGGAGCCGGTGGACTTCCAGCAGACGCTGGATGAAACCATCGCTTTTGGCGAAGAAATGCGCCCCATGGTGGCGGACGTCACCACTATTCTGCATGACGCCCGTGGTCGCGGCGATAACATCATGTTTGAAGGCGCCCAGGGCACCCTGCTGGATATTGACCACGGTACCTATCCGTTCGTAACCAGCTCCAACACCACCGCCGGCGGCACCGCCACCGGCTCCGGTTTTGGCCCCCTGTATCTGGATTATGTTCTGGGTATCACCAAGGCCTACACCACCCGAGTGGGTTCGGGCCCGTTCCCGACGGAGCTGTTCGATGATATCGGTCGCCGTCTTGCCGAGCGGGGCCATGAGTTCGGCTCCACCACTGGTCGCGCCCGTCGCTGTGGCTGGTTCGATGCGGTTGGTCTACGCCGGGCTATCCAGATCAACTCGATCAGCGGTCTGTGCCTGACCAAGCTGGACGTGCTTGATGGTCTTGAAGTGGTGTCCATCTGTGTCGGTTACCGCAATGCGGACGGCGAAGTGATCAACAATGCCTGGGACGCGGACTCCTATGCCCTGATGGAGCCGGTATACGAAGATATGCCGGGTTGGACCGAGTCCACCGTGGGTGCCAAGACCCTGGCGGAGTTGCCGGCCAATGCCCGTGCTTACATCAAGCGTATTGAAGAGGTGACCGGTGCACCCATCGATATCATTTCCACCGGGCCTGACCGCAATGAAACCATCGTGCTACGCCACCCGTTCGAGTAACTCTGGTGGGGTTCAATGCATTAAAAAAGGCGCCATAGGCGCCTTTTTTAATGGTCTACGGCCGTCCGCATCACTTCTTACGGGTAATAATCACCAGCGCACCAATGATGCCGAGGACGATCACCGGGAATACCAACAGGTAGGGGCGGTTGTTCTGGGCCTGGTTGGTCATTGGCGCAGGTGACGGTGGTGCTGCAGCCGCCGGCCCTGCCCATGTCAGTGCGGCAGCCATAAGCGCAGCGCCGAGCAAGTGCCTGAGGGGTCCGCTGTGGGCTCTGTTGATCCTTGATTTATTCATTAATAACAATGCCTTATGGTCTTTCGGGTGGGGCTGGAATGGGCTTCTGTGGTGCGCCCAGTGTGCCACAAAATCGGCGTTCTGACAGGCTTTGAACGGGGGGGCGCTCTGTGCGAGTTGGCAGTAGGTATGAGACGCCGTCTAATGTAAAAAGTTGATAAAGGTCACATTCCTGAGTTAATGTCCTTCGGTCTAGTGGGTCCGCCATCCACATGGTGTGCTGTGCACGTGTGTTTTTGGGTGTGGTGGGCAGCTAAGGAAGCAATGTCCGGGAAGGGCAGGAAACGGATTTTTTCGTTCTCTATGAAGCCCCTGCTCTCCCGAGATGAGTTGGAATTAATGATGGCAAGGCCTCTGCGCCAGGCTCTCGGGGGATTCATGAGTAACAAAGCAATGATGCGGCCGCTAGTGGCCGGCGTTCTGTCCGGTCTGATGATGATTTCATCGCAACTGCATGCCGAAGACACTCCGCTATTAGATCCCGGCGCCGAACAGCGTCAGTTTGAACAGGATCGCCCGGACACGCTTCGTCCCTCCCCAGAACTTCGCTTTGATATTCCTGACGAGCCGCCTATGCGCGCGGTGGCGGACAAGAAGTTCGACGTCAGTGAATTCCTGTTTCAAGGCAACACAATTTTTCCTGCCGACGAGTTGTCAGGTTTGATTGCTGACATGCAGGGCACCATTACCTTTACCCAGCTGTTGGAAGCCACCTCCCGCATTACCAAGTACTACCGCGAAGCCGGTTACATTGTCGCCCGTGCCTATGTGCCAGAGCAGGCGGTTGAAAACGGTCAAGTACGCATTGCTGTGCTCGAAGGCGTGCTGGGTGCGATTAAGATTGAGGGCGACTCGCCGATCTCCGAAGAGCGCGTGCGCGCGCACATGGATCGCCTGGTAAATACCGGCATTGTTAATGAATCGGATCTGGAATACGGCGCACTGCTGTTGAATGACCTGCCTGGCCTTCGCGCTGAAGTAGCGCTGCGTCCGGGTGAGCGTACCGGCACATCAGATGTTGTTTTGAACATCATCGATGAAGGCACTTTCGACTTCTCTGTTGATTACAACAATTTCGGCTCTCCAGTTACCGGCGAGCATCGTCTTGGCATGGTCGCCGGGATTAATAATATTTTTGATGTGGGTGATCGTCTTACTTTCCGCCCCATGGTTTCTGATAGCGGTGACACTTTCTATGGTGCGCTGCATTATGAAGTGCCGGTCTTTACTCCCGCCTCACGTGTTGGCCTAAGCTTCTCGCATTTGATTTCTGAGCTTGGCGAGGACTTCGAGAATCTTGAGATCGAAAATACTGCAACCACGATTAGCCTGTACGGCTCCCATGCTTTTGTGCGCAGTCGTGACCGCAACATCACCGGTCGCATGGCATTTGAAAGCCGAAACTTTGTTCGAGAGATTGGCCAGACATTTATCATTCCTGTGATTGAAGAAGCAGACTACGTTCTGAATATTCTCGATCTGGGTGTTTCCGGCGACTACCGCGATGAATTTCATGGTGGCGCAATCAGCACTTACTCTGCGTCATTGCGTTTCGGTTTGTCTGACGTAACTGCTGAAGACGGCGGCTCCAATGTGCCTGGCAAGCCACGCTTCGATGGCAAGTTTTCTCTGCTTAACTTTAGCGCCCAGCGTGTTCAGCGGCTGGCGCCTCTGTGGAGCGCTAGCGTTCGTTTTGATGGCCAGTTCAGTGGCGACGATCTGGATACCTCTGAGCGCATGAGTCTGGGTGGTCCGCAGGCCGTGCGTGCCTATCGCCCGTCCGAGGCATTGGGCGATAGCGCCGTCATTCTTCAGACCGAACTGCGCCGTCAGTTGACCGGCCTGCAAGACCGCTATGAATGGCTAAACCGCGCAGAGGTTTACGGTCTTTTTGACATGGGTACTTCTCAGGTTAACTCGACTCTTGCCATCAATGCTGATGATAGCTGGACTCGTAATGGTGTCGGTGCCGGTATGCGCATTGCCGCCGGAAACTCTTTCTACGCAGACCTGACAGTGGCAACACGACTGGCAGATCGCGAGTCAGTTGTTGATCAGCCCGACGACAGCAAAGTGAATTATTGGCTGCAAATGATCTACTGGTTCTGATCATTGCAGTAACGAACAAAACAACGACTTTAAGAAAAACTGCGCTGTCACGTATTTCCGACATTCAGTCGGCTGACAGCCAAAAAGAGGCAAATGCCATGAAACGGAAGATGGAAACCCTTCTCTCTGCTAACCGCCGCCTGAAGGTGCTAACCGCGCCAACCTTGTTGGCCATGTCACTCAGCATGAGTGCCTATGCGGTAGACCTCCCTACGGGGGAGGATATTACCCATGGTGATGCAGACATCTTCCGCGATACGGACTCGCTGACTGTTGATCAGCATTCTTCGAATGTGGTGATTAACTGGGACGACTTCAGTATTGCCTCTGGTAACACGGTTAATTTCCTGCAGCAAAAAAGCGACATGGTGCTGAACCGTGTAGTTGGAGATAACCCTTCCAACATCTTTGGCTCAATTAATGCCGGCGGCCAGGTTTTTCTGGTAAACCAGTCGGGCATTTTGTTTGCGCCGGGTTCCAGTGTTGATGCGGCCGGCCTCGTTGCATCCACGCTAGACATGGCCGATGAAGATTTCCTTTCCGGCAACTATCTGTTTGAAGGTGCTGGTGCTGACGTTATTAACCAGGGCGAGCTGGTGGCTGCTGAAGGTGGCTATGTGGCTATGTTTGGTCGTCAGGCTATTAACGAAGGCATCATTAGTGCGCGTCTTGGTTCTGTGGCGCTCGCCTCTGGTGATCGTATCGCCATGGACTTTACCGGCGACGGCTTGATTCGTCTGGAAGTGGATCAGGCGGTAGTCGATGGCATGGTTTCCAATCACAACCTGATTTTTGCTGATGGTGGTCGCGTTTACATGACCGCTAGCGCTGCTGGCGATCTGGCTGCCACGGTGGTGAATAACGAAGGCATTATTGAGGCAAGCAGTGTTGAAGAGCGAGACGGCAAGGTGTTCCTTGTTGCCAGCGGCGGCAGCATTGATTCCTCGGGCCGTATTGATGTTGCCGGCGAAGGCAGCGTTAGCGGTGGTGAGGTAACACTGGATGCAGACGGCACTACCATCGTCAGTGGCGATATTGATGCCCGTTCCGGCAGCGAAGGCGGTGAGGGCGGTTCTGTCAAAGTACTCGGCGATCTGGTTGGCTTGGCCGCAGGCGCAGACATTGATGCTTCTGGCGTTAATGGCGGTGGCGAAGTATTAGTAGGTGGCGATTTCCAGGGTGCCAATGCAGATGTACGCAATGCGTCGCGCACCTTCATCGCCGGCGATGCCAGCATTCGCGCCGACGCGCTTGAGCTGGGCGATGGCGGCCGGATTATTGTCTGGGCCGACGACATTACCCGTTATTACGGGCATATCAGCGCAACAGGCGGGGCCGCTGGCGGCAACGGGGGCTTTGCCGAAGTGTCCGGCAAAGAGAATTTGGCTTTCTGGGGCACAGTCGATCTGAGTGCGCCACTGGGCAACTTGGGTGCATTGCTGCTTGACCCGAACAACTTGACCATCGTTGATGCTGCACCGGCGGCGAATGATGGCGAAATAACCGATCCCGCAGACAACGAAATCCTGTTTGCTGATGGTGGCGCGTCGGACTTTACCATCTCCAATGATTTGCTCGACGCCACCACCGCCGCAGTGACGCTGCAGGCCAACAATAACATCACTGTTAATGCAGCCATCAACATGGCGCCGGATCTGACCATGGAGGCCGGCAACGACATCATTATTAACCAGAGCATTACAACGGGCGGCAGTCTTGTTGCCCGTGCTGACCGCAACATTGCAATTAATGCAAATATCACCACCACTGGCGATCTGATCCTTAATTCAGATCGTGACGCCGATCTGGATGGTGCGATTCAGGTGAATGGTGTAGCTCTCTCAAGCAACGGGGGGGATATCGTGCTGGGTGGCGGTGCTGATCCGCTTGTGGGCTATGCCTACGGCAATACCAGTCTCGGCGGCAGCCGCGGCATTTACATCGTTTCCGGGTCTTCACTCAACTCCGCTGGTGGAGATATTTCCCTGCGCGGTCAGAGCGATGACACCAGCGTTGGCGCTGCGGCTGCCTACGGGGTTTCCGTTAATGGTGCCGTGAATAGCGGCGCCGGTACTATCACTATAAACGGCATCAGTAATGGTCAGGCGGGAGCCAATTCGCAGGGCGTCGAAATTACCGCTGGCGGTTCACTGACTTCCGCTAACACAACGGCCAGCGCGATCATCATAGATGGTCAGGTTCTGGCCGGCGGTGCCAACTCCTTTACCTCATTGGGCGTCAATCTGAACGGCAGCGTGCAGACGACAAACGGTGGTGGTATCAGCATCACAGGTAATGCTGCGGCAAGTACTGACCCGACCTTCGCACATGGCATTCTGGTGCAGGCTGGTGGTGATATTGACTCCGGGGCGGGCGACCTGACTTTTAATGGCACTTCTGTTTCTGGCTCTGGCGTCCACCTGAGCGCTGGCTTGGTTTCTGGTAACGGCAACGTGTCCATTACCGGCGCCACATCGGCCACAGGCACAGTGGCCACCTCTCAGGCCGGAGTGAAATTCAGCGGCGCAGGAACCCGGTTGAGCACGGCCACGGGCGACGTGGTTGTTAGCGGCACCAGCAACGGCGGCAGCTACTCTCAGGGAATTCTGGTTGACGGCGCTACCGTGGAGACCACAGGTAGCGGCACTCTGACATTCAACGGGACTCATAACTCTCCGTCTCTTCTGAGTACTTGGGGCATGGGTCTGGTTAATGCTGCCACTATACAAAGCACAGCGGCCGGTGGCGGGGATATCACCATCAATGGCGACAGCGAAGATTGGGGTCTTGTTCTGCAGGGCGCATCGCAGATTGCCTCCAATGGTGGCGCCATTAACATCAACTCCCAGTGGTCCAGTGGCGCTAACGTCAGTGGTGTCTATCTGGATGGTGGAAGCACAGTTAACGCAGGAGCTAATGGTTCCATCGAAGTGGCTCTGGATGGCAACTTGGAGTTTGTCGATGCGCTGTCCTCGTTCACCGCAGCGGGTGGAACACTGACGATTCGCCAGTTCACCAGCGGCAACACAATCGGCCTTGTTCCGTCCCTGCCTGGCGCCTTTGATGTCAACCTGCCCATTGGTCAGTTCGGCACCAACTTTACTGATGGTTTCTCGCAGATATCTATTGGTGATGCCAACACTGGCAATATTACTGTGGGTGCGCTTGGTGCGGCGGACATTAATGATGCGCTGCTGTTGCGGACGGGCTCAAACCTGTTCTTTAACGGCATCGTCAATATCGATGAGAGCATCACCGCTTACACCGGCGACAGTGTTGTTATCAATGCGGCCATGACTACCACCGGTGATCTGGATTTCAACGCCCTGAATGGTGTTCAGGTACAGGCGGCCGTTGCCGCTAACAATATCGATGTTATCGCTGATGCGGACCTCAGCGCGGTGGATAATTTCGGCCTACTCGTGCCTGATGGTATCGGCACCGTTCTGTTTGGTGCTGGCGGCTCCCTGTCCGGCGTGAATATCGAAGTGGCCTCAGGCGGTGCTCTGGCGCTCGGCGGCATCACTGCAACCGGCACCCTGGATATCACTACTTCCGGTGATGCGATTACCCAGAATGGCGGTACCGGTATTTCTGCCACCGGGTTGACCACTGTCGATGTGGGTACTGGCGCGAATATCTCCCTGAACGGTACTTCTAACGACTTCAGCAGCGTCTCGGTTGCTAATGTTGGCGCCAACACTGTGTTGGTTTCTGACACTAATGCCATCACTGTATCTGGCGATGCCAATATCCTTGATGTGACAGGCACGGCGATCACGCTTGGCGGTGGCACTTACAATATTATTAATGCCCGTGCTTCAACTTCAGTGGAGCAAGCGGCCGCATTGGTAGCCCAATTCACCAATATCTATGCCACTGCGGCAGACGTCGATACCACGCTGAACCTGGCAGGCAACGATTTCGGCGCCGTGAATTTGTTTGAAACCGGTGTTGGCAGTACGCATCGCAATGTCGCATTCGATGATGATACCGGCAATATGAATATTCTCGGTACCACAGTGGGTGCGACATCATTGACGGCCAATTCCGTCGGCGCTTTGGATTTGAGAGGTGGTACCTTCGGTACCCTAAGTGCCACCGGTGGTACGATTACACAGGTATCTCCCGGCGCTCCATTGGTCGTAACCGGCACGTCAAGCCTTACCAGCGCGGGCATCATCAACCTGACGCTGGCCGATAACGATTTTGGCGGCGCAGTCACGGTGACGGCCGGCGGCAACACAGCGATCACCAACAGCGCGGCCCTGAGTCTGCAAGGTACAGTGACTGGCACCCTGGACGCTACGGCGACCACCGGTGGCATCACCGACAGCG
>JARGPU010000001.1:8171-10025 GCA_029210325.1 Alcanivoracaceae bacterium | reverse complement strand
CACAGTGACTGGCACCCTGGACGCTACGGCGACCACCGGTGGCATCACCGACAGCAATACCCTGATTGTCACGGTTTCGGCCGATTTCAATGCACAGGCTGGCATTGTCTTGAGCGATCTTCAGGCAACTGACATCGCCGCGGATACGGCTGCAGGTGATATTGATATCGCCAATGACGCCGGCGCTGCGACTTCTGTTTCCAGCCTGACCACGACTGGCGGGAACATTAGCTTTACCCAGACCGGCGCGGGTGAAGTAACGTTCACTACTGTCTCTACTGACGGTGCGGGCACCATCGATCTTTCTGCGCAGGCAGGTATGACCGTGGATGGCGCGGTAAGTACTGCAGGTGGCGATATTACGTTTGACGCTGACAGTGATGGTGTAGCGACTGGTACCGGCTTGTTCACGCTTGCTGCGACCGGCTCCATCAATACCAGTGGCGGTAACCTCACCATCACCGGTGCAGATTTTGACTTCCTGACTGGCAGCTCCATGACCGTCGGTGCGGGTATTTTCGATCTGATCTTCAGCCGCCCGGGCTCCTTGTGCCTCGGTGACGCTGTCGGCTGTCAGATCAATCTCAGCAACGAAGATCTTTTGGTGCTGGCTGATACGACCTCGGATCTTGAGCTGGACAATACCGGCAACGCGATTCTGGCTGACGGCGCCGACTTCGGCATCAACATGATTGATGTAACGCTGCTCGGCTCCACGATTGATAACGCGGCGGCTGTTACCACGATCGGTCTGACCAACATCGGCACTCTGACCATGACCGCCACTGGCAACATCGGTAGCAGTCAGGCATTGGGCGTTTCTGCGGACACGGTTGACGTGACCGGTGCGCTCGACGTGACCCTGTTTGATGATGGCGCGGGCGACACCGACTACACCATTGGTAGCAACCTCAACCCGGTTGGTGCGGTCAGCATCACCGAGTCCACTTCAAACTTGACCATTACCAGCATTGACGCCAACAGCAATGTGACTCTGGATGCAGAAATCGCATCCCTGAATATCGATGGCAATATTGATGCCGGTGGTACGGTTCTGCTGAATGGCACTACTGCCATTAACCTCGGTGCGGACGTCACCACCACGGCAGGCAACATTCAGTTCAATGATGCGGCTACCGTGACAGCGGACTCCGCGGTCGACACCAGTGCTGGTGATGGCGACATTACCTTTACCGATACGGTTGACGGTACCTTTGATCTGACGCTGACCGCGGGTGCGGGCGCCATTGATATGCAGGCGGCTGCGGGTTCGACGGCTGCGCTGGCGAACTTTGCCGTGATCTCTGCAGCGACTGCCGACCTGGACAGCGTGACTGCGGCTGACATCAATGTGGTGGCGGACCAGATCAACCTGAACGGTGCGGACTATATTGCCCAGAGTGGCAATGCCCTGTTCGACGGTCCGGTGGATCTGACCACCAATGTGTCTGTGGATAGCAGCACCGCCGATGGCGACATTACCTTTACCGATACGGTGGACGGTACCTTTGATCTGACGCTGACCGCGGGTGCGGGCGCCATTGATCTGCAGGCGGCTGCGGGTGCGACGGCTGCGCTGGCGAACTTTGCCGTGATCTCTGCAGCGACTGCCGACCTGGACAGCGTGACTGCGGCTGACATCAATGTGGTGGCGGACCAGATCAACCTGAACGGTGCGGACTATATTGCCCAGAGTGGCAATGCCCTGTTCGACGGTCCGGTGGATCTGACCACCAATGTGTCTGTGGATAGCAGCACCGCCGATGGCGACATCACCTTTACCGATACCGTGGACGGTGCCTTTGATCTGACGCTGACCGCGGGTGCGGGCGCCATTGATCTGCAGGCGGCTGC
>JARGPU010000001.1:6583-8071 GCA_029210325.1 Alcanivoracaceae bacterium | reverse complement strand
CGGTGGATCTGACCACCAATGTGTCTGTGGATAGCAGCACCGCCGATGGCGACATTACCTTTACCGATACGGTGGACGGCACCTTTGATCTGACGCTGACCGCGGGTGCGGGCAACGTTGATCTGCAGTCTGATGTGGGCGCTACCACTCCGCTCAATGACCTGACCATTGCCAGTGCAGCCAATGTAGATCTGGCAGCGGTTACCGCCGGCACTATTACTCAATCGGCGGGTACTGGCACCACCACGGTGGATGGCGTGATGACCGCTAACATCGGCGATATCAGCATCACCACCAACAGCATCGCGCAGAATGCAGACATGACCGCGACCGGTAATGTGCTGCTGGACGCGGCTGCAGACATTGAACTGAACGAAGGTGTGCTGACTGCCAACGATCGCCTGATCCACTTGATCGCCGGCGCCGGTGTACAGCAAAACTTTGACACCCTGCCGACCCATGGTGGTCTGGTCGCTACTGAGCTGTTGCTCGAAGGTACCGGCGATTTCAATCTGATCACGGAAGGCGTGAACCAGATTGATACCGTGGCGGGTGACGTCAATGGCACAGTGGCCTTTATCAACAGTCAGGCCCTGACCATCGGTTCGGTGACCGATCTGCTGGCTAACACTACTGACGGCCTGACGGCAGAAACAACGCTGGTGCTGGCCGAAACCGGTGATCTGACGGTGAGTCAGGCGGTGACGGCCAACACTGGTAACCTCGGCCTGTTTACTGACGACGGCGGCATCCTGATTGATGCAGCGGTGGTCGGCGCAGCGCTGATCGACATTGAGCAGGCTGGCGCGGCGGGTGATTTGACCTTCACTGTGAATGGCAGCGCGGCGGCGGATGGCGACATTAGCCTGGTTGCTGCAAACAATATCGTTATGGCGGATGGTGCTACAGCAACGGCGGTCGGTAACGGTCGCGTTGAGGCTGGCGGCGACATCACGCTGGGCGGCATCAGTGCCGATAACCTGCGTATCGAGGCAACGGGTGCCATCATTGATGGCGGTGACACCGATATCGATGCTTCGGCTAATAACCTGCAGCTTGTTGCCGGTAACGACATTGGCTCTAACCTTGATGCCATCGAAATCGATGCCGGTACTCTGGCGCTGTCCAGTGCCACAGGTAGTGCCTATCTTGTGGGCGACAACGGTCTGATCATTGGTGAAGTGGCGACCTTCGACGTGCCTTTCATTGATGCGCTGGATGGCTCAACCCTGCCTGATCCTGTTGCAGCCCTGACCGGTGCGACGGCGGCAGTGGGTCTGTTCATTGAAGCTGACGGCGACATCCAGGTTGACGAAGCGGTGTCCGCGACAGCGGGCGACCTGCTGCTGGATGCAGTTGGTAATCTGGCGATTAACAACACGGTAGAAGCGACGGCGGGCAACGCCAGTCTGCTTGCTGGTGGCGCGATCACTCAGGCAGCAGCCGGTGATGTGACTGTTGGCGGCAATCTGGATGTGGAAGCTGGTG
>JARGPU010000001.1:0-6483 GCA_029210325.1 Alcanivoracaceae bacterium | reverse complement strand
CGGCGGGTGATCTGGCGATTGATAACGCGGTAGAAGCGACGGCGGGCAACGCCAGTCTGCTTGCTGGTGGCGCGATCACCCAGGCAGCAGCCGGTGATGTGACTGTTGGCGGCAATCTGGATGTGGAAGCTGGTGGTGTAATCACCATGGACGCGGATGCGTCGAGCACCTCTACCGGTAGCGGCAATATTCGTTACCTGTCTTCGCTGGGCGACATCACTCTGGGTCTGCTGGATGCGGGAACCGGTAATGTTCGGGTTGAAGCGCAGGACGGCAGCATTGTTGATGGTCGCACGGCCCTGACTAACGTGATCGCGGCGAACCTGCAGCTGCTGGCCAGCGCCAATGTTGGCGCGGCCGGTGCGAATGCACTGGACGTGGATGTGGACACGCTGGCGGCGCAAGCCACCACCGGCAACATCTATATCAGCGAAGCGGATGGCCTGAACCTGACCACGGTGGCGGACTTCAATGTCACCCGCATTGGTCTGGACAGCACTGCCACGGCGACTGCGGTAGGTGCGCTGTCGAATGTACTGGCAGCTAACAACGTGAAGATCGAGACGGTGGCCAATGGTCTGACCGTAACTGACACCGTGACTGCAACGGGCGGCGATCTGCTGCTGGATGCGGCGGGTGATCTGGCGATTGATAACGCGGTAGAAGCGACGGCGGGCAACGCCAGCCTGATTGCTGGTGGCGCGATCACCCAGGCAGCAGCCGGTGATGTAACCGTTGGCGGTACGCTGGATGTGGATGCTCAGGGTGGTGACATCACCATGACTGACGGTGCAATCAGTGCAGCCACTGGCAACATCCGTTACCTGGCCACCGGCGACATCCGACTGGCGAGCCTGAATGGCGCTAATGTTCGGGTGGAAAGCACCGGCGGCAGCATCATCGACAACGGCGACGCCGATGTGGATATCATCGCTCTCACCGCTCAGCTTCAGGCGGCCAATAGCATTGGTGAGCCCAATGCCAGCAACAATGGTCTGCTGGAAACCACTGTGGCCACCCTTGGCGCACTGGCTACCACCGGCGGCATCTACATCGATGAGACTGATGCACTGGTGATTGGCTCGGTGCCTGCCATTGACGTGTTCCGTATCGGCATCGACAGCTCGTCCACTAACCAGCCGGGCGGTGTGTTGGCGGGAGCGTTTGCTGGCACTGATGTCATCATTCGTACCAACAACGACCTGACGGTAGACAACGGCGTGTTTGCCATCGCTGGCGATCTGCTGCTGCGCTCTCAGGCGGGTAACGTCCAGTTGAATGCTGGTGTCACCGCGACTGCGGGCAACGCCACCATCGATGTGGTCAACGGCACTCTGGGTCAGTCCGCTGATGGCGATATCACCGCAGGTAGCGACATTTATGTCGATGCCAGTGGCACCATCACCATGGACGATGGCGCGGTGAGCAGCGCCACCGGCAACCTGTTCTATGGTTCTGGCGCGGATCTGTTGATTGGCGGTCTGGCAGCCAGCGACGTGCTGGTAGATGTCACCGGCAGCATCATCGACAACGGCGATGCCCATGTGGATGTGGTTGCAACCACTACCCAGCTGCGCGCAGGCGCCAGCATCGGTGAGGCAGCCGGCACCAACAATGGTCCGCTGGAAACCACGGTGACCACACTGGCGGCGACTGCTGGCACGGGCAATATCTACATCAGCGAAACAGATGCTCTGGATATTGGCTCTGTCGCGGCTATCGATGTAAACAGCGTTGGTCTGAATGCGGGCCTTACCCTGAACCCGGGTGCGCTGCTTGAAGGCGCTATCGCTGCCCAGAACCTGAAGGTTGAAGCAGTGGCCGGCGGTATTACCGTGAGCAATGCGGTTGACGCTACCAACGCTGATCTGTTGCTGGATGCCCAGAGTGGTGATCTTGCCATCAACGCAACGGTGGATGCGGGCGGCAACGCCAGTCTGCTGGCCAGCGCCAATGTCACTCAGTCTGCGGATGGTGATGTGACGGTTGGCGGTACTCTGGATGTTGAGGCTCAGGGCGGTGATATCGCGATGACTGACGGTGCTATCAGCACCGCCGTAGACAATATTCGCTACGAGGCCAGTGCTGACATTCTGCTCGCCAGCGTGAGCGGCGCGGATGTGGAAATCACCGCCGGTGCCAGCATCATCGACAATGGTGAAACCGATGTGGATGTGATTGCCACCAACGCTCAGCTAGTGGCGGGCAGTGGCCTCAATAACAGCATCGGCGAAGTGAGTGGCACGAATAACGGGCCGCTTGAGACAACCGTTGAAGTGATTGCTGCGCAAGCGCTTGAGGGTAATGTCTACCTGTCGGAAACCGATGATCTGGAGATCGGCTTCGTCGCGCCCATTAATGTCAACCGCGTAGGCATCGACAGTAGTGCCGTCTTTATGCCGGCAAGTCAGCTGACTGGCATTCAGGCGCGCTCTGAGATTGATGTGGAAGCGGACGATATTCTGGTCGCTAATGAAGTGCGTTCATTCGTAGGCAACATCCTGCTGCGTGCCCGTGACGGTGGTATCGATCAGACCGGCGCGACTTTGATCGCTCCTGATCTGAACCAGATCATCGCCATGGCCGGTGACATCGAGATGATTGCTGACAACGGCGACATCCTGTTGCAGCGTGTCTCTGCGGACGGCAACGCCGTGACGCTGACTGCCAGTGGCCAGATCCTGAATGACAATCTGGGCCCTGACCTGGCCGGTCAAGTGAACGTGATTGCCGATACGCTGATCGCCAGCGCCAATGACGCTATTGGTGTGACCGCAGCGGCTCAGTTCACTGATCCGACTAATGAACAGCGTCTGATCACTGAGGTGGAGAACGATATTCAGGTGTTCCTGGCGCAAGCCGGAACCGTGGCCATCGATAACACCTCCACTGACGGCTCCGTGGATGTGGTCTTCAACCTGCCACTGGCTGACGCCAGCAACGGCTCCTCGGTCTGGGTGCGCAGCACTGAAGCGATGCGCGCTCTGGGTCTGGAGTTCGCTACCGAAAGCGGCGGCGTTGAGTTCGACGGTAACCTGCAGCTGCTGGCAGTGAACGGTGACCTGACTCTGAACGAAGCCCAGGCAGGCGATGCTAATGACGTCAATCTGGTTGCCCAGTGGATGCGTCTTGAGGCGGCCCGTGGTGCCTTCCGCAACGGTGATGCGACTCGCTTCCAGCAGGTGGGTGATGGCCTTGGCCTGACCGCAGATGAGCTGGTTCTGATTACCGGTGGTGATCTGGGCGTCAGCGCAACCGTTGATAGCCTGAACGTCATCGGCACCGGTCTGTATCAGGTGGCGGTTGGCGGTACTCCGGGCACCGGTGGCGAGAACGCCGATCTGGATCTGCAGCTGAGCCGCCGTGACATCACGCTGGTGGATGAGGCGATTCGTTTCGAGACCATCATCATTGATCGTCAGGGTGATCCGGCACCGAGCTGGATTGCGGATCTGGATACCTTCTTCCAGGGTCTGGGTGCAGCGGGCTGGCAGGAAAACGTGTTCGGTCTGTTTACCACCGGCACCGCGCGGGTGATCAGCCTGCGTCAGGATGACGGCCTTAACACCACCCACGATGGCAGCATCCGCTTCGTGGATAATGTTGAAGCCGGTCAGCTGTCGCTGCCTGCTGATCTGACCATCGAAGTACGTGCCGGTGAATTCGGCACCGAATACGCCGGTACCATTTATGTCGACTCCGGTGTCACCTTCGTGGCCCAGAACGTTGGCACTCCGGTAACCGGTACGGCGTCGATCTTCGGCAACGTGCTGATTGACGGCAGTTTAGTGGTTCAGGAAGACCGTTCTGTTGAACTGCAGGGCCGTGGTGGTGACATCATTATCGACTCGGACGAGAGCGCAGCAGGTCGTGTACTGCTAAGCCCTGGCCTTGGCTTTGATGTGATCTTTACCAATGCGGCGACCTTCACTGTGACCCAGGGCCTTGGCGCCGAAGGTGATCTGGTGATCCTGTCCGCCCGTAACGTAGTAATGGATCCGGATACCGCGATCATCGCTGATGGCAGCGTGCTGATTGGCGCAGACAACATCACCGGCGATGTGGTGCTGGCTGAAGGCGGTACCGCTGTGCAGGGTGACGTGATCCTGTACAACGTAACCGGCAATGCCAACGGCAACGGTATCGGTGACGTGGTGGTGTACACCACTGGCGAGGCAGCGGGTGATACCTACTCGTTCGACTTCGGCAATGGTGCGCAGACCTACGAAATCAGCGGTCGCATTGTGCTGGGTCGTCAGGATGTCTTTGACAACCTGATCACTGAGCTGACCAACGATCCTTTGTTCCTCGACAACCCGGCGAATATTCCAGCGCCGGCAGTGCAGGCGGTCAATGTACGCCTGATTGCTGCTGACTCAATCGAGTCGGGCTGGGCGGTGGACTACGACGCCGGATTGTTGCCGGAGCAGGAGCTGGTTCATGTGGTCGCTACTGAGACCATGGAGCTGCGCGCAGTCAACGGCACCGTAGGTGGCACTGTCGCGCCCCAGGGCGTGGAAGGTCTCACCCCGCGAGAGCAGCCGCTGCGTGTTGTGGTTGGTGATCTGATGCGCCTTGGCGCGGGTGATTACGACCGCTACGCCACCTCGGTGAATCTGGTGGGCACCGCTGAGCGCTTTGAAGAGATCCGCCTGACCCCAGGACTGATCACCTTCAACAGCTGGCAGATCGGCGGCAACCTGGAGCCGAAGTTTGTCTCTGGCACTGGGCCAGATCTATCGGCCTATGTGATGGCTGGTTACGGTGAGCTGGAGCGTCGTCCTGCTCAGGCTGGTGTGGCACTGTCCCATGGCACTGATAATGCGTTGCAGCTGATCTCCTTCGTACCGGGTCAGCCGGAGCCACTGACCGCCTTATGGGTGGTGGATGACTCTCCGTTCGGCAACGTAGTGTTGGACAAGCCTGAAGAGGAGCCATTCCGTGAGTTTGTGGTTCGCCGCGGGGACACCCTCTGGGATCTGGCTGAGGAGTTCCTGGGCGATGCACAGCGCTGGGAAGAAATCTGGTGGCTGACAACGCCGCATATCGACAACCCGGATCTGATCGAGCCTGGTCAGGAAGTTATTCTGGGTCGTGAGCAGATGGAGCGGCTTCAGCAGATCCGAGATGAGGAAGAGGCTGAGGCTAATCCCTGATCAGAGAGTGCTTCTGCAACATAAAGACGGGCCCTTTGGGGCCCGTCTTTATGTTGGGGAGGGAGTTAGAGGGGCTAGCGGCAGTTCAACCGAGAAACAAAAAAGGCCCCCGTTAGGGAGCCTTTCGTAATTGGTGCCGAGGAGAGGACTTGAACCTCCACGCCCTTTCGAGCACTAGCACCTGAAGCTAGCGTGTCTACCAATTCCACCACCTGGGCAATTCGGCCTTGTTGAGATGCAGATGGGGAGGCACCGTCGACCGGAGCGCAACTTTAACGAGCGGCCCGATTGCTGTCAATCCCCGTCGGCGCTAGGTTCTGGCTCTAACTGCAATGAATTGCGCTCAATCGATGTGGCAGCACTGTCACAGACACGCCTTGGCTCGAGGTGTATACTGACTGCTCATTCATTGTAGAAATTATTTAATGCCAAAATCTATCAAGACCGGCGCAAGCCCCAGCACGCCCCGCAGCAAAAAATCTTCCCCTCGCAAGCAATCTGCCAAAGACCCCTTCGCCTCTCGAGAAGCTGAGAACTACGAAAACCCGATTCCTAGCCGTGAATTTATCCTCGAGCACCTCGAAGAAGCAGGCGAGCCGCTTGGACATGCCGAGATGTGCGAGCGCCTAAAGCTAGTCTCGGACGAGCAGATCGAAGCGCTACGCAGGCGACTGATCGCGATGAGCCGCGACGGGCAGATCATTAGCAATCGCCGCGGAATGTATGGCCTTGCGTCGAGCATGGAGCTGATCAAGGGTCGCATTCAGGGCAACAAAGATGGGTTTGGGTTCTTCATTCCAGAAGACGGTTCTGAGGACCTGTTTCTGGGTGCGCGCGAGATGGAGACGCTGTTCGATGGCGATAAGGTGCTGGCGCGGGTGTCAGGTGTCGATAATCGGGGCCGCAAAGAAGGCACGATTGTCGAGGTTTTGCAGCGCCGCTTCACGCAGATCGTAGGCCGCTATTATCACGAGCAGGGCTTTGGGGTGGTGGTGCCAGACAGCAAGCGCATCTCGCACGAAATACTGATTCCGGACCAGAGTGCGGGTAACGCCAAAGATGGCGACTTTGTAGTGGCGGAGATCGTGGAATACCCGACGCGGCGCCGGAAGGCGATCGCGCGCATTGCCGAGGTGCTGGGCGACAGCAGCACGCCAGGTTTGGAAATCGACGTAGCACTGCGCAGCCACGACATACCGAACGAATGGCCTAAGGCGGTCGAGAAGCAGGTTCGAGGCTTTGTTGAAGAGGTAGTTGAGGCCGACCTCGTAGGCCGCAAGGACATGCGGGATATCCCGTTTGTCACGATCGATGGCGAAGACGCGAA
>JARGPU010000002.1 GCA_029210325.1 Alcanivoracaceae bacterium | reverse complement strand
GGGAGGAGGGATTCGAACCCCCGACATCCTGCTCCCAAAGCAGGCGCGCTACCAGACTGCGCTACACCCCGAGCTAGCTGCTCGAGCGAGGCGGCATATTACTCGCGGCCCTTGGGAGCGTCAACGAAAAAGCCCACCAAGTGGAAATGATTGCGCGGAAAAGCGCCAGCTGCTTGTGCGCTTTTGCGCCAATGGCAGCAGCGTGCGAAAATCGCGCCCGCACCGGACCCTGCCGGCCCTTCCCTACCCTGACCATTTGCGGAGTACGCATGACAGCCCTGATTCTCGACGGTAAGACCCTGGCCCAGCAGTTTGAAGACGAGATGCGTATCCGGGTGGAAAAGCTGAAAGCACAGGGCGACGGCCGGACACCGATCCTCGCTACTATTCTGGTAGGTGCTGATCCCGCCTCTGCCACCTATGTAAAGATGAAGGGCAATGCCTGCCAGCGTGTTGGACTTGGCTCACGCAAGATTGAGCTGCCGGAATCCACCACCACAGAACAGCTGCTGGCGGCAATTCACTCGCTTAACAGTGACCCGGATGTGCATGGCATTCTGCTCCAGCACCCGGTGCCAGAACAGATTGATGAGCGCGCCTGCTTCGACGCCATCGCACTGGAAAAAGATGTAGATGGGGTAACCTGCCTCGGCTTCGGCAGAATGAGCATGGGTGAACCTGCCTATGGCAGCGCCACGCCGAAGGGCATCATGCGCCTTCTTGAGCACCACAATATTGAACTTGCGGGCAAGCATGCCGTGGTGGTCGGCCGCAGTGCCATTCTCGGCAAACCCATGGCCATGATGCTGCTCGGCGCCAACGCCACCGTCACTATCTGTCATAGCCGTACCACAGACTTGGCCGAGCATATCCGTCGCGCCGATATCGTTGTAGGCGCTGTCGGCAAACCGGAATTCATCAAAGCGGCATGGATCAAGGACGGCGCCGTGGTGATTGATGCGGGCTACCACCCCGGTGGCGTCGGTGATATTGAGCTGGCCCCACTCAAGGACCGGGCGAGCGCCTGGACCCCGGTGCCCGGCGGCGTCGGCCCGATGACCATCAATACCCTGATTTTCCAGACCCTTGAGGCCGGCGAAAAAGCGCTCGCCTGACAATCCAGATAGCTGGCGGGTTCGTCTCACGAAACGGACCGTGCCATCCGCCGCCGGCTTCTTTATAATGCGCCCCGCCTAACCGACCGGCGCCACCCTGCCGGTCAGGAAACCACTACCGCCACAAGCGATTTCACAAGGAGATCCTAATGAAAGCTCCCGTTCGCGTAGCCGTTACCGGTGCCGCCGGCCAGATCAGCTATTCCCTGTTGTTCCGTATTGCCTCCGGTTCCATGCTCGGCCCGGACCAGCCGGTGATTCTGCAGCTACTGGAAATCACTCCGGCCCTGGAGGCGCTGAAAGGCGTAGCCATGGAGCTTGAAGATTGCGCATTCCCGCTAGTCGCCGGCATTGTTCAGACCGACGACCCGAAAGTAGCCTTCAAAGATGCGGACTACGCCCTGCTGGTCGGCGCCCGTCCGCGCGGCCCGGGCATGGAGCGCAAGGATCTGCTGGAGGCTAATGCCGCCATTTTCTCAGTACAGGGCAAGGCCATCAATGAAGTGGCTAGCCGTGACATCAAGGTGCTGGTAGTCGGCAATCCAGCCAACACCAATGCCCTAATCGCCCAGCGTAACGCGCCGGATATCAACCCACGTCAGTTCACCGCCATGACCCGCCTCGACCACAACCGTGGCATGGCGCAGCTGGCAACCAAACTGGGCAAGAGCATCAACGATATCCACAAAATGACCATCTGGGGCAATCACTCCAGCACCCAATACCCGGATCTGCACCACTGTGTAGTGGACGGTAAGGTTGCCGTAGATCAAGTGGATGCCAGCTGGTATGCCGACACCTACATCCCAGAAGTACAGCAACGTGGCGCTGCCATTATCAAAGCCCGCGGCGCCTCTTCAGCGGCCTCCGCAGCCAACGCGGCGGTAGACCATATGCGCAGCTGGGCGCTGGGCACCAGCCAAGGCGACTGGGTTTCCATGGGCATCTACAGCGATGGCTCCTACGGTATCCAGGAAGGCCTGATCTACTCTTTCCCCTGCGTTTGCAAGAACGGCGACTGGGAGATCGTTCAGGGCCTGGAAGTCAACGAGTTCTCCCGCGAGCGCATGAAAGCCACCGAGCAAGAGCTGGCCGAAGAGCGTGATGCGGTGCAGCACCTGCTGCCGTAATACCGCCCTCTAGCCATGGCAAAGCGGAAACACCAACAAGGGGCCTGCCGGCCCCTTGTTGCTATGTTCACCTGAAAAACACGACCACCTGTCATAATGTGACGCAGTGCGCACAAGCCATCGCTTTGGCCACCTCTCTGTGAAGATCCACGCCATTAGGCGGGCTTCCGAATACCCCTCCAACCAATTGAATTTATTGAAGTAAACTGGAGCCACCAAGGGCTTGATCGGAGAATCCGGTCTTGATATCAGATTGGCATGGTTCTTGGAATATAAATTGCAACACATGCCCGGAAGCTGATATGGCCCAACATCTGGATCACACACGTCTGGCCGCAAGTCGTCTTGCAGGCACGCTGATGTTTGTCTGGATGCTGCTGGGTTCGCCTTGGTCAACTGCAACCACGCTGACAATCGACGGCCGTCAGCCATACCAGTCATTGTCTGGGAGTCTGGCCTGGTATCGTGACGGCAGCGGGAACATGAGCATTGATGACATTATCGTTAGTGATCGTCAGGGCATGTTCACTGATGCGGCAGGACTGCCAAGCTTTGGCTACACAAGCGACACCATATGGATTCGCTTCGCCGTGACATCTCAGGAAATCGAGCACGTCCCCAGACTGCTTGGCATCTCCCCTTCATTTCTCGACCACGTCAGATTATTCAGCGTACAGAACGGTCAGATTCAAGATCTTGGCATTCAGGGCGACCGGGAGCCCTGGCATCAACGAGTCATCCCCTGGCGCCACCCCCTTTACCAGCTCCCTCATCTAAATGAAGGACAGGCGACGTTCTACGTCAAGCTGCAAAGCACCAGCAGCATCGCTGCAAATCTGACACTTTGGGAGAGCGATGCATTTGCAGGCCAATCTGCCAGCGTCATGTTCCTGTACGGCGCCTTGCTCAGTACTGGCATTTTAGTGTGTGCTTTAAGCCTGCTGTTTCTTGCCTTTCTAAGACAGTCTGTATATCTGTATTTCCTACTCTACGCAATGTCATATACATTTCTCATTGCTCAAATCGAAGGCATAATTCATTTTATTGTTTTACCGAAAACACCGCTGCACCTGGAATGGCTCCAGGTGATCTTTCAAGCCGTAGGCCTGGTAAGCCTGATCATTCTGTTTAGCAAAATCACCAACCTGAAGACTTATTACCCAAAGATAGAAAAATCACTGATTCGCGCCTCATATCTGGCCGCAATCGTCGGCCTGATACCAATGATGTTTGGGCTCTACGCTATAAGCATCCCATTTTACTGGATGATTTTCGCAGCCATATTTATCTCCATCCCTGCTGCCACTCTTTTCCTGCGCAAGGAAATTGGAGTCATTGCTTACATGTACGCCAGCGCCTTTGGCGTTATTGCAGCGGGCTTGCTTGTTCGTTTGGTATGGGTATTCGGACTATCCGGGCCGAACATACTTTCTGAAAATAACTTTATAGTCATTATTCTGATTCATATAGGGATAATGTTTATTACGCTGGCGACCAAATATGTACAACTAGAAAAAACCATGCGGAACGCCGGAGAGACAGCAATAGCAAGCATACGCCAGTCAGAAAAACTCCTGGAAAACCTGGTCGGTCAGCGAACGCTCGAACTGGATCAAGCCAACCAGAATCTTGAGCAGCAACTAGATATAAGCAAGCAAAAATCCATTGACCTGGAGAAAACACACTCTCGCCTTTCGCTTGCCCTGAACGCGGAAAAAAAATCAGCACTGGAGCAAAGACAGTTTCTGCGCATGGTGGCTCACGAGTTCCGCACCCCGCTATCCGTTATTCAGATGGCCAGCGACCTTATCGCCAGCGATCCACGCACACCGGAAGTACACGCCACAACGAACTGCGAACGAATACAGCATGCTAGCGAAAGAATGGCGGCAGTCATAAATCAAGCACTGCGCGAAGACAAACTTGACAGCGCAGAGTGGCGCAAAAATGCAAGATTTATTCAAGTCAGCGAACTACTGCACAACAGTATCAGCTACGGGGAAATGATCTCCTCTGGAAAGCGGAGTTTCTCAGCTGTATGCGATGAGCACCTTCACATACAAGGCGACTACGACCTGCTTCTCACCATGCTAAATAACATTATTGACAACGCCGTAAAGTACTCAGCAGAAAATTCATCTATTTATGTAATTGGGGAGCAACACCCAGACCATTCAATAAGCATACAGATCAGCGATCAGGGATGTGGCATGAATAAGGAAGAACTCCGTCAGGTACTGGACAAATACTTCCGAGCGGACACCGCCACTAACGTACCGGGAATGGGACTGGGCTTGTATATCGTTGATCGCATTGTGCGTATGCACAATGCGATCTTGACGATCAGCAGCACGCTCGGCACCGGGACTACTTTTAACCTGCTATTTCCACCACCGACACAAAGCGCGGAGGCCGGCTTATGAATGCGACGCCAACATACCGAGTTCTAGTGCTGGAGGATGATGCCGCCCTGCGTGCCGTACTCAGAGACTTCCTGTCATTAATGCACTATCAAGTACTGGAGGCACCCGACCTTGCCAGTTTTCGGGTGCTGTCTACCTCCGAGAAGTTCGACTTGTTGCTACTGGATCTCAATTTGCCCGACGGTGACGGACTGGCACTTCTAAAAGAACTGGCCGCCGCAGGTGATACAGCCGTGTTTGTGGTATCAGGTCGCTGCGATGAGCATAGCCGGCTGGAGGCACTGGAAGCTGGAGCGGACGACTATATTGTCAAACCTTTTAACGCCCGTGAGCTGGAGTTCCGGATCCGCAACTTCCTGCGCAGGCAGGACTCGCGCAAGGCCGCCGGAGCGGCCCAGAAAACAGCATCGCTGAGCTTCGGCGAGTGGCACTTGCAGCCTAGCCAATACCGGATTACTGGCCCCCAAGGGGCCATGGTCAGCCTGACCCGCAGCGAGCGTGATCTGCTGAAAGAGCTGATGCAGGCCAACGGGAACCTATGCAACCGGCGCCAGCTAGCCCGTGCCATGTCCTCGCCAATGGAAACCACCAGCGAGGAGACGGTCACTGTCCTGATCTACCGCTTGCGTAAGAAGCTGGAAGCCGCCGGCGTGCCTGGCCCTCTTATTGAGACGGTGGCAGGTGCCGGTTACCGCTTTATAGGTATAGATACATGATTGACCAGTACTTGAGAACCAGAAATGTTCATATCCCGTTCATAGCGCGTTCAGGACACATGCATGCTGATACCACTAAAATATCAGTGATCTGTGTCACAAAACCAGCTGATGGCACTCCTACCCGCTGCTCATGCTGAGGGTTAGGAACCACTAGCCGGGAAGTCCGGAGCAGCTCTGGACCAATAAACATCAAAGGAGAGACACAATGATGATGAATATGATTCGCAACACCTTGCTTACTCTGGTCTTGGGCACGGCAAGCATGATGTCGATGGCCGCGCCGCAGATTGCACTGCAAATCTCGGCGGAGAAAGAGGTTGTGGAGGTAGATGAAAACGGCCAGCAAGTCACCCGTCGAGTTGCGGCGACCGAAACCGTGCCAGGTGACGTGCTGTTCTACACCATCAGCTACAGCAATACCGGCGACGAAGCTGCCCGCAACGTGCAGCTTGATAATCCCGTGCCGCAAGCAACCGCCTATCAGGCAAATAGTGCCTGGGGAGAAAACAGCGAAATTCTTTTCTCCATTGACGGCGGCAAAACATTTAAGAAAGCCAGCAATTTGACTTATCAGGTTACCGGCAACGATGGCCAGACGGAAGATCGCCAAGCGGCCCCCGAGCAATACAACTCTATCCGCTGGATCATTGAAGAAGTCGGTGTAGGCGCTGAGGGAAGTAGTGGATTTTCTGTGATCGTTCAGTAATTAAACCGTTTTTTGCAGGCCTTGGTAAAAATATTTTGCCAGCCCGCAGAAACATCAGGCCGCCTTCGCACTCCAGCAGGCCTGATGCGCATCAGCAAATCGGGGTGCAAACACTGAGGATAAAAAAATGAAACATTTACAAAAACTAATGGGGGGGACCGCATTGCTTGCTAGTGCGGCACTAATCCCCGGCCTGGCATTCGCCACGGCAGCAAACACCACTATTACCAACACTGTAACAGTGAGCTACAGCGATGCTGCGGATAACGCGCAGACGCCAGAAACAGCCAGTGTTGCTATTGACGTAAATCTGGTTGCCTCTGCACCGCTGGTGTCATCACCGGCAGACGTAGATCCAGCCACCGAAGACACCGCGGTCAATCTGGTATACACCATTACCAGCACAGCCAACGGTCCTGACACCTACAACTTCACCTCCGCTGACACCCGTACCAATATGGATGCAGATGCGGTCGGCGATGACCCGAGCATTCCGCTTGGTGCAACAACTGTGGCCAGCGCTATTGTCGCCACTGACACAGTCATCACAGTACCGTTTGATGGCACAGATGACGGCGTCGTCAACGGCTTGACAGATGGCAATACGATTGTCATTGACCCAACTGGAACAGCCGAAGTCGCCACCATTCTGAGTGTTGATGAAAGCACTGGCGCAGCCACTAACACGGTCACCATTACCCTGACCGCGGGCACCGCCAATGGCTTCATCTACGGCACAACCATCGGTCAACGTGACACAGTAACTGTGGCAATCACCACGGATACCATCACTACTGGCACCTCCGGTACGCACTCTATCGTGTCGACAGCTACATCTGACTTTAACGGAGCCATATCGACCGACCAGGCCACTGCAACTGTGATCACCGTGCGCCGCCCGGTACTCACCGTTACCAAGTATGTACGCAACGCTACCCCGCTCACCACGTTCAACCCGGTAGCAGCCGACATTACTGTGGATGGCGTTGATTACTACTCATCTGGCGTCACCGGAAATCCGGGCGACACCATGCAGTATCTGATTGTTATTGATAACAGTGCCGCTGGTGCGGGCACCGCCAACAACATCGTGGTGTCCGATCCGATTCCGCAGTTCACCTCCTTTGTTGCCTCTTCCATTGAGCTTGATCCGGGCACAGGCACCTTCGCTGCTCAGGATGAGACCGCAGACGATGGCGATGCTGCCGAACTGGATGCTACCGGCAACGGAACCGTCTACGTCTACGCAGGCGCGGGTGGCGACGATACCACTGCTGGTGCAGGTAATGGCGATGGCGGCACCCTTCTCGCCACTGAAGTGAGCCATGTGATCTTCCAGGTCACCATTGACTGATGGAACCTCCGGTGACCGGGCGTCCTCGCCGGTCACCGGAAATTCAACAAAGGATGAATTGATATGAAAAAATTACTTACAGGACTGGTGGCATTGGCTGCACTGTCCACAACAGGCCACGCTCTCGCCACCACCGGTGGCGGTGCTACCATTCATAACGCCGCCACCATGACGTTTGGCACCGGGCAACAGGTTACCGCCTCCGTAGATGTTGAAGTGCGCACCATTGGTGCCGCACCGACCATCACGTCGGAAACTGTGGTCGCCAATGCTGGTGACTCGATAACGGTTAACTACACCATTACCGGCAACAGCAATGGTAGTGATATCTACGACCTCACGGTAAGCACGAATGACACCGACGTTGGTGCGCCGTCGTCGCTGACCATCACCCCGCCTCAGGTTACTCTGGCAGGGTCTATTACCTCACGGCCGTCTCAGGCAGGCACAATCTTCATTGCTGCTGGCTCTGAAGACAACTTGACTCCGGGTGATACCGTGCGGATCAATATTGGTGGTACGGACTATCTGTACACTGTCGGCTCTGTCACCCCGGGTACCCCGGCATCGACAGCCGGCAACACCACCACCCCTGAGACCCCCACCGCTGTGGCTCTGACGCCTCAAGCATCAGCGCCGGCGATCATTGCGGGCAATGTACCGGTCGGTACTCAAGTGGGTGAAGTCCAGACCTTCACCGTCGAGCTCGACGCTGGCAGTCCGCTTACCCCGGGTACTCCAGGTGAGCACGAAATCGTGATTGACGGTACAACAGCGGCCCCTGGTCCTGGTGGCCCGGGTGACGTGATCACCTTTGACAATATCGGTGGCGGCACCGTAACCGTATTGTCAGGTGACGCAACACTGACCAAGGAAGTACGCAACGTAACTGATGGCGGCGCCTTCGCCACTAGCGGCGTTACTGCACGCACCGGCGATGTGCTTGAGTATCGTCTGACTGCTGGCACCATTCCAACTGAAACCATCACCGGCGCGACCATCTCCGACAGCATCCCGGAGTTCACCGCATATGTTCCCAACAGCACCACGCTGAACGGCAACCCGGTGGCAGACGTTGGCCCGAACTCCGCACTTGTTGGCGGTTTGCAGGTCAACAGCCCAACCGGCGCTGCTGGTGAAATCATTGACGGTGAAACCGCCGTGGTGATTTTCCAGGTCACCGTGCAGTAACGGAACCCGGATGAAACGGAGCTTTATCCTCAGTGAGAAAAACCCGCTGGCATACGCCAGCGGGTTTTTCGTTGCTGTATGGCTCGCTCTGGCCCTGCCACGCCTGAAAGGCTGGCAGCGCCAGGGCATGCCCTGTGCTGCTCTTTTACTGCTGTTGCTTAGCGGCTTTTCCAACGCAGCGCTGGTAATCACTCAGCCACCAGCAGAGTTGAGTTGGTCAGCCTCTGTGGTACCAGCCACAGCAAATGTAGAAGTGCTGCGTTATGAGAGCATTGGTCTTTATCGATACGACTCGACCTCCCCTGACTCTTACCAGGTATGGCAAGGCAACTTTGCCTCCCCGGATAGCTTGTCTGGCACACCCGCAGTACTTGGCACGCTTCCGGCGCCAATCGATGACGCAGGCACCCCCCTGCCCTTAAACAGCTCTATTCCTCTTGCTCCCAGCGATTTTTACGAGGGACGGGAGCCAATTTTTATTGTTGCCAACACCCCGATATTGCCACCGACCGGCATTGCAACTCGCCCTGATGGTCGGCGCTTTATTGCTGTAACTATTGATATCAGCAGCGGCGACAGCTACACCATCGCGCTAGTAGAAACAGCCACCAACAGCAATGTTTATGTGGGCTACCTACAACCCAATATCCCCGGCAGCCCTATCGTTATCCCACCGGACAGTACCGTGGAGATTCGCTACGATAACAACGGAGATGTTGCAGACAGTCTGACTGCTGGCGCGCCCTGGTTTGTCGACCCACTGGTACTGGGCAGCATTCAGGCAGAACGGCGCAGCACCACCAGCGCTACGCCTTTGCCAGACACTGATCTGTTCGTAACCAAGACCAGCCAGCGCGGCGCGGTGATGACTGGTGACTTCCTTGCCTACGATGTCAATGTAGAAAACATCTCCATCGCTCCGGCGCTGGGCACACAGGTTATCGATTCCCTGCCGGCAGGCTTTCGTTATCAGTCGGGTTCGTTGCGCGTTGATGGCGTTGCAGTTGCAGACCCGGTGATTGATCCAAGCGGCAGCCAGCTCACTATTGATGTCGGCAATATCGCTCCAGGAGCCAGCCGAACTATTCGCTATGTTACTGAGGTCACAGTGGCCGCCCGCGCCGGACGTGCCGCCAATCTGGCTCAGGCGATTGCTGGAATCATGCGATCAAACATGGCCAAGGCAGAGGTTTTGGTGGAGCGGCCATTCTTCAACGATCGCGCCTTCCTGATGGGCCGTGTTATTGCAGGGGCCTGTGGTGAGCAGGACGCTCCTGGCCTCGAAGGCGTACGCATTTATATGGAGGATGGCACCAGCGTCATCACCGACAAGCATGGCCGCTGGCATATCGAAGGCGTCACCCCGGGCACCCATGTCCTGCAGCTGGACACCATTACATTGGGACCGCGGCATACGCTGAGCCAATGCCATGACAACACCCGGCAGGCTGGCAACCCCAGTTCCCGTTTCGTTAATGTTCAGGGCGGCACACTGTGGCGGGAGAACTGGTACATCAACGTACGTCCGGCACTGGATGCTCAGTTACAGCAGCAACTCACCACTCGCCTGGAAGATGGTGTGGCACGTATCACCCTGCCAATTGGCAATGGTGAAACACTTTTCACCAATGTCACCACGCACCTGTTTCTTCCGCATACCTTGACTCCGGTGCCCGGCAGCGTCCGCTTCGATGGCAAGCCCATCTCGGACCCTATCAAGCGCGACAACTTTTATGAGTTCCAGTTTCCCGTCGAAGGTTATTTCTGGCGCCACACTCTGGAAATGGATCTTGCCGTAGATCCGAACACCCGTGACACCGTGGAACAAAGCATTCTCTTTAACACCTTTGGCACCACGCCGGACAACAAACGTTTTTCAGTATCGTCACAAAACAGTATCAGAGTCACCGGCGCACAGATGAAGGACAACGAGCTGGTTCTGCGCCCCCGCTTCGCCAGCATGTCCGCAGGCTTATCAGAGCGTGACCGTTTAGATATAAGCAATGCGGCGGATACACTGCGCGGCAAACCAGGTCTACGCTTGGAAGTTTATGGTCACACAGATAGCCAGCGCATCGTTCCCCGTGCTGGTCGTGTGATCAATGATAACTATGCGCTTTCAGAAGCAAGAGCACGTGCAGTAGCAGGATATCTGTCCGAGCTACTGCTCATTCCGTTGGAGCAAATCACCATTGTCGGCAAAGGCCCGGATGAGCCCGTTGCAGATAATGGCACAGCGGATGGCCGCGCGCTTAATCGCCGTGTCACCGTTCGCTTCTTTACCCAGCAACAGGTGTCCAATGCCACCTTGGCCACCGTTGTGGCCGACAGCGGCCTGAACCGCGACCGAGCCAGCGAACGCAACGATTCCGCTGATACTGAAGCCAAGAAAGGCTTTCTCAACCTGACTGACGGGATGATGGTTATTCACCCCGTCGTCAGTGTCACTGCCCGTCTTGATGATCGACTGACACCCAAGCTGCTGCTTGATGGCGTCGAAGTTTCAGATGCCCGCATCGGCTCACGAATCGCTGACGAAAAAACCAAAACCGTGGTTTACACCTGGGTTGGTGTAGAGATTGACAGTGTCGGCGAACATAACTTTGAGCTGCAAGGCAAGGGCGGGTTTGGCGTCGTACGCTTCCGCGAGAAGGTAACTCTACGTCGCAGTGGCGAACTAAAAAGCATCCGCAGCGGCGACAGCATCGAGAATGTGGCAGACGGTTTAACCCCGGTTCAACTGAAGCTCAACTTGTTCGACGCCTTTGATCAACCACTACAGGCGCAAACTGAACTGCGCATTGTCAGTGGCAGCCTGCGACCTCTCAATTACAGCCAAACCACCAGCCCGTTGGAAGACCGTGGCGACGTGGTGGTGGTGGACCAGAATGGCATTGCTCGCTTTGCGCCGGTTAGCACCGCAGGCACCTACCGGCTGCGCCTGACTGATGGCCGAGTGGTTTCTGATGAGCTCACTGTTGCTGTATCACCGGATTTACGTGAATGGATTCTGGTGGGCTTTGCCGAGGGAACCGTGGGCTACAACACCCTGAGCGGCAATATGCAAAATCTGGGTTCGCCGGATAAGCATGCCTATGTCGATGGTGAAATGGCCTTTTTTGCTCGCGGCACGGTTGCCGGAGAATGGCTGCTTACCGCCGCGCTGGACACTCGTCGTGTACCCGCTGACCGCCCCTTAAGCCAGGCCATCGATCCCCAACGCTGGTACGTGCTTTACGGCGATGACGCACAGCGTACCCACGATGCTCCATCCAGTAAAAAACTTTATGTGAGAATGGAAAAGCGTGATTTTTATGCTCTCTTCGGTGACTACGACACCGGCCTGACCGTCACCGAACTGGGACGCTATCAAAGAGTATTAACCGGTGCCAAAGCTGAATGGCGTGGCCGTAATGTCAGCGCACTGGGCTTTGTTGCGGACAGCTCTCAAGGCTTTATCCGCGATGATATTGAGCCGGACGGCACTTCGGGCCTGTACCGGCTGAGCCGCGCTCCGATTGTGCCGGGTAGCGAAACAGTCACCGTCGAAGTCCGCGACCGCTTCACCAATGAAGTGATCAGCAGCACTCCCATGACCCGCTTTATTGACTACAGTCTGGACAGCGCTGACGGCACCATGTTCTTCCGCCAGCCTATTCCCGTTCAGGATGCATCGTTCAACCCGCTTAGCATCGTGGTGACTTACGAAGTCGAAGTCGGCGCAGAAAAAACCGTGGCCGGCGGCCGCGCCACTATATTCAATGAAGATGAAAGTCTGACTGTCGGCATAACTGCCGTTAATGACGACACTCTGGCAGCCCCGGGGTCGCTTATCGGCGCTGATGTGCTCTGGAAGCCCACAGACCAACACACCATCAAAGCGGAACTGGCAGGCACGCGGCAAGACCTACAGCCCGGCACCAGCAATGATCAAGCGTGGCTGCTTGAGCATCAGTACACCTCTGAACGAGTCGATACCCGTGTGCGCGTTGACCAAACCGATGATGGCTTCGGGCTTACCCAGCAGTCACCAAGTGATGAGGACTCGCGCAACATTCAAGCGGGCATCCGCTACCGCCTTAGTGAAGATGTCGCTGTAAGCACTGATGCCAGCCGCCAGCAGGTTCCGGGCACGGGCAACCGACGTGATCTTGTCGAAGGCCGGGTGGAATATCAGCAGCCGGACTGGCAGGCATTCGCCGGTGCACGCCATGTGGAAAGCGTGACCAATGGCGGTGTTTTTGAAAGCCAGCAACTTATTGCCGGCGGTAGAAAAGACCTGTTGGATAAGCGCCTGACCCTGTCCGCAACGGGGGAAACCAGCGTCAACAGTGGTTCAGATGAATCTGACTATCCCTCCCGCCTGATGCTGGGCAGTGATTACCGCCTGACTGACCGAGTCTCCCTGTTCGCCAATCAGGAGTTTACCTGGAGCCATGAACAGCGCACTCAGGATAGTCGCGTAGGCGCCCGCGCAACACCATGGCGCGGCGCGACGGCAAGCACATCGGTTAGCCGTAGCATGGATGAGTATGGTCCTCGCATGATGGCCCATGCGGGGCTGTTCCAGACTATTGAGCTTTCCCAGCACTGGACTGCGGATATGGGCTTTGACCGCGCCCAAACACTAGTCGATGGTAACCCGGTGGACTCTTTTGATCCTGATCGCGCCCCTGCCAGCGGCACCGATGGCAACGACTACACCGCCATATCCGGCGGCCTTGGCTATCAGGACGCCAGTTGGCAGTGGACCAACCGGGTCGAGTATCGCCATGCGGTCAGTGATGACAAGTGGAACCTGCTGTCCGGTTTCCAGCACCGTCTTGATGAAGTCAACACGGTTGCCGGTCGCGCATTACACTTTGACCAGAAGTTCCGCACTGGCGATATCCTGCGCTCCTCTGAGCTAGACTTCAGCTATGTCCGTCGTCCACTTTCCGAGAGCTGGTTCTGGCTGAATCGCAGCCGCGTGGTGTACGACGAGCAGCGTGACGGCTTTGGCTCACGCTATGGCCATCGCCTGATCAACAACACCCACCTGAACTTTGTTGCTCAGGAGCGTCATCAGGTATCCCTTCAGTACGGTGCCCGATATGTGGGCGACACTATCGATAGCCAGCGCTTCACGGGTTACACCGACTTGATCGGTGGCGAGTACCGCTATGATATTACCCCCCGCTGGGACGTTGGCATCCGCGGCAGCACATTGGCCAGCTACAACAGCAATGTGCGCATGAACTCCTTTGGCCTGATGGCTGGCTACAGCCCGATTCGTGATGTATGGATCAGCCTTGGCTACAACTTCCGTGGATTCTATGACGACGACTTCAGCGGTGCGCAAGGCCGTGTTCAAGGCATCGTGCTGGACTTCCGCATCAAGTTTGATCAAAGCAGCGCCAAACGCTTCAAGAATAGTGTGACGGAGACAGAGTAATGCCTGATGCCAGAAGAGCCTGCACTCTCTTGTATGCGAATGCCTTTACTGCCAAACAATGGCTCTTCTGACCTGAGCAAAGATAAAACGGTGGACTAAGCTGTGAACCTTCTACGCAAAACATTGCTTCTCACAATAGCCCTGCTTTTTTCCTCGCAGGCTACGGCTGCTTTGCAATGTGAAGCCGGCCCAGGGGACGAAGGTGATGCACAGGAGGCTGGCACTCCGGGGCCACTACGTTTTTATCAGCCCACCGGCAGCGTAGGCGCCGGCTCCACCAGCATTTCCCTGACGACCACGGTCGGACTTGCCGCCGGTGACATGGTCTTGATCATTCAGATGCAAGGCGCCGGGATTAACTCGGCGAACACTGACAGCTACGGTGATGGGGTTGCTGGTGGCGACGCATCTGGCTGGCTGAACGACAGCAACTTCACGGCCGGACGCTACGAATATGCCGGTGTTGCCTCCGTCGGCGGCGGTACGATTACTCTTAACAGCCCGCTAATAAATGGTTACGTACGGGCCAACGCCAGCGGCACTATCGGGCAAAGTCGTTATCAGGTAATCCGGGTACCGCAGTATGACAACCTGACCTTGACCGGCAACATCTCTGCGCCAGCATGGAATGGCGAAACCGGCGGTGTGCTGCCACTAGATGTGGCAAATACACTGGACTTTAATGGCTTTAGCATCAACATGAATGCCACCGGTTTCCGCGGCGGCGGCGGTTTTCTACACTCTGGCCGAGGCGGCGCTAGCAATACCGATTTCCGTAATACATCAAGCAACACAGCCACTGGTGCGCATGGCTCCAAAGGCGAAGGTATTGCCGGTACGCCTCGCTATGTGTACCCCGGCAGCGGCACGCGCATTGACACTGGCGTAGAAGGTTATCCAAACGGATCCTATGCCAGAGGGGCACCAGGCAATGCAGGGGGCGGTGGCACTGATGGCCGGCCCAGCAATAACGATGAAAACTCCGGCGGCGGTGGCGGCAGTAATGGCGGCGCTGGGGCGCGAGGCGGTAACTCCTGGAACAGCAACCTGCCGGTGGGCGGCTATGGCGGCACTGCGTTTCCTGCCCTGCCCAACCGTTTGGTCATGGGCGGCGGTGGCGGCGCAGCCACGGGCAATAATGGCAACAGCCCCCCACCCCACGGTGGTGTCGGTGGTGGTATCGTATTAATCCGAGCCAATGATCTGGCCGACAACGGCGTTATTAACGTTAACGGCAGCGACGGCACAACGCCCAACCCTGTCAATGACGGCGGCGGCGGCGGCGGCGCGGGCGGCTCGGCGCTGGTCCTGGCTAACAGCCAAACCGGCACCCTGACCATCAACGCCGAGGGCGGCAACGGCGGCAACGCGGACCCCGGTGGCGTGGCGCACGGCCCCGGCGGTGGCGGCGGTGGCGGCGTGGTGTTTATTAACGATAGCTTCAGCGCCATCATCAATACCACTCAGGGGGCGAGTGGCTACACCATTACTCCGGGCAATTATTTCGGCGCCACCCCGGCCGGCGGCGACGTTGGCAGCGGCGTAGAGGACACCAACCCCGATGATATTGACGGCGTCAGCCCCGGCTCCGACTGTGCCGTCCGCTCCGACCTGGCCATTAGCAAGACGCGCAGCAGCGGCCTGCTATTAGCCAGCCAGCCAGCCCAGTTCCGCATTCAGGTTAGCAATAACGGCCCTGATGCCACGCTGAATAGTATTGAAGTAGTCGACGTGCTGGACAGTCGCTTCAGCTACACAGGCTTTACTGGCACCGGCTGGAGCTGCAGCGAATCACCGGCACAAACGATCAGCTGCAGCCATGCAGGCCCGCTGGCCAACGGCGCCAGTCTGCCGGACTTGTTCATTGATGTTGATGTTGGCGCGGTGGGTAGCGGCAGTCAGAGCGTTGACAATACTGCCACTGTCACCCTGGCAACAGGCAATGGCAACGTGGATGGCGACAGCGGCAACAACAGCAGCACCTTGACCGATACGATTTACGGTGCCTCAGTCAGTGGCAACAAGCGGCTGTATGCCTATCCGGATACGGCCACCACCGGCACCTTGCAACGCATCGTGCCGACCACCGATATCAATGCCACGCCGCCGATCAATCGCAACAACCTGATGAACCTGGACCTTAGCCCGGCACTCTCCGATGATCTGGTAATTAGTGGCGATATGGCCGTGCATCTCTGTGTCAGGAAATCCGGTACCCGCACAGATCAGGCGCGCACCGTGGGAGTGACGGTACGTCGATCCGACACTAATGCAATTATCGGCGCCACTCCGGCAACTCAAAACCTCACAGGAACAGGTTGGCAGTGGCTTATTTTTACTGTCAATCACACCGGCCCAACAACCATACCTTCCGGCGCGGGACTGCGTTTACAAGTGGATATGGCAAGCGGCCATAATCTTCGCACGCTGGACTTCACTTCCAATGGTGGCGGTACTTTATGTACTTCACCAGACAACCTGCCATCCCGAGTAGAGGTGGATGCATCCACTGTTATCAACGTCGACAGTGTCGATATCTATGATGATGCCAGTCCCGCCGGTAGTCTGATCACTCGCATGGTGGAGTCGGCCACCGTATATGTACGCAGCACGGTAACCGATCCGTTCGGCTTTGCTGATATTAATAACGACAGCACTGTCGATGTTCTGGACAGCGGAGGTATACCGGTAAGCGGCCCCCATGCGCAGACTTCAGTGCTAAGCCAGAGCGGCAATACAAAGGTATTTGAGTATGAAGTGCCGTTACCAGCTGACTGGCAAGACGGGCCGTTTACACTGAGAGTACGAGCAAACGAAGGCACTGAGGGCACAGTGACCCATTACAATGCGGCCAGCATTGAATTGACCGACCCGCCACTGTTAGCGGTGTCCAAGCTGGCCAGCACTGCATCTGCCTCGCTGTTCAGCTCTGGATCTGCTTCACCGGGCGAAGACATTGATTACCAGGTGCTGGTCAGCAACACTCACGTGCTGGGCACTGGCGATGCGGTAGGTGTGGTGGTCACCGACCAGCTACCCCAATTTACCAATTTTCTTGTGGGCAGCATTCAGTTTATTGACGAGCCAGCGCCCTATATTTCCTCTAACTTGAACGTCGATGTGATTGAGTACTCGGAGGATGGCGGCCTGTCCTGGTTATATACCCCGGTATCTGAAGGTGGCGGCGCACCGCCGGGATATGATGCAAACGTGACCCACTTCCGGGTGCTATTTGACGGCGTAATGCCACCCAACGGTGGCTTCCGTTTGGAGTATTCACTACAGCTGCAGTAGTAACATTTGCAGAGAACGTCAGGCTGGAATATCTCGCACACTGGCCTTGATGATCTCCTGTTTCAGATCATCGTAGGTATGTACCGCAGTGAACTGCGGGAACTCATCAATCACGTTCTGCGGGGCGTGGAACAGGATACCTACATCGGCTTCCGCCAACATGGTGGTGTCGTTATACGAATCCCCCGCCGCAATCACCCGATACTCCAGACCGTGCAGAGCCTTAACAGACATGCGCTTGGGATCTTTCTGGCGCAGTTTATAATCGGTGATCCGACCCTGCTCATTCACTTCAAGCTTGTGACAGAACAATGTGGGCCAACCAAGCTGACGCATCAGTGGTTTGGCAAACTCGTAGAATGTGTCGGAAAGAATGATTACCTGAAAGTGCTCACGCAGCCAGTCAACAAACTCCGGCGCGCCAGGAATGGGCCCCATTTCATCGATAACTTTCTGGATATCCGGCAGACCGTAGCCATGCTCATCGAGAATGCGCAGGCGCTGCTTCATCAGCACATCGTAATCAGGAATATCCCGGGTAGTAGCGCGTAGCTCATCAATACCGGTTCGCTCGGCAAAGTTGATCCAGATTTCCGGCACCAACACCCCTTCCAGATCAAGACAGACGATTTCCACAGCATACCCCCACAGACGAATAAGGCGGCATTTTCCCTGTCCTGAAGGGGATTGGCAATGGCAGCATTCCCGGCCGGGCGGGTTACTGCCCTTCCCTCAACTAGCGAACCGGCAACTCAATCCCGGCAAATAGCTGGTCCAACTCCTCCCGCGAATGACAGCGCACCGCAGCATCCACCAGTTCTTTACGCAAATGCGGAGCAAACTCGCGCATAAACTCATACATGAAACCGCGCAGAAAAGTGCCCTTACGAAAGCCTATCCGGGTAGCACTGGATTCAAACAGGTGGCCAGCATCAAGCGTCACAAGGCCATTATCCTGCTCTGGCGCCATCGCCATATGGGCAATAATCCCGATACCCATGCCCAGACGGACATAGGTCTTGATAACGTCCGCATCCGCCGCAGTGAACACCACCTTGGGCTGCAGACCAGCTTGACGAAACGCCTCATCCAGTTTGCTGCGACCGGTAAAGCCAAACACATAGGTCACCAGCGGGTACTCGGCAATAGCGTCCAGAGTTAGCGGTTTCACTTTAGTCAGCGGGTGCCCGTCCGGCACCACTACGGTCCGGTTCCAGCGATAACACGGCATCATGATCAGATCTGAGAAAAGCTCCATGGCCTCTGTGGCAATGGCAAAATCAACCTGCCCCTTGGCCGCCATCTCGGCAATCTGCATCGGGGTGCCCTGATGCATCTGCAAAGACACGTCGGGGAAACGCTCAGTAAAACGCTTAATCACCAGAGGTAATGCGTAGCGGGCCTGAGTGTGGGTGGTGGCAATACGCAGCTCGCCACGGTTTTCATCACGAAACTCATGGGCTACCCGGCGGATAGACTCCACCTGCTGGAGAATATCCCCGGCAATTTGCAGGATAACCTGGCCCGCCGGGGTGATATGGGTCAGATGCTTGCCGCTGCGTGAAAACACTTCCACCCCAAGCTCGTCCTCAAGCATACGAATCTGCTTGCTGATACCAGGCTGGGAGGTGTACAGGGCCTGGGCTGTGGCCGAGACATTCAGGTCGTGACGGGCCACTTCCCAGATATAGCGCAGCTGCTGAAGCTTCATGACGTCCTCCATGAGGATTGCTATCAGCAGTTATAAGAACACAGCCAGCTATACTCTGTCAGCATAGAGAAAAGACTGGCAGAAGATGACTTAACGGCGGCCCTGATTGCTGATCCCATGGGGTACATGACCCGCCGGCACATGCTGTCTGGCGGACTCACAATGCCCCTGCTGGTCATCAAAAAACACATCAGCGCCAAATGCCTTAAGGAATACACCTTTATCCAGCCCGCCCAGAAACAGGCTTTCATCAATACGGATATTCCATTCTCGCAAGGTCCGCACTACCCGCTCATGGGCCGGCGCCGAGCGGGCCGTCACCAGTGCCGTCCTGATGGGGCACTCACCCGGGGCAAACTCACTCTGCAGATTGTGCAGGGCTGCCAGGAAGCCCTTGAACGGGCCTCCGTGCAAAGGCTCGCGAGCCGAACGTTGCTCGTTCTCGGTAAACGCCTGCAGACCGGACTCCTGAAAGATTCTCTCCGACTCATCCGAGAACAGCACCGCATCACCATCAAAGGCAATACGCAGCTCCTCCCCCTCTCCTGCCTTACCACCGGGCAAAATAGTCGCCGCCGCAAAACCGGCATCCAGAGCGCCCATAACGTCTTCATAGTCAGTGGACAGAAACAGATGGGCACCAAAAGCTGACACGTAACGGTGGGGACTGGCCCCCCCGGCAAAAGCAGCTCGGCTGATCGGCAAGCCATAATGCTGAATAGAGTTGAACACCCGCAGACCGGTATCCGAGCTGTTACGCGACAGCAGGATCACTTCAACCCGCGGCTCACCTGACAGGCGCTGATTAATACCCAGCAGCTTACGCACCAGGGGAAACGCATCGCCCGGCTCAAGAACATCTTCCTCATGGGCAATCTGGTACTCATGATAAGCAGCCAGACCCTCCGCCTCGTAGATGCTATGACTCTCTTCAAGATTGAACAGCGCCCGCGAACTGATCGCGACCACCAGTTTGCCATCGAAGGTTACCGGCATGTCATCTCGCTCCTGTACACAAAATCGTCGGACGATCTGGCAAAAACTGTTCTCGCCGCTTCGTCGCTGGCCTATAGTAATCCCGACTTGACCCGTAACCCAAGGCAATAGGGAGCCTTCCATGGCCGCAAAAAAAGTGAAAGACCAGGTAAGCGAACTGCAGGATCAGATCCGCAAGCTGGCCAACCGTTTTGATGACGAACGTCAAAAGCAGGTTGCCGCACTGGAGAAGCAGCTTGAAGTGGCCCGGGAACGGGTTCGTGAAGAGCTGAGCAAGCAGAAAGAAAACCTCTCCAAACTCGAGGAGCTGCAAAGCGAATACCGCGAGAAAGCCTCAGGCGCAGTCAACAAGCAGGTCGACAAGCTGAAGAAAGCTGCCGACGAAGCTTTTGATCGGGCCAAGGAATCCGAAGCTCGCAAGACGCTGCTGGAAACCGAAGTAAAGGTACTGAAAGCCACCGCCAAACAGGCTCACAGCCTGGCAGGCTGGATTTCCAAGTACGAGAAAGACCTGGAGAAGCGCGCCAAGCAAATCCAGAAGAAAGTGACCCCTGCAGCTAAAAAGGCTCCCGCCAAAAAGGCCCCAGCCAAGAAAGCCGCAGCGCCGAAGGTAAAGGCTGCACCGAAGGCTGCCGCCAAGAAGGCAAAAGCCGCACCAAAGAAAGCCGCTGCCAAAAAAGCTCCGGCAAAAAAGGCTGCAGCCAGCAAGAAGGCGTAGTCAGCAGAGCTTCTCGCGAAAAGTAGCTGTGCAAGATAAAAGGGGCGCCCTCAAGGCGCCCCTTTTTGCTGTGCCTCAGCCCGCCACTGGCGGGGGCGTGAGGCTCTCTTCCAGTCCATAGAGCAGCGTCAACGACGCACTTGCCTCCCCCGACGCCAGCTCACCCAGATTTCGGTAAAACCGGACTCCTACTCGATAGCTGCGGCCATCGCGGACACAACTGACCACTTCGGCGGGCAGCCGCCGCAGGACAAAATGCCCGGCGTTCAAATCAAGCAACAGACGGCTCCCAACTGGCAACGCACGAGCTACCAGCAGTCCGGCGCCAAACCGGTTGTAGTCCATTACTTCGCACTGGCCCTGACTACCGCGCCGCCACCAACCGGACACTTTGCGAACTCTAGCCGGCATCCGTGTAGTGATACGTGCCAGCTTGCGCCGATTACTCATCGTTCCCTGACGGCTACTCATGTCACTAGACCTCAATCAGCATACTTTCAAAGTAGTTTAGTACAGGCTGGCGTACTTTGGGGTGCAATCCCGGCAGGCTCTTCTGCATTGCCGAATGGGCCGCCTTGTGGATGGTTGCCCTGCCCGCGCCGACCAGACCACGAGTGATAGCACCGGTTTTAACCAGCCCCATGGTGCGGTCAAAAAAGTGTTCGATGGCACCGTCGGCAAAAAGGCCCATGATATGTATCAGATGAGCCTCTTCACCACTACCCTTGCGGAATGACTCAAACATCAACGCAGCCTCATTGGCAACCTCAGGATCAAGCGGAAAGCCACACCAGGGCTTACCTTCATAGATCACCTGAATACCGCTGAACTGGTCTGTCAGGGCACGCTGCTCATCCGTAGAGACTTTGTGAAACACCTTATGTACAAGAGCCCGCGAGGCCTTGCCAATAATAGATATGACCCCATTCATAACACTGGCCATACTGCCCTGCACATTCAGGGATTTTACCGGCCCATCGAAAAAGGCCTCCAGTACTTCGCTGATAAAGTCCTCGCTGATCTCTGTGATCAACTGCTGGTGAATCACACCAGGGTTGTTGGCCACAGCCTCAACCAGGGCAACGGTATTACGGTGAAGCTTATCTGACGCGGGGAAGGCAACATAAACAGTCATACTGGCAAACTCTGGAATAGCCTGTGATATTGGCGCGAAATCATACCCGAAAGAAGATAGCTAACGGGATGACATCATCGGCAGGCTATCAAGTCGCCAGAGTCAGGGCCTGATTGGGAGAAAATTGTACGTGGCATTTCTGGAATCGCTCTACCACTCTCTGCAACCGTGGCTAGCGCTGCTGACGGCAACCGGCACTGTTATGGCGATTGCCTCCACCATAGCGATCCCGTGGCTGATACTGCGCATGCCCGCTGAATATTTTGTCAGTCGGATCAAGCCGGCCCCCGACCGCAGCCTGCTTGGCTGGCTGATCTGGCTGGCGCGCAATACTGTCGCCACCGTCCTGTTCATCTCTGGCTTGCTGATGCTGGTACTGCCCGGCCAAGGGCTGCTGACTATCCTGATCGCCCTCGCCGTCAGCACCTTTCCGGGTAAATACAGGCTGGAGCGATCCATCATGCGCCGGCAAACCGTTTTCAAGGCTGCGAACTGGATCAGACAGCGCTACCATCGCAGCCCAATCATTCACCCTGACGACCCAGACTACCGTGATTAGGAATCTTCATGGCCATTATTGAAAGTCCGGCGATCCGCTGGCACGGCGATCGCCTTGAACTGCTCGACCAGCGCGCTCTGCCCCTGGAAAGTCGCTGGCTCAGCTATGAGAACGCGCAAGACACCGCCCATGCCATCCGCGACATGGTGGTTCGTGGCGCTCCCGCCATCGGCATCACCGCCGCCTATGGCGTGGTGCTGGCTGCTCGCGCATTAGGCAATGGTGCCAGTCTGGCCAGCCTGCAGTCCGCATTTGATGTCCTCGCCGCGAGCCGGCCAACGGCGGTTAATTTGTTCTGGGCGCTGCAAAGAATGCAGGCCGTGTGTCAGCTACAGGGGGAACCCCTGATTGAACAGCTCAGCGCGGAGGCTGTGCAGATTCATCAGGACGACCGGGATATGAACCATCGTCTGGCGCAATTTGGCGTCGCGCTGCTGCCCACCGGCAAACGGGTTTACACACACTGTAATACTGGCGCGCTGGCCACCGGCGGCCATGGCACTGCACTAGGCATTATTCGCTCGGCCTGGGCTGCACGACAAATCACCGGCGTGGTCGCCGGTGAAACCCGGCCATGGATGCAAGGCTCACGGCTGACCAGCTGGGAGCTGCTGCAAGACAATATTCCGGTAACGCTGGTGGTAGACAGCGCCGCCGGCCATGTCTTTAAAGGCGGCGACATCGGCGCGGTAATCGTCGGCGCCGATCGCATCACCGCCAATGGCGACACCGCCAACAAGATCGGCACCTACAACCTTGCCGTACTGGCCCGCTACCATGGCATCCCATTTATTGTTGCTGCCCCGCTATCCACCATTGACCCGCAACTGGCCAGTGGCGACGCCATCGACATCGAGCAACGCAGCGCTGCCGAAGTGCGCAGCATTCATGGCGTGCAGGTGGCCCCGGAGAAGGTGCCAGTATTCAACCCCGCCTTTGATGTCACTCCGGCGGAACTAATCAGCGCCATCGTCACCGAGCATGGCGTGATTGAGCGTCCCGACACTGATAAAATGGCCGCCCATCTGGCCTCGGCAGGAAACCCGCGCTGATGATTGCACGTCCCTGGTCCCCAACTCTTTTTCGTGAAGCCGCCCGTAACATCGCGGCCATCAGCCAGCGTCTTTATGAACATGGCTGGTCTCCCGCCACCAGCTCCAACTACTCCATGCGTCTCAATGCCGACTATTGTGCAGTGACCGTTTCCGGCAAGGATAAGGGAACGCTGAACGAAGCCGATGTGATGGTTGTCGATATGCAAGGCACGCCGGCGAGCAGCGGCAAACCCTCTGCGGAGACAGGCCTGCACACCCAGATCTACCGTCGTTTTGCTGATATCGGTGCGGTACTGCATACCCACAGCTTGGCCAGCACTGTGCTGACCATGCACTGGCCAGAGCGCAATGAGCTGGTGCTGAGTGGCTACGAACTTTTGAAAGCACTAGATGGCGTAACCAGTCACGACACTGAACTTGTTATTCCGATCTTCGACAACACCCAGGATATCGACGCCCTCGCCCGCGATGTCGACGCTGGCATGGCGGATGGTCGCATTCGCTACGCCTATCTGATCCGCGGCCACGGTATATATACCTGGGCAAAAGACATGGCCACCTGCTTCCGCCAGATAGAGGCTCTGGAAGTGTTACTGGCTGTTGAACTGGAACGCCGCAAGATCGGCTGCTAAGGAGATTACCAATGAGCGCAATCCGCATTTGTCATGACAACGATGCCAGCAACCCCATTCTGGAAAGCAGTGAGCGCAGCGAGATCAGCAGCGCGCTAAATGAAGCGGGGGTGCGTTTTGAGCAGTGGCAGACCGACGCCAGCATCGCCCCGGGTGACAGTCAGGAAAAAGTCATTGCCGCCTACCGCGCGGACATCGACCGCCTGATTGCCGAACAGGGCTATCAGACGGTCGATGTGGTCAGTCTGAACAGTGATCATCCGCAAAAAGCGGAGCTACGGAAGAAGTTTCTAGATGAGCATCGTCACAGCGAGGACGAAGTGCGTTTCTTTGTTGCCGGCAGCGGTCTGTTCAGCCTGCATATCGGCAATGAGGTCTATGAAGTGCTGTGCGAACAAGGCGACCTGATCTCCGTACCAGCCAACACACCACATTGGTTTGATATGGGCCCTAACCCCTACTTTATTGCCATCCGCTTGTTTAACAACCCGGAAGGCTGGGTCGCCAATTTCACCGGCTCCGATATCGCCAGCCGCTTTCCACGTCTGGAGAATTGAGTCCATGGTCAAGGCGGTCGTCACCGACATTGAAGGCACCACCAGCAGCATTTCCTTTGTTAAAGAGGTGCTGTTTCCCTACGCAGCGGCGCACATGGCAACTTTCCTGCGTCAGCACTGGGACGAGCCAGCTGTGCAGGAGCAGATCCGTGCGTTGGCCACTGATACCGGCGTCGATGTGGCGACCGCCGATCAAGCTGATCGTATTCTGCAACAGTGGATTCGCGAGGATCGCAAAGCGACACCTTTGAAAGCGCTGCAGGGTATGATCTGGAAAGACGGCTACCAGTCCGGCGCTTATACCGCCCATCTTTACCCTGACACCGCCCCTGCCCTGCGCAGCTGGCACGCTGCTGGCCTGCCGCTGTATGTCTATTCATCCGGCTCGATTGCCGCACAGAAACTATTTTTCGGTTACAGCGATGCAGGCGATCTGACGCCCTTGTTCAGTGGCTATTTCGATACCACTACCGGCATGAAACAGGAAGACGACTCATACCGGAGAATTGCAACGGCAATTGCCGTGCCCGCCGGGGAGATTGTGTTTCTTTCCGATATCGAAGGTGAATTGAATGCCGCGCAGCAGGCCGGATTTCAGACTGTGCTGCTTGACCGGGATGGAAAGGCACCGGCCAGCAGCCATCAGTGCGTGCAGTCGTTTGCAGAAATTTCTTTTTAAAGCAACTTCTCGCTCGACACCACCACGCCATTGTTATCCACATATACATGATCGCCTGGCTGAATAGTCACGCCGCCAAAGCTAATATCGATATTCAATTGGCCCTCGCCTCGCCGCACAGATTTTAACGGCACACAGCCAAGCGTCACCACGCCAAGATCAAGTTTGCCAAGCTCATCAACATCGCGGCAGGCGCCGTAGATCAGCACACCACTCCAGCCATTCTTGACCGCGCTCTCACCAATCATGTCACCAATCAAAGCCATGCGCAGGGAGCCACCACCATCGACCACCAGCACCTTACCGTGGCCATCGGTAGCCAGGGTTTCCTTGACTCGAGAGTTATCCTCGAAGCACTTGACGGTGACCGCCTCACCATGAAAAACGTTACGACCACCATAGCTGTGCCACTGCAATCCGCTGAGCACACGGACTTTGTCTTCATTGGCGTCACAGATATCACAGGTTACAAAGCTCACAGATCACCTCAGTTGTTGGGCATATTTTTGCAGCTTGGCGTAGCGCAAACGATACACGCCTGCTGCGGCATCACTCAATGCAGCGGCCACCATGGCATCCGCCACCGTCTGAGCCTCAACAGGCAGCCAGTCGGCCTCTGTCCAACGCACCAGCGGCATAAGAAGGCCGATGGCTTTAAGCCCAAACGCCTCACCAAAACGAAATTCGTTACGCGCACCTTTGAGAAGCGACGGCTGCATAAAAAATGTCAGTGGAATTTTCTTATCTACGATCTGCTGCTCTGCCAGTCCTTTGGTGCGGGCATAGAATGCCAGGGCGCCGGGGTCAGCATTAACTGCCGAAACCATGATAAACCGGCCAGCGCCGGCAGACTTGGCCTGCTCCGCAGCAGCCACGCAGTAATCCAGATCGACTCGGGCAAACGCCTCTTTTGAGCCAGCCTGCCGCAAGGTAGTACCAAGACAGCAAAACACATCATCAACAGAAAAATCGGCTAGATAATTCGCCATCTGGTCAAGATTCGCCTCGACAAAACGGAGCTTCGGGTGAGTTAATTCCGGCGCCCGACGACCAAGCACGGTGACCTGCTGCCAGTCATCTCGCTGCAGTAGCCGACTTAATAGCAAACCACCAACCAAACCGGTGGCACCCAGGACAACGGCACGACGACTCATGGTGTGTTCTCTTCTTCTGAGGGGTCAATTTCATCATTGCGCAGCCAGTGACTGAGAATGATTTCCAAGTCTTCTAAATGTACCGGCTTGGCCATGTAATCATCCATGCCCGCAGCGAGACAGTGCGCCTCGACGCCTTCCATGGTATTGGCTGTCATGGCCACGATTGGAACATGGTGCTCAGTGCCTTCTTCGCGAGTTCGAATGATCCGCGTAGTCTCAAACCCGTCCACCTCTGGCATCATGCAGTCCATCAGAATCAGATCAAAGGACTCACGCTCCAGCAGGGTCAACGCAGCCCTGCCGTCACTAACGGTTTTCACCTGATAGCCAAGCTTGTCCAGCATGCCGCGAGTAACAATCTGGTTGATTTCATTATCCTCCACCAATAGCAGGCGCCAGCGCTTTCGCTGAGCTTTATCTAGCCCAGTGGCTACCCTCCTGTCTTCTGCCGGCCGAGTACTTTCCAAATCAAACAGACCACGCAGAGACTCCCGTAATGTGCGCCTGTGAACCGGTCTAACTAACACATCAAGACGCGGAGATTTACCCGTTAGCTGCTGGACGGAATGGTCGCCGCGTTCCGCTAACGTGGTAAGAAGAATAACTCGCATGCCCCCCATTTTGGGATCATCCAGCACCGTACGGGCCAGATTCAGGGCTGAATCACGGCGCACAAAGGTATCTACCAGCAGCACAGAAAAGCTGGTGTGCTCGCGCAAACCACCACGCAGTGCCTGTAACGCATGATCGTAATCATTGGCACTTACGCAGCTGACATCCAGCGCTTCAATTTCCTCGGTCAGAGCAGCAACATTGCCAGGCGCAGCACCGGCAATCAGCACCGACTGGCCAGCCATCACAGTGCGCAACTTGTCCCGGCTTTGCATATCCGGCTGCATGCCAAGTTTGGCATTGAACGAGAAACGGCTACCTTTGCCCGGCTCACTAGTGGCGTCGATACTCCCCCCCATAGCCTCAACAAGGCCTTTGCATACCAACAAACCAAAGCCGGTACGACGGGCAGAAAAAAGATCTTCACCTTCCTCAAGCGCTTCATCATGGAACAAACTCGCCAACGTGGCCGCCTCCATACCTGCACCCTGATCTGTCACAGAGACCTTGAGCATGCCATCCTGATCGGACAGTGCAGAAAAGCTTATTTCGACACAGATCTCACCCTGCTCACTGAACTTGATCGCATTACTGATCAAGTTATTGATAATCTGCATAAGCCGCTCGCGATCGCCGCGCAGTCGCTCTGGCAAATAATGATCAACCACACAAGACAGCTCCAGACCATTGTGCTGCGCGGCGGCACCATAAGCATCCAGGCTCTCTTCCAGTGCGGTGCGCATATCAAACCAGTCCGGGTTCAAGGTGATTCGACGTGTCAATACACGGCTATAATCCAATACATCATCAATCAGGGTAAGCAGCAGGTTGCCTGATTGGGTGGCATGCAGATGATACTCAAGCTGCTCGTCATCCATGCGCGTTTCGCGCAGCAGAGAAAGCATCCCCATAATTGAGTTCATCGGCGTGCGGATTTCATGAGCCAGCCGGTAAACCAAACTAAGCTGAATCTGATTGGAGGCAAGCTTGACTGGCTGAGTCGCCTCTATAGGCGCGCGCCGCTCGCGGTTCATGCCATGCCAGAAAGCCAAGTACTGCTCGCGATAAAGGCGGGACAGGTACAACAGATAGACCGCCAACAACGCAGCCAGAACCAGCCCCTCAACATTCTTCAACGACAATAATGCTGCGATACCCGGCGCCAGCATCAAAATGGCATAGCTCTGTCGAATCCTCAGCGCCGCCATCCAGGATGTACTCAATGCGGTAGCGACGCCGATGGCATAGACCACCACCAGCAGGAAGTTAAAGGAGGTTCCATCCAGCACCACTATAACGGCTAGCAACAGCCCCCAGACCAGCGCATGAATCAGCAAGCCAAAGCCAAAAAGTCGCCGCCAGCGCCCGGGTGCTGCGCCATAAAGGCTATCGAATCGAGCCATCAGGAAGATGCGGTAGATCGCCGTGACGATAACAGCCAGGCCAAAACCCAGGGTCAGTGATTGTTCCTCGCGGTACAGCTGGCCAATACTGCCAAGGACGAAAAACACCATTAGGGCGGCGAGCATCCCCGGCACCGAAGTGCGCGCGGCGGCATAGTCGATCCTGCGCAGCACCTTGCGGTCTTTCATCGGCGGTGGCGACTGGCTCGGCATGGGCAATTCCCGGCAAACTTTCAAGGGGGCTTAAGTTACCACCGCCCCCTCTCCCCTGCCACTACGGCGACGCCGGTCAAGCTCGATCAACATTGGCACGAAGAACAAGAAATCCACCACCAATGCCATGGCGATGGTGATCGCCGACAGCTGGCCCATGCTCGAATTGGGGTAGAAGTTGCTGGTGCCGATCACCGCAAAATTAGCCACCAGCACCACTGAAGTAGCGATCAGGGCGACGCCCACGGTACGGAAGGCATAGCGCACTGCATCTTCGGTACCAAGGCCATGCTCGCGCTTGGCGCGGACGTACTTGCTGAGAAAGTGGACGGTATCATCCACCACAATACCCAGAGTCATGCAGGCCACCACGGACACCGCCAGACCAATCTCTCCGCTAACCAGCCCCCATAGGCCGAAAGCCATGGCAGCGGGCAGCAAATTGGGTAGCAACGACAGAAATCCGTACCACCAGGAGCGTAGCGCCAATACCAGCAACAAAGACACGCTGAGCAACGCCAGCACAGCGCCGCTGAGCATGCTCTCGATATTCTTCATTGTCACCCGGCCAAACAGGATATCCATGCCCGTGCCACTGGCCTGCATTTGCTGCGGCCAGTTGCTATGCATCCACGCCTCTACCCGGTCATTAAAATCAAGCACCGGGTGCGAGCCGATGTTCTCCAGCATCAGCACGACCCGGGCATATTCCTTGCTGATATCGAGCTGGCTTTCCAGACCAAGCCCCTGCGGCAAGGACAACTCATACATCAAGGTGTACTGACTGATCAGGTCACGTCGATCCGGCACCCGATAAAATTGCTCATCACCGCCGTTAAGGTCACGATTGAGGCGCTTGATAACGTCGGTATAGGCACTGACGTAGCGCACCTCAGGCTGCTGCTCCAGCCAGTCCACCAACTTGTCCAGATTATGCAAAAAATCTGGCTCCATGGCGGCCCCTGCCTGACCACTTGGCACCATGTAGTCAATGCGATGCATGCCAGTTAGCTCACGCATGGCAAAGTCATTTACCCGCCGCACCTCGAAAGAACGGTCGAAATACTCATTAAACACATCATTAATGGTGTTTAGCGGAATGCAGGCAATCAGCAACACGACCAATGCGCCCATGCCCAGCAACAAGCGCCGATGGTGGCCGATAACCCATTCAGCCAGAGCATTCATCCACGGCTGATAGTCGGTTTGCCGCTGTGCTGTGACGCGGTGTGGCACCAGCATAACCAGTGCCGGTAGCAACGCCACCGACAGCAGGAAGGCAATGAGCACCCCCATAAACACCACATCACCCAGCGCTCGGAATGGCTGGGAGTCGGAGAAGTTGAGAATGGCAAAACCGATCGCAGTAGTCAGGCTGGTAAGCCATACCGGTTGAAAGTTAACCCGTAAACTTTCCAACATGGCAGCACGCTTGAGATTGCCTGCCAGCCTTTCATGACGGTAAGTGGCCAGAATATGCACGCAGTCTGCCACTGCCAGAGTAAGGATCATGGCGGGAGCCATTCCCACCACTGGCGAGAACTCGATTCCCAACCAGACGGACGCGCCCATCGCCATGCCAATGGACAAGCCGACCACAGCGATCACGATGCCGGTAAAAAGCGCGCTACGCAGAATAAGTAGCAGACAGACCAACATGGCCAAAAATGCCAGCGGCAGGGTAAATGACATAGCCTGATCGGTGGCCTGTCTGGTGGCCTCGGCAAACACCACGGTGCCGGTCAGGAGAAATTCAATGTCCGGATAACGCTCGGCAAACTGCAACGCCAACTGCCGCGAGGCCTCGGTAATCATTGGCGCCTCGCGGCTTCCCTCTGCCATGGTCACCGTCACTACTACGCCGGCCACATGGCCTCGGGCAGAAATACTGCGGCCAATCAGCGAAGGTTCACTGAGGGCAATCTGGCGAATTTTACCAATCTGCTCGTCACTGAGCTGGGCAGCCTCCTCCACCAGATAGCTAACGGTAAGATCATCCTGATCCACCTCGGTGTGCTGGAAGTTGGTTAAGGAATCAACACGGGTGGAGTTGGGCAGGGTCCAGGCGGCTTCAGTGAGCTCTTCAAGAGCGGTCAGACTGTCGCGGGTAAAGATGTCTCCATTGGCCGGGTGGACAATAAAGTAGACCGCCTCATTGCTGGTAAACCGATCTTCCAGCTCACGGAACAACCGATAGTCCGGGTTCTCTTCACTGAAGAAAATGCGCGGGTCGTTATTGTTGGTGAAGTCTTTCAAGCTGACCGTGGCCAAACCGGCCAGCAGCACGGTAAACACAACGACCAACCAGGGGCGGTCAACGACCAGACGGTTCCAGCGATCAAGCATGGCTGCAGGCTCTCATTGGGGACAACACAGTGTATACCAGGGAAATCTGCGGAAAAGCGTCTTTATATGACGATATCGCCCGGCAAAACTGCCAGCCGCTAGTTTACGTTAACGTAAACTTCTCCTACACTCAGCTCATCTCTATTTAGTGCCGACTTGCTATGACCGCAAAGAAAATAACCTCCTGGAGCATCGGCGATCTGGCCCGGGAGTTTGACGTAACCACCCGGACCATCCGCTTTTACGAGGATGAGGGTCTGCTGCAGCCCGAACGCCGGGGGCAAACGAGGGTTTACAGTGCCGCCGACCGTACCGCTCTAAAACTTATCCTGCGCGGCAAACGGCTGGGGTTTTCTCTGGCGGAAAGCCGGCAGCTGATTCAAATGTACAACCCGGACGCCAACCGCGCTCAACTGGAAGCCCTGCTCGGCAAGATCCACGAACGTCGCGCCCAGCTGGTACAGCAACTGCGCGATATTGAAGTGATGCAACTGGAACTGGATGAGGCCGAACAGCGCTGCCTCGAGTGCCTCAAATAACCAACGGAGAGAGCCATGACCTTCCCCTCCCTGAACCACGATCTCGGCGAAACGATAGATGCCCTGCGCGACAGCGTGCGTGCCTTCGCCAGTAATGAAATTGCCCCTCAGGCGGCGGAGATCGACCGCAGCAATCAATTCCCCATGGAGCTATGGCGCAAGATGGGCGATATGGGACTGCTCGGCATGACCGTTGGCGAACAGTATGGCGGCACCGGCATGGGCTACATGGCTCATACCATTGTTATGGAAGAAATATCCCGAGCATCTGCCTCCGTAGGGCTGTCCTATGGCGCCCACTCCAATCTTTGCGTAAACCAGATCTGGCTCAATGGCAACGATGAGCAACGGGTAAAATATCTCCCCAAACTGGTCAGTGGCGAACATATCGGTGCGCTGGCGATGAGCGAACCAGGAGCCGGCTCGGATGTGGTCAGCATGAAGCTGCGAGCCGAAAAGCGCGGCGATTATTATGTGCTGAATGGCAACAAGATGTGGATCACCAACGGGCCGGATGCCAACACCTATGTGATCTATGCAAAGACCGATCTGCAGGCTGGGCCCCGTGGCATCACGGCGTTTATCGTCGAGCGTGACTTACCCGGTTTTTCCCGGGCGCAGAAGCTGGACAAGCTTGGCATGCGCGGCTCGAACACCTGTGAGCTGGTGTTCGAGGACTGCAAGGTGCCAGCGGAAAACATTCTCGGCAAGGAAGGTGATGGTGTGCGGGTGCTGATGAGTGGGCTGGATTATGAGCGCACAGTGCTGTCCGGTGGTTGTATTGGTTTGATGCAGGCCTGTATGGATGTGGTTGTTCCTTATGTGCATGAGCGCAAGCAGTTTGGTCAGGCAATCGGTGAGTTCCAGTTGATGCAGGGCAAGCTGGCCGACATGTATGTGATGCTGAATGCCAGCCGCGCGTATTTGTATGCGGTGGCGCGGGCTTGTGATCGTGGTGAGACCAGTCGTAAGGATGCGGCCGGGGCAATTCTGTATTGCGCAGAGAATGCCACCAAGATGGCATTGGAGGCGATTCAGGTGCTCGGTGGTAATGGTTATATCAATGATTATCCTACCGGGCGGTTTTTGCGTGATGCCAAGTTGTATGAGATTGGCGCGGGGACCAGTGAGATTCGAAGAATGTTGATCGGGCGGGAGTTGTTTAAGGAGACTTCCTGATTACTTGCAGAACCAGCACTGAGAGATTGTGCGGACTGATTGATGGCGAGAGGCGTGTGCTGCTCTCCCGTACCCAAACTATAAGTCACATGAATCGAGGCACCAGAACGATGCCGAAAATCCATAGCAACATTCAAACTGGATCCGCCGAGTTCGCCGCCAATCGCGAACACAATCTGAAACTGCGCGCCGACCTTAAAGGCATGCTAGAACGCATTGCCCATGGCGGAGGCGAAGCTGCGGAAGAAAAGCTCAGAAAACGGGGTAAGCTACCCGTACGCGAGCGTATCAATCGACTGCTGGATCCCGGCTCCCCCTTTCTAGAGCTTTCTGCACTGGCAGCTGAAGGTGTCTATGGTGAGGACGTCCCTGCCGCAGGATGTGTTGGCGGCATCGGCCGTGTCGAGGGTGTTGAGTGTGTCATCGTCGCCAATGATCCAACAGTAAAAGGGGGCAGCTACTATCCCCTCACCGTAAAAAAGCACCTGCGCGCCCAAGCCGTGGCCGCCGAGAATAATCTGCCCTGCATTTATCTCGTGGACTCTGGAGGCGCCAACTTGCCTCGTCAGGATGAAGTATTTCCGGATCGAGAACATTTCGGCCGAATCTTTTTTAACATGGCCAATATGTCCGCCCGCGGCATCCCCCAAATAGCCGTAGTACTGGGCTCCTGCACTGCAGGCGGCGCCTATGTGCCAGCCATGGCGGATGAAACCATTATGGTGCGCAACAACGGCACCATCTTTCTCGCTGGGCCTCCGCTGGTCAAAGCGGCCACTGGTGAAGAAGTAACGGCCCAAGAGCTCGGCGGCGCGGCACTACACTGCGAACAATCCGGCGTCGCCGATCACCTTGCCGAAGACGAGCCGCACGCTCTACAGCTAACCCGCCAGTGCATCAAGCGGCTCAACTGGCGCAAGCCTGACCAGCTTGATATTCGCCCTGCCCGACCGCCGGCGTTTAACCCTGAAGAGCTACTCGGCATTATTCCGCCCAGCACCCGCCAACCCATGCCGGTGCGGGAAATCATTGCCCGGATTGTGGATGACTCTGATCTGGATGAGTTCAAGAGTCGCTATGGCACCACGCTGGTTACTGGCTTCGCTCGCATACATGGCATCCCCGTGGGCATCGTCGCCAATGACGGCGTGCTCTACTCCGAATCTGCGTTAAAAGGTGCGCACTTCGTAGAGCTGTGCAATCAACGTAAGATCCCATTGATCTTCCTACAGAACATCACCGGCTTTATGGTTGGCAAAAAATATGAAGCCGAAGGCATTGCCAAGCACGGCGCCAAGATGGTCAACGCTGTGGCCTGTGCGCGAGTGCCTAAATTTACCGTGGTTATCGGTGGTAGTTTTGGCGCCGGCAACTATGGCATGTGCGGCCGCGCCTATGATCCGCGATTTTTGTTTATGTGGCCGAACGCGCGCATCTCTGTAATGGGTGGAGAGCAAGCGGCCAGCGTGCTTACTCAAGTTAAGGGAGCATCTCTGCGTAACAAGGGGAAAAGCTGGACCAGCGAGGAGGCAGAAACGTTCAAGACAGAAATGGTCGATCGCTACGACACCATGGCTCGACCAGTTTATGCCAGCGCACGCCTGTGGGATGACGGAGTGATTGATCCAGCGGACACCCGCGACGTGCTCGGCTTGTCTTTGTCAGCCAGCCTCAATGCAGAAATCAGCGAAACACGCTACGGCGTGTTCCGCATGTAAGGATGCCAGCCATGAGCATCTCCCTGACAGTGGATAAAGATCTGGCCCGCATCACGCTGGACAACCCGGCAAAACACAATGCCTTCGATGATGACATTATTGAGGCGCTGATTGGCGCCTTCAATGAAGCCTCTACCAACGACACTGTACGCATCATTCTTCTCAGCGCTAGCGGCAAGCACTTCAGCGCAGGGGCGGACCTGAACTGGATGAAGCGCATGGGAGAACTGGACCGAACACAAAACCGGGCCGACTCTCTGCGTCTGGCAGAACTGATGCGAACCATTGACCGAGCAGGCAAGCCGGTGATCTGCCGGGTTCAGGGCGCTGCCTTTGGTGGTGCTCTGGGCTTGATTTGCGCTTGTGATATCGCTATTGCCAGTGACGACGCCCGCTTCTGTCTCAGCGAGGTCAAACTGGGCATCCTGCCGGCGGTTATTGCTCCCTATGTAGTGCGCGCCATGGGCGCCCGCCAGGCACAGCGTTACTTTATGAGCGCAGAAATCATTCCAGCAGCCGTTGCCGAGCGACTCGGCATTGTTCACCAGCTAGCACCCGCCGATCAGCTTGATGAGCGCATTCAGGTAATTATTCAGGCGCTGCGTCAAGGCGCACCCCAGGCGCAACTGAAAAGCCGTGACCTGATTGAACACGTGGCCGACCGGCCTATTGATGCAGGCGTAATCGGATATACCGCAGATCTGATTGCCACCCTGCGTACGGAAGATGAAGGCCGCGAAGGCCTAACCGCCTTTCTCGACAAGCGTTCACCGCGCTGGAGTGCATCATGATCAAACGTCTGCTAATCGCCAACCGTGGCGAAATTGCCCGGCGCATTATCCGCACTTGTCGAGCCAACGGCATTGAAACGGTAGCCGTGTATTCTGACGCCGACGCTCACCTCGCGCATGTCCGCGAAGCGGATATGGCGGTGCGACTTGGCCCTGCGCCAGCGCGCGACAGCTATCTGGATATCAGCAAAGTGGTGGCCGCAGCAGTCAGCAGCGGTGCGGATGCGATTCATCCTGGCTACGGTTTTCTTTCCGAGAACACCGCCTTTGCCGCAGCCTGCAGCGAGGCTGGAATTATCTTTGTGGGTCCGCCGGCGAAAGCTATCGAACTGATGGGCGACAAGGCAGCAGCGCGCAAGCTAATGGCGGAAAGCGGCGTCCCGGTACTACCCGGCTGTGATCAGGATATCCGGGACGACAACCATCTGCTGGAGGAAGCAAAACAGATTGGCTTCCCACTTCTGGTCAAAGCGGTAGCCGGCGGTGGCGGCAAAGGCATGCGTGTCGTGCATGGTGAAATGGACTTCATGGAAGCCTTGCATGGTGCCCGCCGCGAGGCCAAGGCGGCCTTTGGCGATGACCGTGTTCTGCTGGAACGTTACCTGTCCAGCGCCCGCCATATCGAAGTACAAGTATTTGCCGATCAGCATGGTCATACCCTGCACCTGTTCGAGAGAGATTGCTCGGTGCAGCGGCGTCACCAGAAAATCATCGAAGAGGCACCAGCACCAGGTTTAACTGAAGCGCAGCGTACCGCGCTGGGAGAAGCTGCGGTGCAAGCCGCCCAAGCCATCGATTACGTTGGTGCTGGCACCGTGGAGTTCCTGTTTGCCGATGGTCATTTCTACTTTATGGAAATGAATACCCGCCTACAGGTAGAGCACCCGGTCACCGAAATGATCACCGGCGAGGATCTGGTTTGGTGGCAGCTCTGTGTTGCCTCCGGCAACCTGCTACCCAAGCAGCAGCATGAGCTTCGTATTCAAGGCGCCGCCATGGAAGTGCGCATCTATGCGGAAGATCCATGGCAGAACTTTCTGCCCTCCTCTGGCTTGCTAAACACTCTGGTCTGGCCCCATGGCAATGCCCGCGTCGATAGTGGCTACGAACAGGGTGACAGAGTCGAATCCTTCTACGATCCAATGATTGCCAAGATTATTTGTCACGGTGAAACCCGTGACGCAGCACGCCTGAAATTAATACAAGCGCTATCTAACACCATGATCGACGGCATACATCACAACTGCGGGTTTCTCTATCAGGTACTTGGCAGCGCCGCTTTCGCCAACGCCGAGCTGGATACACGCCTCCTGCAGCAACATGCTCAGCTCATGGAAAAGCCACACAGCCAACCTGAGCTGGTGGCGCTGGCTGCAGCGGCCGCACTGACAGATCCTCAGTCGGGCGGTGACCCGTGGCAATCACTAAATGGCTGGCGCCCATTCGCCAAACAGGTACAGCAATATGAGTTGATGGTTGACGGCAACAGTTTGCTGGTGCAAATCGACTCGGCTGGCCAGCAATGCAGCGCAAGCGTCAACGGTCAGCGGCGCACCGTGCACTGGCACAAGGATCAGCAACAGTTATCCCTGGCCTGGGGAAACGACACACTTAAGGCACAATTTATTTATCAGCATAACGGTGTGCTGTTGAATGTGTGCGCCAACAGCATCTCCGTCAGCAATGTGGACAGCCGGCGCGGACAACAACAACACGGTAGCCGCCATGCTCCCTTCGCTGCACCGATGAGCGGCACCCTGGTGGCCTTGCATGTGGAGCCCGGCACAGCGGTGAGCGCCGGTACCGCCGTGGTTACTATGGAGGCCATGAAGATGGAGCATACCCTGCGCGCACCGGTGGACGGCATCATCACCGAGCTGCTCGCCAGCGTTGGCGAGCAGGTCAGCGAGGGCGCTCTGTTGGTACAGTTCGAGCCCGGCCAAGCGGAGCAATCATGACTCAGCAAATACCTCTGTGGAGCCCGTCGCCAGAGCGTCGTCTCGCCAGCCGTATGCAGGCCTTTGTGGATAGCGTCGAACGACTCCATGGCTGCACACTGAACAATTATCAGGAACTGCACCGTTGGTCCGTCACAAAGCCGGACGCGTTCTGGAAGCATATCTGGCAATTCTGCGACATCGTTGGTGAAGACCCGGGCGCAACCATACTGCAACGCGCGGAGCGCTTTCAGGACAGTCACTGGTTCCCCGAGGCAAGACTGAATTTTGCAGAAAATCTGCTCAAGCGCCGCGACAACGGCGTGGCGATTATTGCCCTGGATGAAATCGGCGGCCGCACTGAGCTCAGCTGGCATCAGTTATATGAAAAGGCCGGTCGCTTTGCCGCTGCACTGAAACGCCATGGCATTGCTCCGGGGGATCGTATCGCCGGTTATATGCCCAATCGGATTGAGACCGTGATTGCCGCGCTGGGGGCAAGCTGGATCGGCGCTGTCTGGTCCTCCTGCTCGCCCGATTTTGGCGTCAGCGCCGTACTCGATCGATTTGGCCAGATCCAACCGCGCATCCTGATTGCCGCGGATCACTATCACTACAACGGCAAGCTAATCGATCTGGCTCCCCGGATATCTGAGATTGCCGATCAGTTGCAGGTGGAATGCCTGGTTTGTGTGGCGCAGACACCCGTTGCCACTGCGGTGCCCAGCGTGACAATGGAGGACTGGCTAGACAACACTGACCGCATTCCAGAGTTTGTTCGCTTACCCTTCGATCATCCGCTTTATATCCTCTACTCATCTGGCACTACTGGTGTACCGAAATGCATCGTCCATGGCGCCGGCGGCACCCTGCTGCAACACGCCAAAGAGCTGCAACTGCACAGCGATCTTGGCAGCGATGACCGACTTTTCTATTTCACCACCTGTGGCTGGATGATGTGGAACTGGCTGGTGTCCGGTCTACAAGCCGGCGCCAGTATCGTGCTGTATGACGGCAACCCGGCATGGCCAGACACGGCCAGACTATTCGATTTGATTGATGCCGAGCAGATCAGTCACTTTGGCACCAGCGCCAAGTTCATTCAGGCGGTGGAAAAGTCCGGCCTGAAACCGGTGCAGCAGCACTCACTGAAAACTTTGCAAGTGCTGTTCTCTACTGGCTCGCCACTGCTGCACGAAAGTTACGACTATATCTACCGAGATGTGAAAGCGGATCTACAGGTGGCATCGATTTCCGGCGGTACGGATATCGTCTCCTGCTTTGCCTTGGGCAATCCACTGTTACCGGTATTCCGTGGCGAGCTGCAATGTTTTGGCTTGGCCATGGACGTGGCCGTATATAATGACGCTGGTGTATCAGTAGACAATGAAAAAGGCGAGCTAGTCTGCCGTACCCCCTTCCCCTCCATGCCCATTGGCTTCTGGAATGATTCGGACGGCAGCAAATATCAGCGAGCCTACTTCAGCCGCTTCGACAATGTCTGGGCCCATGGTGACTACGCAGAAACCCGGCTGCATGAGGGCCACACCGGCCTGATTATTCACGGACGCAGCGATGCCGTATTAAACCCGGGCGGGGTACGCATCGGCACGGCAGAAATTTACCGACAGGTAGAAGCCCTGGCGGAAATTCGTGAAAGCATAGTGGTTGGTCAAGAGTGGCAGGGTGACGTGCGGGTGGTGCTGTTTGTAGTGCTGCAACCGGAACACCAGATGAGCGAACAGTTACAAGCAAAGATTCGCAGAGCCATACGGGACGGGGCCAGCCCACGCCATGTACCGGCTAAAATCCTTCAGGTGAAAGCCATTCCGCGAACCGTCAGTGGCAAAATTGTCGAGCTGGCGGTGAGAGAAGTCATTCATAACAGACCGGTGACCAATCAGGGTGCACTGACTAATCCGGAGGCACTGGAATACTTCCGCGACCGCCCCGAACTAAATCAATAAATCGGGGCGACCACACTTAACTACGAATCAGCGACAGCACCTGTGTCATGGTGTGATCGCCGTGGGGCGTTAGCTGCCACCAGGTCTGCCCGGTGGCCTCGCGCGCCGGGTTCTTTCGAATCAGGCCCAGAGCCCGCAGCTGGATCTTGACCTGATTAAATGATGCCGTAGACACCACCACATTGCGCACCGCATGCGCTTTCGGCATTAACTTCTGAACATCGACCAGCGCCCTGGCGGCAATGGCCTCCTCCAGCGCCTCACGCATCACTGCCTCGGGGACTTCATTCATCATTTGCGGGCCCACTGCCGCAAACACTTGATCCCAGGTCATCTTGCTGTCCGCCATGGTGACCTTGCAATCACCCTTAATATAAGCGTTGCAGCTGTACTGAAGCGTTACGCTGTCACTGCCACGGGCCAGTGTGTCCAGCGGTGGTCGCCAACCGGCCGTCAATTCACTTTTTTCTTTTTCCAGATCCTCAATGCGCTTTTTCAGATCCTGAACTTCACGCACCTGAGAAAGATCTGCCACCTGACCGGCACGCACCCAACCCGGGGCCGGATTCTGGCGAATCAATACCGGCATGGACTTACGCACCACCTCAGCAAGATCCGTCGGATTGCTCCAGTGGCGAAAGATGGCCGCCTTTTCCTGCACCAACTTACGAAAATCCCGGAATCGAACATCACCCTCACGGGTTGTTTCCCGGCGATCAGGCGTCAACGACTCGGGGTGGTCATGGAGGAAGGCAATCACCGGCTTTTTCTTGGTGGCCGCATAGACATATTCACGATGCGTATAGCTCAGGCCAATGGGCGATAGCGAGCCATAGCGCCCACCGACCAGCACCACATAGTAGTCACACTCATTGATGACCTTCTGGATCATCGGCCACTGGTTATTCTGCTCAGAGGGATAGAGCTCCATGCCCGTGGGAATCATACCCATGGAGAGCAGAGCCATCATCAGCTCCTGCCGGGCATCCTGCAGGTCTGTAAAGGTCGAACTGACAAACACCTGATACTTCTTGTCGCTGGTCACGAAGAGCCCCGGGGAGAGATCACATTAATGCGGCGGTAGGCGTGTATTTAATCCCCTTTACCGATCATCCACAACCCGAACAGGGGCGGACATCCTTCGCCGGCCATGCTAGCCTGCCAAGAAAAAGGGGCCGCAGAGCAAGGAGCAGCATGCATACCATTGCCTTCTATAACCTCAAAGGTGGGGTCGGAAAGACCTCTACTGCCGTCAATCTTGCCTGGCATGCGGCTCGCTGGAAGCACCGAACCCTGCTATGGGATCTGGACCCACAGGGCGCCGCCAGCTTCTATTTGGGAGCGGATAGCGACAAGGGCTATAAAGCCGGCAGTCTTATCAAGGGCCGCCAGCCAATCGGCCGCCTCAAGGTCGGCACCCGCTGGGACGGCCTGGATGTGATCCCATCGGACATCACCCTGCGCAACCTGGACGTCAAACTCAGTGAGGCAGGCAACCCGCGTAGCGCCTTGAAGAAGCTCATCGAACCTCTCGGCGAGCACTACCGACTCACCCTGCTGGACTGCCCACCTACCCTGAGCCCACTGGCAGAAAGCATATTTGCTGCCGCCGATGTGCTGGTAATCCCGGTGATTCCCAGTCACCTGTCGCTACGCTCCCTGGAACAGGTGCGAGGGTGGCTGAAAGAGAAGAACTACGGCAACCTGAAGGTGCTGCCATTTTTTAACATGGTCGACCGTCGCCGACTGTTGCATCTGGAAATGATCGCCAAGCCACCGGCCGCAATGCGCGGAGGGCTACAGACCTGGATACCCTACTCAACCCATGTGGAGCAGATGGGCGAGCATCGTGCCCCTGTTGGTGAGTTTGCCAGCCATACTCCGGCTGCGCGCGCCTACCGCCATCTATGGTTTGAACTGGCTGGCAAGCTGAAGCTCCACGGCTAGAGCTTGCCATCTTCGCCATAACAGCTCTGGGCGACCAGATTTTGGGCCAGAATGAAGCGATCCTGAGCATTACTGGCGGTAATCTCTGCCACCTTGAGAAAAGTCAGCAACCAGTAGTCTTCATTCTCGGTAAAGCGCAGCTCTATTGGCATGCGCCCTCTGGGTAGGGCCGCCTTCTCGGCGATCACCACCAGTCGGCGGCCATCACGGCGGACCTTGTAACCTTCGTTCGGGTAAGCAATCTCCACGCAAGCAAGGAAGTTACTCAAACTACGCTCTGATACCTGCCCGGCGCTATAAGCCAATGACTTGTCCTGCACGTTCAGCTCAGCCAGTGCCTGATGAACTGCAGCCCCCTTTAAGGCCACTGCCAGTGACTCAATACGAGATTGCCGAGTGGCCATTTGCTGCTTGATCTGCTCCTGCCTGGCTTGCTGTTTCTGCATCTGACGACGGCGCAGATCCTCCTCAAGCTGACGACGCTCAGCAAGTAAGCGTTGCTGCTCGCGCCGGGCCAGCAGGGCCTGCCAAGCCTCCTCAATGAGCCCGTCAAGCCGCTGTGCCTCGCGCTCACGGGCAAGCGCCGCCTGCACCTCGGCCTCGCAGGCCGGTAGCAGACGTCCTTCCAGTTCGCGTCGAGGAACACTACGATTCTGCCGCCACATCTCGGCCAGCACATCGCAGGCGCCATGGACACCTAAACTATCAATTGCCTGAAAGTCCAATCCGGCCACTTGCTGCGGTGGCATGACTCGATCAATAAGTGCTGCCAGTGAATCCGGGGCATTCTCGCGCAAAACTGTGCAGCCAGTTGCCAGCAAGCAAAAGGACGTCAAGACAATCGTCGACCAGCGGGGAAGGACAGAAACCATACGTCTGTGCAGCTCGGGCAGTAGCAATGTGTGAGCATCCTCGGCGATACAGGGCAAGAACACCGTGAACTATGCACGGTCTTTGCGCTCTGCGTGCGACAACCTTGTAGCGCTGGCTTTATACCTGATTCGCAGCTGTTCTGCATGTGCAGCCCGCAACCGCTATACTCGGCCCCCATGACTGATGCCCACCATATTCTCCAACACACCTTTGGCTACAGCAGCTTTCGCGGCCCCCAGCAGGCGATTATCGATAGTCTGATCGGCGGCGGTGATGCGCTGGTAGTGATGCCCACCGGCGGCGGTAAATCACTGTGCTACCAGATTCCCGCGCTGGCCCGCGATGGCGTAGGTGTAGTGGTCAGCCCGCTGATTGCCCTGATGCAAGATCAGGTCAGCGCCCTGCGCGAACTGGGTGTCCGGGCTGGCTTTCTTAACTCGACCCTGAGCGCTGCCGAGGTCTGGCAGACGGAGCAAGCGCTGCAGCAAGGCGAGCTCGACATGCTCTACGTGGCACCGGAGCGGCTGATCCAGCCTCGCACCCTTGCCCTGCTGGCCAGTTGCCAGATTGCCCTGTTTGCCATTGACGAGGCTCACTGCGTGGCCCAATGGGGGCATGATTTCCGGGCCGACTACCTGCGCCTCAATGTGTTGCAGGAACAATTCCCGGATATCCCTCGCATTGCCCTGACGGCCACCGCCGACGCCCGCACCCGTGACGAGATTACCGAGCGCCTGTCACTGCACAAGGCGCAACAATTTATCAGCGGCTTCGACCGGCCCAATATCCAGTACCGTATCCGTCAGAAAGATAAGCCTCGCCAGCAATTGCTGCGCTTTTTGCGTGAGGAGCAAAGCGGCAACGCCGGTATCGTCTATTGTCTGAGTCGAGCGAAAGTCGAGCAAACTGCCGAATGGCTGAGCGGCGAAGGCTTCACTGCCCTGCCCTATCATGCCGGCCTGCCCGCCGGCTTGCGGGCAACCCATCAAAAACGTTTTCTACGCGAAGACAGCGTCATTATGGTGGCCACCATTGCCTTCGGCATGGGCATCGATAAACCCGATGTACGCTTTGTTGCCCATCTGGATCTGCCGAAAAGTATCGAGGCCTACTATCAGGAAACCGGCCGCGCCGGCCGTGACGGCGATCCAGCCACCGCCTTGTTGCTGTATGGCCTCGAAGATGTGGTCAAGCTGCGCCAGATGATGGCTGGCTCGGAGGGCAATGAGGAATTCAAACGGCACGAGCAGCAGCGCCTCAATGCCATGCTCGGCCTGTGTGAGATCACCAGTTGCCGGCGTCAGGCACTGTTACGTTACTTCGGTGATGAGCTGCCGCAACCCTGTGGTAACTGCGATAACTGCCTGACTCCACCAGATACCTGGGACGCCACCGAGGCGGTACAGAAAGCGCTGTCCTGCGTGTACCGAACCGGCCAACGCTACGGCGCCATCCATGTCATTGAGGTGCTGCGTGGCAGCAGTAGTGAGAAAGTCACCAGCTCTGGCCACGACAAGCTATCCACCTGGGGAATTGGTCGCGAACTCGGTCAGGATGAGTGGCGGGCGATCATGCGCCAGCTTGTCGCTCAGGGATATCTGGACGTGGACCCGGATGGTTTTGGCACCCTGCGGTTAACCGAGCGCTGTCGCGCCATTCTGCGAGGAGAAGAAAAAATATCCCTGCGCCGTGACAAGGTTTCTGTGCCCATCGCGGCTGCTAGTAGCAAGCGCCGTCATCAGGATATAGAGCCAGCTGACCGCGAACTGTGGCAGGCACTGCGCAGCTGCCGCAAGCGGCTGGCCGAGGAGCACGGTGTTCCACCCTACGTTATTTTCAACGACGCCACCTTGCGCGACATGCTTGAGCAACGTCCAACAACCGCCAGCGCCATGCTCAGTGTCAGCGGCGTGGGTGACGTCAAGCTGGAGCGCTTCGGTGGCGAGTTTCTTGAGGTGATCCGTGAGTTCGAGTATCCGGCTTGATTGTGTGGCCTGACTCTATGGGAGCTGTGTTTTCACAGCTCGCTGCAGGAAGCACCAAACTTGAAGCAAGTAAAACAGCGATGATGCTTCATCATAATTCGCTGATTCAGACTATCCCGCAACGTACCTCCAAGATCATAACTCGTATCGTCATCCACCAGGGTACAGGCATACACCCGCATCTTTCCCTTATCCTTGACCACCATACGACTAAAAGCACACATAAAACCGGCGCGACTTTCCGCCGTGTGATAAGTCGTCATACAGCTCTCTGTTATATGCGGAGTCACGCGCTCAGCACCTGGTGTGGCAAAATCGGGAAAGGACACCAGCCGGATCGACCGCGAAATTCCATTATCAGAAAAAATCTTCTGATATGCCTGCTCGACCTCCGCAGTATTCTCATCAGGCTCCCACTGCCGCGCCACTGATACGGCAAAACCCGCTTTGCTTAATTCGCGCAAAGCCTGCAAGGACTCCGCAAACGTACCATCCCCACGACCCGCCTCATGCCTGGTTTCGTCGGGGTAATCAATACTGATGCGAAACGACACCGGATTGGCGGCATTGGCCAGCGGCAGCACTTCATCCATACGCTGTAATAATGGCCGGGTACCATTGGTCAGCACCAAACAGGGTTTGCGCGCCGCTGCATACTCAAGAATGCGAGGAAATTGCTTGGCCACAAACGGCTCACCACCAGTAAAAGAAAACTGCCCAACACCAAGCTCACAGGCCTCATCAACAAATGGCACCACATCATCCAGCGTCATCAAGCCGAGGCGGTCATCTCCCGGCTTTGAGCCTTCAAGACAGAATGGGCAGGCCAGATTGCAGGCAGTACCAGTGTGAAACCAGAGCTCTCGCAAGGAATCGCTTTCAATATAGCCACGCGGGTCGTCGTTCGGCGTGCGATACCAGCTTTCAGTACGAATTAATTGCATAACCATGCCTCAACAGCAAGAAGGGGCGACACCAGCACCGGCATCATCCGAAAACGGCACATTGGTTCCGCAGCCCTGAAAAATACCGTAATGACTGTCAAAGTTACCGATAAAATCAAAATGCTCACGGAACCGAGTACCACTGAGCATATGCCAGGTATTACCACAGACAGGGAACACCTTGCCCCGTTCAATCAGATGATGTCCATCTAGCATAAATAGTTGCTCAGAACCGGGCACTGTGCCGCGATAGAGGACTGCCTGACCATAATCTTCACAGGCAGGCTCCAGGCCTTCAAGCTTGAACAGCCGGTAAGTGGCGGACCAGAATCTGGTCGGCGCCAGCTTGGCCGCAATTTCATCATTGGCAATGGTAATTGGGCGATCCTCCACCAGCCGAGGATCGGCAAAGCCCGCTTTTTTCGATAGCGCAATAAAATCATTCCAGTAAAGCGCACCGGAAAGGCACTCGCCGTAAAGCACAGGATCCTGCCTCAGATGCTCTGCAATACGACGGTCGGCATAGACATCGGAGAAGTACATCTCACCGCCCGGCTTTAACACACGATGCACTTCGCGCAGGACACGCTCCTTGTCCGGACTGAGGTTGATAACACAGTTGGAAACGACAATATCGAAGTAGTTATCCGGCAGCCCCAACGAATCAAGCTGCTCAATGTAGCCATGAAGAAAGCGGACGTTACTTTGGCCATGCCCGAATGCCTGACGGTGAAACTCCTTATGGCGCTCTGCGACCTCAAGCTGCTCCGGAGTCATGTCTACACCGACTACCTCTCCATGCTCACCGACCAGCGCCGAAAGCACATAGACGTCACGGCCGCTGCCACAGCCCAGATCAAGTACGCGCATGCCCTCGAGCAACTGTGGCGCCACCAAGCCACAGCCATAATAACGATTAACCACCTCGTCATGCAGCTGGGCCAGCACAGGCTTAAGCCAGCCTGGCGGAATCTGGTCGCAACAAGCATTGGTCTGTAAATCACTGCTACTCTGCAACGTCTGACCATAGTACTCGCGCACATCTTCCCGCATTAACCCACTCCCGCTTGGTCAAGAATACGAATGAACACATCCGGCTCTGGACGGATTCGATAATTGTCTGTCTGGTCCGAGAAGATAATCTCGCCGGCCGCATTCGTCATTACCACTGTCGGCATTACCGTATCACTGTCGTACCCCAGTACTTCCAATCCCGCTGGCAACCCGTTCTCGGCGACGATGCCAAGCTGCCGTGCAACCCGGTTACCCTCATCTACCAGAAACAAAAATGGCACCTCAAAGCGTTGCGCAAGGCTGCTGGTATTTTCATGGGGCTGAGGACTGACTAATAAGGTGGTAACACCGCGGGCGTGAAGTTCACGGTATTGCCCTGCCACCTCACGAATCTGGGCCATACACAACGGGCACCAGTTGCCACGATAGAAAATCAGTAACAGGGGCCCCGCCAACTCATCAGTTCGCACCGCTTTGCCATCGGCACCAGCAAACTGTAGTGTCGGCAGCCGCTGGCCCACCGTGAGCACCGCACTTTGCTCACGGTTAAAGCGCGAATACCAGAACTGGTAAAGCAGACCGCCGGCCAAACCTGTGCCGAGAATATGTACTAGCGGCATCAGGCTGGCACGATCCGACACCAGCCACGCTACCAAGCCAATTAGCGGCCCGGCAGTCAACGGCCAGAGAGTAGCGCCGGTGCGTGCCACGGTCGCCACCAGCAACCACAGGAAAAACGTCAGCGCAGGCAGCAACGCAACAACCACAGCCCAACCCGCCCCATGGGCTGGTTGCTGCCATAGCATCCAGCCCGCATGGCCAAGCCCGAGCACCAGCAACGTTATCCAAAGCGAAATAAACAAGGACTTCAGCTTCATAAGTTATTGCCTCTCTGTAGCGGAGTGAAAACGCCGCTCAATCCAATAGTCCATGCTCAACCAGCGGCCGGCGCCATAGAAAAAAAGTGCGAGCAGCATAATGAAATAGGTCGCTGCAAACTCAATACCGTTATTCAGAACTACGACACTTCCTTTTTCTGTCAGCCAGCCGTAATTACCGTGCTCTCGCAACAAGCCCTTGGCGGCCTGCAGGCGCTGACCCACTTCGACACTGTTCTCAAGACTGCGCTGCGCCGCCGGAATACCCAATGCTGCTAATGGTCTGGCCATGCTGGTTTCCGGGTTGGACGGCGCCACTGCAAACCAGCCGTTATGCCAATGCACACTAAGCGCCGCCACCAGCATGGTGATCATCAATGGCACTGCCACGTAGCGTGTTGCCAGCCCGACCAGTAGCAAGATGCCCCCGAACAACTCGGTAGCGATGGCAAGTGCCGCCAATAGCGCAGGAAACGGTAGTCCTAACCCCCAGTCGTCATTGCCGAACCATGCTACGGTAGACTCGAAACTACCCGCCTTTTGCCAGCCAGCGGCAATCATCACCGGAGCCAGAAACAGGCGCAGCAGCAAGGGCGCAAGGAAATCAAGCCTGCGGGTTTTATCAAACAGAGAGTGAAGGCGGACGAACGACTGGATGAATGGTGACATAGCTAGCTCCTGCATCGGGTTGAGACTCTGATGCGTGAGCGCCCTTCTTGTTACAGGCTTCAGTGCGAATGATCGTGTAAACGCTCAAGCACCTGGTCCACCTCCTCGTCCGAGGCTTGACCGTGCATCTGCGGAACAGCACCTAGTAACAGGCGTAGCTGACTCAGGTAGCGCCTGCAATTACCGCACATAAACAGGTGGAAACGTAGCGCCACCCGTCGGCCAAAGCCGAGCTCGCCGTCCAGCAGCACTTCTGCTTCTGCAGGAACATCACGACACCTCAGCATTCGCCTGTCTCCTCAAAGTGATCCACCAAAGCAAACAATCTGCTTCTGGCGCGATGCAACAATACCCGGGCATTGGATGCGGACACGCCCAACATGTTACAGACCTCGTCAAACGGCACACCGTCACTGTCGCGCAGCTCCAGCAGAGCTCGCTGATTCGACGGCAGACTATCCAGTAGGGTCGCCAAACAATCGGCCAGCTCCTCCCGGGTCAGCAGGCTGTCGGGGCTGTCTGCGTGCCAGTTCACCGGCGGTGCTGACCAATGGCCATCACTGCGGAAGCGGTCTACAAATGGGCCTGCACCCTGTGGCTGCATGTCTTCCAGAAACACTTCGCGCTTGCGCTGGCGTAGCATCATGCGCGCCTCGTTGATAACAATGCGTGACAACCAAGTGCGCAGCGCAGCGCGGCCTTCGAAATCCTTTAGTGCGGCGTGAGCCTTGATCCAGGCGATCTGCACTACTTCGGCCGCCTCGGACTCTCCGACTATGGGCCGCGCCAGCGCCAGTAAAGCACGGTGATGGGCACGCACTAGTCTGGCGAAGGCTGCCTCATCACCACTGCGTAGCTGAGCCAGCTCGCTGGTGTCATCATGCAAGCTGCTCATCCCTGTCTACTCATCAGATATTTCAGGCTTCTTCCTTCAAGGCGATCTTCGCCTGCCAGATCTTCGGTCCTGTTTTATGAACCGATACGCCGCTGGAGTCCACCGCCACGGTGACTGGCATATCTTCTACTTCAAACTCGTAGATCGCCTCCATGCCCAGATCTTCAAAAGCAACTACACGGGATTTGCGAATTGCCTTGGACACCAGATAAGCAGCGCCACCAACAGCCATTAGATAGACTGCCTTACTGTCACGAATTGCATCAATCGCCGTGTCACCACGCTCAGCTTTGCCGACCATGCCGATCAGACCGGTTTTTTCCAGCATGGTACGGGTGAACTTATCCATGCGCGTTGCCGTGGTCGGGCCGGCCGGGCCGACCACTTCATCACCGACCGGATCCACCGGGCCAACGTAGTAAATAAAGCGGTTGGTGAAGTCCACCGGCAGCTGCTCACCACGATTGATCATGTCGACCATACGCTTGTGGGCGGCGTCACGGCCGGTCAGCAGCTTACCGTTCAGCAACAGGGTATCGCCGGATTTCCATGTCTGGATTTCTTCCGGGGTAATGCTATCCAGATTGACGCGCTTCGACTTGCCGTCATTGCCCCAGGCAATTTCCGGCCAGCTTTCCAGCTTCGGCGCCTCAAGGTGTGCCGGGCCAGAGCCATCCAGCACAAAGTGCGCATGACGAGTCGCAGCGCAGTTGGGAATGATCGCCACCGGCTTATTAGCCGCATGGGTCGGGGTGTCATAGACCTTCACATCCAGCACCGTAGTCAGGCCGCCAAGGCCCTGAGCGCCGATACCCAGCGCGTTCACTTTTTCGAACAACTCAAGACGCAGCTCTTCAGAGCGGGTTTGCGCACCACGGGCCTTCAGCTCATGGATGTCGATGGACTCCATCAACGATTCTTTCGCCAGCAGCATGGCCTTTTCCGCAGTGCCGCCAATGCCGATACCCAACATGCCGGGGGGGCACCAGCCGGCGCCCATCTTCGGCACCTGCTCCAGCACCCAGTCCACCACCGAGTCGGACGGGTTGAGCATGGCGAACTTGGACTTCGCTTCCGAGCCGCCGCCCTTGGCTGCCACCTGAAAATCCACCGTGTCGCCCGGCACGATGTCGTAATGAATTACTGCCGGGGTGTTGTCTTTGGTGTTGGCACGCTTGCCGTCCGGGTCGGACAGTACCGAGGCACGCAGTACGTTATCCGGATGGTTGTAGGCGCGCCGCACGCCCTCGTTGATCATGTCGGTTAGCGACAGATCGCCTTCGAAGCTGACATTCATGCCGACCTTGCAAAACACGGTGACAATGCCGGTGTCCTGACAGATTGGTCGATGGCCCATGGCCGACATGCGCGAGTTCACCAGAATCTGCGCCATGGCATCCTTTGCCGCCGGACTCTCTTCGCGCTGATATGCCTCATGCACCGCCTCAACGAAATCCTGCGGGTGATAGTAGGAAATGTACTGCAGGGCGTCGGCGACGCTCTGGATCACATCGTCTTGGCGAATGACCGTCATGACTGGCTCCGGTTGGCTCGGTTGGGGCCGCGATTATAGCGGATTGCCCCACCCCGCTGGCGACCCCGTAGCGGCAATAACAGCAATACCAGCGACCAAAAGAGAAGGCCAGCTGTCATCTGAGGACATTGCCTTCCCCGCCGTGCCGTCTAACATGGAGCGACCACCGGGTCACTCGCTTGTCGACAAGCCCTGCCCCGCCCACAAGAACAACCGGAGAGCCCGATGAACGCCGTCACCCCGATCAAAGCCCGCCGAGAAGAGTCCGCCGCCGAACGCTGGGCGCGCATGCCCACCATCAGCACCGGTGAGGAGTATCTGCAGAGCCTGCGCGGCCGTGGCACCCGGATGTTCCTGTTTGGTGAGTTGGTTGATGAGCCGGCCGACCACCCGATGATCAAACCGTCGATCAATGCCCTGCGCGCCAGCTACGACCTGGCCATTGAGGACCCGCAACTGGCTACTGCCCACTCACCTCTGATCAACGCCCAGGTGAATCGCTTCCTGCATATTGTTGAGTCTCCGGATGACCTGGTGATGAAGAACAAGATGCAGCGCCGCATGGGGCAAATTACCGGCACCTGTTTTCAGCGCTGCACCGGGCTGGACACCATTTCCGTGCTGCACTCCATCACCTATGACATCGACCAGAAGCACGGCACCCAGTATCACCAGCGCTACATGGAGTGGTTGAAAGAGGCGCAGCGCAAAAACATCCTGATTGCTGCTGCCATGACCGACCCAAAGGGTGATCGCTCCAAACGCCCCCATGAGCAAGCCGATCCAGACATGTTTATGCATGTCTCCGGGCGTACTGACAAAGGCATTTTTGTGCGTGGCGCCAAGGCACACATGACCGGCGGCTGGAACCAGCACTGGATCTGCGTCATGCCGACCATGAACCTTACCGAAGAAGACAAAAACTACGCCGTGGTTGGCATGATCCCCGGCGACGCCGAAGGCCTGACCTATATCTATGGCCGTCAGAGCTGCGACACGCGCTCCATGGAAGCCGGTGATATTGATGCTGGCAATGCCGAATACGGCGGTCAGGAAGTGCTGGTGTACTTCGACGACGTATTTATTCCGTGGGAGCATGTCCTCATGGACGGCGAGTACGAATTCGCCCAGGACATGGTGGCGCGCTTCACCTCTTACCATCGCGCCAGCTATGTATGTAAAACAGGTCTTGGCGATGTTTTGGTGGGTGCTGCAGCGTCCATTGCTGAGTACAACGGCCTCGACAAAGTCAGCCATATCCGTGACAAGCTGGTGGAAATGGTGCACCTCAACGAAACCATTTACTCCAGCGGAATTGCCAGCTCCCATGAAGCAAAAAAGCTGGCCAGCGGCATCTATATGAATGACTCAATGCTGGCCAATGTGTGCAAGCACAACGTCACTCGCTTCCCCTACGAAATTTCCCGACTGGCTCAGGATCTGGCCGGCGGCATCATGGTGACCATGCCCAGCGAGGCGGATTATCAGCACGAAGAAGCCGGTGAGATCATCAAAAAATTCCTCAAGGGCCGCGACGATCTTCCAGTGGAAGACCGCATGCGCATTCTGCGCCTGATCGAGAACATGACTTTGGGCCGCAATGCTGTCGGCTACCTGACCGAATCCATGCACGGTGCGGGCAGCCCACAGGCCCAACGCATCCAGATTATGCGCGGCATGGATGTGGAGAAGAAAAAGTGGCATGCCAGAAAGCTGGCGGGCATCAAGCAAGCCTGACCCCACCACCTTCACCACCGTGCCCGGGCGCAACCGCCGCCATAATCCTCCGGGGTGACCGCTACGCTGAGTCACCCTCCGGATTATGGTGGCGTTCACGCCTAAGGGAGACACCGAGCCAACGAGGGCCAGGGGTGAAGCCCAAAAGCTTGGAAAAAGCAGGATGCGAGGTTCTGGCGCCTGTTCGGGGTTTGCGGGACTGTGTGAGGCAGGGATGCCGAACTCAAGCCCCCAGGGATGGGTTCACGGCGTGTCCCGCAAACCCCGAACAGGTGACAGAACCGGAGAAGGTCACTGCCCAAGCAGAAATTTGGCGGTTAAAGCCACTCCTTTAGCAAGGTGGTTGAGCCACCCCCGTCACTCCTTTATGGTGGCCACCCTCCCACAGCAACCCGGTTTACCTCCCCATGTGGATCCGCAATCTCTGTGTTTATCAAAGCGCCGAACCCTTTCCCTGGTCCGCGCAGCAGCTTGAAGAAAAATTAACCACCCTGCGTTGCCCAAAAATCAGCCAGCAACAGCTCAACGTGGACGGCTTCGTAGCCCCCCTGAAAGCCTATGACAACCTGATCCACGCCACCGACAACCTGCTCTATGGCGTCTGGCAGGAAACCAGCCGGTTACTGCCCGGTGGCGTCATTAAGGAAGAACTGGAGGAGCGACTGGACGCTATCGAAGCACGGGATGGTCGTCGCCCCGGCCGCAAGGAAAAAGCCGCACTAAAAGATGAAATCACCTTCGAGCTGATGCCGCGCGCTTTTACCCGCCAACGGCGCATCGGTTTTCTAATTGACCTGAATACAAAACGGATTCTGGTAGATAGCTCATCTGATAATCGTGCCGAGCAGGTTATTTCCTGCCTGCGTAAAGCACTGGGTAGCCTACCGGTGAGCCGCGCCGACGCAGAAACCTCACCCGCCATGCTGATGACCGAATGGCTAAAGCATCCAGAACAACTGCCCCACGGCTTCGGCCTGGGCGATCGCTGCGAACTAAAAGGCACTGGCGAAGAAGCGGCCAGTGTGCGCTTTACTTCATTCGATCTGGGCAAGGAAGACATCCTCAACCATATCGAAGCCGGCATGCAGGTGGTGAAGCTTAATGTTAGTTTCCGCGACGAGCTGGAGTTTGATCTAACCGAAGAAGTGCAGATCAAACGAATCAAGGCGCTCGATGTGATTCGGGAGAGTCTTGAAGGGGTGGACAAGGAGGATGCGCTGGCCGAGATGATGGCGCGGATTGCTTTGCAAGGTGGGGTTTTACGGGAGATGCTTGGGGCGTTAGCCGAAGCGTTTGGTGAGTCGCCGAGCTCATAGCAGCCTCACCGCCAGATACTAAAAAGCCCCGCGATGCGGGGCTTTTTAGTATCTGGCGGTGAGAGAGGGATTCGAACCCTCGATACGCTATTAACGTATACACACTTTCCAGGCGTGCGCCTTCAGCCACTCGGCCACCTCACCGGAACCTGGATCAAAAAACAGCACTGAAGCCGGTTTTTTGAAGGCGCGTAGGTTACCCGAGGCGTGCAGGGGTAGCAACGGGAAAAGCGGACCCACTGACCAATTACTGAGCAATCACAGGCCTCTGGCCATATATTGCGCTTGATAAACGCTGGCTACACTACCGTCGGCATTGAGCCCCTCAGCTACAACCTCCAGAACCCCACGTTCGCCACGAGCCAGCCGCTGGCGAAAATGGGCCAGTGATTCAGCCGAGCTTGTCACCACAATGGTTAGCTCGCCAGTCACTGGGCGCTGGTAGCGCAGACTATTTTGCATGGCCAGCACATCGGCGCCTGGCAGCTGCATCTCTGCCTGCAAAGTGGTCAGACACCAGCCCGCCAAAGCCATCAGCGCCGCCTGACTGCCTGCAAACATGGTGCCCTTATCATTGATATTCGGCGCCAACGGAGCACAAAGAGTGAGCTGATCTGCGGCAAACTGCTGCAGCCGAAAATCCATATATCGAGTCAGTGGAATATGCTCGCGGACACGCGCCGCCAACTGCACAAGGTCAGGCATCTGGAAGGCTTCTCATATAGCTTGCCGGCGTATCGACAGAGGGTGTCTTGCTTTTGCCACAGGGAGTGCCGAGATAGATAAACCCGACGATCTCGTCCTCCGGACGGAATCCAAGCCGTACCTTCAGGCTCGGGCTCAAGGCGGGCGCGCCAGTGCGCCACATGGCCCCCACCCCAATGGAATGGGCACAAAGCAACAAGTTCTGCACCGCAGCAGCACAGGCCATAATCTGGTCGATTACTGACACCTTGTGCCCCGTGGTCACCTCTGCCAGCACGATCAGCATCATCGGCGCACGCAGTGGTGCCTGACGTAGCTTCTCGCACTGTGCTTCACTGATATCAGGCTGGTCCTGACGGCAGCACTGGACCAGCATCTCGCCAAAACGCACGCGCTCCTCACCCTGTATAACAATAAATCGCCACGGCCGCAGCAGGCCGTGGTCTGGCGCGCGGATAGCAGCAGCAAGCAACTGCTCAAGCTGGCCTGCATTCGGCGCCGGCCCGTCCAGCCGCGGACAGGAGACTCGTTCCCGGATGGCTGTTTGCATATCCATGTTTGTCGACTCGCTGCCATATAAAGTGCCGACATTGTAACGGAGCCGCCCCACAGATGGGCAGAATGGCTCCTACGCCTTCTTTCTTAGCTTCATTACGGTTAACCTTTACCCATCCTAATTCGCCGGTAGAAGAGTGACCCCGAGCACCATGAAGGCAAGCCCCGTCCCCGGCAAACGTCGCCGCATTGATGAAGACCCGCAGGCCCATGCCCGACGGATGGCCAACTACATCCGTATGCTGGAGTTCGTGGTTGCGGTATTGCTGCTGTCGGTGGGAATCCAGCATGGTGTTTACCCATTCGATTACCTGATCATTCTTGCCGTGCTGCTGGCCTATCCATTGATCGCCCAAATTGTAGCCGCCCTTATGGAGCGCAAAGGACAGCGCCAACAGGAAACCAGCAGGGTACTGGTGCAAATTGATGCCGTGATGATTGGTGTAGCGATTGCCGCCCTGCACTTCTCAATGGTGCCGGCACTGGCACTGCTGATCATTGTCCATGCCAACGCGGTAACCAGTGGTGGCTTGTACATCTGGCTGATGAATATTTTCGGCACCGTAGTGGGCGCAGTCGCCGGCGCACTGATTATGGGTTTCCATGTCCTGCCGGTGGAGGAGACACCAGTACTGCTATCGGTTATGTCCATGGTTGGCCTTGGCTTGTTCGTCGGCGCCACCTCATTTCAAACCCATTCTCAAACCCGCATTCTGCTATCCGCTCAGGCACAGATGGCCAACCAGCAAAAACAGGCTGTGGAGCTATCGCGCAAACTAGCTAAATACCTGTCCCCGCAGATATGGGGCTCACTATTTTCTGGCAAACGCGATGCAAAGCTGGAAACACGGCGTAAAAAGCTCACCGTATTCTTCTCTGACATCAAGGGCTTTAGTGCCATGTCGGAGGAGCTACCTCTCGATACCCTGACAAAAATGCTGAACACTTATCTCAGCGAGATGACCCGCATTGCCAGCCGCCACGGCGGCACCGTCGACAAGTTTATCGGCGATGCGGTGATGGTGTTCTTCGGCGACCCTAGCAGTAAAGGCTCCAAAGAAGACGCTACTGCCTGCGTGGCCATGGCCATCGACATGCAGAAGCAGATGAAGCTGCTACGCCAGCAGTGGAAGCGCGAGGGTATCGAGCACAAGCTGGAAATTCGTATCGGCATCAACACCGGTTACTGCACTGTGGGCAACTTCGGTACTGACACACGACTTGATTACACCATCCTTGGCACCGACGTAAACCTGGCCAGCCGTTTGGAGTCCGCCTGCCGACCAAGTCACATCCTTGTCTCCCAAACAACCTATGAACTGGTCAAGGACCGCATCCTGTGCCGGGCCATGGGCGACATTCAGGCCAAGGGTTTCAATCGCCCGATTCCTGTTTATGAAGTATTGGAAATGAAAAGCCGCGCGGGCAGTGGCGCCGGCTTCCTGTCTCTGGAAGCGCCGGGCTTCGCCATTTTCATGGACCTGCCAAAGGTGCGAAATTTTGATAAGAAACGCATTCTTATTGGCCTTGCCAGTGCCGCCACCGGGTTGAAAAAAGCACAGGAGACCGCGGTTGACCTACAAACCGAAGGCTTCTCCCTGCACGTCGATAGCAGCAAGCTGCGAGACCGTGATCGCGGCAAGGTCATGGAAGTACTTGGCAAAACCGCCATGACGGTGAAAGACCGTCTGATTGTCTGAGGCGCAGCATGTCCGCATCTAACTGGCTTATACGGGTAGAGCGAATTGGTAACCGCCTGCCCCACCCCACTTTGCTGTTTGTCTGGTTAAGCCTGCTGATTCTGCCGATCAGCCTGCTGTTTAATTTATCCCCCGTTGATGCCCTGCACCCGGTTAGTGGTGAGCCACTGCAAGTACGCTCACTGTTATCCGGCGAAGGCATTCGCTGGATGCTGACCAGTGCGGTTAGCAACTTCACTGGCTTTGCACCATTAGGAGTGGTGCTGGTGGCGATGCTGGGCATTGGCCTTGCCGAACAGTCCGGCTTGCTTGGCAATATGCTTGCAGGAGTGGTTCGCCGCGCGCCCAAGACCTGGCTTACGCCGCTAGTGGCCTTTGCCGGGGTGCTCTCCAGCCTTGCCGCAGATGCAGGCTATGTGGTTCTGATTCCTCTCGCCGCCCTGCTGTTTCAACGCGCCGGCCGATCACCATTAACTGGCATCGCGGTGGCCTTCGCAGGCGTGTCCGGTGGCTTCAGTGCCAACCTGCTACTGGGCCCGGTCGATGCATTGCTTGCTGGCATCAGCACTGAAGCAGCACGCAGCATCGACCCGGCAGCAACAGTAGAAGCCGCGGCTAATTACTGGTTCATGCTGGTTTCCACCTTACTGGTCACCGTAGTGGTCAGTCTGGTCGCTGCCCTACAGCCAGAGAAAACCTGCCAGTCCTCGCCATTGCATGATGACGATGCAGCGGTCTCGCGGCGGGCAAAATTCCTGACCATGGCCAGCGCACTAATCTACCTGGCCGGCCTAGCATGGCTGACATTGCCCGCAGACGCTCCATTACGCCACCCCGACAGCGGCTCCCTGCTGAGCTCACCATTTATGAGCTCCATCGTGATTATTGTCGCTCTGGGATTCGCCATTTGCGGACTGGTTTTTGGGCGCAGCAGTGGCCGTTTCAAAAATGGTGCGGATGTAATCACGGCAATGGAAAGCACTATGGCGCAGTTGGCTGGCTATCTGGTGCTGATGTTTTTTGCCGCCCAATTCATTGCCTGGTTTAACTGGACCGGCCTTGCTCTTGTGCTTGCCGTGAAGGGTGCGGCACTGCTTGCAGCTGCGGATATGCCTATAGCTGCAATGATGACCGGGCTGGTACTGCTGGTAGCCTTGCTTAACCTGATGATCGGCAGTGCCTCGGCAAAGTGGGCATTGCTGGCCCCGCTACTGATACCGATGCTGATGCTGGCGGGGGTTACTCCAGAAGCCACTCAAGCTGCATTTCGCGTTGGTGATTCCAGTACCAACATCATCACTCCACTGATGCCGTACTTTGCTCTGGTGCTGGGTTTTGTCCGCCGTCACCAGAGTGATGCCGGCATTGGTACGCTGATGGCAATGATGCTGCCCTACAGTCTGGCCCTATTGTTGAGCTGGACAGCCCTGCTGGCGATTTGGCTAAGCATCGGTTTACCCCTCGGTCCGAGCTGAAGCCTATTGACGCACCACCCTGCGATTGAGCGGACGATCCTCGAAGTTGGACCGAAATGGATTAATGTCCAGCCCACCACGGCGGGTAAAGCGACCATAAACACTTAGCTGGCGCGGCTCACATTGTTCCAGAATATCGCTGAATACCTGCTCAACAATCTGCTCATGAAAACCCTGATGATTACGCAGCGCGACCACATAGCGCAGTAGTGTCACCTGACTAATCGGCGCACCGGTATAACGTACTACCAGCGTGGCCCAGTCCGGTTGTCCAGTGACCGGGCAGAGGCTGCGCAGCAAATGGCTATAAAGTGTCTCGCTCCGCTCCGCCCCCTGATCCGCCAGCAGTGCTACCTGCTCCGCGCTATCATCAATATCAATGTCCAGTAGATCAATGCACTGCCCCTTGATCTCCAGCCATGGCTCTCGTGCTGCCTCATCTAAAGACAGCAGGCGCACATCCACCGGACCACCGGCACAATCAGAAAGATCCTTCTCCATTAGCTCACGAACCTCCTTCGCCGAGCCAAAGCGGCTGTTAGCAAAGGAGTTTAGATATAACTTGAGGGATTTGGACTCGACCAGATTGCGGCTATTGCAAGGCACCGCAAACTCCGCCATGGCGACCACCGGCTTTCCCCGACTGTCCAGCCATGAAACCTCGTAGGCAGTCCACAGGTCCACGCCGTGGAATGGTAGCGACTGCGGATCAAGCTCCAGCACCTCACGGGCATCCCAGCGCGGCACCGGACAAAGCAAAGACGGGGTGTACTGGTCTATATAGTCGGTACGCCGACCAAGCGGCGTTTCATCAAACGGGTTGGCCATAAGTGACTCTCCGAAAACCGATAACCGATCTGCAATCAGTGCCGAATACCGACACCCCGTTTAAGCAACCACAGCGCCCAGAAAAACAGACCACCAGTAAACATAACAATCGCTGCCAGTGAAGCGACCACGTTCACATCGCTGACACCCAGCAAGCCGTAGCGAAATACGTTGACCATATAGACCACCGGATTAAGCAACGACACCATACGCCAGAACTCCGGCAGCAGATCAATCGAGTAAAACACACCGCCCAGATAGGTCAGCGGAGTCAGTACGAAGGTAGGAATAATTGCCACATCATCAAACTTGTTGGCAAAGATGGCGTTGATAAAACCGGCGATTGCAAACAGCACTGCGGTGAGCAACACCACCAACACCGTGACCAGAATGTGCTGCACCTGCAAGTGAGTAAAGAACAGCGATAACAGAGTAACAATTACGCCAACGCACAAACCACGGGCCACACCGCCCGCGATATAGCCTAAGAGAATAGTGGTGGCGGACATGGGGGAAACCAGCATTTCCTCAATCGAGCGCTGGAACTTGGTTGAATAGAACGAGCTAACCACATTGCCGTAGCTGTTCTGAATCACGCTCATCATCACCAGTCCCGGGACAATGAACTGCATATAATCAAAGCCGCCCATATCACCAATTCGGCTACCAATAAGGTTACCGAAGATAACGAAATACAGGGTCATGGTGATCGCTGGCGGCAGCAGAGTCTGGGGCCAAATACGGACAAAACGACGTATTTCCTTGGCCACAATGGTATGAAACGCCACCCACTGAAAAGACACTTTCATGCGCCACCTCCAGCCGGTAGATTGCGCTCTACCAAGCGCAAAAACAGCTCTTCCAGACGATTACTCTTATTGCGCATGCTCAGCACCGAAATACCCTTCTCCCCCAGCGCCACAAACAAATCATTCAGCGGCCTGGTTTTTGGCACTGCCACTTCCAAAGTGCGCGCATCACGCAGACGCACTTCCAGACCCTTAAGCGAAGGCGCTTCGCCTAGTGGCGCGGCCAGATCCAGCACAAAGGTTTCCACATCGAGCTTTTCCAGCAAAGACTTCATATCCGTATTCTCGACGATCTGGCCGCGGTCAATAATGGCAATACGCCGGCACAGCGACTCCGCCTCTTCCAGATAGTGAGTAGTCAGAATAATTGTCTTGCCCTGCTGGTTCAGCTCAATCAGAAAGTCCCACATGGATCGACGCAACTCGATATCCACACCCGCTGTGGGCTCATCCAGAATCAACAGATCGGGCTCATGCACCAGCGCCCGGGCAATCATCAGGCGACGCTTCATGCCACCAGATAACATGCGGGACTGGCTCTCACGCTTATCCCACAAGCCGAGCTTACGCAGGTAGTGCTCGGCGCGCTCAGCGGCCTTGGCTGCGGGGATGCCATAAAAGCCAGCCTGAGCGATAAGAATATCGAACACCTTCTCGAACTGATTGAAGTTGAATTCCTGCGGTACCACACCGACGCGCTGCTTGGCCAATACCCGCTCGCGATCCAGATCGTAGCCGAATACTTCTACCGAACCGCCACTGCTGTTTACCAGAGAGCTAATAATCCCGATAGTGGTCGACTTGCCGGCCCCATTGGGGCCCAGCAAAGCAAAAAAATCACCAGCCTGAACTTCCAGACTGATGCCCTTCAGGGCTTCGACGCCATTGGCGTAGGTTTTGCGCACGTCGCGCAATACAAGGGCAGCAGACAAGGTGCAAAGACCTCCAATTAATGACGGGCTGACACTATATCAGAAGCGGCCATATCAAAGCTGGCTCCGGGCTATCGCAAAAACAAGCTCAGGGCTGCTCAAGCAGCAGCTGCTGCAACGGCTTGCGGCGCCAGTCACCGCGCCAGATCCAATGTAACTCGCTGTCATCGAACCACAGCCAGCAGCCCTCCATCATCCACGGCCAGTCTTTCTCGGCAACCTGATCAAGACCCAGCAAACTGGCCACAAAGGCAATCAGGATAGTGTCGTGGGAAACGTGTACAGCCAGCGAGCCAGCTTGCGGGTTACGCTCACGCATGAAGGCGAGTAGCTTTTGCCGCCCAGCCTGTGGACTCAGCAGACCTTCCATTCCTTCACTGAGGTGCTGGTTAATAAAGCGCAGTGCCCCCATTTTTAAAAAATGCGGACCTACCCGGGCAACGTCTTCCACATAGCAACCGGGCTCAACCAGCACCATGCTGCGTTCAATCTCCACAGGCTTATCCAGCAAACCGGCTTCGATGCCACCTTCCATCATGGCCTGCGCGGTATCCACACAGCGGCCCACTGGGCTGCTGCTGAAGCGACTGATTGGCCTGCCCAGATCAGCTCCCCAACCGCGGGCCATGGCAATGCCTTCAGGCGTCAACGGCAGACGGTAGTCAGCAAAGCCATCGGTAGCCAGCTCGCGCACCGAGTGCCGGGTAAAAAGGTGCACCGGCACACTTTCGGGTAATAGGGGCAAAGCCTGCTTGAGCATCGGGTGAAGTCGGGCCATAGCGAATCAAGCTTCTCTTTGCAGGTCTGTTTTAGGATTCAGCCTGATAGGCCGAATCAGACGACGCCCTACCAGTCGGCGTAAACGGCGCAACTGACGACGCAGCACCATAGGCTCAGTAATCTCTTTACGATAAGCGATGGTGTCATAACACCGCTGCCAATCCTGCAACGGCTGACCCGCAGCAGGAAAATATTCGCTGGCAATCTGCACAATCTGGGCGCTGGTTAGATGTGGCGCCAGCGGCACTCCCCGGCGAGACAGCATCTGAGTCATGCGACGGTGCTCACGCTGCCACCACACCAGTCGGGGCCGGCGTACCCGCCACAACATCCACAGCAACATGGCCAGCATAATGACGCCACCCACCGCTGCCAGCGCCATCACCATACGCTGCGGCGTAACCTTGCCCAGCCAGCGGCTGAGAAACTCCAGTTGATTCTGCTGGCTGTAGCCAAGCACCCATTTTGCCCAGCCAAACTCAATGTAGTCCGCCAGAAGGCTTAATCGGGCAAACAGCGGCACCCCACGAAGGGCGCCCGCCAGGCCGGTAAGTGCACTCTCTCCGTACTCAGCCAGCGCCGCATCCAGACCCTGCTCAATACGGGTCGGCGCCACCGCTCCGGTAGGGTCGAACTCGACCCAGCCCTGCCCCGGCAACCATGCCTCCACCCAAACATGAGCATCGTATTGCCGCACCAACAGGTGATTGCCCAGCGGATTCAGCTCACCGCCCTGATAGCCGGCAACGATACGGGCGGGAATACCCGCTGCCCGTAACATAAAGGCAAAACTGGAAGCATAGTGCTCACAAAAGCCACGCCGGGTACGGAACAGGAATTCATCCACCGTGTTCTCGCCAAGCAACGGCGGCTCCAGAGTGTAATAAAACTCTTCCTGGTTGAACCAAAGCAGTAGCCGGGTGATATAAGCTCCATCACCGGTAGCACTGGCGCGCCAGTCTTTGGCCATTTGTGTTGCTCTTGGGTTGCCACCCTCCTGCGGCAAGCTGGTGTAGAAACGTCGCTCCCACTCCGGCAAGCCCTGATGAGCTACGGGCATCTGGTAACTGTCGACCTGATAATCAAATGTGGATTCAATATCGGTTCTACGCACCAGCCGAAGATCTCGCGCCAGCCCGACTTCCTGACGATTACTGAAAGGCACAGACAGCGCGTACAGCCATTGCTGACCAGTACGCTCCATCACCACTCGATAGCGCCAATCAGGCTCGCCGCGCTCCGCAAGTAACCGCTCATACCATTCTGGCGACGGGCCGTTAGGGAAACGCAGATATTCCTGCTGCCTGACTTCCGGCGGCAACGCCTGGCTCCAGCGCCGACCATCAAACCAGCCATAGGTCAAACCACGCCAGTAGCGTTGAGCCGGCGGCGGTACCTCACCGTCAAACTCCACCCGAAAGGCAATGCCACTTTGTCGCGACAAACGACTGATCTCTCCCGGCGACATGGAGTCGCTCATGCCGGTTTTCGCCTGCTGCTGGTTAACCTGTAAATTCCACAGCGGCGGCATTCGTGGCACAAGCACGAAAAACACCAGCATCAATGGCAGCGCCTGCAAAATCATCAAACCGGATTGGCGCAGATGTCGCCATGGCGAAACGCCGCTTTCCGGATCATTAATCCCAACCAGCGCAGCCATCACCACCACCAGTGCCACACCAATATACAAGGTGGTAAGCGGATCACGGGAAAACAGAAAAGTGGTGGCGAGCACAAAACTGGCCAGAATGATCGCTACATAGGCATCACGTAGCCGGAACATTTCCAGCATTTTCAGAGCGAATGCAGCCACCAGCAGAGTCACCCCTGCTTCCGGCCCCAGCACCGTGCCGTGGCTGTAAAGCGTGGCGCCAATCACCGCAAGTAAAAGTGGAAAACGAATCAGCTTGCCCGGCATGGCCAGCACACCACGCTGAATCAGCGTGCGCCAGCCAAGTAGAACCGGCACCACCACCGCCAGCCATAACGGACCACGCCACAGATGCGGCAATGATGCCAACAGGGCACCGGCCAGCAGCCAGGGAAATGCATGCCGAGGAACCTGATATACCCGTGCCATCAGCCTCCTCCCTCGCCAGACAATGCCAATATCTCCAGCGCCCGCTCGCGCTGCAGGGGCCCCAGATCCGGTTCCAGCGAGCCGTCTGGCAATATCAAACCGTACCGCTCACCGGCACGATCCAGCTCTAGCACCCAGTAGCACAGACGGCTGTAGCGGCTTTCCGGGTCAACACCAGGCAGTCTTTGCCACTCTAACCACAAGCGACCCTCCGCCGGGTCGCTGAACTGTTTGGTGTTCAAACCACGTCCACGGGCGTAACTTTTCCAGTCCACCAAACGCAGCGAGTCCCCGGCCACATAACTACGCAGCCCTTCAAACTCTTCATTGCCACCGCGTTGATGTTGCTGCCCGGCATCATCCTCACCGCCGCTGGCGGGACATTCACCACCCGGTAATGGTTTGGGCCACGCCAGACACTGGTGGTCCAGATCGACAAGACTCCAGCTACGCAGCAAGCCCAATGGATAACGGGTTTCCACGCGCAACCGGCCAGAATCTTGACGGCCGCGACGACTCAGCTGAACAGTCAGCCACAGGCTCTGTTGCTGCCCCGGCTCCACCGATACTTCTTCCGCTACTGCGCCGGGCCATCTGAGCCACAAACTACGGTGCGCATGTGCGCCACCCTGCACCCGCACTTCCAAAGCACCTCTGGCACCAGCGAAGCCTGGTCGCATACCCCCAGCGACCAGAGTGACGCCGGCAAGATTACGAAAGGTATGCAAAATAGCGATCAGGAAAAGACTAACCAGCAGAAAGGAAAAGCCAAGTAGCAGATTGTTTTCGTAGTTAATGCCGCCGATAAAAAGAAGTGCGGCGATCAGCAAAAATAGAAAGCCGTAACCCGTGGGGAAGATAAATATGCGCCGCTGATCCAACGTCACCTTGCGAGACGGTGGAATGCGCCGCTGCAACCAGCGCTGCCACAGCTGCCTGGCCGTCCGCCCGAAGCGCTTCATCAGCTGCGCCGAACCACCGGTACGGCTTCGAGTAATTGCTGGGTGGAGGTCGCACTGGCGCCTCCAGTGCTGGCCTGAATGCGATGGGCGGTAACAGGGCCGAGCACTACCTGAACATCTTCCGGCGTGACATAGTCGCGGCCTGCCACAAATGCCCAGGCACGAGCGGCGCGCAATAAACCCAGCCCCGCTCGTGGCGACAAGCCGACCACAAACAAACCACTATCGCGGCTATGCGCCAACAGGCGCTGCACGTAATCGATCAGATCAGCAGAGGCATGCACCTTGCCCACCAGTTCCATCTGCTGCATCAGTTCTGCACTACTGATTTCAGGTTTCATGGTTGATGCGTGGTCGCGTCGATCACTACCGCTGAGCAGGGCCAGCTCGGTTTCCGCAGACGGATAGCCCAGCGAAATACGCATCAGAAAACGATCCAGTTGTGATTCTGGCAACGGAAAAGTACCAGCCTGAGTAACCGGGTTCTGAGTGGCAATAACGAAAAATGGCTCCGGCAGCGGCCGCGACACACCGTCCAGCGTTACCTGACGTTCTTCCATTGCTTCAAGCAGAGCCCCTTGGGTTTTAGGCGTGGCCCGATTGACTTCATCAGCCAGCAGGAGCTGAGCAAACACCGGGCCCTGACGCAGCTGAAACTGGCGAGTATCCGGGTCGTAGATTGAGACACCAAGAATATCCGCCGGCAGCATGTCGCTAGTGAACTGCACCCGTCGATAATCAAGAGAAAACACCCGAGCGAGCGCATGGGCTAGTGTGGTCTTTCCCATTCCGGGAAGGTCTTCAATTAACAAGTGGCCGCGAGCCAGCATGCATGCCACAGCCAGTCTGATCTGCTCGTCCTTGCCGAGCACTACCGAGGACACTGCACTGATCGCCCGACCAATCGTCGTTGACATTATTATTCTCCGAAAGCTGGCGCCTTGATTCTACGATTTACTCTGAGAAGCCGAGTGCTGCTAGCCCCCTGCGCATGTCTGCCTTTAAATCTTCAATACCTTCCAAGCCAACAGCCAGTCGGACCAGGTTCTCACTGATGCCGGCACGACGCTTCTCCTCGTCTGCCATACGCCCGTGGGTGGTGCTGCCGGGATGGGTAATGGTGGTCTTCACATCCCCCAGATTGGCGGTAATCGAGACCAGGCGAGTCGCGTCTATAAAACGCCACGCTGCCTGACGGTCTTCGGCACCTTCACTGTCGACCACCTCAAACGATAGCACGCCACCAAAGCCACTTTGCTGCCGTGCGGCCAGAGAATGATACGGATTATCCGTCAAGCCAGCGTAATGAACGCGCTTTATCCCAGTCTGCTGCTGCAGCCAGGCGGCCAGCGCCAGAGCATTGCTGGAGTGTGCATGCATGCGCAGGGACAGCGTTTCCAACCCCTTCAGGAACACCCAGGCATTAAAAGCGCTGAGGGTGGCGCCCGCAGTGCGCAGATAGCCGTACACATCAGCCATATCCTGTGCCCGGCCAACCACTGCCCCGCCCAAACAACGACCCTGGCCATCCAGGTACTTGGTGGCACTGTGAATAACGATATCTGCACCCAACTGCAGCGGCCGCTGCAGGGCGGGAGTGCAGAAACAGTTATCGACGATCAGCTTGGCATTGCCTTCATGGGCGATAGCGGCCAACGCCGGGATGTCTGCCACTTCTGCTAGCGGGTTGGATGGCGTTTCGACAAACAGAAAGCGGGTTTCCGGGCGCATGGCCGCACGCCACTGATCGAGATCATCAATATCGACCAGTGTCACTTCAATGCCGAACTTGCGCAGGTACTTCTCGTATAGCACATGAGTGGTGCCAAACAGGCTACGAGAACTAAGGATATGATCGCCGGGCTTCAGACTGGCCATGAAAACAGCGGTAATCGCCGCCATGCCAGAGGCAAAAGCCACGCATTGCTCGCCACCCTCAAGGGCAGCCAAGCGCTCCTCGAAGGAACGCACGGTAGGATTGGTGAAGCGCGAATAGATGTTACCAGGCTCGGTGCCGGCAAACCGGGCCGCGGCCTGAGCCGCACTTTCATAGACAAAGCTGGATGTCAGAAAGAGTGCTTCCGAGTGAGACATCTCATCGGTGCGCAACTCGGCGGCGCGAATCGCCAGTGTTTCGACGGAAAGATTCTCAGGCAGACGCCGCTTGCTCATTCACTCATCCTGTTTCAATTGGAATTATGCAGATCGACCGCTTCATTACTGGCTAATGCAGCGGCCAGATTTTTCGGCTTTTTCACCGCATCATTACGCTGCTTCTCCAGCGAGTCCAGATAGTCCCGGTCAATCTTGCCAGCAATGTAGCGGCCATCAAATACGGAACAGTCAAATTCGACGACATCCGGATTCCCTTCGCGACAGGCGGCGACCAGATCCTCCAGATCCTGATACACCAGCTTGTCTGCGCCGATCAGCGTGCAGATTTCCTCGTTGGTGCGGCCATAGGCAATCAGCTCCTGCGCCGCTGGCATATCGATGCCGTAGACATTCGGATAGATCACCGCAGGTGCAGCGGAGGCGAAATACACCTTGTTGGCGCCGGCCTCTCGGGCCATCTGGATAATTTCGTTGCAGGTGGTACCACGTACAATGGAGTCATCAACCAGCAGTACATTCTTGCCGGAGAACTCCAGCTCAATCGCATTGAGCTTCTGGCGCACAGACTTTTTCCGCTGCTGCTGCCCGGGCATGATGAAGGTGCGGCCAATATAGCGATTCTTGATAAAGCCCTCGCGGTACTTCACATCCAGCATATTAGCCATCTGTAAGGCCGCAGTGCGGCTGGTGTCCGGAATCGGTATTACCACATCGATATCATGATCAGGCCACTCACGCTGGATTTTCTCAGCCAGCTTCTCGCCCATGCGCAAGCGCGCCTTGTATACGGATATGCCGTCAATAATCGAATCCGGACGGGCCAGATAAACCTGCTCAAAAATGCACGGGCTCAGCTGCGCATTCTCCGCGCACTGACGGGTATATACCTCTCCCTCGGCGCTGATATATATGGCCTCACCCGGCGCCAGGTCACGCACCAGGTGAAAACCCAAACCAGAAAGCGCAACACTTTCCGAAGCAATCATGTATTCGGGGCCCTGATCCGTATCCCGGCGGCCATAACAAACCGGACGAATACCATGCGGGTCACGAAACGCGAGGACGCCGTACCCTGTGATCATGGCGATCACCGCGTAGGCGCCCTCGATACGCTTATGCACACGCGCTACAGCAGTAAAAATATCATCAGCTTGAGGAATCAGTTTGCCCATCTGCTGTAACTCATGGGCAAACACATTGAGCAGCACCTCAGAATCTGACGAGGTATTGATATGACGAAGATCCGCTCTGTAAATGTCCTCCGCTAGCGCAGTGGTATTTGTCAGGTTCCCGTTATGCGCCAGGGTAATCCCGTAAGGAGAGTTGACATAAAACGGCTGAGCCTCGGCGGAGCTGGCTGTGCCCGCGGTGGGATAGCGCACATGCCCGATGCCCATATTGCCCACCAAACGGCGCATATGACGGCTCTGGAACACATCCCGAACCATGCCGTTATCCTTGCGCAGGAAAAGCCGGTCACCCTCACAGGTAACAATGCCAGCAGCATCCTGACCGCGATGCTGCAACACGGTGAGAGCATCATAAATCGCCTGATTGACGAATGAGCGACCAACGATACCGACTATTCCGCACATGTGAGCTGTCCCCTAGGCTGATCCAATTTGGATGATGAACTTGACCAGTTCTGCTGCAACTGTCCGCGTCCAGTCTTCCAGCAAAGCAAAATGCGGCACCAGAAGCGACTCGCGCCACCAGCTGTCGCCCGAAAACAAATGACCCCCGATGGCCACCAGCACAACCACCAACAGCACGCCACGCACGGCACCAAACACCATGCCGAACAAACGGTCCGTGGTCGATAGGCCAGTCACCCTGATCAGCTCGCCAAGCAGATGATTAATCAGCGCCCCAACCACCAGTGTCGCGGCAAACAGCACGCCAAACGCTGTCGCCATACGGGCACTGGGAGTTTCGATGGCTCCCTCCAGCATCAACTCTAGCGACGGTCCGAACAGACGGGCAACAATAAAGGCTGCCACCCAGGTAAGCAGGGAAAATGCCTCACGAGTAAAGCCCCGGCGCAGACTGAGCAGCGCCGAAACGGCAATCACCAGCAGGATTACAGCGTCTGCTACATTCATTGTCGGGACGGCAGCGAAGAAGGGCGCATGGTAGCAGAAACAGACGGCGACGGTCAGGGGCTGAAAGGCACGATAGGGGTCTCAATATCTCCCTCAATGGCCCACTGTGGGTCAATCTTCAGGCGCTCCAGTGTGGCCTCCGCCGCGGCACGCTCCAGCTCCGGCCCGGCGAACAGCTGCCAGCCCTGATTGTCCGGCAACATGCGCAGATAGCCCCGGTAGCCACTATCCAGCAGACGCTGTTTCTCAGCCTGCGCCTGTGGCGCCGTTTCCAGCACTGCCACCTGCACAGCCCACGCTGCCGGCACCGGCAAGGCGTCATTCTCCGAGGGCTGTGCTGAGCCAATGCGCAATTGCTCACGGGCATCATTAATAGCCTGCTCCGCTAGCTCTATCTCGCTATCCGATACCGGCGGCAGCGCATCTGGCTTGGGTAGCTCAGGCACCGCCGGCAGCTGCATATCCAGCGGCCGCATCACCACGCTTTCCTGGCGCAGCAGCAATGGCGCGACAATCGCCGAGATCAGCACAATCAGCAGGATCGCCACCAGAGGGTGGCGTACCGAAAACTTCATCACAGCTCCACAGCCAGGGCCGCCGCCGCTTCAGCAACGGTGTAAAAAGAACCGAACACCAGCACCTGATCCTCCTCACTTTGCTGTTCCCGGACCGCCGCCACCGCCTCCGCGACATTGGCAAAGGTCTGCCTGGGCGCGCTATCCGGTAGTAACCCTGCCAGTGCCGAAGCAGACCGGCCGCGACTTCCGCCAAGGCCAGCCAGATACCAGTCATCCACGTGGGCCAGAAAATCCGTCAGCACCTGCTCCGCCGGCTTATCCGCAAGCATGGCACAGAGCGCCCTGCGACGCCCCACCGCAGCCGGCAGTAAACTGAGAAAACGCTGCAGCGCCTCGCGATTGTGGCCCACATCAAAATACCAGTCACAACCATCAATACGTTTATGCTGACAACGACCCGGCAAGATAGTGCTGGCCGCCAGCGCAGCGATATTAGCCGGCAACATGTCCAGCAGCGCCAATGCCTGTACCGCCGCCGCCAGATTATCCCGGCCCAGCGGCATGGGGTCAGAAACCTCAAGCTGATGACTGCCGGACTGCTGCCAATAAATGGCCGAGCCACGGACGCCGAAAACCTCGCCAGCACGTATCAACCGGGCTGCCCCCTGCTGCGCTGCCTCGGCGATGCTGTCGGGCATATCCATGGCAGCAAACAGCAGGGGGCGACCAGCGCGCAGTATGCCGGCCTTCTCCCGACCAATCTGTTCGACGTTATCACCAAGCCAGTCCTGATGATCCAGGCCGATGGAGGTTATCAGCGCAATATCCGCATCAATCAGATTGACCGCATCCAGACGCCCGCCCAGACCAACTTCAAGAACAACCAGATCGACAGCGGCTTGCTGGAATACACATAGAGCAGCCAGCGTAGTGAACTCAAAATAGGTTAATGCGACATCTCCACGAGCGCTTTCCACCCGCTCGAAGGCCTGACACAGCATGGCGTCACTGACCGGCTCGCCGTCAAGACGCACCCGCTCATTGAAACGATACAGATGAGGAGAAGTATAAAGTGCAGTGCGGCGGCCGGCGGCGCGGGCCAGCCGCTCAATCAAGGTAACGGTAGAGCCCTTGCCATTGGTGCCTGCCACGGTGATCACCGGGCAGGTAAAAACCATTACCTCAAGGCGCTCGGCCACGGCACGGATACGCCCCAGGCCGAGTTCGATGTCCTGCGGATGCAAGCGCTCTATGCGCGCTTGCCAGTCATCCAGATTCATTCAGGCAGCGGGCAACGGCGCATGGGTCAGGTTAGCCAACAGACGATGCAGGGTGTCCTTCATATCGCGACGGTGGACGATCATGTCGATAGCACCATGGTCGAGCAGAAATTCACTGCGCTGGAAGCCCTCCGGCAGCTTCTGCCGGACAGTCTGCTCAATCACCCGGGGGCCGGCAAAACCGATCAGGGCTCCGGGCTCGGCAACGTTTATATCACCCAGCATGGCCAGTGAAGCGGACACACCGCCATACACCGGATCAGTCAGCACGGAAATAAAAGGCAGGCCCGCATCGCGCATTCGTTGCAGCGCTGCACTGGTACGCGCCATCTGCATCAATGAGAACAGGGCCTCCTGCATGCGCGCCCCGCCACTGGCAGCGAAGCAAACGAATGGCAGATGGTTTTCCAGACAGACATCCACTGAGCGCAGAAAGCGTTCGCCCACCACCGAGCCCATGGAGCCACCCATAAAGCCGAACTCGAACGCCGCCGCCACCACTGGCAATCCATTGACCTTGCCACGCAGACAGATAAGCGCATCTTTTTCGCCGGTGTCTTTTTGCGCAGCGATCAGACGATCTTTGTATTTTTTAGAATCCTTGAACTTGAGCCGATCCACCGGCTCGATGTCCGCACCAATTTCGCTTTGCGGCCCATCGTCCAGAAACAAACTGAGACGGGTTCGGGCATTGATACGCAGGTGATGTTCGCACTTCGGGCAGACATCCAGGTTGCGCTCCAGCTCCGGCCGATAAATCACGCTGTCGCAGCGCGGGCACTTGCGCCAAAGCCCCTCTGGCACACTGGCACGACGGTTATCCGCGTCGCCCTTGCGCACAGAAGGAAGAATTTTCTCCAGCCAGTTACCACCACTCATGTTGCCCTGCTCCGTTTATTTGCAAAGGCCGGTTCAACCTGCCTTGCTGTTATCCATTGCCTCACGCATCGACCGCAGCACTGCGGCGACCTTCTCTGGAATCACTGCGGGATTGGCTGCATTGTCGGCAATCTGCTGAACCAGCGCGCTACCCACCACAACCCCATCAGCCACCTGTGACACCAGTCGGGCGGATTCAGCGTCCTTGATACCAAAGCCAACACCAATGGGCAATTTGGTGTGTTTGCGAATTGTTTCCACCCGGCTTTTCACCTCGACCGGATCCAGGGTCGCCGCACCAGTGACACCCTTCAGGGACACGTAATACAGATAGCCACTTCCGGCCTTGCCGATTATCTCCATGCGCTCATCCGTGGTGGTCGGCGCAACCAGAAACACCAGGTCAAGATTATGCTCGCGGAAGGTCGGTGCCACATCCAGAGCTTCTTCCGGCGGCAGATCAACAATCAGCACGCCATCAACGCCCACCTCGGCACAGCGTTGGGCAAACACTTCATAGCCCATCGCCTCAACCGGGTTGAGATAGCCCATCAGCACAATCGGGGTGTCATTATCGGTTTTGCGAAAGCTCGCCACAGTGTCGAGCAAGGAACGCACCGAGGTGCCTCCAGCCAGCGATCTTTCACAGGCCAACTGGATAACCGGGCCGTCCGCCATCGGGTCCGAGAACGGCATACCCAGCTCAATGATGTCTGCGCCTGCCGCTACCATGGCTTGCAGCAATGGCAGCGTTACCTCTGGCGTCGGATCACCGGCGGTCACAAAAGGAATCAGGGCTTTACGGCCAGAGGCGGCCAGATCAGAAAAACGTTTGGCAATACGGTTCATGGATAAACCCACCTCAGAAAGTAAAACCGTCAAGAGCGGCGACGGTGAGAATGTCCTTGTCACCACGACCAGACAGGTTCACCACAATAATCTGATCCTCCGACATGGTAGCGGCCAGCTTCATGGCATAGGCCACTGCATGGGCAGACTCCAGAGCAGGCATGATGCCCTCAACATGTGTCAGGGTGCGAAACGCGGCTAGTGCCTCGTCATCCGTAGCGCCCACATAATTGACCCGGCCAAGGTCCTTGAGCCATGCGTGTTCAGGGCCCACTCCCGGATAATCCAAACCAGCAGAAATAGAGTGCGTATCAATAATCTGACCGTCGTCGTTTTCCATCAGGTAGGTACGATTACCGTGCAATACACCCGGGCGACCTGCGGCCAATGGCGCTGAATGACGACCGGTTTCAATACCGTCACCGGCGGCTTCAACACCATACATGGACACCGATTCATCATTCAGGAATGGGTGAAACAGACCAATGGCATTGGAACCACCACCGACACAGGCAACCAACGCATCGGGCAGCCGATCGTTCATCTTCAGGCACTGCTCTCTGGCCTCGCGGCCAATAATGCTCTGGAAATCGCGCACCAGCATCGGATATGGATGCGGGCCGGCTACGGTACCGATAATGTAGAAAGTGTGATCAACATTGGTCACCCAATCACGCATCGCTTCGTTCAGTGCATCTTTCAGGGTGCGCGATCCGGAAGTCACCGGGATTACTTCCGCGCCCAACAATTTCATCCGGTAAACGTTCAGCTTCTGTCGCTCAACATCATCGGCGCCCATATACACCTGACATTCCAGACCAAGTCGCGCAGCCACGGTGGCACTGGCGACGCCGTGCTGGCCGGCGCCGGTTTCTGCGATCACCCGGCGCTTGCCAATATGCTTGGCCAGCAACGCCTGGCCAATGGTGTTATTTACCTTGTGGGCACCGGTGTGATTAAGATCTTCGCGCTTCAGCCAGATTTGTGCGCCGCCCACCTGTTTGCTCAGACGCTCGGCAAAATATAGCGGCGACGGACGACCCACATAGTGAGCCATGTCGTAATCAAAATCGGCCTGAAACTGGGGGTCGTCCTTAAGCCGGTTATACACCGCCTCAAGATCTTCCAGTGCTGCCATCAGAGTTTCAGAAACGAAGCGACCGCCGTAACGCCCGAAATGACCGCGGGGATCTGGAAAGGCGGCAAAGTCGATCTTCTCAGACACGATTAACTCCTTCGATAAAAGCGGCCATAGCGGCCTCGGATTTGATGCCGGGATGGCGACGGCCGTCCGCATCGAGCTGTTCTACACCACCACTGACATCCACCGCCCAGGGGCGGACGGTGCCAATGGCATCACTAACATTGGCAGCATCAAGTCCGCCGGCAAGAATCAGCGGTTGACTGATTTGCGTCGGAATGCGGCGCCAATCAAAGGTTTTACCGGTCCCCCCTGGCACACCGGCAACATGACTATCGAGCAACAAGCCGCAGGCTGCAGGGTATTGTTCGGCAGCAGCCAGCACATCCAGATCATCAGCCATACGCAGAGCCTTCATATAAGGCCGGCCAAAACGACAGCAAAATACTTCCGGCTCTTCACCATGAAACTGAAGAATATCCAGTGGCACTCGCTCCAGCACTTCGCAAACCTGCTCGTAGGTTGGGTTCACAAACAGTCCCACGGTAGTCACGAAAGCTGGTGTCGCTGCACAGATAGGAGCAGCCTGTTCAATGCCGACGAAACGCGGGCTTGGTGGATAAAACACCAGGCCAATAGCATCCGCGCCCAAACGGGCCGCTGACTGCATATCAGCAAGGCGGGTGATGCCACAAACTTTGACGCGTACTCGTTGCAACATAGTCTCCGAATATGGATGCAGCGCCGGGGCGGTACCTAGGAACGCCGGTAGGGGTTACGACGTGCCTTGGAAGGCGGCTTCTTGTCTGCCCTCTGACCCCGCAGGCGGGCCCGACCATATAGCCCGGTATACTGCTTGCCACGAAGATCCACTTTGCCGGCCAGCTGATTCATCTCGTCGGGAGTGAGATCCATCCAACGTCCAGCCTTAAGCTGCGGCGGCAGATTCATTTCCCCGAAGCTGACCCGTATCAAGCGCGCCACTTCCAACTCCTGCGATTCAAACAGACGCCGCACTTCACGGTACTTGCCGCCCTTCAGGGACACCTTGTACCAATGGTTGGCCGCTTCCTCTGCACCGCCGGCATCGGTGATGGTGTCAAACTTCGACATACCATCTTCCAGCATCACGCCATCAAGCAGCGCCTTGCGCTTCTCCCGGGTAACTTCACCGCGCACTCGAACCGCGTACTCACGGACAAAACCGTTCGAAGGATGCATCAACCGGTGAGCCAGCTCACCATCGGTAGTAAACAGCAACAGGCCGGAGGTGTTGATATCCAGACGTCCTACCTGCACCCAGCGCTGACCAGTCAAGCGTGGCAGATTGTCGAATACTGTAGGCCGACCCTCGGGATCATTGCGTGAACACACCTCACCCACTGGTTTGTGGTAGGCGATGACTCGACGCACCATATCTTCCGGGGCTTTGGTTTTGGTGATATGACCATCCACGCGAATGACATCCTCGGGTTCGACCCGATCGCCCAAGGTGGCGATCTTGCCATTAACGGATACTCGGCCTGACTCAATCCAGGTTTCCAGCTCACGGCGGGAACCCAGACCTGCCCGGGCCAATACTTTCTGCAGTTTTTCACTCATGTTTTGTTTCAATCCCGTTCACGTCGTCATCCTGCGAGAGGTCTTCATCGTTCTGATCGACATCGGGGAATAATTCGCTATCAGACTCCTGCTCATCTGTAACAGGCTCTGCTTCTGCTTCTACCTCTGTTTGAACTTCCTGTTCCTCGGCTTGCCCCGGCTTGCGACGGAATTCCGACTCAAAACTGGACAGCACGGAATCCACCTGCTCCAGACTCATCAGGGTGGACTCATCAATTTCCGGCTCGTTGTTGTCAATTGCTTCCATGATAGTGACCTGACGAGTTTCGTCACCGGCCTCTTCGTCCTGCTCGCCCCGTGGCATGGCCAAAGCAGCTTCTTCAAGCTCCAGCTCTTCGTTGATCTTGTCCAGATCACGAATCTCGGACAACGACGGCAGCTCCTCCAGACTCTTCAGACCGAAGTAATCAAGGAACTGGCGAGTGGAAGCAAACATGGCCGGACGACCAGGCACATCACGATGACCGACCACCCGCACCCAGCTGCGCTCCAGCAGGGTCTTGATAATCTGGGTGTTCACCGCCACGCCCCGAATTTCTTCGATCTCACCACGGGTGATGGGCTGACGATAGGCAATCAGGGCAAGTGTCTCGAGAATGGCACGGCTATAGCGCGGCGCCTTTTCCTGCCACAGGCGACTGACCCATGGACCCATTTCACTGCGCACCTGGAAACGGAACCCGGAGGCCACTTCTCTCAGCTCGATACCATGGCCCGCATAGCTTTCCGCCAGCTCTGCCAGAATCAGGTTCAGGTTGTCCTTGTCCGGGCGCTCCGCCTCATCGAACAACGACAGCATGGTGTCCCGATCAACCGGCCCATCGGCGGCCAGAATGGCCGCTTCCAGCACACGACGAATCAGCACCGTATCGATATGGGCGGCGACTTTTTCTTCCTCGCTCTGGGCAGTTTCCCCGCTCTCGGCAGTTTCCTCAGTCACGGCTTGGCTGGCCGCTTCCTGCTCGGCAGACATTTCGTCTTTCACGTCTTCAGTCATTGGCAGCACTCACTTCAAAAGGCAACCGGTCCTCGTCTTCCAGCAGCACGGTGCGGGCTTTCAGATGGAGCGGCGCAAAAGGCTCACTCTGGATCACTTCCACCAGTGAACTCTTGATCAGCTCAAGAATGGCGATAAAAGTCACTACCACCCCGGCACGGCCTTCCTCCGGCCGGAACAGGGTAAAGAACGGAACGAACTCACCATTACGCAAGCGGTCCAGCACGTCCGCCATACGCTCTCGGGTGGATAGCTTTTCCCGTGAAACATGGTGACTCTCGAACATGTCGGCCCGATGCATGACATCCTTCAGAGCCAGCAACATCTCCTTCATGTCCACGTCCGGCTCGGCCCGCTCGCGGGTGTAATCCGGTCGCTTGGCTTTCACTTCCCAGAAATCCCGTTCCAGACGCGGCAACGCTTCAATATCTTCAGCGGCCTTCTTGAATCGTTCGTATTCCTGTAGACGGCGGATCAGTTCGGCACGCGGATCATTCTCGTCCTCGCCCTCTTCCGCCTTCGGTCGCGGCAGCAACATGCGCGACTTGATTTCGCCCAGCATGGCAGCCATCACCAGATACTCGGCAGCCAACTCAAAGTTGAGCGACTTCATCAATTCAACGTACTGCATGTACTGGGTGGTAATCTGCGCCACTGGAATATCAAGAATATCCAGGTTCTGCCGCTTGATCAGATACAGCAACAAATCCAGCGGGCCCTCGAACGCTTCGAGGAACACCTCCAGTGCATCTGGCGGAATATACAGATCATCAGGCAGTTTGGTGATCGCCTTGCCGTACATAAGACCAAACGGCATTTCGCTTTGCTTGGGTTTGACGGTGGCGAGCAGCTCCTGAGCTGCAGCAAGACGATCCGCCTGCTGCTCCAGCGCTTCAAGAGTATCTTCAGGGACCTCAGGTCCACTCATTACATTATCCTCTTTCACGGTGCTCACGCACGGTAGATCAACCGCTTACGAACGATACTTCAAGCCCATTGCCTGACGCACTTCATCCAATGTGTCGCGGGCTGCCTCGCGAGCATCTTCACAGCCTTCGGCAATAATACTGCGGACCAGATCCTGATTGCGGCTATGCTCTTGTGCACGTTTGCGAATCGGTTCGAGCTCCGCTTGCACCGCCTCAATAATCGGACGCTTGCAGTCGAGACAGCCGATGCCTGCGTTACGACAACCTTCCTGCACCCATTGTTTCGTCGGCTCGGAAGAATACACCTCGTGCATCTGCCATACCGGACATTTATCAGGGTTGCCCGGATCCGTACGGCGCACTCTGGCCGGGTCCGTGGGCATCTTGCGAATTTTTTCGTCCACATCCGCCGGCTCTTCTCGCAGGCTGATGTAATTGCCATAGGACTTGGACATTTTCTGGCCGTCCAGCCCCGGCATTTTTGATGCCGGCGTCAGCAACGCCTGAGGCTCTGGCAGGATGATTTTACCACCACCTTCCAGATCACCGAGCAGACGCTCTTTATCACCCAGGGTGATGTTGGACTGATCATTAACCAGTGCCTGAGCCAGCGCCAGGGCGCTCTCGTCACCATCCTGCTGATACTTACGACGGCTGTCGAGATAGATTTTCGACTGCTTCTTGCCCATCTTGCGGATCGCCGCTTCTACGGCCTCCTCAAACCCGGGCTCACGACCGTACAAATGATTGAAGCGGCGCGCCACTTCACGGGTGATCTCCACATGGGCGACCTGATCAGCGCCAACCGGCACCAGACCGGCGCGATACATCAGGATATCCGCAGACTGCAGCAGCGGGTAACCGAGAAAACCGTAGGTCGCCAAATCTTTCTCTTTGAGCTTTTCCTGCTGATCCTTGTAGGTCGGCACCCGTTCCAGCCAACCGAGAGGCGTCATCATCGACAGCAACAGGTGCAGCTCAGCATGCTCTGGCACTTTCGACTGGATAAACATGGTCGCAGAACCGGGGCTAACCCCGGCCGCCAACCAGTCAATCACCATTTCCCAAACTGCTGACTCGATATTCTGCGGGTTTTCATACTCGGTGGTCAGCGCGTGCCAATCAGCCACGAAAAAGAAGCATTCATACTCGTGCTGCAGCTTTACCCAGTTCTTCAGCACGCCGTGATAGTGACCAAGATGTAATCGACCTGTGGGTCGCATACCAGACAGGACGCGCTGGGAAGAAACAACAGAACTCAAGACAGACTCCGGTGATCTTGACGAAAGTGGCGATTATAGCGGGTTGGCCGGTCAGAAAATACGATCTACAGGCCCGGCGCCCTCACGAACAATGACCGGGCCGCCCTCATCCACCAATGACACCACGGTGGTTTCCTCCATGCCGCCGAAACCGCCATTGATAATCAGGTCAACCCGGCCACCCAAGGCATTCTCGATGTCATAGGGGTCGCTCAACGGCATCTCTTCCCCCGGCAGCAGCAAAGTCGAGGTCATCAATGGTGCCCCCAACTCTTCCAGCAGCGCCTGGCAGATAGCATTGTCTGGCACACGGATACCGATGGTGCGCTTTTTCTCATGCATCAAGCGGCGTGGTACCTCGCTGGTGCCCTGCAGAATAAAGGTATAGGCACCGGGGGTATGGGCCTTGATCAGCCGGTAATCCGTGTTGCTGACCTTGGCATAGGTGGCGATACCGGACAAATCAGCACACAGGATGGAGAACTGATGCTTGTCATCCAGCCGGCGCAGCTGGATCAGCCGATCCAGTGCTGCCTTTTCACCAATGGCGCAGCCCAACGCATAGGTGGTGTCCGTGGGATAGGCAATCAGCCCGCCCTTGCGGACGATATCCGCCGCCTGACGAATCAGTCGCTGCTGCGGGTTATCAGGGTGAATATGGAAGATTTGCGTCATGGGGGCGGATTCTAGGCGCCGATCAGGCTATGTACCAGTGGCATATCCACCGGCACGGGCGGCAGACGCCCCAGCTCCAGCCAGGTCTGTTTCGGGGTATGGAAGTCAGACCCCCCGGACGCGTGCAAAGGAAAATCCCGCAAACACTCAGCCAACAAGGCCTGCTGCTGGGGGTTCAGCCCCGGGGTAAGCACCTCCAGTGCGGCGCCGCCGGCAACAACAAAGTGCTCCAGGCAACGGCGCAGCTTGCGCCGGGTAAAGCTATAGCGGGTCGGATGGGCCAACACCGCAACCCCGCCGCCGGCGCGGATAGCCGCAACGGCGGCGTCCATGGATACCCATGGGGTGGCCACAAAGCAGGACTGACCCGGCTTGAGATAGCGGTTGAAGGCATGCTGTTCATCGCGAACCTTGCCCGCCGCGACCAGCATCTTGGCAAACCAGGGCCGCCCCGGCGCATCCTGCCCGGACAGCGTCACGGTGCGCTGATAGCTGTTGGCAAGCCCGGCAGCCTTGTCCAGCCGGCCACCAATACGTTCAGCACGGAGGGTCCGGGCCTGCTGCTGAGAGGCCACCAGAGCACTGACCTCCGGGTGATCCGGGTCAAAGCCCAGCCCCACCAGGTGCAGCTCACGACCATCCCAATCCACCGACACCTCAATCCCCGCCACCAGGCGGATACCAGCCGCGGACGCTGCCTGACGGGCCTCAGGCAGCCCTGCCAAGGTGTCATGGTCGGTCAAGGCCAGCAGCTGCACACCGGCGCCAGCCGCCCGCTCGACCAGCTCGGTGGGCGTCAGGGCGCCATCGGAGGCAAGGCTATGGCAATGGAAATCAAAACGACAATCAGTCACGGCTCTCTTCAGTAAAGTTTTCAAAAGGTCGGCAAAGTTCTGAAGCCGCTATTCTAGTCCGTTCCACCCGGCGCAGCGAATCGGCGGTTTTGCCCGCGCCGGGGAACGGGGTAACATCGCCGCTCCATACCTGCGAGCCAGACCATGAAGCAGTTTTTTGACTATCTGCCGGTGATCGCCTTTTTTGGCGCCTATTTCATCAGCGGCCGGGATATCTACACCGCCACCTGGGCAATCCTGATCGGCTGCCTGATTCAGGTTAGTGCCGGCTGGTTTATCTGGCGCAAGCTGGAAAAGATGCACTGGTTTGTATTTCTGCTTACCGCCGTGTTTGGTGGCATGACCTTACTACTGCGCGACGACACCTTTATCAAATGGCGCCCGACCATTATCAACTTCCTGTTTGCCGGCGTGCTGCTAGCCGGACATTTCCTGCGCCGCAATCTGCTACAACGACTGCTCGAAGCACTCATGCTGCGCGGCCTTGGCCACATCATTGCCCTGCAAGCACTGCAGTGGCGCATTCTTAACCTTGTCTTCGTTGGCTACTTCCTGTTTGTCGGAGTACTGAACCTGTACATCGCATTCAGTTTCAGCACCGACTTCTGGGTGCTGTTTAAGGCCATAGGCTTTTCCATCCTCAGCGTATTTTTCTATGGCGGGGTGCTGTTTTATCTGTACCGCTGCATGTCGCCAGAGGAACGGGAAAAACTTTTCGAGGACAAACAACCTGCTTCGGCTAATGCGCCGGAAAACCAGCAAAAGGAAGCGGAATAACATGCTCTACGCCATCATCAGCGAAGACCATCCCGGCACACTGGCGCAGCGACTGGCTGCCCGGCCAGATCACTTGGCCCGCCTTGAAGCACTACATGGCGCTGGCCGCCTGATAATTGCCGGCCCCCATCCGGCGGTGGATAGCGACAACCCCGGTGATGCCGGCTTTACCGGCTCACTGGTGGTCGCCGAGTTCTCCTCCCTGGATGCGGCGCAGCAATGGGCCGATGCAGACCCCTACCTGGATGCTGGCGTCTATGCCCGGGTTACGGTGAAACCTTTCAAGCGGGTGTTCTAAAGCGCAGCAAGAATCCCGACCAGTGAAATACCGCACGCTTTTCTGCGGCGAAATCCCCCAGACTTCGCCCGATTGATTTCAAGGAGCTTTACCCCATGCGCGTAACTTTCTCAGCACTACTGATGGTTGTTGCCTCTCTGTCCGCCATGGCAAGCACTTCAGCCATGGCCGCCCCGGGCTGGATCAGCGACACCCTTTATGTGCCGATGCGCTCAGGCGCCGGCAACGAATACCGTATTGTTCACCGCGGCCTGAAGAGCGGCACCCGACTGGAAATTATTGCCATGGAAGAAGGCGCCGAATGGGCTCAGGTGCGCTACGGAGATACTGAGGGCTATATCAATGCCCAGTATGTAGTGCGCTCGGCACCCTCGATGATTCGTCTTGAACAGCTTGAGGCGCAGCACCAGAAGGTCACCCAGCAGTTAACCGAAGTACGTCAGCAACTGACAACGCTAACCAGTGAGCGCAATCAACTGAAGCAGGATAATCAACGACTCAGCGGAGACCTTAGCTCGCGCAGCGAAGAAGTAGACAGATTGCAAGAAGTCGCCGCCGACCCGATTCGACTGGATCAGGCCAATCGCGAGCTGAACGAGCAACTAAGCAGACTGCGCACCGAGCTTAACGGCGTTACCGCGGAAAATGCTCTGCTGCGTAGCGACAAAACCTCCAGCATGTGGATGGTGGGCGCGTCCATTCTGATTGGCGGCTGGCTGATTGGCTGGCTGATGCGTTCGCAGTCCAGCAAGGCCCGTAGTAGCTGGGCCTGATTCGGGACACTATGACAGGGGTAGGATGATTGGCTCCTGCTCCAAGGCAACGCCAAACAATTCTGCCACGGATTGGCGCACAGTCTCAGCGAAGGCAAGCACCTCGGCACCAGTGGCATCGGCGTAGTTCACCAGCACCAGCGCCTGTTGCGCATGCATGCCGACATTGCCTAGCCGTTTGCCCTTCCAGCCAGCACGCTCAATCATCCAGCCGGCGGCCAGCTTGTAACTACCATCAGCCTGCGGGTACGCGGCCAGATGTGGATAACGCTGTTGCAGCGACAGGTACTGCTCCGCCGACACCACAGGGTTTTTGAAAAAGCTGCCCGCATTCGGTAGTAGCGCTGGATCCGGTAGCTTGCTGCGGCGCAGTGCGCAAACCAGTTCACGCAACCCAGTGGCGTTGCGCTGCCCATCCGGCAGCGCCTGATAACGGCTGGCAAGGTCCGCATAACCCAGCACTGGTGGCAGATCACGATCCAGTAACAAGCGCACCGAACTAATCAGCCAGGCTCCCGGCTCGATACTTTTGAAAAAACTGTCGCGATAAGCAAAAGCACAATCCTGAGGCGAGAATCTGCGTGGCTGACCGTCTTGCAATGAACAGGCAACCAACGAATCAAAGCGGTCTGCCAGCTCGACACCATAGGCACCAATATTCTGCACCGGTGCCGCACCGACACTGCCCGGAATCAACGACAGATTTTCCAGCCCGGCCAGGCCTTGCTGTAAAGACCACTGAACCAATGCATCCCAGCTTTCTCCCGCCTGGCACTCAATCAGTGCCTGACTACCCCGCCATTCAACAATGCGCATGCCGCGCATTTGCGGCCGCAACACCAAACCGGGTACATCAGAATGCAATACAACATTACTGCCTTCGCCGAGCACGGTTAGCGGTTCATTTGTTACGCTGGGATTGGCCAGCAATGCTGGTAGTTGGGCAATATCGTCGAGCGCCGCATACCACTGGGCAAAGGCAGGCAAACGCAGGGTATTGACCAGTGCAGCATGCCCACGGGGAGTCATGATCCAATTCCCCGCAAGCGGCGAATCAAGCCGTCACTGGCATTCTCGATGAGATCAAGCACGGTTTGAAAACCCTGATCACCACCGTAATAAGGGTCCGGCACTTCACGCTCAACGGCGCCTTCTGCGTAATCAAGAAACAAACCCAGCTCAGCTAGGGATTGAGCTGGCTGAATGGACTGCAGCTCGGCAAGATTCTGCTCATCCATGGCGAGGATAAAATCAAAAGCATTAAAGTCAGCCACACTAACCTGACGGGCGCGGAGCGTGGAAAGATCGTAACCTCGGCCCGCTGCCGCCTTCACTGTGCGGGCATCCGGCGCCTTGCCCACATGCCAGCTGGCGGTGCCCGCGCTGTCGATGAGTGATAGCGATAGACCTGCGGCAGCAGCACGTTGCCGAAACACGCCTTCAGCGGTGGGTGAACGGCAAATATTGCCAAGGCAGACAAACAGGATACGGGCACTCATGCCAGCAGCGCCCGCATCCGCTCCAGATCCTCCGCGGTATCGACCCCGCCCGGCACCGCCTCACTGGCGGGCGCCACATGAATGGCAATGCCATTGGCCATTGCCCGCAACTGCTCAAGGGATTCGGTCAACTCAAGACGCGCGGGCGGCCAACCAACAAACTTTTTCAGAAAGCCCGCGCGATAGGCATAAATGCCAATATGTCGCCACCACTGCCCGGCCGGCAAATCATCCCCCGGCTGAGCGAAAGCATCACGATGCCAGGGAATCGGCGCACGGGAGAAATACAGTGCATGGCCAAGCTCGTCAGCCACCACTTTAACAATGTTCGGATTAAACAAATCCTCACGACGCTCAATGGGCTCACACAGGGTGGCCACACCACAGCTCGAATGAGAGGCCAGATTATGCGCGACCTGATCAATCACGGCAGGCGGAATCAATGGCTCATCGCCCTGAACATTGACGATGATATGGTCGTCTGACAAACCAAGCTTTTCTGCCACTTCCTGTAACCGGTCGGTGCCAGAAGCATGATCTCCACGAGTCATCAGCGCATCACCGCCATACTCGCGAACAATCTCGTAAACCCGCACATCATCGGTGGCCACACATACCGCAGCCGCCCCACTTTGCCGAGCACGCTGCATCACTCGAATTACCATGGGCAAGCCAGCAATATCAGCCAGCGGCTTACCAGGCAAACGGGTTGATTCGTAGCGGGCAGGAATCACAACAGTGAAGCTCATCGCACACTCCGTTGCAGGCGATTGCATAGATCATCAAGAAATACATTCGGCAGCCGAGCGCTGACGGGCAAGTACCAGAAATTATCCCCGGAAAACTCAACGCACTTAACCGCATCCTTTTCGGTCATGATAATGGTGTGCCCTTCCAGCCCAGCGAAATCCTCGGCGGTGAAAGCATGGTGATCCGGCAGAGCATGACCCGTAACACGAATATCCCAGGTGCTCAGGGAGGAGAAAAACCGCTGCGGATTACCGATGCCGGCAAAGGCGTGCACCAGCGGATGACGCGCCGCGAACTCCTCCATCGGCATGCGCTCGCCGGTTTTCAGGTTAACCGGGTCATCCGATTGCAGCACCATCACCTGAGCATTGGGCCACCGCGCATCCGGGCGACCGTTAAGCACCACAAAATCCACATCATCAAGCCGTGATGCGGGCTCACGCAACGGGCCCGCAGGCAGGCAACGGCCATTACCCAGCCCGCGATCCGAATCAAGCACGACAATCTCTACGCTGCGCTGCAGGGCAAAATGCTGCAGTCCGTCATCGCTGATCACCACATCGGGCTGATACTGGCTAACAACATACTGCAAAGCGCGAGAACGCTGTGGATCAATCACCACTGGCACGCCGGTGCGACGACGGATCAGCAAGGGCTCATCCCCCGCTTCTGCTGCGCTCTGCTCCGGCTCCACCACCCAAGGATACTGTGGCGGCCGAGCACCGTAACCACGACTGATCACTACCACCCGTAAACCGCGACTGCCAAGGTAATCACAAATGCCGGCGACCAATGGTGTTTTACCCGTGCCGCCCACGGTGATATTGCCAACCACCAGCACCGGCACCGACGGCACGGCCGCACGGCTTTTGAACATCAGGAAACGTAAACGGGCAATGCCGCCAACCAACCAGCCTGCCGGATACAACAGGGGCAACCAGCCGGAGCCCTGATACCAGGCCGCCTGCACTGCTGCCGCCAGTGTGCTGAATCGCTGCTCAATGCTCTTCAAAGTTCATCCGGTAAAGTTGTGCGTAAGCGCCTTCCTTAACCAGCAGCTCAGTATGGGAGCCGCTCTCCACCAAGCGCCCTTCATCCAACACCATAATGCGGTCGGCCCGCTCAATGGTAGACAGACGGTGTGCAATGACCAGCGTAGTGCGCCCCGCCATCACCCTCTCCAGCGCCTGCTGAATGCGAAATTCAGATTCCGTATCCAGCGCCGAAGTTGCTTCATCCAGAATCAGAATCGGTGCGTCTTTCAGCAACGCACGAGCAATGGCCAGGCGCTGACGCTGACCACCGGACAACTGCGTACCATCCTGACCAATGTGCGCGTTCAGGCCACCTTCCAGTGCCTGCACGAATTCCCAGGCATGGGCATCCTCCAGCGCAGCGATCACCTGTTCATCAGTGGCATCACGCAACTCACCATACGCAATGTTATTGCGCACGCTATCGTTGAACAGCACCACCTTCTGACTAACCATGGCGATCTGCCGGCGCAGATCGGCTAACCGGTATTCTGTCAGCGGATGGCCATCAAGCAGAATCTGGCCACCGTCAACATCATAAAAACGGGGCAACAACGAAGATATGGTGGTCTTGCCCGCACCGGAGCGACCCACCAGCGCCACGGATTCACCCGCCGCTACAGAAAATGACAAGCCCTTGAGAACCGGCTGATCCTGCTCGTAACCAAAGCTGACATCACGGAACTCAATGCTCCCAAGGGCGCGTTGCAGCGAGCGCGTACCCGCATCCTGCTCCGGCGGTGTATCCAGCAACTCGAACAGAGAAGCAGCACCAGTCAGGCCACGCTGGATTTTTACATTAACCTCAGTCAGCCGCTTTATCGGCTGCTGAATCAGGCCCACGCCAGTAAAGAAGGTCAAAAACGAGCCGATGGAAAAGTTTTCGTTCATAACCACGAAACACAGATAGATGATCAGGCCAACACCGCTGGAAATCACCATATGAACCAGCATGGTGCCAACTTCCTTAGTGGCCACCATTTTTACGTTCTGCTTTTCGAAGCTACGACTCACCTTATGGAAGCGTTCTCGCTCCTGATCCTGAGCAGCAAATATCTTCACCGGCTGCTGGCCATCAATGGCCTCAGACACATAGTGGCTGATATTGCCCATATTGCCCTGCATACGCCGACTGATGGCACGAAAACGCTTGCCGGAATAATTCACCACAGCACCCACTGCCGGCGCCACTGTGAAAAGAATCAGGGTCAGCTTCCAATCCAGGTATAGCAAGTAACCAAGCAAGGCAATTACTGACAGGCCTTCTCGGATAATAATCACAACGGCCTCGCTACCTGCCGCAGTAATCTGCTGAGCATCAAATACCAGCTTGGAGGTTATCCTGCCGGTTGCATTACGCTGAAATACTCTCTGCGGCAAAGCTAGTACGTGATGAAATACCTCATTGCGAATTTCAAAAACGATGTGCTGGCCGAGCCAGGCCACCGAGTACGAACCAATAAACTGACCAACACCGTTAACAAAAGCGATCATCAGCGGCGCCAGTGAAACCACCAGAATCATGATTGGCGTAGGGTTTTCAAAAGTATCGACAATCACCTGCATCATATGCGCGGTGACTGGCTGCATGGATGAATAGAGGGCAAAACCCAACGCACTGACCACTAGTGCATACCAGTAACGCCGGGTATAACGGAGCAAGCGCCGATAAATTGGCCACACGTTCTCCGGTGGCTTACCTCGGGCGCCCTTCACTTCTTCGGCTCCTGAGTGGTAATACTAAGATTGGCAAAGCCCAACCTGCCGGCCACATCCATGACCGTGACCACGGCCTGATGGGTGGCTGCGGCGTCAGCAATAATCACAAACGGCAGATCAGTACCCTGCTGGGACAGCGGCAATAGCACGGTACGCAGAGTATCGCGATCACTCCGGGTCAACCGCTCTCCGTTAACCACATAGGTGCCATCCGCGGCGACACTCACTTCTATCATTTTTGCTGCGCTCAGTGCCGCCACCCCGGTAGCTTCTGGCAATTCCACCGACAGCCGTGTTTCCCGGGTAAAGGTGGTCGACACCATGAAGAAAATCAGCAGCAAGAAAACCACATCAATCAGCGGAGTCAGGTTGACCTCCACATTTTCTTTTTTGGCTCGAGCAAACTTCACGCTTTTTTACCCTTACCAGCCTGCGGCACCTCAACCCGATCGCCATGCATCATGTCGACTAGATAAATTGCCTGCTGTTCCATGGCCACGGTAATTTCTTCTACACGGCGGACAAAAAAACGGTGGAAGAACATGGCGGGAATGGCTACCGAGAGACCCGCCGCAGTCGTGATCAGCGCTTTGGAAATACCACCTGCCAGCAGAGCCGCATCTCCGGCACCGTGCAACATGATGGCGCTAAATACATCGATCATACCGACCACGGTACCAAGCAGCCCCAGCATCGGGGTGATTGCAGCAACGGTGCCCAATGTATTGAGGAACCGCTCAAGGTCATGAACCACTTGAGAGGCGACTTCTTCAATGCTCTCTTTCATGATGTCGCGACCCTGACCGGCATTCGCCAATCCGGTGGCCAGAATACGACCCAGCGGAGAATCACTGGCCAACTGCTGAAGCATGGCCTTGTCCGGGGATGTTTTCTTCAGCGACGTCTGAACCCTGCCTACCAGGCCTTCCGGCGCCAGTCGGCTACGGCGCAATGTCCAGAAGCGTTCGCCAACAATTGCCATGGCAACCAGTGAGCATATCAAGATGGGCAGCATCAACCAGCCGCCGGATTGGACAATTTCCAGCACAGCAGAACTCCGAAGGAATAACGGCCGCTACTCTACCACAGGCTCGCCGGCTCGCCACGGGAAAGCCGAGACTTGACGCCAGCGCAGCGGCGATAATGTGCCTGTTCGGCCGTAAATCAGCATGCCGCTATCCGCAGTATTCAGCAGCTCAATCTGCGCCTGTCGATAACGTTGCACAATTTCCGTTGCCGGATGGCCAAAAGCATTGGCATACCCCGCGCTAATGAAGGCGTGACTGGGCCTCACCGCGCGCAGCAGCGTATAGGATGAGCTGGAACGACTGCCATGGTGCGGCACCTGCAACACATCCGCTTGCAGGTCGTCATGCTGGGCTAGCCAATACTCAACCTGACGACCGATATCTCCGGTCAGCAACACGCGCTGATTGGCTGCGCTGACCTTAACCACACAACTTCGATTATTGCTGTGCAACAGTGGCATTCCGGCCGGCGGCCACAGCACTTCAACCACCACCTGATCAAACTGCCAGCGCTGCCCCCTTAAACAAGCCTGACTGCCCGGCAGAGACTGAGGCTCACCCGCAAACAGTCGGCCATGATAACGCCGGCCGTCGAACAGAGCCGCTCCACCGGCATGGTCCTGGTGGCCATGACTGACAAACACCAGATCCGCCTGGCGCCTGTGCCGACGCAGCCATGGAATCAGCGTACGGCTGGCAGCATTGCCGTCTTGCCAGCCCGGCCCCAGGTCGAAAAGAAGCAGGTGGTTGCGCGTACGCAGGGCGCTCATCTGTCCCTGACCCACGTCAAACACCACCAACTCAACCTCACCCATAGCGGGACGCAGATCCTTCGGCCAGCACCATGGCAGCAGACACCCCAGTAACAGCCAACGCGGCCCAGGTAGTGCTGGCAGCAACAACCTGAGCAACAATAGCGCCAGCAGCAGCCCCGCCAACCAGGAAGCAGGCAGCGGCAGCGACGGCCATGGTGCCAGCCAGCACAGCAGGTCCCAGCTGACACTGGCCAGCCATGCCGCCATGCCCATCAACACACTGCTGTCCAGCAGAGCGCCGAGTAATGCTATTGGCACCAACAAAAAGGAATACAGAGGTACTGACAACAAGTTGGCTGGCAACGCGGAAAGGCTCCACAGGCCAAACAGCTGGCCGGCAAGCACCCCGAACACCAACGTCAGAGTCAGCTGCAAACGGACTAACCCGCCATGCCCGGCACTGTGCACCAGCAGCAACAGCGCCACGGCGCCAAACGACAGCCAAAAGCTGCTGTCCAGCCACGCCAGCGGCGCCGGAATGGTAACCAGCAGGACCACCAGCAGCAGGTTGTCCCACGGTGAGCGAGGACGCCCCACTAACAACAACAGCATCGCCAGTACGGTCATCAGCAAGGCTCGCTGGGTGGGCAGGGAAAACCCCGCCAGCGCCGCATATCCGACCGCCGCCAGCAGTGCCGGCCATGCTGCCAGTCGCTGGGCGGTCACCCGGCCGGCACTGCCCGCCAGAAAACCACTGATCAGCCAACGCCCCAGCCACCAAACCAGACCCGCCACCAGACTGATATGCAGCCCCGAAATAGCGACAAGATGGGCAGTACCCGTGCTCTGAAGCACGCTCCAATGGTCACCACTCAAGCCACGGCGATCACCGGCAACCAAGGCCGGCAACAGCGCCGCCGCCTGCGGATAATGCGCCACCCGCTGAGCAATACGAGTCGCCAGCTGGTCACGCCACAGGTCAATACCCTCGCCTTGTGCCAGCCGCGTCAGACTGCGAACCGTGCCACGAGCAACAATGCCCCTGGCCAGTGCGTGCCGCTCGGCGTCAAAGCCACCCTCATTGACCTGCCCATGTATCGCTCGCAGGCGCACATGCAAATGCAGCAACGCACCGGGCTGTACCACCGAGGTATCTTCGCCATACCAGACAAGAATCAGCTTGTGGCGCCCCGGCCAGCGCTGATCAAGTGACTGGGCCTCGACCATAAAGCGCACCTGCTCTATCTCCGGCTTGGAGCCTGAGCCAAAAGCTGAGCCGCGAGAGGCAAGTTTCAACCGCGTGGGCAGAGCCTGCACCCGGGCCTGAAATTGCATCTCTTCACCGGTTAATGCATGCGGCAATCTGGCGCCAAGCGCCTGGTCCAGTTGACTCTGGGTGTATAGCGCCAGCACCATCATCAAGGGAACGTAGCAAAGGGCACGGCGCCAGCCTGCAGACCAACCGCCATACAGCCACAGCAGTGCCGCCAGCCCCCAACACCATGCCTGACCGAAACATAGCGCAATCATTATTACCGGCAGGCACCACATCCCTGTGCACTCAGTAGCCAAACACAGGCATAATAGCGCCGCCAATGCGAGGCCAAGGTAAGCCAATGCCGAAAAGATTATTCAGGAAATATCTGCCCTCGCCGGACAAAATCCGACAGAACAGATCACTTGGCTTTTTTGGCGCACTGCTATCCGACCCGAATCTCTGGCATATAAATCGCCACTCCCTTGCCGGAGCCGCCTTTATCGGTATTTTTTCTTCCCTGGTTCCCATCCCGCTACAGATGCTGCTGGCTGCAGCGCTAGCGGTGCGCTTCAAGTGCAACCTGCCCCTTTCTGTGGTGTTGGTATGGTTCACCAACCCGCTGACCATCGTGCCGGTTTTCTACTTCACCTACCGGGTGGGGGCCTGGATTCTGGGCATGCCAGTGGCACCGCCCAGTCATGTCAGCTTTGCATGGCTGATTGAGCAGATGATTCCACTGTGGTTTGGATCCATTTTGTGCGGATTGGTATTCGGCGGCCTATCCTGGGCGGTGATTAAGCTGATCTGGCGTATGGCCGTGGCTCGAACATGGACCCTGCGCAAAAACCAACGCCGCCTGAAGAAAGAGCGTTTAGAGCAGGCCAAAGCCGCCGCTCAGGAAGACGACAACCGTCCCTCATGAAGCGTCAGAGTACGCTGGCAACGGTCCGCAAAGGCGTTGTCGTGAGTAACGATCAGAAATGCGATACCGAGCGTCTCATTCAGCTCCTGCATCATTCCCTGCACCGACGCTGCAGTACGTTCATCCAGATTACCAGTAGGCTCATCGGCCAACACCAACGCCGGCGAAGTCACCAGCGCCCGGGCAATAGCCACGCGTTGCCGCTCACCGCCACTAAGCATGCCCGGCTTGTGCCGCAATCGCTGCCCCAGCCCTACCCGTTCAAGTAGCTCTGTCGCTGCACGACTGGCCTGTGCCGGGGAGTCGCCGCGGATCAGCAACGGCATGGCCGCATTTTCCAGCGCACTAAACTCCGGCAGCAGATGATGAAACTGATAAATGAAACCAATATGACGATTGCGCCACTGGCAACGACGTTTTTCAGATAGCGACTGCATCGCCTGACCGCATACCGTGACACTGCCATGGCTGGGTGCGTCCAACCCGCCAAGCAAATTCAGCAAAGTGGACTTACCACTACCAGAACTGCCCACCACCGCAACACGCTCGCCGCGCTGCAGATGCAGCGTGACGTTGCTGAGCACGGTTAGCTCATTGCTGCCCTCGCGGAATGTCTTGCCCAGACCAACCGCATCCAATACCCGGATTTCAGCCATTGCATCACTCATAACGCAGCGCCTCCGCCGGAAGTACACGGCTGGCCCGCCAGGATGGATACAAAGTGGCACTAAAGCTGATCGCCAGAGCGATCGATACAATGGTAATCACGTCGCCCCACTGCAGTTCGGAAGGCAGATAATTGACAAAATAGGCGTCAAACATCTGCGCGTTAAAAGTATCTTCCAGCCAACGGGCAATGGCGCTGATGTTAGTGGAAAGCAGCACGCCAAGTGCGGTTCCCGCTGCAGTGCCGGCAAAGCCGATCAAAGTGCCTTGCACCATAAACACCCGCATGATCATGCCTGGCGTGGCGCCCAGCGTGCGCATCACGGCAATGTTGCCGCGCTTCTCCGTGACCAGCATCACCTGACTGGAAATAATATTGAAAGCCGCCACTGCGACGATAAAAGACAGCAGCAGCGTCATCATGGTTTTTTCCATGCGAATTGCCTGGAACAGGCTGCCGTGACTACGGGTCCAATCGCTGCTGTAGTATTCCGGCCCCAACTCCCGCTCAAGCTGCCAACCGATATAGGGTGCCTCAAATAAATCCTTCAGGCGCAGGCGAATGCCTTCCGCCGTACCGGGGGCTCGCGCCAACCGGGCCGCGTCCTCCACATGAATATATGCCAGCATCCCATCAACTTCCGCACGCACCCGGAAAATGCCGGTGACGGTAAAACGCCTGAAGCGTGGCATCACCCCGGCCGGCGACAGGGTCGCCTCAGGCAACACCAGCGTTACCTTGTCGCCCAGCCCGGCATTCAGTCGCCGCGCCAAGCCATAACCAATGACTACGTTGAACTCGCCGGACTGCAACGAGTCCAGATCACCGCTATCGATAAAATCGCCAATGATGGATACCTGACGCTCAGCCTCAGGCAGGATCCCGGTAGCAATTACCCCAGCCACCTGCCCCTGATGACTGAGCATGCCCTCCATCTGCCGAAACGGCGCCGCCGCCAGCACTTCGTCATGACGACCCGCCACCGCCGCCAGCGACTCCCAATCCGCCACTGGCTCGCGGCCAGTCACCGAAACATGGGTGACCATGCCCAGAATCCGCGTCTGCAGCTCCCGATCGAAGCCGTTCATGACAGACAAAACAGTAATCAGCACCGCCACGCCGAGCATCAGGCCCAGTGCGGAAATAAGGGTGATTACGGAGATAAAGCCGTTGCGGGCTCTGGCGCCTGTATAACGCAGGCCAACATATAAGGAGAATGGTTTCAGCATGGCGCGCATTTAAGCACTAAACCATGCTGACGAGAAAGATGATCTCACACCCTCGTTTACCCCAATGCCAGCAACAGGGCCGGGGGCACAATTTGGCAAAGTAGTTGAATAACCAGCGCTAACTTTCTAATATCACTTGAAATTGCACCTCCTGTGGGGGAATAGGAATGCGTATAACAACAACAGCCCTGCTGGCCGCGAGCCTGCTGGGCCTGACTTCCAGCCTGTTTGCCGCCGGCCAGCTACCTGATCGCGGCATAACCCAGGATGCCGTGCGCAAGCAGTTCGGCAACCCGGCGAGCCAAGTCGCACCAGTCGGTACGCCACCCATCAGCCGCTGGGTATATGACGATTTCACCGTTTATTTCGAAGGCCGATACACCATTCATGCAGTTCGGCATGCTCAAACGCTGACTACCCCTCCTGCTGAACCAGCACCAGTAGAAGCATCGCAAACCGCGCCTGAGGCGGGGGTCACTGAGCAACCGCCAGCGATTGAAGAAATCAACTCAACAGACGCTGCGGCAAAGACAGGCGCAGCGGCGGAAGCCGCCGCAACTAAAGAAGCTAAAGCAGAGAGTGCCCCTGCCCCGGCAGAAAGCACCTTCCGCTTCGACCCGGCCACCGGTCGCATCATCGAGATCGGCCCAGACGGCAAACCGGTCCGCTCACCGGCCGCCCAGTCCGCACCTGAGCCTGCCCCAGCCCCGGCAGCTCCTGCTGTAGAGCAGGCGCCAGCTAGCGAACCTGAGCAGCCAGAGGAATCAGAGTCAAAGAAGGTCGCTCCCGCAGCCATCGCCCCAGCAGCGGTTGCACCGGCCAGCGCTCCTGCAGGTTCTGCCACCAGCATGCGCTTTGATCCTGCCACCGGGCGGATGATTGAGATCGGTGCAGATGGCAAACCGGTAGCGCCCGTAGAAGCCCAGCCAGCGGCTGCCAAACCGGAAGCAGCTGCTCCAGCCGCCAAGCCAGTCAAGCCAGCTGAGCCTGCAGCACCCGCAGAGGCGACTCCGCCTGCTGCTGAGCCCGCCACACCTGCCAAAGAAGCACCCGTTCAGGAGGCACCTGCCGCAGAAGCTCCGGCTCAGGCACCGGCAGAGGCCGCTCGCTTCCGCTTTGATCCAGCTACCGGCCGCATTGTGATGGAAGAGCCAGCTGCTGCTGAGCCAGAGCCTGCAGCCGCAGAGCAACCTGCACCGGAGCCGGCCAAGCCGGCAGCAGAGCAGCCAGCTGCAAAGCCCGCCGAGGAACCCGCAGAACAACCGGCAGCAAAGCCAGTGGCCCAACCTGAAAAGCAAAAAAGCGAGAAAAAAGAAGAGCAGGAAGACAGTGGGTTCAGCCTTCAGTGGTAATATAGCCCGCAACGTCTAGCGCCCACAGAAAGCCGGATCCTGATCCGGTTTTCTTTTTTACGGAGTCACTGAACCAACATGAGCAGACTGCTGCCTGAATGGCACCCGCAATGGGGAGTCATGATTGCCTGGCCTCACCCGGATACTGACTGGGCTTATATTATGGACCGGGCAGAAGCCACCTATCAGGCACTGGCTCATGCCATTCTGAAAAAAGAAAACCTGCTAATCCTGTGCCGTGACCAGCTCCACGAAAAACATATTCGCGAGCAGCTGGGCCAAGTGGATCAATCTCGACTGCACATGCGTCAGCTCGACTACAACGATACCTGGGCTCGCGACTTCGGCCCGCTGTGTGTGATTCGTAACGGCGACCTGCTAATCAAGGACTTTGTCTTCAACGGCTGGGGCGGCAAATTTGAAGCCACGCTAGACAACGCCAGCACAAGCAAACTTGACTGGAACGTACCGGTAGAAGCTGTACCGCTAGTGATGGAAGGTGGCTCGCTGGAAATCAACAGCCACGGCCAGCTACTGACCACCCGCTACTGTTTGCTAAACCCGAACCGCAACCCGGACTTGAGCCAAGCGGATATCGAAGCACAGCTGGAACATCACCTTGGTGCCACGCAGGTTTGGTGGCTCGGTCATGGCGACCTCGAAGGCGATGACACTGACGCTCACATCGATACCCTGGCCCGGTTCTGCGACGACAGCACCATTGCTTATGTGCAATGCACAGACAAAACCGACAGCCATTATGACGAGCTGGCAAAAATGGAGCAGGAGTTGCAAACGTTGTCCGCTCAATATCAGCTCAAGCTGGTCCCCCTGCCAATGACGCCGGCCTTGTTCGACGACGACGGCCATAGACTGCCAGCCACCTATGCCAACTTCCTGATCATCAATGGTGCCGTACTGCTGCCCGTATATGGCTGCGACACGGATGCGCTGGCCGTTAGTCAGATGGAAAAAGCTTTTCCACATCATGAAATAGTGCCGATAGACTGTCTGGCCCTGACCTGGCAACACGGCAGCCTGCATTGTGTGACTATGCAATTGCCTCAGGGCGTGCGTAAAACAACCTCAACGGATTAACAGGAAACAGGAGAGCACGATGCGGGTAGCAGTGATCCAGCAATCCAACAGCGCCGATCTCGAAGCCAATCAGCAAAAATCCGAAAAGCTGATCCGTGAAGCGGCCAGTCAGGGCGCCGAGCTGGTGCTGCTGCAGGAGCTGCATCGTGGCCTGTATTTCTGCCAGACAGAAGATACCGATGTGTTCGATCAGGCGGAAACCATTCCTGGCCCATCCAGCGAACGTTTCGGCAAACTGGCCAAGGAGCTAGCCATCGTGCTGGTCACCAGTCTGTTCGAAAAGCGCGCCGCCGGCTTGTATCACAACACCTCGGTAGTGCTGGAAAAGGACGGCTCCATCGCCGGGCAGTATCGCAAGATGCACATCCCGGACGACCCTGGCTTCTATGAAAAGTTTTTCTTTACCCCAGGGGATGCCGAGCGTCTTGATGGAGAAAACGGTTTCACCCCGATCGACACCTCGGTGGGCCGTCTTGGCGTGCTGGTGTGCTGGGATCAGTGGTACCCGGAGGCAGCACGCCTGATGGCGCTGGCCGGCGCCGAGCTGCTGCTCTACCCCACTGCCATCGGCTGGGACCCGGCCGACGATGAAGACGAAAAGCAGCGCCAGTTAAACGCCTGGATCACCATCCAGCGCGCCCATGGTGTGGCCAACGGTTTGCCGGTACTGGTTGCCAACCGCACCGGCTTTGAAGCCTCACCCACCGGCGAAGGCGGCATCCAGTTCTGGGGCAACAGCTTTGTCGCCGGCCCACAGGGGGAAATCCTCGGCCAGACCGGCGTCGACGGTGATCAGGTACTGCTGATAGATATTGATATGGCACGCACCGAGCGGGTCCGGCGCATCTGGCCTTACCTGCGTGATCGCCGCATTGATGCCTACGCTGACCTGACCAAGCGCTTCCGGCGCTAAAGCCGGCTGCGCACCCGGGCGCCATTACTCAGGCTGTTGTCCGGGTGGCGCACCACTTGCTCGCCCTCCTCCAAGCCGCTGCTCACTGCAATACGGAAGCCATCACTGTTGCCGGTTTCGACCACACGCTCACTGGCGACTTCGCCGTCAACAACAAACACATAACGCTGATCACCACGACGGAACAGGGCCGACTCTGGCACCACCAGCACATCCTCACCGCGCCACAGAATAAAATGGGCATCAACGCGATAGCCATCACCGAGCAGAGCCCATTGTTCAGCTGGTGCGGTAATGTCGAGCACCACATGAACACGCTGTTCTTCCACACCCAGCGCCGACACCTTGGTAAAACCAACCGGCTCAACGGTGCGCACAATGGCCAGCAATGGATCGCCACCCCAGCCCGTTAATCGCACTTCCGTGCCGGGCTGAATACGCACCGCATCAAAACTCTGCACATCCACTTCCACTTCCAGTGCCGCAGGATCGCCCAGTTCCAGTAATGACTGGCCGGGCGCCACCACGCCCTCGCTCTGACGCAAACGCTGCAATACCGCACCGGATACCGGCGCAACAATATCGACCAGATCGGTACTGGCCGCGCCGCTACTGGCCGCTGACACCGACACCCGCATGCGCGCCGCCTGCAGCTGATGACGCGCGACATCGACACCGAAGCGAGCCGAGCGTAGTGCTGCATCGGTACGCGCAGCAGCGGCCTGGGTTTGTTGCAATACCTCCTGCGAAACCAGCTGCTTTTCTGCCAACTGGGCAATCCGTTTCAATTCACTGGCGGCCAGTTGCTGATCGGCCTGCACTGCAGCTACCTGTTGTTCTGCTGCGGCCAACGATGCCTGTGCTGCCGCCACCATGGCCTCTGCTTCAGCTCGGGAACGGGCATCCAGTACTTCACTGCGCAGCGGTTCCAGACGGGTCAGCAGCTGGCCCTGAGCAACGCGCTCGCCCACTTCCAGTTCGATGCGACGTACATAGCCGGCCACCGGCGCGGACACCACAAAGCGATCCTGCACCCGAGTGCGACCCTCTTCGACAATGGTCACTTCCAGAGGCTGACGCGATACCGTAGCCACATCCACCCACACCGGTTGTTCGCGCAGGGTGGTCAGCACCGCAAAGATGGCAGCCAGCGCTATTGCGCCCCAGAACACACCGCGGCCCAACCAGTTTCTTTTTTTCACGCTCACCTGTGCCTCCATTACTCGCGGGTCTTCAGAACTTCGATCAGATCCAGTTTTGCTACCCGTCGTACCGCCACCATGCCGGACAATATGGCCGACAGTATCACCACTGTCGCAGCCAGCCCCAGGGTTTGCGCGGTAAAGATCAACGGAATCCGATACAACTCACTTTCCATCAAACGCACCAGCAACCAGGCAAGCTGCTGGCCGATCAGCCAGCCCAAAGGAATGCCCGGCAGCAATAGCAACGCCAGCTCACCCAGCAGAATATGATCCACCTCCGCCGGTCGATAACCCAGCACCCGCAAGCTGGCCAGCTCGCGACCACGCTCCGCCAGAGAAATACGCACCGTGTTATAGATCACGCCGAAAGCGATCACACCACCAAGCAGCGCAATAAAAAACGTATACGTCAAAAAACTGCGGCCGATGGTTTCATTAAATGCAGTGAGCATGGCCTGTCGCTCACTGACCCCGGCAACCATGGGGCGTTGCTGGAGCGCCGCCAGCACGCTACTGCGCATCTGCGGGTCTACGGCCAGTTGCAATTGATTGATCTGTGCACCCCGCCCCCTCAGACGTTGCAGCTCCGGCAATGACATCCATGCGCCAACGCCAACAAACTCCTTCGAGCCACCGGCCACGGTCACTTCACTGTGTTCGCCGCTGCCGTCGAGCCACTCCACGGTCAGGGCGTCACCGGGACGCACCTGCAATTCCTCCAGCAGAAACTCGGTTAGCAGCACACCTTTTTCCGGCAGGGCGATGCGCTCGAGATTGGTATCCACCCGCAGGCTCAACTGCGCATCAGACTGCAGGCCCATCAAACCCACTCGCCAGCTGCGATGACCGGAACGCAAGCGCACCGCCACCGCCAGACTGGTTTCCACGGCACGCACACCATCAATACTGGCCAGCTCATAGGCGACGCTGGCAGTACGCGGATTAACCAGAGTGACGGTCATATCTTCCTGCTGCACGCGGGCGAACTGACTGTGCACAATCAGATTGATGGCGGAAAACTGGAAAGTGCCCAGCACAATAATCGCGGTGGCCATAGCCACACCCAGCACCGACATCAGCGACCGTAGTGGTCGCCTCTCGATGCTGCGCAGAATCATACGGCCGGGCTGACTGAAGCGGATCACGCCCAGCAAACGCTCAAGCCGAGCGCGACGATAGAGAGGCGGCGGCTCCGGCCCCATGGCGGCCGCAGGCGACAGACGAAAAGCACGCCGCAGAGCGCCATAGGCACCGGCCAACCCGGCCAGCAAACCTACCACTGCCACCAATATGGTCTGCGCCAATGGCACCGAGAACAGTAAGCTCGGAAAGCGGAAATACTCGATGTAGATACCGCTCAACGCATGAGCCAGCGCCACCCCGCCCGCGACGCCAAGCACAATCCCGAGCAACATAATCAGCGACACCAGCTTGCCAAAATGCACACTGACCTGAAGATTGCTGTAGCCAAATGCCTTGAGCACAGCAATCACATCACGCTGGGTCGAGACCAGCCGCCCGACCACCACATTGATCAGAAACACCGCCACACTCATGAAGATGGCGGGAAAAAGCAGCGCCATCGTACGCAGCTGTGCTAGCTCTTCACTGAGAAAGCGATCAGAAGCATGATCGTCTCGGCCATAGGCACCGGTACTGCCATAACGACGAAACAGCACGTCCAGCTGATCAATCAGGGCTTCTTCGACCGCACCCGGCTGCAGAGACAACAACACATTGTTGAATGCTCCCTGCATATCCGTGGCCGCCGCCAAGGCGCGCTCGCTCATCCATAAAATCGCATAACGATGATAGTCCGGCAGCATGCTGCCGGGAGGAATCACATAGATAAACTCCGGTGATTCAGCCACCCCGACAATGCGTAAGGACTGCCAGCGGCCGTTAATAATTGCGCCAAGTGAGTCACCGGGTTTGAGGTCATGCGCCTCGGCAAAACTGCCAATCACCACCACCTCATCGCTGCGCCGTGCATCCGGCAAGCGTCCGGCACGCAAGAACAAGCGATGCAGGGACGGTTCACCCTGGTCAGGCAATGACAGCACCCTGCCGCTAACCGGATCAGCAAAGCCATCCAGCTGCAGTCGCAACGAGGACTGCACTCGCAGCTCGGCTTTGGCCACGCCCGGCAGCTCACGCACCTGTGCAAGCAGGTGATGCGGCGCCCGAGTCAGATCAACAAACACATCGGCAAAGCCGTGCTGACGATAGTAATGACTGCGCGTTTCCGACAGCGAAGCGTAATTAACCAGTGACATCACACATACGGCAATGCCACCGGCCACCACCAACGCAATCGCCAAAACCTGACCGCGCAGATGAGCCAGCTCACGCAGCAGTTTACGATCCAGCACCGACAGCCAGTTCACCAGCTCAACCCCGCCGGATCGACCCGGCCTTCGTTGTGGCGTACTTCGCTGATACGACCATCGCTCAGGGTAATCACCCGATCCGCCATGGCAGCGATGCCCGCATTATGGGTAATGATCACCGTGGCGGTGCCCAGCTCCTGGTTGACCTTGGCCAGCGCCTGCAACACGCGCACACCGGTTTTCGAGTCCAGCGCACCCGTGGGCTCGTCGCACAGTAGCACTGCGGGACGCTTGGCAATGGCCCGGGCGATAGCCACCCGTTGCTGCTCCCCACCGGATAATTCCGCAGGAAAGTGATGCCCTCGACTACCCAGATCAACCAGCGCCAGAGCATCCTCCGGGTCCATGGGATGTGCAGAAATTTCCGTGGCCACAGCGACGTTTTCCAGCGCTGTCAGACTGGCAATCAAGTTATAAAACTGGAACACAAAACCGACATGGTGCCGACGGTAGCGGGTCAGCTGGCGCTCGGACGCCTGACTAAGCTCGATATCGCCATAGCGCACCGTGCCACTGGTGGCATTGTCCAGCCCACCGAGAATGTTCAACAAGGTCGACTTGCCGGAGCCGGAAGCCCCTAGCAGGACAACCATTTCCCCGGCATACAACTGCATATCGACGCCGCGCAATGCATGCACGGCGAGCTCGCCATCGCCATAGACTTTGGTCAGTCCATGCGTCTGAAAAACAATCTCTGCCATGGTGACTCCCTGACCGGGTGGCTCCCCGACTGTGTGGCACTATGCATCAACCAGAACCAGCCAACATTGACCTCGGTCAGCGATAGACGGTAGCACATGGCGGCGGCATACTCGCGACACAGACCGAGACGGAGAATCATCATGCTGCCAGCCATCGTTGGTCACCGTGGCGCCCGTGGCGAAGCACCGGAAAACACCCTTGCCAGCTTTGAGCGGGCGGTGATTGCCGGTGTCACAGAGATTGAGCTGGATGTGCGCTTATCCAGAGACGATGAACTCTTTGTGCTGCATGACTGGGACCTGAAACGGACTACCGGCCACACCGGCAATGCACACAAACTGCCGCTGGCCAGCGCCATGGCCCATGATGCCCGTCAAGCCATCCCGGGCTGGCCCACGTCATGCCTGGTGCCATCGTTACAACAGGTGGTGGACAGCTGTCCACCACACATGCGCTTTCAGTTTGAAGTTAAAGCAGACGGCAAGGCACCGCTAAAACGCACCGCCGACAGACTGGCTCGCATGATTCGCGAACAGGCACTGGAGCAACGTGTGGTGGTGACATCAAGCAGCTACCGTTTTCTCTCCATGATGCGCAACGCAGCTGCAGAAATTCATCGCGGCTATGTCTGCCAATTCCGTCGCAACAAGCCGATCCAAAGTTGCCTCGATCTGCAGTGCCACTGGCTGATATGCCACCATGGACTGGTTACCACCAGCTTAATGGATCATGTGCGGCGACATGATCTGGGCATTTCTGTCTGGACGGTGAACGATCTCAAGGAAGCAGAACGACTCATTTCACTGGGGGTGAGTTCAATCATCACCGATTTCCCCACCGGCTTCCTGAGCCACCTGCGCAGTCGGGTAGCGCGGCTGTAATAACCGCTCCTACAGAATACCCAGAAAGGTGCGAATTTCTTCTTCGCGCTCTTTGGCGTCACGAAATCCCAGCGACATCAGGCTGCGGGTAAATCCTGGCTCGAACAACAGGTAGCTGACGGCCGCAGCGCCGGGCGAACGAGTAGCCCCGGAACCACGCAAGAAGAATCGCAGAGTACGCGGCAACTCCTGAATATGTCCCGCAGCGATCTCGTCAATCGGCTGAGAAGGATAAATCTTCAATACTTCCACTTCGCGCAGACTAACGCCCTGCTTCTCCCGCTCCTTCAGCGGAATAGCGGACAACGTTTTGTTAATGCGCTCAAGCCGCTCAACATCCCCTTCCAGAGTATCGACAAACACACTGTTAAGAATGTGACCGAGCACCTGAGCCAGTGAAGGGTAACCCGTTACTTCACGCTGATGGCTGGCACTGCTATTACCGGAAACACCGATAACCATCACTCGCTCAGCGCCCAAGTGCAGCGCAGGGCTGACCGGGGCAAACTGACGCACTGCCCCGTCGCCAAAATATCGGCCTTCCAGAGCAATAGCAGGAAACAGAATGGGAATTGCTGCCGAAGCCAAAAGATGATGTGCGGCGATACGCGCGGGCCGGCCAATACGGCGGGCACGCTGCCAACCCTCAATTCCCTCGCGCCCCTGAAAAAAGGCAATTGATTCACCACTGCCGTAGCTGGTCGCACTGATCGACAGAGCATCCAGATCACCGCGCTCCAGGCTCTGCTCAATGCGCTCGAAATTGATCACCAGATCAATCAACTTATGCAGCGGCGTGCTATCCAGCAACGCGCTATTGACCGGTGTACTACCAGATAACACGCCACTCAGCGCCCAGCGAAAAAGTGAGCGCGCGAAGGCATAAAGATCCGTACGATAAACCTGCTCCGCAGTGATGTTGGACCAGACCCGTTCCAAGCCCTTCACCGCCATGCGGTAGTTATGTGCGTTGGCAGCTAGAGCCGCCGCATTCAACGCGCCCGCAGAAGTACCACAAATAATCGGAAAAGGATTACGCGTGCCGCGCGGCACCATGTCGGCGATGGCCATAAGCACACCGACCTGATAGGCGGCCCTTGCGCCACCTCCGGAAAGGATTAAGCCTGTTTTCTTTTTATGCAGTGACACGCTGCTCCCTGAGCCGCCTGATGCAGCGAGTGGTCAGAACTAACGTTTGTTGGCGTCGTAGGCCATAGGCGCTGGTTTGCCTGCTGAGCCCTTAACCTGCTCGTCGCACTTGCTCGGCTCGCCGCCGCAAATTTCGCAGCCTTCCTTCATGCCCAGCGCATTCAGTCCACCACAGGAGCCCTTAATGGGCTTATTGGAAAAAATAACGCCCACCGCCATGGCGGCAATCAAGGCCCCCATCACCACAATACTGGCAAGAATAGTTTCAATCATGGGGCCGTCTCCTGCGTTGCCAAGCGGCGAAATGCCGTTGTCATTTTTTGCTCTACACCCTTATCTGCTTTGACCATAAACAGTACCGCCAGTTTCCTGTCCTCTGCCCAGACCATGCCTTCCTTGACACCCATTACCGTCAGGGCCGTGGCCAGCGCATCCGCATCCGCGCAACGTTCATGCAACACCGACACAGATACTACCCGGTGCTCAGCAGGATAGCCGGTCCGCGGATCAAGGATATGGGAGTAATGCCGCTCACCTTCCTCAAAGTAATTACGGTAATCCCCTGAGGTGGCAATAGCCAAGTCTCTCAAGGCGACTACGTGGGCCACTTCACGGACTCCCGGCAGCGGCTTCTCTATACCCACTTGCCATAGCTCGCCGCTTGGCTTGCGGCCGTGGCCGCGCAATTCGCCACCGATTTCCACCAGCATGTTGTCTATGCCCATACCCAGCAACAGGTCTGCCACCTTATCCACCGCATAGCCCTTGGCCACTGCGGACAGGTCAAGGTACACGCCGCCCGGCTGGTACAGGGCCTGCTCTTGCGCACGCATGACAACTTTATCCCAGCCCACACGGGCCTGCACGGCAGCCAGCTTATCCGCCTCGGGAGGATGGTCACGCTTTGGGTCGGGACCGAAGCCCCAGAGATTGACCAGCGGCCCAACCGTGGGATCAAACGCCCCACCAGTATCCTGAGCCAACTTCAGGGAGTAGCTGGCAACTCGCCAGAAGTCCACCGGCAGCACCTGCCAGGTCCCGGCTTCAGCCCGATTAAAGCGTGAAATATCAGATTCCGGCTGATAGGTGCTCATCTGCCGATTAATCGATTCGAGAAGCAGTTCAATATCTGCGCGCAGCTGCGGCACAGTCATATTTTCTGGCAGATCAACTATCTTGACCGACCAGGTGGTACCCATGGTGGAACCGCTTAGCAGGTGCATCTGCTGAGGCTGCTGGCAGCCACTCAACAGCAACGCCATCACGCAAAGCGCAAACAGGGCCCGAAGGCCCTGTAAGTGAGGAGCAATACGCTCTGCCCTGATGCGACGAGCGTTAGCCACCAAAGTCATCCAACAGGATGTTTTCAGGCTCAACACCAAGATCCACCAGCATCTTGATCACGGCGGCATTCATCATCGGCGGACCGCACATATAAAACTCGCAGTCTTCCGGGGCTGGATGGTCCTTCAGATACTGTTCATACAGCACGTTGTGAATAAACCCGGTCAGCCCATCCCAGTTATCTTCCGGCTGGGGGTCGGACAACGCCAAATGCCACTCAAAGTTCGGATTATCCTTGGCTAGCTGATCGTACTCGTCCGCATAGAAGGTTTCTCGCACAGAACGGGCGCCGTACCAGAAGCTGATCTTGCGCTTCGATCCCAGACGCTTGAGCTGATCAAAGATATGCGAGCGCATCGGTGCCATACCAGCACCGCCGCCGACAAATACCATTTCAGCTTCAGTCTTCTTGGCAAAGAACTCACCAAATGGACCAAACACAGTGACTTTGTCACCCGGCTTCAGATTGAACACATAGGAGCTCATCAGGCCAGGCTGAATATCGGTACGGCCCGGAGGCGGCGTAGCAATACGGATATTAAACTTCAGCAGACCACGTTCTTCCGGATAGTTGGCCATGGAGTAGGCGCGAATAACCGTTTCCGGATTCTTGGTTTTCAAATCAAAAAACTTGAAGCGTTCCCAGTCTGCCCGGTACTCCTCGGCGACATCGAAATCCTTGAAGTCGATTTCGTACGGCGGCGCTTCCAGCTGTACATAGCCACCGGCGCGGAAATCAACCACCTCACCTTCCGGCAGCTTCAGCACCAGCTCTTTGATGAAAGTCGCTACGTTATCGTTGGAGATAACTTCGCACTCCCACTTCTTCACACCAAAGATTTCCTCTGGCACTTCGATCTTCATGTCCTGCTTTACCGCAACCTGACAGGACAAACGCCAACCATCACGGATCTCACGCTTGGTAAAGTGGCCTTCTTCCGTTGGCAGGATATCGCCACCGCCTTCCAGCACCCGGCACTTACACTGCGCACAGGAGCCACCACCACCGCAAGCCGAGGACAGGAAGATGCCCTGCCCAGCCAGCGTCTGCAGCAGTTTGTCACCGGCAGAGGCAGTCAGCGCCTTGGAGGCATCCTCATTAACTTCAATATGCACATCACCGGTGCTCACCAGACGCGAGCGGGCGGCAAGAATAATAGCCACCAGCGCCAACACGATGGCGGTAAACATCAGCACGCTGAACCCGATTTCAAAAGTCATGGTCTGTGCTCCTTCCGGTTACAGCTGGACGCCAGAAAAGGACATAAAGCCCAGGGACATCAAGCCGACAGTGATAAAGGTAATCCCGAGACCCTTCAAGCCATCCGGTACATCGCTGTACTTGAGCTTTTCACGAATACCCGCCAACAGAGTGATGGCCAATGCCCAGCCGGCACCGGAACCCAGACCGTAGACCACCGACTCACCAAAGTTGTAGTCACGCTCAACCATGAACAAGGAACCGCCGAGAATGGCGCAATTCACAGTGATCAGCGGCAAAAATATACCCAGAGCGTTGTACAAAGCTGGCACATACTTATCCAATACCATTTCCATGATCTGGACGATCGCAGCAATAACACCGATGTAGCTCAGCAAACCCAGAAAGCGCAGATCCAGCTTGGCCAAAGCCTCAACGCCCGTCCAAGATAGCGCGCCTTCATTCAACAAATAGTGAAGGATCAGATTATTCGCCGGCACGGTGATCGCCTGTACTACGAGGACCGCGATACCCAGACCTATGGCAGTTTCGATCTTTTTCGAAATCGCGATAAAGGTACACATGCCCAAAAAGAAGGCCAGCGCCATATTCTCAACGAACACAGCTCGCACAAACAGGCTCAGATAATGTTCAAACATTGTTGTGCGCTCCCTTAAAAGGCTTCACTGGTGCGGGTGTTGGGCGCCATGTCGAAGGTATCTTTCTCTACCTGACCCTTCTTCACCGCGCGAATGCCCCAGATGATTAAGCCGATCAGGAAAAATGCGGACGGCGGCAACAACATCATGCCATTGGGAATGTACCAGCCACCGTCGGTAACCTTGGCCAGAATCGGCACACCGAACAGGCTGCCAGCACCAATAAGCTCGCGAGCGAAACCAAGCACCAGCAGGATAAAGCTATAGCCGAGACCGTTACCCACACCATCAAGGAACGAAGGAATCGGTGCGCTCTTCATAGCAAATGCTTCTGCACGGCCCATCACGATGCAGTTGGTGATAATCAAACCAACGAACACCGACATCTGCTTGGAGATACTGTAAGCGTAGGCCCGCAGGAACTGATCCACCACAATAACCAGCGAAGCGATAATGGTCATCTGCACGATGATCCGGATGCTTGATGGAATCTGGTTGCGAATCGTTGACACGAAGAAGTTGGAGAACGCGCACACAAGCGTCAGCGCGATGCACATGGTCACAGTAGTGTTCAGGTTGCTGGTTACTGCCAGCGCTGAACAGATACCAATGATCTGAAGGGCAATCGGGTTGTTGTCGAAGATCGGCCCAAACAGCAGCTCTTTGGTTTTCATTTTCTCAGCCATTGCTCACCTCCTCGCCATCGGCGGGTGCTGCGACGGATTCATCGGCCGGATACTGCTCAGCCGCTGTGTTTGCTTTCAGTTCGTCCAGATAGGGGCCAAAACCATTCTCCCCCATCCAGAAGCGCACCAGGTTGTTCAGGCCGTTGGTGGTCAGGGTGGCGCCAGCTAGGCCGTCTACCTTGTGCTGTGCATCTGCAGCACTACTGTCTACAGTGCCCTTGATGACACTAATCGCCAACTCGTCCTGCTCGTTAAACAGTTTCTTGCCCGGCCAGATACCCTTCCACTTGGGGTTATCTACTTCACCACCCAAACCCGGGGTTTCAGCATGCTCGTAGAAACCCAGACCGGCGATCGTGTTAACGTCTGGCTCTAGCGCCAAAAAGCCATACAGGGTCGACCAAAGGCCATAACCATGGATCGGCAGGATGATCTTGCTCAACTCGCCGCTCTCATCCTTGGCCAGATACACCTCAGCCACCTTGGCCTGATTGCGAATGCTGGCAATATCCACCTTGCTGTCCAATCGCACGCTGGTCGCGGGATCTTTCGCGGCACGGCGCTGCTCATAGCTTTCCGGCATTTCAACGTATTCACCGGAGCGCAGATCAACAAAGCGACGCTCAATGGATTCAAACGCCTTCTGAACATCCATGCCTTCGCTATACAGACCCGCCGCCATCAGAATGTTGACCTGCTTGTCGAGGAGCTTGTTAACTTCCTGCACCGGACGCAGCATCACCGCCGCGGTGGCCACCACTACCGCACACACCAGGCATATCAGAAATGCGACAGTAAAGGTTCTCAGAACCGAATCATTTTTCGCGGACATCAGGCGACTCCTCCGCTACGACGCATGCGACGTTTAATATTCGCCTGCATGACAAAGTGATCGATCAACGGTGAACACAGGTTGGCAAACAGAATCGCCAACATAATGCCTTCCGGGAAAGCCGGGTTAACCACCCGGATCATCACCGTCATGACACCGATGATGATACCGAAGACCCATTTGCCGGTATTGGTCATGGATGCCGAAACAGGATCCGTTGCCATATACACCAGGCCAAATGCCAGACCACCGATGGTCAGGTGCCAATACCAGGGCATGGCAAACATCGGATTCCCTTCACTACCAATGGCATTGAAGATCGACGACATCAACACGGTGCCAACAATCACGCTGAGCATGATGCGCCAGCTGGCGATCCGGGTAAGCAACAGAATGGCGGCGCCGATGGCGATGGCCAGCGTGGAAGTTTCACCGATGGAACCCTGAATACCACCCAGCGCCGTACTCATCCAGCTCAAATCCACGTTGCCACTGGTGTATGCAATTTCAGTCAAACCTACGCTGTAATCGATCTGCCCTGCGGCGGCCAATGACAGCGCGGTGGCGCCAGAAAAGCTATCCACTGCCGTCCATACCGCGTCACCAGACATTTGTGCCGGGTACGCGAAGTAAAGGAATGCACGACCAACCAAGGCCGGGTTGAGGAAGTTTTTACCCGTACCACCGAACACTTCCTTACCAATGACAACACCGAAAGAAATGCCGAGGAAAACCTGCCAAAGCGGGATCGCTGGCGGCAGAATCAGAGTGAACAAAATACCGGTAACGAAGAAACCTTCGTTAACTTCATGGCCGCGCTTCCAGGCAAACAGACCTTCCCAGATAAAGCCGCCGACATACACCACGATCATAATCGGAATGTAATACACAGCACCGTGCAGAAGATTGGCGAACACGTTTCCATGATCAAAGCCAGTCAGAGCCGCAACGATGGCGGTACGCCAGCCTTCGATGGGCTGGTAACCAAACTCTGTGATTTGCATGTTGGCCTGATAACCAGTGTTGAACAGACCAAACAGCAACGCCGGCATGGCTGCAAACCATACCGTCATCATCACCCGCTTCAAGTCAATGCCGTCACGCACATGAGAAGCCGTATTCGTTACCGAAGACGGGCTGTACAACATGGTGTCGAACATCTCGTAGAAGACGTAGTATTTTTCCAGCTTGCCGCCTTCGTGAAAATGGGGCGCAACCTTGTTGTCGAGATACTGTCGCAGACTCATATCAGCCCTCCAGCTCGATCCGGGTCAGGTTATCCCGCAGGATCGGACCGTATTCATACTTGCCGACGCACGCATAGGTGCACAGCGCCAGATCTTCTTCCACCAACTCCAGCGCACCAAGCTTCTGAGCCGAGTCGGTATCGCCGACAATCAATGCACGCAGCAACTGAGTAGGCAGAATATCCAGCGGCATCACTGCTTCGTAGGTGCCCACCGGCACCATGGCCCGCTCGCTACCATTAGTGGTAGTGGTCATGGCGATTTTTTTACCCGGCATCAGTTTTGAAAGATAAATACCCAACACCGAGTGGCGGTTGGTACCCGGAGACAGATAGCCGAACATCTGCCGGTGACGGCCTTCCAGCAACACCGTGATCTGCTGCGATAACCGTGACAGAAACGCCATCGCGCCATGGGCGTTATGACCGTTAAACACGGAACCGGAAACAACGCGGTTGTCACCACCATTCAACTGGCCAGCGGTGATTTCAACCGTGGACGCACCTACTCGAGTGCGTACCAGACGCGGCTCGCGTACTTGCGGACCAGCCAGCGATACCACCCGGTCGGTAAACAACTCACCGGAGGTGAACAACTGGCCGATGGCAATCACTTCCTGATAAGTCACCGTCCAAACGGATTTGCTGGCACCCACCGGATCCAGATAGTGGATATGGGTGCCCGGGTTGCCCGCCGGATGCGGGCCAGCAAAGGATTCTTCACGAATCTGACCGTCGGCAAACGAAGGCAGCTTGGAAGCCGCAGCGCGGCATACCCAAACCGGGCCGGCAGTCAGCTTCGACAGCACTGTCAGGCCATCGCGAAACGCTTCCAGCTGCTCGGCGATAATCACGTCAGGATCAGCGGCCAGCGGGTTAGTGTCCATGGCGGTGACAAAGATGGAATTCGGCACCGAACCAGGCGCCGGCACCTTGCCAAATGGGCGGGTACGAATCGCTGTCCACTGGCCAGACTCAACCAACTGTGACTGCACTGCCTCACGGGACAGTCCTGCCAAAGCAGCGCGATCATGGGCGCCAAAATTCACTGACTTCTCAGTCTCGGCCACCTCGATTTCCACCGACAGCAGGACGCGCTTGGCGCCACGATGAATAGCCTTGACGGTGCCGGCGGCCGGAGCGGTGTAAATCACGCCCTCGCACTTTTTGTCAGTGAACAGCAACTGGCCCTTTTCGACCTGATCGCCTTCCTGAACTGCCATGGTGGGTTTCATACCGGGATAATCGGGGCCGAGAATGGCCACGGTGCGGATAGCGGCTCCGTCAGTGATGGTCTGACGCGGTGATCCGCTGATGGGAAGTTCAAGTCCCCGCCTGATTTTGATCATAGCTTCTTGCCCAATTTAATGGTTCCGGATTACGTCCGGGCCTGCGCCCGAACCGGTGAAGCAGTGCTGAAAAAGGCCCTTTTCAGGGCACTTTTCCGGAAGAACGGCTGCATTAACACCCATTTGGCCGGGTTGCAGCGGGCGACATTATAGGGACACCCCCTCAGGGTTGCCAGCTAAACACGCCACTGCCGGTACATCACTCCTTCGGAAAGGAGGGGTACTCCACACCCGAGATCTGCTGCAGGATACGTACCACCTGGCAGCTATAGCCGAACTCATTGTCGTACCAGACATAGAGCACGCAGTGATTGCCGTTGACAATAGTAGCCTCCGCATCAATCACGGAAGCGTGACGAGCGCCAACAAAGTCAGTAGAAACCGCATCCGGCGACTTCACGTAGTCAATCTGGCGCTGCAGCGGAGAATGCAGGGATACCCAACGCAGATAGCTGTTCAGCTCTTCCAGGTCGGTTTCCTTCTCCAGCGTCAGATTAAGAATCGCCAGCGACACATTCGGTGTCGGCACACGAATGGAATTGCCGGTCAGCTTTCCTGCCAGTGACGGCAACGCCTTGGCCGCGGCGGTGGCAGCACCGGTTTCGGTGATCACCATATTCAGCGGTGCAGCGCGGCCACGACGGTTACCTTTGTGGAAGTTATCCAGCAGATTCTGGTCGTTGGTGTAGGAGTGCACCGTTTCCACGTGACCGTGAACAATGCCGAACTTGTCGCTCAGCGCCTTCAGCGGCGGCACAATGGCATTGGTCGTGCAACTGGCCGCAGAGATGATCTGGTCGTCAGCGGTGATGATGTCGTTATTCACGCCGTGAACGATGTTCTTGATATCGCCCTTACCTGGTGCGGTCAGGATCACGCGGCTGATACCCGCACACTTGAGGTGCTGGGACAGGCCTTCGCTGTCACGCCATTTACCAGTATTGTCCACCAGAATGGCATCCTTGATGCCGTACTGGGTGTAATCCACGGTGGTCGGATCGTTCGAGTAGATCACCTTGATAAAGTTACCGTTGGCGATGATCGCGCTGTCTTCTTCATCCACCGCAATGGTGCCAGCAAACGGACCATGCACCGAATCACGACGCAGCAGGCTGGCGCGCTTGGCCAGATCTCCTTTGCCTGATTCACGTACCACAATCGCCTTCAGGCGCAGGCCATGGCCGGCGCCAACTTTCTCCACCAGCAGGCGAGCCAGAATACGGCCGATACGGCCAAAACCATAAAGCACCACATCAGTGGGCTCAGCCGGGACACTACCCGCTTCTACAGCACCTTTTAGCTCCTGACGGACGAACTCTTCGATACTCTGGCCGCGATCATCTTTCTTGAACGCCACAGCAATCTTGCCGATATCAATACGCAGGGAGTGCAGGTCCAGCTTCATTACTTCCTGCAGCACCGGGAAGGTCTCGACCACAGACAGTTCAGCGTCTTCAATCTGCTTGACGAAACGGTGCGCCTTGAGAATCTGGATAACGGACTGGTTCTGCAGCGAGCGGCTGTAAACCGTGATGGTGAGGTTCTTCTCGCGATGCAGACGACCGATCATAGGAATCATCGTCTCAGCGATTTCCTCACGGTTTTTCCAGCGTCCGAAGTGATCTTCCAGCTTGTTCACGGGCAGCCTCTCAAGGTGGGGGGTTCGGGGCGCGCATTCTAGCTGCAAGCACCGCCCTGTGCCACCCGTAATACCCCTTGGTCAGGCTTGCATTTCCCCGGGGCGCAAACGCATCAGCCCCTCCTGGGCCACCGAGGCAACCAGGGTGCCGTCCTCGGCATAGATCAGGCCGCGATTGATGCCCCGGGCACCTGAGGCCCGTGGGCTGTCGGTGCAGTAGAGCAACCACTGATCGGCACGGATTGGCTTGTGGAACCACATGGCGTGATCAATGCTCGCCGCCTGTAACTGGGGCTGAAAGAAGTGCATGCCGTGGGGCAGCATGGCGGTCCCCATCAGGCTAAAATCCGAACAAAAGGTCAGCAACACCCGGTGGGTGGCCTGATCCACATCAAGAATCTCCGGAATTCTGAACCAGGACATGCGCTCCGGGCTCTGCGGGGTGATATCGAAGGGATTACTTGGCTTGACCGGACGAAACTCCACCGGTCGCTCCTGCAAAAAGGCACTACGAAACGGCTCCGGGATATTGGCCGCCACCTGGCCTCGAATGCGCTCATCGTTTTCCAGATCCGCGGGCATCGGCACATCCGGCATGGCACTCTGGTGCTCAACCCCCTCCTCGTCCACGGCGAAGCTGGCTGCCAGGGAGAAAATCGCCTTGCCATGCTGAATGGCATTGACCCTGCGGGTGGTAAAGCTGGCGCCGTCACGAATACGGTCGACCTCATAGATAATGGGCAGACTGAAGTCTCCAGGACGCAGGAAATAGGCATGCAGAGAGTGCACCGGGCGATCCGCCGGCACCGTGCGGGATGCGGCCATCAGCGCCTGACCGGCCACCAAGCCACCAAAGATACTGCGCTGCCCGGTGGCCCGGGTCTGACCACGAAACAGATTCTGCTCCAGCGGTTCAAGCTGGAGGATATCGAGCAATTCACGAACAACCTGGCGCATTAAGAGCACCTCACTAGAAAACAGAAAGCCGGATTGTACCTTAACCCCCCACCGTCACCACCGTGCCCGGGCGCAACCCATAATCCTCTTGGCTACCGGTGGCCGCGGCTTCAGCCGGTAAATTTCTGGTTAGGCAGTGAACCTCACCGGTTCTGTTGCCTGTTCGGAGTTTCCGGGACACGCCGTAAACCCATCCCTGGGGGCTTGAGTTCGGCATCCCTGCCTCACACAGTCCCGTAAACTCCGAACAGGCAACAGAACCTAGCACCCTGCTTCTTTCCCGGCTTTTCCGCTTCACCCCTGATCAGCGTTGGCGCGGTGTCTCCCTTAGGCGTGAACGCCACCATAATCCGGAGGGTGACTCAGCGTAGCGGGCACCCCGGAGGATTATGGCGGCGGTTGCGCCCGGGCACGGTGGTGAAGGTGGTAACGGCTAGTAGCGTTAGTAGCGTTAGTGACGGTGGTTCAACCAGATTATTGGGTTAGAATCGGCGCCCTGATCTATAGGGGCCGCCGCTTTGATCCTGCTTCCTGACGAAAAACTGTTCCCCAGCGGAGCGGAAAACTACCGCCACTGGCGCGGACTGGACGATGGCTCCCTGGCCGTCACCCTCGCCACCCTGGCTCGCGAGACCCCCGGCCTGATCCTGCTGGTCACGCCGGATTCCGGCCGTGCCCAGCAACTGCATGACAGCCTCGCCTTCTACCTCGACAACGACCCAGCCCTGCCGCTGCGCCTGTTCCCCGACTGGGAAACCTTGCCCTGGGATTTGTTCTCACCCCATCAGGACATCATCAGCGACCGTATAGAAGCGCTGCACCGGCTACCCGCCGCGCAGAGCGGCATCCTGGTCACCCCGGTCAGCACGCTGATGCAACGCCTGGCACCGCGCAGCCATATCGACGGCAATAGCTTTGTCCTCAAAGTTGGCGAGCGCTTCAACATGGACGACACCCGGCTGCGCCTCGTAGCTGCCGGCTACCGTCAGCGTGACAACGTCTTCGAGCATGGTGAATTTGCTGTGCGCGGCGCCATCATGGATATCTTCCCCATGGGCGCGGAACAACCTTTCCGCATCGAACTATTCGACGACGAAGTAGAATCCCTGCGGCTGTTCGACCCGGACACCCAGCGCTCCAGTGAAACCGTAAAAGACATTACCTTGCTTCCGGCGGCAGAATTCCCGCTTGGCACTGATGGCATCAGCCATTTCCGCAGCGCCTTTCGGGAACGCTTTGACGTCGATCATCGTCAATGCACCTTGTATCAGGATGTCTCCGAAGGCATGGCCAGCGGTGGCCTGGAATATTATCTGCCGCTGTTCTTCGACCAGCTGGCCAGCTTGTTTGACTACCTGCCTGGCAATGCCCGCATCGTGCAAATGGCCGGCTGCGAAGAAGCTGCCAACCATTTCTGGGAAGAAACCGGCAGCCGCTACGAAAGCCGGCGCCACGATATCCGCCGGCCAATTCTCAGCCCGGTGGAAATCTTCCTGCGCCCGGACGAACTGAACAGCGGCCTGAAGTCGCGGCCACGAGCACGCATCTGTGACGATGATGGCATTGGCTTTGCTTTTGATGCTTTGTCGGATTTTTCCGTCGATGCGCACAGCGACCAGAATCCGTTCGCACGGATCAAAAGCTTTACTGAAGAACATCCGCAACTACGCGTACTGGTCTGCGCAGAAACCGCCGGGCGGCGCGAAGCACTACTGCCGCTGATGCAAAAGGCCGGGCTACAACCTCAGATGGCCGAAGGCTGGCAGGACTTTTTACACAATGCTCTGCAGCGGAACGTATCCTGGCAACTGACGGTTGGTGAACTGGATCGCGGCTTCTGGTCAAGCAAAGACAACATTCTGGTATTGGCTGAGTCGCAACTATACGGCGAGCGCATTCTGCAGCGTCGGCGGCGCAAAACATCGGACTCCAGCGCCCCGGAAAACGCTTTCCGCTCACTGGGCGAACTGACACCCGGCACGCCGGTAGTGCATATCGATCATGGTGTCGGCCGCTATCATGGCCTGACCTATATGCAGATCGACGGTCAGCAGCACGAGCTGTTGCTGCTCGAGTATGCCGGTGGTGACAAAATATATGTACCGGTTGCCAGTCTCCATCTGATCAGTCGCTACGGTGCCGGTGACCCGGACCATGCGCCGCTGACCCGGCTGGGCTCCGACCAATGGAGTAAGGCGCGACAAAGAGCGGCAGAAAAGATTCATGATGTGGCTGCCGAACTACTCAACACCTGGGCACGGCGCGAAGCCAAGAAAGGCCGTTCGTTCAAACTTGATGAAGAAGATTATCGTCGCTTTTCTGCAGGCTTCCCGTTCGAAGAAACCCCGGACCAGCAACAGACCATTGAAGCCGTGCTGCAGGATATGCGCACTGCCAAACCAATGGATCGGCTGGTATGTGGCGACGTTGGCTTCGGCAAAACCGAAGTGGCCATGCGCGCTGCTTTTGCCGCAGTTCAAAATGGCACTCAAGTAGCCGTACTGGTTCCCACCACCCTGCTGGCGCAGCAGCACTTTGAAACCTTCAGCGACCGCTTTGCCGATTGGCCAGTCAGCGTGGAAGTACTCAACCGATTCCGTAGCGGCAAAGAAAAAACCGACGCCCTGAAGCGTCTTAAAGAAGGCAAGGTAGACATTCTGGTGGGCACCCATCAGCTGCTACAGGAAGGCATTGAGTTCAAAGATCTGGGCCTGATCATTGTCGACGAAGAACATCGCTTCGGGGTGCGCCACAAGGAACGCCTGAAGCAGATGCGCGCCGAGTGCGACATGCTCACCCTGACCGCCACACCGATTCCTCGCACATTGAACATGTCGCTGGCCGGGCTGCGTGAGATCTCCATTATTGCCACTCCGCCACAGCGACGCCTGTCTGTTAAGACTTTTGTTCAGCAACACGACGCGCCACTGGTTAAAGAAGCTATCCTGCGTGAATTGCTGCGCGGCGGGCAGGTGTACTATCTGCACAACGACATCGACACCATGACCCGCACGGCCAACGAAATCCGCGAACTGGTGCCGGATGCCCGGGTTGGCATTGCCCACGGACAGATGCGCGAGCGCGAGCTGGAATCGGTGATGTCCGATTTTTATCACCGCCGTTTCAACGTGCTGGTATCTACCACCATTATCGAGACGGGTATCGATATTCCCTCCGCCAACACCATCATCATTGATCGCGCCGACAAGTTTGGTCTGGCCCAGCTACATCAGCTGCGTGGCCGAGTCGGGCGATCGCACCACCAGGCCTACGCGTATTTAATGACGCCACCGCCAAAAGTGATGACCAAGGACGCGCAGAAGCGTCTTGAAGCAATCGAAACCGCCACGGATCTCGGCGCCGGCTTCCAACTGGCCAGTCATGACCTTGAGATCCGCGGCGCCGGTGAGCTGCTCGGCGACGAGCAGCATGGCCATATCGAATCGATTGGCTTCTCGCTGTATATGGAAATGCTGGAGCAGGCTGTGGAGGCGCTAAAGCGCGGCGAGCAGCCGGATGTGGAAAAGCCCCTTTCAGGCGGCCCGGAAGTGAATCTACGCATTCCCGCGCTGATCCCCGAGGACTACCTGCCAGACGTGTTTACCCGCCTGACTCTGTACAAGCGCGTGGCCGGCTGCCGCAACGCCGAGGCGCTGCGCGAGTTGCAAGTCGAAATGATCGACCGCTTTGGCCTGTTACCCCTTCAGGTCAAGCACCTGTTCGCCGTCACCGCCCTGCGCCAGCGTGCCGAACAGATCGGCATCCGCAAGATCGATGCCGGCGGCCAGTGGGGCCGATTGGAATTCTCCGAGCAGACTGTGGTCAATCCCCTCAGTCTGGTAAAGCTGGTACAGTCCGCCTCGACCCGTTACAAACTGGATGGCGCCACTGCCCTGAAGTTTGCCATCAACACTGATACAGCCGAGGAAAAAATCGAAGCGGTGAACAAGCTGCTCGACACCCTCGCCGGAAAATAATGCAGAAGCGGTTTTAACCGCGATACTGGTATAAGAGCTCAGGAGAAACCATGCGCTACATCATGCTGCCACTTTTACTACTGAGCCTGACCGCACCGGCACTGGCCAACCCCTATGCCGAGATGAGCGCCCCAGAAATACGCCGGACCATCGCTGACTTGCCCAAGGTAATGCAGGAAAAGTGGTACCAGATCGAAGTCGTCGCCTTTGCCCGGCAAAGCCCGCTAAGCGACGAATACTGGCGCCTTGACCAGCAACCGGACCTGAACCACTCCGCCCTGATCGCGCTGGACAGCAGCGAGCCACGCATCCCGGAACACGCCGACAACATAGACAGCAGTGCCGTCGCCTACGGGGCCTGGCGAGTTATCGACAGCGACCTGCCATTACAGCAAGCGGCAGACAGAATGGCCAAAGATGGTCACCGTATCCTGCTACATAAGGCCTGGCGTCAGCCGGTGCGCGAACGGGCCCATGCCTTTGCCGTGCTGGTAGAAGGCGGCGACATCCTGCCAGAGCCTGTTGTAGCGGATGAAACCTTACAAGACGGCGAGCTGCCCCCCGACACCGACGCCTATAGCGCCATGGACAGCAGTGGTCAGTTCACCACCATGCCGCAGATTGAGGCCCTGGAGAGCACCCAAGAGCCGATTGCAATCCGCGAACTGCAAGGCGCCCTGCGCTTTCACCTGAGCCGCTACCTGCACATCGAACCTATTCTCTGGTTTGGCAGCGACACAGCTGAAGGGCAGCGAGTATGGGTCAAAATCGACCAGAACAGGCGCATGCGCAGTGAAGAACTGCACTACCTCGACCACCCCCTGTTTGGTTTACTGGTGCGGATTACCCCGTGGAATCATCCTGAGCAGGATAAACTGGACCAACTCAACGAAGCCCTGAAAGCCCAACAAACACGTTAAAAACGGCTACAGCAAACCAATCAGTTAAGCGAACTGTCCGGCGGCTTGGGCGCTGGCCCAGGCCCATTGGAAGTTATGCCCGCCAAGATGGCCGGTGACATCGAGCACTTCACCGATAAAGAACAGGCCAGGCTGGTCATTGGCCATAAAGGATTTGGATGACACTGCCTGCGTATCGACGCCGCCAAGAGTCACTTCGGCGGTGCGATAACCCTCCGTGCCCGATGGCTTGATACACCAGTGCTGAAGCTGCTCCACCATGGCCTCTAGCCGAGCATTATCGAAATACTGCCAGCTTTGCTGCCAATCGAACCATTCACACAGGGTCTGGGCCAATCGTTTCGGCAATATGGTGGACAGCCAGCTCTCCGGGCGCGCATTGGGTGAGGCTGCACGTAATTGCTGCAGCACAGAGATGTCGAAACCTTTACCACCCTCTGTGCTGGCAACCAGATCAATATCCAGTTCATCACCGGGTTGCCAGTAGCTGGAAATCTGCAGCATGGACGGTCCGGAAAGTCCGCGATGGGTAATTAGCATCGGTTCGGCAAATTCGGCATCACGACAATGCACCCGCACTTGCGTACTTAGCCCGGACAGTGGCGCTAGCTTTTCTTTCTGGGCGGGCTGCAGAGTAAACGGCACCAACCCGGCCCGGGTGGGCAAAACTGGCAGGCCAAACTGACGGGCAATGTCATAACCAAAACCGCTAGCCCCCAGCGTCGGAATAGACAGACCACCGGAGGCAATCACCAGCGACTCGCAACGAATCACCCCATCGGAGGTACGTACGCGGTATCCATCCTGCACTGCTTCCACTTTTTCAATTGACACCTTTAGCGATACCTGCGCCTGTGACCATTCACATTCCCGCAACAGCATATCGAGAATGTCACGGCTGCTATCAGCACAGAAAAGTTGCCCCGGTGCTTTTTCCACCCAATCGATACCATGGCGTTCCACCAGCTCAACAAAGTGCTGCGGGGTATAACGCTTCAATGCAGAAATACAGAAGTGGGGGTTAGCTGAAATAAAATTCGCCGGGGTAGTATTCAGATTAGTGAAGTTACAACGACCACCACCGGACATCAGGATCTTCTTGCCGGCCATATTGGCATGATCCAGCACTCGCACCCGGCGGCCGCGATAAGCAGCCACAGAGGCGCACATCAGCCCGGCAGCACCGGCACCGATAACCAGCACATCAACATCATTCAAGCAGCGGACACCATTGCAGCCAGCGCCTCACAGACCTTACCCATGCCGGCATGAATCACCGCTTCGATTTCTTCCATGGTGATCTCTACATCGCTTTTGCCAGCACCGGGGTTAACCACCAGCGATAGCATGGCATAGGGCAGTTCCAATTCACGGGCCAGCACTGCTTCGGGCATACCGGTCATACCGACAATGTCGCAGCCGTCTTTTTCCATGCGGTTAATCTCCGCAGCGGTTTCAAGCCTTGGCCCCTGAGTGGCGCCATAGCAGCCGCCATTAATGGCATGCGCATCAACACTGGCCAAAGCCGTTACTAAACGCCGCCTCAAAGACACACTAAAAGGCCAGGAAAAATCCACATGCACCACCGGTGCCACACGCTTGTCAAAAAAAGTCGTATCCCTGCCCGTGGTGTAATCAATAATCTGATCCGGCACCACGATGGCGGCGGTAGGTGCTTGAGCAGTAATCCCACCAACCGCATTAACAGCAACAATCTCGGATGCCCCGGCCTGCTTCAGCGCGGCGATATTGGCGCGGTAATTAACCTGATGGGGTAATAGCACATGGGGGTCGCCATGGCGGGCCAGAAAAAGCACACGCTTGCCGGCCAGCTCACCTTCCACAACGGCTGCCGAAGGATCGCCCCACTCGGTAGTAATTTCATGTCTGGCGATCACTGTCAGGCCGGCCATGCGGGTCAACCCGGTGCCACCGATAAATGCCAGCATTACAGCCCCTCCACAGCAAATAGACCGGGTGCATTACGCCAGTATTCGCGATAATCCATACCGCAGCCGAACAGATAGGCATCCTCCGCCTCAATGCCGGTATAGGTCGCCTTCATTCCCGGTTGGGCTTTGCGATCATGCACCTTGTCCACCAGCACGGCCGTGGCCACCGATTTGGCACCCTGCTTTTCGCAGGCATCGATAATTGCCAACAAGGTAGAGCCCACATCCAGAATATCGTCAACAATAATAATGTTGCGATCCTTCAGCGAAGTACCGGGGGTGATAATCCACTCGATCTCATTACCTGAAGTTTCACCGCGATAGCGAGTGGCGTGCAGGTAATCAATCTGCAAGGGGAAGTCCAGTTGAGGCAGCAGCTTTCCCATCAGCACTACGCCACCATTCATGATGGTCAACATCAACGGATCATGCTCGGCATAGTCGCGATTAATCTGCGCGGCCATGGCAGTAATCGCCTGATCAATCTGCTCGGCGCTATACAGCTGCCTTGCATTAGCTCGCACTTCAAGTAAATGCTGACGAAATTCCGGAGTCATGGGCGCCCCTCATCCTTGCTTTTTTGCTCAGTAACGGTCTGCAAAATAGCTGCCTCATCAGGATGGCCGTCTGCAGCGATATGCAATGTCCGAGTCGGGAAGGCAAACTCAGCGCCGTGGCCTTCAATAATCTGCATGACTTTCAACAGCACATCTTCTTTCACCGCATGGAATGGCACCCACTCACTGGTCTTGGTAAATGCGTACAACATAAACTCAAGATGGGAGTCGCCATAGCGATTAAAGTGAACAATGATAGTCTGATTCTGGTCGATGTCCGGGTGCACTTTAAGCATGTCACGCACATCGTCACAGATCACCTTCATCAGATGGCCATCACTGTAACGGATACCGAGATTTTCATAGATGCGCCGATTGGTCATGCGCGAGGGATTCTCTACGACAATGGTCGAGAACATGGAGTTAGGGATATATAGGGGCCGCTTGTCGAAGGTACGGATACGAGTCAGGCGCCAACCAATATCTTCTACCGTCCCTTCAATCTGCCGATCCGGCGAGCGCACCCAGTCACCCACCATAAAGGGCTTATCCAGATAGATCATCATGCCGCCAAAGAAGTTAGCCAGCATATCCTTGGCCGCAAAACCGATGGCAATACCACCGACACCGCCAAACGCCAGCACACCAGAAACTGAATAACCCAGCTCCTGCAGAATGATCAGTCCTGCGGTAATCATCACCGACATACGCAACAGTTTGGCCAGGGCCCGGGCGGTGGTCTGGTCCATCGGCTTCGTCAGGCGCTGCGGGTTTACGATATTCGCTTCCGCATAGCTGATGAATCGGGTGCAGAACATGCTCAGGATAACGATGTAAGCAATACTTCTGGCTTGCGGCAAATAGCCGAACAGCGCGGTCTCGGTGACGTTATCGAGAATGGCCGCTGCGAAGGTAAGACCGATAGTCCAGACAAACAAACGCACCGGAATACGTGCCGCCTCCAGCAGCGCGTCATCCCATAGTGACTCGGTCTTTACCACTAGCTTCTCGGCGATATCAATCACCCGCATCAAAATAAAGTTGATCGACACGGTGATAAACACCACCACAAAAACCTGTGTCAGCCAGATTTTTGTTTCGGTGGACTCCTGAAAGAATGTCTGTACTGTCTCCAGCATTACTTCGCCTCCTCAAGCAAACGCATGGCGGTATTGCGGGCGGCTTGCAAAGCAGCCGTTGGCACTTGGTGTTGCTGCGCCCGCATAGATGATGCAGGCACCACCGGAGAAGCGGGTCGTTGCTCCAGATAGCGCAGCACATCAATAGCCCCAGCCCGGTTATTGCATACCAGCACCATATCGCAACCGGCATCCAATGCCACGGCCGCCCGTTGCGCATAACTGCCAGCAGCGGCAGCGCCCTCCATGGATAGGTCATCAGAAAAAATCAGGCCGCGATAACCCAGCTCATCACGCAAAATATTCTGCAACCAGAACCGGGAAAAACCAGCCGGCTGAGCATCAACCTGAGCATAAACAATATGCGCCAGCATCATGCCAGCAAGACGATCCGCCAGCTTTATAAATGGCACCATATCCTGAGCCCGGATTTCATCCAGGGTGCGATGGTCCACTGGCAGCTCCAGATGGGAGTCCCCCTGCACAAAACCATGACCGGGAAAGTGCTTGCCGGTGGCAGCCATACCCGCCGCCGCCATGCCATCAATAAAGGCAGCCACCAAAGCCACTACCGCATCCGCATCAGCATGAAAACTGCGATCTCCAATCACCGAACTGGCACCGAAATCCAGATCCAGCACCGGCGCAAAACTGATATCTACGCCGTAGGGAATCAACTCAGCCGCCATGAGCAAACCCAGCTCGCGAGAGGCCGCCAGCGCTGCGTCCACATCACGATCGTATAATGCGCCCAGGCAACGCATGGGCGGAATACGACTAAAATTCTCACGAAAACGCTGCACCCGACCACCTTCCTGGTCTACCGCGATCAGAATATCGGGGGTTTCAGCACGAATTTCCGTCACCAGCGCACTAAGCTGGGCAGGGTTGGCGTAGTTACGGCTAAACAAGATCAAGGCACCGGTGCCCGGATGACGCAGCAGCTCGCGATCCTCATCGGTCAGCGACTGGCCGGCAACATCCAGCATCAGCAGGGGCTGGGCAGACATGAAATTTCCCCGGAAATTATTCAATCAGAACAGGACAACCGACCGTGACAAGGTCGAACAATTCAATCACGTCCGCATTACGCATTCGGATACAGCCATGCGACCGCGGTACGCCCATGGGCTGGTCATCCGGCGTGCCGTGAATATAGATGAAGCGACGCATGGAATCCACGCACCCCAAGCGATTGCGGCCTGGCTCATTGCCGCACAACCAAAGGATTCGCGACAGAATCCAGTCACGCTGGGGATACTGTTCGGCAAGCTGCGGTGACCATATCTCCGCAGTAAAGCGACGCCCTACCAGCACCGCCCCCAGCGGCAGGCCAGCACCAATTTTTGCCCGAATACGATGACTGCCGCGAGGCGTGCAGCCACTACCCTGCTGCTCGCCCGGGCCATTCAATGCGGTGGACACGGAATAGCAGCGCTGAACGCCGCTGGCGTCAGTAAAGTGAAGGGTCTGATCAGTAATGGAAACCTGGATAGCCATGGCGTTCAGGATGCCGGCAGCTGGGCGCGAATACCACCGGCAAGAAACGCCAGTAGCCGCTCTTCAACTTGCTGCGGCAGCACCTCAACGGCAAAGTCACTGCGGCAGATGGCACGCAACGGATCCATCCCGGACAGGGTAAAAATGGTCGCCCCAAGTGCAAAGTGAACCCGCCAGAACATTTCCATGGGCGGCACTTCCGGAACCGCCAGTGCTAACTGCTCGAGGAATCTGCGGAACACCTCACCGTAATGCTCGCGGAAAAATCGGCGCAAATGCCCCTGGGCCTGACTATAAGCAAGACCGCTAAGACGGAAGAAGATAGCCACCCTGTGGGGCTCGCCCTTCTGCACCGCCAGCGCACTTTGCGACAATGTGGCCAGCAAGCGCTCCAGAGTAACGCTGCCGGAGTTGCTCTCCAGCTCCGTCAGCAGACCATCCAAGCGGGCACAAAACGGATCCAGAAAGCGCTCGAAGACCGCCTGAATCAGCGCCTCCTTCGAGCCGAAGTGGTAGTTCACCGCCGCCAGATTGACACCAGCCTTGCTGGTGATTGCGCGCAGACTGGTCTCAGCAAAGCCCTTCTGGGCAAACAACACCTCGGCAGTGTCGAGAATCCGGTCCACCGTGCCTCGTTCAGCCCCTCGCCCAGCCGTGCCAGCCATGATAGTGCCTCCCAAACAAACGTTTGAAACGCATGGTAGCACCCTGCAGGAGTGGCTCCTACATGTCCGGGTCGGCGGCCTCAGCCTTTTCGATGGCCTGTATCAGCTCCCGGTGGCCCTGGGCGCTTTGCCCGGAGTGCAGGTAGTGTCTGGCCTTGACCAGAACATCCTCCAGCAGGTGCAGGCGATAGTTGTGGTTCAGCAGCGACTTGCCAATAAAATGCTCGTCAGCATCGTTCTCACGTAGCCATGCGGCCTGCGCCAGAGCCTGCTCCAGTTGTTCTGCGGTGGGTTTACCCATAATCTCCTCCCTGTTTATCGCGATAACCGCTCTATACGGATGATGCTATGACTGCCTTTACCTTTGCTACTACCCGCAGCCTGATTTGTGAGCCCGGCGCCAGTGAGCGACTGGCCGAAATCGCCAGTGATCTGGGCATGCGCCGTCCCTGTGTGGTCACCGACGGTGGTATTGCCGGCAGTGGCATGCTGGAACCGCTGGTCAATCGACTGCAGCAGGCTGGCCTGGCGGTCACCGTATTCAAGGACGTGGTGGCGGATCCGCCGGAGAGCGTGGTCGAGCAGGCTCTGGCAGTGGCCCGCGAATCCGGCTGCGACGGGGTAATCGGCTTTGGCGGAGGCAGCGCCATGGATACCGCCAAGCTTGTGGCCCTGCTGGTACCCGGCGAGCAGGCCCTGCAGCAGGTTTACGGCGTCGGCAATGCCACAGGCCAGCGACTACCGCTAATCCAGATACCAACCACCGCCGGTACCGGCTCGGAAGTCACTCCGATTGCCATCGTCACCACCGGCGAGACCACCAAGATGGGCGTAGTGGCGCCGCAACTGCTGCCGGATGTGGCAGTGCTGGATGCCACCCTGACTACTGGCCTGCCGGCCGCGGTAACCGCCGCCACCGGTATTGATGCCATGGTTCACGCCATCGAAGCCTATACCAGCAAGCATCGCAAAAACCCTTATTCCGACATGCTCGCCCGCGAAGCGCTGAGACTGCTTAGTGCCAATATCGAAACCGCCGTCAACAATGGCAGTGACCTGACAGCCCGCGGCAATATGCTGCTCGGTGCCATGCTCGCCGGGCAGGCCTTTGCCAACGCGCCGGTGGCCGCAGTACATGCCCTCGCCTACCCGTTGGGCGGCATCTATCACATCCCTCATGGCCTGAGTAATGCGCTGGTTCTGCCCCATGTCATGCGCTTTAACCTGCCTCAGGCAGAAAAAGCCTATGCGGAGCTGGCTCGCTGTGTGCTGCCGAGCGGCACCCTGGTAGGAGAGAAAGCTGCTACCACCCTGATCAACTGGCTGGGCACCCTTAGCGGGGAGCTGGGGTTGCCTACCCGTCTGCGCGAAATGGACATCAACGAAGACGCCATCCCACGGCTGGCCAGCGAAGCCATGCTGCAGCAACGTCTGCTGGTAAATAATCCTCGTGAAGTCACGGAAGCAGACGCCATCGCCATCTACAAAGCTGCGTGGTAACCGAGGTGAGTGAGAAAAAAGCCATCGGCCGACGCAGCGACTACCACTACTTCGCCCCGATCAGCACGCGCTGGAGCGATAACGACATCTATGGTCACGTAAACAACGTGATCTATTACAGCTACTTCGATTCTGTCGCCAATCACTTCCTGATTCACCAAGGCGGCCTGGATATTCATAACGGCAATATTATCGGCCTGGTGGTGAACTCCTGCTGCAGCTACCACAAGGCACTGGCCTACCCGGAAAAACTGCAGGGCGCCATGCGAGTTAATCGGCTGGGCAACTCATCGGTAGAGTACGGGCTGGCAATTTTCCGCGAAGGCGACGACGAGGCTGCGGCGGAGGGACACTTTGTCCATGTCTTCGTTGATCGGCATAGCCGCAAGCCAACACCGATTCCGGAAAACCTGCGCAAAGCACTGCAAGGAATTTTATAAATCTTTTGCCGCCGAAGCCGCTGCTACCGCAGAGATCAGGCCATCCGTGGATGAGTCCATACTGCTGGATGTCGCGCCACCATTGATCAGCTCCAGGGTCTCGGTGGCGATTTGCTTGCCCATCTCTACGCCCCATTGATCGAACGGGTTGATCTGCCAGATCACTGCCTGAGCAAAAACCTTGTGTTCGAAGGCAGCTAGCAAAGCACCCAGCGAGAACGGGTCCAGCTGATCAACTAGCAATGTGCTGCTCGATTGGTTGCCGTGATAGCGCATATACATGGGCAGCTGCTCGCCGGGCGGCAAAGCAGCTTCACCGAATGCAAGCAGCCGTGACTGGGCAAAACAATTCGCCAAAGCAAGGTGGTGCTGGCCAATCAACTCAGCAGCCGCCGCGTCGTGGCGCACTTCATGGTAGCGCCGGGCGGGGGCAATAAAGTCACAGGTCACCGGTTCGGTGCCCTGGTGCAGCAACTGATAAAACGCATGCTGCGCATTAGGTCCCACTTCGCCCCACAAAACCGGGCAGGTGCCGGTGGGCACCGGCTCGCCATCGCGGGTTACCGATTTACCATTGGATTCCATTTCCAGCTGCGACAAAAACGCCGGCAGATATTTCAGACGACCGTCATAGGGCAACACCGCATGGGCATGAATACCCAGAATATTCGTGTTCCAAACGCCGGTCAGTGCCATCAGCACCGGTACGTTTTCAGTCCATGGCGCGGCACGAAAGTGCTCGTCCATCTGATTGGCTCCGGCCAGCAATTCGCGAAAGCCTTTCATGCCAATGCGCAAAGCGATGGGTAAACCGATGGATGACCACAGGGAAAAACGCCCCCCCACCCAGTCCCAAAGCGCCAACTGATTAGTGCGCGGAATGCCCCACTGTTCCATCTTGTCCACAGCGGATGACACACCAATAAAGTGACAGCCAATCACGGCCGGGTCATCGCCCAGAGCTCGCTGCAGCCAGGCCCGGGCGGTGCCCGCGTTATACAGCGTATCGATGGTGGTAAAAGATTTTGAGGAGATAATAAAAAGCGTGCTGTGTGGACGTAATTGATGCAGCAGGTGGGACACCTGACTGCCATCCATGGAGGAGACAAAATGAGTACGAACTGCCCGATCATCGGCGGCGTCGTCCAGTGCCCGGCAGACCATCATGGGCCCTAAATCAGAGCCGCCCACGCCAATATTTACAACATCGGTAATCACTTCACCGGTGACGCCACGCCACTGACGGGCGTGAATGCGCTCAACCATCCGGGTCATGCGATCAAGCTGCTCCTGCACCTGCTGCTGAACCGGCGAAGTCTGCTGTGGCGGCACACGCAATGCCCAGTGCATGGCGGCACGTTGCTCGGTGTGATTGATTGGCTCGCCAGCGAACAGGCGATTAATCCAGCCGCGCAAATCCCGGGCATCGGCCAGACGGCCAAGCAGATCCAGCGTACGTACATCAAGACGCTGCTTGCTCAGATCCAGCAGCAACGGACCGGCGCGACGGGACAGCTGGGCAAAACGATCCGGCTGATCAGCAAACATCTGCGCCAGATGAATATCCTGCAAGGCAGCCGCCTGCTCGCTCAACTGCTGCCAAACCGTATCCGCAGGCACTCCCGTTCGACTACGCATGCACTAAAACTCCGCTTGCTACTCTCGCTGCTGCCACTACTGCCGACCAATACCGTAATAAACAAAGCCACTGCTGCGGACAAAGTCCGGGTCCAGAATATTACGCCCATCAAGCAGCAACGGCTGTGCCATAAGTTTGTGCAGGCGCCGATAATCCGGGCTCCAGTAATCCTTCCACTCAGTCACCAGCATCAGTGCATCAGCACCGCGTGCGGCCTCGTAGGGGTCATCACAGAGAACAAGATCGGCACGCTCACCATAGAGCGCCTGCAGGGTCGGCAAGGCCTTCGGGTCATGCACTCGCACGGTGACACCTTGCGCCCACAACGCCTCCATCAATTTCAGCGCGGGTGCGTTATCAATACGCCCAGTGCCCGGCTTGAATGCCGCTCCCCACAGGGTCACGGTTTTGCCATTCAGATCCGTCTGGTAGTGCTGCCAAAGTTTGCGAAACAAAACTTCCTTCTGGCGCTCATTAATTAGCAGCACCTGTTCCAGCAACTCGGAGCCCACTCCGGATGACTCCAGAGTATCCGCCAGACTCATCACATTGCGGGAAAAATTCATCCCGCCAAAACCACAACCGGGATACAGATAGGCCTCACCGATACGTGGATCGGCGCCCATACCCATGCGTACCTGCTCGATATCCACATGCAGTGCGTCGGCCAAAGACGCCATGTCATTCATAAAGCCCAGCCGGGTGGCCAACATGCCGTTGATGGCCAGCTTGGTGAACTCCGCTTCACGCGGACGCAACAAACGCATTACATCGCGTAGCCGGTTAAACGGCCGCAGCATCTCGCGAATATGAATCTCGGCCCAGTCGCTATCGCAACCGACTAAAATGCTGGAGGGACGCATAAACGATTGCAGTGCGGCACCTTCCTGGAGCATCTCCGGCATGCAAATTACCGCGCGATCTACACCCGGGTCGGCGCCATCACGCAAACGCAGCTGCAGACTTTCCGTGGTGCCCACCGGGAAATTGGATTGGTTAACCACCAGCCAACTATGACCGCGACGGGCCGCCAGCTGATCGATCAAGGACTCTGCAAAAGGCTGCGCCGCTGGAGACAAGGCCAGAAACACCCCTTCCACCCGATCTTCCGGCATATCTTCCGCAGAGCCGGTGCACAGTCGACCCGACTGTTGCTGCTGATCAAGCATCAACTCCAGACCCGGCTCCTGATATGGCATGCGATCGGCATTCAGTTCATCTGCCACCTGCCCTGCCGGCACCCGCAGCGTCACCTGATGTCCGGTGGAGGACAACGCCGCAGCGGTAACCAGCGCGGTAAGAGTGTCGCCGTAAACATCCAGGTGCATTGATGGCTCTCCGGTTTGCAGCTAAAGCCGCTGCTACAGGTTGTTAATCAGATCCCGCAACGGGGCACCGAGTTCGGGGTGGCGCAGGCCGTAGCGCAGAGTCGCTTCAAGGTAGCCTATTTTGCTGCCGCAATCATAGGTTGCGCCCATCATGCGATAGGCCTCCACGCTTTGCTCCTGAATCAATGCGGCAATGGCATCGGTCAGCTGGATCTCGTTACCGGCACCAGGCGCCGTGTTTGCCAGCAACTCGAAGATGCGAGCCGGCAACACATAGCGGCCCACTACAGACAGATCCGATGGCGCGTCTGCCGGCTTGGGCTTCTCCACCACGCCGGTCATCGGTACGCTCTGTCCCGCTTCTGGAGCCGGGCCAGTTAGCGATACCACGCCATACTGATCGACCCGCGACATGGGCACCTGCTGAACCATTATCTGGGCGGCCTGATGAGCCTCAAAGGCGTGCAGCATGCGCGACAGGTCATTGCCGCCAGTCAAACCCTCTGCATCCACCAAAACGTCCGGCAACAGCACCGCAAAAGGTGCATCACCAATCACCTCCCGGGCGCACAACACCGCATGGCCCAATCCCAATGGCCGCCCCTGACGGACACTGATGACCCGCACCCCAGCCGGCACAATACCGCGCACCACTTCCAGCAAGGCGGTCTTGTTTTTCTTCTCCAGCTCGGCTTCCAGTTCGTAATGAACATCGAAATGATCTTCGATAGCTTTCTTTAGCGAATGGTTAACCAGCACAATCTCTGTGATCCCGGCGGCTATCGCCTCCTCCACCACATACTGCACCACCGGCTTGTCGACCACGGTGATCATTTCTTTTGGTATGGCCTTGCTGGCTGGTAAAAAACGGGTGCCAAGACCAGCGACAGGAAGGACAGCTTTTTTAATCATTGAATGCTCCGCCCGCGACCTACGGCCCAATATTCAAGCCCTGCGGCGGCCACTTGCTCAGGGTCGTAAAGGTTGCGGCCATCAACCACCACGGCGCTTTTCAGTTGCGACTTCAGCCAGGCGAAGTCCACTGCACGGAATGCTTTCCATTCGGTGCAAATAACTAATGCATCGGCGCCGGCAACAGCATCATTGCGGCTCTCCACCAAGCTAAGTCCGTCACGCTCACCAAAAATCCGGCCAGCTTCATGGCTAGCCTGCGGATCGAATGCTTGCACTTTGCCGCCAGCTGCCAATACCGCTTCTACCAGCACCCGCGATGGCGCTTCGCGCATATCGTCGGTCTCGGGCTTGAACGACAGCCCCCACACCGCAATCGTTTTGTCCTGCACAGAGCCAAGTGCCTTGCTCAGCTTGGTAAACAAGGTCTCCTTCTGGGCGTCATTGACGGCCTCCACAGCATTCAGCAACGGCGCGGCATAACCTACCTGTGAGGCCGTGCGAGCCAGTGCCTGCACGTCCTTGGGAAAACAGGAGCCGCCATAACCGGCCCCCGGATAAATAAAGTGGTAGCCAATGCGCGGATCAGAGCCAATACCGATTCGCACGGCTTCGATATCTGCACCAAGACGCTCCGCCAGATTAGCCATCTCGTTCATAAAACTGATCTTGGTAGCGAGCATGGCGTTGGCCGCATACTTGGTTAGCTCCGCAGAGCGCACATCCATGACGATCATTTTGTCGTGATTGCGGTTATACGGCGCGTAGCACTCGCGCATCATTTTTTCTACGCGCTGTGAGTCAGTACCGATAACGATGCGCGAAGGTTTGGAGAAATCTTCAATCGCCGCACCTTCTTTCAAAAACTCAGGGTTGGAGCAGACATCAAATTCAATGGCCGATTTGCGCTGGGCCAAAACTTCCGTAATAGCAGCACGAACCTTATCGGCAGTGCCCACCGGCACGGTGGATTTATCAATCACCACCTTGTAGTCGGTCATATGGGTGGCAATGGTGCGTGCCACTGCCAGCACATATTTCAGATCCGCGGAACCGTCTTCATCTGGTGGCGTACCCACGGCAATAAACTGCAGCTCACCAAAGGCCACCGCCTGAGCAGCATCAGTAGTGAAGTTCAACCGGCCCTCGGCCACATTGCGCTTGACCATCGGCTCAAGGCCAGGCTCGTAAATCGGAATCACACCATTCTTCAAGCCCTCAATCTTGGCCGCATCCACATCGACACAAAGGATATTGTGGCCCACATCCGCCAGACAGGTACCGGTAACCAGACCCACATAGCCGGTGCCGAAAATGGTGATATTCATAGAAGTCCCTGAACGAAAAAGAAAACGGGCCGATTATACCCTGTTCCCTGTTGGTGAGCTGCTGTTGCCGGAGCATTCCTGCCGCAGCATAAAAAAGGGCGGCCTTGGCCGCCCTTCCTGTCTATCTCAGCACTTGATCAAGTGCCACCGGTGCCACCGGTAACGGCTTGACCGCCATTGACCAGATTTTCGATGGACTGAGCGATGTTCACGTCATTCTCGAACTGAATAAAGATCTCAGCCTGAGTAGGCACCGCCGGATCTGTCACCGGAATTACGGCAGGGTCAAAGGATGCATCCAGAAGGTCTGCCAGCGTAAGGGTGTTGGCCGCAATGTAGGCCTCCACCTCAGCCAGCACCTGAGCCGGGTCCAACTTGGCAATCAAAGCAGGATATGCCGCGGACTCCTGACTTGGTGGGTTAGCATTAGCAACCGCCAATGGCAGGAACTCCACTATCTGAGCCGTCAGTATCTGGTTAACGATATGCAACTTGGCCGCCGTTTCACGCACCGCCGCGCTAGCCGAGCCCTTGTTCTTCACTTTAATCGGATCATAGTCGGTCAGGTCAATGTTGGCTGGCAAACCAAGCTCTGTCGTCAGCGCCTCTGTTACGGTGTTCTTCAGGGTGACCAGGTCAGGAACAACAATCGGCACAACGTTAAGACCTGCGACAATCTCTTGTTCGATCCTGATCTGAACAATGGTGCTGAATGCGCTGATAGAGTCGCTGCCGGCCGGAGCCAGATACTTAAGCCCTGCCGGTGCCGGCAGCCCGGTATCAAGGTCAATGGTTCCTGGTACTACTTCAGCAACCAGCGGAAAACGCGCCTGTTCTGGTGTCAAAGCCGTCAAGCGAAAGCCACCCTCGGCATCGGTAAAGGTAGCCGGCTCCGGCGGATCATCGCACTGACGGTTAACGATCTGGTCAACGCAAACCTTGGCACCAGCCAGATAGCCGTCATAGACGATACCCTTCGACTTCTTGCCAAGAAAATTAGTGCTATCAGAGCAGCCGGCAAGCACCACAAGTGGAGCCAAAATGGCGACGGCGATCAGATTTCGCATTACTGCATCCTTCTTACTTTCAGTCATCATAAACTCCCTGAATCTGGCGTCGACACCGCGGGCGTGAATGCCAGTCACTATAGCGGAAGCCCCTGTAATTGCAAGGAATTGACCCCTATAAGCCGGGGCGTAACCGGTTCAAGTAGACCCGCTCCAGAGTGTTCGCTGGCCGCACTATGGTAGCTCCGCCAAATGACACTACGTTGGCATCTTCGTTAATCCGGGTCTGCACGGTATAGCTCCAGTCCGGGTTACCACGCACCTGCAAGTAGCGGAACTGGCGGTCTTTAACTGGCGTCAACGGAATCATTACCCCAAGGCCGACAAACTCAGCATCGGTGTTCTTGTAGCTCAGCACCATGGCGTAGTCACCAAACCAGAAGCGGCCATCGACCCGAAAGCCTGTATCACCCTCGAAAAACTCCCCGGCATGCAGGGTCAGCTGCACGTCGCGACCCGGGTGGCTATAGGTGTAGCGCCCCAGCATCTGGCGGGCCTCTCTAGCTGAATCGTCCACATGGCGGAAATTACCACTCAGGAAGCCAATGGCGTGGCGACGCCCGGCACTGAGCAGCAAGGTGTCATTCAGCCAGCCGTAGTAGTCAGTGTTGTAGCGCCCGGCATGGAAGGTGGTAAACAGCTGCGGGTGCAAACGCAGGGTCTGCTGCAAGTCCACCTCTTTAAAGCCGGTGCGCTGGCGGCTGTTATAGAACACCCCACCCTGATCAAAGTCTTCGCTGGCGTAAACCTCCTGATTCCAGGTCGCCGAAGCCAGCGCTCCAGTCCATAGCGATGTCGACACCTCGGAGCCCAGCGCCAGCGAGGTATCCAGCACGCCGTACTCAGTGGCTACACCAGTGGTCAGATTCGGACTCAAGGTCAACCGTGGCCGCCATACCGGCCCGGCACTGCCTTGATAATCCCACTGCTGTGGCAGCGCCTGCTCACTGGCCGAGGTCAGCCGCGGCTGCTCACCGTCCAGCCATAGCTGGCGTGTCATCACCGGAATATTCTGATTGAGCAGCACCAGACGCAGGCTCGTCGCCCCCTCTGACCCGGTCTGCAAGCCCGCCGCATGCAACCGCTCGGCCACATCCTCAAGAGCCTGGCGCTCATCGCGGTTAAACAGGTTGTTCTCGAAACGCACTGTCAGCTGGTTGCCAGCCGAGCCCACGGAAACCCGTTCATAGCCCGCCGCCACCAGAATCTCCCCGATGGTCTCCGCAGCCGCGTCTTCAGCCACCAACTGTTTTGATTCTTGAGCAGTAACCGGGGCTAAAGCCGCCTCCGTACCCAAAGCTGAAGCGGCTCCTGTGGTCGATCGAGCGGAATCCCGACCCAGCGGAATGGACAGCCCCAGGGAAAAGAACTGCCTGCCGTTGTCGCTATCACCGCGGTCATAGGCCATGACCTTGCCCTTCACCTGCAGACCACCGGGCAGCCAGCCTTTGGGAGAGGTCACGCCGGCGCCAAAGCGGACATCTGCGGCGTCATATTCAGCGATCAGGTTAAGCCAGCGGGTGGGCCGGTAAGAGATGGCACCGAAAGCACCATCCAAATAGCGCAAAGCCTCTTCCGGGCGACCATAGCCAACAGCCATTTCCACAGGCCCGAACTGACGACCAGCCACCACATAGTAGGACTCGAAATTATTTGCCGCGCCACCGAAATCCTGAGCACCAGCAGCAAGTGTGAACCAGCTTTCCGGGATCAGGGGCGCCTGCACCTTGAAGTTAGCTGACAGGTCTCGTGGGCCGCTGCCGTTGGTAAAAAGGTTGGACTGGGTCTCCTCCCAGGCAATACGCCCGCCCACTTCGACTAACGGGAAGATGCCCACCGCACCGGCCACATTGCGGTAATGGCCATACTCACCGGCAACCCACGCCTGATCGGAATACTGTACATCTGCCTGGGCGTGATTCAGCACCGTGGCAGAGGGGACATTGAGAAAACCGCTGTAACCGGGCAACGCCAGATCATCCGCAGCAAATACCACATACGGAAGAGAGAAAATAACCTGCAGGAGCGACTTAAGCCGCGAACTCTTTTTCATAAAATATTCGCGGCTTAAGCCGCTCCTACATTTTCAGGCCTTTGCGAATCAAAGCGGTCAGACGCCAGATATGGCTCAGGGCGAGGTTATACAAAACAAACAGTAGCAGAATGCCGATAAACATGACCGACTCCGGCACGCCGAGCAGCTCTCCGGCGATACCGAAAAGCGCCAGAATGGACGCCACCCCGGTAATAATGGCCAGCGCTTGCCGATCATTGAAACCGGCACGCAGAAAAATATGATGCAAATGATCACGGTCCGGCACCATCACCGACTGCCCCTTGCGGTAGCGACGAAACATAACCGCCAGCATATCCATCAACGGCAAACCAATGATCCACAAAGCAGTTACCGGGCGGAACGCCAGCTCCCCGGCCTGCGTGCCGTTCACCAGCAGCCATACCAGCGAGAAGCCAATAAACATGGCGCCCGCATCGCCCATAAACACCTTGCTGCCGAACGGGCTAACCGACAGGTTGGCCAGCAAATAAGGCACCATCGCCAACGTCAGGGCCACCGCCAGCACCAGCTCGGTGGTAAAGGCGGGGCCAGCCAAAGCAAACAGGATGATCAGTGCCACCAGCGACACCAGACTCAGGCTCCCCGCCAACCCATCAATACCATCCACCATGTTAAAAGCATTGGTGGCGCCAATTACCGCGCAAATGGTAATGATCGGCCCAAACCAGCCAAGCATGATCTCGCCACCACCAAGCAAGTTGCCAAAGGTGTTCAGATACACCCCGGAGCCAATCGCCAGCAAGGTGCCCAACACCACCTGGGCCCAAAGACGAAAACGGGCGGGAATATTACGGGCATCATCCAGTGCACCAAGGGCCACCAGAAAAAGGGAGCAGAGCAGATAAATGCCGTAAGGACGGTCGAACGGCATGACGATAAGCCAGGCCAGAGCCAGACCTGCGTAAACGCTCAGCCCACCAATCAGAGGCACCGAGCCACGGTGCACTTTGCGGTGATCCGGAATATCCAGCAGACCAATACGGGCCGCGACGGGCCGCAGAAGAACAAGGAAAACGAGCGCAAATAGCCCGGCTAACAGCCCTGTTGTTGTCATCAGCTCCATGCCTGCTCTCCCTGACCCAAACTGGTCGCACCGTCAGACATCAGGTTCAACGGATACATAAACGACCAGCCCGGCTAAATAAGTGAAACGGTCTGCTATTTAACACTAATGTGACTATCCCGTGAAGGAGCCAACGTGATGGCAGTTGAGCAGGAAACTGTTTCAGCAGGATGTCATTGATTCTCAAAGCGGGGATTTTCTCAGGCAATCCAGATAGGCGTCGACAACCCGCTGCTCACTAAAGCGGGACTCCATGCGCTGGCGAGCCGCCTGCCCTGCCAACTGCCTGTCTGCAGAATCCATTAGCAGCACCCTCTCCATTTGCTCCGCCAGAGATTGCGCATCACGCACCTTGCACAGCCACCCGGTAACTTCCGGCTCAATGGCGTGGCGGCAGCCTGGCACCTCCGTGACAATGGACGGCCTCCCCATGGCAGCGGCCTCCAGCACGGTACGAGGCATGCCCTCGCGATACGACGGCAAGACAAGCACATGGGCTTGCTCAATCAAGGGGCGCACATCATCGGTGACGCCGAGATATTCCAGAGTGCTGCCAGCTTGCCACTGAGAAACTTCCTGTTCTGAAATCGCCGTACGGTTACTAACACCCAATGGCCCAACCAACAGGCAGCGCACATGCAAACCATTCGCCTTCAGCGAGCGACAGGCTTCTGCGTATTCCCGTACACCTTTATCCCCCAACAAACGGGCAATCATGATGAAGGTGACCGGACCTTCCTGTGGCAAAGGTGATGCCTGGAAGCGCTGCAAGTCCACGCCAGACCCGGGCAAGAGCGTTACTGGCGCACCCCCAAGCAACCCGCCGTTGCGGAATACGGAAAGATCTTCCTCGTTCTGAAAGAACAGATGCTGCGCCCTGCGATTCACCACGCCATAGGCCTGACGCACCCGGCGGAAAAGCCACGAATCATGAATAAAGGCAGTTCCCAGACCAGAAATGTTGTTGGCAAACGGAATTTTTTGCAGCGCACATACCAGACCACTGTAGATATTCAGCTTTACGGTAAAGTTGAAAACAAGGTCAGGGCTGTACTGACGCATGACCCTCCAGATAAACCAGATACTGGCAAGCTCCTGCTGCAAGCCCGTGCTTTTACCGTCCAACGGCAAAGCAATATGTTCGACTCCCAGCTCATCAACCAGGCGCAGGCTGAACTCGTCAGAAGGGGCAAGACAGACGACCCGATTACCACGTTCACGCAAAGCTCGGATCGTACTGGCTCGAAAGTTGTACAGATACCAGGAGGTGTTGGATGTCAGGAATACAACGCTCACCAGCCACCAAACCATAGAACGTTCTGATAGGGGACCCATGCAAAAGAATGCGTCGCAAAAAATAACCAAACAGCCTGCACCAGTGCGTAATAGCCCACTACACCAAGAGCGATAGCACCGCGAAAATGTGGATTGGCGGAGACCAATGGCAAGCGCGAAAAAACAAAGATCTGCAGAGGAATCAAATAAAGCGCCACGCGATCCGTGGCAGCGGATGAAACAACAACAAGAGGAATGCAAACCAGTGCCAGCAAGGACATCCATAGCCAAAGCTTTCGTTCGGCTTCAGACAGCCTCAAACGCCGATGCAACAGGAAAAACAGCGCAGCTGGAACCGAGTTCATCAACACCCTGATCAAGCCACCCTCAGATTGGTAATCCGCCTGAACGTAGTTGATCCAAAGGTGCTCGGCAGAATCGAAAAGGAACAGGTAGCCGCCCACAACAAACATCAGGCCAACCCAGGTAAAGTTCCAAAGCCGATTTGAGGTTGATGCCAGCGCTGCCACCGGCAGGATCAATACCGCAGATTTGTGGAAAGTCGCCCCCAGCATCACCCAGAACACGAACCAACCGATCTTGCTCCTGGCGAGCGAGCTCAGACTGATAAGCAAGAAGCCCAGCGCCACAGCCTGACGGGTGTAGCCCATGCCCACCACGATAATCAGATACGGCACCGCCACCAATAGCGCCAGCCATGGCAGCGGTTGGCGGCGCGAAAAAGACATCACACCAATCATCAGAACGGCGCCGCAGATCAGGTTTACCCAATAAATAGGACCATCAAACTGGGCAACAAGCCAGTTAACCAGAATGTACCCGGGGTCGGTACTGTTAAGCACCTCTGCCAAGGACAACGGGGTAGCCCGCTCAAGATAGAGAAGATAGGCCCACCAATCACCGCCCACCCGATGGCGCAAGCCAATTGCCAAAGTAAACAGCACGCCCACAAGCCACCACATCAGCGTGCTCGATGAAGGCTTCAACCGCCTTGAAAACAACACCCCAACGGTGGGAATCAAAAACAAAATCCAGTAAGGCAGCATAAATTCCGAAAAATGTTAATCACCGCTAATGCGGATCAGATAAGTAAAACTCAGGCCAGTCGGGGGCGCCAGCGGCGCTGCCAAGCCAGCAACTGCAGCACAGTCCAAAGCTGCTGGGCATGGTGGCCCTGCCCCTTCATATGAGTCTGCCAAAGCTGCTGAATCTGGCGAGCGTCCAGCATTGGCATCTGCTTCAGGCTGGCCGTGGAAAGCAGATCCTCGGCCCAGTCGCGCAGTGGGCCGCGCAACCAGGCATCCAGCGGCACAGCGAAGCCCATCTTGGGACGATCAATCAATTGACGTGGCACATGCCGATAGAGCAGTTGGCGTAACACCCACTTACCCTGCCCGTTGTTAAGTCTGGTTTCCACCGGAATACGCCAGGCGGCGTGAAATACCTGCGGATCAAGGAACGGCACCCGCACTTCCAGGCTGCTGGCCATACTGGCCCGGTCAACCTTCACCAACACATCGTCAACCAGATAATGCAGCGTATCCATCAACAGCATCCACTCGACGTCATTGAAGCCTTGCAGCGTCGGAAACAGTGCGTCCGGGGAGTTGCCCTTTCCCAGGCCTTGCAGCAGGCTCGCCGGCTCACGGTTCATCGACGCGACACCGGCGAACAGTGCCTGCTGGTCAATGCTCTCCAGTACCGCCGCCAGTTTGTGCAGCTTCTCACCGAAGGTACGCACCTGCAGTCGCCCCGGCAAAAATCTGCCACCAAGTTGCATCAGACGGTCATAGGCATCCACAGAAATCGCCTTGAGCATACTGCCCAGCGTGCGGCGCGCTGGCAGCGGCAACTGCCTCAGCTTGCGCCAAATACGTGGCACCCACAGATGACGGTTATACCCACCAAAAAGCTCATCGCCACCATCGCCAGACAAGGCCACGGTAACGTGTTCACGGGTCAGCTTTGAAATCAGCACAGAGGGCAACTGGGAGGAGTCGGCGAACGGCTCGTCGTAAATATCTGCCAGACTCGGCACCAGATCCAACGCCATGGCAGACGTTGCCTGCAGTGTCAGATGCTCGGTGCCGAGATGTTTTGCCACCGCTTCGGCATGGCCGGATTCATCGTAGCGGTGGTCGTCAAAGCCCACGGAAAATGTGCGCACCGGCCGGTCAGACTGCTGCTGCATCAACGCCACAACCAGCGAACTGTCGACGCCGCCAGACAGAAAGGCCCCCAGCGGGACATCGGCGAGCCTCTGACTGCGTATGGATTGACTGAGGGCCTGCTCCACCGCGGTAATCGCCGCATCATGATCGCTGATCGGCGCCGCCATGGCATCACGAGCTGCCTGCTCTGCCGACCACCAGGGCATCGGCTCAGGCAATTGCCGACTTTGCACATCGGCAATCGACACCTTCAACAGACTGCCTGGCGGCAATTTGGCAACCCCCTGAAAAATGCTCGCCGCTCCGCCAACACAACCAAAACGGAGGTAATCTTCCAACACATCGGTGGCCAGCGTGCCCTGCCAATGGGGATGCGCCATCAACGACTTCAGTTCAGAACCGAACAACAATGGGCCACGCCCACCATCGGCAAACCCATAATAAAGTGGTTTCTCACCAAAGCGGTCGCGGGCCAGCGTTAATGTCTGTTGCTGACGATCCCACAGGGCAATAACGAACATGCCCACGGCGGCCTCAAGTGCGGACTGCAGACCCCATGTAGCTATGGCAGCCAACAGCACCTCGGTATCCGAGTTACCTCTCCAGCCATGCCCCGCCCCACTACGCCCTTGAAGCTTGCTTCTCAGCGTCTGGTAATTATAGATCTCGCCGTTAAACACCATCACATAGCGCCCGCACGCAGAGTGCATGGGCTGATGACCGGCCGGAGAGAGATCAATGATTGCCAGGCGAGCATGGCCAAGTGCAATGCCGATATTGGCATCCGCCCAAACACCGTGGTCATCCGGTCCACGATGATTCAGCTGCTGCGTCATTGCCCGGGTAAATGCCTGCAAGCCCCCGGCATCCCGCTCAGGCCGGGGCAGCAAGAAGCCGGTTAAACCACACATGCCATCATCATCCTGTCCAATCAGCGCCCCAGCCGAGCATCATCAAGCAAACCAAGCCAGATCGGCGTGGTCACTGCAAGGCAATATTGCTGCGCAACACGCTGCCTGCCCGCTGCACCAAGACGTTGACGCAGTTCAACCTCCTGATACAGCTCGTGAAGCGACGCCAGCCACTGCTCTGCTGTCGAGGCCTGAAAGCCGTTTACCCCATGCTCAACCAACTGCGCGTTGACACCAACAGGAGAGGCAATCACCGGAACTGCGCAAGCCATATACTGAATCAATTTGAATCCGCACTTGCCACGCGCCCATGGCTCATCTGGCAACGGCATAATGCCGACATCGAAAGTGGATATCTCATCGACCTCGGTCTCCTCTTGCCACGCCACCAGCTCCACCGGCACGCCAGACAAGGTCACCGGCCCTGACCCCACAAGCCGAACACAGGCTGGCACCCGGGCGCAGAACTGGGCCAGCGCAGGAGCGATTTCATACAGGTAATTTGCTGTACTGGGTGAGCCGATCCAGCCGATGGTAAAAACAGGCTGTGTATGCGCCTGCTGGCGCGGTGGATAACGAAGCAAATCGATTGCCGTTGGAATAATTTCCACTCGCCGTGCACCTGCTCGCCTTGCATAGTCAGCCAGGTATTGATTGCCGGCAACTACGGTATGGGCCAGTCGCATGACCGTGGCGATCTTGCCGCCAAGAAACCGCCGCACCCAGGCTCTGCCATGTTGGTCATACTGGTGGAACAGCGCATCGTCATAGTCCACCAGCATCCGGCAACCACGAAACACCAGCCAACGCTCGAGTACAGCCGGAAAATAGGGCAACAACTCGTACTCGATCACCACGATGGCGCGAGCCGGCACCGTTAGCACCGCCCAAAGCCGACCGACAAGCGCAGAAAAAGCGCCGAACCAGGAGGCCTTGCCATGTCGATACTTATAGGCCAGATAGGCCTCATCAAACAGCGGCTTAACCACACAAACCAAACCTGCTGCGCGGAAAGCATCCAGATACTGATAGGTGCGATAGCGACTGCTGGCGCCGGCGCGAGTGTACTTGGTAAAAAAAACAATCCGGCTATTAGGCATGCAGCACTCAGGCCATACGGTAAATTTTGGCCAGCGCTGCGATGGCGCGCAGAGGCCTTGCGCGACGCAGCCACGACCGAAACAAGATTCGACGAACCCGGTGTCGCTGCACCTTGCGTATAGCATCACTGATATGGGGCATCTCGCGAGTACGCCTTAACAGCTCAAGATATCCGCGTTCGATGCCATCAAGATTCGCCATTGCCGAACCGGCCTGAATACGATACTCGTAAACAACATCCGAGACGGCACCGTAGATCAAGTTAGCCTGATGAGCGAGCGACAAGAAGAAGATAACATCCTCGCAGTGGCTAGCACCCTCAGGGAAACGCTCAAGCTGGATCTTCTCACGCCGCAGCATGTAATTCACGCCAAAGAAAACCCCCTCATCCAGCGTTGCAAGACGACCCAGCAGAGGCCCAATAGTGAGATCCGGCTTATAGATTCGAATCAGCTTTCCAGCGGACATGACATTGACACTACCATTAACAATATCAACTTTGGGGTGCTCATCCAGAAAAGCGGACCGAACCCTGAGAGCATCCGGGGGCAAGCAGTCATCGGCATCCAGAAAAGTGACGTATTCGCCCTGCGCTAGTTCGAGTCCGACATTTCGGGCGGAACTAACGCCACCATTGGCCTGATGAACTACTCGAATACGAGGATCATCTAATCCATCAAGAATGGCAGCAGTACCATCGCAGCTGCCATCATTAACGACAATCAGCTCCCAGCCCTGGAGGGTTTGCGCTATAACCGACTGAATCGCGGAATCAATATAAAATTCACCATTAAAAACAGGGGTAATGACAGATACCTTCACAACAGGAAATCCTGAAAATGACACAGCAAAGAGAAAGCGATGACAGAAACAACACCTGCGAACTGGATGCTTCTAGCCACACAAGGCGCAATCATAATCTCGGATATACTCCGCCGTCATATATCCCTACGCCAAGAGCCTCAACGGTATCGAGAATGCTTCGTATCTGACTGGGAGTAAGTGACTTTTGCCAGTATGACAGCTGGGCCATTTCCTCGCCGAGTGCAATGGGACTGGATTTAAGAGTCGTTTTACTAGGCCTCAGGATAATCTCTTCAATGTCTGCATCCAAAGAAAGCTTCCAATCGCTCAATACCCTTGACAGAGTATCAACAGGACTGGAAACAAGACCTTCATAGCTAACAGTCAACCACCGTTGCTCACGCTGTGGGTGATTCAAAGCGACCTGATTAGTCAGCGCCCAAACTGCGGCAAGACGAGCTTCAATAGTATTAATGCGTTGAAGCTCGTCAGCATACGGCCGCATTAGAGGATCGGACAGGATATCTTGCTCTGAAAATGCAGGACGAACTGTGTCCCAGGCGCCATACTTAATCTGACTGGCCACTATAGCGCATGGATGGCGTACAAGGTGGACAGGCCTGCGTACAAAGCCAAACTCTCGACTAAGCCATGGCAGAAGCTGGGTTGCTCTGCAAAACTTCACAAGTAACAACTCAGCATCGCGGAAACTATTGAAAGATGTGCGATGTAGTATATAAGGATCGCGGCAACGACCTTGAAAAAGATCTTCAAAAGCTTTCCTGGCGGCCGGCACAGAATCATTTTCTGCAATATAATGCCTCCAGCCAAACCCAATCTTTCGAAAATGGCTTACCTGCCCTATATGTAGCGGCTCCCACAATCCGGCCACCCCGTTAATACGAGACAGCATTTCATAAAGCCAAGTTGACCCACCTCGAGGATCGGCACAAATTACTATGGCATCTTCAGCACGAAGCGTGTTTCTTGGGCCAGCAAGTGTAAATCCAACCCTTCGACAGAAACCAATTGAACGATTACGAAGAATCGATGGAAGTCGATGCAAAGGCAGCCCAGAACTTAGCACCCAACCCCCATTACACTACGAATGAGCACACGAATATCATCTACATTCAACCACCTAGAATTTGATCCTGATTCATACTCAAATGGAACATCAAGAGCGTTTGCGGTAGGCACAGCACAACAATAATCTGCCAGCGTCATCGGCCCGCTTTGCGGCAAAACAACATAATACTGGCCGTTCCTTACAACAAAAGGCGCCTCAGTAAGTGAAAACATAGACTCATGCATTTTCTCGCCTGGTCTCGCACCAATAATGCGATGTTCAGCGTCGGGAGCTATTGCCATGGCAACATCTACAACCCGATATGAAGGTGCGATAGGCACAACAATTTCGCCCCCCAACCCCTCTTTTAGTGCAAACAGAACCAGATCGATTCCTTCTTGCATAGTGATTGAGAAGCGGGTCATTAATGGGTCGGTGATAGGCAGAAACCCCTGCTCTTTAATCCGTAGAAAAAACGGAACAACCGAGCCGCCACTGGCAAATACATTGGCGTAACGGACCACGCTAAAGCGTGTGCAACCGGCGAGCCCGGCCTGTATCAGTACACGCTCCATGGCAAACTTGGACGCTCCGTAGATCGTAGAAGGCGAAACCGCCTTATCGCTAGACAGCGCTACGACTCTCTTGATGCCATGACGATTTGCTGCCATTGCGAGGTTCCTCGCACCCTCTACGTTGGTACGCATACACTCGTAGGGATTAGCCTCGGCAGCGGGCACATGCTTCATAGCTGCAGCATGAACAACAACATCAACGCCGGCCAAAACCTCATCTACTCGGATCGCATCGCGGATATCGCCGATAACAAAACGTAATCGGCTGGCGTGCTGGGAAAGATGATGCGCCATTTCGTAATGCTTATGCTCATCGCGAGAGAATACTGTAATCCTCTCAGGGCAGTCAGAAGAGGCCAATAGATGCTCAACAAAAGCACGGCCAAAGGAGCCTGCCCCTCCGGTTACCAAAAGATGCTTAGCGATCATAGGATTCATCCATGTCATGCCCCATCAAGATGTCAATTGCATGCCGAAATCGAGGATTTAGTGTATCAAAGCCCCGGTAGCCAAGGCCCTTATCTCGACAGTGCTTTCGCCGCTCATCTGCATCGCGCTCAAGGTAGTCCTGAATTTTAGGCCAGGCGGCCTTGATATCAGACTCCGTAAAATCATCTACTACAACGCCAACATCGTTCTCTTCGGCGAACAAGTAATCCTCAGAAACACCACGAGTAATCAAATACGGCAGCCCCGCACAAAGATACTCACCCACTTTGATGTTGGATATAAACTTTTTAGATGGACCGGGAGGCACGGCAATCACAGCAAAATCAGCGGCAAAAAAATACGGGTGTATACCGGCATAATCGGAGTGGCAAATCGTGTAGGCATCACGCGGCACTCCGGCCCGATCGAAACGCCCATGGACCTCATCGTCATCATGGGGCGTCACTATCAGAAAGTGCAGACTAGAGTCCATATCGAGCAGCCAGCGGAACATAAATGCAGTTTCATCGCCATAATAAAGACCGTCAAACTTACCCGGATAGAACAGCACACTCTGGTCTTCCGTGATACCAAGCTGTGTACGAACTCGCTTCCTGACTTCCGAGTCAAAGATAAACTTTTGATCATTCGCTACCGTCGGGACTTTGACGAACTTTGCCTGGGAGCGCCAAACTTGCTTGACTCTTTCCTCCATAAAGCGAGTACCAGAAGCCACTACAGCAGCGCCCTGTGCCGCGCGCCTCTCAAGCAAACGGGACAAGCGAGTCTGTAGGCTGTTCGCCGGCCACATCCCGTTATCAACGGCATATTCGGAGTGCGGCTCATACTGGTACAAGAATTGACGCAGCCTAAGAGGGATCGAGTACAAGTAGGCAAAGGTGCCCGCAACAGATCCAAGAGTGACGATGTGCCGAAAGCCCCTGCAGCGCAAACGCAGAGCAACACGAAATCCAGCGATCAAGTCAGCCAGCTTCTGCTTTATCCCGATTCCGGGGTGCCAGCTTAACGCTGTCCACTCCATGCCTTGAGATTTCCATTGCTCTACGATTGTCTTTTGCTCGTCAGTTAACGGATGCTTCGGATCTTCATAGGTAATGACGTGAAACCGTACCTGACTAGCACTATCATTCAAATAGCTATCGATATAGAGCCAGAAATTCCCCTGAATTAGCGGGTCAAAAAGGCGATTGTAAAGAAAGATGATAACAGGAGTTTTTGTGGTCATTACTAAACCTATAGGTCAGCCAATCAAGCGACCGCGAGAGCCGAGCGCCGCGGCAATACGGTCAAGTTGACGTGAGTAAGAGTTATCAAGAGCGAAAGCCTGGCGACGTGCGATGAGTTCTGGAGTATTCCAGGCCAAAGGGTTTCTGATAATCGCGGCAAAGGTATGAAGATACTCCTCCCGACTTGTTGGCATCTCCACCAAGTCTGACCTCCCCTCATACTCCAAAGTCCGCGTCGCCAGAACACACCTGCCTGAGGCTAGGTATTCCATCATCTTGTGAGGGTTGGCCAGCTGCTCAAGATGCATGTCTGCTCTATAGGCCACGAGCAGAACATCCGCACGTTCCAGAAAGTGAGGCAGGGCATCCGCCGGGTGTTTACCCCAAAAGGCGACGTTAGCAGAAGATGCTGTCGCCGCATGCAGACCTTTCCCGGTTGCATAGGAGCCGACAAAATGAAACTGCACATTCGGGTTAGTGTTAACGAGCTGGGTCAGAAGCTCTACATCCAGATAGGCAATATCCAGATTCCCGGTCAAAACGACTTTGGCGCCAAACTTTGCAAAGATGCTATCAATACCAAGAGGAGCAGGCACCCTGCTCCGTAGCGGCGAATATCCATGAGTGATCCGAATAAGTTGCTGTGCTACTGGCGCCAAACGTTTCTCGATAGGGCCGGAAATCGCTATTGAAAGATCTGCTGTCGCAGCGGCTATATCTGGCTCGAAGTCCTGGTTCAGATCTACCTGCTGATAGATTTTTAAACGATCCCCAGCAAATCCGAGGTCAAAAAATCGAGAGTTCTCAAAATTCCAGATTATCTCTATGCGCTGCTGCAACAACCTTTCTAGCCGAGCAAGCCACCGCCCCTCAAGGAAACGTCGTATAATGCGCGGAAGGCGCCGCAACCCAGGGGCCACTCGCGGTGCATGCAATATTCGAAGACGACCGTTGGTGACAGAAATATCATCAAGCCGAACTTCATTGTGAAAGGCAGGAGGGCCATAGAAAAGCACATCATGCCCCCGCCGGGCCAGCTCCATCGCATAATGATGCTTGCTGACAAAGTGCCCTTCCCATGGCTCCGGAGAGATAATAAGAACAGTAGTCATGCGGGTTTACTATGGATTCTTGTCAAATAGGTAGCCTCAGACCGCAGCCTTTCCTCACTCCAGTTCCACCACTGCAGCCTGAGCAGCTCATCGATAATATCAGGAGCGAAACGATAACGAATATGACGGGCTAGGTTACCCGCGACTATCCAGACGTAATGACAAGTACGGATTCGCCTCTTGCCGATATGCATATTAGCCTCATCCGCCGCCTGCGGCACTTGAAGCTGCTGAAACAGTGGCACGAGCAAAGGGCGACCGGGTTTCATATGTTGCCACCTTTCATAACTACCGCATGATGCCCAAGAATGTCATTGCCTCACGATATCTGCGCCGGATTACATCCGTGGAGAAGTGCTGCGCAGCCCTCTTAGCTATTAGATCAGGGGCAAACTCACCAGCGTTATGTCGATCAAGAAAGGACGCAATCGCAACGCTCCACCCTTGAGCATCTCGAGACTTTACTTTGACCCATTCCGTGTCACTGGCATATTCCGCGATTGCGGGGATGTCTGGCCCGATCAGAGGAATACCGGCTCCAAGTGCCTCCGCACAGGCTATTGAGAATGTCTCGTAGTCCGAAGAGAACAGGTATCCATCGCTGCCGGCAAGTTGATCCGCAATCTGGAGCTTTGTCATCTTGCTAAAAAAGATAGTACGGCCTTTTAATGCGCCGAGCTGCACGAAGGAATCCATCTCATTAATCATCTCACCAAAGCCGCCTATAACCAGCTTGAATTCAGCCCCCAGCCTAGCCGCCATCTCAAGCCCCTCTAACATCGGCATCGGGCTTTTAATCGAACGCCACCGATTCACGGCGAATAACGTAGGAACCTGCTGATTCCCATCCGAAGCGCCATGAAGCGGCACAAAATTGGGAATAACAAATTGCGGGAAACTATCGCAGCCAGAAAATCGACGAATATCCCTAAGGAGTGCTTTCGACACTACCAAGACGGCATCCCCTTGCTGAAAAGGCTTTCGAAGCGTAAGCAACGCTTTAGAGCTTTCCGGCAAATAAAAATTATAGTGGTAGGCTGACCAATGTTCACTAATCATAATTGGTCGTCTAAATATCTTTCTCCAAAGCCTAGAATGCAGCAGAAGTGGATAGGCGATATGAAAATGCAAGGCTTTATATAGCCATGCCCGCTCCCTAATAAGCACAATGACAAGAAAAATACTCGACAACCACTCCAGCACCTTTCCGGGCTTTACTGCCGCCAGCAGGAAGTATCCTCTCGCTCCGTCATCTAGTGTAATTGTTCGCAACCTTGGCCAATGACCGGCCGATGTCCTGACTTGCACAACAATAGTTTCGGCGTCCAGCTCTTGTCTGAAGACACGAATCTGGTCGCGTACAAAATTCCCTTCTAAGCCATCCCATGGATTCGGATACCAACTAGCAATATGTAGTATCTTTCCGGAAGCGCGCTTCTGATTAATGTCATTAATCGGCATACCAACACTCAATATACTAAGACTCAAAGCTGTTACGAAATGCTCAACATTGATAATTTCTATTTACCTTAGAGGGATCGTCGAGCCTTAAACTGCAAGATATCGGCTTTCAGGAAATACCGAACCGATCAGCATCAGAGCCCCACGCAACAACGATGCTACTCACGTGGAACTGTAAGACTGACACTGTATGCCCTCCTTGCAACAAAGCGAGCCAGTGCAATAACCGCCCTAAACCGTACAGAACCATACAGGCGCTTTAGAAAGGTTCGATTAGCCAATGATCGCCCGACTCGTGTCAAGAACGAACCCTGCTCAGCCGTGTCTCTAATGTAGTCGCTATGATCAGAAGGCCTGATTGTGCTCGGCCGATCCTCATCCTGACCAATCAAGGCTGACTGTGTAAAAAAAATCTCATCAAGCCAGCCTCGGCGCCTACGCTCACACCAATCATCTGCAAGCGTCATGATGGGAGTTTCCCGAGTTGAGCTACGCTCGGCCGCCGCTCTCGATATAAGATAAGCATGCGCTCGCCATAGACCACTTGCGGGGTCGGCATGCAGAAAAATCTGTGGCATATCGGCAGGTGGCCGACCATCTCGCCAAGTGACCTTTCGCTTTAGCGCGGGGCCAATCTGATTAGATGGAGCTCCCAAATGACAAATAAAGGCAGCGCCGCTTCGAGCATGAGGGGACAACGCGTCTGCGATAGCAGCCAATTGATCGAGCCAATCTGGCGTCTGCGGTATCACATCATCCTCAAGAACAAGCGCGATTGAAAATGGAGAAGACACCAACCAGGCGGCAACCGCGTTGTGGGACAGCGCACAGCCAACTTCCGCAGCCCTCATTCTCCTGGAAAACTCGCTCTCGAATGCGACAAGATCAGCAAGCGGGGCAATATCTTGTTCCAGCGCATCTCTCAAATCGATTGCCGGAAAGAATGAGTGCACCCAGCTCTCGGGAACGCCCCTCGAAATAAGATCCTGACGCCTGCTCGACTGATCCTGAAGGGAGATCAGCAAAACTGGAACACCATTGCCAAGAGAGGCAGGTGTAAACCGTGGATAAATTTTAGTCATTTGAAGACCTGTATCACCAACCCTATGCAGACCTCAGCCTGGAAGAGCAAGCACTTCAGTGTTTTCGCCATGATGACGCATACGCCACGATACCGAATAATTATTATCCATCAACCAGTTCTCAAAATCGGTACCGTTCACATCTGAAACCTCGATCAGCATCGCTGGACGGCAGCGATCAATCGTCCCCGCAAGGCCTGCAAGAGCCTCCATCTCGTGACCCTCTACATCAATTTTAATGAAGTCTACCTGCGCGGCTGACAACAGGTCATCGCCCCGAACAAGCTTTACCCATTCGCCATACACACCGGCGGAAATCATACTTCTACCAATGTTATGAGCGTTTGGAGTTATCATACGGGCAAATTCAGAACGATCCGACAATGCGAGCTTGTGAATCTCTACCTTTTCTTGAAGTTCGTTTAATAGAACATTAATGGACAGAATTGCGTGTTGGAGTCTCATCGGCTCAAAAGCAATAACTCGCGACGCCCCAAGATGGACAGCTGCAAATATTGAATGATTTCCAACATTTGCACCGATATCGACAAAGCATGCACCCTCTTTAATATTTTCCGCTAGTACATCAAGCAGGTCCTGCTCGTAGAACTTCCCATCTGCATGATGCTTCTGTATCACATCAAACGTGTCCGCAACCAGAAATCTGGACCGCTTTCCATTATGCAAGACAGAAGCAATCATTGCTTGCGCCGGATCTATAAAAGGCGAGTCATCTCGATATATCCGATGAATATCGATACTAAAGTATTGGAAAGCCTTTCGGACAAAACTGCGAAACTCCATTTTCCCCTTTCCCCTTTTTATATTGCCATTCAACTATGCATTCTGAGCCATCTTCTTGAACGTTGGACTGCGCTCGAGCAGCTCTGTATAGCTTCCTTTGTCCACCACACAACCACCTTCAAGAAAATAAATAATGTCACACTTGCGCACCGTGGCAAGTCGGTGCGCAATCATGACTATAGTCTTCTTTCCAGAGAAGTCATGAATAGCATCCATAATCAGTTCTTCAGTTATGCCATCAAGCGCACTGGTTGCTTCATCAAGAATCAAGACATCTGCATCATTGTAAAGCGCACGAGCAATGCCGATACGCTGACGCTGACCACCTGACAGCTGCACTCCTCGCTCTCCAACTCTGGTGTCCAGACCTTGCGGCAACTCCGCCAATAGCTCATCCAAATGGGCCATGCTGGCTGCCTTCCTGACTTTTTCTTCATCGACCAGATCAAGAGGCAGTCCGAATGCTATGTTCTCGCGAATACTACTGTCTGCGAGAAAGATAGATTGAGGCACGAATCCCAAAGAATTTTGCCAGGAGCGCAGGGTCTGCTTTGTAAGCGGCTCACCATCTACCACCAACATCCCCTTGTCTGGCTGAATCAGTCCGAGCAGGATATCAATGACTGTCGACTTGCCTGAACCTGATGCACCTACAAGGCCAATGACTTTATTTACGCCGATGGTCATTGTTATATCTCGAAGCGCAGGCTCAGCTTTATCCGGGTAGGTGAACTGTACGTTCTTGATCTGGATGGACTGGCGAGGGATCAATTGCTCTTGACCGCTGTCACTGCGCGCCAACTGCAGGGTCGCGGTTGCGCTCGCCCTGAGATCTTCTCGCAGCCCTTCGAACGCCGTCAGACTGCCTCGAATACTGGAGACACTGCTGTATATCTGCTGAAATGCCGGCAGCAACTTGAACCCAGCCAGAGCATAGACTGAAAGCACTGGCAGTATAGTGCCCAAATTACCATCGTAAGCAGCGAGCAGGTAAAGAATCAGGAAGATTACGCCGCCGAAGGCCACCAGCTCCATCACGAAGCGTGGCACTTGGCCCATTACTTGGCTTTTACCCTGAGCAGCGGCGAAGTGAGCGCTGGCAGTGTCAAATCGATCTGTGAAAATCTGCTGCCTGCCCAGCAGAAGCACGTCTTTGATGCCGCCGAACCCTTCACCCATCAACTTAAATCGGAGCCGCTGAGATGAGGTTATGATGCCGCCATTTCTGATGAGCTTTTGTCGCACAACTCTGTACATCGCGAAATAGGCCACTGCGAACACCGTCAGCCCAGTGATCGCGACAGCAGGGTTGAATAGAAAAATAGCTATTGCCATCAGTGTCGCCATCACGATGCGGGCGTTCATCTGCATTAACGGGTTGATAATACCAGCCGTAATTCGATTACACTCCTGCGCTATCTGATTGGTGAGCTGACTGCTACTGCCACCCGCATGGAAAAGCCAAGGTTGATGCATATAGTGACGATATAGACGGCTACTGAGCTCCGCCCCCACGATCGAGCCGTACATTGAGAGACGCCAGATAGTCAGTATGGAGATGGCTGCGGCCATGAATAACGAAAGCAATACAGCTGCGCCGACTAAAATCATAAACATTCGAGGGCTATCAATGCCACTTAGGCGATAGATATCGCCCACCATCCCCTCGCGCTGCAGCAGGCTCATATCTCCCACCAGAGCCATAAAAGGGCCAATGGAAAGCACGCTTCCCAGCTCTGCCACTGCCATCAGCACGACCAATAGCTGAAGCCTGAGAAGCTTTTTACGTTGCTGATCGGTAAGGAGTGAGTAGAGATCTTTAAGTTGTTTAAACATTCAAGCACTTGTCTCTGGTTTGATTTGAGAGCTTGCCTCAAGTTCGGCCATAGCTTGCTGCAGACTCTGGGCATGCCTATCTTTGTTCGATAGCAGCAGCTCTTCCGGGTTCGACACAGCCCAGTCAACGTTCAGGATTGGATCATTCCAGCAAATTGAGCGCTCGTATTCAGGAGAGTAGAAGTCCGTGCACTTGTACTGGAAATCGGCCGCATCACTCGTTACCAGAAAGCCATGGGCGAATCCGGGCGGCACCCACAGCATTCGGTTGTTCTCCTCCGACAGGTACTCCCCTACCCATTGGCCAAAGGTGCGTGATCCGGTTCGCAGGTCAACCGCCACATCAAACACTTCACCGCGGGTAACTCGCACCAGCTTTCCCTGCGGCTGCTTGATCTGGTAGTGCAGGCCTCGCAGGGTATTCTTGACCGAGCGGCTATGGTTATCCTGCACGAAGGTGGAGTCTATTCCTGCTTCGCGGAAGGCTTTGTCATTCCAGGTCTCCATAAAGAAGCCACGCTCGTCTCCGAACACTTTTGGTTCGATCAGCTTCACATCTGGAATACGGGTGCTAGTGATTTTCATTACTGCGCCTTTATTTAGTCGCTTGAGCCAGCTTTATCAGATAAGCGCCATAGCTGTTCTTCATGAGCTTCTGCCCTTCTTCCATGAGCTTGTCACGGCTTATATAACCCATGCGCCAGGCAATCTCCTCCAGGCAGGCAACCTTCAGCCCCTGGCGCTTCTCGATGATCTCAATAAATGCAGAGGCTTCATGCAGCGATTCGAAGGTGCCCGTATCCAGCCAGGCAAAGCCGCGGCCCAGTAGCTCCACATTCAGGTCCCCTCGCTCCAGATAGGCCTGATTGACGCTGGTAATCTCTAACTCGCCACGATCAGAGGGCTTAACGTTTTTGGCGATCTCGATAACGTCATTGTCGTAGAAGTACAGCCCGGTCACTGCGTAATCGGATTTAGGCTTGAGCGGCTTTTCTTCAATGGAGACAGCTCGGTTATTCTGATCAAACTCAACCACACCAAAGCGTTCCGGGTCGGTTACTTGATAACCAAACACTGTGGCACCAGTGGGCATGCTGGCCGCATTCTGCAGAATCCTGCTGAAGCCTTGGCCATAGTAGATGTTGTCGCCCAGCACCAAACAGACGCTATCCTTGCCGATAAAGTCCTCACCGATAATAAATGCCTGTGCCAGGCCGTCCGGGCTGGGCTGCACCGCATAGCTGATATTGATGCCCCATTGATTACCATCGGCCAATAGCCGCTGAAAGCCGGACTGGTCCTCTGGGGTAGTGATGATCAGCACATCCCGGATACCCGCCAGCATCAGCACGGACAGCGGGTAATAGATCATTGGCTTGTCATAGATCGGCAATAGCTGCTTGGAGATCCCCCGGGTAATGGGATAAAGGCGCGTACCAGAGCCTCCGGCGAGAATAATTCCCTTCATGGTTTTATCCTTTCAGGTGATCTTTTAGATAGTCGTTCAGCGTTAGCCTGAGTTGGCTTTGCCATTCTGGCAATTGGATGCCCAGTGCTGACTGAATCTTGTCCACTGACAGGCGCGAGTTGAGTGGCCGCTTGGCGACAACCGGGTACTCACTGCTGGGGATGGGCCGGACTTGATCTACATTGATTGCCAGCCGCGCACCCGCCTCCCCCGCCTGACGAAATATTTCCTGAGCAAATCCATGCCAGCTGGTGTGGTTGCTAGTGGTCAGGTGATACAGCCCACTAGCCAGATTATCGCGCAAGGACTGTGCGGTGATTTCTGCCACAAGTCTGGCCGGGGTAGGCCCGCCAATCTGATCACAGACAATATCCAGCTGTTCCCGGGCGGCACCCAGGCGCAGCATAGTCCTCATAAAATTATTACCACGTGCGGCATATACCCAGCTGGTACGAAAGATCAGATAGCGACAACCACTTTCCTGTATGGCCTTTTCACCGGCAAGCTTGGTCTGCCCATAGACATTGGCAGGGGCTGCCGGCGCATCTTCGCTATAGGGCGCATCTCCACTTCCATCGAATACGTAATCCGTGGAGTAATGCACTAGTAACGCGCCGGTCTTTGCTGCCCACTGTGCCATGCGCTGCGGCGCTTGAGCATTTATCAGATGGGCGCTCTCTGCTTCCTGTTCCGCCTTGTCTACCGCGGTATAGGCCGCTGCGTTGACGATGATGTCCGGCTGCAGGGTGTCCAATGTATTGGTCAAGCCTGGTAGATTGCCGAGGTCGCCACACAAGCCATCCTCACCCTGCCGATCCAGCGCGATCAGCTCGCCCAGTGGTGCCAGACTATGCTGCAGCTCCCAGCCTACTTGCCCATTCCTACCGAACAGCAGGACACGCATCAGGCTTCCACCCCCAATCTTTGCCGTTGGTAGCTGCCGTCCTGCACGTTCTTGCACCATTGCTGGTTGTTCAAGTACCAGTTCACCGTTTTACGGATCCCTGATTCAAAGGTTTCTTCTGGCACCCAACCCAGCTGTTGCTCGATTTTGCTGGCATCAATGGCATAACGCAGGTCGTGGCCAGGGCGATCCTTTACATAGCTAATAAGGTCTTTGTAATGCTGCACGCCCTCTGGCTTTTGCGGGCACAGCTCTTCCAGCAGCTCACACAGAATATGCACTACTTCTATATTCTGCTTTTCGTTGTGGCCGCCAATATTATAGGTCTCGCCAATTTTCCCTTCGCTGACCACCTTGTATAGCGCCCGGGCGTGGTCTTCCACATAAAGCCAGTCGCGAATCTGGTTGCCCTTGCCATATACGGGCAGTGGCTTGCCTTCCAGCGCATTCAAAATCATTAGCGGAATCAGCTTTTCCGGGAAGTGATACGGCCCGTAGTTATTGCTGCAGTTGGTAATCAGCGTAGGCAGTCCATAGGTCCGCAGCCAGGCCCGCACCAGATGATCTGAGCTGGCCTTGCTGGCTGAATAGGGGGAGCTGGGAGCATACGGGGTCTGCTCGGTGAACAGGTCTTCCGGGCCTTCAAGATCACCATAAACCTCGTCGGTTGATATATGGTGAAAACGGAACAGGGCTTTGGCTGCAGCGGGTAGTGATTGCCAGTATTGGCGCGCCGCTTCCAGAAGGGTGTAACTGCCAACAATATTGGTTTCAATAAATGCCGCCGGGCCATCGATAGAGCGGTCCACGTGGCTCTCTGCCGCCAGATGCATCACTGCGTCCGGCTGATGCTGGACAAAAACACGGTCCAGCTCGGCGCGATTACAGATATCCACCTGCTCGAAAGCGTAACGGGCATCACCACTAACACTTTCCAGTGACTGCAAATTACCCGCGTAAGTCAGCTTATCCAGATTAACGACACTGTCTTGGGTGTTATTGATGATATGGCGGATAACCGCTGAGCCAATAAACCCTGCACCGCCGGTAACGAGTATTTTCACTTGGCTGTTTCCTGCATGTCTTTCTGTAGCTGACGGATTTCCTGTTGCAGCGCTTCGTACTCTTGCATCTTTCGCTGCAGGAAGTTGCGGGTCAGCCGGGCCTTCTGCTCAATACCCTCCGGGGTGAGCAGATAGGCATAGCTCAGCTTGTTTTTGCTGCTACGGAAGTTATTGGCTTTTACCCAGCCTTTTTCGATCAGCGCTTTTACGCAGTAATTGGCCTTGCCGAGACTGACACCCAGCGCTTTAGCGAGCTCACGCTGGGATAGCTCCGGGTTTTGTTCGATCAAGCGCATCAATTTGTAGTGGGAGTCTTCTTGAATCATGTTACTCCGGGCACGCTACCGCCCTACCGTGTTGCAGGTATACCTGGATATTGCCTGCGTTCAGTGATTGAACGCAGACGCTTTTACTCCCCCGCTCTGCCCTGTTGGCAGTGGAAACTAGCTTATGCGGGACAGATGTCGTGCCAGTGACACTGAAGCGGAGTTGGCCGGCCCAAAAGTGAAATCAGCAGCATGGCTCGATCACTGGACTTTGCCATTTCGTATACCGCCTGAAGGCCGGCAAAGGGGCCGTTCAAGATGGTCACCGGAGCACCGGGTTTGAACAGATCGGCTGGGTTTTGCGGTTTTTCCAGCTGCTGTTTTTCCTGCTGGCGAAACCAGTCGATCAGGGAATTATCCAGCGCGGGTATATGACTGCCGAATCTAACCAGACCACGGGCGCCCAATGTGGAGCGGATCGGCGCAGTATTATCCTGCTTGAGTGTCAGCTGCACGAATACATAGCCGGGAAACAGTGGCTCACTAACGCTGTGCCACTGATCACGGCGGCGTTTTTGCATAACAGTGCGTGGCAAATAGGCGTGATAGCCCTGCCGTTGCAGGTTATCCAGCGCCACCTGTTCCTGGCGGGGTTTAGTGTTGACCACAAACCATTGGCTAGTCATAAGCGTAAATCCACTGCCTGCTTACTGGCCACATATTTCAGGTCAAACAATACCAGCTCTTCTTTACCAAAAGCTCGCAGGGCTGCCTGATCCAATGCCTTGAATTCACTGTGGCCAACGGTAATGACAATGCCATCATAGACGCCCGGTTGTGGCGCCTTGATTGGCTCAATACCATATTCATGCTTCGCTTCTTGCGGATCTACCCACGGATCATACACATCCACATCAACGTGATATTCCTTCAGCTCATCGATCACGTCGATCACACGGGTGTTGCGTAAGTCCGGACAGTTTTCCTTAAAGGTCAGGCCCATTACCAGAACCCGCGAACCTTTTACATGGATGCCCTTTTTCAACATGGCCTTGATCATCTGGCTCGCCACATAGCGGCCCATACCATCATTCACTTTTCGGCCGGCCAAAATTACTTCCGGGTGGTAGCCAATCTGCTGGGCCTTGTGGGTCAGGTAGTAAGGATCCACACCGATGCAGTGACCTCCCACCAAACCGGGACGGAACGGCAGGAAGTTCCATTTGGTGCCGGCGGCTTCAAGAACATCCAGCGTGTCGATGTCCATTTTATTGAAGATCATTGCCAGCTCGTTAATCAGGGCGATGTTCAGATCGCGCTGGGTGTTCTCAATGACCTTGGCTGCTTCCGCCACCTTGATACAGCTAGCTTTGTGAGTGCCGGCGGTGATGATGCTTTTATAGAGCGCGTCGACCTTGTCGGCGACTTCCGGAGTGGAGCCGGAGGTCACTTTCATAATGGTGGTAACGCGGTGTTCCTTGTCGCCCGGGTTGATCCGCTCCGGGCTGTAGCCGGCGAAGAAATCCTTGTTAAAGGTCAGGCCGGAGACTTTCTCCAGCACCGGCACACAGTCTTCCTCGGTAGCACCAGGGTAGACGGTGGATTCATAGATAACGATGTCGCCCACTTTCAGAGTTTTGCCAATGGTTTGACTGGCTTTGATCAGGGGAGTGAGATCCGGGCGTTTGTGCTCATCGATCGGCGTGGGCACAGTGACGACATAGATGTTGCAGTCGTTCAGGTCTGCCGGGGCGCAGCTGTAGTGGAGTTGTTTGGCTTCGGCCATTTCCGCCGGGCTGACTTCCAGCGTGCTATCGATGCCGGCTTTGAGAGCATCGATACGCTTCTGATTAATATCGAAGCCGATTACCGGGTAGTGCTTGCCGAATTCCACAGCAAGTGGCAGGCCCACATAGCCCAGGCCAATCACGGCCAGTTTGACATTTTCTACCAGCGGTGCGGAAGACATGCGCGAGAGGGCTCCTGATTACTGCACTAGCCCGGAATAGCGCCTGCCGATCCCTGAGGCCTCAAGGTGAATAAGATGTGAAAACGCTCTCCAGCATAGGATGAGAGTATTAAAAGTCAACAACCGTAGAAGTCCCGGTACCAGTTGACGAAGTTGGCGACTCCTCGGGTGACGCTGGTGGCGGGCTTGTAGCCCACCTGCTTCTCCAGCTCGGAGACGTCGGCGAAGGTGTCGGGTACGTCACCGGGCTGCAGGGGCAGCAGGTCCATGGTGGCCTTTTTGCCGGTGGCCTGTTCGATAGCTTCGATGTACTGGGTCAGCTTGACCGGGTTGTTGTTGCCAATATTAAAGATGCGAAACGGCGCGTTGCTGGTGGCCGGGTCCGGGTTGTTGCTGTCCCAGTTCGGGTTAGGCTGGGCGATGTCGTCGGTGGCGCGGATCACCCCCTCGGCAATGTCGTCCACATAGGTGAAGTCACGGGTGTGATTGCCGTGGTTGAACACCGGAATCGGCTCACCCGCCAGAATGTTTTTGGTAAACATGAATAGCGCCATGTCCGGCCGACCCCAGGGACCATATACGGTAAAGAAGCGCAGCCCGGTGGTGGGCATGCGGTACAGATGGCTGTAGGCATGGGCCATCAGCTCGTTGGCGCGCTTGGTGGCGGCGTAGAACTGCAGCGGATGGTCGACGCCCTTGTGCTCGCTGAACGGCATGTCGGTGTTGGCGCCGTAGACGCTGCTGGTGCTGGCGTAGGTCAGGTGCGGCACTTTTGCGTAACGACAGGATTCAATGATGTTGGTGAAGGCAACGATGTTGCTTTCTACATAGGCGTGCGGGTTTTCCAGCGAATAGCGCACCCCGGCCTGGGCGGCCAGATGGATCACCCGGTCGAACTGGTGCTCCTTGAAGCACTTCTCCACCGCTTCGCGGTCGGCCAGATTGGCGCGGATAAAGGTGTATTCGCCTTTGCTGTCTTTGGATTCCTGCTCCAGCAGGGCCAACCGGGCCTCTTTGATGGCCGGGTCGTAATAGTCGTTGACCACATCAAAACCGACCACGCTGTCACCCCGCTTGAGCAGCGCCCGCGCCACGGTAAAGCCGATAAAACCAGCGGATCCGGTGACCAGATACTTCATGGGGCGTCCTTGATAGGTGTGCGGCAGATGCAGGCGCCCAAGGATAGGGTCGACGCAACGAATGTCAATGCGGCAGGGGCTGTAGGAGCGGCTTCAGCGGCGAAAAGGTTTTAAAAATCAAAGGATTTCGCGACTGAAGTCGCTCCTACAGGGGGTTTCTCAATAGGCTGCGTAGAATTTCCTGGGTTTTGGGGTCGCCGTGGACGATGCGGATTTCTTTTGGCGGCTTTTTCATTCCTTTGACAAACCGCAGCAGACCGGCCTGATCCGCGTGGGCGGAGTAGCCGCTCATGGTTTCGATGGGGACGCGCACATCGACGGTGTCGCCGTCTATTTCCACCTGGCGGGCGCCGTGTTGCAGTTGCCGACCCAGGGTGCCGGCGGCCTGATAGCCGACCAGCAGTACGTTGTGGCGCGGGTCGTCGAGCATGGCTTTCAGGTAATTGACGATGCGACCGCCGGTACACATGCCACTGGCACTGATCACCACTGCGGGGCGGGCGCTGCCGGCCAGATGGCGCACCATCTTGTGGTGAGCGGCGTTGCTGTCGACGGTAAGCAGCTGGTCGAACTGCAGCGGGTTGCGGCCGCTGAGCACTTTTTTCAGCGCTTCCGCTTCCCAGAACGGGGTCAGCTGGCGATACACCTCGGTAAAGCGGCTGGCCAGTGGTGAATCGAGAATGATCGGTAGCTGGTTCCAGGGCAGACCATCAGCGGCCTGTTTACCGGCATTGCGGTAGATAATGTCTTCCAGCTCGTAGAGCAATTCCTGGGTGCGGCCGATACTGAATGCCGGAATCAGTACCGTGCCCTGATCCTGCAGCGCCTTCCTTAAAGTCGCTTCGAGACGTTGCCGACGGGTTTTGCGGTGTTCGTGATTCTTGTCGCCGTAGGTGCTTTCGATCACCAGAATATCGCAGCCATGCGGCGGCTTGGGTGCCGGCAAGATCGGCGCATGGGGCGCCCCGAGGTCGCCGGAAAAAATCACCGTGGTGTCCTTGCTGTCGCCGGTTATGTCTTTCTGCGTTTTGCATTCCACGTAAGCGGAGCCAAGGATATGCCCGGCCCTTTGCAGCCGTACCTGCAGGCCGGGAAAGATAGCTTGCCACTGGTTATACGGCAATGGCCGCAGGCGGGATTCAATCAGCTTGATATAGCGCTCAACACTTTTTGGCTGACGACTGAAGCTCAGGCGGAAGGCGTCTTCCAGAACGATGGGCAACAGCCTGGCGCTCGGTTCACTGCAATAGATCGGCCCGTCAAAGCCGGCGGCCAGCAGCCACGGAATGCGACCGACGTGATCGATATGCACATGGGTAACGACAAGCGCCTGCACCCGACTGATATCAAAATCAATTTGCAGATTGTCCGCATTGGCGCCGTAAGGGCCGATATCGCGACCTTGAAAGAGACCGCAATCGATCAGGATGCTGCGCTGCTGGTCAGCGATAAGCTCGTGACAGGAACCGGTGGTGCCGGTAACGGCACCATGGTGGAGGATGTCTGGATATTGGGATGTACGCATAGGGAATCCTTTCCCGGTGTTGAGCCGCTGCTGCAGCGGCCGTTAAGACTTGTAGTTGTAGGCGTAGTAGCCGTAGGCGTTAGCGGCGCGCTTCTCCATACAATTGAGGATGGTGCCTTTAACGATCACGCCGTTCTGGGCAAAACGTTGTCGAGCCAGCTCTACTTCATGCACCGTGTTCTGAGCAAAACGAGCCACCAGCAAGCTGGTGCCAGCATATTGACCAATAATGGACGCGTCGGTGACCGCCAGCACTGGCGGTGAGTCGATGATAACCAGATCGTACTCAGCAGATACCTGCTGGATCAGCTCGGCAAAGCGGCTGTGCATGAGCAGTTCCGCAGGATTAGGCGGCACCACGCCGCGGGCCATAAAGTCGACGTTGTCGATGGCAGTTTTGTGGGTCACATGCTCAAGGCTATTCTGACCGGACAGGTAGGAAGACAGGCCACTTTCCACCGGCACACTGAAATACTTATGCAGGTGGCCTTTACGCATATCACCATCAATCAGCAGCACGCGACGGCCAATCTGCGCCAGCGCCACGGCCAAATTCGCCGAAACGAACGACTTGCCCACCGATGGACTGGGGCCGGAGACCATAATCACAGGGTTGCCCGCATCCATCATGGCAAAGTGCAAACTGGTGCGCAGGCTACGTAACGCTTCAACAGCCGGGTCGGCGGGATTTTCCAGCGCCAGCAATCCGCTTTTCGCGCTAAGGTTTTGCAGCTTACCGTCCAGCCAATCGCTCAGTTTATGCTGCTGATCAGATAGCGGAATAGTGGCATACACCGGCAAGCCGGTTTCCTCCAGCTGTGCAGGGGTTTCAATGCCACGATGGAAAGCGGCCCGCAACAGCACAATAGCTACGCTGGCAACGGCGCCAAACATGGTTGCCAGCATGACGATCAAACTCTTCTGCGGCTTGATCGGCCACGGCGAGCTCACGGCCTCGTCAATAATGCGTACGTTACCCACGGTGCCCGCTCTTACTACACGCAGCTCCTGGGACTTGTTCAGCATCTGTACATAGATTTCCTGATTAACCTGCACATCCCGTGTCAGGCGCAGTACTTCCTGTTGGGTATCCGGCAGATCACGCATCTGCTCCGACAGCTTTTCAATTTCCTGGGCAACATTCTGTTGTTGCTGAATCAGGGTACGAAACAGGGGGTGCTCTCGGGTGTACAGGCTGGCCAGTTCCTTTTCCTTGTAGCGTAGCTCGCTCTGCTTGGCCTCAAGCGCCACCAGACTGGTTAGCACCTGACTGGTTTCGAATGACATATCGATGGAACCACTTTCCAATCTGAACTGATTCAGACGGTCTTCTGCCAGCTCAAGATTGGCGCGAATCTCCGGCAATTGCTGACCAAGGAAGTCCAGACTCTTTTCTACTTCCGCAGACAGTCTTTTGACGTTCTGCATCAGATAAGCTTCGGCGATGGCATCAAGAATAGCGCGATTGCCTCGCTGCGATGGGCCAGTAAAAGAAATATTCAGAATGCCGCTACCACGACCCTGCTCGGACACGGACAGACCACCACGCAAGGCTCTTATCAAGGCAAGGCGGGGCTGCTTGCCAAGCAGAACGGTGTCACCCGGAGCCATACTGAAAGTATCCAGCTTCAACATGACACCACCATCTTCAGAACTAACTGACTGGCCCGCCATCCCACTAAGAATGAACTTTTGACCAAGCAACAGACGATAACCGCCCTCGCCACTCTCAGGGTCCGGCTGCAGAGTAAACTGCCTGCCTTCCAAGGCTGCCGGCACAACAAAGTCAGCCACACGAATATCGGTCTTGGCATCAACCAGAGCGGCAAAAATTGGACCAGGCTCGGCTGCTGGAGCTGGCTTGGTAAAGCGTCCGATTAGTGGCGTGCTTTTACGACTCAGCCTTACCGACATGCCCAAAGAATCCACTGCATCACCCAGCACCATACGGGAACGCAGAATCTCTATTTCGCCGGCGGTGGAGTTGTCCTGATCGAGTACTTTGGACATTTCGGCGAATCCAGGCATGCCTGCCTGCTTCTCAATCTGCAGCAACGCGTCTGCCTGATAGATTGGCGTGGCGGTAAACGCATGGAACACGCCCAGCAAAAACGCCAATGCCGTAATAGCAATAATCAGCAGCTTGTTATCAAGCACTGCACCCAGCAATTTTTGCAGGTCGATTTCATCATCCTGGCGCTGGGCGCCTTGGGCTTCCGGTCCAATTGCGGACATCTCGCATTCCTTTTGTCAGAGGCGAGCGAGCCAGGCATTGCTGGCTTGCTCCATCAACTTGTACACATACTCAAAGGTTTCCCGGTCGCGCTGGTAAGGGTCTGGAATATCGTGACCGCCGTTCCAGTGACTGAGCAGAAAAGTTTTTCCGCTGACCATGGGGAAACGCTGCATCAATTCGTTACGCTGCCGCTTATCCATTACCAGCAACAGATCTGCGCCACTACTAATAGCACTATCCAGTTGCCGTGCCTGATGGGGCGGGCAACAAAGGCCATGGGCTTCGGCCACTTCGCGGGCGGCACCATCCATCTCATGATCGACCAGAGCGGCAAGGCCAGCGGAGCTGATTTGTTTATCCGGCGCAGCGGCAGCAAGCATGGCCGCTGCTGTTGGGCTACGACAGATATTTCCGGTGCACACCACCACTATCTTTTCAAACATGGCTTGTATACATCAGCCAGACCGCCATTACAGGTCGCGAATTTCTTCATTGACCCGAACACCTAGATACAGCGCGTTAACTGTCGGCAACAGGTTGCTAATGATGCGGTTCCAGCGGGCAATCGGTGCCGCGGTGACGTAAACAATATCGCGGGGCTGCATCTGGAAGTGATCTGCTAATACCAACGCGGTTGCACTACGGGCATTAAGCTGGAATACATCAATACGTGGCTCACCATTTTCTTCGCCGGCACGCATAACAAAAATGCCGCGAGCATTGGCTGACAATTCGCGGATACTGCCCGCATCAGCTAGCGCACCAGCCAGAGTCAGACCATTGCGATCCATCACCACTGAGGCAGGCTTGTTCACCTCACCCAAAACAAATACCTTGCCATCCTTGTTATTGGGCAAGTGCAGCACATCGCCGTGTTGCAGCAGAATATTCTGCCGGGTATCGCCATCCACAAACAGGGAAGACAGCGACAGCTGATATTTCTTGCCATCACGCGTTAATACAGCACGCTGCCAGTCGGCGTCGGCAGAAACATCGCCAACAGCAATCAGTGCATCCAGCATACGCAGCGGCACATTAGTCACCGGCACCGGGCCTGGGCTTCCCACTGCACCGGTGACATACACACGCTGGGAGCGAAATGCCGCTACGGACACATCTACCTGAGGGTCTTCGATATAGCGACGAAGCTTTTCCGCGATAAGGTCACGAATAGTAGCGACGTTCAGGCCGGCAACTTCAATCTTGCCGACATAAGGATAAAAAATGGTGCCATCCGCGTGGACCCAGTTACCCGCCTCTTCGGCGCTACGCATTGAGCCTGCGGGAATGGTCAGCTCAGGATGACCCCAGATAGTAATGTTAAGCACATCACCGGGGCCAACCAGATAATCGTAAACTTCCGACTGCTGGAGCAGGGTGTCCGGCAGTTGAGGGCGAGCCGCAGGCTCAGCGCTGAGCAGGCCCGTATCAATGGCATGTACACGAACGATATCAGACAGCTCAGCGGCGTTGGAGTGCTCCGGCTTGTCGACCTTCAGATGGGAGCCGGGGAATACCGTGCAACCGGCCAATACAACCAACAGGCATCCTGCCAACGTAAAACGGTAAAACCGGGAAATCAGTGTCGTCATCAGTCAATCACTATCCATTGTCTGTCGGCTGGGTGATGACCGCCGATTCTAACCCGGATTGACCGTAGATTGTAGGAGCGGCTTAAGCCGCCCCTACAGCAAACCGCTGCTAGAGCTTGATACGGGAGCGGTTTTTATCAATGGTACTGGGGCCAATACCTTTGACGTTGGCCAGATCTTCCGCGCTTTTGAAGGGGCCGTTCTTTTCACGCCAGCCGACAATCAGCTCAGCCTTCTTCAGGCCTACACCGACCAGCACTTCGGACAGTTCAGCGGCGCTGGCGCTGTTGATGTTGACCACCGGGGCCGCCTGAATTGCCGGCTCCTTACCCGCCGCGTATGCCTGCGGCGCAGCGACTGCGAACAACAGCGTGAAAACCAGGCACAGGCCCTGAAGGAGCGGCTTAAGCCGCGCAAGGTTTGAATGCTGGATTTGGCTCATGGGTATCTCCTTATGTTTAGGGAGACCCAGTGTGCCGCTGGCACAGGGAGTCGTTTGTGCGCCTCCCTGCCCTGTTGCTGTGCTACTGGCCTTGCAGACTTTGCAGGATTTCCGCTACGGCCTGTGTCGGTGATGGCGCCCCGGTAATAGGTCTGCCAATAACCATGTGGCTGACGCCCAGTTCCAGGGCCTGCGGCGGGGTAACGATACGGCGCTGATCACCAGCGGCGCTGCCAGCGGGGCGTATTCCTGGAGTGACTTTGAGAAAGTCAGGGCCGCAGGCCTCGGTAAGCATTGGCGCTTCCTGAGCGGAACACACCACACCGTCGACACCGCAATCCTTGGCCAACAGAGCGAGGCGCTTGACCTGCTCGGCGGCGGGCACGCTGATGCCGATTTCGGCCAGATCCTGATCGCTCATGCTGGTCAGCACAGTGACTGCGGTAAGCAGTGGCCTACTGTGGCCACTGGCCAGCGCTTCACTGGCCGCTTCCATCATGCGCCGGCCGCCGCTGGCGTGGACGTTGACCATCCATACACCCAAAGCGGCCGCACTTTTCAGCGCCGCCGCGACGGTATTGGGAATGTCGTGAAATTTCAGGTCAAGAAACAGCTCGAAGCCGAGCTGTTGTAACGCCTCTACCACCGCCGGCCCCTCGCGGGTGAAAAGCTCCTTGCCAACCTTCAACCGTACGCAGGCAGGATCAAGTTGCTGTGCCAGAGCAACAGCATCAGCAAGGCACGGATAATCCAGTGCCACAATGATTGGTGAACGATTCATTCAGATATCCCGATGAGGATGGGGCTTCGCCGTGCCCCAGTGTTTGCAGGACGGACATTGCCACAGGCGCCGCTGGGTTTCATATCCACAGTCACGGCACTGATAAAGAGTTTTCTGGTGTAGTAACTGGTCGGCCAGTTGCTTGAGCACCGTCAGCGGATCCTGACTACCAGCAGAACGGGCCTGGATCTCGATAATCTTTTTCAGGCCTTGCAGGGTCGGGTTAGCTTTAACGTGATCAGAAATAAACAATGCCGCAGCCTGGTCACCAAACTGGCTGCGCAGTCGCTCCGCCAACTTCAGGACTATGGCGTTACTTGGCGCTTCAACGCACAGCCGACCAAGATACTGGGTAAACTGCTCAAGACGATCCAGCTCTGTGTAGCAGCGCTCCAAATCATCCAGCACCTCATCAAAGCAGGCCGCATCCTGACGGCGAACCCGGCGCAGAGCTCGCACTGCTGCCTCCCAGCGACTTTCCGCCAGTTCCAGTTTGCCCTGCAAAAGGCTGGCGCGGACGCACTGGCTATCCAGCTGCAGGGCGCGGCGCAGACTGCGGCGGGCCGCATTGCTTTCCTTTTGGTCGATCAGGCGCTCTGCCAGTTCACAGTGATACTGAGCCAACAGCGGCGCGGCGCTTTTATCTGTATTGAGCAAGCGTTCGGCAATATTGATCGCGCTGTGCCAGTCGCGCTCCTGCTCAAATACCGACAACAGCAAGCGCATCACCGGAGCATCATGACGACTGCCGCGCTCCAAAAGCTGCTGAAGAATTTCTTCCGCACGATCAAGTACGCCGGCAGAGAGAAAGTCCTGCGCCAATTCAACCTGCACATCATCACGGGCTGCCTTCGGCAGGGTTGGGTGATCAAGCAGATTACTGTGAATCAAGGTGGCACGGTCCAGCTCGCCGCGGCGACGGAATACCCGAGCCAGAGCCAGGTGGGTTTCAAGGGTGTGTTCACTGACCGCCAGACTTTTGACGAAAATCTCGATCGCCTTGTCGGGCTGTTCATTGAGAAAATAGTTGAGACCGCGAATATAATCTCGAGAGAGGTTTTCTTCACTGCGCCGACGGCGACGACGTCCATCGCGACGACCCATGATGTAGCCAATAACAATGGCAACAAAAAACAGGAGCCACCACTCAGGCTGGTTCACCGTGAACCTCCGTCAGACAGTATCGGTGCTCTGTGATTCTTCCATGGCCTGATTGACCCGCTCACGCAGCTCTTTACCAGGTTTGAAGTGGGGAACGTATTTGCCCTGCAGCTCGACCGACGCCCCGGTTTTCGGGTTGCGGCCCACACGCGGAGCACGAAAATGGAGGGAGAAACTACCGAAGCCACGAATCTCAATGCGCCCGCCTTCAGCAAGAGCATTGGCCATTTCCTCGATCATGGTTTTAACAGCGAGTTCAACATCACGGGGTGACAATTGAGCCTGACGAGCGGAGATACGTTCGATCAGTTCTGACTTGGTAAGCGCCATGTCCAGTTCCCTGTGAGTACTGCCGTAGGAGCAAAGCTCCTACGGCAGAGTTTGTTACTCGTTACCGCCCATCTGTGCCTTGATCAGATCACCGATGGTCTTCGGTGCCTGAGCGTCCTGACGCAGACTGTCTACCGCTTCCGCCTCATCCTTCATGTCCTTGGCTTTCACGGACAGAGTGATGGCACGGTTCTTACGATCCACAGCAATGATCTTGGCTTCGACTTCGTCACCGACCTTAAGGACGGCAGACAGATCGTCAACGCGATCACGAGACATTTCAGAGGCCTTCAAGCTGCCTTCGATACCTTCAGCCAGAGTGATGGTAGCAGCCTTCTGGTCTACAGCAGCCACAGTGCCTTTGACGATAGCGTTACGGTCATTCTCAGCAACATACTGACCGAACGGATCGCCTGTCAATTGCTTCACGCCCAGGGAGATGCGCTCACGCTCCGGGTCGATGGACAGAATGACAGTTTCCAGCTCGTCGCCCTTGGCGAACTTGCGCACTGCATCTTCGCCGGTCTCTTCCCAGGAGATGTCAGACAGGTGCACCAGACCATCGATGCCGCCTTCCAGGCCAATGAAGATACCGAAATCGGTGATCGACTTGATCTTGCCGCTGACTTTGTCGTCTTTCTGGTACTTGGTACCGAAGGACTCCCACGGATTCGCCTGGCACTGCTTGATACCCAGGGAAATGCGGCGACGGTCCTGCTCGATGTCGAGGATCATCACATCCACTTCGTCGCCAATGGAAACGACTTTGGATGGGTGAATGTTCTTGTTGGTCCAATCCATTTCGGATACGTGCACCAGACCTTCCACACCCTCTTCGATTTCGGCAAAGCAGCCGTAGTCGGTAAGGTTGGTGATCTTGGCCTTGACCTTGGCACCCTGTGGGTAGCGGGCCACGATGTCGTGCCACGGATCTTCGCCCAGCTGCTTGAGGCCAAGGGAGACGCGCATCTTGTCACGGTCAAACTTGAGTACCTTGACTTCGATTTCCTGACCAACTTCAACGATCTCGGACGGATGCTTGATGCGCTTCCAGGCCATATCGGTGATGTGCAGCAGGCCGTCGATGCCGCCCAGATCAACAAACGCACCGTAATCGGTGAGGTTCTTGACGATACCTTTAACAACCATGCCTTCCTGCAGCGACTCGAGCAGCTGATCGCGCTCGGCACTGTGTTCGGCTTCCATAACTGCGCGGCGGGAAACAACCACGTTGTTGCGCTTGGCATCGAGCTTGATAACTTTGAAGTCCAGCTCTTTGCCTTCCAGGTGAGCGACGTCGCGCACCGGACGGATATCGACCAGAGAGCCTGGCAGGAACGCGCGGATAAGACCGACGTCGACGGTGAAACCGCCCTTGACCTTGCCACTGATGATACCTTTAACGATGGCGGTCTTCTCGAAGGCTTCTTCGAGTTCGCCCCAGATTTCGGCGCGCTTGGCTTTTTCGCGCGACAGGCGGGTGAAGCCCATGCCATCGTCGATGGCATCAACGGCAACTTCAACTTCGTCGCCTACGTTGATTTCCAGCTCACCACGCTCACTAAGAAATTCTTCGCGTGCGATCACACCTTCGGACTTCAGTCCGGCATTAACGGTGATCCAATCGCTGTCGATGGCTACCACGGTGCCGCGAATAATCGCACCACGGGCAACGTCGAGATACTTCAGACTTTCTTCAAACAGTTCGGCGAAAGATTCGCTCATTGGGTTGTACTCACATGTTAACCATATCAGCCAGCAGATACGGGCAGCTTTAAGTTAAGTTGATCGACGGCCTTGCTGGTTTACTTTGGCGACCGCGCGTCAACCGATCCGCTTGCACATCAAACGAGGTTTCGTTGTTGTGCTTCGCTGAGAATCCGGTGCAATACGGCATCGATTGTCATGTCGGTACTGTCGACCACCAGCGCATCTTCTGCTGGCTTCAACGGTGCCACATCACGACCCATGTCCCGCTCATCCCGGTTGCGGATGTCCTCAACGAGGGCGGCGAGATTAGCATCAAACCCCTTTTCCTTCAACTGGTTATAGCGCCGACGGGCACGCTCCTCGGGGCTGGCGGTGAGGTAGATTTTGAGGGGGGCGTTACGAAATACCACGGTACCCATGTCGCGGCCGTCGGCAATCAGACCAGGGGACTGGGCAAAGGCCTGCTGACGGGCCAACAGCGCATCACGGACCGGCTGATGAACAGCCACCCGGCTGGCCAGCTCGCCCACTTCCTCGGTGCGCAGGTAGTCGGACACGTCTACTCCGTCCAACTCGATCAGCAGCTCGCCGTTCTGCTCAACAAAGCGGCACGGCAGCTCACGGGCCAGCGGCACCAGACCTTCCGGCACTTCCAGCGACACCCCCAGGTTGCGGGCATGCAGCCCCAACAAACGATAAAGTGCTCCAGAATCAAGGAGATGCCAGCCAAGCCGCTGGGCTACCTTACGGGCGATGGTGCCCTTTCCCGAGGATACCGGGCCGTCAATGGTAATGACCTTTGCCATCGAAGCGGCGGCCATCAGTCTTCCACCACAGACAGATTCAGGCCGGCGGCGCTGGCAAGCTCGGCAAAGCTGGGGAACGAGGTGGCGACATTGGCACAGTCGTGGACCAGGATCGGTGCCGTAGCTCGCAATGAGGCGATGGCAAAGCTCATGGCAATGCGATGGTCGCCATGGGCATAGACTTCACCCCCGCCATACTGGCCGCCGCGGATACGGATGCCGTCCGCATAGACTTCGTTTTCAATACCCACCGTGGTGAGGCCGTCTGCCATCACCTGAATACGGTCCGATTCCTTGACGCGCAGCTCTTCAGCGCCATGCAGGATGGTATCCCCCTGCGCATTAGCAGCGGCGATAAACAGCACCGGAAACTCGTCGATGGCCAGTGGTACCAGCTCTTCAGGGATGGTAATGCCCTTTAGCTTGGCACTTTTGACACGAATATCCGCAACCGGCTCACCGCCCGCATCACGCTGATTTTCAAGGGTAATATCTGCCCCCATCAGCTTGAGAATATCGATGATACCGGTGCGGGTGGGATTGATGCCGACGTGACGCAACAGCAGCTCGGAGCCCTCGGCAATCGAGGCTCCAACCAAAAAGAAGGCCGCCGAGGAAATATCCGCCGGGACTTCCAGCGAGCAAGCGCTGAGCTTGCCGCCGCCGCTAACCTTACTGGTGGCGCCGTCACGACTGACCGGATAGCCGAAGCCCGCCAGCATGCGCTCGGTGTGGTCGCGGGTGGGGGCTGGCTCGGTCACCGAGGTTTCGCCTTCGGCATACAAGCCAGCCAATAAAATGGCTGACTTGACCTGGGCGGAAGCCACCGGCAAGTCGTAATGGATGCCCTTAAGCTGCTGGCTGCCGCTGATATGCACAGGCGGCGTACCCTTGCCGGTGGTAGCGATAGCTGCGTTCATTTCCCGCAGTGGTTTGGCAACACGCTCCATGGGGCGTTTGCTAAGCGAGGCGTCTCCGGTCAGCTCGGTATTGAATGGCTGGCCACACAGCAAACCCATCAGCAGACGCATGGAAGTGCCAGAGTTGCCCATATAAAGAGTGCCGCTGGGCGCCTTGAGGCCATGCAGACCAACGCCATGGACGCGTACGCGGCCGGCGCTGGGCCCTTCAATGACCACGCCCATATCACGAAACGCCTGCAGAGTAGCGAGTGCGTCTTCGCCTTCCAGAAAGCCTTCTATTTCGGTGATGCCGTCGGCCAGCGCCCCGAGCATGATCGAGCGATGCGAGATGGACTTATCGCCCGGGACCCGCAGGGAACCATTCAGGGCACCGCCGGGCTGTAGGTGGAACTCGACCCGGCGACCATGGCCGGCGGAAGCAGTGTTACTCATGGCAGTGTTGTCACTCGCTGTAGCGTTAGTTCTATCGTCGTTGAGTTGCAGGGCCGCGGTATAAGAGGTGCGCGCCGAAAGGGCCAGGAAGTGGGCCCGGGCACTGTTAGCTCTGGTCATGATGGCCAGCAGGTCGTCACTGTCACCCTGCTCTACCGCCTGACGAAAGCTCGCCAACCCCTGCTGAAACAGATCCACGGCCCGCAGGACCGATTCTCGATTTTCTTTAAAAATGTCGTGCCACATCAGCGGGTCGCTAGAGGCGATCCGGGTGAAGTCACGAAAACCGCCGGCAGCATAGCGGAAGATATCTAGCGAGTCGCCCTGCCGGGCCAGGGTATCGACCAGAGAAAACGCCAGCAGGTGTGGCAAGTGACTGGTTTCTGCCAGCACCCGGTCGTGTTCGTCCGGCGCCATGGTCAGTACTTCGGCACCCACAGCGGCCCACAGGGCACGCACTTTCTCCGTGGCCTGAACATCAGTCTGTGCCGTCGGCGTGAGAATAACCCGGTGATTCTGATATAGCCGCGCGTCCGCAGCATCAACACCGCTTTTTTCCTTGCCAGCAATCGGGTGGCCGGGCACAAAGCGGCTAATGTGCTCAGGGATACTATTAACAGCGGCGTCGATCACCTTGCCTTTGACGCTGCCACCATCCGTAATAATGACCGTATCACTCAAGCCCGGCGCCATTTTCGCCATGCTGTCGGCCATGCTGGATACCGGCACCGCCAAAAACACCAGATCAGCACCCTTAACTGCTGCGGCGAAATCGGTGCTGCCATCATCAATCAGACCGAGTAGCTTGCCGCGCTCCAGCGTCCTCTCAGAACGAGCACCAGCAACAATAGTTGTGGCCAGACCATGGGCGCGGATGGCCGCAGCCAGAGATCCGCCAATCAGACCAAGACCAATAATGGCTACGCGGTTAAACATTAAGCACCTTCTCCAGGGCCTTGAGGAAGCGGTTGTTCTGTTCACCGAGGCCGATGGAGACGCGCAAATGGTTTGGCATGCCGTAGCCACCAATGGGCCGAACGATCACACCTTCGTGCAGCAGCGCTTCATAAATCGGTTGCGCCGGTCGACCACAATCGAAGGCAATAAAATTAGCCACTGAAGGGATGGCGTGCAGATTAAGTGCCTGCAGGCCTTCGACAATTTGCACCAGGCCCGAGGTGTTTTCGCTTTTGCTGTCTTCGATGTAATTGTCATCGTTCAGCGCAGCGGCTGCGGCGGCAAGCGCCGGTGCATTGACGTTAAACGGCTGGCGCACACGATTCAGCACGTTAGTAATTTCCGGGTTGGCCACGGCGTAGCCAACACGCAAACCGGCCAAACCATACATCTTCGAGAAGGTACGAGTAACGATCAGGTTGCGATAGCGATCAACAAACTCAAAGCCGTTCGGGTAGCCCTCTTCCTCGACGTACTCGACATAAGCCTCATCCAACACCACCAACACTTCTTCAGGCACACGCTGCATAAAGCTTTCCAACGCCTGACGATGAAACCAGGTGCCGGTGGGGTTATTCGGGTTGGCGATAAAAATAATCCTGGTCCGCTCGGTAATGGCATCTGCCATGGCGGCGAGATCGTGACCAAACAGCCGGGCCGGAACTTCCACAGGTTTGGCGGAACAGCCCAGTGTGACCAGCATATAGACGGCAAAGGCATGCTGAGAAAAAATCACCTCATCGCCGCGATTGAGAAAACCACGACCAATCAGCTCAAGTAAATCATTGGAGCCGTTGCCCAGGGTGAGTTGTTCAGGGCGCAGACCGAACTTTTCGCGCAGCGCATCCTTGAGATAAAAGCCGGCACCATCCGGATACAGGTGCAGGCTCTCCAGTGCCTGACGAGCCGCATGCAAGGCCAACTTGCCCGGCCCCAGCGGATTTTCATTGCTGGCCAGCTTGACGATGTTCTTGATGCCCAGTTCACGCTCCAGCTCTTCAGTCGGTTTGCCAACCGCATAGGGCTTGAGCGTTTGCACGCCGGGGGTTGCCAAGGCAATGAAATCGCAGCTCATGGTGCTGTCTCCTGATCAGAGGACCGCTTTCGGATAGGAGCCGAGAAAACGGATATTCAGCGAGTCCGCTTCCAGCTCCGCCAGCAAATTCTGCACACCCGGGTCGTCGCGATGACCTTCAAAATCAATAAAGAAAACGTAATTCCATTTTTCTGCACGGGACGGCCGCGATTCCAGCCGTGTCAGATTGACACCATGACGCTTGAACGGCTCCAGTACGCTATACAGCAGACCGGGACGATTCTTGCCACTGGCCATAATACTGGTTTTATCTTTACCAGAAGTTGGCGTGTCCTGCTTGCCGATAATAATAAAGCGAGTGGTGTTATCTGGCCGATCTTCCACGTTGCGATGGATCACTTCCATGCCGTACAGCTCGGCAGCCATTTCGCCGGCAATCGCAGCGGCATTCCATTCGTCTTTCAAACGTTTTGCCGCCTGAGCATTGGAAGCAACGGCAATGCGCTCCGCATTAGGCATGTGGCTGTCGAGCCATTTCCGGCACTGGGCCAGAGTCTGCTGGTGTGAGTAGATGCGGCTGATGCTATCGCGGCGGGTAGCCGGGCCGATCATCAGATGATGGTGAATACGCAGCTCTACTTCGCCGCAGATCTTCAGGCCGGATTCCATAAACGTATCCAGCGTATGGGTAACCACCCCTTCTGTGGAGTTTTCCACCGGGACGATACCGTAATTTGCCGCACCGGCATCCACTTCACGGAATACTTCATCAATAGCGTTCATCGGCACTGCTGTTACGCCATTGCCGAAATGCTTCAGCACTGCCTGATGGGTGAAAGTACCTTCCGGGCCGAGGAACGCCACTTTCATGGGCTGTTCCAGCGCCAGACAAGCACTCATGACCTCACGGAACAAACGGGCAATCACTTCACCGTCAAGCGGCCCCTGATTGCGCTCCTTAACCATGCGCAGCACTTGAGCTTCGCGCTCAGGGCGATAAAAAATCGGTTCGCCGCCCTCTTCCGCCCGCTTCACTGACGCCACGGACTGCGCCAGAGAGGCACGCTCATTGATCAGGCCCTGTAGCTTTTCATCCAGCGCATCGATTTGCGCCCGCAGTTGTTCCAGTGTCGGTTGCTTGCTCATCAGCCGTTCCGCTTTGCAAAGTCCTGCATGAATTCAATCAGTGCATCCACTGCTGTTTCTGGCACTGCGTTATAAATACTGGCGCGCATACCACCAACAGAGCGGTGGCCGGCCAGATTGAGCAGCCCCGCAGCGTCTGCCTGTTGCAGAAACTGCTTGTCCAGCAGCGAATCGGCGAGCACGAAGGGTACGTTCATGCAACTGCGATCTGCCGGGTTCACCGGGTTGCTATAAAATTCGCTAGCGTCGATATAACCGTACAGCTTTTGCGCCTTACGGTCGTTAATCTCAGCCATGACGGCGAGGCCACCCTGGCGCTTGAGCCACTTAAATACCAGACCTGCCAGATACCAGGAATAGGTCGGCGGCGTGTTGTACATGGAGCCATTGTCAGCATGAATCTTGTAATCCAGCATCGCTGGCAAACCTGTAACACGACCGATCAGATCACGCCGGATGATCACTACAACAATACCCGCAGGACCGATGTTTTTCTGGGCGCCGGCGTAGATGAGGCCATAGCGATTTACATCCAGCGGTCGCGACAGAATCGAAGAGGAATAATCAGCCACTAGCGGCTTGTCGGTTTGCGGAATAAACGGGAACTCCACACCGCCGATAGTTTCGTTCGGTGTGTAGTGCAGGTAGACCGCGTCTTTTGATTCATTCCAGCTACTTTGTGCCGGGACATAGGAGAAGTTCTTGTCTTCGGCGCTGGCCACGACATTGATATTGCCAAAACGTTTTGCTTCAGCAATGGCCTTGATCGACCACTGTCCGGTGTTGACGTAGTCTGCGGTTTCACCGCTGTTAAGCAGATTCATGGGGATCATTGAGAACTGCTGGCTGGCCCCACCCTGCAGAAACAGCACGGCGTAATCGTTACTAATGCCAAGCAGCTCGCGCAAATCCTGCTCGGCAGCATCGGCAATGGCGACGTATTCTTTGGAGCGGTGACTCATCTCCATGATCGACATGCCGGTGCCTTGCCAGTCGAGCAGTTCATCGCGGGCCTGTTGAAGAACTTCTTCCGGCAATGCAGCCGGTCCTGCACAAAAGTTGAAGGCGCGAGTCATGGAGTAAGTCAGCTCCGGGATAGAGGTTATTGGTAGCACCCCGCAGGAACAGCTACAGGGGCAACTTCAGTCGCCCCTATAGCCGCTCCTGGATCAGGATTCTGCTTCGTCGTCTTCGTCGATTTCTTCTTCCACGCCTTCCAGTTCCGGAATGCGCTCGACGCCGACGAGGTGTTCTTCCTTGCCCAGTTTGATCAAGGTGACACCCTGAGTATTACGGCTAAGCAAGCTGACTTCATCGACCCGGGTACGCACCAGTGTGCCCTGATTAGAGATCAGCATGATGTCTTCACCGCCAAACACCTGGGTAGCGCCGATCAGTACGCCATTACGGTCGTTGACCACCATGCCGATAACACCCTGAGTGCCGCGGCCTTTGGTTGGGAACTCGTCGACGCCGGTACGCTTACCGTAGCCTTTTTCGGAGGAGGTCAGCAGCTGGCCACCCTCCTGAGGAATAATCATGGCAATGATTTCTTCACCTGCAGCAATCTTCATACCGCGCACGCCACGGGCGGTACGGCCCATGACCCGCACAGCGGCCTGACGGAAGCGCACCACCTTGCCGTTGCCAGCTACCAGCATGACGTCTTCGTCACCCTGGGTAACCGCAACGTTAACCAGGCTCTGACCTTCCTGCAGGCGCACGGCGATCAGGCCGTTGCTGCGCGGCCGGGCAAACTTGGCCAGCTGAGTGCGTTTAACCATACCGTTGGAGGTGGCCATAAAGATGAACGGCCCTGGCACGGTGTCGGCAACGACCTCGTCTGCACCGTCTTCCTCTACCACATCAACAACATCAGCTTCGCTTTCATCTTCGTCATCGACAGCGGATTGCTGGCGCATCATTTCCGGATCCATGCGCAGAATGGCGGTAATGCGCTCGCCCGCCTGCAAAGCCGGAATTAAATTGACGATCGGTTTGCCACGTGAGTTACGGCCACCCTGGGGTAGCTCATAAACGCGCAGCCAGAACACCTTGCCGATATTGGTGAAGCACAGCAGGGTGTCATGGGTGCCGGCCACCAGCAGATGCTCGACATAATCTTCATCTTTTACTGCAGTTGCTGCCTTGCCACGGCCACCGCGTTTTTGCGCACGGTAGGTGTCGATCGGCTGCATTTTGGCGTAACCACCGTGGGAGAAAGTCACCACCACGGTTTCTTCGGCGATCAAGTCTTCCATGCTGAAATCAGCGCGGGAGGTCTGGATCTCGGTACGACGCTCGTCCGCATATTCCTCGCGAACCGCAGCCAGCTCGTCGCGAATCACCTGCAGCAGACGCTGCGGATCAGCCAGAATCAGACCGAGCTCGGCAATCTTGTCGAGCAGGTCCTGATAATCAAGAACCAGCTTTTCCTGCTCCATGCCGGTCAGTTTCTGCAGGCGCAGATCAAGAATGGCCTGAGCCTGTTCCGTGGATAGATAATATTTTCCATTGCGCAGACCGAGGGACGGATCAAGTCCATCCGGGCGGCATGCATCTTCACCACCGGCACGCTCAAGCATTTGAATCACATTACCGGGCGCCCATGCTGTGGCGATCAAACGCTCTTTTGCCTCGGCGCCGCTGGGCGATTGCTTGATTAGCTCAATCACCGGATCGATATTGGCCAGCGCCACAGCCAAACCTTCCAGTATGTGGCCCTTTTCTCTCGCCTTACGCAGCTCGAACACCGTGCGGCGGGTAACCACTTCGCGGCGATGACGAACAAACGCCTCGATCATTTCCTTCAGATTCAGGGTGCGCGGCTGGCCATCCACCAGCGCCACCATGTTGATACCGAACACGCTCTCCATCTGCGTTTGCGAGTACAGATTGTTCAGCACCACGTCGGTGTTTTCACCACGCCGCAACTCGATCACGATGCGCATGCCGTCCTTATCGGATTCGTCACGCAGCTCAGTGATGCCTTCGAGTTTTTTGTCCTTGACCAGCTCGGCGATCTTTTCGATCAAGCGAGCCTTGTTCACCTGATAGGGAATCTCGGTGACGATGATGGCCTGCTTGCCAGACTTATCGGTGTCTTCAATATGCGCTCGGGCGCGCATGTAAATGCGACCACGACCGGTACGGTAAGCCTGAACGATACCGGCACGACCGTTGATAATGCCCCATGTGGGGAAATCCGGGCCTTTGACGTACTCCATCAAGTCGTCAACGGTGAGCTCGCTGTCGTCTATCAGCGCCAGACAGGCATCAACCACTTCAGCCAGATTGTGTGGCGGAATATTGGTGGCCATACCCACGGCAATACCCGAGGAGCCATTGACCAGAAGGTTAGGCACCCGGGTAGGCATCACCGCCGGAATCATCTCGGTGCCGTCGTAGTTGGGCACGTAATCGACGGTTTCTTTTTCCAGATCGGCCAGCAATTCATGGGCGATCTTGGACATGCGCACTTCGGTGTATCGCATGGCGGCAGCGCTATCGCCATCGATGGAACCAAAGTTACCCTGACCATCGACCAGCATGTGGCGCAGGGAGAATGGCTGGGCCATACGAACAATGGTGTCGTAGACGGCGGAATCACCATGGGGGTGGTACTTACCGATTACGTCACCAACCACGCGGGCGGACTTCTTGTAGGCCTTGTTCCAGTCATTACCGAGCTCGTGCATGGCGAACAGAACGCGGCGATGCACCGGCTTGAGGCCGTCGCGCACATCTGGCAGGGCCCGCCCGACGATAACGCTCATGGCGTAGTCGAGGTAGGACTGCTTTAGCTCGTCTTCGATATTGACCGGGGTGACTTCTTTAGCGAGATCCGTCATTGCTCTTTTATATCCCCTGAACAGCGTCGGCCAGGCCGGCCGGAAAGCGCAGAATCATACCACACTGCACCACGCTCACCACCGTGCCCGGGCGTAACCGCCGCCATAATCCTCCGGGGTGCCCGCTACGCTGAGTCACCCTGCGGATTATGGTGGCGTTCACGCCTAAGGGAGACACCGAGCCGACGAGGGTCAGGGTCGAACCCGGACAGGTTCACTAGCAAACACCCGTTAAAACCTCGCGACTGAAGCCTCTCCTACATATACTGCGCCCTCCACTGCCCCAACCGGAGTCACCATGACCGCCGCTGACCTGATCATCCATGCCCGCTGGATTATTCCGGTAGAAGGCACCGGCACCCTGAATAACCATGCCATCGTGGTCCGCGATGGCCTGATCGCCGATATTCTGCCCTCTGATCAGGTAGAAGGCCGCTGGCGGGCAGGCAAAGTGCTGCACCTGGGCCAGCATGCCCTGACCCCCGGCTTTATTAACGCCCATACCCACAGCGCCATGAACCTGTTCCGCGGACTGGCCGATGACCTGCCACTGATGACCTGGCTGGAACAGCACATCTGGCCCGCCGAAGGTAAATGGATCAGCGATGAGTTCGTCCACGACGGCAGCCGCTTCGCCTGCGCCGAAATGATTCGCAGCGGCACCACCTGCTTTGCCGACATGTACTTCTTTCCCGAGGCCATCGCCCGGGCAGCCAAGGAAGCCGGCCTGCGGGCGGTGCTTTTCTCGCCCCTGCTGGACTTCCCCACCCCTATGGCACAGGGCCCGGATGACTATCTGCGACTGGCGCTGGCAGCGCACGACAACTGGCGCCATGAGCCACTGATCCAGATCGGCTTTGGCCCCCACGCACCCTATACGGTTTCAGACGGGCCATTGCAGAAGCTGCTCACCTACGCCGAAGAGCTGGATCTGCCGATCATGATGCATATCCATGAAACCGCCGGCGAGATCATGATGGCCACCGCCGATGGCGGCGCCCGGCCGCTGGACCGGCTGCATGGCCTGGGACTGCTTGGCCCGCGCCTGCTAGCGGTGCACATGACCCAGCTGACCGATGACGAGATCTCCCTTCTCGCACAGACCGGCACGTCGGTAGTGCACTGCCCCGAGTCCAACCTGAAGCTGGCCAGCGGATTCTGCCCGGTGGAGAGATTGCGCAATGCCGGCATCAATGTGGCGCTGGGCACTGACGGCGCCGCCAGCAACAACGATCTGGATATGCAGGGCGAAATGAAGACCGCTGCACTGCTGGCCAAAGCCGTGGCTCAGGACGCTGCCGCCCTGCCCGCCGCTGCCGCGCTGGAAATGGCCACCCTGGCCGGTGCCCGCGCGCTGGGCATCGATAGCCAGACGGGTTCACTGGTTATTGGCAAGCAAGCTGACATCATTGCCTTTGACTTGGGCGCGGTGGAAACCCAGCCGCTGTATGACCCCGTGGCACAGATTGTTTATTCCGCCAGCCGCGCGCAGATCAGTCACACCTTTGTGGCCGGCCGGGCGTTGATGGAAGATCGCGCCCTCACCACCCTGAATGAGGCCCGGGTATTGCGCGACGCGCGCGCCTGGGGCGACCGTATCCGTGGAGAATCCGCATGAACCAGAGCGCCCGCAACGTCGATGCTGCTGAAATTGCCAAGTTTGAAGCGCTGGCAGAGCGCTGGTGGGACCCGAAGTCCGAGTTCCGTCCGCTGCATGACATCAACCCGCTGCGCCTGAATTACATCGACGAGCGAGTCAGCCTGAAAGGTAAAAAAGTCATCGATATCGGCTGCGGCGGTGGCTTGGTGTCAGAAGGCATGGCTCGGCTGGGCGCCACCGTCACCGGCATTGATCTGGGCGAAGCGCCGCTGGCGGTGGCACGCTTGCATGCGCAGAAAGATGGCATTGAGGTGGAGTACCTGAACATCACAGCGGAAGAAGTTGCCATCGAGCGCGCCGGCCAGTACGACGCTGTGACCTGCCTGGAAATGCTCGAGCACGTGCCGGACCCAGGGGCAGTTATTGCTGCCTGTGCCAAGCTGGTCAAACCCGGTGGCCAGGTATTTTTCTCGACCATCAATCGCAACCCGAAAGCATTTGCTCTGGCCATTGTCGGGGCCGAATACATCCTGCGCCTGCTGCCGCGCGGCACCCATGAATACGCCAAACTGATCAAGCCGTCGGAGCTGGCCGGATGGGCCCGCGACGCCGGCCTGCAGCTAAAAGACACCTGCGGTATGCAGTACAACCCGTTCACAGCCAACGCCAGCCTGAACCGGGATGTGTCGGTGAACTATCTGGTGCACTGCATCAAGGCAGAAGCGTAATGGCAGACGCAGTTTTCTTTGATCTGGACGGCACGCTGGTCGATACCGCGCCAGACTTTCATACCGTGTTGAATACCATGCTGGCCGAAGCTGGCAAGCCTGCCCTTGGCTATGAAAAAATTCGCGCTCAGGTATCCAATGGTGCCCGTGCCGTGGTGCATGCCGGCTTCGGCGGCAACCCAGGGGAAGCAGCATTCGATGCAGTGCTAAACGAGTTTCTGAACCGCTATGTGGATCACCTGACGGTGGGCAGCCAACTGTTTGCTGGCATGGATAAAGTGCTGGATAAACTTGAAGCCAGCCATATCCCGTGGGGCATTGTCACTAACAAGCCGGAACGCTTCACCACACCTTTGCTGGCTGGCCTGAAACTGGCCGACCGGGTTGGCCCCGTGATCTGCCCGGATAATGTGGCCAAACGCAAGCCACACCCGGAAGGGTTGCTAAAGGCCGCAGCAATGGTGGGCGTGGAACCGCAGCGCTGCATTTATGTGGGCGACCACGACCGCGATATCGCCGCAGGCCGCAATGCCGGCATGAAAACCATTGGCGTACTGTTTGGCTATATCGGCGAAGGCGAAGACCCGCAAACATGGCGAGCAGATATGTATGCGGCGGACACCGCTGAGCTTGCTCAATTACTAAATCTTTAATTCCCGGAAGAACCATGACCGACATTCAGCAAGCGGCCACTAGCTACCAATGCCCCGATAATGCATTCAACGACCGCATCATCATGGTCACCGGGGCCGGTGATGGCATCGGCCGCGCCGCCGCGTTGGCGCTGGCCAAACACGGTGCCACTGTGATTCTACTCGGCCGCACTCAGGAAAAGCTGGAGGCCGTGTATGATGAAATTGTCGCCATGGGAGCACCTGAGCCAGCATTGGCTCCGGTGAATCTGGAGGTTGCTCGCCCCGCCGACTACGAGGAACTGGCCGGCATGCTTGGCAACGCCTTCGGCCGACTGGATGGCATTTTGCACAACGCCTCGATTCTCGGCGAAATCACTCCGCTGGATCAGTACAGCTACGGCACCTGGGAGTCGGTCATGCAGGTCAACATCAATGCGCCGTTCTTCCTCACCCGCGCCTTGCTGCCCCTGCTAAAAGACTCCTCCGATGCCTCAGTACTGTTCACCACTTCCAGTGTCGGCCGTAAAGGCCGAGCTTTCTGGGGCGCCTACGCGGTGAGCAAGTTTGCCACCGAAGGGCTGATGCAGGTACTGGCCGACGAACTGGAGAACGTGGCACCGATCCGGGTCAACTGCATCAACCCGGGCGCCACAGCCACCAAAATGCGCGCCATGGCCTACCCGGCGGAAGACGCCAGCAAGCTGAAGCGCCCTGAGGATATTCTGGCCCCATACCTGTACCTGCTCGGCCCGGCAGCAAAAGGCATCACAGGCCAATCCCTCAACGCCCAAATCTAGTATCGGATTATGGCGGCGGTTGCGCCCGGGCACGGTGGTGAAGGTGGGTTTTCAGCCCAGAGGCTAACCAGCCGACCATAGTGCCAAGGCTCCGCGACTCACCGGTCTATCGCCTGTATGCTCTGTTCACCTAGTGTGTCGGGCATAGCCCGATCGACCGGAGAGAACAATAATGAAACACCTATCCGCGCTATTGCTGGCCTTTACCCTGCTGATCCCCACTGTCGCCACTGCGGAAAAGCAGCCCGCCTCATCGCTCACCCCAGAGCAGCTGGCCGAGTTCCAACGCCTGTTACCCGGCATCGAGCTGACTCCCGAGCTGGTTCGGATGATGACCGAGATCAGCCTGAACGCCGATATGCCGGTGAACGACAGACTGAAGGCCATTGCCAAACTATCCGGCATCGACAAGCTGCCCGAAGGCCAGCGCCTGCGCCGCGTCATCTGCATCTGGGATATTGTCGGTCGGGCTGGGCCCATATTCGGTGCCGCCATGGAGGCCCGTGCTCAGGCGCTGGAGTTTGGCGTTGAGCTGGAGATGGTGCCCTACACCAATGAAACCGTGATGGTCGAAGAATTCAAGGCTGGCCGTTGCGACGCCGCATTGATGAGCGGCCTGCGCGCCCGTCAGTTTAATAAATACACCGGCTCTATTGATGCCATCGGCGCACTACCGGATCGCGACCACCTGCACACCCTGTTTCAGGTAATCACCAATCCGCGTACCGCCAATAAAATGGTGCAAGGTGAATATGTGGTGCTCGGCGTATTCCCCGCCGGCGCTGCCTATGTATTCGTAAACGACCGCTCGATCAACACATTGTCAAAAGCCGCGGGCAAAAAAGTTGCCGTACTTGAATATGACCCGATGCAGGCAAAGATGATTGCCGGCGTTGGCGCCACACCGGTGAGTACCGATATCACCCGAGCGCCGGGCATGTTCAACAATGGCGTAGTGGACATTCTGCCAGCGCCGCTACTGGCCTACGAAATACTGGAGCTCTACAAGGGCATGACACCCAATGGCGGCATCATCAACTACCCGCTAGCGCAGATCACCATGCAGCTGATTGGTCGCCTGGATAAGTTCCCCAATGAGGCCGCCCAGTTGATTCGCGAGGCTTCCTTTGAGCAGTACCCGCGAGTGATTGAAATGATCTCGCGGGAAGAAGTTAAGATCCCGGAAAAGTGGTGGATTCCCATTCCCGAAAGCGACATGCAGGAATACAGCAACATGATGCAGCAGGCTCGTATAAGCCTGCGCGATATGGACTATTACGATGCAGAAATGCTAACCCTGCAACGGCGCATCCGCTGCAAGTATTCGCCCGAGCGCGGTGAGTGCGTCAATCCGGTGGAATAACCAGAGCTAAATCGAACTACCAAGGAAAGTAATCATGCTAAAAAGACTGACCGCGCTACTGCCAATTTTTATTCTAGCTGCTGCTACACATGCCGCGCCGACTGATGAGCAGCTACGCGCCAGCGCCTATGATCAGTCCCTGAGCCTTGATCAGCGCATTGCCGCGATTCGTCAGCTTTATGATTACCCAAAAGACAAACTGATCAAGCGTAAGATCTGCATCTGGGATATTGCCGGACGCTCCGGCCCCATTTATGCGGCAGCGCAGGATCAACGTGGCCAGATAATGCAGTACGGCGTCGATGTGGAGATGGTGCCCTACACCAATGAAACGGTGATCGCCGAGGACCTGAAAAGCGGCATCTGTGATGCAGCCCTGATGACTGGCCTGCGGGGCCGTTTGTTCCATCGCTATAGCGGCACCATTGATGCGGTAGGGGCAGTACCGGATGAAGAGCACATGCACGTGCTGCTGCAAGCAGTGAATTCTCCGCGCAATGCGGACAAGATGGTCAGCGGCGAATATGTGGTACTAGGGATTGCTCCTGCCGGTGCGATCTATGTTTTTGTTAATGACCGCTCGATCAGCAGCCTCGCCAAGGCTGCCGGCAAAAAGGTCGCGGTACTTGATTACGACAAGGTACAGGCAGAAATGGTATCGCAGATTGGTGCCACTCCGATTCTTTCTGACATCGTTTCCGCACCAAACAAGTTTAACAATGGTGTAGTTGACGTATTACCGGCCCCGCTGGTGGCCTACGAAGTATTGGAGCTATACAAGGGCATGTCCCCTAATGGTGGCATCGTGCGCTTCCCGCTGGCGCAGATGACCATGCAGATTATTGGCCGTACGGACAAATTTCCCAACGAGCTAGCCCAGTTAGTGCGCGAGGTTTTTTTGCAGAATTATGGTCTGATAATGGAAAGACTTGGCGAAGAAACCGCCAAGGTTCCGGCCCACTGGTGGATTGATGTCCCGGAGCGGGATCAGCGTGAATACGAAATCATGATGCAACAGGCGCGCCTGCATTTGCGCGATCGAGAATATTACGATCCAGACATGCTGACCCTGCAGCGCAAGGTGCGCTGCAAGTTTGATGCGGCGCGATCAGAGTGCGTCAATCCAGTCGAGTAATAAAGAGCGGCTAAAGCCGCTCCTGCCGGGTTTCCTACCGGGTTAGTGGAGCAGGTTTATCTCGTCGAGCCCGCCCCACATATCGACGCGGGAGTCGGAGAAAAGATCCATCTCTGGCGCCAGCGCCTGAACGTAACGGTCAAAGTACAGGAACTGCTTCAACAGCAAGGCGAACTCCCGCGGAAAGCGAATGCCGTGCTCTTCGCCAATACGAATAAGATCCATCAGCAGGCGATTCACTTCGCGGTCATTGCGGTCGCCCTGCACCAGAGTGGCCGGGTCGACGTTCATCAGCCGGTCCTGAAGTTTCTCGATATCAGTGGTGAGCGCATCGATATCAACCGCTTCGCGGGTCATGCCGACCACCGCCATGGCCTCAGCAATCACCCGGTTGTCTCCTCGACCAATACCATCGAACAGCTTGGCCATGGCCTCCCAGGTGGTTTTGCGCACCTTGCCGACGATGCCGAAATCGATAAAACCTACCCGGCCATCTTCCAGCAACATCAGATTGCCGGCGTGCACATCAGCGTGGAAAAAGTCACACAGCATCAGGCTGGAGAACCAGGTATTAAGCGCGCCGATCAGAGCCTGGGCCGGATCCGGGGTGTATTTGCGCAGCACCTCGATATCGGTCAGCGGCACACCGAAGAAGCGCTCCATGGTCAGCACCCGACGGCTGGACAGCTCCGGGTAAGGTCGCGGCGCGACCGCCTGGGTGTTGCCGGTGGCATGAAGAAACTCGTTAAACTTGGTCAAGTGCTCGGCTTCCAGCTCGAAGTTACACTCCTCCAGCATGGATGCCTGGAGCTCCTCAATAACCCCGGAAACGGCGGAATGGGACAAACCTGGCGCCAGACGCTCAAGCATACGGGCGCCGAAATAGATGAAGTTGAAGTCGGTCAACAGCACGTTTTCCACATTGGGCCGCTGCACCTTGATAACCACTTCGTCGCCATTGTGCAGCCGTGCTGCGTGCACCTGAGCAATAGACGCAGAGGCCAGCGGCTTGGGATCCACCCAGGCGTAGAGGGTTTCCAGTGGCTTGCCGAGCTCGCTTTCCACAGTACGGCGGATGTAGTGAAACGGCAGCCCCGGGGTGCGATCCAGGCACTTCTGGAACTCTTCTACATATTCATCCGGGAACAGCGACGGTGAGCTGGCGACAAACTGACCCAGCTTGATATAGGTGGTGCCAAGGGATTCGCAGGTCTCTCGCAGCAGGCGTGGCAATGGCGGTCGCTCGCCGAACAGCCAACCACCGCCGGTACGGGCCAGCACCGACACAGTCTGCAGCATGCGCAGTCCACCACGGGCCGCCGTCAGCGCCAGGCCAAAACCGGTACGGCCCTCTTCCAGCATGGTCTGGGTTTCACGTTGCCCGTTGGTCTTGCTCATCTTGTCCTCGCAGGTTGCACACTATAGGGGCGCAATTGTTACTGATACGTAACCGGCACGCTATCGGACAACCGTCGCATATCGCTACCACCGTAACAGCCACGTTGCGTTTTGTAACCGCCGGCTTGTACCGGCGCGGGCCATTGGGTAGTTTAGGCGACCCTAATCTCGCCAGAACCACGAATAACAATAACCCGGAGAAGTCCCGATGACCCCGACTGCCTTTATGCCCTCCCCGATGGCAGCTACCCGCGCTGTGTTGCTGGGAGCCGCCCTGCTCGTTCTGCAAGGCTGTGGAATCGTCTACAAGTCCACGGGTGATATTCTGATGGGCTTCGGCCGCTCAGAAATGCTGCCGCACATGATGTCGGACGACGACACCCGTATTGCCTGCGCCGCTGGCGAAGCTCAAACCCCCCTACTTATGTCATTTGAACGGGTGGGCTCAAATCCGGACAAACTTGCCGTGCTGATGTATGTCACCGCTGCCAGCTGTACTGAAGAGCTGTCGCTGGAGCAGGAAATGCGCTACTTGCGTGCCGTTAAGCAAGGCAACGTGGCGGAAGCACAGGATGCCCGCATTCTGCAGAAACGTTACGCCGCCATATCGGCCAAGCGTCAGCTGGAGTCATATAACCGCCTGATGGCCGCCTTCAAGCACCCGAAGGACGGCGAGTGCCCGAAACTGAAGAAGGAGTTTGACCAGCTGGTATGGATGATCGGCATGGTGGGTGGTCTGCAGGCGCTGATGAACGACGGCATTGCCGATGGCTCTGTAGGTGTACCGCGGGATATCGCTGCCAAGGTTGAGCGCGGCGTGACCTGTCTGAACAATGACGAATGGTGGGGCGCTCCGCGTGGTATTCGTGCGTCTGTCTGGAGCATCCTGCCGATGCTGGCCCCGGCCAACGCCCAGCCATGGGAAGAGCTACAAAAGGCCGCTGATGCTGGCTTCCGTAATGGTGTCCGTCTGGGCAGCGCCATGTATGCCATGGCCGCCTACAGCAAAGGTGACGATGAGCACCTGCGCAAGGCCATCCGTGACTTCGCCAAAAGCGACAAGGTCAACGCGGAATACCGCATGATCGACACCATGGCTGCGACCATGGTCAGCTCGATCTCTGATCGCCTGTGGACTGAAGCCACTGGCCGCCGCACTCCGCTGGGAGGCTTGGGCACGTTCTGGGACGATGCAGCTAAAAACCAGTCTTCCATCAATATCGACGACCTTCTTTAATTATTGGCGTCCTGCAATAGAGAGAACTGAATTATGCGTCACCACAAACTTGTAGCCCTTGCCGCCGCCGCTGTGCTCGGCTTGGCTTCGCTGCCCGCCAGCGCCATGGAAAAGCGCACCCTGTGCATCTTCGATATCGTTGGCCAGTCCGGCGATACCTTTAACATGATGCGCGACTACCGCACTGCGGCGCTGGCCTGGGGCGTGGATTTCGATCTCAAGGTTCACACCGAAGAGAAGGTCGCCATGGAAGACCTGAAGGCGGGCCAGTGCGATGCGGCCGCCATCACAGGCATCCGGGCACGCTCTCTGAACAGCTACACCGGCAGCCTCGACTCAATCGCCACCCTGCCCACCTATCGGCATGTTCAGGAAGTAATCAAGATCCTTGCCAGTGGCCACCCCAAGATCAACGAGAAGCTGGTTAACGGCCCGTTCGAAGTGGTCGGCATTGCACCTATGGGAGCGGCTTACCTGTTCGTTAAGGACCGCTCCATCAACAATGTTAACAAGTTGGCAGGCAAGTCCATTTCGGTAATGGAGTACGACACGGCGCAGGCAAAGATGGCCTCACGGGTTGGCATGTCACCGGTGCTGTCCGACATCACCAACTTTGCTGGCCGTTTCAACAATGGCAATGTGGATATCTGCTTCGCTCCGATGATGGCCTACTCGGCTCTGGAACTGTACAAGGGCATGCAGCCGAATGGCGGTATTGTTGACTACGTACTGGGCCAGCTGACCCTGCAGATCCTGACTCGCCACGAACTGTTCCCTGAGGGCTTTGGCCAGAAGTCACGACAATATGTGGCCAGCCAGTTCGATAAGGCCATGCGCATTGTCGAAAACGCCGAGAAGGAAGTGGATCAGAAGTGGTGGATCCGTATCCCGGAAGCTGATCGTGTCCGTTACGACGAAATGATGCGCGAATCCCGTATCGCCCTGCGTGATGAAGGTATTTATGACGCCGACATGATGCGCCTGCTAATCGGTATTCGTTGCAAACTGGATGCTTCACGGGCCGAATGTGTAAACCGGCAAGAGTAAGTGCCGGCAAGCAATATACAATCAAGACGAAACGGGGCCTTTGGCCCCGTTTCTGTTTGAATCTTCAGGCCAATGCCTGACTGCCTGTTTTTTAACCATATTTGTCCTTTTCAGCCAGTTTTCGCGGTAGGCAAGCAAAGCCGCGTGGCATAGAATCCGATTCACTGTGTCGCGTACATGCCGGACGTCCGGAAGTCGCGTCAATCCACCGCCGATATCCGGCCCCATAACAACAACCGGGACGACCATGCATAAAAGCACTATTACCGTGGCCAACCGCTCTGCGGGTGAGTGGCTGTCATCACTCCCCACCATTGTCATTCTGCTGCTGACCATCTTTCTGGCATCTGGCGAGATTATCCACTCCCAGCTACTGAAAATTGGTGAGACCTCTTGGCAGGGTTATTTCGAACTACGCAGTGCCGGCCTGGTAAGTGAGCCGACCTGTAATCGTGACCCGGATATCGAATCTGAAGTGTCGCGTGCCGTTCGCGAGCAGACTGCTGCCATGGCTGATGACCCACTGGCCGGTATTTTCGGCAGCGAAGTCGATGAAGGTGCCATCCGGCAGTCCCTGGAAAGCTCACGTGAAATCTGCCGCGAGCGCTGGGAGTCGTTTCAGCGAGTTCAGGAGCGCGTTACCCCTGGGGTGATTGCATTCCGCAACCTGGAAACGGGCGTAGCCGCCATTGTCACTAGCCTTGGCAACTACAAACGCCTGCTGCTGTGCGTGCTGCTGCTGATCTGTGCGGCCACCACCACCCTGCAGCGTCATCACATTTCTCTGCGCCCGGTGCGCACTGCCAAGGATCACTACGTTGGCACTTCTGCACAGCTGCTAGCCAACCTGATGTTGCTGATGTCTGCCACCGTTTACCGTGGTCAAGAGCAGATAAGTATGGATCAGGGAGTGCAGGTTCATGACTTCTATCTGCACGTATTCTGGATCATGGGTTTCTCCCTGCTGTCAGTGATCAACCTGTATCAGTTGATCAAGCCACCCAAGGATCTGGAGCAAGGAGGCGGCTGGGGCCATGCCTTCCTGACTATTCCGCTGTACAGCTTTATGTGCCTATCAGCCGGCGCTCAGTTCATGTCACAGGGCTATTACCACGGCATAAGCGTGTATCTGGGCATGATGATGGAACTTTCCACCATGTTCCTGAACCTGGCCCTGTATATCTGGATCGGCATGATGCTGAAGCAAACCCGCATGGCTCAGCTGGCCTTTGATGTGCTGCGTCCCTGGAATATGTCTCCGGAGCTAATGTGTTTTGTTGTGCTGGCGCTGGCCGCCTTCCCCACCGCCTTCACTGGCGCTTCCGGTATCTTTATTATCGCCGCCGGCGCAGTGATCTATCAGGAACTGATTCGCGCCGGTGCCCGCAAGCAGCTGGCTCTGGCTGCGACCGCCATGTCTGGCTCCATGGGTGTGGTACTACGCCCCTGTCTGCTTGTAGTGATCATCGCTGCTCTGAACCGCAGCGTAACCACCAACGAGCTGTTCGATTCCGGCTTCAAGGTTTACGTGCTCAGCATTGTGCTGTTCTTCCTTGTGTCCCAGCTCTTCCGCACTCAGCCGTCACGTATCGCGCCGTTCTCTGAAGCAGTACCAAAGAGCATCCGGGCGCTTGCTCCACTGGCTCCCTACGCGCTGATGATCATTGTAGTGGCTGTATTCTTCCGTGATGTTCTGGATCGCCGGACCGATGAATTCTCGGCCCCGATCATTCTGCCGCTGATGCTGATTGGTGTGCTGCTTTACGAAAAACTAAGCAAGCACGTTGTTCACATTGCTTCTCTTGCGCTACTTGCACTGATCGGCATCTCGTTCATGCGCATCTTCAATGGTGCGGTTGAAGAAGCTGATGTGGCCGGACTGGTGGTACGCAACCTGCTGATCCTCGGCATTCTGGCAAGCAACTACCTGTTTAATACCAAGCCGCTGACCGAGAAGGTGGTCCACGCCAATGATGGCGAAATTGGCAAGGGCATGGAGAGCTCCCTGCGTCTGGCTACCAATGAAACCACCGGTCATATCGGTGCCCTGCTGATGTTGATGGCCCTGTCTGTAAGCACCGGCGGGATTATTGAGCGCTCCGGCCTGATGGAAATGCTGCCGGAAACCTTTGCCAATATCTGGATCGCGACCACTATTCTGGTTGTCACCATGGTAATCATCGGCATGATCATGGACCCCTACGGCGCTGTGATTCTGGTGAACGCGACCATCGCTCAGGTGGCATTTGCCAATGGTATTGATCCGCTGCACTTCTGGATGATTACTCTGGTTGCCTTCGAGCTTGGCTATCTGACTCCGCCGGTGGCGCTGAACCATCTGTTGGCGAGGCAAGTGGTCGGTGATGATGAAGTTGAGAGTGCCAAGATCGCGCCCGGGCAGGCCAGCTTCCTGCGCCGTCACGAGAAATACGCGCTACCGATCATTATCATGTTGTCCGCCCTGCTAATTGTGTCTTATGCGCCACTTCTGTCTGAAGACCTGCATGGCTGGATGTTCCAGAAGGCCACCTACGGTGGTGGCCTGTAAGCGATGGAGACAAAGATGAGCGACACTTCAGGTAAAAAGCCGCAGCGCCCCACGGAGCCGCTGCCAACGCTCAAGCCGTTCCTGAAGTTTGTCGCTTTTCTGGCAGTAGTGGTGTTTGTGATCGCCGCATCCGCCGCTGTCGTTGACCGGATGATCTACGGATAAGTCGATGAGTGATGAGCATAAAGACAAACGCCGGCACCCCCGTTTAATGCGCGAGGAGACACTGGCGGTACGTCCTGTAAATGATCCGCTGGCAACGCTGCAGCTGGACGCGCTGTACTGCTCAACCGTGGATATGTCCGCGTCTGGCCTGCAAGTTCGACTTGAAGAACCGTTGGCCGAGGGCCAGCTGGTGGATATCTGGATCGCCTTGCTTGACGATCTCGGCACTTATCACCTTGATGGCCGGGTCAACTGGCTGCGTGATAGCAAGGAAGGACTGGTGGCGGGCATAGAAATCTTGCCAAGCAGCGAGAACCTGCGCGGCTGGGAAGACCTGTTTAACTGACCTCAAGCTGCTCGCGCAATGCGGCAGCAAGGCGGTTTAGCCGTTCGCGGCGAGACTGCAGGTTAAAGCGTTGCATAAACCGGGTTGTCCAACTCAGTACTGTCTTGGCATTGTCGCCGTGACGGCGCGGAATAACGTGTAGATGTACATGCGGCACATGCTGGTTGGCAACCTTGCCGTCATTTACCAACAGGTTATGCGCGGCGATTGAGCTATCCAGCTTTTTCTGCGCTGCCATTACTTTTTCGGCAAGCATCAACAGGTGTGCCGACACCCCCTCATCGAGTCCACAAAGCTGAGCTGCATGCTGCCGGGCAATCACCAGAGCATGGCCACAACTAACCGGAAACAAATCAAGAATCACCATCGCCAGCTCATCCTGATAGATGACACTGGCAGGCTCACTGCCGTCAATGATGTGGCAGAACAGACAGTCGCTCACTGCGGCTCTGCCTCACTGGGCTGCTTTCGCTGAATCCGCGCCGCCAGCAAAACGGGGAGCAGACTGACCGATGCAGCCAGCACCACCCATTTTCCGGCCCGCCAGAACGAGCCTTCGTCCTGCACCAGACCGTCGAACAAGGCGACGATCCAGGCCGGTGCCAGCGATTCGTGCAATAGTGATACCGGGGCCGGCACCAAGGCTACCAGCACAGGCAAAATGGTGATTAGCGTTCGCCATACCAAAGGAAGAAAACGACTGCCGCGCCACAACACCCAGGCGACCACCAGCAACGCCACCAGATACCAACTCCAAGCCACCATAAAACCCTGAGATGCCACGTTTACCTCACCCAGTTAATCAAGTGGTTTTCATAATCGTCGGGGTCGACCAGCGCTTCTGAAATCAACTCTCCGCGCATTGAAATACCTGCTGCAATAACAGTATCACCTTCGCCACTGATCAGCGGATGCCAGGGCTCCAGCGGCCTGCCCTCATGCAGTTGCCGATAGGCACAGGTTTCCGGCAGCCAGCGGGAACGCTCCGCCAAAAACGCCGGTGTAATCCGGAGACAATCCGGCACCTTAACACTACGGCCCTCATAATCGGTGCAGCGGCAGCGCTCGCAGTCCAGATAACGACAGGCCACATCGGTATAGTGTAGTTCCGCAGTGTCTTCGTCTTCGAGCTTGATCACACAACAACGACCACAGCCATCGCACAGGGACTCCCATTCCTGAGCGGACATTTCCGCCAGAGGAATGTTTTCCCAGAAACGCTCACGCATCACGGTTCTTCCGCGCCAGCGGTAGCGGCTCTTCATTGTCCTGTGGCGGCATCTGCAAAAAGAAACCCTGCTCACGAATCTGGGCGATAACTTTTGCGGCCTCGACGCGGGCCAGTTTTTTTTCTGCACTTAGTAGCAGGTCCATGCTGTGAGCAGGGATGCCGAACACTTTCATCAGAGCTTCCGGCAGTTCACGCAAGTCCTGATCACGGCGCACGTACAGATACATGCCCTCCCGTTTCGGGCTGCGAAAAACACTGCATAGCAAGCGATGATCATCAATCACATCAACTCTCCCAGGCTGCTGCCGATCAGGCCAGCACGCCAGCCCCCAAAAGGTTCGGGCAGACATTCTGGATCACGAGCCAGAGCTTCGACCCAGCGGCGCCGTGCCAGCACCTCTGGGGCCAGCTGGTGAGCTTCTGCCAGCTTGTTGAAATAGGCCCGCAGCCGCTTGATCCGCTCACGGATGTGCGGCTCCGGCATGCCGGGTAGTGGCTCCGGTATCTCTCCCTGCTCTGCCCGCGCCAGCACTTCCAACAAAGCATCAGCAAAACGGCGCAACGCCGACGGGTGCATGCCGGTTTCTGCCAGCTGGCCACGATGGCTGGCACCGCGACTGGCCAGCATAAGCATTTCCGCATCCTTAAGGATAAAGCTGCGCGGGATATCACGCTGCCGAGCGCTGGCATCACGCCAGATCGCCAATTGACGCAGACGTCGACGTCCTTCGCCATCCAGCGAGGCCGCCCCTTTGACCTGACGCCACAGATCATCTGGATCAGTACTGCGCTGGCAGTCGGCCACCAGACGATCACATTCCTCTCGCCACCACCCCAAGCGCCCCTGGGCCTCAAGACGGTCATAAAGAATCTGATAGATACCGGGCAAGTACTCCACATCATGGGCAGCATATTCAAGCTGCTCGGCGCTAAGCGGACGCTGCAGCCAGTCCGTACGGGTGGCCGTTTTCGGCAGGCTAACACCGAGCAGGGTTTCCACCAGCTTTTGATAGCTGGTCTGCATATCATGGCCACACAGCGCTGCACCGATCTGGGTATCAATCACCTCGGCGGGCTTAACATTACAGCCAATACGCAGCGCTTCGAGGTCCTCCGAGCAGGCGTGCATAACCAACGGCCGCAAGGCCAACAGGTCATGCATTGGCTCGGCGCTGGTGGTGGTCGGGTCGATCAAGTGACAGCCACGGCCGTCATTCACCTGCAGCAATGCCAGACGCGGCCAGAAGGTGCGCTCACGCATAAATTCGGTGTCAATAAACAACCGCTCGCCAGCCTGCTGCTGGCTACCCAGCTGCGTCAGCGCCGTGTCGTCCGCAATCCAGTGAAACTTGCTCAAGGGAATACCCGCTTTACTCAGTCAGGGGCGCATTATACGCATATCCGGTGGCGCTGCGCCGACTCGGACCCCCCTGACGAAGCCGGGATTCTCTGCTAACCTTGCGCCCCTGTCGACATCGCCCAAGGACACCCCATGACAATCAAACTGGTACTGGTCCGTCACGGCCAGAGCGCCTGGAATAAGGAAAACCGCTTTACCGGCTGGAAAGACGTTGACCTGACCGAACAGGGTGTTGGTGAAGCACGCCGTGCCGGAGAACTGCTCAAAGAGGCTGGCTTCGAGTTTGAGGTGGCCTATACCTCGGTACTGAAACGCGCTATCCGCACCCTGTGGACCATCCTCGACGGCATGGATCAGATGTGGATTCCAGTCATTCGCAACTGGCGCCTGAACGAGCGCCACTATGGTGCCCTGCAGGGTCTGAACAAGGCCGAAACCGCACAGGAGTTTGGTGAGGAGCAGGTACTGATCTGGCGCCGCAGCTATGACATCCCGCCGCCGGCAATGGAGAAGAGCGACGAGCGCTACGCAGGCAACCAACGTGTCTACCGGGACAATCTGAAGGAAGAAGAGATCCCGTTGACCGAGAGCCTGAAGGAAACCGTGGCTCGCTTTGTGCCTTACTACCAGAGCGAAATCGAGCCGCAGATCAAGGCCGGCAAACAGGTTCTGATCGTTGCTCATGGCAATAGTCTGCGAGCTCTGGTGAAGCATCTGGATCAGATATCTGAGCAAGACATCCTCAAGCTCAATATCCCCACCGGCATTCCGCTAGTGTACGAGCTGGATGATACTCTCAAGCCATTGCGCAGTTACTATCTGGGTGACGCAGAGGAAGCTGCCAAAGCCGCTGCAGCAGTTGCCAGTCAGGGTAAAGCCTGAAACAACAAAGTACTTTGTAATGCGCTGAATGCGGGGCCTGCACAGGCCCCGTTGCGTTTCAGGGAACTGGTTACTGACCCGGGTGGTCACAGAAACAGACCCCAAGGTCAATTATGCCCTCGCCTCCCAAGGGCTCTGACGGTATTCTCTGCGCCAGAATAACAACAGGAAGCTGACTATGAAGAAATCCGCTATTGCACTTATCTCCGCCATCTTGCCTCTTGCCCTGCTGACTTCCAGTCCGGCTAGCGCTGAGCCGATCAAACGCAAAATCTGCGTTTTCGATATTATCGGCAATGTTGGTCCGGTAATGGGAGCCATGCGTGACTGGAGCACCGCAGCGATGGCGTGGGGTCTGGAAGCGGAGCTAGTGCCGTTTACCAACGAAGCGATCGCCGCCGAAGACCTCAAGGCTGGCAAGTGCGATGCGGCTTTGATTACTGGTATCCGTGGCCGCGACTTCAACCAATATTCCGGCACGCTGGACTCCATCGGCGGTATTCCGACCATGGACCACATGCGTATTCTGCTGCAGGTAATGGCTCACCCGTCTTCAGCAGAAAAAGTAACTACCAGCTCTTATGGGCTAATGGGCATTGCCCCAGCCGGTGCTGCCTACCTTTTTGTTAATGACCGCGAGATCAACACCCTTGCCAAAGCGGCTGGCAAGAAAATCGCGGTACTGGAATACGACAAAACTCAATCAATTCTGGTATCGCAGATCGGTGCAACCCCGGTAGCTTCCGATGTCAGCAATTTTTCGGGCAAGTTTAACAACGGCGTGGTGGATGTAGTCGCTGCACCGCTGGTGGCCTATACCCCGCTGGAGCTGTACAAGGGCATGACGCCAGATGGTGGGATCATCAACTACCCTCTGGCACAGATCACCATGCAGCTAATCGCCCGTACCGATCGCTTCCCTGCGGAAATGATGCAGACGTCACGCGAGTATTTCTTCAAGAATCTGGATGCCGTTCTGGAAGGCCTGGCTAAGGAAGAGAAAAGCGTGGACCCGAAGTGGTGGGTGGAAATTCCGGATGCCGACAAGGCCGGCTACGAAATCATGATGCAGGAAGCCCGTGTGCAGATGCGCGATCTGGGATACTACAGCGGTGAAATGCTCACCTTGCAACGTCGCATCCGCTGCAAACTGGAAAGCAGCCGTGCCGAGTGCGTCAATCCGGTAGAGTAAGGCTTTGCTATAGGAGCTACTGGAGCCGCCAATGGTTTTACCAACCATTCGCGGCTCCAGTCAGTTACAGTCCCATCTGCTTGGCGATCACCTCATTCATGATTTCGTAAGTGCCGCCGCCAATGGCGAGAATGCGATTATCACGATATAGCCGTTCCACCACGGTGCCACGCATAAAGCCACTGCCACCAAAGATTTGCACCGCATCGTAAGTCACCCGATCAGATACCGTGGTGGCGAAGTTCTTCGCCATCGACACCTCCTTGATACAGTTCTGCCCCGCTGCCATTTTCGCCGCAACCCGATAGGTAAATTCGCGACTGGCCTCTAGTTGCGTGGCCATCTCTGCGAGTTTGTGGCGAGTCACTTGAAACTGGGCCAATTTGCGACCAAACGCCTCGCGCTCCTTAACGTAGCGCAGACACTCCTCCAGAGCGATCTGTGAGGTCATGTTGGCCATCACACAGAGCATTAATCTCTCAGCCTGAAAATTTGTCATGATGCAGAAAAAACCGCCGTTCTCCGGGCCAATCAGGTTGGCCGCAGGCACCCGGCAATCTTCAAAGAAAAGCTCGGCGGTATCGCTCGCCCACCAGCCTGTCTTTTTCAGGGTGCGACCCACGGTGAATCCGGGCATGCCTTTTTCAACCAACAACAGACTAACGCCGCCAAAACCAGGGTCGCCGGTGCGTACGGCAACGGTGTAGTAGTCGGCACGCACGCCGCTGGTGATAAATGTTTTGCTGCCGTTAACGATGTAGTGGTCGCCATCCTTGACCGCGCGGGTGCGAAGGTTGGCTACATCGGAGCCGCCGCCCGGTTCAGTAATCGCCAGACAAGCAATCTTGTCGCCGTTAAGCACTTGCGGCACCACCCGAGCTTTCAGCTCTTCGCTGCCCCATTTGACCACTGGCGGCAATCCGATATCGACGGAGCCAAGACTGGCCACCAGGCCGCCGGATGTGGAGCGCATCAGCTCTTCTGAGGCGACGATCTTCATGAAAACATCTTCACCACTACCGCCGTACTGTTCCGGGTAACCGATGCCGGAAATACCCGCCTGTGCAGCCTTCTTGTAGAGCTCACGGGGAAAGGTTCCGGCCTCCTCCCAGTCATCGATATGGGGCAGGATATCGCGCTCGACAAAGCGGCGAACGCTGTCGCGGAGCATCTGATGGGTATCATTAAAGTAATCGAGTGCGGTGCTCATGGAGGTCTCCGTATACAGATTCTGCGACGGTACCAAGCGCTTGCTTGGTAAACAACCCCTGATGTTATGTGGTCGGAGCTGTTGTGGGAGCAGGTTCAGTTGGAAAATCTCGGGGTAGGTAGTGACCCTCACCGGTTCAGTCACCTGTTCGGGGTTTGCGGGACACGCCGTGAACCCATCCCTGGGGGCTTGAGTTCGGCATCCCTGCCTCACACAGTCCCGCAAACCCCGAACAGGCGCCAGAACCTAGCATCCTGCTTTTTCCCCGGCTTTTCCGCTTCACCCCTGACCAGCATTGGCTCGGTATCACCCTTAGGCGTGAACGCCACCATAATCCGCAGGGTGACTCAGCGTAGCGGGCACCCCGGAGGATTATGGCGGCGGTTGCGCCCGGGCACGGTGGTGACGGTGGGGCTTTAGGTTTAGGTTTAGGTTTAGGTTTAGGTTTAGGAGCAGAGGTTTTGCGATTGAAGCCGCTGCTACAACTTACGTCGTGACTTCATCGCCTGAGCCAGAGTGGCGCCGTCGACGTATTCGAGGTCCCCTCCCATGGGCACCCCTTGGGCAATACGGCTGACACTGATCGAGGTACCGTGCACCATTTCCTGAATATAGTGAGAAGTGGCCTCACCCTCGACGGTGGTGCCGGTGGCCAGAATCAGCTCGCTGACCTCGGTAAGCTGGCGCTCCAGCAAGTTCAGGCCGATCTCTTCCGGGCCAATACCATCAATCGGCGACAGGTGCCCGATCAAGACAAAGTAACGGCCACGGTATTCGCCCGACTGCTCAATCGCCAACACATCCGCCGGCGACTCAACGATACATACCTGAGCCTGATCGCGACGCGGGTCAGCGCACACCGGGCATAACTCGTCTTCAGCAAAGTTTCTGCAACGGGCGCAATGCTTGACCCCCTGCATAGCCGCTTGCAAAGCCAGCGCAAGACGGCTACCGCCCTCACGGTTACGCTCCAGCAGCCAGTAAGTCATGCGCTGGGCGGAGCGCGGCCCAACACCGGGCAGCACGGTAAAACCTTCAATCAGTCGCTGAACCAGCGGGCTGTGCTTCATCCGTCAAACCCCGGTCAGAACAACTTAAAGCCGGGAGGCAGCGGCATGCCGGCTGTCATACCGGCCATTTTTTCCTGCTGCTGACGTTCAACCTTGCGCACCGCATCGTTCACCGCTGCAGCCAGAAGGTCTTCCAGCATTTCCTTGTCTTCGCTCATTAGCGACGGATCGATTTCCACCCGACGCACATCATGACGGCCATTCATAGTGACCTTTACCAGACCTGCGCCGGCCTCACCGCTGACTTCCGCCTTGGCAATGTCATCCTGCATCTGTTTCATTTTTTCCTGCATGGCCTGAGCCTGCTGCAGAAGGTTGTTCATATCGAAGTCCATGGAATATCTCCAGATCAAATAGCTGCCGGGTCGTCCGGCTGGATCGAGTCCACATCAAGCTGGCCGTCGAACTCACGGACCAGAGCAACCACCACCGGATCCTGACTGATCAACTGCCGGGTTTTAACCAGCTTTGCCTGACGCGCTGCGGCGATTTGCTGAGCCGGTGTCTGGCTGACACTGTCCTGCCAGTCGGCCTGCAGCCGTACTCGATTGCCAAGGCTTTGAGTAATGACCGCTGACAGTTGTTCCAACCGCTCAGCGGTGGCCAATGTCTGATGTCCCGGCTCTAGCACCAAGGTCCAGTTGAGGCCATCTCGCTCACCTAGAGCAGCATGCTCAGCGAGGCTGCGCAGCATGCCTTCAATGGGCAAACCAGCCACCAGTTTGGCCCACCAGGCGGCACCGTCAGTTTCAACCGGCCGCGTTGCAGGGGCAGATACGGGCGCTGTGGCTGCAACAGGCTGCGAAGTAGCCACTGCTGACAACTCAGCAGCCTGAATGGCATTGGGCTGCACTGTGACGGGCTTGTCGGGTGGCACTTCCTGCCGGGGCTTCGCGGCCTGCTGTGGCTGCGCTTGCGGCACTGGTTGAGCCGGTACCGCCCGCAATTCAGAGCGACCCGACTCAACCGGCTTTTTTGTCCCGCCGCCGCCTCCTGCGGGCACCACACCATCAGGACGGAACAGCACCATACGCAGCAGCACCATCTCCAAACCGGCACGAGGATTGGGGGCATCGGCAAGATCCCGGCGACCACGCAAGGCAATGTCATAAGCAAGCTGAACTTGCTCGGCAGTAAAGCGAGAAGCCAGCGCCGTGATGCGTTCGTCAACCTGCCGTCCAGGCACTGCCTGGGAGACAGCAAGGGCATGCAGACCACTGATAAGTTCATCCAGCAAGGCAAGCTCATCGGGTGCCTGCTCCGCCACCTGATCGAGCGCCGCTAGCACCTGATCCGCACCGCCCTCAGCAAGCGACTCCAGCAGTGCCAGCACATGAGCACGGTCAACGCTGCCAAGCATGGACCTTACTGCTGTTTCGGTAAGAGGGTTGCCACTGAAGGCAATGGCCTGATCTGTCAGACTCAGCGCATCGCGCATCGAGCCGCGGGCGGCCTGACCGATTAGCGCCAAAGCTGGCTCTTCAAACCCGATCATCTCGCGCTGCAACAAATCCTGCAGATGGGTTGCAATACGATCCGCCGCCAGCGCCTTGAGGTTGAACTGCAGACAGCGCGACAGGATGGTCACCGGCAGCTTTTGCGGATCCGTGGTGGCAAGCAGAAACTTCACATGCGGCGGCGGCTCTTCCAGAGTTTTCAACAAGGCATTGAAAGAATGTGCCGACAGCATGTGCACTTCATCAATCAGGTACACCTTATAGCGGCCGCGGGTAGGCGCGTACTGGACGTTATCCAGGAGCTCGCGGGTATCTTCCACTTTGGTGCGGCTGGCCGCATCGACTTCGATCAAGTCAACAAACCGACCCTCATTAATCTCCACGCAGGTGTCACAGACACCGCAAGGCTGGGAGCTAACTCCCTGCTCACAATTCAGACAACGGGACAGAATCCGCGCAATGGTGGTTTTACCCACCCCGCGGGTGCCGGTAAACAGATAGGCATGATGAAGACGGTCATGGTCAAGGGCATTGATCAGCGCCCGAGAGACATGCTCCTGCCCAACTAACTCATGGAATGTGCGCGGCCGATACTTACGCGCCAGAACCTGATAACTCATCGCCGCCCCAAAGCAAGCATGAAAGGCCGTATCGTACCAGAATTCCGCAGCGCAGAAATGGAGACAGCCCTGCCAGCCACACCCCGGCACACGACGTCACTGCTACCGTTGCTTCCTTCCGGACCTGGCGGAGTTCACAGTTGGTCATTGCGGGGGGACCGACAGGGCTGCCATAGAGCTCCCTTTCGGAGAGGGCCGCATTGTCGCGAAACGATGCCGCCATTGCAAGACACCGATCAAAAAGCTCGGACCAGCTCCTCCCAATCAGACAGGGCTCGCTGACAAAAGTCCTGCGCTGACATGGGCCGACCGATCAAGTAGCCCTGTGCCTCATCACAACCCAGCGAATCAAGAATTTCCAGCTGCTCTAGCGTCTCGACCCCCTCGGCCAACACCCGCATACCCAGATGCCCAGTTAACTCAATAATCCCCGCTACCAGCACTCGTTGCTGACGATCAGACACCAGGTTCTGAACAAACGACCGATCAATTTTGATGGTATCCACCGGCAACTGCTGCATGTGCGACAACGACGAATAGCCGGTACCAAAGTCATCCAACGACAACCCATAACCCCGCGCCCGCAGTCTACCCAGCACCCGCAGTGCATAATCAATATCCTGCATCGCCAGGCTCTCGGTAATTTCGAACTCGAGCTGAGCCGGGGCTAAACCATAACTGGTACGCACCGCTTCAATACGATCGACCAGATTCTCATCAAACAACTGCCTCGCAGACAGATTGATGGACAACACCATTGAATCACGAAGATGCCCCCAGCCAGCCAAGTGGCGGCAGGCGTTTTCCAGTACCCAATAGCCCAGTCGCAGAATCTGTCCGGTTTCTTCGGCCACTGGAATAAACTGATCCGGGGGAATCTGTTCGCCCTCTGGCGTACGCCAGCGCAGCAATACCTCTGCACCGGTCAGCTGACGACCATCAAGCTCCATGCGTGGCTGGAACACCAGCGACAACTCCTCATCCATGTTCATACGCTTCAAGCGCGCCGCCAACTCGGCAACCCGATTAAATTCCGCCAGCATGGATTGGTGGAAAAAACTAAAACGGTTTTTGCCGCTACGCTTGGCTTGATACATAGCCAGATCCGCCTCGCGTACCAACGTCTCCACATCAACGCTGCTATCGATACAGGGGGCCACTCCAACACTACACGACAAGCCAAATTCGATCTGATCAAAACTGACTGGACTACGCACCCGTGCCACCAGCCCCTCAGCCCAGTCGCGAATATGCGCTGTTTCAGTCATGCCCGGCATAAACAGCACAAACTCATCACCGCTTTGCCGCGCCACCACGGCATCCTCCCCCGCCAGACTTACCAGCCTTCTGGCAATAGCCACCAGTGCTGTGTCACCAGCCTTGTGCCCCAGGGTGTCATTAACCAGCTTAAAGTCGTCCAGATCGACAAACGCCAGCATGCCAGTCTGGCCATTAGCCAAGCGGGAACTGACCAGCTCGGAAAAACAGCGCCGATTGGGCAGACCAGTCAGGGCGTCATGGCGAGCCATAAAGTGCAACTGCTCGCGCTGCCGCTTGCGCTCGGTAACGTCTCGGATAATCGCCACCATCTGTTCTGCATCACTGAGTGCCATCGGCGACACCACCATCTCAAGTTCAAGAGTGGTGCCATCTTGAAACCGACCGATACCCTCAGTCGGCTCACGAAAGCGATGATGAAAATCGCGCAGCATCTCGGTAAGACTGATATCCGTGGGCCGAATATGCTCTGGCATCAATTCAGTGACAGGCTGACCCAGCAGCTCTGCCGCCCGGCGGCCAAAAATTTTCTCGGCACCGCGATTAAATCCGGTGATTATGCCGTTCATATCAGTGACTACCACACCATCAGAAATCTGGTGTAGCAGGACATCAGTCCACTCACGCAGTTGCACCACCCGGCGGCGACTGCGCAACACACGCAACAACGCCTTGTGTTGACCTTCGCTGGCAAAATCAGCGCGCAAACGTTCGCTTTGGTACAGCGCCATAATCAGGCCGCCGCTGATCGTCAAATACAGCATCTGGAACGAGGAGAAGTGCCACACCCCCCAGTAACTCTGCACAGCCAACGGCTGCGCCAGACAAAGCACGGCAAGCAGCAAAGCACCGGTGGCGGCCAGAAAGAATCCTACCGGCTGATTGCGATCGCGCTCCCGCCAGAAAAACATCGCCAATAGAACATAGGCCGAGCACAGCAGAATGGTGCCGGGCAGATCACGCCACGAGGATTCTCCCTGCTGAAAAACATGACTCCACACCAACCAACCAAGCACCACTGGCAATAACCAGCGCAATGTAGCGGGCAACACTCCGCCCCCCAGCAAGCGAACACCGCTAAATAGCAGGAAGGCCCGCGCCAGCAGGTCAAATTGCACATAAAGTGTCAGTGGCATGGATGGCGGCAGGAAAATCATCAACAGATGACGCAGGCCATCAAGCATGAAGGCGGCAGATAGCCACAGGTAGCCTCGCCCTGCTCCGCCCCGACCATAGCCATAGCAGACCAGCGCCAGCAGCAACGCGCTGACCGCCAGCCCATAGCGAATCACATCATGGAGCAGATCGGAGGGATACATCATTTACCTGATTATTGTTATGCCTCTAATAGTACAGTCTTAGCCGCCTGCGACGCGACCCGCATTACGGGGGTACACTGGGAAGTACAGTCATTCATTGCAGGGGGCAAATATGATCCGTATCGCCATCAACGGCTATGGCCGCATCGGCCGCTGCCTGGTTCGCGCCATTCATGAGCAGGGCCTGCAAGAGCAGATTTGTGTGGTGGCCATTAATGACCTCACCGACTTTGGCGTGCTCGCCCACCTGACCCGCCACGACACTACCCACGGCCACTTTTCCGTGCCCGTTAAGCTGGATGGCGAGCAGATGCATATCGGCGATTGGACCGTGCAGATGTGCAAGGAGAGAGATCCGGCCAAACTGCCATGGCTGCAGCTTGGCGTTGATATCGCGGTGGAGTGCTCCGGAAAGTTCAAAACCCGCGCCGCCCTGCAGGGCCATTTGGATGCCGGAGCCCGCAAGGTGCTGGCCAGCTTCCCAGTGGAAGATGCGGACCGTACCGTGGTCTGCGGCGTCAACGACAGCTCTCTGCTGGAAGGCGATCTGGTGGTTTCCAATGCCAGCTGCACCACCAACTGCCTGGCGCCGCTGGTCAAGGTACTGGATGACGCCTTTGGCATGGAGCAGGGCCAGATGACCACCATCCACTCCTACACCAACGACCAGAACCTGATCGACAAGGCCCACAACGACTATTACCGGGCGCGCTCGGCCACCATGTCGATGATCCCTACCAAGACCGGAGCAGCCAAAGCAGTTGGTCTGGTATTGCCGCACCTGAAAGGCAAACTCGACGGCATGGCTATCCGCGTACCGACTATCAATGTGTCGATGGTAGATCTGCATTGCCTGCTAAATCAGGAGGTTACTGTGGAAGCGATCAATCAGGCCATGCGTGAGGCGGCCGACGGACCTCTAAAAGGTATTCTCGGGGTCAATGAAGAGCCACTGGTGTCGTGGGACTTCAACCATAATCCGCTATCCAGCATTGTCGATCTGGCCCAGACCCGGGTGATGGGTCGACAAGCCAAGCTTATGAGCTGGTATGACAACGAGTGGGGATTCACCTCAAGGATGGTTGAGCTGCTAATGAAAATGGCCTGAATCCGGGATGGCAGGGCCCGCTGCCCGGCACTGACCGTCGGCAGCGGGTGCAGAGTCGCCTAGAAGAAAGGACTGTAATGATCCTCCTGGCCCGCTTGCCGGGCCTCCTGATGACGGCTCTGCATGACCTTTTCGATAGTACTCACCTGGCGGGCGTCATCCGCATCAATCATGACAAGGTAGTTTCCCTCTGTCTGAACACCGTGCAGGTAAGGCTGGATATGGTGGTTGCCGGTTGAAATGCCTCGTATCCCGCCAAGCCATGCGCCAAAACAGGCACCAAAGGCAGTTGCAGCAATAATCGCACTACTCTCCAAACCAACGCCCCATGGATCGATGGCGACCAACATCAAGCCGATAAACAGCCCTGCGAGCAGACCATAAATCGCGCCCAAGAAGCCGAAATGGAGGATATCGGTCTCCTCGAACATGGTCGTAGTGTGCACTCGAGCCTGCTCCAGAACGCCGCTGTTGCGCCCCATCACGTGAATTCGGCCCTCGCCTATGCCAACCTCCTGCAGGTCCCGGCTGATGCCAAGCACACTGGAGAGTGAGCGGGTCATATAGTAGAAGCGCTTCATTGCCGTACTCCCTGTTCAGCCATGATCCAGACTTTGATTCTGCGCCCGTAAACGAGGGAATGAGAATCTTCGAGCCAGACTAATTAGCTATATTGGGAGAGCACTGATAGCCGGTGGTTATTTATCAGGAGGAAGGGCCATATAAAAAAGGGCCCCATCAGGGACCCTTTTTACATATGGCGCACCCGGAAGGATTCGAACCTCCGACCCCCAAGTTCGTAGCCTGGTGCTCTATCCAGCTGAGCTACGGGTGCGTTTCTCATCGAGTGGCCAAGGCCATCGCAAGAGGCGCGCATTATTTCGAAAGCCCCTCACTGAGTCAAGCCGCAGCCGCGCTAAAAATGAGCGATCAGTCAGCGGTTTCCATCTGTTTTTGCAAATAGCTTTCGATTCCCACCAAATCAATCAGGCCAAGCTGGGTTTCCAGCCAGTCCACATGCTCTTCTTCTGAGCCCAAAATATCCTGCAGCAGATCCCTGGACACATAGTCCTTGACCTGCTCGCACCAGGCGATAGCCTCGCGCAGTAACGGGATCGCCTGATGTTCCAGTTTCAGATCGCACTCAAGCATTTCTCGGGCATTTTCCCCGATCAGCAGCTTGCCAAGATCCTGCAGATTGGGCAGGCCTTCCAGAAAGAGAATTCTTTCGACCAGCTGATCCGCGTGCTTCATCTCGTCGATGGACTCTTCATACTCCTTGTCGGCCAGCTTTTTCAGACCCCAGTCTTTGTACATGCGCGCATGCAGGAAGTACTGGTTAATGGCCACCAGCTCATTGGCCAGTGCCTTGTTCAAATATTCGATGACTTTCTTTTCGCCGCGCATGGGCTATCTCCCTGAATAATCCAGAATACATTGTGTAGCTTAGCGGGCGCAGGCTCAATTCAGGCTGGTTGTGGCCAGTAATGAACCGGGGTGGCAAGTACGGCTCGTGTTGCCGCTGTGTGGCTGGCGGATCGCTGCTCACGCAGCACGGCGGCGGCATGGACCAGGCATGTGCCACATTGCGCCCCGACCGCCATCTGGTCACGCAGCTGTTTCAGCGTGTCGCAGCCGGACGCAGCCGCTATGCGTATCTGATGGTCGGTAACTCCGCTGCACAGGCAAACAAACATGGGAAGTCCCCCCGGTTTGATGACAGGGGAATAATAATGGTAATGGGAATGATTTGCAATACCCCGGCCACGCTACTGACGGAGCCGAGCGCGCTTTGCGCGTCAGGCCAAACGAGGGAGGATTCACTTCAAGATATCTCTCACCGCCAGACATAAAAAAAGCCCCGCATTGCGAGGCTTTTTATGTCTGGCGGTGAGAGAGGGATTCGAACCCTCGATACGCTATTAACGTATACTCCCTTAGCAGGGGAGCGCCTTCAGCCACTCGGCCATCTCACCGGAAACTTGCTTGCTTCTCTTGGCAGTCTTACCTGTATCGCCCTAAGAAAAGGCGGCAGCCTAAGCTGCCGCCGGCATAATACCCATCTGGAAAAAAAATTCCCAGCGTTGATATCAGCTCTGTTCACCATCTGCTGCTTTTTCGTTCTGAATACGCAGATAAATCTCTTCGCGATGTACCGCGACTTCCTTGGGGGCGTTAACCCCCAAGCGTACCTGGTTACCTTTTACTCCCAATACGGTGACGGTAACTTCATCACCGACCATCAGGGTTTCGCCAACACGGCGGGTCAGAATCAGCATGGTTGGTCCCTCCGGGGTCCGTAGTCAATCGAGCGCAATCCCCACCTGCAAGGCCCGGTTCTCCGTGAGTCCTTGGTACGGGAAAGCAACCCGTCCGAGCAAATGGGGCCCCGGATTATGGCAGAATTTATTCGTAGTGTCTGCCGAGCGTCAGACCGACGGCTTATCCAACTCGAATGCCGAATGCAGCGCCCGCACGGCTAATTCCAGATACTTCTCGGCAATTATTACGGAAACCTTAATCTCCGACGTGGAGATCATTTCGATGTTGACCCCTTCCGCCGCCAGCGTCTGAAACATACGACTGGCCACGCCCGCATGGGAGCGCATACCAACGCCGACCAGGGCAACCTTGGCGATCTTGTCGTCCGCCAAAACCTCACGGGCGGCCAAGTCTGAGGCAACCTGCTCAAGAATCTTCTTCGCCCGAGCCATATCGTTGCGATGCACCGTGAAGGTGAAGTCGGTAGCACCGTCGGCCCCGATGTTCTGAACGATCATGTCGATCTCAATATTGGCTTCACCAATAGGGCCGAGGATTTTGTAAGCGATTCCCGGGGTATCGGGCACCCCACGCAGAGTCAGTTTGGCCTCGTCACGGGTAAACGCGATTCCGGAAATAACCGGCTTCTCCATATCAACCTCTTCGTCGACGGTGATCAGGGTCCCTGGACCCTCCTGAAAACTGTGCAGCACGCGCAGCGGTACATTGTACTTGCCGGCAAATTCTACCGAGCGGATTTGCAGGACTTTCGAACCCTGACTGGCCATCTCAAGCATTTCTTCAAAAGTAATGCGGTCAAGACGACGAGCGCTATCCACTACCCGCGGGTCGGTGGTGTAAACGCCATCCACGTCAGTATAGATCTGGCATTCGTCAGCGTTCAGCGCCGCAGCCAGAGCCACCGCTGTGGTATCCGAGCCACCCCGACCCAGCGTGGTAATGTTGCCTTGCGGGTCAACACCCTGAAAACCGGCTACCACAACTACCCTGCCCTGATTCAGATCAGCGCGCACGGACTTGTCGTCAATATGCTCGATACGCGCCTTCATAAAGGAGCTATCTGTCGTGATCGACACCTGCGAGCCGGTATAGCTGCGCGCGTCGAGGCCAAGCTTGTGCAGCGCCATGGACAACAGGGCAATGGTCACCTGCTCGCCGGTGGATACCAGCACATCCATCTCGCGAGGAGTGGGCTCATCATGAATCTGTCTGGCCATACCGATCAGGCGGTTTGTCTCGCCACTCATAGCAGACACAACCACCACGATCTGGTTGCCATCCTCGACGAACCGTTTGATTTTTTCGGCCACTGCCTGAATACGTTCGACGGTACCGACCGAGGTGCCGCCGTATTTCTGCACTATCAGCGCCATAAAGTTCCACTTGGGGTCAGAAAAATGCGGCGCCACTCTAACATCAGTGGCGCCGAGTTTGTAGGAGCAACGACTACGATCTGGAGGCGATCCAGCCCGGGATATCCGCCAGCGCCTTGGGCAAGGCCGCCAGATCCGTGCCGCCACCCTGCGCCATATCTGCCCTACCACCGCCCTTGCCGCCCAGCTGCTCGGAGACATGGCGAACCAGCTCCCCTGCATTAAAGCGGTCAGTCAAATCCTTGGTGACACCAGCGACAATACTGATCTTGTCACCTTCCGGCGCGGCCAGCAGGATGACTGCGGAGCCCAGTTTGTCCTTGAGCTTATCCATGGCGGTGCGCAGGGCTTTGCCGTCAGCACCATCGAGTTGGGCGGCCAGTAACTTCACGCCGTTGACCTCCTGCACCTGAGCGCTGAGGTCATTTCCGGTGCCAGAGGCAAGTTTCTGCTTGAGGCGATCGACTTCCTTTTCCAACTCACGGCTACGACTAACCAGCTGCTCAAGACGCTGCGGCAACTGATCAGGAGCAGCTTTCAGTAAAGCAGCGCTGTTACTAACCAGTTGTGACAGACGCTGCACTTCCGCCAGCGCGCGTTCACCAGCCACCGCCTCGATACGCCGAACGCCGGCACTACTGGCACCTTCGGAAATGATCCGGAACAAACCGATATCGCCAGTGCGTACCACATGAGTGCCGCCACACAATTCCTTGGAAAAACCACTTGCCCCCATGGTTAGCACGCGCACCTGATCGTCATACTTCTCACCGAACAGGGCCATGGCTCCCGCCTTACGGGCAGAATCAATATCCATCAAATCCGTCGATACGGCGGCATTAGCAAGAATCTGCCGATTAACAATCATTTCGATTTCCGCAATCTGCTCGGCAGTTACCGCCGCACCATGGGAAAAGTCAAAACGCAGATACTCTGCATTAACCAGTGAGCCCTTCTGGCTGACATGCTCACCAAGCACCTGACGCAGTGCTGCATGCATCAAGTGAGTGGCAGAATGATTACGCATAATGGCGTGGCGACGCTGTTCATCCACATGTGCTGCCAGACGATCACCCAGCTTGATACCACCCTGCTCTAGCACGCCGATATGCAAATGGGCCTGCTGGCGCTTACGGGTGTCGGCAACCACAAATCGACTGCCATCATTGGTGAGCACACCAGTATCACCCACCTGACCACCTGACTCAGCATAAAACGGTGTTTTAGCCAGCACTACCATGCCGTCTTCACCAGCATTCAATGCCTGCACTGCCTCGCCGTTACGATACAGGGCAACTACTTCCGCCATATCAGCAAGACGGTCGTAACCCGAGAAATCACTGACCGCGTCAACTTGCAGACGATCATTGTAGGTGTTGGCAAATGCATCTGCCCCACGGGAACGGCTGCGCTGCTGCTCCATGCAAGCTTCGAACCCTTGCATATCCAGGGTAAGGTCACGCTCCCGTGCGACGTCGTTAGTCAAGTCCACCGGAAAGCCATGGGTATCGTAAAGCGCAAAGACCACATCACCGGGAATCACTTTACCAGGCAGATTAGCTACCGCAGCCTCAAAAACTTTCATGCCGTCCGCCAATGTCCGTGCGAACTGCTCTTCTTCTGCGAACAACGCTTTTTCAATACGCGCCTGAGCATCCGCTAGCTCCGGGTAAGCATCACCCATCTCTGCCACAAGAGCTTTACTCAGAGTGTAGAAGAACGGTTTGTCTTGACCGAGTTTATGTCCATGACGCAAGGCACGACGGATAATGCGGCGCAGCACATAGCCGCGACCTTCATTGGACGGGATCACACCGTCGCAGATCAGGAAGCAGGCAGAACGGATATGGTCAGCAATAACGCGCAAGGATTTTTCTTCCATATCCTTGCAGCCAGTGGCCTGCGCCGCTGCTTTGAGCAACGCCTGAAAAAGATCAATTTCATAATTCGAGTGAACGTGCTGCATCACCGCAGCAATCCGCTCAAGGCCCATGCCGGTATCTACGCTGGGCTTGGGCAACGGCTTCATCTCTCCATCGGGCTGGCGATCAAACTGCATAAACACCAGATTCCAGATTTCGATAAAGCGATCGCCGTCTTCCTCTGGCGAGCCCGGCGGGCCACCCCATATTTCCTCACCGTGATCGTAGAAAATTTCTGTGCATGGACCACAGGGACCGGTGTCGCCCATGGTCCAGAAATTATCTGACGCATAGGGTGCGCCCTTGTTGTCACCGATACGCACAATGCGCTCATGGGGCACGCCCATATCGTTAGCCCAGATATTAAAAGCTTCATCATCACTGGCGTAAACCGTAACCATGAGCTTTTCTTTTGGGATATTCATCCACTCAGGCGCGGTCAGAAACTCCCAGGCAAAGCGAATGGCATCCTGCTTAAAATAGTCACCAAAACTGAAGTTACCGAGCATCTCGAAAAAGGTGTGGTGGCGAGCTGTATAGCCAACATTTTCCAGATCGTTATGCTTGCCACCAGCGCGGACACAACGCTGGCTACTGGCTGCACGAACATAGTCACGCTTCTCCCGGCCAAGGAACAGATCCTTGAACTGGTTCATGCCCGCATTGGTAAACAGCAAGGTCGGGTCGTCATGGGGAACCAGCGAGCTGCTGGCAACGACGGTGTGGCCGTGTTTGGCGAAGTAGTCGAGAAAGGCCTGGCGGATGTCAGCACTTTTCATGGGATCAGGGGGTCCGGGCTGGCGAATTGAAAGGCGGGAGTATACCTGCCCGGGGGTTTTGCCTGCCAGTTCGAAGGCATCAGGCCTTCAGATATCCTCCTCAGGCGCATCAATTGCGTAAAAACACTGCTCGCCAGTGAAGCCTCGGTATTGCAGGTAGCGAAGTTGGCGGGCTTTTTCCTTCTGGTCGGCAACCGGTTTCAGGCCGAAACGTCGGGCTCGCAGGTTGCGGGCCAACTCGAACCAATCGACCTCCAGACTAGCAAGAGCCTGATCGATCAGCGCCGGAGTAATACCCCGTTGCCTGAGATCCTGGCGTAAACGCAACAGGCCATGACCCCGCTCTATGGCAGAACGGATAAGTATGTCGAGATAGCGGGATTCATCGAGAAAACGGTGCTCTTCGAGCCAACTGAACAGTTCGGCAAAGTCGGCCTCTGCCTCCTCGCCGAACTTGCGCTTCAGTTTGCGGGTGAGCTCAGTGCGGGAGTAGTCGCGCCGCCCTAACCAATCAAGGGCGGCGCGGCGCAGGTTGGACTGAAGCTCAGTCATCTGCCTCTACGACTTCCTCCGGAGCCCCGGCTGCAACCGGAACGGCCAACAACTGGGTCCGAATAGCTGTCTCGATTTCATCGCGAACAGACTGATTTTCCTTGAGGTAATCACAGGCATTGGCCTTACCTTGACCGATCTTGTCGCCTTTGTAGGCATACCAGGCACCGGACTTGTCGATGAGGCCAAGCTGCACCCCCATATCGACGATCTCGCCCAGCACATTGATGCCATGGCCGTACAGAATCTGGAACTCTGCCTGCCGGAACGGAGGCGCCACCTTGTTTTTAACAACCTTGACCCGAGTTTCGTTACCCGTGACCTCATCGCCCTGCTTGACCGCACCGATACGACGGATATCCAAACGTACCGAAGCGTAGAACTTCAGGGCGTTACCACCGGTAGTCGTTTCCGGGTTGCCGAACATGACGCCGATCTTCATACGGATCTGGTTGATAAAGATGACCAGACAGTTAGCGTTTTTCACCGAACCGGTGATTTTGCGCAATGCCTGACTCATCAGCCGGGCCTGCAGACCAACATGGGAGTCGCCCATCTCGCCTTCGATTTCAGCCTTCGGCACCAACGCCGCCACCGAGTCGACAATGATCACGTCAACCGCACCGGAGCGCACCAGCATGTCGGTAATTTCCAGTGCCTGCTCGCCAGTATCCGGCTGTGAAACGATCAGATCGTCCAGTTTTACGCCCAGCTTCTCAGCATAATCCGGGTCCAGTGCATGCTCCGCGTCAACGAAGGCACAGTTGGCGCCCTGCTTCTGAGCCTGAGCAATAACCGACAAGGTTAGAGTGGTTTTGCCCGAGGACTCCGGACCATAGATCTCGACAATCCGGCCCTTGGGCAGGCCGCCAATACCCAAAGCCACATCCAGACCCAATGAGCCGGTGGAGATAGCCGGGATGCGCTCACGCTTCTGGTCGCCCATGCGCATGACGGAACCCTTGCCGAACTGACGTTCAATCTGTGCCAATGCGGCGGTCAGGGCCTTGCCTTTGTTCTGATCCATGGTGGAGTCCTTCTGCTGGTCGCAGTATTCCGATGAATGATGCGGATGAATAATGGCTGACAGCCATGACTACTGTCAATATGGACAGTATTATCCAAATCCGCGGCAAGATGGCAAGGGCTATCCGCCCATTCGCGCTATCAGCCCCTGCAGACCGCGGACGACAGTCTGCTCCCGCACCGCCTGTCGGTCACCGCTGAACAGAAACGACTCCGCTTCCGCATGGCCCAGCTTTTGCCCCCAGGCTATCCAGACAGTACCGACTGGCTTGTCCGCCGTGCCACCATCCGGCCCGGCAACCCCCGACACCGCCACGGAGATATGCCCCTTGGAGCGCTGTATGGCACCACGGGCCATTTCCAGCACCACCTCTTCACTGACTGCACCGCAACGATTGATCAGGTCTGGGGAAACCCCGAGCATGTCCTGCTTGGCCTGATTCGAATAACTAACGAAACCGCGCTCAAACCAGGCGGAACTGCCCGCCACCGCCGTGATCGCCTCCGCGATCCAGCCTCCTGTACAGGATTCGGCAGTCACTAACAAAATTTTGTGGCGCGCCAGCAGGCGCCCGGCTCGCTCAGCGAGAACGTAAATCTGGTTTTCCATGGAGCTCCCTTGCCAAGGCTGAGATACCCAATCTGGATATTATGGGTGTCTTATGATGGATGCCTGAAGCTGAAAGTTGTAGACCCTCAGCCAAATGGCCCCACCCCAAACAGCATGCGGTGCAGGTGAAAGCTGAACAGGGCCCAGAACACAACGCCGATCACCACGGCAAGAATATCGCGGCCGACACTGGCCACCGGATATTGCTTACCACTAGCGCGGTCACGCTTGCGATAAACGATAAAGCCGAACACCGCCCAGACCAGGAAGCTGCCAAACAGAATCACTTCATGCACGGCACCATTGGCAAAAAGGTGTGCCAACGCCCAGATTTTTGTGGCAAGTAACATCGGATGGCCAATGCGTGCCTTGATACGCGTACCCGGAACATAGGTCGCAACCAGCAGAATCATCACCGGCAGCATAAGCAGCGCAGCAAGGTGACGAGTCCAGACCGGGCTAGTCCACAACCAGGTCGGTTGCATGCGTGCTTCGCCATAACCAAGCACGACAAGCACTAAGCCGGCGATGGCCACTAATGCGTAGAACCCCTTCCAGGGCAGTACACCGATGCGAGCTACGGCGCCAGCACGCAAACCCGGAGCCAGCATGTTGGCGGAATGCATGCCGAGAAACAGAATCAGACCAATGACTAACATCAACATGGCAACCTCGTGGAGTGAAAGACAGGGCGCAGATTAGCAGGGGTCAGGGACCTCAGATACCCTAACAAGTGCCGGCACCCACATTGCTTACAAACTGCGGCTCTACAGGAACGATTGGCGCTGCTTTAACAACTCCCGCAATGCGGGCGGCTGATAGCTGCGTTGCACGGTGATCGCATAGAAGTTTTCCGTCACCGTAGGCAGGGCCATGTATTCGCTTAGCTCCAGACGCCTGATCTCATCACGTACTACTACACGGGGCAGAATTGCCAGCGCACCACTATCCCGGGCCAACAAACGCAGCATGGCCATATCATCCACCTCCGCCTGAATATCCGGCTCGAACTGATGACTACTGCAGAAGGCATCAAAGCCGGCACGGATTTCTGACGGCGGACGGGGCAAAATCCAGCGCATGCTTTCATAGCCCTTGGGAAAGCGACCACGCGGCTTTTTGCCCGCCGGCCCCACCACCGAGACTGGCTGACGGGCAAGCACCTGACTCTGCCATATGCGCTTCGGGTTTACCGTGACGTTGATATTCGACAGCACCACATCAAGGGTGTGGCTGGCGAGGCTGTCCAACAGCTCGGCAATGCCTTGTGACTGCAACACCAAACGCACGCTGGGGTCTGGCAATAAGGGAGTCAGAAAAGCATCAACAAAGTTCCGCGACATCGTCGACAGCACTCCAACCCGGATGACCTGAACCTCCGGTGCTGTGCCACGCTGCACTAAAGAGGCCAATTCTTCCCCTTTGCTAAAAATGTCCTGTGCATACGTCAGCACCCGCTGGCCCCACTCTGTCAGACGCAGATTGCGCCCGTTGCGATCAAACAGAGGCTGACCCATGGACTCCTCCAGCTGCCGTATCTGTGAAGACAGGGCCGACTGCGATACGTGCAGCTCCTGAGCCACCCGGGTCAGGTTGCCCACCGTGGCCACGCGCCAGAAGTAATGCAGATGGTGATAGTTGAGACGACTCATGGAAGAACCCTAGTTCTTTTTTATAGAACGATACATCAATCTATATCTATTTTACTAAATTAGCCATGAGCTCTAATGTAGCGCCGTTCGATCACGGAGTTAGTCATGATATCCAGCACACTCATTTTGCTGCTGCCGGTCCTGTTCTATCTACTCGGCGCCATCAGCGGCCGCCGATATGGCTGGCCAGCGTCCGCCACCTGCGCACTACTGGCTTTATTGGCGTCCGCAGGAGCAGCGTTGCTGGCGGTGTTACAACCCCTGTCGCCTCTATCGTGGTTAGCTGCGACCCCTCTGAATCTGGTAATGAGCTTACTGGTGAGCCTGATCGGCTTCATTGTGGTGCGCTATTCCGTGGCCTATCTGGCCGGTGACGCGGCGGAGGCACACTACCGCAGCTGGCTACAGATCTGCCTGGCTAGCGTCAGCCTGGTGGTGGTAACCAACCATCTGCTGTTGCTAGTGCTGGCATGGAGCACCATCAGTATCAGTTTGCACCAGTTGCTGGTGAGCTACCCGGACCGCTTTCGCGCCGTGCTGGCAGCACACAAGAAGTTCATCTTTGCCCGGTTGGCGGAAACCTGTTTGCTGGCCGCTGCGCTGCTGCTATGGCAATACCATGACACTTTCCTGATCAGCGAAATACTCTCCAACTACCCGGGCACCGAGCCGCTGGCATGGCAGCAGCAGACCGCCGCGGTACTGTTGGCCGTGGCGGCCCTGATCAAGTGCGCGCAGCTCCCCGTACATGGCTGGCTAATGCAAGTAGTCGAAGCGCCGACACCGGTTTCTGCCCTGCTCCATGCCGGAATCATCAATCTCGGCGGCTACCTGATGATCCTGATGGCCCCCTTGATCAGCGCCTCATCACCCGCCCGTTGGCTGCTACTGATTGTTGCCGGCCTGACAGCGGTGTTGGCGGCACTGATTATGATGACCCGCATCAGTATCAAGGTACGACTGGCCTGGTCGACCAGCGCCCAGATGGGCTTGATGCTGGTGGAGTGCGCCCTTGGCCTGCATGAGCTGGCACTACTGCATCTAGTCGCCCACTCCTGCTACAAAGCCAATGCTTTTCTGGGCAGCGGCAATGCGGTACTTAACCACCTCGACCGCAAACTTGCCGGCAAGGCCACAGAACGTCTGACTCTGTGGCTGCGCAATCTGGTAATCAGCAGCGCTCTGACCATAGCCCTGCTGTTGCTGCTGCCGGGGGCGCTTTCGCCCGCAGAATGGAGTGCCTGGCTGCTGGTAATTATTGCCCTGAGCCTGTGGCTACCGGCACGAGCCGGCGCTCAGGCATTGCTGCGCAATACGCTCATTGCCGGCGCCTTGCTGCTTGCCTACCTCGCCCAGAAAACCCTGTTTGCCAGCCTGCTACTCGACAGTGCGGACGCCGGATGGCCCGCTGCGGTCTGGACCATGGGCATGTTTGTGCTGCTGCTGGCAGGCTACGGCCTGCTAATCATGCAACGCACGGCCATGTCATATCGCTGGCGTCAGTGGCTATTCGCAGGCCTCTACCTGGATGAGTGGGTTACCCGAACCACTCTGAAGCTGTGGCCCGTAAAGCTACCTGTTAACACCGCTCGCAAACCCGGCCATCTTGATTCGTCACGGAGTAAAGAAAATGAGCGTCTCGCCTGATACTGCCATTGCCCCCATGGATGCACTCCGTCAGGCCTGCGCGCGGATTGCACCGAACTGGCCTCTGGAGCAACTGATCGCCGTTAATCCGTGCTGGAACTGGCGCGACCATTCTTATGCCGAGGCCAGCGCCCGGCTCGCCGCGCTGGGTCACGTTCACTGCCTGATGCCGGCAGACTACTACCGCGCCTTGTGGCAAAAACCCGTGCAGGCACACCACCTGACACAAGCGACCAGAGAGCTCGGCCTGGACCTGAGTACGCAGCAACTGCTGGATGCCCCCGTCCCGCCAGCGACACGCCACTGGTACAACATAAGCGATCTTGTTGACGCGGAAAGGCCGACTTCGGCAATGAGCTGGCACGAGGAAATCGTTCATCAGCTAAGTCAGTTCTGCGGTGATCTGTTGCAACAAAGCCATGGGCAACAGCTGGGCGCCGAACATTTCTATCAAGCCTGGCTGGATGTCACACGGGCCGACCGTGGTCTGGCAATCCTGATGGATGAACCCGGCCTCACCGATGCCTTTGCCTCGCTGCCCAACCGGGTGGAAGATCTGGTAGCCCAAGCCATGGCAGATCTGGCGCCAGATGCGGCTCAAATCAGCGACTATGGTGTCGCGCTGCTGCTCGATATCAACGGCTGGGCCTCAAGCCTGGCATGGCTGAACTGGCAGGCCTCTCTGGCGGGCGAAGAGAACGACGCGCTGATGGGATTGCTAGCCGCACGTCTGGCCTGGGACTGGATTCTCTGGCAGCTGCACCAGAATGACCACTGGCAGGCGCGTTGGCACGAGCAATGGCAAACCCTGCCGACGCTGCTCGCCCACCACAGTACCCAGCAGCAGACACTACTGGTCTGGCAGCGCGCAGCGGAAATCGCCACCCAGTCACAGTTAATAGAGCAACTGCAGACCCCCGCACCGGCAGCAGATGCTGGACGCCCGGTTGTGCAAGCCGCGTTCTGCATTGATGTGCGTTCGGAAGTAATGCGCCGGGCATTGGAAGCCCAGCATAGCGGGATCCAAACCATCGGATTCGCCGGCTTTTTCGGTCTGCCGCTGGCCTATCGGCCCGGCGGCGGCGCCATGCTACGGCCTCAGCTTCCAGGCCTTCTTGCGCCCACTATTGAGGTAGCCGAAGACAACGATGATGGAAGGCTCAAAAAAGCAGGTCAGCGCAGCCAGTGGTATCGTTTCACCGGCAGCGCCCCGACCACGTTCACGGCGGTAGAAAGCGGCGGGCTGCTTTACCTGTTCAAACTACTGCGCCAGAGCCTTTTCCCGGATACGCCCACACACCCGGTCAACCATGTGGCACCGGATGCCCACTTTACCCTGCGGCAAAACGGTCAGGCACTTGATCTTCAAAGCAAGGCCAGCCTTGCCGCCGGCATCCTTGGCGCCATGGGCTTGGCCACTGAACTGGCACCCCGGGTACTTCTGGTCGGCCACGGCAGTACCAGCTGTAATAATCCCCAGGCAGCGGGACTGGATTGTGGAGCCTGTGGCGGGCAGACCGGAGAAATCAACGTCAGAGTGCTGGCTCAGCTACTTAACGACCCGCAAGTGCGCGAGGCTCTGCTACAACACAACATCCGGATTCAACCTGACACCCGATTCGTCGCAGCACTGCACAACACCACCACGGATGAAATCCATTGCTTCACCCAGCAAAGCGACGATATGAATGAGCCCCTGAGTCAATGGCTAAATAAGGCGAGCGAACAGGCGCGCCGGGAACGTGGGCCGGCGCTGGGCCTGGCCGCTTCCGCGCCAATTCAAAAGAGCCTACTCAAACGCAGCCAGGACTGGTCTCAGGTTCGACCAGAGTGGGGCCTCGCAGGCAATCACAGTTTTATCGTCGCACCACGGCAACGCACCCGACACCTGAACCTGAGTGGGCGCTCTTTTTTGCATGACTACAACTGGCAAGACGATACCAGCTTTTCACTGCTGGAGCTGATCATGACCGCCCCCATGGTGGTGACCAACTGGATCAATATGCAGTACAACGCTTCGGTCACATCGCCAAACAAGTTCGGTAGCGGCAACAAGGTTCTACACAACGTGGTGGGTGGAAATCTCGGAGTGTTCGAAGGCAACGGCGGCGATCTGCGTATCGGTTTGCCACTACAGTCACTGCACGACGGCAAGCAGTGGATGCATCAGCCCTTGCGACTGAGCGTATTTATCGCTGCTCCCGAGGCGGCAATCATGGAGGTATATCAGCGTCACGAAACGGTACGCCAACTGGTCGATAATGATTGGCTATACCTGTTCAGGCTTGGCGATGAGACGGACAGCATTAGCAAACTTTATCGAAACTGCTGGTCTGCAGCTCCAGTAGATGCAGGCGCGAGTAAACTGGCGGCCCTGATTTGAAGAAAAAACGACATCTTAGTATCGATAACTTAATCCGTGCTGCCATCCTTTGCTGCACCACGTAACGCCCGTGGTGTGGTCCCATACCAGCGCCGGAATGCCCTTGAAAATGCACTGAGAGAATCAAACCCAAGCTGCTCTGCGACACGCCCTACCGATAGGGAATTGTCGCCAAGTAATTGACGGGCAGCGTGGGCGCGCACCTCATCGAGCAGGTCTCGAAACTGCACACCCTCATCACGTAGCAGGCGCTGCAACTTGCGCTCGCTCATGGCCAGATCACGAGCCACTTCCTGTAGCGGCATAACTGCCCCTTGATGCAGGCTGCGGGCAAGCAGTTGTTTCACTTTACCGCCCATTTCTCCCTGCTGGCGTGATACCAGATACTCTTCGCATATGGCTGCGCTTGCTTGCGCCACTTGCGGACTACTGGTCGGGAATGTGCTGGACGATAGCCCCGACGTTTCTCCATACAGACCATCGCTGTCCGAGGCAAATCTAACCGGGCAGCGGAAAAACTTTTCGTAAGCGGTCAAATCCGCGGCACAGCGATGCTGGAAGGTCACCCGCGACGGCTGTGCGTCAGGCATCAACTGCCAGGCGGTCAGGAGAATCGCACCAAGCACCGCTTCAACGCAGGCATCGGCAAAACGGGGATAGCCAGGGCGCATGCCAAGAATCAAGCCTACTTCCTGACCATCCTGATGCAACCGCATATCAATGCCGTCGCTGACCATGGAGGCAAACCGGGTCACCATTTCACCGGCTTGCCAAACCGTCTCACTGGCCATTGCCGCAACGCCTAGCGTATGAAAAGTGGTCATATTGACCTTCTCTGCCACCGCCAAGCCAAAAGCCGGGTCGCCACTTTCCGTTACAGCCATCTCCCAGAGACGGGTCATGTCAGCTACCGGAATACGCTGGGCCGGGTGATTAACGAGGCTGTAATCAATGCCGGCTCGTTGAAACAAATCATGGTCATTAACACCATATACCCTGAGCGCCCGAGCGATCGCTCCAGCCCAAGTAGCCATGGTCGTATTCTCGCCTAATGCCTTCGCATTAGCCCCGAGTTGTATTGTCGTCATCGGATCAATCTCTGACGTAAATGGCAAAACACCACACTCAACCGACGCCTATTCTTGCCATCGCACATCTGGTTCATAGAGCGTGCCTGACTTAGAACCCAACAGCATCAGGAGAACAAAAAAATGCTGACAAGCATCGTCAAACGATTAGCAGGCCCGGCCATTCTTATGGCACTTGCTTCGCCTGCCCTGGCCGTGGATGGTCATGAGCCTCCGGTTAACCCGTTTCTGGCTGACAGCCCGTGGCCGATCAGTCATCGTACCCCGTATGCGCAGGCCTCTAGCCCTCTGGATGGGCCAATTAGCGCGTCACAAGTAGCAAGCCCGGACTATGTCAGCACCGGCATCACCAATATAACTCTGGCGACCTCCTCCCCCTACCCACGTCCTTACCGGCTGTCCCGCTTTCTCGAGAGAATCATGGGAAGCTATCTGGACAGACAGTGGGGCAAGCCCAGAGTCAGCTGGGGCTCAGCGTTTGGCGTCGTCTATAAACTGCGTGACAACAGAATGGTGGACTCCATCAGCAAGCCCTCTGGAGCCAGCCTGGACAATTTAAGCAATGCTACCTCTGGCGCCTACACACTGATCGACAAGGACAACACCTTCTTTACCGTAGACGGCATAACCGTACTGGCCTATCAGGATAAGGAGCGCGGCAATATCGACTCAGGTATCAAGCTGCGCAGCTCATTCACATTACCAGCGAGCAGCCTGCGCGGAGACGCGAAGACAGATCCAATCGTCGGCATGAACATCCTTTGGGACGGCCGCCTCGCTCTGGCCACCAAACGCGGCACCGTGGCTGTGCTGAATCGCGACTTCTCCCAATTCTGGAGCGTAAAGTTGGGCCAAGCCGATGCCGGAGAAGAAGTGTCCAACTCAATTGCGGCGGATGAAAAAGGCGGCATTTATGTGGTCACCGAACGGGCCATGTACCGCGTGCAGTGGACCGGCTACAACCTCAGCATGAACGAATATGACGGTGCCTGGCGCGCCGACTATGAAGCTGGCGAGGGGCAAAGCGCGGGACGACTGGGCAAAGGATCAGGTTCAACCCCTTCGCTAATGGGCAACCCGGATGATGCCGACCGCTTTGTGGTGATTACCGACGGCCAGGATCTTAGCCATCTTGTCCTGTTCTGGCGTGACGAGATCCCCAACAGCTGGGAGCAACTGCCTGGCACCAAGAGCCGCCGCATCGCCGCCCAAGTCCCGGTAGATTTTGGTGACGCACTACGCGAGAGAACCGTTAGCGAGCAGTCGGTTCTGGTACGCGGCTACGGCGCCGTGGTGGTCAGCAATGATTACCAAAACACCATTGAGCCAGACCCTGCAAACTACCCGATTCTTGGGGGGCTGTTGGACAACCCGGCTGTTGCCAACATCAATAACGCACTGTGGGTTACCCTCAGTCAGTTCCCTGAGTTCCAGCCATGGGGCGTGCAAAAGTTCCAGTGGAACCCGGCAACCCGCACTCTGGAGAAAGCATGGGTGAATATGAACACCAGCTGCCCCAATGGTATTCCTACCATGAGTGCGTCGGTCAATACCTTCTACTGCATCGGTGCCTATATGGGCTCCTGGACGATTGAAGGACTGGACTGGACCACGGGCAATCGACGCTTCACCAAGCTGCTTGGCTGGAACCCACTGTTTAACAGCTTCTATGCCGGCACTCAGATCGGTGTTAATGGCAGCATTATTAGCGGCACCACCTTTGGCGTCATGGCTATGGACGGTAAATGATCAATAACGTCACATGAAATCGAGCTGACCGGCGGGCACTGACGACTCAGTGCCCGCCGGTCAGCCTTCGACATACAAGGCTAGCAATGCGTTACTGGCCACTCTCCCCGCTATAAATCGTTTGCCCCGCAATCTCACCGGCTTGTCAGTAGTAGTCAAACTCGTTGGATACTATGATTAGGCATCACTGCCATTGATGACAGCAACGTCATGCAACAAAAGTTAGGCACCTCAGGAGTACCCAACTGGCTTTATCGCCTCGTTGATATGCCTCACGTCGACCGGATGATATTTCTCGGGGCGATAATCCTTGTCACGCCGATATGCCTTAGCGTTGTCATAACGACGGGCTTATATATAGTCCCGGAGCTGCTCACCCCTTCCTATGCGCATTTTGTTCTGGGCATGTTTTTAGCCGATATCGTGCTGGTAAGCGTGGCCATCGCCTATGGCATTCACATCAGGAAATCGCAGCTCCAGTCAGACCGCATGGAGTTTTTTTTGATCGTCTGTTTTATTGTGCCGATCATTGTCGCCGGCTGGCTGTCGGGCACACACTTCACGGTCGCTCTGTTACTTCAGTACATCGGGCTGGCCATTGCCATGCCTATGGCGAATATCCGCAACATCAAAGTGTTATTCTTCATCATGCTGCTTAGCCTGATCTTACTAGCAGTGATTGAGGTATTTCGTTTGCTGCCCTACGCACCGATGATTAATCAGCCCCTGTATGACGGCCTCAACAATCCTCACTGGGCTTGGTCAATATTTATTTCCCTGTTTGCGGTCATGACTTCCAGCTTTTATCTGTTTGCGCTACTGGCCACAGAGCGCTGGGCCCAGCGCGAACATCACCTGAAACTGGACTCCATTACCGACTCACTGACTGGCCTGTTCAACCGCAGCTATCTTTTCTCCACTGGCACCAGCGAATTCACTCGCTCTCTACGCATGGCGGATCAACACCTGTCCTGCATTATGCTGGACATAGATCACTTCAAATCCATCAATGACACCTATGGCCATGCCACCGGGGATCATGTGCTCAGGCAGGTTGCCGAAAAGCTGACGTTACTGGCTCGTTCATCGGACATCACCGCACGCTATGGCGGCGAGGAGTTTGTTGTGCTGTTGCCACAATGCAGCCTGGACGAAGCAACCTCCATCGCCGAGCGCATACGCCTGTCGATTGAGCAGGCTTCAATAGAGCATGACGGCAAGATGCTTTCAGTCACCTCCAGCTTCGGCGTCGCATCAACCCATGCCCTGCCACAGGGGGCAACATTCGAGACACTGCTTCAGCAGGCAGACACGGCTCTCTATGAAGCAAAACGGGCTGGTAGAAATCAAGTCCATGCATAGATCGCCGTGCATACAGGGGACATGCCCCACGCGCAATGGACGCAATCTTGATCAGGACACCGCTGCTGCCATGGCCATCAGGTGACGATCCGCGTTACCGAACATGCCGTCCGCCGCGGTGACCCGCTTGGCATAGTGCCCCACTGCCATTTCATCGGTCATACCCATGCCGCCGTGGATCTGTATCGCCTCCTGCACAATCTTGCGCCCGGCCCGGCCCAACTGCGCTTTCATGGCATGCACCGCACGCGGCGCATCCTTATGGCCTGCCGTGGTCTTCAGTGTAGCCGCCAGCAACAGGGAGCGGGTTTGCTCCATGGCAATAAACATGTCAGTCATGCGATGTTGTAGCGTCTGGAATTTTCCAATTGGCACACCAAACTGTTGGCGGGTTTTGCTGTATTCCACCGTCTGCTCCAGCAGCACGGACAGACAGCCCACGCACTCTGCAGAAATCGCCAGCAGGGCTTCCTGCAACACGCCCTCGGCTATGTCTGCCGCTAGATTCAGCTCTCCGATGAGAGCCTCATGGGGTACCCGCACATTGGAGAAACGCACCTCGGCACCCTGTCGGCCATCCACAGTGCGATGGGGCAAACGTTCAATGCCTTCGGCATTCGCCTCAACCAACACCAGCGACAAGCCGTGGCGATCGCCCACCGCTCCATCAGTACGTACCAGCACTACCAACAGGTCGGCATGGTCTCCATTAAGCACGCACGCTTTGCTGCCATTAAGCACAATACCGTTGTCCTGTACTTCGCCAGCCATGGCGATATTCTCCAGACTGAATACACGCTCGTATTCTTCCGCTGCAAAAGCCAGCTGTAGTTTGCCTTCAATCAATGCGGGGATTTTTTCATCCTGCACTAGTTCATGCGCATGCCGCAGGAAGCCACCGCCCATCACCACCGTCGCGATATAGGGCACCATGATCAGGCCCTCACCCAAACTTTCCAGCAACACCATGGTTTCGGTGACCCCCAGCCCGAGGCCACCATGTTTTTCCTCAAACGGCACCGCCAACCAGCCGAGCTCGGCAAACTGCTGCCAAGTCGCGGAATCCAGTTCCACCAACTGCTTGTTCTGGCGATGCTTTTCCACATTACTGTTAGCGCGGACAAAACTTCGCGCAGAATCCGCCAGCATCTGTTGCTCATCATTCATCTGAAAGTTCATATCCGTGCTCCCTTAAAGACCCAGTACGGCTTTGGCGATAATGCCGCGCTGCACTTCGTTGGAACCGCCGTAGATGGAACAGGCGCGCGAATTCAGATAGTGCGGCATGCCGGTCATGGCGTACTCGGGCCCTAAGGGCGGCTGCTCCGCCCCAGGCACCAGCGCCTGGGGCTGCCAGATCAGCGCTTGAGCCCCGAGGGTCTCAATACGCAACTCAGTAGCTTTTTGCAGCAGCTCGGTGCCGAGGATCTTGGTCATGGATGCCAGCGCACCGGGATCCTTACCGGAAGAAAGCGCTGACTTGATGCGCATCTCAGTAAACTCCAGCGCCAGGATGTCAGCTTCCAGCGCAGCCATCTTGTACTGCCAAACAGGATCATCCTTGAGAGTGCCATGTGTACCTTGCTGCTTACCGGCCATGACGCGGATCTTTTCCAGCAACACGTTCAGGCCCGGAGCATAGGCCTGCCCGCCACGCTCAAACATCAGCAGATACTTCGCCACAGTCCAACCATCGTTTTCCTGACCAACGCGATTCGCCTGTGGCACACGCACATTATCGAACCACACCTGGCACTGTTCCGGCACTTCATCCAGACCAACAATAGGCTCCACCGTGATGCCAGCTGACTTCATATCCAACAAAAGGAAAGTAATACCCTGCTGCGGCTTGCCATCCTTTTTCGTGCGCACCAGAGCAAACATACGATTGGCATGATGAGCATAGGTGGTCCAGATCTTGGTGCCGTTGATGATGTAGTCATCACCGTCTTTTTCGGCAAAGGTTTTCAGCGACGCCAAGTCAGAACCGGAGCCGGGCTCGGAGTAACCCTGACACCAGAAGTGCTCACCACTGAGAATCTTGGGCAGGTATTCGGCTTTCTGCTGCTCCGTGCCGTAGCCAATCAGACACGGGCCACACATTAGCAACCCCATCGGCACCAGCGGTGGCGTTTCCGCACGCACCAGTTCCTCAGCAAAAATAGCGCGCTGACTAACACTCCAGCCGGTACCACCAAAAGCCTCCGGCCAATGCGGTGCCGCCCAACCCTGCTTGTGCAGGATTTTCTGCCAGGCCATCGCCTCCTCAACCGGTGAAAACACCGACGTTACGAGCTTGCCAGCACGACGAATATCGTCCGTGAGATTCTCCGCGAGGAAGGTTCGCACCTCATCACGAAAGAACTTTTCCGATTCGGCTATTTGCAGGTCCATGCCACTCTCCAACGTACCGCCGCGACGGCGGATGCTCTTTGTGATCAGCATTCTAGGGCGTCGGTGCAGTGGTCTGAATGACCCAATGCACCGCAAATGGCGTGCATCACGTCAAGCCCGCATACATCACCGAATGGCAAGCTGCGGCTGCTGTGTACAGCTGTTTTCGGGAACAGCCGGCGCTACACCCGGCCATGCCCCTGAGCCACCGGCTGACGGTCGAACATGCCGCAGATCGGAGTGCCGTGGGCGCGCAGAATCGGCTCGATATCCCGGTGCACCGCGTGGTAGCGATAGAACGGCACCCGCGGGAACAAATGATGTACGGAGTGCAGGTTTTGCCCCAGCCAGAACCACTCGAAGGGCTTCAGCCAGCGCGGAGCGATCAGGCTATTGGTGTTCTGATAGCGCGCCGTATTCTGGTAGGGGATATGAGGCCGGTATGCAAACCAGTACGCGGTGAACATGCCTCCGAAGTAGTAGCCAAGCAGGATCACCCAAGCCAGCCCGGGGGCCGCAACGAGCGTCAGCAAGGCGACGCGCCAGCCCACTGAAACGCTGACCTCAAGGCAGTACGTCAGGCGCTCCCTTACGGTCGCACTCTGCCAGTGATTGACGACAAAGAAGGTGTTCTGCACCCAAAGGAACTTGATCGGTGTCATGGTCAGTCCCCGGAGACCGTTTCCCATGGCGCTGATAATAAAATCCGGGTCCTTGTCCGGCTGGTTGGTGTAACGGTGATGGGTAAAATGCTCCAGCCGGTGCGATGCGTAAGGCACGGCAATCAAAGGAGCCACCAGATACCCACACAGATCGTTCAACCAGCGTAACTCATCATGCTTGCCGTGGATGTTGCCATGGGCCGCTTCATGCAATGGGGTGTAGGACATGTAGGTCAGGGCCGCCATCAGTGCAGTGGCGACCCATCCATTCAGCAGGCCAGCGATGAACAACCCAAGGGTCGCTATAACACCGATCCAGACGACGGCCACCAGTGCGACTGTCGGCCAGCAAATCTGGCCCATATGTAACTTGGCCACCGCAATGGCCTCGCGGTTGAGGGCCTGGAGATCGTTGGACATGGCGTTTCCCTTTCTGGCATTGGTATGGTTTCACTGTGCCGCTCGGGCGCTCTGGGTGACAGGGCAGTTCTGGCCAGCATGCCGACCTTTCTGGCCAGACACCGGCATGGCGGGCCCGCTATGCCCTGCCCTGCCGCTGGGCTAGAATCGCTCACATGCCCGCATCAGGAAGCTTTCTTCACCCCGCCACCATTGCCCAAGTGATGGTCAACTTTGCCGCCAGTCTGGGCGTGGACAGTGACACCTGCCTGCTGGGCACTGGCATTAACGAAACCTTGCTCGAAGACAGCGATGCTCTGATTCCCCGCGAGCAGGAAATGCGACTCATCGAGAACATCATGCTGGCACTGCCGGACGAGCCAGCCCTGGGGTTTCGGCTTGGCCAGCAGTACAACGTTGCCACCTTCGGCATCTGGGGATTCGCCCTGCGTACCAGCCGGACACTCAGGGACGCTGCAGAAACTGCCATGCGTTACCTGCCCCTGAGCACCGCCTACTGCCGCATGTTCATCTTTGATGATGGTCAGTACTTTGGTATCGGCATGGACCCTTCGGATATCCCCCGCCATTTGCAGCAGTTCCTGCTGGAACGGGATCTGGCGACCGGCATCAATCTAGTGCGCGAGCTCAGTCTTGCCGGGTTGACCATTGCCCGAGCCGAATTCCAGGGCGACCCGCCGGCCTATGCCGACTTCGTTAAAGCCGCCATTGGCGTAGCGCCGCATTATGGCCAGTCACGAAATGCAACGATGGTCCCGGTGGAATCTGCGGACAAACCCTTGCCCACGTTCAATGGCAAACTGGTACGCATGCTGGAAGACCAGTGTCGCACACAACTCCAGCAACGACAGGTCGGCGGTCTGGCCGGCCAGGTGCGCCAGCACATCCTCGGCCGTCTGGGCCTGATAGCTACAGTGGAGGAAGTCGCCAGTGCGCTGGCGATATCACCACGCAGTTTGCGACGTAAGCTGGAACAGGAAGGCACCAGCTTCCGCCAGTTGATCGAGGAAGAACGCCGCCATACCGCTGAACAGATATTGGCAGGCTCTGACATGACACTGGATGAGCTGGCGATTCATCTGGGCTACACCGACACAGCCAGTTTCACCCGGGCATTTCGGCGCTGGCTGAACGTGTCGCCGGGGGAGTACCGTCGGCATCACAAGGCCAGCTGACGCTTTAGACGTAATATGAGGCCGGGATGACGGGCCTGACTCCTCAGCGGATGTGGCACTGCCGCTCGGCTTACCGATCGGAGCCCCTGCCACACAAGGCATACCTGCCAACAGGCTCGCGTTGGCAGCGCTGGAGCGAGCCGATATCATCTGCCCTTCGTTGTCACGCATGCCCCCGGCCGGAGCCTTGTCTTGTCCGCAGATATCAGCAACCACACACCCATGATGCATTGGCGCGTTACCATTGAAATAATTAGCTTTATTATATTTTTTAAAGCAAAAACCTACACTACAACCTACACTAATCCACTCCAACTCCATGGGTGTGTATTTACCAGAACGGACGTCTACGGACGGATCCCATCTGGGCCCAACTTTTTAAGTTTCTGGTAGAGACAATTACATTGGCCGCTAGGTCTGTGCTTCAGTTGACACCGTATCTGGCGCAGGCAGGGTTGCTGGCGATACTGCCTGAGCCGCGTTGGCCGAAATTCCTGATGAACACCTCCTCGACAACTGCCAATGAGTTCAACACAGATAAACCTCTAGCTTAATCACTGACTGAGCCTATCGACTCGGGAACTCGAACCGCCTGCTTGCCCATCAACCTTTGGCCCGCTCTGTGCGGGCTTTCTGCCGTCCGAGTGCACTTGTTAGACCCCATCGATCGTGTGACGCCACTCCCGTCACTTTCACACGCCGCGCCTTCGAAAGTATTCTCTTAGTCGCTGGTATCGAGCATCTTGCCCAAGCTGTGGATCAGCTTGCACGATGTCGTCCAAGCATTGCCCCAACTCCCGTGGCGCCCACTGTTGGTCGCCAATCACTGAATTCAACAGCAACAGTGCCTCCGCTGGGAATCGTTTGCACAGGCCAGATTCGGCAAGTAGATGAACGACGTAGTCAGGGTGTTCAATGGGTTGCAACCAGTCCCGCACCGCAGCCAAGGCCGCCGGAAACTCGCCTCGAGCAGCAATGACCAACCGGGTCAAGGACTCGGCGATTCGCGGGGTGGCCAAGTCGCGGGACTTTGGCCAGATCTGTTTCCAGAACGGCTGGACACGATTTTTCCAGTAGTCCTCACGCTGATCGCCTGCACCTTCAAGCGCTTGGAAAAGCGCCTGCGCGGATTCCTCCAGGCCTTCTTGCGGAAGCTCACCAATCGCGGATCGGAACTCATCTGCAGCGTATTCCTCGGTCGGACCCAATGCTGCATAGGTTAGGAACGCCGAGAATTGCTGCCGATGCTCGCCAAGATCGGCGTAGTGGTTTGCGCTCTCCAGGAACTCAGTCATCTCGTAGAGAATTTATGCCGCATTTCGGTACTCTAACGGCGTCATGTCATTCAGTGAGTCGTGTGGTCGTTCAGTGTTATATAACTCAATCCAGTTTTCGGTTATTTGCTTTGAATACGCCCCGTATTCCTGACGCCGGGATTACAGAAAAGTAATGCAGGCGTCACGCGTGCGACAGCTCTATTTGACTAGAGTCAAGTAACCGCTGCCGATGGTCCAGTCCCAGCGTATCTCATTGAGTCATCGAACTACCTGATAAAGGATTCTCATTGCGTGAAACACTTAACTGAACTCCCCATTCTTAACCCGGGCTTGTCTCGACGCCGTTTTGTTCAAGGCCTGGCAGCCGGTGGTGTATTGCTGGCCCTTTCTCCATTGGCGCGCGCTACAGGCCTGCTATCAGCTGCGGGCACGAAAACGGGTACGGCAAATATTCTGAGCGGTACCCAGTTCGATTTAGAGATAGGTGAGTCCGCTGTCAACTTTACGGGCAACCCCCGCATAGCCACGACCATTAACGGATCACTGCCAGCCCCAACATTACGCTGGCGTGAAGGCGATACCATCACCATTCGAGTGACGAACCGGCTGAAGGAAACCACATCTATTCATTGGCACGGCATCATTCTGCCATTTGAAATGGATGGCGTACCGGGCATCAGCTTTCGAGGCATTCAGCCTGGCGAGACCTTCACCTACCAGTTCAAAGTGCAGCAAAGCGGTACGTACTGGTACCACTCGCATTCTGGAATGCAGGAGGCGACCGGGGTCTACGGCGCGATCATTATCGATCCCGCTCAAGACGACCCTATTCGTGCAGACCGCGATTATGTAGTGCAGTTGTCTGACTGGACTGATGAAGACCCAATGCGCGTACTGGCGAAGCTCAAAATGCAGGGTGATTACTACAACTACAACCAGCCTACCGCAGTGGATTTCTTTCAGGATGCCTCACGCATTGGACTGAAAGCAGCCATTGATAAGCGCAAGATGTGGAATGAAATGCGGATGAGCCCCACGGACCTGGCCGACTTGTCAGCGGACGTACTCACCTATTTAATGAACGGCACTACTCCCGCAGGCAACTGGACGGGGCTGTTTCGGCCCGGTGAGCGCATCCGCTTGCGCTTCATCAACGGTGCCGCCAATACCTTTTACGATGTCCGCATACCGGGTCTTGAGCTAACCGTTGTTCAGGCCGATGGCGTCAACGTCGAACCCGTAGCCGTTGATGAGTTCCGGTTCGGGCCGGGGGAAACCTACGACGTTCTGGTGCAACCAAAGGATGACGCTCACACCATCTTTGCTCAAGCCATGGATCGTACAGGTTACGCACGCGGCACCTTGGCTACGCATGCCGGTCTCGAAGCGCCAGTCCCGGCGATTGATCCAGTCGAATGGCTTTCCATGGGAGATATGATGGGCGCCATGGGTAGTGGCATGGCGGGTATGAGTCATGGCGCCGGCATGGACCATGGCGCCATGGCCGGCATGAGACACGGTGATATGTCGGGAATGGATCACGGCAGCATGCAGGGCATGAATCACGCCGGCATGGATCATGGCGCAATGGCAGCGGCTGGTGCCAGTACCGAAGTACGCCACGCCAGGACCGAATACGGGGCCAGTATTGATATGCGAGTCGATATGCCGCGTACCAACCTGGACGACCCTGGTATTGGTTTGCGCAATAACGGGCGGCGCGTGCTCACGCTCGCCGACTTGCGCACCGTCGGTGGACCGATGGATCCGCGCGGTGCAGAGCGTGAGATCGAGCTCCATCTGACTGGAAATATGGAGCGCTATACCTGGTCGTTCGACGGTGTGGAGTATGGTAAATCGACGCCGGTGCGCTTTCATTACGGCGAGCGGGTCAGGGTCATATTGCACAACGACACCATGATGACACACCCCATGCATTTGCACGGCATGTGGAGTGAGCTGGAAACGCCTGACGGACAGTTTCTAGCACGACGCCACACAATTCCTGTGCAGCCTGCTCAGCGCATCAGCTTTCTCGTGACAGCTGATGCGCTTGGGCGATGGGCGTGGCACTGCCACCTGATGCTGCACATGGATGCGGGGATGTTCCGTGAAGTGGTGGTGGCATGAAAACAACGCTTAACACATCAGGCATCCGGATCATGAACAATCCCTTGAAAAAGAAACTCCTTGCCGCAGTGATGGCTACAGGAGCTGTGATGCCCGTTTTTGCCTATGGGCAAACCCAACATGCAGGACACGCAGACCACATGCCTGTCGCGCCGGAGTCCAGCGTACCTGCGGAGGCCGCTGGCATGAATCATGAAACCATGAACATGTCGGATATGGATCATAGTTCCATGGACATGACAGGTATGGACCATGGCTCAATGTCAGATATGGATCACGGCAGTGGCGAAATGGATCACGGCGATATGCAGATGCAAGGCGGTTCGGCCCCGGCAGATGCTCGCGATCCCGATGCCTACTCCGATGGCTATGTGCGCAATGCGGGTCAATATGCTCTACCCCCAGCAGATGCGCTAATCATGTCGGACATGCATAACTTCGGTTCCGTTTACTTCGACCGGTTGGAGTACGTCAAGGCGCGAGGCGAGGAATGGGCGGCATATGAGGGCGAGGCCTGGTATGGCAGCACCTATAACCGCGCTGTGATCAAGGCAGAAGGTGACGTGGCTGGCGGTAAGCTACAGGAGTCCGAGACGCAACTGCTATGGCGCCATGCAGTTTCTACCTTTTGGGATACCGAGCTTGGTTTTCGGTTTGACCATGCAGACGGCGCGCCGAATCGAGAGTGGCTGGCATTCGGCTTCAAAGGACTGGCGCCCTATTGGTTTGAAGTAGATGCAACCGCTTACGTCGGCCCGAGCGGACGTACTGCCCTGGCCCTGGAAGCGGAATACGACATCAGACTAACCCAGAAGCTCTACTTGCAACCGCGGATGGAAGTGAACTTTCATGGCAAAGACGATGAGCGCTGGGGAATCGGCAGTGGTTTGACCGATGGCACTGCTGGATTACGCGTTAAATACGAAATAACTCGACAGCTGGTCCCTTATGTTGGTGTGGAATGGGCTAGCAAATTCAGTAAAACAGCGGATTACGCCCGGGCAGCGGGAGAGTCCAGACAGGAAACCCGCTTTGTGACTGGCCTGAGCTTCCGCTTCTAACAACGGCTTTTTAACTGGGTAGTTCTATCAGCTACCCCATTAATCGACTCTTGGAGAGCATTCACTATGAAAAAGACTTTTACCATTCTCGCGTTCAGTCTGCTGCCAGCCTTTGCTATCGCAGCAGTTGACCACTCCGGGCACGACATGCACGGAATGCACGGACATGACATGTCGACCATGTCGCACGCTACTTCTACAGTGGGTCAGCCCGGCGATCCGGCGAACGTTTCCCGGACGATTGACATCATCATGGATGACCACATGCGCTTCACTCCCAGCAATATCCAGGTTGAAGCGGGCGAAACAGTTCGTTTTTTTATCAAGAACGTAGGACAGGTGCCGCATGAAATGGTGATTGGCTCAATAGAAGAGCTCAAGGCGCATGCAGCTGAAATGCTGGCAGCACCTGGTATGGAACACGAAGAGCCGAACATGATTACTCTACAACCAGGCAAGGTAGGCGGTCTGGTGTGGCAGTTTGATCAGCCGGGCAAGGTTGATTTTGCATGCCTCATTCCAGGCCATACCGAGGCGGGGATGGTAGGCACAGTCGAAGTCATCAGAGATAGATAGATGCCTGGAAGAAATCAAGTCTTCGGAGCGATCGGCGTTGCGATAGTTGGCGCCGTCGCCTTCCTTTATACGGCCACACATGTGTCTGGACCCGAGTTTATAGATCCAGCCGATCAGAATCAGGTCACGCTTGGCCAGTCCATCTACACAATACATTGCGCGGTGTGTCATGGAGAGTCGCTGCAAGGGCAGGAAAACTGGCGTCAACGTCTACCCAATGGGAGATTACCTGCCCCGCCCCATGATCAAACCGGGCACACGTGGCACCACTCGGATGCCATGCTGGTGGATATGGTGAAAAATGGCCTGGTACCCGGCAGAACCGCACCGCCCGACTACGAAAGCGATATGCCCGCATACCGAAATATTTTGACTGATGAAGATATTGTCGCGGTGCTGGCTTACATCAAAAGTACCTGGCCAGCTGAGGTTCTACAGGCGCAGAAACAAACCACCCTGCGTCATCAATGACGCAGGGTGTGCGATACGGGGTACTTTCTTATAGCTAGAAAAACCGAAGAAAAATGGCGAGTAGAGACTCGCCATTTTCCGCTACCCCCTCGACGTATCCAGCTTAAACCGAACCGCGAAGCCGCAGTGAGTTGAATACAACGGACGCTGAACTCAGACTCATCGCCAGGGCTGCAAACATCGGTGACAGAAGCAGCTCGGCAAACGGGTACAGAACGCCAGCGGCCAGCGGAACGCCTAGCGCATTATAAATAAACGCAAAACCCAGGTTCTGCTTCATATTAAGAACAGTCTTGTTTGACAGATCCCGGGCAATCGAGATACCCCGCAGGTCTCCTTTTACCAAGGTGACTTGCGCACTGTTCATCGCTACGTCCGTCCCGGTTCCCATAGCAATACCGACATTCGCCTTGGCCAGTGCCGGAGCATCATTGATGCCGTCGCCCGCCATCGCAACGATGCAACCTTCTGATTGAAGCTTATCAACCAGATTCAGCTTGTCGGCCGGTTTCACTTCGCCATGAACTTCGTCTATGCCTAGTTGTTCGGCGACCGCTTTTGCCGTTGAAATACCGTCACCAGTAGCCATGATGACCCTGATTCCCGCGGCCTTGAGCGCCTGTACCGCTTCAGGGGTGCTCTGTTTGATGGGGTCGGAAACGGCGAGTAGGCCGACCAGTGTGCCGTCAACCGCCAGGTACATCACACTCGCACCCTTTGTCCTCCATCCCTCAGCGGTGGCAGCCAGGCCATCAACATTGACGTTATCCTGCTGCATGAACGCAGTGTTGCCCAACAGCAGTGTTTTGCCTTCAACCTTGCCCCGTACGCCTATGCCGCTACCCGAGTCAAAGTCGTCCACTGGGCTGAGCACCAAATTACGTTCGCGCGCAGCGCTGACAATAGCGTCAGCCAAAGGATGCTCGCTGCCTTGATCGAGGCTGGCAGCCAGGCGCAAGATTTCATCGGCGTCCAACTCGCCAGCGGAAACAGCCTGATCGAATGCGGGTCGGCCTTCTGTCAAGGTGCCGGTCTTGTCTACGATGAGCGTATCGACTTTGCGCAGATTTTCTATTGCTGCTGCATCACGAAACAGAACACCCTGGGTTGCGCCTCGTCCGGTAGCAACCATGACTGACATGGGCGTTGCGAGCCCCAGCGCACAAGGGCAAGCGATGATCAGAACAGCGACCGCATTGATCAGGCCATAGACCCAGCTTGGCTGCGGGCCGAACATGCCCCACACGACCAAGGTGAGGATGGCGATGGCTACCACCGCCATGACAAAGTAACCCGCCACCAAATCAGCCATCCGTTGCATCGGCGCCCGAGAGCGTTGGGCCTGAGCCACCAACTGGACAATTTGTGACAACACAGTGGCCGAGCCGACTTTCTCCGCCCGGATCACAAGTGCACCAGAGGTGTTCATCGTTGCCCCTATGACCTTGTCACCCGGGCGCTTGCTGATGGGTAACGATTCACCAGTCAACATGGATTCATCGAGAGAACTTGCACCCTCTTCAACAATGCCATCGACAGGAACTTTCTCACCGGGACGTACGCGTAAACGATCACCTTCATGCACATGCGTCAGCGGTACATCTTCTTCTGTTCCGTCTGCATTGATACGGCGGGCCGTCTTGGGCGCCAGACCGAGCAATGACCGGATGGCAGCGGATGTCTGGGAACGCGCGCGAAGCTCCAGCACCTGACCAAACAGCGTAAGGGAAATGATCACCACTGCGGCTTCGAAATAAACCGCCACACGCCCCATGGACATGAATGTTTCCGGAAATATACCGGGAGCTACGGTTGCCAGCGTGCTGTAGACGAAGGCGGCACCGGTACCCAAGCCGATGAGCGTCCACATGTTGGGACTGCGGTTGACCACTGATTGCCAACCCCGTACGAAGAACGGCTGTCCGGCCCACAGCACCACGGGAAGCGACAGTACAAGCTCTATCCACGTTTGCGTCGCCATCTCGAACCAGCCAAGCTGTGGCCCAAACATGGCAAGCACCGTGACAATGACGGTAAAAGGCAATGTCCACCAGAATCGCCTGGAAAAATCGTCCAGCTCGGGATTGTCATCTTCCAGACTGGGCATCAGGGGTTCAAGTGCCATGCCGCATTTAGGGCAGGTTCCGGGGTTGTCCTGACGTATTTCCGGATGCATCGGGCACGTATAAATTGTGCCTTTGACCGCTTCCGAGGGAGGTGGCGGGGTTGGTGAAAGAAACTTCTCAGGGTCATGCTGGAATCTATTCATGCATTTGGTGCTGCAGAAGTAGTAAGTTTTACCCGCATGCTCAACATGCTGGGCAGAGTCTGCCGTTACACCCATGCCGCAGACCGGGTCTGTAAGCCCTGAGCCCGTGTGGGAGGGTGTATGGTGATGACAATGAGACTCAGAATTATCGTGAACCATGGATAAGCACCTTTTCAAATAAGCAGGCAATTTGCGCCGCGTTTTTTGCGGCTTCTTAAAGGAGGAGATTACATGAATCATGATGCCATAAGCTTATTAGTTAAAGATGACCAGGCTGCTCCCGCAAGCATTACATTTTAGTCATGTTATGCGAACAACGCTTTTCTCACCGATATAACCTAGCTTCCGGCCACCAACATTACATATTTGTCATTTTCTGGTCATGTTGTGGGCAGATTTCAGACTATAAAATTGATATTGACGACAATGAAATGGACTGGCTTCCTTGGCCTGAACTGTAGAGCGGAGTGGAACGATGAAGATTCTCATCGTAGAAGATGAAGTGAAAACTGGGGATTATATCCGGCAGGGCCTCATGGAATCCGGCTTTGTGGTAGATCTCGCCCGGACCGGGCTCGATGGTCACCACCTGGCGCTTACCGGCTCGTATGACTTGATTGTCCTTGATGTAATGCTGCCTGATGTGGATGGCTGGCGAATTATGCAGTCATTGAGAGAGGCCAGATCCACCACGCCTGTGTTATTTCTCACCGCAAGGGACAGTGTAGAAGACCGGGTCAAGGGTCTGGAATTGGGAGCGGACGACTATCTGGTCAAGCCTTTTGCTTTTTCGGAGCTGCTGGCACGAGTACGTACATTGTTACGGCGCGGTGCTGCGCCGGTTTTTCAGGATCAACTCCAGGTGGCTGACCTGATGCTGGATATACCTCGCCGTCGCGCACAGCGACATGGCGTGAGGATCAACTTGACCAACAAGGAGTTCACCCTACTTGAACTCCTTGTGCGGCGCCAAGGGGAAGTGTTACCACGCTCATTGATCGCTTCCCAGGTGTGGGACATGAATTTTGACAGTGACACCAATGTCATCGATGTTGCTATCCGGCGGCTGCGCGCGAAGATCGATGATGATTTTGAACCAAAGCTGATTCATACCGTACGCGGCATGGGTTATATGCTTGACGTGACACAGCCAGGCTAGCCCATGAAAAGACGCCCGCTATCTCTGGTCGTTAGACTCACCGTCTCCATTGGCGCTGTGATAACCGCTGTTCTCCTCACCTTTGGCTGGATGATGGAGCGCTCTATCAATAATCATTTCGTCCAGCAGGATGTGGATGAGCTCAATTCAGTAGTTCAGGCGTTGCAATACCTCCTCGCGACCGTACCGGCCGATATACCCGCCGACGAACTGCATCAGCGTCTCGCTAGCGTGGTAACAGGCCATCGTAACGCCCAATACCGAATCAGTACCGATAGCGGGTCATTGATCTACTCAACACCGGGTTTCAATCTGGACACGTTCGCCCGCACTGCCCGACCTGTAGAAGAAATCACTATCGATACGGTTGAGAGCTGGAATGATCATCAAGAAGCCTTTCGTGGTGCGGTCTTGTGGATTGAATCAGACAGGCTTGAAGGCAAAGCCAGGTTCAGACTCGCGGTCGCCACAGGAATCGACTTTCATCTGCATTACCTGGACGGCTTTCGGAACCACCTTCGGATTGTCACCCTTGCCGCGTGCTTGATAGTTCTTCTGGCAACCTGGTTCGCGGTTTACCAGGGACACGCTCCTATTCGACGTATCAGCCGAGAGATGAGACGCATCAGGTCTGATCAGATGGATTTTCGCCTTGAACCGCGATCCGTCCCCGCCGAGTTGGTAGAGCTGACGATTTCCTTCAATGAAATGATTGGTAGGCTTGAAGATGTATTCCGACGCCTATCGGATTTTTCCGGTGACATCGCGCACGAACTGCGCACACCCATTACCAATTTGAGAACCCATACTGAGGTAGCGCTAACCCAGGCGCGCAGCGTGGAGCAGTACCGGGAAGTGCTGTATTCAAACCTCGAAGAATATGATCGCATGGCCAAGATGGTCGGTGACATGCTTTTTCTGGCTCAGGCTGATAATCAGCTGCTGAAACCGGAACTGGTCGATATCGATCTTCAGTCAGAGCTGAGAAACCTGTTCGATTATTTCAGCGCCTGGGCAGAAGAGCGGGAGGTGCTGTTAGAAAATACCGGAGAGCAAGTTCATGTCCATGGCGACCGACTAATGATCCGTCGCGCCTTGAGTAACTTGCTGTCCAATGCAGTCCGGCATACGCCAGAGGGGCAGAGCGTAACCACAACCCTTCAAGTGAACTCCGGTAACGTAAGAATCCGCATACAGAACCCAGGGCCACCTATACCTGAAGAGCATTTGAATCATATTTTTGAACGATTCTACAGGCTCGACGCATCCCGCCAACGTAGCAGCGAAGGTGCCGGGCTGGGCTTGGCCATCACGAAATCGATTATCGAAGCCCACGGCGGGAAGATCAGAGCGTTCTCCACAACGGAGGCAACCACGTTTGAGGTTCAATTACCTCTAAAAATGGAGTAGATGACGACATTGCTGCCCTGGAGCTCCGCAACCACAGGGCAGCGGCCAGGAATTACGCTGCCATCCGCTCGCATTCCTCTGCACATTTCCTGCAAGCTTCCGCGCATTCTTGACAGTGATCCATCTGATGTTTCCCGCATTCCTCCGCACAGGCCCGGCACACCTTCGCACACAGCGCACAAAACTCCCTGGCCAGTTCACTATCACGGCTCATTAATACGGCCGCCAGCGAACAAATATCTGCGCAGTCCCGATCAAGCTCAATGCAACGAGCCATCGCTTTCACGTCTTCCTCACGCAGACACGCGGAAGCGCACATTTCGCATGCCTGAGCACATGTCCAACATGCCTGGATACAGGACTGATACATGGAATTAGTCATTGCGTTCTCCGGAATCGTTGTTCCATCGTTAAACATAGTTGCTTGAGAGCTCCTTCAAGAGTCGCCCACATGAAATACGACCGACATGAACTGACCCCGTTCAGGCGATCTTCATTACAATTCTGTAAGGAACATAACCCTTCGCTTTTATTTCAGAAGTATCTCGGTGCGTTTTGTAGTGACGGATGGCCCAACCCCGATCTCTGACATAAATGTCATTTTCAGGTCAGGCTCAAGTCAGGTTATTTTCCATATACTCTGTGTAAATACGGCAAGAACCATAGGAGGGTTACATCGTGGTTTAGCTGCTTATGGATTAGCTATGAAGGAAGCGGAATACGAATTGCTACTCACCCAGCGCCTGATTTTACAGCCTCGGGCTGAACTGACCGCCTATGGCAAAGACGATGCGGTTAACGGACTGGGTAGCGGTTTGTCCGATGTCGCCCTGGGACTGCGATTGCGCTACGAGTTTTCACGCCAGTTCGCCCCTTATGTCGGTATCGAGTGGAACGGCACCTTTGGCGCCACCGCCGATCAGGCGCGGGCCAACGGCGATGCCACCAAGGATACCCGGTACGTCGCCGGGATCCGGTTCTGGTTTTAATCAAACGACTTATGTTTTTAACACAACCTAGGAGTCACATTATGAAACGCCAATCACTCAGCTATTTCGTCGCCCTGCCGGCATTATTGCTTGCCCTGTCAGCCCAGGCCCACGATCCCAAGGAGCACATGAAGGAGGCGCAGGCGCCGGACTGTGCGGCCATGAAAGACATGGATCATTCCAAAATGGACATGAAAGATCCGGTCATGCAGGCCATGATGAAAAAATGCATGAAGGCCATGCACAAGGATGAAGAAGGATCGCATGAAGCTCATGGGGACAAAGGCCATACCGATCACGGTAACCATGACGAAAAATCCGATGAAAAAAAGCCGGCCAAACACCAGCACAAAAAATAACGGGTAGCCATTCCTGAGGAGATAACATGACGTCCTTTAAGTTTTTATCCTGCTTTAAATGCCTCGCCGTCGCGGCAGGCGTGGCGGCGGTGACCGGTGTGGGGTTCCTCTATTCGGGTCTCTATCCGATGGGAGCCGATGACCATCACAACGACTTGACTTATTGGGCGCTGGAAACCCTGCGCGAGCGATCCATCGCCCGCGCATCAAACGACATCGAGGTGCCGACCGACCTGAATTCGTCCGAGCGGCTGCTGGCAGGTGGCGCCGACTACAACGACATGTGTGCCGGCTGCCATCTCAAACCGGGCAAGACCGAAAGTGATTTTACCCTGGGGCTGTATCCCGCGCCGCCCAATCTAACACTGACGGGTGATAGGCATGGGCATGAGCATGCCGGTGACACTGATAATGATGACGAGGCCATTAAGCGACAATTCTGGATTATTAAACATGGCATCAAGGCTTCCGGGATGCCGGCCTGGGGGCCGGGTCATGACGATCAGCGCATCTGGAACATGGTGGCGTTCCTGCAGCGCCTACCCGAGTTGTCGCCGCAGCAATACCAGATCCTGACCGCGCGCGACGCCGATGACGCCGGGCACCATTAGCGGCAAATATTCAATTGTCTTCGGAGGCAACTATGTATCGATTTAAATTAACGGGCTTGGTGTTGGGGCTGTTGACGCTGCCCTTGATCGCGGCCTGTAATGATGGGCCTAAAAACCCAAAAACATCTGACCCATCCGCTGGTGCAGTTGAAACGCTTACCGTCTACAAAAGCCCTACCTGTGGCTGCTGTAAAAAATGGATAGGTCACCTTGAAGCCGAGGGCTTTGAGGCCAGTGTCGAACACCCGGCTAATCTGGACGCCATCAAGGATCGCTATCGAATCGCAAACAACCTGCGTTCCTGCCACACAGCGGTGTCGTCACAAGGCTATGCCTTTGAGGGGCATATCCCGGCCCGCTATATTCATCAGTTTCTGGCTAATCCGCCAGCCGACGGGATTGGGCTGACAGTGCCCGCCATGCCCGTTGGCAGTCCGGGTATGGAGGTGGGTGACAAGTTCATGCCATACCGGGTTCTGCTGATGAAAAAAGACGGCAGCACTGAAGTGTTTGCCAGTGTCGAGAGCGCGGCTCAACAGGTTCAGCCACTCCAACAACCGGAAGCGCAGCCATGAAAATATTCGTCACCATGCTTTTTATCCTGCCGCTCGGTATAGGCAGTGTCATAGCCTTTGCGCAATCCCTTCCCGAGACCCTGACGCTGGACGAGGCGATAACCCTCGCCATAGATACCGATCCCTGGCTCACCGGTAGCCAGTACACTCAGCAGGCCCTTACCGACGAAGCGACCGCCGCGGCGACCTTGCCGGATCCCCGCATGAGCCTGATGGCTGGCAATTTTCCCGTGGACACTTTCGACCTCAACCAGGAAGCCATGACCCAGTTGTCGGTGGGGATCAGTCAGATGTTTCCCCGGGGTGACAGTCTGTCGCTCACCCGCCGACAAAAGCAGCAGCTAGCCGAGCAGCATCCCTTACTAAGGCTGGATCGCCGGGCCAAAGTAAGCGTCACGGTCAGCCAGTTGTGGTTGGAAGCCTTCAAGGCGCAGGAGAGTATCCGGCTGATCGAACAGGATCGCGCACTGTTTGAGCAGTTGGTGGATGCCGCCAAAGCGGGTTACTCCTCGGCGCTGGGCAGGGCACGTCAGCAGGACGTAATTCGCGCGCAGTTGGAGCTGATTCGTCTTGAAGACAGACTGACGATGCTCAGGCAGCAACAGCAAGCCGCACAAAAGCGTCTGACCGAATGGATCGGTGCGCCTGCCACTGTCCCTCTGGCTCCGGTACTACCGACACAGTCTCTTTCCAGGCCACTGTCGGTACCGACCATTAAGCAGGCCAGCGAGCATACGCGCTACGAATGGATCCGCCATCATCCCGCGCTACGGGCACTGGACCAGCGTATCGACGCAACGCAAACCGGTGTGGATCTGGCAAAACAGAAATACAAGCCCGAATGGGGCCTGACCGCCCAATACGGCTATCGCGACAGCGATCCCATGGGGCGCGACCGGGCCGATCTGTTCTCCGTTGGCGTCACCTTCGATCTGCCCCTTTTCACCGGTAACCGGCAGGACAAGGAAGTCAGCGCCGCCGTAAATCGAACCGAGGCCATCAAAACCGAAAAGTACTTGCTTGGTCGTCGGCTAATGGCGGAACTGGAAACCGCGAGCGTACAACTGGCACGTCTCGATGAACGCCAGGCGTTATACACCGATCAGCTGTTGCCGCAAATGGCCGAGCAGGCAGAGGCTTCACTTTCGGCCTACAACAACGACGACGGCGACTTCGCCGAAGCCGTGCGTGCCCGCATTGCCGAATTGAATACCAAGATCGACGCGCTCGCCATTGCCGTGGATCGGCAGAAGACCATCGCCCAAATCAATTACCTGCTCGCCGAGGCGTCGTTCGACGATGCACGGCCGGCGAAACCGTTTTAAAGGGGTTCAACATGAATACATTCACCAAAACCTTGCTGGGCACGGCCGTCGGCGCGCTGCTCGGCGCATCCGGCGTCTGGCTACTCGGCAACCCCGATGAGGGGGATATGACAGCAACCGGCGGTGAACGCAAGCCACTTTACTGGGTGGCGCCCATGGATCCCAACTACAAGCGCGACAAGCCTGGCAAATCGCCCATGGGCATGGATCTGATCCCTGTGTACGAGAAATCCGCCGGAGAGGATGAAGCCGGCACCGTCAAGATATCGCCCGAGGTCGTCAACAATCTCGGCGTGCGCACCGCCACGGTTGGGTCCGGGTCTCTGAATCTGGATGTCAAAACCGTCGGTTACGTGCAATACGATGAGAACCGGCTGGTGCATATCAGCCCGCGCGTGGAAGGCTGGATCGAGAAGCTCCATGTCAAGGCCGCCGGGGATCCGGTCAGACAGGGCGACCCCCTGTACGCCCTCTATTCACCCACCCTGGTCAACGCCCAGGAGGAATTGTTGTTGGCGTTGAAACGCGACAATCCGGTGTTGATCGGCGCTGCCGTGGAACGGTTATTGGCATTGCAGGTGCCGCGGGCAGATATCGACCGGCTGCGTAAAACCCGCAAGGTCAGCCAGACCATCACCGTTGCCGCGCCGCAGTCCGGGGTACTGGACAATCTCGCGGTGCGTGAGGGCATGTTCGTCAAGCCTGGCTTGAGTCTGATGAGCATCGGCCAACTGGAGCATATCTGGGTGATCGGTGAGGTGTTCGAACGACAGGCAAGCCTGGTCAAGACCGGCGACCAGGTGCGGATGCGGCTCGATTACCTGCCCGGTCGGGATTGGTTGGGCCAGGTGGACTATGTCTATCCGTCTTTGAATGCCAAGACACGTACCGCGCAAATCCGGGTGCATTTCGACAACCCGGACGACTTCCTCAAGCCGGGCATGTTCGCGCAGATGGTCATTGAGACCCAGGCGGGGGCTGAAGCACTGTTAATCCCGCGAGAAGCGCTGATCCGTACCGGCAGCCAGGCGCGCGTGGTGTTGGCGCTGGGTGATGGCAAATTCAAATCGGTGGCCGTTGAGGTCGGGCGTGTGGGCGAACGGCAGGTGGAAATTCAGTCGGGACTCAAAGAAGGGGAACGCATTGTGACCTCTGCTCAGTTCCTGATCGACTCGGAATCCAGCAAGACGTCGGACTTCAAGCGCATGGCCAAGCGCGATCAGCAAGGCGAATCAATGGATGTAAAGGCAGACGCTGATTCCCGCTCAGTCTGGGTGGCCGCACGTATCGACAGCCTGATGCCGGATCACCGCATGGTGACCCTGGAGCACGAGGCCATCCCGGACTGGCAATGGCCCACCATGACCATGGATTTCACCGTCGCTGAGGCTGTGGACATGGATGCGCTCAAACAGGGAATGCGCCTGCATGTGCAGATCACCAATAACAACAGTGGTGGATACCAGATTACCCAAGTGCATATTCCCAATGAGCAAGGCAATGATGCCATGCCTGCAGGAATGGATCACGGTCAGCACGAGGGTATGGATCACGGTGATATGTCGATGCCGGAGCACAGCGAACACCAGGGCATGAACCACGGCGGTCACGATCAAAAGGAGCACAATCATGATTGAATCGATAATCCGTTGGTCCATCGGTAACCGTTTCTTCGTGCTGCTGGCTACTTTGATGCTGGTGGGGATGGGTCTCTATTCGCTGAAAAACACCCCGGTGGACGCCATTCCCGATCTGTCCGATGTACAGGTCATTATTAAGACCAGTTTTCCTGGGCAGGCACCGCAGGTGGTGGAGGACCAGGTCACGTATCCACTGACTACTGCCATGTTGTCGGTACCCGGTGCGGTTACCGTGCGCGGTTATTCCTTTTTTGGCGATTCCTTTGTGTATGTCATTTTCGACGAGGATACCGATGCCTACTGGGCACGTTCCCGGGTGCTGGAGTACCTGTCTCAGGTCGCGCCCACATTACCGCCCAGCGCCCGGCCGCAACTGGGACCGGACGCCACCGGTGTCGGCTGGGTCTACCTCTATGCCTTGGTGGATCGCAGCGGTCAGCATGACATCAGTCAGCTGCGCAGCCTGCAGGACTGGTTCCTGAAATACGAGCTGCAAACCGTGCCGGGTGTTTCCGAAGTCTCGGCGCTCGGTGGCATGGTCAAGCAGTATCAAGTGAAGGTAAACCCGGAGAAACTGCGCGCCTTCGGTATTCCCCTGTCTCTTATCCAGATGGCTATCCAGCGCGGCAACCAGGAAGTGGGCGCCTCGGTGGTGGAAATGGCCGAAGCCGAGTACATGGTGCGCGCCAGCGGCTACATCCAGGGTATCGATGATCTGGCCAACATTCCGTTAGGGTTGGATGTTAACGGTACGCCGCTGTTGCTCAAGGATGTGGCGGATATCGAGTTGGGGCCGCAAATGCGCCGTGGCATCGCCGAGTTGAACGGCGAAGGTGAAGTGGTGGGCGGTATTGTGGTGATGCGTTTCGGTGAGAACGCCCAGAAAACCATTGATGGGGTCAAGGCCAAGCTGGAAAAACTCAAGGCGGGTTTGCCCGATGGCGTGGAGATCGTAACCGTTTATGATCGTTCAGGGCTGATATCTCGCGCCATTGACAGTTTGTGGAAAAGTCTGGCCGAAGAACTCGCCATTGTGGCGTTGATCTGTGTCATTTTCCTATTTCATGTCAGGTCCTCACTGGTGGCGGTCTTCAGTCTGCCGCTAGGTATACTCACGGCTTTTACCGTGATGTATTGGCAAGGTCTCAATGCCAATATCATGTCATTAGGCGGTATAGCGATTGCGATAGGCGCCATGATTGATGGCGCGATTGTCATGATCGAAAACATGCATAAGCATATGGAACGTACGCCCTTGACGCCAGAGAACCGTTGGAAAATCGTGGCGGCGTCAGCCAGTGAAGTCGGTCCGGCGCTGTTTTTCAGTTTGCTTATTATCACTGTGAGCTTTGTACCAGTATTCACCCTGGAAGCCCAGGAGGGCCGGATGTTCAGCCCGTTGGCCTTTACCAAAACCTATGCCATGGCAGCCAGTGCGGCGCTTGCTATCACAGTGGTGCCGGTTTTGATGGGATATTTCATCAGAGGCAAGGTGGTAGCGGAAAACAAGAATCCCGTTAATCGATTACTGATTGCCGGGTACATGCCCCTGCTGAAAACCGTATTGCGTTTTCCGAAAATCACACTTGCCATTGCGGTTGTGATTTTCCTCGTTGGGATCTGGCCGGTTAACAAGATTGGTAGTGAATTCATCCCCGATCTGGATGAAGGTGATCTGATGTATATGCCCACCACTTATCCGGGGCTATCTATTGGTAAGGCCAGGGAATTGCTTCAACAGACCGACAAGCTGATCGCGACAGTGCCTGAGGTAAAAACCGTGTTTGGCAAAATCGGCCGTGCCGAGACAGCCACGGATCCCGCTCCGCTGACCATGATCGAGACCTTTATTCAGCTCAAGCCCAAAGAGGAATGGCGCGAGGGCATGACCACGGAGAAGCTCAAGAAGGAGCTGGATGCGCTAGTGAAATTCCCCGGTCTAACCAACGCTTGGGTGATGCCGATCAAGACTCGCATCGACATGCTGGCCACCGGTATCAAGACGCCGGTAGGCATCAAGGTGGCGGGCGAGGATCTGCGAGAAATTCAGAAGATTGGGCAGCGACTAGAGCAGATCCTCAAGGATGTACCCGGCACAGCCTCGGTGTATTCCGAAAGGGTGGCCGGTGGGCGTTACATCAAGGTGGATATTCAGCGTGCACAGGCGGCGCGCTATGGCCTCAATATTGCTGATGTGCAGCAGGTAATAGCCACGGCCATTGGGGGAATGAATGTGGCGCAGACCATTGAGGGGCTGGAGCGTTATCCGATCAATCTGCGCTACCCGCAGGACTATCGAGACTCGCCAGAACAGCTGGCGCTGCTGCCCATCGTTACGCCCAACGGCCAACGCATTGCGCTCGCCGATGTGGCCAATGTCTATGTGGAGGACGGCCCGCCAGCGATCAAGAGCGAGAACGCCAGGCTGAATGGCTGGACCTTTGTAGATATCGATGGGGTGGACGTGGGCAGCTATGTACAAGCGGCCATGGCAACGGTCGAGCAGCAATTGGATTTACCGGCCGGTTACTCGGTGGCCTGGTCCGGTCAGTACGAATACATGCTGCGCGCCAAAGAGAAACTGACCTATGTGGTTCCTTTGACGCTTGCCATCATTATCATTCTGTTATACATGAATTTTCGTAACTTCACTGAAATAGCCATTATTCTGGGAACACTACCACTGGCGGTAATTGGTTCAATCTGGCTGATGTACCTGCTTGGCTATAATTTTTCTGTCGCGGTTGCGGTTGGTTTTATTGCACTGGCGGGGGTTACGGTGGAAATAGGTATCATCATGTTAACTTATCTTAACCAAGCATATCACCAATTGATAGATACCTGTCGTGAGCGTGGAGTGCAACCATTAAAAGAAGATTTGCTCGAAGCTGTGACACAGGGCGCGGGACTTCGTGTAAGACCCGTAATGATGACTACGGTCTCCACTATCGCTGGATTGTTGCCCATTATGTTCAGTTCCGGAACAGGTGCGGAAGTTGTTAGCCGGATTGCGGCGCCTATGGTGGGCGGAATGGTGAGTGCTGTGATTTTAACGTTGTTGGTATTACCCGTCGTGTATTACCTATGGCGCACCCGCTCGCTGAAAGCATAATATTGCCAAACTAAATGGGGCAGACTTGTCTGCCCCTGCCGGAGCTCTGTGGTATAAACCAATAAAGCACCAAATGCACAAATAGGTTAATGCTATTTGGTTGATCTGAATCAATCAAAACACCTAAACATTACAGTCATGTCATGTTGGAGCCGGGTTCTACCCTGTTTTCACGGACACATCTAAAAGAGGCATAATGTGCCTGTAAGGAGTGTTCATGACCAAACGAAGAAAATTCAGTCCAGAGTTCAAGCGAGAAGCTGTCAAACTGACCCAGCAGCCGGGTATCAGTTGTAGCCAAGTTGCCCTCGAAATCGGTGTTGCCCCCAACCTCCTGAGCCGCTGGAAGCGCGAAGCAGAAGCTATCCGCAGCAAAGCCTTCCAGGGCAGTGGCAATCCACGGGATGAAGAAGTTGCGCGCCTTAAACGTGAGCTCGTAAGAGTCACCAAGGATCGCGATTTTTTGCGGGAAGCGGCAGCGTACTTCGCCAAGGGCTAGACCTGAAATATCAGCCTATTCAACGCTGTCGCGAGTCTTATCCTATACGCCTAATGTGCCGATGCCTGAAGGTATCAGCCAGTGGTTATTACGCCTGGGAATCACGTATACCCAGCAAGCGGCAGACCGAGAATGCCCGCATCGCTGTCCGGATGAAGGAGATTCACACCGACAGCGGCGGCGTGATCGGCGCTCCCCGTATGCATGAAGATCTGCAGTCAGAAGGTGAAAAGCTGAGCCTGAATCGTGTTGCCAGGCTGATGGTTAAACATGGGCTACAAGGCTGGCCGCGTAAGAAAGGCCGTGGATCGAAACGCTCATCCGTGCGCCCCAGTACGACCAAGGGGAAATCCGATTCCTTATTGACTCGCCGAAGCCATGATTGGACTTTAACAGGCTTTGAACCTTCGGGTGGCTCGCCAGGAGCTTCGGCATATGAAAAAAGATTGTCCAAGCTGGCATGCGTTTCAAGGATCGACATATTCTCAGAAAGCACGGCTATTACTGAAGCTGGAATTTCCTTTCTCATAGGGTCACTCGGATATCTCATGGAATGCTAACATCTTTATTCATTAGAAAGGTCGACATAATCCCGCTGATTATCCCGGCCTCATCGACTTATAATTGCCTCCAATACTAACCTTATCAGCAGCTTACAGCGATATAGTAAATATCTCACACAGCCAAATCCGGCCATGCCCGGGCAATCTCGAGCAAGGAGACGCTCGTAAGTACATTCCCGCCGATCTAGCTCAAAAAAACCACGAGACGCTCTCCCAACCATCATTCCACGATTATTCGAATACATATCACCCTCCTGAGGCTGGACACCCAATCCCTTTATGCGCCCCAGCCCATCTGGCGCATAGCCAATTCAGGAGCCCCCATGATTCTTCATTGTCCCAGCTGTAAATCCGTGCGGATCGCAGCTAGTCACACAGGCCGCAAGGTCTGTACGTCAGTCGGAACCGTTGCCGGGGCAGCAAGCGCATTCACTGCTGCGTCCTCCGGCGCTCGTATCGGCGCCATTGCAGGCTCCTTCGCAGGCCCTGGTGGAGCAGTCGCTGGCAGCATTGCCGGAGCGATCGTCAGCGGCGTAGTTGGCGCAATTGCCGGCGGCACAGCGGGAGCTGCGCTCGGCGACTTCCTGGATGAGAACGTCCTCGACAACTTCCAGTGTCTGGAATGCGGACACGCGTTCAGCGTTGAAACGGACTGATCCTAGTTATCGCTGTCAGCTTCTTCTCTACCACACCAATCCTTAAGCCCGCCGCGCGCGGGCTTTATGCCGTCTGGAGGACCATATGGCCAAGACGCCCTACGTCAAGAATGACCAGGGGATGTATCGAGTCAGGGGCTATGTCAGCCCGGAAACCCTGATACAAATCGCTGCAGACATCCTTCTGGAGAACCTCGCCGGACAAGAGAATCTTTCCCGGCCTGAGGATGCGGCCCGCTTTCTGCAGCTGTCACTGGCAAACGAGAAGAACGAGCACTTCGGTGTTCTGTTCCTGAACAACAAGCACCAGGTAATCAGCTTCGAGCGAATGTTCACCGGCACCATTGATGGCGCCGCCGTGTATCCACGAGTGGTCGTGCAGCGGGCGCTGGAGCACAACGCAGCTGCCGTGATCTTCTCTCACAACCACCCGTCCGGCTGCGCCGAGCCGTCCGAGGCAGATCGCTCTATTACCCGGCGCCTGACCGATGCACTCAGCCTCGTCGACGTGCGCGTACTGGATCACTTTGTCGTATCCCAAACCCATTGGGTCAGCCTGGCCGAACGCGGCTGGATCTAACCCTCCCTTTCCCCCAATACGACCAATTTCGTCGTGATGCCCTGTCATGCTGGGTATCCGTCGTTGCTGGTCGCCTGATTCAGGAGATTCACCATGGCACATCAAGTGGAACAAATGGCCTATGTCGGCCGCACGCCCTGGCATGGCCTGGGCAACAAGCTGCCGGAACAGCAACCGCTGGAAGTCTGGATGCAGCAGGCCGGTCTGGACTGGACCATCCATGAAACCCCGGTGCGATTCATCAACGGCAACAAGGGCCATCTGGGCGAGATCCTTTCGTTCGATGACCACAAGGTGCTGTACCGCTCGGACACCCATGCCCCGCTGTCGGTGGTCAGCCAGCGCTATCAGGTGGTGCAACCCCGAGAAATCATGGAGTTCTACCGCGACCTCACCGAGAAGTCAGGCTTCGAGCTGGAGACTGCTGGCAGCCTCAAAGGCGGCCGCAAGATCTGGGCACTGGCCAGAACCGGCCAAAGCGGTGTGCTCAAGGGCAATGATCGCACCGATGCCTATGTCCTGCTGGCCACCGCCTGTGACGGCACGCTGGCCACCACGGCGCAGTTCACCAGTGTTCGGGTGGTGTGCAACAACACTCTGGCAGTGGCGCTCAATGGGCAGTCGCAGTGCGTGAAGGTGTCACACCGCAGTGTGTTCGATGCGGAGGCGGTTAAAAAGCAGCTGGGCATTTCCGTGTCCGCCTGGGACGACTTCATGTACAGCCTGAAGACCCTGAGCGAGCGCAGGGTGAAACAGTCGGAAGCGGAGAAGTTCATCCGCTCACTGTTCCAGCCGCGTCCCGAGCAGGTCGAGCAGAAGTCCAACGAGCGAGCCATGGGCAAAGTTCGTGCGCTGTTCGATGGTGCAGGACGCGGGGCGCATCTGCCCTCTTCCTACGGCACTGCTTATGGCCTGCTCAATGCCGTCACCGAGTTCATCGATCACGAGCGACGGGCGCGCAGTGATGATCACCGGCTGGACTCCGCCTGGTTTGGTCAGGGCGCCAGCTTGAAGCAACAGGCACTCAGTCAGGCGCTCGCGCTGGCTGCCTGATCTACACCCAACGCACCGAACCTTCTGCCCGGCAAAACACTGCCGGGCTTTCTCTATTTGTACTTTTCTTAATGGCGAAAGGAGATTCCCATGATTGTGGAATACCGAATGCTTGTAACCGAAACCCTCGGGCATAACCGGGCTGCCCTGATGGCAGCCCTGAAAGAACATAACGTCAAGACCGCTATCGTCACCTACTCCGGTGCCGGTGACTCTGGTGATGTGGATGGCGTGGAGACCATTCCACAGGAAGCGATCAAGGCACTCGAAACCAGCAAAGTCACCATGCGCCTACCGAAGGGTGAGTTCGTCGATGGCCAGTACATCTACCGAAAAGAAGACGTCGAGCAGCCGATTATCGATGCCCTGCGAGCCTTTACCTTTAACTGGGTGGAGATCCGCCATGGCGGCTGGGAGATCAACGACGGCAGTTCCGGCGAAGTGATCTTCGACGTCAAAGCAGACACCTGCACCTTGAACCACACTGAGTACTACACGGAGAGCAGCTGCCATGAGCATGTTATCTAAGCCTGTGCATATCTCTCTCGGCGCCTATGGACGGGTGCCGCATCTGGTTGCCATTGCCGACGCTCTAGCCGACCCGCCGAGTGATCCATTACTCGGCCAGCTAGACACTACTCGGATGCAGCTCTGCCCACAGAATACCGGGGCGCTGGATCTGGATTGGTGCCAGCAGTTACGGGCGCTGTATCCGGATATTGAATGGCGGCTGCATGCCAATGTGCGAACACGGAAGGAGCATGGCTTTATTGATCTGGCTGATTGGCCGGAACATCGAAGCTATTTTCGGGAACTGGCCAAACTATCCGACGCACTGGCGGCTCCGGCTTACTCGGCCCATGCAGGTAAACGGAGTGAAGCCAGCGTGTCGGAAGTGATCAACTATAGTCGCCAACTGACCGACCTGTTCGGGATACCCGTAGCCATTGAAGGCCACTACCCAATGCCGGATAACCGCTGGCTGTTCAGCACCTGGCAGGAGTACCAGCACTTGCTGGAGTCAGATGCTTATTACGCGCTGGACTTGTCGCACTTGAATATCATCGCCTCTCGCACCCGCATGATCGAGACCGAGCTTGTGATGGAGATGCTGGCGTGTGAGCGGTGTATTGAAGTGCATGTCAGTCATAACGATGGTCAGCGCGATCAGCATCTACCGCTAGTGCACCTGCCTTGGTGGTTGCCGGTGCTACAGCATAATGCCACTCAGGCAGTGATCTTCTCCGAGGGCCGGATTACATCGTCCATCCTAGAAACCGTCCCTTCCTGAACACAGCACCCGGCTGGCACACTAGCCGGGCAGGTCTAGCACCTCGGCAATCCTCGATATCTTAATCACTTTCTCAGGGAATAAACCCAACTCGCGTCGCCCGGCAATATTCCAGCCCATCGCCCATTGGAGAGCTGCCGATCATGCTTGGTAATGCTCGCTTCCATGCATTTCCCCTTTACATCTTTAACTTTCGATCCAAGAACACTCATTCTTTAAAATACGACGAGCAATCAAGCTGGCATGTCGTCAGGAGCCTGCTTCCTACTAACGCCCTTCTTAGAACCACAGGCAGTTTCGTAGAGGCGCTCAGCAACCAACCATAGATCCGATGGCTTGGTTTCCAGAGTTTGGGCCAGCTCCCAGATAGACGTTAATGAGGCAGCAGTGCGTGTTCCTTGATTTTCAATGACTTAATTTGTTTTAGAGGGTGAAAAGCTATACTAAAAGCTATACCAGCGCGCCGGATTTCCATGAGTATCTGCGAACCATAGCGAACGAACTTTTGCCGTTTCCAGACAGATTGCAAAGCAATCTCAAGACAACTCGCTCAGGCAGCAACAAAACGGCTTAACATCATCCGGCCAGAATATCCCACACGGAAATTTTGCGCTGGGACACAGCCGGTAAGAGATCCTCCAGGGGCGAATCAAATCGCCCTGATTACAAGGAATAATCATGTCGTCTGTTTACTGGTTTCCCCTTGCCGCATTACTGGAAATTGCCGGCTGCTTTTCATTCTGGGCATGGCTCAGGCTGGACAAGTCTGCCCTCTGGCTGATTCCCGGCATGCTGGCCCTGGCCGGCTTCGCCTGGGCGCTTACCCAGATCGAAGCGAGCTTTGCTGGTCGCGCCTACGCAGCCTACGGCGGCGTTTACATCATCGCATCCTTGCTATGGGGCGCCGTGGTGGAAAAGCAAACGCCATCGTCTCTGGACATGGTCGGTGCCGCGCTGTGCCTCGTCGGCGCAAGCCTGATCTTTTTTGGTCCTTCAATGGCACATCATTCCTGACCCAAACAGGACTTGAACCTACAACCATGACATGTTTTTCAATGGTGGCTCTGTCTGGTCCCTCACTGGAGAAACGCCATGGGAAAATTGCCAACACATGTCAAGACTGCGTTCGAGCAGGAAATGTCCAGTGTTTTACAGGCACGGATCACAGGTGACGCAGGAACGGCATTTCAGCATCTGGAGCGCGCGCACATTCTCGGCCAACGCTGGTTTTCACTCCACCTGAGAACCCACTGGCACATGTTGATGGTGGCCTTTCAGCGCAAGGATTTGCGCGAAATACTCGGGCAGATAGCGCGTCTGGCGCTGACACCACTGGGCCATATAACAGGCAAGCTTCCAATGGGTAACACAGGCGGGGCAAACGTCAACGCGTTCCGTCCGATGCCTGTTCCAGAGGATTTGAGAACAATCCTGGAACGCAACGAGTGAGCAGGCATCGTGCTCAGCGGAATACCTCGTCGGGTTCCGCATGCTGGTGATCGCACAGGCTGTGGTCCGACAACGCTTCGATAATTCGGCACTGGCCAATCTCTCCGGCACCGCATTCAGCTATTACGCGACTCAGCTCTCGCTGCATGCTCTGCAGGCGACCAATACGCTCCTCAACCCGAGCCAGGTGCTGGCGCGCCAGGGCGTCAACTTCGGCACAGGAAGCACCGGGATCGGTGGCCATTCCCAGCAGGCTGCGGATATCAGAGAGATTGAAGCCCAACTCTCGGGCATGACGAATGAACAACAGGCGCCGACGGTGGGCGTCACCATAGCGGCGCTGATTACCCTCCGTACGTGCTGGCTCCGGCATCAGCCCTTCGCGTTCATAGTGCCGGATCAGGCTGACTGTACAGCCGGCATCACGGGCCAGTTTTCCGATGGTGGACATAGGCTTGAACCTACAATGACTACAGGTTTTATGCTTGCATGGAATCCCGACCAGTACAACTGAACCGCACAAGGAGCTCCCACATGGCGGACTGCTGCAACAACACGACAGGCTTTGATGGTCAGTCGCCAGCCTATCGCCGGACACTCTGGATCGTTATCGGCATTAACGCGATCATGTTCGCTGTCGAGATGGTCACCGGCGCGCTGTCAGGCTCACAGGCACTGCAGGCTGATGCACTGGATTTCGCCGGCGACACGGCAACCTATGCGCTCAGCCTGTGGGTGATCGGCAAGCCGCTGCTGTGGCGCAGTCGCGCGGCGACCTTCAAAGGCCTGTCGCTGCTGGTCATGGGCGCCACGGTCCTGATCATGACGCTGCAGGCATCCATGCGACCGGAACCGCCGGTGGCGCTATGGATGGGCAGTGTCGCGGTGCTGGCACTGGTAGCCAACGTGGTCAGTGCCTTGTTGCTGATGCGCTTTCGCGATGGTGACGCCAACGTCCGCTCCGTGTGGTTGTGTTCGCGGAACGACGCCATCGGCAACCTGGGTGTGCTGGTAGCCGCCGTGCTCGTCGCGTGGCTGGACTCCCCCTGGCCGGACCTGATTTTTGCCCTGATCATGGCCAGTCTGTTCACTCACAGTGCCGTGTCCATATTACGCCAGGCTCGCCAGGAAGCATCGCAGCCGACGGATAGCACACATTGACGCAGCCCAGTGGGCTGCTAGTATCTATGCGCATTCATCGCAAATGACTCGGAAACCGCTGCGAATGACCCACCATTCACCCACAAGAACTGCTGTCACGGCCTTGATACTGGCCGTGTTCATGCTGGTGAATGCGGTGGTAGTTCTGGGAGAAGAGGCGATTCATTCCGTGCAGGAAGAGGTACTTGCCCAAACGCATCATGACGGGCATCTCGCCGAGCATGTTCAGGGCCACGATACTGAAAAAGCAGATTGTGCCTCTCATCACAGCTGCCACAGCCACAGTCCACTGGTTCTCGCTGGTGATGACATCGGCATACCCGTCCCGGGGCCGACCCGGGACTGGTTACCCCTGAACGGGGTGACACCTGACTCCCCCTCCTACAGCCCCCCGGTCCCCCCTCCGGATAGCCCGTTGCAGTCCTGACCCTTTCTTTGCGGCCTCGTGCCGCTGTGACTGTCGTAACGGGAGTAACACATGCATTTCCGAATACTCGGCCGCCGCCTGTGGGCGCTGGCCATGGCGGGCGCTTTTGCCAGCCAGATGGCTTTGGCAGACACCAAGCCACAAACGGATGGGAAACCTGTTGCCCTTGCTGAGGCGCTGAACCTCACGCTGGAGCGCAATCCAACCCTGGCAACGTTTCCGTACCGCCTCAGGGCCGCGGATGCCGACCGGCTACAGGCGGCACTGGGGCCACAACCCACGCTGACACTGGAAGCAGAAAACCTGGCCGGCAAGGCACCGGCTGATGGCGTTAACGGCGCCGAGCTGACGCTGGCGCTGAGCCAGGTCATCGAGCTGGGCGGAAAGCGCCGCGAGCGTATGGCGGTAGCCAGCCTTGCGCGCGACGACTCGCACCTGGCCTACGAACAGGCCCGGCTGGACATACTCGGCGAGGCAGTCAGCCGATACATCCTTCTGGCAACCCTGCAGGAGCAGGTCGAGCTGGCGCAGCGCAGCCTTGCACTCACACGGCAATCGGAGTCCGCTGCCCGCCAGCGGGTACGTGCCGGCGCCGCGCCCCAGGCAGATCTTACCCGCCTGACGCTGGCCTCCCAGCAAGCCGATATTGCGTTACAGCGGGCCCAAGTGGAGCGCGATGCAGCCAGTCAGCAGCTGGCGGCACTCTGGGGTGAAGCCGATGTTGTGGATCTGGTGCCAGTGACTGCCCTCCGTCCGCTGCCTGAATTGCCCACGCTGCAGGCAATCAACGCGCAGCTTGATCAGGCACCCGACCTGATGCGTCTTGCCAACGAAGCCCGGCTACAGGAGGCCCAGATGCGTCTTGCCAAGGCCAATGGTCGGCGGGACGTAGAGATCACGCTGGGTGCGCGCCACGACCGACTCACCGACGACAACACCCTGGTGGCGGGCCTGTCCATTCCGCTGAACCTGCGCAATCCCAATCGCGGCAATATTGCCCGCGCCCAGGCTCAGCTTGCCGAAAGCGAGGCACAGCTGAACGCCCGCCGGATAGAGCTGATCTCGGCTCTGCAAGCCCTGTATCGGAACCTGTCACTGGTTCGCGAGGAGCTTGCCCTCGTCGAGGACAGTGCTTTGCCTCTCGCCCGTCAACTTTACCGTGACATCGAGAAAGGCTACCGCGTCGGCCGCTACAGCCTGCTTGACCTGACCAGCGCACAGCAGGAACAGATTGCTCTCGAACAGCAGGCCATTGAACTCGCCGCCCGCTTCCACCAGCACCGTAACGAAATTGAACGCCTCACCGGCCTGAGCCTGTCCCTCAGCGGTGAGCAGGAGATCGCACAATGAAAAAAGTAATCCCGAACCTGATGGTGATTTTGCTCCTGACCAGTTCCACTACCTTGTTTGCGTCAGAGGCCAATTCAAGTAAGCAGGACACCCTGGAAAAAGCGCAGCATGAACCAGGCCCTCTCCATGATGACCATGATGAAGATCATGAGGAGGACCACGACGAAAAGCACGAAGAAGACCATGACGAAGCGGAGCACGGCAAGGATGGCCCTGATGCTCACGAAGATGAGGGTCATGCCGCAGAAAAAGGCCATGAAGGCCATGAAGGTCATGAGGAAAATGAAGAGCCAGAACTGACCTTCAGCGCCGAACTTCTGCGTGAGTTCGGAGGCGAAATCGCGTCTGCCCAGACCGGCGTCATTCGCCAACAGGCATCTCTTCCTGGGGAAGTACGGCTCAACGAGGAAGCTGTGGCACAAATCACACCGCGTTTTGCAGCAAAAATCACCAAGATACGAGCCAGGATTGGCGACCACATCAAGGCGGGAGACACTCTCGCGGAAGCAGAGAGCTCAGACACACTCGTACGCTTTTCGCTGAAGTCCCTGATAGATGGCGTCGTCATCAAACGTCAGGTGGCACAGGGAGAACATCTGTCCCCAGACGATACTGCTTTCGTTATCGCGGATTTATCAACTCTCTGGGTAGACATCTCCCTCTATCCGAAACAAATATCGCGTGTAAAAGCGGGGCAGCCCGTGCGCATCACGACCACTCACGGACCTGAGTCAGTCAACGCCACTATCGACTATGTGGCCCCCCTTGTGGACGAAGGCACACGCACCGGCCTGGCGCGCGTTTTTCTGGCCAATGAGAATCTGGAATGGAAGCCCGGCATGTTCGTCAGGGCTAACATTACCCTCGACGAATTCCCTGCCGCCGTCGTAGTCCCCCAAAGCGCCGTCATCGATGTTGAAAGCCAGCCGACCATTTTTGTGCAACAAGGCGAAACCTGGCAGCCACGGGCGGTAAAGGTCGGCCGCAACGACAGTGATCAGGTCGAGATTCTGGCAGGCCTTAGTGCTGGCGAAAAGTATGTATCCAAGGGTGGCTTTGTGCTCAAGGCGGAGCTTCAGAAAAGCGAATTTGAATCCGGCCACAACCACTAATCGCGGGAAAACAGTATGCAAACCCTTATTCGTTTTGCGCTGGAGAACCGACTGCTGGTTGTCGTGATCTCTCTGGCAATGCTTATCGGCGGGTACTCCGCCTACCGAACCCTGCCTGTTGACGCCTACCCGGACATCTCACCGTCTTTGGTGCAGGTGTTTGTGGAAACTGAAGGTCTGGCGCCGGAAGAGGTAGAAAAGTACGTCACTTATCCCATCGAAAGCGCCATGAATGGCTTGCCGCAACTGGACCATGTGCGGTCGATCTCCAACTTTGGCCTGTCGGTGGTTAACATTTATTTCGAGGATGGCACTGACATCTACTTTGCCCGACAGTTAGTGGGGGAACGGTTGCAGGTGGCCCGGGAGACTATTCCCGACGGCTTCGGTGAGCCGGTTATGGGCCCCATTACCACCGGGCTTGGACAGATTCTTTTCTACGTGCTGGAGGACACCAGCGGACAATACAGCAACACGGAATTGCGCGAGGTCCAAGACTGGATCATCAAGTTCAACCTGCAGACAGTCAAAGGCGTGACGGAAGTCCTTTCCATCGGCGGTGAGGTCAAGCAATTCCAGGTACGCATCGCCCCCAACGCCCTGCTTCGATATGACGTGTCACTGCCCGACATCAAGGAGCGCATAGAGGCCAACAATGCCAACGCCGGGGCACAGTTCATCGTCAAGAATGATGAAGAGTACATCGTGCGCTCCGTCGGTCTGGCCACGGACCTTGAGGCACTGCGCAATATCGTAGTGAAAACCATCGACGGCACGCCCGTTTATCTGCACCAGCTGGGTGAATTGGACATAGGTGGCGAAATCAGGCGCGGACTCACCACCAAGGACGGCGAAGGAGAAGTGGTTGTAGGGATGGTGCTGAAACTGATCGGCAGCAATACCTCCCAGGTCATCGCCGCCGTCAAGGAGGAACTTGCCACGATCAACGAGAACCTGCCCGAGGGCATCGAGGTCCAGCCCTATTACGACCAGGCGACATTGGTCAAGGCGGCGGTGAGCACGGTTATCAATGCCTTGTTGCAAGGAATCATTCTGGTAGCGCTGGTGTTACTGGCGTTTATGGGAGGGCTCCGACCCAGCATCGTGGTGGCACTGTCGATCCCGTTTTCCGTCGGCTTCACGTTTCTCGCCATGAAATTCTTCGATATCTCCGCCAACCTGATGTCGCTGGGCGGGATTGCCATCGCGATCGGCATGATGGTGGATGGCGCGGTCGTGGTGGTAGAGAACATCGACCGGATGTTGCGTGAATCCTCCCCGGACGAATCGCGCCTGCATCTGGTGGCCAGAGCCTGTCAGGCCGTGGCGCGCCCTATTCTGTTTGCCATCAGTATTATCATTATTGTGTTTTTGCCGTTGTTTACCCTTCAGGGTGTAGAAGGAGCGACCTTCCGGCCACTGGCCTATACCGTGGCGGTAGCCATGCTCGGCTCACTCGTCTTTGCCTTGATCGTGGCGCCGGTGGCCTCGTCCCTGCTGATGAGGCGTCCCCAGGAAGATGCTGACAAACCCCAAAAGGATATTGTCAGCCTGCTGCTGAAAGGATACCAACCGCTGGTAGAGACCATGGTCGCCCGCCGTGGCGTGGCGCTGACGATTGCGGCTGTGGTTTTACTTATTGGCATTTTGGTCGCTCCACGGCTGGGATCGGAGTTCGTCCCGCGCTTCAATGAGGGTGATCTACTGATTCGTGCCACCATGGCGCCATCCATTTCGCTGGAAAAAGCCGAGACAACAATCGGTGTATTCGAGCGACAACTGATAGCCGCATTCCCTGAAGTCACTCAAGTGGTATCACGGATTGGTCGTGGTGAAGTCGGTGCGCACGCCGACCCGGTGAATAACGCGGAAATTTTCGTGGCGCTGAAGCCCCAGGACGAATGGCAGAGCGCAGAGACACTCGACGGCCTCTATGCAGCAATGGGCGAAAAATTCGCAGACTTTCCTGGCGCACAGTTCAACTTCACCCAGCCCATCGCGGCGGCTGTAGATGAATTGCTGACCGGCACAAAGGCCGAGCTTGCCGCCAAGCTGTTTGGCGACGACCTGGATGTTCTGGCCGAGAAAGCACAGGCTATCGAACAGGTAATACGCACTGTTCAAGGTGCTCAGGATGTCCAGCGCGATCAAATTGGCGGCACGCCGCAACTGCGTATCACGCTGAATCGGGATGCCATCGCCCGCTATGGCCTGAATGTCAGCGATGTGCAGCGCACCTTGAGCGTCGCCGTGGGCGGCGGCGAGGCCGGACAGGTATTCGAGGGCATCCGCCGTTTTGACATCTATGTCCGGCTTGAAGAGTCCGCTCGCAACCGGGCCGATGTCATCGGGCAGCTCATTATCGAAAACGCTTCTGGCCAGCGTATCCCCCTGGAGGAACTGGCAGACATCGAGGAGGTGGTGGGGCCGCGCCAGATCACCAGGGAAAACAATCAGCGCTTTATCACCATCCAGACCAATGTCCGCGACCGGGATATCGGTTCCTTCGTGGCCGAGGCCGATGCTGCCATCGCCGCGCAAGTGGACTTGCCACCGGGGTATTTCCTCAAATGGGGAGGACAGTTCGAACTTCAGCAGCAGGCGAACAAGCGTCTAATGATTGTGGTTCCTATTACCCTGGCGCTGGTCTTTCTCATGCTGTTCGTCAATTTCCGGTCCCTGCGAAACGCACTGCTTATCATGCTCAATATCCCGCTGGCCCTGGTCGGCGGTATCGTCGCGCTGTGGTTAAGCGGCCAGAGCCTTTCAGTGCCTGCCTCGGTCGGCTTCATCGCCCTCTTTGGTATCGCTCTCGAGAACGGACTGGTACTGGTCAGTTACCTCAATGAACTGGTCAAGGACGGGATGTCCATTGCCGAAGCCAGTGTGCGCGCCGCCTGCGCCAGACTACGCGCGGTGATCATGACTGCTGTCACAACCGCCCTTGGGTTGTTTCCGCTGTTGTTCGCCACCGGCACTGGCAGTGAGGTGCAGCGACCACTGGCCACTGTCGTCGTTGGTGGTCTGGTCACAGCCACCATATTGACCCTGCTGGTTATTCCCGCGCTGTACCACTGGTTTGCCGACAAGCCCGCCGACATGAGCGAATCACACTAATCTGGAGCAACTGACATGCAAGAGATCACAGCCTATATCAAACACCGCAAGCTGGAAGCCGTGACCCTGGCCCTGCATCGCGTGCAGGGCGTCACCGGCATGAGTGTCGCCCACGTCGTCGGCTTCGGCAGGAGCAAGGTCAACACCAGTGCCACCAACCCGATTGACGGTGCTGGCGATTTTGTCAAACACGTAAAAGTGGAAATCATCTGTCACGATCAGTACGTGGATGAAGTGATCCAGGTGTTGAAAACCGAAGCGCATACCGGACTACGCGGCGATGGCCGCATTTTTGTCAGCGATGTCCGCCGCGCGATCCGGATCGAAGATGGTGTTGAGGACAGTTCGGTTGTATGAAAAAAGGAGCCCGTCTTTGAGCAGGGCGGGCTCCGCCTTCAAGGTTTCACCCCTTGTGTCCGTCCACCAAGAATTGTAGAGGTGTGACTCCCGCAGAGCGTGCCCATCAGGGCACAGCGATCATCTATGTTAGCCCTGATTCCAGACGCCACGGGGCACTCTGCTTAACGACAGCGTAAAGTGACTAGCGGGTATAGAAAGCTTTATCGTAAAGTGAATCGCCATCAGGTGGAGATACAGCAAGCAACAAAGCACCTACGCTTTGAAAAAGGATCTGCGAAAGAATCTCTGGAATGTCGCAAAAAGCGCCTTCAAGAACGACTACTCAAGTAATCGAAATCAACCCATCCAGGTGATCAGCCCATTTCTGCAGCCAGACCTGGCACTGCTCCTCGTAGCGGTGCAGGTCATACGTACCTTCAATGCCCTTGCGGGAGTGCCCCAGGATCGCCTCAGCCACTTCGCTGGGGCAGCCAAGACGCGACAGCCCGGTCCGGACGGTGCGGCGCAGGTCATGGGGTGACCAGTCATCAATAGTCGTCAGCCACCGCTGCTCCGGCTGGTATACGCGCCGATTCTGCACCTGCTCCGGGTGCCTGAGCTGCCACTTGGCTTCCGTTAGTGACTTCTGCTGGATCGGCTTGCCGGAGCGAGAGGACGGGAACAGGTAGGTGGTAGCGTTTAGCTTGAGTTGCGTCAGGAAAGCAACAGCCTGACGAGATAGCTGGACATGACGCTCCGCTCCGTTCTTGGAGTCCCGCATATGCCAGACACCCTTCTTCAGGTCGACGTCCCGCCACTGGGCCCCGCAGACCTCACCGGTGCGACAGCCGGTCCACAGAGTCAGACGAATGACGTTCTTCTGGGTGACGGAGAACCCGGAGCCTGGCAGCCAGGCCAGCAAGGCGCGGAGATCCTCATCGGACAGCGCCCGGCGCCCTTTCTCGGGACTCAGTTTCACCCTGGCCGTTCTTAGGCTGCTCTTGGCCAGCAGCGCCGGATTGGCAAAGTCATCTGGCAGCTTGCCCATGGCGATGGTGTACTCGAAGGCAGCTGTCAGCTCCCTCAGCACACTGCCCGCCTGAACGTTGGCGCCACGAGCCAGAATCTCTCGGATCAGATCAACCACATGCTTGCGGGTAATCTCGTTAGCAGGTGTACCTCCGAGCACCCGGACAGGGTCGCTGTAAAGCATGCGGCGAACTTCCGCCTGCCCCTTGGGCTTTCTGGCGCCGGTCATACGTCTTGGCTTGCCCGTGCGGGCATCCTGGATCATCCGATCCTCTATTACCTCGGTCAGATACAGCTCGATCAGATCCGCAACGGAGAAAGCTGCGGCCTCCTGCTCTTGCAGGGCACGCTTCTCCTCTTCCAGCTTCGCGGCGAGATCCCTTTCCTGCCGGGCCTTGGGGCACACGCCAGCACGCTGGAGCTCCTTCATCCTGACAACCTGCATTCTGGCTTCCGCCAGTTTCAGGCCGGGGTAGTGACCAAGCTTGAGCTGCACGAGCTTTCCCGTCTCCGGGCTACGGTAGCGGTAGATGAAGGTGCGTACTCCGGACTCGGCACAGGACACCCGTAGCCCTAATGTTTCGCCGGCATCAGTCTTCGGCTTATCACCAGGACGCATGGACTCGATGGCCCTGACGGATAGAGGCGTAGTCATGGGTTTGCTATGCTCCCGCACTTTGATTTACACACACTCTCGATTTGACGCACACCCATGATTTCAAGCCAAACGCGGATAATCAGGGCTGGCCTGGCCTGCAGCTGAACCAGTATAGGTTCGGGGCAGTATAACACGTCATATCGGGCCAAGCTCAAAAAGCTATACTAGAACCTATACTAGATTTGCGACTTGGGGAGCACTTTGACGGAAACGTGCGAACCAAGACGAAAGCCCCAAAATTAAATTAACTTATTGTTTTTATTTGTTTTATACCCCAAAAACGGGGCTAGAGCCTTGATATGAAAAGTGACGATTTTTCGCAACACACCCCAATGATGCAGCAGTACCTGCGCATCAAAGCCGAGCACCCGGATCATCTGGTGTTCTACCGCATGGGCGACTTTTACGAGCTGTTCTATGGCGATGCCGAAAAAGCTGCGCGGTTGCTGGATATCACCCTGACCTCCCGGGGCCAGAGTGCTGGCCGACCCATTGCCATGGCAGGCCTGCCCCACCATGCCGCCGAAGGTTATCTGGGACGACTGGTGCGCCTTGGTGAATCGGTGGTGATCTGTGAGCAGTTTGGTGACCCGGCTACCAGCAAGGGCCCGGTGGAGCGGCGAGTTGCCCGAATCGTCACCCCTGGCACCGTCAGTGATGAAGCCTTGCTGGATGAGCGCCGCGACACGCTGCTGTGCGCCGTAGCGGCGAATGGCGAACACTATGGCGCCGCATCGCTGGATCTGGCGGCTGGCAGACTGACGGTAACCCGGGTCGAGGGACGTGAAGCCCTGCTGGCCATTATCGAGCGACTTCAACCTGCGGAACTGCTGTATGACGAAAGCGCCGCTTTGCCCGAGTCAGTGCGCAAGCGTGCTGGCGCACGTGCCCGACCGGTATGGGAGTTTGATCCGGACACCGCTCAGCGTTTGTTATGCAAGCAATTTGGCACGCATGATCTGGCAGGTTTTGGTAACCCTTCGGCGCTGGAAATTGCCGCCGCCGGCAGCCTGCTTGGCTATGCCCGTGAAACCCAGCGCAACGCCCTGCCCCATCTTAATAGCATGTCGATTGAGTCCCATGATGATGGCATCCATATGGATGCGGCCACGCGTCGCAATCTTGAGCTGACGCAGACTCTGGATGGTCGCGACAGCCATACGTTGGCGTGGGTTCTGGACAGCACCATTACCGCCATGGGCGCGCGTCTGTTGCGCCGCTGGTTACATCAGCCGTTGCGTAGAAAAGAGCGTATTAACGAGCGTAGTGAGCGAATCACCATACTGCGCGAAGGCTGGCAGTTCGAAAACATCCGCACACTGCTTGATGACATCGGTGACATGGAACGCATCCTTGGTCGAGTGGCACTGCGCTCGGCAAGACCACGGGATTTAACCCGACTGGCTCGCAGTCTTGCCGCCCTACCCGCCCTGCAGGACACTCTGCCGGCCACCGGCTCACTAGCGGCGTTGCGCGACAAGCTGGGTGTTTTCCCGGAGCAATGTGAGTTACTGCAAAAAGCCATCGTTGAAAACCCGCCCATGTTAATGCGCGATGGTGGCGTAATTGCGGAAGGCTATAACAGTGATCTGGACGAACTGCGCAGCATCAGCGAAGACGCTGGCAGCATTCTGGTAGATATTGAAGAACGGGAGCGTGCGCGCACCAGCCTTGCCACCTTGCGAGTGAAATACAACCGCGTGCATGGCTACTACATTGAGCTGTCGCGCCGTGATGCCGAGCAGGTCCCTGCGGACTATATTCGTCGACAGACGATGAAAAATACCGAGCGATTTATCACTCCCGAATTGAAAACCTTTGAAGACAAGGCACTGTCTGCTTCAAGTAAGGCACTGGCGCTGGAGAAAGCCCTGTATGAAGAGTTACTTGATCGCCTGAACGAGCAACTCGGTGATTTGCAACGCAGTGCCGCAGCGTTGGCCGAGCTAGACGTGCTGGCCTGCTTTGCCGAACGCGCAGAAGCTCTGAATCTGGTCCCCGCGTCACTGGTAGATGAACCGATTGTAGAAATTATTGATGGCCGTCATCCGGTAGTAGAACAGGTGCTGGAAGAAGCCTTCGTGCCTAACAGTCTGCATCTGGATAACCAGCGCCGCATGCTGATCATCACCGGCCCGAATATGGGCGGTAAATCCACTTACATGCGGCAGACTGCTTTAATCGTGCTGCTGGCTCATATCGGCTGCTGTGTACCTGCAGCCAGTGCCAGCATCGGCCCCATCGACCGAATCTTTACCCGCATTGGCTCCGCCGATGATCTGGCCGGGGGACGCTCTACCTTTATGGTGGAAATGACCGAGACCGCCAATATTCTCAACAATGCCACCAGCAAATCGCTGGTGCTTATGGATGAGATCGGCCGCGGCACCAGTACCTTCGATGGCCTGGCCCTTGCCTGGGCAGCGGCTACCCGACTGGCTAGCGAACAGCAGTCGTTTACCCTGTTCGCCACTCACTACTTCGAATTGACCCGCCTACCGGACGAACTGACGACGGTGCGCAATGCCCACCTGACTGCCAGCGAACATGGTGATGGCATTGTCTTCCTGCACCGGGTTCAAGAGGGGCCTGCCAGTCGCAGCTACGGCCTGCAGGTGGCGCAGCTGGCCGGTGTGCCTGCCAGTGTGATCCGCGCCGCAAGGGCAAGGCTGGCGCAACTGGAAAGCGGCCAGACGGTCTCCGTTGGCCCGCAAGGTTCTGCCTCCATTGGCACCCACCCGGCACAGGCGGACCTGTTCAACAGCTCGCCATCAGCGCTGGAACAGCAGCTCAGCGAGCTGGACCCCGACAACATGAGTCCCAGAGATGCCCTGCAAGCCCTTTACCAGCTCAAGGCACTGCACCAAGATGTCTGACCACTGGGCTATATAGTGATTTGCCTGCCCCCGGCACTGCCAGTAGACTAGCGCGCCTGAGGATACCCAGCCCCCCGGAATTGAGCCCGATTGAGGACCAACAGATGACCTTTGTAGTAGGTGAGAACTGCATTAACTGCAAGCACACTGATTGCGTAGAAGTGTGTCCGGTAGACTGTTTTTATGAAGGCCCCAACTTTCTGGTAATTCACCCGGACGAATGCATCGATTGCGCACTGTGCGAGCCCGAGTGCCCGGTAAATGCCATCTTCTCTGAGGACGAGCTGCCGGATGATCAGAAGGAATTCGTCGCCATCAATGCCGAGCTAGCTGAGACTTGGCCGAACATCACGGAAATGAAAGACGCTTTGCCGGATGCCGAGCAGTGGGATGGTGTGGCGAACAAACGTGAAAAGCTGGTTCGTTAATCAGTAATACCCGGCCCTGCGGGGCCAATGACGGATTGAACGAATCCGCAAAAGAAAAAAGGGTGGCATCCTGCCACCCTTTTTTGTCGAGCATCCTTACCCTAATTGCGCTCAGTTGACCTCCATGTCTGCGATCCTTGCAGTTCCTTGTGAAGCACTCCCTGTACACGAAGCCAGTCTAGCAAAGCCCAACACCCTGCGGACGCCCCAAAACAGGGGGATAGGGGCAGAAAAACGAGCCCCAAAGAGAAAATCCTTTGTTGTCAAAGGATTGGCCTATAAATCAGGCTAAGAGAGGGCATTTTCCGAGTGTCTTTTCTGTGGTTATCCTACGCATTTGTAGGATATCTCTTACAAGACCATGGGTTAACCGGAGGGTGATCGATGATTTTACATACCCGTCAGGGTTTTTACAGACCAATGCCGGCCTGCTGATCTAGCATAGTTACGTGACAGCAAGACACAGCACGGAGGGGCTGGCAGGATACCGCCCCCTCAAGAACCACCCGCCAAGCGCTCAGTAACGACCCATATGCTGCCATCAAGCAGCCTGACACCCCGCTCCGATTTCACTGGCAGCGGGGTGTTTCATTTTTAGCTGCCGAGACTTCAGCCATCAACGCAGCTCCGCAGCGCCGCAAGGGCCTGATCGTGGGATGCCTCCAGCCTGCCAATCAGACTGAGGAGGTCCTCCTGTGCCGCCCCCGCCGCGCCATGCTCCAGCGCTACACAGTGCGCCGTGACTTCAACCGCCCCCAGATTGCTGCTGCTACCCTTCAGGCTGTGAGCCAACTGCCGCAACAAGGTACGGTCACCTTGCTCCATGGCTCGATACATCTCAGTAAGGCGTTTGCCGGTATCACGCTCATAAGACTCCACCAAAGTGATGAAGCCCTCTGCCATGATTTCCTTGAGTTCCCCGACCAGTTCCCAGTCGAGAGACGCTGAAGCATTCATCCTTTCTCCTTGATTTCGCTTTCCATGATTTCAGTGTTTGCCGAGCAAGCCGGCTGATACCGCCCGACGATAATCCGCCTCGGTATCAAGGTCCCACAACGCTGCCAGCATGGCGATGGACGCTCCATGATACTGCAAACGGGATTGCATGCAGGACTCCAGGCAGCGCAATGTCATGGCCAGCGCCTCGTCACCGCCAAAAGGCACTGCGTCCAGAAAATGATGATCGTGCCAGCACTCAGGCTCGGCACTGCCAATCAACCAGTAGCCCCCATCTTCTGCTGGCCCCAGTACTACCGCTGAATCCTGCAATGCTGCATAGCCTTGCTGCAGATGTCGCGGTGCCAATGCCGGGCAGTCAGAACCAATCAGCAGCACCCGCTGGTATTGTCGATGCAGCTCGGCAATCGCTCGAACCATTCTCTCGCCCAACCCGTCGCCCTGTTGCACACGCACGCTAACGCCGTAGCTGTCTGCAATTGCAGAAAGTTCTGCTGATGGTGCTGCTGCAAACAGAACACACGGATAACCACTAGCTTTAGCACTTTTCAATGTCATGGCCAGCAGACGACGATAGACATCCAGTGCCGTCTCATCTCCCAAGGTGGCTGCCAGACGGGTTTTGACCTGCCCGGCCAGTGGCGGCCGAGCAAATACTGCCACTACGGCGGAGTTGCAATCAGAATCAACCATCTGATGGCTCCGCTGCGTAGTAGTAACGATGTAATTCGTCAGCAGATGCGCCCCGAAAATAACGCCAGCGCAACCACCACATGAGACAAATGGTGCGCCACACACCATGACGCTGCCAACGCCGGCTATCAGTAGTAATCGTCTGTCGCAGACAAACAGGGCGCCCCAGCCGTCGCAACCGAGCGCTGATTTCCACATCTTCCATGAGTGGCTGCACAGGAAAACCTGCAACACTGTCAAACCAGCAGCGGCTGATAAAAATACCCTGGTCACCAGTGGCGATAGCAGTGATCCGGGAGCGCAAGTTCATCATCGTGGCAACCACGCGCAAGCGCCAGTCGGCGCCACTGAGCATCACATCAAAGCGCCCCCAGCCGCCGCTTACCAGCTTGGGCAAACAACCTTTCAGTATGTGGATTTCATTCCCTGCGAGATAAGAATCGGCATGCACAAACCATAGCACGCGGCCTCTGGCACTGGCCGCGCCAACATTCATTTGCAAAGCTCTGCCTGGGTTACTGATCAATATCTGGTCGGTGAATGGATCGGCCAAAGCAACTGTGTTGTCACGACTGCCGCCATCCACAACGATCAGCTCTACGCCCTGCGCTCGCCATGGCTGCATGGTCTGCAGCAGCCGGACGATACCGTGAGCTTCGTCTAAAGTTGGAATAATAATGCTAAGCCAGCACTCTGCGCTGTCCACACATCTCTCCGCCACCATGATTACCTGCCAACAGGGTACTGCATAGCCAACAGGGTACTGCATAGAAGGTGACGGCAGAATACTGGCGGGTATAATGCGAACTGCCCTGCAATGCTCCCGTAGCTCATCTGGATAGAGCGTCCCCCTCCTAAGGGGAAGGTGGCAGGTTCGAGTCCTGCCGGGAGCACCAATTTTCCTCGCTTAAACCACTAAGTACTTATCCACGGTGACGATACCTGTCTGAACCCCGACAGCCGTTCCCGCAAAGACCGCGCATCCTGCAAGGACGCAAGTGCGACGATTGATACGCGCCACCAAAGGGTGTCTGAGATATTTACCTGAGTTATCGTGCTGGCCAGTCCGGCTTTGTCGAGCACTTGAGAAAACAACCGGGCCTGATCAACTGACGAGAATGACGCCAGGTTCAGGCTATATTGCCCACCCTGTCGCATCACTCCAGAGCCGGCATCCAACTCCGTTATTGGAGCAAGTGACTGCACTGTCTGCATATCAACCGAGCCCGTTTCTTGCTCGCCGGCACGGTAAATCTGCAATGGATTAGTTAGCATAATGGCGTCAGTAGCATCTCGCGGCTGGACAGTAATCCTTCCCTCAATCAGCACAACAAATTGATTGCTACTATCCACTTGCCCCCACAAGTCGGTACCCCGAATACCAATGGTGGCCGTGTTACCGAGCTGCAGATTCACGTCGCGTCGCCAGAATTTGCTTAGCTCCGTGGTGGTGTAGCGAAATGCGCCGCGCACAACCTCCAAAGCACCTTGTAGAGAGCCCTCCATATCCTGAGCTGCCGCTGAAGATACAGTCGTCAGGCCAACATTCAACGTAGCCTCCGGACCAACCTTGACTCTGGCGTGATCGGGCATCTTTAGCCAGACCTTGCCGCCAGCCCCGGTAATAATCTGCTCGCCTGCAAAGACTGTGTTACCTGGCGCCAAAGCGATGTTGGTGCCGTCTTTCTGTACCCACGCAGGGTACTGCAAGCCTTCAACAACTAATTCCGCAACGGCGAGCGAAGGCAAGCCGCATAAAACCAGAGCAGCCCATCGGATAAAAGTCATCACATGCCTCCTGTAAACGTTTGGGAGACAAGCTTAATCCATAGGTGGGTGACTCAGCCGTGAACGCATAAAGCTAAACAGTCCAGCTGCTTATTGATTGGCTTATTGACTCGCCCCGGGCCAGCCGGCCGGAATCCGGTAATAGCCACGATCGGTGCCTTGAAAACGCTCTTGGTCGGACACTCGCTGATAACGGCGCAGGGAAAAATAGGGGATATCGCGCAGAATCAGATTGGCAATCCATGCCGGGATATAACCGCCCGGATCCAGCACCACTTCAAATGTCAGGTGAACTTCACCAGGCGCCACTGGGGTAAAGCGCAGCATTCCTTTTAACGCCGGCATGCGTACATAACCTGCCTGAGGCTCAAGCAGGTTGTCATTTGCTTCATAGGACACCACTACGGTACCAGTATCTGGCTCCTGACTAATATGCAAGTCTAGCGCGGCATCGCGGTTGCTGACTGGCCAGGGCAGCCGAGTGGTGACCCATATCTTGCGTTCCACACCGGACTCTCGACTTATCTCCGATATGGATGAAATCATGTGCATCCAGCTGACGACAAACTCATAGTCCTCAACCTGATTGCCGATGGCGCGTAAATCAGACATAGGCACCACCGCCTCACCGCGGAAGGTTTTAATGGATGAGTCGTCGTTGTGTGACATATAAACCAGCACACCGTCGCGGTCTGTCACCAAGCGCCAATCACGCTCATCCGCCTGAGCCGCCAGGGGAGATAGCAGGACCGTGGCCAGCAAAACCCATACCGATAGCCGACCTGTCATGTGTGCTCCTTGAAAAGTGATTAGCTTGATGATTATGCGACGCCTGAGGATACCAGCGTAGGACAGAAATGCTCAAAGTGGACAAATAAAACCAAAACACAACAAATCAAAGATAGGGCTCTAAAATATGCGCCAGAGCATTCCGCACCCGGCGCAATGCGGACCATTCGGATATCAATGCTGAGCTCAGTCGCTGAGCGTTAACCTCCCGCATATCAAAACAATGGTTCAGCTGAGCAGCCAGGCCTTCGCCATAGCACTCCATATCGAACTCGAAATTAAGCCGCAAGCTGCGCGCATCCCAATTACCCGAGCCGATCATCGACCAGCAACCATCCACCGTCATCAGCTTGCCATGGTCAAAGGCCCCCGTGGAAAGGCCCACCTCACAGCCCTTGGATACCAGCCACGGCAGAATATGCAGCGAGGCCCAGTGAACCACACGCAGGTTATTCTGTTGCGGCAGCAGGATTCTGACCCGCACTCCTCGCAGACAGGCCAGTTGCAATGCCATCTGAATGCTCTGATCAGGGACAAAATAAGGGGTCATAATGCGGATCTCTTGCTCTGCACTACCAATTGCGGCAAGCAAAGTCAGGCGCCGCTTTTCAAAGTCCGCGTCCGGCCCGGCGCTAATCCCCCTGGCCATCACCGCGCCCTGTACCGCCGGCCCTCGGTAGGCATCGTCAAGCAGTTCACCGCTGGTGAAATGCCAGTCTGTGGCCACGCTGTGCAGCAGGTGGCCCACCGCGGGGCCTCTGACGGCGAAGTGCAGATCATGAACAATGGGTGGCTTGCTCAGGTAGCCGGCGCGCAGATTCATCCCACCGGTAAAGCCAAGGCAGCGATCAACCACCAGAATCTTGCGGTGGTTGCGCATATTCAGATAAGGCATCCGCCAAGGGGCAAGCGAATACAGAAAACGGCCATGTGGAATGCCTGCATCTGTCAAGCGACGGCGGATGGTGGGAAACGAATACAGCAGCCCCATTCCATCCACCAGCACTCGCACCCGAACGCCGCGCTGACAGGCGGCCTCCAGGGCAGCAACCATGCGTTTCCCAGCCTCATCATTGCCGAAGATATAGGTGCACAGATAAACCGATTCACGGGCCCCGTGAATCGCCTCAATCATGGCCGTCAGAGCCTCATTGGCCTGCAATACCCGGATGTCATTACCAGCGGTAAGCGGCAGCCCGGTAAGCCGCGCCACCAGGCCCGCCAGAGACTGCATATTACTTTGCGGAGGCTGCGGCTCCGCAGCGGGACGCCAGCCACTGACAATGTCCAGCCGGCCACCGGTGAGCTGCCGGGCGCGGCGGCGGATACGATTCACACCGATCATCAAATACAGGACAAAACCGACAAACGGCACCAGCCAGACCAGTCCGGTCCATGCCGCCGCTGCGCGCGACTCTCGCTTGTGCAGAACAATATGGACGGTGGTCCCGGCGGCCAGCAAAACGCCAAGCACTGCCAACACCCCAGGCCAGTACTGCTCCCAGAGGAAGGCAAGATCAAGCGGATCTGTTGCCGAAAGCAATTCCCTAAATCCCCCGCTCCTGGTGGTCGGCAAAGCTAGCCGACAGATGTTCCAGTGCCAGCACTGCTTCGTCCGGGCAAGAGACGATCTGATAACCGGCATGCCAGCGCCCGGTATCAGTAAAATCGAGCCATCGCTGGTCTACTTCAAGCACAATCAGATCCATACCATGCATGTTCCAGGGCAGCTGCAGTTCGACAATACGGGCATCTGCCGATAGAGGCTGTCCTTGCCCGGAGACGCTTAAACCACGCATAGACAGGTCAATAATATGGCCAAAGGGCTCCGCCGCACCGGGCTCACGCACTCGGACGTTGACGTTCAGAGGACCCCGCTTTGAGCGATGCTTCATCCCTGACTCCTGAAGTCGGCAGGCATCCAGTCTGCGTCAGCTTCAGGTACCATGCAATCGGAGGTGTTTATGTCACAGCAGGATGAAGATATTTTTCTGCGCGAAATGCGAGGCGTTAGGCGTTTGCCTGATGAACCCGTGGTCGTGACCCCTACCCGGAGCTCACCAACCCTGTCCCAGTTGGCCCGCAGACAGGCCGCCGATAGTGATCTGGCCGGTGCCCCACGGGAGCCGCTGAGCCTGCCAGAGCAGGTCACTGAAGTCGGCCCCCACGATCTGGTGGGGCTGAAAAAGAACGGTGTACAGGAGGGTGTCTATCGTAAGTTACGACTTGGCAAATACGAGCCACAGTCCCGGCTTGATCTGCACCGCGTCACCCTGCGTGATGCCCGCGTTCAGGTGATCGACTTTCTCAACACTGGCTATCAACACGGCTTGCGCACTGTACTAATCACCCATGGCAAGGGCCACCACAGCGTCACCCCGGGCCGCATGAAAAGCTATGTGCTGCACTGGCTGGAGGAGTGGGATCTGGTGCTGGCTTTCCACAGCGCCAAACCGTGGCATGGTGGGGCTGGGGCCACCTATGTGCTGCTGCGTAAAGCACCGGACGCCAGCCTGCGTAATCGCGAGCAATATACTCAGGGGCGCTGAGCGCGCCGCTCAGCGTCGCAAGCGATTCATACCATTGATTGCAGCAACCCGGTACGCCTCTGCCATGGTTGGATAATTAAAGGTCGTTTCAAGAAAATAGTTAAGGGTATTGTTGGGTGCCGGCTGACGCATGATCGCCTGACCGACATGAACAATTTCGGTGGCCTGATAGCCAAAGCAATGAATGCCCAGCACGGCCAGTGTGTCACGGTGAAACAGGATTTTAAGCACGCCCACTTTTTCTGCGGTGATCTGAGCCCGCGCCAGATTACGGAAGAATGCCTGCCCTACTTCATAAGGAATTTGCTGTCGGGTCAGCTCCTGCTCCGTTTGACCAACAGAGCTAATCCCCGGAATGGTGTAGATTCCGGTTGGCACGTCGGTGACCTGATGCGGCGCATCACCACAGATCATGCCTGCGCAGAAACGCCCTTGGTCGTAGGCTGCGCTGGCCAGTGACGGCCAGCCAATAAGATCACCCACCGCATAGATGCCTTCACAGTCTGTCTGATAACACTCGTCAACCCGTAGATGGCCTCGACCATCGGCTTCAAGGCCAACACTGTCCAAACCTAGCCCGTCGCTGTTACCCGTGCGGCCGTTCGACCATAGCAACGCATCAGCGCGAATACTCTTGCCAGACTGCAGATGCAGCGTGACTCCCTGATCATCTGCTTCCACCTTGGCGTAATGCTCGTCATGGCGAATGGTGGCTCCCTGCTCACGCAGGTGGTAGCTCAGGGCGTCGGAAATTTCCGCATCGAGAAAATCCAGCAGATGGGAACGACTGTCAACCAAATCTACTTGAATACCAAGGCCGGCAAACATGGACGCATATTCACAACCGATAACACCTGCACCATAGATAATCAGGTGCCGCGGCGTTGAGTTCATGCTCAAAATTGTATCGCTGTCATAGATACCAGGATGGCTAAAGTCCACATCCTTGGGGCGGTATGGCCGTGAACCAGTAGCCAGAATGATATGTTGGCTCTCCAATAGCCATTGACGGCCACTATCATCTTCCACACGCACCCTGCCCGGCCCATCAAGCTGACCATGACCACTGAATACCGGAATGCGGTTACGCAGGTAATAGTCGGTACGCACGCTGACCTGCGCATCGATGACCTCACTGGCGCGGGCCACCATGCGCTCCCAACGATTCTCTACCGGGGCGCGCATATCCTGCAGCAGGGGGTTTCGGTGGTGCCGAATAACCTGACGAATCAGATGACGTAGTGCTTTAGAAGGAATGGTACCGAGATGGGTGCAACTTCCACCAACTGTTTGCTGATTTTCAACGACGGCAACACGACGACCACTTTTAACGGCCCGCATTGCTGCCGCCTCACCGGCGGGACCGGTGCCAATCACCACCAAGTCCCAACCACCCGAGATATCCATAAACCACCCTGAAAAGTTGCTGTGAGGGCGTTATACCTCACAGCCGCTCACTAGGGAAACTGCATCAACCTTGGGATAAGCGCCGAGTACGACCACCGACCAGCAATATCATTGCCATCATCCACCAATAACCGACACTACCAGCATTAGCTTCCGCATCCGGATACAGCACTCTGAACTCAGCGGATCTCTCGGCACCGCACTGATCCCGATAGCCAAGCACGAATCGATCGTTGAACTGGCCAAGGCTGTCACGCGGGGTATAAGTCACGGTAATCACGCCAGCATCCTCGCGCACCACCAGACCGAGCCCATCAGGCACCCCTGACAACCGGCCAAACTCCGGGTCCACCGTGCCATAACCTTCGATACCGAATACCTGCGGCAAAAACTCCACGCCCTCTCCAGTATCCACCTCACGCAAAACTGAGGAGGCAAATTTGGGTGGCGTTTCCAGCGTGATACGCGGCACCGGGGCAGCGCCGGTGGTATCCAGCAGCTCTACGACACCATCGGGATCGTTAATATCAAGAGTAAATACCTCGGTGCGCCCGGGCTTCGAACGAATGCTCTCACTTTCCATTAGTGGGCTAACATTATCAAAAGTGACCGTAACTTCTGCACTGGTGGATGTGGTTAACTGGTTAGACTCCTGATTGAAGACCATAAAGGTGTACGGGAATACCACCTCAAAACCGCCCTCTTCAAAGTCCGAACACTGCAGGGCATCTACAGGTTCAACCAAAACGATACAGGCTTCGTCGACAGCGGCTCCTGATTCACCACCGCAGGCACCCGGGTCACGAGAAAGATCTACCTCGCCAAGCTCGCGATCATCGATAAACAACTCGACTCTGGAGCCATCTTCAGAATCGCTGCGGCCACTAATAATCAGGCCACCATCATCAACGATAAAGTCACCATCAGCGTCACCAGAAACGGTCTGAATCTGCAGCGCCGAACCACCGGTGGTAACAAACTCAACGGCATCTTCATCTAAATCTGACTCCGGGTCAGGGTCTCGGACGATCAGAGTCTGTCTGGCATTAGCAACGAACACATCATTGCTGTTATAGACCACTGCACCGATCTCATAAACGCCAGGTTCAAGCACGTCGGCACTATTATCGAACTGCCATTGACCGTCGAACACCTTGCTAACGGTGAAGGTACGCGATCCTCCGCCTTCCACAGGAACCACAATTGAGTTACTTGGCGTTACCGCAGGATTAGAGGGGTCCAGATCAATGGTGCCTCGCAAAACCTCATTGTCGACAATCTCATCAGCCACATCCGGTACACCATCACCGGGGAGATCATTGAACAACACATCAACCCGTGCAACACGAGCGGAGTTGGTTTTATTGGTAGTGCTGTCATCGATCGCCGTTGGAACCTGTAGTTCATAGGCACCAATATCACAGCGACCGCCGGACTCCCGAGATGTACCGCGCAGATCAAGGGTTCGGCATGCACGGGGAGAATTATTACCGGAGACCAGCTCCTCCGTATTGCCCGCATCAATAATGAAGGGGCCTGCGGGATAGGTAAGCGGGTTATCCAGAGCCTCGGCAACAATGGGCAAATGCGGTGGAATATAGCGATCATCGGCAAACTGCTCGCCAGCCAGCACCCCATCATTCAGAACATCAAGAATGTCCGCACTATTCGCTTCGTTGTTAGCTACATCATTTGCAGGCAACTCGGCAGTGCAGGTGGCTGGCGTTGGCGCAGAAAACAAGTTGTAGTAAAGGCGCTCAAACGCTTTAGTGCCAGTGGTGCATTCCCGCGAGCCAACATAGGTACTGTTAGAGAGAGATATTCTGCCGGAGTTGTCGCCCAGCTCAATCACTCCCGCGCCGGGGGCTACAGGTGCGGCCGCATCCAGAACTGTACTGTTAATAATGTAGACATTAACTGCCGAGTCCATCTGCTGCAGATCGATCGCTGCACCAGCAAGCGCGTCATTCTCAACAAAGGTGCTATTCACAATACGGGCGCTACCGGCGAACGGCAGATTGATATCCAGCGCACCACCGGCACCATTGGGCGCGGTATTGTCAGAAAAAGTCACTCCATCAAAGACAACATCATGGCCACGGTTCTGACCAACCATGGAAAACACACCGCCGTTAATACCAGCCTGATTACCGTGGGCATAACTGCGGTTCATGGTAAAAGTGCGGCTTAACTCAGCGTTGTAGTTAAGATAGATTGCACCACCATTACCAAGTGCCTGGTTATCACGCAGCTCAACGTTTTCGAGGGTTAACGATGCGTTGGTAAAAATAGCGCCGCCGTTATCCGTCGTATAGCCATCAGCAATGGTCAGATTACGCAGGGTAAGTAGAGAGGTCGCCTGAATAACTCGATGCTGATTACCCGGAGCTGGACGAATGACAGTCTTGCCCGGGCCCTGCCCTTCGATATCAATATTCGAGCTGAAAATATCAAGCACGGCCTCAAGCTCAATATCACCTTCCAGATCGATAATAATCCGATCACGCCCCGTTTCCCCCGAGATACAATCCGGGAAGAAAAATGGCGATCGATCAATGCTGACAAAAAGCGCTTCCCTGAGGCTGCACTTCTTATTATTGGAGTAGGGATTTCCATCGCCATCCAGAGCATTCAGATCGGCAGAATCCTCCAAGGTGTTAACGATAATATCCGCCGCCTGAACCTGCGCAGCAAACAGCAAAACAGGCAAAGGCAGCAGAATACGCAGCCGACGGAGCAGCAACGACATTAGCGAAATAAGCCCTAACCAACCAAAAGAGCCAAGCGTTGTAATATCTTCTTTCTTGCTCAGGCCCGATTCGGCCTCAACCACAAGATTAGAGTTGGCGGAAGGGTCAGCTGCCGCATAGGTAGGGCCATCAACCGCATCCGAATCAAGGTAATAACGGAACTGATCAACGCCATGGAATGACTGCAGCGGCGTATGCAGTATCAGCGGATAGCCGGCGGGGAAAATCATTTCCTCTTCGTCCGCAAGCGGCAGCCGGTTTAAATAAACGCCTTCACGGTCCGGCACCACAGTGACTCTGGTTTCTCCATCCGGGTTAGCAGGACTGACCAGACCACTAACCCAGTTAAGTGGCACTACCTCAGTCTGTCTGGGGGGCAAAAAGAACTGGAGGCAGGCCAGCGGGTCAGTAAGAGGCGTACAGTCCACCACCAGATCGCCCATATCATTGGCGAGCACATCCAGCAGCACCTCCTGACCCTGCACCAGCCTGAATTCCTCATCCGTACCGGCAGCAATCTGCAGCTCAACTGAACCTGCATCACAGCGCGGCTCTCGATTCAGCTCACGCTGGTCTGTCGACGCACAGACAAAGAAAACAGCATCTTCCGGGCTACCTGCACTGACCAAAGATGGCTCAATATGGCCTGCCGTCGGTGCCGGCAGAGTAACGCCATTATTTGGCAAGAACCCTTGCAGGCCGTCATCAAAAGTCATCGGCCGACAGCTGGTAGCACCGGCCGCCGGCCCACACTCAAACCGGTCATCAAAAGCCGGATTCAGCGGGTCAGTAATGGCTGGGTTGTTGCCTAGTAAAAGAGAGAAATCTACCAGACTGTAATCAAACGGCTCGCCGCTGAATGGATCAAGGTATTCCGCATCAAGCGGTCCACAGGTTGGAGCATCCGCAGCACCCGTACTGACAACATAGGCAATCTGCGCCAGATCAAGGGTCAGATCACTACCCGCCGTAGCGGGGCCATCATCTGCCGCGCAATCGCCGCCGATATTGCCTAGCACTGCCGAGTTATAAAGCTCGTCATAAAGCACCGTTGTTGTCGCAGCTGTCCGATAAGAAAGCGCTGCACCTGCGCTGGCATCATTGGCAACAATAGTGACGTTATTAAGACCACTACTACGCTCATCAGTGGCTATACGAATGGCAGAACCATCGACCGCACTATTGTCATAGAAGGTACCATTATCAGCGAAAATCGACGGCGCCTGACCATCAAGGTAGATCGCGCCGCCATCACCATCCGCACTGTTACCAATAAAATGGAAGCGACTACCGCTAATCCCACCCCGGAACGTACTAGCTGAGGCAATCGCGCCACCATTTGCTGTCGCATGGTTATTCTCAAAGCGAGCACGGGAGAAACTCACGGTTCTGTTGCCATCCAGATAGATGGCCCCGCCATTCTCAGCTTCACCGCCAGTAAGCAGGGAACCTTCGTTAATATTGACCGTTCCAAGAACAAGCATCAGGCCACCGTTCTGGCCTGCCGGCAAAACGCCGGCACCAACTACCGACATGAACTTAAGTGTCAACGTAGCACCGCTGCGAACATCGAATACACGCCGATTCGCTGCCGCCTTGATCTGTACGTTTTTCTTTTCCTCACGATCAAAGGCATCTTCCCTCATTGGCTCGAAGGTAATTCCAGGATTCACCGCACGGCCATCGCGGTCCTGTCCACCTCCTAACACCAGAGCACCGGCACATACCGCACCGGGATCATCACAAAGCTGATAAACCACCGCTGGATCTTCCGAGTCCGCGAGAACTGACTTGAGAAAAATAGTATTAGCGATGGTCCCGGCCGGACACTCAGCCTCAACCAGGTATTCTGTATCAATCTCGTTTTCTACTTCAGGCAAATCTTCGGAAACCGCTTCATCATCACCTGCTTCTACTCTCGCCCGGAAAACGATCTCTGCCTTATTACCTTCGCGAATTTTGCCCTCTGCAAAGGTCAGATCATCTTCACCAGCATTTGCATCATTAATAGCTGCGGGATTTGCCAACGGGAAACTATCTGCCACATCCTCCACCACAACACCGTTAAGCAAGGTGCTGCCAGCCACATAGCTGGAGACATAGCTTCTCCATGTTCCGGTGAGCGGGTCGATTACGGTGGCGTCTTCATGAGGGAACAGGAATTGCAGCGTCACACCTTCAATATCACCACCGGCTTCATCGGCCTCAACAGTGATGCGGTACTCAAGCAGATCACCCCGCTCCGCCAGCAGTCGGCTACCGACCGGCAGAAACGAGCCGTTATTGCTGACGTTGCGAACCTCTTTAACAAACGATAGCTGGCTTACACCGCCAGCACTGGCGGCCAGCGTCACGCCACGTTCATCCGACGCCACATCGCCAATGTAGCCGCGTTGCGTGTTGATCGCATTTACGGCCTCGCGCACCGAGCACAGCCCGTCTGCGGCGACCAGATCACTACGGGTGCCGATGTCATAGTTAGTGGCCGACGCGGTTGCGGACAGGGCCATAAGGGTAACAGCGACAAGAGAAACTGAACTGCGGTGGAACATGCTTCAACTCCGACCGTCACCGGCCTGTTCTGGTTGTTATTGAGTGAAATCCGACTATTAAAGCCTTACAGCACACAGAGTTAGCGAACACGAGTGTAGCCGTGGCGCCATTCGCCGGCTGTTATAGTTTTGTAAGGCCGTCAGCCCAGCCGCAGGCTACGGATAAAGGGAATGGTCAGGCGGCGCTGATGAGCCATTGCCAGCTGATCTAGCTGCTCTAATAGCGCGGTGATGGCTGCGGCCGAGCGGGTCGAGCGGGCTAGCAGGTAGCGCGCCACATCATCACCGACCTCCAGCCCAACACCCCGTCCGCGCTGGCGAACCAGCTCGATCAGGCCCTCATCTGCCAGAGGCACCACCCGCCAAACGGGCCCGGCGGCCAATCTGGAGGCCAGATCAGCAAGCTGAAAGCCGCTGTCGCCCGGTGGCTGCCGGGCTGACACCAGCAATGATCCGCCCGCCTCTCGCAGCCGGTTATAGAGGTGGAACAATGCCGCCTCCCAATCCGCTCTGCCCGCCAGCAGGTCAATATCGTCGATCGCCAGCACCCTGAACTGCTCAAGGCCCTCTAGCATATCCGGGGTAAGTGAAATCAGCTCTTGCGCAGCAAGGAAGCACCCTGCGCGCCCGGCCTCGCGGACTTTGGCCTCCAGCAGATGACTGCGGCCAGAGCCGGACTCTCCCCACAGGTAAAGCTGCCCTGATTCAGTGCCACCCAGCTCATTCAGGGCCGCCAGCAGAAGTGCATTGTCACCGGTGATGAAGGACGACAGGCTGCTGCCGGCACGCAACTTGAGCGCTAGCGGCAGCTGCGCAGGCGCAATCATTACCGCGACTCTCCCTGCCAGCAGAAGCTAAGCTGGTCAGGCTGATCCTGCTGTTCACCCGGCGCAGTCTCATCTACCGGATCAAACGCAGTGGTGCACTCGGCAAGTCGGCGCTCCAACGCCAACAAGGCACGGATCTGCTCGGCATCACCGCTAAAACTCAGCTCCAGCGTCAGGTTATTAGCGGCCAAGGCACCGACGTTAACATCCCGGACTCCGGCCAGAGAGCCGATATGGGTGGTCACCTCCTGCCAGTCCTGCAGGGAGCTAACGCCCTCAATCTGCAAAATATATGGCTGCGGCTCTCCAGCACGTACCGTATAAAGAGGCGCAATACGACCAGTCACCTGGTCAACCAGCTCGGCCAAGGCCTGCTGTTCTGACTCGCTACTGATTTCGCCGGTCTCCTGAAGTCGTCCCTGCTCCAGCAAGCGCCAGCGCAGCTGAACCGTCGCCCCCGGGTACAACACTGCACTGATGTTATAGGCACTCTGGTAACGGCTGGCGGCGCGGCGCAATACCTCCTCAAAGTGGCCACGAATATCGGCGGCACGAATACGCCCCTGATCCTCAGCATCCATCAAAGGCAGCCGCGCAGGCAGGCCACGCTGCTCGGCGGCCTGAAGCAGTGCGGCAGCGGCCGGGTCCTGGCTGCCCTCGGCCAGGATTTCACCACCTGCAGTGCGCTGCACCACCAGCCAGAAAAGAGTCTCCGGGCGAGTTGTGGTCCATACCGGCACTGCTCCTTGCTCAAGCTGCCTGAGCAGGATCGGCACATCAAAGCGGATCAGCAGTTCAAGCTCTTCGTTATCAGGTGACTCATAAGAAAACTGCTGAAGCCAGCGTGATGGATCCCGTCGAACCGCTTCCAGGCCTGGCTCGGCAGCGCCGTTTTTGTCACCGGTCAGACGCACCAGCACCTGGTCAAGGCCCTCGGCAATCGCCTGCTGGCGGACTTCGGGGGTACGATCGACCACCGCCACCCGGACATCTCCCAGCTCCTGTCCCCAGGCCGGCGCCAAGCTCAACAACAATCCTGCGACCAGTCCGAAACGTGCCAACAGATATTTCATGCACCACCGCCTGCAATGACTAAGCGCGCCATTATCCACAACGCTGCCAGTGTGTGCAGCCGTTGTACTAAAGATAGGGATCAAGTTTGTGGCCAAGTTGCCGCCTGATCAGAGCCCTATCGGCAAAAAACGTTCAAATCAGGCATAACCCATGGCTCACAGAGGGGTTTCCGCTGCTAGAATAGCCGCCCTCGCCCAGTCGGAGTCCCCCATGACAGAGAAACGCCCCCTGAGCTACCGCGATGCCGGAGTCGATATTGATGCTGGCAACGCTCTGGTCAAACGTATCAGCCCGGTAGCCAAGCGCACTAGCCGACCTGAAGTCATGGGCGGCCTGGGCGGTTTCGGCGCCATGTGCCGGATTCCCTCCAAATATCGTAATCCGATTCTGGTATCCGGCACGGACGGTGTCGGCACCAAGCTTCGCCTTGCCATGGAACACAACCGCCACGACCATATCGGGGTGGACCTGGTCGCCATGTGCGTTAATGACTTGATCGTAGGCGGCGCTGAGCCGCTGTTTTTCCTCGACTATTACGCCACTGGCAAACTGAACGTAGAAGTTGCTGCCCGCGTGGTTGAGGGCATCGGGCTTGGCTGCGAACAAGCGGGTTGCGCCTTGGTGGGCGGCGAAACCGCAGAAATGCCGGGCATGTACGAGGGCGATGATTACGATCTGGCCGGCTTCTGTGTGGGCGTGGTTGAGGAGGAAAAAATTATTGATGGCAAGCGCGTTCAAGCTGGCGATAAGCTGATTGCCCTTGCCTCCTCTGGCGCTCACTCCAACGGCTATTCACTGATTCGCCGGATTCTGACGCAGAGCAGCCCAGCTGATGTGATGATCAACGGCAAGCCCCTGATCGAGGCGCTGCTTGAACCAACCCGTATCTATGTAAAAAACCTGCTAGCCCTGATTGAGCAGATCGATGTTCGCGCCATGGCACACATCACCGGTGGCGGCCTACCGGAAAACCTCCCACGCGTCCTGCCACAGGGAGCAACAGCCTATGTGGACACCGACAGCTGGAAAATGCCGGAACTGTTCCAGTGGCTGCAGCGCGAAGGCCAGGTGGCAGATTTTGAAATGTATCGCACCTTCAACTGCGGTATCGGCATGGTGCTAGTGATTCCTGAAGCGCAGGTAGATCAAGCACTGGCACTACTTGAGGCCTATGGAGAAAATGCCTGGTTGCTGGGCGAAATTCGCGCCGCTGAAGGCGAGGCTGAAGTCATTCTTAGTGGAGTCAGCGAGTGACCCACAGGCTGGCAGTGCTGATCAGTGGCAATGGCACCAACCTGCAGGCCATTATCGATAGCATCGAGGCTGGCCAGTTGCCGGCCTCAATTGCCGTGGTGCTTAGCAACAAAACCACCGCTGCAGGCCTGCAAAGGGCGATCCGCGCGGGGATCGCCACGATCACCCTGAATAAGGAAAACTACCCGGACCGGGCCGCCTTTGATCAGGCCATGATCGCCGAACTTGATCAGTTTCAACCGGATACCATCGTGCTGGCCGGCTTCATGCGCATTCTCAGTCCTGCTTTTGTGCATCACTACAGCGGTCGACTGATCAATATTCACCCCTCCTTACTGCCTCGCCATAAAGGCCTGCACACCCATTTACATGCAATTGAGGCCGGCGATACTGAGCACGGCTGCTCCGTTCATTTCGTTAGCGATGAGCTGGACGGCGGCCCGATAATCGCCAGGGCGCAGGTGCCGGTGCTGGCGAACGATAACGAAGAAACCCTGTCCAATCGTGTGCAGGCCCGGGAATATGAGCTTTACCCCCGGGTGCTGGAGTGGCGTGCCGCTGGCCGCCTGACGCTTGATCCACGGGGAGTACAGCTTGATGGCCAACCAATACCCGCTGACGGCTTCGATCTGGATCAGCTGCCTGCTGGGCTTACTACTGCCCCTGCAGGCCCACGCCGCTCCTGACCAATCCTTCAATCAGGAATTCCGCCTGTCGACCAGCCAGGCCCCTGTGTCAGTAACCGCGGAACGTCGTCTGCGGCAAATTGATGACACTACCTGGCAGATGGAGGTTGAGGCCGGCAATCTACTCGGCCGCATTCGAGAAGTGACCCGCTTCAGTTGGCACCAATGCACCCCGCAAACCACCCGCTACAGCTACTTGCGCGAAGGCCTTGGCCAGAAGCGTGAAGCGACACTCACTCTGGACCGCAGCACCGGCATGGCCCTGTCGACACGCTCCAACGGCAAAGTTCGCGAGTACCCGATCAGTATCACCACCACAGACAAACTGTCCCAGACACTCGCGCTGCAGTGCATGCTGCAGCGCGGCGATCAGGATCTGGTGGTGGATGTGGCCGATGAAAAAGGTCGCGAGCAGGAGCGTTATAGCCGCGATGGTGAGGAGATTCTGCAGACCCCGGCCGGCCAACTACGCACCGTGCGGCTACTGCGAGAGCAAGATGAAGATCAAGGACGAAGGACTTGGCTATGGTTTGCCGCCGATCACAATTTCTCACTAGTGAAACTGGTGCAAGAAGAAGACAATCAGCGACACGAAATGGTGATCCGGTCTCTTTAATGCGCGCTCTTATATTGCCTTTGCTGATTCTCGCCGGCGCCGCCAGTGCCGATCCCTTGCAGCCTTTTGAAGCTGAGTTCCGCCTGCATGTCAGCAGAATCCCGACCACCATTAAGGCAACACTGCAGCTGGGGCCGACGGACCAGCCGGACGAATACCGGATGCAGATGGAGAATCGCTCCTTTCTGATCAAGAACCGGGAGCAAAGCTACTTCAGCTGGAATGATTGCGCCCCTAGAAGCAATCGTTATGAACACGAGTTTCGCGGCTTCGGCATTCGCCGGGAGCACAGCATGACCTTCAACTGGGACACTCAGGATGTGCTGTTCGATGACGGTCAAGAACAAGGCCATTACCCGATCGAGCCCGGCACGCTGGACGAGCTGACCATGCTGCTCAAAGCCCAATGCCTGCTGGCCGAAGGGCAAAAGGAGTTCACCCTGAAGGCGGCTTACGGTGACAAGGTGCGCAGCCACACCTTTATGGTCACTGGCGAAGAAACCGTGTCTACACCGGCTGGCGACATTGACACCATCATTATCGAAAAAAAGCGCAAGGCGGACAGTCAACGGCGCACCATATTCTGGGTGGCGCCGTCACTGCAGTACATGCTGGTGAAGGCCCGTCATGTGGAAAACCGGGCGCTTTTCGGCGAGCTGTTGATGATACGTTATGACGGGCCAGACCCGCTTGATTCCGCTGCCGTGGAAGAACCGGAAGAGTCCAAAGAAGAATCGGCTCCCACCCCATAATAGCGCCTTGCTCCCCCGGAAAAGGCTCCGATCAAGCCCTCGGCAGTGTTACCCCTTGCTGCCCCTGATACTTGCCGCCCCGGTCCTTATAAGACACTTCACAAACCTCATCCGACTCAAGGAACAGCATTTGCGCGACGCCTTCGTTGGCATAGATCTTTGCCGGCAGCGTCGTGGTGTTTGAGAACTCCAGCGTGACATGTCCTTCCCACTCAGGCTCCAGTGGCGTCACATTGACGATAATCCCACAGCGTGCATAGGTAGACTTACCCAGACAAATAGTCAGCACGTTACGCGGAATCCGGAAGTACTCAACAGTCCGCGCCAGCGCAAAGGAGTTTGGCGGAATAATGCAATACTCGCCGCGAACATCGACAAAGCTTTTTTCATCGAAGTGTTTGGGGTCAACGGTGGCCGAATGGATATTGGTGAATACCTTGAATTCATCTGCACAGCGCACGTCGTAACCATAACTCGACACACCGTAGGAAATCACCTTACCGCCATCCATGCCCTGCCGAACCTGCTTGGCCTCAAACGGCTCGATCATTCCGTGCTGCTCGGCCATACGCTGGATCCAGCGATCTGACTTGATACTCATGATGACTCCCTCAGTCTGGTTATGCCCGTCCGATTATCCCCGGCAAGGGGCGCATGTTAACCGCAGCAGTGCGGCCTGTCAGTGTTCCATCTTGACCCGCGGAAAAGCCCGCTGGCCGACGCCAATCAGCGACAGCCTGGCAGCCATGCGCCGGGCCACCTGTCGATAGACCTCGGCCTCCGGACTATCCGGCTCGGCCACCACTGTCGGAGCACCACCATCAGCTTGCTCGCGAATAGCGCGTGACAGCGGCAGGCTACCAAGCAGTGCCGTGTCATAACGCTCGGCCACTCTGGCGCCGCCACCCTCACCAAAAATATGCTCAACATGGCCACAGCTACTGCACACATGCATAGCCATGTTCTCGACAATGCCAAGCACACGAATATCCGTTTTACGGAACATCTCAATACCCTTGATGGCATCCAGCAGGGCGATATCCTGCGGCGTGGTGACCACCACAGCACCAGCCACTGGCACCCGCTGGGCCAGCGTCAGCTGAATATCCCCGGTGCCAGGCGGCATATCGATGATCAAGTAATCCAGATGGTCCCACAGGGTCTGCTCGACCAGCTGAAGCAATGCACCGCTGGCTTTGGGGCCGCGAAATACCACCGGCGTGCCTTCATCAATCAGATACCCCATGGACATGGTCTGCAGGCCATGGGCCTGGATCGGGATAAACAGCCGGCCGTCCTTCACTTGAGGCCGCTGACCCTCTGGCACGCCGAGCATCAGCGGCAGACTGGGGCCAAACACATCGGCATCGAGCACTCCAACGCGGGCGCCTTCCGCCTGCAGCGCCAGCGCCAGATTGACGGCAGTGGTCGATTTACCCACCCCTCCCTTGCCCGAAGACACCGCAATAATGTTACTTACCTGATCAAGCGCCGCCATATTCTGCTGGGCACGATGCGGCAAGGCCTGCCAATCGACCCGAAGGTGCAGTGGTACTCCACCAAGCACGGGCGCCAGGGACTCGCTGATCTGAGCTTGATAGCGGGCCAGCTGACTATCACAGGGGAAACCCAGCCGAACTTCCAGCAACACCCCGGCATCAGCGACATCCAGCCGATGCACACAGCCAGCACTAATTAGATCTGTAGCCAGTTCCTGCGGCACGATGGTCGCCAAAGCCTGTCGTATTACCTGCTCACTGATCGCCATACTTCCTCCCGGAAACCGGCGACATGATAGGCCGACGGGCCGGCGACGTCACCGGCCCTATCAGTGCCCGTGCAGCGGACAATCTTATTCGGCACAATCACATCACTGCCCATCGGAGATATTTTCATGCGCCTTGCCCTGCTTGCCTCACTTTGCCTTGCCCTACTGACAGGCTGCGACAATCAGATCGCCAACAGCACCGCCGCCGATACTACTCCGGCACATATTGAAGTACAGGGCGTCGCCGAGATTAGCGCCGTGCCGGACCGCTTTAGCCTTCGTGCCAAGTTCAGTGAGGTCGGCACTGATGTGGCGGCCATGAAAACCAGGCTGGATCAGCAAATGTCGCAAGCGCTGGCCGCTGCCCGGGCACTTGGCATTGAGGACAAGAAAATTCAGGCCAGCTCCCTGAACGTGCAGCCAGAATGGCAATGGCAGCCGGAACGCAAACTGATTGGCCAGCGGGTATCGCGGGATGTGCAGATCAGCGTCGATGGCATGGATAACTATATCGAGTTGCTTGACCGGCTCACGGCCCTATCGCCGAGCGAGCTACAACAAGCCGGCGCCGAAGTCGGTGATCTGGCCTCCCTGGAGGACGAGGTACTGCAACGAGCGGTACACAACGCCCGTCATCGTGCTGATATTCTTGCGAGCGCGGCCGGCCGCGAATTGGGCCCGGCGCTGATGATCATTGAGCAGGGAACACAGCTACCAGGCCCACAACCGCTACGCGCCATGGCCATGGAATCTCAGGCAGACAAGTCCAGCTACAGTGCCGGCGAAGTCACCTTACGTAGCCAAGTAATGATACGTTTCCTTCTCGACTGATTTTACGGCGGGGTCTGCCATGAATGATCTGGGCACCATTTCCGGCGCAGCACTGAACCAGTATCTGGTTAGCGCCCGTGCCGCTGGCGTTGACCCATCAAAGGGCCTGTTGCACTCCGGCATTGCTCCCACACTGGCGGACGACCCGGAAGCAAGGATTCCCGGGGAGCAATTTGAAAAGCTGCTTATCTGGCTGATTGAGACCTCCGGCGACCCACTTTTCGGGCTGCATACTTCCCAATATGTTCAGCCCGGTTCTTACAGCGTCATGGGCTATATCGCAATGAGTGCCTCGACCCTGTTCGAGGCGTTGTCCAAGGTAGCCCTGTACGAAAAACTGGTCGGCGATATGGGCGTTACTGAAACGCTGGTGAATGAAGGGCTGGTTGAAGTTCGCTGGATATGCCGTCACCAAAAGCAGCCCGCGCGCCGTCACCTGATCGAAAATGTTCTCGGCTCCTGGGTGCTGTACTCACGCTGGCTGACCGACAATTCAGGCCTGTCTCCCGAACTGGTCATGCTTGAGCATGGGGCACCGGAGGATCGCCGCCTGCGCGAGGACTACCGTAGGATATTTGGCTGCGAGGTGCGCTTTGACCAGCCTTGCTCAGCAATTATTTCCTCGCCGATGTCCCTGCAGCACCGCCTGCGTCAACCTGACCCACAGCTGCACTCCACATTGGAGGCCCATGCGGCACGCAAGCTACAGTCTCTGGGCATTGAAACCACTCTGACACAGAAGGTGCGCAACCGCATCCTGTCGTCATTGACCGAGCGCTTGCCGCGTAAAGAACAGGTTGCGGAAGATCTGGGTCTGAACGTCCGCACCCTGCACCGGCGCCTGCAGGATGAGGGCACCAGTTGGCAGGATATCCTCGACAACCTGCGTCAGGAGCTGGCCAGAACCTACCTGCGCGACACCCCCATGGCGCAGACCGAAATCGCCGAAAGACTTGGATATTCAGATATCCGCTCTTTCCAGCGCAGCTTCAAGCGCCACCACCAGATGACCCCCGGAGAATATCGAGATCAGAACAAATCATTACCAAGCTCAGAAAACCTGTCAGACAAAAGTGGATAATCAGAACCGCTTAGTCGCTATACTCCGGGCACTGTCACATTAGCAGGTGCCCCTATGAAACGCGCCCTGAAGCAACTTGAAAGAGCCATTGATCAAGCCACCACCTATGAAGAGTGGCGTGAGGCCTGCCTTGAACACGACCGCCTGTCCGGCGCCGACGCCTGGAAGGAAATAGACCGCTCCCAGCATTATGACTATGAATTGATTCGCAACCGTCTGGCACAGATCCGTCAGGCCCGCGAGCGTAACGACGTCAACAAGCTGGTGTTCCATTTGCACGAGGGCCTGCATGGCAATCTTGGCAATATTTCCAATCCGGCTCTGTACAGCCATGCCCGGGTTGGCACCAAACGGCTGATAGAGCGTTATCTGGCCGAAGTCACCGCCGCTTTGGACTACCTGTGCGACAACGAATTTGAAGGGCTTCCCTTCAAGGAAAAGCTGGATTTTTTCCAAACCACTGGTCAGGCCTTTGGGCAAAGTTGCCTGATGATGTCTGGAGGAGCCGCGCTTGGCTTATTCCATATTGGTGTCGCCAAGGCACTGTGGGAACAAGGTCTGCTGCCACCGATCATTTCTGGCTCGAGCGCCGGCTCTATTATCGCCTCAGTGGTCGGCACCCATGACGACTCGGAGCTACTCACCAAGCTGGAGCCGGAAAACATCTATCTGGAGGCATTCAAGGTAGTGGGCTGGGACGGCACCTTGCGCGGCAAGCCTGTGCTGGATGGCAACTATCTGGAAGCCTGTCTGGAAGAGAACATTGATGATTTGACCTTTGAAGAGGCCTATCGCAAGACTGGCAGGGAAATCAATATCACTGTCAGCCCCTACGACCGTCATCAGCATGCCCGCCTGCTAAACTGGCGCACGTCTCCTAATGTACTAATTCGCAAGGCTTCACTGGCGTCTTGTGCAATTCCCGGAATCTATCCCCCGGTGACGTTATGGGCAAAGAACATTGATGGCGAAAAGGTACCCTATATCCCCAGTCGCAAATGGGTCGACGGTTCCATCAAAGACGACCTTCCGGTGCATCGTTTGGCACGTCTATATGGCGTCAACCATTCGATCGTCAGCCAGACCAACCCCCATGTGGTGCCCTTTCTGGCTCGCAAGGGTGGCGGCCGCATGCTACCGGCGCTGGGCAATCTGGCACTGCGCAACTTCACTATGAATGCGCGCTTTGTTTTGAATCTGGCCCAGCGACAGGTGCAGTCAAATGACCTTGGTCTGATCCTTGATAAGGCAGAATCGATTCTCAAACAGAAGTATTTCGGCGACATCAACATTATCCCGCCGCGACAGGCAACCAACATCCTCAAAGTGCTGCGCAACCCCTCTGTGGAGGATGTACGGGACTTTATTCGCAGCGGCGAGAAAGCTACCTGGCCGAAAATCGAGCTGATCCGCAACACCACTATGATCAGCCATACTTTCCGTAATTGCCTGCAGCGTCTTGACCGTATCGAAACCGAGAAACTTCGCCACTTACGGCTGATTCGCAAAGAGGGGTAAACCCTCAAAGCATATTGTGTATACCACTCGTCGGGACCCCCATTGCGGGGGGTTGTGATGAAGCATGCCCAGCTCTAGGATCAGAACATAGTCTTAGACGGGAGGCGTGGCGTGCAAGGACTGTGCGCAACGACACGGAATCACCAAAGACAAGGGGGCAGCAGGCTGATCCCCCCGGGGTATTCGTGCTATCTTTTCCCACAGGTCCACGGAGGGTCCTGGCTATGATTTCTCGCTTACGTCGTTACCATACTGACAACCCCCTCGCCTTCCGCCTGATGGGCGCCATCCTGCTGATCAGCTCGGTAATCACGCTTGTCGCAATCCTGCTGCTACTGGCACGCGAGTTCGATCAGGGCCTGTCCGATATGGAGCGCAATCTCGAGCAAGTTGAGCTAACTACTCTGCCCGGAATCACTCGAAGTCTGTGGAACTTCGACGAGGAACAATTAGGTGTTCAGCTGGAAGCTCTGGTGCGTCTGCCAGAGGTGACCGGAGCGGAAGTGCAGTGGCAGGACTGGAATGGTCAAACTCGCAGTCTGCTGGTGGGAGATCCACGGGGCAGCGCAGAGAGCCAACGCACCAACAGTTATCCGATCATCTATCGTCGCCGTGATGGCAGCGCAGAGCCACTTGGTGAGTTGTATATCCAGCTAAGCCGTGATGCGCTATATCAACGGGTTGGCGAGCACGCCCTTTTCATCATTCTGTTCCAAACCATCAAGACTCTGATCATCGCTGCAGTAATAATGCTGCTGATGCGTCATATGCTTGGTCGCCATCTACGGGCTATCGCGCGATATGCCCGAGAACTATCCATCACCAAACTGCATCACCCGCTGGAACTGCCACGGCAGAACCTGCAGCGTGATGAACTGCAGGATATCGCTGATGCCATCAACGAAATGCGCGAGACTCTACGCAGTGACATAGTCCAACGTGAACAAACCGAAGAAGCACTCGATGCAGAGAGACTTGAGCGCGAGCGAAACGAAGAACAGCGTATCCGAGCGGAAAGCGCCAATCAGGCGAAAAGCGAGTTTCTGGCCACCATGAGTCACGAAATCCGCACACCGATGAACGGAATTATCGGCGTGCTGGACCTACTGGCAAACAGCGACTTGAATGAAAGACAACGTCATTATGTTGAGCTGATGCAGCATTCCGGCGACAACCTTATTGCAGTACTCAACGATATTCTGGATTTCTCCAAGATCGAAGCTGGCCAGTTGTCATTGGAGTCGGCACCAGTCGATATCCAATCCCTTACTGAAGATGCGATTAGTGCTTTTGCCGGTGTTGCCAGGCAGCAGTCTCTGGATTTGATCATGGATGTCACCGTTGACCAGTTCCGCTGGGTATATGGCGATCCGGTCCGACTGCGGCAGATCCTGCTCAACCTGATTAACAATGCGGTCAAGTTCACCCGCGAAGGTCATGTGCTGGTGCGAGTCACGGAGCAGCAACTGGGCAGCGGGCAACGTGGCCTGCATGTCGAGGTTCAGGACACCGGCGTCGGCATTTCCGTTGACCAGCAAGAACGTATTTTTGAGGTATTCACTCAGGCAGACCAGTCCACTGCCCGTCGCTTTGGCGGCACCGGTCTGGGACTGGCAGTGTGTCGCCGATTGACCGAGCTGATGTCCGGCCAGATTGGTGTCATCAGCTCCCCGGGAGAAGGCTCCTGTTTCTGGCTCGACTTACCTTTACCCACCTATAGCACTGCATCGGCGGAACCCCACCAGCCATCACTGCGCAATATTCTTTTACTGACTCGTTCGGATGCGGAGCAGCGCGCTTTGCAACACATGCTCGAACATGCTGGCGCCACGGTAACCACTGGCACGGACTTGTCCCATATTGAAATGGCCGAGAGCTTCGATCATGTGCTGGTGGACAGTGCCCTGGTAATTGCAGCTGATGCACAGACACGTCAGCGCCTGCAACACTGGCGTAGTAAAGTCACCCTTCTAGCCAGCATCGACCAGAGCACTGACGGCTACCCGATTCTCAACAAGCCGGTGACACCCAGTGCCCTGGGACAATTTCTGAATGACAGTGCCATGGCCAGTCAGACGCTACCGACCAGCCAGATAAGCGAGCATAGCCGCTTTGATCACCTGAGTGTGCTGGTTGCAGAAGACAACGACGTTAACAGAGATGTTATCCGTGCCATTCTGGGCGCCCTGCGCATAGCTCCAGTGCTGTGCCGCAACGGTGAGGAAGCCACCGCCGCCTACCGGGCTGCCGGCGGGGCTTTTGATCTGGTGCTAATGGACTGCGAGATGCCGGTGATGGACGGTATTACCGCGACAGAAAAAATTCGCGAAATAGAAGCTCGCGCTGGCCTGCCGCGCACCCCCGTGGTCGCCCTGACTGCACATGTGCTGCAGGAGCAACGCGACAAGATGCAACAAGCAGGTATGGACCAGTTCCTCAGCAAACCCGTGCGCAAGGATGCCGTGCAAAAACTGCTATCCGAACTGGGGCTGGAAAAGCGCCTGCAGCTGGTAACTTCGGAGGGACGCCGGGAAAAGTGATCTGACTCCTGCCCCACATGCTGGTTGCCCTCGCCAGGGGCTGAGCTGATAATGCCGGCCGAATTCCCGGAGACCCGTTATGAGCATTGAAACCGGCAAGGTAGTGCAATTCCATTACGACCTGTTTATCAACGACACCCAAATTGAGAGCTCCCGTTCTGGCGAGCCAATGGCCTACCTGCATGGGGCGCAGAATATCATTAGCGGACTGGAAACAGCTTTGGCCGGGCACACGGTCGGCGATCATGTCGAAACCACCATTGCCCCGGAACAAGGCTATGGCCTGCGTGAAGAGAACCGTCTGCAGCGAATATCAGCCAAATATCTCAAGCACGCCGGGAAGCTGAAACCCGGGATGCAGGTTCAGGTAAGCACTGATCAGGGGACACGGGTGGTTACGGTGGTCAAAGTAGGACTGAAATCGGTTGACGTCGATGGCAACCACCCTCTGGCCGGCGAAACACTGCGCTTTGTGGTTGATATCGTTGATATCCGCGATGCCACGGCAGACGAGAAGGCCCACGGCCACGCTCATGGTGTCGGTGGTCATCACCACTAAGCCAGAGGCAAATATGGAGCGGGTGAAGGGAATCGAACCCTCGTCGTAAGCTTGGGAAGCTTCTGCTCTACCATTGAGCTACACCCGC
>JARGPU010000008.1 GCA_029210325.1 Alcanivoracaceae bacterium | reverse complement strand
GGAGGGACTTGAACCCCCACGCCTCTCGGCACCAGAACCTAAATCTGGCGTGTCTGCCAATTTCACCACTGGCGCGCGGCTCGCATTGTAAGCACGGATGCTGCCCATGACCAGCCCTTACCGCACCGTAGTCAAAAGGAAAATCAGCGCCCCATTTCCAGCATCCGATACAGACTGCGGATATCGTTATTGGCCCGCTCCATACGCTCTTCAATGCCCCTGATTCTGTCACGGCTGTCCATTTCACTCAGCGAACCGCTTAGAGCTTCGACCTGCGGGGTCAGCACTGCTAGCGAATTTTGCTGGCTGGAGGTCAGGCCCTCCACTTTAGCCGTGCGCGACTGCAGCGCAGAAAGCATCTCTCTGACAGCAGTAAATTCCTCCTGCAGACGAGTTGCCTCAATATCTAATTTGCGCAATCTGGCATTGGCCTGAGCCAGAGCAGTCTGGCTGACGCTATCACTGCGGCCGCTCTCAGACACCACCACGGGCTGCTGTTCTAACTCCGCGAGCATTTCGGCGAACCCTGCCAGTTGGCTCTCCAGTGAGGCCACTCTGGCCTCCACCGGTGCCATATCTGCTGCCGGGCCAAGCCCCGCAATCTCATCCTGCAGAGCATCGACACGCTCCTGCATCTTTAGCAGTGTCAGCGATACCACGCCAAGCAGCACCAGCATGACCACTGCCAAGCCTCCCAACGCCAGCGCGATACGGCCGCTACGGCCGGGCGAGTTACTACTTTGCGAATGGTCAGCCGCGGCTGATCCATGACTAGAGCGCGGCGCGCGAACGGAGTCCCGTGCCTGATTAGATGTCTGCGACACAGCCAGTACATCCTGATTGAGGGACATCAGGCGTTTCTGTTTGTTTTCAGGAATATCATTATTGCTCATGTTTACTCACCACTGCTGCAGCAGACGCTCACGGAGCTCCACCATCAAGCCGGTCCAGACGGACATTCACCTGGCGCCTATGAGCATCAATCGCGTTGATCGCTGCTTCTATTTCCGCCAAGCGGTTGGCCAACCCTCCGCCGGCACTTTCTACCCGGGTTAGTGACTGCATCGCCGGTAAAAGCTTGTTAAGGGCTTCAACCTGCTTCTGCTGGGTGGCCACCCGGCTTTCAAGCTGCTTCACGGTTTCTGACTGAACACCAATCTGGGTCTGTAGCTGATTTTTCGCCACCGTCATCTGGTCAGTGGATTTCTTCAGCGTAACCAACTCTGCTTTAAGAGACTCAATTGCCTTGTTTAGCTCGGCTCTCTGCTTGCCCAGCTGAGCAATATCCGCCTGATTTTTCTGGATCCAATCCCGGTTACGCTTGTTGGAAACATCCCACAGTTTGCGTATCTCACTGTCATGGGTTGCCAGTGTTTCCTTGACCTGACCAGACGACTGGGTGACCGACTCATCCGTTGCAGAAAGCTGTGACGCCAGCGAGCCAAGCTGTTCAGTAGACTGCTCCAGGCGATTATCAACAACCGCCTGAAGACTGCTGAGCTGGCGAAAAAACCACGCCCCCAGCACCAGTACCAGCACCAATAAAAATGCCGTAGTCGCCATCCATACACCGCTACCGCCGGTACCGGCACCTGCAGGCTTCTTCACAACTGACTCAGAACTGGCTCGATCAGCACCCTGCCCCTGATAGACAGAACCCTGTTGCGGCTCCGCCGCAATCGCCGGGTCGGCGTCGACATCCAGATCCTTGATATTGCCCAGCTTCAACTCGCGCTCGTCGTTCATAGTCAGCCGTAAGCCCCGGTAAAGCGGCAAGTGTAGCAGCCTCGGGCCATCTCTGAATAACCCCCCCATCGACATCCCTACACGGGTTCGGTCTAATGCCACTTTGCAAAAGGAAGGGAGGACACTATGGGACGCTGGCTATTGCTTATATTACTGGCCCCCGCAGTTTGTGTAGCCGATATACGCATGGAGAGCATGCTGCAGCAGGGCCTGAGCGCCTATGAAGCCGAGCACTACGATCAGGCAATGGCACACTTTAGCGCCGCCTTGACCCATAGTCTGGCCAACGATGAAAGCCCCATGTACCCGGCCGCCTACCTCTGTGCAATCTGGTATTTCGGTCGGGGGGTTAGTGCGGACGCCCAACGGGCAATAAATGCCTGCCAGGTGGTTCAGGGGAATAAAAGCCGCTTTCAGACAAGTCTGTTCCAGCAAGCACTGGAAAGTAACAGCACCACCGATGCGGTATTTCCGTTCCGCAAAGGCATGGCGGATGCTGCTCAAGCGCTAGCCTGGTATCTAAAGCAGACAGCGCCAGCAAAATAATCTCGTTACTTGGTCGGCAGCGATGGAAACATAGCTTCTTCGGATTTCTGATAAATCAGCTCGCCAAGCATGTAGTGACCCGGTTTCTTTTCGATAAGCGGCTGGAACATAACCCACGGTCGCTGCGTGCGGTGGTCCACTGCCGCCCACACCCCGAAAATTACCTCGCCATCTGTCGAGGTCGCCTGAAACGGCTTCAGGACAACCGCCGTGCTGATATCACTATTCTTCTCGGCCAGCTGGCGCACTTCCAGAAATAGCGCCACGGCGAAGTCCTCTGCTTTCGGCCTGCTTTGCGGGTCCCCGCGATAGCCAACCAAATCCAACTTTTCATTGGCCTCGTTATACACCAAAGCGAACGGATAGAAACGGCCGCTTTTCTGGAGAAGCTTTAGCGCTTGCTGGATACCGTTACTGGCCAAGGTTTCCATCTGGGCAATAGCCGGATCTTTCCCTTCCTGTTGTTTTTGTTCTGCGTGAAGAGCCAATGGCAACGCCACCAGCAGCATTATCAGTAATTTCCTCATCTGCTCCCCCGGCTAAATAAAAAAAGGGTGCCAGCATCATGCCAACACCCTTTTTTGACCGTAATTACGCTGCGAAGTTCTTCGCCGCGAACTCCCAGTTGGCCAGTGCCCAGAAGCCTTCCAGATACTTCGGGCGGGCATTGCGGTAATCAATGTAGTAAGCGTGCTCCCATACATCACAGGTCAGCAGTGCAGTCTGACCCTTATTGGTTACGGTGGTGCCCGCGTCGTCGGTATTAACGATGTCCAGCGAGCCATCTGCCAGCTTCACCAGCCAAGTCCAACCAGAACCGAAGTTGCCCACAGCTTTGCCATTAAAGGCTTCCTTGAACTTATCGAAAGAACCCCACTTGGCGCTGATCGCATTGGCCAGGTCACCAGTCGGTTCGCCACCACCATTGGGGCTCAGGCTGTGCCAGTAGAAGGTATGATTCCAGACCTGAGCGGCCTGATTAAACAGCACGCCCGGGCCTGCGGTTTTGATGATCTCTTCAAGTGACTGCTTTTCCATGTCAGTGCCAGCAATCAGATCATTGAGCTTAACCAGATAAGCGTTGTGGTGCTTGCCGTGATGGAACTCCAGAGTCTCGGCTGAAATATGCGGCTCGAGGGCATTTTTCGCATATGGAAGAGCGGGCAGTTCAAAAGCCATGATGGTTCCCCTGACGATGACAGATTCAAAAAACAGAGCCCGACGCATACCTGCGAGGGACGATGAACAGGCCCCGGATGATAGCAAGGGCGCCGCGGACCTGCCACCGAGCTTCGCCGATACCCTGTCATCACAGCGTGACTGTCATCAACTGTCGGCTGCGGTACAATGCCGACCTTTTCCGCGCCAAGCAGGCGCCAGAACCGAGGGTTGAAGCATGAGCCAGGATCCAGTTGTCATCGTCAACGGCGCCCGCACCGCCATGGGTGGTTTTCAGGGCTGCCTGTCCGGTCTGACCGCGCCACAGCTCGGCGCAGCTGCAATCCGCGCCGCCGTAGAGCGTGCTGGCATCAAAGCAGATCAGGTCGAGGATGTAATCATGGGCTGTGTGCTGCCAGCGGGCTTGAAGCAGGGACCAGCCCGTCAGGCCATGCGCCTGGCCGGACTACCCGACGCCACCGGCGCAGTCACCATTAACAAACTTTGTGGCTCCGGTATGCGCGCCACCATGTTTGCCCACGATCAAATCGTGGCTGGTAGCAGCGAGATCATGGTAGCCGGCGGCATGGAGTCAATGACTAACGCCCCGTACATACTGGACAAGTACCGCACTGGCGCCCGTATGGGGCATGGAAAGGTGTTTGATCATATGTTTCTGGATGGTCTCGAAGACGCCGAAACCGGCCGCCTGATGGGCTCTTTTGCCCAGGAAGTATCCGACCAGAAAGGCATTACCCGCGAACAAATGGATAACTTCGCCATCGAGTCCCTGAAGCGCGCCAATACGGCCATCAGCAATGGCTGGTTCAAGGACGAAATCGTCTCGGTCAACGTACCGTCACGCAAAGGCGAGCAAATCGTCGACACGGATGAGCAGCCCGGCAATGCCAATGTGGATAAGATTCCGCAGCTGAAACCGGCTTTTGCCAAAGACGGCACCGTTACTGCTGCCAACGCCAGCTCGATTTCCGATGGCGCTTCCGCTCTGGTATTAATGAAATCCAGCAAAGCGGCCGCAATGGGCCTGGCACCTCTGGCACGCATCGTTGGCCATAGCACTAACAGCCAGCACCCTAGCGAGTTCACTCTGGCGCCCTGCGGCGCGATCAGCAAAATTCTGGCAAAAACCGGCTGGTCCGTGGCAGATGTGGACCTGTGGGAAATCAACGAAGCCTTCGCCATGGTAGCGATGCTGCCAATCATGGAGCTGGGCATTGAACACAGCAAAGTGAATATCCACGGCGGCGCCTGCGCGCTGGGCCATCCGATCGGCTCCACCGGCTCACGCATCATCCTGTCACTGATCCATGCACTGAAGCGCACCGGTGGCAAGAAAGGTATCGCCAGTCTGTGCATCGGTGGCGGCGAAGCCACTGCTGTAGCTCTTGAGCTGCTTTGATCTGAGTTAACCGGTAAGGAGGAGCGGTGCAAACCGCTCTTCCATACCCATCCTAGCCTCTGTACTTTCCGGCCCGCTTACCAGTCGATGCGGCGCACCAGAATATCTTTGAACATGACAAAATCACCAGCCAGACTGTAAAACGGATACTTAAAAGTTGCCGGGCGATTTTTCTCAAAAACATAGTGGCCAACCCAGGCAAAACCGTAGCCCACCACCGGCAACGCCAGCAGCCACCAACTGCTCGCACCGGCTATCACCGCCGCGAGAATCGTCAGCACAAACAAGGTGCCGAAGAAGTGCAATCTTCGACAGGTCGGATTGCCATGCTCCTGCAAATAGTAAGGGTAGAACTCTGCAAAGCTCTGGAAGTCAGCCTGCTTGATAGTATTCATCTTGTCCTCCGATATTGAGAGCGCACCCCCAGCATAGCGCAAGCAGCCACTCTTTGGATGGCATGCTAGGCTAGATTCAGGCACAAGCCTTGTACGGAAATGACGACAAAATACCCGGTTGGCCTTGTTATCGTCGCTATTGTCCCGACCAGTCATTGACCCATTTTCCCTGAGGCGCACAATCAGTTGCATCTCTTAGCTGTGGAATACCTCATGCCAGCCTTGCCCCTGCCGCGCCGCTTCCTGACACCGTCTCTTATTCCCATGCCCAAGCGTCTGAGCGAAATCAGCGACCGCGGCAATGAAGCTCCGCCAGCGGCAGCCGGCATGCGCGAAGAACAGGTCACCGCCATCTGGCGTTCCATGAAGAACCTGTATGCCACCGGGATGAGTCCTGGCATTGCCCTGTCTTTACGCCGTGGTGGCGAGCACTTCTTTGACCGGACGCTTGGCTATGCCAGTCTGGAAGACCGTCAAGCGCTCAGCGTAGACACTCCAATATGTCTATTCTCCGCATCAAAAAGCGTTACCGCCATGCTCATTCACCATCTGGTGGAGCGCGGAGAACTGGACCTTGGCAAACCGGTTTGCCATTACTTGCCCGAGTACGGCTGTGAAGGCAAGGAGCGCACCACCCTGATGCACCTGCTGACCCACCGAGGCGGTGTGCCACGTATCAGCGACCCGGTAAGCACGGAAGACCTGTTCAATCCGGCACGGATTACCGAGCTGATGCAAAAAGCTGTACCGCAAAACCCTGGCCGCAGGCAGGCCTATCATGCCGCCACCGCAGGCTTTGTCCTCGGCGCGGTTATTGAAAGAGTGACCGGCAAAACGGTCAACGATCTCCTTGACGAGGTTATTCGCAAGCCTATGGGAATGCGCTACTTCCGCTTTGGCATGCAAGAGGGCTCGCCGGCGAAAAACTATTCCACCGGCCTGTCTCTAGCGCCCGTCAATGCTTTTATAAAGTATGCGGTGGGCGCCAACTTGCAAGAAGTCGTGGACGTTTCCAATGACTCCCGCTTTCTCGACATTACCCTGCCAGCCGGAAACTTATATGCCACAGCAGAAGAAGCTAGCCGCTTCTTCCAGATGCTGCTCAACGGTGGCAGCTGGAATGGCAAACAGATTTTCCGGGCGGACACGGTGCGTCGTGCCATTTCGCCCATTGGCAAAGGTAGTCGGCTTGATCGCACCTTGATGATTCCGATGGAGTACTCGCCAGGATTTATGCTTGGCGCCCGCACTCTCAGCCTGTTCGGTCCGGGCACACAGCGCGCCTATGGTCACCTCGGTTTTATCAGCATCTATTGCTGGGCTGACCCACAGCGTGATCTTTCAGGTGCGCTGCTGACCACAGGCAAAGGGGTTATTGGCCCACACCTGCCTGCCTTGGTGGCGCTGCAGATGCAGATCAACCGTCAAACCCTGAGTCGTTAAAAGTACGGCGCTGAGAAAAGGCATAAAAAAAGCCCCGACGATTAACTCGCCGGGGCTTTTTTAGCCGATCACATATTGCCGAGAATCGCGTCCTTCACCGAGGAAATATTGGCATCAATGGTCACCATTCGGCTATCGCCACACTGCTTGATAGCAGTATCCGGATCCTTCAGACCGTTACCGGTCAGGGTGCAGACAATGGTCGAACCTTCCGGAATGCGGCCTGTCTTTATATCACGCATGGCGCCACCAATAGACGCTGCAGACGCCGGCTCACAGAAGATACCTTCGCGCTGGGCCAGCAGCTTCTGGGCCGCCAGAATCTCCTCATCGGCAAGCTCGTCGAACCAGCCACCTGACTCTTCCTTTACTTTCCAGGCGCGATCCCAGCTCTGCGGATTGCCGATACGGATCGCCGTGGCAACTGTTTCCGGGTTTTTTACCGCTTCGCCACGGACAAACGGCGCAGAGCCAGCAGCCTGATATCCGATCATAGCTGGCCGATTGCCACCAATAATCGGACCACCAGCGTAGCGGCAATTGCCATCACAGAAAGCGCAGGACTCCGTCACCTTGGTGCCTTTTTGCGCGGAATACTCACAGTAACCGATCCAGTGCGCGGTGATATTTCCGGCATTACCCACTGGCAGGCAGTGGTAATCGGGAGCACGACCAAGCTCTTCGACAATTTCAAAAGCAGCAGTCTTTTGGCCCTGCAGGCGATACGGGTTAACCGAGTTAACGATGGTCACCGGTGCCTGTAGCGCCACTTGCTTGACCAGCTCCATACCTTCGTCAAAATTGCCACGAATCTGAATGGTAACCGCACCATACATCATCGCCTGAGCCAACTTGCCCATGGCGATTTTGCCTTCCGGAATCAGTACGAACGCAGTGATACCGGCGCGTGCTGCGTATGCGGCGGCAGCTGCAGAAGTATTCCCGGTAGAGGCGCAGATAATGGCATTGCTACCCTCTTCCACTGCCTTGGTAACGGCCATGGTCATGCCGCGGTCCTTGAACGAACCAGTCGGGTTCAGACCTTCATACTTGACGTAAATATCCACGTCCTTGCCAAGCAATTTGGGAATATTCTTCAACCGGATCAGAGGCGTATTACCTTCGCCCAAACTAATAATTCGGGTGTCGTCGCTCACCGGCAGATGGTCACGGTAGCGATTGATCAGGCCGGTATAGCGGTCGCGAAATGACATAGCAGGCTCTCTTGTTACGCTTTCAAAAGTTCAACACGAATACGGACGATATCGCCGAGCACCGTATCCAGCGCAGCGATTTCCGCCAGCGCCTCATTCATATCGCGCTCAAGCACCGAATGGGTCATCAACATAATCGGCACCGGCTCATTATCATCTACATCCCTCTGGAACATGGCTTCGATGCTGATACTGTGCTGGGACAGAATGCGGGTGATATCCGCCAATACGCCAGTACGGTCCTGAACAAGCAGTCTGATATAGAACGGGCACACCACACCATCAATGGGCAGTACCGGGTGATCAGACAGCACATCAGTATGAAACCCCAGGTATGGCACCCGGTGCTCATGATCAATGGTCAGCGAACGACCCATTTCGATGATATCGGCAACTACCGCGCTACCGGTCGGGCCGGCACCGGCGCCGGCACCGTAAAACAAAGTCGGCCCTACCGCATCACCATCAACCATCACCGCGTTCATCACGCCGTTCACCGAGGCCAGCAAGACCTCCTGCGGAATCAGGGTCGGATGAACACGCAGCTCAATGCCACTGCCAGTATCTTTGGCGATGCCAAGATGCTTGATGCGGTAGCCAAACTGCTCCGCCGCAGCAATGTCCTCGCGAGTCAGACGGCTGATGCCCTCGGTGTAAACCCGGGAAAACTGCAACGGGATACCGAAGGCAATAGAAGCCAGGATTGTCAGCTTGTGAGCAGCATCAATACCTTCCACATCGAAGGTCGGATCCGCCTCGGCATAGCCCAACTGCTGCGCTTCTTTAAGCACATCAGCGAAGTCTCGGCCCTTATCGCGCATTTCGGTAAGGATAAAGTTACCCGTGCCATTGATGATCCCGGCCACCCACTTGATGCGGTTGGCCGCCAGACCTTCACCGAGAGCCTTCAGAATAGGCACACCACCGGCCACGGCCGCTTCAAAGGCAACATCAACACCTTTGGCATGGGCGGCAGAAAATATCTCATTGCCATGCTCAGCAATCAGCGCCTTATTGGCGGTAACCACATGCTTGCCATTGGCAATCGCCGTCAGCACTAGTTCACGGGCGGTACTAGTGCCTCCAATCAACTCCACAACAATATCAATTTGTGGGTCACGGGCGACTTCCATCACATCACGGGAAACGCGGATACCACTGATATCGCAGGCCGGGTTATCACGCCGGGCACCGATATGGGCAATTTCAATCGGCCGGCCGACACGACGGGCGATCTCATCGGCATTACTGCGCAGAATATTGACCGCTCCAGAACCTACGGTGCCAAGACCGGCGATACCCACCTTAACTGGATTCACGACAACCTCACTTACAGTAACGGGCGGGAAATTCGGGACGGCACACCTTACTGACGGGGCCCCGCAACGTCAATCCGCTATCACCAGCCCAAGAGCTTTCGCCATGCGCGGCGGCGCCAGGTAGCCGCCCAGCTGCTCGCCCTGTACGGTGAATACGGCGGGGGTGCCGCGCACGCCAAACTGCTCACCCAGCTGATATTGACTGGCCACCGGGCTATCACAGCTCTGCGGTGTCTGGCTGAGCGGTTTCTCCAGCTTGGCCTCTGTCATTGCCAGCTGACGATTCTCCGAGCACCAGATGTCGTCCATCACCCTGCCCGCAGGCGATGCCATGCCACCACGCGGGAAGGCCAGATAGTGCACGGTGATCCCCAGACTGTTGTAGTCGGCGATCTGCCGGTGCAACTGACGGCAGTAACCGCAGCTGACATCGGTGAATACATAAATTTCTGCCTGCTGCTGCTTGGCCGGGAAAGTGATCATTTGCGCCGGATCCAGTGCCTTCAGAGCCGGTACCCGAACTGCCTTCTGGCGCTCCTCAATCAGGCTAACCGCACCCTCGTTGTCACGCAGCTCGAATACCTCACCGGCAAAAACGAAGCGACCGTCCGCGGTGACATGCAGCCAGTCACCCTGCACCTGAATCATAAACATGCCAGGCACGGTGGAGGGCTCAACAGCCGCCACAGGCATCCCCGGAAAGGCCTGTTGCAGTTTCTCCATCGCCAAAGAGCTGTCCCCGGATACAGCTGCAGGCTGAGTCTCTTTGGCAGCCGGCGGATCCTGGTCGGCACAGGCCACATTCATCATCAATGCCATCAGTACGACAATAAAACGCATGTTCATCTCCTCGATTCAGTTTTCCTTCGAACCCTGATCAGGCCGGTCAGTTCCGGCCCGTGGATGGTGCCGGGCGTGAAGTTCGTGCAGCCGCTGGCGGGCTACATGTGTGTAAATCTGCGTAGTGGAAAGATCGCTGTGACCAAGCAACATCTGAACCACCCTCAGATCAGCGCCGTGATTGAGCAGATGGGTGGCAAAGGCGTGACGCAGTGTATGGGGAGAAAGCGGTTTTTGCACCCCGGCGATCAATGCCATCTGGCGGATCCTGTGCCAAAAAGTCTGGCGAGTCATGGGCTGGCGACGCTGACTGGGGAAAACGATATCGTCTCCCTCGCCATCAATCAGCAGTGGCCTGCCGTCACGCAGGTAGCGAACCAGCCAGTCCTGAGCTTCTTCGCCGAGCGGTACCAGCCTCTCCTTATTGCCCTTTCCCACAATCCGCACCAGACCCTGCCGCAGATTGATTTGCGATAGGGTCAGGCCGACCAGCTCGGATACTCGCAGCCCGGAGGCATACAGCACCTCGAGCATTGCCCTGTCGCGCAACCCGAGAGTCGTATCCACGTCCGGTGCAGCCAGCAATGCATCCACATCCGCCTCAGTCAGTGACTTGGGCAGGGGCCGACCAATTTTTGGTCGCGACACCAACAACGTGGGATCCTCTGCCAGCAGTCTGTCCTGCAAAGCCCAGCGATAGAACCCCCGCAGGGCTGACATTTTACGGGCCACCGAGCGAGCACTGAGCCCCCGCTGCATCAGAGCCCCCAGCCACTCCAGCACAGCAATGCGGTCAACCTGCAGCAAGGCGCTGCGCTGCTGCTGCAACCACAGCGCGAACTGTTCCAGATCACTGCGATAGCTGGCCAGGGTTTTATCCCCTAAACCCTTCTCCATCCAGATGTGATCCAGCCAACGCTCCAGCAGCGCCAGTTCACTGGTCGGCACAATCGCCTCGTTCATGCGGCTACACTTTGTTATCCGTGGTGCACAACATTAGACTGCAGACAGTAGCAGTTCGCCAGCAGAGACACGGATGCAACGCATTTTAACCAAGCTCAGCGACCAGACCGGCCGCCAACTGAACGCCTCGGAGGCGCGTCGTAGCGCCGTGGTGTGCTGGGTCGCGGCACCGGTTTTCGGTCTGTTGGGCCTGTGGGCACTGGTCAGCCACTTTGTGATCCAGGATCAGCAACTCTTCAACCACGCCATGATGCTACCCACCGCCGCCTACTCATTCGGTTGTGTGGCCCTGTGGCTAGCCCTTGGCAAGTACGGGCTATGGCTCGACCAGCGCCAGCAAACCTCGCCGGTCTATACCAACATCACCCTGTGGGTCTATGCGATCACCTCGATTACCGCTTGCTACCTGATTGGCACCCTGAACGTGGTCACCGGACTGGTAATGATGGGAGCGCCAATGCTCGGTCTTATCCTGTTCAGCATCCGCCAGGTGCTGCTGATTTTTGTAGCCGGCCTCGCCATGATGCTGACGCTAAGCCTGCTATCCGCGCTGCAGGTTATTCCCTATGCACCGATACTCAATCAGCAACAGGCCGCCTCCGCGCACCTGAATCTATACTGGACCTTGTGCCTGATGCTGGCTGCCGGCTTCTATGTCGCTTATCAAACTGTGATTATGAGCGCCATGGTCAAGGCTTGGCACAGTCGCGAAGAAGACATCCGCACCCTGTCTCAGACCGATGCCCTGACCGGCGTGGCCAACCGCCGCCACATTCTCGCAACCCTTGACCTGATTCTTTCAAATAGTCGAAAGGGTAATTTCCCGCTATCCGTGCTAATGGTAGATATCGACCACTTCAAGCAGATCAATGACGACCACGGTCATCTGGTCGGCGACCGGGCGCTGCATGCGGCGGCCCATGCATTACGGGACTGCCTGCGTCAGGAGGAAATCATCGGCCGCTACGGTGGTGAGGAGTTTCTGATCCTGTTGCCCGGCGCACAAAGTCATCACGCCATGGAAATTGCCGAACGCTGTAGACGGGCCATCGGCTCTCTGGTGATTGACGCCAAAGGCGTCGCCCTGCCGCTATCAGCCAGCGTCGGTGTGAGTAGTCGGGTGCGCAGTGAAATCAATGATAGCGACCACATCATTCACCTTGCCGATGAAGCGATGTACGAAGCGAAGCGTGCGGGCCGCAACCGGGTAATTTCTGCCTGAGTCACTCCAGTCGAGAGTAACCATGGAGCTGCATCAGCGAGTGATATTCTGGGATACTGCGTCAGCCCGATAGGCGGCGCTGCGCTCTCGCTCGTAGTTACGCGCCGCTACTGCCACCGAGCCCGGGTCACCACTTTCCAGCCAGCGACGCAGCCGTCCCGCATCACCCACAGGGGTACGAGTCCCCAGAGAATCGAGCAACACAAACACTGTCTGCTCGCCGTCGACCTTCAACACCATGACCAGACAACGGCCAGCCTCGGACAGATAGCCGGTTTTGCTCAGCGCCACGTCCCAGCGCGAACTACGCACCAGTGGATTGGTATTACCATACTGCAGTGAGTAACGAGGCTTGCGAAACGTCACCTGATGGTAGGTTGAAGTGGTGACATCACGAATCAAATCATACTGGTGCGCCGCGCGCACCATCTTCACCAGGTCCGCCGCCGTAGAAAGATTATTGGGCGACAGGCCGGCTGGATCAAAGAACACCGTATCCTGCATGCCTAATGCCGTGGCCTTGCTGTTCATTGCCTCAACAAAGGCTGACAGGCCTCCCGGGAAATGTCGCGCCAACACATCACAGGCAATATTCTCTGACGACATCAGGGCAATATGCAGCAGGTCTCTGCGCTTTGCCTGTGAGGCATTGCGCATACGCGTCCACGCAGTTTTACCAAGCTGTTGCTGGCGCGGCTGAACGGTTAACCATTCATTAAGATCCTGCTGGGCATCCAGCACCACCATTGCAGTCATCAATTTGGTAATCGAGGCAATCGGCACCTGCCGGTCAGCGTGCTTGGCCACCTGCAACTCACCATCTGCCAGCCGAGCAACCGCGGCGTGCACGGACGCCAACTGAACGTCACCGGCCTGTCCAAGACTATGGCCACTGACAGACAACAAAATGGCGGCCAGCCAGGGAGCCAGTCGTCGGATATTCATAATCTGCTTCCTTATCTGCACCGTCTTGAAGCGGTGCGCTGACGTATAGATGGCATGGTACCCTGCCCCGCTGATATGAACAAAGCATGCCTGTCAGTGGCATGACCTGCGTCACAGCCGCTATCCTTGCCCACCTGAATGACCTCATCTACCGGAGACCCCGCATGAGCCAGACCCTCACCCTGACCCGCCCGGATGACTGGCACCTGCACTTTCGCGATGGCGAGCAATTACGCGGCACAGTGCCAGCCACTGCTGCAACATTCCGCCGGGCCATTGTCATGCCCAACCTGACTCCGCCGGTAACCACCGCAGCGCGGGCGCTGGCCTACCGCCAGCGGATCATGGCGGCAGCGCCGGCAGAGGCTGATTTCGAACCGCTGATGGTGATTTATCTTACCGATGTGACCAGTCCGGCTGACATCGCCGAGGCCGCCTCCAGCGGCATCGTTTATGGCGCCAAGCTGTACCCTGCCGGCGCGACGACTAATTCTGACAGTGGCGTACGGGACCCGGCAGCCATCTATCACTTGTATGAAGCGCTGGAAAAACACGACCTGCCACTTCTGCTGCACGGTGAAGTAACTGAATCGGAAATTGACATCTTTGACCGGGAAAAGGTGTTTATCGATCGTTACCTGAACGATATCCGGGAAAAATTCCCGGCGTTGCGTATCGTTCTGGAGCACGTTACCACCCGCGACGGCATTGAGTTTGTTCAGGCCCATCAGCGCCTGACCGCGGCAACTGTGACGCCGCAGCACTTAATGATGAATCGCAACGACTTGCTGGTTGGTGGTGTGCGACCGCACAACTACTGCCTGCCAATTCTAAAACGCCGCGAGCATCAACAGGCCATCCAGCAGGCTGTGCTTAGCGGTGATTCGCGCTTTTTTCTGGGCACAGATTCGGCGCCTCATGCACAAAATAAAAAGGAGGCCGCCTGCGGCTGTGCCGGCTGCTACTCGGCACCAGCGGCTCTGCCGTTATATGCAACCTTTTTCGACCAGCACAACGCCCTGGACAAACTGGAGGCGTTCGCCAGTTTCTTCGGCCCGGACTTTTACCGTCTGCCGCGCAATAGCGATACCGTCACGCTGATACGCGATAGTTGGATTATTCCAGCGCAGGTGGATGTGGGCGGAGTAACCATGGTGCCCTGGCAGGCAGGCATTGAGGTGCCGTGGAAAATAGCAGGCTGACTATTTAACGGCCTCTTCCTGCTGCTGGCGCCACAACCCGGCATAAACACCGTTGTTGCGCAGCAGCGTAGCGTGATCACCGGATTCGACAATCTGCCCCTGGTCTAGCACCAGGATCTGCTCGGCATCACGGATCGTCGATAGCCTGTGAGCGATGACCAGTGTAGTTCTTTTCCGGGCCACTTCATTCAGAGCAGCCAGCACTGCCTGCTCAGCATGAGAGTCCAGCGACGAGGTTGCTTCATCCAACAACAGTATCGGAGGGTCCTTGAGTAACACCCGGGCAATGGCGATACGCTGCTTTTCCCCGCCAGAGACCTTCAAGCCCCGCTCACCCACCTTGGACTGAAAGCCATCCGGCAACGCCGCAATAAAATCATCCAGATGAGCCAGTGAGGCGGCCCGCCGAATTTCCTCATCGCTGGCATCCGGTCGTCCATAGGCAATGTTATTCCAGATGGTGTCGTTGAATAGAACAGTATCCTGTGGCACTACGCCGATGGCGGCACGCAGGCTACTCTGGGTCAGGTCACGGATATTGATACCATTGATACGCACTGCGCCGTCGGTGACATCAAAGAAGCGGAATAGTAACCGGCCAATGGTCGACTTACCGGCGCCGCTACGCCCCACCACCGCCACCTTATGTCCCGCCGGCACCGCGAAGCTGACATTCTTCAATATTGGCCGCGGCTCCTGATAGCCGAAGCCGACCTCGTCAAACTGTATCGCAGCAGGACCTGCAGCCAGTGTTTGCGCATCGGGCCTATCGACGATCAAGGCCTTCTGCCCGAGCAGGCTAAACATACGTTCGATATTGACCAGCGACTGACGTATCTCGCGGTAAATAAAGCCCAGTGCGTTGAGAGGAATAAATAACTGGATCAAATAGGCATTGATCATGGTCAGATCACCCAGCGTCATGCTGCCACGCTGAACATCCGTCACCGCCATCCACATCATCGCCGTCATAGTCACGGCGATAATAAACGCCTGACCGGAGTTGAGCGCCGCCAGTGACAGACGATTCTTCATCCGTGCTGACTCCCAGCTTTCAAGATCCTGGTCATAGCGCTGCGACTCGAACTCCTCGTTACCGAAATATTTTACCGTCTCGAAGTTCAGCAGGCTGTCCACCGCACGGGTATTGGACTGATTGTCCATTTCATTGGACTCACGTACGTAACGAGTACGCCATTCCGTCACTCGCACCGAAAACAGTACATAGACAAATACGGCGGCGACCACCACCAACACATAGCCCGGGCGAAAAGCCGCCAGCAGGATTAGCGCCACCAGTAGTATTTCCAGCAGCGTCGGGACAATATTGAACAGCATAAAGCGCAGCAGAAAACTGACCCCGGTGGTGCCGCGTTCAATATCCCGAGACAGCGCACCCGTGCGACGCGACAGATGAAAACTCAACTCCAGACGATGCAGATGCTGAAAAACCTTAAGTGACACGCGGCGCATGGCGCGCTCCGCCACTCGGGCAAAAACCGCATCACGCAACTCGCCAAATAAGGTAGAAGCCAGTCGTAGAGCACCATAGGCCAGTACCAGTATGAGCGGCATCCATAGCAACACCTCACTGCCACGGGCCTGCTCAACTGTATCAACGATGTATTTGAGGGCCAGTGGCATAGCCACGGTGGCCAGCTTGGCGGCCACCAACAGCACCAGCGATAGCACCACCCTGCCGGGAAACTCGGTCAGATAGGGCCACAGGGAGGCAATAATGCGCCAGTTAGGGCGCTGATCCGGGGAGTAGTCGATCTGGCCGAGATTACGCAAGGCAGGCTCCGTACTGGCAGGGGCGCCAAGAATAGCAGGCTGGCAGGCCAGATGGGGCAGTTGACAGCCACGGGGAGAACGTCATATTTTGTATTACATCAAATCAGAGGCCGGACAGAGCATGCCCTCGAAGACAGACAAAGCACCCCGTGGGCGCAAGCCCGCGGCAGAAGACGAGCGCAAGGATCGGGTCATCCAGACGCGGGTGCCAAAGGATCTGGAGAGCACTCTGAAAGAAGCGGCCGAGCAGAAACGTATGACTGTGTCGCACCTGATCCGCAATGTGCTGGAGGACACCTTCAATCTGGTCGATGGCATCGTCGCCGACTCCAGTGCGCTGGTGGAGCATGTTACCCGCGATGCTCGCAAGCTCGCCGCTACTGCTCGTGGAGAGACCCCGAGCAAGCCGCTGACCCCGGCAAAGCAAGGTGGCACGCTGGCAGGTCAACTGCTGGACAGCGTCGATGCATGGCAAGATGTGATCGTTAACAAGCCCGGACAATGCATCGAGTGCGGCAAGGATTTATCACGGGGTGAGCGAGCCTTTCGTGGCCTGACCAGTGCAGCGGAAATACCCGTTGTCTGGCTATGCAGCGACTGTATCAGCACCCTGTAACAACAGCTTCAACCGCGAGCCGGTAACAGACAAATTGTCGCTGCCGGCTTTTTTATAAATAAAAGTGTACTACAAAAAATGACAATCACTTTGAGGAGCACCATTATGCCGGCGACCCAAACCTCTGCCGTCACTCAATCCGAGCCACGTCAGGCAGCACGCCGCAACAACGGCTTGAAAACCTGGCTTACGGTGATGAATGCCACCCTTGGCGCCGTTGAACAGACTGTCTGGCAGGGCCGTGAACTGGCAGAAAAAGCACTGCGCGCCTGGCGCGAGATGCAAGCGGGCGCCGAGCTCGCCCGCGAAGAATATGAGGCAATCGCTCAGGAGGCAGCGCAATGGCCAGAACGTCTCAAACGACTGTCCAAAACAGGCTGGATGCTGACCAGACTAACTACCAGCTATCGACTGTGGGGTACCCGCTCTGCATTTATGTCCCGTAGTCGCATGGCCACCGCATTAGACGAGCTGCATCGTAAAAATGCACAACGCTTTGTAGAAACCTCACTACAGCAGGGTGGTGCCTTTCTGAAAATCGGCCAGCTGCTTTCCGCCCGCGGCGATATTCTTCCGCAACCGTGGGTCGATGAATTAAAAGTACTGCAGGATCGCGCTCACCCCGAAAATTTCTCAGCCATTCGCGAGGTGATTGAATCAAGCCTGCAGCAACCACTGGAAAAGCTATTCCTCGAATTTGACCCACAACCAATAGCTGCAGCAAGCATCGGCCAAGTACACAAGGCGGTGATGCATGATGGCCGCTGCGTTGCGGTAAAGGTGCAACGCCCAGGACTGTCCGAGGTCATTGATCTGGACATGGCGTTATTAAAGCTTTTTGTCGGCAGCATTGAATCGCTACTGCCTCCAACTGATCTGGACACTATTACCGCAGAGATAGAGCGAACCCTGCGCGAAGAGTTGGACTATCGCAATGAAGCACGCTGGATGAGCGATATTCGCTCCCGTCTGGACGGTGTCAGCGCAGTCAGGGTGCCGGAACTAATTGCCACCCATAGCAATAAAAAGGTGCTGGTCAGCGAATTTATCGAGGGCCGCAACTTTGGTAGCGAATTGGAGCAACGACGTGAAGCTGGAGATCACGCTGGCGTATCAGAGTTACTCGGACGCTTACTTGACCTGTACCTTCGTCAGGTACTGCAGTTCGGGGTGTTTCAGGCGGACCCACATCCAGGCAACTTTCTGGTCACCGATAGCAACGAGCTGGTGATGCTGGATTTCGGTTGCACCATGGAGCTTTCAAGCGCGTTCCGTAATGGCTATCAGAAGGTCCTCGGCGCAGCACTTGTAGACGACAGCGACGCTATCGCTAACGCTCTCACGGAGCTGGGATTCCGCACCCGCAGTGGCAAGCCAGATACTTTGCTGGCATTTTCCAATGCCTTGCTCAATCAGATTCGTAATGCCGCCATGAACATGGGCAGCGGCCGTATGGTATGGCCATCGGCAGACGATATGCTGGCTGAAGGCGAGCGGCTTTTCCGTATGGCGGAGCAGGACCCGGTAGACAAGCTGCCAGCAGAGTTCATCATGCTGGCTCGGGTCTTTACCACCTTGGGCGGCCTGTTTGTTCACTACAAGCCAGATATGGATGTAAACCGTTATCTACTCCCCCACCTGATCGGACCTGCTTTTCAGGCAGTTCGCTAAATCAGTAGCAAGATAAGAAAGGGCGCCAAACAAGGCGCCCTTTCTTATTAGCCAACATGTGCAGGATGACTATTACCTGGATTGATAATGTCCTGTTTCTTGTCTCCCCACATGCTACGCAAGGCTGCTAACTGCGCCTTGCGCCCTTCCCTTTCCAAACGACTTTTCAGCAGTGGATTAAAACGCTGAGCTGTATAACCAATAAATCGTGGCCCCATAGTCAGCAACGGAAACCAGGGCAGAATATTGCTTGGCAGGCCCAGCTTTTTCATCTGCTTGCGATTGAGGAAAAGACTGCTATTGCTCAGGTGTTTGTGATAGAACACCTTGCGCCAAAAGTCCTGTAACAGGGGCACGTACTTGCCCACAGGGAATTCGCGCTGCAGCGGCTCCTCTGCCAAAGCTCGACCCAGTTCTGCGCTGGTCCAGTCGGCCCGGCTTTGGGTCAAAAATGTCTGATACAACCGAACCAGACCATCTCGCTCGCCATCCACCAGCCATTTTTTATCCACCCCCATGGCCCATGCTGCATATTTCCAAAGATGCATTACCGCTTTCGATTCATGCGGTGTTACGGGAATGCCCATGGCACGCATGCCCACCAGCATGATCGGGCCGAAGGCCAAATACGTGGCCAGCATATCGGTTTGATTTACCGGCAAACCCCACTCGTTGTTATCCCACTCTGGCCGGCTGGGCAGGTGACGGCGCACCATGCCATGCACCATCCGCACCCTCAAGGTGGTTTTAAAACCAGCACCAAATCGATTCAAACCTCCGTGCTCAGTACAGTCGATCCACCACTTTCCGGTTTCAGCTATGCGCTGGCCCGCACCGCGGTTCAGCGCTCCGGTCATCACCAGTGCGTGATTGAAGCCGGACAGCAGGTACCCACCCATCAAGGCGAAATCCCGCAAAACATACGGGCCGGCCAGGCCGGTACGATGGATAAAGGAAACACCATCCTCAATCAGCTGATGATCCACCCAAGATGGAGTGCATTCGACTAGAGCAAAAAAATCTCTCAGCGGTTGAGGAGCATCTTCAATGCTGGCTATACCCTGTTCAACGGCCTGTTCATAAAGCTTGCGACCTTCTCTCGGGTCATACTCATACATCCAGTCAAGCAGCGCATCCATCGGCGCATCGCCCTGCCACAGTGCAGCCACAAGAGAGTTGTACTCATCCCGAGAGGGTGAAGGGTCACGCCCCATCATAATTTTCATAAAAGGAGTACGACGCAGCTGCGTGCCCTCAAAGGGGCGAACTCGTGTAGGTGCGGTGCGGACTTCAGCATTCATCAGACAGCTTCCGGTTGAGGCAACAGATGCTCACCATAGAAGTCAGGCCATGGCCCGGCAATGACATAAGGTGACGTTGCCATGACACTCGCCATCAGGAAACAAAACACCCCCTTAATGGGTCCTGCTGGTAGAACAACATCAGCTGTTCGTATACCTGTGGCCAATGTTCAAACAGCGATTCGGGCTGCATAAAGAAATGTTCACTGAGCACCGAGAAAAACTCACCGGGTTGTTCCAGCCCATAGCTATCGATGGGCACCGGGCGACCATTTCTCTGAGCCTGATGAGCCCAGTCCCACGCCTCGGTCATCACCTCATGCCAACGCGCGGGGGACATAGTGTGGTGAAACGGCGGCGCACCATTGGCCGCGCCACTGCGCATATCCAGCTTGTGAGCGACCTCATGGATCACCACATTGTGGGCTCCATGACCGGCTCCAATAACGTCTTCCCAAGAAAAAATTACAGGCCCGCGCAGCCAGGCTTCACCACTGAGCACGCGACGGCTGTGGCTGACCAGACCTGACTCATCCCGTTGCGCAAACGGGGGAATGAATGCGGTTTCATAGACAACAATGCTGTCCCAGTCGTCATACCAATGCAGACCAATAGCTAAAACCGGCAGGGTGGCTTGAGCGGAAATACGCAGGCGCACTTCATCGGAAATAACAAACCCCGCCCCGGAATAGAAATTTTTTCGCAACAGAAAGCGCAGCGTCATATCCCGCCAGCGCTGTGTCAGGGCTGGCGCCAGCTGGGCTGCTGATGGATAAGCCATGGCCTGCTGCCATTGCTGCTCCGACAGGTGAATCCTGGCAATCTGGCGATTCTCTCGCCACTCACTCCAGCGCTTTAACATACTTCCAGCTTGGCTTTCAGGTTGGCTAGAGCCTGTGCGGACAGACCACGCATGCGTGGTTTGAGCAGCCATGGCTCGATCAACTGCAGTGCGCCTCGCACCTCATACTGAAGGCGACGATGGAATAATGTGCCACCATCTTGAGGTTTGAAATCGTAGTGGATAGTCAGAGCCCCATCAGTGGTTTCACCACGCACCTCCCAGACCACCCCTGACTCTGATAGCAGCACCGTATAACGAGTCTGGCGCTGTACGGTCAGCGGCAACGGAGACAATGGCTGTAACTGAATCACCTCATCGAAACAATCACCCACAGCGAGGACATCAACCTTTGCCTGCGCGCTGCGAGAACTTGGGTGCCATTCATGCCAAAGCCAAGGCTGGGTGACATAGGCAAACACCTCATCCGGTGGACAAGCAATAACAATGCTGTTTTCCATCACCCGGGTAATCATGCCCTCTCCCTTACGCTACGCCTGAACTGCACTCTACCCCAATCATAGCGATGGCGTCAGAAGCGGTCAGCTTGCCGGGCGGCGCCCAGCATAGGGATAATGCCCCCCTTGTTATCCGCCGGGTGTTGCATGAGCAATAAAACAGACCGTCTTCGTCGTCAGTTGATCATCGGCCTGATGCGCCACTTTCATCTTGAGCGCATGGAGAAACGGCTGCCACCAGGCACGGCTCTGGCCCTGTTCAACTTCTTCAACAGTGGCTTGAGTATCGGCCTGATTGCAGTGATCGCCCTGATCACCAAAGAGGCATTTATTTTTCCCTCTTTAGGCGCCACGGCCTTCATTCTCTTCTATCTGCCCATGGCAGAGGTTGCCTCGCCACGCAATGTGCTGAGCAGTCACCTGGTCGGTGCCTTGTGCGGCTGGGGAGTGCTTTGGATGTTTGGGCTGAATGATGCGCCCAGTGCAATGGCCGCGGGAATGGATTGGCCACACGCTTTCTCAGCGGCCTTGTCGATGGCGTTTACCGCCAGCTTGATGGCGCTGCTGCGGATTGCTCACCCCCCGGCAGCCGCCACCTCACTGATAGTGTCACTGGGCCTGATGCCACACCTGAATCAGATTCCGGTTCTGATGACTGGCGTTCTGGTATTGCTGACTCAGGCCTTTGTACTTAACCGCTTAGCAGGCATTCCCTACCCGCTATGGTCTCTAAAGCAGACACCCCGGAAACCGTAAGCCCTCTACTGAACGCGGCCGAAAATCTCGAAAGAGGCTGCGTTCAGCCACAGGTGCATCAGCACACTGGCGATATAGCCAAGCAAAATCACTGGCGCCCAGCGCAGGTGGCCCATAAAGGTATAGTGACCGCGCGCCGCGCCCATCAATGCCACGCCTGCGGCAGAACCGATGGACAGCAGGCTACCACCCACGCCCGCAGTAAGGGTGATCAGCAACCAATGGCCATGGGACATTTCAGGCTGCATAGTCAGCACCGCGAACATCACCGGAATATTATCGATTACCGCCGAAATCACACCCAGGAAAATATTGGCTGAAGTAGCATCCCATTGCGTATACAGGGTGTGCGACATGAGCTCCAGATAACCCATAAAGCCAAGGCCGCCAACACACATCACCACACCATAGAAAAACAACAGGGTGTCCCACTCTGCTCGCGCAACCCGGTTAAAAACGTCGAACGGCACCACCCCACCAAGACGGTGCAGCGCTTCTTCATCACCGCGTTGCTCCGCCAGGGTACGTTTCTTTGCCAGTGAACTTGGCAGAGTTTGGCGCAGGAAATAACCGAAAAATTGCAAGTAGCCGAGGCCAGTCATCATGCCGAGCACCGGAGGAAGATGCAGGAACGAGTGACAGGCCACTGCAGATGCCACGGTCAGCAGGAACAGCACCAAAATACGCCGAGCACCGCGCTTCATTTCCACTTCTTCATAGACCACGCTGGGAGCCCGGTCTTCCACAAAGAAGCTCATGATGATTGCTGGCACGGCGAAATTGACGATCGCCGGGATCAGCAGCTCAAAGAACTCGTAGAACTTGATCATACCGGCCTGCCATACCATCAGTGTGGTGATATCCCCGAACGGGCTAAAGGCTCCCCCCGCATTGGCAGCAACCACGATATTGATACAGCACAGATTGATAAACCGGCTATCCCCCTCTCCCACTTTGGTGACCACCGCACACATCAACAGGGCAGTAGTCAGGTTGTCGGCAATCGGTGAGATCACGAAAGCCAGAATGCCCGTCAACCAGAACAGCGTCTTATAACGAAAGCCACGCTGCAGCATCCATGCACGCAGGGCATCAAAAACCCGGCGCTCATCCAGCGCATTGATATAAGTCATCGCCACTAGCAGGAATAGCATCAGCTCGGCGAACTCGAGCAGGGTCTGCCGGAAAGCTTCTTCAGACGGCCCTGCCATACCATGGTTAGCATAAACGATGCCGATAATGACCCAGATAATACCGGCCGCCACCAGCACCGGTTTGGATTTACGCAGGTGCAGTTTTTCCTCCCCCATCACCAGGATGTAGGCAAGGATAAATAGCGACAAAGCGATCATGCCGGCGATGGAACTGGTCATGTCAATCGGGCCAGTGGCCGCCAGAGCAGGCATGGACAACAACAGGCCGGGGAGTAGCACAGAGAGAAAACGTAACAGCACGCGCATGTCAGGCTCATCCGCAGTGGGGAGGGAGAATCGGCGCGGATGCTACCAGATATCTTCACTCATTGAGGACTCCACCTGCACTTTTATTGATTCATGTCAGACAACCATCTTAGACCCGCCGGTCACGAGCCTCCCACAGCCGCCCAGCGACTCCTGCCAGGACCACGGCATGGCACCGGGTTGTTTGCTATGATGGCGGGCCATGTTGTCCCCGAATCATCTCGGGAGTCGTAGCTATGCGCCTTATTACCGGTGGAGTTCTGTTGCTTGTGCTATCGTCGGCAGCCGCCGATCAGGGCAACGGCGCCCTGCTTGAAGAAGAGCTACGAGATGCGGCCAGTCGCCAGCATGAGGAGTTACGCTCCCGAGAGGCGGCACTCACCGAGCAGACCGAAACCGCCGATCAGCTTCTGCAACGCCAACAGCAATATATTGAACAACTTGAGGCGCAGATCCGTGCCCTACAGAAATCCCCGGACAGCGATGACTGAGATACCAAGATGCTGAAGCAGGTACGCCGTCTGTTCGGACGCTCGAAGCCAGGCCGTGCGCAGCCTGCTGCCACCGTGATTGCCGATGAACAGCAAACACCCGTTGCCCACCCAACGGTGGATGACAGCTTCTCTCTGCCTTTCGAGATACGCCCAATGCAGCCGGGCGACGCAGAGGCGCTACGTCAGCTGTTCAAACAATCAATTGAGCAGATTGGCGCAAAACATTATGACCCTGAAGCCATTGCCGCCTGGGCTGCCAGCGCTGACCAACAGGGCTTCATCCCCGGACTTGAGCAGGGCCTGACCCTGGTCGCCACCTTGCATGGTGAACATGCCGGCTTTGCCCAACTCCACCCCGCCAGTCACATAGAAATGCTTTACCTATCACCGGATGCCAGCGGCCTCGGCATTGCCAGCCTGCTCTATCAGTACCTTGAAGACGAGGCGCGTATGGCAGGCAGCCGCACTATGACCACTGCCAGCAGCCTGACAGCACAGCGGTTTTTCGAGAGTGTAGGCTTTCAGGTCAGCGACGAAGAGGTGGTCAAGCGCGGCAAAGCAACCATTAAACGCCTGCGCATGCTGAAGGTACTGGTCGCTGACTGAGCCAACAACCAGAGCCAATGATCAACGAATCATGAACAGGCTTAATGACGGCACGTAGGTAATCAGCAGCAAAACCACCAACAGCACCAACATAAACGGGATGGTGGCACGGAACAGCTCGGTAATCGGCTTATGGAACCTGTAGCTGGCAATAAACAGGTTCATCCCCACAGGTGGAGTGATGTAGCCAATCTGCATATTGGCCACAAAAATAATGCCAAGATGAACCGGATCAATGCCATACCCCAGAGCGACTGGCAGGATCAGCGGCACCATAATGACCAGCGCAGCAAAGATATCCAGCAACGCCCCCAATGCCAGCAAGACCAGATTCAACAATAGTAAAAAGGCCAGCTTGCTTTCCACGTGCTGCTGAATAAACGCAAAAAGCGTCTCCGGCACACCGGCAAACACCAAATAGTCCGAGAACGCCAGTGCCACGGCCAGAATAAGCAAAATGCCGCCTACCATCACCATCGATTCGCGCATGATCTTGGGTAGCTTGCGCAACGGAATATCCCGGTACAGGAACACTTCAGCGACAAGTACATACAAGGCGGTCACTGCGGCCGCCTCACTAATTACCAACACCCCGGAAAAAATACCTCCCAACACTACAAATGGCAGAGGCATCTCCCAACGCGCCTGCCACAGGGCAGCGCGCAATTCGGCAAAAGAGAATGCCTGCTTGGGCACCGGCTGTTTGCGCATGGCCCACAAGCAGTAGAGATATAAAGCAACCACCATTAATAGTGCCGGCACTAAACCAGCCAGATACAAGTCGGTGATTTCCACCGATGGCATATCCAGCTGCTGAGACATCTGCTGCGCGATGATGCCGTACACCAGCAACGGCACGGATGGCACTAGCAACAAGCCAAGACTTCCCGATGAGGTCATCAGGCCAAGGTTAAACTTTTCCTGATAGCCTGCTTTCGCCAGCGCCGGCAGTAATAACGCGCCAAGCGCAACAATAGTCACACCACTACCACCAGTAAGGGCGGTAAAAAATGCACAGGCAACCAGCGCCACCAACGCCATACCACCAGGCAACCAACCAAAAGCGGCCTGGCTGAGTCGCATCATCCGGTCTGCAGTTTTAGCCTCACTGAGCAAAAAGCCTGCAAAGGTAAATAGAGGCAGGGCCATCAGCACAACAGAATCGGTGAGCTGATAGATTGTGATATGGAGCACCGCCAGCGGCGTTTCCATAGTAACAAAGCCGATCGCCGCAGCGCCGAGAATAATAGCAAACAGCGGCGCGCCAAATAGCGCCAAAACCAGCAGCAAAACGATTGCAGCCCAGATCATGCACGCGGCTCCTGCATCGGAGGCCGCAGATGCATCAGATCAAGAAAAAACATGATCAGGTAACGCAATGAAATAACCGAAAAGCCGACCGGAATCATGCTTTGTAGAATCCACGACGGCATACCTGGAAAGGCATTGCCTCCACCTTTCATTTCATCAAACAGAAATAACATGCTATGCCAGGCTACCAGCGCACAGATACCACAGGTGAAAAGGTCTACTACCATGGCCAGCCAGCGGCGTCCGGCAGGCTTGAGGTAATTATTCAGCAAGTCGATACGAATATGCTCATCGCGGCGGGAGGCAATCATGGCACCGAGCAAACCGATCCATAACACAGCATTCTGCAGCAGCGGCTCAACCCAAACCAGACTGCTGCTAAATACATTGCGCAGCACAATTTGATACACCGCCAGCCCAATCATCATTAATAAAATGAAGACGATTAGTCCGTCCTCAAAATGATTCAACCAGCGAGCCAGACGTCGCATCAGCTACTGCTGCCGCTGCGAAACTCGGTTAACAGGCCATTTAATTGGTCCAGTATGGCCTTGCTGATTTCGCCATCCTTCACCAACTGAGTGGTTGCCTTATCAGCGTAAGAGCGCCATTCCGCCAACTGCTCGTCATTTGGCGCCACCATGTTCAGACTTTCCTGAATGGCCTCATAGGCCTGCAAGTTTTCCTCACGGCTGTCTTGATCCATTTTGGCAAACGCGTCACCAAGAATCTGCTCCACGACCTTCTGATCAGCTGGTGTCAGGGACGAGAAATACTTATTGCTGATGCCCAGCATGCCGTAGGTATAGAGCAGTGGCACTTCAGACATGTGCTTAACCCGTGAGTGCCACTGCAGAGTCAGTGCCGCCACAGGTGGTGCCGCAAAAGCATCGATAGCCCCGGTCTGCAAAGAAGTCAGCACGGTGCCCACACTCAGCATAATTGGCGAAACACCAAACACTCTGGCAGCTTTTTCTGAGCCGCTGTCATTAGCGGGCAGCCACAGCTTTTGCTGACGCAGGGCATCCACGGAATCAACCTTGTTCTGGCTCATCACATAGGCGAAGCCGCCGTCCACAGGACCGAATACTACCCAGCCGTTATCGCGAAACCCCTTGCGGATTACCGGGTCCAGCGTTTTGCGGACATAGTCCACTTCATCATAAGAACGAAACGCAATCGGCAGGTTGAGAATCTGACTGTCACGATAAAAGCGGCTAAACGCTCCACCCTGCGCCAAGGCCCCATGCAGCTGGCCAATACTAATCTTGCGCTGCACGGCGCGATCATCACCCATCACGCCGCCGGGAAAGATCCGCAGCGATACTCGCCCCTCTGTCTGCTTCTCAATCTCGTCACTGGCCGCCCGCAATGCGGAAACCACGCTAGTGCCCTCCGGATAAAGGGTAGAAATGCGCAACGTCATGGCCGAAGCCAACGCCGGCAAGCACAGTACGATCAGGCATATAATTCGCAGCATCTCTTCAATCCTTAATCGAAAAACCAGTTTTTCAAAAACGTTATTCAAAATAGTATGCAGAGTCGTCACGTAAACGCCGAGCGTCTCGCTGAGCCACCGTATTCTGCAAGGTCAAGCCATGAACCTCAGGGTCCGCGGCGAGCACTTCGTCGAGCAGCCTGTCATGCAACTGCTGATCAAAAACCAGTCGCGCATAGCGCTCAGCGTAGAGCGTCTGGGCCATCAGGTTCTTGCCCTTGGACAACTTGATGGCTCGCTCGAAGTGAAACCTGGCCTTCTCCGGTTGCCCACCCAGAGATTCTGGCAGGATGCTATTAAGCACGCCCAGATACATGTGGGCCTGCCCTTTTTCATAACTTTCGTCTAGCTCAACCACTCGCTGCATAATCGCATCGACCCGGCCCAGCTCACCTACCGCGCCCCAGTCCGCACTGTTCAGCTGAATATAGCCAGCCCAGGTAGTACCCAGAGTGAACAGCACCGGCACCCGCTTGCCAGCCAGCTTCTGCAACCGCGTCTCAAATTCTTCAATTGGCATACTACGCAGATCACACAACTTACCATCCGCCGCGCAGGCGGCACGGAAAGCATAATCCAGAGCTCGTCCAGACAGCTTGCTGGCGCGCTCCGCATCACTGACAAACAGGCCTGCGTAGGCGGAATACAGACTAGCACCACTACTGAGCAGTGACTCGCTCTCTGGCCAGTTCTCGATCAGACCATCCACCATCAGCAGGTAGGTAGGTAGACCGTCACCGACCAGCGTCAGGTCATCATGATTAAGCACCCCATAGGGCAGATTGTCCCCTACCCGGGTAACAGCACAGCCGGCCAGACCAAGCAGGCAGACAGAAACAGTCAGTAAGCGAGAAAAAGCAGGCACAGAGCGCTCATTTATTGTGATTAATGAAACAGGGTCAGGCCGGAGAGGCAGACAGGGCTTTATAACAGGCGCACCGAGGCAACTCAAACCTCAACGAGCATGCATTCGTCGCCATAGCCCGGTCAGCGCCCCCAGCACACAGCCCGACAGTAAGCCGGCAAAATGGGCTTCATTGGCAACAATATCTGTCAGCCCCACCCAGCAGATTACTAGCCAGGCCAGCATCAGCACCACCACAGGCCGGGGAATGCCATAACCGGCGGCAGGGTTCACCCGGCCATAAAGCCACAGATAGCCGAGCAGCCCGTAGACCACCCCTGACAAACCACCGAAGTTGGGCCCACTGGCGACAAACTGGGCATAGTTCGACACAGCCGCGGTAACCAGCGTCACCACCACCAGCTGAGCAGACGACTGGAACCGCTCGATAATACCGCCTAGCGTCTGCCACCAGAGCAGATTGAAAATAATGTGCAACAGGCCAAAGTGCAGCAGCATCGGGGTGAACAGGCGCCAGGGCTGCTGCGCCAGAGCAGCACTGTCCGGGACGAATATGAATGCCTCATAGACACTGCCCTGCACGAGAATCGGCGACAGGAACACTGCCACGCAGGCAGCAAACACCACTTTGACCACAGGCCCAAGTCCGCGCCACCAGTTGCTCAGCATACCGCCCTGCGAGCGATCACTGCGTATCGAGAAACTGGCACCAGAACGCCACGCGGAGGCCTGAAAGCGAGCCGCCAGAGGGTTGCGACCAAACTCCTCCAGCAGGTCACGGGCCTCCTGAAAACGCTCTGGATCAAGCAGCAGCAAGGCCACCTCCTGCTGCTGTTCTCGCAGCTCGCTGGCTATACCCTGATCGCGCAGCACCTGAGCAAATAATCTGGCGATCTGCATATGAGGGAAGCGGGTCAGCTCAATCATTCAGTCTCTCGGTGATGGCGGCACGCTGTTCCGGCGAAAGCCGCGCCAGTTTGTTTACTTGCCGCCAGAAGCAGGGCCAGTTACCGCCGCACTCCAGCAGCGCCGCATCGAACAGCGGCACCTGATCATGATAATCACTGACCATATTAAACTGGGCATTGTTCAATGGCCCGGCAAACCATTGCTGATAGCCAGCGAGGGCCGGGGTCTGCTGCAGGGCTGCCTGATAGTCGCGCCGTAGGTCAGCAAGAATTTGCTCTCTGGCCTGACGCATCTGCGCCGCCGGCAGACCGGAAGCATACAGGGATTGCAGGCTCTGACGAGCGCTACCGACCAGTGTCAGGAACACCTTCTGGGCCTGGTCACGCTGCTCCAGCACACGGATCTGAGCCGGATCACCATGGGCCGCCAGCCAGCGACGCACTCCCTCACGGGCCACCGCCGTAGCCAGACTCTCATTAAAGCGGGTGTCGCCCTTGAGGTAATAGCGCCGGTGTACCAGCTCGTGAAACAGTAGCTCCGCAAACCAGACATCATCCCCATCCAGCATGGCGCTGGTCAACGGATCGCGGAACCAGCCCAAAGTCGAATAGGCAATTGCCCCAGCGCCAAATACCTGCAGCCCCTTTTCTTCTAACCGCTGCCTGTCTCGCTGGGCACGAGTGGCGGAAAAGTACCCCCGATAGCCGGCACAACCAACCAGTGGATAGCACCATTGATGTGGCTGCAGAGAAAACTCCTCAGCGGCAAACAGGTTCCATACCACCCAATCCTGAGGCAAGGCAACGTAGTGGCGATAGACCTTTTCCGAGGGCAATGCCAGTCGCTCATCGGCGAAGCCAAGCAGCGCCTGACTGAGCTGCAGCTGATGACGCTGATGTTCGGTCAGGAGGTCGCTCGCCAGTGCTTCCTCGAGTGGCTGCCGAGCCGCCATCAGCCCCACATGGCCGCCCGCCAGATGGGCATAATAACCAGCCTGGCAACCACCAAGGGAAAGCATACAGAGCAGGAAAATAAGCCTCACGGGCACTGGGTGTATGCCGCTTTCAGATTGCAGGCTGTTGCCATGGCAGGTCTCCGCACAGTTGCAGCGATGCTACCGGACTACACAGACGGCGGAAACCTAACGAGCCAGCATCGCTGTGACAGCCCTGTGGGCCTGTCGGGCAAGCTGATCACGATCTTCGTTGGCGACCATGGGCTCCCCCCAACTGAGCTGCACAACAACCTGATCACGACGCAGCATCTGCCACAGGTGCAGATGAAAATCGTCGTCACCAACGAAGGCCAATGAGGTATCAAGCTGACCGTGACTGTCGAGATAGCGCAGCGCCAAAGGCTGCACTGGTACATTGGCCAGCGCCGGCGCGGCAAACAACTGAGAAAAGAAACGCTTTACCGAGCGACCATCCGTAGTGGTGCCCTCCGGGAACACCAAAATAGTACGGCCAAGCTTCAGGTGCTCCGCTATCTCAACACTTTTGCTTTGCGACTCACCACTGCCCCGACGAATAAACAAGGTGCCCACCGCCTGCGCCAACAGGCCAATCAACGGCCAGCCCCGTACTTCCGCCTTGGACAGAAAGTGCACCGGACGCTGCACTCCAATGAGCGGAATATCCAGCCAGGAAACATGATTGCTAACCAGAAAAACGGTTCCCTGCAGTGGCATGCCATTGACCTCCATGCGCACCGCGAGAATATCCAGCAGACAGCTCAACCAGTGTCTGGTGGCACGCTGCACCAGCGGCCGGTAAGGCCGCCAGAATGCGCCAATCACTGCAGCCAGCAGTAGACCATAAGAAAGATGCATCATGACCCGTAACAAGCGCCATAGCCGACGCACTTCCGGCCAGGCGGCAGAGGTCTTAGGCGCAACCAGAGCGACCATCAGACCGCCATCTGGCTGGCCGGCGCAGGCTGCAGAAAGTGCTGCACATACCGGGCAGGCAGATCGGTCACGGATAGCAGGATAAAGAAGTCGATGCAGTTAAAGTCTGGATCCCAGCAAGGCTGGCCACACACCCGAGCGCCCATGCGCAGATAGGCCTTTAACAAAGCGGGCATACGCTCTGCGCTATCATCGCTAGCGCTTAACTGTTGTAAAGGCAGACGCGGAGCCACACGGAGGCCCGGGGCACTGAGGTGATGCTGACCAATCCGGGCAACGATGGCTCCAACATCGTAGCCCTCGTTCAGAGCCACACTGGCGCAACCAATCAGATGGTCAATTTTTTCCTCAATCATAAACTGCGCCAGTCTTGACCAAAGCACGGCAATTACCGCACCGCCACGATATGCAGGATGAATACAGGTACGGCCAATCTCGGCCACTTGGCCCGGCAGCTGGGCCAGCATGGCCAAGTCAAACTCGCTGGCAGAATAGAATCCACCAGCCCGACGACTGGCCTGCATGGTCAGCACCCGGGTATAGCCAACCAGCTCACCAGTCCGGGTATCCCAAACCAGCAAATGCCGGCAGTGCTTATCAAAGCGATCCCGGTCCAGCCCGAACGGTGCCTTGATGCTGGCCCCATACTCCTCCGAAAATATCCGGTAGCGCAGCCGCTGGGCGCGGATGATATCGCGCCGCGAACGACTGAACTCGGCGACAAATCGGCTACCACTCCCTGCCAAGGCTGGATCTTTTCCCTGAATCCGTAACTTTTCCGCACTGACCACAAACGGTCGAGCCAGAACACTGTTTAGTGCTTTGATCTTTTCCGCTGCCTGAGCAAGCATGCACCACTCCATATCCCCGTTTGCAGCAGTCTGTAAGGACATAGTTGCACCGCAGTGAAGTTTGCATGACAGTTCGAGGACAACCGCTGTTCAGGAGAGAGCACCATGAGCCCAGACAGGATGGACAAACCCAAGGTCGCCAGCCGCACTCCCTTCCCTCTGGAAGTTGAGAAGGGCAAAGCCTATTTCTGGTGCAGCTGTGGCCTGAGCGGTAACCAGCCATTCTGTGATGGCAGCCATGAGGGCAGCGGAAGAACCCCGGTCAAATACACCGCTGAAAGAGATAAGATTGTGTTTTTCTGCGGCTGTAAGCAGTCGGCCGACGGGCCGCTATGTGATGGCAGCCACAGCCGTTTGCCGCCCGATTCAGACCACTGAGGCATTACCGTGAGCCACTCTCAACGCCACCTCTGGGAAAACCCGTTTCGCCGCAAGGATCCTGCCAGTGCAACCCGCGAGGCCTGGCGCAACACGCCGCTACTCAGCGACGTCCCTGCCTCCGTCTGCAACAAGCTGGTCGAACGAACCCATCTGCGCCACTACCAACCGGGCGAGTATCTGTTCCGCGAAGGTGAAGCTGGCGTGTCTGCTGCGGTAATCATTTCCGGCAATATCGCCATCGAGAGCGATGAGAAGCGCATTGCTGAACTGCAGCCCGGTGATTTTTTTGGCGAAAGTGCTCTACTCCAGGATGCGCCACGCTCGGCCAGCGCGATTGCTCTGAGTGAGGCCACCGTCTCTTTTCTGGTGCGCTTCCAGCTGGAAGAATTTGTCCGTCACCGCCCTGGAGCCGGCCTGGAAATCATGACCAATCTGGCCCGCCTGCTGGTGGCCCGACTACACCGCGGCAATCGCGGCTCCGGGAAAATCATCAGCGAGGCTACGGACCAATGAAGCCTTGGCTAACGCGCATGGCGGTCGGTGCATCCATATTAGCTGTTACGGGCTACCTGCTTACACCGCTATGGATTGCCGCACTGCTATGCATTCTTTTCTATCTACTGCTAGAGCCCATAGTTGCAAGCCTTCAAGCCGTCGGCGTGCGCAAGGACCTCGCCATTGCTACGGCGTTATTGCCACCACTGATTGCCCTGACGTACTTCGCAGCTCATCTGGCAGATGTGGGCCGAGAGTACCTGCCACAACTGGGCGCAGATATTGAACAGCTGCAACTGGGGATTACTCGCACAGTTGCCAGCTTTGACATACACCTTGAATCGGTCCTCGGCGTGCAGCTGCAACTCGCCAATCAGGTTGCAGCACTGGATTTACGCGGATGGATTCAACCGGAAAGACTGCTCGCATCAACCTCCTGGCTAGCCAATGTGTTGCTCAACCTTGTGCTAGTACCACCGCTGGCCTGGTTTTTCCTGCGTGACTACCGAAGCTGGCGGGATCAGGCCTTGAGCACGCTGCCCAATCACCAGTTCGAACTGGGCTGGCTGATGTATCACCGGGTGTGCAACCGGCTGCAGGCCTACCTACGCGGGCTGGTACTTCAAGCACTGATTCTGGCCAGTATCACCTCTGTTGGCTTCTGGCTGATCGGCATGCCCTCACCGCTGCTGCTGGGAGCACTAACTGGTATCGCTGGGCTGGTACCCTATCTGGGCCCATTGCTAGCCATGATTGCACCAGTAATGGTGATGATTGCCGGCCCGGGGCTGGACCCGGGCGCGCTGATGGAAATTATTCTGGTGCTGGCTGTGGGCTTTGGTTTCGACAACGCCGTGGTAATTCCCTTCCTGCTCGCTGGCAGCGTCAATCTACACCCAGCGGTGGCCATGGTGGCGGTGGTGGTTGCCGGTCATGTCGGCGGCATCACCGGCATGGTGCTGGTAATACCGCTGCTCGGCATGTTGCGGATCATTGTTGAGACCACATATCGGGGATTACAAAGCCCTTAACTGTTAGCACGGCGCATACTGCCGCGCCGTAGCCATCTGGCCGCCCTGCGCAGCAAGCTGGAAACACATTCAGCGCTTCTATATTGGCTGCTCCACAGCGCTCTCTTGCCGCATCGACTGGGCCCACAGGCGGTGCGGTCAAGAGGTTATTCCTCAGCCCGCGCATAATCCGGGACGTTTTATCCACCCAGAGGACTAACCAATGGCCAAAGATGCAGTCGGCTACGCGCTCAGCTCCCTGAACAAGCTGGCCAGCTCCGGAGTACTGGACCGGATCGGTCTACGAAAGTTTGTCGAGCGGATGGCCTACACCCTGACCAAAACCGGGTTCCGCGTGATCACCACCAGTGCCCGTACTTTCAAGGCGTCGAAGAAACTCGACAAGCCGGAGCGGCTCACCGCGCCGGGACACACCACTGACCTGTTCGACCTGAACATCACCGAAGAGCAGCAAATGATCCGCGATTCGGTGCAAGCCTTTGCCCGCGACATGTTGCGCCCTGCCGGAGAAAAGGCAGATATGGCCAGCGCCACCAGCGACGAAACCCTGGCCGCCGCACTGGAGTTGGGACTCAACTTTTTTGCCGTGCCCGAATCACTGGGCGGTGCCGCCGGCGAACGCTCTACCGTTACCGGGATGCTCGTGGCGGAAGATCTGGCTCATGGCGACATGGGTCAGGCGGTAGCCATTCTGGCGCCCATTGGTGTTGCTAACGCCCTCACCGCTTGGGGCAGCGCTGATCAGCAAGCCCGCTACTTGCCCGCTTTCACCGAAGACAAACCACCCAAAGCGGCAATTGCAGTGGCAGAACCAACTCCTTTGTTTGACCCGGCCCAACTGGCCACCACGGCAAGCAAAGATGGCGACGACTATGTACTCAATGGCAAAAAATCATTGGTACCCCTCGCCGCCGAGGCAGAACTGTTCCTCGTTGCTGCGCAGACCGACGATGGCCCCGCCGTATTTATCGTCGAGGGCGGCACCGCAGGACTGAGCTGTGGCGAGGATCCAACCATGGGCGTTCGCGCCGCTGGCTGCCGACCCTTGCTGCTTGAGAATGTGCGCGTACCAGCAAGCAACCGACTGGGCGATACGGATTTTGATTACCGTGCGTTTATCGATCTGGGCACGCTGGCCTGGTGTGCGCTGGCTATCGGTGCCTGTCAGGGGGTGATGGATTATGTAATCCCCTACTGCAACGAGCGCAAAGCCTTCGGCGAGCCGATCAGCTACCGTCAGGCGGTGGCCTTTATCATCTCTGATATGGCTATCGAAATTGATTCCATGCGCATGCTCACCTACCGCGCAGCCTGTCGCGCAGAACAGGGCAAGTCGTTCCAGCGCGAAGCCTACCTGGCCCGCACTCTGGTAAAAGACAAAGCAATGAAAATCGGCACAGACGGCGTGCAACTGCTCGGCGGACATGGCTTTACCCATGAGTATCCGGTGGAGCGCTGGTATCGCGATCTGCGTGTGCTTGGTGTCGCCTTCGGCGGCTTGCACCTTTAATCACGGGAGACAGACGACATGAATATCGAAATCCCGAAAAAATTTCGCCCGATCATCAACAATGCTCACCAAGTAGCATTGAGCGTATTCCGCCCCATCTCGCGCAAATATGATCGAGCCGAGCACGAATACCCAAAAGAGCTGGATATGCTCGCCTCGGTACTCGATGGCTTTAACGAGGGTGATCCGGAATCCAGTGCCGGCGCCAGTCAGACTGGTAAAGGTCGTATCACCGACGATGGTTCGGTAAAAAATGGCGCCAACATGAGCACTTGCCTTGGCGCGCTGGAACTCTCCTATGGCGATGTCGGCTTCTTGCTGGCCATGCCCCGTCAGGGCCTCGGTAATGCTGCGATTGCAGCGGTGGCTAACGACGAGCAACTTGAGCGTTTCAAAGGCAAGTGGGCGGCAATGGCAATCACCGAGCCGGGCTGCGGCTCAGACTCCGCTGCCATTCGTACCACCGCAATCAAGGACGGCGATCACTATGTCCTGAACGGTGAAAAAATCTATGTAACCTCCGGTCAGCGCGCTGACTGTGTGGTGGTCTGGGCAACACTGGATCCATCGGTGGGTCGCGCGGCTATCAAGTCCTTTGTAGTCGAGTGGGGCACTCAAGGCATGGAACTGGCCCGCCTTGAACACAAGCTGGGCATCCGTGCTTCCGATACTGCGGCTATTAACTTCACCGATTGCCGTGTGCCGGCGGAAAACCTGCTGGGCAACCCGGAAATTGATGTGGCCAAGGGTTTTGCCGGTGTCATGGAAACCTTTGACAACACCAGACCGCTGGTCGCCTGCTTCGCGCTCGGCTGCGCCAAGGCGTCGCTGGACCGCATCCGCGAGCTGCTCAAAGAGCATGTCACGCTGGACTATGGCGCGCCGGTGGATAACACCAGTGCCATTGAGGCTGAGATCTACAAAATGGAAGCGGATTGGGAAGCTACCTACTGGTTGGCCGTCAAGGCCGCCTGGATGGCGGACAACAAAAAATCCAACTCCCTGGAAGCGTCGATCTCGAAAGCAAAAGCCGGCCGGGTGGGCAATTACATCACCCTGCGCTGCGTCGAGCTGGCCGGAACCATCGGCTATGGCGAAGATGAACTTCTGGAAAAATGGGCTCGCGACTCAAAGATTCTCGACATCTTTGAGGGTACCCAGCAGATCCAGCAGCTGATTATTGCCCGTCGTCTGCTTGGCCTGTCGTCAAAAGAGCTGAAATAACGGCTTGTCTGAGCCGGGAGGGCTAGCGCCTTCCCGGCTTTTCACCCCGCTTGTAAGCCGGTCCCCGCCAAAATAACGCACCCGCATCCGCGTTGACAGAATTGTCATTCTTTCTTCTGTGATGAATATGTCGCGTTTATTCTGCACAATGCCCCTGACAAGGCATTCCCCGAAGTCATGGAGAACAATAACAATGCGTTTCCCCCGCCGTACCATGCTGTCAGCCTGGCTGATTCCCGCCATGCTTAGCATGTCAGCGACTCTTTATGCCGCAGAAGGCACGGTAATCATCGCCCGCGACTGCGACTACGTGCTGCTTGACTCGCAAGAGGGACAGATCCTGATCAAGATGATCAAAGGCGAGCGCCCCAAGACCGGAGATAAGCTGGCCGGCAAGCTGGAGCGCGGTTTTAGCGAGCTAACCAATAAGCGCACTTCCGAAACCATGAAGGTATGGGTCGATCAAGTGGACCCCAGCGGCAGTAAAGCTCTAATGCACTATAGCCAGTACTGCAACTGACAAGATAAGGCGGCCATGGCAAAAAACGCGCAAATCGCAAATAGAGCAGAACACTGTCTGCACAATCAGCTAAGTTCGTCGTAATCAGTAAATCGGCGAGCTTCGAACAGTGCTGATCGTTTCGCCATACCAGCCTGCACTGCTTCAAGCTGATTAGCTGATCCCAGCAGCTTTTTCTGCAGCTCTTCCTCCAGCTCCAGCCCTTCCAGCGCTGAGCCATGACGGCTGTGCTCAAGTAAGTATTTTGCCAAGCTAACTGCCTCTGGATTACGCCCGGCAATTTCTCTAGCCATGGCCATGGCCTCCGCCACCGGGTCCTCACTAATCCGGGTAATCAAGCCAATACGGGCGGCTTCCTGCGCCTCGACAATCCGGCCAGTGAAAGTAAGCTCCTTGGCCACATCAAGACGCACCAGATCACGCAATGTCTGGGAGCCTGACATATCCGGTATTAGACCCCATTTAATTTCCATCACCGACATGCGGGTATCCGGCGCCGCAATTCGTATATCTGCACCAAGTGCTATCTGGATTCCGCCGCCAAATACTACACCGTGCAATGCGCAGATCACCGGCACCGGAACCTGCTTCCACAGATAGCCTGGTTGCTGGTAATAGTTTGGCCAGAAACCAGCTTTTTCGCCGTCAAAAAACGCATTGATGAAATCCGGACTGGAAAAGTTAGCCAAGTCCAAACCTGCACAAAAGCCACGACCACTGCCGGAAATTACCACTGCACGTACATCGCGGTTCTGCTTCAGAGATGTCGCAGCGGCGATAATTGCCTCAAACATGGCCGGACTCAGGGCATTCATTTTTTTTGGGCGATTTAGCACCACATGAGCAACATGATCTTCAATGAAAATCTGCACCAGCTCGGACATCAGCAATACTCCGGGTATGTCAATTGCAGGCAAGTATGCCGCCGCCGTGGGATATAGGCATTGACCCGCCCCCTGACCGGAATTATCAGCGCCAGATACAAGTCTTCCGTTTAACGCCTTAACCCACATTCCGTTGTACAATGCCGCGTTTAAATGGCTGGCGAGATTCTGATGAGCGCACAGGTGGCAGTAGTAATGGGCTCCCGCTCCGACTGGGAGACCATGAAGGAAGCAGTGGAAGCCCTGAAAACCTTCGGTATTTCCTACCATGCAGAGGTAGTAAGTGCCCACAGAACGCCTGAACGTCTGTTCGAGTTCAGCCGTAGCGCCCATGGCGACGGTTATCAGGTAATCATCGCCGGAGCTGGCGGGGCTGCCCATCTGCCAGGCATGATCGCCTCGATGACGCCGCTGCCGGTACTGGGCGTGCCGGTACAGAGCAAAGCCCTGTCCGGTCTGGATAGCCTGCTGTCGATCGTCCAGATGCCCAAGGGCGTTGCAGTGGGCACCCTGGCCATCGGCGCCGCCGGCGCCTTCAATGCCGGCCTGCTTGCAGCACAGATTCTGGCTGCTACCGACCCTGTGCTTCAGCAAAGTCTGGTCAACTGGAAACAGGCTCGCAATGACGAGGTGCGGGCCAACTGCTCGCTGGAAGATCTCTAATGCACGTATTGGTTATTGGCGCTGGCCAGCTCAGTCTGATGCTGGCCGAAGCAGGCTCACGGCTTGGCATTCAGGTGGACAGGCTCGATCCGTTTAGCGGTGACCTGCGCCACGGCACCAGTCTGGATGTGGCCAACTACGACCTTGACACCCTGCTGGCCCGCGCCGACATCCTGACTGCTGAAATCGAGCATCTGCCGGATAATGCTCTGGTCCAGAAGCTGATGGCCGCACCGCGCTTTCCCGGCGCACGGGCCCTGCGCCTGATCGCTGACCGACTGCCACAAAAGCAACTGCTCGATGAGCTGGAGGTGCCAAGCGCACCCTGGCTGAACTGCGACAGCGCCAGCGCGCTGGATCAAGCCACTGAAAGATTCAACGGCCAGATGGTGCTGAAGCGCCGTCGTGGCGGCTACGATGGCCGCGGCACCCTGTTGTGCGACTCTGACACACCACGCCCGGGCGATGACTGGATCGGCGATACTATTGTTGAGCAGCGCATTCCTTTCCTGCGTGAGCTATCCATGGTCGGTGCGCGCAACAACAAAGGTGAGTGCGTGTTCTATCCGCTCACCGAAAACCTGCACCGCAACGGCATCCTGCGCTTAAGCCTGGCACCGGTGGAGGTCCCCAAAGCCATGCAGCGAAGCGCAGAAGACTCACTGCGAAAGATCATGTCTGCACTCGACTATGTCGGCGTCATGGCGCTGGAGTGTTTCGATACCGGCGATCAGCTGCTCGCCAACGAAGTGGCGCCACGGGTACACAACTCTGGCCACTGGACTCAAGCCGGCACCGATATTTGTCAGTTTTCCCTGCATTTGCGCGCCCTTACCGGCCTGCCAATGCCAACACCCACAGTGTTTGGCCCACACGCTATGGTTAACCTGATCGGCACCAGCTTTGCCGATGCACTGCAGTATTCCGCCGGACACCGCCTGCATTGGTACGGCAAGGAGCCAAGACCGGGCAGGAAGGTTGGCCACATCAATATGGAAAACCACAGTGCCAATGCATTGCGGCAGCACGCTCATGGGCTTTTGAATGAGTTGCTCGAGAAAGGCTAAGCGTTAGGCGATTCAAAAAACATCCGTAGGCGCTCGCGCATTTTGGGCTCAATGGCACAAAACATCTGGCGGCCTTGGCGGCTAGTAGTAATCAACCCCGCATCCACCAGCTCCTTGATATGGTGCGATACCGTGGGCGCACCAATATTCAGGCGTTTAATCCCCTCCGCCAGTAGGCAGCCCGCCGGGACCTCATCAATGGATGCTTCCCGCCCCTGCTCCCAGTAACGGACGAACTCATGATAGATCGCCAGCCGGTTGGGATGGGACAGTGCCTTGAAGGCCCGGGCCAGAGTATCGGAATCAGTCATGCAATCCTCAGGTGGTTCAAATCTCAGTGGTCTGTCCGGGCCAATTATGGGCAAACCCCAATGTACGTCCGAATTTTAGTTTGACGGTTATCGAACGATAATATAGTTTGATCGCTATCGAATAGATAGCCTACCCCCGTGCACTGCGTCGGGTAAACCACCAAGGAGACTAAAATGTCATTTGCTGAAACTCTGGGCCAATCCCTCGCCCTCCCCTGTGGCGTAACCCTGCCAAACCGTTTCGGCAAATCTGCCATGAGTGAAACCCTTGGCACCATCGACAATCACGCCACTGAAGAGCTGGTGCGCCTGTATGGCCGCTGGGCTGACGGCGGCACGGGTCTGGTGATCACTGGCAACATCATGATCGATCAGCGTCACCTCGGTGAACCGCACAATGTGGTGGTCGAGGATGAGCGTGATATGCAGATACTGAAGCGCTGGGCCGAGGCTGGCACACGTCAGGGGAATCAACTCTGGGTCCAGCTCAATCATCCCGGTAAGCAGATTCCCAAAATGCTCGCTACCGGTGACACCCTAAGCCCATCGGCGATTCCATTCCGCAAGGAACTAAGCCCCCATTTCAAAGCCCCCCGAGCACTAACTGAAGAGGAAATCCTCGACATCATCGCGCGCTTCGCCCGCACCTCGGCAATCATTAAGAAAGCCGGCTTCACCGGTGTGCAGATTCATGGTGCCCATGGCTATCTGGTCAGCCAGTTTCTGTCCGGACATCACAATCAGCGCGAGGACCGCTGGGGCGGTTCGCTGGAAAACCGGATGCGCTTTCCGCTGGAAATCTATCGAGCCATTCGCGCCGAGGTAGGCAAAGACTATCCGATCAGCATCAAGCTCAACTCTGCGGATTTTCAGCGCGGTGGCTTTACCGAAGAAGAGTCCATGGCCGTTGCCGAAACTCTGGCGAAGGAAGGTCTGGACCTGCTGGAAATTTCCGGTGGCACCTATGAGGCACCCACCATGTCTGGCAAAGATGTGCGTGACTCCACTTTACAGCGAGAGGCGTACTTTCTCGAATATGCGGAAAAAATTCGCGCTCGAGTATCCATTCCACTGATGGTCACCGGCGGCTTCCGCACTTCGGAAGGCATGGGCGCAGCACTGGAAAGTGGCGCTACAGATATTGTTGGTCTGGCCCGACCACTGGCAGTGGAACCGGATCTGCCGAAACGAATTCTTGCCGGTGAGTCGGTACATAGTGTGGTGACACCGCGACGTACTGGCATCAAAGCCATTGATGATATGGCGATGATGGAAGTGATCTGGTTTGCCCGTCAGTTACATCGCATGGGCAAGGGCAAAGAGCCTATTCGTAATGAAAGCGTGCTGATGGCGATGATTCGCAGTATGACGATGGTGGCGATTCGTTCATCGCGGACCAAGAAGATGCGGTTGCGGGCGAATTGATGGCAGGTCGTTCTTTCGTGACCAATACGGGCCTACCGAAGTAAGCAGATTCGGCAGTGACCTTCACCGGCCAGCGCACCTGTCAGGAGTTGTCGGGACACGCACGAGTACGTCCATGTAGCTCCACTCCGCCATCCCTGGCTCCGAGGGTCCCGACAACTCCTGACAGGTGCGCTGGCCTGGCATCTGCTTCTTCTGTTGCCCGCAATAATTAAAGCTGCGCGGCAAGCTCCGAGCCCTGACGAATCGCCCGTTTGGCGTCGAGTTCTGCAGCCAGTTCGGCGCCGCCGATCAGGTGATAGCGGGCCTTGCCGGTGGGCTTTTCCTGATACAGCTCGCGCAGCGATTCCTGACCGGCACATAGCACCACGTTATCCACTTCCAGCAACTGTGATTCGCCGCCGACGGTGATGTGCAGGCCCTTGTCGTCGATGCGGTCGTAGCTGACGCCGCCGATCATTTCCACGCCTTTCATTTTCAGCACGGCGCGATGCACCCAGCCGGAGGTGCGACCAAGGTCCTTACCCAGTGCTGAGGCTTTACGCTGCAGCAGGTAAAGCTTACGGGCGGATGGATGCGGTTCGCCGCGCTCCAGGCCACCGGGCTGATCAGAATGGAAGCTGACGCCCCACTCCTGCATCCAGTCTTCCAGCGGTTGCGGCTGCACGGCGTTGGCGTCATGGGCAAGGAACTCACCGACATCGAAACCGATACCGCCGGCGCCGATCAGTGCGACCCGGTTGCCGACAGTGCGCTTGCCCTGCAGGACATCGGTGTAGAGCATCACCATCGGATGGTCGACACCGGGAATGCCGGGGCTGCGTGGGGTCACGCCGGTGGCAATGATGATTTCCTCGAAGCCTTCTTTTTCCAGCTCGCCGTCGGCAATGCGACGATTCAGCACCAACTTGACGCCGGTCTTCTCGATGCGTTTGCTGAAATAGCGAATGGTTTCCCAGAACTCTTCCTTGCCGGGAATACGTGCCGCCATGTTGAACTGCCCGCCGATACGATCGCTGGCATCGAACAGGGTGACATCGTGGCCACGTTCTGCGGCCACTGTCGCGGCAGCGAGACCGGCAGGGCCGGCACCGACCACGGCAATTTTCTTCGGCTTGCGGGTTTTCAGGTAGACCAGCTCGGTTTCGTGGCAGGCCTGCGGGTTGACCAGACAGGAAGCACGCTTGAGGTTGAAGGTGTGATCAAGGCAGGCCTGATTGCAGGCGATGCAGGTGTTGATCTCGTCAACCCGACCTTCGGCGGCCTTGTTGACCCAGTGGGCGTCGGCCAGCATCGGCCGGGCCATCGACACCATGTCGGCCTTGCCGTCGGCGAGAATCTTTTCTGCCACATCCGGCATATTGATCCGGTTCGAGGCAATCACCGGGATCGACACCACCTGTTTGACCTGTGCAGTGGGTTCGACAAAGGCGGCGCGCGGCACCGAGGTGACAATGGTCGGCACCCGCGCTTCGTGCCAGCCGATGCCGGTGTTGAGAATATTCACGCCAGCTTTTTCGAGTGCCTGAGCCAGCGCCAACACCTCTTCTCGGGTGGAGCCTTCCGGCACCAGATCAATCATCGACATGCGGAACACGATAATGAAATCCTTACCGCAGGCCTTGCGCACCGCTTCGACAATTTCCACTGGAAAACGGCGGCGGTTTTCGCTGTTACCACCGTACTTGTCGCTACGCTTGTTTGAGCGCGGCGCGGTGAACTGATTGATCAGATAGCCTTCGCTGCCCATCAGTTCGACACCGTCATAACCGGCTTTCTTAGCCAGTTTTGCCGCGCTGGCAAAATCCTTTACCGTTTGCTGCACTTGTTTGGTGGTCAACGCTTTCGGCTTGAAAGGATTGATCGGCGATTTGATCGACGAGGCAGATTTGGACCAAGGCACATAGCTGTACCGTCCGGCGTGCAGCAACTGCAAACAGATCTTGCCGCCTGCGTCATGCACTGCTTTGGTCACCGGCCGATGACTGAGCGCGTCAGCCAGATTGATCATGCTGCCGGAAAATGGATAGAACCAGCCACTACGGTTTGGGTTAAACCCGCCAGTAATTATCAGGCCAACACCACCACGGGCGCGCTCGGCAAAATATTCCGCCAGTTTGCCGCGATGCCAGATACGGTCCTCCAGGCCAGTGTGCATAGAGCCCATCACTACCCGGTTCTTCAGGGTGGTGAAACCAAGATCAAGCGGTGCAAGCAGGTGTGGGAACGCGCTCATGAGCATCTCCATAACAGGTAACGTGGCCCGAGCCGGGCATCTGGACAGCGTCAAGATAGGAGGGTATCTTGACGCTGTCAAGTTTCACTGCCCTGCCACAGGAGTCCGCATGGCCAATCAAAGCCCCTATCACCATGGTGACCTACGCAGCGCCCTGCTGCAGGAAGCCAATATGATGCTTAGGGAAAGTGGCATCGACGGCCTTTCCCTGCGCCAGCTGGCAGAGCGGGTTGGTGTATCGCGGATGGCCCCCTACCACCACTTCAAGGACAAGCATGAGCTGCTCTGTGCGCTAGCCGCCGAGGGATTTCGCGAGCTGGACAAGCTCATTGAACAGGCTGCCCCGGGCAGCGCTGTAGAAAAGCAGGAGCTGCAGGCCACACTGGCCCGGTTTGTCCGCGACTACGTGCGTTTTGCGATGGACAACCCGGACCGCTACGAGCTGATGTTTGGTCGGCCGATTTGGAAAGGCGCCAACCCTAGTGCAGAGCTGAAAGAAACAGCGTTTGCCTGTTTTCGCCATTATGCCGAGCGCATCGGCAGCCTGATTGGCGAGCAGCGCCTGCCCAAGGGCAGCAAGCCGCTCCGCCTGGCTCAGGCCAGCTGGGCAACGTTGCACGGGCTGTGCCGCCTGATGATTGATGGCATCTATGTTAATCAGACCGATATGGAGGAAGTCAGCCATGAAGCGGTCAGGCTGATGCTCGCAGTGCTAACACCGAGGCGAGACTGAGGCGCGCTTTACCAAGGCATCCGGTGCACTGCACAATCGGTGGACCGTCTCTCTGGAAGAAAAATGAAGCGCCCCATACTGGCTCTACTGATTTTTGGCCTGCTTTTAGCTGCTGCACTGAGCTGGTGGTACCGCCCTTGGGCAACCTACTCCCCTAGCGTTATGACCCGCCTGCTGGCTCCCGAATACCGGCTACACAACTTCCGCAAAATGGAAAGTGTATTTCCATTCCGGACGATTCCCGCCAGCAGCGAGCCCTTCACCTTCCCTCGCGGAGAAGCCTCATTACCGCAGCAGTTCGTCCACGATGGCCGAGTGGTTGATACTCTCGAGTTCATGCTGCGCACTCAAACCACTGGCTTGATGGTGCTGCATCAAGGCAGCAATATGTTCGAACAGTATTATCTTGAAGCTACTCAAAAGGATCGCTTCACCTCCTGGTCGGTAGCCAAGTCTGTTATCGGCACGCTGACGGCCATTGCTCTGAAGGACGGTCATATCGCCAGCCTCGACGATCAGGTGAAGCAATATGTCAGTGAGCTGGATGGCGCCGCCTGGGGAGAGGTCCCCATCCGCGACTTGCTGCGCATGGCCAGCGGCATACAGTTTGACGAAATCTACGATGAGAAATTTTCAGACATCAATATGTTGTTCTATCGCACCTTTCTACTTGGCGAGGGAGTACGTGACGTAATTGCGGACCTGCCTGCAGAGGGACCCTCTGGAGAATCTTTTCACTACATCAGCCCGAACTCGCAGATTCTTGGCTGGGTGCTGGAGAGTGCCGTTGGCAAGCCCGTTAGTGAGTATGCAGCTGAAGCCCTGTGGCAACCTCTGGGCATGCAGGACGAAGCCATCTGGAATCTGGATCAGGGCGGTGTAGAGCTAGCTTTCTGCTGCCTCAATATGACGCTGCGCGATTACAGCAAACTTGGCCAGCTCTACCTGCAGCAGGGCGTCTGGCAAGGCCAGCAGTTACTGCCAGAAGGCTGGGTCCAGCAAGCCAGTCGTCGTCCAGAATCGTGGCTGGCAGCAGGCAATGGCTACCCGGAACGGGGCTACGGCTATCACCTGTGGGTGCCGAAAGATCCCGATGAGGAGTTTTTCTTTAACGGCGTCTGGGGGCAGACCGTATGGGTCTCGGAAAAACACCATATCGTGATTGCCAAAACCAGCGTTGATCCGCTATTTCGCGCACACATGGCAGAGGTGATCTCGTTTATGCGGGCGGTGAGCGAGGATGTGGCTGGACAGGCAGGAGAGGGGCTCAACTGAAGCCCCCCCCTGTAGGCGGCCGTTACTACAGACCGAACTGCAGCTCCGCCAGGCGCGCATACAACGGATTGCCAAGCAGTAATTCTGCGTGCGTGCCTACCGCCTGCACTCTGCCCTGATCCATCACTGCGATGCGCCCTGCCCCCGTAACTGTCGCCAGACGATGTGCAATCACCAGCGTAGTACGACCTTCCATCAAACGATCCATGGCCTGCTGCACCAGATGCTCACTTTGTGCATCAAGGGCACTGGTTGCCTCATCCAATAAAAGAATCGGCGCGTCCGCCAACACTGCCCGGGCAATGGCTATACGCTGCTTCTGGCCACCGGAAAGGCCAATGCCACCATCCCCGATGCGGGTCTGATAACCCTGCGGCAACTGGCGGATAAATTCCTCTGCATTGGCAGCGCGGGCAGCATCTTCAATTTCCGCCATGCTCGCCTCTGGTCGGCCATAGCGAAGGTTATCTTCAATGCTTCCGTAAAAAAGAGCAGGCTGCTGGGGCACCATGGCGAAGCAACGGCGCAAGTCTGCCGGTGTCAGCGTGCGGATATCCACACCATCAAGCAAAATCTGCCCCTGTTGGGGATCGGCAAAACGCAACAACAAATCAAACAAAGTGGTTTTGCCCGCTCCGGAGGGACCAACTAAAGCCAGGGTTTCACCGGGCAATACCTTCAGGCTAACACCATCCAGAGCGGCCTGATCCGGTCGCCCGGGATAGAAAAAAGTCACTTGATCAAGCTGCAGGCTTCCCTCAATTTTTGCTGGAAGATGTTGCAGGTCCTGCGCCGGCGGGGCAATTTCACTACGCGATTGAAGCAGCTCGACAATGCGCTCTGCCGCACCCGCAGCTCGCTGCAACTCACCAATCACTTCACTGATAGAGCCCACCGCAGAACCAACAATCACCGCATAAAAAACAAAGGCCGCCAGCTCACCGCCACTGATGCGCCCCTCAATCACATCCATGCCGCCCACCCACAGCATGACGCCGACAGCACCCAGTACCAATACGATGACCACTACGATCAGCAGCGAGCGCTGCACGATACGCCGTCTCGCCACCGCAAAAGCGTCTTCAACCACGCCTGCAAACCGAGCCCGGTCATAGGGTTCATGATTAAACGCCTGGACGGTTTTAATCTGGCCGAGCATTTCACCAACATAGCTGCCGACATCGGCCAAACGATCCTGGCTACTACGGGAAAGACCACGCACCCGGCGACCAAAAATAATGATCGGCGCCACCACCAACGGCACGGAAACCATAACGATCAGGGTCAGCTTCAGGTTGGTGATAAACAGCCAGATAATGCCACCGACCATCATTAAAGTGTTGCGTAGCGCCATCGACACAGAAGAGCCGATCACCGACTGCAACAAGGTGGTATCAGCGGTGAGTCGAGACTGAATTTCCAGGCCACGATTCTGATCAAAGAAACCGGGATGCAGAGTCAGCAAATGGTCAAACACACGGCGACGTATATCTGCCACCACGCGCTCACCAAGCCAGGACACCAGATAGAAACGCGCAAAGGTACCGATGGCCAGAGCCACCACCAAAGCAAAAAAGATCAGCACTGCCTGGTTGAGCTGATCTGGGCGACCCGCTGCCAGACCGTCATCGATCAACAGCCGCAGCCCCTGACCAATGGACAGGGTGATGGTGGCAGTAAACAGCAGCGCCAGCGAGGCACCGCCCACCGCCCAGTGATAGGGGGCTAGCCACTGCAGGGCGAAGCGGAACAGGCTCAACGGAGGAGTACGGGACTCAGACATCTTCTTCAGGCTTATTCAGGGAGGCGAATTATGCCGCAATAAGGTCCAGATCGCGTGATCTTTTCCTCTGAAATTAAAAGGCCGGGCAAGCCCGGCCATATCGTACCTATGGATAAGAATGGATTACTTCTCAACGATCGCTGTCACGCCCTGACCGCCAGCGGCGCAAATCGAGATCAGCACCCGTCCTTTACCAGCTTCGTTGACCAGCTTGGCGGCATTGGCGAGGATCCGGCCACCGGTAGCGGCAAACGGATGGCCCGCCGCCAACGAGCTACCTTTGACGTTCAGCTTGCTACGATCGATGGAGCCAAGCGGCTTGTCACGGCCCAAGCGGCCCTTGCAGAAGCTATCATCTTCCCAGGCTTTCAGGGTCGACAGCACCTGTGAAGCAAAGGCTTCATGGATTTCGTAGTAATCAAAGTCCTGCAGGGTGATACCCGCCTTATCCAGCATGCGCGGTACAGCATAGGCAGGGGCCAGCAGCAGGCCTTCTTTCTTGTTCAGGAAGTCGACAGCGGCAGCTTCACCGAAGGTCAGGTAAGCCAGTACCGGCAAGCCCTTTTCCTTGGCCCACTCTTCCGAAGCCAGCAGCACTGCAGAAGCGCCATCGGTCAGCGGGGTGGAGTTGGCGGCGGTCATGGTGCCACCTTCGCCGCCAAACACCGGCTTCAGAGTAGCCAGCTTTTCCAGAGTGGAATCACCACGCATATTGTTGTCGCGATCCAGCCCCTTAAACGGTGTGATCAGATCATCTTGCCAGCCGTCAGCATAGGACTTGGCCAGATTCTGGTGTGACTGCCAAGCCAGCTTGTCCTGCTCGTCGCGCGGGATGCCCCACTCAGCCGCAGTAATAGCCTGGTGCTCGCCCATCGACAGGCCAGTGCGCGGCTCACCATTTTTCGGCACATCCGGCATAAACCACTTCGGATTCAGCAGCTTCACCGCCAGCTTGGCTTTTTCACCGTTGGTTTTGGCCTTATTAATGGCCATGAAAATCTTGCGCTTCTCTTCGTTGACTCCGATTGGTGCGTCCGACGTGGTGTCCACACCACAGGCCACAGCACACTCAATCTGACCAAGGGCGATCTTGTTAGCCACCAGAATAGCGGCCTCCAGGCCGGTACCACAGGCCTGCTGAACGTCATAAGCGGGGGTTTCCGGCGCCAGTTTTGACCCCAGCACACACTCCCGCACCAGATTGAAGTCCCGGGAGTGCTTCATTACCGCGCCACCAGCCACTTCCCCAAGAACTTCGCCCTTCAGGTTGAAGCGGTCTACCAGGCCATCAATGGCGGCGGTCAGCATTTCCTGATTAGAGACGCCAAAGTACGCGGTGTTGGAGCGGGCAAACGGAATCCGGTTACCACCGATAATGGCTACCCTGCGAACACTTTTTCCTGCCAGCATGTCTTTTCTCCTGTGATGGGCGGCGTAAAATCAATCGCCAACTATACATTAAACGGCCGCAGTCTAGCGGCATCTGCCAAGGCGCCAGTTGGCTGTTCGGACGAGAACGTGAAGGCCACCGGTCAATAACCGTTCAGCCCGGCAATGTTTCAATACGCGCCACTCGGGATGCTACAGTGCACCCCCTATCCCCCTACACCGAATCAAGCCAGAGGTCATGAACATGAGCGACGTCTATCAGGCCATTGCCAATTCTTCCGTGGGCAACAAGATCTTAAGCTCGCTGAACCTGCCAATTCCGGCAATTCTCGACCGCTACGCGCCAGACCAGACCTCCTTTATTAAAGGCGATGTAATTGTTGGTGCCGCACCGGGTAGCAAGGCTATCACCACCGTATTGGCCACGCTTAAGGGCGCAACCGAAGCCAACCTGCACACTCTGGCCGGCCTTGCCGCCGAAGCTGACGTGCAGAAAGCAGCAGGCACTGCCGGCGTTAGCGTTAGCAACTACACGGCCAACAAGGAAGACTCACAAAGATTCAAAGGCTTGGTGTTTGACGCTACCGGCGTCAGCAACACCGCTGAGTTGCGCGCCCTGTATGACTTTTTCCATCCGCTGACCCGTAAGCTGGGCAGCTGCGGCCGGGTTGTCATTATTGGTCGCATTCCGGAGAACTGCTCGCTGGAGCAGCGCATTGCCCAGCGCGGCCTCGAAGGCCTGATCAAGAGCCTTGGCAAGGAAATCAAGAAAGCCTCAATCGCTAACCTGATCTATGTGGATGACGGCGCCGAGGCTCAGGTTGCTTCGCCGCTGCACTTTTTCCTGTCTCCCAAGTCAGCTTATGTGTCCGGACAGGCAGTGCGCGTTGGTGCGGCTGATTTTGCCGCTGACGGCTTTAACTGGAAAAAGCCACTGACTGGCAAGACAGCACTGGTTACCGGTGCAGCTCGCGGCATTGGTGCTGCCATCGCTGAAGTACTAGCCCGTGATGGAGCCAAGGTTATCGTGCTTGATATTCCGCCCATGGCCGAAGACCTGAAAAAGGTAGCCAGCCAGATCGGTGGCATTGCCCTGGAAGGTGACATCACCGCCGCCGATGCACCGACAAAAATTTCCGCTGCTGCCATGGAGCATGGTGGTCTGGATATCATAGTTCACAACGCCGGCGTTACCCGCGACAAGACCATGGCCGGCATGCCAGACAAGTTCTGGGACATGGTGATTGATATCAACATCGGCTCGGAAGAGCGTATCAATGCCCAGTTGCTCAAAGACGGCAGCCTGAAAGACGGCGGTCGCATCGTTTGCGTTAGCTCCATCTCCGGCATCGCCGGCAACATGGGCCAAACCAACTATGCCACCTCCAAAGCAGCGGTGATTGGCATGGTGCAGGGTATGGCTGCGGACCTGCTGGGCCGCAACATCACCATCAACGCAGTAGCACCCGGCTTTATCGAAACCCAAATGACCGCAGCGATTCCCTTTACCATCCGCGAAGCTGGCCGTCGCATGAACTCCATGAGCCAGGGCGGTCAACCGGTGGATGTAGCAGAGACCATTTCCTTCTTCTCCAGCCCGGCATCACAGGGCATGACCGGCAACATCGTTCGGGTTTGTGGTCAGAGCCTGATCGGTGCCTGATCACCATTGCGGCATAAAAAACGGGCGCCTCGGCGCCCGTTTTTTATTAGCAGACCCTGATCAGTCAGCTGCCAACCAACTCAATACGATCATCCTGAATAACAATTTTGCCCTGCTTGTATAAGCCGCCAATTGCCTTCTTGAAGTTGCCCTTGCTAACGCCAAACATAGCACTGATCTTGTCCGGCGGGCTTTTGTCGTTGAGATGCAGCACCCCGTCATTGTCGCGCAATTTAGCCACAATCTGATCGGCCAAACTGCTCGCTGCCTGCTCACCAACCGCCTGCAAGCTCAAGCTGATCTTGCCATCGACCCGCAACTCCTTAATGAAACCCGGCTCGCGCATGCCACTTCGGACAAACTTGAACAGCTCGTTTTTGTGGATCAGCCCCCAGTGACGATTGTTGATAATCGCCTTGAAACCCATCTCGGTGGCACTAACCAGTAGCAGATCCACCTGCTGGCCGACCCGGTAGCGTGCAGGCTCCTGATCCAGATGACGGTCCAGCCGCGCGGTGGCGGTAATCCGACCTTTGCGCTTATCCAGGAATACATAGACCACACAGTAGTCCCCGACCTGAAGCGGTCGCTGCTCCTCCGAGTGAGGCAACAACAGGTCCTTGGACAGTCCCCAGTCCAAAAACAGACCCACCGGATTAATATCCACCACCTTCAGACTGGTAAACTCGCCAACCTGCACTCTGGGAGTTTCAGTGGTTGCCACCAGACGGTCTTCGCTATCGAAGTAAACGAACACATCAAGCGAATCACCTGGCGCACAGGGTTGGTCTTGGGGGATATAACGGGACGGCAGCAGAATAGAGCTGTCGTTATCACCCGCAAGGAACAGACCAAAGTCACTGCGCCTGATAACCTGCAAGCGATTCATTCGTCCAACGGCAACCATGATAATCTCTCCGCAATGGGGCGACAGTTTAACCAGAATATTGCACGATTACCCAGTGACATATACATCGGACTGAACGGAAAAATGGCTGCGCCAAGTCAGGTCATGCGCTTCGTTTTGAATCTTGCTAAAGTCTCAATCTATGTAAAGGGCATTCTGGGTGACTTTTAGGCAAGATACAGATCAGAAACTGTCGGGAGTTCTGCATCATGATTGAGGCCGTCTGGCTGACTTTCGCCTTTACTATGGGCATGTTGGTACGAGCAGTTGGCCTGCCACCACTGGTAGGCTATCTGGCCGCCGGATTTGCACTCAGTGCAGCGGGACAATTTATCCATGTGCCGCTGGAAAACGGCAAGATTCTTCAACACATCGCGCACCTGGGCGTTTTGCTGCTGCTATTTACTGTTGGACTGAAGTTAAAACTGAAAAGCCTGATTAGTGCCGAAGTTATCGGCGGCGGCCTACTCCACTTCACCATCACCACCGCCATATTCACCCCTGCACTTTGGCTGTTGGCAGACCTGAACCTGCGCACATCCATACTGCTGGGTATAGCACTGTCTTTCTCAAGCACGGTACTAGCCGCCAAAGTGTTGGAAGCCAAACGTGAGCTGCGCGCATTTCATGGCAGGGTCGCCATTGGCATCCTTATTGTTCAGGATCTAATCGCCCTGCTGGTTATGAGTATTGCCGGCGGGGCAGTGCCCTCAGTCTGGGCGCTGCTGGTATTTCTAATGCCCCTTTTGCGGCCTTTGCTATACCGACTTCTTGACTCCAGTGGCCACGAGGAGCTGATGCTGCTGCTCGGTCTGTTGCTTGCACTGGCAGCTGGTGGCTATGGCTTTGAATCGGTTGGCCTGAGCTCTGAGCTTGGTGCCCTGTTATTCGGCGCTCTGCTGGCAAACCACCCCAGGGCCAAAGAACTGTCGGATTCCCTATGGGGAATCAAGGAAGTCTTTCTAGTTGGCTTTTTCTTGCAAATCGGCATGGGCGGCTTGCCCGATGGCAAGGCCATGATTATGGCACTGGTCTTTGCCCTGGTGCTGCCACTGAAGGGCATACTGTTCTTTTTCCTATTACTGTTCTTCCGACTACGTTCGCGCAGCGCCTTTCTAAGCAGTCTGAGCCTGACCAACTACAGCGAATTTGGCCTTATCGTTGCCAGTGTCGTACTACCTGAATGGATGGTGCCTCTGGCCCTGACGGTGGCTCTGTCATTCATGGTATCAGCACCACTAAATCGCATTGCCCACCCACTCTATGAATCCCTGGCAAATCGACTTTCACCCTTTGAGCGCAACCTGCATCATCCGGATGAACAGCCCATTTCATTGCACAACACCAGAGTGCTTATTATGGGAATGGGCCGCACCGGCAGCGCCGCCTATGACCACCTCAAGGAGCTGGAGCCACGCCTTATGGGTCTGGACTCAGACCCTTCAAAAATGCAAACACATGAAGATAACGGCAGAGACGTTTTCTTTGCCGATGCGGAAGACCCGGTATTCTGGGAGAGACTGAGCATGCCGCAGGTGGAAGCGGTCATTTTGGCGATGAGCGACATCGAAGCCAAGGTGATTGCCGCACGTAAATTACGCCAGTGTGGCTTCAAGGGCTTGATCGTTGCCCATACCATGTTTCCCGATGAAGCGGAGGCTATTCGCCATGCGGGCGCTGATCATGCCTACCTGACTTTCAGCGAAGCTGGTGTTGGTTTGGCCGAACGGGTACGTTATCAAATCGAGTCCCGTGTTCAGAAGCAGAGCAGCACATCATGACATCACTCTATTTGAGCGATATTCACTTTCACGCCATTCTGATCACTGCGCTATGCACTATCGCCACCGTGCTGGCCCATTACGAAACGCTGATTGCACTGATCAAGCGGGGCCGCTTATTCAGTAACTACGGAAGACGGCATATTCTGACGTTGGTGTTCGGCCTGCTTGCCTCCCACCTTGTTGGCATGGCCATTTTCGGTGTCGGCGTATTTGCTTTGCTGCAGTTCCCGGAAGCCGGGTTTCTCATGGGTGCCCAAGACCAATCACTGATGGAATGCATTTACTTTGCAGCCATTAGCTACTCCACCCTTGGTTATGGAGATGTCACCCCTCAGGGGCCAGTCAGGCTGATTGCTTCAATCACTTCTCTGACTGGCTTTATGATGATTACCTGGTCTGCCTCTGCCACTTTTCTGGAAATGCAGCGACGCTGGTGACAGCTCCCGGGCTATTAACTATCGAACCGTTAGCCCCTGATCACCGATGTCCTGAGGATCCAGCAAGGACAGAAACTTGACCACATCGAGCTTGCTACCCTTTAGCTGCACATCACCACTGGCGATGCCACGTATCAGACCAGCCTCCCCGGCCAGAACGCGATCCAGAAAGGCCTTTTCCATGCTCAGGGTGGCACTCACGGGCAGGTCGTCCGCCACATTCTCATGCACCTGAGCAACGCCACGGCGCACCTCCACCGCGTGGTAGGCATTGATATCGGCAAACTCAAAAGCCACCACCAACTCCGTATCTTCCGCCTTATCAGCATCCAGATGCAGCGCCATGCCGTTTAGCCATACCATCGGCGGGAAGTTCTGCATCATGGTGATCGACATAAACGGCCGCTTCATACCTTCCGCCAATGCAGCCACGTCCAGCTCGCCTTCAAGCTCCATAGCCGAAGTCAGATACCAGTTGCGCCAGTTGATATTCATGCTGGCATAGCCAAGCTTGCGCAGGGCCGCGGCCTTGATCCGCCGCGCTTCCATATCATCGTGATTGATTCGCACTACCGGGGTCAGCAGCTCTGCGGCCCACTGATAGTCGCCTGAAGAAAATGCATCATTGGCTGCCTGCATGACCTGATCACGACCGCCCATCATGGCCACCATACGTTGTGCCTTTTCCAGTGGCGGAGTGGGGTCAAGCGTAGTTGGATCACCATCGAACCAACCCAGATAGCCATTGTAGATCTGCCGCACAGCATGCTTCACCGTGCCGTAGTACTCGCGCAGGTAGGGACCGTAATCACGCAGATGGGGAGGGAACTTCACCAATTCGACCAACTCGTCCGGGGTGTAGCCCTTGTTCATATAGCGAATGGTCTGGTCATGGATATAGGCGATGCCATCACGGGTCATGCGCAAGACTTGTTCAACGTTCTCTGCGCCGATGACAGGTTGGCCATGGGATGGCACCATCGCCTGCGCGCGAAAACTGCGCAGTTTGTCCAACGCCCTCACCCACTGCACCGGATCACGGAACTTTGTTCCGCGCAGGGTATGTATGTTCGGCAGGGTCGGCCCCTGAATTACCTCCGCAGATAACAGGATGTTCTCCTCCGGCAGCCAGATGGCAATTTCATCCTCCGCCTCTGAGGGCACATGCACCATCTGCATCAACACACCAGCGATGCGTAACTCAGCCTCATCAGAAAAAGTACGGGTTGGCGGAATAAAAGTAGAGCCGGGATCATTCTCCAAATCCACCACCGGCGTCGGACCAATACCTCCATTCATGCCCACCATTTCATCGGGGCTCTCGATCGCCAGCGCGACGCCAAACGAATAGCCGGAACGCAGCGACAGGATGGGGCCAACCGTGGCGCCCTGCATCACCACATGCTCAACCAGGCTTTCGTGGGCAATGATCTCGACTTCGCCACGTTCAACCTGCTGCGCAGAGACAAAAGCCGCAGTGCCGTTAATGTGGTCCGGGTGGTGGTGGGTATAGATAACAGCCTTGACCGGCTTATCGGTAATACGCCGAAACTCTGCCATAACCTGCTCGGACTGCGGCGTGGACTCGCCCACATCAATAATGATCAAACCGTCGTCGCCCTCGATCATGATGGTGTTGGCCAGGTTCCAACCAACGGCGGAATAGATTCGCTCGCCGATCTGATACACCTGCTTGTCAAAATGACTGGTATGCTCCGCCAGCTCCGGATGCAGCTGGTATTCCTGCGATACCGGTGGCGCTGCCTGATCGCAGCCCAACAGGGCGGTCGCGGCCATCAAAGTGATAAGCAGTGAGCGTGTCATGGCGGAGCCTCCAATAGTGTGTCTGCACAGTCTGTACCTATTTCAATCCAGTCATCCAATGCATTATTTGTTTACTTTTAATGCGTAATACGCATCATTGAGGAATGGATACCCGACAGCTTCAGCACTTCCTCGCCCTGCTGGAACACGGCAACTTCGCCCGCGCAGCGGAGGCCGTACACCTGTCGCAGCCAGCCTTCAGCCGCAGCATCCAGCAGCTGGAACAACAGCTTGGCATCAGCCTGTTTGACCGCGGCCGCCATGGCGCCTCAGCCACCGTGTATGCCCGCGCCGCCCTGCCCCATGTGCGCGCCCTGTTTGCCGCACGAGAAGCACTAACGCAAGAGATTCAGGCGGTACAGGGACTGGAAACCGGTGAGCTGGCGGTGGGTACCGGCCCCTACCCAGCCATCGGCCTGATGGACCATATCGCCGCCGGATTTGTCGACCGCTACCCGGGGATTCGTTTGCGACTGCATACCGCCAACTGGGAGGCTCTACGCCACGACCTGCTGGCCCATGAGATCGAACTGTTTGTCGCCGACACCCGTGAACTCAGCGAGGACCCGGCGCTGACCATCACTCCGCTACCTCAACCCGCCGGGGTGGTATTCTGTCGCCACGGTCATCCACTAGCCGGAAGAGGCAAGCTGCAATGGTCGGCGCTGCTGGAGTTCCCGTTCGCATTGACGCGACTGCCGGATGCCATCGAAGCAACCCTGCAACAATTAAGCGCACCCCACGGCGGTCTGACCCGCCGCATCGAATGTGACAACGTCGCCATGCTGGTGGCCATGGTGGCTGGCAGTGACGCCATCAGCATGGCCCCGGTCAACGTCATCCGTACACAACTGGCGGCGGGCTCACTGGTGGACTTGCCAGTGCAGGGAGTTGAGCAGATACAGACCCGTTACGGCCTGGTCCACAGGCGCGAGCGCCAGCTGTCGCCAGCCGCCTCGGCATTCAAACAGTTATTGATGCAGGCCGCCGCAGAGACGACGGCCTGAGATCACTTGGCGTCCTCGTCGGACTTCAGCTTGCGATACTCGATCGGCGTCATGCCGACCCAGCGTTTGAAGGCACGATAAAACGTGCTCGGCTCAGAAAAGCCAGTCAGATAGACGATCTCATCAATATTTTCATCTGTGCCAGCCAACAGCCGCTTGGCCAACTTGCAACGATACTCCGCCACCAACTGGTTAAAATTGGTACCCGCATCAGCCAGACGGGTACGCAGCTGACGGGGCTTGATGCCCAGACGCGCGGCGACCTCTTCCAGGTTGGCATGACCGCTTTCAAGCAGCTCGGCTACAAGTCGGCTGACCTGATAAACCAGGTCCTGTTTCTCCAGCCGCGCCATCTGCTCACTGGCCAGACGCTCATGCAGCTGCAGTAGTTCAGGCTCATGATGCGCGGATGGCAGATCCATCAACTTGCGATCAAAGAAAATACCCACGTCCCGCATTTCAAATTTAACCGGGCAGCCGAACACCCGCTCGTACTCACGCTGGTCGGCATGGCGTGGATGACTAAAGTGCACTTCGATCGGAATAAAGGCGCCATCGGTGACAAAGCTGAAAAACTTGATTACGCCGACCGATGCACATTCGTTCAGATGCGCCAGCTTTTTGCTCCACAGCATTTGCTTGAGGAACATCCGCTCGCCGTGATCGACCAATTCTGCGTTGGCCGCATCAGATAGCAGACGCTGGTAATCCAGCGCCCGCTTAAGCCCCTCGCCAAAGGTGGGGCTGGACAGAAAAAGATACTCCAGCACCTGACCCTTGAAGATCGGCATATGCGGGCCGATATGCAGGCCAACATGGGGATCGCCGGAAACTTCTTCCATGGCCTGCCAGAACCACTCCTGCGCATCATGTGGCGTGCGCAGCTCCGGCTGGGTCAGAATGGATTTGTCGAGGCCTACCTTGGCCAGAACTGCATCCGCGTCGACGCCCGCATTCTGCATCGCCTTATAAGCCATGCGCAGCAGCACACCGGAGTCAGTCAGAGTGGTCATCGGCAGGTGGTTTCCCGAGGTATACAAGAGCGCCGAATGTATCACAGGGCACCCCCGCACCGGAACCGCAGGGCGCGCCGGCCAATCGTCTTGGCAGGATGCCTGACTATACTTTGCGCCAATCTACTGCAGGGGAGCTGCCTCCATGACCGAACTCGCTATCCGTGACCTGCGCAATGCGCCATCCATGCTACCGCTGTTTGCCAAGGCGGTAATCCGCGCCGGCGTCAAGCCAGGCAAGAACCCGGAGCTGCCTGCGATTGGCGCCCGACTGAGTGACCTTGTGCTGGATCCCAAACATTTGGCCGCCTATCGCAAGGTGTGTGGCTTCAACAGTAAGGGCACTTTGCCGATCACCTATCCGCATATGCACGCCCATCCGCTGTTTATGACCCTGCTACTGGATGAACGCTTCCCGTTCCCAGCCATGGGACTGGTTCATGTACGTAACCGCATCACTCAGTTTCGGCCGATTCAGGAGCGCGAACAGCTGGATGTGGAGTGCCGCTTCGGTGCCTTGGAGAAACGTGACTCCGGTTACGAGTTTTCCATTCTCACCAGCGTCAGCACCGCCGGCGAACAGGTCTGGGAAAGCGAGTCCTTTATGTTGTTCCGTACTGGCGGTGGCAGCAGCAAGAAAAAAGAGGCACAGCAAGCCGAGCCGGTTACTGGCGCCAAAGAATGGTCTGTACCTGGTGATGTGGGGCGTCGCTATGGGGCTGTATCCGGTGATCGCAATCCGATCCACCTGTACCCGTTAACTGCCAAGCTGTTTGGCTTCAAGCGCCAGATTGCCCATGGAATGTGGTCGAAGGCACGCTGTCTGGCGGAGCTGGAAGCGCAGTTCCCACAAACGGCCTTTAGTGTCGATGTCAGCTTCAAGCTGCCGCTGTTCATCCCTGCCAAGGTAAAATTCGCCCAGCAGGAAGTCACCGGTGGCATGGACTTCCGTCTGCTCGGCGCGGATGGCATCAAGCCGCATCTGGCCGGTGAGATCCGCACCATCGAGAGCTGATTTTCACTATGCCGAAACCGGACTTGCTCCGGCTTCGGCAAAAAAAAGCGGCGCTGTCAGCAGCGCCGTTTTTTTTGAGCAGAATGACTGCAGCAATCAGCTCTGATCAGACTTCTTCACGGTTTCACGGGCGTCTTCCGCCACATCCATGACATCGTCAGCAAAACCGCCTATCTCAGCAGTAATATCGCGCACCAGCTGATAGATAGTGTCGCGATCCACTTCCTTGTCTTCCTGCTCGATAAATCCGCGAGCATAATCCACTACCATATTATGGATATTCTCAACCCGCACCGTGCCTGACTTCACTGTGCTTTCCAGCACGCTACGCACGGTATCGATTATCTTGATCATTCTGCTCTCCGATCAGGCTGTTGCCAGCTCCGCTTTCGGCTTGCCATTCGGCAATGACAGACGCATTACCTTACGCAGCACCGAGCCAAACTGGCGGTGTAACGGCTTGCTGTTGTAGGGCAGACCATACTTTTTACAGATGGCCTGCACCTCAGCGGACGCCTCAGCATACCGGTTGCTGGGCATGTCTGGAAACAGGTGATGCTCCATCTGGTGGCTAAGATTACCGCTCATAATATGCAGCAGCTTGCCGCCGGAGATATTGGCCGAGCCCAGCAGCTGGCGCAAATACCAGTGCGCCTTGTCCTCGTTCTCCACATCTTCCGGCAGGAAGTCCTCGACACCGTCCGGGAAGTGGCCACAGAAAATAATCATGTAGGCCCACAGGTTACGGATCAGGTTGGCGGTAATGTTGCCCGTCAATACCGGCAGGAAGAACGGACCGGCCAGTAGCGGAAACAGGACATAGTCCTTTACCACCTGCTTACGAACCTTCTTACCGATATGCTTCAGCTGGCCCCACGCTTCCTTGACGCTTTTTTCGCCCGTGCGCACACGCTCGAACTCCACATCATGAAGAGCAACCCCCCACTGGAAGAAAGTGGCCAGCATGGCGTTGGTCACCGGCTGAGCCAGATGGGCGGGGTGCCAGGGCTGCTTCTCGCTCATCCGCAAAATACCGTAACCGACGTCGCGATCCATACCCACCACGTTGGTCCACTTGTGGTGCATATAGTTATGGGAATGCTGCCACTGGTCAGACGGGCAAACATTGTCCCACTCCCAAGTAGAAGAATGGATCTGCGGGTCGCGCATCCAGTCCCACTGTCCGTGGATAACGTTGTGACCAATTTCCATGTTTTCCAGAATCTTGGCCGCCCCCAACATGGCCGTGCCAGCCAACCAGGCTGGCGGCAAAATGCCGGCAAATAACAGGCCGCGGCCACCCACTTCCAGTGCACGCTGTACCTTGATCATACGGCGGATATAGCGGGCGTCGTTTTCGCCCAGGCTATCCATGATTTTCTTGCGCACCGCCTCAATCTCGGCACCAAACTGCTGCACCTGAGCATCAGTCAGATCCACCGGCAAGCGGCGCGCGCGAGCTTTCTCAATCAGGCTGGAATCGATTTTCATTGCTGCAGTCATGATGGCTCTCCTTACAATTCGAGGGTGACGTTGCCGGCGGCGGCGCAAACACAAATGCGCACCATGTCGCCGCTTTCTCCAAATACTTCGCCGCTGGTCAGATCACGGACCTGACCTTCTTTCAAGGTCACCAGACAACCCTGACAAATGCCCATGCGGCAGCCATGCTTGGGCATCAAACCGGCCTGCTCGGCCACCTCCAGCAGCGGCTTGTCGCCGGCGCCTTCGGCAACCCGTTCGCTATTCCAGAAGCGCACTTCGCCGCCAGCACCGGCGGCAACTGCTTTCAGTGCCGGGCGGAAATTCTCCTGCTTCAGCTGCTCTGCCAGACCGGCCTGCTGCCAATGGGCCGCCGTCGCATCCATCAATGCTGTGGGGCCGCAGGCATAGGCCAGACGCTCCGCCCAGTCCGGGCACAGCGCATCAAGCTGCGCCGACGAAAAATGCTGGTCACCGCGGCTGCGGGTAAGCTGGTTCAGTGTTTTCCAACCATGGGCCAGAGACAGACCACGGCGCTCCTCGGCAAACAGGTTGTGGGCGTCATCCGGGCTGTAGTGCAGATGCACTACATCTGCCGCCTGACCGTTGGCAGCCATGGAGCGCAGCATGCCCATTACCGGGGTAATACCGCTACCGGCGGTGACGAACAACAACTTGGGCAGTTCCCCTTGTGGCAAAACAAAGTCACCGGCCGCTTGGTCAAGCATCACCACCATGCCCACTTGAGCATGCCAGTTCAGCCAGGTGGACACTTGTCCACCATCAATCGCATTAACGGTGACTGTAAATGTATCGTTGCGACCGGCCTTGGCCGAGCTCACCGAGTAGCAGCGCCAGTGACGCACACCATCCACGTCGATGCCGAGACGAACATACTGACCAGGGCGCGCGCCCTGCCATTGGTGATTTGGCCGAATCTCCAGTGAAACAGCCCGATCAGACTCGCGAACCAGACGCTCAATACGGCCACGCAGACCAGCGCCGAGCAGCGGATTAATTAGCTCAAGATAGGACTCCGGCAGCACAGGGGTGGCTAGCCAGTGGCCGATTCGGGTCAGTGGGCGAAGCGCTGAAATCATCGTCTTGTCACCATGATAGTTAACATGTGTGCACAATAATGCTCGACAGCACATAAAGTCAACGACTGTTCACAAATAATGTATATATCCTTTTAATTCATTAGCTTGCAGCAACAGAAGGGAATTCCACTGTGGTTACACCTGTATTTTCCGGTACAATCACCCACAATTTGAGGCTATCGGACATGGGCATGACCAGAGTGACCCGGCGTCGCAGCCGCCATGAAGAAGAAGAAAACGAGACCGGACGCCGGGACATGCGCAAGCAGCGCACCCGTCGCGCCCTGCTGGATGCTGCTCTAGAGCTAATGCAAGGCGAGCAGAGCTTTAACAGCATTAGCCTGCGGGAAGTCGCCAGAAATGCCGGCGTAGTGCCCACCGCCTTCTATCGCCACTTCCGCGACATGGACGAACTGGGACTGACTCTAGTGGAGGAAGCCCTGCGCGCCCTGCGCCAGATGATGCGCGAAGCACGCAGCGCACCTCTGCCGGCCAACAGTCTGATCAACCGTTCGGTGCAGACCTATATCGGCTACGTACAGGCCAATCGCGATTACTTCCAGTTTCTTGCCAAGGAACGCTTCGGTGGCAGCCGAGCCCTGCGCACCGCTGTTCGTCAGGGCACGGCACTGTTTATCAGTGAACTAGCCACCGACCTGGCCCGCTTCCCCACAGCCAACCGGCTGAGCACTGAAGAGTTGCAGATGATCTCGTCACTGATCGTCAACATTATGATCTCCACCACTGAGCAACTGCTCGACCTGCCTCCCGACAATGACGCCGAGGTGGACTGGTTGCACGATCAGTCTGCCCAGCAGATGCGCCTTGTATTCCTTGGCTCCTTGCAGTGGAAGCCGAAGAGTGAACGGGAAAAGAAAAAGGCTCTGGCGCAAGGCTGATACTTCCTGATGCAACGAATCACCGATTACCGTCGTCTTTTTCTTAATCAGGTGCCCATGCTGGATGTGCGTGCCCCGGTTGAATTTGCCGGCGGCGCCTTCCCCCATAGCGACAACATTGCTCTGCTCAATGACGACGAACGCCACCGCATTGGCATTTGCTATAAACAGCATGGTCAGCAAGCGGCAATAGAACTAGGTCAGCAACTGGTTGGTGGTCAGGTCCGCGAGGCTCGAATATCAGCTTGGAAACAGTGGGCTAAAAAACATTCTGATGGCGTGCTGTATTGCTTTCGTGGTGGCCTGCGCTCGCAGACAGTACAGCAGTGGCTGCACGATGGCGGCGTTGATATCCCGCTGGTTAATGGTGGCTATAAGGCAATGCGGCGCTTTTTGCTGGCCGAACTCGACAATCAGATCAAACAGTTGCCGTTGCTAGTCCTGTGCGGCCCAACCGGCAGTGGCAAAACCCGGGTCATTGAAAAGCTGGATAACAGTATTGATCTGGAGGGCATCGCCCACCATCGAGGCTCTGCTTTTGGCCGTCGCCCGGGCGGTCAACCGGCCCAGATAGACTTTGAAAACACCCTGTCAGTAACCATGCTGAAGCAATCCACGGCCAATCATCGACAGATCATCCTCGAGGATGAGAGCAGGCTGATCGGCCGTTGTTACTTGCCGCTCCCCCTGCAAGAACGCATTCGTGACGGTTCCAGAGTTCTGATTGAAGAATCCCTGGATAGCCGGGTGGAAGTCACCCTGGAAGATTATGTGCTTGGCCCATTGGCAGAGTATCGCCAATGGTTTGCTGATCAGGCCGAAGAAAAACTCGGCGCAGAACTACTCGACAGTATTGACCGGATCCGACGCCGCCTGGGTGGCGCCCGCCACCAACAGTTGCGCGGCCTGCTGGTAGATGCACTACAACGACAGCAGGACAATGGCGATACCAGCCTGCACCGACTATGGATTAAGCCGCTACTGCGCGACTATTACGACCCGATGTATGACTATATGCTGCAGCAACGGACCGGCCAGATTCTGTTTAAGGGCAGCCGGGAAGACGTGCAGCAGTGGTTACAGGCTACGCCCTAGAAGCATCATCCGCCCCGTGTCTTGCCGGACACACGGAATCAGGCGGCACAGTCCGGTGTTTCTCCCCATTGAACGGAGAGCAGTATGAACAAGCGATTTATGGCCGCCATGGCGGTCCTGTGTACGGCATTTTCCATTGCAGCTTGCAGCCCCTCCAGCGAAGAAAAGCCGGTACTGATTTTCAGTGCCATACCTGATCAGGACGAAGCACGCCTGATGACCCGCTTCAACAAGGTAGCGAACTACCTGAGTGACACCCTGGACGTTGAAGTGCGCTACGTTCCGGTTAAATCCTACTCTGCTTCTGTTACTGCCTTTCGCAATAACGAAATTCAGTTAGCCTGGTTTGGTGGACTATCCGGCGTTCAAGCCACGCAGCTGGTACCTGGCAGCTATGCCATCGCTCAAGGCGTAGAAGACCCTCAGTACGTGAGCTACTTTATTGCCCACGCTGACACCGGGTTGCAGCCCAGCGAATACTTCCCCGAGGGCATAGAAGGACGCAGTTTCACTTTTGGCTCCAAAAGCTCTACTTCTGGCCGATTGATGCCCGAGTTTTTCTTGCGTGAGCATTACGGCAAATCACCAGAGGAAATTTTCAGCCGGGTAGGTTTCAGTGGTGATCACAGCGCCACCATCGCATTGGTGCAAAGTGGCGCCTATGAAGTGGGCGCATTGAGCTATCAGGTATGGGACAGGGAGCTGGCCGAAGGCAAGGTCGACCCGGATAAAGTACGCGTTATCTGGACCACCCCTCCCTATCCGGATTATCACTGGGTGATTCGCGGCGATGTCGAGCAAAAATTCGGCGAAGGGTTTGCTGACAAAGTCCGTCAGGCCCTGCTTGAGCTGGATGATCGCGATGTGCTGGACACTTTCCCCAGAGAGAAATTTATTCCGGCCAGTAATGATGACTTCCTGCCAATTCTGGAAACCGCCCGCAGTCTTGGCCTGATGGACTAATAGGCGGAGACGTTAACGTGTTTCAGTTTAATCAGCACGCCCTGAAAAGACAGGGTGTGACGGTACTGCAATCACTCAACCTGAATATCCAGCAAGGTGAAAAAGTCGCCTTGCTGGGTGCCAGTGGCGCCGGCAAGTCCACTCTGCTGGAAGCACTGCGTTTGCAAAAGCCTGATCAAGTTGCCTGGTGCCCACAGCAAGGCGCCCTGGTGCCCATGCTTAGCGTTTTTCACAATATTTATATGGGTGCGCTGGAACATCATTCCGCCTTGTATAACCTGATCAATCTGATCCGGCCCCTACGGCGCGAATTTGAAGCCGTGACCCAACTGGCCACCGAGTTAGGCATCAGTGAAAAGTTACGCACTAGTGTTGACCACTTGTCCGGTGGTCAGGCACAGCGTACTGCACTGGGTCGTGCGCTATTCAGTCAACGTCCTGTGCTGTTGGCTGACGAACCGGTTTCCAGCGTCGATGAGCACCATGCACAATCACTGCTGATGCTAGCGCTGGCGCGCCATGACACCGCCGTGGTTGCTCTGCATGATCGTCAGCTAGCGCTGAATTGCTGCGATCGGATTATTGGCCTGAAGGACGGCCAGATTGTTATCGATGGCGCCAGCAACCAGTTGTCGAAGCATGATCTCGACATACTTTACCGACGCCCATGAATACCACTGCCAGTGGCTTTCGTCGCACCACCCTATGGCTTGGACTGGCAGGCCTGCTGGCTTTCTTTATCGCAGACATCAGCATCACTACCCGCGACCCAGGCATGGAGCTGGAACGTATCAGCAGCGGCTTTATAAGTCCGGATTTTTTCGCGACCGAGCAAATTGGCAGTGCGCTTGGCTATACCCTGTCGTTTGCTATTCAGGGTGTGGTGCTGGGCTTTACCTGCGGTTTTCTGCTGGCTCTACTATGGCGCTGGCGCATCGTTCGAGCCTTCAGCGCTACTATCCGCGCCGTTCACGAGTTGTTTTGGGGGCTCCTTTTTCTACAGGTTTTTGGACTCTCTGCGCTAACCGGACTACTGGCAATTGCTATTCCTTATAGTGGTATCTTCGCCAAGGTCTTCGGTGAGTTCCTTGAAGAAGCAGATCGGGCTCCCGCCCTTGCCCTGACCCCACGCAGTGACGCCTTCAGCGTGTTCCTCTACGCCCGTTTGCCCCTGGTCTGGCAGCATATGAAAACCTATGGCGCCTATCGGCTGGAGTGCGCCGTCCGGGCATCGGCAATTCTTGGCTTTATCGGCTTGCCCACCATCGGCTTTCACCTGGAGACCGCCTTTCGACAGGGCGACTACAGTAGTGGAGCTGCACTACTGTATTTATTTCTTGGCATCATCCTGTCCATACGCTGGTGGTTCAGGCCATCACTTCTCCCCCTGTGGATAGCAGCCGCCCTGCTCTGGGCGCCACCGCGGGCGAACTATACCGAAGGGGCGCTGAATAGGTTTTTCACTGAAGATATAATTCCCGCACCCATGCGCCAGCATGACTGGCAATGGCATCAGCTAACTGACTGGCTTTCCATGCTCGGCCAGGAACAGATTCTGCCCGGGCTGGGCAATACTCTGATACTGGGCACCGCCGCCATGTTGCTGACTGGCATCATCGCTCTGGTACTGTTCCCGTTGATTTCATCCCAGTTCGGTAACCGTTTTAGCCGTGCCGGTGGTCATGGACTATTGGTGATCTTTCGTACCTTGCCGGAATTTCTGCTGGCTTTTGTCTTTGTGCTACTGCTTGGCCCGTCCATGTTGCCCGGCATACTGGCCCTGGCCCTGCATACTGGCGCCATCGTCGCTCACCTCAGTGGCCGCTTCACCGACAGCCTGACTTTACGCAGCGATGCCAGTGGCGGCTTGAATCGCTATGCATTTGAAGTACTACCAAGAATCTACCCCAATTTTCTCGCTTTTTTGCTCTACCGCTGGGAAATCATCATGCGCGAAACCGCAATTCTCGGCATTCTTGGCATCACCACACTGGGCTTTTACATTGACTCAGCCTTTAGCGAACTGCGCATCGACCGGGCCGTGGTGTTAATTGCCGCTGGCGTGGCTCTCAACCTTCTGGTTGACAGAATTTCCCGCAGCCTGCGCAGCCACCTGCGACTGCGTAATGCACTTGCTGACCAAAGCTAAGGAACCCTTTCTTGCTGCTGTCGTCGAACCGACAACTACCAACCCTGCAACCCGGGATCAATCATCATGCGTAATGCTCTGAGTCTGGCCCTGTGCCTGACCAGCTTTGCCACGCCCTTGAACGCCACCGAACTGGCCGATGAGGACGATGTCACTCTGGCGACTCCAACAGCGGAGCAGCCGATAGCTGTCAGCGAAGCCATTCCGCTGGAGTCACGGGGAGCGCTGCAACTTCTTGGCGGCGAGGTGCTACCGGGGGAGTTCGGCACGCTTTATTGGAAGCCAGTGCAGTCCTTCCAAAGCATCGACACCCCGGTACCGGTACTGGTTGCCCACGGCGAGAGTCCCGGCCCCCGTGTCTGTCTGACCGCAGCAATTCATGGTGATGAGCTGAACGGAATCGAAATGGTGCGGCGCATGATGTACCAGCTTGAACCCGCCGGCATGAGCGGCACCGTCATCGGCATTCCCATAGTCAACCTGGATGGCTTTCGACGCAGCAGCCGCTACCTCTCCGACCGGCGCGATCTAAACCGGCACTTTCCCGGCAGCCCCACGGGCAGCGCAGCGGATCGAACCGGTCATTCCCTTTTCAGTCAGGTGATTCGCCAGTGCCAGTTCCTGGTGGACTTGCACACCGGCTCGTTACAGCGCACCAACCTTCCCCAGATCCGCGGCAACCTGAAAGACGAGCACGTTTTTGATTTCAGCCGCCAGTTTGGTGGCATCACCGTACTGCATGGAGTTGGCGCTAAAGGCACCCTGCGTCGGGCAGCTAATGATGTCGGCATCCCAGCCGTCACCATGGAGGCTGGTGGCCCACATCAGCTTGATGAAGACGCTGTCGATGCTGGCGTACAGTCCATCGAAACTCTGCTGGAAAATCTCGGCATCCAGAAGAGTAAGCGCTTCTGGAGCGCACCTCAGCCCGTGTTCTATCAATCCGACTGGGTACGGGCGGACCAGGGCGGCATCCTGATGTCGCAAGTCAAACTGGGCGATAAGGTACGCGAAGGTCAGGTGCTGGGCTCTGTGATTGATCCGGTGACCAATTCCGGCAGCGCAATTCTTGCGCCATTCAACGGCAAGATCCTCGGCATTGCCTTTAATCAGGTGGTGCAAACCGGGTTTGCCACACATCACATTGGCGTCGAAAAGGCCGCGCAAGCGGTGCAGGAAGATGCCATAGAAAGAGACCTGACACTGCAGTCCCCTGCTGCTGCGCTCGGAGAGTGCATTGCGCAGAGCTCAGCGGAAACCGAGACACTGGGTGCCGCTGAAGAAGCTGCCAGCGAATGCTGATCAGCGCGGACGCCACTGCGGCTCCGCGCTGGCGTTAATCCGATTCAGCGTACGCGCCAGCACAAATAGGAAGTCAGACAGCCGGTTGAGCCAGCGCAGTGACGTGGCGCCGTGCTGCTGATCACGGCCAGCGGCAACCAGAGCACGCTCCGCCCGCCGTGCCACTGTACGGCACAGGTGGCAAAGCGCCGCGTCCGGATGGCCTCCCGGTAAAACAAATTCGCGCAGTGGTGGCAGCTGCTGGTTGAGCTGCTCCACTGCAGCCTCGATCTCGTCCACATCTGCATCCGTCAACCGAGTGGTGCCCGGCACCGCCAGCTCCGCACCCAGATCGAACAGACGCTGCTGGACGGTGTCCAGCAGCGTAAACTGATCAACAGCGAGCCGGCTACGCAGCATGCCGATCATCGCATTCAGCTCGTCCAGATCACCCAATGCGGCAATCACCGGCGCGTCTTTTGGCCAGCGGCTACCATCCGCCAAACCGGTCTCGCCACCATCACCTGAGCGGGTTACTACACGACTAATGCGATTCTTGTCGGTCATTACCAATCCACTCCCACAGATACCATCATATGACGATCCGGTAACGGGTAAGCATTGTAAACCCCCGGACTGAAACTGCTGCTAACACCATAATCAAATACGATTTTATCTTCCAGGTTATATACACCGGCACGCATCCAGTAGCCTTTGGGGCTGGCCATCTTAAGTTGCAGATCGGAACGCCGGTAAGACGGAATTCGCTGGCCAAAGGTATTGCTCTGGTCGTTATCAAAATACTGTCGACCGATATAGCGCTGGGCAACGGACAACGACAACCAGGACATCGCCTGCCAGTCCAACCGAGCATAGCCGCTTTGTCTTGGCACCAGAGGCACCTCGTTATCCTTATATGCACCCTGACTAAAGCGGGCCCGTTGATAGCTGCCATTGACGGTCAGCCAGAGCGATTCACGCACCTGCCAACGACTGTTCAGTGACACCCCGTAACGCCGCGTTGGATCCAGGTTTATGTTCTCAAAAGCATTGGCGTCATAGTGGATCTCGTTGCGGAAATCACCTTCCCAGAACGTCAGCACAGCCCGCTGCCCCGATTCATGCCAGCCGATTCCTGCGCTGGCCAGACGCCCGGTCTGCACTTCTAGTGGATCCAGAGAAGTTACAAACAGCACCGGATCGAGCTCAAAAAACTCATCCACCGAAGCAAAGCGGGCGCTTTTTTCAAGATTGGCAAATAACGAAAACCGGTCGTTGATATACTGCCGCAGACCCAGATTCCACATCTGTGCCGTCTGGCTAATATCGAATGGCTGTGCCTCGGCATCACCACAACAGGGCACCGTGGGAGCAGTCGGGTCATAACGATCTTTTGCCGTGGTATACATCCATTCATGACGGAATCCGGCACTAAGCAATGTGGAATCGGTCAGTGCCATACTGTCCATCAGGTACAGACCTGTATTGCGCTGGACTATATCAATCTGGTGAATGGGTTGGTTAAACGAATTCTGATCCAGCGACACATCCCGCTGGAACTGACTGTCATAGAAGTCCAGACCAAGGGTCCATTGATGGGCCACTGCACCGGTCTGTAAATTACCGGCCAAGCGCGGATTGACACTGAAGTGAACAGTTTCCGCTTCGGTGTAGCTGGTGTAGCCAAAGCCACCATCAATAAAGTATTGCTGAAGTTTGATGCGCCAACCGCCATCAAGATGTAGCCGCACCGTATCACTCAACTCGAAGACAACACCGGGCAGAATCTGCAAGCCTTGCTGATCGGCCCAGTCATTCGGTGTGCTTGCACCAGTGGGATTATCTTTCGGCTCATTGATACCGTTAAGCGGGTCGACACGACGGGCGCCTGGCAACTGCAGCCTCTGGTTATCTGCCAATACCGTTAAAGCGGCATCAACCTCTGCCGTATCTACCCGCCAGTCAGCAAAGGCGGTTTGCTGCTGACTGCGATTGTGGTCGCGGTAGCCATGACTATCGAAACCCTGCACGGCGGCAAACATACTACGCTGCTCATCGCTACGGCCTCCGTAAAGACGCCCACCAGCGGTACCGTAATCCCCTGCCAACAGCTCTACACCGGCACCGTTCTTGTGGCGCTGGCGCGTGACAATATTGATGGCACCACCCACAGCTCCATTGCCATAGAGCACAGCACCACTGGCTGGAAGAATTTCAATCCGTTCAATAACATTGAGCGGAATGGATGAAAAATCCACCGCAGAAAGGTCAACATCATTGAGTCGCCGGCCATTCAACAGAATCAGAGTGTTCTGCGTGCCAGTGGCGCCAAAACCGAGCAGATCGACACCACTTTCTGCGCCGTTGATGCCGTAGAAGCGACTTCCATTGACGCCGGCCACCGTATCCAGCACATCGGCCAGATTATTGGCAGGAATATCCGCCAGCTCCTGCTGACCAAGAATAATCGTACCTGCCGGCAAAAGATCCGCCACCGGAGTTAGTCGCGACGCACTGATCACCACGTCGTCGAGACGCTCGTCAGCAAAACACGTTGAAACCAGAAACAGAGCGCAAAGTGATGCGCCTGCGTAACGCAGAGGGTGTGTGAACATGATTGTCCTCCCGAGTGCACCCGCCGTACATCGGATGCGGCGAGATGAACATTCATCTGCCGCACATTTGCCTCAGGCCGGTATCCGGGCTCCCGGTGTGGTCTTGCCAGATCACCGCCTTCCCATGTTTTCACACAGTGGCATGTGGTGATCTATCACCGGTTACCGTTGCGGGGGCAGCGCAGGCATCTAACCTGCTTCCCGTTTAACGCTGGACTTCTTGCAAAGCGAAGCGCACCTCAAGGCGCGGCCACATTAGGGATTCACAGCTGGCAGGTCAAGGATTGATGCGCGGGCAGCGCCAGCCCCAGACGCTGGGCCTGACGTAACAGGTAACCATTGATAAAACGCAGCTCGGTTTCCCTGCCGGCCAAAACATCCGCCAGCATGGACGAGGTATTGGCCGCCGTCTGCCGGGCAATATCCCGACTGCGCTGCAGGGTATCCATGGGCCAATCCGGGTAGCAGGCAGATAGCAACTGATCAACTTCCGATGCCAGCTCCGCCATTTTCTGCTCGCACTCGGCGCCATCGAGCAACTCGCCGTTGCGGCAACGATACAGGGCGGTCAGCGGATTAATCACTGCATTAACCGCCAGTTTCTGCCACTGCGCCCGATCAATGTCCTGACACCACCTTAATCCCGGCCAGTGCGGCAAAAGACCAGCTAGCCAATCTGGCGGTGTATCGCCGCCATCACCGATCAAGGTGCTATTCTCGGCGACAACATGAATATCTTCAGCATGGCGCCAGGCGCCGTCGGTGGTCACCAGATGCAGCACCCGTACGGACGCAGGCAAAGGCACCTCATCCAGAGAACCCATACCGTTCTGCAGGCGCAATATCTGTGCATCCAAGCAAAGGCGAGGTAGCAATGGTTGCAGCGCTAAACGGGTATCGCCCGCCTTAACCGCAACCAGTAAACGTCGGATTGGCTCATCCCCGGCGGCCGGCAAAGTAACAGCATGCTGGCTGCCATCTGCCGCCAACAGTCTGCGCTGTAGAGGTTGCCCGTGACGACTGATCACCCGCACATCAAAACCAGCCGCCAACAACCTGCTGGCGGCGAGCGCCCCCATGCTGCCAGCACCAATCAGGTGCCAAATATCAGCCGGCAATCGCCTGCTCGGTGATCCGCTTGCTGTCACGGGAGGCATCCAGACCACGCGTAGAGCGCGTCAGCATCAGCTCCGCATCGATTTCGTCTTTTTCGAAAGCGCGAATCAAGCTGGCGCTGACTGACATCTGGAAAAAGCCACCCGCGGTTTTATAGGCTCGATGGTTAAGGCCATCGTAGAGTCGACGAAAGCTGCCCGGTGTGGCATTGGCGGCCTCCGGTTGATGGGTAATCAAACAGAAATGATCCGGGGTAATACGGGCCAGAATATCCATTGGGCGCACCAGTTGGCGTAGCCGACGACTAAACGCCAGCACCAGCTGCTGCATCAGCGCCTTACCGTGACGAGATTCATGCTGCGCATAATGGTCGATGCGAATCATCAACACACAGGCGGCACCACCGCGCTGACGGGCCTGACGCAGGGCATCATCCAGACGACGTAAAGCATAGTGACGATTGCCATAGCCGGTCAGCGGATCGATGGTGGTTTGTTTGCGCAACCTGGCATTGGCATCAATCAGCCGCTGATTTTCGATCAGCACCCTATTGTGTAGCCGGGTGATGCGTTCCCCCGCCATCACTCGAGGCAGTAGCTGATCGTTCATTGCGGATTTATTAACGAAGTCATCCACGCCTTCATCAAACGCGGTTTTCAGGGCAGATACCCCTTCCTTCGCGGTGAGCAGAATCACATAGGTGTAGCGGTTAGTGGACTCATCCAACTGACGCACCCGCCGGGTCAGCTCCAGACCATCCATCTCCGGCATCAACCAGTCAGCCACCAACACTGCCACCGGCCGCTCCTCCAGCAGCGCCAGTGCCGCACTTGCCGACGATGCATGCCGAATGTCCGTGTAACCCGCAGCTTTCAGAGTGCGCCCGACCACGGCACTGGAGAACTTGGCGTCATCGACTACCAGAATGCTGATATCACGGTCACTCATGGGGGAATTGTGATCCTGTTCTTGTTTTTGTCTTGTCCGGGACTATAGCGGTTTGCGGCCAGACTCGTCACCCCGCTTTTGTTTAGCGCCAGCACTGTTGCTTGTTATCCACGGCACAAATGCAGACTATATCGGCTTGTTGAATCCCCGGCACGGCAAGACTGGAGCAGTAATTATGTGGATCACCCTGCGCGATGCATGGCTGGCCTATAGTCAGCCCCGGGTTCTGATCATGTTGCTGTTCGGGTTTTCCGCTGGCCTGCCGTTCCTGTTGGTATTCTCCACCCTGTCTGCATGGCTGCGGGATGTCGGCATTGAACGGGCCACCATCGGCTACTTCAGCTGGGTCGGCATACTATTCTCGATCAAAGTACTGTGGTCGCCCGTGGTCGACCAGCTACGTCTGCCCTTTCTGCACCGCTGGCTGGGTCAACGACGCAGTTGGCTACTGCTGGCTCAGGCAGGCATCATCACCGCCCTGCTACTGATGACGGCCACCGGCCCGGTCGGCCACCTTGAACGTTTTGCCTGGCTAGCGTTGCTGGTGGCGTTCTGCTCCGCCACTCAGGACATCTGCGTTGATGCCTACCGAATTGAATCTGCCCCGGAGGAGTTGCAAGGCGCCATGGCGGCCGGCTATATCTTCGGCTATCGGCTGGCACTGCTGGTGGCCGGTGCGGGGGCTTTCTATCTGGCCGAGTACTGGTCATGGGCGATTGCCTATCAGGGCATGGCTGCCTGCATGCTGGTCGGCGTAGTCACCACGATACTGGTTAGAGAGCCCGATATTCCGCCACGGGAGTTTCTCAGCCACGGTGTGGCAGCCTGGCTACATCAATCCGTAGCCATGCCCTTTATCGAATTCTTTAACCGTTTTGGCCGCCATGCTGCGGTGCTGTTGCTGTTTATTTCGATCTATCGGATCAGTGACATCACCATGGGTGTGATGGCTAACCCCTTCTATCTCGACATGGGGTTCGCCAAGGACGAGATTGCCAACGTGGCCAAGGTTTTCGGGTTTTTCATGACCATCGCCGGCTCAGCCATCGGTGGCATTGTGGTGGTTCGCTACGGTATTGCTCGTCCATTGATTGTCGGTGCGGCCATGGTCGCAGCCACCAATGTGCTGTTCGCCATGATGGCGGCTAGCACCCCCAACCTGACATGGCTGGCAGTGGTCATTAGCGCCGACAACCTCAGCGCAGGCTTTGCCAATGTTTGCTTTATTGCCTATCTGTCGAGCCTCACCAGCCGCCAGTTCACCGCCACCCAGTACGCCCTGTTCAGCTCATTAATGACCCTGCCGGGGAAATTTATCGGCGGCTATAGTGGCGAAGTGGTGGATCAGTTCGGCTACCCGATTTTCTTCAGCTATGCGGCCATACTAGGTGTGCCGGCGGTGCTATTGTCCTGGTATGTCTGGCGGCGCTCAGAGAAAGGCGGCATAGCGACGCATATCGACTCGACCACCGAGGACGACCACTCCCTCCGCCACTAACCGTGTCAGCTGTCGCTCAGCCGCCGCCCCGGTCATCCCGGAGCGGCCATCGCTGCGAATCACCCGCCACCAGGGCAGCGTCGAGCCCTTCGGCAAGGTCCCCATCAAACGACCAACAAAGCGGGCATGACGGGGAAACCCCGCCTGCGCCGCAATGGCACCGTAGCTGGCCACCTTCCCCGGCGGGATCGCCGCCATGATTTGGTACACGGCGTGAGCAAACTCGGATTGTGGATCGACGGCTACCGGCATGGCGTAGCGTTAACGCAGACCACCGTCCAGATCGATGCAGCGACCGGTAAAGTAGTCGTTCTCGAAGATAAACATCACCGTCATGCCGATGTTTTCCGGCTCGCCAAGACGCTTCAGTGGTACCGCACTGATCAAGCGATCACGGGCTTCTGGCTTCATTGCCGCCAGCATGTCGGTGTTGATGGTGCCCGGAGCCACGGCGCCGGTACGGATGTTGTAGCGCGCCAGCTCTTTTGCCCACACCTCAGCCAAGGCCGCCACGCCGGACTTGGCAGCGGAGTAGTTGGACTGGCCAAAGCTGCCCTGACGGGCCAGCGAGGAAATATTAACGATCACACCTTCTTCAACACCCAGGCGAATCATGTGGGCGGCGGCTTCGCGGCCACACAGGAACACACCAGTCAGATTAACGTCGATGACCGCCTGCCACTGCTGCAGGCTCATGGTACTGATTTCACCGTCTTTGGCTTTAACCAGCAGGCCATCACGGGTAATGCCAGCGTTGTTGACCAGTCCGTGCAGGGCGCCGAAATCGGCGACCACGTCGTTGAACAGCTTGACCACGTCATCCTCTTTAGCAACGTTGGCAGTATAGGACTTGCCATCACCGCCGGCCGCCTTGCACAGGGCCACGGTTTCGTCGAGATCGGCCTGATTCAGGTCCACGCAGGCGACTTTGGCGCCCTTGCTGGCAAACATTTTGGCAATGCCCCGGCCCAAACCACGGCCAGCGCCGGTTACCACTACTACTTTGTCTTGCACATTCATGTTGCTCTCCCGAATCAGGTCAGACGAAGCGGCGATTATGGTCAGCGAAGCCCTCGCGTGCCATGACAGTATCGCTCATCCCGGGTTGCCATCGCGGTAGCTTGCGGCTGCTGAACAGATCGTTTGGGCAGTGATCTTCTCCGGCCCTCTGCCGTGTTTGACCTTTCCCGGGACACGCGGCAAGTACGTCCATGTAGCTCATCTCAGCCATCCCTGGCTTCGATGGTCCCGGGAAAGGTCAAACACGGCAAAGGGCCTGCATCCTGCTTCTTGCCAACATTACCGGTGATTGGAAGTAGCACGGCGCGAGGTTAGAGGGTGTGCTTAGGGTTGCCGGGACTGTGTGAGGCATGGATGCCGAACTCAAGCCCCCAGGGATGGGTTCACGGCGGGTCCCGGCAACCCTAAGCACACCCTCTAACCGGACAAGATCACTGCCACAGCAACGCCCCCCTTGAAACCCACCACTACCGCCCCCATCAAGCCCTCCACTGGCGAATCCCATTGACTCGGCCAACCGGGTCACTATGATTGGCACTCGCCAAGGCCGAGTGCTAACACTCCCCAGACAGGAGTGCTAACCCGGCCACCCGGCGGACCCTTAAGTCCCCGCCGGTTTCCCGTTGCGAAACACCAACAAGGAGAAACACCGTAATGAACATCCGTCCTTTGCACGATCGCGTGCTGGTACGCCGCGAGGAGGAAGAAACCAAAACCGCCGGCGGTATCGTTCTGCCAGGTTCCGCAGCCGAGAAGCCGAGCCGCGGTGAAGTTATTGCTGCAGGCAAGGGCAAGATCAATGACAAGGGCGAAGTACGCCCACTGGACGTCAAGGTCGGTGACAAAGTCATCTTCGGCCAGTACGCCGGTAGCACCGTCAAGGTGAATGGTGAAGAACTGCTGATCATGAGCGAGAACGAAATTCTCGCCGTTGTCGAAGGCTGATACCACCATCTCCGTTTAAAGCTTAACCAAGGGAAGAATGACCATGGCTAAAGAAGTAATTTTTCGTGACGAAGGCCGCGCCCGTATGCTGCGCGGCGTCAATATCCTTGCTGACGCAGTAAAAGTCACCCTGGGCCCAAAGGGCCGCAACGTAGTACTGGACAAATCCTTCGGCTCACCGCTGATCACCAAAGATGGTGTTACCGTAGCCAAGGAAATCGAACTGGAAGACAAGTTCGAAAACATGGGCGCACAGATGGTCAAGGAAGTTGCTTCCAAGGCCAACGACGACGCCGGTGACGGCACCACCACCGCCACCGTTCTGGCACAAGCCATCGTTACCGAAGGCCTGAAGTCAGTCACCGCCGGCATGAACCCCATGGACCTCAAGCGCGGCATCGATAAAGCCGTGGAAGCCGTTGTTGAAGAGCTGAAAAAGCTGTCCACTCCGGTAAAAGACCGCAAAGCGATTGAGCAGGTTGCTACCATTTCCGCCAACTCCGACACCAGCGTGGGCAACATCATTGCCGACGCCATGGAGCGTGTTTCCAACCGTGATGGCAAGTTCACCACCGACGGCGTAATCACTGTCGAAGAAGGCCGTGGCCTGCAGGACGAGCTGGAAGTGGTTGAAGGTATGCAGTTCGACCGCGGCTACCTGAGCCCATACTTCATCAACAATCAGGAAAAAATGTCGGTGGAGCTTGAGCACCCGCACATCCTGCTGGTGGACAAGAAAATCTCCAATATTCGCGAACTGCTGCCGGTACTGGAAGCGGTTGCCAAATCCGGTAAGCCGCTGCTGATTATTGCCGAAGACGTTGAAGGCGAAGCACTGGCTACCCTGGTAGTCAACAACATGCGCGGCATCATCAAGTGCTCCGCGGTTAAAGCACCGGGCTTCGGCGACCGCCGCAAGGCCATGCTGCAGGATATCGCCATCCTGACCGGCGGCACCGTGATCTCCGAAGAAGTGGGCCTGAGCCTGGAGAATGCATCTCTGGCTGACCTCGGCACCGCCGAGAAGGTCAACATCGATAAGGAAAACACCACCATCGTTAGCGGTGCAGGCAAAGCGGAAGACATTAAATCCCGCGTTGAGCAGATCCGTGGCGAAATCGAGAAGTCCTCTTCCGATTACGACCGCGAGAAGCTGCAAGAGCGTGTTGCCAAACTGGCCGGCGGTGTTGCCGTGATCAAAGTTGGCGCAGCCACCGAAGTTGCCATGAAAGAAAAGAAAGCACGCGTTGACGATGCCCTGCACGCTACTCGTGCCGCCATTGAAGAAGGCGTGGTACCTGGCGGCGGTGTTGCTCTGGTGCGTGCCCTGGCCAACATGGGCAAGCTGAAGGTCGACAACGAAGACCAGAACGTCGGTATCGCTCTGACCACCCGCGCACTGGAAGCACCGCTGCGTCAGATTGCTGCCAACGCTGGCGCAGAAGCCTCTGTAGTTGTGCAAACCGTGAAAAACGGCAAGGGCAACTATGGCTTCAACGCTGCTAACGGCGAATATGGCGACATGCTGGAGCTGGGCATCATCGACCCGGCCAAGGTAACCCGTACGGCTCTGCAGGCAGCGGCCTCCATTGCCGGCCTGATGATCACCACCGAGGCGATGATCGCTGACAAGCCAGAGCCGAAAGGCGCTGGTGGCGGCATGCCGGATATGGGTGGCATGGGCGGTATGGGTGGTATGGGCGGCATGATGTAAGTCGTCTGCTCATTCAGCACTAAACAGAACCCCGCTTCGGCGGGGTTCTGTTTTTACGGCCTTCACAGCGTCTTGTTTACTGATACGCCATTCTTCCAGAGGTCATATTTGAGGAGCTCGATGGTCATGCGTGTATTACTACTTGCCCTTATGGTGATGACGCTCGGCGGCTGCCAAAGTCACCGCTACAATCCCATCAGCCTGGCGGAAAACGTGGATATTCCCCGCTTTATGGGCGATTGGTATGTAATTGCCCATATACCGCTGCCGCCGGAGCGTCAGGCGTGGAATGGCATTGAACGCTACGACCTGAATGACGATGGCTCCATCGCCACCACCTTCACCTTTCGTCTGGGCAGCGCAGATGGGAAAAAGAAGCGCTACACGCCCACCGCATGGGTAACCGAAGACCCTTCGAATGCGGTATGGAAGATGCAGTTCCTGTGGCCGTTTAAAGCAGACTTTCGAATCATCTGGCTGGACGAGAATTATCAAACCACCATTATCGGTAGACAAAAGCGTGATTATGTCTGGGTGATGGCACGGCAACCTGAAATTGACCACGAAAGCTATCAGGCCATGCTCGGTTTTTTGAAACAGGAAGGGTACGAACTATCAGATCTGCGCAAAGTCCCGCAGCAATGGTAACTGTCAGGCGCTCGCCGCGTTGTCCAGATTGGTCTCGCAAATAACACGGTTGCGGCCGCTTTCCTTAGCCTTATATAAACAGCCGTCAGCACGGTTCAGCGCCTCGTCAATTTGCTCTCCCATGCGGTACTCCGATACTCCGATGGACACGGTTACCCGTAGATCGGGATGCAGATCGGTAAACAGCTGCTTCTCCAAGCTAACCCGCAAACGCTCTGCCACCTGCCAGGCTTCTTCCAACCCGGTCTGACTCAGCACCAGCACGAATTCCTCCCCGCCCAGACGACCGGTGTAGTCCGCCTCGCGCAGCGAGTCATGTACCAGGCGAGCAAAACGGCGTAACACCTGGTCACCAACACCATGGCCGTAGGTGTCATTGATTGGTTTGAAATGATCGAGATCCAGATAACACAGGCAGAACCGGTAATCGCCTGAATCGGCCAGCGCCTGCTGCTGTTGCAGGATTTCCATGATATGGCGTCGGTTGAACAAGCCGGTCAGTTCGTCGCGAATAGCCATTTCCCGAACCATTTCCAACGCCTTACCCAACTCCTCGTTCTTGCCAGACAAACTACTACGCAGTGCATTGATACTGGCACCAGTAACAACGAACGCTCCGGCGGTCATGGAAAAAATAAGCCACTGCAGCCACTCGACAGTAAAGCTTAAACGGATACCGTGATCGGAAAAGGCCAGCAACAGCACCAGCGCATAACCACCTGATGCGTACAATGCCAGCACCGTAAGCTTCCAGAAGTTCAGGCGGAAAGAGGCCAGCAACATGGCAGCGAAAAACACCATCATCACGCTGATACGAAATCCATCCGTGGAGACGGCACCGAAAACACTGCTCTGCTCCGGCGTTTCAACGAAGTAGATACTGGCCAGAAATCCGGTTGTCAGCCACAAAGCCAGACTCAGAGAGATGCTCGGATCACGAAATGTCTTGGTCCAGCCGCTACGCACCGCCATTAACAGAATCAGGTTGCCCAGCCACACACAGCCAAACAGACCGAGGAAAACCGGCACCGTGGCAGAGAAATATCCGCCCCAGAGATAAAAGGCGCAAATAGCGGTATGCACCAGACTAGTAGCCAGCGCCAGATTCACATGGCGTCGAACAAGCCTCTGCTCATTTACCGCCAATTGTCTTGCGCGATCCAGATCGGCAATCATGCCGACTCCTCCGAAGCCAGACAGACGCGATTGCGCCCTCCATGCTTGGCACGATACAGCGCGGCGTCGGCACGAGCCAGCAGCTGATCCAGAGATTCTCCCGCCTTGAATTCAGCGGCACCGAGCGAAGCGCTCATTTTCAAACCGGGAGCCGACGGAAAATGTAACTGGGTAACCGCATCACGCAGTTTCTCCGCCATCGCCAATCCCTGCTCCCTGTCGGTTTTCACCAGCACCACAAGAAACTCTTCGCCACCCAAGCGAGCGGCAAAATCTCTGCCGCTTAAAGAGTCCCGGACCATTTTGGAGAACTCGCGCAGCACTTCATCGCCGACGTGATGGCCATGGTTATCATTAACCCGCTTGAAGTGGTCCAGATCGACATATAGCGCCATAAAGCCGAAGGCATTCCGATTACCCATTTCACGAATCTTGCTTAACCGCTCCGTGGCATGGCGGCGGTTATACATCCCGGTCAACTCATCACGGATCGCCATATCCTGAATCCGGTCGACAATTTTGCCGAGTTGATCATTACGCTCAATCAGCTGGCGCCGGATGCTGGAAATTTCATTCGCTACCAGCACCGCACCCACGGTAATCAGGGTAAACGCAGACCACTGGATCACTTCAGCGGTGACATCAATAGCTTCTGGGTAGACTGCCGCCACCCGCCAGATGATGGCCGCATAGCCGGCCACGCACAGGGTGCTGACGGTAACAAAGCTGCGAAACGACAGGCGAAACACGCCGGTCTGCAAAATGGCAAAGAACAACACCATCACACACAAGCGCACCTGATCAACAAAGTAGGCAGAAACCAGCAAGCCGAGTACTGACCAGAGCACCACCAGCAAAGACATGATCTGGTTCTGCAGGCGCAGGCTGAAACCACTAAGCAATACCAGCGCCATGGCCCCATGGCCTAACCAGATCAAACTGAAAAGTTGATTGAACGCTGAAGTGGAGCCGCGAAAGAAATCCAGTTGCAAGGCAATCCAGCAAACAGCCGTATGAGCCAGCGCACCAAGCAGTGCCGTGACGACCAAGCGCCAGGGCCGAGCTGCATGCTCCGCGTGCTCCAACTGCGCCGCTGCTGCGACATTTGTCCCTTGCATGGTGTCTGCTCCTGTTCCCTGCCACATCGAGGCTTCGGGAAAGTACCAGATGGATATGGGCCTCTGTTCAGCCTGACTAGCCCTCTGGCTTGGTACTACTAAAGTACTACTTAGGCTAAGCCTATCTTATTACATTGCGTGACGTAGATCACAACTTTTATCCGCCCTAACAGACCGTTTGTCCGTGATACTAACCTGCTATCAGCGATTCTCCACTCTCACACACACCCGCTCCACCGCCCGCCGCCAGCCTGCATGACGTTGCTGGCGGGAACGCTCATCCAGTGATGAAGCGAAACTGCGCTCGCACTGCCAGCGCCCGGCAACCTCCTCCAGAGAGGAAAACAATCCGACCTGCAAGCCCGCCAGGTAGGCCGCCCCCAATGCGGTGGTTTCAGTGACCACTGGCCGGTCGACCCGGATACCGAGGATGTCCGCCAACGTTTGGGTCAGCCAGTTATTCACCACCATGCCGCCATCCACCCGCAGGGCCGTCGGCCGGGCGCCGGCATCGGCACCCATTGCTTCCAACAGGTCGAGGGTCTGGTAACACACGGATTCAAGGCCAGCGGTAACCACCTCGGCGATTCCGGTATCACGGGTCAACCCCAGCAAAGCCCCGCGCGCATGGGGATCCCACCAGGGCGCTCCCATTCCGGTAAAGGCCGGCACCAGATATACGCCCTTGGCACTGCCGACGCTGCGCGCCAACGCTTCAGTCTCACTGGCATGATTGATTAACCGCAGACCATCACGCAGCCACTGAATTGCCGCCCCGGCGACAAAGATTGAGCCCTCCAGTGCGTAAGTCGTTTCGCCATTAAGACGATAGCCAACAGTGGTCAGCAGGCGGTTACGTGACTGCACAGCGGTGCGCCCCGTGTTCAGCACCATAAAGCAGCCGGTGCCGTAGGTACTCTTGACCATCCCAGGACTGAAACATGCCTGACCGACCAATGCCGCCTGCTGATCGCCGGCAATGCCCGCCACCGCAATCGGACCACCAAAAAGAGCGGTATCGGTTTGGCCATAATCAGCCGCACTATCACGCACATCCGGCAGTAGCGCTGCAGGAATGCGGAACAAGGCCAGCAGCTCCTGATCCCAGCACTGGCGGTGAATATCAAACAACAGAGTGCGCGACGCATTGGTCGCATCAGTAGCATGCACCTGACCGCCGGTCAGGTTCCACAGCAGCCAGCTGTCGATGGTGCCAAAGGCTAACTCGCCGGCCTCAGCCCGCTGTCGAGCGCCCGCCACATGATCCAGCAGCCATGCCAGCTTGGTGGCGGAAAAATAGGGGTCCAACAGCAGGCCGGTACGTTGCTGCACCAGCTCCTCTTTGCCGGCTGCCCGCAGCTCATCACATAAGTCAGCAGTGCGCCGATCCTGCCAAACAATAGCCGGGGCCAAAGGAGTGCCAGTGGCGCGATCCCATAACACAGTGGTTTCCCGCTGATTAGTGATCCCGATTGCCGCCACTTCGCTGGCCGCCTTACCCGCTTCCTTGAGAACTTCTCGGCACAGTTGCAAACAGTCCTGCCAGATCTGCGTAGCATCATGCTCTACCCAGCCATCCTCCGGGTAATACTGACGAAACTCACGCTGTGCCTGAGCCAACCGGTTGCCATTACCGTCAAACAGAATTGCCCGTGAGCTGGTGGTGCCCTGATCAATAGCAAGCAGGCAAGACATGTCACTCTCCCTCAATATCGCCATCCACTCAGTCAGGGGACCGGCAGATCAAAACGCGAAAGAGTAACGCAAAGTGGTGCCGCTGTACCCCGTCGTTTATGTAAGTGAACGCGGCATATCGGGACAAAGACAGGCCCGGCGAGCTGCACCATCCATGGCGCAAGGGGAGATCAGTCACAGTCAGCCGGGTGGTGGTCGCAGTGGGAAGCTGGGCTGTGTGCTCACCGGGA
>JARGPU010000012.1 GCA_029210325.1 Alcanivoracaceae bacterium | reverse complement strand
CGCGAAGGCGGCCGTACCGTTGGCGCCGGCGTGGTAGCTAAAATCATCGCTTGATTTGGTGATTGTTGTCAGTGAAGCCGGGGTTTCAAAGCCCCGGCTTGCTGCGTTTCAATAAAAGGTTACAGGCCCGTAGTTCAATTGGTAGAGCACCGGTCTCCAAAACCGGGTGTTGGGGGTTCGAGTCCCTCCGGGCCTGCCATATTCTTGCTGCCGCTCAGGGTGGCGACAGGGTGTAGCAAATGAGTGAAAGAGCTGAGCAGAGTTCTGCCGGCGCATTGGATGCCGTCAAGTGGGTGCTTGTCACCGCTTTGGTTTTGGTTGCCATCTGGGGTAATGGTTATTACGCAGATGTATCGCCGCTGTATCGCGCGCTTGCTGTAGTTGCTCTGGCGGTGGTTGCCGGATTTGTTGCGCTGCAGACAGAGCAGGGTCGTGCTTTCAACCAGCTACGAAAAGATGCGTTCGTTGAAATGCGAAAGGTGGTCTGGCCGACCCGTCAGGAAACGTTGCAGACGACGCTGATCGTGCTGGTGTTTGTTGTCATTGTCGCCCTGATTCTGTTTTTTATGGACTGGGTTCTTAACGGTCTGGTGTCCTGGGTGATTGGCTGAGGTAAAGCACATGGCAAAGCGCTGGTACGTCATCCATGCCTATTCAGGTTTTGAAAAGCATGTGAAACGCTCTCTGGAAGAGCGTATCAAGCTGCATGGCATGGAGGACTTTTTTGGTGAGATCCTCGTGCCGACCGAGGAAGTTGTCGAGATTAAGGCAGGCCAGAAGCGCAAGTCTGAGAGGAAGTTTTTCCCGGGCTATGTTTTGGTCGAAATGGACATGAATGATGATTCATGGCACATGGTCAAAGAAACTTCCAAGGTGATGGGCTTTATCGGAGAAGACCCGAAGAAGCCGGGTCGCGTGGCCCCGATTACCCAGAAAGAGGCGGATGCCATCCTTCGGCGAATGGATGACAGTGCTGAGAAGCCTAAGCCGAAGACCCTGTTTGAACCGGGTGAGGTGGTACGAGTCTGCGATGGCCCGTTTGCCGACTTCAACGGTGTAGTCGAAGAAGTAAATTACGAGAAGAGCCGCCTGCATGTGGCAGTGCTTATTTTCGGACGTTCTACTCCGGTGGAACTAGAGTTCAGTCAGGTAGAAAAAACCTGATTAAAGGTGGTCGCCGAAAGGCGGCATAACGCAACCCTAAGGGGAGCCTTTCGCCTAATAACCGGGCGAGGCGCTAGAACCCGAGGAGCATAGCATGGCAAAGAAGATTCAGGCCTATGTCCGGCTGCAGGTGAAAGCTGGTCAAGCCAACCCGAGTCCGCCGGTCGGTCCTGCATTGGGCCAGCAAGGCGTGAACATTATGGAATTCTGTAAGTCGTTTAACGCGCAGACGCAGAACATTGAGCCGGGTGCTCCTGTTCCTGTGGTCATCACCGTGTATAGCGACCGCTCCTTCACTTTCATCATGAAAACGCCGCCGGCGTCCTTCCTGTTGAAGAAGGCGGCAGGTATTAAGACTGGTTCCGGAGTGCCGAACAAGAACAAGGTCGGCAAAGTAACCCGTGCCCAGCTCGAAGAAATTGCCAAAGCCAAGCAGCCGGATCTTACCGCGGCTACTCTGGATGCGGCTGTCCGTACTATTGCTGGCAGTGCCCGTGCTATGGGCCTGGATGTGGAGGGCTAAGTCATGGCTAAACTGTCTAAGCGTGCCCGTCTGATCCGTGAAAAGGTCCAGCCTGGCAAAGTCTATGCAATTGATGAAGCGATTGGTCTGCTGTCCGACCTGTCGACTGTAAAGTTCAAAGAGTCTATCGACGTTGCCGTGAATCTCGGCGTTGATCCACGCAAGTCGGATCAGAACGTTCGTGGCGCCTCTGTGCTGCCACACGGCACCGGCAAAACCGTCCGCGTGGCAGTGTTTGCTCAGGGCGCTAATGCCGAAGCGGCAAAAGCGGCCGGTGCAGACGTTGTCGGTTTTGAAGACTTGGCTGAGCAGGTGCAGGGCGGTCAAATTGACTTTGATGTGGTTATCGCCACTCCGGATGCAATGCGTGTTGTCGGTAAGCTCGGCACTATCCTTGGTCCGCGCGGCCTGATGCCGAACCCGAAGGTAGGTACGGTAACTGCTGACGTGACCACTGCGGTGAAAAACGCCAAAGGTGGTCAGGTGCGTTTCCGTACCGACAAAGGCGGCATTATCCACTGTGCCGTCGGCCAGGTTGGCTTTGATGCCAATGCCATCAAGGAAAACGTTGAAGCGCTGCTGGCAGATCTCAAGCGCATCAAGCCGTCGACCTCGAAGGGTATATACATCCGTAAGATTGCTCTTTCCTCGACGATGGGTCCGGGTCTGGCAATTGATATCGCCACGCTGTCTGTCTGATAGCGGGTGCGACATAACGGGCCGGTAGCGATGCGCTGCTGCCGGCTCAGGACTTTGAAAACTCTGCTTTCGGGCAGATGCGTCAAAGACCACAGGCGCCCAGACGGTTTTCCGGATTGGGCTTAAAAGATCAGCCTGCGCAGGCGCGGTGTGGTTCAGGTTCACTGTGCCCCCGCGATGATAGCGGTAACGCCGTCATAAAACGGGTGGTCGGCCATTTTGGCCGATCGTATTAATGAGGAGGTTACACAGTGACTCTTAGACTCGAAGACAAAAAAGAGATCGTTGCTGCGGTGAGCGAAGCTGCCGGCAATGCATTCTCTGCTGTGGTCGCCGACTATCGCGGTCTGACGGTATCCCAGCTGACCCAGCTGCGTGCCAAGGCCCGTGAACAGAATGTTTATCTGCGAGTGGTTCGTAACACTCTGGCGCGTCGTGCGCTGGAAGGTACCAACTTCTCCCTGCTGAACGATTCTTTGGTTGGCCCGAGCATCATCGGTCTGTCAATGTCCGAGGACGATATGGGCGCCGCCGCCCGTCTGTTCAAGGATTTTGCCAAGGACAATGCCAAGCTTGAAATCAAGGTTGGTGCCTACGAGGGCAAATTGTTCGCTGGCGCAGAACTCGATGTACTGGCTGGACTGCCGAACCGCGAGCAGGCGCTAACTTTGTTGGCATCCGTGCTGCAGGCTCCGGTATCCAAGCTCGGCAGACTGCTGACCGCGCTGAAAGAAGAGAACGAATCTCAGGCTGCCTGATCGCCGCCTGAATCACACCCGATCAAGAGATGGAGAAAGACCATGGCAATGTCCAAAGAAGATATCCTGAATGCTGTTGCTGAGCTGTCCGTACTGGAACTGGTTGAGCTGATTTCTGCATTCGAAGAGAAGTTCAACGTTTCCGCTGCTGCTGTTGCTGTTGCTGCTGCCCCTGGTGCTGGTGCTGCCGCTGCTGAAGAGCAGACTGAGTTCAATGTTGTACTGACCGGTTTCGGCGACAAGAAAGTCGGCGTGATTAAGGCAGTTCGCGAAGCTACTGGTCTGGGCCTGAAAGAAGCCAAAGACATGGTAGAAAGCGCTCCAGCTGTTGTGAAAGAAGGCATTTCCAAGGCTGATGCAGAAGAGCTGAAGAAGAAGATCGAAGAAGCCGGCGGCACCGCCGAGCTGAAGTAAGCGCGAATGCGCTTGTCTTTCCGGTTAATACGGGAAGACAGGGGCTGGCAGCCGTTTTCGGCTGCCAGCTTTTTGTCGTTTTTGCAGTAAGTCGTTAACCCGGTAACTGGTTAGCGCGCCTGGATAGCAACACGATGTCGCCAAGTGGCGATGTAGCAACCGCCGAGGAACGCAGATGGCATACTCATTCACTGAGAAAAAGCGGATCCGCAAAGATTTCGGTAAGCTCCCGACTGTGATGGAGGTTCCGTACCTTCTCGCAATCCAGCTTGACTCCTATCGCAAGTTTTTGCAGCAGACCCAGCCGGCCGACCAGCGCCTCGAAGAAGGTCTGGAGGCTGCTTTCCGTTCGGTATTCCCGATTTCCAGCTATTCGGGCAATGCTGCGTTGGAATATGCCGGTTATGAATTGGGCAAGCCGGTGTTTGACGTCAAGGAATGTATCTTGCGCGGCGCCACCTATGCAGCGCCATTGCGTGTCCGTATCCGTTTGATGATCTATGACCGTGAGTCTTCCGGCGCGATCAAGGATATTCGCGAGCAGCAAGTTTATATGGGTGAAATCCCGCTGATGACGGATAACGGCACTTTCGTTATTAACGGCACTGAGCGGGTCATTGTGTCCCAGCTGCACCGTTCGCCTGGTGTGTTCTTTGATCACGACAAGGGCAAAACCCATAGCTCCGGCAAGCTGCTCTATTCTGCCCGGATCATTCCTTACCGTGGTTCTTGGCTTGATTTTGAATTTGATCCGAAGGATCAAGTGTTTGTGCGTATTGATCGCCGCCGCAAGCTGCCAGCAACTATCCTGCTGCGCGCGTTGGGCTACACTGCCGATGAAATTCTGGCGATGTTCTTCGATACCAACGAGATTATCCGCGACGGCTCAAGCTACAAGATGCGCCTGATTGCAGAGCGCTTGCGCGGCGAAACCGCTACGTTTGATATTATGGCTGGCAACAACCTGGTGGTTGAGCGCGGCCGTCGTATCACTGCTCGCCATATCCGTGATCTGGAAAAAGCGAATATTGAGTTCCTCGATATTCCGGCGGAGTACCTGCACGGTAAAGTGCTTGCCCGTTCTGCGGTCAATGAGTCTACCGGTGAGGTGTTGTTTGAGTGCAATACCGAAATTACTGCGGAAGTGCTGGTTAATCTGGAAAAGGCCGGCGTAACCGCATTCGAGACCCTGTATACCAACGATCTGGACAATGGTCCGTTCATGTCAGATACGTTGCGTACCGATCCAACTCGTAGCCAGCTTGAAGCTTTGGTGGAAATCTACCGGATGATGCGTCCTGGTGAGCCGCCGACCAAGGAAGCCGCCGAGAATCTTTTCAAGAATCTGTTCTTCACTGAAGAGCGTTACGATCTTTCAGCTGTTGGCCGGATGAAGTTCAACCGTCGCCTTGGCCGGGAAGAGGAGAAAGGCGCCGGTATCGTTTATGACGGCCGTTATTTCTCTTTGCGCACTGATGATGAAGGCAAGCAGTACTTCAACCACATTGGTGACGGTGTTTCTGACATCATCGATGTGCTTCGCACGCTGGTGGATATTCGTAACGGTAACGGCATCGTTGATGACATCGATCACCTCGGTAACCGGCGTGTCCGCTCTGTTGGCGAAATGGCGGAAAATCAGTTCCGCGTTGGTCTGGTGCGGGTTGAGCGTGCGGTTAAGGAACGTCTCAGCTTGGCCGAGTCAGAGGGCTTGATGCCCCAGGACTTGATCAACTCGAAGCCGGTGGCCGCTGCGGTCAAGGAGTTCTTCGGTTCATCCCAGCTCAGTCAGTTTATGGATCAGAACAACCCGCTTTCCGAGGTTACGCACAAGCGTCGCGTATCTGCTCTCGGTCCAGGTGGTCTGACCCGTGAGCGCGCTGGCTTCGAAGTCCGTGATGTGCACCCGACACACTACGGTCGCGTATGTCCGATCGAGACACCGGAAGGCCCGAATATTGGTCTGATCAACTCATTGGCGACTTATGCTCGCACCAATGATTACGGTTTCCTTGAGTCTCCGTATCGTAAGGTTGCTAATGGCCAGGTTACCAACGACATCGAGTATCTGTCGGCCATTGAAGAAGCTGAGTGCGTCATCGCACAGGCTGACTCCAAAGTTGATGGTAACGAAAAGTTTGTCGATGAGTTCGTCACGGTTCGTCATCGCAACGAATTCACCATTATGCAGCCGTCCCAGATTACCCATATGGATGTTTCACCCCGTCAGGTGGTGTCTATTGCGGCTTCGCTGATTCCGTTCCTGGAGCACGATGACGCTAACCGCGCATTGATGGGTGCCAACATGCAGCGTCAGGCGGTGCCGACGTTGATCACGGAAAAGCCGCTGGTTGGTACTGGTATCGAGCGCCACGTGGCGCGTGACTCCGGTGTTTGCGTGGTGGCTCGGCGTGGTGGTGTGATCGACAAGGTGGACGCGTCGCGGATCATTGTTAAGGTCAATGACGCTGAAATCGCTGAAGGTGAGGCCGGTGTTGATATTTACAACCTGACCAAATACACCCGCTCGAACCAGAACACCTGTATCAACCAGCGTCCGTTGGTAAAGATTGGTGACACGGTTTCTGGCGGTGACATTTTGGCAGATGGTCCTTCCACCGATATGGGTGAGTTGGCTCTTGGCCAGAACATGCGCATCGCCTTTATGCCGTGGAATGGTTACAACTTCGAAGACTCGATCCTGATTTCTGAGCGGGTGGTGAAGGAAGATCGTTTTACTTCCATCCATATTCAGGAGCTGAGCTGTGTCGCTCGTGACACCAAGCTTGGGCCGGAAGAGATTACTGCTGATATCCCCAATGTGGGTGAGGCGGCGTTAGCCAAGCTGGACGAGTCTGGCATTGTCTACGTTGGCGCTGAAGTAATTGCGGGCGATATTTTGGTCGGCAAGGTTACTCCTAAGGGCGAAGCTCAGCTGACCCCGGAAGAGAAGCTGCTGCGTGCAATCTTTGGTGAGAAGGCGTCTGACGTAAAAGACACCTCCTTGCGCGTGCCGTCTGGCGTCAAGGGTACGATCATTGACGTTCAGGTGTTCACCCGTGACGGCGTCGAAAAAGACGACCGAGCCCGGCAGATTGATCAGGCCCAGCTTGAGCAGTTCCGCAAGGATCTGAAGGACGAGTATCGGATTCTTGAGCAGGATATTCTCGAGCGTCTGCGCAAGCAGCTGCTGGGTCGCAAGGTAAACGGTGGTGCGGGCCTTAAGCGCGGCGCCGAGCTTACCGCAGACCTTCTTGCCGAGATGAATGCGGAGAAGATTTTTGAACTGCGCCCGGCCGAGGATGATCTGGCCGAGCAGCTTGAGCGCGCTCAACAGTACCTGGAAGCGCATAAGCGCGAACAGGAAGAGCGTTACAAGGACAAGCAGGGCAAGATTTCTGCTGGCGACGATCTCGCTCATGGCGTGTTGAAGGTGGTCAAGGTCTATCTGGCGATCAAGCGTCGCATTCAGCCTGGCGACAAGATGGCAGGCCGTCACGGTAACAAGGGTGTGATCTCGGTGATCATGCCGGAAGAGGACATGCCCTACGATGAGCATGGCGTTCCGGTAGATATCGTGCTGAACCCGCTTGGTGTGCCGTCGCGGATGAACATCGGTCAGGTTCTTGAAGTGCACATGGGTCTTGCAGCCAAGGGCCTTGGCGAGCGCATCGAAGCGATGCTTGCCGAGCAACGTAAGGTTGCAGAGATTCGTGAGTTCCTTGACAAGATCTATAACGGCACTGCGATCAGCCTGCGCAAGGAAGACCTGAAGAGCTTCTCCGACGCGGAAGTGTTGGAGCTGGCAGCAAATCTGGTTGGTGGTGTGCCGATGGCCACGCCGGTATTTGACGGCGCCAAAGAAGATGAGATCAAGGCTCTTCTCAAGCTTGCCGGGCTGAATGCATCTGGTCAGATGGAGCTGTGGGATGGCCGTACCGGCGATAAGTTTGATCGCTCGGTGACGGTTGGCTACATGTACATGCTCAAGCTGAACCACTTGGTGGACGACAAGATGCACGCACGGTCGACCGGCTCTTACAGCCTTGTTACCCAGCAGCCGCTGGGCGGTAAGGCTCAGTTCGGCGGCCAGCGGTTCGGTGAGATGGAAGTCTGGGCTCTTGAAGCGTACGGCGCAGCCTACACGCTTCAAGAAATGCTCACGGTCAAGTCTGATGACGTTAATGGCCGTACCCGGATTTACAAGAACATCGTTGATGGTGATCACCGGATGGATCCGGGTATGCCCGAATCCTTCAATGTGTTGCTGAAGGAAATTCGCTCCCTCGGTATCAATATCGAGTTGGAAAGCGAATAAACGGATATCTGGATTAACGTACGTTTTTGCGAGCATTAGCTCTGCATGGAGGACTGGCCTTGAAAGACTTGCTGAATCTTCTGAAAAGTCAGGGACAAGTCACTGAGTTTGACAAACTCAAGATTGGTCTGGCGCCGCCGGACCTGATTCGGTCCTGGTCGTTCGGTGAAGTAAAAAAACCGGAGACTATTAACTATCGTACCTTCAAGCCGGAACGTGATGGCTTGTTTTGTGCGCGCATTTTTGGTCCGATCAAGGACTATGAGTGCCTGTGTGGTAAGTACAAGCGTCTCAAGCACCGTGGTGTGATCTGTGAGAAGTGTGGCGTTGAAGTCACACTGACTAAGGTCCGTCGTGAGCGCATGGGCCATATTGAGCTAGCCAGTCCGGTGGCACACATCTGGTTCCTGAAATCACTGCCCAGCCGTATTGGCCTGATTCTCGATATGACCTTGCGTGATATCGAGCGCGTGCTGTACTTCGAATCATTCGTGGTTGTTGAGCCTGGTATGACCAGCCTCGAGAAAGGTCAGCTGCTGAATGATGAAGAGTACTACGAAGCTCTTGAGCAGTTTGGTGATGAGTTCGATGCACGCATGGGTGCCGAAGCTGTTCAGTATCTGCTGGCTGATCTGGATCTCGAACAGGAAGTGAAGCAGCTGCGCGAGGATATCGATGCCACTGGCTCCGATACCAAGCTTAAGAAGCTGTCCAAGCGCCTGAAGATCATTGAAGCATTTTCCACCTCCGGCAATCGTCCGGAGTGGATGATCTTTAACGTACTGCCAGTGCTGCCGCCAGATCTGCGTCCGCTGGTACCGCTTGATGGTGGTCGTTTCGCAACGTCGGATCTGAATGATCTGTACCGCCGCGTGATCAACCGTAACAACCGTCTTAAGCGTCTGCTAGAGCTATCTGCGCCGGATATTATCGTGCGCAACGAAAAGCGCATGCTGCAGGAAGCGGTAGATGCTCTGTTGGATAATGGCCGTCGTGGCCGTGCCATCACCGGCACCAACAAGCGCCCGCTGAAATCTCTTGCCGATATGATCAAGGGCAAGCAGGGCCGCTTCCGTCAGAACTTGCTAGGCAAACGTGTCGACTATTCCGGCCGTTCGGTGATCGTGGTAGGTCCTACCCTGAAGCTGCATGAGTGTGGTCTGCCGAAGAAGATGGCGTTGGAGCTGTTCAAGCCGTTTATCTTCGCCAAGCTCGAAGCCCGCGGTATTGCCACCACTATCAAGGCATCTAAAAAGATGGTCGAGCGGGAAACCGCTGAAGTATGGGACATCCTCGCGGAAGTGATTCGCGAGCATCCGGTTATGTTGAACCGGGCGCCCACTCTTCACCGTCTTGGCATTCAGGCTTTCGAGCCGGTGCTGATTGAAGGTAAGGCAATTCAGCTTCATCCGCTGGTCTGTGCGGCGTTTAACGCTGACTTCGACGGCGACCAGATGGCGGTACACGTACCGCTGACTCTGGAAGCACAGCTGGAAGCTCGCGCTCTGATGATGTCGACTAACAATATCCTGTCTCCGGCCAGTGGTGATCCGATCATCGTGCCGACCCAGGACGTTGTACTTGGCCTTTACTACATCTCCCGCGACCGCGTTAATGCGCAGGGCGAGGGCATGGTGTTTGCAGATACCAAGGAAGTTAGTCGTGCTCTGGGCAGCAAGCAGATTCACCTGCATGCCCGCGTCAAGGTGCGTGTCGATGAAACCGTGCGAGATCAGGAAGGCAATGAGTACTCTCGCACTTTCATTGCAGATACCACTGCCGGCCGTTGCAAGCTATGGGAAGTAGTGCCGAAGGGTATTGCTTTCGAAATGGTGAACCAGCCGATGACCAAGAAATCGGTCTCCCGTCTGCTCAACCAGTGCTATCGCGTATTGGGTACCAAGCACACCTGTATTTTTGCTGACCAATTGATGTATCTCGGTTTCCGTGAAGCAACCTACTCGGGTTCTTCAGTGGGTATCGAAGATATGGTCATCCCGGAAGCCAAGAAGGAAATCCTTGGTAAGGCAGAGGATGAAGTTCGCGAGATCGAAGAGCAGTTTGCTTCAGGTCTGGTGACTCGTGGTGAGCGTTACAACAAGGTTGTCGATATCTGGTCACGTACCAATGACGTGATCGCCAAAGCGATGATGGATAACCTGAAAACTGAAATGGTTCTGAATGCCAAAGGTGAGCAGGAAGAGCAGGGTTCGTTCAACTCGATCTGGATGATGGCTGACTCCGGGGCCCGGGGTTCAGCGGCGCAGATTCGTCAGCTGGCCGGTATGCGTGGTTTGATGGCGAAGCCGGACGGTTCGATTATTGAAACGCCGATCACCTCGAACTTCCGGGAAGGTCTGAACGTACTGCAGTACTTTATTTCCACCCACGGTGCTCGTAAGGGCCTGGCTGATACCGCGCTGAAAACCGCTAACTCCGGTTATCTGACGCGTCGTCTGGTGGACGTGGCTCAGGATCTTGTGATCACCGATCCGGACTGTGGTACCGAGCAGGGCCTGCTGATGACCCCGCTGATCGAAGGCGGCGATGTGGTCGAGCCGCTGCGTGAGCGGGTGCTCGGTCGTGTGGTAGCGCGTGACGTGGTTAAGCCTGGCACCGATGACGTGCTGGTGGCCGCGGGCACGCTGCTCGACGAGATCTGGGTCGACAAGCTTGAAGGTCTCGGCGTCGATGAAATCTTCGTTCGTTCGCCGATCACCTGTGAGACCCGTTGGGGCGTTTGCTCCTCTTGCTACGGTCGCGATTTGGCCCGCGGGCATCAGGTGAATATCGGTGAGGCGGTTGGCGTTATTGCAGCCCAGTCCATCGGTGAGCCGGGTACCCAGTTGACCATGCGTACCTTCCACATTGGTGGTGCTGCTAGCCGGGCATCTGCGGTGTCTAACATCCAGATCAAGCATGGCGGTAAGGTTCGCCTGCACAACATGAAGTTCGTTGAGCACAAGTCCGGTCTGGTGGTGGTGTCGCGTTCCGGCGAGCTGGCTGTGGCTGATGAGCTGGGCCGCGAGCGCGAGCGTTATAAGGTGCCATATGGTGCGGTGATCACAGTTAATGAAGGTGAGCACGTAAACGGTGGCCAGATAGTCGCGAACTGGGATCCCCACACCCACCCGATTATTGCCGAGTCTGCTGGTAAGGTGCAGTTTGGTGACATCGAAGAGGGTCTGACGGTTAACTACCAGACCGACGAGCTGACCGGCCTGACCAATATCGTTGTTATGGACGTCAAAGACCGCCCACAGGCTGCTAAAGATTTGCGAGCCGTGGTGCGCCTTATGGACTCCAAAGGCAAGCAGGTGACTGCGCAAAACAACGACGCACCGGTGCAGTACCTACTGCCAGCGGGTGCCATTACTGCGCTAAGTGATGGTGCTCAGATCGCTGTCGGTGACGTGGTTGCGCGTATTCCGCAGGAGTCCTCCAAGACTCGAGACATCACCGGTGGTCTGCCGCGTGTTGCCGATCTGTTCGAGGCTCGCCAACCGAAAGAAGCGGCCATCCTGGCGGAGAAGACCGGTGTGGTCTCTTTCGGCAAGGAAACCAAAGGCAAGGTTCGTCTGGTTATCACCCCGGACGACGGTGCTGAGGTGCATGAGGAGCTGATCCACAAGTGGCGCCAGCTGAACATCTTCGAGGGCGAGAGCGTGGAGCGAGGCGAGGTTGTTTCCGACGGCCCGTTGAACCCACATGACATTCTGCGCCTGCTCGGCGAGGCTGAGCTGGCCCGTTACATTGTTAACGAGGTTCAGGAGGTCTATCGCCTGCAGGGTGTGAAGATCAACGACAAACACATCGAGACGATTATTCGTCAGATGCTGCGCAAGGTTGAAATCACCGAAGTTGGCGAGTCCTCCTTCATCAAGGGTGAGCAGGTTGAATATGCCCGCCTGATGGAAGAGATCGATCGTCTCAAGGCAGATGACAAGATGCTGCCCCGTGGCGAGCGCTTGCTGTTGGGTATTACCAAAGCTTCGCTGGCCACCGAGTCGTTTATCTCCGCCGCTTCCTTCCAGGAGACCACGCGAGTGTTGACCGAGGCCGCTGTGACGGGCAAGGAAGATGATCTGCGTGGCCTGAAAGAGAACGTGGTTGTTGGCCGTCTGATCCCGGCGGGTACCGGTTATGCCTACCATCAGGAGCGCCGTCGCAAGCGTGAGATGGCCAAGGCGCCGGAGCTGCCGACCATGGATGAGCTGGAAGCTCGTCTCGCAGAGGAGCTCAGCAACTCGGAAGAGGGCTGACAGGATTGGTCTGGCACCTTGACTCGGTGCCAGACCGCTCCTACAATCGCCGACCCTTGAGGTAGTGTGCCCGGTTGCTGTATCCGGTGTGTTGTTAGTTACCTCATTACTTATTTGCAAGCTGGAGTGTCAGGTTCATGGCAACCGTAAATCAGCTGGTGCGCAAGCCGCGTCAGAGCAAGGTAGAAAAAAGTGACTCCGTGGCCCTGCAGGGCTGCCCGCAACGTCGTGGCGTCTGCACCCGGGTTTACACCACCACCCCGAAGAAGCCGAACTCGGCTCTACGTAAGGTGTGTCGTGTGCGCCTGACCAATGGCTACGAAGTTAGCTCCTACATTGGTGGCGAAGGCCACAACCTGCAGGAGCACAGCGTGGTTCTTATCCGCGGCGGCCGAGTAAAGGATCTGCCAGGTGTGCGTTATCACACCGTGCGCGGCACCCTGGATGCTGCTGGCGTCAACGGCCGCATGCAGCGTCGCTCAAAGTACGGCGCCAAGCGCCCGAAGAAATAAGTTGCTGCCGGCCTGTCCGGCTGCAATCAAGCGTTAACAGACGCCCGGTAGCCTTTGCAGGCTTCCGGGCGCTGACAATTCAAACTACCGCAATTTCTATTGCGGCGGGATGAGTAAGGCCGGGC
>JARGPU010000023.1 GCA_029210325.1 Alcanivoracaceae bacterium | reverse complement strand
GTCAATCCTTCAGCATGAATGCTCTGTCAAAGGTATGTGGATCTGGATGGCCGCCAGTGAATAGTGCAAGAGCTCATCTCATTCTTTCGATCGTTCTAACAGGGGTGCTCTGTGAGCCGGTTTTGGCTGACGAACCCTCAATTGCGATCGAGGTATTTACTGATTCAATGAACCCGGTCGCGAATGGTGCGGATGGTATAACCGTGTACCACATAGACCGTATTGATCGACTTCAGCAAGAGCTCTCCAAAGACTTGCCAGCGAATCCCGAAGCCGCAAAACAGACAGCCCTCCATCGCTTTCAGCGTATGGACAATAAACTCAGCCATGAACTGGAAAACGCCGCTAACGGCCTGGTGCAGGCGATGCAATACGGCATTGATCGCTATCCGGCCATGGTCTTCGATGGCAAAGCTGTGGTTTACGGCATCACCGATGTTCGAGCGGCAACCCAGCGGTATCAGCAGTGGCAGGCCGGGGAGGCTCGACCATGATGCGCGCTATCCGCCGTTGTGGATTCATCCTGCTGATGTGGGCGCCCCTCATGAGTCATGCGGGAACGATCTCTACCACGGAAATCGTTTCCCAGACCACGAGTGCCGCGCTCAGCTGTATGCGCTGGATGCCGGTGGGGATGTGCTTTTGGCTGCGCTGTTCCATTTACGAATGCGATGTCGAGACCTCAATCAAAGTTGGCCATTACCAGCCGGATGCGGTGGTGAGCAGTTACAACGAACTCGGTAGCAATCCCTGGACAGAGATCCGCAGTATTCTTGGGGCCGCTCAAAGTTCCGCCGCGACAGGACTGCTCGGCAGCTTGCTGGCCGTGCCCATCGAGAGCACCGGGAATCGAACGGAAGGTGGGCAGGGCAACAAAGATCACCGTAATCTGATCTTTCGGGAGACCGATGTCATCGGCCATCCTTTAGGTTCGCTGTCGGGTGTCCTGGCGGGTACCGGCTATTTGTGTGAATCGGAAACCACCTCCTTTTATCCCTATTTCATGTCGAGCCTGGATGCGCTCTCCTGGCGTATGGAAATCCCGGAGATGTTCTATCCAGCGAGTCTGATACCCGGCATGCGGGAAATCGGCACCTGGCCTCTGCAGACCTGGGGTGGTGTCTACCCCAGAACAGGCTGGACCACACAGGCAGAGGAGCCCAAGGCCGCAGCAATCAATACTCAGCGAGCCGGGGATATTGTGACCCGGAACGGTCAGCCGCACATTTACGATCAGATCGAACCGTCTTCCAGCTCCGGCCAGCGGGTTTGGTCGCCGGGTCCATTGGTTGAAGACGATCCTGCCACCGGTGAGTGGCAGATGTTGCTCCCCAAAGCAGAATCAAGCTGCGCTGTTTTTGGCACCAACGATCTCGCCAGCGCCAATGGTTGGGGTGGTGGCCGCGTGGACGAGGAGGGTGATTACGTCTGGAACCTGTGGAGGCCTTATCAGTGCTGTGAAAAAGAAGGCCAGTTTTTTCTGTTCGACATCAACTGGATCAATTACCCGCCATGATCAAACGCAACCCTATTCACTGTCTGCTGATCGCTTTGGCCGTCGCCATTGGCCCCGACAGCTATGCCGCTCAGGCGCCCACGGAAGATGGGCTGTGGTATTACGAGATCGGTGGCGCTGAACCGGTCTCGGTACCGGCCAATCCCGCCGTGGTCTCCACGACGTTGGGAGGCTCTGCCCAACTGGGACTCGGCTACAGCTGCGGCAAGTTCGATCCGGTGGCGGCGGTCACCAATACCCTGAACGACATCGGCTCCGGCGTCGACAACATGATGAACGCCATGACGGCAGCGGCCACCAGCGCCATAGCGTCGTTACCCGCACTCATTCTGCAGCGAGCCAACCCCGGCCTGTACGATCTCTTCCAGAATGCCCTGATCAAGGCCGAAGAAACCATGCAGCTGGCGACCAAGTCTTGCGAGCAGATGGAGGCGGAAATAGCCCAAGGCAAGAACCCCTACGCCGATCTGATCACTCTATCCAAAGGTAACGATTGGAAGGTGCAAATGGGTATAGGCGGCAATGATGCCGTCACCGCCAAAGATACGGTGGAATCCTCTAACGGTGACAATGGTGTGCCCTGGATCGGTGGGCAGGCCGGAGGAAC
>JARGPU010000022.1 GCA_029210325.1 Alcanivoracaceae bacterium | reverse complement strand
TAGCAGCAGGGGCAAACCGGCTGTTGCAAATGGACGGCTTGTAGTTGCTCCTTGTTCAGTCAAGCTCAGCATTGCGCCTCCTCACTGATGGTTATACCTTTGATTCTACTCCTTGTAAGGCTCAGTAGCACTCCAACAAGTACAGCTTCGCCCTGTTCGGTATGGGAAGTCAAATTGAGCCGTCGCCCGAGGGGGGGCACAGAAATCTTCAGTTCCAAATCGGGCGTCTGTAGTATACCTTGCCCCTTGTCAGGCCACTCAATCAAACAGACAGTCCCCGCCTCGAAGTAATCCCTGATGCCCATGTATTCCAGCTCTTCGGGATCACCAAGACGATACAGATCAAAGTGATAAACCGCAGCATTGGGAAAGACATAGGGTTCTACCAAGGTATAAGTAGGGCTTTTCACTGCCCCCCTGTGGCCATAGGCCTGCAACACGCCTCGACAAAGGGTAGTTTTGCCAGCACCCAGCTCGCCCTGAAGATAGATAACTGTTGCAGCCCGCTGATCCTGCGTCGGCAAGGATCTATCACGTAGCTCATATAATAGCTCGCCTAATAGCTCACCAAAGGCGACCATTGCCGTCTCAGAATCGGCATCAACGTCACAATGTGAGTTCACTGGCCGTTGACCAACTGTCTCAGCGGAGCGAACAGGTCACTCGCCAGCAAGCCTTTTTCTCCATTTTCTGCTGCAACTCGATCTGCCGCGACGCTGTGCAAACAGGCCCCCAAGCAGGTTGCGGTGGTGGTATCTAAGCCCTGAGCCATTAAACCACCGATGATACCCGCCAGCACATCACCCATGCCGCCACTGGCCATACCGGGATTACCGTAGGGGCAGAGCCAAAGCGGCCATTGCGCGGCGCCATTTTTTAAATTCCCGCCACTCTTTGCTGGTTCTCCTGCCATGACAGTGCTGGCAATTAATGTGCCAGCTCCTTTTAACAACACCGTTGCCGAGTATTGCTCGGCGATTTCACGGCAGGCTGCCAAGCGGTCAGACTGAATGTCTCCATTGCTACAGCCTAACAGCCGTGCCGCTTCACCAGGATGCGGGGTCAGCACCCAATGAGTGGCATTCGCACCGACATCAACCCGCGCCTTGGCCCCAACTCGCCCCGCGCTGAGAATATTTAGTGCATCGGCGTCCACCACCATCGGCAAGCCACTCCCTATCGCCTTTTGCAGCATTTGCTCTGACCAGGCGGAACGACCCAGCCCCGGGCCAATAACAATTAGCGTCGGCCCGTCTAAATGCGGCTCCAATTCCTGCCCCGAAGTCACACCCTTGACCATTAACTCGGGTCGCCGCGCCAACAGTGCCGACACGTGTTCTGGACGAGTCGCAACACTCACCAAACCGGCACCCACGCGCAATGCCGCTTCTGCCGACATCGCTACCGCCCCACCGTAGCCCTTGTCACCACCAATCACCAGCACATGGCCAAAACGTCCTTTGTGCGCATCGCGCGCCCGTTGTGGAAACGCTGCCAGCAAGACGTCGAGCTCGAGACGCTGCGCTGCAACGGGCATGGCTTGGTCAAGCGAATCCTCATAAACTGTCCTCGGCACACCCAAGTCGCGATACAACAACTCACCCACCAAGGCGGGTCCACGGCCGGTTAACAAACCCACTTTAATGCCGATAAAACTTACGGTCAGCGCCGCATCAACAGCGATACCCCGTTCCGCCCCGGTATCACTACACAGACCGGAGGGAATATCGGCGGCCAATACCGGCAAACCTGACTGATTAATCAACGCTATAGCAGCGCGATAATCGCCACGCACCTCGCCACTAATCCCAGTGCCCAGCAATGCATCCACTATAACGCCACCGGTAAGCTCTACCTCACTGGATTGATAACTCTGCCAGGATTGCATCGCCACGCCTGCTGCGTTGGCAAAGGCCCAGGCGCGGTGCGCATCACCGCTTAATTTTTGTGCATCGGCCAATTGGATAATTTCAACCGGGATCAACGCTTGCTGCGCCAAACCGGCAATAATGTAGCCGTCTCCACCATTATTACCGCCGCCACAAAATACAGTCATTTTCTCTGGTAAAGGCCAACGGGCTAACAATGCGTTAAAGGCCTCACGACCAGCGCGCTTCATCAGTACAATAC
>JARGPU010000021.1 GCA_029210325.1 Alcanivoracaceae bacterium | reverse complement strand
TGCGTCCCAGAAACGCATATCTAGGCACGACGCTAGACATTGCACAAGGCACCCTAACTGACGATGCCCAAGCCCTCAACATCACCTCAACATGGAATGATGCGGCTGATACATTTACGCTGATCCAAGCGGATGTGACTGACACCGCCAGCGCAGCGGGTAGCAAGTTGCTAGATTTGCAGGTGGGCGGGACGAGCAAGTTTAGCGTGGATAATGCGGGCCGTTTACACGTTGCCAGTGTCCTAGAAAACAGCTTAGGCGACGGCTGGTACTTTGTAGGAGGCGGGACAACCCAGATGCGTATGGACGCATCAACTGGACTCCAGATACCTAGAACGTATTCGTTGGCGTGGTCAGACAGTGATAACGCAAGCACTGGAATAAAAGACCTATTCATCCGCCGAGACGCAGCAGGCACCCTAGCCCAGCGTAACGGAGTCAACGCCCAAACGTTTAACATCTATAACACCTACACAAACGCCACCGACTACGAGCGTGCCCACATCGGCTGGAATGATACGGCTGACACTTTTGTCATTGGGACTGAGGCAGGCTCGGGGGGTGGGGTAGGTAGGAATGTAGTCATAACTAGCGGCGGCGATCTGATCCTCAGCGGCGATGTCCACGCAAGCCAGATCACTGGGGCGGATAATAATTTTATCGGCTCAGGCGCAGGAGTGGCCAACAGCGGAAGCCAAAACGTTGGTTTTGGCACGCAGTCGCTCCGTCTCAACACCGGGGCTAACAACACAGCGACTGGGTGGCTCTCGCTCCGCGACAACAGCGGGGATGGCAACACAGCAGATGGCACGCAAACGTTACGCGGCAACTCTGGAGATAACAACTCAGGCTTCGGATATTTTTCACTCTATCTCAACACCGGATCCAGCAACACAGGGTTCGGCATGCAGTCGTTGTTCAGCAACACCGGATCCAGCAACACGGCTAGCGGCATACAGTCGTTGTTCGGCAACACGGGATCCAACAACACGGCTAGCGGAGCTGAAGCGGGACGCTACCAGTCAGGAGGCACTACCAGCCTAACGACAGCGTCTAACTCTGTATTTCTCGGGGCGCTGACTAAGGGCATCCAGGGGGCGACTAACCAAATTGTTATAGGCGATACTGCCGAATCTATCGGAGCTAATAGTGTCGTCCTGGGCAACGACTCTATCGTTACCACGGCCCTAAAGGGCAATGTCGGCATCACCTCAACCTGGAATGATGCTGCTGATACGTTTACGTTGATCAAGGCCGATGTTACTGACACTGCCAGCGCAGCGGGAAGCAAGTTGATGGATTTGCAGGTGGGTGGGGCGAGCAAGTTCAGCGTGGACGCCGCAGGAACCCTGGTGTCTTCCGGGAATGTCAACGGAGCCTCTCCAACGGAGATGGGCTATCTGTCAGGGGTTACCAGTGGTATTCAAGCACAGATTGACGCAGCGGGCGGCGGGTCAGGCGCATTTGGCGCGGACGCAAATACACTGATTACGGCATCAACGCCAATCGTGCTGGATCAGGCAACCGGCGACGAAGCGGCACTGACGCTCGACTACACTACTAATAAGGCGGCTGGTAATGATACTGGCTTGCTGATTAACCAGACAGACACTCTCAGCCCTGGCACTAGCAACCTGCTGGATTTGCAGGTGGGCGGGTCCAGCAAGTTTAGCGTGGATACCTACGGCAGCCTAAATGGCACCGCTGGGTATAAGGTTGCGCTCCTCGGAGGAGCGCTAAGTGTCCTTTATAGACTGAATTTGATTGATCGCCTTGGATTCTCCTACGGTTCCGGGCCTTATTTACAATCTGACGCAAATGACACCCTAGCACAGCGTAACGGCGTCAACGCCCAAACGTTTAACCTCTATAACACCTACACAAGCGCTACCAACTACGAGCGGGCGCATATAGGTTGGAATGACACTGCTGACACTTTTGTTATCGGGACAGAGGCAGGATCCGCAGGTGGGGTAAATAGGAATCTTCGCCTGGGAGTAGGCGGCGGGCAGAGCATTCAATTCTATGCGGATGGTTCTCAGAAGCTTAGCGTTGATAGGGACAGCATTTTAGCTAGCAAGCCGTTGCATTTCTACCCTGATAATACTCACGATATCGGGGCGGGGGGATTGCGTCCCAGAAACGCATATCTAGGCACGACGCTAGACATTGCACAAGGCACCCTAACTGACGATGCCCAAGCCCTCAACATCACCTCAACATGGAATGATGCGGCTGATACATTTACGCTGATCC
>JARGPU010000020.1 GCA_029210325.1 Alcanivoracaceae bacterium | reverse complement strand
GAGTTGACGGCGGCTAGTGCCAAGTCTTTGCCGGCCTGGCTGGAGCTTGACCCCAGCACCGGTGTGCTTCGTGGTCGTGAGGACGCCATGCCGAGTGAAGTTGATGCGACGAGTGGGGACCATGTCCAGACTCTGGAGGTGGTGGGTGTATGCGACTGCAAAGACCCCGAAGGCAAGGAGTATTTGAGCAGCGAGCCTGTGCAGATTGGCTACGTGGTTCGCGGTGCCCGGCCGAGTTTGTCTTACCCTGCCGAGAATCACTTTGACTTGCACGCGACGGCCGATGCTGCGCCGGCTCGCGCGGACAACGTGGCCTCGTACGAGATCGTGAAGGGCGACTTGCCAGCCAACCTGCAGCTGAATGACAGGACGGGTCACATTGAAGGTGTGGCGGAAGGCCGTCCCGAGCGCGGTGTGGTGACTGTGCGTGGCTACACTGCGGACAAGCAAGACTTCGTTGACGCTGAAGTGCCGTACGTGGTAGAGGCGGAAGCTCCTAAGCTGACGTATTCTGTGGAGGAGCCAAGTGAGGGCGAGAACAAGAGTGGCGACGCGGAGAGCAAGAGTGACGACATTCCCGTGGCTCACTTCCGTGTGGGCGAGAGTGGCAGAGCTCACCGACTGGTGCCTAGGCAGGTTGGAGGTGAGCCTGTGAGCTCGTACGAGTTGACGGCGGCTAGTGCCAAGTCTTTGCCGGCCTGGCTGGAGCTTGACCCCACTACTGGTGTTATCTCTGGTACTAACGTGCCTGTGCCCATGTCGGCGTTAACGAGTAATCTGGGTGTGTCGTTGTACGTTTTCGCCAACACCGGTTTGCCCGGCGTTCGATCTGAAGAGATTGAAGTTCGATACGTCGTTGCTGCATCTGATGCAGCCATTCCGCACGGTTCAGAGTCTAAAGTCCCCAATGTAACAAGGGGTAATCTGGTTGGTAATGAATCTCACCCTTCGGATTCTTCTTACGGCACGGGAGGTGGATCGTTCAGTTCCAGCGATATTAGTGATGATGGAGCAGATTCCGGGTCAGGGGCTGCTCGGCCAGGCAAGTCTAAGCAGCCATCAGAGGATAGGACGGCGGGCCAGTCGTCTGGCGCTGGCTCTCTACGGCATCGCGTTGTTGGTGCAGATACGGATGACCGTAGTTCAGGTACCACAATTATGTGGCAAGTGTGCATGTGCGTTGGTGTGCTCATGGTGCCTTTGCTATGTTAGACGTCTCTGATGATGGACAGCGGTCTGTGCTAGCCAAGCACCAGGAGCGTGCGAGAAAGAAAGTTATCATGGTAGTGCTGCTGCCGTCCGTGTGCTGGTGATGTGTGCTGGTGATGGAGCGCTGATTGTCGTGTTTGATGTTCCTGTCAGAACTCGCTATTCGTGGTGCTCCTTGTGTTCCTATCGTATGCTGTGTTCACTGAGGAACCGATCTTGCAGTCGCTGCCATCATAACTGCGTCCAACACACCAGCCCTGTATAATAGTGAACCTTACACTCGTAGCTCTGTGTGTGTGCAGACTGCGATTGATGTGTGAATGTTTTGATGCCAGTAAACAGAATGTTGCATGTATTGTTGTGCAAACGTACGCATCATGGCCGACAAAGTCAGTGACAAAGTCAGTGTAAATGGGGAATGAGAAATATCCTGCAGTTGTCCAGCGGTGGCCGTGTTCGAAGACAACACCGACACACGTGCACGGTGCACGTCTCACAGCCTTTGGATTATAGGCCCATTGTGAACATGCCTTGTCAAAGTACAGACAAGCGCTAAGTAGGTGCCGACACAACAAAAAACCAAAGGCTTTGCTTCCAGAAGTAGCTTCGACCCATATTCACACTGATGAGAAAGCAACAGTGGCATCAAATCACCCGCAACGAACTGTATCAGCGATATGTGGCACATTGGGTAGCCAGCGCCAAACACTGTTGCAGCTGACAGAGTCGCATACTGACTACTGCGGCATGTGACAAGCAATCGGGCCTGAGGCCACTCATCAGCTGACAGGCCCAACATCTGAAGCAAGGAATAACCCTGCACAGCGGACCACGTTGCTAATATCTCATCGTAGGCATCGAGCACAAACAGCACAGGTCTGTCCTGTAAGTTGGGCAGCTGATTGTCTGGTAGATTGTAGTAGTGTTGCAGGGCATACTTGATGCCTTGTTCCGGTAGATCCTGACTCCACCAGTCGTGCGATAGAGCTGGGGTCAGTAGCACGGGCAACCAAGGGCTGGAGTTGCTTTCAGCAACATTACGCGAAGTGTTGGCAGCCAATTCATCACGGTTAAGTTTCCAATAGCGATGCAGTACGCTGAAGCAGGACAGACTCTTGCCAATGCCAC
>JARGPU010000007.1 GCA_029210325.1 Alcanivoracaceae bacterium | reverse complement strand
AGAATCCGCACCTGTGGGATGCCCAGATGCGCGACAAGGCCACCCAGATGATCCTCGAAGGCACAGAGCTGGAGATTCAGTACGCCCGCGACACCATGCCGCGCGGAGTATTGGGCATGAACTCCAATATGATGGAAGAGTACCTGCAGTTTATTGCTAACCGCCGTCTGGCTCAGCTCGGCCTGCCGGAGCAGTTCAAAGGCGTCACCAATCCATTCCCGTGGATGAGTGAGATCATGGATCTGCGTAAGGAGAAAAACTTCTTCGAAACCCGGGTCACCGAGTATCAAACGGGTGGTGCGTTGAGCTGGTAAACCAGCAGGTAAAGACAGGGGTGCCTTTCGGCGCCCTTTTGTTTTCTCCACCGTCACCACCGTGCCCGGGCGCAACCGCCGCCATATCCTCCGGGGTGACCGTTCCGCTGCGCTGCACTCAGTCACCCTCCGGATATGGTGGCGTTCACGCCTCAGTGAAAGTCCTTGCCACGGCAAGTTAACGGTCGAAAAAAGCAGGATGTCAGGCGCTGGGCGTTGTCAGGCCTTCCCGGGACCATCGGAGCCATGGATGGCGGAGATGAGCTACAGGGATGTACTCGTGCGTGTCTCGGGAAGGCCTGACAACGCCCAGCGCCGGTGAGGATCACTGCCTGAGCTGCTGGAGAGACATTGCCCTCTGGCACGGTGATGAAGTTAAGTTTTTTTCTTCGACAACAGAAAAAATCACAGGCACACTCAAAGTCGTGGCAAAACAAAACGCCATATCCCACTCCGATGACGAGGAACGCGACGTGAGCGAACCACTCGATCTGGACCCGGAAGACCTGCTCGGCACCATTGAGCAAGTAGAAGAAACCCTGACCATCATGACCACCGTGGTCAGCCAGCTGAAAGAACAACTCATGGAACAACTCGGCGTCGTCGACAGCCGCGACATGAGCGTCGAAGAGTTTCTTGAGATCTGCGAAAACAGCGATGGCATTGTGCACTAGGCACTAGCCACACACGCTTGGCAGAGTCCGGCTGGCAGCCGTCAGGCTGCCCCGGTCACTGGCACCCTCAAACGGTGTGCTATATGGCATCGCAGGGCGCTGTATCGCTGCATCATTCAAACCGCTGAGTCACTTTACTCGGGGTCGTATTCGTCGACCTGTAACATCCGCCCGGAGCATGTTTCGCAACCGCCATAAAAGGCTATAGTGTCAGCCCATGTACCCTTGCTGAGACGGAGCCACACATGAAAGCCTCGGACCTGTTTGTCCGCGCCCTGGAAGCAGAAGGCGTTGAGTACGTGTTCGCTATTCCCGGTGAAGAAAATCTCGATTTGCTCGAATCCCTGCGCGGATCAAAAATCAATCTGGTGGTCACCCGTCATGAACAGGCCGCAGGCTTTATGGCTGCCACCTATGGCCGCCTCACCGGCAAAGCCGGAGTCTGCCTGGCCACTCTCGGCCCGGGCGCCACCAACTTGGTTACAGCAGCGGCGTACGCCCAGCTCGGCGCCATGCCGATGGTCATGATCACCGGACAAAAACCGATCAAAAGTTCCAAGCAGGGTCAGTTCCAGATTATTGATGTGGTCGACATGATGCGACCCCTGACCAAGTTCACCCGGCAGATTGTCAGCGGCGATAGCGTACCGTCGCGCATCCGCGAAGCCTTCCGCATGGCCCAGGAAGAACGCCCCGGCGCCACCCATCTGGAGCTGCCGGAAGATATTGCCCGCGAACACTCCCCCATGCCGGTGCTACAACCCAGCAACGCCCGCCGCCCGGTACCGGAAGAAAAAGCCATCCGCCTGGCCGCAGAAGCCATCAGCGCAGCGCGTAAACCCCTGCTACTGCTAGGTGCCGCCGCCAATCGCAAGCTGACTGCGAAAATGGTTAAGGCCTTTATCGACAAGCTGGGCATTCCAGTGATCACCACTCAGATGGGTAAAGGCGTCATCGATGAAAACAGCCCCCACTTTATCGGCAACACCGCCCTGTCTGATGGTGACTTCGTCCACCGCGCCATTCATCAAGCGGATCTGATCATCAACGTGGGCCACGACGTGGTGGAGAAGCCACCATTCTTTATGCGTCCGGGCGGTGCCGAAGTGGTCCACATCAACTTTAACTCCGCGCAGGTCGATCCGGTTTATTTCCCGCAGATCGAAGTAATCGGCGATATCGCCAACAGCCTGTGGCAGCTCAAGGAGCACCTGCAGCCTCAACCACACTGGAGCTTTGCTGACTTCCTGCGTATTCGAGAAGCGCTGCAGCAGCACATCCACCAAGGCGCCGAGGATGACCGTTTTCCCATGCTGCCCCAACGGGTGGTGCGCGAGCTGCGCGAAGCCATGCCCGACAATGGCATCATCGCGCTGGATAACGGCATGTACAAAATCTGGTTTGCCCGTAACTACCCGGCCCACAAACCGAACACTGTACTGCTGGATAACGCCCTCGCCACCATGGGCGCCGGCCTGCCTTCGGCAATGGCCGCCAAGCTGGTTTATCCGGATCGCCGCGTGGTAGCTATCTGTGGTGATGGCGGCTTTATGATGAACTCTCAGGAAATGGAAACCGCCGTACGGCTTGGCCTGGATCTGGTGATTCTGATCCTGCGCGATGACGGCTACGGTATGATCAAGTGGAAACAGGCCCACATGGCCTTCCGTGATTTCGGCCTGGACTTCGGCAACCCGGATTTTGTTGCCTATGCACAGTCCTATGGCGCCCACGGCCATCGTCTGGCAAGCACTGCGGAGTTCAAACCCGTGCTGGATAAATGTTTTGAAACCGGCGGTGTCCACCTGATCGATGTGCAGGTCGACTACAGCCAGAATCATCAAGTCCTGAACGAGGATATCCGCGAACTGGCCGCCAAACTCTAACTGCGGCCGACTAGCCAAGGAGTATCACTATGTTGAAAGAAGCCTACCCCTACTATCTGGCCAATGAGCCGGTATACGACAACGCCGATCTGGATGTTACTGACAAGTTTTCCGGGGCGGTTGCCACCCGTGTCGCGCTGGCCGATGCCAACGCCATTGATCAGGCCATAGCCGCCGCTGTTGCCGCAGAAGCCCCCATGGCAGCCATGCCTCCCTACGAGCGCCAGGCAATCCTCTATCACTGTGTCAAACGCTTTTCCGAACGAGCGGAAGAGCTGGCCGATGCCCTGTGCATTGAGGCCGGCAAGCCAATCAAGGATGCCCGCGGAGAAGTCACACGACTGATTGATACCTTTCGCGTAGCAGCGGAAGAATCCGTGCGAATTGGCGGCGAAGTGCTTAATCTGGAAATTGCTCCACGGGCGAAAGGCTACCGCGGCTTCACCAAGCGTGTTCCGGTGGGCGCCTGTTCGTTTATTTCACCGTTTAATTTCCCCTTGAATCTGGCTGCTCACAAAGTCGCACCAGCAATCGCTGCTGGCTGCCCCTTTGTTCTCAAGCCGGCCAGCCGCACCCCCATTGGTGCACTGATCATTGGCGAAATTCTGGCGGAAACCGATCTCCCCAAAGGCGCATTCTCCATTCTTCCCTGCCACCGCGACGGCGCCGACCTGTTTACCGAAGACGACCGACTAAAGCTGCTCAGCTTTACCGGCTCACCTGCGGTAGGTTGGGACCTGAAAGCACGCGCAGGAAAAAAGAAGGTGGTACTGGAGCTGGGTGGCAACGCCGCCTGTGTTGTTGATGAAAACACCAATCTGGATGACGCCGTTGCGCGCATCATTTTTGGCGCCTTCTATCAAAGCGGGCAAAGCTGTATCGGCGTGCAACGTATCTACGGTCATCGCAGTCAGTACGCCGAGCTAAAACAGCGCCTTATAGAAGAGACCAAACAACTGAAAATGGGCGACCCGAAAAAAGAAGACACCTTTATCGGGCCGATGATTTCAGAAGGTGAGGCCAAACGGCTGGACAAATGGGTGCAGGAAGCCATCGACGCCGGCGCTACCTTACTCTGTGGTGGCAAACGTAATGGCGCCATGCTCGAAGCCACCCTGCTGGAGAATGTGCCCCGTCACTGCGCCATCTGCACCGAGGAAGCCTTCGGCCCGGTTGCTGTACTGGAACCATTTGATGACTTTGATGCGGTACTGGAGCGCGTCAACGACAGCGCCTTCGGCCTGCAGGCCGGCATCTTCACCCGTGACCTTTATCGCGCCCAGAAAGCCTGGGATGTACTCGATGTCGGTGGCGTGGTGATCGGTGATGTACCCAGCTGGCGAGTGGACAATATGCCCTATGGTGGGGTTAAAGATTCCGGTCTGGGCCGTGAGGGAATTCGTTGGGCCATTGCCGATATGACTGAAGAGCGGTTACTGGTGATTCGCACACCCTGAAACCTCCAGCGGATTGCAAGAAGGATTGCGGGAGCGGCGTCAGCCGCTCCCGCAATGATCAAAATGGCAGTTCGCGCTCCGAAAGCTTGCCCACGATGCCCGGCATAATGCGTTTCGCCAGATACATTCCCCAAGCCTCCGGCGACACCGGCTGCACCGCAACATTCTTGCGCACTGCCTCCAGCACCACCTCTGCCACCTGCTCCGCTGTGTAGTTACGCTTCTGATAAAACTTCATAACTTTCTCATGGCGCTCCGCATTATCCATGCTGCCTTCCATGATGGAGTTAGCCACAATCGGCGTATTGATAATACCGGGGCAGATCGCCGTCACGCCGATATCGTGCTTCGCCATATCACCGCGCAAGGCCTCGGTAAAACCACGCACCGCGAATTTACTCGCCGCGTAAATCGGCATATCCGGGGCTGCAATAAAAGCCGCAGCTGAAGCGGTATTGATAACATGCCCACCCTGCCCTCGCGCCACCATATTTGGCAAAAAAGCATGGCAGCCGTACACCACCCCCATCAAATTAATGTCCATCACACGGCGCCAGGTTTCCAGAGTGGTATCGAGAAAACGCCCGGCACTGCCAATGCCTGCATTGTTCATCAGAATGTCCAGCGACTCGACCTCAGCATGAACCTGATCCGCCATCGCCTGCACCGAAGCCGCATCGGCAACATTGCACTGCAAGGTGCGCACCAGCACACCGCGTTCGCGGGCCAGGGCCGCGGTCTGCTCATTACCCTCGGCATTGATATCGGATAGCCACAAACGCGCGCCACGGGCAGCGAATGCAAGCGCAGTGGCACGGCCAATACCGCTACCAGCGCCAGTAATGAGCACTTCCTTATCCTTGAACTGTTTCATCTATGCGGCTCCAGATAATGTGGGATGGTGGCGACTATGCCTGCCGAGTAAACGATGCAACATGGCATTTCGCGCCAACCGAGAGACCTGGCTCAACTATTAGAATTGGAGCCTGCGGCGGGCTCGACCTCTACAACTGGCTCGGCAGTGGTGGGGCAAGATTGTTCAACCGGACTATCTGTTTCAGCCTTCATCTCCTGCCAATGATGCAACGCCCGCAGCCACTGCTCCGCCACCCGGCGCGATAAACTGCACATCTGCAGGGCGGAGTCGAGACTGGCCCGGCTGATTTGCCCGGCCAATGCTGACTGCAATAGTTTGAGCTTGACCTGCTCGTAGGCAGGAGCCAACACAACAAAGTCCAAGGACCCCTCGGTGCCACACAGAATTGACTGAAGATGCTGGGAAACACTGGCAAACCAGCTTTCCAGCGGCTCCCTGATACGTTGGTAATCGGGACTTCTACGCAACGGCTCGCTAAGGTTATCAAGCTGCATTAGTGTCTCGTCGGCATACAGCAGGTTGTGCTGAATACGCCAACCATCGGAGAAGAAATTGGCCGCCTCGGCACTGATCGGGTAGCGGGATGCCTCGACAAAAAAGTCGCCGATAGCTTCCAGTCGCTTGTGTCGAATGCCATTAGCTTTGCGACGCTCAGGATCTGGCTCAAGCAACCCTGCGACAGTGCCGGGATACTCCCCCAGCAACGGCTCGAATTCACGACATAGTGCCATCGGCACAGCATCCGGCACGGACGCCACGTTACGATCCAGATAACGCAAGGCAACGCCCTGCTCTTCAGCAACCACAAAGCGGGTCATCAGAAACCGGCTCATTAGCGGCTCAAGCGGCCACATCAAAGCAATGCCCAACAAGTTAAAAATACTATGGAACAGGGCCAGCATGGTGACCGGCTCATTGCCATAACCACTGATATGGCCCAGCCACAACACCAGCGTTAAAAGTGGGCCAAGCAGAATCAGTGCCACTGCACCGGTCAGCAAGTTAAAGAAGACATGGGCCATAGCCAGCCGCTTGGCACTACTGGTTGACCCCAATGTGGCAAGTAACGCTTTGGTGGTGGTACCAATATTGGTACCAATTACCACTGCCGCCGCATCGGCAAAACCAACCAGACCTCCCGCCAAGGCAGTCAATACCACCGCAACCGCGGCGCTGGAGCTCATCATCAGGGTAGTCAGCACAAAGCCGATAACCACCATGGCAATGACACCATAGCGGTCGTCATCCAGTGACACCTGCTCGCTCAAGGAGCTGAAGCCCCCGGACAGGGTTTCAATACCCAAAAACAAAATACCAAACCCGGCCAGCGCCATACCGAAAGAACGATAACGGTCCGACGGCGCAAAAATACGCATCAACGCGCCCATGCCTATAATCGGCAAAGCAAACGCATCGATCTTCAGTTTGAAACCAATCAGCGCCACCAACCAGGCAGTCAGGGTGGTACCCAGATTACTTCCAAAAATAACCCATACCGCACGCTGGAAAGAGATCAGGCCGGCGTTAACGAAGCCAATAACGGCCACTGTGACAACACTGGATGACTGCACTATTGCGGTCAGAAAAGTCCCAGCCAGCAACCCTCGGCGCTTACTCGATGTCCAGCTCGCCAGCAGCGCCTCCAGAGAGGAACCGGCAGCCAGCCGCAGCCCCTCTGTAATCAGCCACATGCCCAGTAGAAACAGGCCAATGCCGCCAAGCCCGGTGGACAGATATTCCATCATCAGAACTCGTGTGCTGATTCAGGCTCAGCGATGGTCACCGAGTGTCCCTGGTTGGTTAGCTCGTGAGCCAAAGCGGTCAATGCCTCGGATTCGCCATGCACCAGGCGCAGCGCCGGGTTACCAGAAATCGCCCCCGCCCACTTGAGCAAGCCATCCCGGCCCGCATGGGCAGAGAAGCCTCCCAGCGTATGGATAGTGGCATTGACCGCATAGCGCTGGCCGAACATACGGATCCACTTGGCGCCATCAACAAGTTGCCGCCCTAATGTGCCTCGTGCCTGAAATCCGGCAAAAACAACATGGGTATTTTCCTGCCAGATGCGGTGCTTGAAGTGATGACGGATGCGCCCACCATTACACATGCCAGCGCCGGCAATAATGATTGCGCCATGATCCAGCGCGTTCAGCGCGATGGAATCTTCTGTCGATGCGGTCAGCGACAATACTGGCAAAAACTCCTCCAGCGAGCGGGCACTGAAATGATCCATGGCGTATTGATCGTTCTCATCCCACTGATCAAGCCACTGGTCATACAGCTGGGTCACTTCGATAGCCATGGGGCTATCCAGATAGACTTTCCAGCCCTCCAGCTTGCCCAGCTGCCAGAAGCAACCCAGGTGGAACAGCAACTCCTGAGTGCGGCCAACAGCAAAGGCCGGTATCAGCACCACGCCATTCGCCCGCCGAGCCTCCTCCAGCACCACCTCCAATTCGATCAGCGTATCTGACAGCGGCTTATGGTCACGATTGCCATAGGTGGACTCCATCAAAACCAGGTCGGCCTTGGGCGGCACCTCCGGTTCGCGCATCAAGGCGCTCTCCGGGTTACCGATATCACCGGAAAACACCACAATCTTTTCGCCGCCGTCGTCCCGGCAAAGCAGCTCCACTGATGCCGAGCCGAGAATATGCCCTGCATCATAAAAACGCAGCCGCAGATCACTTTCAATCTGCAGCTGTTGACCATACTCCACCGGCACACACTGCTTTAGGGCCTGCAGTACGTCCTTCATTTCATACATCGCCGCCACAGGCTTTTTACCTTCACGACGATTGCGCTTATTAGTATGCTCAAGATCGCGAAAATAAATATTCGCTGAGTCCTCCAACATAATAGCAAGCAAACCTCGAGTCGGTCCCGTGCAATAGATCGGCCCTTTAAAGCCTCGCCGCACCAACTTCGGCAATAACCCGGAATGATCCAGGTGAGCATGAGAGAGGATGACTGCTTCAATACGCCGTGGATCGAACCCAAAGCGCTCCTTGCGCATGCGAGACACAGCATCGCCGCCCTGATGCATGCCACAGTCCAACAGATAGCGACGGCCATTGAGCTCCAGCAAATGGCAAGATCCAGTGACTTCCTGGGCAGCTCCATGCGAGGTAATAACAGGCATTCAGGTCTCCGATTAAAGTCATCGAGCGGATGATATTTTTCGCCCGAAAATCATAAATATTATTTTTCTAAGATACTTTTCTGCTTCAAGAGCCAACAGCACCGCCACACCAGCCATGATCACCAGCAGCCCATCCTCCAGCGCCACCGGCCGAGAATCAAACAGACGGTGCATAAATGGGGCATAGGTGAACATCATCTGTAACACTACCACCAACCCCACTGACACCAGAACCACTGGCGTTCCCACCACCCCGCGCAAAGTAATTGAGGCGCTATCCAGATAGCGTACCGCGAACAGGTAAAATACTTCCATGACCACCAGAGTATTGACTGCCAGAGTGCGAGCCATGGCAATGTCATGTCCCTGATAAATTGCCCACCTGTACATGGCAAAAATACCGGCAACAAAAAGCATCGACACAAATACGATACGCCATACCAGGAAACCGTTCAGCAGCTTCTCTCGGGAAGATCGAGGCGGACGCTTCATAACGCCCGGCTCTGCCGGCTCAAACGCCAGGCTCATGGCCAGCGCTACGGAGCTAACCATATTCACCCAAAGAATCTGTACCGCTGTGATTGGCAGCGTCAGGCCGGCCAGCAAGGCAATAATCAGACTGCCCGACTCGCCACCATTGATGGGCAGAAAAAAGACAATGGATTTCTTCAGGTTATCGTAGACCGTGCGACCTGCCCTGACAGCCGCCGCCAGAGTGGCAAAGTTGTCATCCAGGAGGACTATTTCCGCAGCCTCACGAGCTGCTTCCGATCCCTTGCGCCCCATGGCAATGCCCACATCCGCTCGCTTCAGCGCTGGCGCATCATTGACTCCGTCCCCGGTCATGGCCACCACTTCGCCTGCGGCCTGTAGCACCTCCACCAGACGCAGCTTATGTTCTGGGCTAGTGCGGGCGAATACATCCACCTCCTGAACCAGGGCCTGCAACGCCTCGTCACTCAGCTCATCAACCTGCTGCCCGGTAACCACCCGCTGCGAGTTCTTCAGGCCAAGCTGGGCGGCAATAGCTGATGCGGTCAGAGCGTGATCGCCGGTAATCATCTTTACCCGAATACCAGCCGCATGGCATTCGCCCACCGCTGCGATAGCCTCTTCCCGTGGCGGATCAATCATGCCCGCAATACCAATCAGGGTCAGGCCTGCTTCTACTTGCTCGAAATCCAGCTCCACATCCCCCCGGCTGGCCGTCTGGCTGGCGAACGCCAGCACACGCATGCCATCGGCAGCTAATGCATCAATTTGATCCTGCCAAAGCTGGCGGTTTAGCGGCTCGCTACCGTTCTCAGCATGCTGTTGCGCGCACATATCCAGAATTCTTTCCGGCGCGCCTTTGACGAAAACCTGCTGGTGGTCGTGGTGGTCATGGTTCAGCGTCGCCATAAAGCGATGCCGCGCATCAAAGGGAATCACATCGATACGGCGCCAATCCTGTCTAGCCACCTTGTCGTCCAGGCCGGCCTTGGCAGCAAACGCCACCAGTGCGCCCTCCATCGGGTCGCCCTCAACCTGCCACACCCCCTGTTGGTGGCGCAGGCTGGCGTCGTTGCACAACAGGGCGGCACGGCCCAGCAAGGTTAGCAGCGGGCTTTGCTGTACTGGTTCGCCGTCACAACGTACCGCTCCATCCGGTGAGTAACCGTCGCCATCCACCTGATAGCGTTGGCCACCAACAACCACCGCAGCCACCATCATCTCGTTGCGGGTCAAGGTGCCGGTTTTATCCGAACAGATCACAGAAACCGCGCCCAGGGTTTCAATCGCCGGCATCCGCCGCACCACCGCGTTGCGGCGCGCCATGCCCTGCACACCAATCGCCAGAGTAACCGTCAGAATTGCCGGCAAACCCTCCGGGATGGCAGCTATGGTTAATGCCACCACAGCGACAAAAAGCTCGGTCGGATCATTGTGACCAAGCCAATAGCCGACAAAAAATATCAATGCACCAAGACCAATAATGACAAACGACAGATAACGGGCAAAAACATCCATCTGCCGTAGCAGCGGTGTGGACAGCTGCTCAATTGCCGCCAGCATGCCAGAGATGCGCCCGATTTCTGTGTCTGCACCAGTGGCGATAACCACGCCACGGCCAGTGCCATAGGTCACCAAGGTGCCGGAGTAGGCCATATTACGCCGATCCCCCAATGGCAACGCACCACTCAGTACCTCGTTGTTTTTCTCCACCGCCATGGACTCGCCTGTCAACACGGCTTCGTCCACCGCCAGCGAGCGGCTGTCCAGCAAACGTAAATCCGCCGGCACCCGGTCGCCTGCTTCCAGCAAGACGATATCTCCGGGGACCAGCTCCTCTCCGGCAACTGTTTTTCGATGGCCATCACGCCACACTGTGGCTTTCGGTGCCAACATATGACGAATGGCGGCTAGCGCCTGCTCCGCTTTGCCTTCCTGAAGAAAGCCAATCACCGTCTGCACCAGCACAACGATCAGAATCACCGTGCTGTCGATCCAGTGACCCATCAATGCCGTAATGGTAGCTGCCGTGATTAACACATAGATGAGCAGGTTATTGATCTGGTCAGCAAAACGTCGCCAGGTAGACCGGCCTACGCCTTCAGGCAAACGATTGCCACCGTAACGAGCAAGACGGCCTACCGCTTCGGCCTGGGACAAACCCGCGCTATCCACCTGCAACTCGGCAAGTGTCTGCTCTACATCAAGAGTGTGCCACGTCGTCACCGCCTTTTTTCTCCCTGCTCAGCTAACTTAAAACTCGAGTTTGCCGACAATAACAACCTGATAACTGTCTACACTTTCCGTGGCCGTCAGCGGCACTGCTAAATCCACATGCAGAATCCGGTCAGCGCGCGCCTTGGAGGAGCTAATCCGTAGCCCCAGCCCCGCGTTAGCCAGTGTTTCGTCAATCTGTACTATGCTGTCAGTGCTGTCCCAGGTTCGGCCTACATCCACGTAGGCTGCCCCACCAACTCGTATCAAGTTATACAAGTGCCAGTCAGTAAAATGTCGCCGCTCCAGGCTCATCAACCAGCGTCGATCGCCGCGTTGTGCATTGATCGGATAGCCACGTAAAACATCTGCGCCACCACTGCTCAACTGCTCGTCCTCACGAATACCTTCAGCACTATCCAGCCTCAGTGAAGCGAACCACCGGTCACGCCGACTAATAAAGTAATAGTAGCGGGCCTCCGCAGCAAAAAAGGTACTGACCAACTGATCATCATCACGGCGCCAACGGCCAGTGGACGAAAGAGTCCACTGAGTTAAATGGTGATCGCCGCCACGCACCGAGTTACCCAGCTCTGTGGAGAACGGAATGGAGTTCTCACTACTATCCATTCCGGTATCAGCCACACCGACACTAAACGCCCAGCGGATACCGAGAGGGATGTCCTCCTGACGGTTATTAAACGAGATATTGCTGGCCCGCCAGAATGTATTGCTGATCGACTCAAGACTGAACCACGGATAACGAAGTTGCTGATCTTGGGGCACAACAGAACCAACATCTGTGGCAAAGAATCGATCTGCCTGATAAGTAAAGCCTACTCGCCAGCGCAATATACGGTTATCTCGCACGCCCGCTGACCAGCCGCCGAAAACCCGGTCATAATCTATCTCATGGGCGTAACGATTCAGCAGCACATCAAGAAGTTCTATTTCATGCTCTTCACTTTGTCGCTGCCATGTGCCACCGCCACTCCATTGGCTATTAAGTTGGTAAAAGGGACGTTCGATATTGGCCAGCCGCAACTCACCGTCGGTACTATCCACATAGGCTGCCTGCATGTTGACATGCGCACCAAAAAAATCAGTGCCACTCCACCATACCGCCTGACTGGTGCGCTCCGGGCCAGTCGACCAGGACAGCGACAGATCCTGCCCGCTACCCAGCACGTTGCCATAGCTAAAACCACCGGAAGAATAGGATTCTCCACCCTGGCGAGATGCTGAGGCGATTGGCGTCAGTGTCCAGACATCGCGTACCACTACCAGCAGGTCAATACGCCCGGCGCATACTCTGGCGGGCACGATCATGGCGTCAGCGAAATAGGACTTCTCCCGTAACAGCCGCTCGCTTTCCTCTACTTTGGCGGCGATCAACGGTGCTCCACTACGAATGGTCAACTGCCGTCTTACGGTGCTGTGTCGAGTGCTAAAATGAAGGCTGTTGGCCATACGATAGAGGCGATGATCTTCGTCTGGATTATCAAGGTTGAAGATCGGCAACACGACAATCTGCCGATCTCCGATGACTAGCCCTTCATAGGCAGCATAGTCCACCGTGGCGCGAGTACTGAGGAACTGGAACAGGGCCGGGTCGTCTTCGCTGAAATGCTCTACGCAGCCATCCTCCGCAAAACCCAGAAGAGGCCAGCATAGAATGCTAAGCAGCCAATGGCGAAGCTTGGCGCGTGCCGTCACCGGAGAAGCCCTCATTGTAATGTCGATCTCACTTCCTCCCTGATTAGACAGCTAAATCAATATACCTAAACACCCCTACACTGACATCCGTATTGCCCACAGAGTTGCCATACACCCAACCATTCGCGCAGCATGGACTTTGCTGTAACGAGGAACACCGCAATGGATGAACTTGCCAACCAGTTCATAAGCACCAACCAGACTGCACTGCGGCTCGTCTCTGCCCTGCTTATCGGCATGCTGATCGGTGTCGAGAGAGGCTGGGAAGCGAGAGAAAAACAATCTGGCCAACGCATTGCCGGCATCCGCACTCACTCACTGGTCGGCCTGCTGGGCGGCCTGGCGGTACTGCTGTCGAACCTGATCGGCAGCTGGGCATGGCCCGCGCTGCTGCTGGCGCTGACCGCCATCAGTCTGTCCGCCTATCACGTGCACAGCCAGCGAACCGGTGACCTGAGTATTACCGGCCTGGTCAGCTTGCTATTAACCTTTTGCTTTGGCGCCATGGCCGTGGCCGGCGAGCTGGTATTGGCTGCCGCCGCTGCGGTGGTGACGGTCATCATTCTGGACAACAAGCGGGAAATTCATGGCCTGCTCAACAAACTGCAGGCCCATGAGCTGGACGCCGGCTTCAAGTTACTACTGATCTCCGTGGTGGTGCTGCCGCTGCTGCCCAATGAGGGCATGGGGCCCTATCAGGCCATCAACCCGTTCGAGATCTGGTGGATGGTGGTGCTGATTGCCTCGATCTCCTTCGTTGGCTACTTCGCCATGCGCGGCTGGGGAGCCAGCAAGGGCATCCTGTTCACCAGCCTGTTCGCCGGCCTCAGCTCGTCCACAGCGCTGACCCTGCAGTTCGCTCGCCAGTCCCGTGACGCAACAGCACTCAGCCCTTTGTTAGCCAGCGGCATCCTGCTGGCCTGCGGCACCATGTTTCCACGCATCCTGATCTACTGCGCGCTGCTATCACCCGCCTTGTTCAACAGCCTGATCGTGCCAATGCTGGTGATGACACTGGCGCTCTACTTGCCGGCTCTGGCCATCTGGCAGCGGCACCGCGTGCAGTCCGTTGACAGTCCGGAAATGAAGCAGAACCCGCTGGACCTTTCTTCTGCGGTTTCGTTTGGCCTGCTGCTGGGCGGCGTCATGCTATTAGCCTCCTGGATGCAGGAAGTGATGGGAGATCAGGGCCTGTACCTGCTGGCGGCCGCTTCCGGTGTCGCCGATGTGGATGCAATCACTCTATCGCTAACCCGCATGACCACGACTGGCCTCGATCTGAACACCGCCACACTGGCGATCGTAGTCGCTGCGGCGGTCAACAGTCTGGTCAAATCGTTTATGGCGGTGGTCATCGGCACCCGTGCCCTGGCCCTGCGGGTTGCGGTGCCGATGATGCTGTCGCTGGGCGGCGGGCTAGTGGCTGCGCTGGCGCTCTGACAGCAATAAAGGGGACTCTGCCGCCAGTAAGGCCTGCTTTCTATCGACGCCCCAGCGATACCCACCGGGCTTGCCATCCTGGCGGATTACTCGATGACAGGGAATCAGCAACGCCACCGGATTGCTGGCCACCGCACTACCAACGGCTCTGGCTGCGCCGGCATGACCACTGGCCAAGGCCAACTGTGAATAACTGATGCATTGCCCGGCTGGAATCTGCAGCAACGCCTGCCAGATATCGAGCTGAAAATCTGTTCCGGCAATATGCACTGACTCTGGCTGACGGTCGGTACTACCTGCAAACAGGGAAGAGATCACCGCCCGAGTGCGCGCCGGATTTTTCCGCAACTGCGCCTGCGGCCAAAGCGACTGCAAAAAAGACACTGATTTTTCCTGTGAAAAATCGCCACACAGAGCGTCGACAAAATCCAGTCGACAAACCCCACGATCGGTCATCGCCACCAGCACATCACCAAAGGAAGAGGCATGAACACCGTACTCCAGGCTCAGTACCGCACCCGGAGAGGGACAAGAGCTCATCCTGATAATTTTCCCGGCTGCTGAATGCACCGGTTACTTGGCCTCGTCCACCATTTGCATGGTGATGTCTTCCACCTCACCCGCCACCTGAGCCAACGCCGGATCCTGCGACAAACCCGCCAGCATTTGCTTGGGCCGGATCATGCCAATCATGGTTTTACCTTGCTCCGTGTAAACGGAAATGCGACAGGGCAGCGCCATATTCAAACGCATATCCGCAGACATGACTTTCGCCGCCTGAACCGGATTGCACACTTCGAACACTTTGCACTGCTCGGCAAACTCAACGCCCTTGCTACGCAAGGTGGCGCCGATGTCATGGACATACAGCACCCCGAATTTATGCCGGATTACTGCCGCATTCAGGTCCTCAGCAGCCTGCTCGAAGGATTTTTTTGTTTCGACAACGTAGTACATGTCAAACCTCACTGAGTAAAAATCCCATCAGCCGCAGGACTTTCAGCCTTTCTGGCAGAACGAATCAATAATCCGGTTGAGCGTCTTGCTGGGTCGCATGGCGGCAGTCACTTTGGCCACATCCGGGTGATAGTAACCACCCATATCTACCGGCTGACCCTGCACCTCCTGCAACTCCTTCAACACCACCTCTTCGTTATCCGCCAGCTCCTTGGCCAGCTTGGCAAAGCGCGCCTTCAGATCCGCATCTTCATCTTGCGCTGCCAGTGCCTGTGCCCAGTACAGGGCAAGATAGAAATGGCTTCCCCGATTATCCAGCTCGCCGGTTTTTCGTGATGGCGACTTGTCCTGATCAAGGAATACTGCGGTGGCCTGATCCAGAGCCTTAGCCAGAATCGAGGACTTGTTGTTGCCCGTCTTTTCACCCAGATCCTCTAACGACACCATCATTGCCAGAAACTCGCCCAGGGAATCCCAGCGCAGATGATTTTCCTCAACAAACTGCTGCACATGCTTGGGAGCCGAGCCGCCTGCGCCGGTTTCAAACAGGCCACCACCAGCTAGCAACGGCACAATCGACAACATCTTGGCGCTGGTACCCAGCTCCAGAATCGGAAACAGATCCGTCAGATAATCACGCAGTACGTTACCGGTTACCGAGATCGTGTCTTTGCCACGGATCAACCGCTCCATGGTGTGACGGATGGCCTGATCCAGCGCCATAATGCTGATATCCAGACCTTCAGTGTCATGATCCTTCAGGTAGCGCTCCACCTTCTTGATCATCTGCGCATCATGGGCCCGCTCTGAATCAAGCCAGAACACCGCTGGCATGCCGCTAAGACGAGCTCGCTGCACCGCCAAACGCACCCAGTCACGGATCGGCGCATCCTTGGTCTGGCACATACGCCAGATATCGCCCTTCTCCACATTCTGGCTGAACAGCACCTCACCGGCCTGATTAACCACCTGAGCAACGCCATCTTCCGGCAGCTCAAAGGTCTTGTCGTGGGAGCCGTACTCTTCCGCCTGCTGCGCCATCAAACCAACGTTTGGCACCGTGCCCATGGTGCGCGGATCAAAAGCATCGTGGTGTTTGCAGAAGTTGATGACTTCCTGATAGATGGTCGCGTAGGTGCTTTCCGGAATCACCGCCTTGGTGTCCTTAAGCTTGCCATCGGTGCCCCACATCTTGCCGCCAGCGCGGATCATTGCCGGCATTGACGCATCAACAATCACATCACTTGGCACATGCAAGTTGGAAATACCGCGATCCGAATCCACCATCGCCATTTCCGGGCGATGTGCATAGCAGTCACGAATATCTTCCTCTATTTCCGCCCGTACCGAATAAGGCAACGAAGAAATCTTCTGGTAAAGATTGCTCAGGCCATTCTTCGGATTAACACCAATCTCCTCAAACAGGGCCTGATGTTTTTCGAACACTTCCTTGAAGTACACGGTGACCGCATGGCCAAAAACGATCGGGTGAGACACCTTCATCATGGTCGCTTTAACATGCAGCGAGAACAGCAGGCCCGCATTACGGGCGCCGTCGATTTCTTCCTCCAGAAACTTGCGCAGCGCCTTAACGCTCATAAACATGGCATCGACCACCTCGCCTTCCAGCACCGGGGTCTTTTCCTTCAAAACGATGGTACGGCCATCTTTGCTCAGCAACTGGATACGCAGTACATCATCCTGCTCCATGGTCCGCGACAGCTCACCATGATAGAAATCCCCCTGCCGCATATGCGCCACATGGGTACGCGAAGCCTGACTCCACTTGCCCATGGAATGGGGATGTTTTCTGGCAAAATTCTTTACCGCAGTAGATGCCCGACGATCCGAGTTACCCTCGCGAATTACCGGGTTAACAGAGCTTCCCAGAGCCTTGCCATAACGTGTCTGAATTGCCTCTTCTTCCTCATTGGCAGGCTCATCCGGGTAATCCGGCAGCGGATAGCCCTGCGACTGCAGTTCGGTAATGGCATTCTTCAACTGCGGAATGGAAGCACTGACGTTAGGCAGCTTGATGATATTGGCTTCCGGCTTAAGAGTTAGTTGACCCAAAGCTGCCAGATTGTCAGGAACTCGCTTGTCCTCCGGCAGGTACTCCGGAAACAGGGACAGAATGCGTGCCGACAGGGAAATATCGATGGGTTCTACAGCGATCCCGGCGGGGCAGGTAAAGGCATTAACGATGGGGAGAAAGGAATAAGTAGCAAGGGCGGGGGCTTCGTCGGTCTGTGTATACACGATCTTGCGTGTTTCAGTGCTCATTTCGTTCCTCGAATGCGACTGGTTAAAGTTCGGCTATCTGGTTTGTCTGCAGGACACCCTCGACTTTTGGTCAGGACTGCCAGACAACACCTTTCCCGTGTGAGGCTTTTCTATTAGACCGCTAATCTACCACTTCTTCATGAAGAATTGGATAAAGCACCCTGCCTGCTTGATAACAGAATGATTTAGCAGGACTTTTGTTGATCTCCGTCAGATTGCTGGCAAACTAGCTTAGCCACCTGATCAGCCCCCGACGGCCGTACCAGACGCGCCACTTCCTGGCCATCTCGCAGCAGAATCAGGGTTGGCCACAGTTTGACTCGAAAGGCCCGACCCAAGGGTCTGCCCTTGCCATCGGCCACCTTGATATGGGGTAACTGGGGGTGATCAGCCAATGCCTGCTGCACCGCCGGAGCCGCCGCCTGACAGTGACCACACCAGGCCGCGCCGAACTCAAGCAGTGCATCACCCGTCAGTGCATTAAGTTGCTCAAGGGTCGGTGCATCGTCGCTATAGTCCGGATTAAACCCCGCTTTCGGGCTGGTCATGGCCGCCCTCCTGGGCAAAAAATCAACGAATCTTCAAACGGTTGTTAGTATCCCGATTGTCCTTTACAAGGTCGTCACTGTGGCCATTCAATGGCAGCTTGGAGAGCCTGTCATACAGCACCACATTGACTGCTGCCGCCAGGTTCATACATCCCGTGGTGGGCACAAAAACCACCTCGTCAGCAGCATCAACAATGTCCTGCGAAACCGAACCATCCTCCGGGCCAAATATGTACATGGCACTCTCAGGATGAACAAAGCCGGGAAGCGGCGTCGCCCCTTCAGCAAACTCCACACACACCACTTTCATGCCATCGGGTAATTGCTCATGCAGGCTATCCACCCGCTGCAGCTCAATCCGGTCGGTGACTTGCTTGGTATCCGTTTGATACTGGGCCGCTCGCTCAAACCTGCCCCCCGTGTAGCAAACCCGATCCGCCTGATAGCAGCCTGCGGCACGCATAACAGCACCAACATTTGTCGGGCTTTTCGGGTTATACAGACCAATAAAAACAGCCACAGACTTCAACCTTCAGGCAAGGCAAGGGATAAATGGAAGAGGGTGCCATTGGGCAGCCTGCCCTGCCAGCTGACTTGCGCCCCGATCTCTGCCGCGCGGTAGCGAATATTGCCCAGCCCGGCACCGCGCCACTCTGACTGATCCGGCATGCCGGGACCGTCATCGGTAACCGTCAGCCTTAGCTTGCCCTGCTCCATAACGCAGTCGAGCTTCACCAACCCATGGCCAACATGCTTGATAATGTTGCTGGTGACCTCGCGCAGAATCCTGCTCAGCTGATAGCCAATGGCCGGATCAATATCCTGATCCGGCAGTGTGTCAACGCCATCGCACCGAAATGCCATATCCGCCCCCACCAGCCTGACCTCCATCTCCGCCACCATCGTGGTCATCAACGGCAGCAACTGGCGATACTCATAACGGCTCTGTGACACCGCCTCTCGCAAGGACATCAGCGCCTCACGGGCCAACTCGGTTTGCCGCTGGCTGACATCCGCATGAACAATGGATACCAGCTTGGCGCCCACATCATCATGCAGGTCCCGATAGATATTCTGTCGCTCCTGTTGCGCCGTGGCGTGCAACTCCAGCGCCCGGTTCTCGGCGTAACTGCGCTCCAGTGATGCCGACACATCACGCACTCTGGCCTCGAGTTGGGTATTAAGGTGCTCGCTTTCATCCAGCGCTTTAACAAATGTGCGGATAAGGTAGGCAAATATCAGCACCAGCAATACACCAAAGCCATACTGCATCAAGGTGCCTTCGGGCAGCCCGCCGGGCACCTGGGCCGCCGACCAGAAGGCATTGATATCGTGGCCCACCAAAACAGCTATCAGCAGAAAACCCGGCATAAACCAGAGAATGCCTCGAACATGACTGCGCAGCGCCCGCACTGCGCCGATAGCCAACAGATAAAGCACCAGAGCCAAATGCACCCCGTGGACCACAGTAATCACCAATGCATGGTGACGGATGTCCATACTGAACAGGGCCACCCCGGAGCCGATCACCGCCAGTATGGCCAGGCGTCTTGGCCACGGCGCATTCAGCTGCATCAGGTGGTACAGGAACATAAACAGGAAAAAGCCCGCCAGATCCACACAGTAGTAGGAAAAGCGCAGCCAGGTGCCATGGGGTAGTGGCGAAAACGAAGACGCCAGATAGAACATCACCACAGACCAGCTCAAACACAGCAAGGCAAAGTGCAGATACAAACTGTCATCCCGGCGCTGCAGCCAGACAAAAAAGGTAAACCCACCCATAATCAGGCAGGCAATCACACTCCATTCGGCGATGGTCACTTGCTGGAACGTCTTGGCGCGATGCACCTCAGCCAGAGCCGCTTCATCAGCGAAGATAAGTGGAGACAGCATTGCATTGGGCTCGCCAGCGCGAACACTAATCAGCAACTGGTTGCCGCTATCTCGCCACAGAGGGGCCGCAATCCGCTGAAAGTAAGGCTGGTTCCAGCCGGTAGACTCAAGCCCATCGGCGCGGGTGGTGCCGCCCAGACGCGTGCCGTTCAGGAACAACTCAATATCAAAAACATGGTGCTGGATATACAGGGCACTACGATGCTGTTCGGGCACCCCGTCGAGATCAAGCCGGAACCAGAATTGGCCCCGTGTCTGCTCAGGAGCAGCGGAAAATGGCAGACTGACCGGCTGCCAGCTGAGCTGTACCGATGGCGCCTCGGAGCGGTGCCCGGTAAAAGCAACTTCGCCAGCCGACAAGCGCGTGAAGTCCATCTCCCGGGCAACACCCGTCGAGGCCATCAACCCTGAAAATATTACGACACAAAGCAGCAGCAGGCAGCGGCGCATGGAATCCAACCAGAACATCAAACCGGGATGCACCTTAATCTGTGCAGTGAGGCCATAACAATACATCAGATTGCACAGGCGGCTAGACCGCCGTTGCTACCGTCTACTCTTCGAGCCGCTCCAGTCGTCGCCGCAGCGCGTCATTTTCCCGGCGCAAGCCTTCCAGTTCATTGAGCAGCTCCAGCGCCAACGCAATCCCGGCCCAATCTACCTGCAGCTCCCTGCGCAGACGAACGGCACGAGTTATCTGTGCCACCGCTGCTTCATCAAACTGCCATTCGACAGCCTGCTGGTCGTGTGGCTGGGCAATGCCATGACCAACCAGCTCGGCTAAATCCTGATCCGAAATCGCCGCCAGCTGATAGAGCTCAGTGCTACAAACTGTCACTTTCACTTCGGAGACCATCACTATCGACTCCATTGTGCACGGGGATCAAAGCTGGCCTTCTCGGCAAGCTGCTCCCACAACTGATTGATGTCATCGCTGGTCGCCGGCGGCATCACCACCTTCAACAGCACAAACAAATCGCCCTGCCCCGCCTTGCTGGGCAAGCCCTTGCCAGCAATACGTAGCTTCTTGCCATTCTGGCTATGGGCGGGAATGCTCAAATTGATCGGCGTGGTTAGCGTTGGCACTTCGACCTTGGTGCCCAGTGCCGCCTCCCATGGCGCCAGCGGCACGGTAACAATCAGGTTATGTCCCTCAACGTCGAACAGCGGATGGGGCACAAGGCGAATGCGTAAATAAACATCCCCCGCTGGCATATCGCCAACACCTGCAGTGCCCTGCCCCTTAAGGCGAATGCGCTCACCGTCGGTAACGCCTGCGGGAATCTTTACGTTGAGGCTCTTCGTGGCTTCGCCAATCAGCTCGCCATACTGGTTGTATTCAGGCAATCGGAAAGAAATCGGCTTGGTTTCAGAACTAACCGTATCCTCAAGAAATACCGGCAGATCTATTTCCACATCCCGCCCGCGCCGCCCTGACGCTGATCCACCCCGACCGCCCTGACGGGCACCAGAAAACAGGGACTCAAAAAAATCCGAGAACCCCGCATCAGAGGGATCAAAGCCGCCACCATCGGATGGCTGCCAGCCAGGAGGTGCCTCGAACGGGCCACGCCCGCCCTGCTGGCTGCGCATGGCGCGCAATTGGTCGTAATCGGCGCGCTTGTCCGGGTCCTTCAGCACCTGCCAGGCTTCCGCTACCTCTTTGAACCTGGCCTCGGCGTCTTTCTCCTGACTGATGTCCGGGTGATATTTGCGGGCCAGGCGACGATATGCCGTCTTGATGGTGGCCTCATCGGCCTCTGGCTCCACACCAAGCAATGCGTAGTAGTCCTTAAACTCCATTTCGACCTCAACGTCTGTAACTGATGGGCGAGCGAGCAACCCTGAATATGAGACTACTCTAGTTCAACAGAGGGGGAGCGAATTGTCACAGGTCAGGGTTAGCACGGGAGGAAGCGTAGATGACGGGCTATACGACCACCTGAGGCCTGCCTTGTGCCACTGAACCATTTTCGCGATAGTAGCCCATCTAGACGGTTTTTTGAGGACAGGGAATGACCAGATCCAGCTGGCTTGTGGGCGCTCTGCTGCTTGTGGCACAGGCAGCAACGGCAGCCACACAAGTCACGGTGGCCGTTGCCAGTAACTTCACTCAAGCGGCGCGAGAGATCGCAGAAGCATTTGAGCAGGAAGCCGGGCATCAAGTTCTCTTTAGCGTTTCCTCAAGCGGTAAGTTATTTGCCCAGATCAGTCATGGTGCACCCTTTGACATCTTTCTTTCCGCAGACATTGAGCGGCCTGCGCTGCTTGAGTCAAACGGACTGGTGGTACCTGAATCCCGCCGTACCTATGCCACCGGCAGACTGGTTCTCTGGTCGGTTGATGAGCGCTACCAAGGCAAGGACTGTGAGGCGGAGCTGAAAGCGAAAAATTTTGCCAAACTGGCCATCGCCAATCCAAAAGCCGCGCCTTACGGTGTCGCTGCGGAGGAAGTTCTTGCCAGTATCGGGCTCGACAAGAACCAGCTGACCGAGAGCATCGTAACCGGTGAATCCATCTCTCAGGCGCTTCATTTTGTCGCCAGCGGCAGCGCCAGCATGGGTCTGATTGCAGCAGCACAGCTGAATTTGCCAAATATTCCTGAGGGCACATGCCATTGGCAGGTGCCGCAGGCACTGCATAGCAAAATAGAACAGCAGGTGGTGCTATTGAAGAGGTCGGCAAATAATCCAGCCGCCAAGGCATTTATGGAATTTCTTGCCGGCGAGAAAGCACAAGCCATTATATTAGCTCACGGATATGGCCTTGAATAAATAATGGAGCTTTTCAACGCTTGGACTGCAAATATGCCTGGCCTCGGCCCTCTTTGGCTCTCGGTCAAGCTTGGCCTTATCAGCACGGCGATCCTTATCCTGTTTGGCACACCGCTGGCATTCTGGCTATCTCGCACCCGATCTCACGCAAAAACAGTTATTGAAGCCATGGTGGCCCTTCCCATAGTGCTACCTCCTACGGTGCTCGGTTTCTATCTGCTGATTCTGCTCGGGCCTAATGGTTTGGTAGGCAGCTATTGGGTGAAGCTGACCGAAAGCACACTGACGTTCAGTTTTGGTGGCCTGGTAATTGCTTCGATTCTCTACAGCATGCCGTTCGTTATTCAGCCGCTGCAGAACGCCTTCGAGAGTATTGGTCGCGGCTTCGTTGAAGCAGCTGAAACACTTGGCGCTCGGCCTCTGGACGTTTTTTTTACGGTAATTCTGCCACTCAGCACCCGCGGCTTTCTGACCGCAGCCATCATGGGCTTTGCCCATACGCTAGGCGAATTTGGCGTCGTGCTAATGGTTGGCGGCAATATTCCCGGGCAAACCCGGGTAATTTCCATTGCCATTTACGACCATGTTGAAGCACTGGAGTATGCGCAGGCGCACGTCTTGTCTGGCCTGCTGTTGGCGTTCAGTTTCACCTGCATGTTTGCGCTCTATTTCATCAATGGCAGGTTACGCCATGAACACTGATGCCGGACATGTAACGGCCGCGCTCAGTCGTCCAGACTTTACTCTGGATGTCGACATCAAGGTGCCTTCCCATGGTGTCACCGGAATCTTTGGTGCCTCCGGCTGCGGCAAAACCACCCTGCTTCGCTGTATTGCTGGACTCGAACGTGACGCCCGTGGAAGCGTCGGATTTAATGGCCAACTATGGCAGGACTCAGAGAATTTCGTGTCGCCTTGGCAACGGCCTGTGGGCTATGTATTTCAGGATGCGCGATTGTTCCCACACATGACAGTCGCCCGTAATCTCAATTACGGTCGCCGTCGCTCTGCGCCTTTGCCAGAGCTAAGCTCGCCGGAGCAGATTATTGACATGCTGGGCATCGGTCATTTGCTTGACCGGAAGCCAGCCCAACTTTCCGGCGGCGAGCAACAGCGAGCGTCGATTGCCCGCGCGCTGTTGCGCTACCCGGCTTTGGTATTGATGGACGAGCCGCTTGCCAATCTCGACGCCGCGCGCAAGCAAGAAATCATGCCATTCCTCGACCGCTTGCACGCCAATCTCCAAGTGCCAATGCTGTATGTCAGCCACAGTCTGGATGAAATGACACGCCTATGTGATCACTTGGTGGTGATGCAGTCTGGTCGAGTGCTCGGTCAAGGCAGGCTACACGACATGCTGATGCGTACCGATCTACCCATACTGGGTGGTGGCGAAGCTAGCACCGTACTGGATGTTCGCGTGCTTGATTATGACCCACATTATCAGCTGTCCAGACTACAGTTTGCTGGTGGAGAAGTGGTTGTCCCGGGCCGTCACGGTGATCACAGTTGCCCCCTGCGTTTACGCATCATGGCGAGTGACGTGAGTTTGTGCCGGGAGCGTCCGCGCTCGAGCAGCATTCTGAATATTCTGCCAGCGGTAGTGGAGAGCCGACAGGCCGAAGCTGGTGGATATGTACTGGTCCAGCTGCGCGTGGGTGAGGCAAAGCTAATGGCCCGCGTAACATTGAAGTCAGCAGAGGCTCTAAACCTGATCCAGGGGCAATCTCTATTTGCCCAGATAAAAAGTGTAGCGGTAAAGAATTCCGCCGAGCAGACGGCTATCGATAACGCCAATGCAGAAGCATGACATATACAGGCGTGACACATAGGGGTATGAAATGAAAACTAAATTAGCGGTATTGCTGGGCGCAGTGCTGGTTGCCGCTGGCGTTTATATCTGGCTAGCCGGGAACAGCGTTAGCCCCATCAAGCCAGCTCAGACGCCTGCACAGCAATCCAACCCGAAACAAGAAGATGCCGCGCACAAAGGCGAGCCACAGGCTGACTGTAGCGACTCTCTTTCGCTGTACGCCGGGCAGCAGTTGCTATGGCAAAAACAAATACAAGCATTTGAGGACATGCCCGAAGTACAGCCGCTTGATGCCGGTCATCGCGCCAGCACCCAAGGAGTGAACTTGCTCGTACTGGCAGGCATGGCCCCGGATATTACTGTGGTCGAAGTGATCACTTGCGAGGGCGACGTAGCTCGTTTCCCAGTAGATAAAGTGCAGCAGGACACCAGACAGTTCTTTATTGGCGCTAACCGCCGCGGTGCGTTTAAGTTGATCGAGCTTTCAGATGGGATGGAGCAAACCTTGATGCGCAATGTCAGCCAAGTGGCATTAAAGCAAGGCGGCCAACGTCGGAGCCAAGATTAGTCCGCTCCGACGCAGCCAGCTGAGCAAAGCACTCAGGCGCGGATAATGGTGCCCACGTCTTCGCCGTTAAGGGCTGCAGTGATTTGTCCTTGCTTCAATCCGTTGACGATTTGCAGTTTCTTGATGTGATCACCACGCATCATGTACTCCAGTACAACGCGCTCCACAATCAGGTCGTCCTGACCATTATTGAGCAGCTCTGAGGCGGTGGTTTCAGGAATGAACTCAGCATCCGGGTTCTTCTTCGGATCATCGGTGTACAGTCCGTCTTCATCCTTGATATAGAGCACGCCCTTGGCACCAAGGAACTCGGCCATCAGGTAAACGCCCGCATCAGTACGGTTAGCGGGAATCAACCCCTCTGCCTGTGACTTCTCCCAAAACTCATTCGGCGGCATGCCGGAGGTGATCGGCAGGCAGCCAGCATTGAGGAAGAACGGCAGCTTCTCGAGCTCTTCCGGATAGCACATGATGCCGCCGTGCTTGGCGGTGAGAATCTGCAGCATGCGTGCGTTTTGCACCGGCACACTGGCACCGAGACGCGCCAACATACCGGTAGGCATATTCAGATCCAGGCCAAGGGAATAAACATGACGAGCACGGGTACCACCACCGGCGGCGAGAATAAAGTTCACACCATTCTTTTTTGCCGCAACCAGCTCCTCAAGAATCGGGTATACCGCCGCGCGGCCACGATCCATAATGCTTTGACCGCCGATTTTGATGACCCATACATCCGGCAGCACCGTGACCGTATCGCGAGAGGCCAGCTGTTCACGGATAGCGTGACCAGAAAGAGATTGGTCGGACAGGGCATTATCCATGCCGTCGATCCAGATTTTTCCGTCTTTTTTCATTTTATTACTGCTCCCTAGATCACTTCGCGCGGCTGGACTTGACGATGGTGCCGACCAGCTCACCATTCAATGCCCGTTCCAGATTGTCTATTTTGAGGCCGTTAATCACCTGAATCTGGTGAACCGTTCTGGCATTTTCCAGAGTGCGCAGCAGTTCACGCTCGATCGGCATGTCGGGCAAATCCATTTCCAGCAACTCTTTTGCGGTGATCTCACGGATCAGCTCAGCGTTGGGATTCTTCTGCGGATCTTCGGTATAGATGCCATCAACGTCCTTGACATAAATGACGCTCATTGCACCCATTACTTCTGCCATCAGGAACAGTCCGGTATCCGGGCCGTTATCCGGCAGCTGGCCTGCTTCTAACGACGGCGGCTCCCAGAAATGGTATGGCGGCTGGCCAATGCACACTGGAATCATGCCGTTCTTGAGAAACAGCTGCAGATCCTGAAAGTGATCCTTAACGAAGGTAATACCGCCATGAGGTGCCAGCAGAAATTGCAGAATGTCGCGATTGTTCTCTTCAACCCCGCCGACGATACGGGCTAAACCACCAATCGGCAGACCCAGATCAATACCGATAGAGTAAGTGTGTCGGGCGCGGGCGCCACCACCGACACCAATAACCATACGATAGTTGCTATTCAGTTTAGCGATAGCATCTACAAGCGGCATAATGGCTTCGGCGCCACGGTCCATAATGCTACGCCCGCCAACACAGATCATGTTCACATCGGGAACCATGCTCTTCACGGAAGCGGAGTCGGTCTCCTTGAGAAGGCGCCGACTAACAAGACTTTCTCTCATTAGTCCGCTAGAAATATGGGTCCTTCCGTCCCCCTTCACCAGTTCTGACATCTTTTATTCCCTCTGGATTATGACTCTTCTGACTTGCGACTGTTACCAGCGGCCAGTGGCCGCGTGTCTGGATGATCTTCGGGTGCATCAGTGAAATTGCGATTTACCAGCAGCACACTGACGAAGCAGCTTAAAGTGCCGAACAGAAGCTGTGAAGCCAACATCGGCAAAAACAGCACAAAAGCTAACTGTGGGGCGCCGGCAAGCACAATAACGAGCAAGTTGGCGGCAAAACGGCCGGCACCGATAGCAGCACCAATTAACGCAAACTGCAGCAACTTGCCGCCACGACTGGTGGCCCGCGCAACAGGCATCAGCATATCTGCAAGCAAGCCAGGCACGGCGAAATGGGCGATTTCCAGAATGCCGAACTTGCCATACCCCATCAGAAAAGAAACTATGCCGGTGGTGGTGCCGGCAGCCAAGGCGCCAAAGCGCATATAAGTCGCTTTGGCTGCGAACAATAGCAGCGGCACAATCAGCATGTTCTTGTGCCCGGATGCGATTGGCACCCCAGGCAGAATTTGCAGTACCTTGAGCCCCATCACGGTGAGGCTGACGCCCAGAATCACCGTCAGATCATGAAGACGTTCGCGCGACAGCTCAGGGTAGCGCTCCGCCAGCCACCTCCTGCTTTGGCGAAACTTGCCCTGCAGCAGCTCATCCACAGCAGCCAGACGGCCGGCACGGATGTCAGCCCAGCTTATACCGCCGTCGCCACGCCCCTCACCATCCCCTTTACCCCGGCCCTTGCCGCCGCCCTTGCCATGGCCTTGACCACCTCTGTCCTGACCGCCAAGCAGAGCCAGCGTCGCGTCCACGGTCAAGGCAACACTCTCTGGAATACGCAGGTGCCGTAATCCGACGACCAAGGCTCTGGGAGGGGATGTTTGCTGAAGCCAGGTGCTCGCCAGCACCAGGGTCATCACTCGCAGGCACATCAACAGGGCCAGAGTCGCCCCACTCAGGCTAAGGTCCGGCAGCCAGCTGACCGGGACTTCCAGCCAGTGATCGGTGCCCTCACCGCTACCAGTGAGCATGTAGGTAATAAAAATAATCAGGAAAAACAGTCGTAATTTACGCGCAATGTGAGCCACCCCCGACACGGGCAGCTTAAAACGAAACCACATAGACAGCTGCAGCAGAAATAGCCCCACCAGCAGCATGGGCTCGGCGATCAGGAACAGGCTTATGGCCAAGCCGAGAAGATAGTAGACCTTGGCAAGAGTGCTGCGGTTATTACCGGCCGTCATTAGTGTCCTCAAGGTCCACGCTGGGTGTTTATTGCGGCTAAATATGGGCGCTAAGAGAAAATAGCACAAACAAAAACCACAGGTACTGATTGTTTACCATTGCGGAGAGCGCACAACTCGCCAAAAGCTTACAAACAAAAATCACTCTCATTAGAAGGCGTCTATACAGCACGCGTGCTTGCAAAATCTGCCTATCAGGCTAAGGTGTTATCAGGCTCATCCCCTCTAATCCGGCAAAGGAATGCGATCAGTGTTCGTTTCACGGTGCGTCAGGGTGAAATTATCTGGGGTTATAAGGAAGGAGAAGGATATGGGGAACTCTATCATCAAGCGTAGTGCAGGACCGCTACTAGCCAGTCTGGCTGCTGCGATCATGTCACTGTCTGCACTGCCGGTATCCGCGGCGGAGTTGGCATACACCGAAATTTCCGCAGACACCGCGTTCGCGCGGGATCGCCCCCGCGTCGATAAAGACTCGGATGGCAACTATCACATCGTCTACCGCATCGGGAGTGCGGAAGAACAAATGCGGGATACAGATGCCAACGTCGGCTACATGATGGTCTCAAAGAATGGCACCGTGCTGATCGATGAGGTCAAACTGACCACTGACGCTGCCGGTGACTCTGTCACCACTGCAGATATCGAGGTGGGATCGGACGACAAGGTGTACGTGTCTTGGGGCTTTAGGGACTACCGTAATACCGACAACCAAGCGGGCAGCTTGTATCTGATCAAGCTCGATCCCTCCCTTGCTCCGCAGGACGGCACTTCGCCGGTTCTAGCCTCCATCACGGAAGAGGCGGAAGTCGATGCTGGACCGGACTTCAAGCATCCGTTTATCGAGTTGGATGATGCCGACAATGTTTACGTCTGGAGCCACGATGGCCTGTTTACCAAATATGACTCTACGTTGACGGAAGTTATTGCACCGGTGAGGCCGTTTACCGATGCAAATCACAACGGTCATGGCACCAACCCTATTGCCTTAGATAGCGACGGCAATGTCCATATTGTGTTTCAGGATTGCAACAGTACTACCGGTAATCTTTGCACGGTTTCCTACGGCATGCTGGATGGCACCGATGGCAGCGTGCTGATTGACGCTACCAACGTGATCACCACTAACCTGTCAACGGATCAGGGTTCGGAGTCAGATGTGGGCGATGCCCCGCATGCAGCGCATTACAGCATCATGGCGGATAGCAAGGACAAGGTGGCTGTGGTCTGGGCCGACAAGCGCAATGCCCCGATTTGGGATGTCTATAACACGGTCAGCGCTAGTGGAGGCACCTTGTTCTACGCCAAGCTGGATCCCTCCCTTGATGATCAAGACGGCAGTGCTGCGGACATGACGGCAATCAAAGTCGTTGATGATTCCGAGCTTGGCCCGTTCAAATATGCACAGGCCTTCATGGCAAGCAACAACACCGTGCAAGTGTTCCACGGCATGCGTGGTGGCATGAGCCATGTATCCGTCAGCAGTTCGGGCAAAGCGAGTGACTCTAATGTCTTGACCAGTAATGCGGTGAGCTTCAATGGCTGGAACAAGGCCTACCCCGCTGCCATGGCGGACGATGGCAAGCTATTCTGGCCCAGAGTCTATGCGGCCGATGATGGCGCAGGCAGCAAGATCGTCATGGGCAAGGTGTCCACTGGTGGCGGCAGCAGCGGCGGTAGCACCGCACCGGCCGTGCTCATGTTGATGCTAGGCGCAGTGATGCTGCGCCGTCGCATGGCACGCTAATGCGGCGCTAGTTTCAAGCAAGGTGAAGTAAGTAAAAAGGCGACACTTTGGTGTCGCCTTTTTTTATATCAGGTAGTCTGCATGGCAGGCACCTTTTCTATCTTAATCAGGGAAGTATGTATGCGTCGCCCACTTCAACTATTAGCGCTGCTGCTATCAGCCTGGCTGCTGACAGCATGCTCGGATCCAGCCGAGACTGACACACCTGCCGCCGAGGCCCATTCTGGTGATGGCGGCAAGCAGGGACAAAAATTCAGTGATGATCGGGTATGGCCGGGTCTGGAGTTGGGAAAGTGCGGCTCGCACTTGAACGTGGTGCCGGTGACAGGACAGGGTGTGGAGTACTTCCCACCGAAGGAGTTCTTCAAGGGGTTTGAAAGTCACGATATCGACTTGGGCGAGAACCCTCGTCCGGCCACAGACCTGACCGGCATGATGGCGCAGTATAACGCCGATACGGTGACCCTCGTGCCTTGCACCGGCCCTGAGCTTGCACTGGATCAAGCCCAGCTGGCAGAGCAGCCCGGCTTGGCGGTACTGACCGGCAAAGGCTTGATCAAGCTGGTCAGGCAGCAGGGCGGTGCTTACATCACCGTTACCCGGGAAATCCAGGAGATTCGCTTCAGCTCCTCTGAGCAAGCGGAGTAATGGCCACGGCTATATAGTTGGAGCAATAAATGAAATTACCCCTGATTTTGTCTGCCATGCTGCTAACGGCTTCTGTCGCCCATGCGCAGGTGACAGTTAACGGCGACAGCGTGGCAATAGAAGTAGCGCAGCAGTCCCTGACCACTGTACTGACCGATGTTGCCCAGCAGACAGGCGCCACCATCAAGGTAGATTCAAACGTGGAGCGCTTGGTATCCATATCCATTAAAAATATGCCCCTGCAGCGGGCAATGGATCAGATAGCCCGCCAGGAAGGCCTGAATATTGTCCTCGGCTGGCGGCGTGACGGCGAAGGCAATGATCATCTTGCAAGCATTGACGTTTTGCCGGACGGCAACATGGACCCGGCATCCTTGGCGGAGCAGGATGCCAGGCAGCAGCGTATCTTGCAGCAACAGCAAAACACGCGTCGAGGCGGTCGAGCCATCCCCGGGGGGGCTGAGGACAAGAGTTGGAAGCCCAGCATGCTTAAGCAGATGGACCCTGCCCCTGAGCAATAGGCCGAGGCTCATAGCTACAGTTAGGTAGCTCCAAACCATGCTTGGGGTTGTAAAAAGACCCGATTCTATTACTCTGAAGTAGCGCCCATGCCCCGTAGAGCCATCTGGCCTTTTGCTGTTGATGTCCGTTTTCACAGGGTTAAGTGGAACACCGTTATTGGGATCAATTCAAAGGGGAAAACCATGACAACAACATCAACCAAAAGTAGTGCAGGGCTGCTGGCTTCAAGCCTCGCCGCTGCAATCATGTCACTGTCCGCATTGCCAGTATCCGCGGCAGAGCTGGCATACACGGAAATTTCCGCAGACACCGCGTTTGCGCGGGATCGTCCCCGCGTCGATAAAGACTCGGCTGGCAACTATCACATCGTCTACCGCATCGGGAGTGCGGAAGAACAAATGCGGGGGGATACAGATGCCAACGTCGGCTACATGATGGTCTCAAAGAATGGCACCGTGCTGATCGATGAGGTCAAACTGACCACTGACGCTGCCGGTGACTCTGTCACCACTGCAGATATCGAGGTGGGATCGGACGACAAGGTGTACGTGTCTTGGGGCTTTAGGGACTACCGTAATACCGACAACCAAGCGGGCAGCTTGTATCTGATCAAGCTCGATCCCTCCCTTGCTCCGCAGGACGGCACTTCGCCGGTTCTAGCCTCCATCACGGAAGAGGCGGAAGTCGATGCTGGACCGGACTTCAAGCATCCGTTTATCGAGTTGGATGATGCCGACAATGTTTACGTCTGGAGCCACGATGGCCTGTTTACCAAATATGACTCTACGTTGACGGAAGTTATTGCACCGGTGAGGCCGTTTACCGATGCAAATCACAACGGTCATGGCACCAACCCTATTGCCTTAGATAGCGACGGCAATGTCCATATTGTGTTTCAGGATTGCAACAGTACTACCGGTAATCTTTGCACGGTTTCCTACGGCATGCTGGATGGCACCGATGGCAGCGTGCTGATTGACGCTACCAACGTGATCACCACTAACCTGTCAACGGATCAGGGTTCGGAGTCAGATGTGGGCGATGCCCCGCATGCAGCGCATTACAGCATCATGGCGGATAGCAAGGACAAGGTGGCTGTGGTCTGGGCCGACAAGCGCAATGCCCCGATTTGGGATGTCTATAACACGGTCAGCGCTAGTGGAGGCACCTTGTTCTACGCCAAGCTGGATCCCTCCCTTGATGATCAAGACGGCAGTGCTGCGGACATGACGGCAATCAAAGTCGTTGATGATTCCGAGCTTGGCCCGTTCAAATATGCACAGGCCTTCATGGCAAGCAACAACACCGTGCAAGTGTTCCACGGCATGCGTGGTGGCATGAGCCATGTATCCGTCAGCAGTTCGGGCAAAGCGAGTGACTCTAATGTCTTGACCAGTAATGCGGTGAGCTTCAATGGCTGGAACAAGGCCTACCCCGCTGCCATGGCGGACGATGGCAAGCTATTCTGGCCCAGAGTCTATGCGGCCGATGATGGCGCAGGCAGCAAGATCGTCATGGGCAAGGTGTCCACTGGTGGCGGCAGCAGCGGCGGTAGCACCGCACCGGCCGTGCTCATGTTGATGCTAGGCGCAGTGATGCTGCGCCGTCGCATGGCACGCTAATGCGGCGCTAGCTTCAGGCAAGAAAAATAAAAAAGGCGACACTCCGGTGTCGCCTTTTTTATTGAAGAAATCTAAATAGTTAACCCGAAAGGGATTCCGAATTCACTACCAAAACCTTAGAGCACAACCATAAATACGCCAAGCCCCATCAAGAAAAACCCGGCGATCTGGCGGCGATTAAGATGCTCACCCAGAAATACCTTGGCCACGATAGCAACGCAGACAACCCCCGAACTCAGGTTCATAGCAGCCATTTCGCTTGGCTGATAACTGCCAACGCCCCAGCGAATCGCCGAAATATTAAGCAGGTATTCAGGTAACACGATAAACCAGCTCACGCAAAGAGCGAAGAAAAACCCCTTGTGGCGGAAACGGATATGCCCCAGCCATGCAAACGCCATCAACAGACTAGAAGCAAACAGCATTAGTGGGACGGCGTAGAATACCATTGGCTATTGATCCATCGCTTTGCTACTGGAGCTTGATATCAGGATCATTGAAAAAGCCATAACCCCAAAGCCTAGCAACTTCTGAATGGTCAGCTCCTCACCCAACATATAATGAGAAACAAAGGCAATGGCGACAACACCGGTGCACAGCCTGAACGCCCCCATCTGCCCGCCGGTGAACTTTCGATAACCAAGACGCAGCGCAAGGATGTTAAGCGCATACTCCGGAAGCACCAGCAGCCAGGCAAAAAGCGTCGCCATCAAGAAAGTCAGATCTTCCTTAAAGCGCAAATGGCCAAGCCAGGCAGTCGCCATAATGGCGCTAGAGAACAGCAGCATCAGAGGGACGATAAAATATATCAGCCCCGCCTTGTGCTCCCCCTGAGGAGACTCTGCTGACAATCCATCACGCTGGGACGAAACCGTCGACGTCCCTGATTTTACTTCAGGAGTTTCTTTCAAAGCATTCCCAAGATTTAGGTGCGAATTGCCAGACAGTAGTCAGCAAGTCTCCCTGAGAATGGCATTACTGTCAAAGCATATGCCCAAATATGACTCGATTAGCTTGTAATAGTAAAAGCGGCAGAAGTCGCGAGCATGCGGCATCATTGCCGGAAGGCGAAAACCGGGTCTGAGACTGGAGGACATCAATCTATTCGCTGACTCCCTCCTGTTTGTTGACATGTCACCACCCCAGCCTTTCAGGCTGAAGCCGTCAACTCCGCCATCAGTTGTTTAACTGGAATGGCTTCGTCGGCAAGCTGGGTTAGATCGAAAGTTTGTTTTTGGCCAAGCAACTTTTTCGCCAGCATAAATTCAGGAGCACGATTAACACAATCAGCGGCGATCAGCTGCCCCTGCTGGAAGTAGAACGCAGCAAAGCTGCTACCCGAATCGGCGGTACCGCGAATCACCACCTGATCGTAGCCCTGATTCAAACCAGCCATCTGCAGTTTAAGGTCATATTGATCGGACCAGAACCAGGGCAAGCTGATCTGCGGGATCTTTTCCCCGCACAAGGTGGCAGCAGCGGTTTTCGCCTGCTCCACCGCGTTAGGTACGGATTCCAGCCGCCGCCGCTGGGCGGAGCCTGGGTCCCATTGATTGGCACAATCGCCGGCTGCAACGATGTCGGGGTCCTGTGTTTGGCAATACTCATCAACGACGATGCCGTTGTCTATCTCAAGCCCGGCAGCTTCGGCAAGCTCACTATTCGGCCTAACGCCAATCCCGACAATCACCATGTCCGCCGCATAAGAACGTCCATCGGCACATAGCACTCGCTCAACTCGTTGCTCACCGTCAAACGCTGCCACCATGGTGCTGGTCTCAATGATTACGCCGGCTTCGCTGTGCATACGTTGATAGAAGGCGGAAACTTGCGGCGCAGTGACCCGCTGTAATACCCGTTCGGCCATTTCCAGCACGACCACATCAATACCCTGCTTACGCAATGACGCGGCGGTTTCCAGACCGATATAGCCGCCGCCGATGATGACCACACGACGGGTATCCGGCAGCTCCCGGCGAATGCCTTCAACGTCCGCCAGAGTACGCAGATAGTGCACACCGGCAAGGCTTGCGCCCTTAATCGGCAAGCGGATGACTCTGGTGCCGGTACACAGCGCCAGCTTGTCATAGTGCTGCTCACTGCCATCCGCCAGAGTCAGCGTCTTGGCCGCCCGATCAATCGCAGTCACTCTACCCGGGATGAATTCGATCTGATGCTTTTCATAGAAAGCACTGGGTCGAATTATCAGGCTGTCGGCACCCTTTTCTCCGCAAAGAAACGCCTTCGACAATGGTGGCCGCTGGTAAGGCAGCCCACCTTCGTCGCCAATCATGCGAATGGACCCGCTCCAGCCTTGCTGGCGCAGACTGGTGGCGAGCTGGGCCGCCGCATGACTGGCCCCGATGATCACGCATACCTGATTCTCGCCGGGCTGGGACGGTGAATGACTCATGGCTCAGCTCCGGTTTTTGTTGCTCACTTTGACCATCATGCTGGTATAACCGCGGACGAAGTTCGACTGAACGTATTCTGGTTCGCCCTGAACTTCGATACGGTCAAATCGCTCCAGCAGCTCTTCCCACAGAATTCTCAGCTGCATCTCGGCCAGACGGTTACCCATGCAACGGTGCACGCCAAAACCGAAAGACAGGTGATTACGCGCGCCTTTGCGATCAATAATGAAATCGTCCGGGTTATCGATCGCGCGCTCGTCGCGATTACCAGAGGCATACCACATCACCACTTTGTCGCCCTTGCGGATGGTTGCACCATTTAGCTCCACATCCACTTTGGCAACTCGGCGCATATAAGCCAGCGGTGTCTGCCAGCGAATAATTTCGGACACCATGTTCGGAATAAGGGCAGGATTCGATTTCAGCTTGTCGAATTCCTGCGGGAACTTGTTCAGCGCCAGCACGCCGCCGGTCATAGAGTTGCGAGTGGTATCGTTACCACCAACGATCAGCAATGCCAGATTGCCGAGAAACTCCATCGGCCGATGGATCAGATCCTTGGTGTCCTCGTTATTCAGCATCAGGCTGATAATGTCGAACCCGGGCTCTTCTCCAGCATTCTGGCGGGCTGCCTTGTCACGCCACAGCTGAGAAAACGCTTGCGCCACCTCAGCAACAACCGGAAAGAACTCATCACGCTCCACCTGCCCTCCGGTGGTTTCCGGGCTGGCCGCAGCCACATCGGACCAGTACACCAGCTTGCGCCGCTGCTCGTAGGGGAAATCGAGCAATGTGGCCAGCATGCGCGCCGTCAACTCTATGGATACACTGCTCACCCAATCGAATGGCTGGTCCACCGGTAAGTTATCCAGCACCTCCTGAGTACGCTGTCGAATCAGGCTTTCCATTTCCTTGAGGTTCTTGGGCGCAACCACATTTTGAACCGCCTGACGTTGTTTATCGTGCTTGGGCGGATCCATGGCGATAAAGGTTTCAATCGCCAGGCCAGCGGGCTGATCACCCAAAGTGATGATTGGTTCGGCCGAGAACAGCTCGTGGTGCTTGTCGACAAAAAGAATATCGTCGAAACGGGTGACCGACCAAAAAGGCCCGAAGGGGCTGTTCTTCTGGAAGTGCACGGGCTGCTCGTCGCGCAGCCGCTTAAAATAGGAACCCCACAACCCCTGACGCCAGAGAAAGGGATTGCTGACATCAATATCTTCAATCGCCAAGGTGGACACATCCGGCAAGGGTGACTCCACAAACTCAGGGATCTTCGCAGCCAGGCCGATTCTATCCAGCGTTTTTTGTGCCAGATGCGCCGCTTTGATCTGCCATTGCATCGGCACCACACGGGCACTTAAATTCATCGCCAGGGTTGAAATACTCATAGTGTCTCTCCCTTACATCTGGAATTCGGGCAGATGGACCACCAGCCCATCCAGGGCATCGGTGACCTCTATCTGGCAGGCCAGACGAGATGTGGGAGCACCCTCCGGGGTCATCTCCAGCATCTGCTTCTCGTTGCCGTTGATCGCGCCGGTCTTGGCAAACCATTGATGGTCAACGATCACATGGCAGGTGCCACAGGCGCATTCACCACCGCAGTCCGCATCGATACCGGGCACCATATTGTCGGCTGCGTGCTGCATTAACGACTTGTCCGCCTCGATTTCCACTTCATGCCGGGTGCCGTCGTGTTCGATAAAAGTCATGCGTCCCATAAAACCCTCCGAGTCTGTTGATGGCTGAGGATCAGCCACCCATAGGCCATGTTCATGCTTGTCATGATTGCCCTTTACTGGGAAGGCTCAACAGGTCGGCAATTGACACAAGGGGGTCATTTCAAGACAATCCCCGAATGGTTCGACGAAAGGCAATATAATAATGAGCCAACTGACACGCGCGGATTCCCCCGTGCTGACCAGCATTCCCGCTAGCTACACGCGCCTGATCGCCCAGGAATTGGGCATGCACGCCCGTGACTTGCCCGACCTCCTGTCGGAGACACAGCTCACCGTTGAGCAACTGCTGGATGAAGCAACCCGACTCAGCACGGAACAACAAATTCAGGTGATTGAGAATGCACTGCGCCTGTCCCAGGACGAGGGGTTTGGCTTGCGGCTTGGGAAACGGCTGACGCCCCCCGCACATGGCCCGATGGGCTATCTGGCCAGTAGCAGCCCAAACCTTCTGGCCGCCGTCCAGGCGATTCAGGCCTTCTTGCCGACGCGCGTCAGTTTCGTCCAGCTGAGCCTCAAACAAAGCGATGACGAGCTTGTCATAAGCTGCTCCTTTGACGTTGAGATGCGCCCTGAGGTGAGCCGATTTATGGCTGAAATCTGCGCGATGGTTTTCTTTTCCTGCGCCGAGTTCATTATTGGCCGACCCGCCGTTGAAGTGCAGACCCATTTTGCCCACGCAGATCCCGGCGCAAATGCAGGCTATGCGGAGCACATCCCCGGCAGCGTCACGTTCTGCAACGATGACATTGTTGTGCGCGTGCCGATGGAGTTGTGCCGAATAGCCAATGTATCCGCCAACCACGAAAGCTACGCACTGGCGCGCAGACAATGTGAGGCTGCCCTGGCTAACCTGCGTGGCGCGCAGCACAGCTACCGCCGGCAAATCGAAACCATGATGCTCTCGCACCCGACCGGCACACTAACCGAGGAAGATGCAGCGGCGGCACTGTTTGTCAGCAAACGCACCCTGGCGCGGCGGCTCAAGGAAGAAGGAGTAGGCTTTCGCCAGATTCGTGATGAACTTCTGGCGGGTCAGGCCAAGAGCTATCTGCGCGACGGGCAGCTGTCAGTGGACGCCATCGCAACGCTGCTAAACTACCACGATAGCGCCAACTTTCGCCGGGCATTCAAACGCTGGTGCGGCATGCCTCCCGATCAGTATCGTCTTGCGGGCCAAGAGCAAGAAACCGGTCCACGCTCTGTCTTGAATACACACCCATAACCGTGGCCAGGAAGCGCTGGAAATTATGTATTTAGAAAAACCGTAGACAGTACAGCCAGGCAAAGCCCAGGTAAAAAATCCCGGACAGCAACATCATCGAAGTACTGAATACGCCAGGCCGTAAACGCTTTGGCAGTCGTGTGCGGTTGACAATCAAAGCCGTGACGACAATGAACGGCGTGTGAGTGGCAGCGATAATGCCGGAAGCCGACATAACTTGAACTGGGTTCCGAAATAACAACACGATGATCACAGGCAGAAGAAAGGTTACGAGCAAGATATACAAACGCTTCAGTCCAGTCCGATTATATATTGCAAGCCCGGTTTTGCTTTCCAGCCAGTCGATACTCTCCACAAACCAGCCACGCTGTTTGGCGTGACGCTTTCCTCTGGCCAAAATCAAACTCATATCGGCAAAGCTGCGTCCCCAGCCATCCTGATTGGCAAGAATGCTGCCGCCAATAGCGATGATGATAGCGGCGAGCATTAATATTTTGCCCCAAGCGCCCCACAACTCGGACAACATGCGCGTCAGGTCAACGGCCACATCGGTGCCTTCCGGCAAAATACCGCGCGGCGCCAACAGTTCACTGCCAAGCACCATAAAAGAAAAGATAACCAGCAAACCACCCACAACGCCCACAGTGGCAGCCCCGGTCATTACCCTGATCCACTCGGAAATACGGTAATGTTTTAATTCGCCCTTCTTGGATTGAGTGGCAGACTTATTTTGTTCATCGCGAAGCTGTTCAGGTAACTCATCATCGCGCTCCCTGCCCACCAGGCCGCCGCCATAACCCCGGCTCGCCGTCCAGTAGCCAAACCAGACAATGCCCATAGATCCGGCCAATATGGTCCCCACCCAGGGCATGATGATGTACAGCTCCGACTCTTCGGGCCAACTAAACGCCAACCCCTGCAGGATTGGCTTACTCTCCGGCGCAATCAACAGCGCCGACACGACCGTTACCGCCATCAAAATCAGCGCCATAAAGCGGCTGAATAATTCGATGCGCATATAGCTACCGCCCACGGTAAAGACGGTACAGGCACATAACACCAACAACGCATAGAGAGTCGTGCTTCCCGGCAAAAAAGTGGCTAACGCACTACCTACCACAGCGGATAAACCCGCAATACCGACCGCCGCCGCAAATAACTGCGGAATAAAAATAGTCCACACCGCCCAACCCCGTGGCCCTTTAAGACTGTACATCCCCTCCAGCATGGTGAGACCGGAGACAATAGAAAAGCGAGCCATTTCACGAATCATGACCCACATAAAAAAAACCACCACCAACAGTAGCCACAACAATTCATACTGATATTGAGACGCAACCCGAGGCGTAAATAGAATAGAGCCGGTGCCCACCGCCGATAACATCCACAACAACCCCGGCCCATACCAGCGCAGCCTTGCTAGCCCCCTTGGTGGATCAGGAACTTTATCGCGATAAAAATGCATAGAAAGAAAACCAGTCTACTAAATTTGAAACCAAGGCTTTCTTACCCTACAGATCACAGCAATGAATTTCAAAAAGAGTGGCATATCCAGACTGTTTTATGGAGCAATGAGCGCGCTAATTCTGAGGCCTTCACGTCTAACCTTTTCCGATACTTAACGTATCCATTACCTTTGAATGGGTTGAGAAGACAGCCCTCTTTCGCATCGGGAAAGGCCTTCTGTATCGCTACATTTACTACACGCTCCATCTCGTTGATCACCTCAACTCTAGCTAAGCGCTCCTGCTCATCATCAGAATACTGGTCAAAATTAATATATAGGTATTCCTAAGCGTACTCTGGAGGCCAATGCTTTAGCTTGTTTCTAATCTGGGAGTGAATATCGTTGTACGAGAAGTGATTTCCTGCTCTGGAAATGACGGGATTGCAACTCTTTCGATTACCCCCGGTCTTTCCAACGTAAATATGGTACTCCGAGCGATCACGGCCATGTCCGCCCTACCTCTGAAAGGCGTGCCATCACGGCCCTTCGCGAAACATGAAAGACCTGGCCCCACATGTTTGCGCCCCACTTTTATGAAAATATCTCATAGAATCAGGGACATAGGCTATTCTATTGACCTTTTCGTACGCGTACGCGTAATATGAAAGCCATAACTCAACTACAGGTGAGAATCAGACCATGCAGTTACAACCCCTACCAAGGCGCACGCTGTTGAAACTTGCAGCATTGGGCGCTGTGGCGCTTGGGTCCGCTGCCACGTTTGTGTTTGTTGGTGGCCGGTCGGAAGTTTATGACGCCGGCAAACATGGAAGGCTTCTGGTTCTCAAGAAGAGTAATGCCGAAACCCTGCTGGCCATGATTCAGGCGATTTTGCCACAGGCAAAGGCTGCCGATGAGCCGTTACATCTTCAGGTTATGGCGAGGATCGATGAAGAGCTTTATTTCGTTGATAAAAAAATACGAGAAGACTTCTGCTTGGCCCTGGATGTCCTTGAATTCCTGCCCACCGTACTCGGCGAGTTTTCCCGATTCAGCACGCTTGGGCTCAGTGAAAGACAGCAGTTCTTATCCACTACTAAAAACACCCGCAATGACATCGTGAGAGCCGTTATCCATAACTGCCGGTCACTTCCCATGTATATCTACTATGGGCTGGAAACAAGTTGGCAAGATATTGGTTACGACGGCTCATTTTCCAAAATGACACCATTGATGAGCGAGCAGCGGCGATATTATGCCGAAAAAGTAAAGGGTAAAAGCGCATGAGAGACGGCATTCTAGAATACACAGACTTTCCAGAGAGCCAAACCTTACACACCCAGGTCTGTATTATTGGCTCTGGCTGTGGCGGGGCCACGCTGGCAAAACGACTCACCGACTTTGGTATCGATGTCATTCTGCTTGAGCAGGGTGGCTACTACCCTGCCAGAGACATGGATCAGAACGAATTAAACATGGCAGGAAAGATTACTGCCGAACGAAACCTTTCTACCAGTCATGACAATGGAAACATCCTCGCCTACGGGCAGAATTTGGGTGGCGCCTCTGTGCATTACTGGGCGGACAGTTATCGCACACCACAATTCAAGCTTGATGAATGGGAGCTGGAATATGGCGTTTCTGGCCATCAACTGAAGGATCTGGAGCCAGCGTTTTCGGCGATTGAAAGAGATCTCAATATCCACCCGGCCACCGAAGAGTACTTTAATACCATGAACCAGCTACTCAGATCTGCCTCGCAGACGATTGGCTGGCATGGACATCATGTGCCGCAAGCGCGAAAGCACTGTGTCAAATCTGGCCATTGCATGCAGGGCTGCCTTTACGATGCCAAGCAAAGTCAAATGGTGACCCATATCCCGACAGCCATTAAACAAGGCGCCAGAGTCATTGCGGATGCGAAGGCTGGCAGGCTGGAGTTTAAGGGAAACCAGGCTGAATCATTGCAAGTGCAAATGATAGATCGAAGAACTAATCGTCCAAGCAATATTGAACTGACCGTTAAGGCCAAGCATTTTGTAGTCGCCGCCGGCGGATTTAACAGTTCCTACTTCCTGATGAAGCAAGGTTTGCAGGAAAAATTACCTGCATTAGGGAAATATTTCTCGATGAACCCATCCACCGTTGTTCATGGTATTTACGATAGGCCCATCACCCTTTGGAGAAACATCCCGGCTGCTTATTGCGTCGATGAATTTGTAGAGCGGCGCTACAGAAATGGCAGCTATACGGAGGGCGGCTTTCTCATAATGGCCAACCAAATGCATCCCGGCGCGCTAGCGGCCTCACTGCCCGGATTCAGTGATGATCATGCGCAGATCATGGAGAAACTACCTCACCTGGGTGGCACCGTTAGCTGGCTGGATGACCTTCCCGATGAATTGGGGGAAATCAGAATCGATGGCAACGGCAATCGTGTTGTTCATTATGAGTACGGGCCGAAAACACAGAAAGTCATGAAAAGTGCCTTGTCAAAACAGGCTGAAGTACAGTTTTCCGCAGGCGCGAAAGAAATAATTGTCGCGGGCCTTCAGGGCATTCGTCTTGCAAGCATGGCCGACATCAAAAAACTGGATGATATAACATTTACTTCAGGCGGTTTGTTCCTGGCATCACCCCACCCTGGTGGTGGCTGCAGAATGGGAGTCGACGACCAGAACAGCGTTGTGGACTACACGCACAAGGTGCATGGCTACGCCAACTTGTTTGTTTCCGATAGTTCCGTTTTCCCAACCAGCAGCGCGCTGGACCCGAGCTTGACGATTATGGCCTTTAGTTATCGTGCTGCTGACCATATCAAGGCCGCGCTGGGGGCATAAAAAAATTACACCGCTATTGGCGGCGCTCTACCAGAATGGAAAAAGGCTGGGGGACTTAACGCCCTTGTTAACGGGCAAACTGCACAGCAGTTTGTCCTTGATTGAGCTGCTCGTTATGTTTCGGCTTCACTGTCGTGGTTCTTATCTGGCTGATAATGTGACTTCTTTCTAGAACTTGAAGAAATAACCACAACCAATATGGCGATGCCGACAGCTACAACTCCACCAAGTAACGCTGTGTCCATGCTGAATCCCCGTTTTTACTTTTCGAATACTCTTTAAACAGCATATTTGATATCTAGCCCAATATGATCTCATCTAGAAAAACTAATACCTTGAACGAGATGCGATCGAGATAGTTGCTAGAAACATAACGACCTGCACGGCGGCACACTAAGTGCGTCCGGGCCCGAAGGGTGATCTTCCCCCGATAAAATGGACACGCTTCATTTCACGAAGCCATTCTCTCGAATTCCATCGGGCTCAGATAGCCCAACGCCGAGTGCAGCCTGCTTCGGTTGTAAAATTGGTTGATGTATCCGGATAGTGCCAATCGTAGCTCCGTTTCATTTCTAAACTCCTCTCCGTGGATTAGCTCCGCCTTCAGGCTGTGGAAGAATGACTCCATGTGTCCATTGTCAGTGCAACGGCCGGGTCGATTCATACTACAACGAATGCCGTGACGCTCAAGCTCATTCTGCAGTATGTATGCGCCATACTCGGAGCCGCGATCTGAATGGAAGATCATGCCGGACTTCGGCACCCTGACCTTTAATGCCTGCTTCAGGGCGCGCAACGTCAGCTCTGCTGTCTTGTTCTTGCCCAGAGACCAACCCACGATCTTTCTCGAGTACACATCCATTACCGTGGCCAGATAGCGCCACTCTCTGGCGACCCTGATATAGGTCAGGTCCGCGACCCACTGTTGATCCACTGCCGTCGGAGGACCGGCATCCACCCTCAGGTTCTGATGGCGGGCAAAGAACTTCTCCAGGCCGGGAATCCTCCGGTACAGCGTTGCCGCCCGACCCACCAGGCCTGCATCCCGCATAATACGCTCCACACGTTTCTCGCCGACCCGGATACCTTGCCGGGCCAATACTTTATGCACCCGGGGGCTGCCGTAGCGCCCATCGCTTTTCTGATGAGCCCGATCAATACGCCGGGACAGCCAGCGATCTTCAAGCGCTCTCGCGCTCGCGGGGCGCTTTAGCCACGCATAGTAGCCACTCCGGGAAACCCCGAGCCATGTACATAGGTATCTGACGCCTAGTTCTCGTCCGTGGACTTGGATGAATCCAAATCGCTCTGATGTTGATCCGCCAGATACCGTTGCCACTTTTTTAGGAGATCGTTCTCCTTTTTGAGGCGTTCGTTCTCCCGCTTCAGCCGGGCCATCTGGCTCAGTTCGGCATCACTGGGGGTTTTGGGATTCTTCATAACTGACACACGCGTGCGGCCGTCAGACCTGATCTTGCCGTCCCGATACTCTTTGCGCCAGCGCGACAGCATAAAGGGGTGAATGCCCAGTCCCTCGGCAACCTGCTGGATCTGAATCCCTTCCTGATAGCTCATCTCGACAGCACGGATCTTGAACTCGTCCGCGTACCGCCAGGTCTTTCTCGGATTGTTGTACTTCGGCATTTCTACACCTCCTCGGTTAGGAGAAGGTGTCCACTAAATCGGGGGAACTACAGTCCCTGCCTGCTTTGCCTTGTTATGTCCTCTCATGATGGCGCCGCGCCTCATCGATGATTAGTTTAACGTCCTGGGCCTCCGAGATAAGCTTCGAGACTCTAGCTCTTTGCTCCATTAAGTCCTCGCGGTTGGGCTTCGGATCATTTTTTATCTCGTCATACATCTCGTCAACAATCCCGCAGTACTCCTGCATCTTCTTTGCAGTGCCCGAAAGCTTCTCTTGCTTCTGTGGTTCAAGCTTCTCACCGAAACCCTCGAGGAAGTAGGTCAATGCAACGAAATTTGCGTAGGCTGTACTGCGTATCGACATGATCATGTCTAGAACGTCCTTCTGCATCTCAAGGACGGTCGTGTTCTTGGCATCACGCCATTGGTAGAAAAGAAAGGCGTTTGCAATAACCGATATAATTAGACCTGCCAATTCCATTGGCTTCTCCGTCTAAGAAACATAACGCCAAGCTTTGAGGCGGACTGCGCAGCAGGCCGTCCCAGCAGCCGAAGGCTGCGACAACAGCGCCTTGTTAGGCATTTGCACGGAGTTTGCTACGCAACCGATTTTGTGTAGTTTCATTGCCGCTTTCCCATGCCTCAAAAAGCCCAAACCAGTACAACCGTTCGTTTAATGTTAAGCCGCCAATACTGTCTATTGCGGCACTTTTAAAATTTTGGAATTCAGTGTGAAACTTGTTTGAAGCATCCGTTTCTTGGAACCAAACATTTCCATGCCATTTACCAATTAGACTAGCAAGCGCCCCAATATCTTTGCCATCTTGCTTCCACTCTTCGACCCAGCGCGAGAGATTCTCTCTCAAATCGTTTTCAGGTACAGAGTTTACTAGCTCATCTAGGTTCATTGAGATGCCTAACAGTTTATTCATTCGAAGCGTCGATATAGCTCGACTGCGACATAATTCTGGGGCGACCTACTTATCACCAAGTGTGAATTTTAACCCGATCAAGGTATTACACCGATATAGCCAATGTCTTACACGGTGGAATCCGGCCGGAGGCCTGGGCGCTATGGCCGGATTCCACGGAGCCTCGGCGGCGCGCCATCCATAACCCAATATAATTCAGTAAGTTATATGAGGAGCCAAGCTCTTACAGAGCAATAAGTCGGTGGCCGTTGTTCCCAGCCTGGAATTAGCAGCACTCTTCTGGGGTTCCTCAACAGGAGAGCCCCGATGGACGATATCCCCGTACCCGTCAAACCCCAGCCCACTCGACTGACGGATCAGTTCCGTCTTTGGCTGCGCCAGAATAATTATCGCTACAAGACCGAGCAGACCTATCTTCACTGGCTAGTGGCCTATATCCGCTTCCATAAGCTTCGCCACCCGAAGGAGATGAGCACACCTGAGATTGAGGCGTTTCTGACCCACCTTTCTGTGGATCGCTTCTGCAGTGTTGGCACTCAAAAGGTAGCCTTGAACGCGCTGAACTGCTTCTACAGGAAGTTCCTCCGGGTAGATTTTCCTGATCTGTCATTCCGCCCGGCTAAGCGGCGACCACGTGTGCCTGTTGTGTTCACAGATGCTGAAGCCAGAGCTATCTTCGAGCAACTTCATGATCCGTACCGGCTGATGGCGGAAATTATGTATGGCTGTGGGCTACGGGTATCCGAGGCGCTGCGGTGGAGTGCGGCATCAAGAAGCTGTGTGGCCCACATACTTTCCGCCACTCGTTCGCCACTCGCCTTCTGGAGGCCGGCTACGATATCCGCACGGTGCAGGAGCTGCTTGGCCACGCTGATGTCAGCACCACACAGCGCTATCTGCATGTCATGAATCGGGGTGGGCTGGGAGTAATCAGCCCGGTGGACAGGCCGGGCTGATGTTGTCGCTTCAGATCTCCCGCGTCTCGCGGAACTGGATTTCCGGGTGGCGTTCCTGGGCCAGTTGCAGGTTGACCCGGGTCGGGGCCAGGTAGGTGAGGAAGCCGGCGCCGTCCACGGCAAGGTTTTCGTAGGCCTTGTCGCGAAATTTATCCAGCTCCCGTTCAGTGCCTGCACTGGCCCAGCGGGCGGTGGCGACACTGATGACGTCGTAGGCGCATTCCACCCCGTATTCATGCTTCAGGCGATGGGCCACCACGTCGAACTGCAGCGAGCCGACGGCGCCAAGAATGACGTCGTTGTTTTTTAGCGGGAAGAACACCTGCACGGCGCCCTCTTCCGACAGCTGGGTCAAGCCCTTGTGTAGCTGCTTGGATTTCAGCGGGTCACGCAGTACTACCCGGCGGAACAGCTCCGGGGCGAAGAACGGGATGCCGGTGAAGCGCAGCTTTTCGCCTTCGGTAAAGGTGTCGCCGATCTGGATGGTGCCGTGGTTGTGCAGGCCGATGATGTCGCCGGCAAAGGCTTCTTCGATGTTCTCGCGCTCGCCGGCGAGAAAGGTCAGCGCGTCAGCGATGCGCAAGTCCTTGCCGGTGCGACACTGCTGCAACTTGATTCCCTTTTCATATCTGCCGGAGCAGATGCGCATAAAGGCAATGCGGTCGCGGTGTTTGGGATCCATGTTGGCCTGGATCTTGAACACGAAGCCGGTAAATTTGGGCTCGTCTGCACTGATGGTGCGCTGTTCCGCTGCGCGTGGCAGCGGTGATGGCGCCCACTCCACCAGCCCATCGAGCAGGTGGTCTACGCCGAAGTTGCCCAGCGCGGTGCCGAAGAATACCGGTGTCAGCTTGCCGGCGCGGAAAGCTTGCAGATCAAATGCGTGGCTGGCGCCCTGTACCAGTTCCAGGGTTTCGCGCAGCTCGTCGGCGTAGCTGCCTATGGCCTTGTCCAGCTCCGGATTGTTCAGCCCCTGAATGGCACGCACCGGCTGAATGGTGTGGCCCTGGCCACTCTGGTACAGCACGGTGGTGTCGTTAAGCAGGTTGTAGACGCCCTTGAAGTTCTTGCCCATGCCAATCGGCCAGGTAACCGGGCTGCACTGGATGCCCAGCACTTCTTCTACTTCGTCCATTACTTCAATCGGGTCGCGGACTTCGCGGTCCAGCTTGTTAATAAAGGTCAGGATCGGCGTATCGCGCAGGCGACACACTTCCATCAGCTTGATGGTCCGCTCTTCCACGCCTTTGGCGCAGTCGATCACCATCAGCGCCGAGTCCACCGCAGTCAGGGTGCGGTAGGTATCTTCAGAAAAGTCGGCGTGCCCGGGGGTGTCGAGCAGGTTGACCATGGCACCCTTGTAGGGGAACTGCATCACCGAGGTGGTCACCGAAATGCCGCGCTCTTTTTCCATCTCCATCCAGTCGGAGGTGGCGTGCCTGCCGGACTTCTTGCCCTTTACGGTACCCGCCATCTGAATCAGGTTGCCGTATAGCAGCAACTTTTCGGTAATGGTGGTCTTACCGGCATCCGGGTGGGAAATGATGGCGAAGGTGCGCCGTTTGCGAATCTCGTCAAGCTGGCTCATGGCACTCAAAAGGGGGTCGGCAATAAAGGGCGGCAGTATACAGGATCACCTCAGCGGATGTAGGCGCGCGCTATCATCATGCCGGCCACCACTGAAATCCCTGCCCGGCGCCTGACAAAACCGCATCCAGACTGCCTGAACATCACTGCTGCAATGCAAGGCTCATGAGGATGGCATTTTCTCGGCCATCCGTGGTGCGGTAATAGTTTTTTCGCTCACCGTTAAGCTGAAAACCAAGCCGCTGGTACAGCTGCCGGGCACCCTGATTGCTGGCGCGCACTTCCAGATAGATATACCCCATGCTGCGCTGCTGATAATCGGCAATAAGTTCCCGCAGCGCCGCCCAGGCCAGCCCGCGGCGTTGCATGGCCGGGGCTACGGCGATATTCAAAAGGTGTACTTCATCCAACACCGAGGACAGCACGGCAAAGCCGGCAATGTCGCCATCGCGCGCAATTACCCGGCAGTCATAGTGGGAGTTAAAACAGTCCCGGAACACCTGCTCGGTCCAGGGGGTGGGCTGGGTGGCATCTTCGATGGCCACCACTGCGGGCAAGTCATCCTCACCCATACTGCGCAGTTGAAAGCCGGCGTGCAGAGCGGTCATACAAAGCCGTGGGTTTGCATTGCCTTCCAGCTGGGCACTTTATGGGCTGCCGGATCGGCCAGCATTTCTGTCAGGCTGCTGACGGGCAACAGGGTGATCTGGCCACGCACCACTGGCTCGTAACGGGGACTATTAAATAGCGCCTGCACCGTTTCTTCCCGGGCGCATAGCAGCAGTTTTATTTCACCCTGACGACCAAGCAGACCTTTCAAGAAAGCATCAAACATGGGCCGAACAGTCTCGGCGGTCATCGGCTTGCCTGCGGTGGGGGCACAGAAGAACCGCTTCGCATCACTGGCCACCGTGCCACCAAACAGTTTCAGCAGGGCCGCCAGCTGCTGCAGCTCTTCCCGGTTAAGACCCGGGGCATCAGCTTGCTGTTGCTCGGCCCACAGATGTATCTGGGCGCCACGATGGACTTGCAGGGTAAACATCAGCGAAGGCGCAGCAGCGGGCTGGCTAATAGCGGGGGTAGTGTTAGCAGCAGAAGCCTGAACCGGCGGCTCGGCCAGCTTGGCTTTGTCGTCGGTTTTCAGTAGCGCTGCCACCTGCTCAGGCATGCCCTGCTGCGCGGCTGGCGATTCCTGATCCATATCAGGCAGCGGCTTGACCTCCGGCAGCGGCTCCATGTCGAGCAGCGGCGAAGGTGCCGCCCCCGGCAACGGCACCGCCGCCACCCAGGGAGTAAAGCCCATCTGCTTGAGATATCGCTGACGCAGGCGCTCGTCCATTAATCAGACATCCGCTGCCTGCGGGTGGGCCCGTGGCACGCCCGCCGCAATATGGTTCAAGGCATCCAGGTAGGCTTTCGCCGAGGCGGTAATAATGTCCGTGTCGGCGCCATGCCCGTTAACGATGCGTCCGCCGCGCTCCAACCGTACGGTGACTTCACCCTGACTGTCAGTGCCGGAGGTAATGGCATTGACCGAGTACAGCTGCAACATGGAGTCGCTTTGCGCAATTTGCTCAATGGCGCGGAAGGCGGCATCCACCGGGCCCGCCCCTTCGCAGCTGGCTTCCACTTCGCGGCCATCCACATTTAGCACCACTCGTGCTTCCGGCGTTTCACCGGTCTTTGAGGCGACGTCCAACAACACCAGTTTATAGCGCTCGTCTTCCGCCGCTTTTTTCACATCACTGACCAGCGCCTGCAAATCCTCATCAAACACTTCGTGCTTTTTATCGGCCAGATCCTTGAAGCGCTGAAAGGTATCGTTAAGTGCTTCGTTGGTATCGAAGCTGATACCAAGCTCTTCCAGTCGGGCGCGAAACGCGGCACGACCGGAGTGCTTGCCCAGTACCATCCGATTGGTGTTCCAGCCCACATCTTCGGCGCGCATGATTTCGTAGGTTTCGCGGTGTTTGAGCACGCCATCCTGGTGGATGCCGGATTCATGGGCGAAGGCATTGGCACCGACAATGGCCTTGTTTGGCTGCACCGGAAAACCGGTAATGGTGGACACCAGTCGCGACGCCGGGACGATACCCGTGGTATCGATACGGGTTTCCACCGGGAATAGATCGCCGCGGGTGCGCACCGCCATGACAACTTCTTCCAGCGAGGCATTACCGGCACGCTCGCCCAAACCATTGATGGTGCACTCCACCTGCCGGGCACCGTTAAGTACCGCTGCCAGTGAGTTGGCCACGGCCAAACCAAGATCATTATGGCAATGCACGGAAAACACCGCCTTGTGACTGTTGGGAATGCGCTCAATCAGCTGGCTAATGGTGTGGCCGAATTGTTCTGGAATGGCGTAGCCAACGGTGTCAGGAATATTGATGGTGCGGGCACCGGCGTCGATCACCTTTTCGATAATGCGACACAGGAAGTCGATCTCTGAACGGCCCGCATCTTCGCAGGAAAACTCCACATCGCCACACAGATTGCGGGCATATTTCACCGCCTTTACCGCCGCTTCCACCACATCGTCTGGCTGCATGCGCAGCTTGTGCTGCATATGGATCGGGCTGGTGGCAATAAAGGTATGGATGCGACCACTGGCGGCATTTTTCAGGGCTTCGCCAGCACGGTCGATGTCGGCGTCCTTGGCCCGCGCCAGCGAACACACGGTGGAGTCCTTGATGGTTTCGGCAATCGCCTTGACCGACTCGAAGTCACCCTGACTGGCGATGGCAAAACCGGCCTCAATGACATCCACCTTGAGGCGCTCAAGCGCCCAGGCAATGCGCAGTTTCTCGTCACGATCCATGGTTGCGCCGGGGCTCTGCTCGCCGTCGCGCAGGGTGGTATCAAAAATGATCAGGCGATCTTTGCTCATGGGTTCTCCGGAATACTGCGGTGGCCCCGTGGCCGCCAGCTAATCGGCCAAGTCTAGCAGAATCAGTGCAGCCCCAGCAGGCGTATCAAGCTGTCGCGTAGCGCCTCAGCTGCCTCCCGGCCGCTGATATCCTCCGCCAGGCGTATCTTGCGGCCCTGATCCTCTGCCACCAGATGCAGGTACTCAGTATGACGGCGACCATTGTTGCTCTTTACCCCTTGCGCCAGCTTCAACTGGTCGGCCCGCAACAGCTCCATCTGGCGACGCCATAGCGGTATGCCAAACCAGCGGCGCACGGTGCGTATTTGCCCGGCACGAATCTCAGTGGTCAGCGAGCGGCCCACCGTAAACAGGCCGCCCAACATCATCGGGTAACCGAACAGGGAGAACACCAGCGCCATAAACCAGAGCATGCCGCCCTCCTGCATGGCGGTATGGGTCAAAAAAGCAGCCGCTGCGGCAAACACAATACCGGCCACCAACAGCGTCACCTTCATCCCCAGATGCAAGCCAAACGGTGAATGCAGGCGCATCCCGTCACCCAGCTGGGTCAACTGGATCTGACTATCGGCAGCTTCCAGCGCGCGAATTCTGGCCTGAGTACTTTGCTGCTCAATATGCCGGGTGGGAATGTCCACCCGCGAACGAACCGTTCCTTTTGCCACTGGCAAGTTATAGGTTCGCTCCAGTTTGATCGGCTTGCCTGGCCCGCACAGCAACAAGCGCCACAGGTGGTAGTCATTGCTGACCGCCTCGCTTTCCGGCAAATGCTCCGGCGGGGTAAAGACAAACTGCAGCAGGGTGCCGGCGGCGCTGGCCTCGGCAAATGGCACCAGCTCCTGCTGCCATACCAGCGACTCACTACGGCTACGATTCTTGCCGCTGCCGGTCACTTTGGAGCGCAGGCACTGCAGCGTCAGTCGGTAGGGGTTTTCCATACGCCATGGTTCACGCAGTTCAATAGTGCCACCGACATCGCCCCCGATCTGCCCCGGGGCTGGATCCATCTGCACCGGTAGCGGACCGTAGTGACGCCAGCTACGAAAAGTACGAATACCCAGCCAGATCAACCAACCTCCCACCAGAGGGAAAAGCAGTACCAGCAGAATCAGGTAGTTTTCCTTGCCCAGCTCCGCCGGTAAATCGATCAATGCCGGCAACGGCATTAACAGGAACAGGGAGCCAAACACCCACCATATCCAGTAGCTATTCTTTTCACTGGAATACACCGGTGCAGCCATCGTCACCCCGTTTATTACCACAGCATGCGAACTGGATTTGCGCAGCCCGGACACCATAACAAAGGCACCGATGCCGGCAAAAACAAGGCCAAAAACACTACTGAATAAAACTTTCTTCCAGCGTAGTTCACGTACCAGAAACGACTCATTGGGCTGCGCCGGATTAACCCAGGCAGTCAAGGTGCCGCGCTGCTGACGACTTTTTATCCGCGACACAATGTCGTAGTGATCGTTGCCAATATTGTCACTGCCGGTGTCGTAACTGATGCGACTGCTCTGGTGATGGCTGCCGGCGAAGGTATAGGAATAACTGCCGGCAATTCGGTAAGTGGTGGAGTCCGAGCCCCGCGAACTGATCACATCAATGTTATTCAGCGTGGCCGGTACCTGCGCCCAGCTGCCACTGACAAAATGCAGCCGCAAGGTATCCAGTGGGCTGACCACCAGTACCGCCAGCCCCGCCAATAGAAATGGCAGGCCAAACAGGGCTACTCCCCAGCTTCGACCATCTTTCGTTTTTTTTCCTGCCACCAGAAAATCCCCCCGAGCACTGCCCCCACTAACGAGCCATACAGGTGCGCATTGACGTACACCGAGCCGCCAATGGTATCGACCAGATAATTCACGTTATACCCCGGCGTCTGCTCCCAGATCAGCCGGCCGATCACCACCAGCAACGTCAGGCCATGCAACTTGGGATGACCGGACAGGCCGGTCAGCAAGCACATCACCAACAAACCATGCAGTACCCCGGAAAACCCCACATAGCCCTGTAGCTGAGGGTCCAGAAACCAGAAGCCGGCACTCACCAGCGGGATCGACAGACCCAACCATAACCATAGCCGACGCCGGGTTAGCAGATCAGGGAAGAACAGCCAGCAGAGCAGGAAGCCGGTCATATTCATGCCCATGTGCCACAGATTCATATGCACCAGATGGCCGGTGACCAGCCGCCATAGCTGGCCATTGGCTACCTCGCTGCGCTGGTATTCCAGCCATGGGTTGAGCGCCTCATGGAACAGACCAAGCACCAGCATCAGGGCGGCCAGGGCAAAAACATGCCAGCGCAGAGCGGGATCGGCAGTGTGCATAACGAATCCGGTGGGTGATTGGAGGGCAAGCATACCCGGATCAACCCGCTCAGGTCAGGTTGGCCGAAAAAACCGCCCATCGGTCTCAGCGGCGAATGTCACAGTGACTCCATTATGTACACTTGTGCACTTCGGCTTCGGCCGGGTATGGAGTTCATCTCCGTGAAGCTCTCCCGAGCAAAGTATTTACCGGCGCCCTCTGGGCGCCGTTTTTTTTATTACTGCTCCGGCAGCAGCGCGGGCAGGTCCAAATCCAGATAATGCCGGGGCATCCCGGTTTCCCGGTCTGCCAGCACCGTGCCAGTCTTCAGCATTCCATATACCGGCAGCGCCATAGTCTCGGCCAACAGACCGGGGTCCAGCCCGGCTATGGCCTCCGCCACTGCGGGGTGCTGTGCCGCCAGTGCCTGCAGATCGTAGGCCCGGGGCGCCATGAGCTGCACCCTCTCCTCCAGCCTGCGGTACTGGTTCGGCAACGCCTGAATATCCGGGGCACCGTCTAACATAACTTTCAGGAGATAGTCCGGATCATCGACAAGTTCGGCAAACACCGGTGCCGGTCCCTGCCAGGAACGCTCCCCCATCAGCCAGTCCGGCAGCTCCCGCTCAGCCAGGTCTTTTGGGTTGACCACATAAAAACCATCTACCGCAAAAGCCATCACTAACGGGCGCTGAGACCAGAGCGCGTAAGCACCATACAAAAGCGCACTAATCTGCAGCAAAAATATGAAGGCCATATCCAGCCACAACCCGCGCTTGCCCGGTTTGAAAACCAGTAGCGTCAGCAACGGACCAAGGATCAGGTCCACTGAAATCAGTATTCGCATTGGCCCCCAGGCACCTTCGTAATCAAAAAACGGAGCCGGATACCAGAACACAAACACCAGCGTCAGCACTGCTGCAATGATCGCCACACTGATTGCCAAATGAAGCAGGAATGCTTTAACCCTTGGCGCCATAACGCTCCTCCCTATCAAGGAAAAACTGTGCAAGCTGCCCTATCAGACCAGAATCCAGCTAGCATACAAGACATCGAAGCTATGTCATCTCCCTATGCGTCTGCGAACCCGTGTCTTCGTTACCCTGCTGTCCGTCAGTGTTGTGCTGGTGCTGACCATGGCCGGACTATTCCAGTTCGGCTTTGAGCATGGCCTGGACCGTTTTCTCAATGAGCGCCGCCAGTCATTACTGAAAGAGATTGCCACTGATCTGTCCGGTTACTACAGCGAGCGGGGCGATTTTGACGGCATTGGCCTGCGCCTGCTGATCTGGGCAGAAGAAGATGGTCGCAATCAGCTGCCGGATAATCTGGTCCTGCTGGATGCCGAGGGCATGCCTGTGTTCGGCCCTCAGTTGCCAGAAGATGAACTGGTGCTATACCCGATTGAAGTCTTCGCTGAGGTGGTCGGTTGGGTTGGTGTACCCAGTGCCAGCCGCCACCGCGACCGACTGGCGCGCAATTTCCGCGACAGTCAGATAGAAACTCTGATCCGCATTATCCTGCCTGCCCTGCTGCTGGCACTGATCGGCACCTGGTTGCTGTCACGCCAATTGCTAAGGCCCATCGAGCAAAGCGCAGCACTGGCGCGACGGCTTAGTGATGGTGAGTATCAGGCCCGCCTGCCAGAGCAGCGCGACGACGAGCTGGGTGACCTGATCCGCAGTATGAACCGGCTGGCCCACTCGCTGGCCGCATCCAGCACCGCCCGAGAGCGTTGGCTGGCAGATATTTCCCATGAACTGCGCACCCCGGTGGCGGTGCTACAGGGCGAGCTGGAGGCGCTGGTTGACGGAATCCGCGCCGCAGACCCACAGCGTCTGGCGTCGCTGCATCAGGAGGTGTTGCACCTCAGGCACCTGCTTGATGACCTGCATGATCTCGCTCTGGCGGATGCCGGTGCGCTGCGCTACCGGTTTGTCCTCCTCGACCTGAAAGCACTACTGGAAGACGCCCTGCAGGCCATGAGCGGACGCCTTGCTGATCATGCGCTGGAGCTTTCCCTGCAAGCAGACTCACAGCCGCTGATGATTGAAGGCGATGCCACCCGTCTGCGCCAACTGATCGATAACCTGCTCGACAACAGCATCAAGTACACCGACCGCGGCGGCCAGATTCAGGTGGTCCTGGAAAGAACCACTCAGGGGGCACGACTGACTCTGGCCGACAGTGCGCCCGGCGTTGCTGAGCAGAATCACGACAGGCTGTTCGAGCGCCTGTTCCGGGTCGAGAGTTCGCGCAACCGGGAACTGGGAGGCGCCGGTCTTGGTCTGGCCCTGTGCCGGCGCATCGCCGAGGCCCATGGCGGCAACATTAGCGCAAGCGCATCGCCCCTGGGCGGCCTGCAAATCACCGTCAACCTGAGAAAATCCCCATGATCCGGGTACTGATTATCGAAGATGAAGACAAACTGGCCAGCCTGCTAGCGGACTATTGCCGCCACGCCGGCTTTGCGCCAACTGTTTGTCCGCGCGGCACCGCAGGCCTGCAACACTTGCGCGATCAGGGCGCTGATGTGGTACTGCTCGACCTGATGCTGCCAGATGGCGACGGGCTGGAGGTATGCAAGGAAATGCGCCGCTTCAGCAACGTACCGATTCTGATTATCAGCGCTAAAGTGGACGAACTGGACCGCCTGCTCGGCCTCGAACTGGGCGCCGATGACTATATCTGCAAGCCCTTCAGCCCCCGCGAAGTCATTGCCCGCATCAAGGTAATCCTGCGTCGCCTGCAGCAGCCTGCCAACGATGAGCGCGGCCTGCAGCTGGATGCGGATCGCCTGATTATCAGCCTGGCCGGACAGACGCTTTCCCTGACCGCTGTGGAGTTTGCCCTGATGCAAGCACTGGCCGACCATCCGGGCTATATCCGTTCACGTCAGCAACTGATGGATCGGATCTACGACGACCACCGCATCGTCAGCGACCGCACCATCGACAGCCATGTAAAGAAGTTGCGCCAGAAACTGGCCGAGCGCTTTCCCGGCATCCCGTTTATCGACTCAGTCTACGGCGCCGGCTACCGGCTTGGCAGCCTCAGCCCGGAAACAGCAGAATAATCCGTTATCCCTGCCCGGTGCTTGCGTATTCGTTGCACATTCTGTCGCCATGATGTCTGGGTAGACAGACACAATCATTCGGGAGACACACCATGAAAAAGACACTACTCGCTCTGCTAATTGCCGCGCCGCTGGCCGCCACTCCGCTATTCGCCAACGCCCAGCCGGATCAGGACCGCTTTCAGGAACATGCCCTTGAGCGCATGCAAAAGAATCTGGATCTTTCTGCCCAGCAAAAAACCCAGATGGACAAGATCTTTAGCGAGCACCGCGAGCAAATGGAGAACCTGCGCACCAAGACCCACGAGCGTGTCAATGCTGTATTGAACGAAGAGCAGCGCGCCAAGATGGCCACCATGCAGGAACAGCGCAAGGAAAGATGGGAAGAGCGCAAAAGCGAAATGAAGGAAAAGCGCGGCGAGAAAATGAAGCAGTAATCTCCACCGCAGGAGCGGCCGCCGTAGCCGCTCCTGCAGTTCTGCTACAACAGCGCCCGCCGCATATCCGTCAGCAACTGATTGACAAAGGTTATGAACCTGGCCGCATCTGCCCCATCAATGACCCGATGATCATAGGACAGCGACAATGGCAGCATTAGCCGTGGCTCAAAATCGCTGCCATTCCAGCGTGGTTTCATTTCCGATCTGCTGACACCTAGAATCGCCACTTCAGGCCAGTTCACGATCGGCGTAAACGCGGTTCCACCAATTCCGCCCAGCGAGGAAATACTGAAAGTCCCACCCTGCATATCTGCCGGGGTGAGCTTGCGATTACGCGCCTTGACGGCCAACTCGGACACTTCCGCGGCGATCTGCACGATGCCTTTTTTATCTGCATCGCGCAGCACTGGCACCATCAAACCATTTTCCGTTTCTACCGCCACACCGATATGCACATAGCGCTTCTCGATTAGCGCTTCACCATCCACCGTCAGCGAACTGTTAAAGCGTGGGAACTTATGCAGCGCAACAGCGCAGGCCCGTACCAGAAAGGCGAGCATGGTCAGCTTCACGCCTTCATTTTTCAGGCGCTGATTTTCACTTTGCCGAAATGCTTCCAACTCGGTGATGTCCGCATCATCGTGCTGGGTAACGTGGGGAATGGTTAGCCAACTACGGTGCAGATTAGTGGCGGCCACTTTACGCAGCTTGTTCAGCTCGACCCGCTCAATGTCACCAAATCGACTGAAATCGATTTCCGGCAAGGCGGGCAATGCACCGCCGCCTGTCGATGCCTCCGATTGCGACTGGGCCAGCTTCTGCTTAACCCAGGCATGCACATCTTCCTGAAGAATACGTTGCCGTGGCCCTGTGCCTTTGATCGGCGCCAAATCTACACCCAGCTCACGGGCCAGCTTGCGCACCCCGGGACCTGCATGCACCGGCTGCGAGGATGAAGCCACGGAGAGCTCGGGCATTTTCACTGCAGACTGTGGCGCTGCCACGGGCTCAGCGGGCGTAGTTTGTGCAGTGGCTGGTGCGCTGGTTTGTGCGCTGGACGGCTGCGGGGTCGATTGCCCTTCTGCCACCGGTGCCGCCGCTGTAGTTTCCGACACGCCGGACAACAGGCCGAGCAAATCGCCTGTCTTCAGTTTGTCGCCCACTTTGACTGACAGTTTGCTCAGCACACCGGAGACCATCGCCGGAATTTCCACCGAGGCCTTGTCCGACTCCAGCACCGCAATAATCTGATCAACACTGACCTGATCACCTTCCTTGATCAGCAGCTCGATAATCTCGGCGCCATCAATATCACCCAGATCAGGAACCCGAAGCTCACCGTCGGCGCCCGTAGCTTGACTAGCTGGGGCTGCAACTGCCGGCACCTTCTCTGCCTCAGCAGGCTGACGGTCAGACTCAGGCTTTTCCGCTGGTTTCTGTTGCGGCTTGTCCTGCGCCGCTCCCTCAGCTGCCTCTTCCAACTCCAGTTCCAGCAGCGCATCGCCCTGCTTCACCCGGTCGCCGGTTTTAACCAGCACCTTGCTGACCTTGCCGGCTTTCGGCAGAGGCACTTCCACGGTAGCTTTATCCGACTCCAGCACCACAATGGTGGCTTCCTGGTCGAGCTGGTCGCCAGCCTTGACCGGCACTTCAATCACGTCCACTGCATCATCGCTGCCGATATCCGGCACGCGCACGGTTTCCATGCTCATGCTTTGCTCCTCAATGCAGCGGCGGGTAGGGTTTGTTGGCATCAATGCCAAACTTTTTCATCGCAGCGACAACCTGCTTGCCGTCCATCTGCCCCTCATCTGCCAGCGCCTTCAAGGCCGCCAGCACGATAAAATAGCGGTCCACTTCAAAGAACTGGCGCAATTTCTGACGCGAATCACTACGCCCAAAACCATCGGTGCCAAGCACCACATAGCGCTGCTTGATCCATGGCCGAATCAGATCGCCCTGAAACTTCATATGGTCGGTGGCAGTAATCACCGGCCCCTTGGCATCCTTCAGACAATCTTGCACCCAGCAGGTCTTGGCCGGTTTGTCCGCATGCAGCAGGTTGTCGCGGTCCACCCGCATGCCTTCGCGACGCAGCTCGGTAAAGCTGGTTACGCTCCAGATATCCGCAGCTACCGCGAAGTCTTGCTGCAAAATTTCCGCCGCCGCTTCTACCTCACGCAGGATGGTGCCACTTCCCAGTAACTGCACATGCAGTTTCGACTTGCCTTTTGCAGGCGCCTTTTTCAACGGATACATGCCACGCAAAATGCCTTTCTCGGCCCCCTTGGGCATCACTCCGTGAACATAGTTTTCGTTCATCAGGGTAAGGTAATAAAACACCTTCTCCTGCTCGCCATACATGCGCCGCAGACCATCTTGCAGAATTACCGCCAGCTCGTAGGCGTAGGTCGGGTCATACCCGATGCAATTCGGAATGGTGCTGGCCAGCAAATGACTATGGCCATCCTGATGCTGCAGACCTTCACCGTTCAGCGTGGTACGTCCAGCGGTAGCGCCCAGCAAAAAGCCCTTGGCCTGACTGTCGCCAGCGGCCCAAGCCAGATCACCGATACGCTGGAAGCCAAACATGGAATAGTAGATATAAAACGGAATCATCGGCTTGTCGTGCACCGAATAGCTGGTACCGGCGGCAATCCAGGCGGACATGGCGCCTGCCTCGTTAATCCCTTCTTCCAGAATCCTGCCCTTCTTGTCTTCCCGGTAATACATCACCTGACCGGCATCTTCCGGCTGGTATTTCTGCCCTTCTGAAGAATAGATGCCCAGCTGACGGAACATGCCTTCCATACCGAAAGTACGTGCTTCGTCCGGCACGATGGGCACCACCCGATCGCCGATACCCGGTTGCTTGATCAGCGTCGACAGCATGCGCACAAACGCCATGGTGGTGGAGATTTCCCGCTCACCGCTGCCATCTTCGATAAATTGTTTGAACGCCGACAACGGTGGTACTGGCAGCCTTTCTGAAGAGCTGCGGCGACGCGCGGGTAAAGCACCACCACCGAGCTCCGCCCGGCGCTCACGCATGTAGCGCATTTCCGGACTGTCTTGCGCCGGCCGATAGAACGGCACATCTTCAAGCTGTTCATCGGTAAACGGCATATTGAAGCGGTCGCGGAAGTCCTTCAGCGACTCCATATCCAGCTTTTTCATCTGGTGGGCTTTGTTCACTGCCTCGCCCGCACCAGTGGCATAACCCTTGATGGTTTTCGCCAGAATCACCGTTGGCCGGCCAGTGCTATTGGCTGCTTCATGATAGGCCCCGTAGACCTTGTAGGGATCGTGTCCGCCACGGTTCAAGTCGGTGATTTCATCGTCCGAGAGATGCGCCACCATTTCCTTGAGCTCCGGGTATTTGCCAAAGAAATGTTCCCGTGTGTAGGCACCGCCGTTTTTCTTGTAGGCCTGATATTCACCGTCGACACACTCTTCCATGCGGCGACGCAACAACCCTTTGTGATCCCGGGCCAGCAACTGATCCCAGCGCCGCCCCCAGATCACCTTGATGACATTCCAGCCGGCACCACGGAACAAGCCTTCCAGCTCCTGAATAATCTTGCCGTTACCACGCACCGGACCATCAAGGCGCTGCAAATTACAGTTCACCACAAAAATCAGGTTATCCAGCTTTTCTCGCCCGGCCAAAGCCAGTGCGCCAAGGGATTCCGGCTCGTCCATTTCGCCGTCGCCGAGGAATGCCCAGACCTTACGCTGCTGGGCGGGGATCATTTCCTGATGTTCCATGTACTTCATGAAGTGAGCCTGATAGATCGCCTGAATCGCGCCAAGGCCCATGGACACCGTGGGAAACTGCCAGAAGTCCGGCATCAGCCAGGGATGCGGATAGGAGGACAAGCCGGCACCATCCACTTCGCGGCGATAGTTATTCAACTGGTCCTCTGTCAGCCGCCCTTCAAGAAAAGCCTGAGCGTAGATACCTGGCGCCGAATGACCCTGGTAATAAATCAGATCACCGCCAAAGGTGTCGGTGGCGGCGCGAAAAAAATGATTAAAGCCGATGTCATAGAGCGTCGCCGACGAGGCAAACGTGGCGATATGGCCACCCAACTCATCGTCGTTCATGTTGGCGCGCATCACCATGGCCAGCGCATTCCAGCGCACCAGTGAGCGGATGCGTCGCTCCATCATCATGTCACCGGGTAACGGCTGCTGCCTCTGCGGCGAGATGGTATTGAGGTAAGGGGTATATAGATGCTTGCGGTAGATACCCAACTCGGAGGCGGTATCGGACAGTCGATCAATCAACCAGCCGGCCCTGTCCGGGCTTTCCTGTTCAATTACGGAGTTCAGTGAATCAAGCCACTCACGGGTTTCCGCCGGGTCCTGATCATCAAAAAAGCTGCGCGTCATGGCTATCTGTCCTTCGTCGCGTGAGTCGCGTGAAACAACGGGCCGGGGTCACCGGCCTGCCGCAGAGCTGAGCGATGCGTGGGTAAACACACCGTCTAGGAGAGTATGGCGCCGTGACTAATGGCCGGCAAGGACAGGTTCGTGTAAAAAAATGTCACACCAGCATGATCCAGATCGCCGCCAGAATCAGCCACAGGGCAAGACAGCGCAGCAACAGGGACTGCAGCGCTTCGAGCATATCCACACCGGCTGGCAGATCGTCCTGATCCGGTGCCTCGCCAAGATCCAGCGCAGCAATAGTGGCGTCTTCCAGAACCTGACGATTGTCTTCCAGTTGCAACATGCGGCCATCGACGGCATCCATCACCCGACGGAAATCTCCCGCCAGCGCCATCACCAGAATCAGCAGCCGCGACGGCAGCCAGAACATGGCTGCATCGACGGTCAGCGCGGCCTGCTGTCCTGGCGCAGATGAACGGCTCATCAGCCAACGGTTGGCCAAGTAGAGGAACGCCGCCCAGTACCCCAGTGCCATCAAAAAGAATACGGTGGCAAACAGGTGGCCGCTGTCGCGGTGCAGAATGCGCATCATCAACTCGGCAAAATAGCCGTCGTCTCCGGGCTTACCCTCGGCGTCAAAATGCTTCGTGGCCAGATTGCCAAGCGTATCGGGGTCGTTCATCCGGCCGCGCACCAGCATGTCATCAAGATGGCGGAACTCGCTTTCCGGTCCCAGCAATGCCAGCAGCAACAGCCCACCGGCCAACCAGCCTGCCAGCCCCCAGAGCCAGTCATGCAGCACCAGCATCAAAATCGCTACCAGCAGTGACGGCAGCGCCACCCGCACAGTCCAGGCTAGTAAGTCGGGGGTACTATCTGCCAGCAGCTTGCTAATCGCCTGCTGCAAACGCTCCATTTGCCCGCCATCCGCCAGCCACGCGGGCCACACCACATCCAGTCGACGCAGTCCAAGTACCACCAGCAGCACCAGAAGTTTCATCAGTTTCACTCTCCGTTGTGCATTGTCTATTCGGCAGGCGTGTCAGGCCAGCTTGCCGGAAATATCCACCCCTTCCACTCTGGCCCATTCAAAAGCTGGCCCTGGGTCGGTTTTTCTGCCTGGCGCAATCTGATCATGCCCGGCCAGCGCCTGGGGGGGAATCCCGTAGTGCTGACGCAGCACATCGAGCAACTCGTTCAACCGAGCATACTGCATAGTTGTGTAAGCTTCATGATCACTGCCTTCCAGCTCAATGCCGATAGAAAAATCGTTACAGTTCTCCCGCCCCTGCCACTGCGACTTGCCCGCGTGCCAGGCGCGCCGGTCACAAGGTACGTACTGCACCAGCTCGCCGTCACGACGAATCAGGAAGTGGGATGACACTTCCATGGCAGCAATTTCGGCGAAATAGGGGTGGCCGTGCGGATCAAGACAATTGCAGAACAGCTCATCAATATGCGGGCCGCCAAACTGCGCCGGCGGCAAACTGATGTTATGGATCACAATCAGGGAAATGTCGTTGGCGTCCGGACGCTCATTGAAATTGGGCGACGGACAGTGACGAGCCTCAATCACCCAGTGGTTCTTCACGGTCAGCAACGGCGTGTCCTCCTGCGGCGCATACGTTAGAGCATATGCCTACATAACGTCGCCACAGTATCGACACTTTAACTGCCAAGTAAAAGCTCAGGCACTAACGGGTTGTTGCCGCATGCGGCGCAGATCTCCGATCACCGATTCCAGCGCCCGGTCAAACAGCGGGCTGCCGTCTACTATACGGATTTCACCGGCCTCTACCGCCAGCGCCAGCGCCATCCCGGAATACTCCGCCTCGCGGATACCGCGGGCATTGATAAACACCAGCTTGCTGCCATGGCGCACATTGGCCGCCAGCCGCAGGCGCTTGCTGCCTTCGCCGCTAGCAATATCAACCCAGGTTCCCGACTTCATGGCACAGGCCATTTTTAAAGTCGGATGATCAATCGGCAGTTCTTCCTGCGCCTGTTGTTCTGCTTGCGGCTCAGGCTCCGGCTCAAACACCACCACTTCGCCGGCCAGTTCGCTATCGGTGACAGGCTGCAGCAACTGGGCATGCAGCGCCACCAGTTCATCCAACCGGCGGCGTTGTTCACTAGCGTCATAGCCAATAGCTTCAAGCCCCTTGCGCAGGCTAACTATCAGCTTCGGTGCCAAGTCGGCCAGCTTGGCCCGCGCTGCATCATCTTTCTTCGGCAGCACGCTCCAGATCAGCACCTCAAGCACTTTCAGATAACGATTCCACGGCTCGCTGCCACTGCCCTCGCGCAAACAGGTCAGATACAGCACCTGCTGCCAGGCGTCACGAATCAGGCTGCCCGCCACCGCCGGCAAGGCTCGCTGGCCGATGCGTTCCTGCACGGCTACGGTGACAATACGCCGGGTCTGCTCGGCCAGAACCTTACCTTGCTCAACTTCCTGCAGACGCTCTTCAATGCGCTGGCGCTGGCTCTCCTGCCGATCCATCACATCTTCGATATCCGCACGCAGGCGCTCGAACAGGCCCGCATCCAGATCAAAGTCGTTCAACACCTTGAACACGCTTTCGCGGATCAACCGATAAAGCGGATCAGACACCCCTTGAGAAGACGACCACTGGCTGCCCGCCTTTGCCAGCGTATTAAGAAATTGCCGAGCAGCATGTTGTTCATTGCTAAAGAAGCTTTTGTCAGCAATGGCCGTCTTCAGGAACGGAATCTGCAAACGGCCGATCAGCGCCTTGATCTCAGTGGCCAGCGCTTGATCATCGAAAATAAAATCAAACAGCATCGACACCAGATTGATCACCGCGTCGTCTGCCTGATCGAGGGCGTGCACCGCCTCCTCGCCACCTTCCGCACCGAGCAGACTGGATAGCTCGACTCGTACATCCATATCTTCCGCGCGCAGCGGGTCATGACTCTCCTGACCAAGCTCCTCCAGCGAGGTTTCCACTCGCTGCAGGCGGTTGAGCATGCCTACCAGATCGTTGGAGGAAACCTGACGAACATGACCCGGGTTGGTAACCGGCGCGCCATTCACATAGGCCACGCCGCCCTGCATTACCGCCATGTTAGAAGGCGCCGGACCAGCATCCGGGCGCGCCGAGATCAGCCGCACCGCATCCAGCAGCTCGCCGAACATAGCGTAAAGGGCTGCCGGGTCTGCAGCCGCACCACCACCCGCAGAGCCCAGCAATGACTCGATCGGATTAGCCTGAGGTTCACCAGCTTTCACTTTCGGCACACTCTGGCCGGGCTGACGGCTGGCGCGAATCGGTGGCGCCGTCATGTCTGGCAGGATGCCGCTGTCGATAAGGGTCTGGTTGGCTTCGGTAATAACAAAACCCAACTCACTAAGCACCAGCCGTTCAAATAGCTTGTACATGATCAGCCGGGTGTTGATATCCACATCCAGCTTTTCCGTCTCAACGCGAAAAGCGGCAACAATCTGCGCCGGGTCCAGCGGGCTATTACGCTCACTGAACTCCCTCTTGCCCTCACTTAAATATTCGAGCCGGTGATTAAAGGCCCGCAACTGGGTTTCGCTGATCATGCGCACCCGGCGCGACATGGTATTAATGGCCAGATCCACTTCCATCTGGTCTTCCTGCACCAGAGACAGACTGTCCAGATCAAGTTTACCCAGCACCGATGACGAGGAGCGGTCTTCACCGAGGTAAGCGCTGCGAAACTGATTTTCCAGCGCCTGACGGAAACCGGACTCAACACCGGCACGCTTCAGACGCAGCTCGCGCATGGCATCCAGTGCGCCACTTTGCTGGCCGTCAGACAGATCGAACAGCTTGTCATCTGCGCTATCGAGCATATCGCACAGATATCCCACCAATAGCTCACAGGCACGCACGCTGGCCTTTTCTACCGGTCGCGGCAGAGGCTTGGGCGGGCGGGCCGAGCTAACAGTTTTCAGGGTCGTCACTTTGTCCACGAGGGCACCTGTGCGGTTATATTGTGATCACACTATCACCAGCCAGAAGTAAGCATTATGAGGTAGTTCTCAAATAATCATTTATGCTTATATCTTGTCGAATCCTCTCCTCTCTGGGCTAACAAGCCGGCAACAGCCCTCAAGCCCTTTGCCGGTCAGCCGCCATGCTCTAAGCTAATCCGCTTCGCTACCGCCGACACGGAACGCCAATGACCTTTGATCAGCAAGCACTCGCCAACCTTGTATCCCAGATATCATCAGTGGTCTGGGGGCCCGCAATGCTGCTACTGATTGGTGGCACCGGGCTCTGGCTAACCCTGCGACTGGGCTTTCTACCTATTCGCCGGCTTGGGTTTGGCTTTCGCCAGCTATTTGGTCGCTCCCACGGGGACGGCACCATTGCCGGCTACGCGGCCCTGGCCACCGCCATGGCCGCTACCGTGGGCACCGGCAATATTGCCGGTGTAGCGACTGCCATCGCTTTGGGCGGACCTGGGGCTTTGGTGTGGATGTGGCTGATTGCGCTGGTCGGCATCGCCACCAAATACAGTGAAGCGGTACTGGCGGTTCACTTTCGCCAACAGGACAGCCACGGCCAGTATATAGGCGGGCCGATGTACTACATTCGCAACGGCCTTGGTCCCAAATTCGGCTGGCTGGCCTTCCTGTTCGCTCTGTTCGGTATGTTTGCAGGATTCGGTATTGGCAACGGTGTGCAGGCGCATTCTGTGGCTGACGGTCTGCATAGCACCTTTGGCTTTGATACCACCTATACCGGCCTGGTGATGGCCGTGCTGGTGGCCATGGTGATTCTGGGCGGCATCAAACGTATTGCCCATGTCGCCACCGCGCTGGTCCCGCTGATGGCATTGGCCTATCTGCTGTGTGGCATGGTGGTATTGATTGACCACGCCGCTCAACTGCCTGCGGCACTGGCTCGCTGTCTGTCCGATGCCTTTACCGGCAGCGCCGCCGGTGGCGGCTTTGCCGGCGCCACCGTCTGGGCCGCCATCCGCTTTGGCATCGCCCGGGGTATTTTCTCCAACGAGGCCGGCCTCGGCAGTACCCCTATTGCCCATGCCTCGGCGACCACCGATCACCCGGCCCGGCAAGGCTCCATTGCCATGTTGGGCAGCTTTATCGACACCATCATTATCTGCTCCATCACTGGCCTTGCCATCGTCGTCACCGGCGCTTTCGAATCCGGCCAGAGTGGCGCACCACTGTCAGCGCTGGCGTTCAGCGCCACATTCGGCGCCATGGGGGAAACCATTGTGGTAGTGGGGCTGGCCGTGTTTGCCTTTACCACCCTGCTCGGCTGGAGCCTTTATGGTGAACGCTGCGCCCAATACCTGTTTGGCGAGCGCGCCGTATTGCCGTTCCGCCTGTTCTGGATTGCCATGGTGCCAGTCGGTGCGGCCAGCAGCCTGACGCTGATCTGGGATGTGGCCGATGTTCTTAACGCCCTGATGGCACTGCCCAACCTGATTGCTCTGTTACTTCTCAGTCCGCTTGTCGTGAAATTAACCAAAGAGTTTTTTAATCGTGAAAAAGCCTGAACTACCGGATTACGTTATCAACGATATCCCGCTACAGGTCCGAGCAGCCCTGCAGGAAGATATCGGTAGCGGTGATATCACTGCCCAACTTATTCCGGCGGATGACCGTGCCAGTGCCACGATTATCAGCCGCGAAAACGCCGTGCTATGTGGCCGCGCCTGGGTGGATGAAGTATTTCGCCAGGTGGGTGATGACGTTACCCTGAACTGGCACTTTGCCGATGGCGATCAGGTTAAAGCTAACGATATTCTTTGCACCCTGAACGGTAACAGCCGGCAGATTCTTAGCGGCGAACGTCCGGCACTTAACTTTCTCCAGACCTTGTCCGGCACCGCCACCAGCGCGCGCCACTATGCCGATGCCGTTTCCAGCCAGCCGATCACCATTCTGGACACCCGCAAGACCCTGCCGGGCCTGCGTACCGCACAAAAATATGCTGTGCTCTGCGGCGGCTGCCAGAACCACCGTATCGGTCTTTATGATGCTTTTCTGATTAAGGAAAATCACATTGCTGCATGCGGCTCAATTACCGCAGCTATCCAACGGGCACGCGCTTTAGCGCCAGACAAAAAAGTTATTGTCGAAGTGGAAACCGTGGCCGAGCTTGAAGAAGCGATCGCCGCACGACCGGATCAAATCATGCTTGATGAGTTTGATATCAACGACCGCCACAAAGCGCTGGCCGCTTATGAGGCAGGCATTACCGTAGAAATTTCTGGCTCGGTAACACCCTCCACCCTGGAGCACATGCCGTCGCTGGAGTTCCCGATCTGCGTATCGTCGGGAGCCATCACCAAGCATGTCAGGGCGGTGGATTTGTCGTTACGGCTTACTAACCAATCTTCTTGAGAAATCCATCCGGAGCCACGGTAACCATCAGCTTCTGATGTATATGGGCGTCAATCTCATACTCCGGATGCCCTTTCAAATACTCCCAGACTGCCGTCTTCGGATTGTTGCCCGGACCCCAGGGACGATCCGGGTAGGCATCGTCGGGCATATCTTCGATAAGGGTATCAAACACCACACAGTAACTGCCCTTGGTTACCAATGGGGCATAGGCCTCCAGCTCAGCAAGAACGTGCTCATGGGTGTGGTTGCTGTCCAGGCAAACAAGAACTCGGGAGTAGCCTGCCGCCAGTGCTTTAACCTGCTCCACCACATCTGCGGCCACGCTGGACCCCTGGATCATGGTGATTCTTGATGCCATGGGATGCTGCTCAACGGCAACCCGGTTATGCGCGCGAATATCAATATCCACGCCAATCACTTTTCTGGCCGACTTGGACGGATCCAGTGTTTTCCCGGACTCTATAGCGTCATACATATCCAGCAGGGCCAGCATGGAGGCACTGAAAATAAGCGAGCCGCCATGAGCGATGCCGGTTTCGATAATCAGATCTGGCTGAACAGACCATATCAGCTCCTGCATAGCGACAATATCCTGCGGATACTGAATAATCGGCCGCCCCTGCCAGAAAAAGTTATAGGAGTACTTGGGGCCCACTGAATCACGAAGAAACTGAGCAGCTGAATCCAGTAGCGCCTTTTCCTGCGGATATGCCGCAACGCGCTCTATCGCTTCCTGACCAAAATCGCTCATGCTTTTATTCCCCTATTCGAATTATTCTATTTCACACCGACAATGCACGGCGGATCGTATTCATTATCCGGTCTGGCGCCAAAATTAAGCAGATCGACGCGACCATATTCTTCCGCTATCTGCTCGGCAAGCTGCCTGATCGTGACAGGTACGCCAGAGCAAATGTTAACTGCGCCTTGCTGACCAGCAAGCGCCTGCTCTGCAATCATTTTCCCGGCCACGGCAACATCAAGGTAATCCCTGATCTGATTACCCGAGGTCAGATCCGCCTGCTGCCCGGACTCCAACCGGTCCCTCAGATAAGGCACAAAGCGTCGTGAATCTTCGCCCTCACCATACAGATAGAACAATCTACACCAGAGAAACTCTACCCCCGCCAGAGCAAACCAGCTGGACAGTGACAGATAACTCGCCGCCTTACAGGAAGCATAGGGCGTGCGCGGCAGAAGAGGCGTATCCACAGACAGATACCCCGCTGCCGTATCGTACTCGAAACAGGTACCAACGCCGACAAACCGCCTGACACCCGCTCGGATAGCGCCTTTGGCCATGCGCAGCGTGCCACTCAAACAGTGAAAATTCAGCTCAGATGACAAGTATTTGCCGGGCTCCGCATACCATGCCAGATGAATAACCGTATCGATCTCACTAAAAACCTCCGACCACCAATCATCCGACTCGGCAAACAAGTCATCAGAGAATCGGACTGACTCGACCCCGGAGCCAGAGGCAAACACATCAGAGCTATTCGGCCTGACCAGCATCCTCACCCGTGCTCCCGAATCCAATAGGGAGCGGACTACCTGCGAGCCGACGAAGCCTGTTCCCCCGGTAACCAGTACTAACTCTGTCATCGAATATCCATCTCTGGAATAAAGGTGACAAAACGAGTGCCACGCTCAGCCAGAAACTGATTCTGGGCGATAATCTCCGCGGCAATATTCCATGGGAATATGATCAGATAATCCGGAGCCAAATCGACCAAAGCTTCCGGTGAAACGATCGGAATATGACATCCAGGGATAAACTTACCCTGCTTCGACGGAGCCGCATCAGCCACCATCGGCAGAAGATCTTTCTTTACCCCGGAAAAGTTAAGCAAAGTGCAGCCCTTTGCTGCCGCGCCATAGGCCAGCACTGACTTACCCTGCTGCTTGGCGTCTACAAGGAACTCTACGAAGCGATCCTTGACGGCCTCCACTCTCTGCTGAAAACCCTGATAGACAGCAATGTCCAGCAAACCAAACTCCTTCTCTCCCTGCAAAACAGCACCGACTGTGTCTCTGTCTTGACGGGGATCATCCTGATGGCAGCCATAAACGCGCAGGCTGCCACCATGGGTGGGTATCCGCTCAACATTCCATATCCGCAAGCCCGCCGCTTTGAATATAGCGCTAACAGAATGCAGTGAAAGGTAGGAAAAGTGCTCGTGATAGACCGTATCGAACTGGATTTTCTCAATAAGGTTCTGCAAATGAGGAAATTCCAGAGTAATAGTACCTGTTGATTTCAGTGCAGCCGCCAAGCCACGGGTAAAGTCATTGATATCGGGAACATGGGCATACACATTATTGCCAATAATCAGATCCGCTTTACCATTTTTCTCAACCATTTCTACAGCAAATTTTTCTCCAAAAAACTCTCGTGCAACGGGCACACCTGCATTCTCAGCATAATCCGCAGTGCTGGCCGTTGGCTCCACGCCAAGACAGGGAATGCCATGGCGAACAAAGTTCCTCAGCAAGTAGCCGTCGTTGGATGCTACTTCCACAACAAAGCTACCCTGATCAAGACAAAGGGCTGGAATAATTTCTTCAACATAATTCTTCGCATGTTCCAACCAGCTTGTTGAAGTACTGGAGAAGTACGCATAGTCAGAATCGAATAGCTGATCTGCCGAGGTAAAGTCATCCGTCTGCACCAGCCAGCACTGCTCGCACACCTTTAGCCTGAGCGGGTAATACAGCTCTGGTCTGGATAGATCAGAGGCCAACCGGTAAGCATTGGATGGCGGCGCAAAGCCGAGATCCAGAAAGACATGCTGCAGAACAGCGCCACAATGCCGGCACTTCATAGAATGATTCCCGCAAACGATTGATCTACAAAGGCCCTGTTATGGTCCTTCTCAGAAATATCAGTCACCTCAACAGGCCATTTAATAGCTAGCGCAGGATCGAAAGGATTAATGCCATCTTCGGCGGCAGGCTGATAGCAGGAAGAGTGCAGATAGAGGATCTCACAGTCGCTTTCAATCGCCTGAAAACCGTGGGCAACTCCCTGCGGAATCAACATGGCCAGTCGGTTGCTGACTGATAGCTCTTGAGCGAACCATTGCATAAAGGTGGCGGAATCGGCGCGCAGGTCCACCGCAACATCCCAAATCCTTCCGCGCACGCAACTCACCAGCTTCATTTCCGCATGGGGAGCGCGCTGAAAGTGCATACCCCGAATAGCACCCGCACTTCTCGTATAAGCATGATTGATCTGCATCACCGGCTTGTCCCAGCCAGCGCCAGCCAGTTCTTCGGCACAAAATACCCGGCTTAATCCACCCCGGTGATCGCTGATCAGGGTTCGCTCAATCACTTTAACTCCGCCAATCGGAGTGTCCGATACGATAAAACGATTCACCCTGATGATCCCGCCATGGCGTTTTCGTAATCGACAATATCATCTACGCACAAGGAGGCTGCATCGCCGCCCTCAGCCAGCCTCCGATACCAGCTCATTGTCCTGTTGACTGATTCCTCAAGAGTCCACAGGGAACTCACCGCCAGATCGTGGCGTGCCTTTGAAACATCCAGAGTGAGTAGCCCCGCCTCATGGGGGCCGGCATTCTCTTCTCCCCAACTGACCTCTCCAACACCGAACGCAGTGCGGGCAAACTCCACCACATGCCGGACGGTAGCGGCTGAGTCTGTCGGAGGGCCAAAGTTATAGGCCCCGGCAAGCGAGGGCTGACTCCACATGCTCTGCGCCAGACGCAAGTATCCGGCCAGTGGCTCAAGCACATGCTGCCATGGCCGAACAGAGTCAGGCCGGCGAATTACCAGAGGCTCTCCTTTACCCCACGCGCGCACAGCATCCGGCAACAGACGGTCCGCTGCCCAGTCTCCTCCACCGATTACGTTGCCCGCTCTGGCCGACGCAAGCGCCACACCCCTCGCCGCCAGAAATGATTCGCGGTAGCAACTGATCACCAACTCTGAAGCGGCCTTGCTGGCACTATAGGGGTCATGCCCGCCAAGGGGATCCGACTCGCGATAGGGATAGAAAGTCTCAATATTTCTGTAAACCTTGTCCGTAGTCACCGCCACGCAGACTTTCACACTGTCTACTTTCCTCAGCGCTTCGAGAACATTGGCAGTGCCCTGAACATTGGTGGAGAAAGTGATCAATGGATCTGCATAACCCGCGCGCACCAGTGGCTGGGCAGCCAGATGAAACACCACCTCCGGGTTCGCCTGACGGACCAAAGTCTCAAGCTTGGCATAATCGCGGATATCGCAAAAATGGCTATCTTCGAGCTGACCAGCAACCCCAGCCAGATCATATAACGCCGGCGAAGTGTCGGGCGCCAGTGCAATGCCGGTTACCTGAGCCCCAAGACGGCTCAGCCACAGTGCTAGCCAACCACCCTTAAAGCCGGTATGTCCGGTTAACAAAACTCTCCGGCCACGCCAGAAATCCGATGGAGGCTTTTCCGCACCCGCAGTATTCATTACCACTTTTTCCACGGTGCCTTGCCGGATTTCCAAAGATCTTCCAGAACATTTTTGTCGCGCAGAGTGTCCATAGCCTGCCAGAAGCCGTGGTGTTCAAACGCCATCAGCTCCCCCATGGCCGCCAGCTTGGTTAATGGCTCAGACTCCCAGCTGGTATGGTCACCTTCGATCAAGTCGATGCAAGCTGGAGACAAGACAAAAAAGCCCCCGTTAATCATCCCGCCGTCACCCCGTGGCTTCTCGGTGAAGCCGGTCACCTGATCGCCCTGCATGGCCAGCGCACCATAACGTCCTGGCGGCAGTACTGCGGTGACGGTGGCCTGCTTGCCATGCTTACGATGAAAATCGATGGAGCCACGAATATCCACATCGCTCAGACCGTCTCCATAGGTAAAGCAGAAAGCATCATCATCACTGATATAGTCCCGCACGCGTCTCAGCCTGCCGCCTGTCATTGAGTCCTCGCCGGTGCCAACCAGAGTCACTCTCCACGGCTCAACCTCCTTGTGATGCACCTCCATCTGATTGTCGGTCATATCGAAGGTGACATCTGACATATGCAGGAAGTAATTGGCAAAGTATTCCTTGATGACATAGCCCTTATAGCCGCAACAAATGACAAATTCTGTCACTCCATGGGCCGAATAGGATTTCATGATGTGCCAGAGAATTGGCTTTCCACCGATTTCAATCATCGGCTTGGGCTTGAGATGGGTTTCCTCTGATATTCGTGTACCCAAACCGCCTGCCAGAATCACGGCTTTCATGTGCTTGCTCCCCGCTTCGTTATTATCTTGTCTGCCGCTACCCTGCCTGCAATATTCAGGCCCACAAGGTTGACACGTCACACAGCGAGCCCTAGCTTATCCTAGAGAACATTTCGGGGCCATCCACTCGGAGCCATCCACCGGGGAAAGCCTCAGAGGTCATACACCAAAGCCACCTGGTTAATTTTCCGCCTGGAAAATTCCCGGCTTTACAGCGATAGATGCCATGAGAAGCCCCTCGACACCTGTAGATCAGCCAGCTCACGACGCATCTTCCAGCCGCGCTGCGAGTGCACCACCTCTAGTGTCGATTGGCATGCCAATTTTTAACGAAGCCCGGTTTATTGCCGAAGCACTTGATGCCATAACGGCGCAGAGCTATCCAAACGTTGAGATACTTATCTCTGACAACTGCTCAACCGACGATACCCAGCGAATATGTGAGGAGTATTGCCGTAAATTCCCACAGATCACATACCATCGCTTTGCACAGAACCAGGGTGCTGCAGCAAACTTCCGATATACTCTGGAACGCTCCCACGGCAAGTATTTTATGTGGGCAGCTGGCCATGATCGCTGGTCCACTGACTATCTTGAGAAAACTGTCGCCGCTCTGGAACTACACCCGGATGCGTCCCTGTCATTCGCCAGCACAACGTGGATTGACGGGGACGGCAACAGCCATTCGAAAAGTACCGGCTGGAGCGACACCCGCGGACTTGATCCTGTGGCCCGCTTTTTTACCGTTTTCTGGGGCAATATGAACCCTATTCTGGGACTTATTCGCAGGGAGTACCTGCAGCCCGAAAACCTCAAGGATATTGTTGGCACGGACTTGATTCTGCTTGTCGGACTAGCCCTAAGGGGGGACTTCATTCATGCGGAAGGCCCATCCTGGAATCGGCGGGAATTCAGGACAGAAACCTCATACAAGCAAAAACTGCAGCGCTATAACAATAATGACTACAAACTGACCCACTCTTTTTTTGACAAACTCATGCCACTGGCGAGACTGCCCCTGTCCCTTATTGGAGCGGTAACCCAGTCACAGCAGCCGAGGTCAGTTAAAGCACTGATCCTGATTGCCCTGATTCCCTGTCTTGCCGTGAAGTACTTTTGCGGAAAGTACCTGACGCCGCGAACCTGACAGTGGACCACTCCAACACCACGCCGCCAACAATAACCAGCAGCCGCAAGGCCATCCGTCTGGCCAAGGCGCTGTTCACACCAGCCGCACTGCTGGCAATCATCTACGCCGCATGGAACAGCCGAGAACACCTGGTTGCATCATTCAACTCGGCAGATTTGTCATACCTTCTGCCCAGCATCTGCGTATGGGTTTTGCTCCACGCTATCGCTCCAGCTTTTTCTCAGGCGGGCCTTGCTACCTTTGGATACAGAGCATCGTTCCGCGATGCGTTCTATATCCATAACCTGCGCCTGCCAGCAAAGTATCTACCGGGCGGCATCTGGCATACCGTAGCAAAGGGTGCAGATTACAAGGCACGGGGAGCCTCCGCATTGCAGGTAACCGGCTACCTGATTACGGAAAACATCATGCTGGTGGCCGGGGCATCATTTCTGGGGAGCATCATGCTGCTGTTTGGCCAGACCGCACCTGAACTGGCGCTGGTATTCTGGGCGACTATTGCTGCAGTCATAACGCTACTGGCCGGAGCACCATTAATGCTTCGGCTGTACAGCAAGGAAAGTGCTGAGGATTTTCATATATGGCCATATATGCTTTCTGCACTACTGATAGTTATTCACTGGAGCGTGGCGGCCACTTCTTTCACGCTTTACTTGCAAGCCTATCCTGACATCAACGATGCATTGTCCTTTGCTCAGATGGCGGGTGCCTACCTGATATCCTGGGCCGCCGGATATGTGGCCATATTTGCCCCGCAAGGTATCGGTGTTGCCGAAGTAGTATCCGCATCTTTGCTTAAGGATGCGGGCAGCATCAGCGGCCTCATCGTCCTGATAGCCACATTCCGGGCGGTGGTTTTTGTCGGGGATATCATTGCTTGGGCAGCTGCATACACCGCCTTCTATATCCGAAACAGAAGATCAGCGTAGCAGTCATCAGGATATGGCATCCACCACCACAAGGTCATACTTACCCTTGGTCATGGCACTAATCTCGTCGGCATAGTTTCCATTCATAACGAAAATCACCGAGCCTGCAGGAAGGCGCTCAAGAGCCTGCTCTGGAGCGCTAACCTGTAAGCCAGTGGATGCCAGATAACGGCCCTGCTTCATCGGGTTAACGTCAACAACGCAATCCACAGCCACGCCACAACGCTGCATAAGAAGGGCGAATATCACCCCTTTAGATGCTCCTCCCCAAACACCACACAGCCCCCCACTGGCAGCAATGGCACGAATCATCTCAGAGCACTGGCTTACGCCACGGAGAAAGTCCTCAGGGAAGGCAAAGTCATCAGACTCTTCCCGCACAGGCTGCTTGAGGGAGCCTAAATCAGCCACCACATAAAGATACTGCCCGGAGAATAAATGACCGGCCTCATAAACCTGACCAAACATGGCCACCAGATCTTTTAAACGAAAATAATTTACATGCTCATAGAAAATATCGAACCATGCCCGCCTTTGGCATATCCAGTCAAAACATGGCACTTCAATATATATTTTTCCGGCGCCCTGATTTGCTTCTTTAACACTTTCCAGGAAGTCGACAGGCGAGGGAATATGCTCAAGTACATGGCGGAGAATGATTCCGTGCGCAGACAGGCCCGAAGCCACATCAAACTCTCGTTTTTCAATCCGGGGATTGCTTCCTTCATAGGCTGGATCAAATCCCGTAATATCAAACCCGCAAGACTGCAGCCGCTCCAGAAAGTAGCCCTTGCCGCAACCTAGCTCCACCAGGTTTGAGTCAGAGAAATTTCTCTTTATTACGGATACAACATTATCCAAATGGGCAAGAAAGGCAGTACTAAGAGACTGTTCATTCTGATAATCAGAGTCATACTTCATCAAGTCAGGATTAAAAGCCTGATTAAAAACCAGCCCTGTACGCTGATCACGGACAAGAACGATATCACCAGAAGTGCAAGCCACCGCCTGCTCTGCAGTGGCAAACATTCTATTCTGAAAAACGGGGAAGTGTTCAGCGCGATATAGCTCTAGGTGCTGATCGTCAGGCATCAGGATTCTCTTGGCCCTAATCGGTTTTTCCGTAGACAAGCGATGTTATCTGCTCGGAAACCAGGCCGATCAGAAATATCTGCACTGCGGTCACCATCAGCAAAGCTGACATATTGGTGAATGTACCGTCAGTAGAGAACGTATAAGCGTACCTGATCAAGCCCAGCACAAAGTGAAAAATAGCCACCGGCACAAACACCTTGAGCGGTGCATAGAGGGTGGCAATCTTGAAGATGATGATCAAAAACCGGAAGCCATCCTTAATCGGCCTGATATGACTTTTACCCTCTCTTTTCAAAACATTAACCGGCACAAAAGAGACATTATAACCTGATCTCAAAAACGCCATGGTGCTGGTGGTCGGATATGAAAAGCCATTTGGCAAAAGATGTAGGAACTTGACAAACTTCTCCCGGCGCACAAGGCGAAAACCAGAGGTCAAATCCTTGATCGGATATTCCGTAACCTTGCTGGCAAACCAGTTATAGAAGCCATTTGCGCCACGGCGCCAGATACTGGCCTGACCCTGTGCATCACGGGCACCGACGACCATGTCTGATTCACCGGCGGCCTGCACTAAAAGGTCAATCTCTGCGGGCTGGTGCTGACCATCCGCATCCATAAATAAAACCCAGTCTGCCAGAGCCTCTCTGGCGCCCCGCTTGATCGCGGCGCCATTGCCCATGCTGACTTGATGGCGCACCACTCGGGCACCCGCTGAGCGGGCGACTTCGCCAGTCTGGTCGGTGGAGCCATCATCAACGACCACCACCTCCTGAACGCAATCGAGCTGAAGAATTTCCTGCACCAGAGTGCCAATGGATGCCTGCTCATTTTTTGCAGGAATAACGACAGAAATGCTCTCGATGGCCAAGCTAACCCCTTATATTTTTAAAACCATAGTTGCTATCGGCAATTACTCGGCACATAACGTGGCGCACCACTAAAGGTGCACTGCCAGGTAATCGACCCCCCGGCAAGAGACGGCGTCAGGCTGACAATTTCACCCAGCACGCCGGGATTGACGTCATTACCCAAACGCACGTTGATGACACCATCTGCCACCTCGACCTGATCAACAAAATTACCTTGATAGCTGGCAGGGGTCATGATGCCGTAAGCGCCGGACGAAACGCCAGTGAAACTGCCGGTTTGAGCAAACACCGTTCCGGCAATTTCCGAGCGCAGCGACGACGCCAGATTGAGCGCTTCTGATACCTGCGTCCTGACGGTATAGTCCTGATAGGCAGGAATAGCCACCGCCGCAAGTATGCCGATGATCGCCACCACGATCATCAGCTCGATCAGTGTAAAACCCCTCTGTACCGCCTGCATGGCCGTCTACCCCACTGGAGTGCATTTCCATATATCACGCACTATTTGTGCCAACTCACCCTGAGCCACCTCCCTGACAGGGAAAACGTAACAAACTGATTTATAAGATATTTAAAAACGCCAAACAGCAGCGTCGACGGCAAGGTGCCACTTTTTGTCAATGCTCGGCCCCTGCGCGTCAACTGCCGTCGCTATTTTCAGGCTGAACATCCCCTTGAGCATCCACTGCCGCACAGACTGCCGCGGCCTCTGACCTGAAGCTGTCCACGTCGCTATCCGTCCGGCGCAGCAGTTTCTGCACAAGGGTTTTCTTGCTAACCCCATGCTTGTCCACGATGTACTGATATTTTTTAAAGCACTCACAGCCCTGCTCTGGACCACCAATGACCGCAAACTGGGAGCAACCCGAATAGGTCAGCGAAAGATTCGGGTGGGCATCCAGCGCCTCGCTCATGTGCTGATGAAACCCGGCATAGTTGCCGCGGTAATAATCCAGATAAGAGCGGGCCACATACTGAGCCTGAGTGGCTTCACCATCGCGCGGATAGGCCCTCATATAGCTATCCAGAAACCGGCTCAGATGCTCGAGAGTTATGCTCTTGCATTTTCCCTCGCTTACCCACTTGGCAATGTCGCCTACCTGCCGCACAACCGGCTCTGCCTTACCCCGATATTTTGCCGTGGACGCCACCAGCATGCTGGCATCCTGCTCGCTATCAATGCCGAGGTGGCAGGACATCTTTACCGCATTCAACGCCACATCCATGCCGTAAGGGTGCTGCTCGATATACTGCTTCATTACTACCAGGCTATCGACCAGATCGCCCTGACGCTCCAGGTAATTGGCATAGGTCACCAGAGCGCGCTCTGAACTGGGATTCTCCACCACCATAATAGTATTCAAGTGACGCTCATCCCCCCAGAATGTTGCCTGAAGATACTGCAACGCTGCACACACCAGCACCACCGGGACCAGCGCCATTATGGCAACCTTCTGCCGGGGAAGATGGAATACACCAAGCAGCAACAACATGGATGGCAGGTAATTACGATGCTCAAAGAATAGCTCTAGCGGTATCGCTCCAGACTCCATGCTATGGGCCACATAGAAAAACAAAATCCCTAAAGACAGCAACGGCAAACGACGGGCATATACCACTGCCAGGGCAATGATCAGCAGGTGCGCAACAATCCAGACCAGCGTTGAAAGCGGCTGCAGCAAGCCGACCGATTTCTCGAAACCATCCGCATATAGGCCCACATAGCCCACCCCGGGAATCAGGTAACGCCACAGGTAATAGCCCAAAGCTCGCCCTTGCGAAAGCAGCCTCTCCGATAGAGTAAAGTCACGGAACCACTCATAGGCATGGGTGGAGAAGAAGTAACTACCCAACACCATAAGCATGGCAGCCGCCGGCAAAGCCAGCGTCGCCTTGAGAAGCAGTGGGCGCGACCGCGAAACGCTCGCCGGGAAAAGCAGCCACTCAAATAGCGGCACCAGCAAAACAAACAGCGCCGCATTTTCCTTGGCAAGCACACCGACTCCAGCCCCCACCAGATAGGCCAGCCAGATCAGGCCATAACCTTTGCCTGCATCCCCGTCGGCGAGCAAACGCCGCCCGGACAGGTACAGCAATAACCCGGCTAGCACACAAAGAGCAGATAACTGCGCCATGCGCTGCACCACATACATCACCGAGGACAACTGGTAAGGATTGAGCACCCAGAAGGCCGTCACCAGCAACGCCAGCACAACATGACGCTGGTCCAGCTTTCCTGCCCATTGGCGAACGATCGCCAGCACCAGCCAAGCCAGCAACAAGCCATTTAGAATGTGGATAAGCAGGTTAGTGTACTTAAAGGAGGCTGGCTCTGACGGCCAGTAAACATCATTGAGCAGGAAGCTCAGCATCGACAGTGGTCTGCCTGTTGGACCGGCAGACTTTTCCGCCAGGTAGTTTCCAACAGTGTCCAGATTCACTTCACCCTGCAGCACCTGCAAGGCGTTTAAATTTGGCTCGTCATCAAAAAGAAAGGGGCCCGGCAGCGCTGGCCAAAGAGTCAGCAGTGGTAGCAGGACAAGACCAAGAAGCAGCAAACCCGGTATTGCCACACGCACCGACCCAGACCACATAGAAATCCCCTCACATATAGAAATAAAAAAAGGGGCGACAAAGTCGCCCCTCGTTCCAAACTAACTGTCGCTTAGCGGCAGTTAGCTGGACGGTAACGGTCAACCACGGTACCACCGGTGCAATCCCACTCAACCGAACCGCCAGAAGCAGTGCTCGGGGTCATGATGATGGTCTGACCAGAGATGTTGGTATCAGCGGTGTTGTAGGTAATGGTAATTGCGCCGCCTGCACCTACTGCAACGCTGTCTACGTTGTTGCCGGTGATGCTGGTTGAACCTACCAGACCAGCACCTGCGTTGGTGGTCGGCACGGTGCCAGTGGACAGAATAGTTTCACTAACGCTGGCCTTAGCGCCTGCTGCCACGTTCAGACCTTCAGAAACCTTGGTCCGTACGGTGTAGTCAGAGTAAGCCGGGATAGCTACAGCAGCCAGAATACCGATAATGGCTACAACGATCATCAGTTCGATAAGGGTAAAACCCTTCTGAACATTTTTCATAATGAATCTCCAGTCGTTTGGTTTCTTCTTTGTCTCGCCCCCCGACCGGAGAGCGCCTGAGTCTGAATATGCAATCAGCGGGCCAACTTCAGGAAAAAGTATGGCACCCCCTGATTTACTGGGGCCTCAGGGGTGAAGTAGACGTTTTTTGTCCTTACGGGCAAGGGCAGGGTGTCAAAATACGTCACCCCGTGACGGATACCGTCAGTGCCAATGACGCTTTACGACACAGGGCAATAACAGGATAGCCAGTGGCCCGGGTTTAGCCCTTAGCATTTACCTCAACTGCCGACGCTAACCCCCTGAAATGCTGCACGGAAACCGGGTAGCGCCTCCTCTTAATAATGTGTAGAGTCAGAAAATCGGCGCAGGCAGTGGCCTTTATCTGCCATAGTTCGCCAGAAACAACCATAACAAGACTGAATCCATGGCAGAAAACAGCGCGAATATTCAATTAAGCGGCCTGGCCCGTCGTCTGGTCCGTGATGGCTTGCTGGATGAGGGGCAGGCCCGGGAAGCCATTGTCGCGGCAAAGCGTGACAAGGTGCCTCTGGTAGCCCATCTGGTGGAAAAAGGCCTGGCTAAATCCGCCGATGTTGCTCATGCCACTGCTGAAGAGTTCGGCGACCCGCTGATTGATCTCGCGGCCCTGATACCGGACTCCATGCCCAAGGATTTGGTAGACAACAACCTGCTTATAAAGCATCGCGCGGTACCGTTGTTCAAACGTGGCGGACGATTGTTTGTCGCCATGTCAGACCCGACCAACCTGCAAGCCCTGGAAGAAATCCGCTTCAATACCGGCCTCAGTGTCGAAACGCTAATTGCCGATGACACCAAGCTAAAAGCGTTGCTTGACGCCATTATCAACGAGGCGGAGGGCAGTGCCTTCGATGATCTGGATGCAGACCTCGAAGATATCGACATCAGTAGTGGCGACGAGAAGAAAGACACTGATGATGGAGTCGCCGGGGCTGATGACGCGCCAATCGTCAAATTCGTCAACAAGCTGCTGCTTGATGCCATCAAAATGGGCGCCTCGGATCTTCACTTCGAGCCCTACGAAAAGGCCTACCGGGTACGTTTTCGCCAGGATGGCATTCTTATGGAGATTGCCAAGCCACCAATAAATACAGCTGGCAAGATCGCTGCTCGTCTTAAAATTATGGCCAAGCTGAATATCGCCGAGCGGCGCGTACCTCAGGACGGCCGCATCAAGATGAAGCTGTCCAAGACCCGCTCAATCGATTTTCGCGTCAACACCTGCCCGACCCTTTGGGGGGAAAAGATCGTACTGCGGATCCTTGACGCAGAAAGCGCCAAGATGGGCATTGACGCGCTGGGCTATGAAGACTGGCAAAAAGATCTCTACATGGATGCTCTGGCCAAGCCCCAGGGCATGATTCTGGTAACCGGCCCTACCGGTTCCGGTAAAACTGTATCGCTGTATACCGGTGTAAATATTCTCAACACGCCAGAAAGAAACATTTCCACCGCAGAAGACCCGGTAGAGATCAACCTGGAAGGGGTTAACCAGGTTAACGTTAACCCCTCTCAGGGGATGGACTTTTCCGCCGCACTGAAGGCCTTTCTGCGGCAGGATCCGGACGTCATTCTGGTCGGTGAGATTCGAGACCTTGAGACCGCAAGCATCGGTGTCAAAGCCGCCCAGACCGGTCACTTGGTACTGTCCACGCTGCACACCAACAGCGCGCCGGAAACCCTTACCCGTCTGCGCAATATGGGCATCCCGTCGTTCAATATTGCCACCTCGGTTATCCTGATTATTGCCCAGCGTCTGGCCCGCCGGTTGTGCGAACACTGCAAGCAGCCAATGGAAGTACCAGCAGCTTCACTGACTGAGATGGGCTTCACGGAAGAAGACATCGCAACCGGCTTTACTGTGTATGGCCCGAAAGGCTGTGAAAAGTGCAATAACGGCTACAAAGGTCGGGTCGGTATCTACGAAGTGGTCAAAATCACTGACGGTATTGCCCGGATCATTATGGAAGAAGGTAACTCTATCGAGATTGCTGACCAGTGCCGCAAGGAAGGCTTTAACGACCTGCACCGCTCAGGCCTGTTAAAAGCAATGAAGGGCGTCACCAGCCTTGAAGAAGTTAACCGCGTAACCTCTGGACACTGACCATGGCAAAAAAGACCCAGGCAGCAGCAAAAAACAAGCCCGAGAAAACCTATACCTTTCTGTATGAAGGTAAGGATCGTAAGGGCGCCAAGGTCAAAGGGGAGATTTCCGGTAAAAGCCCTGCGCTGGTCAAACTTGAACTCAAAAAGCAGGGAATTGAGCCCAAGAAGGTTAACCGCAAGCTGGAAATCAACATTGGCGGGCCGAAAAAAATCACCCCGCAAGATATTTCAATCTTCACCCGACAGATGGCCACCATGATGAAGGCCGGCGTGCCCTTGGTTCAGTCATTTGAGATTGTCGCCGATGGTCTTGATAATCCCACCATGAAAACCGTGGTCTTGGGGATCAAGTCAGATGTCGAAGCGGGTAATAATTTCGCTGGCGCCCTGCAAAAATATCCTCAGTATTTTGATGAGCTATTCTGCAGCTTGGTTGACTCTGGCGAACAATCCGGTGCGCTGGAAACCATGCTTGAGCGGGTTGCGGTGTACAAGGAAAAAGCCGAAGCCCTGAAAATGAAAATCAAGAAGGCGATGAAGTACCCGGTGACAGTGTTGGTCGTCGCCGGCATTGTAACCGTCATCCTGCTACTCAAGGTGGTTCCTACCTTCAAGGAGCTTTTCGATGGCTTTGGCGCCGAACTGCCCGCCTTTACCCTGTTTGTAATGGGTCTATCTGATGCCCTGCAGGAAAACATTGTTTACATTGTGGTAGTTGGAGTTAGTATTTTTGTTGGTTTTTCTCAAGCGAAGAAGCGCTCTGCGGCCTTTCGTGGGGCACTGGACCGATTAATGCTGAAGTTGCCGATCGTTGGCGATTTAACCTACAAGGCCACAGTGGCGCGTTATTCGCGCACCCTTTCCACAACCTTCGCGGCCGGCGTGCCATTGATTGAAGCGCTGGAATCCTGTGCACAGGCGGCAGGTAATATTGTTTATAAGAATGCCATCCTGCGTATCCGCGACGACGTCGCCACTGGCCAGCAGCTGCAATTTGCCATGCGTGCCACCGGCGTGTTCCCAAGTATGGCTCTGCAGATGGTTGCCATCGGCGAGGAGTCCGGCGCACTGGATGCCATGCTCGACAAGGTTGCCACCTATTACGAGGCAGAGGTGGACAACGCTGTCGACGGCCTGACCTCAATGATGGAGCCTTTGATCATGTCCTTCCTGGGTGTCGTCGTGGGCGGTCTTATCGTTGCCATGTACCTGCCTATCTTCCAGCTCGGCGCGGTGGTCTGATTCGGCATGTCAGTATTCTCTTTGCTTGAAACCAGCCCGACCTTTCTGGTCGTGCTGGTATTTCTTTTTGGCCTGCTGGTCGGCAGCTTTCTCAATGTGGTGATCTACCGCCTGCCAGTAATGATGGAGCGCGCCTGGCAGCAGGAAGCTCGCTCGGTATTGTCACTCCCCGAGACGCCGCCGGCAGAACCTTTCAATCTGGCCACCCCGGCATCCCGTTGCCCGAAATGCGGCCATGCCATCCGCTGGTATGAAAACATTCCACTGGTTAGCTGGTTGGTGTTGCGCGGCCGCTGCTCTGCCTGTGGTACCGGCATTAGCGGTCGCTACCCGCTGATCGAGCTCACCGCTGGCCTGATTGCCGCTATAGCTGCGTGGCATGTGGGTTACTCGCCCTGGCTGCTAGCCCTCATTCTGGCCGGCTGGTGCCTGCTGGCGCTAGCCATGATTGATTACGACACTACCTTGCTGCCAGACGACCTCACCTACCCGTTACTCTGGGCAGGGCTGCTACTGGCAGTTGCCGGCATCTCGCCTGTAAGCCTTGTCGATGCGGTCATCGGTGCCAGCGCAGGCTATCTGGCCCTGTGGTCGGTGTACTGGGCCTTCAAACTTCTCACCGGCAAAGAAGGAATGGGCTACGGCGACTTCAAACTACTCGCCGCCCTCGGCGCCTGGCTGGGCTGGCAGATGCTGCCACTGGTTATCCTGCTGTCTTCGCTGGTTGGCGCGGTGGTTGGCATTCTGTTGTTGGCCACCGGTTTGGTAAAGCGGGATCAGGGCATCCCCTTTGGTCCCTATCTGGCCGCGGCGGGCTGGATCGCGTTGCTCTGGGGCAACCAGATTGTCAGCGCCTATCTTGGCCTGATGAAATTCTGATGTTTGTTGTCGGACTTACCGGAGGCATCGGCAGCGGCAAAACCGCTGCATCCGATTATCTTGCCGGTAAAGGCATTACCGTAGTCGATGCGGATCTGGTGTCCAGGCTAGTGGTACAGCCAGGGCAGCCTGCTCTGCAAGCCATCGCCGAGCGCTTCGGCGCCGGGGTAATTCAAGCAGATGGCACCCTTGATCGTCGCGCCCTGCGTGAAATCGTGTTTGCTGATGCGGCGGCACGTAAAGATCTTGAGGCCATTACTCACCCGGCCATCGGCGCGGAAATATTACGCCAGCTGCAAACATCGTCATCCCCTTATACCCTGTTGGTGTCGCCCCTATTGCTGGAAAGCAGCCAACACAAAATGGCGCAACGTATCTTGCTGATTGATGTTCCCGAGACGCTGCAGTTATCCCGCACCACCTCGCGGGATGATGTTGCTGAAACACAGGTGAAGGCAATTATCGCTGCGCAGATGTCCCGTGCTGACAAGCATCAACGGGCGGACGATATCGTTACCAATGATGCAGATCTCGCCAGCCTGTATAGGCAGCTTGATACGTTGCATGAAACCTATTTGAAAATGGCCCACGCTCATGCCTGAACCCGACGCTCGTATTGTTGCCTGCCCGCAATGCCGCAAGCCCGCCCAGTGGCGCGCCGATAACCCATGGCGGCCGTTCTGCTCGGAACGCTGCAAACTGATCGATCTTGGTGACTGGGCGGCGGAGCGTCATGCCATTCCTGGCGACCCACCAAACGAGTTTGACGACCTGCCTGAATAGATACTCAGAAAAATGCGCGCATAGCGGCGATACCCCTGGCGCCATGGTGACGGGCGCTAGCGAGATCTGCCAGCGTCATACCGCCCAGCGCATAGACAGCGAAGGGCTGCCCGGTAGCCAGCCCGGCAAAACGAGACCAGCCAAGTGGCGCCACATCCGGGTGACTGGCGGTGGCTAAGACCGGCGACAGCAAAACCAGGTCAGCCTCCAGTCGCTGCGCCACCTCCAGTTCATCGGCCGAATGGCAGGCCACTGATAGCCAAGCCACATCCGGACGCTGAGCCAGCTGGCCCGCCGCCGCAGAACTCAAGTGCAACCCGTCGGCAGCATAGCGCTGCATCAGGGCAACATCATTACGTACCAGTGATAGCGCCCCCCGCTGCTGGCAAATGCTGATTGCTTGCTGAAGCTGGTCCGGGCGTTGTTCAAGGCCACGCAGGTAAACCACCCGGCAGCCGCTATCAATAGCGCTATGCAAACGAGCGGGCCAGTCCGGCAACAGGCTGTCCGGCATGACCAGCAGCGTATCGGACAATTGCAGCGCCTTGACCACCGGCCGATTGGCCGCTGGAAATTCCAGTGCGCTCATCTGTTCAACAGTAAACCAGTTAACCGGCTGGCCCTCACGGCCATGGGCATGCCCCCGAGACTTTTTCACTTCACGAAAATGCAAGCGAACCTGCAGCTCAGGATAACGGTGATCCACCGTCATAAAGGGTTGGAAGTCGGTAGCGATCAGGCCGAGCTCTTCATCAAGCTCACGGGCAAGGGCGTAATCCAGCGCCTCGCCGTCTTCTACCTTGCCACCGGGGAACTCCCAGCGACCACCTTGATGCTTATGGGCAGGACGCTGAGCTAGCAGCACCCGTCCTTCAGCGTCGCGAATAATCGCTGCAACCACATCAAGACGGGGCATTAACTCAGGCGCGCCACTCAGGTGCGGTACTCCGCGTTAATTTTGACGTAGTCGTAGCTGAAATCGCAGGTCCACACCTTGCCATGACCTTCCCCGGCGGCAAGATCGATGGTGATACGAATATCAGGCTGCGCCATTACCGCAGCGCCACGCGCTTCAGTGTAGTCAGCGGCCACTGCACCGTTGGCCACAATCTGCACATCATCCAGCCAGATACTGACCCGATCTACGTCCAGTGCCGCAATCGGTGCGCGGCCCACTGCAGCAAGAATCCGCCCCCAGTTAGGGTCAGATGCAAACAGTGCAGTTTTTACCAGCGGTGAATGGGCCACGGTTTCGGCAATGGTCCGGGCGTCCGCGTCGCTAGCAGCATGATCAACTCGCACTTCAACAAATTTAGTCGCCCCTTCACCATCCCGAACAATGGCATGGGCAAGGCCAACAAACACTTGGTGCAGAGCTGCAAACAGGGTAGCTGCCGCGGCACTACCTTGTTGCAGCGGCGCCGCCATGCCGGCCTTGCCAGTTGCCACAAGCATGCAGGCGTCGTTGGTGGAGGTATCGCCATCAATACTGATGCAGTTGAACGATTGGTCAGCCAGTTGTTTCACCCAACTTTGCAGCAAGGTGGGATCAATGGTGGCATCAGTGGCAATGAAGCCAAGCATGGTGGCCATATTCGGCTTGATCATACCGGCGCCCTTGGCAATGCCGGTTATGGTAACCGGCACGCCATCAAGCTCGACACGGCGCGACATAATCTTGGCACGTGTGTCGGTGGTCATGATGCCCTGCGACGCCAATCCCCAGCCATGCTCATCCAACGCAGCCAGCGCCGCTGGCAGGCCACGTTCGAATGGCGGCAAGGTAAACAACTCACCAATTACACCGGTAGAAAACGGCAGCACTTGTTCACGGGAGCAACCCGCTTCTGTGGCCAGCAAATCGCAACTGGACAGGCAGTTCTGCATGCCTAACTCACCAGTTCCAGCATTGGCGTAACCGGTATTGATCATCAGATAGCGCGGTGCAGTGCTGGCTAAATGGCGCTTCGCTACATGCACCGGCGCGGCACAAAAGCGATTCAGGGTAAATACGCCTGCGGTGGCGGCCCCCTCAGCCAACTCAAACACCACCAGATCATAACGATCAGGCTTCTTTACCCCGGCTTTGACCGCAGCAACCCGCACACCTGATACCGGCAACCAAGCTAGCTGATTCATCTGTCAGCCCAACTGCCCATGGCAATGCTTGAATTTTTTCCCGGAACCGCACGGACAGGGATCATTACGGCCAACCTTTGGCATATCACGGGTGACAGGTTGCTGCGGCTGCGCGGCACCCGCGGAACCTGCATCAGACACCGGGGGCAGGCCATCTTCCGACACCGGCGGCATCATCGCCTGCATGCGCTCCGCTTGACGGCGCGCCTCTTCGGCACGCTGGCGCTCCATCTGCTCAAGCTCGTCATCGCGACGCAGCTCAATGGTATGCAGCACACGGATCAACTGATGCTGAATCTCGCCCATCATATGCTGGAACAGCTCAAACGCCTCTCGCTTGTATTCCTGCTTCGGGTTCTTCTGCGCGTAGCCGCGCAAATGAATGCCCTGACGTAGTTGATCCATACTAGCAAGGTGATCTTTCCAGTGACGATCCAGTACCTGCAACATGATGTGCTTTTCAACTTTGCGCAGCTCGCCAGCATCAAAGTTACGCGCAGTGAGGTCCTGCTCCTTACCTTCGTACTGCTGAACCATCTTCTCCAGCACACGTTCAGTCACACCATCAATGTGCAGCTGCTTATCCGCTTTCAGCCATATGCTGACTGGCGCATCACAGTGAAATTCCGCTTCCAGAATTTTCTCCAGGCCAGCCACATCCCACTGATCCTCAATAGAACCCGGCGGCATATGATCGCGCACAACTTCAGCGACTACATCTTCCCGAATTCCGGCGACGCTCTTGGACAGGTCCGTTGCTTCAAGAATTTCGTTGCGCTGGTGATACACTACGCGACGCTGGTCATTAGCAACGTCGTCGTACTCCAGCAGGTTTTTGCGGATATCAAAGTTACGCGCCTCTACCTTGCGCTGCGCATTCTCAATGGCGCGGGTAACCCAGCGGTGCTCAATAGCCTCACCCGCCTCCATGCCCAGCGAACGCATCATGTTGCGAATACGATCAGAGGCAAAAATGCGCATCAAATCGTCTTCCATGGACAGGAAGAAGCGGGTGTAACCCGGGTCCCCCTGGCGACCGGCCCGGCCACGCAGCTGATTATCGATCCGCCGGGACTCGTGACGTTCCGTGCCAATGATATGCAAACCACCCGCCGCGAGCACTTTCTCCTGATTGATCTTCCAGGCCTTCTCGATCGCCTCAACCTGCTTGGCATCCGGGCTTTCGAGACGTTTAATCTCTTCCTGCGGGTTGCCACCAAGGACGATATCCGTACCGCGACCCGCCATATTGGTTGCAATGGTTACGGCTCCCGGCTTACCCGCCTGAGCAATAATCTCCGCTTCCTTTTTGTGGAACTTCGCGTTCAAGACCTGATGGCTAATCTTCGCCTTATCGAGTCGCTCAGACAGATACTCCGAAGCGGAAATGGTTGCCGTACCAACCAGCACCGGCGCGCCTTTTTCTACTGCGGCACGAACTTCATCAGTGATCGCGTCATATTTTTCCTCCAGGGAAAGATACACAAGATCCTCGGCATCAATCCGCACCATCGGCCGATTGGTCGGCATCACCACTACATCCATGCCATAAATCTGGCGAAATTCTGCCGCTTCCGTATCCGCGGTGCCGGTCATGCCAGATAGCTTGTCGTACAAACGGAAGTAGTTCTGGAAAGTAGTAGATGCCAGAGTCTGGTTTTCTTGCTGGATGCGAACACCTTCTTTGGCTTCTACAGCCTGATGGATACCATCAGACCAGCGACGTCCAGGCATGGTCCGGCCAGTGTGTTCGTCGACAATAACCACCTGACCATTCTGGATAATGTAATCCTTGTCGCGCTGAAACAGGGCGTGAGCTTTCAGACCAGAATGCACGTGATGAAGAATGCCAAGGTTATGGGGGGCATAAAGTGATTCCCCTTCCTTGAGCAGGCCACTGTCAATCAGCAGACCTTCGACTTTCTGATGCCCTTCTTCGGTCATCTCAACCTGACGATGTTTTTCATCAACAAAGTAATCGCCCTCGCGCTCTTCAGTCTGGCGCAGTAACTTGGGAATCAACTTGTTGACCTGAAGGTACATTTCCGAGGAGTCCGACGCCGGACCAGAAATAATCAGAGGCGTACGAGCTTCATCAATAAGAATCGAGTCAACCTCATCAACAACACCATAGTGGAGGCCGCGTTGAACCTTGTCTTCAAGGCGGAACACCATGTTGTCGCGCAAAAAGTCAAAACCAAACTCATTATTGGTGCCGTAAGTAATATCGGCAGCGTAAGCTTCGCGCTTTTGTTCCTGCGGCTGCTGGGACATGATAATGCCCACCGACATGCCAAGAAATTCATACAACGGACGCATCCAGTTAGCATCACGTTCCGCCAGATAATCGTTCACTGTGACAACGTGCACGCCTTTGCCAGTCAGCGCATTGAGATACACCGGTAAAGTAGCAGTAAGAGTTTTACCCTCACCAGTACGCATCTCGGCAATCCGCCCTTCGTGTAGTGCAATACCGCCAAGCAGCTGTACATCGAAGTGACGCATCTTCATCACCCGGGTAGCCGCTTCACGAGCCACTGCAAATGCTTGAGGCAACAACTCGTCGACGCTTTTGCCCTCGCTAAAGGCCTGGCGCATCTCTGCAGTCTGGGCGCGTAGCGCCTCATCAGACAGCTCCTGCAGAGGCTCACCGAGAGCATTGATCTCTGCAACCAGCTTGCCCATTCGGCGCAGCTCACGATCGTTCTTCGACCCGAAAATCTTGTTGAATACAGTAGCCAGCATGAAACGTCCGCTTTCCTGTGTCGTGAAGGAGGGGCGCTGTCCGTAGGGGGCACGCCTTGAGAAAGCCGACATTCTACCTGTTCAGCAGCAGTGATATAAGAGAAAGGCCCGCATTGCGGGCCTTTTGATTAGCGCGGACGATGCAGGAAGGGTTCGGGGTTGATGTGCTGGCCATTGCGCAGCACTTCATAGTGGACATGGGGTCCTGTGGAGCGTCCGGTGGAACCAATGGTTGCCACGGACTCGCCGGCACGAACAATATCCCCTGTGGCCACCAGCAGATCTTTGGCATGGGCATAGCGAGTGGCCAGACCATTGCCGTGATTGATCTCGACCATGTTGCCATAACCCCAGCGCTCGCCAGAGTAGGTCACCACACCCGCCCCGGTAGCCACCACTTCGGAGCCTTCCTTGCCGGCAAAGTCGACTCCTTTATGCTCCGCCAAGCGGCCGGTAAACGGATCTGTACGACGACCAAAACGGGAAGACAGCCAGCCACGCAGCACCGGACGACCCGCCAAAGAGGCCTGACGCTCCTGATGACGGTTATTCATCAGCCCTTCGAGGATATTGAGCTGCTCTTCGCGACGCTCAAGAGTGGTGGCTAGCTCGCCCAGCGCATCCACAAAAGCCGGCGGCCGATAGGCCAGATCCATAGTGTCAGAGAGGGACTCGGGACCACCCATTGCCGGGGCAGAAGAAAAATCAAACTCGTCGGCACGAATGCCCGCCACATCCAGCAGTCGCTCGCCCAAAGCATCCAGACGCAGCAGCCGGGCCTGCATATCTGCCATCCGCAGGGTCAGAGCACGGACTTCTTCGTCCGCCTGACGTTGCAGCACTTGAAGCTCTTTCTGCTGAGCACGAACATCATCGTGCCAGCGCTCGGCAACGTCGGCACTGAACAGCGGCTGATCGAGATAATGACTGATATAGTAGGCACCAACACCGGTCGCCAGAGGCATGATCAGCAGCATCAACATGCCCGCCCAGCCTAGCCAGCGCGGCAGATGCAGCGTCCGGGAGCCACCCCGACGCGGATTAAGGATAATTATGTTCATGCTGAGTTCGCCGTTTTTCCCTTTACTGACAAGCAGTTGGGCTGGTCTTTTCGGTTATTTTCGAGTCAATGCCATCAATCCTAAGAAAACATCATGAGCAATGCAACCTTGCCACCGTCGCTGGACTCCTTGCTCAAGGCCGATACCGCCCTTGGCGAAAAGCTTAGAGCCGCAGCCAGACAGCCCTTACAGGGAATGACCCTGCCCTCTCTACCTGCAGCGCTGGCGACAAAAACCCACGCTGAGGCGATCGACGGTGAGCTGCTGCTGATCGCCCAGACCAGCGCTGTAGCCCAGATGCTCCGCTTCCATGGCGCGCGACTGGCCAGGGAAGCCGGCTTGAGCAGCTTCACCGTCAGGACCCAGACTGCCCATGAGCCAGTACGGCAGCCCTCCTCATTAAAAGCGCCAGTACTGGACCCTGGCGCCGCTGCCGTCCTTCGTGATGCTGCCCGGCACTGCGACTATCAGCCACTTGCCGAAGTCCTCGCCAGACTGGCCGATCTGGCCGGTGACGAGGAAAGCTCATCTAATCAGAAAGGCTGATCGGTTACTTTGCTAGCGGTCACATTGTCGTAATAGCCGCAAAAAAAAGGCCCCAACGGGGCCTTTCAGTAAACCGCTCAAGCCGCCAGGGTTACTCGGCTGCCAGTACCGGCTTCATATAGGAGATTGGAGCCGTCGCAGCGTCCGGGAAAGTGACGATCTCCCACGCTTCAGGGTCCGCCATCAGTTGACGCAGCAACTGGTTGTTCAAAGCATGACCAGACTTATGGCCAACAAACTCACCAATCAGACTGAAACCGAGCAGATAAAGATCACCGATCGCATCCAGCATCTTGTGTTTGACGAACTCATCCTCGTAGCGCAGACCATCCTCATTGAGGATGCGGAACTCGTCCACCACGATGGCATTATTGACACTGCCACCCAGCGCCAGATTCTGCGAGCGCAGGTACTCAATATCACGCATAAAGCCGAAGGTACGTGCGCGCGCCACTTCTTTGACGAATGAAGTGGAAGAGAAATCAATACTGGCAGTCTGCGTGCGACCGCGGAAAACCGGGTGATCAAACTCTATTTCGAAACTGACCTTAAAGCCCTCAAATGGCAGGAAAGTGGCAGATTTATCAGCCTCTTCCACCTTCACCGGCTTTTTAATGCGGATGAATTTCTTCAGTGCTTCCTGTTCCTGAATCCCAGCTGACTGAAGCAGGAAAACAAACGGGCCTGCACTACCATCCATGATCGGTACTTCCGGTGCCGACAACTCTACGTAAGCATTGTCGATGCCGAGACCGGCCATGGCGGACAGAAAATGTTCAACAGTGCCAACTTTGACGTCACCCTTTACCAGTGTCGAGGAGAGGGTCGTTTCTCCAACGTTCTCCGCCGCGGCAGGGATTTCCACAACCGGGTCGAGGTCAACGCGACGAAAGATAATACCGGTATCGATCGGGGCAGGACGCACGGTGAGATATACCTTCTCACCGGTATGCAATCCAATCCCGGTCGCCCGGATGACGTTCTTCAGTGTTCTCTGTCTAATCATTCTCTGGCCACTCTGGCAGGTGCCCCGCAGGCACGGAAGTCAAGGTTTGGCAGGGCCGGCATGGTAACAAAGGATTGTTCCACGCACCATTGGCCGTCCCGCCCCTTAGTCCGCCTGACGCCGCAGGAACGTCGGGATATCAATAAAACTCAGGTCCTCCGCCGTGCTTGCTGCCGGAGCGTTACGCATCGGCGCTGGCTCACGGGGATTACGACGATTGATGGCGGGCTGATCCAGGTCACCGTAGTTTTGCGGGCTGGTAACCGGCTGACTGGCCCGACCACCGCGCACCACTTTCAAGGTCTCAGCTTGCCCCAAACCGGTCGCCACAACCGTGACCGACAGCGCATCGCCGATCTCCGGGTCAATCGCGGTACCAATAATGATATTGGCATCCGGATGAGCCATGTCCGCGATGATGCCATTCACCAGGCTGTACTCCTCCAGAGAGATATCAGTATTGCCACTGATATTGATCAGCAGGCCACGTGCTCCCTGCAGGTCCACATCCTCCAGCAGCGGGCTGCAGATCGCCTTACGAGCAGCTTCTTCTGCGCGATTCTCACCACTGGCAGTACCAGTACCCATCATCGCCATTCCCATCTCGCCCATGACAGTACGCACATCGGCGAAGTCGACGTTGATGATGCCGCCCTTGGTGATCAGATCGGAGATACCTTTAACTGCGCCAAGAAGAACATCGTTAGCCGCTTTGAAGGCATCTAGCAGTGTGGTACCGCCGCCCAGAACAGCCATCAGCTTTTCGTTGGGAATGGTGATCAACGAATCAACATGCTCGCGCAGCGCTGCAATACCGGCCTCTGCTACCTGCATGCGCTTGCGGCCTTCGAATGGAAACGGTTTGGTCACTACCGCCACCGTCAAGATGCCAAGATCTTTAGCAACTTCAGCAACAATCGGTGCAGCACCGGTACCAGTACCGCCGCCCATGCCGGCGGTGACAAATACCATGTCTGCGCCCTGCAGCAACTCGGCAATGCGCTCGCGATCTTCAATCGCCGACTGGCGGCCGACATCCGGATTAGCGCCGGCACCTAACCCCTTGGTGACCTGACCACCGAGCTGCAGCACTGTGCGAGTAGACGCATTGCGCAGCGCCTGAGCATCGGTGTTGGCACAGATGAACTCGACGCCATCGACGTTGGAGCGCACCATGTGCTCGACAGCGTTACCGCCGCCGCCACCTACCCCGACCACTTTGATAACTGCACCGTGCGGTACGCCATCTTCTAGTTTGAAATGCATTGTCATGACTATCTCCCGGTTGTTTCCCTGTTTTCGACCCTTGCTCTTACCTGACCAGAATGCGGCTGCACCCTGTTCAGAAGTTGCTCCGGAAAAAGCGCTTGAGACGCTCAATCCAGTCCACCGACCCGCCGCTACTGCCACGCGAGTTGCGGTTATCTTGCTCATTTTTCTGCGCATGCAGCAGCAAACCCACCGCGGTTGCGTAAATCGGATTACGCACAACATCCGCAAGGCCAGTCACGCCCTGCGGCATACCAAGTCGCACCGGCATGTGGAAAATCTCTTCTGCCAAATCCACTGCCCCCTCGATTTTGGATGCACCACCGGTCAGCACAACGCCGCCGGGGATCATATCTTCAAGGCCGGAGCGGCGAATCTCAGCCTGCACCAAAGTGAAAAGCTCGTCGTATCGAGGCTCAACAACTTCAGCCAGGTTTTGACGGGACAGCGTGCGCGGAGGACGATCGCCAACACTTGGTACCTTGATGGTTTCATCCACACCAGCAAGCTGGGTTAGCGCACATGCATAGCGAATCTTCAGCTCATCGGCATGCTGTTTGGGGGTGCGTAGAGCCATGGCAATGTCGTTAGTTACCTGATCTCCGGCAATCGGAATATTGGCGGTGTGACGAATCGCACCATCAATAAAAATGGCGATGTCTGTGGTGCCGCCACCGATATCCACCATGCATACACCAAGCTCACGCTCATCGTCCGTTAACACGGAGTAACTGGACGCCACTTGCTCAAGAATAATGTCTTCTACTTCCAGCCCGCAGCGACGCACACACTTCTCAATGTTCTGGGCAGCATTTACTGCGCATGAAACCAGATGCACCCGCGCTTCAAGACGCACACCGCTCATGCCGATTGGCTCGCGCACGCCCTCTTGGGTATCAACGATGTATTCCTGCGGCAACACATGCAGAACTTTCTGATCCGCCGGCATGACCACCGCCTGTGCGGCATCCAGCACCCGGTCAATGTCCGCCTGCACGACTTCTCTCTCGCGGATGGCAACCATGCCGTGGGAGTTCAAACTACGCACATGGGACCCGGCAATCCCGGCATAGACGGAGTGAACCTGACAACCTGCCATTAGCTCAGCTTCTTCTACCGCACGCTGGATGGAGCGCACCGTTGCTTCAATATCCACCACCACCCCTTTGCGCATACCACGGGAAGGGTGAGCACCAATACCGACGATTTCCATCGATCCATCCAGACCAACCCGACCGACAATCGCCACCACTTTCGAGGTTCCGACATCGAGGCCTACATACATTTTTTCGCCGCTCGAGGTAGCCATGAAATCACACTCTCTTGTCAGTCGATGGTGACGTCTGCCGCCACTGCACTGCCATACCATCTGCGTAGCGCAGATCCACTCGGGTCAGCCCGCGAGAATCAGCGGACAACACTCCTTCATACATGCGCACAAATCGGCGCAGCTTGCGCGCGTACTGGTTACGATCAACTACCAGCGCGACGCCGTTATCTAATTCCAGCCTTGCGGTCAGTCGGGCATCAACGTCCAGGCGACGAATTTGCAATCCCACTGGCGCCAGTACTTTGCTCATGCTGTGGTAGTAATCCATAACCGAAGCCAGTCGCTCGATCGGGCCATGCAGACGCGGCAGGCCATCTACGCTGTACTGCTTTAGTGCGCGAAATGGCTCGCCTGATGTGGAAACCAGGAAATCTTCATTCCACACCGCCACTGGCACCCGCTCCTCAATCAGAAGCACCAGGCGATCCGGCCAGTTACGACTTACTCGTACTTCCGCCACCCACTCCAGTGATCGTGCTGTACGGAAGACCTCTGCCAGTGGCACGCTGAAAAAATTCTCATCTGCGACCAGACCTGACAGGGCCATTCGCACCTCGGCCTGACGCCGCTCGTCCTTTACACCTTCAACGCTGACACTGCGGATCGGATAGCTATCCAGAGTCCCCGGCAGATAGATCACGGTGCCAATCACGACAAGCAATGCAAAACCGCCGAGCAACAGCGGCATCGCAGCTGCCACTCTTTCCGCCAACGGCTTGCGCTCCGGCTTCACCGGCAGCACTCGAGCACCGCGCAGTTTCACCGTTTTACGAATCATGCTCGACGCTCCCAAGCTTGCAGTAGAATCTCGCCAACTAACTGGGCAAAACTGCGACCACTGGCCCGTGCTGCCATCGGCACCAACGAATGGTCCGTCATCCCCGGCACAGTATTTACCTCCAACAGGAAGAAACTTCCCTGCTGGTCCTGCATCACATCCACTCGGCCCCAGCCGCTGCAGCCAACCACCTGGAATGCCTTCTTCGCTAACTGCTTAAGCTCCTCTTCCTTGTTTTCATCCAGACCGCAAGGACAGATATACAGAGTGCTATCGGCTTGATACTTGGCGTTATAGTCGTAGAAGCTGTTTGGGGTCTCCAGACGAATCGGCGGTAAGGCCTCGTCACCAAGAACAGCAACGGTAAACTCAGCGCCCTGAACCCAGCGCTCAACTAAAACTTCACTGTCATAGGCAGCAGCCTCGCTTATTGCCTCAGCCAACTGGGCCGCATCATCAACTTTGCGCATGCCAATTGAAGAGCCCTCGTGGGCCGGCTTTACCATCAGCGGAAAACCAAGATCCATCTCTGCCACACCTGCCAGGTAAAACGCCGGAGTTGGCAAGCCAGCGCCGCTCCAGATCAGCTTGGTATGTATCTTGCTCATGCCAATAGCCGAGGCCATCACGCCACTGCCCGTATATGGGACACCCATATGCTCCAGTGCACCCTGAATAACACCGTCCTCGCCACCACGGCCGTGCAGAGCAATGAAGCAGATTTCGAAATCACGCAGCGCATCAGAACTCGCTTCTGCCGTATCTACACATACGGCATTAACTCCCAGCGACAACAACGCAGCATGGACCTCAGCACCGCTACGCAGCGACACCTCCCGCTCGGCGGACCGACCACCACACAGCACAGCGACACGGCCAATAGCAGACAAATTATTCTTTAGCGTGATCAAGGAGTCAGTCATGACCACCCTCCTCAATCAACTGGCGGGCAATCGCCGATACGTTACCAGCGCCCTGAGTTATAAGCAGGTCGCCATTACGTAGAACCTTGCCAAGCAATGCCGACAATTTAGCCGAGTCATCAACATAGATCGGCTCGACCTGACCTCGCTGACGCAGACTGTGACATAGCGACCTGGAGTCAGCCGCCGGAATGGGATCTTCTCCCGCGCTGTAAACTTCCAGCATCAATAATGCGTCGACGTTAGACAGTACATCGACAAAATCTTCGTAGAGGTCGCGAGTACGGGTGTAGCGATGCGGCTGAAACAACATCACCAAACGCCGATCCGGCCAGCCATCACGGACCGCCTTGATGGTTGCCTCAACCTCACGCGGATGATGGCCGTAGTCATCCACCAATGTGGCGCTACCATCCGCAGTGCGGTACTCGCCCAGCACATCGAAGCGACGACCGACTCCAGTAAAGCCATTCAGACCAGCAATGATGGCCTGATCCGGTACATTCTCATCCGTAGCCACCGCAATCGCGGCCAGTGCATTGAGCACGTTATGCCGCCCCGGCATAGGCAGCGCAATCTGCAATTTTGGCTTGCCTTCGCGGATTACCTCAAACGAGGTGACCATGCCTTTCTGGCTTATAGCTTGCGCGCGAACATCGGCGTCTTCACTAAAGCCGTAGCTGATAAGCTGTCGGTTAACTCGCGGCAACAACTTGCGCACCACAGGGTCATCAACACACATCACGGCGAGGCCATAGAACGGCAAGTTCTGTAGAAACTCAATAAATGTATTCTCGAGCTTGGCAAAATCACCACCGTAGGCATGCATGTGATCTGCATCGATATTAGTAACCACTGCAACCATGGGCTGTAGATGCAAGAACGAGGCATCGGACTCATCCGCCTCGGCCACCAGATAGTGACTCTGTCCTAAACGGGCATTAGTTCCAGAGCTGGTGAGCTTGCCACCAATGACAAAGGTCGGGTCGAACTTGGCCTCACCCAGAATGGACGCAATCATTGATGTGGTGGTGGTTTTGCCATGGGTGCCGGCCACCGCGATGCCGTGACGGAAGCGCATCAGCTCAGCCAGCATCTGTGCTCGTGGTACCAGCGGGATACGGCGCCGCTTGGCTTCCCGCACCTCAAGGTTTGCCTCATCAACCGCGGTTGATGTAACCACCACATCAGCATCACCTACATTTTCTCCACGATGCCCGATCTCAACACGGACACCCAGACTACGCAGGCGTAGCACAACTGGTGATTCACGCAAATCAGAACCGCTAATCTGGTAGCCCTGATTGCATAACACCTCAGCGATGCCGCACATACCGACACCACCAATGCCGACAAAATGAATGCGACGGATGCGGCGCATTTCCGGTACAACATGAGCAACCGGATCAGCCATGGGCCACCTCCTGACAAATATCTGCAACAGTAGCGGCGCTGTCGGGCAGAGCCATTGCCCGAGCCCGCTCCGCCATCTGCATCAGCGACTTGCGATCGCCGAGTACTGCAATACGGGCACGCAGGCTATCTGCATTCAAACCACTCTGCGGTAACAGCAAGGCGGCATCGTGATCTGACAACCAGCGAGCATTATGGGTCTGGTGATCATCTACAGCAGTGGGTAGTGGAATAAACAAGGCAGCAACACCCGCCGCCGCAACTTCGCTGACCGTCGATGCACCGCTGCGACAGATCACCAGATCCGCCCATGAAAATGCATCCGCCATGTCATCAATAAACTCGCTCAGCTGCACTTTGGCGGCCAACCCGTGCCATGCACTAGCAGCTTCATCAGTGCGACCACGACCAGTTTGGTGGCGCACTTCAAAGTCCACTTCTGACAGAGCCTGGGACAACGCCTCTGGCAGCTGCTTGTTGAGCGCCAAGGCCCCCTGACTGCCACCAGTAATCAGAATACGCAGAGCGCCATCACGCTCACTGTATCGCTGAGTCGGGGCCGGCAGTGCGGCAATGGCGCTACGCACCGGGTTTCCGGTGGTCATTGCCTGATTAAACGCACCTGGAAAACCCTGTAATACCTGACCAGCAAATCGTGCCAGCACTCTGTTTGTCATTCCTGGGCGGGCATTCTGCTCGTGAATAATCAGTGGCACACCTGCCAGCCGTGCGGCAATCGCGCCGGGGCCACTGGCGTATCCGCCAAAGCCGATGGCAACCACCGGGCGCAACTGGCGGACAATCCGCCATGCTGCCAACACGGCGCCGAGCAACATAAAGGGAGCCAGTAAACGCCGACTGAACCCACCGCCACGGATGCCGCGTACAGCCAACTGATGCAAAGGGTAGTCCGCGGCAGGAACAAGTCGATTTTCAATACCCTGTTCAGATCCAAGCCATGCGATCGACACGCCGCGCTGGCGCAGCACATCAGCCACTGCAAGGGCGGGCATAACATGACCACCGGTTCCTCCGGCCATTACCAGCATCAACGGCTTCATCGACGCTCCCTCCGCCGAACCGGTACATTGGCAGTTGCTTCCGTACCGATTTTCAGCACCAGCGCAATCATCACCGACATAACCAGAAGAGAACTGCCACCATAGCTGACCAATGGCAAAGTCAGTCCTTTGGTTGGCAACAAACCCATATTAACGCCCATATTTACGAAGGCTTGTGAGGCAAAAACCAGTGCGATACCCAGAACCAACTGGCCGCTAAACATCTGCTGCTTGTCCAGCAAACGAAAAGCCAGCTGAAATATCCGCGCACATACCAGAATAAAAAGTGAGATCAATAGCACTGTGCCGATCAGCCCAAACTCCTCGGCGGTTACAGCAAAGACAAAATCAGTATGAGCTTCCGGTAAATAGAAAAGTTTCTGCACACTATTGCCCAAGCCGACACCATCAATATGCCCACGACCAAAGGCAATCAAGCTCTGGGTTAACTGATAGCCACCACCAAACTGATCTGCCCACGGGTCAAGAAAACTCATCAGCCGCGCCACCCGATAGGGCTGCAAAAGTGCCACCGCCGCTGCGGCCAACACCACCGCCAATGCAACCGATAAAAAGCGCAGCATTGGCACGCCGGCCATAAACAACATACCCATGGTGGCAATGCCCAGCACAACAGCAGCGCCAAAATCCGGCTCAGCCAGCAACAGCAACGCTAAAAAGCCAAGCACACCAAGCGGCATCAGGAATGTCTGCCAACGTTGCTGCAGCGCATCACGCTGATTATTGATATAGCCCGCTAGCCAGATCAGGTAGCCCAGCTTGGCCGGCTCCGAGGCCTGAATATTAAATCCGGGCAATGAAATCCAGCGCTGCGAGCCATTAACTTCACGTCCAATCCCAGGAATCAGTACTGCCAGCAGGATCAAAACAGCGCCAATCAATGCCAGCATGCGCAGCTTTTCCAGCATCGCCACCGGCACCAGAAGATAGGTCAACACTCCAGCCGTGACGGCAAGCAACAGGTAGACCAGATGGCGGCTAAAGAAATAGAACGGCGAACCGAGCTTGGTTTCGGCGATCTGCAACGAGGCTGACATGACCATCACCAGACCAGTGATTGCCAGCAGCATAACGCCACCAAGCAACCACATGTCTTCTGGACGACGATGATGTAGCAGCCCTTCAAGCGCCATGCAGCACCTCCGTCACGCACTTAACAAAGGTGTCACCACGATCAACATAGCCAGTGAACATATCGAAGCTGGCACAGGCGGGCGACAGCAGCACCGCATCACCGGCCTCGGCCAGCAAGGAAGCACGGCGCACCGCATCAGCCATGTCTTCAGCATAATGGCAGGACACATCAGCCAGTGCGGCACCCAGCATGCGCGCATCCTCACCGATCAGCACCGCTGCGCGAACATTGTCTTTCGCCGCAGCAGTCAGCGCAGAGAAGTCCTGCCCCTTGCCCTGACCTCCGGCTATTAGAACGATCTTTCCGGGAATGGCCGAGCCAATACCGGCCAACGCGGCTAGCGTGGCCCCGACATTGGTGCCTTTGGAATCATTAAACCATTGCACGCCGCGATGCTCGGCGATCAATACACAGCGGTGCGGTAAACCAGCGAACTCCTGCACGGCACGCAGACACACTTGGCACTCAAGCCCTAATGCTTCCGCCATAGCGAGTACTGCCAGAACATTTAGCGCATTGTGATGACCACGCAGCTTTAACGCAGACGCAGCCAACAGGTCTTCTCCACGACGCATCAATACCCCGCGCTGAACATCAAGGCGGTAATCAGCATCCGCATGAACACCAAAGGTTATCTGTGCCGGCACAGGGCCCTGCGGGCGAGTAGCTTCATCATCAATATTCCACACCGCCACTTCACAACCGTCATAGACCCGTTGTTTGGCAGCGACGTAATCACCAAAGCCTGCATACCGGTCCATGTGATCCTGCGACATGTTAAGAATACAGGCCACCTGGGCACTCAAACTGAAAGTTGTTTCCAGTTGGAAGCTGGACAGCTCAATCACATACAGCTCTGCTTCCTGGCCTAGCAGATCGAGCGCCGGCGTACCAAGATTACCGCCTGCCAAGGCGCGCAGTCCTGTAGAGCGGGCCACCTCACCAAGCAATGCAGTGACCGTACTTTTTGCATTCGATCCAGTAATGGCCGCAACCGGCTCGCTGGCAGCTCGGGCGAACAGTTCAATATCGCCAATCACTTCTTTTCCAGCCGCCGCTTGGCGAGCAATTTCCACAGTGGACACTGGCACGCCTGGACTAACGATTAACCGTCGCGCTTCGTTCAGCCACTCCTCACGGAGTCCACCGGTATGAATCGGAACCCCTGTGAACTGCTGTCGAATGGCAGCGATACCTGGCGGCTCGGCGCGGGTATCCATAGCCCGCACCGGCTCTTCCTGAGCCAGCAGATAACGCAGGCAAGATTGCCCCGTTACTCCAACCCCGATAACCAGATCAAACGCTGCGCTCACGCTACGCTCCTCAACGAATCTTCAATGTAGCCAAACCGATCAACACCAGAATCACGGTGATAATCCAGAAGCGAACAATAATTTTTGGCTCCGGCCAGCCCTTCAGCTCGAAGTGGTGGTGGATAGGTGCCATGCGGAAGATGCGGCGCCCGGTAAGCTTGAAAGAGGCCACCTGCATCATCACCGAGACGGTTTCCATGACGAACACACCGCCCATAATGAACAGAACTATTTCCTGCCGGACGATCACCGCCATAACCCCCAGCATAGCTCCCAGCGCCAGCGCGCCGACGTCACCCATGAATACCTGTGCCGGGTAGGTGTTGAACCATAGAAAGCCAAGACCGGCACCACATAGCGCCGCCACCATGACAACCAGCTCGCCGGAACCGGCGATATAGGGAATATGAAGATAGGTTGCGAACTCGGTATGACCCGATGCATAGGCAAACACACCCAGCGCTGCAGCCACCAATACGGTAGGCATAATCGCCAGGCCATCCAGGCCATCAGTAAGGTTTACCGCATTACTGGTGCCGTTGATAACGAAATAGGTCAGAACGATATAGAACACACCCATATTGATCGCCACGTCCTTGAAGAACGGTACAATCAATTGAGTTTCCGCCGGGCTTTGTGCGGTGAAGTAAAGTGCACTAGCCGCACCCAAAGCGCCAACTGACTGCCACAGGTACTTCCATTTCGCTGGCAGTCCGCGGGAATTTTTCTGGATCACCTTGCGCCAGTCATCTACCCAGCCCACTGCGCCAAACACCACTACTACGCCCAACGTGATCCAGACATAACGGTTGTCCAGGTCCGCCCATAACAGGGTCGACAGAATGATCGCCAGCAGGATCAAGGCGCCCCCCATAGTCGGTGTACCTGCCTTCGAGAAGTGACTCTTCGGGCCATCATCACGAATCGCCTGACCAACCTGATACTGCTTGAGTTTGCGAATCATCAGCGGGCCGACAAAAAATGCGATAAATAGCGCCGTCAGAACACTGAAAATAGCTCGCAAGGTGATGTACTGCAGCACCAAAAAGCCTGAATTAAACTGGGCAAGATATTCCGCCAGCCAGAGCAACATCAGCGCGTCTCCTCAATAAGCTGCAGAGCAGTGATGACGGCTTCCATTCCAGCGCTGCGTGAACCTTTGACTAATACCGTGCCGCCCTGCGAAAGCACTGACCGGGCAAGCTCTGTCGCAGATTGATATCCATCCGCCTGCTCTGCACCCTGACCAAACGCCTGTGCGGCCTGAGCGGCAAGCGCGCCCACTGTAATCAAGCGATCAATCCCGGCGGCATGCGCGTACTCACCCAACTGGCGATGAATCGCCATTTCATCCGGGCCGAGCTCAGCCAAATTGCCCAACACCAGGGCTCTGGGAGCCGGTTGTGCTGATAGCCAGTCGATGACCACCCGTACTGAACCAGGGTTAGCGTTATAGCTGTCATCCACCAGCGTGCCACCGAGACAGGCATTGATATTCATCCGACCTTTAACCGGCTGAAGCTGGGTTAGACGGGGCAACGCATCGTTGATAGCCACTCCGGCCTCAACCACCGCAGCGATTGCCATCAGTGCGTTACTCACCTGATGGGCACCGGGTAAAGGCAGGTGCACGTTGTAACGACCAGCTTCGTGCAGCAACACAAAGTCCACTGTGGAACCATTCAGACGAACCTGTTCAGCGCGCCAATCCGCACCACTGTATTGACCCACAGTTACTATGCGCAGCTCAGCCCGTAGCGCCTGAGTAGTAAAGAATCCAGCAAACTGATCATCCGCATTGACAATGGCCACCGCATCCGCGGCAGTAGCGGAATAGATTTCCGCCTTGGCTTCAGCAATACCCTGCATGGAACCGAAGCCTTCAAGATGGGCCCCGGTAACATTGGTGATCATGACTATCTGCGGACGCACCAATGAGCATGTCCAGGCGATCTCACCGGGCGCATTGGCTCCGAGCTCAAACACGCCGTAGCGGTGACCAGTGTTGACACCAAGCAGGGTCAACGGCACGCCGATGTCGTTATTCAGATTACCTTTAGTGGCGTGTACCGCCGCATCACCGGGTTGCGATGACAACATGCAGGCAATCATTTCCTTAACTGTGGTTTTACCCGCGTTGCCGGTCACCGCTATACGGGCAAGTGAATGCTGTGCGGCCCAACCCGCAGCCAGCAGACCGAGAGCGCGACGACTGTCAGCAACAATAACGGCAGGCAGTTGCGCCACTGGCTGCTCGCATAGTGTGGCTACAGCACCGGATTTGGCCGCATCATCAATAAAGTCGTGGCCGTCGAAACGATCGCCCCGTAGGGCGACAAACAAATCCCCCGAGCGGATATCACGGGTATCGGTACAGACTCGGGAAAACTCCACGTCCGCACCGGACAGGCGACCATCACAGAAACGCGTCACCTGGGATAGCCTCATTGCCCACCCCCATGACGGGTATGCAGTGCTTCCCGCGCCAATGACACATCATCCATCGGCAACTTTTCCGCGCCGATTTCCTGCCAATGCTCATGGCCTTTTCCTGCTACCAGCACCACATCACCGGGTGCCGCCTGCAGCACCGCTGTACGAACCGCCTCGCGACGATCAGCGATAACCTGAACCGCCAGTGCATGCTGCACGCCGGCTAGCATGTCACTAATAATTTCCTGCACAGACTCGTCACGCGGATTGTCCGCAGTAAAAATCAACTGGTCGGCAAGCTTCTCCGCCATAGCAGCCATCAGCGGGCGCTTACCGGTGTCACGATTACCGCCACAACCAACTACACACCAAAGCTTGCCGGTAAAGTGCTCGCGAACTGCATGTAAGGATTTTTCAAGAGCATCCGGGGTGTGTGCGTAATCCACCAGAACGACTGGCCCATCGCCAATCATCACTGGCTGCATACGACCCGGCACTGGCGTTACCGCCGACAGCGCGGCACCAATTGCTTGTGGCGCCAGCCCTTGCACCGCCAGCATGCCGGCGACAATCATCAGGTTGTCGATATTGAACCGTCCATAAAGCGGCAGCCGCACTAACAGGCTCTCACCGGCGACAGTAATACGCGCACTGATACCATCAGCATTAAGCTGCACATCCGCACAGAGAATATCCGCATCCTTACCGCCTACCCGGATACAACGAATATTGTCAGCCAGCTGCGTCGCCAGACGGGCGCCATAACGATCACTGGTATTGATCACTGCGCCAGCAATGGCATGACCGTGGAACAGACGACTCTTGGCGGCAAAGTAGCCATCCATGTCACCATGGTAATCAAGATGATCCCGGCTCAGATTAGTAAACGCTGCGATGTTCACGGATACACCGGCCAAACGGTCCTGCGCCAGCGCGTGGGAAGACACTTCCATGGCCACGTATCGAGCGCCGCGATCACGAAACGCGCCAAGAGATTCGTGAAGTGTCAGTGTGTCTGGTGTGGTGTGCCCCACGTCATCGTGATAATCACCATAATGTGCGCCTAATGTCCCGATCAGCCCGCAAGGCATATCCACCGCATTCATGGCATCACGCAAAAACCAGGCAACACTACTTTTTCCATTTGTGCCGGTAACGCCGAGCACACTAAGCGAAGCCATCGGGTTCTGATGGAAGCGCGCAGCCAGGCCAACCAGGCCTGCCGACAGCGATGGCATGCCAATCACCGGCACGCCACCCTGCTCCGCTTCGGAATACTTTTCCGACTCAGTAAGCACCGCCACAGCACCCGCATGAATGGCTGCCTCAATGAAACGACGACCATCTTGACGGGCGCCACCCAGGGCAACAAACAAATCCCCATCGCGCACTCGACGGCTGTCAAGACGCATGCCCTGAATACAGCACTGGGCATGCTGTGCAGATAGCGCCATATCCGGCAGTAATTGCTGCAGAGTCATCATGAGCGACCCTCACTGGCGGTAACGCCCGCCCAGATACCCTGACTGGCGTCAGGGGTAACATTCAGAGTGCGCAATACGCCTTCCATAATGCGGGAAAATACCGGCGCAGCAACTTCGCCGCCGTAGTAAGCCTCGCCTGCAGGGTCATCAATTACCACCACCGCGACATAACGCGGGTTGTCTAGCGGTGCCACGCCAACAAACAAACTTAAATAGTTGTCATCCGCATAAACGCCATTAACAATCTTGTGCACAGTGCCGGTTTTGCCGCCCACCTGATAGCCGTTAACCCGTGCCTGGCGCGCTGTGCCACGATCGCTCACCACAACACCGAGCATGTCTACCAACATGCCAGCGGTAGCGGAAGAGATCACACGCTCCCCTTTGGGCGGTTCACTTACTCGTGTCAAGGAAACCGGCAGATGCACGCCGTCATTGGCTAACACAGCGTAGGCCTGAGCAAGCTGCAACGCTGTTACTGAAACGCCGTAGCCATAAGATAATGTGGCCTGCTCAATATCGCGCCAGCGCGCCCGCAGCGGAAGCACACCATCACTTTCGCCAGGAAAAGGAATGCCGGTAGCGCGGCCAAAGCCGAATCGATCCAGCATGTTTTGCAGTTGCTGGGGCTGCATGTCTAACGCCAGCTTGGTCGTCATAACGTTAGACGACTTACCAAAAGCTGCCGTTATATCCATAACCCCATAGTTGCGATGATCGCGAATGGTTTTGCCCGACACCCTTATGGTTCCAGGGCGCGTGTCGATCATGCTGTGCGGCGTTACCATTCCGGCTTCCAGCGCGGTAGCCAGCGTAATGGTCTTCAGTGTTGAGCCCGGTTCAAACAGGTCCGTTACCGCACGGTTACGCATGGCCGCCGGGCTAAGGCCGGCGCGACCGTTTGGGTTATAACCAGGCTGATTAACCATGGCGAGAATCTCGCCGGTATCGGCATCCAGTACCACTACCGAGCCACCGCTGGCACTATGTCGACTGACAGCACTCATCAGTTCGCGATAAGCCAAATACTGCAAGCGCAGATCAATACTTAGCTGCACATCCTGGCCAGGCCGTGCCTCTTCAATGATTTCGATATCCTGAATCACTCGACCAATCAGATCACGTACCACTCGCTTGCGACCCGCAGCGCCACGCAGGACTTCTTCAAATGACAGCTCAACACCTTCCTGACCAATATCATCAATGTTGGTAAAACCAACTATATGACTGGTCACTTCCGCCGCAGGGTAATAACGACGGTACTCGGTCAATGCATAGATACCGGGCACTCGCAGATCAAGCACTTGTTGCGCCTGTTCGGGAGCAAGATGCCTGGACAGATAGATGAATTCGCGCTGAGAGTTAGGCAGCACACGCTGGGCCAACGCCTTGCTGTCCAGCACCTTGTTACCATTCAACCGGCTCCAGCTGTCACGGGATTCCAGCGCCTCACGGGGATTGGCCCATAGAGTAATCACCGGTGTGCTAACCGCCAGCGGCCGACCATGGCGATCCGAGATAACACCTCGATGCGCTGCCAGCGGCTCAACGCGCAAATTACGCATATCACCCTGACGGGACAGAAACTCGTGCTGCCCGATATGCAGATCCACTGCCCGAGCCAGCAAGCCGATGCCTAGCAGCCCCCAGAAGGCCATCATAAAGAGGTAGCGTTTGCGCAAAGAGCCAGTGCTGTTTCGCTGCATCGCTTTCATGGCTTCACCACTACGCGCTGATCAGCATTGGGCAGCGCCATCGACAGCTTTTCTCTGGCTATGCGCTCCACCCGGGCATAGGCCCCCCAAGTGCTCTGCTCCAGCAGCAACTGACCCCACTCGGTCTGCAAACGATTGTGTTCAGCTTGCAATCGCTGCACTTCATTGGTCAGTCGACGCGCCTCATGCACCGACCAGCTAACTGCCAGCGCGGATAGCACTAGCAGCAGCAGAATCAGTACTTCAGCACGCCATATCAGGTTCATGCACTCACCCGCTCAGCCACACGCAGCACAGCGCTGCGCGCCCGTGGATTGCGTTTCACCTCTGCATCAGACGCATGACGAGCCTTGCCCAAAGGCTGCAGGCGGGGTACCGGCATTTCAATCGGCAGACCTCGCGGCATGGGCGCGCGCCCAGACTCATCGCGAATAAACTGTTTGACGATACGATCTTCCAGCGAGTGGAAGCTGATCACTGCCAGACGCCCGCCAACTGCGAGACAATCAATGGTCTGGCCCAGCAAACTCTCGAGAGCCCCAAGCTCCTGATTGATATAGATTCGAATTGCCTGGAATGTCCGCGTCGCCGGGTGCTTGCCCGGCTCGCCACGGCCGATGGCGCGACCACAAAGGGCAGCCAACTCGGTAGTACGGGTCAAGGGATTTTCCTTGCGCGTCTCACAAATCATTCGCGCAATACGACGGGATTTTTTCTCTTCACCAAACAGGTACAACACATCGGCGATTTCTTTTTCGTCGGCGCGTGCCAACCACTGGGCGGCACTCTCACCGACATCCGGATTCATCCGCATATCCAGCGGGCCGTCGCGTAAAAAGCTGAACCCGCGAGCAGCATCATCCAACTGCGGCGATGACACACCAAGGTCCATCAGCAAACCATCAAGCAGACGACCTTCCTCAGCAACCACTTGGTCAAGACAATCGAAACGCCCCGCAACAATGCGAAAGCGGGCATCTGCCCGCTCCAGTTGCTGCCCGATGATGACCGCCTCCGGGTCCTGATCAATGCCTATCAAGCGCGCCCCCACCCCAAGCCGATCAAGCAGAGCGCGACTGTGCCCGCCCCTCCCGAAGGTGGCGTCGACATAAAAACCGTCGGCGCGGGTTGGCAGCATTTCCAGTACCTCATCCAACATAACTGACTGATGAGCGAATTGTTCTGTGGTGGCCATAGGCATCCTCAGAACGCCAGAGCGTTGATGCTGTCTGGCAGCTCGCCAGCCAGATCCAGAGTTTCATTACTGGCGATCCAGGCGCTTTCTTCCCAGATCTCAAAGCGACGCATTACACCGACCAACATCGCCTTGCGGTCCAGATTGATCAGACCGCGTAATTCCGGTGGCACGAGAATGCGACCGCTGCTATCCAGCTCCATCTCCACCGCCTGACCAAGAAACAGGCGCTTTAGTTTGCGCACCGCCGGCTCGGCATCACTCAAACCAGCAACCTGATTGGCGATGACTTCCCATTGCGGCTCGGAGTAAAGGGCTAGACAGGGGTCGAAGGGGTATTGGGTGAGCACTACGCGTCCGCCACAAGAAACAATCAGTTTCTCGCGGTGCCTGGCGGGTATGGCCATGCGGCCCTTTGCGTCGAGGCTGAGGGCGGTGCGCCCGGTAAACATGCTCTTCCCCTGGTAACCAAATCCTTCGGAAACTGACGCTGCGACGCCATTTCCTCCCACTTCTTCCCACTTTTCTCCACCAAGCGACACTCTATGGCCTGCGTGAACAGCAAGTCAAGCTGCAGGAAGTAATGACCACTGAAGAAAAGTATTTATAAAACAGTATATTAGAGAGGTGGGGTCTGTCTGGGAGGGAGTTCGGGGAGGGCCTGAAGCGGGGCGTAGTCCAGCGAATCAGTAGGGTGCGAAGCGCTCCTGATAAAGCACTTTAAGTATTAGATGATTTTTACATATAAAAAAATATAAAAGATCATAGATGGATATAAGGGCCGGATGGACTGCGTCCGACCTTTATACGAGTAAGAAATGGGGTCGGCCGATAAGCCGGGTTCTGTCGTGGACAGTCATTCATCTGGGACCTGCGTCGCCACAGGCCTCTAGCGACCTACCCGGTTCCAGCGCGGGCCACGCCATAGGAACCCTATTTGGTCTTGCTCCGAGTGGGGTTTACCCTGCCACCCCTGTTGCCAGAGGCGCGGTGCGCTCTTACCGCACCTTTTCACCCTTACCTGTGCACCCTTTCCGAAGAAAGAAGCCATCGGCGGTATATTCTCTGCGGCACTTTCCGTAGCCACACCGTCACCAGTGTGCCCCCCAGGCGTTACCTGGCACCCTGCCCTATGGAGCCCGGACTTTCCTCCAGCAGCTTGCGCCACCAGCGACTGTCTGGCCGACCCCGGGCGCAGTGTAGCGGTAGCGAGGGTCAGGGCACAGTGTTTTTACCTACCTTGGGTATTTGCCAATGTGGCGCAAGGGCATCAGGCATAATGCCTTGCTCTGCCCCCTCGCTCACGGAGACATTCCATGGCCGGAACCAGCCTGCTGGCACTGATCGACGACATTGCCACCCTGCTCGACGATATCTC
>JARGPU010000019.1 GCA_029210325.1 Alcanivoracaceae bacterium | reverse complement strand
GACCGTGGAACTCTTGCAGGCATGACCCAGTGCGGGTACACCAAGCACGGACGGAGTTGTCCCAAGAGCCCGAGTACAGGACACTGCCATCAACACTCAAGCACACAGAGCTGACCGAACCGGTGTGGCCTGACAACACCTTGGTACAGGATGTCCACTCTGCCTTATCGTCACGTGTGTGGCGTAAGTCGGCGCTGTCAAGGATGGCTCCCTTGAGGCGACAATGCGATAGATTGGCACGCCGTAAACACGTACTGTGCAACATGGCTCCGCTCAGATCTGCATAATGCACAGAACCGTTCACAGTGTTGCGTTCAGTTCGCGGTACAGCAGGGCCCAGCTGCACGCCTGACCAATCCAACCCAGACAGCGGCACACCACTAGCGTTCAACACAGATGCCGCATTGGCAGCGGCCACATTGACTGCGTCTGCAATGACATGCTTCGAGGCTTCCACGACATCGAAAAACGCACGTGCCAGCGGTTGCACGGCAGCAACGGAGTGAGCCGTGTGAGATGCAACACTTGAAGGGATGTGCGATACCTTCCTTTCGTTACCACTATGCATGTCGGCAGCGTGCGCACAAGGATCAGTCCTCGCAAATGTGTGACTGTTGGCGTGGTATCGACATAGTACCAGCCCACAGGAGTCCACCAGGTCGCCCATAAAACGCAGTACACCGTAGTCACGGGTCAGCAGTGTCTTGCCCAGGTGCAGCTTGGAAAAGGTGCCGGGCTTCATCAGTATTGTCTGCCATAGCTCAATGCTTCGTCCTATCAACTGCACCAACTGCCGGGAAATGTGCCGAGCGCACAAAAACTCTTGAATTGATTTGTGCAGGAACGAATACGTGTGCTCTGTGCGGAGGACAGGGCTAATGCGTAGTTGTCGTTTGTCTTCTTTCTGAGCATGTTGGAGCAGTTGCATCACAGCGGACACATTGTCTTGTGGACTGGCGACTTTCTCGTCACGAAAGAAGTCTGCAAAGTCATCAGGCAACGGCACTTGTGGGGTGACATCTACCCGCGTCACACCAGCCTCAAACATGCCAAATGCCAGCCGCTCACAGAAAACCACAGTCCTGGCGCGAAGTTGGGCACACTCGTCATTGGGTCTGCGCAGCTTCTTAAGCTCACGATCAAGCCAATCCTCAAAGAATACAGAGTACAGCTCCACAAGCCTTAGAGTTGCAAACGTATGCTGAGCTGATGAGGTTATGAGGAGGCTGTGTGTATCGAGATGAGCACCAGAAACACGATGAGGTAGTTTGGCCTCGCTGGAGTCTGTTTCCTTCGTCTCGGGGGACACTCTGCGTTGATGCAACCGCGGTAACACACTTAACATCATAAACAGATGCAGCGGATTATCGGTGTGTTTAGCCAGTGACGCGAGCTGCCGCACCTGAGACCGCAGCTCATCTGCGTCGACATCGATGCGTTGGGCATACTTCCGGATGTAGCGGTCTTGCTGCTCGGGGTCGAATGGGGCCAAATGAAATTCCACCACTGCCTGCATATCGCCATATCCACCAGCGCCTGAGAGAACAAAGAGTCACTTCAGCCGTTTGCACAAGACGGAAACGCACTAGCGAAACACCACAGACATAGATAAATGCGATAACATACCTGAACGTGGGGCGATATATGTGCCCACGTCACCACCAGTCAACCAGCCACTACGCGAGGTGATGACAAACACACTGGACTGCCAATCTCGCAGTTGCTCCTCAACGACGTTGTTCTTGTCACCCAGCTCATCAAAACCGTCCAAAATGATCAGAAACGGCGCCGCCCGCTGCAGGAGCTTGATGACGGAGCTCACATTGTCATCAAAGTGGAAGTACTTGTCGAAGTAGCATTCCATCAAACCCTGACCGGGCTCGCCACGACTTCTCAACGCCGCAGTCTTGAACTCAGGCAGCGAGATGAACAGAGGAATGCGCCCTGACTTGGCTTCTGTGGTTACGTATTCCCGCCACACATGCCATGCCGTCAGTGACTTGCCACTGCCAGCCGGCCCTTGAAGCAGTATGATCTGCACAGCTCTGTCCATGGCCTGAGATGCTGTCGTATCGGCCATATCGCCCAACAGCTGACCTCTCAAGGGCAGCCCATCAGCTCTGTGCAGCTCAGATAGAATCGGAGACAGATCAAAGCGCGCCTTCTCGTCTTGTGTCTTGTTGGGATCGAGTGCAGCCTGCAGAGGCACGTAAATCTCAATTTGGCCCGCAACCTCCTGAGGCAACAGCCTGTTGTAGTTAGCTTCTTGCTGTTGCCGTATGAGGTGCAGATATTTCATCACACCATCTCCTGTCTTCCTTTCGTGTCGCACGGGTGTTGGCGACAGAAGCAGTTTCCACTGCTGAATCTGCTCCGGTGTTGGCACAGATTCGAACAACTCCTTCGATGAAATATCCTTATCATCATCGCGCACATATCCAGAGGAGCTTCTCTTCGCTCCATGGTAACATCCGCTCAACAGCTCCTCCTTTTCTTTTGAGTGAGTGAGTGTGGTCAGACTTTGCACAAGCTGTGTCATGCTCGGGCGATCAGCTGGATGAAATCTACAGCCGGACAACATACTTAAGTAAAAGCTAACACTTGAATCACGTTAAAACTCCTCCAACTCACCTCCAACACTCGTTCATGAGCAACCACAGCTCTGCAGGACAAACATCTGTCAGAGGCCGCCAGTGCCCGAGACTCAACAAACCTGATGTCGGCACAACGCATTAGATGTGCGGGACGCCAGCGCTCTTCGATGCAGCATACCCTTGCCAACCAACGCTTCTACTGTAGCCTGTTCCACGCCCACAAATGGTGTGCACTCACCACGAGTGATCAGCTCCCACACCAGTACGCCAAAAGACCAAACGTCAGATTTTGTAGAGTACTCTCGCCTCCTCAGACACTCTGGTGCACTGTGCAGCACGGGGATATCTCGTGATGTAGTCTGATCTACAGTCTCCAGTGTCATTCTTAACAGACCGAAGTCCGCCAGCCACACGCCTTTCCCATCGGGCCTCAGCAGCACGTTCCTCAGCGCTGCAGACAACGGCGAATATCAGCACACACCAAAGCAGTATCTTCGTCTAACGGCTTACCGAGGTCGCGATGAATAAAAGGTACTGACTGGTTGTGCAAGTGTTCCAGGCCTTGTGCGGCTTGCAATGCGTACTACAGCGCACAACAGAGCCATCAGATGCGATGGCCACATCCCTTTCAACTGCCGTTCGTACCTTCAGCACTGTCGCTGTGGGCAGGCTGGCTATTT
>JARGPU010000006.1 GCA_029210325.1 Alcanivoracaceae bacterium | reverse complement strand
TGAACCTCCACGCCCTTTCGAGCACTAGCACCTGAAGCTAGCGTGTCTACCAATTTCACCACCTCGGCAGGTGTTGAAACTCTGTTGCCAGAGCGCGCGTATTCTAGAGGATGGACACTGCTTGTCAACGATGGAATTTAACTTGGTTGGGGAAAACGCGCTGTTGCTGTCGGATTCTGCAGCTATGGAGTAAGCTGGGCGCATAGATTATCCCGGTGCGCGGCCATGTCTGGCCCCGTATCCCCCTACGCAAGGAAGTATTTTCCGCCATATGGCAAAGAAAAAACGATACCAAGACCCCCACGCCGCCCGAGAGGCGGAGCGTTACGACAATCCTATCCCCAGCCGGGAACTGATTCTTCAGGTTCTCGACGAGCAGTCCCGCCCCCTGTCCATGGAAGAGCTGCTCGGCCATCTTGTGGTCAGTGGTGAAGAGTCAGAGATCGCCTTTGAGCGTCGACTGCGGGCCATGATCCGGGATGGCCAGTTGGCGCGTAATCGCTCCGGCCTGTTTGGCCCCGTCCGACGGATGGATCTGATCGCTGGCCGTGTGCAAGGCCATCGAGATGGGTTTGGCTTTCTGGTCACCGACGAAAAAGGAGCCGAGGACCTGTTTCTGTCGCCACGACAGATGCAGCAGGTGCTGGATGGCGATCGAGTACTGGTCAGTGTTGAGGGTCGTAACCGGTTTGGCAAAAAGGAAGCGCGCATCGTCGAGATTGTCGAGCGCGGCACCACGGACTTGGTTGGTGTTTACCAGTCCGAAGGTGGTGCCCACTTTCTCACTCCCCAGAATCGCCGCCTGTCCCGCGAAGTGGTGATTACTCAGCTGAATGGCTTGAAGCCGGATCCCGGCGACCATATTCGCACCAGCATCGTCCAGTATCCGACCCAGAACAAACATCTGCTGGTCGAGCTGGAAGAAATTATTGCCGCCCCGGATGAGCCGGGGATGGAAGTCGATGTGGCGGTACGCAATTTCGATATTCCGTTTATGTGGCCCAAGGATGTGGAAGCGCAGGCTGATGCAATCCCCGCTGAAGTGCAGGAGAAGGACAAGGAAGGCCGCATTGATCTGCGTGGTTTAACTCTGGTTACCATCGATGGCGAGGATGCTCGCGATTTTGATGACGCGGTTTATATCGAAGCGCGCAAGCGTGGTGGTTGGCGCTTGATCGTTGCTATCGCTGATGTTTCTCACTATGTCATGCCTGGCACACCGCTGGACCAGGAAGCGGAGACCCGCGGTACGTCAGTGTATTTTCCGCAGCGGGTTATCCCGATGCTGCCGGAAAAGCTATCTAATGGCCTGTGCTCACTTAACCCGGATGTGGATCGCCTGTGCCAGTTCTGTGAAATACAGATAGCGGCTAGCGGCAAGATCACCAAATTCCAGTTCGGTGAGGGCGTGATGCGCTCCCATCATCGGCTGACCTATAACCAGGTTGGCGCGCTGATTGAGCAGCCGGAGTCGCCGCTGGCGAGGGATTTGGCCAGGCGTCTGGATAAGCCCACTCAGACCATGCTGTGGCAGTATCATGATTTGTATGGTGCCCTGCGCAGCCAGCGGGAAGAACGCGGCGCCATCGACTTTGAAACCACTGAAACCCGGATCATTTACGACGACAGCCGCAAGATTAGCGCCATTGAGCCAGTGGTCCGCAATGTCGCCCATAAGATGATTGAAGAGGCCATGTTGGCGGCCAATATCTGCGCGGCCCGACTGTTGGAAAAATCCGGTTTACCGGCCCTGTTTCGTAATCATGAGGCGCCTAAAGCCGAGAAGCTCAAATCGTTGCAGAAGTTCATCAGTCCTTTGGGTCTGAAGCTCGACTGGACAGAAAAGATGGGCCCGCCAACCCCTGCTGCATTTCGTAGCCTGACTCAGGCCATTGCTAATCGGCCGGACCGCGAAGTAATCCAGACAGTGATGCTGCGCTCCTTGACCCAGGCAAAGTATCAAGCCGAGAACAAGGGGCACTTTGGTTTGGCGTATAAGGCCTATACCCACTTTACCTCGCCGATTCGTCGCTACCCTGACCTGTTGGTTCACCGTGCTATCCGCTACTTGGTTCGCAGCGGTGAAGGTGGCAATCAAGTGGTCGGTGGGCCTGGCCTGGTGGCGCGTATGCGTGGCGAGGCGAAGAAACACTCGTTGCCCTACACCCCGGAAAAGATGATTGCCCTGGGCGAGCACTGCTCGCTCACCGAGCGCCGTGCTGATGAGGCCACCCGCGATGTGGTGCAGTGGCTCAAGTGCCAGTATATGCAGCAGCATCTCGGCGAAGAATTTGATGGTGTGATCAGCGGTGTTGCTTCTTTTGGTCTGTTTGTGCAGATCGGCGACCTGTTTATCGAGGGCATGGTCCATGTTGCTAATCTGGACAGCGACTACTACCACCACGATGAGGTCCGTCATGCTCTGGTAGGCGAGTCTTCCGGTCAGAGTTATGCATTGGGCGATAGCGTGCGCATTCGCATCGCCGCGGTGAATATTGATGATCGCAAGATTGACCTGCTGGTAGCGGGCAAGCCCCAGTCACGCAAGAAGAGTGTTCGTGATCAGGTGGCTTCCGGGGACTTTCCGGGCAAGCGTGGTGGCAAGGACAAGCCAGCAGGCAAGGGCAAAACAGCAGCAAAAGGGAAGCCCTCCGGCGCTGCCCCGCGCAAGTCAGCAAAGGCGCCTCGCCCGGCAGGCAAGGCAGCTGCACCGGCTAACAAGACTGATGGCGCCAGTGACGGTGCTGAGAAGTCAGGCAGTGGCCGCTCACGCCGCCGCCGTGGGGGCCGTAGCAAGTCATGAGCAAGCCGCAAATGTACTCTGGCTACCATGCGGTGGCCGCCATCCTGCGCCATCGTCCGCAGGCAGTGCTGGAGTTGTTTGTTCAGGATACCCGTGCAGAGCGGGGCGAAGAGCGCCTTGATGCGTTATGCGGAGAGGCCGAGCGGCTGGGTGTTCGACCGCAGCGGGCTCGCCGTGATGTACTGGAAAAGCACGCCGGACCTCAGCATCAGGGAGTGGTGGCCAGAGCCAGGCCGCGCATGCCAGGTGATGAGGGGGCGCTGTTGGCACATCTTGATCGGCTTGATCATGATCCTCTTTTGCTGGTTCTCGATGGCGTTACCGACCCTCACAATCTAGGTGCTTGTCTGCGTAGTGCTGACGCCACCGGGGTGGATGCGGTGATCGTGCCGAGAAGACACGCCTGTGGTCTGACTCCGACGGCTTGCCGCAGTGCGGTTGGTGCGGCTGAGTCTGTGCCCTATTTCGAGATTGGCAATCTTTCCCGGGTGCTTGAGCTGCTTCGCGAGCGAGGTATCTGGGTGGTTGGGACGGCGCTGGAGCAGGATAGCCAGTCTCTGTTCGACTTCCGGTCTGAAGGTCCGCTGGCTCTGGTAATGGGTGCCGAGGGTGATGGCATGCGTCGCAGCACCATGGAGAAGTGTGATTACCTGCTGGAGATTCCCATGCGCGGCGAGGTGGAAAGCCTGAATGTGTCGGTGGCCACTGCGGTAGTGCTGTATCAGCTGGTACGAGGCCGCGGCTAGCGGTGGGCTGAGTGAGGCGGACTAGCGTGGGCCTGATCTGTTTGCGACAGGGTCGGTAGTGGTGGCTCCAGATTGGGCGGCAGGCGAGTGACCTCTTCCAAATCCTCCAGCAGCAGCTCGGTCATGGCGCTGGCGGGCTTCTCTGGTTGTTCGTGCTCGGCTGCCAATGCGCCGTCGATGGCCTTGTCAGACATATCCTCTGAGGCAAGGCTTTCCAGTGGAAAGCTGATGTGTGTGGTGCGGTTGAAGCGCAGCGGTTCAGCGTAATTCGGCTGCTGGTAGCCGCTGGCATTGCGTACCGCTGTCTCCAGGTCTTCCGGGCCGGTAATGGTGTGCCAGTCGTCGGGATCGTGCTCGGCAGCAGATTCTGCCGGCAGCGGGGGTAATTCACCACGAGCCGCTCTGGCGGTCAATTCATCCCTTTCCTGTTGCCAAAGCAGAATGTCAGCAACGAAGGCCTCGCGATCCTGATAGTTTTCAATTTTTGGTCTGGGCGAAAGCCAGCCGGTAAGGTAGCCGCTCTCAGATGCCTGTGTCTGGCCTGTAAGGGCCAACAACAGCGCTATCAGTAAAATCGAGGGGCCCATCGGGGTCACCGGAAATTAATGGTTATGCCGAACTCGCCGCAGCTGCTCAGGCAGTTTTGAACATAGATATCGCTGGTGCCGTAAAGAACGTCCTCCTCGCCCAGATAGAGCGTCAGACTGCCGTCGTCAGAGTAGGAAATGCCTTGCAGGCGGCCGCCGAAGTTGTCGTACAAGAAGGCAGTGAGCACGTCGCGCTCGCGCAGTAGCAGCACGTCAGAGAGTTGTTGGCCAGCTAGTCCAGCAGCGTTGCCGCCGTCCTCAACCCCGTCTAGTGGGGTTTGCAGGGCTAACAGTATATTGCGCAGACTGTCTGCGATCGGCCCGTCTTCCAGGCTGATCAGGGAGGTGTTGATAGCCTCGCTGGCCATGGAAGCGTTGGGCAGGCCGGGAAGGCCGAAGCTTTGCGAGGTGCTGCGGTCGTACCAGCTCTGGTTGCTGCTGTAATCAAATGGTGGCTGGTTGGCGGAGCGCTGCACGGCGCTGTCCAGATTCTCCGCTTGAGAGTCCATCAGGGGCGCTTGACGGTACAGTTCCGGGCACAGCTTCTGGTGCTTGCGCTTTTCTTCCTCTTTAGCCTTGTGCTCCATGGCCGCGACGAGGAAGTCTGTATAGTCGCCAAAGGCGCCCATTACTGGCTTGTCGCCCAGCACAATTGGCGATACGCAGTCGTTGGCTTGGGCGGAAACGGCAAACACCGCCGACAGAGCAGCGATAGCACAAAGCCTGAAATGACGTGACAGATCCATCGGGCGTCACCGTTATTGTTTTATGTTGTTAGAGTAATTCTCAGACGCTGGTACAAGGATACGGCTTCGCCCCCGGGAAGGCAATCTCCGGGAACTTGAGTTCAGGGGGGCGAATGGGCTAGAATCCGCGCCCCCGAAGCGCTATCCGGCCAGATTCTATTGTTTTCTGACCAGACTTGCCTCGGCTCCTTGCTTCACCGCACGTTGCGGGAGGCTGCCAAAACCACAGGGAGCAGATAATGCGCCATTACGAAGTTGTGTTCCTGGTTCACCCGGACCAGAGCGAGCAGGTGCCTGCCATGATCGAGCGCTACACCACGCTGATCAAGGATGGCAAAGGTACTATTCACCGCCTTGAAGATTGGGGTCGCCGTCAGTTGGCTTACCCGATCAACAAAATCCACAAGGCTCATTACGTTCTGATGAACATCGAATGTGACGGCGAGACACTGAAAGAGCTCGAGAACACCTTCCGTTTCAACGATGCGGTAATCCGTCATCTGGTGATGCGTCAGGATAAAGCATTGACCGAGGCCTCGCCGCTGGCGAAGTCGAACGAGAAGGAGGAGGTGTCCGCCTGACGCCGTCAGTGCAAAACCAGTGTGTATTGACCGGTCAGGTGGTTGTCATTGAGCCGGTTCGTCAAACCCCAGGCGGTGTAGCAAGGCAGAGGCTCTGGCTTGAACATCGCTCCCGGCAGGAAGAAGCCGGGGTCGCCCGGGCCGTTGAAGCGCGCATTGCGCTAATACTGGCAGGTGACGCAGCAATCGGCAGCGCCGCACTAGTTCGCGAGGGCAGCCAGGTTCAGGTCAGCGGGTTTATTGCCCGATCAGGCCACCGGGGAGAGGCACAAGACAGACTGGAGTTGCATGTACAGGCACTGGTGCACCTCGATTGAGAGAATTTCTGGAGAATATTCATGGCTCGTTTTTTTCGTCGTCGCAAGTTTTGCCGTTTCAGCGCTGAAGGCGTTGATCGGATTGATTACAAAGATCTGGAAACCCTGAAGGGTTACATCACCGAAACCGGCAAGATCGTACCGAGCCGTATCACCGGCACCAGCGCGCGCTACCAGCGTCAGCTGGCTCAGGCGATCAAGCAGGCCCGTTATCTGGCTCTGCTGCCGTTCTCAGACAGCCACGACAACTAAGCCCGGGGAGACAGATCATGCAAATTATTCTGCTCGAGAGAGTTAAAAACCTGGGCGACCTGGGCGCTGTTGTTGATGTGCGCGCAGGCTATGGCCGTAACTTCCTGATCCCGCAGGGTAAAGCGCTGCCGGCGACCAAGGACAACCTGGCCACGGTTGAAGCTCGTCGTGCTGAGCTGCAGGCTCAGGCTGCTGAGCAACTGGCCGCTGCACAGGCTCGCGGTGAGAAGCTGAATGGCGTCTCTATCAGTCTGGCTGCCAAGTCTGGTGACGAAGGCAAGCTGTTCGGTTCCATCGGCACCCGCGATATTGCTGAGGCGATTACTGCCCAGACTGGCGTGGAGCTGGAGAAAGCTGAAGTGAAGCTGCCGGACGGCGCGTTGCGCAACACTGGCGAGTTCGAGATCGACGTACAGCTGCACAGCGACGTTACTGTCGCCATCAAGCTGGCGATTGTTCCGGAGGAATAAGCCTTTGCCCCTTGCCGGGCTCTGGTGACACAATGCGGGCACTGTCAGTGATGGCAGTGCCCGTTTTCTTTTTACTGCCGTGCGGTTTTGCCAAGCTATGAGTGAGCCACTGAATATCGACCAGCATCTGCCCGAAAATCTGCGTCTGCCGCCCCAGTCGGTGGAGGCGGAACAGGCCGTGCTGGGTGGGCTGATGCTCAGTGAAGATGCGTGGGATCAGGTTGCTGAACGGGTCGGTGAGCACGACTTTTATCGCAAGGAGCACAAACAGATTTTTCGGGTCATGCTCGGGCTGGCTGAGCAGAATCAGCCCCGTGACATGATTACTGTGTCTCAAGCGCTGCAGCAGCTGGGGCAATTGGAAAGTGCTGGCGGTGTCGCCTATCTGAGTGATCTGGCTCGCAATACTCCGAGCGCGGCGAACATTTCTGCCTATGCAGATATTGTCCGTGAGCGTTCGGTGCTGCGTCAGCTTATCAGTATCTCCAATAAGGTTTCCGATCGCGCTTATAACCCCAAAGGGGCACGTAGCGCCGAGATTCTTGATGAGGCTGAGTCGGGCATTTTTGCCATTGCCGAACAGCAACAGAAAGGTACCGGCCCGCGCGCCATCAAGGATGTATTGACCAATGCGGTTGGCCGCATTGAAGAGCTTTTCCGTAACAAAGCACTGGTTACCGGGGTGTCCACCGGCTTCGATGAGCTGGATAAAATGACCGCCGGGTTGCAGCCTTCCGATATGGTGGTGGTGGCCGCTCGTCCTTCCATGGGCAAGACCACATTCGCCATGAACCTGTGCGAAAGCGTGGCCATCAAGAGCGGTAAGCCTGTGCTGGTGTTCTCCATGGAAATGCCGGCAGAGAGCATTGTCATGCGTATGCTGGCTTCACTTGGCCGTATCAATCTACGCAACATCCTTTCCGGTCGGCTGACTCAGGATGACTGGACCCGGATTGCTTCCGCCATGCAGTTGCTGACGCCGCAGAAGTTTTTTATCGACGATACTCCGGCGCTTAGCCCAATGGATATTCGCGCTCGTGCTCGTCGTGTGGCCCGTGAGTGCGGCGGTGAGCTTGGCATGATCATGGTCGACTACCTGCAATTGATGCAGGTGCCAGGGGTTGAAAACCGGGTGAATGAAATCTCTGAAATTTCCCGGTCATTAAAAGGCCTGGCGAAAGAACTGAATGTGCCGGTGGTTGCTTTGTCGCAGCTTAACCGGTCGCTGGAGCAGCGCCCCAACAAGCGTCCAGTAATGTCAGATCTGCGGGAATCGGGCGCTATTGAGCAGGACGCCGACGTCATCATGTTCCTGTATCGTGATGAGGTGTATAACAAGGAAAAGTCCGAGGAAAAGGGTATGGCCGAAGTCATTATCGGCAAGCAGCGTAACGGTCCGATTGGCACCGTGCGGCTGGCGTTTCGCGGCGAGTTCACACGCTTTGATGATCTTGCCCCCGAGTATTATCAGCAGTATCAGTCGAGCGAATAATCATGCGCGGTACTCGGCTGGAGCTGCGTTCCGACTCCCTTCGTCATAATGCCCGTCGTGCCCGTCAGCTGAGTGGGGGCGCCGCGGTATTCGCTATGGTCAAGGCAAATGGCTATGGCCATGGCTTGGTGTTTGTCGCCCAGTCTCTGATAGAAGATGTGGACGGTTTCGGTGTTGCTGTGCTTGAAGAGGCGAAAGCATTACGCGAAGCGGGCATTGGTGCGCCCATCATGCTGCTTGAAGGTGTCTTCGACACCGATGAACTGATCACTGCTGTGGCGCTTGGCTGTGAGTTAATTGTGCATAGCGAGTGGCAGCTTGAGCTTCTCGAGTCCACACCACTTCCCGAGCAGGTGTCTGTGTGGTTGAAACTTGATACGGGTATGCACCGGCTTGGTTTGCCTTTAGCTGAGCTAGATGCTGCGGTGTCACGTTTGCAACGCTGCGCCGCGGTATCTCTTGCTGGCATGGCCAGTCATTTTGCCTGTGCCGATATGCTCGGTGATTCGATGAGCGAAATGCAGTTGCAGAAAGTTCGCTACGCTGCGGCACGGTATGAAGTGCCTTATAGTGCGGCGAATTCTGCCGCCATATTCCGCTACCCACATAGTGCCGGTCGGCGTGTCCGCCCCGGTATTATGTTGTACGGATCATCGCCGTTCGCAGATCGTTCCGCAGCATCCCTTGGTTTGCAGGTTACCCAGCGGTTAAGTGCAAAAATCATTGCCGTTAATCAGGTCCCGTCAGGTGATGTGGTGGGCTATGGCGGCGACTGGTGTGCGCAGCGTGATAGCCGTATCGCCGTGGTGGCCATCGGTTATGGTGATGGTTATCCGCGTCATGCGCCATCGGGTACGCCGCTGGCAGTGAAGAATGTTGAGGGCACTTGGCGTCCGGCAACTCTGGCGGGGCGTGTCTCCATGGATATGATTACCATTGATGTGACGGATCTGCCGCTGATTCAAGTTGGCGATGAAGTGGAGCTGTGGGGTGATCAGGTTAGTGTGGATGATGTGGCGCAAAGCTGCGGCACGATCAGCTACGAGTTGTTTTGTCGTCTTACCGGTCGACCGGAACGGGAATTTCTTTGATGGCAAAGCGTAAAATTGCTTACGTATGTACCGACTGCGGGGCGGATTTCCCGAAGTGGCAGGGCCAGTGTCCGGCCTGCAGTGCGTGGAATACCTTGAGTGAATTTGTCACGGACCCGGCCATGCCGACTTCGCGTAGCGTGGAGCGCAGCGGCTACGCCGGCGAGTTGTCGGAAGTGCGGCGTCTGGATGAAATTGAGCTCACGGACACGCCCAGAATTGTCACCGGGATTGGCGAGCTGGACCGTGTGTTGGGTGGAGGACTGGTGCCGGGCTCGGCGATTCTGATTGGTGGTCACCCGGGCGCCGGCAAGTCGACCCTGTTGCTGCAAGTCATGTGTCAGCTGGCCAAGGGTCTGCCTTGTTTGTATGTGACAGGTGAAGAGTCACCGGCTCAGGTAGCGATGCGCGCCGATCGACTCAAGTTGCCACGGGACGGCCTAAGACTCGCGGCGGAAACTGATATCGAACGTATTCTGGAATTGGCGCGTAAGGAAAAACCGCGGCTACTGGTAATCGACTCTATTCAGGTGATGTACCTGGCGGGCCTGCAGTCTTCGCCTGGCAGTGTCGCTCAGGTGCGTGAGGGCGCCGCGGTGCTGACGCGCTTTGCCAAACAAACTGGCACGGTGTTGCTGCTGGTGGGTCATGTCACCAAGGATGGCTCGCTGGCTGGACCGAAAGTGCTTGAGCACATGATTGATTGTTCGCTGATGCTGGAAGGATCAGCGGACGCCCGTTTTCGCACCCTGCGGGGCCTGAAAAACCGGTTCGGCGCAGTTAACGAGTTGGGAGTCTTTGGCATGACCGGGGAAGGTTTGCGTGAGGTGAAGAATCCTTCGGCAATCTTTCTCAATCGCTCCGATGAAGTTGCTTCCGGTTCTCTGGTAACAGTGGTTTGGGAGGGTACTCGTCCGCTGCTAGTGGAGCTGCAGGCGCTGGTGGATCAGAGCCACCTGGGCAACCCGCGCCGTGTTGCGGTTGGTCTTGAGCAGAATCGTATGGCCATGCTGCTGGCGGTGCTGCACCGGCATGGTGGCATCCAGCTTGGTGATCAGGATGTTTTTGCCAATGTGGTGGGTGGTGTAAAGGTGGTGGAGACGGGGGCTGATCTGGCGCTGTTACTGGCCATGGTGTCCAGCTTCCGCAATCGGCCGTTGGCAAAGGATCTGGTAGTGGTGGGCGAGGTGGGACTGAGCGGCGAAATTCGCCCGGTACAGCAGGGGCAGGATCGTTTGCAGGAAGCGGCCAAGCATGGTTTTCGCCGCGCCATTATCGGCAAGGGCAACGCGCCGCGCGCGCCCATAGCTGGCATGGAGGTGTTGCCGGTGGCGACATTGTCCGAGGCGTTGGCTTTAATCGACTGAATGGAAAATGGCGGACCTATTTACCGACCAGATTCTTTACAGCGTCGTCGTCGCCAAGATTGAGTTCGACAATGCGGCGTAGGTGCTGCATGTCGCTAACGTCAATCAGCACGAAAATCAGCCCGGCTTGATCATCGCTGATATGGCGTACCTGACTTTCAAGTGTCAGGTGGATCGGGCTGTCATCCAGGGTCAGGGTCAAGCGGCATTCATCATCAGGGCGTACGGACTCGCCGTGAGGTAGACGAATCTGCGCGCCGCGCACCGATATATCCAGCAGCTCAACTGGCAGCAGCCGTTCGCCGATATGTAGCCGTGCGGTGCCCTCAAAGGGCACCCGGGAGAAACGGCGTTTGTCTTCGGGGTTGCTCATACTTCAATCCGCTTGTAACGCACCCGCTTTGGTTGCAGGGCTTCTTCGCCCAAGGTGCGGCGCCGGTACTCTTCATACTCTGTATAGCTGCCTTCAAACCACTCCACTTTCGAGTCGCCTTCAAAGGCGAGAATGTGGGTGGCGACCCGGTCAAGAAACCAGCGGTCGTGGGAGATAACAATGGCGCAACCGGGGAAAGCAAGCAAGGCTTCCTCAAGGGCGCGCAGTGTCTCGACATCAAGGTCGTTGGTCGGCTCATCGAGCAGTAGCACGTTGGCGCCTTGCTTGAGCAGCTTGGCCAGATGCAGGCGGTTGCGCTCGCCGCCGGACAGGTCCTTGACGCGCTTCTGCTGGTCCGCCCCCTTGAAGTTGAAGCGGCCGATATAGGCCCGTGACGGCATTTCGAAGTTGCCTACCTTGAGGATGTCGAGACCGTCGGAAATTTCTTCCCAGACGGTTTTCTCGCCAGCAAGGTCTTCACGGGACTGGTCTACATAGGCTAGCTCCACGGTATCACCGCGGATGATCTCACCCTTGTCCGGGGTCTCCTGGTCGGTCATCAGGCGGAATAGGGTGGTTTTACCGGCGCCGTTCGGGCCGATGATGCCGACGATGGCGCCGCGCGGCACCTTGAAGCTGAGGTCTTCGTACAGCACCTTGTCGTCAAAGTGCTTGGATATCCCATTGAGCTCGAAAACCAGCTCGCCAAGGCGCGGGCCGGGCGGGATATACAGCTCCTGAGTGGCGTTGCGCTCCTGGAAGTCGACACTCGCCAGCTCTTCAAAGGCGGATACTCGAGCCTTGTTTTTGGAGCGGCGGCCTTTAGGGTTCTGCCTGACCCACTCAAGCTCGCGCTCCACGGTCTTGCGGTGGGCGCTTTCGGACTTGGCTTCCTGCTCCAGACGCTTCTCTTTCTGCTCCAGCCAGGATGTGTAATTGCCCTTCCAGGGGATTCCTTCGCCCCGATCCAGTTCCAGAATCCACTCGCAGGAGTTGTCGAGGAAGTACCGGTCATGGGTTACGGCCACTACGGTGCCGGTGAACTCGTGCAGGTAGCGCTCCAGCCAGGCCACCGATTCGGCGTCCAGATGGTTGGTAGGCTCGTCCAGCAGCAGCATGTCGGGGGCGGACAGGATCAGCCTGCACAGGGCGACGCGGCGGCGCTCACCACCGGACAGGTGTTTGACTTCCGCATCCCAGGGGGGCAGGCGCAGGGCGTCAGCGGCGATCTCAAGCTTACGTTCCAGATCATGGCCGCCGGCGGTTTCCAGAATGGCCTCCAGCCGCGCCTGTTCTTCGGCCAGCTTATCGAAGTCCGCGTCTTCCTCAGCATAGGCGGCGTAGACTTCCTCAAGACGCTGCTGGGCGGCTTTCACCTCACCAAGGGCTTCCTCGACCACTTCGCGCACGGTCTTGCTGTTATCCAGCTCTGGCTCCTGGGCCAGATAGCCAATTTTGATACCGGGCTGGGGGCGGGCTTCACCCAGATAGTCCTTGTCTACCCCGGCCATGATGCGCAGCAGGGAGGATTTGCCAGAGCCATTCAGACCAAGCACCCCGATTTTGGCGCCGGGGAAAAAGGACAGGGAGATGTCCTTGAGAATCTGTTTTTTCGGCGGGACGATCTTGCCGACCCGATTCATGGTGAAAATGTACTGAGACATGGGGATTCCGTTGCGGGGAAGTCTGGAAAAGTGCGCATAAACTAACGGAAATGGGGGCCGGTTGAAAGTCAGCGGAGGGGCGACTCGGCATGTCAGGCCCGGCTGAGCCAGACTCCAGATTGGCAGACTGAGGCCTGTGCCGTGAAACTCCCTTCACTCACGTCAGGCAAAGTGATTTAAGCCCCTCATTCGGCTAGAATGCGGCCTCCCCGCAAACCCGGTTACCGAGAAGGCACACTCATGTTTGGCAAAGACCACACCATCGCTGCGTTTGACCCGGAAATTCAGGCTGCCATCACGGCGGAAGAGAAGCGCCAGGAAGCCCATATCGAGCTGATTGCTTCGGAAAACTACGCCTCCCCGGCGGTGATCGAAGCTCAGGGTACGGTGCTCACCAACAAATACGCCGAGGGTTATCCCGGTAAGCGTTACTACGGTGGTTGTGAGCATGTCGATGTGGTCGAGCAGCTGGCAATTGATCGTGCTTGCCAGCTGTTTGGTGCGGACTATGCCAATGTGCAGCCTCACTCCGGTTCCCAGGCCAATGGTGCGGTGTTTCTGGCTCTGCTGAAGCCAGGCGACACCGTGCTCGGCATGAGCCTTGCCCATGGTGGCCATCTAACCCACGGTGCGGCGCCAAACTTCTCCGGCAAGACCTATCACGCTGTGCAGTATGGCCTGAATCCGGAAACCGGCCTGATTGATTATGACGAAGTTGAGCGTCTGGCGGTTGAGCACAAGCCGAAAATGATTATTGCCGGTTTCTCGGCCTATTCGCAGGTGCTCGACTTCCCCCGCTTCCGCGCCATTGCCGATAAGGTCGGTGCTTACTTGATGGTGGACATGGCCCATGTTGCTGGCCTGATTGCAGCGGGTGTTTATCCGAACCCGGTGCCATTTGCTGATGTGGTTACTACCACTACGCACAAAACCCTGCGTGGTCCCCGTGGAGGCCTGATTCTAGCCAAGCGCAACGAAGAGCTGGAAAAGAAATTCAACAGCGCAGTATTCCCAGGTGGCCAGGGCGGCCCGCTGATGCATGTGATTGCTGCCAAGGCGGTGTGCTTTAAGGAAGCGCTGGGAGCCGACTTTAAGGGCTACCAGAAAGAAGTGGTGGTCAATGCCAAGGCGATGGCGGCGGTATTTGTTCAGCGTGGCTATGACGTGGTTTCTGGCGGTACCGAAAATCATCTGTTCCTGGTTAGCCTGATCAAACAGGACGTTACCGGTAAAGACGCGGATGCGTGGTTTGGCAATGCCCACATCACCGTCAACAAGAATGCGGTGCCGAATGATCCGCGTAGCCCGTTTGTTACCTCCGGCTTCCGTGTTGGTACCCCGGCGGTCACTACTCGTGGCTTTAGCGAAGCAGATTGCCGTGATCTGGCTGGCTGGATGTGTGACATTCTGGATAGCAAGGGTGACCAAGCAGTAATCGACGGTGTGCGGGGAAAAGTTTCCGCCATCTGCGCGCGTCTGCCGGTATATCAGCACTAATTATTCTCTTTATCGGGAAATGAAATGCACTGTCCGTTTTGCGGCGCTGACGATACCAAAGTAATTGACTCCCGCCTCGTCGCTGATGGCGGGCAGGTGCGTCGGCGTCGTGAATGCGGCAGCTGTGGCGAACGTTTTACCACCTTCGAAACCGCCGAGCTGGTGATGCCACGGGTGATCAAGTCCGATGGCAAGCGCGAGCCATTTGATGACATCAAGCTGCGAGCCGGTTTGATGCGGGCGCTGGAAAAGCGCCCGGTCAGTCTTGAAGCGGTGGATGCTGCGGTGACCCGGATTACTCATAAGTTGCGCGCCACCGGCGAGCGCGAAGTGCCGGCCCGGGTGGTTGGCGAGCTGGTGATGACGGAGCTGCGTCAGCTCGATACCGTGGCCTATGTGCGCTTTGCCTCGGTGTATCGGAGTTTTCAGGATATTTCTGATTTTCGTGCTGAGGTTGATCGCCTTGAGCAATCCAAGGATGCTTAAGATCAGTTGTGGTTTTCTGCGGGCCAGTTCATGACCGTGTCCGATCTCGATAGTGGCTATATGCAGCGTGCGCTAACACTGGCGCGGCGCGGCCTTTACACCACTGATCCTAATCCACGGGTTGGCTGTCTGATCGTCACAGATGGCGAGGTGGTCGGTGAGGGCTGGCATCTGCGCGCCGGCGAGCCCCATGCCGAGCGTCACGCGCTGACTATGGCTGCAGACGCTGCCCGTGGAGCTACCTGTTATGTGACGCTGGAGCCCTGTTCGCATACCGGACGCACGGGCCCCTGTGCGGATGCCCTGATTGCGGCGGGAGTAGTGCGCGTTGTAGTGGCAATGCAGGATCCCAACCCGCTAGTGGCGGGCCAGGGTCTGGCGAAGCTGCGTGACGCCGGCATCAGTGTTGAGTGCGGTCTGTTGGAAACGCAGGCACGGGCGCTCAACCCCGGTTTTATCAAACGCATGCAAACCGGCATGCCGCTGGTGCGGATCAAGCTGGCCATGAGTCTGGATGGCCGCACCGCCATGGCCAGCGGCGAGTCGAAGTGGATTACCGGGTCGGCGGCACGGCAACAGGTGCAGCGACTACGGGCCCGCTCATCGGCAATTATCACCGGTATCGGCACTGTGCTGGCGGATGATCCCGCGCTGACCGTGCGTGTCGAGGACTGGTCGACAAATGACTATCCCGGCGCTGTGCGCCAACCACTAAGAGTGGTACTGGATGGCAAGCTGCGCTTGCCCCTGGGTGCCAGGTTGTTAGGTGAGGACGGCGATGTGCTGATCATAACTCAGGCATCAGCGGTGTTGGCCAGCGCATTGCAGCGAGTCGGTGCAGAAGTGCTGGCTTTTCCCGGCTCTGGCTCCGGCACCGATTTACGCGAACTGCTCAAGTTGCTCGGTAATCGCGGTTGTAACGAAGTGCTGGTGGAAGCTGGGCCAATGTTGGCGGGTGCTTTTGTTCGCGAGCAGTTGTTTGATGAGCTGGTGGTATTTATGGCGCCGACGCTACTAGGGTCGTCAGCGCGGCCACTGTTGTCGTTGCCGGAAATTGGCAGTATGGCTGAGCAGCGACGGTTGCAGCTTGATCGTGTTGAGCAGGTCGGTGACGATCTTTGCCTGACTTATTTACCAGGCTGACTTTTCGATAGTCGCGAGGATCGTCGCGAACTGAAAAACGGAGACACACATGTTTACCGGCATTGTTGAAGCGAAAGGTGAAATTGTTAGCCTGACGCCAAAGGGTGGTGATGTCACTCTGCGCATTCGTACCGGTGTGCTGGATTTGTCTGACGTGCAGCTTGGCGATTCGATTGCGGTGAATGGTGTATGCCTAACCGCAGTAACCTTGCCGGGAGATGGGTTTACTGCCGATGTGTCCGGTGAAACGTTGCGCCTGACCACGCTTGGTAATTTGCGCGCCGGCAGCATTGTCAATCTTGAGAAGGCGTTGACCCCAACCACTCGGTTGGGTGGCCATCTGGTGTCCGGCCATGTTGATGGTCTTGGCGAAGTGGTTAGCATGAAACCGGACGCCCGCTCGATTCGTTTCGATATTCGTGCGCCGAATGAGTTGGCCAAGTACATTGCTCACAAGGGTTCAATCACGGTGGATGGAATCAGCCTTACCGTGAATAGTGTGGAGGGCGCGGTGTTCAGTCTGAACATTGTGCCGCACACTCAAAAGATGACGACCATTGCCGAGTGGCAGCCGGGCAGCAAAGTAAATCTGGAAGTGGACGTGATTGCCCGTTATCTCGAACGTCTGCTGATGGGGGAGCGTGCGGCGCAGCCCGGCGAGTCAGGCGGAATTTCCATGGCATTTTTGGCCGAAAACGGCTACCTGAAGTCGTAACGGCTTGCTGGAGAAAAGCATGAAGATGAACAGTATTGCAGAACTGGTTGACGACCTGCGCGCCGGCAAAATGGTGATCCTGATGGATGATGAGGATCGCGAGAACGAAGGCGATCTGGTGATGGCTGCAGAGCATGTCACCCCCGAAGCGATTAATTTCATGGCCAAGCATGCTCGTGGCTTGATCTGCCTGACGTTGACTCAGGAACGCTGCAAGCAGATTGATTTGCCACTGATGGTTGGCCGCAATGGCACTCAGTTAGGCACGAATTTCACCGTTTCTATTGAGGCAGCAGAAGGTGTCACCACAGGCATCTCCGCTGCTGATCGGGCCAAGACTGTGCAGGTGGCGGTGTCGAGAAATGCAAAACCCGCTGACATCGTTCAGCCCGGCCATATTTTTCCCTTAATGGCACAGCCCGGCGGGGTGCTGCATCGTGCCGGTCATACCGAAGCTGGTTGTGATCTGGCCCGTATGGCGGGCAAGGAGCCGGCAGCGGTGATTGTCGAGATTATGAACGATGATGGCACCATGGCGCGTCGTCCTGATCTGGAAGTGTTCGCCGAGCAGCATGATTTGAAGATCGGCACCATCGCAGACTTGATTGAATATCGCATGACCAACGAAAAAACCGTTGAGCTGGTTAGCGATAATTTGTTGCCCACCTGGTATGGCGAATTCCGCTTGCTGGCGTTCCGTGACACGGTGGATGACATGACCCATGTGGCGTTGGTCAAGGGCAAGCCAGAGCCGGAGGAAATCACCACGGTGCGCGTGCATCAGGTGGACCCATTGCGAGACTTGATGAGCGCTAAAATGGACGGCCGAACCGGTTGGAATATGCATCTGGTGCTTGAGGAGGTTGCCGCCAGTGATGCCGGTGTGGTGATTATTTTAGGTCAGGATTACGCGTCCAATCATATGCAGGGGATGATTGAGGAGTATTTTTCCGGCAAGCGTCGCCCGGTTAACAGCAGTGGTCCCGCCTATCGTAACATCGGCACCGGTTCGCAAATTCTGCGTGAGCTGGGCGTGCGCCGTATGCGTCTGCTGTCATCGCCAATGCGCTTCAATGCCCTTTCGGGTTTTGATCTGGAAATTGTCGAATACGTTGAGGCGCAGTAATTGTCGGCAGGGCACCCCGGTGGTGCCCTGCTAAAGCTGACTTATAAAATCCTTTACCGCATCGACAAAGAGATCATTCTGGTCGCCGGCTACCATATGGCCGGCACCACTCACATCTACTACCTTCGAGCCGGGAATGCGCTGGCGGAACTCTGCAGTGATTGACTCGTCAATTACATCGCTGTGGCTGCCACGGACCAATAGCACAGGTTGGCTGAGTTTTTCTGCTGCCGTGTAGAACCGCTCATCATCATGCACATCACTTTCTGCCCGGCCGCGCTGGAAGTCCTCCAGCATCTTTGGGTCCCAGTGCCAATACCAGCGACCGTCGGGCCTCTGGCGCAGGTTTTTCTTGAGGCCATCCGGGTTGCTGCGTTGGGTGCGTTGCGGCTGATATGCTGCAACGGCTACAGCGGCATCCTCCAATGATGCAAAACCATCACGGTGCGCTGCCATGAAGCCAAGTATCCGATCAACACCGTCGGCCCGCAGTCGTGGTGCGATATCAACCAGTATCAGGGCTCGGGAGATCTCGCCGCTGGCGTCACCATTTGCAATTAGCGAGGCGAGTCCGCCCAGTGAGGCTCCGACAAGTACCGGTTTACGCTGAAGTGACCGCGTTAGGTCAATAATATCGTCAGCAAATTGACGAATCTGGTAATCACCCGGCCAATCGCTGTCGCCATGACCTCTTAAGTCTACACTGATGGCTCTCCAGCCGGCCTGCGCTAGAACGGTGGCGCTGCCTTGCCATGCATGGCGAGTTTGACCGCCGCCATGCAGAAGGATTATTGGCGTGCCATCTTCGGGGCCTTGGTTGGAACAGGCTAAGCGGTGTCCTGCTCTGGTGTGAAAGTATTCCATAGGGGGAGCCTGATTGATTCCCGTCTATTATCCCCATATGTATGGCAGCGCCCATGACATCAATTCCGTAGGTGAGCGTTATAGTCAGTCGTTAAGTGTGGTTGCCAGCCATGTAACACCGGTGGAATCCGTGCGTGTGACGCACATGGGGGCCATGTCTATCAGCCCGCTCTTGCTTCCGGCTGGCACCGATCAAGAGCGGTAGAGGCAGAGATGGCTGCAGGTAAAGCTGTGCAAACTATGGTGTTGGTTATTTTCCACAGGAACAAAGGCGACGAACTGGTTACAATGTACGCCTTTTCCGGCTGCGGCCGATGTCAGGGGGTTACATGACCGAATTCAAGACCATCGAAGGCAACTTTCAGAATGTGGGCGGTCGCTATGCGATTGTTGTTTCCCGCTTTAACAGTTTTGTGGTCGAGGCTCTGCTTAGCGGAGCAGTCGACACTCTGGCGCGCCATGGGGTTAACGCTGGCGACATTACCGTGGTGCGTGTGCCAGGCGCCTGGGAAATGCCGGTGGCGGCCAAGCGCCTGACCGATAAGGGCGGCTATGACGCGATTATCACTCTGGGCGCGGTGATCCGCGGCGGTACCGCCCATTTTGAATATGTGGCGGGCGAAGCCGCCAAAGGTATTGCTGCGGTGCAGAATGCTAGCGGCGTGCCTATAGCCTTTGGCGTGCTGACGGTGGATAGCATTGAGCAGGCCATCGAGCGCTCTGGCACCAAGGCTGGCAACAAGGGGGCCGAAGCGGCTCTCTGTGCTTTGGAAATGGTCAGCCTGTTCAAGCAGCTCTGATGACCGACCAGACCCCGGCTCCATCTACCCCGGCGGCGCGTCGCAAGGCGCGCCGCTTTGCCCTGCAGGCTGTCTATCAATGGCAATTGTCGAAGAATGATGTCGGCGACATTGAAGTGCAGTTTCTCACTGATAATGACATGAAGAAGGTCGACCGGACCTATTTTCATGAGTTGCTGCATGGTGTTCCGGCGCGTCTGTCCGAGCTCGATGCGGCCCTGCAGCCGGCCCTTGATCGGCCGTTGGCCGAAGTGTCTCAGGTCGAGAAGGCGATCTTGCGGATCAGCGCCTTTGAACTGCTGGCTCGCCCTGATGTCCCTTGGCGGGTGATCATCAACGAGGGCATTGAGCTTGCCAAGGTGTTTGGTGCGGACGATTCCTTTAAGTACGTCAATGGGGTGCTGGACAAGGTGGCACGCCGCCTGCGCACAGAAGAGGTGCGCGGTTTCTGATCTTTCCTTGACCCGCTCCTGCTGGCGGGTCTGCTGCATGGATGGGGGCCGGAGTGAATGAGTTCGATCTGATTCGCCGGTTCTTTCGCGGCCGTACCGGCTCCGGGGTGTTGCTCGGGCCAGGCGATGATGCAGCGCTGCTGTTACCCTCGGCCGGCATGCAGCTGGCGATGACCATGGACACACTGCTGTCCGGTCGTCACTTCCCCGAAGATCTTCCCGCTGCTGATATTGGCTGGCGCTCGCTGGCGGTTAACCTTTCTGATCTTGCCGCGATGGGCGCCAAGCCCCGCTGGTGCCTGCTCAGCCTTAGTTTGCCGACGGTTGACGAGCCTTGGCTGGAGGCATTCTGCGCGGGCTTTGATGAGCTTGCCCGACAGGCTGGCATTACTCTGGTTGGTGGTGACATGGTCCGCGGGCCTTTGTCGATTACTGTGCAGGCCACCGGGGAAGTGCCGGCCGGCAAGGCGCTGTTACGTAGCGGCGCCCGTCCTGGCGATCGCATCTGTGTGGGCGGCGTGCCAGGGGAGGCGGCCGCCGGCTTGCAATGCTGGCAGGCGGGCCAGCGAGATGGTGCTCTGGTGCAAGCTTTCAGCCGGCCCCAGCCGCAGCTTGAGCTGGGCTGCCGACTGCGCGGACTGGCTAGCGCCTGTATTGATATTTCTGATGGCTTGTTGGCGGATCTCGGTCATATTCTGGGGGACAGCGGCGGGCTTGGTGCCGATATCCGTCTGGCCCAGTTGCCTCGCTCGGCAGCGTTGAATGAGTGGGCTGACGAGGGCTTGCGCCAGCAGGCGCAGCTGGCCGGTGGGGACGACTACCTGCTGCTGTTTACTGTGCCGCCGGTGTTCAATTTGCCCGCCCAGTGGCGTGAAATTGGCCGGGTAGAAGCGCGCCATGGCATTCGCGTTCTGGATGCGGCGGGCAATCCACTTGCCAGCCTGCCCGCGGGCTGGGATCACTTCGCGGGAGGCAGCGACGATGCATGATATTCGCCCGGTCGTAATAGTTGGGGCCAGTCTCGGCGGTATGACGGCAGCCCGTGCTCTTGCCGGACGGGTCGCCGCCAGAGTTTATGAGCCGGCTGGCGCATTGGAATGGCTGCCTAATATTCATGAGCTGATTTCCGGGCTGCGCCGTCCGTATAACCTGCGGGTTGAGCGTGGGCCGCTGTTGGCCAAGGCGGGGCATGACTGGTATCGCCAGCGAGTCCAGCGCATTGATGCGCACCGTCATGAGTTATTCCTTGATGATGGTTCGGTACAGCCATTTTCTCAGGTTATTGTTGCCGTGGGTGGGCGTCATCAGACTTGGGGAATCCCTGGTGCTGACGAGCATGCGCTGCCCTTCAAGTCGGTGTCCGATTGTCAGCGGATTGCCCAGCGGCTGGAAAGGCTAAGTAGTCGGCCCGGGCCATTGCGTCTGGTACTGGTTGGGGCTGGTGTCGAGGGAGTGGAAGCGCTTGGTGAAATTCTGCGCGCCTACGGCGCACGGCCAGGGCTGACCATTGAGGTGGTCGACAGCGCCACGCGGGTGCTGCCGGCGCTACCGCAATCACTGGATCAGGCAATCAGGCAGCACTGTCAGCGCTGGCCGGTTAATTTTCGACTGGGTGAGCGAGTCGCTGTCGTTAACGAGATGGGGGTATCGCTGGCCAGTGGTGAGATGCTGGCAGCGGATTTGGTCATCTGGACCGGCGGCGTCGGCCCCCATGCGTTGCTTCGAGAAAGCCACCTGAATGATCCGTCCGGCTTTGCTCCGGTATCTGCGGCACTACACAGTGATCATGCGGAAGGGGTGTATGTGATAGGCGATGCGGTTAGTTCAGTGGCGGGCATGTTGCTGCCCAAGCAGGCCTACCATGCCATGGATATGGGGCGCCTTGCGGCGACTAATATTATGGCCGCCCGGGCTGGCAAAGAGCTGGCTGAGTTCCGTCCATCGCCGAAGCCACAAATTATCACCTTTGGTGCACTGGATACTTTTCTGATCAGTGATCATCGGGTGCTGGCTGGCCCGTCGCTGCGTGTTGTCAAAGAAGCGGTGTATCAGGCTGGCATGGCCAGCTTTGACCGCCGCAGCAGTACACGCCGGTTATGGGGCTTGTGGCGGCGAATACTGGATAGCGGTATTGATGCAACTATCGATGGTTTGCGTCATCCGGACAGCCTGACCGGGCTGGCCCGTTTCAGAGTTCTGGAGTAAACATGGCCATCAAACCTGACATGCGTAACCCGGTGCACTTTCTGGCCTTTGGTTTTGGCAGCGGACTGTCACCGAAGGCGCCTGGCACCATGGGCACTTTAGCGGCGTTGCCAATTTGGTATGCCGCCGCCCAGCTGCCCCTGATGGGTTACTTGGTTGTTTTGCTGCTGGTGATTGCGGTTGGCCCCTGGCTATGCGGTAAAACCTCCCATGATCTGGGTGTCCACGATCATGGTGGCATTGTATGGGATGAGTTTGCCGGCTTTTTACTGACTATGGTGTTGGTGCCAGTGAGCATTGCTACCGCGCTGCTTGGCTTTGCCTTGTTTCGCCTGTTTGATATCGTCAAACCGTGGCCGATTGGCTGGCTTGATAAGCACATCCACGGAGGTACAGGGATTATGGTGGATGATCTTGTGGCTGGGCTCTATGCTGCTATATGTATCCAGACGGTACTCTGGTGGTGGTAAAGGCGAGTCGGAGTGACAGAGCAGAATAATAACAACCCGGCGGATCAGCACGGGCTAATTCTTTCCCATCTCTCCCGGCGGGACTTTTGGTTGCGCCTGCCTGCGCAGTTTGAGGCGGATTTTCGCCGGGAACACGATCATCGAGCGGTTGATGGATTCAACAGCATGATCGGCTCGGTCACTTTGCTTTATTTTGGTCTTGGCGCAGCGTTGGTCTTGTTCAGCGGCATTTCCAATATTGGTTTCTGGCCGGCAAGTTATGCCGTATTTATGGTGTTGATTGTCACTACATGGCTTCTTTCCGTGGCAGATGTGCTGCGTCACAACTATCAGTTGTATATGGCCGCAGTGGTGTCAGTGGCAGTCGGGTTTGCCCTGGTTCACCCCTCCATTATTCAAGGTAGCGAGATGTACTACCTGGTTCACGAGGGCACTATCTTTGTCATGGTGATCGTGTTTCTTGGTTTGAACTTGCTTCTACCATGGGCGTTGATGGCTACTCTGGCAGGAACGCTGATCGCTACGGCTGTCGTTCTGATATTTGATCTTTCCATGGATTGGATCATGACCGCCTCAACCTTCCTTGGGGGCTCTTTGCTGGGCATGGTGCTGCGCTATCGGGATGAGCGACAGTTGCGCCGGGAACATCTGCATGCCCGCTTATTGGTTCTGGATAATGAGCGCATTCAGGCGCTGGCCAATCAGCTGGAGCGCCTTTCGTTTCTTGATGGTCTGACTGGCCTCGCCAATAGACGTTACTTCGATAGCAGCCTGGATAAGGCATGGCGCAGCTGTCAGCGCGACAACACTCCGCTGACAGTAATCATGCTTGATGTGGATTTTTTTAAACCCTATAACGATTTTTACGGCCATCAGCGCGGCGATCAGGTGCTGCGTGATTTGGCACATACGATTTCCGCTCAGGCAGTGCGGCCACAGGATATGGTGGCGCGCTATGGCGGCGAAGAGTTTGTCGTGCTTTTGCCTGTTGTAGACCAGGAGTCTGCGCAGCAGATGGTGGAGAAGATTTTGCACGCCGTGAGGCAGCGCAATCTACCTCATGAGAAGTCAGCCTGCGCGGATCATGTCACGGTAAGCGCTGGCGTCGCCACCCGGGTGCCACTGCCATATATGCATCCTGAGTCTCTGGTGGCCGCTGCGGATGCGGCGCTTTATCAGGCTAAGCGTGATGGGCGTGATTGCTGGCGCCGGGCCGCTGAATAATCTTTACAGCATCGCCATCCTTTTGCGGATGGAGCTGACCATGCCTGCGGCATCCAGTCCATGCTGGGCGAGCAATGAGTCGCGCTTGCCGTGATGAATGAATTCATCCGGCAGGCCAAGGTTAAGCAGTGCCACCTTACTGCCTTTTTCAATCAAGTACTCATTCACTGCTGATCCGGCGCCGGTCATGCGTTGATGATCTTCAACGGTAACAATCAACTGGTGTGACTGCGCCAGTTCATCCAGTAGCTCGCTATCTAAGGGTTTGATCCAGCGCATATCAATGACGCTGGCATCAAGCTGTTCTCCGGCGGCAAGGGCTTCGCCAAGTAGCGGGCCAAACGACAGAATAGCTATGCCATGCCCCGTGCGAACTTGATTGGCCTTGCCGATAGGCAGGGCGGTAAGGCCTGACTCCATGGCAACACCGGGGCCGGTGCCACGGGGGTAGCGTACTGCAGCTGGTCCCTGATAGCGGTAGCAACTGGTGAGCAATTGACGACATTGGTTCTCGTCTGACGGCGCGGCGATAATCATGTTGGGTACGCAGCGCAGGAAGCCGATATCAAATACGCCGCCATGGGTGGCACCATCTTCACCGACTATGCCGGCCCGGTCGATACCCAGCGTGACATCCAGATTTTGCAGGGCGACATCGTGAATAAGCTGATCATAGGCACGCTGCAGGAAGGTGGAATAAATCGCCACCACTGGTTTCTGGCCTTCGCAAGCGAGACCCGCAGCAAGCGTCAGAGCGTGTTGTTCGCAGATCGCCACATCGTGAAAGCGATGCGGAAAGCGTTTGCTGAACGGCACCATGCCTGAGCCTTCACACATTGCTGGCGTGATGGCGACAAGCTTTTCATCACGCGCGGCGGTATCACATAGCCACTGACCAAAAACATCCTGATATTTGATGCCGCTAGCAGATTTTACCGGAGCTGATTGATCAGTTTTAGGCTCAATCTTGTTGATGGCATGAAAGCCGATGGGGTCCAGCTCTGCCGGGGCGAAGCCCTTTCCCTTGGTGGTATAAATATGCAGTAATTGCGGGCCCTTGAGGTCGCGCATGTTTTCAATGACGCGCAGTAACTCATGCAAATCGTGGCCGTCTATGGGGCCGATATAATTGAAGCCGATGGACTCAAACAAAGCATCCGGGCTGACCATGTTCTTCATGCTTTCTTCAGTGCGGCGCACAAACTCCCAGGCAGCGGGCATTTTTTGCAGCACTTTTTTGCCGCCCTCACGCAGGGCGATATAGCTCTTGCTGGCCCAGATGCGGGCGAAATGATTGGCAAGGCCGCCGACGTTGTGACTGATGGACATGCTGTTATCGTTCAGCACCACGAGCATATTGGCCTTGGTATGGGCAGCGTGATTCAGCGCTTCAAAAGCTTGCCCCGCCGTCATGGCTCCGTCGCCGATGACTGCCGCCACACGGCGGTCTCGGCCCGCCATCTGAGCACCGAGCGCCATGCCCAGTCCGGCGCTAACAGATGTGGATGAGTGGCCCACGCCGAAGGTGTCGTATTCCGATTCGCTGCGTTTGGGGAATCCGGAAATGCCTTTTTGCTGTCGTATTTCCAGCATCTCGTCCCTGCGGCCAGTGAGAATCTTGTGTGGGTAGGTCTGGTGACCGACATCCCAGACCAGACGGTCCTCTGGTGTCTGATACAGATAGTGCAGTGCTACGGTCAGCTCAATGACACCGAGGCTGGCACCGAAGTGGCCGCCGGTGCGGCCGACACACCAGAGCAGATAAGCACGAAGCTCATCAACGACCTGATCAAGATCCTCTCGGTCGAGCGCCCGCAGGTCCGCTGGCCGGCTCACCCGGTCGAGCAGCGGCGTTTGCGGTCGTTGCAGTGGGATGTCGTGAAACGTCTTGGCCATGGGGTCCGTATGTCTGTGTTCAGATGAGGCTGAGTCAGCGTTGCGAAGTATAGCTGTCTGGCAGTGAAGATTCAGTTCAGTGTTGGCGCTCAATGATGTAACGGGCCAGTGCGATTAGCATGGAGTCCTCAGGAGCCTGTCCGGCGATGGCCGCACAGGCCTGGTCGCATAGCTGTGTGGCTCGCTGGCGACTGGGCTCCAGACCAATCAGGCCGGGAAAGGTACTCTTACCTAGCTTCTCATCGGAACCACTGGATTTGCCTAGCACGTCGGCGGATCCGGTGACGTCGAGAATGTCGTCCTGAACCTGGAAGGCGAGACCGATCGCATCACCGTATTGAGTCAAGGCAAAGGCCAGCGACGCATCTTCACGGCCGGAGGCAATCAGCCCCAGTTGCAGTGACGCAGTAATTAAGCGGCCGGTCTTCAGGTAGTGCATTTCTTCCAGTGCCGCGAGGGTCTGTAACTGGCCTTGGGCCCGCATATCCTGCATCTGTCCGGCGGCCATGCCATCGGCGCCTGCGGCGTAGCAGAGGGTGCGGATCAGATCTACACGCTGGCTGGCGGAGTAGTTGCCGGCACTGGACAGCATTTCGAAGGCAAGTGTATGCAGGGTGTCGCCAGCTAGAATAGCGGTGGCTTCGTCATAAGCCCGGTGACAGGTGGCGCGGCCCCGGCGCAGGTCGTCGTCGTCCATGGCGGGTAGATCATCATGGACCAGTGAGTAGGTATGCAGTAGCTCTATGGCTGCGGCGGCCACATCCGCAATTTCCGCCGTACCGCCGGCGAGCTCGCACGCCGCATAGACCAGAATCGGCCGAATCCGCTTGCCGCCACCCATGGCGGCGTAGGTCATTGCGTCAGCTAATCGTGGCGCAGCACTACTGCTATTCGGTAACAGCCGCAGCATGGTGTCTTCGACTCGGCGGCGGCGTGCCGCCATAAAGTCATGCAGGTCTTCGAAGTTACTGCTCATCGTTGCTGTCGCCAAAAGCCTCTGGCTCGCCGTCGGCGGCTAGCAGGATGCGTACCTTCTGCTCGGCGCTGCGTAGCGCCTGTTGGCACTCTCGGGTCAGTTTGACCCCTTCTTCAAAGGCTTTCAGAGACTCCTCGAGGGACAGCTCGCCCGACTCCATCCGTTCCACCAGCGTTTCGAGGGTGTCGAGCGACTGTTCCAGATTTGCGGGCTGTGGTTTACGGGCCATGAAGTCCTCGGCGCTGTGAATCCGTCAATGGGCCGGCATTGTAGCGCCACCAACGCCCCGATGCAGCGCCGCTGTCCGCTTAATGATGAAAACCGGTCTGGTTGTCTGACATCCTGCGATGGTTTCGCTCAGCGGGATACTCCTGATGCGGGAATGGGTAAAAAGCTAACCCCCTGAGGGGCAAAGGGAAAAGCAGATTGGTTAGGATGCCGGGGCTGACTAATTCCAAAAAGGAATAAAAATTCGCCTGCGAAGCTGCCCGGCGCGGCGCTATATTAACTCTCCTTGCCGGCCCGCAACCGCCGCCGCCCCCTCTTGCGACCTCCTGAGCTATGGCGTTGGCTGCACCCCTGGCCGGCAGGGCCCTATTCCTGACTGGACGTTGACGTATGCTCTGCCAGTGCCGCCCGCACGTGATCCGGGATGGCCGTTGCCCGGCGCTCGCGGGGGTCGAAATTCACCAGAGTGGCCAACCCACGAGCTGTCAGCGTGCCTTCCTGCCAAACCTCTTGCGCCAGTTGTAGCGAGCTGTTACCTAACTTCGCTACCTTGGTGATGACTTCCACATCGCTGCCGAAACGGGTTTCCGCCACATAGTCCACCTCGATGCGCACCACCGCCAGCGCCGCTTTAGCGACATCAAGTGACGGTGAAAACAACCGTAGCACTGGTTCGCGGGCCTCCAGAAACCACACCGGGATGACCGTGTTGTTGATATGGCCGAGAGCATCGGTATCCGAAAAACGAGGGTGTATCGAGCTGCTAAACATAACTGCCTCAAGGTTGAAAGTGAGCGGCCACTCGCCATGCGGGGCCGTCATATCGGGTTGTTTTGTGGCTGCCGTCGTTAATCCATAGAGTGTCGCGGTTGAACATGGCGGCTGGCTGATAGTCCGGTAGTGTGCTGGCCAGAGGGTACTGGCGAAGCGCCCGGCGGCCAAACTTGCGCGTTGCTTCCAACAGCCAGGCTCGCTGGTCCCGAATGATTACCACCCAGGCATGGCCTTCGCCCTGATACTTTCCCAACACTACTCTGGCATCCTCGCCTTGGCGGTTCAGCCAGTCTGCCAGCAGCAAGGCATGGTCCTCACAGTCCCCACTGCCCAGACGCCAGGATTCGGCGCCGGTTTGCCAGACATCCAGACGTCCAGCATAACGGTGGTGATCCCGTTGATAGCTCAGTCGCTGCGCCACCGCATACCAGGGCTCCCAAGAGCGGTTTGCGGCGAATGGTTGCCAATCAGTCAGGTAGCCGTGGGCGAAATGATGCTGCTGAAATGTTCCCTCTGCGGTAATGGCGAACGGGGTGCCCGAGGGCAGGTTCCAAGTGTAGGTGTATGAGCGTCTTTCAACACTCATGCTTTGCACGGTCTGACGAACTTCATAGTCACTCAAGCGCCACTGTTCCGGCACGCTGCGTACCGCGCCCCGGCGGGCCTGCTCAGGGTTATCCAGATGAGCTGCATGGCCCAGTTGCTCCAGCAGTAGCTCCTCCTCAGAGGGGGTGCGGAGTTGCTGCAGCAGTGTTGGTGAATAGACGTTATCCAGAGGCATGTCGGAGCGAGCTTCCGGTTTGCCAGACAGCAGACCGATCACTACCAGAGCGAACAGCGCCAGGCCGATACTCCTATCCGTCATGGCGGATCAGGCTTTCAATCCGAATGACACTATCAACGCCACAAATAACAGAATGGTAGAGGCAAATATTGCCACTGCAATATTGTTGTTCTTCAGCTCTTCTTCGATGTCGACGCGCTCCAGTAAGCGCTTGTCGACAAACTTGAGAGCCAGCACTCCGACCATCAGGGCGACAATGGTGTAGATCAGGTTGACCGATAGATTGAATAGAGTAGCCAGCAGGAAATCAGAGCCCATGAATGATCCGTCGCAGTGAAGAACAAGAGCCGATGCTATCATGGCCGCCATGAAAATCATCCTTGCTCCAATGGAAGGTCTGGCGGATTTCTGGGTTCGCCAGGCTTTGACAGATATCGGCGGTTACGACTGGTGCGTGACCGAGTTTGTCCGTGTCAGTGGCACACTGCTGCCGGCCAAGGTGTTTTACCGCTGGTGTCCCGAATTGGCAGGCAATGCTCGCACTCGTAGTGGCACCCCGGTGCATGTTCAGCTGCTCGGCTCAGACCCGGCGTGTATGGCAGATAACGCTGCCCGGGCGGCGGAACTCGGCGCCCCTGCGATTGACCTGAACTTTGGTTGTCCGGCGAAGACAGTGAACCGTCATGGCGGTGGTGCCGTGCTGCTGGATGAGCCGGAGAGGGTGTATCAGGTAGTGGACGCAGTGCGTCGTGCGGTGCCAGCAGTCATTCCGGTATCCGCCAAGATGCGTTTGGGCAATCTCGACGGCGAGCTCGCGTTGGACAATGCCCGGGGCATCGAAGCCGCCGGTGCGGCTTGGCTGACGGTGCATGGCCGAACCAAAAGTCAGGGTTACCGGCCGCCGGCCTTTTGGGACCGTATCGGATTAATTCGCGAGGCGTTGGCCTTGCCGGTTATCGCCAATGGTGAAATCTGGACTGTCGAAGATGCGCGGCGCTGCTCGCAAGAGTCGGGATGTGAGGCAATGATGCTGGGGCGTGGTGCGGTGAGTGACCCGTTTTTGGCGCGCCGCTTGCGCGGAGAACTTCTCGATAATGGCTGGCCTGAAGTGCTGGGCCATTTGCAGAAATTTATCCGCGAGTTGGACGGTAGCGGTTCCGATAGCCAGGTAAGCGGGCGCGTGAAGCAGTGGCTTAATTATCTGCGCAGGGACTGTGCGGATGCGGAGGCGCTGTACCAGAAGCTGGTCAAGCTGCGGCGACCGGCAGAGATGCTGGCAGCTATTTGAATCAGTTGGCTACCATCACCCGATTGCGCCCCGCCTCTTTGGCTTGATAAAGGGCTCGGTCCGCTTGGCGGAAAAGTTCATCGCTATTTATTTTGCCGCCACGGACAGAGGCAACACCGAAGCTGCCATTTAGTGTCAGCTCCGTTTGCTCAGTTTTAACCGGCTCTGCTGATAGTGCCTTGCGGCAGCGTTCTGCCGTGATGCGGGCGTTTTCCTTGTCGCAGTTTGGTAGCAGCAGGACAAACTCTTCTCCGCCGTAACGGCCCAAATGATCAACTTCGCGAATGCTGGCGCCCAGGCTTCGAGCGGCGTGAATCAGTGCCTGATCGCCTGCTGCATGACCGTGCTCATCATTTATTCGCTTAAACAGGTCGAGGTCCGCCACCACCATCGCCAAAGGCTGGCCACTGCGCTCCGCTAGCGCCACTTCCCGGGCAATTAACTCGTTCAGATAGCCGCGATTCCACACTCCGGTAAGGGCGTCACGGCGGGACAGTTCCCGCACCTGGGCCTCGCGGGTGCGCAGAGTGCTGACGATATAGCGAGTAATCATCAGCAATGCCAGCGCCACCGGGAAGCCGATCAATACCTGAATGAAAAACCATATGGGCACAAGAAAACGGTTTGGTGGCTGATCGCCATACAGGGGCGCATCAGTAAGCCAGCCAAGGCTGACGGCAAGACCAAGCAGAATGACTTCCAGCCAGATCAGCAGCAGAGCATTCACCACATGACGATTTCTGAACATGACAAAGCCGAATGCCGGGGTGACCGCTAGTAGCAGCCCGGTGACCATAGAGTGGACACCGTTGAAGTAGGCCATGACTACCATGGGGTGGCCAAACAGGTAAGTGACTATCAGCCCAGGGATCTGACTTTGGGGGTTGTTCCGGCGGATCACTAAAATCAGTCCAAAGACGCTGCTCCAGAGAGCAATCATGGCCAGAGAAAACAGGTTGAACTGACGCAATACGGGTTGTTGAACATGCATGGCAAGTTGCGGCAGCACCTCGGCAATTAGCCCGGTGGCCAGAAACAGCAGGTTCATCAGGATGGTCATGAAGCAGGCGAGCAGGGCCCCCTCTGCGGGCGGCCAGAACATGGGGTTGCCTTTGCTTACTAGCAGCCTGCGCAGAGACATGATTTGGTGGCTATGCCTTTATATTTATTATTCTCGCAGTATACGCAGGCTCTACACTAGGGGTAAACGGCCCCGCCTTGGTGGACTTGCTGATGTACTCCGGGATGTGTGCTGCGGTATTACCCGGCCGTGCCTGCTAGCTGTTATCAACTGGGTAGACACCATTCTCATCATGCACTTCTTTGCCGCTTAAAGGCGGGTTAAAGGCACAGGCCATCACCATATCTACGCCACGGTTGGCGCGCAGGTAATGCTCGTCATGCTTATCCAGCATATACACAGTGCCTGGGCGGATCGGATAGGTCTTGCCGTCGGCCAGGGTGTGAATCTCGCCCTCGCCACTGATGCAATACACCGTCTCCAGATGATTCTGATACCAGATATGGGTTTCGGTGTCGGCATGAATAGTGGTGATGTGGAACGAGAAGCCCATGCCGTCATCTTTCAGGCTCAGGCGCACGGACTCCCAGTTACCATTGGGAGCGACTACACGTCGCTCGCTATTGCGAGCTTCTTCAAGAGTGCGAACGATCATGCTACGAACTGCTCCTTCCAGTGATTCAGTATTTCCTGCGCGTCTTGCTGGCCGATGCCGAAGTGATCAGCAGAGCAGCTCAGCACGCGCAGGATTGCCCGGGGCATAGTCAGATGGTCTTTCGGCATTAGGCAACCACGCTGACTTTGCCACGACGTTGCTGCTTGATCCGGTCCTTCATCACGATATCGACGCTATCGGAAACAATGGTAAGTCCGCGAACAAGATCCTCTTCGCTGATGGTCAGCGGACACAGGGTCTTGATTACCTGGTCGTCAGCACCAGATGTCTCAATGACCAGCTTGTGATTAAACGCTTCCGAGGTAATTTCACCTGCAAGAGTGCCGTCACGGCATACCAGACCCTGCATCATGCCTCGTCCGCTCAGGTGGAACCAGTAATCGTCATAGCGATCAGCAATGGCACGGAAGTGTTCCGTAATGATCTCGCCCTTTCTCTTAATCTCGGTGGCGAAGGTGTTATCGCGCCAGTAGTGATCAAGAGCCGCAGTTGCGGTAACGAAAGCAGGGTTGTGGCCACGGAAAGTACCGTTATGCTCGCCTGGCTTCCACTGGTCCAGCTCCGGCTTCATCAACACTACAGAGAACGGCAGGCCATAGCCGCTTAGCGACTTGGACAGGGTAATAATGTCAGGTTTAATGCCAATCTCGTCAAAGCTGAAGAACGAGCCAGTACGACCACAGCCGGCCTGAATGTCATCAACAATCAACAGCATGTCATGCTTGTTACATACTTTTTCGAGATTGCGTAGCCATTCAAAACTGGCCGCGTTAATGCCCCCTTCGCCTTGCACTGTTTCGACAATGACAGCGGCTGGGTGGTCGATGCCGCTGGAGCTATCTGACAGCATCTTGTCGATCATTTCCGTTGTATCAAAGCCGGTGCCAAGGTAGCCGTCATAGGGCATTACCGAGGTATTGGTCAGTGACACACCAGCGGCACCACGGTGGTGGCTGTTGCCTGTGGTTGCCAGCGCACCAAGGGACACACCGTGAAAGCCGTTGGTGAACGTAATAATATTGCTACGGCCTTTGATGTTGCGGGCAATCTTCAGCGCCGCTTCAACGGCATTAGTGCCTGTTGGGCCAGTGAACTGCATGATGTACTGCATGTTGCGCGGCTTGAGAATTACGTCCTCGAACATGGTCAGGAAGTTGCGCTTGGCAACTGTATGCATATCCAGGCCGTGAACAATGTAGTCCTCGGTCAGATAGGCGATCAGCTTTTCTTTCAGCACGGGGTTGTTGTGGCCGTAGTTCAGCGTTCCGGCTCCGGCAAGAAAGTCCAGGTACGCCTCACCGTTCTCATCATAAAGATAAGAGCCTTTCGCTTTGGCAAACAATACCGGGAAGCTGCGAGCATAGCTCTGCACTTCAGATTCAATCCGGTCAAAAACATCGGTGTCCATTTTGGTGTTCATTAAATTCTCCTTGTGTTTAGTGGCTTAGCGTGTCGTCAACCTGAGTGCGGTTAAACGGGCCAATGCGAAGAAGGTGCTCATCCTTGTGGGCGCCGGAAAAGTGAACGCGGCTGTCAAACAGGATAAAAGTCTCGGTGCGGTAGTTGCGCTTGTCAGCGAAACGCCGGAAAAGAGCCCAGGATGCGTCGTTGTCCGGGGTGATCGTTGTCTCGATGAACTGCACATTCTGGCATTCATCGCGATCCAGTAGTTCGCTTAGCATCCGTGAGGCGAGGCCAAGACCGCGGGCTTTTTCATCCACTGCAACTTGCCAGACGAACAGGACGTTTTGCTGCTTTGGCGGAATATAGCCAGAGATAAAGCCGACCAGCTCGCCATCCATCTCGGCAGCCACGCAGGTGTCTGCAAAGTGAGTGCATTGCAACAGATTGCAATACAGTGAGTTCTCATCGAGGGGCTTGCAGCGGTGTACCAGAGCGTGAAGCTTGGCACCGTCTTCGCCGTCTGGCTTACGCAGGCTGACGTCGATGTCGGGTTGGGTCTGGTTGGTGCCGGCGGTGGGCACGGCGGTATCAGCAAACATGTAATGATTCTCCTGTTTATGCTGTTGTTTTAGCGGCGAGCGGTGCGGCCACTGCGCTGCCCTTCCGGAAGAAGGGGCGATGCGTCGGTCAGCCCTTGACCGCGGTCAATGGCGCCGACATCAAGTACCGGCGAAGCATCAATATCGTCGGCATCCATCATGCTGGCGATGCGTTCCACCGCGCTGATGATCTGGGATTGTTCCCAGTCTCTTAGGGCGGTAAATCGCTTTACAAAAGTTTCCTGAAGTGGCTCAGGAGCATTGGTAATCAATGCCTGCCCGGCCTCAGTCAGGTGGGCGTAAACCCTGCGCTTATCTGAGGATCCACGCTCCCTCACTACCAGTCCGCGCGACTCCAGACGATCCAGGATCGTGGTCACGGTGGCCTGACTAAGGGATACCTCGGCAGCAATATCGCCCATGGTGATTTCGCCCTGGGCGCCGATTGCCTGAAGGATCAGCAGTTGTGGTGCTGTCAGCCCGGACTCCCGGCTCAGGCGGCGGGAGTAGAGGTCTGTGGCGCGGATAATCCGGCGCAGGGCAATCAGCACGTCGTCGTGTCGGGCCATCGGGTTTCGTCCCGCTCCTTTGATATATGAGTAAAAAATATGTTCATTATTGGTGCATCCCTGTGTCGCTTTCTGAGCAATAACCATAACTACATGATATAAAAGCGAAATAAGTTATTCGCAGTGCTCTTTCTTTGCTCAGGGAGGCCAAACTATACCTGAAAAATGCTTAGACATCAAAATGTATGAGAACTAAGCATTTTCCCTGTGGCGGGATATTCACGGCAGCTGGACAGTGATAGCAGCAGGCTATATCTGGCAGAGCCAAAGCCACACGGGGCCTGCGTCTATTCGGCAGGCCTTATCTGCTAGACTTGCCACCCCCCGAGAAGCACGCGCAGCCGTTTAATGTTCGCGGGCGCTAAATGTAGAGCGGCCAACGGAGATATTGATGAAAAGCCAACAGGGCTCTGCCACTGTCAAAGACATGCCGGATGTGGCCAGTAGTGCCAGCCGCCATATTCACAGCAAGCTCGACTGGGTCGGCATGAGTGAGATTCATCTGCCGGCAAAGCTGAGTGATACCTTGGCGGGAGAGAGGCCGATCAGTACTTCGATTCAGGCCTATGTGAACCTGCAGGATCCAGCAGCTCGCGGCATTCATATGTCGCGTCTGTACCTGACTCTCGAGGAGACCTTCGCAGATTGTTCGGTCAGTGCTGCCTCGATTGAAAAATTGCTGAGTACCTTCCTGGCTAGCCATGATGGCTTGAGTGATCAGGCATTCGTTCAGCTAGACTTCGAATATTCCATGCGCCGCGAATCGTTGAAGAGTAATTATTTTGGCTGGAAGAGCTACCCGGTCAGCATCTGCGGCACACTCTCCAAAGGCGAGCTGCGTATCGAGCTGTCGGTGGAGGTTCCATACTCTTCTACTTGCCCTTGTTCTGCTGCGCTGGCCCGGCAGCTTATTCAGGACGCCTTCCGCAATCAGTTTGGTGATGTCGGCACCATTCCGGCGGAGCAAGTGGCTGAGTGGCTGGGTACGGAGCAGGGCATTGTGGCCACCCCGCATAGTCAGCGTTCTGTGGCTCAGGTGCGGGTGTTGCTGGATCATGCGGAAGAGACCGGCTTCCCTATTACCGCTCTTATTGATGCCATTGAAGGGGCGCTGAAAACTCCGGTGCAGACTGCGGTCAAACGCGAGGATGAGCAGGAGTTTGCCCGCCTTAACGGCCAAAACCTTATGTTCTGCGAGGATGCTGCGCGTCGTTTGCAAGTGGTGGTAGATGAGCAGCCGCTATACAAGGACTTCTGGTTACGGGTAAACCATCTTGAGAGTCTGCATGCTCATAATGCGGTGGCTATCGTCACCAAGAATCTACCGGGCGGTTACCTGCCCATACCTTGATTCCTGGCACAAACAAAAAAAGGGCCCGACTGAAAAGCCGGGCCCTTTTTTTGTTTGTGCCAGCGAGCTTAGAAGCGTGCACCTACACCAATAGTGAAGTTGCTTACCTCTGCCTCGCTGCGATCGACCGCGCGAAGGTATTCAACGCTGACGAAGACATCCCGATTAATGGAGTAATCGGCGCCAAGCCCTAGAGACATGTCGTTGTAGTTTTCACCACGGCCAGCCTGGGTGGTTTCTACCCGGGTCACACCGATCAGACCATATGGGCGCAGCGGCATACGGTTAGGAAACTGGCCTCGAAAATAAGCGCCAAAATGACGGTCCATTTCATAGCGAACGCCGCCGCTGGTGTCTCTGCCAAAGCCAAGTCCCGCGCGGAACTCTCCGGCCAGTGTCGCAGCGCTGTTCAGTGCTGCGCCGAAGCGAAATTGCACAGCATTGACATTAGCGCTGCCGGCCACATTCTTCGGATCAATGTGGGTAAAAACGGCATCTATAGCAGCAAACCCGCCAGAGTCGGCGTTGGCATGTATTGGGGCCAGAACTAGCAGGGCCAAGGTTAAGGCAGAAAGTCTTTTCATCACTGTCTCCGGAGCGTCAATGCGCAGAATTGTAGCCCATGTCACCACCGATTGCTGCGGGCGACGGCGGCGGCGCTGATGGCTAGTGTTATTACGATGGTGGGGCCGCTGGGGAGGTCTGCCAGCAGGCTTATTATCAGGCCGCTAACAAGCCCCGCGATTCCTGCCAGCAGGCCGCGGCCAATGCCATTTGCGTCGACAAGCCGTATTGATGCCAGTGCCGGAAAAATCAGGCTGGCAAACACCAGATAGACGCCAACTGTCTGAACGGCACCTGTTACGGCAATGGCCAGCGGTAAATAAAATCCGGATAGCTCCTGTTTGCCGTACCGCATCAAGGCAACGACCACGATGCTGGCTGCGGCGAGCCACGCTAGCTGTTCAGGTGTTACCCATAGTATCTGTCCCGATAACGCCTGATGAAGATACTCGCCGGCGTGCGGATCGTGACTGACCAGTAGTACGGCGAAGGAGGTCAACAGAATGTAGCTGCCGCCAATCAGCGCCTCCTGAATATGAGCATGACGCTTTGACAGGGCATGCAAACTGACTGCCATCAATAGCGCTGCGACTAATGCTCCGGTTTGCTGCCAGATAACTGCCGTGTCGCCGAGCAGCATTTGGCTGGCCAGTGCGCCGGTGGCCGCTGCCTGGGCAACGGCGAGGTCAATAAAGATGATGCCGCGCTTGAGAACCTGCCTGCCAAGTGGGACATGAGTGGCCAGAACCAACGCGCCGGCGATAAAGGCGGGCCAAAGGATATGCAGGCTGTCGGTCATGTTCATAGACAATCGGCTTGTTTGCTGACCAGTATATCTATCAGCTCATCATAGAGAGCGAACAAGGACTTTTCGTGACTAAAAGGGAGTTGAATGGTGCAGGCTCCGGATCGCTTGGCCAGCCAGTTAGCACCCTGATTGCCGTTGAAGCTGGTAAAAAGAATCAGTCTGATATTTTCCTTATCCACTTTGCCAAGTATTTGCCCCAGATGTTTTGGAGTGGGCGGTAGTCCGGGTTTCGGTTCCATCTCCGCGATGGGGTGCATGCCTAGCCAGTTGAGCAGGTAGCTGAACGAGCGATGATGTACCACCACTTTAGTATCCTTGAGATGGGAAGCGCGAGACTCCCACTTGTTAATGGCGGCCTGCCAGCGCTGCAGGAAATCCTCAAGCTTTTGCTGATAGTACGCCTTGCCTTGTGGGTCCAGGGTGGCGAGGCGCTCGGTCAGTGCCTTGGCCACCATGGCGATGCGATGGGGGTCAAGGTGCACATGAGGATTGCCGGCAGCGTGGACATCTCCATGGGCTCGATCAGCAGAGCTGGATTGCTCGATCAGGGTGACCTGATCGGCTGCATATAGCAGTCCAGGAGCGCTTTGCACTTTTGCATTGGCTGACCGGGATAGCAGTACTGGCAGCCAGCCAATTTCCAGCTCGGCGCCGTTACAGAAAACCAGGTCGGCCTGGCGCACTGCGCTGATCAAGCTGGGCCGGGCCTGCACTTGATGAGGGTCCTGGTCGGCACTAATGGCCGTGCTGACGCGCACTCGATCGGCGCCGATTTCTCGCGTCAGGGCTGCCCATTCCGGCTCGCAGGTAAATACGTTGATTGCGGCATTGCCCAGCGATGCAGTGCTTAGCACGGCTGTGGCGAGAAAAAGCTTGAGTGTTTTCATGGTGCCTCCGGATGTCGGGGCAAGTTGCTGCCCCGATATCTTGGTTTGTCTGATTTTATTCTCAGAACGTATGCGCGCCATGGGCGCCAAGGCTCATGTTGTACTGCAGCATGATCTGGTTGAAGTCCTCGCGTCCGGCGTCAGTGGCGACGCTGTTGCGGTTGGCCTGCAGACGTAGCTTGGAAAACTCGGTAGCCCGCCAGGTCAGTGCGATACTGTTCTGCCGCGAGCCACTGATGTCTTCCTTGTCACCGTCCTCGACCAGTTCGCCGCTGATACCCGCTGCTGCATGGCGCAGACCCACGCTCCAGCGCGGAGCAAAGCTCCAAGTGGTCTGGATATAGGCTGCCTGCTGCTTAAGTGTTAGCGGAGCGCCTATTTCCAGCGGGTCGGTGTGGTATGTCACGGTCTGGTCCGACTCTACCTGAAAGGCCTCTGCCTGGATGGCAAAACCGCCCTTGCCATAAGCTCCGGTAGCGAAGCGCTTATAGACTGCCTGAACACCATAAAGGTTGGCGCTGCCTTCGCTGACAAAAGCATCCGGGCCTTCTTCATGGAAGGCCTGCTGGCTGCCGTGGCGAGAAACAGAGGCGCCAAGCTGAAGGGCGTGGCGGGTACCAAGATCTGGGGCGACACGCAGGTAGCCAACGCTCAGCAGCGGGCCTTTGCGTAAGGGTAGGCCAAGATCATCTTCGTCGGCCGGCGGGTTGGCGAAGCCTTCTTCGATCCACTCCTCAACAATTTCATCGCCATCCAGCGAGTTGCCGAACACCTCCAGATCGCTGCCCTGAAGAAGCTCGGCGCCGATTTGCAGGAAAGTGCTGGAGGGTGCAAGCCAGCTAAGCTGAACTCCGGCATCGCTGAGTCCGTGATCGCCAAACAGGCTCATATAGGCCAGGTTCTGGTCGGTGAAGTCCCAGCTGTGCAGGTGTTTCTCGTTGTGATAACCAATGGCGCTAAGGAATTTCCCGCCCTTCAGCGTGAGCCCCGCTGGCAGAGAGCGGGTTTGGAACCATGCTTCCTCAATCTCTGCCTCGCCGTCGGACACCGCCAATGTGACGTAGGCGTCGAAGTAGCTATCAACCGAGCCGGACATGGTTAGTTCAAGTTCACGCAGGTTAAATCCCTGGCCGAGGCCGCCATGCTCGTGACCGGCGTGACCGCCACTGTGCAGCGCGCTGTCATGTTCCTCAAGGATCTCCATGCCTTCGCCGTCGACGCTGTCGTGATAATAAAGCCCGTCAATGATGACGGAGATGGCGGGGTTGAAGCTGCGCATGTCATTGGTATTGGCATGGGCTGGCTGGGCAAAAAAGGTGCTGCCGGCCAGCATGGCCAACAGGGAAAGAGGCTTGTTCATAAAACGCTCCTGAAAACAGAATGAATTGTCGGGTGGAACCGGAATTCAGCTGTGGAGCGGCGGCCCGCGGGCCTGATAGGAGAGGGAGTAAAGAGATCGGTAGGTTGTTTGCCAGTAGGCAAATGGCTGCTGTGACGGCGTGTCAGAGCAACAGGTTTGCAGTGCACAAGTTAAGGCAACGCCATGGCCATTGATGCTGAGAGAGCAGGGCTCATTGCTTTGTGGTTGTTGGTCGCCAACGGGCTGGTCCGCCGTTAGCGAGGTAAAGACGTCATGCTGGTGATCATGCAGATGGCTGGGGATATGCCATGCCAAGAGTAGTTGGGCCAGCAGCAGCACGCTGGTAAGAGCGAAGCAGAATCTACGGGCCTGTGAGCGAGTCATGACTTGTCGCCTTGTGCCAGGTCACAGCTGCACGCCGGGCTGCCGGGAACGGCATCAAAGCCGCCTGGGTGCCAGGGGTGGCATTTGCTGATTCTTTTAATGGCGAGCCAGCCGCCTTTGACGGCGCCATGAAGCTCAATGGCCTCGGCGGCGTAGTTAGAACAGGTTGGATAGAAACGGCACTGATTGCCCACCCAGGGGCTGAGTAGGTACTGATAGGCACGGATTGTGGCCAGCAGCAGGCGTTTCATAGGGTCCTTGGTGGAGTTTGGTGTAGGGCGAAGGATAGGGGGTTTGTCGGCCTTTTGCCACTTTGTTGCATCTGGAGTGTTTGGCAGTGAAATTATCCGCTGCTAACACCTCGCATCATGCTGTTTCCCGGGCTACACCAGACAAAGGCCCGGGTTAAGCCGGGTTCATTAGCTGCGTGACCAGCGGGTGCCTTCGCGGGTGTCTTCCAACACGATGCCGGCGGCCAGAAGCTCGTCACGGATGGCATCGGAGCGGGCGAAGTCGCGGGCTTTTTTGGCGGCATTGCGCTCGGCGATCAGGGCGTCGATCTGTTCGCTGCTCATGCCATCGCTGCCGCCCTTGCTCTGGAACCAGTCGGCCGGCTCCTGCTGCAACAGGCCGAGCAGCTCAGCGGCAGCGAGCAGTTCGGCCTTGAGTTGCGGCTTGTCGGCGGCCTCGGCCTTGTTCAGCTGGGCGGCAATGGCATGCAGGGCGCTGATGGCGCCGGCGCTGTTCAGGTCATCCAGCAGTGCCAGCAGCACCGGGTGATCAGCTGGCAGCTGGTAATCCGGCTGGGCGACCACGTGCTCACCACGACCGAGCAGGGCGTAGTAGAGCGAATCCAGTGTCTGCTCGGCCTGCTTGAGCACGTCTTCGCTGAAATTCAGTGGCGAGCGATAGTGCGAAGACAGCAGTGCAAAGCGCAGCACTTCGCCGCGGTACTGCTTGAGCAGTTCACGCACCAGGCGGAAGTTGCCCAGCGACTTGGACATCTTTTCGCCGTCGATATTGATATAGCCGTTGTGCATCCAGTAACGGACATAATCGGTGTCATGGGCGCAGCAGCCCTGAGCAATTTCATTTTCGTGGTGCGGGAAGATCAGATCCTGACCGCCGCCATGAATATCAATGACCTTGCCGAGATGGCGGCTGATCATAGCTGAGCATTCGATATGCCAGCCCGGCCGACCGCGACCCCAGGGGGAGTCCCAGCCAGGCTGGTCCTCGCTGCTTGGTTTCCATAAAACGAAATCACCGGGGTACTTCTTATATGGCGCTACTTCCACGCGGGCGCCGGCAATCATGTCATCCAGTGAGCGTTTCGACAGGCGACCGTAGTTTGGCATTGACTGGACTGCGAACAGTACATGGCCTTCCGCGGCGTAAGCATGGCCCTTGCCAATCAGGGTTTCGATCATGCTGATCATGTCGGCCACATGATCGGTGGCGAACGGAACGATATCCGGTGGCAGGGCGTTGAGGGCTGCCATATCTTCCGCATACGCAGCGCTGAAGCGATCGGTAATAGCGTTGATCGGCTCGCCAATGTCGCGCGCTGCATTGATGATCTTATCGTCTATGTCGGTGATGTTGCGGGCATAGACCACATGCTCGCTGCCGTAAAGCCGGCGCAACAGTCGGAATAAAAGATCAAACACCACCACCGGACGGGCATTGCCGATGTGCACATAGTTGTACACGGTGGGGCCGCACACATACATGGTCACCCGGTTTGGGTCGAGCGGTGTGAAGGGCTCTTTTTTGCCAGTAAGGGTGTTGTGGATCTGCAGGGCCATTATTTTTTACCGTAGAGCTGAGCGGGGTTTATCAGCGGGGTCTTGCCGAGCTCCACCTGATCGCCATCGACACGCCAGAAAAAGCAGTCGCGACGGCCGGTATGACAGGCTGGGCCGGTCTGGTCCACGTCAAGCAGTAAGGTGTCGCCGTCGCAGTCAATACGCAGGCTTTTCAGAGTCTGGGTCTGCCCGGAAGACTCTCCCTTGCGCCACAGGCCACCGCGAGAGCGGGAGTAGTAGCAAACGCGGCCTGTGGCAAGGGTTTCCTCAATGGCTGCACGGTTCATCCAAGCCATCATAAGAACTTCGCCACTATCGTGTTGTCGGGCGATCGCCGGCACCAGGCCAGCATCGTTGTAACGCAGGTTGTCCAGCGCCGTGCCCAAGGCGACGCGGAAGCCGGCGGCTTGCTGCTCGTTGTCCTCAAACATGGCGTGGCCCTGTTAGTTAGTGAGGCATCCGTGTCTGTTCTTTCAGTAGCGCAACCGCCGCCTCCAGAGCCATGACCTCGGTGTTCTGGCTGCCAAGGCGACGAATGGCTACCTGGCCTTCTGCGGCTTCCTTCTCGCCCAGCACCAGAATTACCGGCACTTTCGACTTGGAGTGCTCGCGCACCTTGTAGCCAATTTTTTCGTTGCGAAGGTCGGTTTCGTTAGTCACACCGGCTTCGGCTAGAGCGGCTGACACCTCAGCGGCGTAACCATCCACCGCGTTGGTAATGGTGGCAACAACTACCGGCAGCGGCGATAGCCAAAGCGGCAGATAGCCTGCGGTGGACTCAATAACGATGCCCAGGAAGCGCTCCAGCGAACCGAGTACGGCCCGATGTAGCATCACCGGGCGGTGGCGCTGGGAGTCCTCGCCAACATATTCAGCATCAAGTCGCTCCGGCAGAACGAAATCCACCTGAAGAGTGCCGCACTGCCAGTCTCGACCAATGGCGTCGCGTAGCTGGAACTCGAGCTTTGGCCCGTAGAAAGCCCCTTCGCCAGGATTAAGAATGTAATCCAGGCCGACACTTTCCACCGCCGCCTTCAATGCTGATTCTGCGCGATCCCAGGTTTCATCGGAGCCGGCACGGTTGGCCGGGCGATCTGAGAACATCACCTTAATCTCGGTGAAATCGAAATCGGCATACACTTCACGCAGCATCTTGATGAAGGCTGCGGTTTCTTCGTTAATCTGGGCCTCGGTGCAGAAGATATGTGCATCGTCCTGACCAAAGGTGCGTGCGCGCATCAGTCCGTGCAGGGCGCCGTGGGCCTCGTTGCGGAATAGAGTGGTGAACTCGCCAAGGCGAATCGGCAGGTCGCGGTAGCTCTTCAGGCCCTGATTAAAGATCTGTACATGGCCAGGGCAGTTCATCGGCTTGATCGCCATATCGCGATGATCATGGGTGCAGATGGTAAACATGTCGTCACCATACTTGTCCCAATGGCCAGACTGCTCCCATAGCTTGCGGTCCATCATCTGTGGAGTGTTCACTTCCTGATAGCCGTTGCGCTCCATCTTGCCGCGGATGTAGTTCTCCAAAGTGCGGCGCAGGCGCCAGCCCTTCGGGTGCCAGAACATACTGCCAACCGCTTCTTCCTGCTGGTGGAACAGGCCCATCTCGCGTCCGAGCTTGCGGTGGTCGCGCTTTTCCGCTTCCTCGATCTGCTTGAGGTAGGCGTTCAGCTCGTCCTTGTTGCGCCAGGCAGTGCCATAGATGCGCTGCAGCTGCGGGTTATTGCTGTCGCCACGCCAGTAGGCACCGGCCACCTTGGTCAACTTGAAACCGTCGCCGAGCTTGCTGGTGCTGGGCAGGTGCGGGCCGCGGCACAGGTCGATGAAGTTGCCCTGACGGTACAGGCTGACCTCTTGATCGGCAGGCAGATCGCGGATGATTTCGGCCTTGAAGGTTTCACCCTGCTCGAGGAAGAACTCGACCGCTTCATTGCGATCCCACACCTCACGGCGGATGTCCTCGTTGCGCTTGACGATCTCATGCATGCGCTTCTCGACCGCCTTTAGGTCCTCCGGAGTGAAGGGCTGCTCGCGATGGAAGTCGTAATAGAAGCCATTCTCGATGGTTGGGCCGATGGTGACCTGGGTGCCGGGGAATAACTCCTGCACCGCCTCTGCCATGATATGAGCCGCGTCATGGCGAATCAGCTCAAGGCCATCCGTGTCTTCGCGGGTGACGATCTGCACCGTGCTGCCGGCGGGCAATGTCAGATAGACGTCCTTGAGGGCGCCATCCACTTTAACGGCCAAGGCCTGCTTGGCCAGCTTCTTGCTTATACGGTTGGCGAGGTCCAGTCCGGTTGCCGGCTGGTCAAATGCCATCTCTGCCCCATCGGGCAGGCGGTAAGAAACGCTCATGAGGATGCTTCGCGACAGGTGGCTGAATAACGGCGGAAGTCTAGCCGGAAATAGCTGGCAGCGCACCCCGCAGGGGATCTGTCCGGTTGCTGTAACACTGCAATGGGTTTTGCTGTGCTATCTTTCTGATAACCACGCTATGCGGAAATAATGGCCATGGATGCGTCGAGCGAGATATCCCCGTTCCACTACCAGCGACTACTCAAGGTTGCCCAGCGGATCACCGCACAGCACGATATCGCCCGGTTGTGTGAGACTGTGCTGGAAGAGGCCCGGCAGTTGACCCATGCAGATGGTGGCACGCTCTATATAGTGAAGGGGCACGGCGACAGCGCCCGGCTTGAGTTTGCTATTGTCCGTAATCGTAGTCTGGACATCAGGCTGGGCGGTACTAGCGGGGGCAGTATCCTTTATCCGGCTATTCCGATGTATCGGGACGGTGTGGCCAACCACCAGAATGTTGCCAGTCATACCGGGCTGACCGGCAACATAGTCAACATCGATGATGTCTACGATATCGATCAGTTCGATTTCTCCGGCACTCGTGCCTTTGACCAGCAGTTTGGCTATCACACCTGCTCGGTGCTCACCGTTCCATTGATGACTGAGTACGGTGAGCTGGTAGCAGTATTGCAGCTGCTGAATGCCACTGATGAGGCTACCGGGCAGGTAGTCCCGTTCAGTCAGAGCCTGGAGCCTGTGGTTTCGATTCTGGCAGGCTTTGCCGCCATGGCCATACAGCAGCAGCGAACCATGCAGGAGCAGAAGGAGTTGCTGGTGGCTTTATCAGGTGAGCCAAATACGGGTCGCCTGCTGGAGCGTATCCTGACAGAGGCTCAGGCGATGACCTGCGCTGATGGAGGCTCGTTGTATCTGTTTCGGGATGATAATGACTCACCCCGACTAGAGTTCGCGCTAGTGCGCAATGACAGCCTGAAGATCAATCAAGGCGGTTCCAGTGGCAACGAAATCAGCTTGCCGTCAATTCCTCTGCGTGACCAGGAAGGCCTTGAAAATCATCATCATATTGCTGCGCATGTGGCAATTTCGGGCAGGCTGGTTAACATTCCAGATGCATACCGTTCCGAGCAGTTCGATTTTTCCGGCAGCAAAGCGTTCGATCAGAGACATGACTATCGATCGGTATCATTTCTGACCATTCCATTACTTAATCACCTGAATGAAGTAATTGGCGTGCTGCAGCTGGTGAATTCTCGTCATCCGGTGACCCGGGAGATTATTCCCTTTTCAGAGCATATCGAGCCGTTGGTCAAGGCGCTTTCCAGTTATGCAGCGATTGCACTAAATAACCTGATTCTGGTGCAGGAGTTAAAGAACCTTCTTGATGCATTTATCAAAGTGATTGCGCAAGCAATTGACGCGAAGAGCCCGCATACATCCGGGCACTGTCAGCGTGTGCCCATGCTGACAGAGATGATTGCCAGAGCGGCCTGTAATGATGATAGAACCTTTTCTGATTTCGATCTTGATGAGGATGGTTGGTACGAGCTTCACGTGGCCGCCTGGATGCATGATTGCGGCAAGCTGTCCACGCCGGACTCGGTGCTGGATAAATCCACAAAGCTACATACCCTGTGCGACAGAATTGGTTCTGTGCGTGCCAGATTTTCAGCCCTGAAAGCACAGTATGAAAAGGATATGTTAAGAGCGGCTCTTGCACAGCCAGCGCGCTATGCGGAACTGGATGCTGCATTGCAGCTGGAGCTTGCGGGTCTTGATGATGACCTTGCCTTTATTCAAGCCGCGAACAAAGGCGGTGAGTTTATGGCCCAGGAGCGAAAGGATAGGGTTCGCCAGATCGCCAGTCGTCAGTGGCGTGATGCGGATGGGGTTATGCAGCCACTGCTTAGTGAAGATGAAGTCTATAACCTGTGTATTGAGCGCGGCACACTGACAGAGGAAGAGCGCCAGGTTATCAACAACCATATGCAGGTCACTATCGACATGCTGGAATCATTACCGTTTCCGCGTAAATTGCGCCGGGTGCCGGAATATGCGGGAGGTCACCATGAAAAAATGGATGGTAGTGGCTTCCCTCGCGGACTGACTCGGGAGCAGATGTCGTGGCCGGCGCGGATGATGGCTATTGCAGATATCTTTGAGGCATTGACTGCAAAAGACCGTCCTTATAAAGATCCTATGAAAATTTCTCAAGCACTGTCGATAATGCAAAAGATGCGCGATGGTAACCATATCGACCCGGATCTGTATGAACTCTTTGTTCGCAGTAGGGTCTGGGAGCAGTATGCAAAGCAAGTTCTTGATCCGGTACAACTTGATGTCCACGACCCGACTGTTTATTGCTAGTTTTCTGTTGTCTTGCAGTTCTCTGCTGCTGGCGCAGCCGCTTATATATTTGCGCGGCGAGCCTGCGCCGGGTGCCTTGATGGTCGGTCAGGTTGAGCCTGGCTCAAAGGTTTGGCTGGACGACCGTCCATTGCGGGTAAGTGCAAGCGGCTACTTTTTATTTGGTTTTGGCCGTGATGCACAAGGTGAGTCGTTGCTGCGCGTCGAAGGTGATGCTGGCAAGCAGGAGAATCTCATCGCACTGAAGACAAGAGAGTGGAATATTCAGAGAGTGGAAGGCGTTCCCGCGCGCACCGTTACCCCTCCTCCTGAGGCGTTAGAGAGAATTCGTGCCGAAGCCGCTCTTGTCCGGACGGCTCGGGAGACGGATTCGAATCTCGTGGAGTTTTCCGGCCAGTTCGTCTGGCCTGCCAGTGGAAGAATTAGCGGGGTCTACGGCAGCCAGCGTTTTTACAACGGTAATCCGGGCAATCCGCACTACGGTGTTGATATTGCAGGCCCCACAGGCAGTCCAGTAGTGGCGCCCGCTGGTGGAGTGGTAACGCTGGCTCATCAGGACATGTTTTATTCTGGTGGAACCCTTGTGCTCGATCACGGTATGGGGTTGTCATCTACCTTTATCCACCTGCACAAGGTTTTAGTGGAAGAGGGGCAGACTGTTCGACAGGGGGATCTGATTGCGGAAATTGGTGCTACTGGCCGGGCGACCGGCCCGCATCTTGATTGGCGCCTGAACTGGTATCAGGAGCGTCTCGATCCACAGTGGTTTATGGGCGGGATGCAGGCCGACGAAGTAAAGGCTGGCGTGCCGATGATCACTCAGCCTTGAATTTTTCCCTTACAGGGGGCGTGCCTCGCCCCTCTCATCAAGCAGCACAACTCGATTTCGACCGAGTCCCTTCGCCTCATATAGTGCTTCATCGGCCATTCTTATAAGCTCCGACGTCTGGCAGATTTCCGCTCTCCAGCCCGCCACTCCAACACTGATGGTGATTACGTCGCTATTGCGTGACGCCTTGTGCTCAATGCCCTGCTTTTCAATCCTGTCTCTCACCCGCTCCGCAAATACCAGTGCGTCATTTAGTCGTATGCCATTGAGCGCGACCAGAAATTCCTCGCCGCCATAGCGGGCAATAAAATCTGCCTCGCTTTGAATCATCGACTGGACCACGGTCGAAACCGTTCGCAGGCATTCATCGCCTGCCAAATGGCCGTAGTTGTCATTGTACTGCTTGAAAAAATCAATATCGAAAAGCAGAACATAGAGGTTTCCATCCTGCCCTTTTCGTTGCCTGAGCAGACTAATTTGTCTGCTCAGGCGCTCCTCCATTCCACGGCGATTAACGGTGCCAGTGAGCGGGTCCTCGGTGGCTTGATTCTCCAGAACGAGATTTGCCGAGTGTAATTCATTGCGATGCATTGCCAGAACGCGTTCAGCGAGGAAGTGTTTGCGTTGAAGTCTTTCAAAGTTGTATTGGCCGTAAAGACTTAATACTCCACCGGCAAGCACAAAGAAGAACAGTACCAATGTTTCGGCGGGCTTGAGCTCACTATATAAAACCATGGAAAAAATCATCAATAGCAAAATCATGGCGCTATTAATAAGGCTCCAGCGCAAGGTGATCCGGAACAGTGTGCCCATTAGCAAAATAGCAAGCAGGTTAAAAAGATAGTAAGTGTAGGCAAGGCTGTGGTTAAGGGTGATGCTGAGGTAATTGTTGGTTATTGAGATGATGAGCGCGGTTAAGCAGACCGATGGCTGGATCACCCAGTCCGGCTGCTCTGGTCCGGCGAGCCACCAGGTAAGCGTGGCTGCCATAATGGCTATAAGGCGCGCTCGCCAGCTGTGCATGGCGCTGGCAGGGTCGATCAGCACCTCAATCATGCTACCACCAACTAGCAGTAGCAAGACGATGACAAACGAAGACCTGATCAGTGTTCGGGAGAGGTCCAGCAGGTAAACCTGAAAGCTTTGCTCAAGGGGCGCTGGCAGGCCCAGATGCCAGGGTAGGCTTATGTCGGCGCCATCTGGCAGTGGTGGATCTTGCGGAGGGTGTTTGATGATGCTCATTGCGCCTATCCCTGTGCCGCTTCAAATCAGTCAGCAGTCCTCTGCTTCCTTTTTATAGCATTACTATGCCATTAACCGCCAGCGTGCTTTTTTGATGATTTCTCGTGCCTTCGGAGCGAGGACGGCGGGCTGAATGATTCCTTTGTAACATCGAAATGATGTCGCCAAAAAATCTCTCTGATGCCAATTGCGAACATCTTTCATCCAGCATGAATAAATTTACTCAACATGCTGCCACATTATCCGCTGGGAAAAATCCTATTCTTTTTCAAATCAGACAATAGGCGGAGTGGTAACTATGAATAATCTGACACAAGTAGCGAATGGATCACAGGGCGCATTGGCGGCGCGACAGTATCTCGAGCAGCGCATGCAGGAGTTTCGCGTTGATCGTTGGCAAAATGAATGGCGCGGCCAGCATATCATGCGCGGTAAGTCGCCGACCGCAGGCTCAGTTAGCCTGATCAGCAATGACTACCTTTCTATTGCTAGCCACCCGGAAATTGTAAGCGCTCAAATAGATGCCCTGAGGACGACATCGGAAAGTGTATTGATGTCCGGCGTATTTCTGCATGGGGAGACGCCGCAGAAGCAGCTTGAGTGCAGATTTGCCGATTGGACCGGAATGCCGGAGGCGATTCTTTCACAGTCTGGCTACGCTGCTAATGTTGGCTTGCTTCAGGCCATTGCCGGGCCCGGTGTGCCGGTGTATATCGATATGCACGCACACGCATCGCTTTGGGAAGGCATTCAAAGCGCCGGAGCAGACGCGCACCCCTGGCGGCATAACGATATCTCCCATCTTAGACGGCAGATTAACGCGCACGGTCCCGGCGTGGTGTGTGTCGATTCGGTTTACAGCACAAACGGCAGTGTATGCAGGCTGGCCGAGACAGTGGGATTGGCCAAACTGATGGGCTGCATTGTGATCGTTGATGAATCGCATTCGCTTGGCACGCACGGCCCCGGGGGCTCAGGAATGGTGGCTGGGCAGGGCCTGACTGGTGATGTGGACTTTATTACTGCCAGTCTTGCCAAGGCATTTGCTGGCCGGGCAGGGCTGATTATGTGTCCTGGCGGCTTTAGCGACTATTTCTGGTTCACCGCGCGCCCTGCAATCTTTAGCTCATGCTTGCTACCTCACGAAATCTCTGCGCTCGACAGGACATTGGATGTCATCGCCCGGGATGACTGGCGCCGTGAGTCTTTGCACAAAAATGCGGATATTGTCCGTCGCGGGCTTGCCGATCTTGGCTATAACGTTGAGGCCAGCGAGTCGCAGATTATTGCTCTGGAGGCGGGCCTGGAATACGACACCTTGTGTCTTCGTCAGGCGCTGGAATCCAATGATATTTTTGGCTCCGTTTTTTGTGCTCCGGCGACACCAAAGAAGCGGTCTTTACTAAGGCTTAGTGTTAATGCATCCATGTCCCTGGATGATATTGGCAAACTGCTAAGGGCCTGTGAGGAGGTTCGTGATCAGGTAGGCATGTGGGGATGGAGCTCAACGCGACGCAAATCCGCCAATGGTCAAGCAGCCATGTTGCATAGGATTTGCTAGTTTACGGCGGGTGGTCTTGCCTGGGTTTCCGGTGAGATTACCCGCGCTGATCGATGGCTGTTAAGTGTGCGTTATAGCTTGACTCGCTTCCGCTATATTCGATGTCAGCTGGCGGGTTTTCGACAAGCGTATAGAGCCAGGGCTTATTGCCATGAAACCTTTGCGCCTTGTGAACGTATTCACTCCAGTCAAAGGAGCCGGATTCGTCATTTTCATCAGGCAATTCGCATAGCCATATAATAGATCGGTAACCTTTCAGGCTATTGATGACTTCCCGTGGAGGACTGTATTTGCGTACCGAGAATATCTGCTCATCGGCCTGAGATTCACTCAAGACTATCAGACGATAGAGGTCTCCTCGATGAGATACCATAAGGAAGCCATTCGGATCTTCAACATAGTAATATTCAACAATATCGTGCTGCCGAAGAAGGTCTTGAAAGAGAAAGATGAATTCATCTTCCAGCAAGAACTCTGGAGACTTCATTTCAAGGGTGCTCTGAATCAACGATGAGATATCTTCAAAGTAGCGTCGTTGCAGATCATCGATCGTCTGATTAATCTTGTCGCGAATCTGTGGGTCGTTTTTGCTCAGGAAGCGGTCAATTAACCCATCATTAAATGCCTGTACGGCGACTTTTTCATCCCCCACACCAGTGAGCAGAACTTTCTTTATTCTCCGGCTATCGATGGCTTGGCAGAACTCCAGTCCACTCATCTCTGGCATGTCGTAATCAACCACCACCACCGATATATCATTGAATCTGTGGGGGTTGCTTATTTCCTGCTCCACCAGAGCCAAATCAAGGCGTAGGGTGCCGCCAGGTCGGTGTTGAGCGCCAAGAAATGACACGCAACGCTTATCTAAAGGTGGCTGTACGGCGTTGTCGTTGATAACTGACAATGCAGAGGATGTGCTGGAGAAGCAGCGCACGGCAAGCCTCTCCGATAGCAATAGGGTGAAGCTGTCGAGAAAGCGCTCGTTGTCATCCACGAATATGACTGTGGACGGGTGGTAGTAGGGCAGTATTCGTCTGGGCTTCATCGGTCCAGCCTCGGGAATGTTAGAACGAAATCCGCGTATTCGTTGGGGATGGAATGACAGGAAATCGAGCCATCCATGCTTTTCATAACACGCTTGCAAAATGAAAGGCCAACGCCTGAGCCTTCCTCGACTGACTTTGAGCTATAAAAATGCTCGAAAAGATGACGCAAGTCATGATTGGCGATGCCTAGCCCGGTATCACGTATGGAAATTATATTCTCCTCGCCGTCTGACCTGATGCTGATGGTGATATGGCCCTTTCCTGCTTTTAGTACGCTGTGTAATGCGTTCTTGAGAAGGTTGAATATTGTATGTGTTACCAGCAGGGCTGAGCCCAGATAGACAAAGTCTTCATCTGGCTGGAAGCGAACCAGCTCTCTCTCCCGATTAGACTTGAATGGGTAGCGTGCCAATGCTCCTTCAATGGTCTTGCTGGCGGAATGCAGGCCACTATCGTCCGCCTTTAGTGATGCTTGCCCGGCGCTGATCAGTAGCATGTCTATAATAATATTCGAGTAATCGATTTCTTCGTCGATTCTCATGGCGGCGGAGTGCAGCTGGTCAACTCTGGATGCTCTGATTTCGCGTACTGGCAGGCCGGATTCCTGAGCCAATCGGAAGCCATGAATAAGTTCGGGCAGATATTGATGTATAGCCCCTGCAGCGCCCTTCATGCCGAGTAGTGGTGTGCGTAGTTCATGGGCAATGTTCCTGCCCACTGACGCGTAGGCGTCCAGCTTTTCGTCTTTTACCATCTGCGCTGTGTAGTTGAATATGCTGCCTGCTATGACAACAAACAGGTATATGGGCAGCTGAGCAAAGTATGCGTCCAGCACCGGCGGGCTATTGGTGGTGAGCCAGAATGCCAACCAGGCTAGTGCGGAGCCACCTAGCGAAGTAAGCATCACCAGAAGCCAGTCATGCAGGGCGAGCACCAGTAAAAATAAAGCGGCCATGGTGGACATGGCCCAGACCAAGGACATGTCATTGCGTAGCAGCATGTAGGTGAAGAAAAATGGCAGCGTGAAAACCATGGTCAGCAGCCAATAGGCGGCAAAATGGTCTTTCAGCTGTTTTGGCCAGAAGCGATGAAATATCAGCGGCAGGCAGATTACGGTGCCGGCAAGTCGCAGCCAGAGGTTTTCGTAGGGCTGGGGGAAAAGGTCGTGCCAGATGAAGTAGTAAAGCGGGAACCCGATAACACCAAGCCAACCCACCATCGGTGCGTTATAGCGTGAGTAGTGGGCGCTCTCCTTTATGGCGTACGACAGCCTTTGCTGGGATAAACTGCCACCCGAGAAGCTTCGCTGCATCAGCTTTCCACTAGGCGAGACTGGCAAGCCGGTCGAATGGCTGGTTCCAGCGGATTAAACAGATTAGTCCAGCAGTCGCAGAAGAGCGTCGCGCCTGCCTTGCTCAAGTTTACGGAATGCCTGAAGTAAACGATGCTCGGCCTCATTGCCAGCCTGAACCCGAGATACTTCCACCGCACGCAGCTGGGGAGCGCTTGCCGGAGGGTTTTCGCTGATAGTTTCAATGACTTCACTCTCTGCAAGGCTGCGCTCTAGTCGGGCAACGATCTCGGAGTTCATGCTCCGGCGGCTGCGGCGCGCCACTTCGGCTATTTCCTGACGCATGCCCCCGGGCAGGCGAACAACGAACTTTTCTACTTCTGTCTTGGCTTCGCTAACGGCTTTATCGAAACGGATCATGGCGAATCACCCTTATCTGCGGATATGACTTCAGCAGCTCGAGGTCGATGGGCTAGCTGAGCAGTCAGTTAATACGCTCTCCGGCATGCTGGTCAATTATGGCAGATTGACATCAGTAGCGGCACGACTGGGGCGCTGGCTTCCAGATCATGGCATAATTCCTCGCGTTTATTCTTGGCCAGCAAGGTATTCAGACTGTGAATGTGGGCAGGGTTGACCTTAACTTACTCAAGTATCTGGATGTGCTGCTGCGTGAGCAAAATGTCACCAGAGCGGCAGAGCAGTTGGGTATTACCCAACCGGCAATGAGTAACGGGCTGAAGCGCCTGCGCGAGCTGTTCAACGACCCTCTGCTGATTCGCACGTCTGAAGGGATGACGGCCACAGAGAGGGCGCTGGAGCTTCAGCCGCTGGTTCGCCAGGTGCTGGCCCAGACAGAGTTGATGCTGACTCCAGACGAGCTATTCCGCCCATCCGACAGCCGCCGCGTGTTTCGGATTATGACGAGCGACTACGCGGAGGCTACTTTGGTACCGCATATCGTCCGCCGCTTGCGCGCTGAGGCGCCTAATCTGGTGTTGGACTTTGTTACTCCCTCGGATGTCAGCTACACCGATATGGAGCAGGGTCGGGTTGATATGGCGATCAACCGGTTCAATGAAATTCCCCAGTCTTTTCATCAGGTTACCCTGTGGCGGGACTCATTTTCCTGTCTGCTGAATCGGGGCAATCCTACCGCCGCAGACTTTAATCTGGAAAGCTATTTGAGCGCCCAGCATATCTGGGTGTCGAAGACTGGCTTCGGTGTCGGTTTTGGCATGAACCCGGACAAGCTGGGGGGGCTGGGGTGGATTGATCAGGCCCTGATGCGCATCGGGCGCAGTCGCAAGATATCCATTTTTACACGCCATTATCAGATGCCGGCGTTGTTGGCGATGAACAACGATCTGGTGGCTACTTTGCCGACGCGGGTGGCGATAATGCAGGCAGAGAACTCCAGCTTGGTGATTAAGGAGCCGCCTTTCCAGATCCCGGAGTTTGAGTTGAAGATGGCTTGGTCCGCGTTGCTGCATCATAACGCGGCGCATCGCTGGCTGCGCCGGCTGATTCAGGAGGAGGCTGAGCAGATCGCTGCGCTGCCCATCTAATCAGGTCTGCCTGAAGACTCAGACCCGCATCTGGCCTGCTTCTGCAATGGCGCCCTTACCGACGCCCTCAAAAGCACGAACCCGGAAGTGTTTGCCCGGGGCTTCCCGAGTTAGCTGGTCGACGATGTGCCGGGCCAGCTGCTCCACGGTAGAGTCCGTGTCGATCATGTAGCAGTGATCCTCTGGGATAAGCAGTTCGAATAGCCCCTGGGCGCTTTCATAGCGGAATCGGTGGTGTGGCGATTCGTCTATGTAGTAGGTGCCCTCCAGGTCTTCCTGCGTGCCGATATAGATGTCCTCCCAGCGATCCGCCCAGAGCTTTTCCCAATAGCGGCTACGCCGGCCGTTTTCGTGAATCTCGATTCTGGACCGATGGCCGTGGGCAATGCGCTGGCAGTTACCATCATGCTTCTTAAGGCCGTGAGAGTAGTGGTAGAACGGGGAGGTGCCGAACTCCTCCTCGCGAAGAGTGAGCAGCACCTCGGTGACATTTGCCGGCAAAACCTCGCCAATACGCTCGGTAAGTAGCAGTGACAGGTTGCCTTTGCTGATCTCCATAGCGGGCACCAGCAGGATGCTTGACTGCGGAGCGCGCATGCGAATGTCGCCTCCCGGGTAGCGCCAAGTGATACTGATGCGTTCTTCGCCATCGGTGCCTTGGGTAAGCAGGTCGTTTTCCACCGGCACCAGCAGTCGGTGGTCGGCGCACTCATCCAGCACGCGTTTGATCTGTTTTTTGATATGGCCGAAGTCGAACACCATGCTCTGGGCATCAAGGTCGCCAGACAGCTCCAGATCGACGATCCATGACTCCCCAACCATTCCCCGTTTGGCATGGAGGTACGAGAAATCGAGCACTGTCAGATTTTCGACAAACAGGGTGGCCATGGGGATCCGTTTAGGTGGCTTGATAGCAACGGCAGTCATTATGACAGTTGAGCTGGCCGGTGCCAGCCGCTTGAGCCTCCAATTGCAGAGTAAAGTGCTGTCGTTGTGAACCGTGCCTCAGAGCTATGCAGTACAACATCCTTGTTGCTGGTCTTTTATCGGTTACACCCGCCGGGGTATGCTGCCGGCTTCATGTTCAGGGTGCCAGTCATGAGGGCGTGTGGTGTTGTATGGCGGCTGCTTGCCGCGTTAGTGCTCTTTGTGCCGTTCATGGCGGGCGCCAATCTCGCTGATGTGGGAGCAGTCTGGACAGATGAGGTGCCGACGAGTCCTCTGGGTTTGCGCTCCATGATCCTTGAAGAGACTACAGGCCCGCTTGATATTCAAGCCGTCAGAGCCCAGGTCGGCCGTGGTTTTCAGCCCGGACAAAGCTCTGTTTCCACATTTGGCATAGGACCGAATCCTGTCTGGGTCAGGCTGGTTGTAGAGAATCCAGATGCCCAGCCCGTACCCCTCTTGCTGCTGGCCGGCACAACCTGGATTGATCGGCTCGACTTCTATGTCGTACATGCTGGTCAGATTGTTAGCCATCAAGTAGGTGGAGACCAGATGGCTGAGTACTTGCGTCCTCGACCTGGTATGGGCTATCTGTTCAAGTATGAATTTCCACCGGGTAGTACGGAAATATATTTGCGTGCGGTAACGGCTGACCCGCTGTTGCTGCCTTTGCGCTTGTTGGGCGTGAAGGATGCTGCGGATATGGAGCGGGCAACCAGTTACAGTTACGGATTGGTTTACGGCTTCGTGCTTGCTCTGCTGGCCTACAACTTAATGCTCTATTTTGGCTTGGCGCAGCCCAGTCATCGTGATTACTCCATTTATCTGCTGTTTTTTGGCTTGATGAATCTGGCCTATACGGGGCATGGCTATGCCTGGTTATGGTCGGACTGGCCTGTGCTGCAGAACTACATCATTCTCGTGCTGATGGTGCTGTTTGTCTGTTCGGGATTTCGTTTTGCCACCGGTTTTCTTGGGTTGCATGAGTACGCGCCGGCACTAGCCAGAACGCTGAGATATTTTTGTCGTGCAGTAATTTCTCTGATGGCTGTATTTATTGCGCTGCAGTGGCAACGTGAAGCGGCCTTCCTGTCATTTAGCACAGCACTTGTTTTCGCCATTGCCATGGTTGCACTGGGGTGGGACGCAGTGCGGCGCCAGCGTCCCGCGGGGAAGTATTTTCTGGCTGCTGCCTTCAGTGGAATGGCTGGCACTGCTTTAACAACCATGACCGTATGGGGCTGGCTGCCGTTCTCCATGTTCTCTTATCGGGCGGTTGAGATTGGCATTCTGATTGAAGCAACGTTACTGGCTCTCGCAGTGGCCTATCTCGTTCGCCAGCATGAGAACGCGCGGCATTCCGCAGAGCAGCTCGCCAGAGTCGATCCGCTGACTGGGCTATTGAATCGGCGTGCGCTGCTGGAGCAAGGAGAGCAGTTAAAGGTTGCCGCACTGCGGCATAACCGTCCTCTTTCGCTGGTTCTGTTTGATCTGGATCACTTCAAGTTTATTAACGATTTGTATGGTCACGCGGTTGGTGATGAGGTTCTCAGGGAGTCAGCTGTGTTGCTCCGTAATCTGTGTCGCCGCGAGGATCTTGCGGCCCGCTGGGGAGGCGAGGAGTTCATCTTGTTATTGCCCGATGCCGACATTCAGTCGGCCGTCAATATGGCAGAACGATTGCGCAAGGAGCTGGCCGAGCGGGTGTTATGGGCAGGCAGCGAAAGCATCGCCCTGCGCGCCAGCTTCGGTGTTGTGACTCTGAGCGATCATGCTTCTATTGAGCGGTTGATTGCTGATGCAGATGCTTTGCTCTATCGCGCCAAGCAGTCGGGGCGAGATCAGGTACATAGTGCCATGACGGAAAATCAGGGTGACAAAGGTGAGCCATTGCCGGTGTGATGCCGTGGCTCCTTTGGAGGGGCAAGGGAAGGGGCAATAAAAAACCCTGACCTGTTTCTGCCGTAGCAAAATCAGGCCAGGGTCTACTGGTTGGTGGAGCCGGCGGGGATCGAACCCGCGTCCGTCAGCAATCCACTTGCAGATCTACATGCTTAGCCGTGTCTACTAATTTAGGTTCCAGCGGCCCGACGGGCAGGGTGCTGGTTCCGATCCCCTGAAGTTTTAGCAATTCAGTTCGGGGCGAACGTCATCGCGAGTCTGTGTATGCGTGCCCGTGTTGCTCCCCCACAGACAGGGTCGCGCGACGGTTAGCAGGGATTTAAGCTGCTAGTGCGTAGGAATCGTCGTTTGCGATTACTTTTTTGCCACAATGGATTTACGAGCATCGTAGCCTGCTCGGCATGCACCACAAGATTCAATACCGGCGTCGAAACCATGTCGGCCCCAGTTGGTACAGGATACGTTATGGGGTCGTTGAGAGGTAGTTTCAAGGTTAAAAAATGAAATAAATTTTGTGTCGGACAATAGGTCAGGAATGCCCTTGTGGGTGGGTGCAGCGGGCGCAATATAAGGGCGTGAAGAAGTTTTCTGATTTAAGGAGAGAAACCATGAAAGCATTGGTTGATCGGATCGCTGCGCTGGGTGCGCCGCTGAAGAAGTACCCGCTGGCTTACCGTGGAGTGGGGCTGGTTGTTGCCTTGATTTTCTACTCTGCCGGAGTGCTGTTGGTGGACAGTCTGACCCATATTGGCTTCTTGGTAGTGCTGGTGGCGCTATACTTCCTGCCGGCTGTGCTGCGTGCCTGGCTGCTCTTTTACTGGCAGCTACGAGAGGAGTTAAGTGCTTGGAGAGGGCGCCGATCAGGTAAAGCGTTCTAAGTAAAAAAGGGCCGACTCAGTCGGCCCTTTTTTATGTGGCTTAGCGTCCGCGCATCAGACGTTGTTTCTGGCGCTTCCAGTCCCGCTCTTTCTCGGTGGCGCGCTTATCAAAGTTTTGCTTGCCTTTGGCAAGGGCTATTTCCAACTTGGCTCTGCCCCGGTCCCAATACATGCTGACCGGCACGCAGGTGTAGCCGTCCCGTTGTACCCCGGCAAAGATTTGAGACAGCTGGCGACGTTGCAATAGTAACTTGCGATTGCGCAGTGGTTCTGGACTGATGTGCGTGCTGGCGGTGCTGAGCGGCTCAATCCGGCAGCCAAATAGCCAGGCTTCACCGTCCTTGAGCATCACGTAGGACTCCGCCAGATTGCATTTGCCGGCGCGCAGGGACTTGACCTCCCAGCCGAGCAATACCAGCCCGGCCTCAAAAGTCTCTTCAAGGTGATAGTCGTGCCGCGCTTTACGGTTGACGGCGATGTCACGTGGGGCGCTGGCCCCTTTGGTTGCTTTACTCATAGGGGCGCGATTATACGGTAGCTGCAGCCAATTGCATGTGCGACGTGATGGTTTTGCCGGTTTTCCTTGAGACACGCCGCTTTTGCCCGGAAAATGACGCCTTTAGTTATCTGAGCGAGCAAGTATGGACAACAGCAGCGCACCTCTGAACGGCACTTGGGCCAGTCGCTGGGTGTTTATCCTGGCGGCCACTGGCTCGGCAGTGGGGCTTGGTAATATCTGGAAGTTTCCGTATATCGCCGGGGAGTATGGCGGTGGCGCCTTTGTTCTCCTGTATCTCCTGATCATTGCGCTGGTCGGCGTGCCGGTGATGGTGGCCGAGGTGATGATGGGGCGCCGTGGTGGCATGAGTCCGATCAACTCGATGAAAAAGCTTGCTGGTCAGGCAGAGGTGACCAGCCGCTGGAAGGCGCTGGGTTATCTGGGTGCAACCGCCGGCTTTCTGATCCTTACCTTCTACAGTGTCATCGCCGGTTGGGCGCTGTACTACATTGTTGCCATGCCAACGGTGTTGGTCGGTGCGGATACTGTGCAAGTGGCAGCGGTGTTTGATGGCCTGCTGGCCAGTCCACTGACCATGCTGCTATGCCATAGCGTGTTTATGCTGCTGACCGTGGTTGTGGTGTTGCAGGGCATTTATCGGGGCCTGCAGAGAGCGGTACAGGTTCTGATGCCAGCGTTGTTTGTCATGCTGTTGGTGCTGCTTGGCTATGCTGCGACTAGCGGAGGCTTCAATGAGGCGCTGGCGTTCATGTTTACCGTGGACTTCAGCAAGCTCAGTTCGGAAGCTGTGCTGGTGGCCATGGGGCATTCGTTCTTTACCCTGAGTCTTGGTCTGGGTGCGATCATGGCCTATGGCGCATACATGCCCAAGGAAGTTAGCGGCAAAGATGGTCGCAGGCGGCCCGTATCGATTGGCTCGACGGTGCTAACCATTGCCTTTCTGGACACCCTGGTGGCTTTGGTTGCCGGGCTATGCATTTTTCCGATTGTGTTTGCCAATGGTCTTGAGCCGGGTGCCGGGCCTGGTTTGCTGTTCCAGACACTGCCGCTGGCTTTCGTGCAGATGCCCGCGGGGATCTGGTTCGGCGGGCTATTTTTTGTTCTGGTGTTGTTCGCCGCCTGGAGCTCGTCCATTTCCCTGCTTGAGCCTTTGGTGGCGTGGCTGGTTGAGGCGGGCTGGACTCGGCCGAAGGCGGCAATCGCGCTGGGCATGGCTGCGTGGCTGATTGGTATTGGCTCGGTGCTGTCATTTAACCTGTGGTCGGATGAGACGCTGTTTGGTGAGACCGTCTTTGGCGCTCTCGACTTCCTCACCACCAATATCATGCTGCCGCTGGGCGGCTTGCTGATTGCTATCTTTGCCGGTTGGGTAATGAAAGATAGCCATGTTCGCAAAGAACTGAACATGGCAAGTTTCAAGGTCTATCTTGGTTGGCGTGTGGCGGTCAGAATCATTGCTCCGCTGGCCATTTTGGCGGTGTTTGCCCATGGCATTGGTCTGATCTGAGGCTGGATATGAACGACGAATTGCTCAATGTTGAAGTGGTGTATGCCTTGCCGGATAGGCAGAAGCTGATCAGCCTGCGAGTACCAGCCGGTGCCACCATGTATGACGCAGTGCAGCAGTCTGGGATTACTGGCTTCTTCCCGGAGCTGGATATTGAACATTCCAGCATGGGTGTTTTCAGCAAGGTTGAGGCCAACCCCAAGGGGAGAGTTTTAGCGCAGGGTGAGCGGGTGGAAATCTACCGCCCGCTGATCATTGACCCCAAGGACAACCGCAAAGCGCGTGCCAAACAGGCTAAGGAAAAGCGCTCCGGTCAGGCCTGACCGGAGGGTTACTTATTCTTCGCTGTCGCGGCGCTGCTGGTCTGCACGGCTGGCGAGGTCGCGATCCTGCGGGGCAATAACCTTGGAGCGGAAGTCGGCGATGACCTCACCTTCATGGTGGCTGTAAGCGCCGTCGCGGAAGTGCACGACGATTTGCTGCTCGACGACATCGCCCTTGCCCGGCTGCAAACGCATCAGGTAGAACCAGGTGTCCGGGGTAAACGGATCAATCAGGGTTGGCATGCCCATAACATAGCGGACCTGCTCCGGAGACATGCCGGGATTGAGTTGGTCGACCATGTCTTCGGTGACAAAGTTGCCCTGTGGTATGTCGATGCGGTAGACACCGGGGAAGCGCACAGTGCTGCACGCAGCAGTCAGCGCGGTAACGGTCAGGACGGAAATCAGCAGCAGAATACGCATAGCAGTGTCGACTTCACTCAGGTTGAGGCGATAATACAGACACTGTATGGGGACACAAGTTCACCCGTCGGCTGATCGGCGGCTTAACCCAGGAGCAAATCGGTGGAAGATCAGGAGTTACGCAAAGCTGGCCTGAAGGTCACTCTGCCACGGGTAAAGATCCTGCAGCATCTGGAAGAAGCGGCAGAGCGCCACATGAGCGCCGAGGACATCTACAAGGCGCTGCTGGAGTCTGGGGCGGACGTTGGGTTGGCAACGGTCTATCGCGTGCTGACTCAGTTTGAGCAGGCTGGTATTGTCATGCGGCATAACTTCGAGGGCGGTTCGGCGGTGTTTGAGCTGGCCAACGAGGGGCACCATGACCATATGGTGTGCATGGACACTAACGAAGTGATCGAGTTTGTTGATCCGGAAATCGAGCGCCGCCAGCACGCCATTGCCGAGAAGTATGGCTTCGAGCTGGTTGATCACAAGTTGGTGCTGTACGTGCGGCCAAAGAAATCCTGATGGCGGAGCGTCAGGCGCTAAGCGCCTGACTTTTCTCCAGCATCTCTCTGGCATGGGCCAATGTTGAGTCTGTTATCTCGACGCCGCCAAGCATGCGTGCCACTTCCTGAACTCGTTGTTCACTATTCAACGGCAATACGCTGGTGTGAGTGCTGTCTTTTTTCTGCTGTTTCTGCACCTGCCAATGGCTATGGCCAAGGCTGGCTACTTGAGGCTGGTGGGTAATGCATAGCACCTGAGCGTGGTCGCCAAGTTCGCGCAGTAGGCGCCCAACAATTTCAGCGATGCCCCCGCCGACACCAACATCGACTTCATCAAAAACCAGAGACGGTACGGTTAAGGTCTTGGCGCAGATTACCTGGATGGCCAGACTGACTCGTGAAAGCTCGCCCCCTGAGGCGACCTTGGCGAGGGGCTTAAGTGGCTGACCGGGATTGGCGGTGAACAGAAACTCCACTTCCTCCAGTCCCTCGGCACCTGGCTCGCAGGTGCTCAGTGCTATTTCTAAACGGGCACCCTTCATGCCCAGCTCCTTCAGGTTGCCCAAGACTCCGCTGGCAAGGGCGCTGGCATGACTACGACGCAGCTCAGACAGTCTGCGAGCTGACTCCATGAAGGCGGTTTCTGCTTGATTTTCCTCGGCTTCCAGAGCCAGTAGATGGCTGTCGTGATTATCCAGTAGTCCCGCTTCGTGGCGAAGAGTTTGATGATGGCTAAATAGTTCTTCCGGTCTGACTCGATGTTTACGGGCCAGCGTATAAGCCTGACCGAGTCGCTCTTCCACTTGTATAAGGCGCTCAGGGTCGAGGTCCAGACGGTCCAGATAGTGGCGCAGATCATCCGCCGCGGCTTCCACCTGCAGGCGAGCCGACTCCACTGTGCTAAGGGCATTGCCTAAAGTGTCGTCGCCATCTGCGGCATCGCCGAGCCAGTGCTGCACTCGGGCCAGCTGGTCAGCAATGGCTCCCTCTTCTTGCTCATAAAGCAGGCCTAGAGATTGTTGGCAAAGACGGATCAGGGTGTCCGCGTTACCAAGGCGCTTTTGTTCGCCTTCCAGTTGAGCCAACTCCTGCTCGCCCAGCTCAAAAGCATCCAGCTCTTCCAATTGGAAGCGTAACAGTTCCTGCCGCTCGCCTGACTCCCGTGCGCTATTTAGCGCTTGCTCTCTGGCCTTGCGGGCATCACGCCAGCCGCGCCACTGACCACGCACTGTGCGCTGCAGGCTGTCGGCACCGGCGAAACTATCTAGCAGGGCGCGCTGGGAGTCCTTTTTCAATAACGACTGATGTTCGTGCTGGGAGTGAATGCTAATCAGCAACTCGCCCAGCTCGCGAACGTCGGTAACCGGCACCGGGGAGCCGTTGATATAGGCTCTGGAGCGGCCGTCCTGACGCACTGTGCGGCGCAGGATGCAGTCATCGTCATGGTCCAGCTCACGGCTTATCAGCCACTGGCGCGCTGCCGGGCAGTCGCTAAGGTCGAAGGTGGCCTCCGCTTCGGCCCGCTCGCAGCCGGCCCGGACTACGCTGCTGTCTGCTCGGTCGCCAAGGGTCAGGCCCAATGCGTCAATCAGCACTGATTTGCCGGCGCCGGTTTCGCCGCTGATAGTGGTCAGCCCATGGCCGGGCTCCAGCTCAAGGGATTCGACGGTGGCAAAGTGGCGGACGCCGAGATGGGTAAGCATATGCTGTCCATGCGGTCAGTATGATTGAGCGATGATACTGGTATTTGCAGCGACACTACAATATTGCCGTTGGCGCTGCCGTCAGCCCTTCCCCTCAGCTGAGGCCCTCCTATAATGAAAGCCGTTGTCATCATTCAGTCTGCTGCCCATGACTAGTCCGGAACTTAGCGAACGAAAGCAACGCCTGCTGATGGCGTTGGTGGAGCGGCATATCCGTGATGGTCAGCCGGTGGGCTCGAAAACCCTTGCCAGTGGTGCCGGACTGCAGGCTAGTCCAGCGACTATCCGCAATATCATGGCGGAGCTGGAGGATTTCGGCATTCTGGCAAGCCCACACACCTCCGCAGGGCGGGTTCCCACCGAGGCGGGGTATCGGCTCTATGTGGATGCGCTGCTGCGCAGTGCGCCCATGCAGGATGCCAATGTCCGCTCCCTGAAAAAGGAGCTGGAGAGGCTGATTGATCCCGATCAGTCCCCCAAGGAGCTGGTCGCCCAGGCCTCCCGCGCGCTAGCGGAGCTGACTCGTATGGCTGGGGTGGTTGTGGTGCCCCGACGCGACGTGACTCTGCTGCGTATGGTCGAGTTTTTGCCCCTGTCCGGGCAGCGAGTGTTGGTGATTCTGGTGCTCAATCGGGCGGAGGTGCAAAACCGGGTTATTCATACCGACCGTGAGTATGCGGAGCACGAGCTGCGGCAGGCGGCAAATTATATCAATCACACCTATGCGGGCTGTGACCTTGGCGATATCTGTGATGGTTTGCTGAAAACCATGGCTGCAGACAAACGACAGATGGACCTGATGATGCAGACCGCCATGGATGTGGCAGCAAAGGCATTGCGACGTCCGGATGAAGACGCTGGCGACGAGTACGTGGTGTCTGGCGAGGCCAACCTGCTGGGAGCTGCCGGAGCTGACGATCTAGGCAAGTTGCGCGATCTGTTCCAGGCGTTCAGCAGTAAGCGGGACATCCTTCATCTGCTGGAGCGAAGTGCCCGTGCCGATGGTGTGCAGATTTTTATTGGTCGTGAGGCTGGCTACCAGGCCTTCGATGAGTACTCTCTGGTGTCCGCGCCATACCGGGCGGAGGGCCACACTGTGGGGGTGCTGGCGGTGGTTGGGCCGACCCGAATGGACTATGAGCGCGTTATTCCCACTGTCGATATTACCTCCCGAGTACTGTCGGCGGCGCTGCGCAATAGCTGATTTGGCCGGATTAATTGGCCTGTACCCTTGAATCTACCTCCGTCGTTCCCATATCTTTGCCGCCTTTCCTGAAAGACGGGCCCATTGTCCGTGTGTCATTCGGAGATAATTACATGAGCGAACAGGAAAAAGACCCGCAAGCAGGGGAGTCTGAGGCAGTGGAAAGCGAGCTGTCTGTGGAGCCAACGGAGACGTCGCCCGACAATGCTACCGAGCTGCAGTCTCTGCAGCAGCAGCTGGCCGATGTTAGTCGGCAGTTGGCTGAGGCGGATCTACGCGCCCAGGCGGAAATCCAGAACATGCGTCGGCGCATGGAGCGGGAGGTGGCCAATGCCCACAAGTTTGCCTTGGAGAAGTTTTCTGCGGACTTGCTGGCGGTGGCTGACAATCTTGAGCGTGGTCTGTCCGCGCTACCGGTGGAGGACAATGCCCTTACCGCCGTCCGCGAGGGTATTGAGCTGACCCTGAAGTCCCTTGCCGATGCCTTTGCCCGGCATGGCATTGAAGCTGTGAACCCCAAGGGGGCGCAGTTTGATCCGCAGATGCACGAGGCCATGGCGATGGTGCCGATGCCTGATGCTGAGGCGAATAGCGTTATTGAGGTGCTTGAGAAGGGCTACCTGCTGAATGGCCGCCTGATACGCCCTGCGCGTGTGGTAGTAGCAAAAAATCCCTGAGCCGGCACTTGAAACACTGTCAGTTGGCGCCATATAGGCTCTGAAACCAAAATCAGCTTCTCCGGTCGCCGACAGGGACCGGAGGCAGACGTGAAAGGAGAAATGCAATGGGTAAGATCATCGGTATTGATCTGGGCACCACCAATTCCTGTGTTGCCGTAATGGAGGGCGACAAGGTCAAGGTTCTGGAAAACAGCGAGGGCACACGTACCACGCCCTCCATCGTTGCCTATGCAGACGATAATGAAGTGCTGGTAGGCCAGTCTGCCAAGCGTCAGGCCGTGACTAACCCAACCAACACGCTGTTTGCGGTGAAGCGTCTCATTGGTCGCCGTTTTTCTGACGATGTTGTGCAGAAAGATATCGAGATGGTGCCCTATAAAATCGTTAAGGCGGACAACGGCGATGCCTGGGTTCAGGCTCGTGACGAAAAACTGGCTCCGCCACAGATTTCAGCTCAGGTGCTGAAAAAGATGAAAAAAACCGCTGAGGACTACCTCGGTGAGAAAGTCACCGAGGCGGTGATTACCGTGCCGGCCTATTTTAATGACGCCCAGCGTCAGGCCACCAAGGATGCAGGCCGTATTGCTGGTCTGGAAGTGAAGCGCATTATCAATGAGCCGACTGCGGCGGCGCTCGCTTATGGCATGGACAAGACTGATGGCAAGGATCGCAAGATTGCCGTGTATGACCTCGGCGGTGGTACCTTCGACGTGTCGATCATCGAAATTGCCGACGTTGATGGCGAGAAGCAGTTCGAAGTGTTGTCCACTAATGGCGACACATTCCTGGGTGGTGAAGACTTTGATCTGCGTCTGATCAACTTCCTGGCTGATCAGTTCAAGAAAGATACTGGCATTACTCTTTCTGGCGATGCGCTTGCCATGCAGCGTCTCAAGGAAGCCGCGGAAAAGGCGAAGATTGAGTTGTCTTCCAGTGAGCAGACCGAAGTGAATCTGCCATACATCACCGCTGACGCTTCCGGGCCGAAACATTTGGTGGTCAAGTTGACCCGCGCCAAGCTCGAGTCACTGGTGGAAGATCTGGTTAACAAGTCGCTGGATCCATGCAAAATTGCTTTAACTGATGCGGGCGTTAAAACCTCTGACATCACCGATGTGATTCTGGTTGGCGGTCAGACCCGTATGCCGCTGGTGCTGAAAAAAGTGGCGGAGTTTTTTGGCAAAGAGCCGCGTCGTGACGTCAATCCCGATGAGGCCGTGGCCATCGGCGCTGCACTGCAGGGTGCAATCATGTCTGGTGACGTGACTGATGTGCTGCTGCTCGACGTCACCCCGTTGACCCTGGGTATCGAAACCATGGGTGGCGTGATGACCTCGATCATCGATAAGAACACCACCATTCCGACCAAAGCGTCGCAGGTGTTCTCGACGGCGGCTGATAACCAGACTGCGGTGACCGTGCATGTCCTTCAGGGTGAGCGTAAGCAGGCCAGCCAGAACAAGTCGCTGGGCCAGTTTAACCTGGAAGATATTCCGGCGGCGCCGCGCGGTATGCCGCAGGTCGAAGTGACCTTCGACATTGATGCTAACGGCATCCTGCATGTGAGCGCGAAGGATAAGGCGACCGGCAAGGAGCAGACTATTCAGGTGAAAGCTAACTCCGGCCTGTCTGATGAAGAAGTCGACAAGATGGTGAGTGATGCCGAAGCTCATGCAGAGGAAGACCGCAAGTTTGAGCAGTTGGTACAGGCCCGCAATCAGGGTGATCATCTTCTGCATTCGACCCGTAAGATGCTGGAGGAAGCCGGCGACAAGGCCAATGATGACGAGAAAAATGCCATCAATAGCGCTTTGGAGGAACTGGAGACTGCTCTGAAAGGCGGCGACTCGGAAGAGATTGAAGCCAAGACCAAGGCGGTGGCAGATGCCTCCGGAACTCTCGCCCAGCGTCTCTATGCCGAGTCTGCCCAGCAGGGTCAGCCCGGCGCTGACGACGGAGCTGGTGCAGCTGCGGCTGACGATGTTGTCGATGCCGAGTTTGAGGAAGTGAAGGACGATAACAGCAAGTAATCTGCTGTCAGGCGTCTGACGTCCGACAACTGACTCACCACGCCGGGCTCGCCCCGGCGTCGTGCCGATAGGCGAACAGGAAATGACTGACACCATGTCCAAGCGCGATTATTACGAAGTCCTCGGCGTGAGCCGCGAAGCCGACGCGGATGCGTTGAAAAAAGCTTATCGTCGCCTGGCGATGAAGTATCACCCGGATCGCAATCCGGACAATGCTGAGGCGGAGGAAAAGTTCAAGGAGGCCAAGGAGGCCTACGAGATCTTGAACGATGCCGATAAGCGGGCGGCCTATGACCGTTTCGGCCATGCCGGTGTGGATGGTCAGGCGGCTGGTGGCGGTGCTCATGGCGCTGGCGGTTTTGGCGATATTTTCGGAGATATTTTCGGAGATATTTTTGGCGGAGCTGGCGGTGGTAGACGCCGCGGGCCGAGTCGTGGTGCTGACTTGCGCTATACCCTGGAAATTGATCTGGAGCGCGCGGTCAAAGGCACCGACGAGAAAATTCGCGTGCCGACATGGGCAACCTGTGACAGCTGTGAAGGCAGTGGCGCACAGGGCTCTGAAAAGCCCACCGGCTGCCCAACCTGTGGCGGCGTTGGCCAGGTGCGCATGCAGCAGGGTTTCTTTACCGTGCAGCAGGCCTGCCCGACTTGCCGTGGCAGCGGCACCATTATCAAGAACCCATGCAAGAAGTGTCATGGTCAGGGTCGAGTGCAAAAGACCAAGACCCTGTCCGTGGCGATCCCTGCCGGTGTTGATACCGGTGACCGTATCCGTTTGGCGGGCGAGGGCGAAGCTGGTCAGAATGGCACCCCGTCGGGGGATCTGTACGTGCAGATATCCGTGCTGGAGCATGAAATTTTCCAGCGAGATGGCAGCGACTTGTACTGTGAAGTGCCTGTTTCGTTTGTCGATGCAGCCCTTGGTGGAGAGCTCGAAGTGCCGACTATCGACGGCAGAGTTAAGCTGAAAGTCCCAGCGGAGACCCAGACCGGAAAGCTGTTCAGGCTGCGTGGTAAGGGTGTCACCTCCGTGCGAGGTGGGCCGCCTGGTGATCTGATGTGCCGCATTGTGGTGGAGACGCCAGTGGGCTTGAGCAGTGAGCAGAAAGAATTGCTACGCCAGTTTCAGGCATCAATGAGCAGTGAGGACTCTCGCCATAACCCGCGTAAAACAAGCTGGTTTGAAGGTGTAAGACGTTTTTTTGATGGCTTTTGAGACATTTGCCGGATTGTTGCCACTAGTTGCACTGCTATAGTCGTCCCCACTGAGTTGCCCGCCTGTTGGCGGGCAACCTGACAAATAACAACAACAGGTTTTCGGGGATGAGACGGATACTCGCCAGAGCGCTTGTCATTTGCGCCAGTCTGCCATTTTTCTGTATTGCTTCGCCGGGTGATGAGGCCCGACAGCGAGCCATTGCCACTTTCGATCAGAGGGACGGGGCGAAAATCGTCATTGATCCTCTGGTGGTGGAGGGTGAATGGGAGAAAGTGCCGTTCGATCCTCTGCCCTTTACCTACACCTTCGATGAGATCCGCGAAAAATGGCCACACCTGATGCGTGGCCTGAAGATCGCTTTCCCGTCCGCCGAGTACCTGCGAGAGCGCTATACCCGCTTCCCTGATCTGATGCGCCAGCTGGGGCATCAGGATGCGGATTGGGAAATGCATAGCCTGAATGTGCTGGAAGTCTGGCAGGCATTTTTCCGCGGTGACTTCCGTAAGGCCCGTGATCTGGGCATTCGCTATGGTGGCTACGCGGAGGTGCCGGGAGTGTTTGCCCAGCTGATGCAGGCCATGTACCTGACCCGCACCGATTCGGCTAAGCAGATGATGCTGCAGGACTCTATCGACCGCATTCAGGCCTATGCTCAGGCGCAGCCGTTCTTGCCGGGGGAAGAGGAGTTCCACAAAGATTATGTAATTTTCCGGCTGGGTTTCGCCTATGCCGTCGGTCGTCTGGCCGAGGACGTGCCGGTGCCGGTGATGCTTGCCAACGGCTATGCACCGATGGTGATTAATGCAGCCAATGAGGCCATGGCGGTGGATCCGGATCACGCCTTGTCGCTGGCCCTCAATGCGGCCTTTGATGCCAATGTGATTCGCCGGGTCGGTAAAGCCGCCGGACGCATGACGTTCAACGCACAGCCAGTCAATGCCGACGAGATTTTCACCCGGGCGGTGGAGCTGGCCGGGGATATGGCTATCGTCCGTTACGAATATGCCAACAGCCTGCTATACATGGAGCAGACCAAAGAGACTGATGAGGCTATTCGTCAGCTTGAGGCGGCGGTGGCCTCGGAGCCGTCCTATAGCATGGAGGCACTGGATCGTCTGTACGCGCAGAAGCGCCTGCAGGAAGTACAGGCGCTGCAGGCCAGTGGTTCCGGCTTCCGCAGCTTTGATCGGGCGCGTCGCAAGCACATGGAGCGTACTGGCGATAATCTCTACTGCGTGTTGCTGCCGCCGTTTCAGATTTGAGCTGGGCCTATTGGCCGGGCGTTATAGATAACTCCTTGGCGGCTCTGATAGTCCCTCAGTATCTGGCGACCCTCTTCGCGTAGCATTGGGCCGATAACATGAATGCCGCGCTCGGTTAGTTGCTGACGCCATTCTTCAGTTGTTGGTCCCTCATCGAAGCCAATTTGCTCCACATCTTCCCGAGTGGAGGAAAATACCAGTTGCTTTACACCACTCCAGGCGATGGCTCCCAGACACATAGTGCATGGCTCGCTGGAGCTCACCAGCACGCAGGGGCGATCTATCAGGGTGTAGCTGCCGATCTTTTGTTGCGCCTGAGATAGCGCCTGAAGCTCCGCATGGGCGGCTGCGCAGTGATTGCTCACTACCGTGTTAACCGATGTAGAAATAAGCTCTCCCGTGTCCAGAGCGTAGACGGCGGCGGCGAATGGGCCGCCGCTGTCGTGTGCTACGGTCAGCGCTGCCAAAGCCAGCACTGCCTGGAGCCGACCCTGGTCATCGGCCGGGTTTGGTCGTTGCCTCTGCGCTGCAAGCCACTCGCTGGCAAGCCAGTCGGGCTGGCTAAGGTGAATCTCGTTTGCTGCCATGTTTCTCTGCCGTCCGGGGTTATTCATCGGGCTGTGACCCGATACACTAGCGCACCTTTTCCTGCAGGTGACACAAGACAATGAAAGTCGGAATTCTTGGCGCCGCCGGGCGCATGGGGCGCACCCTGATTGAAGCGGTTCACAGTGCCGATGGCCTGACCCTGGGGGCTGCGGTGGATGCCCCGGGCAGTAGCCTGATTGGCGCGGATGCTGGTGAGCTGATTGGCGTTGGCAAGCTGGGCGTGTCGCTGTCGGATGACTTGGCCAGTGTGGTCCGGGATGCGGATGTGTTTATTGACTTCACTTTGCCGGAAGCCACTGAGCGCCATATTGCTGTTTGCCGTGATGCCGGCCGAAAGCTGGTGATCGGCACCACTGGGCTGAGTGATATCCAGAAAGAGTTACTGCATGAGGCTGGCAAGGTCATCCCAATCTGTTTCGCTGCCAATTATTCGGTCGGGGTGACTTTGTGCTTGAGCCTGCTGGAAACCGCCTCGCGGGTGCTGGGCGATGAGGTAGACATCGAGATTATCGAAGCGCATCACCGCCATAAGATTGATGCCCCGTCAGGAACCGCGCTGGCCATGGGAGAAGTGATTGCTGACACTCTGGGCCGGGACCTGAAGGCCTGTGCGGTTTACGGCCGTGAGGGACGCACTGGAGCCCGAGACCGCCAGACCATCGGCTTCGAAACCATCCGCGCTGGCGATATCGTCGGCGAGCATACGGTGATGTTTGCCGGTGAGGGTGAGCGGGTCGAGATTACCCATCGGGCTACCAGTCGGATGAACTTCGCCCGCGGCGCGGTGCGGGCCGCCGGTTGGCTGGGTCAGCAGCCCCCGGGGGTCTATGATATGCGGGCGGTACTTGGCCTTTAACTGCCATTCCGGGGAGTTAATCAGCCTTTTTACCCGTGACATGGCGAGGGGCAGTCCCTACAATACGCACCCGCCCAAGGGTCTATCCGACCCGCGCCAAGAATGACAAAAAAGCGAGATGGAGCAGTCCATCTCGCTTTTTTGCACGTACGCGCGGCTCGCTGATCCTGCTCTGAATCACACACTGGAGGTTGCCTTGACGGTCCCGGCCCTACTCGCACTGGAAGACGGCAGCATCTTTCGCGGCGTCGCTATTGGTGCAACCGGTGAAGCGGTGGGTGAGGTGGTTTTCAACACCGCACTAACTGGCTACCAGGAAATCCTGACTGATCCCTCCTATGCCGCGCAGATGGTCACCCTGACCTATCCCCATATCGGCAATGTCGGCGTCAACGCCGAGGATGAGGAATCTACCCGGGTGTGGGCGAAAGCCCTGATTATTCGTGATGTCTCCATGGTGGCGTCCAACTTCCGCTCGCAGGAGTCCCTGTCGGACTATCTGAAGCGCCACAATGTGGTTGGCATTGCCGATATTGATACCCGTCGCTTGACCCGCATCTTGCGCGAAAAAGGTGCCCAGAACGGTTGCATCCTTGCTGGCGACAATATCGATGAAGCTAAAGCGCTGGCAGCGGCTAAAGGTTTTCCGGGCCTGAAGGGCATGGATCTGGCCAAAGAGGTTTCAGTCGATCAGGCCTACCAGTGGACCGAGGGTAGTTGGCAGCTGGGTAAAGGCCATATCACCCCGGCCGAGACGCCCTTTCATGTGGTGGCCTATGACTACGGTGTTAAGCGCAACATTCTGCGCATGCTGGCAGACCGTGGCTGTCGCCTGACCGTGGTGCCGGCACAAACGCCGGCCAGTGAAGTGTTGGCAATGAAGCCAGACGGCGTGTTCCTGTCCAACGGTCCGGGCGATCCGGCTCCCTGTGATTACGCCATTGAAGCGATCAAGGTCATTGTTGATAGCGGCCTGCCGGTGTTTGGTATCTGTCTGGGCCACCAATTGTTGGCGCTGGCCAGCGGCGCCGAAACCGGGAAGATGAAGTTTGGTCACCACGGTGCCAACCATCCGGTGAAAGATCTGGATCGTAACGTGGTGATGATCACCAGCCAGAATCACGGCTTTGCTGTGCTTGAGACGGGCCTCCCGGCAAATTTGCGCGCCACTCATGTGTCGTTGTTTGACGGTTCGCTGCAGGGCATCCACCGCACTGATAAGCCGGCATTCAGCTTCCAGGGTCACCCGGAAGCGAGTCCCGGCCCGCATGACGCGGCGCCACTGTTTGATCATTTTATCGAGCTGATGGAAGCGGCCCAATAAGGTTGCTTGTGTCAGACATCCCGCCATGCGGGTTTGCAGAATTGACTGGTAGAGACCATGCCGAAAAGAACTGATATCCAGAGCATCCTCATCATCGGCGCCGGCCCGATCGTTATTGGTCAGGCCTGTGAGTTTGACTACTCCGGAGCCCAGGCCTGCAAGGCGCTGCGCGAGGAAGGCTATCGCGTCATTCTGGTGAATTCGAACCCTGCAACCATCATGACCGATCCGGCCATGGCGGATGCCACGTACATCGAGCCAATCACTTGGCAGACGGTGGAAAAAATCATCGAGAAGGAAAAGCCGGACGCGCTGCTGCCGACCATGGGCGGCCAAACCGCCCTGAACTGCGCTCTTGATCTGGCGCGTCATGGTGTACTGGACAAGCATGGCGTGGAAATGATCGGTGCCAATGCTGATGCTATCGACAAGGCAGAGGATCGCCAGCGTTTCGATAAGGCGATGAAATCGATTGGTCTGGAGTGCCCGCGCTCAGCCATTGCACATAGTATGGAAGAAGCTTTCCAGGTGCTTGATTCGATCGGCTTCCCCTGCATTATCCGGCCCAGTTTCACCATGGGCGGTTCAGGTGGTGGTATTGCCTATAACCGGGAAGAGTTTGAGGAAATCTGCCAGCGTGGTCTGGATCTTTCGCCAACCAAAGAGCTGCTGATTGACGAATCGCTGCTTGGCTGGAAAGAGTATGAGATGGAAGTGGTCCGTGACAAAAAGGACAACTGCATTATCGTGTGCTCGATCGAAAACTTTGACCCGATGGGTGTGCACACCGGTGACTCGATTACCGTTGCCCCGGCACAGACGCTGACGGACAAGGAATACCAGATTATGCGTAACGCATCGCTGGCGGTGCTACGCGAGATCGGCGTGGAGACCGGCGGTTCCAATGTGCAGTTTGGTGTCTGCCCTGATACCGGTCGCATGGTGGTGATTGAAATGAACCCGCGGGTATCCCGCTCCTCGGCGCTAGCGTCCAAGGCCACTGGGTTTCCAATCGCCAAAGTGGCCGCCAAGCTGGCGGTGGGTTATACGCTGGACGAGCTACAGAACGACATTACTGGTGGTAAGACTCCGGCTTCGTTCGAACCGTCCATTGATTACGTTGTTACCAAGATTCCGCGTTTCAATTTTGAAAAATTTGCCGAAGCTGATCCGGTGCTGACCACCCAGATGAAGTCGGTCGGTGAAGTGATGGCCATTGGTCGCAACTTTCAGGAGTCTATGCAGAAAGCACTGCGTGGGCTGGAAACCGATTCCACTGGTTTCGATCCAGCGCTGGATCCCGCTGATGGCGATATGCGCACCCAGGTTGCGCAGGCGCTGGCGACTCCCCGGCCGGATCGCATTTGGGTGTTGGGCGATGCTTTCCGCGCCGGCTTTACCGTGGAAGAGCTGTATCAACTGACCAAGATTGACTACTGGTATCTGGTGCAGATTGAAGACCTGATTCGTGAAGAGCAGCTGTTGGCATCTTCCACCTACACCGAGCTGGATCGTGACACCCTCTATCGCCTCAAGCGCAAGGGCTTCTCTGATGCTCGTTTGGCCCGTCTACTTGGTGTCAAAGAGGCGGACCTGCGTGCCCGTCGTCATGAGTTTGGTCTGCGTCCGGTATACAAGCGCGTTGACACCTGTGCCGCGGAGTTTTCCACTGATACGGCCTACATGTACTCGACCTATGATGAAGAGTGCGAGGCGAAGCCGTCTAACCGTGACAAGATAATGGTGCTGGGTGGTGGTCCTAACCGAATTGGTCAGGGCATTGAGTTTGATTACTGCTGTGTACACGCTGCGCTGGCAATGCGCGAAGATGGTTACGAGACCATTATGGTCAACTGTAACCCGGAAACTGTGTCCACCGATTACGACACCTCCGATCGCCTGTTCTTCGAGCCGGTGACATTAGAGGACGTACTTGAGATTTGTCATATCGAGAAGCCGAAGGGCGTGATCGTTCAGTACGGGGGCCAGACACCGCTGAAGCTCGCCCGCGCATTGCAGGCCGCCGGTGTGCCGATTATCGGTACCAGTCCTGATGCGATTGACGAAGCGGAAGATCGCGAGCGTTTTCAGCAGATGGTTAATAAGCTCGGCCTCAAGCAGCCGCCGAATCGAACTGCCCGTAGCATTGAAGATGGCGTGCGTCTGGCGGCGGAGATTGGCTATCCGTTGGTGGTGCGGCCCTCCTACGTGCTAGGTGGCCGGGCCATGGAAATCGTCTATAACGAGGACGAGCTGCGTAACTACATGAAGAACGCGGTAAAGGTTTCCAATGACTCACCTGTGTTGTTGGATCGCTTTCTTGATGACGCCATTGAAACCGATGTGGATGCGGTGTCTGACGGTAAGGATGTCGTTGTCGGCGCAATCATGCAGCATATCGAGCAGGCGGGAGTGCACTCTGGCGACTCTGCTTGTTCACTGCCCCCCTATGCGCTGGATGAGGGTTTGCAGAACGTCATGCGCGAGCAGTCTGCTGCCATGGCGCGAGAGCTCGGCGTTATTGGTCTGATGAACGTCCAGTTTGCGGTAAAAGGTGGCGAAGTTTATGTGCTTGAAGTGAACCCGCGCGCTTCTCGAACGGTGCCGTTCGTGTCCAAGTGTATCGGCGTGTCGTTGGCTAAAGTGGCGGCCCGCTGTATGGCAGGTACCAGCTTGGCGGAGCAGAACTTTACCAAGGAAATCGTCCCGACTTACTTCCACGTCAAGGAAGCGGTATTCCCGTTTGCCAAGTTCCAGAAAGTGGATCCGATTCTTGGGCCGGAGATGAAGTCTACCGGTGAGGTGATGGGTGTCGGGGCCACTTTTGCAGAAGCCTACGGGAAGGCTGCGTTGGGTGCCGGCGAACGTATTCCTCGCGCGGGCACTGCGTTTGTTTCCGTGCGTGAGGTAGACAAGGCAGGCGCAGTTGAAGTGGCCCGTGAGTTAAGCAAGCTCGGCTTCAAGCTGGTGGCTACTCGCGGTACTGCAGCGGTGATTGAGGCAGCTGGTATTAGCGTTTCGCCGGTGAACAAGGTGTTGGAAGGTCGCCCGCATATCGTCGACATGATCAAGAATGGCGAGGTGGATTTGATCGTTAATACCACCGAGGGCAAGCAGGCCATCAGGGATTCGTTTGCCATTCGCCGCTCGGCGCTGCAGCGTAAGGTTTTCTATACCACCACCATCGCAGCGGCCAAGGCAGTGTGTCAGTCGTTGACCATTGATGGTGAAATTGAAGTGCGGCGTTTGCAGGACATGCACGCCGAGCTGGCAGGAGCATAATTATGCAACGCTTTCCCATGACCATTGAAGGTGCCAAGTCGCTGGAGGAAGAGCTGCAGCGTCTGAAGACAATCGAGCGCCCGCGTATCTCCAAGGCGATTGCCGAGGCGCGAGAGCATGGTGACCTGAAGGAAAATGCTGAATATCACGCCGCGCGTGAGGATCAGGGTTTTATCGAGGGGCGCATTGCTGATATTGAGGGCAAGCTGTCTGCCTCTCAGGTGATTGATATTCGCAGTATTCCCTACACCGGCAAGGTCGTGTTCGGCTGTACCGTGACGATTATCAATGTCAACACGGATGAGAGTAAGACCTACCGCATCGTTGGTGACGACGAGGCAGATATCAAGCAGGGACGAATCTCTGCAGGCTCACCGATCGCTCGTGGTTTGCTTGGCAAGTTGGAAGGGGATTCGGTAGAAATCGATACTCCCGGCGGCATGGTCGAGTACGAGATCGACAAGGTCGAGCATATCTGAGGTCCGGGCAGGTGGCTGCCGAAGCAGCAGCGTTTGCGCCGCTGCTTCGGGGGGGCACTGGATCAGCGGGCTGAGAAACGCAGCAGGTTGGACAGCTTGGGATTCGGCTTCTTTGCCGGCCGATACAGTATGGCAATCTTGCCAATCAGTTGTACCAGTTCGCACTCGCCGGTTTCGCAAAGCGCAGTGACGATGCCACGCCGGTCTTCGCGGCTTTCCGCATTGACCCGTACCTTGATCAACTCATGATCCTCCAGCCGCAGGTTCAGCTCCTCGATAAAATTTTCGCTCAGGCCCTTGTCGCCGAGGATCAGGATGGCATTGAGGTGGTGGCCGATGGCTTTCAGGCGCTTCCGGTCCTGGGGGCTAAGGGGCATGATGTTCTCCGCTAGGCGCAGCCTGTGGTCAATGGCCAATGCGCTGGTTCAAAAGGGCGGCTATTCTAACTGTCACGAAGCAATCCCGATACGGTAACCGATGGCACGTTCAAAAAGCAGTGATCGCTGGCTCAGGGAGCATTTTGATGACCCTTGGGTAGCTCGCGCCCAGGCTGAGGGCTACCGCTCGCGGGCATGCTACAAGCTCCTTGAGGTCAACGATAAAGATAAGTTGCTGCGGCCGGGAATGCGGGTGCTGGACCTTGGTGCGGCACCTGGAGGCTGGTCTCAGGTGGCGGCCCGACTGGTCGGTGACAAGGGGCTGGTGCTGGCCTCAGACATCCTGCCCATGGAGCCTTTGCCGGGGGTGACCTTTATCCAGGGTGACTTTCGTGAGGACGAGGTATTCCAGCAGCTGCTTGATGTCCTCGGAGGTGGCAAGGTAGACCTTGTTATTTCGGATATGGCCCCCAATATGAGTGGTAACCGTGCGGTGGATATGCCGCGCGCCATATATTTGGCGGAGTTGGCGCTGGATATGGCGTCGCGGGTGCTGGAACCGGATGGTCGGTTTCTGGTCAAGGTGTTTCAGGGTGAGGGGATCGAGGAGTTCCGACGGCTTCTTCACGACACCTTTCGTAGCGTGGTAACCCGTAAGCCTGCGGCCAGTCGGCCGCGCTCCAATGAGGTCTATCTGCTGGGGTCAGGCCTCAAAATGGTGTAATTTGGATATCCGAACGTCCCAGAATCTCCCGGTCAGCGCCGGGCAAGAGGTGTAGTTTGAACGACATGACCCGCAATATCCTTCTCTGGTTGGTAATCGCCGGGGTTCTTTATGTGGTTGCACAGAGCATCAGTCCGCAGGCTGTCAGCCAGCGTATGGACTATTCCGAGTTTATTACCCGGGTTGAGAATGGTGATGTGGCCAAAGTCACTATCAATGACACCCGTATTGCGGGTGAGTTGTCTGGTGGTGGGCGTTTTGAAACGGTCAAGCCGCCGATTCTGGATCTTGATTTGCTACCGACCCTGCACAACAACAGCGTGGTTATTGTTGGCCAGGAGCCGGAGCGTCAGGGTTTCCTGACCCAGTTATTTCTTTCTATTCTGCCAATACTGCTGATTCTGGCCATCTTTATCTTCTTTATGCGGCAGATGCAGGGTGGTGGTCGTGGTGGCGCTGGAGGGCCCATGACCTTCGGCAAGAGCCGTGCTCGTCTGCTTGGCGAAGATCAGATCAAGACGACCTTTGCGGACGTCGCCGGTGTTGAAGAGGCCAAGGAGGAAGTTCAGGAGCTGGTCGAGTTTCTCCGTGACCCGGGCAAGTTCCAGCGTCTTGGCGGCAAAATTCCCCGTGGCGTGCTGATGGTCGGTTCGCCGGGTACTGGTAAAACCTTGCTGGCCAAGGCCATCGCGGGTGAGGCCAAGGTGCCGTTCTTCTCTATCTCTGGCTCTGATTTCGTTGAGATGTTTGTGGGTGTCGGCGCCTCCCGAGTGCGTGACATGTTCGAACAGGCCAAGAAACATGCTCCTTGCATCATCTTTATTGATGAAATTGATGCGGTCGGCCGTTCCCGCGGGGCAGGCCTGGGTGGTGGTCATGATGAGCGTGAGCAAACCCTGAACCAGCTGCTGGTGGAAATGGACGGTTTTGAAGGCACCGAAGGCGTGATCGTGATCGCTGCTACCAACCGTCCTGACGTGCTCGATGCTGCCTTGCTGCGTCCTGGACGGTTTGACCGTCAGGTAGTAGTGCCGCTGCCCGATGTGCGTGGTCGTGAGCAGATTCTGAAAGTGCATATGCGCAGCGTGCCAATTGCCGACGACGTTAAGCCGGCATTGATTGCCCGTGGCACGCCGGGTTTCTCTGGGGCAGATCTTGCCAACCTGGTTAATGAAGCCGCCCTGTTCGCTGCTCGCGCCAACAAGCGTGTGGTCAACATGGAAGAGTTTGAGAAGGCCAAAGACAAAATCATGATGGGGGCTGAGCGCCGCTCCATGGTGATGAATGAAAAAGAGAAGCTCAACACCGCCTATCATGAAGCTGGCCACGCCATTGTTGGTCGTCTGGTGCCAGAGCATGACCCTGTCTATAAGGTCAGCATTATTCCACGCGGTCGTGCGTTGGGTGTGACCATGTATCTGCCAGAGGAAGATAAGTACTCACAATCCAAACGTGCTCTGGAAAGCATGATTTCCTCGCTTTTTGGCGGTCGGATTGCAGAGGAGCTGACTCTGGGTGTTGATGGTGTCACCACTGGCGCGTCGAATGATATTGAGCGAGCTACCAAAATGGCTCGCGCCATGGTGACCAAGTGGGGCTTGTCTGCAAAGCTTGGCCCGCTGGCCTATGAAGAAGATGAAGGCGAGGTGTTTCTGGGTAAGTCAGTCACCCAGAGCAAACATGTTTCCGAGCAAACCTCTGAAGAGATTGATCGCGAAGTACGCGCAATTATCGACTTGTGCTATGGCCGCGCCCAAAAGATTCTTGAGGAGAACCGTGACAAGCTTGAGGCCATGGCGCAGGCGTTGATGCAGTATGAAACCATTGATGCTGATCAGATTGAGGACATTATGTCTGGCAAGCCACCCCGTCCGCCAAAGGACTGGAATGACAGTGGCACCTCGGGCGGTGCGGCCACCGGTGATGCCGATGAGCCGGAGGCTCGTGATGAGGGGCGTGACAGTGATAAGCCAATTGGTGGTCCAGCCAATACACACTGATGACCGATAACACATTGCAATGCGGGGCGCGGACACTGAATTTGTCCGCGCCTGTCGTTATGGGGGTGCTGAATGTCACCCCCGACTCGTTTTCCGATGGCGGTCGTTATCTCGGCCGTGATGCAGCGCTCATGCATGCCCAGTCAATGATTCAGGCCGGCGCGAAAATCATCGACATCGGCGGGGAGTCAACGCGACCCGGTGCGGCAACGGTGTCTGTTGGCGAGGAGCTCGACCGGGTGGTGGTCGCTGTTGAGGCCGTTGCTGCGGAATGTGATGTGGTAATTTCTGTTGATACTTCTACGCCAGAAGTTATGCGCGAAGCTGCGGCGCTGGGTGCGGGTATGATCAATGATATCCGCGCCCTAACTCGCCCGGGGGCCTTGCAAGCGGCAGCGGCAACCGGGCTGGCGGTGTGTTTAATGCACATGCAGGGCGAGCCAGGCAACATGCAGCAGGCGCCCGTCTATGCTGATGTAGTGGCAGAGGTTGAAGCGTTTCTGGCTGGGCGGGTGGACGCCTGCGTTGCTGCCGGTATCGAGCATCGTAAGTTGGTGCTGGATCCCGGTTTCGGTTTTGGTAAAACCGACCAGCATAACTTGGCCTTGCTGGCGTCGTTGCCCCAGATTGCTGCTCGCGGCATGCCGGTGCTGGCCGGGTTGTCGCGTAAATCAATGATTGGTCGGTTGCTGGAGCGACCAGTGACAGATCGGCTGATTGGTAGTGTGGTCCTTGCGTTGTTAGCTGCACAGCGCGGTGCTCGGATTGTTCGTGTGCATGATGTGGCTGAAACCGTGGATGCATTACGGCTGCTGCAGGTTGTTAATCAGGTGGAGGCTGGGCAGGGATGACAAGAAAGTACTTCGGTACAGATGGTATTCGTGGGCCAGTCGGACACCCGCCGATCACTCCGGAGTTTGTTCTCAAACTTGGCTGGGCCGTTGGCAAGGTTATGCAGGCGCGCGGTGATCAGGAGCTGGAAAACAAGATACTGATTGGCAAGGACACTCGCAGTTCCGGCTATATTTTTGAGTCTACTCTGGAGGCTGGCATATCTTCCGCAGGCGTTGATGTGCGCCTGCTGGGCCCCATGCCTACCCCGGCGGTTGCCTACCTGACTCGCACCTTCCGCGCTCAGGCGGGCATTGTTATTTCTGCATCCCACAATCCCTATACCGATAACGGCATCAAGTTCTTTGGTCCGGATGGTCGCAAATTAGCGGATGACGTAGAGCATGAGATTGAGCGCATGCTTGATGAGCCTATGCGCATGGTCAGTGCAGACCGGCTTGGAAAAGTTCGACGTATCAATGACGCCCGTGGGCGCTATATCGAGTTCTGTAAAAGCACTGTACCGCACCCGTTCAGCCTGAAGGGGCTGCGCATCGTGGTCGATTGCGCTCATGGTGCCAGCTATCACATTGCTCCAGATGTGTTTGAGGAGCTGGGTGCTGAAGTGATCGCCATCGGCAGGGAGCCGGACGGCGTCAATATCAATCTTGATTGTGGCAGCACCCACCCGGAGGTATTGCAACAGAAAGTAATTGAGGTTCGTGCGGATCTCGGCATCGCGCTGGACGGCGATGCAGACCGGGTCTTGATGGTGGACGACCAGGGAGAGCTGGTAGACGGCGATCAGCTTCTTTATGTGCTGGCAATAGACCGGGCGCGACGCGGTGCTTTGTGTGGCGGTGTGGTTGGCACGTTGATGAGCAACTTTGGCCTTGAGCTTGCGCTGAGTGATGCGCAGATTCCTTTCCATCGTGCCGGCGTTGGCGACCGCTATGTTATGGAGGCACTGGACCGGCATGGCTGGTCACTGGGAGGCGAGTCCTCTGGACATATTGTCTGTCTTGATCGTACCAGCACCGGCGACGGTATTGTCTCCGCGCTGCAGGTGTTGTCGGCACTGATTGGCCAGGACTGTTCCTTGCGCGAGGCGCTGGCGGGCTTAAAAACCGTGCCTCAGGTCATGATCAATGTCCGTGGTCCGAATCGAACCGGGCTCATGCAAAACGAATGGGTCAAGAAGGCGCTTGCCGACGCTGATCATCAGCTGGCAGGGCGTGGCCGTGTGCTGCTACGGCCCTCCGGCACTGAGCCTTTGGTACGGGTGATGGTTGAGGGCGAAGACCGGGCACTGGTGCAGCAGGTTTGTCGCTCGCTCGCCGACGTGGTCACTGAAGTCATCGCCTGAGGTTGTCGGGCAACAAACCTGTCGCTATCCTTCGCGGCCACTGAAAACAGGGAGAGACAGATGACCCGGATCCCGTTGGTGGCCGGCAACTGGAAGATGAACGGCCGCCGTGCCATGGCTGCGCAGCTGGCGGCCGAGGTTGCCGCAGGCGCTCCCGCTGGTGTCGAGGTGCTGTTGTGTCCGCCTCTGGTTTACCTTGATACGGTCTCTGCTGCGGCAAAAGGCAGTGGACTCTGTTTTGCGGGGCAAAATCTCGCCGCCACCAGCGATGGTGCGTTCACGGGCGAAATCTCCGCTGAAATGCTCGTCGATGCTGGTTGTCAGTATGTGCTTGTCGGTCACTCCGAGCGCCGTGCCCTGTTTGCCGAAGATAATGCTCAGGTGGCAGACAAGTTCTGCCGGGCCCTAGATGCAGGCCTGCGCCCGGTACTTTGTGTAGGTGAAACGTTGGCTGAGCGTGAGGCCGGGCAGACCGAGCAGGTGGTCAATGCTCAGCTTGATGCGGTTTTTTCACGGGTCACCGCAGCCCAGCTGGCGGGCGCGGTAATCGCCTATGAGCCCGTTTGGGCGATTGGTACAGGCATGACGGCCTCGCCGGAACAGGCACAGGCGGTGCATGCTCATATTCGGGCCAGGCTGAGTGCTGCATTCGGCTCTGAGCTGGCTGAATCGTTACGGCTTCTTTACGGCGGCAGTGTAAAGGCGGATAATGCCGCGTCCCTTTTCGCCGGTGCTGACATTGACGGCGGCCTAATCGGGGGGGCGTCACTTGACGCAGAGACATTCCTCGCCATTTGTCAGGCGGCAACAGCGTAATAACGGACAGTCATGGATACTATCTTTCTTCATGTGGTGCATGTGCTAGCGGCTCTCGGCTTGATCGGTCTGGTGCTGATTCAGCATGGCAAGGGCGCCGATGCAGGCGCTTCATTCGGCGGCGGTGCGTCGCAGAGCTTTTTCGGTAGTGCAGGCGCGGCAAATTTCTTGACCCGCTCTACAGCTATTCTGGCCGCAGTATTTATGCTCACCAGTCTGGCATTGGCATGGCAGGCACGTCAGATTGCCAACGAAGATGCCGACCTGCTGCCCGCTTTGCAGAAAATTCAACAGGAAGTTCCGCAGGTCGATACCGGGGTGCCGGTGGTCGAAGAAAGCGCTGCAGAAGTTCCGCAGGTTGAGGTAGAATCGCCGGCCTCCGATGTGCCGGTGGTTGAGTAAGTACATAGCCGAAGTGGTGAAATTGGTAGACACGCTATCTTGAGGGGGTAGTGGGCGCAGCCCGTGCCGGTTCGAGTCCGGCCTTCGGCACCAATCTGAAAAGGCGTCCTTTGGACGCCTTTTTACTTTTTCGGCTTTCCAGCGGGGCGTTGCCAGTGATCCCCTCGAACAGTCACTGCTGGTCTCTGCTCGATGAGATTTGCGAAGCAGTCCTGCCTTCATGCAGAGTTGCCTGGTTGCATGGTTTTCCTCTGAATCCGTGGCCAAATCGTCTGATATACATTGACAGTCTAAAGTCAGCTAACTATAGTGCTGCACCTGATTCGGATGCGCATCCGAATAAGTAATCGCCCGATGCGGGGCGTAAAAACGGCATCAAGTTAAGTTGCGGGGTGGAGCAGTCTGGTAGCTCGTCGGGCTCATAACCCGAAGGTCGTAGGTTCGAATCCTGCCCCCGCTACCAAACAGAGGAAGTCTGCGGTTCTGTTTGGCAGGCGGCCTGGTATTACCAAAGCCCCTCTTGCAGGGGCTTTTTTGTCTTGCGGGCCGGCTGCCTCAGTCGGCGGGCTCGCAACGTGAAATGGGCGTTGCGCCCATTTTTTGTTTTTGGCGTTTGGGTGAGCTGTGTCACGCAGAAGCGACGAAATTCAAGCAATGTTGCAGCCGGTGGTAGAGAGCCTCGGCTATGAGTTCTGGGGGCTTGAATATATTCAGGGCCGCGGCGCGACTTTGCGCATTTATATTGATCGTGATTCAGATGAAGGCATTAGTGTTGACGACTGTGCCTTGGTCAGTCACCAGGTAAGTGGAGTTCTTGATGTTGAGGACCCAATTTCTGGTGAGTACAACCTTGAAGTATCTTCTCCAGGCATGGAGCGGCCGCTGTTCATCATTGACCAGTGGGCCCGTTATGTCGGCGAAGATATCCAGATTCGTTTGCTGGCCCCGGTGGCTGGGAAGCGGCGTCTGACAGCAACGCTCACTGCTATTGAGGGTGATGATGTGCTGCTGGACGTAAAAGGCGAGGCACTGCGAGTGCCTTTCGCACAGGTGGATCGGGCAAATTTGGTCGCAAAATTCGACTGATTGTCCCGGTGTCGTCCAAGGACTGTTTGTCTTTGTAAAGGCTTGGCCATGAACAAAGAAATCCTGTTAGTTGCAGAATCTGTATCGAATGAAAAAGGCGTCAGCCGTGACGTCATTTTTGAAGCCATTGAGCTTGCTCTGGCAGCGGCGACGCGCAAGCGTTTCCACGAAGAGGAAGACGTTGAGATACGTGTCAGAATTGACCGGGTAACGGGTGGATACCACTCTTACCGGGTCTGGCATGTAGTGCCTGACGAAGAGCTTTACGAATTTGGTCGTCAGTTGACTCTCGATGAAGCCCATGAAAAAGATCCCAAGTTGCAGCTTGGTGATGTCTGGGAAGAGGAAGTTGAGTCCGTGGCCTTTGGCCGGATCGGCGCCCAGGCAGCCAAGCAGGTTATCGTGCAGAAAGTGCGCGAGGCAGAGCGGGCCCAGATCGTCGAAGAGTATCGTCCACGTATCGGCGAACTGATCAGTGGCATCGTCAAGAAAGTTACCCGCGATAGCATTATTCTGGACCTTGGTGGGAACGCCGAGGCCTTGATTACGCGCGAGCATATGATTCCCCGTGAAATGGTGCGTCAGAACGACCGCCTGCGCGCTTACTTGCTCGGTGTGAATGAAGAGAACCGAGGACCGCAGCTTTTTGCTAGCCGTGCTTGTCCTGAGATGCTTATCGAGCTGTTCAAGATTGAGGTGCCGGAGATCGGTGAAGAGCTTATCGAGATCAAGGGTGCTGCCCGTGATCCAGGTGCCAGAGCAAAGATTGCGGTCAAGACTAACGACCAACGCATCGATCCGATTGGTGCTTGTGTAGGTATGCGTGGCGCCCGCGTTCAGGCGGTTTCCAACGAGTTGGCAGGTGAGCGGGTTGATATTATCCAGTGGGATGACAATCCCGCACAGCTGGTAATTAACGCCATGCAACCTGCAGAAGTGGCCTCAATCGTCGTCGATGAAGAAAAGCACTCCATGGACGTCGCGGTAGAAGATGAGTCCGCGTTGGCACAGGCCATTGGCCGCGGCGGCCAGAACATCCGTCTGGCGTCCGAGCTGACTGGCTGGGAGTTGAACGTGATGACTCTCGACAAGGCTCAGGAAAAGCAGGAAGAAGAAGCACAGCAGTCCATGGATGTGTTTATTCGCGAGCTTGATGTTGACGAAGATATTGCCGAAGTGCTGGTGGCGGAAGGTTTTACCACGCTTGAAGAAGTCGCCTATGTGCCGGTTGAAGAAATGCTTGGCATTGACGGATTCGATGAAGACATTGTCGAAGCCCTTCGTCAGCGAGCCAAAGATGTACTGCTGACTCGTGCATTGGCGTCTGAAGAGCAGCTGGAAAATGCCGGCCCTGCCGACGACCTGCTGAATATGGATGGCATGGATCGCAAGCTGGCGGTAGAGCTGGCATCGCGCGGTATCGTGACGATGGAAGATCTCGCCGAGCAGGCGGTGGATGACCTGCTTGAAGTTGACGGGATGGACGAACAACGTGCTGCAGAGCTAATCATGACGGCGCGTGCGCCCTGGTTCGAGAATGAGGAAGCTGCCGGCCAATAATTCGCTGTAGGGCCGGTAAGTGACGAAACGAACAGGAGCAAGGTTGGGATATGGCAGAAACGACGGTTCAGAAGTTGGCAGAGCTGGTAGGTACACCGGTTGATACCTTGCTGACGCAGATGAGTGATGCGGGGTTGCCTCACAAGGCAGCAGGCGAAGGTGTATCTGATGAGCAGAAGCAGCAGCTTCTCGCTCATCTGCGTAAATCTCACGGCGGGGCTGAGGCCGAGCCGAAGAAGATTACTCTGACACGCAAAACCACCAGCACCATCAAGACTACGGGCACTTCTGGCAAAGCCAAGACGGTGGCCGTGGAAGTGCGTAAGAAGCGCACCTACGTGAAGCGTGAAGTGCTGGAAGCTGAAGAGCGAGAGCGCGAAGAGCAGGAGCGTCTTGAGGCGGAGCGCATTGCGGCTGAAGATGCAGCCCGCAAGGCAGCAGAAGAAGCCCGTCGTCAGGCAGACGAGGATGCTGCACGCCGTCAGCGAGAGGAAGCTGAGCGCGCGGCAATGACTCCTGAAGCGCAGAAGGAAGCTGAAAACAAGGTACGCAAAGCGGCGGAAGAAAAAGCCAAGCGTTTGCACGTGCCTAAAGTTGGTGGCAAGAAGGTTGAAGAAAAAGTCATCAATGAAACCCCGGAGCAGCGCGCAGAGCGCGAAGCCGAAGAAAAGCGCAAGCGCGAGGCCGAAGAGGCCCGTCGCAAGGTCGAGGCAGAAGCCCGTCGTAAGGCCGAAGAGGAAGCGGCCCGCCGCACCTCAGAAGAAGCTCTGCGACTTGCTGCCGAGTTGGAAAAGCGTGGCGAAGGTGAGCAGCCTGCCCGCGAGGAAGAAGATGATTCCGGCGCCAGCATCGTAGTTGAGGCGATGGAAGCCAGCTGGCGTGATGAAGAGCGTTCGTCCAAGCGTCGTCGCCGTAAGCCAGGCGGTAAAGAGCGTGAGGGCAGTATGCCCGTGGTCGCTCACGGCCAGATGAAGAGTTCGTTTCACAAACAGCATGGCTTTAAAAGCCCGACGGAGAAGATGGTTTACGACGTTGAAGTTCCAGAGACCATTACTGTCGCTGACCTCGCTCAGCGCATGAGCGTAAAAGCCCGCGAAGTATTGAAAACTCTGATGCAGATGGGCGAAATGGCCACCGTCAACCAGCATATCGATCAGGAAACGGCGATGTTGTTGGTGGAGGAAATGGGCCACACGCCGAGAGCCGTAAAGGATACCCACGCTACGCTGGAAGATGATCTGGTCAGCCAGTTGCCATCCTCGGGTGATCAGGTGGCGCGCGCTCCTGTAGTAACCATTATGGGTCATGTTGATCACGGCAAGACTTCTCTGCTCGACTATATTCGTCGCGCTAAAGTGGCAGAGGGCGAAGCAGGTGGTATTACCCAGCATATCGGCGCCTATCATGTGACCACTGACAAGGGCATGATCACTTTCCTCGATACCCCCGGTCACGCAGCGTTTACCGCTATGCGGGCTCGTGGTGCCAAGGCTACTGACATTGTCATCATTGTTGTCGCCGCCGATGACGGCGTTATGCCGCAGACCGTGGAAGCGATTAATCACGCCAAAGCTGCCGGTGTGCCGATTATTGTTGCCGTCAACAAGATGGACAAAGAAGGCGCTGATATCGAGCGTGTTAAGAGTGAGTTGTCGCAACATGAGGTGATCTCGGAAGAGTGGGGTGGCGAGTACCAGTTCCGCTACGTATCTGCTCACACGGGTCTCGGCATTGATGACTTGCTTGACGCGATTCTGATGCAGGCGGAGTTGCTTGAGCTGCAAGCTTGCCCAGCTGGTGCGGCCCGTGGTGTGGTGATCGAATCCCGCATTGAAAAAGGTCGCGGTGCGGTTTCCTCAGTGTTAGTGCAGGAAGGTGAGCTGAAGATCGGTGACATCTTGTTGGCTGGTGGCAACTTTGGCCGCGTTCGCGCTATGAACGACGAAAATGGCAAGCCGATTAAGTCTGCTGGGCCCTCGATTCCGGTTGAGGTTCTGGGGATGGATGGTGCTGCGGATGCTGGCGAGCAGTTCCTCGTGGTGCCGGATGAGCGCAAGGCCCGTGAAGTGGCTGAGTCTCGTCAAGACCGAGAGCGTGATACCAAGCTCAAGCGTCAGCAGACATCCAAGCTCGAGAACGTCTTTGCCACCATGGATACTGCCGAGCAGAAGCAGGTGAATATTGTTCTGAAGGCGGATGTACGTGGTTCGCTGGAAGCAATTATCGGCGCGCTGAACGATTTGTCGACCGATGAAGTGAAGGTCAATATTATTTCCGGCGGCGTCGGCGCGATTAATGAATCCGACGTTAACTTGGTCATGACTTCCTCCGGTGTCCTGCTTGGTTTTAATGTTCGAGCGGACTCTGCTGCCAAGAAGCTATGCGAGCGCGAAGGTATTGACCTGCGTTACTACTCGATCATCTACGAGATGATTGATGATGTTAAAAAGGCAATGTCTGGCCTGCTGGCGCCGGAGCGTCGCGAGGAAATTCTTGGCGTGGCTCAGGTACGCGATGTATTCCGCTCATCGAAGTTTGGTGCGGTCGCGGGCTGCATGGTGATCGAGGGTACTTTGTATCGAAACCGGCCAATTCGAGTGCTACGCGACGATGTGGTGGTATTTGAAGGCTCGCTGGAATCGCTACGTCGATTCAAGGAAGACGTTGCAGAAGTGCGTAATGGCATGGAATGTGGTCTTGCGGTGAAGAGCTACAACGATGTCCGCGAAGGCGACAAGATCGAAGTGTTTGAGGTGCGCGAGATCGCTCGCACGCTTTAATCATGACGAGACATCGCCGCCCGCAGGGCTTTCAGCGCACCGACCGGATCGCCGATCATATTCAGCGGGAGCTGGCGCGGCTGTTTCGCGAGGAGATGAAAGACCCTCGTATCGGCAACGTTACTGTGCAGGACGTCCGTGTGGCCAAGGACCTTGGTTGGGCGGACGTCTACTTTACCCTGCTGGGTGAGGGTGCCGAAGAAGGCCGTAATGCGCAGCAAGTACTCAATAACGCAGCCGGTTTTTTCCGTACCGAGCTGGCCCAGGTGTTAAACACCCGCACCACGCCACGGCTGCGCTTCCACTATGACGACCTGCCTGAGCGCGCCATTGAAATTTCGGCGCTGATTCAGAAGGCGTTGCATGAAGATAGTATGCATCCGCAGGATCCGGACAGGCTCGATGACCCGGACTCTCTGGACGAGCAGGAGTAATCTCACTTGGCGAAACGTCATCGTGGCCGTGCGGTCAACGGTATTCTGTTGCTCGATAAGCCCGCCGGGATTACCAGTAACGGTGCTTTGCAGACCGTAAAGCGCATGTTCGGTGCCGCCAAGGCAGGGCATACCGGCAGCCTCGACCCGCTGGCAACAGGTATGCTGCCGATCTGTTTCGGCGAGGCCACCAAGTTCAGCCAGTTTCTGCTTGATGCCGACAAGAGCTATCTGGTCACCGCCAAGCTCGGTGTGGTGACTGATACTGGCGATGCGGATGGTCAGGTGTTACGTGAGACCCCGGTGACTTCCGATGCGGCCACGATCACAGCGGCGCTGATGGAGTTTGTCGGCGAAATTGATCAGACACCATCCATGTTCTCGGCTATCAAGCACAATGGTCAGCCACTTTATAAGTTGGCCCGTCAGGGCATTGAGGTGGAGCGCAAGGTGCGCCGGGTGACCATTCACCGCATATCGGTGCTGGATGTGCGTGCTGATGAGCTGGACTTCGAGGTCGCCTGTAGCAAGGGAACCTATGTTCGCTCGCTGGTGGAAGACCTTGGCGAAAAACTGGGTTGTGGCGGCCACGTTCAGTCCCTGCGCCGCCTGTCTGCCGGCCCCTACCCGGCGGACCGGATGCTGACCCTGGATCAGCTTGGCGCCATGAAGGAGCAGGGTGGTTTTGAAGCAATCGACGAACAGCTCTTGCCTTTATCTACATCCGTGGCAGACTGGCCGGCCGTTGAGCTGGGTGACAATGCAGCGTTCTACCTGATGCAGGGTCAGGCGGTGATGGCTAGCGACCGACCGCGAGACGGTTGGGTAACTCTTTATCAGGCCTCAGACAAACGTTTTCTGGGGGTTGGCGAAATACTGGAGGACGGGCGTATCGCGCCCCGTCGCCTGGTAGCCGAGGCATGAGGTCATCCTCATGACTGGCACATCACGACAGCTGTAAATATGCGCGGCTGTGCGTGAATCTTTGATCGCATATTTAATTGGAGAAGTAACATGGCATTAACCGTAGAACAGAAGGCTACCCTGCTTAAGGAATATGGCCGTAAAGATGGCGACACCGGTTCACCGGAAGTTCAGGTCGCTTTGCTGACCCACAACATTAACTACCTGCAGGGTCACTTCAAGGAGCACAAGAAGGATCACCACAGCCGTCGTGGCCTGATCCGCATGGTAAACCAGCGTCGCAAGTTGCTGGACTACCTGGTTCGTAAGGACCGTGAGCGTTACCTGACCCTGATCGAGCGTCTGGGCCTGCGTCGTTAATCGACCAATCCCCTACGATCATCACGCAAAAGCCCGGCATGCCGGGCTTTTGTCGTTCTGGCGCTGGCATTTGCCGCTGGATAACGGGTGAAAAAAGGCCCCCTTTGCCGTATCATCCCCAGCGCACGCCTCAGGCTAATGTGAAAAGCAACTAACAAAGAAACCGAGAGAAGAGAAGACATGTTCAAGATCGTTCGCAAGGAATTCCAGTTTGGCCGTGACACCGTGGTACTGGAAACGGGTCGTATTGCCCGTCAGGCCACCGGTGCTGTCATGGTCACCATCGGCGAGATCGCCGTGCTTGTTACCGTGGTTGGCAAGAAAGAAGCAGATCCCTCCAAGGGCTTCTTCCCGCTAACCGTCAATTATCAGGAAAAGACCTACGCTGCCGGCCGTATTCCGGGTGGTTTTTTTAAGCGTGAAGGTCGTCCGTCCGAGAAGGAAACGCTGACCAGCCGCCTGATCGATCGTCCGATCCGCCCGCTGTTTCCCGAAGGCTTCATGAATGAAGTGCAGGTTATCGCCACGGTCATGTCGGCGAGCAAAGATGCTGATCCGGATATCGCTGCCATGATCGGTACTTCTGCGGCTCTGGCCATTTCTGGCATTCCTTTTAGTGGCCCGATCGGTGCTGCTCGTGTTGGCTTCATTGACGACATGTACGTGCTCAACCCGACCTTTACTGAGCTGAAGACCTCGGCACTGGACCTGGTTGTGGCTGGCACTGAGAAGGCGGTACTCATGGTTGAGTCCGAAGCCAAGGAGCTGAGCGAAGATCAGATGCTTGGCGCCGTATTGTTTGGCCATCTGGAAATGCAGGCCGTGGTCAAGGCTGTGCGTGACTTCGCTGCTGAGGTGGGTACGCCGCAGTGGGAATGGCAGGCTCCTGCCGCAGATACCGCCGTCTATGACGCGGTTAAGGCAAAAGTTGGCGCTGATCTGGCTGCTGCTTACAGCATCACTGACAAGAAGCAGCGTTATACTCGCATCGGCGAACTGAAGGCTGCCGTTGTTGAGGCGCTGGTTACCGGTGAAGATGGCGCGCCGGAAAAGGGTGCGGTTTCCAAGCAGTTCTCCGAGCTGGAGTACCGTACCGTGCGTGACGCCATTCTGGATGGCAAGCCGCGTATTGACGGCCGTGATCTGAAAACTGTGCGTCGCATTGAAACCGAAGTCACGGTATTACCGAAGACCCACGGTTCTGCCCTGTTTACCCGCGGTGAAACCCAGGCCATTGTGGCGGCCACCTTGGGTGGTATGCGCGATGCCCAGAATATTGATGCTCTGGAAGGTTCGCGCACTGACCGCTTTATGCTGCATTACAACTTCCCTCCGTACTGCGTTGGTGAAACCGGTATGGTTGGCAGCCCTAAGCGCCGTGAAATCGGTCATGGCCGTCTTGCCCGTCGTGGCGTTCAAGCGGTGCTGCCGGATGAAGCTACCTTCCCTTATGCCATCCGAGTTGTATCGGAAATCACCGAGTCGAATGGTTCCTCATCAATGGCATCAGTGTGCGGCACCTCGCTGGCTCTGATGGATGCCGGCGTACCAATCAAGGCCCCGGTAGCTGGTATTGCCATGGGTCTGGTGAAGGAAGAAGACGGTCGCTTCGCGGTGCTGTCTGACATCCTCGGTGACGAAGATCACCTCGGTGATATGGATTTCAAGGTGGCCGGTACTGCTAATGGCGTAACTGCCCTGCAGATGGACATCAAAATCGAAGGGATTAACGAGGAAATCATGGAAGTGGCCTTGAATCAGGCCCGCGAAGGTCGCATGCATATTCTTGGCGAAATGGCCAAGACCATGTCGTCGCCGCGTAGCGAGCTGAGCGAGAATGCCCCGACCCTGATTACCATCAAGATCAATGCTGAGAAGATCCGTGACGTGATCGGCAAGGGCGGCGCCACTATTCGTGCGTTGACCGAAGCCACTGGCGCCAACATCGACATCAATGATGATGGCTCCATTAAAGTGTACGGCGCTACCCGTGAATCGGCGCTGGATGCTGTTCGTCGCATTGAAGAGATTACTGCTGAGCCAGAAGTAGGCGAGATCTATGAAGGGCGCGTGACTCGTGTGGTTGATTTCGGTGCTTTCGTTGAAATCATGCCGGGCACTGAAGGCCTTCTGCATATCTCCCAGATCGCTCAGGAGCGCGTCGAAAAAGTCAGCGATTACGTCAAGGAAGGCGACATGATCAAGGTCAAGGTGCTGGACGTGGACCAGCGTGGCCGTATCAAGCTGTCAATGAAAGAAGCTCAGCTGGAAGCCAGCGAAGGCTGATTTTCAGAGTGACGCGACAAATAAAAAGCCCCGGTTTTCCGGGGCTTTTTATTTGTCCACGAAGTGCCCTGAGGCAATATGGTGTAGCTCAGTTATTTGCCGTGCCGCTGTTCATCCTGCCAGAAATCAGTTGATCCACCACTGCTGGATCGGCCAGGGTTGAGGTGTCCCCCAGAGTATCCAGCTCGTTGGCAGCGATCTTGCGCAGGATGCGGCGCATGATCTTACCAGAGCGAGTTTTGGGCAGACCGGGCGCTATATGGATTAAGTCTGGCTTGGCAATTGCGCCAATTTCCTTGGCTACCAGATCGCGCAATTCGCCGATCAGCCGTTCATCCGGCTTGACTCCGCTCATCAATGCCACATAGGCATAGATCCCCTGACCTTTAATGTCGTGCGGGTAGCCCACTACGGCGGCTTCAGCAATGGCGCTATGTAGCACCAGTGCTGACTCTACTTCCGCTGTGCCAAGACGATGGCCGGAGATGTTCAGGACATCATCGACCCGGCCGGTAATCCAGTAGTAGCCGTCTTCATCGCGGCGGGCGCCGTCACCGGTAAAGTAATTGCCTTTGTAGGTGGAGAAATAGGTTTCCAGCATACGTTGGTGATCACCGTAAATGCTGCGAATCTGGCTTGGCCAGCTGCGTTTGATTATCAGGTTGCCACTGGTTGCGCCGCTTAGTTCATTGCCATTTTCGTCCATCAGAGCGGGCTCTACGCCAAACATGGGCAGGGTGGCGGAGCCCGGCTTCATATCAGTCACACCGGGCAGGGGTGAAATCAGGATGGAGCCGGTTTCAGTCTGCCACCAGGTGTCGACGATGGGGCAGCGGCCATCTCCTACCACCCGGTGATACCACTGCCAGGCTTCAGGGTTGATTGGCTCGCCGACACTGCCCAGCAGTTTCAGGCTGGCACGGGAGGTTCTCTCGACCAATGCATCGCCGGCACCCATCAATGCACGGATTGCAGTGGGGGCGGTGTAGAAGATGTTGACCTGGTGCTTGTCGATCACCTGCCAACAGCGCGATGCGTCAGGGTAGGTTGGTACTCCCTCAAACATCAGGGTTGTCGCACCGTTGGCTAGTGGGCCATAAACGATATAGCTGTGTCCCGTTACCCAGCCGACATCTGCGGTACACCAGTAAATGTCACCATCGTGATAATCGAACACATATTTGTGGGTCAATGCGGCACCGAGCAGATATCCGGCGGTGGTGTGTAGCACGCCTTTTGGTTTGCCCGTGGAGCCTGAGGTATAAAGAATAAACAGCGGGTCTTCGGCGGCCATGGGCTCCGCTGCACAGCTGCCATCGGCTTGCATCAGTGCCTCGTGATACCAGATGTCCCGGCCGTCCTGCCAGTCGATCTTGCCAGCAGTGCGCTGCACCACCAGACAGGTGTGTACGGCGGGGCAATCTGCCAGCGCCTTGTCCGCATTTACTTTCAGTGGCACGGCTTTGCCGCCGCGCACACCTTCATCGGCAGTGATTAATACGCCAGCCTCAGCGTCCTGCAGGCGGTCTTTCAGGGCCTCCGGGGAGAATCCTCCGAACACCACGGAGTGGATCGCACCGATGCGAGCGCAGGCCAACATGGCGTAGCTGGCTTCGGGGATCATCGGCATATAAATGCACACCCGATCACCTTTTTTTACCCCGCGCGTCCTCAGCACGTTGGCAAGTTTACAAACCTGCTCATGCAGTTCCCGGTAGCTGATATTTTTGCTCTGGTCCGGCTCGTCGCCTTCCCAGATGATAGCGGTTTGATCAGCACGCGTGGCTAGGTGGCGGTCAATACAGTTGACGCTGACGTTGAGCGTGGCGCCATCAAACCAGCGCGCCTCGCCTTTGCTAAAGTCACCGCTGTGAACGGTATGCCAGGGGGTCATCCAGTCGAGCAGCTCGTTGGCCCGGGCGGCCCAGAAGGTGTCCGGACTGTTGATAGATTCGCGATACCAGGCATCGTAGGTTGCCCGGTCTATTAAAGCGTCGCGTTTGGCAGTTTCCGGAACTGGATAAAGCTTGCTACCTGACATGGTCGCTCCTGTTATGATTTTTAGCGAAGGAATAACTATTGACCATCATATGCCGTGGGACAAGCGCTAGCAGGTAAGAGTTTGGCCTGGATGTGGGAGCGTTTGGCTGGGCAATAAAAAGCCGGCCAGAGGCCGGCTTTTAACGGACTGTGCAGATTAGGCAACCTGCACAGGAATGGCGTTGCTGGCACCCTTGACGGCGTTGCCCTCGGCCATATAGATCAACCGTGGCTTAAAGTTGATCAGCTCTGCGGCGCTGTAGTTAGCGTAGGCACAGATGATCACTCTATGGCCAACGCTCGCCTTATGGGCGGCAGCACCGTTCACGGAGATCATCCTCGAGCCTTCTTCCCCACGAATTGCATAGGTGGTAAAGCGCTCACCGTTATCAATGTTGTAAACCTGGATCTGTTCGTACTCCAGAATGCCGGCCATATCCAGCAGATTGCCATCAATGGCGCAGGAGCCCTCATACTCAAGCTCCGCATGGGTTACGCGGGCCTGGTGCAGTTTGGCTTTCAGCATAGTGCACTGCATGGCTAATACCTCTCTCAGCTACCCATGGTATACAGCAGGTTTCCTACCAACGTGGAGCATCCTACTACGGCATTGGTACTAAAAATGGGGCGTCAGTATCTATGAATCACTGGTCACACGCAATTGACATGCTGACATTGTCTATCAATCGCGTGGTCCCCAGCTTGGCCGCTACGGCGATCAGTAAATGGCTGTCGGGCGAACTGGCGGAGACCAGTGTATCCGCGTTGCTTATATTCAGGTAATCGACGGCAAAGCCGGCCTGAATCAATTTGTCAGTGCCGAGTTTGACCAGTGCCGGGAAATCCCGTTCCCCGCCTTGTATTCGTGCCTTGAGGTCCTGCAGGGTGGCGTAGATTGCCGCGGCCTGATGCTTTTCCGCAGCGCTCAGGTAGCCGTTGCGCGAGCTGAGGGCAAGGCCATTGGCTTCACGGGCTGTGGCTACGCCAATGATCTCAACCGGGAAAAAAAGGTCCTGTACCATGCGGCGGATGATCGCCAGTTGCTGGAAGTCTTTCTCGCCGAAGCAGGCGATATCTGGCAGCACAATGTTAAACAGTTTGCTGACCACTGTGCTGACGCCGCGAAAGTGGCCTGGTCGGCTGGCACCACACAGGTGATCGCCCAGCTCATCGACATCGACCCAGGTGCGGTTCTGCTGCGGGTACATCTCTTCCACAGAGGGCGCAAACAGCAGATCACAGTGGGCTGTGCCGAGCTTTTCGCTGTCTGCCTCAAGGGTGCGCGGGTAGCTATCAAAGTCTTCGCTTGGGCCGAACTGGGTTGGATTGACGAAAATACTGGCGACAACTTTGTCTGCATGGCGCCGCGCCTCGTCGATCAGACTGATATGGCCGGCATGCAGGTTGCCCATGGTGGGCACAAAGCCGATTTTCAGGCCGGCCTGACGCCAGGCTCGGACCTGCTGACGGAGTTCGGCAATGGTGTGCACGGTTTTCATTGGCGCTCTCAGGGTCGGCGTGATCAGAAACAGTGCCCGGAGGCTGGGAAACTGCCGTCCTTAACCGCTTTGTCGTAGGCGGCAAAGCTGGCCCGGATATCATGGCCTTCGCCGGCAAAATTTCGCACAAAGCGCGCCGGCTTGCCGGGGGTGATGCCGAGCATATCGTGCATCACCAGCACTTGGCCGTCGCATTCAGGGCCAGCGCCGATGCCTATTACGGGCACTTGAACGCTCTGGCAGAGTTGGGCGCTGACATCCCGTGGCACGCACTCTAAAAGCAGAACATCAGCGCCGGCCTGCTCAAGCAGTCTGGCGTCTTCAATCAGTTGTTCGGCTTCTGTTTTTTCACGGCCTTGCACCCGATAGCCGCCAAGGGTGTTTACCGATTGCGGGGTCAGGCCGAGATGAGCGCAAACCGGTACCCCATTGCGTTTTAGCACAGTGATGGTTTCGGCCAGCCAGCCCGCCCCTTCCAGCTTGACCAGATTGGCGCCGGCCTGCATTAGGGTGTGGGCTGCCGTCAGTGCTCTGTCGACCGTTGCTCCGCTCATAAAGGGCATGTCTGCCATGATCAGGCTGCCCTGGTTGCCGCGGGCCACAGCGGAAGTGTGGTAGGCAAGCTGCTCGGTGGTCACCGGCAGGGTGCTGTCATGGCCCTGAAGAACCATGCCGAGGGAGTCGCCGACTAGCATGACATCAACCCCTGCCTCACTGATCAACCGTGAGAAACAGGCGTCATAGGCCGTCAGTACGGAGAACTTTTCACCGTTCTGTTTGCGCTGTTGCAGGGTGCGAACCGTCACGGCCATGGTCTGGTCTCCGGTGAGTCAGCTGGCTGCTGGCAGGTCAGTCGGCCAGCGAGCGCGGGTTAAAGTAGTGCCGGCCGGAGCGGATGTCCAGCACCCGGCGCAGTAACTGCGCATAGTCATCATCGCGGTGGATCGGGTCAATATCTGCAGCATTGACGATTAGTAGCGGCGCCTCATCGTAAAAATGAAAAAAGCGGGCATAGGCTTCGTTAAGACGGTTCAGATAGTCAGCACTGATTGATTTCTCATGGCTGAGACCGCGACGCTGGATGCGCTGCAGCAGTACCTGGCTGGGAGCCTGCAGGTAGATCACCAGATCAGGCTTGGGTGTCTGTGGGGCAAGATGCCGGTATACATTGTCGTAAAGTGTGAACTCATCCTGATCCAGATTCAGCTCTGCAAACAACCGGTCCTTTTGTAGCAGGAAATCACTGACCCGGACCGGGCTGAACAACTCGTTCTGTGCCAGTGCCCGTACCTGCTCGGTGCGCTGGAACAGAAAAAACAGCTGGGTCTGCAGGGCATACTGACTGGGGGATTGATAAAAGCGCGCCAGAAACGGATTTTCCTCCGCCTGCTCCAACAGCATTTCCACGTTAAACGTCATCGCCAGTTTGCGTGCCAGTGAGGTCTTGCCAACGCCAATGGGGCCTTCGACAACGATATATCGAGGTGGCTTCACATCCGGGGGTATCAGTTCACTCACGGGACGACGCTCCAGCGGCTATCGTTATGCAGGCAGATTGGCTGGTCCGCGGTGGCGGCGCAACTTGCTGCCAGTGATTGGCCGTCAGGTAATGTCAGGTGGCTGGATATTTCCAGTAACGGCTTGAGCACGAAGGCTCGTTCTGTCAGGCGCGGGTGGGGTATTTGCAGATTGGTCTGATTAATGACTTGTCCGCCGTACAGCAGAATGTCCAGATCAAGTGTGCGCTCGCCCCAGTGGCGTACACGCACTCGGCCGGCCTGTTGTTCAAGATGTTGTAAAGCAGCGAGCAGGGCGGGTGCGCTCATGGATGTGTCGATGAGCAGCACCGCATTAAAATAGTCAGGTTGATCCTGAGGGCCGACCGGTGCGCTGCGATACAGGGAGGACGCTGCGACAATACAGCAGCCAGCTAGTTGGTCAATGGCGATGCGCGCTTCACTGAGCAACGCTACGCTGTCGCCAAGATTACTACCGAGGCCAATAAAGGCGTCGGTCATTGGCTTCCGGAGCCAGCCGGCTTGCGCCGCCGGCGCCTTTTTTTCTTCGCCGGCGCTGCAGATTTGCCCAGCTGGCGCACCATTTCCATGCGGCCGTGTTCATCCTCTTCTTGATAGCGGGTCCACCAGTCTCCCAGACCAGGTTCAATTTCGCCGGCCTGTTCGCGCAGCAGAAGGAAGTCGTAGCCGGCCCGAAACCGAGTGTCGGCAACCAAAACCTCGGCATGTCGGCCCTGACGTTTATCGAGGCGTAACTGTATGTCCCAGATTTCCCGAATTACTTGGGCAAAACGTTTTGGGATGGCGGTAATTTCATTCTGGCTATGTATGACCTGGCCAGCTGCTTTCTGTCGTGCCGGTGCAAAAGGAACGCCATGTTCAATATGTTTCTCTGTGCGAGCGACCACTGCGGGCCACAGTAGCACTGCAAATAGAAACGCCGGTGTGACCGGGCGATTCTCGGCAATTCGTTTGTCAGTATTGATGCAGGCCTGCTCAATCAGGCTATGCCACACTGGGCCAACGCCGGGCTCGTGCAGGTGCTTGCCGGACTCCGGTATCAGGATCTCAAGCAGGCCCAGTTGCTGCAGGGATTTCATTGATGCAAGGGCGTGCCCGGTGAGAAACAGTTTTAACACTTCATCAAACATTCGCGGTGCGGGCACCTGATGCAGGCTCAACCCGAGCTGATGAATCGGCTTTTCGGTTTCCGGTTCCAGCTCAAACTGCATCTTTGCGGCAAAGCGTGCGGCACGTAGCATGCGCACCGGATCTTCGCGATAGCGTCGCTCCGGGTCGCCGATGATGCGGATGCGCCTTTCACGAATATCGTCAAGGCTGCCCATGAAATCGTACAGGGCAAAGTTTTCAATGTTGTAATACAGGGCGTTGAGGGTGAAGTCGCGACGCAGTGCGTCTTCTTCTATAGAGCCGTAAATGTTGTCGCGCAGGATCATGCCATGCTCGGATTCCTCGCGCTCGTCAGGCTCTGACAGCGCGCGGAAGGTGGCCACTTCGATAACATCCTGACCAAAGTAGACATGGGCGATCTTGAAGCGACGACCAATAACCCGGGCACGACGAAACAGTTTCTGTACTTCTTCTGGTCTCGCGTTGGTGACCACGTCGAAGTCTTTGGGTGTCACACCGTTAAGGATATCGCGGAGGCAGCCGCCGACGAGGTAGGCTTCAAAGCCACCTTTGTTCAGGCCGTACAGGACATTCAGCGCAGCACGACTCATGTCGCGGCGAGAGATGTCGTGATGCTCACGGGAATGGATTTCTGGAACCGGCAGGACAGAACTGGAACTTCGTCCCAGCAGCCTGGTCACAGAGTCCAGAGGTTGCGTCAGGTAACTGGCAATCTTGCGAAGCATGAAACGAAATGACCTTGCGGGTGTCATGGGAACGGTGGATGTTAACACTGCCGCGGCACAGTCAGGTAATGACAATGACTCTGAGCTGGCGATTAGTCAGGAACGGGTGCCCGGAAATTAAAAAGGGACCACAGCTCCGCTGTGATCCCTATTGCGCTGATTCTATTGTTATTGTTTTTCGTTTTCTGGTTTTGCCTTCGGTCCGCCAGTTTGGCTGACCATGCTGTATTGGCTCGTAGAACTGTTGTTTTTGTTATTTCTGCCGGCTTTTTATTATTTGACCCGGGAGCCACATCGCCGTTTTTTATTGTTAGCCGGCTTGGAAGTTATGGTGCCGCCCTGCGCTGGTCTTTGCAATGACAGCATAAGTATATAAAAAACAACAGGTTATGTTTTTTTTCGCAAATCGGGGCAATACCCCTCAATACGCATACTTACTTTCTGTGTAGGACGGTAACACTTCGGTTACGTCTGACGCTGGTTAGCTACCCGTTGAACTGTTGCGGCTGCGCGGAATGCCAAGTCGTTGGCGGCGTTCCCACAGGCACTTGCGGCTGATGCCCAGCTTGCGGGCCAGCTCGGTCTCTGTCATGTGATCCTGATTCTCCATGACGAAGCGAGCGAAGTAATCCTCTAGTGACAGGTCTTCGGCAGGGTCCTGGAAGGTGCGTGTTGGCACGACAGACAGGTCAATGCCTAGCAAGTCGGCACCAATAGGCTGGCCGTCTGCAAGAATCACCGCGCGCTCAATGGCATTCTCGAGCTCGCGGACATTGCCAGGCCAGGAGTAGTGGCTCATGGCCCGGCGAGCATCGGTGCTAAAGCCGCCTGTCTTCAGGTTGAGTCGCACGCTGATGCGCTCCAGCAGGCTGTCCGCTAGTAGCAGGATATCTTCACCGCGCTCGCGCAGTGGCGGCAGCGCCAGCTGGATAACCTGCAGGCGGTAGTAGAGGTCCTTGCGGAAGTGTCCTTCTGTTGCCAGCCGGGAGAGGTCGCGGTGGCTGGCGCCAACCACCCGCGTATCTATGCGGCGCGCATCCGTTGCACCGAGACGCTGAACCATCTGGCTTTCCAGGAGCTGCAGCAGACGCCCCTGGGCCGGCCCGGACAGCTCGTCAATCTCATCAAGAAACAGTGTGCCACCATCGGCAGTCTCGGCCAGTCCGCGACGGCTGTGGCCGTTGTTACCATCACGCTCGGTACCGAATAATTGTTGCTCCAGCTCCTCGCTGGCCAAGGCCGCGCAGTTTACTGACACCATGGGCCCGCGATTACGTTCGCTGCGGTCATGCAGGGTTCGTGCTACCAGTTCCTTGCCAGTGCCGGATTCGCCACAGATCAGCACGCTGCTATCGGTAGCGGCAATGCGCTCTAACTGTTGTACCAGTTGCTGCATAACCGGGCTCTCGCCAACCATATCGCTGACCGGGTAGCGCTGCTCCAGATCCGCTCGCAGGACATCATGGCCCCGCCTAAGGACACGCTCCTTAAGGATGCGGCTTACCGCCATGACCATCTCGTCGTGATCGAAAGGTTTGGCAATGTAGTCCACCGCGCCCAGTTTCATCGCGTCGACGGCGGAGCGCAGGCTGGCGTAGCTGGTCATGATCAGCACCGGAGTCGGTTTGGCCTGCAGGATAAGATTAGTGCCGGGCGCGCCGGGCAGTCGCAGATCACTGATGATTAAATCGAAATCTTGCAGGTCGTGATCGTCCGCCTGCTCCACAGATTCGGCCTCGACAACGCTATGATCGTGGCGCTCAAGTAATTTGCGCAGTGCGCCGCGAATGACCGGCTCATCTTCAACAATCAGAACATGACTCATGCGGTGATCCCGTTACTTGCCGTGTCTGCCGCGACGGCGGGCAGTCTGATAACAAAGCGGGTGCCATGATCACCCTCAATCGGGCTCTCTGCCCGAATGCTGCCGCTGTGATCCTCAATGATGCTGTATACCAGCGCCAGTCCCAGTCCGGTTCCGCGGCCAGGTGGCTTGCTGGTCACGAAGGGTTCGAACAGGGTATCAAGCAGGGCTGCCGGGATGCCATGGCCGTGGTCTTCAATATTGACTTCCACATGGCCGTCCTGCGCTTTGGTAGTAATGCGTACTGGCTGGTTGTCGGGGCTGGCATCTGCAGCGTTGGCAAACAGGTTAACAAACACCTGCAGTAATCGCTGCGGATCGCCAGACACTTTCAGACCGGTGGTGCAGTCGTTGACAAATCGCTGTTGGCGACGGTCCGGATCCATGGCTAGCAGGGCGATGGCTTCGGCCGCACTGTCATGAATATCCACTGGCAAGTGATGCTGCTGCGGCAGCTGACCGCTATGGCTGAAGGTTACCAGGGATTCCACGATACGACTGATGCGACGGGTTTGCTCCAGAATCTGCTCGGTACCTTGTTGCAATTCCTCATCCGTTGCGCCAAGCGCCATATTTTGCGTCAGGCAGGCAATAGCTGTCACCGGGTTGCCGATTTCATGGGCAACCCCTGCTGCCAGTCGGCCAATGGAGGCAAGGCGTTCGTTATGCGCAGCACGTAGTTCCAATGCGCGAATCTCAGTAATGTCCTCAACAACGATAACTTGACCGGCGTCCCGTTCGCCGTGAATCGACTCATGCACCCGTGACTTGTGCAGGCTAAGCCAGCGGTTGACACCACGAATGGCAATTTCCTGTTGCGGCATATGCTGTACCGGCCCGGTGGCAAAGCGCAGCAGAGGCTCGCGCCAGTTGCTGGGTAAATTTGCCAGACGCGAGCCAGTCATGCGTTGGCCGGAGATGCCAGTAAGTTTCTCCATGGCCAGATTCCAGCCGATAATCTCGCCGTCGGCACCCAGTGAGACAACCCCCATGGGCAGTTCCAGCAGGGTCTGCCGATGGAAACGACGCAGGCTGTCGAGCTCGGCGGCAAGGCCAGAAAGGCGGCTGCGATACTGCTCTAGACGCGACTCGATAAACTGAATGTCTTCGTTGCTCTCTTCGTCGCCCTGGGCCTTATACGGAAGGTGATCGTCGACAAGCTGATGAGCAACTGAGGGGCCGAGTAGGCCGGACAGGTTGGTCTCCAGTTGATCGCGCAGGCGTCGCAGGGCGTAGGGGCGGGTTTCATTGCGGCTCAGGCCAAGATCACGCAGGGCCAGCTCAATTTCCCGTTCGGCGGTGACTGGGCCGAGGGGGGCTGTCAGTGAGCCGATAAAATCGTCCACATTGCTGGACTCCAGCTTCCAGCGATAAGGGCGGCGCAGGCTATCAACCGCACATGTCTGGGCAGCATTCTGCTCGGCGCTGCTGGCGGTAGTGAGCAGGGAGATAACCGCAAACACGGCGCCGTTGGCTCCCACAGACATCAATGCGATGGTATGCCATTGGTCAACAGGGCTGGCAAAGCGCAGGCCGAGAAATTCGGAAAGTGCGGTCCAGTGCCAGACTGGTGATAGCGCAGGTAGCACCAGCAGCAGTAACCAGAGTGAGGAGCCGATCACCAGGCCCGCTAGCACTCCGCGGCGGTTACCCCCGGGCCAGAACAGTGTGCCTACCAGCCCGGGAACAAACTGCAAGGTGGCGACAAACGACATTACACCCAGAGTTGTCAGGCTGTGGCGGTGGCCGACCCAGGAGTAAAACAGGTAGGCCAAGCCAATAATTGCGACAATCAAAATGCGTCTGGCCCAAAGCAGCCAGCGGTAGAGATCTTCTCCCGGCTCCGGCCGGCGCAGAGGCAGAACCAGATGGTGCAGAGTCATACCTGACAGCGCTAGCGTGGCAACGATGAGCATGCCGGTGGCGCCTGCCAGGCCGGCAATGTAAGCCAGTAGGGCGCCTTGCCCACCAAATCGGCTGCTCAGGCCGAGGGCAAAATAATCCGCCGGCGTGGCGACGTCTTTAGCCATGGCCGCCCAGAGGATTACCGGCACACAGATGGCCATCACCAACAACATTGTTGGCACTGCCCAGCTGGCGGTGACCAGCGCGCGCGGGTTGAGGTTTTCAGCAAACGCCATATGAAACATGTGTGGCATGACTACGGCAGAGACAAAGAACGCCAGAATCAGGCTGTGCCATGTGCCGTCTTGCAGCGGGAAGTACAGCCGGGCGAGCATTTCCGGGTGCTGGTCAAGCCACTCGTTGAGGCCGCTGGGTCCGTCAAACACGCCAAACAGACCAATCAGTGCTACGCCAACAAAGGCGACCAGTTTAATCAGTGATTCCGTCGCCATCGCTACCACTAGGCCCTCGTGCTTCTCTCGGGCGGTGGCGTGGCGGGCACCAAACAAAATAGCGAACAGAGTCAGTAGCATGCAGAACCAGATGGCGACATCCAGCGGTTGGGAGTCGCCGCTCATAATTACCACTGACTCGGACACTGCTTTAATCTGCATGGCTAGCAGCGGCAGCATGCTGACCAGCATGATCAGGGTGGTTAGCGCCCCGGCTGCGCGGCTGCGATAGCGAAATGCAAACAGGTCGGCCAGAGAGCCGAGCTGATAGGTGGTGGTCAGGCGCAGAATTGGGGCCAGCAAGATAGGCGCCAGCAGAAACACGCCAGAAATGCCGAGAAAGTAGGCCAGATAGTTGTAGCCATATTGATAGGCGTAGCCAACGCTGCCGTAAATCGCCCAGGCACTGCAGTAAACTCCCAGGGAAAACACATACACCACAGGGTGGCGCACCAGCCTGGCTGGCAGCCAGCCACGGTCGGTGATCCATGCCACCAGAAACAGGAAAAACAGGTAGCCGGCAGCCAGGGCCAGCAGAAAGTAGAAATTAAAGTCCATCGAAGTCCCGGCTGCGGCCAATCCAGTAGCTCAATCCGATCAATAGCATCCACACCAGAAACGGGCGAAACCAAGCTCTTCCGCCGTCACTCCACCACTCAATAATGGCTGGTGACAGCAGGTAGGTGCCGAGAATAAAAATGATCAGCAGGCGATCGGTATACATCGGGGTATCCGTAACAGGGTTCTGGCATGGTAAACGCACTGCCGGAGATTTTGTAGGCGCAGGGTTACTCAGGCCATCGCTGCGACTAGAGGGCGGCCAGCAGCATCTGCTCCGGGCTGTCTATCTCCACTTTTATGCCCAGATGTGCGAGTGCTCGTTGCAGCGCCACAGGGGCCTGATCGGGTTTGATCGCTGCTGCACCGGAAGACTTGGAAAGTTTGTCGCCGTTTTTATCAAGCACCACCGGCAGATGGCCATAGCGTGGTGCTGGCTGCTGCAGGCAGTTAAGAACATGCATCTGTCGCGGGGTGGACTCAAGTAGGTCCATGCCCCGGATTACATCGGTAACGGCCATGTCAGCATCATCCACGGCGCAGGCGAGTTGGTAGGCGAACAGGCCGTCGCGGCGACGGATAACGAAAGCGCCTTCCTGCTGGTCGAGCCGGAAACACTGTCTGCCCTGAAAGCGGTCATCAAAGCACAGTGGCTCGGCAGGTATGGACAATCGCACACTGGCATCTCTCGAAGAGCTAACCGCAAGATGTTTGCCCGGGTGCAGGTTGTTTAATGCAGCCAGATCTTTTCGCGATAGGCGGCAGTAAAATGCATCACCTTGCAGCAGCAGTTGCTGCACAGCTGCCCGATAGGCTTCGTGGTGCTGGCTTTGATAGTGCACCGGGCCATCCCAGTACAGAGCAAAGGCCTCCAGCTGACGTAGAATCGTGTCCGCTGCGCCGGGCGTTTCTCTGGGCGGGTCAATATCGTCAATGCGCACCAGCCACTCGCCCTGCTGCCGGCGAGCATCCAGCCAGCTGGCCAGCGCCATGACCAGCGAGCCAAGGTGCAGCGGGCCGGAGGGGGTTGGGGCAAACCGACCACGGTATCCGGGTGAGGTCATGACTGACTCCGACAACGCAAAACGCCGGAGTAATCCGGCGTTTTGCGGGTATTCAGGTACGGCATGCCGATCAGCTGGCGAGCTGCCGTTCCTTGATCTCGGCTAGTTCTTTGCAATCGATGCAAAGTTCGGCGGTCGGCCGGGCTTCAAGGCGGCGAATGCCGATCTCAATGCCGCAGGCTTCGCACCAGCCATATTCATCCTTGTCGATCATATCGAGCGCCTTCTCGATCTTTTTCAGAAGTTTGCGCTCACGGTCGCGCGCGCGCAGTTCCAGAGCGAACTCTTCTTCCTGGGTGGCACGATCATTCGGGTCCGGCAGATTGGCTGCCTCGTCCTGCAGGTGGTGCATGGTGCGATCTGCTTCTTCCATCAATTCCTGGCGCCAGGCCATCAAAATCTTGCGGAAGTGCTGATGTTGAGCCGGATTCATGTACTCCTCGTTTTTGCTCGGCTGGTACGGTGCCATGCCAAAAATAGGAGTGGTGGAAGCGGGCAAAGTGCCGCTATTGTTCTGGCGTTTCACGGGTGTCGATACCTGTACGGAGGACTGCGTTGCTCTCCCCACACTCGGTTTCGCCGGTAAAGCGGAAGCGGGCCGGGCGGGAATAGCCGACGCTTGGGTCGGTTTCTTCACCGCTGCCTTCCTGGCGGTTTTCGGTTTGGCGGTTTCCTGTTTTACCGGCGGCTTGCTGGCCGCAGGTTTGGCGGCGGCCGGCTTCGGTGCGGGCGCCTTGGGTGTTGCTTTTGCCTTGGCAGGCGCTTTCGCAGCGGCTGCCTTGGCCGGGGCTTTCTTGGTTGTGCTGGCTTTTGCCGGAGTTGCTTTGGCCTTTGCCGGGGCAGCGGCCTTCGCTTTAGCGGGCGCTGCTTTTTTGTTCGAGGTGGCTTTTGCGGCTTTTGCCGGAGCAGCTTTCACGGTGCTGGCTTTAGCTTTTGCTGCGGCTTTTGCCGGAGCTTTGGCCTTGCTGGCCGGTTTGGCGGCGGCCGGCTTTGCTGCAGCCTTTTTCGCTACTTTAGCCGCCGGTTTAGTTGTGGGCTTCTTGGGTGCCGGTTTAACAGCTGTTTTCTTGGCGACAGGTTTGCTGGCTTTGCTACTGCTGGCCTTTTTAGCCGCAGCAGGTTTGGCCGCCGCTTTTTTCGTAGGGGTGGCCTTTTTAGCCGCTTTTGCGACGGGTTTGGCTGCCGTTTTCTTGGCTGCTTCTGCCTTCGGGGTGGCTTTGGCTGCCGGTTTTTTGCTGTTGTTCTTGGTGCGGGTAGCCATTCTGATCAACTCCCTTAACATACTCACTGCTCGCTGTTAGTGTGCCACCGGCTCCGCCGGCTTGGGCCCCTCGGCCCAACTAAACGTCCGACAATACCCGTAGCACTGAGTCCTGTCACCTTTGATGCACCACCCGGTAAAAGCGGGGCGCATTATAGCGGGACATTTGCAAACTGAAAGCCAACCGAAGGACTGATTTATCATGGTTCGCCAGGCCTCTCGTAATGACCGTATCGCACCGTTTCATGTAATGGCTCTGCTGGGCCGTGCTCAGGCGTTGCAGGCCGCCGGCCACGATGTCATTCATCTGGAGGTGGGGGAGCCTGACTTTCCCACCCCAACGCCGATTCTTGAGGCCGGCCAGCGGGCATTGTCCGCGGGCCTGACCCGCTACACTCCAGCTACCGGGCTGCCAGCGCTGCGCCGTGCCATTGCTAACTATTACCATGAACGCTTTGCGGTTTCGTTGGACCCGGAGCGGATTATCGTCACTCCCGGCGCCTCGGGAGCCTTGCAGTTGGCGCTGGCCCTGCTAGTCGACCCGGGTGATGGGGTGCTGCTGAGTGACCCTGGCTATCCGTGTAACCGCCACTTTGTCGAACTGGTCAATGGTATTCCGCAGAGACTGCCATTGGCAGGTGACGCCCAGGTGACCGCCGAGAAGGTTCGCCAACACTGGCAGGCGAATACCGTGTGTACTTTGCTGGCCTCTCCGGATAACCCCACCGGAGCGGTTCTGCCAGCAAAGGAGTGCGCGGCCATTGCGACCGCCGTCGCCGAGCTGGGCGGTTCGCTGATTGTCGATGAAATCTATCAGGGTCTGGTCTATGACCAGCCAGAGCATACCGTGCTGAGCGAGGCGCCGGATGCCCTGGTGATAAACAGCTTCAGTAAATATTTTGGCATGACCGGCTGGCGGCTCGGCTGGATGGTGGCGCCGCAACAACATCTGGCCGCACTGGAACGGATGGCGCAAAACTTTTTTATCGCTCCGCCAACCATGTCCCAGCACGCCGCGCTGGCGGCGTTCTTGCCGGAGACCCGGCTTGAACTGGATCGTCGTCGGGACGTGCTGAATGCTCGTCGCAAGCTACTGCTGGAAGCGTTGCCAGGGTTGGGCTTGCGCGTTATCGGTGAGCCGCAGGGCGCGTTCTATATCTATCTGGATGTCAGCTCGGTCACAGATAACAGCTTTGCCTTCTGCGAGCAGTTGCTAGAGCAGGAGTTTGTTGCCCTGACACCCGGCGCCGACTTTGGCACCGTGCATGGGCCGGAAAAGTGCCTGCGTATTGCCTACACCACCGATGAGGCACGTTTGATCGAGGCGCTGGAAAGATTGCGTCGTTTTATTACCGGTAACGGCAAATGAAATTTGACCCACCACTACAACAGGGGAAATTGCTGCGTCGCTATAAGCGCTTTATGGCCGATGTTGAGCTGGCGGATGGCAGCATGATTACCGTGCACTGTCCAAACACCGGTTCAATGAAGAATTGCCAGCCACCCGGTGCCGACGTGTTGTATTCCGATAGTGGTAATCCGGCGCGTAAATACCGTCACACACTTGAGGCTGTACAGGTGGCCCATGGCCATTGGGCGGGGATAAACACATCGCGCACCAATCAGCTGGTAGCTGAAGCGATTCTGGCGAAGCGTATTCCAGGATTGAAGCGTTTCACCGCGCTGCGCCGTGAGGTGACTTTTACAGACAGCCGTTTCGATATCGCCCTGGATCATGTTGATGCTAGGTGCACCTATATCGAAGTCAAAAACGTGACATTGGGGCCGGCTGAAGATGAACCGGATCATGGTGTTATTGCTTTTCCAGATTCAGTCACTGAACGTGGTCAAAAGCATCTGTTAACGTTGATGGAGGCGGTGAGACAGGGACACAAAGCTGTACTGTTTTTCTGTGTGCAGCATACCGGAGCCAAAGCGATGCGTCCGGCAGATGAAGTTGACCCTAAATATGGCGAGTTACTGCGAGAGGCCGCCGCCAGCGGTGTGTCTGTTATGGCATGGAAAACTCAGATTTCGCCACAAGAGTTTTTTCTTAAGGGCGCGGTAAAAGTAGTTCTTTGATCTTTGTGGCGAGATAAATCAGTAAATCAGCGCCGGTTCCTGCAATGCTGACATTTGCATGCGCAGGTCGAGAATGAACTCTCCCCAGTAACGTGGGCTATTAAACCAGGGAAAGGCTCGCGGGAACGCTGGATCATCCCAACGCTGCCCGATCCATGCTGAGAACTGCAGCATCCGCAGTGTGCGTAGTGGTTCGATCAAGCGCAGCTCGGCGGTATCGAAATCACGAAACTCGTTGTAGCCGTCCAGTATCGCGCCAACCTGCTGCTGTTGCTGTTCCCGTTCACCCGACAGCAGCATCCATAAATCCTGGAGTGCCGGCGCCATGCGCGCGTCGTCCAAATCAATAAAGTGGGGGGCTTCATCGCGCCAAAGTACGTTGCCGGGGTGACAGTCGCCATGGGTGCGCAGCATGCCGATGCTGCGCCCACTGGCGAAGCGGTCTTCCACCATGGCCAGTAGATCGCGGCTGATACTTTGCCACGCAGGCAGTAAATCCTTGGGAACAAAGTGCTCGCTGAGAAAGCGCACCGATTGATGGCCGAAGCTTTCGATGGTCAGCGCTGGGCGGGTACTGAATGAACGTACTGCGCCCACATTGTGAAAGCGGGCCAGCCAGCGCCCCATGGACTCCAGGCAGTTGTCATCATCCAGTGGTGGCGCGTGGCCGCCACGACGGGCAAACAGGCTGAAGCGGAAATCACCGTGACGAAAAAGTGTCTGGCCGCTTGCGTCCTGCAATGGCGGCACCACGGGTAGCTCCTGGTTCACCAGTTCCGCGGTAAAGGAATGCTCTTCAAGAATTTGTAGATCGCTCCAGCGCCCTGGACGATAAAACTTGGCGATGATCGGCGTGCCCTCTTCAATGCCGATCTGATAAACCCGGTTCTCATAGCTGTTCAGGGCAAGAAAGTGACCGCTTGTTTGCCAGCCCTGTTGTTCGACAGCGTCAAGAATGACATCCGGGGTCAATGCATCAAACGGGTGGCTGGACGGCGAGGATGTCATGCTGGTTGGGGGAGCTCGTCAATCCACAGTTCGTCGCTACGTATGCTGTGTTTTACCGCCACCAGTTTGTCGCCGCTGCACGGCCCGGAAAGACAATGGCCAGTATCGATTTCAAACAGCGCACCATGATTTGCGCACTGGATAAACTGGTTGTCAGAGTCAAGAAATACGTCCGGCTGGAAGTTCAGCTCAATGCCAAGGTGCGGGCACCAGTTCAGGTAGGCATGTATCTGACCATCCCGGCGCACAACAACGATTGACTGGCCGCCGGCTGTGAATTCACGGGCGCCATCATCCGGCAGTTCATCAACACGGCAAAGCATATGCATGATCGAGTCCTGTATTGGCAGTTCTAGGCTGGCTTAGTGGCCAAGAATATCGCGGCGAATGGCCAAGTGCTCTGCCGCAGGTAAGCGCGGCCCAAAATCGCTAACTACCCGCGCGGCTGCAGCGCTGGCCAGCCGGCCAGCAGTGGCAAAGTCGTGATTCTGGCTCAGGGCGTAGAGAAAGGCCCCGGCAAACATGTCGCCGGCACCGTTACTATCCACCGCCTTTACCGGGAATGGCTCGATATCAATAATTCTTTCGCCATCCCAAAGCCGGGCGCCTTGCGCACCGCGAGTAATTACCAGTGCGTTGGCGTGAGTCCTGAGGACGTCGATAGCGGCATCAATGTTATCAGCACCAGAAAATCCCAAAGCTTCGGCTTCATTGCAGAACAAAATGTCTACGCCGTCGCCGATCATTTCTCGCAAACCATCAGCGAAGAACTGCACCATGGCCGGGTCGGAGAAGGTCAGAGCCGTGCGCACGCCGGCCTGTTTCGCTGTTTCACGCAGGCGGATGGCTGCAGCGCGGGCGCTTGGCGAGGTAACCAGATAGCCTTCGATATAGGCAAACCGGGATGCTGCCACCTGATCTTCAATAACTGCTTCTGCGCCGACGGTTTCGGAAATGCCCAGAAAAGTGTTCATGGTCCGTTCGGCATCCGGGGTGATCATTACCAGGCACTTGCCACTGACGCCGGAGCTTTTGTCGCCGGCCATATTGGTATCGACGCCAGCGGCATGCAGGTCATCGACGAAAAAGTGACCGGTGTCGTCATCGGCGACCCGACAGGCATAGAAGGTCTGGGCGCCGAAATACTGGGCCGCCACCGCGGTGTTGCAAGCCGAGCCGCCGCTGGCGCGGCGGTGAACCCGGGTCTCGCTGTTCAGAGCCGCCACTAGCTCGTGCTGACGGGCCTCGTCAACTAGCGTCATGATGCCCTTGCCGATGCCCATGCGTTCGAGAAAGGCATCGCTAACCTCGACTTCAGTGTCGACGAGGGCGTTACCAATGGCGTAGATATCGTAGCGCTGGGTCATTTGTCGGCTTCCTCTAAGCAAAGAGCGAACATTATGGTGATGCCAGGGTCCATTGCCAAACGTGAAGGTGCTATATACTGCCGGCCCATGAGTAAAGCGAAGAAGTCCCCTCCCGGAAAAAGGTCTCCGGCCCGCAAGGCGCCGGGTCGTGCTGCTGCGTCCTCTGGCATAGGCTGGCGTCGGCTTGTCTGGCAGCTGATGCTGGTGAGTCTGGTTATCGGTCTGCTTGGTTTGGCGTGGCTGGATGCCCGAGTGCGTCAGCGTTTCGATAACCATCAATGGCAGTTGCCAGCGCGGGTCTATGCGCGGCCGGTGGAGCTATTCAGCGGTCGGGAGATGACCGCCGAGAACCTTGACCAGTTGTTGACGTTGCTGCGCTATCGACGTGGTGATGCGGCCCGAGAGCCGGGCAGCTACGCTCGCTTTAATGGCGGTGTGTCCCTGTATACCCGGGGCTTTCAAGACAGTGATGGAGGTGAGCCGGCGCAGCAGATTCGTTTGCTTATTGATAGTCAGCGCATTGGCAAATTGACTGATGCCAGTGGTCAGCCGTTGCCGGTTGCACGTCTGGAGCCGCTGCAGATCGGCAGCATTCATCCCGGCCATAGTGAGGATCGGGTGCTGGTAAAACTCGAGGATGTGCCGCCGCTGCTGGTACATATGCTGATGGCCACCGAGGACCGCAGCTTTCATGAGCACCATGGCATTTCCATTCGAGGCTTGATGCGGGCTGTGTTTGCCAACCTGCGTGCTGGCCAGATGGAGCAGGGAGGCAGCACCCTGACCCAGCAGCTGGTTAAGAATTTCTGGCTGACCCGTGAGCGCACTCTGTCGCGCAAGTTGACCGAGATTCCCATGGCGTTGTTGCTGGAGCTGCATTACAGCAAGGCGCAGATTCTGGAAACCTACCTGAATGAGGTGTATCTCGGGCAGGACGGTGGTCGTGCTATTCACGGGATGGGGTTGGCAGCGCAGTTTTATTTTGGCCGGCCTCTGGCGGAGCTGGAGCCGCATCAGTTGGCGATGCTGATCGGTCTGCTGAAAGGCCCCAGTTATTATGACCCGCGTCGCCATCCGGAGCGTGCACGGCAGCGCCGCGATACAGTGCTTCAGGCGGCGGCCAGTCAGGGCTTGCTGGATGACAAGTTACTTAGTTACTTGCGTAACAAACCGCTAGAGGTGGTGCCCAAGGGGGGCTCGGCGCTGTATGCATTTCCTCATTTTATTGACTTGGTGCGGCGTCAGCTGGGGCGCGATTACCCGGCAGAAGTTCTAGCCTCGGAAGGCTTGGTGATCCACTCAACTCTGGATGTTTTGGCGCAACTGGTTGCCGAACAGAAATTGAGTGATTTTCTTGTTCCGCATACGGCGCTTAACGGTGCGGTGATCATTACCGCCCCGGATCAGGGTGATGTGCTTGCTTTGGTGGGTGACAAGTCGCCCCGTAGAGCGGGGTTTAATCGGGCTCTTGACGCGCAGCGCCCCATTGGTTCACTGGCCAAGCCGGCGGTGGTGCTGGCGGCTCTGCAACAGCCGACAAAATTTCATCTTGGCACGCGGGTCACGGATGGTCCGTTCGAGGTGCGCATGGAAGACGGGCAGGTCTGGCAGCCGAAAAATTTTGATAATCAGTCACTGGGCGCCATGTCGCTGACTGATGCGCTGGCCCAGTCGCGTAATCAGGCGATTGCTCGTCTTGGGCTGGACGCCGGTCTGGGCGAGGTGATCCGTACCTTGCAAAAGCTTGGTGTGCAGAGCCGTATTCCTCCCTATCCAAGCATTTTTTTGGGTAGTTTGAACCTGAGTCCATTCGAAACTGCGGTGATGTATCAGACCATCGCCACCGGCGGCCAGCGCACTCCTTTGCGCTCAATTACTGATGTGCTGGACCGTCATGGTCAGCCGCTGGCCCGTTACCCGGTGCGCCCGGAACAGGTCTTCGATCCACAACAGGGCTACCTGCTGCAATGGGCTTTGCGGCAGGCAATGATTCGTGGAACCGGGCGCTATGCGGTTGCCCAGTTGCCGGCAAATCTGCTGGTGGCTGGCAAAACAGGCACCAGCGATGGTCAGCGTGATGCCTGGTTTGCCGGTTTTAGTGGTAGCCATCTGGCACTGGTGTGGCTTGGCCGTGATGACAATGGGGATACCGGCTTTACCGGCAGCAGTGGGCCACTACGCATATGGACCAGCATCATGGCGGCGTTACCTCAGCGGCCCATGCGCCTGACCCCGCCGGCTGGCGTCGAGATGGTGTGGTTGGATGCGGATGGAGTACGGCGCAGCGGTCAGGGCTGCGAGGGTGCCCGTGAGTACCCGTTGATGACGTCATCAATACCACAGCAGACCAGTGCCTGTGGCAAAGTTCAGTCTGTACCCGGAGGCGTAAAAAGATGGTTCAAAGGGTTGTTCGACTGATTGTAATGGTTGCGGTGGTGTCGCTGGCGGCCTGCGCGGTAACGCCGGGTGACATGTCGATGCCGATGGAGATGCCTGCGGGAGATCCGTTAAAAGGTAGCGCGGCAGAAAGCCTCTGGCAGATGGCAGTTGCCGCCCGGGAGCAAAACAATCTGGCCGCCGCCGGACGCTATCTGGAGCGGGCTCTTTACCTGCAGCCCGAGTCATCCTGGTTGTATCGCGAGCTGGCTGAGCTGCGCCTGCGCGAGGACGATCCGCAAAGTGCTGAGGTTATGATCCAGCGGGCGCTGCGCCTGGCTCCTCCTCGCCCGACTTATCAGGCCGCATTGTGGCAACTATTGGCCACCGCAAGGATGCGTCAGGGAGATGAGCAGGGCGCCGAACGGGCCCGCCTTGAGGCCGAAATGCTAGTCCGTCGACGCTAGTTTCAGATAGTGACAGCTTCAGCTATCAGGTCGAGCTGTCGCTAATACGGTATGCCCTTTCAATCATGCTGGTCATACCTTGCTCGCGAAAACCGGGATGGCGGTCAATGACCTGCTGTTCGCTGATTAGCTCAATGGAGCAGCCTTGAAAAAGTTGCTGCACCTCGCTGTCGGCCACGCTGAATGGTGGTCCTGGCCGCTGTTCCTGCGGATACTCGAAGGTCAGTAGTAGCAAGCGCCAGCCGGCAGCCAATACGCTTCGCATATGAGCAACATAGCGCTGCCGCATAGCTGCTGGCAGGGCGACCAATGCTGCCCGGTCGTAAACCAGACGGATATCGGCAAGCTGTGCGGCGGTTACCGCAAAGTAGTCGCCGCAGTAGAGCGTGAACCCTGAGCTTTCAGCAACCTCCATGGCTCCGCCCTGATGCCAGTGCAAATCCAGACCTTGCTCTGTGCCAAAGGATTGTAGTGCTTGCCTGGATAGCTCCACTCCGGTAACCGGATGTCCCTGCTGGTGTAGCCAGATCATGTCGAGACTTTTGCCGCACAGTGGCACCCACACGGCATCTCTGTCGCCGGCGCCCAGAGAGGGCCACCATCGTGTTAGTAGCGGGTTGACTTTGGAAAGATGGAAGCCGATCTCGCCCTTTTCCCAGCGCTCGTGCCAAAAACTGATTTCCATCATTACCTCACTCGGATAAAACGATAACCTATTGATATCACACTTAAGCCAATACTGTTGGGAGCCTTATGCCGGCCAACACTGATCTTCGTACTATTCAGATGGTGCATGCTGTTCCTCGCAGTGCCTTTGTGTCTTCGCCAGACATCGGTGAGCTGATGTCCGGCCATAGTATCCCGTCGCAGGCAGCGGTGAGGTCAATCCTCTCTCGTATTCCTCCTTTGCGTGCCTCTGACAAGGTTTTGCTGATCGGTGCTGGATCCGGGTACTTTGCCATGATCCTGTCAAGGCTGGTGGCCCAGCTGGTGGTTGTTGAGCGCAATCAGGTGATTGCCGATATTGCCCAGAAAAATCTCTCCGCGTTCAAGTCGGGCAATGTCACTGTCCGAGTATCTGAGGGTGAGTCGGGGGCTGCGGATCTTGCCCCGTTTGACCGGGTAATTGCGCTATGCGAGCTGACCACCATCGACGCGCTGCTTGAGCAGCTGGTTACCGGTGGTTCGTTGGTGATGCTTGGTGGTGGGGACGGCCATTGGACCTCTCTGGAGTTATGCGAGCGTGATGCGCAGGGCAATGTGCGTCGTCAGGACCTGGGGCCTGTAGATTTTACCAGTGATATCAGTGCAGCGCTGATGGACATGGGGCTGGTGGATGAGCATTTGATAGCCAGTGCCAAGGAGGAAGCCGACCGGCTCAGTTTGCCACTGATGACAGTCGTGCAGCGGCACCTTGGCGCCGAGGATATATCTGTTTATCGGGCGGTGGCTAAACGTCTGGGAATTACTTTTGAAGAGGCGGACAGATTATTTCCTCAGATTGACCGGTCTCTTGTCCGTCAGTTTTCCCGAACTTTTCTTGATCATTACCGAATGCTTCCGATTGCTCAAAAGGGCGACTGTCTGCAGGTGGCCTCTGATAATCCGGAAATACAAACCTTGTCACTTGAGGCAATGATGCCAGGCAGAGTGGTGGAGAGGATTTTGGTAACGCCGACGGATTATCGTCGGCTCTGGTCTGCGATCAATATCAGCGACAAGGGTGCCCGTGCTATTGCCCAGGCAGCACCATCAGCAGGGAATTTGGAGCATGAGGATTTTGCTGAGCAACTGGATAACCACATCAGTCCTTATCTGGTCGCTGTGTATGAGGCCATCTTGCTTGATGCGGTGAGTGAAAAGGCCAGTGACATTCATATCGAGCGTTATCACCAGCGCGTGCGTGTTCGTTTGCGAGTTGATGGTGAGCTGTCGGATTTGAATCACTATCAGCTCACGCCGACGGAAATGGCCGGAGTGATCAATGTAATCAGAACCCGGGCAGAACTGAATATTGCTGAGCGCCGGCTGCCCCAGGGCGGTCGTTCGCGATTAAAAGTCGGCCAGGTCACCTATGACCTGCGCATCCAGACCCAGCCGTCCTTGCATGGCGAGCATGTGGTTATTCGTCTGCTGCCGCAAAGCGGTCGCGCGATGGGGCTTGATGAGCTTGGCTTGTCCCCGCGCATTGCTGTTCAGTACCGTCGGCTATTGGATAATCCAGCCGGTTTGGTATTGATCGTCGGGCCCACCGGGTCGGGTAAGTCCACCACCCTGTCGGCAGGACTGCAGGAGCTGGCCGATGATGGTCGCCGCAAGGTGATTACGGTAGAAGATCCAATTGAATATGCCATCGATAATATTCAACAGACCAGGGTTAGAACCAAGATAGGCTTTGGCTTCGCCGATGCCATGCGCTCTTTTGTCCGGCAGGATCCTGATGTAATTCTGGTGGGAGAGATTCGGGATTCCGAGACAGCCCTTGAAGCGGTGCGCGCTTCTCAAACAGGGCACTTGGTATTGTCTACACTGCATTGCAATGATGCTGTCGATGCGATTCAGCGATTGTACGACCTTGGTCTGCATCGCAACTCTATTGCCAGTGAGCTTCTCGCCGTTATTGCGCAGCGTTTGGCCAAACGTATCTGTACTCACTGCCGTGAGCCGGCGGAGCCTGACGCGAAAGTCCTGCATGAGCTATTCCCTGATGAGGTGCCGGATAACTTCCGTTGCTTTGCCGGAAAAGGCTGTGATCAGTGTGGCCAACGTGGCACTCGTGGTCGGGTTTCAGTGGTCGAGTATATGCAGGTTAATGCGGATTTTCGTGACATTATCAGCCGCCAGCCTCCTCTTGGCGAACTGCGCTGGCGCGCTCTGGATGCAGGCCTGGTAACTATGCGAGACAGTGCGGTGGATCTGGTCGTTCAAGGCGTGATTCCGATGTCTGAATTACCCCGCATATTGCCGGCGGAAAGGATGGCGCCAGAAGCGCGTGGCGGAGTGAGAGAAGAATGATGAAAAAATCGGAACGAGTGCAGAGACTGCCAGCTGAAGTGCGTTTCGCAGCCGAGCTTGAAAAACTTCGCCAGCACGATGACTCACCTGTGCCACCCGGTTGGCAGATGTCTCCAATTGCTGTGGAGAAGTTTATTAGCGGTGATGCCGCTCTTGGTGTCGGCAGAAAATTTGTCGCGGAAGAAGGGGTGGTGCGACGTATCGTGATTTCGCTTTGCACCAACCGAGGCTGTTTTTTGGTTGGCGAGCCAGGCACGGCCAAGTCCTGGGTTTCCGAACTGCTGGCTGCAGCGGTGTCTGGAGATTCCACACTGTTAATTCAGGGCAGTGCGGTCAGCTCGGTAAGTCAGCTTCTATATGACTGGGATCGCGCTGCCTTAGCTCGCTCTGGTCCTCATCGTCAGGCATTGATTCCCGGACCTCTTTATCGTGGTATGCGAGATGGCAAGCTGGTTCGTTTCGAGGAGCTAAGCCGTTGCCCGCAAAGCCTTCAGGATGCGATCTTGTCAGTTTTGTCAGAGCGGATTATCAGCATTCCCGAGCTCGGAGATGATGACGGGACTTTGTATGCGGCGCCTGGGTTCAATATTGTTGGCACCAGCAATAGCGTTGATGAGGGTGTGAATAAGATGAGCGTGGCATTACGTCGCCGGCTCAACTTTGAAACCATTCGGCCGATCCGCCGCCTGCAGGATGAGATCGACGTGGTTCTGCAGGAGCTGGCCATGCTGAATGAAAACTCCGGCATACATCTGGTCCCGGAGCCGACCGTGATTGAAGTGCTGGTGACCATGTTCCATGAGCTGCGTAGCGGCCAGTCCCTGGATGGGCGCAGCACCCACCGGCTGGCTGGTGCGGCACTGTCTACGGCGGAGGCCATCAACGTTGCCCACGCTCTTAGTGTGTATGCGTTTTACTACCATGAGGGAGTGATGCGAGTGGAGGATCTGGTCCACTTCATCATTGGTGCCGCATTAAAGGACAAACCGGACGACCGCCGCCGGCTCAAGTACTACTTTGAAAATGAGATCAGCCAGAAGCCGGGTAAGGCATGGCAGGCCATCTATCAGCAGCGCGAACTGTTGTGATGGGCCAAAATAGAGTCGTGGGCTTTCCTGTGTCGCCCTGCTGTGGTTCCATCCTTGCACTATCGTACAAACTACGGAGCCAGTCATGAGTGACAACCGAATCCATGCTTTCAGCGATGACCTGCTGGCGGATTTTGATGCAGTAGCACTGGCGGACCTGGTCCGCCGTGGCGAGGTTAGCGCTCTGGAGTTGGCGGAAGCGGCCATCGCCCGGGTTGAGAAGGTAAATGGGGCGCTCAATGCGGTTCAGGTTGCTGACTATGATCAAGCAAGACAGCGCGCTGCCGGGGAGGAGCGTGGCTCGGGCATATTTGCTGGTGTGCCTACTTTCATCAAGGACAATACCGACATCGCGGGTATGCCGACTCGTCATGGTTCCCGAGCAGTACCTGCGACCCCGGCGCTGAAGCATGGCGCTTTTGCCAAGCAGTATCTGGCCCAAGGTTTCACGCTGCTTGGCAAAACCACCCTGCCCGAGTTCGGCTTTAACGGTACCACCGAATATGAAGGCAACGCGCCGACCCGTAATCCCTGGCACACGGATCATTCCTGTGGCGGCAGCTCCGGCGGATCCGCAGCGTTAGTGGCGGCCGGGGCCGTGCCCATTGCTCACGCCAATGATGGTGGCGGGTCGATTCGCATTCCGGCGGCTTGCTGCGGCCTGATTGGGCTTAAATCCACCCGAGGCCGTTTTGTTACCAACGAGATGTCGAAGACCTTGCCGGTCAATGTGGTCTGCGACGGTGTTGTGACCCGTTCGGTGCGGGATACCGCCCATTTCTTTGCCGGTGCTGAGCAGTACTGGCAGAACCGCAAGCTACCGCAAGTCGGCTTGGTGGAAGGCGCTGGCAAGAAACGCCTGAAAGTCGGCTTGGTCATGGATTCACTTACTGCCCAGGCCTGTCCGGAAACCCGAGCAACGGTCGAGCAAACCGTGGCCCTGCTTGAGAGTATGGGTCATCGCGTTGAAATCATGCCGCTGCCGGTGAAGCCTTCATTCGTCGATGATTTTTCCGACTACTGGGGTTTTCTGGCATTTATGGCCAGTCGTTTCGGCCAACACAGCTTCGGCAAGGGCTTTGATGCCGAGCAGCTTGATGGTCTCAGCAAAGGCCTGGCGGAGCGCTTCCGTAAGCGTGGCTGGCGATTGCCATTGGTGTTGGTGCGCTTGCAACGGACATGGCAGCAGTATGAAAAAGCCATGCAGAATTATGATGTGGTACTGTCCCCGGTGCTTGCTCATGTCACCCCGGAGATCGGCTATATTAGCCCGGAAGTGCCGTTTGATGAGCTGTTCCAGAGGTTGATGGGCTACGTCAGCTTTACACCAATGAACAACGCCAGTGGCAGCCCGGCAATTTCTTTGCCAGTGGGGCAGTCTGAGAAAGGTCTGCCGATTGCCGTACAGTTCTCGTCAGCGCACGGTGCAGAGCGTACATTGCTGGAATTGGCATTTGAAATAGAGCAGGCCAAGCCTTGGCAGCGCATCGTGGCGCTGTAGGCCAGCGTCTGGCATAAACAGATAATAACAATATCGGGGGACGGGCATGCAGGGTGGATTAGTTGACATCGGTCTACCGGCTGCGCTGTTTCTGATCATGATCGGTATGGGGCTGACGCTGACCCCGAAGGATTTTCGTGAAGTCCTGATCGCCCCGAAGGCAACTTTGTTTGGTTTGTTTGCTCAGGTGCTGATCGTGCCGCTAGCTGCGTTTGCGTTGGCCTGGGTGATGCAGCTTGACCCACTGCTGGCCGTGGGCCTGGTCATTATTGCCGCCTGCCCGGGCGGCACTACCTCAAATATCTTTACCTATCTTGGCGGTGGAGATGTGGCCCTGTCGGTAGTGCTCACTGTGCTTGCCAGTCTTGCCGCAATCGTGACCTTGCCGTTGTTTGCTGGCCTGGCTCTGGACCTGTTTCAGGATGCCAGCGTTGCCATCCAGTTGCCGGTTGGGCGAACCATCGCCTCCCTGGTCGTGATCGTGATCGTTCCATTGATTATCGGCATGGCCTTGCGTAAGTGGGCTCCGGTTTTTGCCGCCAGAGCAGAGCGCTTTGTCGGCGCGTTTGGCATGACCGTGTTGGTGCTGGTGATTGTCGCGATCCTGTTATCACTCGGCGACCGGGTTGTGACTCTGGCGCGTGATGGTACTTATATTGCGGTGGCTCTTAACATTGTCGGTATTACCATTGGCCTTGGTGGTGGCCGCCTGATTGGTCTGGATCTGAAGCAGTCGTTTACTATCGCCGTTGAGCTTGGCCTGAAAAACGCTACGCTTGGTCTGATGATCACCCTGACACTGCTGCACTCAAACGAGATGTCGGTGCCCAGTGCGGTATATGGCATGGTGATGTTTTTTCTCGGCGGTCTGCTGGTTATGTTTAGCCGGAAAATGGGGTTGGTACGGCCAGCCATCGCCGACAGCTGAGTACAGAAAAGTATCTCCCCTTCGAAACCTCCCTATTCAATGAGATTACTTTGACAGCATTGTTTGCGTGAACGGATTGGTCGTACTCTGTTCAGCCCATTCTCGTAGAGACTAGCTGATGCGTTGCCCTTACATGGAACAGTGCCAAAGCCCTCAGGAGCGGGGTACCGGGCCAGTTTACCAGCGTCGTTTTTGTCTTCAGGATTGCACCGGTTGTGCCAGATTTCGGCTTGCCGCCAGTTGGGCGGTGGAGGATATTCCTCTTTGGCTACGTCCCACCATGATGGTGCATGCAGACTGGCTTCTGGAGCAATGGCACAGGGGGGTACGCAATATCCCGGCCAGCATGCCACAGATGATCCCGCTGATTTTGGTTTAGGGGCTGTCTGAGGTGAGCAGGAATACAGCAAAAAGATTGTCAGCGTCCTGCCAGCAATTTTGCACATTCAGATCGGCGGCAGCCGCCAATGAAGTGAAGCTTTCCTGCGAGTACTTGCAGGAAATTTCCGTGTGGATTTTCTCCCCTGGAGAAAAATAAATCACCTCTCCTGCCGCAGTCACAGTCTGCTCAATCTGGCTCTCCAGATACATCTCGATACGGTGGCGGTCGCCATTGTAGAAGGCCACATGACGAAACTGTAATGGCTGAAAATCGGCCGGCAGAATTCGGTTCAGGTGGTGCAGGGCGTTGCGGTTGAAGCGCGCCGTCACGCCAGCGCTATCATTGTATGCGCGATTCAGGATGGCGCTGTCTTTGTGCAGGTCAACGCCGATCAGCATGGCGCCCCCGTCACCGACAAGCCGTCTGGCATGGCGCAGGAAGCTGGTGGCTTGCAGAGGCGAGAAATTACCTAGTGTGGAGCCCGGGTAAAAAAGCGTTCTCGGGCCGGCCGGCAGCCCCTGGGGGAGCGATGGCATAACTGCAAAATCGGCCCGTAGCGCGGCGATGTGCAGCCAGGGAAAGTCGCTCTGCAATCTGGCGGCGGAGCGTTGCAGAAACTCACCGGCGATATCCATTGGCACATAGGCGGTGGGCTTGAGTGCATCAAGTAGCAGCCGTACTTTTTCGCAGCTGCCTGCACCGGGTTCCATTAGTACCGTGCCGGTACCAATAGCTGCCGCCATGTCCATTGCGTGCTCAGTGAGAATGTGCCGCTCTGTGCGGGTTGGGTAATACTCTGGCTGTCGAGTAATCTCTTCAAACAGAGCTGAGCCGGTATCGTCATAAAAATATTTCGGGCTAATCCGTTTTCGCTCTTCACGCAGACCAGCAAGAATTTCTGCACGACTATTGCTATTGGCCGGGCCCAGATCCTGATATTGAAACGGGGCCTGCTTCTGTGGGCTGTTGCTCATGTGTTGTTTCCGTCCCTGGCCAGTCGCAGGCCGCTGAATTGCCAGCGGTCCGGCGGGTAGAAAAAGTTGCGGTAGCTTGGTCTAAGCTGTTCGCGATCACTGACGCAGGAGCCGCCACGTAATACCAGCTGGTTGCACATGAACTTGCCATTGTACTCACCCAGAGCACCTGCCGCCGCGCGGTAGCCGGGGTATGGCGCGTAACTGGAGGCGGTCCACTCCCAGACGCTGCCAAACATCTGTGACAGTGGTGTGCCATCTGCGCTTCCCGGCTGCAGTAACCCGTTGCCGGACAGGAAATGCCCCTGTACGGGCAATGATTGCGCTGCCAGCTCCCACTCGGCTTCATCGGGCAGGCGGGCACCAAGCCAACGGGCTATGGCATCTGCCTCATAGGCACTGAGGTGCACGGCTGTGTCAGCCGGATTAAGCCCCGCTAGACCGTGCAAGGTAAAAACTTGCCATTGGTTATCATGCTGTTGCCAGTAGAGTGGATGTTGCCACTGCTCTTGCTGAACCTTGGCCCAGCCATCGGCTAACCAAAGTGACGGGGTGCGATAACCACCGTCATTAATGAAGGCCAGTACTTCTGCGTTGCACACTGGTCGTGAGGCGAGCTGGAATGGTGCAAGAAAGCGCTGATGTACAGGGGTTTCATTATCAAAAACAAAACCGTTTTGAGCATCGCTGCCGATGCTGATCAGCCCGGCGTTGAAAGACTGCCATTGGATGGCATCAGCAGGTTCTGCAGAAGGCGCCAATCCCTCATGGGGACGATATTGCGGCGCCAGCGGATTGCAGGCGAGGTTGTATTTGATGTCGGTAAAAAAAAGCTCCTGATGCTGATATTCATGGTGCATGCCTAGCTCGGTGCGGCGAATAATGTCCTCACGTGCAGGGTGATCAATCTGTGACAGTAGCGTTGTCATCGCCTGGTCAACATGCAAACGGTAGTGAAGTACTTCATCCAAAGCTGGCCGCGACAGGAGTCCACGCCGAGCGCGCGGATATTGGCTGCCGACACCGTTGTAGTAGGAGTTAAACAGATACTCGAAACGGTCATGAAAGCGCTGGTAGTCGCGCAGATACGGCTTCAGCAAAAAGGTTTCGAAGAACCAGGCAGTGTGGGCCAAGTGCCATTTGGCCGGACTAGTCTCTGGCATGGCCTGCAGGTTACAGTCTTCCGGATGCAGTGGTGCGCAGTAGTCGACGGAACGCTGCCGCACCGAGGTGAATCGCTGCAGCAGACTTTGACTGATATCCGGGGGTAGAGAGGAGGTCACGGCCGCGCTCTTTCCTTCCGTGGTGGAGGATGCCGCCTGAATGCTTCAGCGGCTGCCTTGTTACAGCGTCACCGTGCCGTTAATTGATGGTCAGGTCAACGTTGCCGACGCACCTGCGCCAAATTTTACAGGGCCCGAAAAGCTTCCCGTGCTCGCTCCAGCGTCTCATCAATCACCGCATCGGTATGGGTAATTGAGACAAAGCCGGCTTCAAATGCACTCGGTGCCAGATAGACACCACGATCAAGCATGGCATGGAAAAACTTCTTGAAACGTTCCTGATCACAGCCCATGACATCGTTGAGAGAGGCAATTCGTGTTTGGTCTGTAAAGAACAGTCCGAACATTCCGCCGACCTGATTGGTGGTCATGGCAATGCCTTTTTCTCGCGCCATGGTTTCCAGTCCCTGAGTCAGCCGCGTGGTCAGGCGACCAAGCTCTTCGAAGAAGCCCGGCGCACTGATCTGCTTCAGGGTGGCCATGCCGGCGGCCATCGCCACCGGGTTGCCGGACAGGGTGCCGGCCTGATACACGGGGCCGAGCGGGGCAAGGTGTTCCATGATCTCCCGCTTGCCGCCAAAAGCGCCAACCGGCATGCCGCCACCAATGACCTTGCCAAGCGTGGTCAGATCGGGAGTGACGTTGTAGATCGACTGGGCCCCGCCAAGGGCAACACGGAATCCGGTCATGACTTCGTCAAAGATCAGCACCGCACCATGCTCATCGCAGCATTTGCGCAACGTGCTGAGAAAGTTATTCATCGGCGGCACGCAGTTCATGTTACCGGCCACAGGCTCGACGATCACGCAGGCAATCTGGTCGCCCATCCTGGCAAAGGTTTCTTCCACCTGAGCCGCATTGTTGTATTCCAGTGTCAGGGTGTGTTCCGCCAGTGCCGCCGGCACTCCGGGTGAGCTCGGCACGCCGAGGGTCAGGGCGCCAGAGCCGGCTTTCACCAGTAGTGAGTCGGCGTGGCCATGGTAGCAGCCCTCGAACTTGATAAAGGTGTCACGGCCGGTGTAACCGCGGGCCAGACGGATCGCACTCATGGTCGCTTCGGTGCCGGAGCTGACCATCCGCACCATGTCCATTGACGGTACCAGCTCGCAGACCAGATCGGCCATTTCCACTTCTGCTGCGGTGGGGGCGCCGAAGCTCAGGCCATTACGGGCGGCGTCAATCACAGCGGCCAACACTTGGGCATTGCCGTGGCCGAGAATCATCGGTCCCCATGAACCGATGTAGTCGATGTAGCGGTTGTCGTCTTCATCAAACAGGTAAGGACCTTCAGCTCGATGGAAAAAAACCGGCTGACCACCGACGCCGCGAAAGGCTCTTACCGGTGAATTGACGCCGCCGGGGATGTGCAGCTGTGCCTTGCGGAACAGGTCTTCGGAATGAATGCGGCTCATGGCTACTCCTTGACAGAAAACAGATTGGCGAACAGGCGGGCCTGGGCCTCGATGTCCGCAGCAGAAAACAGGCTGTGTATTACCGCCACGGCGTCGGCACCGGCAGCAATCAGGGCGGACGCATTATCCGGGGTGATGCCGCCAATGGCCACCTTCGGCAGGGTCAGGGGAGTGGAGAGTACAGCCGGGTTCGCTGGCGGCGCTGCTGGTTTGCTGTGCGACGTATAGAATCGGCCGAAGGCAACGTAGTCGGCACCCGCCCGAGCCGCAGCCATGGCCAGATCAGGGTCGTTATGACAGGTGACGCCGATAATAGCGTCCGGCCCCATTAGTTGGCGGGCGCGTTGGATAGCACCATCGGATTGGCCGATATGCACGCCGCTGGCACCGATGTCGGCAGCCAGTTGTGGGTCATCATTGATCAGTAGCAGGGCGTCGTGGTCGCGGCACAGGTCGCGCAGGTTGATGGCACGCTTTCGGCGCTCCGTACTGCTGGCCGGCTTGTCGCGGTATTGCAGCAGCCGGACGCCTCCATTCAGGGCGGCCTGGCAAGCCACCAGCAGACTCTCAGGTGGAATCAGCGTGGGATCGGTAATGGCGTAAAGACCGCGGATTTTAGCCACGACGGTCCGGGATCAGTTGTCCGCTACCTGCCTGCCAAGCGTTCTGCAGGCTTCGGTATACGTAGCTTTGAGCGTCAGTGAGTGCTTGCTCCAATGGCAGGCCTTTGGCTATCAGCACGGCGCAGGCAGACGCCAGAGTACAGCCGGAGCCATGGAAGCTGCCGGCCAGCCTTGGCCAGGACCAGTTGCGCATCTGATTCTCGCTGAACAGATGATTAAGCACCGCGTCGGTATCGTCATGGGTGCCGGTAATCAGCACGTTCGGACAGCCGTACTGAAGCAGTGCTTCGCCGGCGGCAACAACGCCGCTGACCCCTGCCAGTCGCTCCGCTTCCGGCAGGTTAGGGGTGGCCAGCATGGCCCGTGGGAATAGCTCGGCGAGCAAAACCTCTGGTACCGATTGCTCGCCGAGACTGCCACCTGCTTCCGCCGCCAGCACCGGATCAAGTATCACCGGCACGCCAGGCAGTTGGTCGAGTAGCCTGGCAATAAAGCGAATGATGGTTGGACTGCCAGTCATGCCGATCTTGACGGCGCTGAACTGCATGTCCTCCAGCAGCGCCTCCGCCTGACGCTCAAGCAGGTTCAGGTCGACCAGCTCAAAGCCTCGCACATTTTGACTGTTTTGCACGGTCAGCCCGGTAATCAGAGTGGCGGCCAGGCCGCCAAGGCTATGGATCGCCTCAATATCTGCATGGATGCCGGCGCCCCCGGAGGGGTCGTGCCCGGCAATGACGAGAATGTTCGGTTTCATGGTGTGATCCATCCTCTAGCCACGTTCTCAGAAGGGTTTCACCACGGCAAGGCAGACCACGGCAATCAGGATGACCACCGGAGCCTCATTGAACCAGCGGTAGAAAACATGACTCTTGGTGTTGGCGTCTCGCTCGAACTTCTTCATATACGCCAGACACACGTGGTGATAGCCGATCAGCAGGAACACCAGCGTCAGTTTGGCGTGCATCCAGCCACTCTTCATCAGGCCCGGATTCAGGTAGAGAAGCCAGAAGCCAAATACCAGTACCGCGATCATCGACGGTGTCATGATGCCGCGATAGAGTTTTCTCTCCATGATCTTAAAGCGGTCGCGGCTGACCTGATCCTCTGACAGGGCGTGATACACGAACAGACGCGGCAGGTAGAACAGGGCAGCAAACCAGGTCACCACGGCAATCAGGTGCAGGGCTTGGATCCACAGGTACATAAGGTCTCTCCGTAAAGGGGGCGACATCATAGCAAAGGCGCTGGGGCGCGGCGTGATCGTGCTGAAAAAGGTCTATACCGGGCAATGCACATCACATCTGCGCTACTGCGCGGTTGCCCGGCAGGCGGCAGCTTCCTATTATGCCTGCCTTCACAATGTTTTCTGGAGAGCAGTAAATGACTTCGGCGTCGTCCCGGTTGCGGATCGGTATTGTAGGTGGCACTGGATATACCGGCGTTGAGTTGCTGCGTCTGCTTGCCGCGCATCCTCAGGCAGAGGTGGTGGCAATTACTTCTCGCTCGGAAGACGGCTTGGCAGTGGCAGATATGTTCCCAAGCCTGCGTGGTCACTACGATCTGCGCTTTTCGGTGCCGGATGTGAAGTTGCTGGCCAGCTGTGACGTGGTGTTCTTTGCGACTCCGCACAACGTGGCCATGCGCATGATGCCGGAACTGCTGGCCGAAAATGTCCGGGTAGTGGATCTGTCTGCGGATTTCCGCATTCGCGATGCCGCCTTGTGGAGTGACTGGTATGGCGAGCCACACACCTGCCCTGAGTTGTTGGCAGAGGCGGTCTATGGTTTGCCTGAGGTGCACCGGGACAAAATTCGCGCTGCACGGCTGGTCGCCTGTGCCGGTTGTTATCCGACCTCGGTACAGCTTGGTTTGCTGCCACTGCTGGAAAATGGCTGGACTGACAATGCTCGGCTGATCTCGAATAGTGCTTCCGGAATCAGTGGTGCAGGGCGTCAGGCCAAGATCCCCATGCTTATGGCCGAGGCCAGCGACAACTTCAAGGCCTATGCTGTCGCCGGCCATCGTCACCTGCCTGAGATCGAGCAGGGTCTTGGTGATATCGCTGGGTCGCCAGTGAATATTACTTTTGTGCCGCATCTGCTGCCGATGATTCGTGGCATTCATTCCACGCTGTACGCGCCGGTGACGAGCAAAACGCCTGCGCTTGATGAGATACAGGCGGCTTATGAATCCCGCTATGCGAACGAGCACTTTGTCGATGTTATGCCAGTTGGCAGTCATCCGGAGACTCGCTTTGTTAAAGGGGCCAATCACTGCCGGATTGCCATACACCGGCCTCAGGGGCGGGATGTACTGGTGATTCTTTCGGTGATCGATAACCTGACCAAGGGTGCTGCAGGTCAGGCGGTGCAGAACATGAATATTATGTTTGATCTGCCGGAGACCGCCGGTCTCAACGGCGCTGCGTTGCTGCCCTGATCATGGCCAAGAAGCGTTCGGCAAGCCTGATGGAAGACATGGTGCTGGTGCCGCTGGACCGCCGGCGCCGGCGCCGGGTGCGCGTCTACGGTTCCCTGTTTGTTATCCTGGCGATCATCGCTGCCTTTATTGCAGGGCAGATTACTGCCCGAGAAAATACCAGTCGTCTGGAACGCGACCGCAGTCGACTAACTGATCAGGTCCGCGTGCTGGACAGCGCTTTGCAGTCTGCTCGTAACGAATTGGCGCTGCATCGTACCGGTACCGAGGTGTCACAGCAGGCTCAGGAGCAGGTGCGTAGCGAAATCCGTGATCTGCGCGGTCAATTGGCTGAACTTGAGGAGGCCGTGGCCTTCTATAAGAACGTTATGGCACCCGGCTCCATTGAGCAGGGGTTGCGGATCGAGAAGTTTGATCTGGCTGCCGCGGCTACTGCGGGGGAATTTGCCTTCAGACTGGTGCTCACCCAGGTCGGTGATAACCGCAATAATGTGGCTGGTGATGTGTTGCTCAAGCTGTCCGGCATGCAGGCCGAGCAGCAGGTGCAGCTCAGCGGTAGTGACATTCTTGTCGAAGGCAGTGAAACGAGGTTCCGTTTCCGTTACTTTCAGGAGCTGACTGGCAGATTGCGCTTGCCTGAGGGCTTGCAGCCGGAGCAGATTACCGTTGAGGCAATCAATGGTGCCCGGCGAAACCAGAAAACCGAAAAAACCTATATATGGCAGTTACAGGAGAGAAGCGGTGCTTGGGCGGGATAAAAAACAGTCAAAAGAGAACTACAGCAACCATACCCTGATCGCGCCAAGCGCCCGCATCTGCGGTGATGTGGAGTTCACCGGCGGCCTGCATGTGTTGGGTACTGTTACCGGCAATATTAGTGTCGGAGCCGAAGGTGGCCGACTGGTGATTGGCGAGAGCGGTCGCGTGCAGGGCGAGATACGGGTTCCGAAAATTGTCGTCAACGGTAAGGTCGAGGGGGATATACATGCTTCCGAGCACCTGGAACTTGCTGAGAAGGCCGTTATTGAAGGCAATGTCTACTACAACATGATTGAAATGGTCATGGGCGCTCAGGTAGACGGCAAGCTGGTCAGGCAGAACGAGCGCAAGCATCTGCCTCATCCGGATCAGGTGGGCAATGGCGATAAGGGCAAAGATGGTAAATAAGGCTAATACTTGACTGTTTTTGTCGGGTATTACACCATGTGCAGTCTGTCTCCAACCTGATTGTTGCCATGAGTGACTCTGCTGCCATTTCGTTTACTGACCGTGCTGCCGCCAAGGTCCACGAACTACGTGAAGAAGAGGGTAATAATGCCCTCAAGCTTCGGGTGTATATAACGGGTGGCGGCTGTTCTGGCTTTTCCTACGGCTTTACCTTCGACGAACGCGTTAACGAAGACGACACCGTTGTAGATAATGGTGACGTCACGTTGTTGGTCGATGCCATGAGCATTCAATATCTGTCCGGTTCTGAAGTGGATTATGAGCAGGGCCTTATGGGTAGCCGTTTTGTGGTCCAGAACCCGAACGCTACTTCCACCTGTGGCTGCGGTTCCTCCTTCTCCATCTGATTGATTTGTCAGTTGCACTGGCGCGTTGTGCCGGCTGTGCCATCGTGCTATCCATAGCGCTCCTTTTTTCCTGCGGAGCCAGCGGTGTCTGATAACAACAAAATTCCTCGTCACGCTGATAATGATTACAGCGTTGAAATGGCCGCCAGTCGGCGTGTGTTTATTACCGGCAAGACCGGTGCAAAGCTGGATCATGTTGGTAGTTTTTCTTTCGATCCAGCCTTCCTGCCAGGAAATATCGAAAACTTTTCTGGCGTCGCCCAGATTCCTCTCGGCTTTGCAGGTCCATTAAAGGTGTGCGGAGAGCATGCTAATGGGGAGTTCTATATTCCCATGGCAACCACCGAGGGTACCTTGCTGGCCAGCTACAATCGCGGCATGCGCATCGCCAGTGCTGCAGGTGGGATCACGGCCACAGTGATCGACGATTGCATGCAGCGAGCTCCGCTATTTGTTTTTGATAATGCCCGCTCGGCGCGGGATTTCGGCTTGTGGGTTGAGGCCCAATTCCCGACCATCGCCGCGCTGGCGGAACAGACGACTAGTAGTGGAAAGCTGCGCGATATACAGCAATTTTCACAGAGCAAAATGCGCTGGCTGCGGTTTAACTTTACTACTGGAGATGCGGCCGGTCAGAACATGGTCAGTAAGGCAACTCACCATGCCTGCCAGTGGATTCTGCAGCAAAAGCCAGCCGGGCTTGAGCATTTTACGCTGGCAGCTAACTTTGATACCGACAAGAAGCACTCCACCGTTAATGCCATGCATAGTCGTGGCAAACGTGTTGTGGCAGAAGTAACCCTTCCGGCCGAAATGGTAACAAGCGTGCTGCACACAAGCAGTCATGCAATGCACTATCAGCGCCAGCTGTCGAATATGGGAGCAATGCTGGCGGGGTCAGTAAATAATGGCTCCCATTTTGCCAATGGCATTACTGCCATGTTTATCGCTTGCGGACAGGACGTAGCCAACGTAGCAGAGGCTTCTGCGGGGCTGGTGTATAGCGAGTTGAAGGATAACGGAGACTATTATTTTTCCATCACCATTCCTGCGCTGATAGTGGCGACATACGGTGGCGGAACCGGTCTGCCGACTCAGCGCGAGAGTCTTGAGGTGCTGGGATGTTATGGCTCTGGAAAGGTTAACAAGTTGGCGGAAATCATTGCTGCAGTGGTGCTCTGTGGTGAGCTGTCGCTGGGTGCGGCGATTGTCGCCGATGAGTGGGTATCGAGTCATGACAAGTATGGTCGCAATCGGCCATAAAGGGATGATCATCAGGGAGGATAGTCATGAGTCAGGATTCACTAAATACCAACACCAGCCAGTGGTCGTTGGCGATACATCGAGTCACACAAAGTTCAGCGGAAATATGGGTGGGGACCCTGTTTCCGTTTATGAAAATGCCGGATCACGCACGAGTGGTGATCCGCGACACAGATGATCAGGAAACCGAATATTATCTGAACCGTAGTGATTGGCAGCGGCCGTTTCGGCAAATGAGCCAGCGTTTTTGTGCGCTAGTCACTGTGACTGACTTGTCACCGGGAAAGCAGTATCAGGTGCGTTTTGAGCGGCGCATAGAAGCGCTTGTGGATATTCGTCCAGAACCCTTTTGGCAATGCCTGCGTGATGGAGAGTTTGGCACCTTGCCGGGCTCTCTGCCTGATAAAGACGAGGCGCCCTTTACCATTGGTCTTGGTAGCTGCTTCTATAATCACCGCGATGGTGGTCATGCGGCAGCGGCGTACAGGGCTATTTATGAGAATGGCGGTCATGCCAGCCCGGATATTACTTTCCTCAGTGGGGATCAGGTATATCTGGATATCGGCTTTGACTCGCTATCCCTGATTGCAAAGGAAATTCGCGAGCGTATCGCCATGGATTATGCCCTCCACTGGCAGGCGCTGGGCAGCATCCTGACTCGTGGTGGCACCTGGATGCTGCCGGATGATCATGAGTACTGGAACGACTATCCATTTTACGATTCGCTGTTGCCAACCCTGTTGCCACTTAAGTTGTCATCGGTGCGCCGAGCATGGTCTCGCGCGTCCCGTGATGGTGTCAGCAATATCCAACGTAGCGCTCTTATTGAAACCTTTTCTATTGGCAATGAGCTTTCATTTTGCGTTGCCGATCTGCGTTCATATCGGCGTGGTAAGCGGTTTCTGCCAGATCAGGCATTTGCCCGGCTATGTGATTGGGCGCGGGGTCTCGCGTGCCCGGGTGTGCTGTTGGTTCCGCAGCCAGTGATCGTCGGTGACCAATCACTGGAGCGTAATCTGCGTGGCTTTCCTGAGCAGTACTCAGCGCTGCTGGCCGCGCTGGGTAGCAGTGGTCATGACGTGGTGCTGCTAAGCGGCGACGTGCACTTTGGTCGGATTGCCTCGGTGCCTCTGGGTTCTCAGGGCGGCAAGCTGGTGGAGATCATCTCCTCACCACTATCGAATCTGACCGGCTTAAATGGCGTTGCCACCGCCTCTGCGGCGCTCAAGCCGAAACTATTTCCTGACAATGCCAGCGCCGCACGGCTGGGCTGGCCGGTCAGCGCGGTGGACTATCATAATGGCAGCTGGACGGTGTCGACTCGCCCAGGCTTCTTGCTATCGGCTTATCCAAAGACTCGTACGCGAGAGCACTTTATGACCGTCGGTTTTCGCCGCGATGGCCTGGGCGGTGTCAGTCTTGAGGCCCACGCCTGGAGGGTGCGTGAGCGGTCGGGGCCAGACAATATGCCGGTAGCAGATTTTCATCAGCCATTTATCACCGGTTTGCGTTGAGCCGGTCTAGAATGCCTACATGAGACTTGATTTCTATATCGCCCATGCAACTGGTTTGTCACGCCGCGAGGTAAAGGTGCTGATCGGCCGTGGTGAGGTCAGTGTCGATGGTGAGCTGAGGCCGAAGGCAAATCTGCAGCTTCAAAGTGGCCAGCTGGTGCATTGTCGTGGCGAGCTGCTGAGCTTGCCGGGACACCGTTACCTGATGCTGCATAAGCCTGCCGCTATGGTCAGTTCGACTTCCGACCGAGATGGGGCATCTGTACTACAGTTGTTGCCTGTCGAGTTGCGTCGGGACCTGCATATTGTCGGCCGCCTTGATGCTGATACAACCGGCTTGCTCTTGCTGAGCTCGGACGGTCAGTGGTCGCACCGCATTACCTCTCCCAAATCCTCTTGCAGCAAGGTCTACCACGTCCGCACTGCGCGGCCACTCACCGGGCAGATGACTGAGCAGTTATGCAATGGCGTTGTGCTGCGTGGGGAGGCTCGCCCGACGCTGCCGGCACAGGTGGAACAGCTTGATGTCTGCTGCCTGCGGCTGACCATTGATGAGGGTCGCTACCATCAGGTTAAGCGGATGCTGGCGGCGGTGGGCAATCATGTCGAGGCGCTTCATCGTGAAAGAATAGGGCCATTGTCACTTGATCCAGCTCTGCTGGCCGGTGATTACCGGGCTCTGACGGATCAGGAGGTAGCGCTGTTCTGACCGACCCGTAACAAATCTTCCTGTCAGGCATCAAACAGCCAGTAGGTCAGGCTTGATGGATTCCTCACAGCCTGTGCGGTTCACTGCAACGCATGTTAAGGAGACAAGCCATGCAGCGACGTCGTTTTCTTCAAAGTGCTCTGTTGCTGGGCGTAGCCAGCGGCGCTCCCACCATGCTGGCCCGCGCAGCCTCGCCAGTGCTGGAGCTTGATGTGCCCGCAGATAGCTGGCGCGGCAAGGTCTCTGATGAGGCCTGGCAGGTACTGTTTCGTGAGGCTACAGAGCGGGCCGGCAGCAGCCCCCTGAATGATGAAAAACGTGAGGGCACTTTCGTGTGTGCGGCATGCTATTTGCCGCTGTTCTCCAGCGAGCATAAATATGAAAGCGGTACCGGCTGGCCAAGCTTCACTCGGCCGATCGAGGATGGAAGCATCGGCACCAAGCGCGACTTCAAATTGATTATTCCGCGTACCGAATATCACTGTGCTCGCTGTGGCGGCCATCAGGGCCACGTGTTCAACGATGGTCCTCCGCCCCGGGGAGAGCGATGGTGCAACAATGGTGTGGCGCTGCGCTTTGTTGTGAAAGGCGAAGCTTTGCCGGCACTGAGAGGATAAATCTATGAAATATTTCCTTGCCGTGCTGATGTCGTTGCCAACATGGCTGGTGGCCGCTGAGCCAACAGCCGAACAGGGTGTGGCGATCTTCGCAGGTGGCTGCTTCTGGTGCACGGAAGCTGATTTCGACAAGATCCCGGGAGTCATTTCAACGACGTCGGGCTATATTGGTGGAGATCTTGAGCGCCCCACCTATGAACAAGTATCCCGCGGGGGAACCGGCCATCTGGAAGCAGTTAAGGTCGTGTTTGATCCCGAGAAGATCGGCTACTCTGGATTGTTGGAAGCTTACTGGCCGACCGTAGACCCTGTCGATGCTGGCGGGCAATTTTGCGATCGCGGCTATCATTATCGCAGCGCAATTTTTTATATGGATGATAATCAGCGCCTGTTGGCCGAGGCATCCAAGCGGGCGCTAGCTTCCTCGGGTAGGTTGGTGGCAGAGATAACAACGCTTATTCTCCCGGGTACGAGTTTCTGGCCGGCGGAGGAGTATCATCAGAATTACGCCAAGCGTAACCCGTTACGCTACAACTACTATCGCTCCCGCTGTGGCCGTGATCAGCGTTTGGAGGAGGTCTGGAATCAGCAGACTCCCTGAACTCTGTAATCATATTGTCGTGTTGCCGTCATATTTCCGTCCCTGTGTGGGGTCAGTATGTAGGCATGAATACACCACGAGACAAAGCATTCGACAGACTAACGGACTATGACTTGCGTGCCATGCACTGGCTGCTGGGGCGACCTTCCGCCGCCCGAATAGCGCGTATTGCCAGGCAGGTTTCAAGGCTTGGTGATGGCCCTTTTTATGCCGTTGTGGCGGCAATGCTGTGGTATCTGGCGGTGCCTGAGGTGGCACCATTTACCCAGTTACTGCTGGCGGCATTCCTGATTGAGCTGCCGCTGTATCTGCTGTTGAAGAACCTGATTCGGCGGTCACGCCCGTCGGACGCAGTGGAGAGCCTGTCGGCATTCATCCGTCCCTCTGATCGTTTCAGCTTTCCTTCCGGGCATACAGCAGCGGCGTTCGTTTTCGCCGTCGCAGTGACCGCATTTTTTTCAGCATGGGCGCCGCTGGTTTTCGCCTTGGCCGTTGCCATTGGTCTTTCGCGAGTTCTTCTCGGGGTCCACTTTCCCAGCGATATTCTTGCCGGCGCGATTCTTGGTGTTGGCAGCGCGCTGTTGGCCTTTGCGCTGATATAAAAAAGGCAGCGAAAGCTGCCTTTAATTTAGTTTCCCCGGCACTTAAGCCGGCAAGGTTTGCGTTTTAGCCGTTGTGCTGGTTTGTTTGCAGCGCACGATGTTGTAGGCGCCTGGTTGGAGGTTTCGTGTTTCCATCCAGAAGCGCCATGTAGAAGCAGGCCAGATGGTAAAGTTCTTGCCATCGGCCTGTTGGTACCAGCTCTGGCAGCCTGAAGACCAAACTGTGCCCTTGAGCTTCTCTTGTATCCTTGTGTTGAACTTCTTCTGCACTTCTGGCCGTACATCAATGTAATCGCCGCCCTTTTCCTTTAGCAGGTTGATGCAGTTAAGGATGTGTTGAACCTGACACTCAATCATGAAAATAATCGAGTTATGCCCCAGGGCAGTATTCGGGCCAACCAGTTGATACATGTTCGGGTAGCCACTGACCGTGGTGCCGTAGTAGGCCTCTGCGCCATCCTTCCAGTCCTGACTAAGTGAGCGACCACCAAGCCCAGTGAGCTCGAAGTCCTTCATATAGATACGCGGGTCGACGATAAACCCGGTGCCAAGAATGATGCAGTCTGCAGGACGCTCAATACCATCACTTGTGACGATGCTATTTTCACGCACTTCGAGGATGCCATCGGTTACCAGTTCAACATTTTCCCGATTAAAGGCCGGGTAGTATTTATTGGAAATCAGGATGCGCTTGCAGCCAAGGGTGTAGTCTGGTGTCAGTTTTTTGGCTGTCTCCTTATCCTTGACCTGGAAGCGGATAAAGGCCTCTGCCAGTTTCTGCAAGGTCCGTGCGATGGCGGGATTAAAGATTGGCCAGACGCGAGACTCATTGCTCCAGTAAAGGCGTGCCCGGTGTAATTTCCGCAGTGCCGGGAATGAGGAAAAAAGCTTCTTGTTTAGTGGCGAGTAAAGTCGCTCATCACGGGGGATTACCCAAGCCGGCGAGCGCTGGAAGACATACAGGTTTTTAACGTCGGGAGCGATCTCGGGGATGTACTGAACGGCGGAACCTCCGGTGCCGATGGAAACCACGTTCTTGCCTTTCAGGTTGTAATCATGATCCCAGCGAGCGGAATGAAATACCTTGCCTTGGAATTTTTCCAGCCCCTTGATCTTCGGGTACTGGGGCTCATGCAGCGGGCCTGAGGCTAATACCCAGTGCCGGGCAATCAGTGTGTCGCCAGTGGCAGTGCGGATTGTCCACTGACCAGTGCTTTCATCAAAGTTGGCACCTACCACCTCTTGACCAAAGCGGATGTGCGGGCGCAAGCCGTATTTGTCTGTGGTGTCGAGAATGTATTTCTGAATTTCGTTCCACGGCGCGTATCGTTTAGTCCAGTCCGCTTTGCCAGCGAAAGAAAACGAATACATATGTGACTGCACGTCGCAGGCACAACCGGGGTAGCTATTATCCCGCCAGGTGCCGCCGACCTCATTGTCCTTCTCCAGAATAACGAAGTTGTGGTTGCCTGACTCTTTCAGCTTTATAGCCATGCCGAGGCCGCCAAAGCCGCTGCCGACAATAACCATGTCGACGATTTCGGTGGTGGTTTCCGGGATACGGGCTTTGCTGGTCATATGTTTCTCCGCTGGCATTGTTCTTGTCGGACCACTTGTTGATGGCGTCATTTTGCGGGCTTTACTGAGGCAACGTATATGCTACGCTTGCACTAGAAATTGATATTTTCGGCCATGGTGGCCGGGCTATGCAGGTGGTGCCATCAAGTGAGTAAGCACTCGATTCTCGGAATGGTCTATATGCTTCAGGGCTTTCGAGCGTTGGGCGAGGATATGGATTCAGTGTTGGCCCGGTTTGGCATGGATCTCGATAGTATCGATCCGGGGGCGGAGATTGATCGCGGTTTGGAGATGCGTATTCTCACTGAAGCTGCTCTGCGGATTCGTGATCCGCTGGCGGGACTCAAAGTGGGTCAGCATTTCGCTTTGGCTGGCTATGGACCCTTCATTATGCTGCTGATGACCTGTGACAATGCCTATCAGGCAGTTCAGGTTGGCATTCGTTATCAGGATCTGACCTTCCTGTTTGGCCGCCTCGGCTTTGAGCCGGGCGATCACTGCAGTGCCTTGGTGCTGACTCCGCCAGCTCTGCCTGCAGCGGTGCGCCGGGTGAGAATTGATGGAGAGGTGTCGGGGACGGTCAAGTTGCTGCGGGACATGCAGGCCGGGCTTGGCACCAATATCGGGCCTCAGCGGTTGGAGATGCCATATCCGGTACCGCTGGAGGCGGCGGCTTATGAGGAGCACTTTGGTTGTCCGGTGAGCTTTGCGTCGGATCGGGCGCGTATCTGGATACCCAATGAATATCTCGCCATCCGCATGCCCACCGCTGACCCGGTTGCTCACCGCATGTATCTGGCGCAGTGTGATGCGTTGCTACAGAGTCGCAGTCAGAACGGTGATGGTCTGGCTGAGCGAGTGCGGGCTCATCTTTCCCTGTTCAGTGATTACTTCCCCGCGGCCCATGAAGTGGCCGCAACATTGGGCATCTCTGAGCGCACATTACGTCGTCAGCTGAGTGTCGATCAGACTTCTTTTCGGCAGTTGCTGGACGAAGTGCTGGCGGAAAAAGCAAAGAAGCTTCTTGGTGGCGGGACGCTGTCAGTGGACGCCGTGGCGCGCCGGCTTGGCTATGCAGAGCCCGCATCTTTTATTCGTGCCTTTCAACGCTGGACTGGCACCACGCCGGCAGCCTATCGGCGCAACAATCAGGGCAGGTAGAGGGCGCCGAGAATTGCCGGACGGCTGGCGCCGGTGACTTCTACGGCATTGCCGGTAACGCCGTTTAACCTGGCCCAGGCCAGCCAGGCGAAAGCGGCCGCCTCGACCCAATCCGCGGGCATTCCAGCGTCATTTGTCATTCTTACCGGAACGCTGCCCATCAGGGTCTGCAGCCTGTGCATTAGTCGGCTGTTATGCGCTCCGCCGCCACATACCAGTACTTGTGCAGGGGTGAAGGCGGACAGTGCGCTGCTAATAGAAGCTGCCGTTAACTCAAGTAGCGTCGCTTGAACATCGTTTGTGCTCTGGCCGCCAAGGTGTTGTTCCAGCCAAGCACCGTTAAACAGCTCTCTGCCAGTGCTTTTTGGGGGGGGCTGGGAGAAATAAGGCTCGCCCAGCAAGCGCCCGAGCAGCTCTTTCTCGACTTGGCCGCTGGCGGCCCAGGTGCCGTCACGATCGAAAGGCACGTTGTGCTGCTTCTGTGCCCAGTAATCCATCAGTACATTGCCCGGCCCTGTGTCGAAACCGCTGACGATACCCCCCATATCCAAACAGGTGATGTTTGCCATGCCGCCGATATTGACGATTGCGCAGCGAGGATGTTGCCCCCACATGGCCTGATGGAAGGCAGGAACCAGAGGGGCGCCTTGACCTCCCAGAGCCATATCGCGGTTGCGAAAGTCGCTTACTACCGATATGCCGGTACGTACCGCTAACACATCTGCGCTACCGATCTGTACGGTAAAGCCACCGCTTCCCGGTCGGTGGCGAATGGTCTGGCCATGGCAGCCAATGGCATGGATGTCTGCGGCGGCAACGCCTGCACCCTCAAGCAGGGCAACGGTGGCATCTGCAAACAGATTGCCCAGAGCGATGTGAGCAGGACCGGCGCGGTCAATTTCATTTTCGCCGGGCTGGCACAGCGAGAGAATCTCAGCGCGCAGATCTGGTGGTATCGAATGGCTATGGCTTGCCAGCAGCCGAATATCTTTTCCGCACTGGACTATCACAGCATCAATGGCGTCCAGACTCGTGCCGGACATCAGTCCGACATAGAGTCCGTCAGCGGTTTTCGTTTGCGGCGAGTGTATTGGCATCAGAATACAGCGCAAGTTGGTTACGCAGTCGGTTGGCGTGAACCAGAAAAGCTTTGCGTTCACCCTCGGGAATGCCCTGCGCTTTGGGTAGCTTTACGGTAAGGGGGTCGCGGTGAACGCCGTTGACGAGAAACTCGTAATGCAAATGCGGTCCGCTGGCGAGGCCAGTCATGCCTACATAGCCAATGGTTTGTCCCTGTTTGACGCGTGTTCCATTACGCATGCCCCGGGCGAAGCTGCGCATATGTGCGTAGAGAGTGCTGTAGGCTTGGCCATGGCGAATAATAATCACGTTGCCATAGCCGCCTTTTTTTCCTACAAACTCCACTCTGCCTTCGCCCGCTGCACGGATGGGGGTGCCGCTTGGAGCTGCGTAATCCACCCCGCGATGAGCGCGAATGGTATTCAGGACCGGGTGTCGTCGATTGGGGTTGAAGCGCGAACTAATTCGTGCAAACTCCACTGGCGTGCGGATGAATTCGCGGCGCATGGAGTTGCCTAGTGCATCAAGGTACTCGGTTTGGCCGTTTGCTGTTTCAAAACGAAAGGCTGTTACTTGCCGATCGCGGTTCCAGAACTCTGCCATCAGAATGTCGCCATCTGCGACTTTCTCTCCGTCCAGTAGCAGCTCTTCGTAAAGCACCCGAAAATGATCGCCGCGGCGGATATCGAGAATAAAATCGATATCCCAGGCGAAGATGTTGGCGAGCTGCATGATCAGATTATCTGTCATCCCGGCTTGTTGCCCGGCAATAAACAGCGAGTCTTCAATAACGGCTTCGGCGTAGCTCACTTGCCGCTCGTAATCCCGCTTGATGTGCTCTGCCTGCCACTCGCCGTTCTCAAGGATTCCGCGACGGGTTTCTACCCGACTAATCTGCTGTTCAATGGCCTGAAGGGTGCCGTATTGGTCAATATCAATGCGTAAGGTCTGGCCGACCCGGAGGTTGGCGATCTGTTTGAGAGTGGGGTCGGCAGAAACCAGAGTATGAACTTGCGCCGCTGATATACCATTATTGCGCAGCAGGTTGCCAAGGGTGTCGCCGCTACGGATGGTGACTTCACGCCATTGTCGCTCGGGCGCCCGGCTGATGCTGGCGTCGGCATCCGTTTCCGAGCCTGCTCTTTCGGGGAGTGCCAGCTCAAAGGACTCCATCTGACTGGGTACCGATGAGCCCGTTTCTGGCACCAGCATGGCGGCGCCTAACAGAGCGGCAAGGGCTAGCGTCGCGGCCACATGGGCGCGAGGAAAGCGGCCTAGCAAAAATATGAATGATGACAGTCGCTTAGTCATGATCCTGCAGATTCTATTGAATTTTTCCGGATAACTGACCGAAATATATAGGAAGGTGACCTGATTGGGCTAATCTTGCAGCCTTCTGTGAGCCGATGCAGATGTTACAATCGGCAACCTTTCGACCTAACCTAACAGCTGACGGGAGTATACATGTCCACGCTGCAAGATGCGCTCGCCCTGATTCGGCGTGGCACCGCGGAAATCATTCAGGAGGAAGACCTGATTCGCAAAATGGAGAGTGGCCGGCCGCTACGTATAAAGGCAGGCTTTGATCCCACTGCGCCGGATCTCCATCTTGGCCACACAGTGTTGATTAACAAGCTGCGTCAGTTTCAGGAGCTCGGCCATGAGGTCATGTTCCTGATCGGGGACTTCACAGGCATGATCGGTGACCCTACCGGCAAGAGTGTGACTCGGCCGCCGCTCACCCGGGAAGACGTGCTGGCCAATGCCGCCTCCTATCAGGAGCAGGTCTTCAAGATTCTGGACCCGTCCCGGACCCGGGTGGTGTTTAACTCCGAGTGGATGGACAAGCTGGGCGCGTCCGACATGATAAGGCTGGCTGGCCAGTACACCGTGGCCCGGATGTTGGAGCGAGACGACTTCAGCAAGCGCTTTAGGGGTGAGCAGCCGATTGCCATCCATGAGTTTCTCTATCCGCTGGTTCAGGGCTATGACTCGGTGGCCCTGCTGGCGGATGTCGAGCTAGGCGGTACCGATCAGAAGTTCAACCTGTTGATGGGGCGAACCCTGCAGAAGCATTACGGGCAGGAACCCCAGGTCTGTATAACCATGCCGATCCTTGAGGGGTTGGACGGGGTGCAGAAGATGTCAAAGTCGCTCGGCAATTATATAGGTGTCAGCGATCAGCCCGGGGAAATGTATAGAAAGCTGGTGTCCATGCCGGACCAGCTGGTGTGGCGCTACTTTGAGTTGCTCAGTGCCCGCCCTATGACCGAAATCAATGAATGGCGCCAGCGTGCGGAGCAAACTGGTGATCCTCGTGAGCCCAAGCGCCTGTTGGCGATTGAGATGGTGACCCGGTTCCATGGGGCTGATGCAGCGGCGCAGGCGCCGAATGCGGCGGGCAATCAGATTGCGCTCGGCGAAATTCCGGATCAGGTGCCGGAGGTAGAGGTGGTGCTGGAGTCCGGTGTAGAGGAGCTGCCGGTGGCAGCGGTGCTACGCATGGCTGGCCTGGTCAAGAACAGCGCGGCGGCTCGTGATCTGCTGGAGCGCGGTGCTGTGTACGTGGATGGCCAGCAATGCGCCCCTGACCGGCGTCTGGCTCGGGGTCAGAATCCGGTGCTTCAGGCGGGCAAGAAACAGATTGCCCGAGTGCGACTGGCTTAGCCCCGGCTAATGAAAAGTTTTTAAAAAACGTTTGACAGGGAGAGTCGTCTGAGTAGAATGGCGCCTCTCTCGACGGGGGTGACCCCGCAGCTCTTTAACAATCAGGCAGACAAACGTGTGAGCTCTGATGGGGCGATA
>JARGPU010000011.1 GCA_029210325.1 Alcanivoracaceae bacterium | reverse complement strand
CGCGAAGGCGGCCGTACCGTTGGCGCCGGCGTGGTAGCTAAAATCATCGCTTGATGAAAAAAAAGAGAGGGTAGGCATTGCGCTGCCCTCTCTTTACCACTACAATTCGCGCCCTCTCGGCCCTACAAGCTGGGAAAGGCTAGACCAACCGAGGCATCGTTCTCGGGCAAGATCGCAGACTCACCGCCACCGCAAGGTTGGTTGGTAGGGTTTTTTTGCCATCTTAAGCATGGTTCGTTACACGTTCGGAGTTTGTTAGCTATGGCTAACCAAAGAATTCGCATCCGGCTCAAGGCATTTGATCATCGTTTGATTGATCAGTCTGCCCAGGAGATCGTAGATACCGCAAAGCGTACCGGTGCCCAGGTAATGGGTCCGATTCCGCTGCCGACCCGCAAGGAGCGGTTTACGGTACTCGTCTCTCCGCACGTTAATAAAGACGCGCGGGATCAGTACGAAATTCGTACCCACAAGCGCCTGGTAGACATCGTGCAGCCTACGGATAAGACCGTAGACGCGCTGATGAAGCTAGACCTGGCGGCTGGTGTGGACGTGCAGATCAGCCTGGGTTAATCCCGGTTCTGGTCGGCTCGGCTTGAAGACAGACAACGAGCGGGTGTTCCCGCGATAAGTTGTGCAGAGGTAGACAATGGCGATTGGTGTAGTCGGTCGGAAATGCGGGATGACCCGCGTGTTCACTGAGGATGGCAACAGCATCCCGGTGACCGTGATTGAAGTGACGCCGAACCGTGTGAGTCAGGTGAAGACTGCTCAGACGGATGGCTATGATGCGGTGCAGGTAACTGTAGGCGCTCGTCGCGCTTCCCGTGTCACTGCGGCGCAGGCCGGGCATTTTGCCAAGGCTGGCGTAGAGGCAGGTCGTACGGTGCGGGAATTCCGCGCTGAAGCTGGTGATCTGGTGCCTGGCGCATCGATTGCGGCGGATCTGTTTCAGGCGGGTCAGATGGTGGACGTTACTGGTGTGTCCAAGGGTAAGGGGTTTCAGGGTGTTGTGAAGCGCTGGAATTTCTCCATGCAGGATGCCACCCACGGTAACTCTCTGTCTCATCGTGCGCCGGGTTCCATCGGCCAGAACCAGACCCCGGGTCGTGTGTTCAAGGGCAAGAAGATGGCTGGCCATATGGGTGCCGAGCGGGTCACTGTCCAGAATCTGGAAGTGGTTCGAGTGGATGCAGACAAGAACCTGCTGCTGGTCAGAGGTGCGGTTCCCGGTGCTACCGGTTCCGACCTGGTTGTCCTGCCTGCAGTCAAGGCCAAGGCCTGAAAGAGGAATAGAGGATGAATCTCAATACTGCCTCTGGAGGAACTGTGACCGTTTCTGAGGTCGCCTTCGGCAAGGATTTTAATGAGCCTTTGGTTCATCAGGTGGTCACTGCGTATCTGGCTGGTGCCCGTCAGGGTAGCAAGGCGCAGAAGACTCGTTCTGATGTCCGTGGCGGCGGCAAAAAGCCGTGGAAACAGAAGGGTAGTGGTCGCGCCCGTGCTGGTACCATTCGTAGCCCGCTTTGGCGTGGCGGCGGTGTGACCTTTGCAGCGGTACCGCGTGATCATTCCCAGAAAGTGAACCGTAAAATGTACCGCGGTGCGCTGCAGTGCATTATGGCTGAGTTGATTCGTCAGGAGCGCCTGGTGGTGGTGGATGAGTTCGCCATTTCCGAGCCAAAGACTCGCGCTCTGCTGGACAAGTTGAAGTCACTTGGTCTGAGCAACACGCTGATTGTTACTGGTGAGGTGGACGAGAACCTGTTCCTGTCTGCTCGCAACCTGCCGCGTGTTGATGTGCGTGATGTGAATGGCGTTGACCCTGTCAGTCTGATCGCATTCGAAAAAGTGCTGATCACTGTTCCGGCGCTGAAGAAGCTTGAGGAGGCGTTGGCATGAACAAGGCGCGCATTTTCCAGGTGCTGCTCGCTCCGCATGTCTCCGAGAAGGCGACCGTGGCTGCTGAGAAAGGCAATCAGTTTGTATTTCGCGTTGCCGGCGATGCCGACAAGCGTGAAATCAAGGCTGCTGTTGAGGCTCTCTTTGAGGTCAAAGTCAAAGATGTGCGGACGCTGAACGTGAAGGGCAAGAGCAAGGTGTTCGGTCGTATGCAGGGTAAGCGCAGCGATTGGAAGAAAGCCTATGTCTCGCTCGAGGCTGGTCAAGACATTGACTTCCTGGCTGTTGAGTAAGGAAGGGAGAAGGAATCATGGCGATTGTAAAGTGTAAGCCGACTTCTCCGGGCCGCCGTTTTGTCGTCAAGGTGGTCGGTGAGAATCTGCACAAGGGTGCTCCGTATGCTCCGCTGACTGAGGCGAAGCAGAAGAACGGCGGCCGTAACAACAACGGTCGGATCACTACCCGTCACCAGGGTGGTGGTCATAAGCAGAAGTATCGCGTAATCGATTTCCGTCGTGATAAGGACGGTATCGCTGGTGAGGTTGAGCGTCTTGAGTATGATCCGAACCGCTCTGCACACATCGCGCTGGTTAAGTATTCCGATGGTGAGCGTCGCTATATCATCGCGCCGAAGGGTCTGAAGGCGGGTGATAAAGTCGCTTCAGGGCCGCAGGCTTCGATCAAGACCGGTAATGCGCTTCCGCTGCGTAATATCCCGCTGGGTTCCACTGTTCATAATGTGGAAATGAAGCCTGGTAAAGGGGCTCAGTTGGCTCGCTCTGCTGGTGCTGCGGTGCAGGTTCTGGCTAAAGAAGGCCAGTATGTGACTCTGCGTTTGCGCTCCGGCGAGATGCGCAAGGTGCACGCCGAGTGCCGCGCCACTATCGGTGAAGTGTCTAACAGTGAGCACAGTCTGCGCTCCCTGGGTAAGGCTGGCGCCAAGCGCTGGAGAGGCGTTCGTCCCACCGTTCGCGGTGTGGTTATGAACCCGGTAGATCACCCGCATGGTGGTGGTGAAGGTCGTACTTCTGGTGGTCGTCACCCTGTGACCCCATGGGGCGTAAAGACCAAGGGTTACAAGACCCGCACCAACAAGCGCACCAGCAAGATGATCGTTCGCGATCGTCGTGCGAAGTAACGGTTAGAGAGAGGTTGACGCTGTGCCACGTTCACTGAAGAAAGGTCCGTTTGTGGATCACCACCTATTGAAGAAGGTGGAAGAGGCTGCGGAAAGCAACAGTCGCAAGCCGATCAAGACCTGGTCCCGTCGCTCCATGATTATTCCGGAGATGGTGGGTATGACCATTGCGGTCCATAACGGCAAGCAGCATGTGCCTGTTCTGGTGACTGAGCATATGGTGGGCCACAAGTTGGGCGAATTCGCCCTGACCCGCACCTATCGCGGGCACATCGTGGACAAGAAGGCCAAACGGTAAGGTAGCGAGCCATGGCGACTGAAATTGCAGCCCATCTGCGCGGAGCGCGTATCTCCGCCCAGAAAGCCCGACTGGTGGTAGACCAGATTCGTGGCAAGAAAGTTGAAGAGGCCCTCAACACTCTGACGTTTTCTCCCAAGAAAGCGGCCAAGTTGGTGAAGAAGGTTCTGGAGTCCGCGATTGCAAATGCGGAAAACAACGACGGTGCGGATGTGGATGAGCTGAAAGTCTCTACTGCATTTGTAGATGAAGGCATGTACATGAAGCGGATTAAGCCGCGGGCTAAAGGCCGCGCTGACCGGATTCTGAAGCGTACTTGTCACATCACCGTCAAGGTTTCGGAGGAGTAACCAGATGGGCCAGAAAGTTCATCCGATAGGTATTCGTCTGGGCATCGTCAAGGAGCACAACTCCTTGTGGTATGCAGGTCCGAAGAACTACGCCGACTACTTGGTAACTGATATTAAGGTGCGTGAGCATCTGTTCAGCCGCCTGAAGAATGCATCGGTCAGCCGTATCAAGATCGAGCGCCCGGCAGACAACGTGCGGATCACTATTTTTACCGCTCGTCCGGGCATCGTGATTGGCAAGAAAGGCGAAGACGTAGAGCGTCTGCGCAAGGATGTCGCTCAGATGATGGGCGTGCCGGTTGCCATCAATATTGAAGAAGTGCGTAAACCGGATTTGGATGCGCGCCTGGTGGCCGACAACATCGCTGGGCAGATCGAGCGTCGGGTTATGTTCCGTCGCGCTATGAAGCGCGCTGTCCAGAACTCGCTGAAAGCTGGCGCCGAAGGTATTCGGGTTCAGCTGTCTGGACGTCTTGGTGGTGCTGAGATTGCCCGTACAGAGTGGTACCGCGAAGGTCGTGTGCCGTTGCACACTCTGCGCGCAGACATCGATTACGCCAGCGTGCGTGCCGAAACCACCTACGGCACCATCGGTATCAAGGTATGGATCTTCCGCGGTGAAGTTCTGGGTGGTATGGACCAGATTCAGCAGGAAGAGAAGGCAAGCAAGGCCCCGAGCAAAAAGCGCGGCCGTGGCTAAAGGGTAATTGACGATGTTGCAGCCGAAACGAACTAAGTTCCGGAAAATGATGAAGGGCCGCAACCGCGGTCTGGCGCAGCGCGGCAGCAAGGTGTCTTTCGGCACCATTGGTCTGCAGTCGGTTGCCCGTGGTCGTCTGACTGCGCGCCAGATTGAAGCAGCCCGTCGTGCCATGACCAGGCATGTTAAGCGAGGCGGCAAGATCTGGATTCGTGTTTTCCCAGACAAGCCGATCAGCAAAAAGCCGCTGGAAGTGCGGATGGGTAAAGGTAAAGGTAGCGTCGAGTACTGGGTTGCCGAAATTCGCCCTGGCAAGATGCTTTACGAGATGGAAGGTGTGTCGGAAGAGATTGCACGCGAGGCGTTCCGCCTGGCAGCAGCCAAGCTTCCGCTCGAAACCCGCGTCGTTATTCGGACGGTGATGTAAGCCATGAAAGCGAACGATTTGAGAAGCAAGAGCGTTGACGAGCTGAAGCAGGAGCATCTTTCTTTGCTCGAGCAGCAGTTTAAGCAGCGCATGAAGAAGGCCTCTGGCCAGCTTTCCAAGACCCACGAGATCGGGAACGTTCGCCGCGATATCGCGCGCGTTAATACCATCCTGAGAGAGAAGCAGGGTAACTGATTATGGCAGACGCTAACCAGGAACTGGGCCGGACCGTTACCGGCAAAGTGGTTTCTAACAAAGGCGAAAAGACAATTACGGTTCTGGTCGAGCGGCGGGTGAAGCACCCGGTGTACGGCAAGTTCCTGCGCCGTTCAACCAAGTTGATGGCGCACGATGAAAACAACCAATGCCGCGAAGGCGACATTGTCACCATTGAGGAGTGCCGTCCTCTGTCCAAGCGTAAGACTTGGATGCTGGTGAATGTAGTGGAGCAGGCCCCGCAGGCCTGAGGCGAGCGTTGCTGTAGCTGCCCAAGGGCAGAGCTGGAGAGATAAGCGATGATTCAGACCGAAACGATGCTCGAAGTGGCCGATAATAGTGGAGCCCGTCGAGTGCAGTGTATCAAGGTGCTGGGTGGTTCCAAACGCCGTTATGCCGGCGTGGGTGACATCATCAAGGTTACCGTTAAAGAGGCGATCCCCCGTGGTCGTGTCAAGAAGGGTGACGTGATGAGCGCCGTTGTGGTGCGTACCCGTAAGGGCGTTCGTCGCCCGGATGGCTCCGTGATCCGCTTCGACGACAACGCTGCTGTGTTGCTTAACAACAACAAGGCGCCGATCGGTACACGTATCTTCGGACCGGTTACCCGGGAACTGCGTAACGAGCAGTTCATGAAGATTATTTCCCTGGCACCTGAAGTTATCTAAAGGCGGGTGAAGGTATGTTGAAAATCAAACGTGATGACGAAGTTGTCGTGATCGCCGGTAAAGACAAGGGTAAGCGCGGCAAAGTTCAGCGAGTGCTGGATAACGGTCGTCTTGTCGTGTCTGGTGTGAACATCGTCAAGAAGCACGTGCGGCCGAACCCGCAGCGTGGCATTCAGGGCGGCATCGTCGAACAGGAAGCGAGTATTCACCACTCCAACGTGGCGATCTGGAATGATCAGGCGCAGAAGGCGGATCGGGTGGGTTTCCGTGAGGAAGAGGGCAAGAAAGTCCGCTTTCTCAAGTCCAACAACGCAGCGCTGGACGCTTGAGGTCGATTGAGTCATGAGCAACTTCAAGAAAAAATATGATAGCGAGATTGTGCCGAAGCTCCTCGAAGAGTTTGGTTACAAGAACGTTATGGAAGTGCCGCGCATTACCAAAGTCACCCTGAATATGGGTGTTGGTGAAGCGTCCCAGGATCGTAAGGCGATTGACGGCGCAGTCTCGGATATGACCAAGCTGTCCGGTCAGAAGCCAGTGGTTACTCTGGCTCGCAAGTCAGTTGCTGGTTTCAAGATTCGTGAAGGCTGGCCGATCGGTGTCAAGGTGACACTGCGTAGCGAGCGTATGTACGAGTTCATCGAGCGACTGGTTTCCGTGGCGGTTCCCCGGGTTCGTGACTTCCGTGGTTTGAACGCGAAGTCCTTTGACGGCCGTGGCAACTACTCCATGGGTCTCCGCGAGCAGATTGTGTTCCCGGAAATCGAGTTTGATAAGGTTGATAAGATTCGCGGTATGGACATTACGGTGACCACCACGGCTAAAACCGATGACGAAGCACGGGCACTGTTGCGTGCCTTCAACTTCCCGCTGAAGAGCTGAGGTAGAGAGTCATGGCCAAGACTTCAATGGTAGAACGGGAAAAGAAGCGCGCCAAACTGGTTAAACAGTATGGCGCCAAGCGTGATGCCCTGCGCGCAATCATGCAGGATCCAAATGCGGAGCCTGAAGCGAAGTGGGATGCACAGGTCAAGCTGCAGAAGCTGCCGCGTGACTCTTCCCGTATTCGTCAGCGTAATCGCTGCCGTATTACCGGTCGTCCGCACGGCGTTTATCGCAAGTTCGGTCTGGGCCGTAACAAGCTGCGTGAAGCGGCAATGCGTGGCGATGTGCCGGGCCTGGTCAAGGCCAGCTGGTAAGCAGGAATAGCGGAGCGATAGCAGCATGAGTATGCAAGATACCCTGGCGGATATGTTCACCCGTATCCGTAACGCACAGATGGCTAGAAAACCTGACGTGGAAATGCCCTCCTCTACTACCAAGGCTGCAGTTGCCAAGGTTTTGCAGGATGAAGGTTACATCGGTGACTACAAGGTTATTGGTGAGACTGGTAAGCCGATTTTGTCCATCGATCTTAAATATTTCGAAGGCAAGCCGGTAATTGAGCGTATCAAACGAGTGAGCACACCGGGTCTGCGTATCTATAAGAGCGCAAGTGATATCCCAAAGGTGAAAGACGGTCTGGGCGTTATGATCGTTTCCACCAATCAGGGGATCATGACCGACCGCGCAGCACGCAAGGCCAATGTTGGCGGCGAGCTGCTCTGCGAAGTGTTCTGACGATAGCGGCATAGACAGGTTAGGTGCAGCAATGTCGAGAGTAGCGAAAAGTCCGGTTAAGTTACCGAATGGTGTCGAGATTAAACTCGATGGTCAGGAGCTGACGGCGAAGGGTGCCAAGGGCACACAGAGCATTTCTATCCATCCGTTGGTGGAAGTGCGTAACGAAGAAGGCGAGCTGCGCGTGTCTCCGAAGAAGGAGACGCAGCAGGGCTGGGCGCTGGCCGGGACCACCCGCGCTTTGCTGTCCAACCTGGTGACCGGCGTATCTACCGGCTTCGAGCGCAAGCTGGAACTGGTTGGCGTGGGTTACAAGGCGCAGGCACAGGGCAAGGTTCTGAACCTGACCCTCGGTTTCTCCCATCCGGTGGCGTATGAAATGCCGGAAGGCGTAACCGCCGAGACACCGACGCAAACAGAGATCGTTTTGCGCGGTATGGACAAGCAGGCTGTTGGCCAAGTTGCCGCTAACGTGCGCGCTTACCGTCCGCCTGAGCCTTACAAGGGTAAGGGTGTTCGGTATTCCGGTGAACAGGTTCGCCGGAAAGAAGCCAAGAAGAAATAACCGTTGAGATTGAAGCGATGAAAGACAAGAAAGAGCAGCGTTTGCGCAGAGCATTGCGCACCCGGACAAAGATTCGTGGTCAGGGTGTTGAGCGTCTTTGTGTGTTTCGTACTCCGCGTCACATCTATGCACAGATCATCAGCGCCACTGGCGACACGGTGCTGGCCTCGGCCTCGACCGTTGAAAAAGATCTGCGTAGTGGAGCGACCGGCAATGCTGACGCCGCTTCTGCGGTGGGTAAATTGATTGCCGAGCGCGGCAAGGCAGCGGGTATCGCCCGTGTGGCTTTCGACCGCTCTGGGTTCCGGTATCACGGCCGGGTTAAAGCGCTGGCTGACGCCGCGCGTGAAAACGGGCTTGAATTCTAAGGGTGCGGTTTATGGCAAAGGTTGATCCCAACGAAGGTCTGCAGGAAAAGCTGGTTCAGGTGAACCGGGTGGCCAAGGTGGTCAAAGGCGGCCGCATCTTCTCCTTCACCGCGCTGACGGTAGTCGGTGATGGTAAAGGTCGCATCGGTTTCGGCCGTGGCAAGGCACGCGAAGTGCCTGCTGCTATCCAGAAAGCTCTGGAGGCAGCTCGCCGCAATATGATTCAGGTTGAGCTTGCCGGCTCTACTCTGCAGCACCCGATCCGGGCCGGCCATGGCGCCTCAAAGGTGTACATGCAGCCAGCCTCAGAAGGTACCGGTGTGATTGCCGGTGGTGCCATGCGCGCAGTGCTGGAAGTGGCAGGTGTTCAGAACGTACTGGCCAAGTGCTATGGATCGACCAATCCGGTCAACGTTGTACGTGCCACCTATGAAGGTCTGAAAAGCATGTCTTCGCCGGAGCAGGTAGCAGCCAAGCGTGGCAAGACCGTAGAAGAGATCCTGGGCTGAGGCCTGGCTGTAACGGGAACAGAACAATGGCGAAGATTAAAGTTACTCAGACCAAGAGCAGCAACGGCAGAGTACAAGCCCAGAAGGCAACCCTGCGTGGCTTGGGCCTGCGTCGCATCGGCCACACCGTCGAGCTCGAGGATACCCCGGCTGTGCGCGGCATGATCGGTAAAGTTTATTTCATGGTCCAGGTTGAAGGAGCGTAATCATGCGTCTTAACGAATTGCGTCCCGCAGCTGGCGCCAAGAGCGCGCCGAAGCGCCTTGGTCGTGGTATCGGTAGCGGCCTTGGCAAGACTGGTGGCCACGGCCATAAAGGTCAGACAGCTCGCTCTGGCGGTTCCATTAAGCCAGGCTTTGAAGGTGGCCAAATGCCGCTGCAGCGTCGTTTGCCGAAGTTTGGTTTCAAATCCAAGATGGCAGCCGGCACCGCCGAGGTTCGTCTTGGCGAGCTGAGCCAGATATCTGCTGACGTGGTTGATCTGGCCGCTTTGAAGGCATGCAACATTGTCCGTCATGACATGGTTCGCGCTCGCATTATTCTGAGCGGCACCATTGAGCGTGCGGTCACGGTGCGTGGCATTGCAGTGACCAAAGGTGCACGAGCGGCTATTGAAGCTGCTGGTGGCAAGGTCGAGGAGTAAGTATAAGCATGGCCAGGAATCAAGCCCAGAGTCTGCCGAACGGAACGAGCCCTGACAGCTCCGCTATGCGGCAGCTGTGGAAGCGCATTGGTTTCCTGCTCGGCGCTCTGGTGGTGTTCAGGATTGGCGCGCATATTCCGGTTCCGGGCATTAACCCGGATGCTTGGGCGCGCCTGTTTGATGACAACCGGGACACCTTCCTAGGCCTGTTTAATATGTTCTCTGGCGGCGCGCTGGAGATGATGAGTATTTTTGCCCTGGGCATCATGCCGTATATCTCGGCGAGCATTGTTATCCAGCTGATGACCGCGGTGGTTCCTACTCTTGAGCAGCTTCGCAAGGAAGGTGAGTCCGGTCGTCGCAAGATTACCCAGTACACCCGTTATCTGACTGTGGTGCTGGCTCTGATTCAATCCTTTGGTGTCGCTGCGGGCTTGCATAGTCAGGGCGCAAGCCTGGTTGGAGACGGTGGCGGTTTGGCGCTGGCATCTTTTTACTTCGTTGCCGTGACATCGTTGGTTACCGGTACTGTATTTCTAATGTGGCTGGGTGAGCAGATTACCGAGCGCGGTATTGGTAACGGTATTTCCATGATTATCTTCGCTGGTATCGTTGTCGGCCTGCCAGGTGCTGTAGTCCAGCTGTTTGAGTCGGCTCGTCAGGGTGAGATCAACCTGCTGGTGATGCTGTTGGTTCTGGCAATTGCCATCGCGGTGATCTACGGAGTGGTATATGTTGAGCGGGGCCAGCGGCGTATCACGGTAAATCATGCTCGCCGTCAGGAAGGCCGCAAGATTTATTCCGCGCAGCAGAGTCACTTGCCGCTTAAAGTGAATATGGCGGGTGTTATCCCTGCCATTTTTGCCAGCTCGATCCTGCTTTTCCCAGCCTCTATTAGTCAGTGGTTTGGTAGTGCTGGTGGAGATTCCGCCTGGTCTGGCGTGTTGCGCGGAGTTACCGACGCTCTGCAACCGGGCACCCCGCTGTATATCTTGTTGTTCACCGCGGGCATCGTATTTTTCTGCTACTTCTATACGGCGTTGATGTTTAACCCCAAGGACGTGGCTGACAACCTGAAGAAATCGGGCGCTTATATTCCGGGTATCCGGCCAGGTGAGCAGTCTGCCCGTTATATCGACACCGTTATGGGTCGACTGACACTGATTGGTGCTGCATACATGTCACTGGTGTGCCTGTTACCGATCTTTTTGCAGGCAGCATGGAATGTTCCCTTCTATCTCGGCGGCACCTCGCTGTTGATCGTGGTGGTAGTGGTGATGGACTTCTGGAGTCAGGTAAATGCTCACCTGATGTCCACTCAGTACGAGAAGCTGATGAAGAAGTCCAATATGAAAGGTTATGGCAGCACCGGTCTGGTGCGCTGATTCAGAGAAGAGGCTAAGGCAATGAAAGTACAGGCTTCGGTGAAGACGGTGTGCCGTCAGTGCAAGATTGTCCGCCGTAAAGGTCGGGTGATGGTGATCTGCGCCGCAGAACCGCGTCACAAGCAGCGCCAGGGCTGATTCCGGACACCGGAATCACGCACAGGTTGAAATCCGTCGGTTCAGACGATAGTATCGCCGCCCTTCGGCTGTACCCAAGAATCGGCAAGTAGAGTGTAAATCGGAGATATTCGGATGGCCCGTATTGCAGGCGTTAACATCCCTGACAACAAGCACGCGGTTATTTCGCTGACCTATATTTTTGGTGTCGGCAATACCACGGCTAAGAAGCTTTGTGTTTCTACTGGCATTGACCCCACCACTAAGGTGCGTGATCTGTCAGAGGCACAGCTCGACGCCCTGCGCGGCGAAGTGGCAAAGCTGCCGGTCGAGGGTGACCTGCGTCGGGAAGTAAGTATGAACATCAAGCGGTTGATGGATCTCGGGTGCTTCCGTGGCATTCGTCATCGTCGCGGCTTGCCGGTGCGCGGTCAGCGTACCAAAACTAATGCCCGGACCCGTAAAGGTCCGCGGAAACCGATTCGCAAATAAGTCCTGAGTCCAGGTAGGCACGTATCATGGCGAAAAAAGACAGTGGCGCACGTCGGAAGAAGGTAACCCGTACCGTAGCGGACGGGATTGCGCACGTACACGCGTCCTTCAACAACACCATCATTACCATTACAGATCGTCAGGGGAATGCTCTTTCCTGGGCGACCTCTGGTGGTGCCGGGTTCCGTGGCTCGCGTAAAAGCACCCCCTTTGCTGCTCAGGTTGCAGCTGAGAATGCGGGTAACGCAGCCAAGGACTACGGTTTGAAGAACCTTGAAGTCCGTGTCAAGGGCCCAGGCCCTGGTCGTGAGTCGTCAGTACGTGCTCTGCACGCCTGTGGCTACAAGATCACCAGCATTCAGGACGTGACGCCGATTCCGCATAATGGCTGCCGTCCGGCCAAAAAGCGTCGCGTGTAACGGGAGTAAGAAAGCATGGCAAGATATCTCGGTCCGAAATGCAGACTGTCCCGTCGCGAAGGCACGGATCTGTTCCTGAAGAGTGGTATTCGTCCGCTCGACTCGAAGTGTAAGGCAGATCAGCTTCCTGGCTTTGCAGCAGCCTCCCGTCGTGGTGGTCGTCTGTCTGACTATGGCGTGCAGCTGCGCGAGAAGCAGAAAGTACGTCGCATGTATGGCGTACTGGAAAAGCAGTTTCGCAATTATTACAAGAAGGCGTCTGCCAGCCGCGGTGCCACAGGCGAAGCTCTGCTTCAGCTGCTGGAAAGCCGCCTGGACAACGTCGTCTATCGCATGGGCTTCGGCTCGACGCGCTCTGAAGCGCGTCAGCTGGTTAGCCATCGCGCCATTTTGGTAAATGGCAGCTCGGTAAATGTTGCCTCTTATCAGGTGCAACCGGGTGATGTAGTTTGTGTGCGCGAAAAGTCCAAGAACCAGCTGCGTGTAAAGAGCGCAATGGAACTGGCTCAGCAGCGTGGATTTGCGCCATGGATCGAAGTCAACGAGAAAGGTCTGGAGGGGACTTACAAGGCCCGTCCGGAGCGCGTTGACCTGCCGGCCGAGATCAACGAGAACCTGATCGTCGAGCTTTACTCGAAGTAAGCACAGCCTGAGGGATTTTCATGACCGCCGTGAACGATTTTCTGACTCCGCGCGCTATCGCGGTCAATGCCGTTACGCCGACTCACGCCAAAGTGGTTCTGGAGCCGCTTGAGCGCGGGTTCGGTCATACCCTCGGTTCCGCCCTGCGCCGCATTCTGCTTTCCAGTATGCCGGGCTGTGCGATTACCGAAGTTGAGATCAATGGTGTTGAGCACGAGTATTCTGCCATTGAGGGCGTTCAGGAAGATGTGATCAACATCCTGCTGAACCTGAAAGGCATCGCTCTGCGCATGGAAGACCGCGAAGAAGCGGTACTAGAGCTTAATAAGAAGGGCAAGGGCCCGGTTACTGCTGGTGACATTCAGCGTGATCATAGCGTTGAGATTATCAACCCTGATCACCTGATTTGTACCATCAATGGTGATACCGACCTGCATATGAAGCTCAAGATTACCAAGGGTCGCGGCTATGTGGCTGCGGACTCGCGTCGCTCCGAAGACGATGAGACCCGCGGTATTGGTCGGTTGCAGCTTGATGCCAGCTATAGCCCGGTGCTGCGCGTTGCTTATGTGGTGGAAGCCGCACGTGTTGAGCAACGTACTGATCTGGACCGTCTGGTGATCGATCTGGAAACTAACGGCACCATCCAGCCGGAAGAGGCGATCCGCCGCGCTGCTACTATCCTGCAGCAACAGATTGCTGTATTCGTGGATCTGGAGCAGGAGCGTAAGGTCGAGAAGAAAGAGCAGCGAGAAGAGGTGGATCCAATCCTGCTTCGCCCGGTTGACGATCTCGAGCTGACTGTGCGTTCGGCCAACTGCCTGAAGGCAGAGAACATTTATTACATCGGTGATCTGGTTCAGCGCACCGAGGTTGAGCTGCTGAAGACCCCGAATCTGGGTAAGAAGTCGCTCACCGAGATCAAGGACGTACTGGCCTCCAAGGGCCTGTCTCTGGGCATGCGCCTTGAGAGCTGGCCGCCGGTCAGCCTGCGTGAAGATGATCGCCTGACCAACAGACTGCGTTAATTGAATTGACTGGGCGCCACCGGCGCCCGTTAGCAAAGGAACAGAACCATGCGTCATCGCAAAAGCGGCAGAAAGTTTAACCGCACCAGTGCCCACCGCCAGGCCATGCTGCGTAATATGGCGGTGTCGCTGATCGAACACGGTGCTATTAAAACAACCTTGCCGAAAGCCAAGGAGCTGCGCAGCGTTGCTGAGCCGCTGATTACTTTGGCCAAGGTAGACTCGGTTGCCAATCGTCGTCTGGCGTTTGCTCGTACCCGCTCGAAGGAAGCCGTAGGCATCCTGTTCAATGAGTTGGGCCCGCGCTATGCCAGCCGTCCGGGAGGCTATATGCGCGTCCTGAAGATGGGCTACCGTACGGGCGACAACGCGCCGATGGCGTATGTAGAGCTGGTAGACCGTCCTGATGAGACAGCGGCTGCTGAGGCAGAATAAGTAGCTCGTACAGGTAGGTCGTCGATAAAAAGCCGGGCATTGCCCGGCTTTTTTGTTTCCGTTGTCTGGTTTAGCCCTGAATGAGTAGCCAGCCAGTGACAATCGCCAGCATGACAAACGATATAGCCAGAGCCACGATCAGGATGATGGCCGGATCCTGCATCAGGGAGCCGGCCGGCTTTTGCTGCATGGCATTCGGCAGGGTGACTCTTGATTGGCGTGGGGGGCGGAAGACTACGTCGTTCATGGATAACACTCCCGAGTGAATGGCAGCGACCGTTATCGGTCGCTGATTCAGATCATGGAGCAGAATTATTGCTGCTGGATGGCGAAGGCATTAAAGCCGGATTAATCTCCCTGATGGCTTTTTAACATGGCTTTCAGGAAACGCCCGGTGTGTGATGTCTTGCTCGCGGCGACTTTCTCCGGCGTCCCTTCGGCGATGATTTTACCTCCTCCATCGCCTCCTTCGGGACCGAGGTCGACAATCCAGTCTGCTGTTTTGATGACGTCAAGGTTGTGCTCGATCACAACAATGGTGTTGCCCTGATCACGTAGCCGGAACAGGACGTTGAGTAGCTGCTGAATATCATGGAAGTGAAGTCCGGTGGTCGGCTCATCGAGAATGTACAGGGTCCGTCCGGTGTCGCGCTTGGATAACTCGCGGGCCAGCTTGATGCGTTGTGCTTCGCCCCCTGAAAGGGTGGTCGCCGACTGACCCAGGGTGATGTAGCTTAGTCCCACGTCAATCAGCGTCTGCAGCTTTCTTGCCAGTGCAGGCACCGCATCAAAAAACTCTCGAGCATCTTCAACCGTCATGCCCAGTATCTGATGAATGTTTTTACCTTTGTAGAGTATCTCCAGTGTTTCACGGTTATAGCGTTTTCCACCACAGACCTCGCAGGGCACATAGATGTCGGCCAGAAAGTGCATCTCGACCTTGATGACGCCATCGCCTTGACAGGCTTCGCAGCGTCCTCCGCGCACATTGAAGCTGAAGCGCCCGGTTTTGTATCCACGGGAACGAGCCTCTTGAGTGCCGGCAAACAGATCTCGGATAGGGGTAAACAGGCCAGTGTAGGTTGCCGGGTTGGAGCGCGGAGTGCGACCAATCGGGCTCTGGTCAATATCGATAACCTTGTCAAAGTGCTCCAGCCCCTCGATTTTTGTGTAGGGGGCTGGCTTTAGCAAAGTGGCGCCATTTAAGTTGGTCGCTGCTAGCGGGTACAAGGTAGCGTTAACCAGCGTCGACTTGCCTGATCCGGACACGCCGGTGACACAGGTCATCAGCCCCACTGGCAGTTTCAGGGTGGCATTTTTCAGATTATTGCCGCTGGCTCCGTGCAGAGTCAGCCAGTTTTTGCCTGGTGCGCTACGCTGTTTGGGGCCGCTTATTTGTTTGCGTTTAGACAGGTAGTCGCCGGTCAGGGAGCGGGCGCTGGCCATAATCTGTGCCGCGCTACCCTGAGCAACCACCTCGCCGCCATGGACGCCTGCTCCGGGGCCGATATCGATAACATAGTCGGCCAGCATAATGGCCTCTTCATCGTGTTCGACTACCAGCACGGTATTACCGAGATCGCGTAGCCGCGTCAGTGTGGCCAGCAGGCGCTCATTATCACGTTGGTGCAAGCCGATGGAAGGCTCGTCAAGCACATACATTACCCCGACAAGGCCGGCGCCAATCTGTGATGCCAGTCGTATTCGCTGAGCCTCCCCGCCGGATAGTGTGTCGGCATTACGGGCAAGCGTCAGGTACTCCAGGCCCACATTGACCAGAAATTGCAATCGGTCACGAATTTCTTTGAGAATCTTTTCGGCAATCTGTCCGCGGTGTCCTGGCAATGCGAGTTCGCTGAAATAATGGAATGCCTTGCCAACGGGGAGCGCTACCAGATCTGGTAGTGGGCGATTGTCGATAAATACATGGCGGGCAGTTTCCCGCAGCCGGGATCCGCCGCAGTCGGGGCAGCGTGAAGTGCTCATGTAACTGGCGAGGTCTTCACGCACGCTCTCCGATTCGGTCTCCCGGTATCGACGCTCCATATTGGGCACGATGCCCTCAAAGGGGTGGCGGCGTAGAACAACGTCGCCGCGATCATTCAAGTAACGAAACTCCACAACATCTGTGCCTGTGCCGTAGAGAACCTTTTGACGTATTGTCTTGCTGAGTTTTTCGAATGGTTTGTCGATGTCTATGCCAAGGAAGTCCGCCAGCGAGGTGAGCATCTGGAAGTAATAGACATTGCGACGATCCCAACCCCGAATTGCCCCTTCCGCCAGAGAAAGTTCATCCGAGACAATGACCTTGTCCTCGTCAAAGTACTGCTTTACACCAAGTCCATCACAGCTCGGGCAAGCCCCGGCAGGGTTGTTGAAGGAAAATAATCTTGGCTCGAGTTCCGGTATGGAATAGCCGCAGTGGGAGCAGGCGAATCGAGCGGAGAATACGTTTTCTTCACCATCGCCCTCCATAGGGGCTACTACGGCAATGCCGTCAGCTAACTCCAGTGCAGTTTCAAATGACTCCGCCAGGCGGTTGGCAAGATCGCTGCGCACCTTGAAGCGGTCAACCACCACCTCGATAGTGTGCTTTTTGTTCTTGTCCAGCTCAGGCGAGTCATCAAGCTCATGCACGCGACCGTCAATGCGTGCGCGAATAAAGCCCCGGGCTCGTAGCTGATCAAATAGTGCAAGGTGTTCGCCCTTTTTGTCCCGCACTACCGGCGCCAGCAGCATTAGCTTGCTGCCTTCTGGCATATCCATTACCTGATCGACCATTTGGCTTACGGTCTGTGCAGCCAATTCTACTTCGTGTGTTGGGCAGCGTGGCTCACCGGCGCGGGCATAGAGCAGGCGCAGGTAATCGTAAATTTCAGTAATTGTGCCAACAGTAGAGCGCGGATTGTGGCTGGTGGATTTTTGCTCGATGGAAATGGCCGGCGATAACCCTTCTATATGGTCAACGTCCGGCTTCTCCATCATCGACAGGAACTGGCGGGCGTAGGTCGACAGTGACTCGACATAGCGTCGCTGCCCTTCCGCATACAGTGTATCGAATGCCAACGATGATTTTCCCGAACCAGATAGGCCGGTAATAACCACCAGTTTGTCACGGGGAATGTCGAGGTCGATATTTTTCAGGTTGTGGGTGCGAGCACCGCGAACCAGGATTTTGTCCATGGGGGATGACTACTGGTCAAAATGACAGGAGAGTATAGGCGATTTGCTGTGAAGGCACTATGAGGAGCAGACACTAACAATGACAAAAAGCCGGCACAAAAAAACCGGCTAAAGCCGGCTCTTTTGAGGCGTCCAGTTCAGCGCTAGCGGGTCAAAGGTTTTCCTGTGCCCAGTTAACAGCTTGCAGACGATTTGATGCGTTGATCTTTTTGAAAATATTGTAGATGTGAGTCTTGATGGTATGCGGGCTCAGGCTCAGGCTGCGAGCAATATCCGAGTTCTTGGCGCCTGTCGCCAGCACTTTAAGCACCTCAACTTCGCGATCTGTCAGAGTGACTTCGCTGCGAGCAAAGGTTTTATTAAAGCCGCGTGACTTCATCAGGTACTGCTGCAAAACCTTGCGTGGCAGCCACAGTTCGTTTTCCATCATCGCCCGCACGCCCTTAAGCAGGTGATCCTGCGGGCAATCATGCAGGAAACCACCGTTTACCATCGGCAGGCCCGCCAGGCGGGACAGGGAGTCTTCGTCATCAACATTGAAAATGCCGATCAGCAGATCGCCCACCACTTCCTGATCGATTTCCATCAAATGGCTGATCAGGGTGTTGATGTCGATCGTGTTGAAGTCTCCAAGCACCAGTGTCTGCTCATGGCTGCGAACCTGGTCTGCCGAGATCTCCTCAACACGACGTAGAGCAATTGCAGGCAAGCCCTGCTTGTTAAGAAATTCCGCTAGCAATGAATTTTGCAGATGCTGTCCGCCGACGACATATACTTGTTGTTGTGTGTCCAAATCAGTCATAGCCATCCATCCGGGAGTATTCCAGTGACACCGCAGCCCCCCCACTCAACTGAGCCGGGCTAAGAATAAACGGTGAACAGAGGGAATCTATCATCAGTTGCCCCAAGGTTCAATTTGTACAGGAGCTGGCGACATGCCCTGTGGCCACAGGGCGTTGAAGGCGGACGCTATCTCTGCCAGAAGCGCACTCCCTTCAACGGGATGGGCGCACTTGGTCCATCTATCGGGTACGATGCACCGCTGACGCAAACCTGACACAATAACCAGCCTTAATGCGGCACGGACTGACGGAGTAATGGCATGGCGCGCGGTATCAACAAGGTAATTCTGATTGGCAACCTCGGAAATGACCCGGAAACCAAATTTCTGCCCAGCGGCGGTGCGGTGACCAATGTCAGCCTGGCTACATCCGAGTCATGGAAGGACAAACAGACAGGACAGCAGCAGGAGCGTACCGAGTGGCACCGGGTGGTGTTCTTCAACAAGCTGGCCGAAATTGCCGGTGAGTACCTCAAGAAAGGCAGTAAGGTCTATGTTGAGGGCAGCCTGCGTACTCGCAAGTGGCAGGGTCAGGATGGGCAGGACCGCTATACGACTGAGATTGTAGTCAGCGATATGCAGATGCTGGATGGTCGTAGTGACGGAGCCAGCGGTGGCCAGTCCCGTCAGGGCTATGCGGCACCGGCTTCCTCTGCGCCCGCCGCAGCTGCGCCTGCAGCCGCGTCCGGTGGTTATGCAGCGCCTTCGGGCGATTTTGACGACGATATTCCGTTCTAAGGAACACAGAGCTTATGCTTCTGAAACCAGTCTGGTGGCTGGCGCTGCTGCTGTTATCGGTGCTTGTCTGGGTGGTATGGCTGATCCCTGCGAAACCGCTCGTCGGGCCGATTGATGGGGTGATGCTGGGGCAGGCGCCGTTGCGGGTCGCCCGGGTTGAGGGCCGCTTGTGGGATGGTGGAGCCAGCTGGCAGTGGCAACAACTGCGCGGCGGGTTGCGCTGGCAGGTGGAGTGGCGTGGTCTGGTGCCGGGGCTCGAGTTTTCGCTCACCGGAGACATCGTCGCCAGTGGCTGGTTAGGTAGTGGTGGTAGCGGTGTGGATCTGCGGAACGTGGACCTTGCGGCGCCTCTGGCCCCCTTGATTGCGGGAATGCCAAATATCTCTGCGGAAGGCAACCTGTCTCTGCGCGAGCTGTCACTACAGTGGTCGGACAAGGGGCCAGCAGGCGCGCAGGGCAATCTTGGCTATACTGGCGGTTATGTGTCCTGGGCAGCCGATCAGGGCGCCACGTTGCCGCCACTGCAAGGTACGCTACGGCAGGAAGGCGCGGCGGCGGTGGTTGAGGTTTACTCACCTGAGGGAGAGCTTTTGGCGGATGGGGCGCTCGATAGAGACAATGCCCGTTTGCGTGTCTACCGGGCATGGCCCGCCTTGCTTGGCTTTAGCCAGGGCGGCAGCGCTAGTGATGTAGTATTTGAAACCAGTCAGCAGTTGGTACAGTAACGATAATGAAAATGATAACGACACGGATGCGACCCGCCCAGTGATGAACCCGGATTCAGTCTCCCGTCAACTTTCCCGTGTGGAGCGTCCTGCGCAAATGTTGCTGGCGTTGTTGCTGGCAGTCTGGCTGGCCTGGTGGATCGCGGATACTTTCTGGCTGATGGCCAGTGGCCCCTCAGCGACGGCAGCCGGGGAGAATATGCCGGTGATAAGCATTGACAGCTCCGCGCGCGTGAGTACCGTCAATCTGGATCGCATCCGCGCCTGGGAAGTATTTGGTCAGCCTGGTGAGCGAGAAAATGTGGTATCGGTGGAGTCTGCCCCGGATACTCGTCTTCGGCTCGAGTTGTTGGGCCTGTTTCAGCACCCTCAGAGCACTCAAGCTGGAGCCATCATTGCAGAGCAGGGCAAGGAGGGAGAGTTGTTTCGGGTGGGCGACCGTTTGCCGGGCAATGCTACTCTGGATGAGATTCTTGCAGACAGGGTAATCCTGCTGCGTGCTGGTCAGCGAGAGGCGCTTCGTTTGAAAGAGGCAGAGCTTGGCGGCGTTGCCTCTACTCCGCAGACAGCTCAGACTCGGCCGCGTCTGGATCGACGGAATATGGAGTCGCGGCCGGCCGCGCGAGTGTCGCCCCAAGATCAGACCGCAGCACTTGGGTTGCCGGAAGATGCCTCAGCCCAGCGTCAGATAATTATTCAGCAAATGGGACTGGAACCCAGCGACGGGGAAGGCTATCAAATCGGGGGCGGCGCCCCTCGGCAAATCCTCCAGCAAATTGGTTTGCGGACCGGTGATGTGATCGTGTCTGTGAATGGTCATACTCTTGGCCAGGAGGGCAGCGATCTCGCTGCTCTGGAAGAGTTTCGTAACACTGGTGCAGCGAGCATTGTGGTACAACGTGGCGCACAGCGCTTCACCGTGAATTATCCGCCGTAGGAATCTGGGCGATGGCAACTAAGGTAGTAGCAACAATAGCAAAACGAGTCACTGTACTGGTGCTGATGGTAAGTCTTAGCTCGCCGCTGTGGTCCGAGACCGTGGCGCAGCCGGCTGCTGATGGCAAAACCTGGACGGTGAATATCCGTAATGCGGATTTACAGGCATTTATTACCCAAGTCGCGGAAATGACCGGCAAGAGCTTTGTCGTCGATCCTCGGGTGAGAAGTCGCGATGTGACGGTGATCTCTCGGCAGGCTCTGTCTGCAGAGGAGGTCTACGAGCTGTTCTTGTCGGTACTTCAGGTACACGGCTATGCCGCGGTGCCGGCGGGTGACGTGATCAAGATCGTCAACAACACTACAGCCAAGCAGAGCAACCTGCCCTTGACGCAGTCGCGCAATATTAAGGGTGAAGAGCTGATTACCCGGGTTATCCCGGTACTCAATTCACCGGTTGATGAGTTGGTGCCGGTATTACGGCCGCTGGTGCCACAGTACGGCCATCTGGCCTCGGTGAGCTCTGCTAACGCGCTTATTATCAGTGACCATGCGGATAATATTGTTCGTATGGAGGCTATTCTCGCCCTGCTGGATAACGCGGACTCTCAGGAAGTTGAGATGATTCCGCTAGAGCATGCCTGGGCGGCAGATCTGATCAAGGTACTGGAAAATCTTATTCCCGAGCGGGGCGGCAAGCGTAAGGATCAGCCTTCCAGTGTCACACTGGTTGCCGATGAGCGAACTAACAGATTGATCGTAAAGGGCGACCGCGAAGCACGTGATCGGGTGCGCTCGCTGGTGATGGAAATGGATGTGCCGCAGGACCAGGGTAGCGGGGTTCAGGTTATCCGGCTGGCCAACGCGGACGCCAAAAGCACTGCAGAATTGCTGAAGAGCTTTGTTGATGGCGCTGCGCCTGCCGGCGGTGCGGATAAGGCTCCAGCTGCAGCTGGTAAGGTCTCGATTCAGGCGGATGAATCGCTGAATGCTTTGATAATCCGCGCCGAGCCGGCGCTAATGAATGAGCTACGCAATGTTATCGCCCAGCTGGACGTACGTCGCGCGCAGATCCTGATTGAGGCAGCGATTGTCGAAGTGGGCGGCGACAATGGACTTAATCTAGGCTTCCAATGGGCTGCCGGCGATCCGGAAACCGGGGTTGGCGGGGTGAACTTCTCCAACTTCGGCATCAGCCTCAACGACGTTATCGGTAGTGCAATCTCGGGGCAGCCCACCACTACTCTTGGGGATGGCGCGACCATCGGCGGCGGCGAAGTGGGCAGTGATGGCAATCTGCGTTGGGGAGGGTTCCTTCAGGCCTTAGCCTCAAGCAAGGCAGTCAACCTGCTGTCTACGCCCAGCATAACCACGCTCGACAATCAGGAAGCGTCGATCATCGTCGGCCAAAACGTGCCGTTCGTAACCGGGCAAAGCACCAGTGCCAGCGCCGGTGTAACCAACCCGTTTACCACCATCCAGCGAGAGGATGTTGGTATTACTCTCACAGTTACGCCTCATCTTGCCGGGCCTAACTCCGTCAGGTTGGTGCTTGAGCAGGAGGTGTCTGCGGTAGAGGGCTCGGTTACCGGGGTGAATGCAGCCGACATCATCACCTCGAAGCGCTCAATTAATACCACGGTGCTGGCGGACAATATGGAAACCGTCGTGCTAGGTGGTCTGATTCGTGACGATAATGAAAAAACGGTCCGCAAGGTGCCGATTCTGGGTAGCATACCGGTGTTGGGGGTGTTGTTCCGCTCCACCAGTACTCAGCGGGTCAAGCGCAACCTCATGGTATTCCTGCGACCGACTATCATTAGCGATCGTGGCGATAACGTCAGCATTGCGAGGCAGCGTTACCTCGGGATTACTACCTTGCAATTCCGGGTAGACGAAGATGGCGAGCTGAAGAGAACGACACGCGATCCGTTGCCGGCGGATGTTGACCAATTGTTCGAGGGGCGGCGTCCTGTGCCCGAGGAGATGAAGCACTGGCTCGGAAACCACCATCCTTCGGCCGACATGTCGACTACTGAAGGGGAGTCCGCGCCGGAGTCTGAGTAACATTGATGGCATTTGGCCGCCCATATGGTGTTCACATTGGTGCCGAATGTCCCGTATATTCGAGTCTGGTTGAGGCATTAGGGGTACAGCGCCCGGTCAGTAGACCGCATCTGGCATGGAGTTGAAGGGAATATGCTCAAGCTGCAATTCAAGGATCATAGTAAGGCTGCTATCTGGCTGGTGGATTCCCGTTATTCCATGGGACGGGATAAGTCCAACGATATCGTCCTGAATGAGGACGGCATCAGTAATTTCCACGCTGAACTTCGCGTCGAGGACGACGACCGGATATTTATCACCGATGCAGGCAGCATTACTGGCACCTTCGTTAATGGTAAGCAGATCAAGGCGCGTACCCAGTTACGTGCCGGTGATGTGCTTCGGCTGAACACTTCGGAGCTGCATCTGGTTGACCCGAAGGAGCAGCTCAAGGCCCAGCCTGAGGATTCGGCAACTGCAATTTCTCCTGCCCTGCAAGGGCTCAATGCGTCAGTGCGTCCGGGCAGTGGCCCGGGCGTGGGCGGTGTGCCGGTGGGCTGGCTGCTGAGAGGCAAAACAGGTTCCATCGCCGGAGAGGCGTTCCCTATACCGCCGACAGGGCGAGCTATTCTGGGTCGTTCACAGGGCTGCGACATCGTGCTGCCTGGCACCCATGTATCCAGACAGCACGCCGAGCTTTATTTCCAGAGCGGTCGTCTGCATGTCAAGGATTTGGGTTCGTCGAACGGCACCTACGTCAACCGTCGCAAGGTTCAGGAGGGGGTAGTTAACCCCGGGGATGAGTTGCGTTTTGATACGCTGGTTTTCCAGGTTGAAGCGCCGGAAGCGCCTGTGGTGGCGGAACAGGAAGGTGGTGACAAAACCATGTTCCGGCCCGCCGTGTCGGTATCAGCGCAGCCTGCTGCTGGCGCTGCTGCGGCTAAACCGGCTGCTCCGGCTCCGCAGCCAGCTCGACCTGCTGCTGCCAAACCAGCGCCGCGCCCCGTGGCCAGTCCGGTGGCACAGCCAGAACCTGCAAAGTCCAAGGGTGTGATGATTGCAGGCTTAGGCGCTTTGCTGGTTGCTGCTGTGGCTGCGTGGATGCTTCTGGGCTGATGCTGTTTCTGAACCCTATCCCACAGCGATGGGGTGGGGGGTTAGCGTTTCAGGTTTTGTAAATTTCCAAGCACGCGCTGTACCCGTTGAATTTTTCCTGACAACGCATCGTTGCCTGGATACAAAGGCAAGACTTCCCGCCATATTTTTTCTGCCTCGGGGTAATTGCCTGAGGCATAAAAGCGATCGCCTTTGCGGACTCCCTGATTGAAGCGCTCTCGGCAAAGACTCTCCAGATTGGAGGCCATCTCATCCAGGCTGCCATCCTCGTTGTTTTTCTGCAGGTAGTCGCGGGCGGCAACCAGATCATTGATGGTGTCTGATTTCCTGTATGCCTCAATCAGTGCATCTGCGCGCTGCTGGGTGCGCGCACTGGCCGCCTGTTCGCGTCGGTGAGCGGCGCCAGCGAGTTGCTTTTCTGCCTCCGAGAGTAGTGGATCATGCTGTTCCGAATTGCGCAGTTTCCGGGCGCCGTCCAGCAGTGCCCGAGTGCGCCGCCAGTCCTTTTGCCCCGCAAAGAAATGGCCTAGCTGAGACATTTCATCAGCCAAGTCGGACTGTCTGTGATGGACCTGATTGGCCAGGCTTTCTGCTTGGCGGTTGGCTAAGGCTTCCAGTTGCTTGACGCTGCCTCTATGGGCTAGCAGCCAATCAGCCTCTGACGATAGCAGGTCAGCGCGTAGTTGTTGCAGACGTTGGTGCCGGCGTTGCTCAAGTGTCTGTCGAGCGGCAGCAATATCTTCGTTACCACGCCACTGCTTGTCCAGGTCATTGATCAGGCTAAAGGCCTCTTGCCAGCGACCGCTTCTGGCCAGGCTGTCAGCTTCTGCAATGCGCCGCTGCTGGTGCAGGACAATCTCTTTCAGCACCGCCTCTCGTTGCTGCTGAACAAGCTGATACTGAGGATGCTCCTCTGGCGTTTTACTGATGATGTTCAGCGCCTTTACGTAGTCCCTATTGCTTCGAGCGCTATCCAGCTCGTTGTCCAGATCAGACTCCATCAGCGTCTGATAGGTGCAGCCGCTAAAGAGCAGTACGCTTAATAGGATGACGAATTTATTCAGCGGCACGGAGGGGCAAGTCCATAAGTTGGCTGATGAAAGTTGCAATGCGCTGTTCCATCAGTGTTTCCGATTGGGCATGAACGCCTTCAACGATAAAAGTATCAACCGATTCTGAGCGGCCGCGAACACGCATGGCGCCGGATTGGCGCAGCCGCACGCGCGATTGAATATTGGGCTTGGTTACCATTTCAGAGCAGGCAACCACTTCTCCGGCGCCAGCCATGTTGGACAGTCGCGAAGCAAGATTTACCGAGTCGCCAACCACGGTATATTGCATTCTGTCATGGGAGCCGAGGTTGCCCGCTAGCATGGTCCCGGTGTTGATGCCGATGCGGAAATTAACTGTGGTCAGACCGCGGCTGCTGCGCAGTACATTTAGCCGATCAACCAACCGCTGGATCATGATGGCACAGCATAAGCCGTGATAGCTGTGCTCGGAGTCGTCTTCGGGTATGCCAAAAATTATCATGGCACAGTCGCCCATGTATTTATCAATAGTTCCGCGGTAGAAAGTAGCTGCCATGGAGATGGCATTGAAGTAGGCATTGAGCAGTTCCGCCACGGCGTCTGGTGCGATGCTCTCTGACAGGCGAGTGAACCCGACAATATCAGCAAACACAACTGTCGCTTCCACTTCGCGCCCGCCCAGGGATACCTGTTTGAGATCTGACATCATCTTTTTGGCTACCGTCGGACTGACAAAGCGCGACAAGACTTTTTCGACCTGATTCTTTTCCAGTAGCCCCGATGCCATATTGTGGTAGGCATCAACCAGCTGACCGATCTCATCATTGCGCCGGTCGGATAAACGAAACTCAAGATTGCCAGCGCGCAGGGCCGTTGCCGCTTCCAGCAGGTCGTGGATCGGCCGGGACAAGCGACGGCTGACCAGAAACGCAACGACAATGGCGATCAGACTCATCACCAACGTGGCGGTGAGAATGGTTTGGCGCACGGCCTCTCTGGCGGCATCAATTGGCGCCCGGGAAAGGCTGATTGCCGCATGACCTGCGGTCAGCTCATTCACTTTAACCGGAGCAAAGTAAGTGGTTAGCTGCTCTGTGCCATTTCGCCAGCGAAGCATGTTGCTATTGGCGGTGGGCAGCGTGTCCCTTGGCAGCGAGCCGACCTGCTCAATTAATGCGCCATTACTGTCGAACAAGGCGGCGCCACGCAGTGACTCACTTTGCAGCAGGTTGCCAAGAATAATGTTGACGCTGAAGTGGTCCTCAGCCAGTAGTGGTTCGCGGGTCGTATCAGCCAGTTGCTGGGCAAGTGTGCCGCCAAATTCATCTGCCTGACTTTGCATTCTGGAGAGCTGGCTGCTCATCAGCACGCTGCCCAGAACAGCCATGCCAAGCAGGATCATGATGGAAATTGACAGGCCCAGTTTCCAGGCAACAGGGAAATACTCAGGCAGTAGCGGCGCTATGCCGTCACTGAGGTTGCGCCGCACGTTATTGAACTTCTGTTTGATACTCGCTGCCACCTGATGTGATCCTGCTGTACTGCCAGCCATGGCGTGCACCCCGAGCTGATCCGTGTCGAGTTTCTCGCCGGCCCGCAAGCCGACGGGGTGATCATCGATAGTAGCGTTTTGTGGGAGGATACGCACTGGTGCCCGCCGGGCGATACCGCCCGGATGGCTCAGACTGACAGCGGTACGCCGTGATCGTTCCGATCGGTGAGGATCTCGAAGGCAGCGCCATGGCTGCTGGTCAGGGTCAAGGTCGGCTCGCCTGGCCTTTCCAGAGTGACCTGACAGCGGGCAATCTTGCTGTTCAGGCAGGTCTTGCTGCCTTTGGGTGGGTTGTAATAGGTCAGGGCGGTGAAGCGGTTTGCCGGCGCACTCATAGAAACCTTAAGGTGTTCGCGGCCGTTGCTGGTCTGCAGTTGCCAGTCAAAGAAGTGGTAGCGGCCATCCGCGCGAAACGCTCGGCCCAGACTGTTAAACAAATAGTCCCGCCCATCCACGCGTAAGCAAGCGATGCTCATCCATGGGGAGCGTAGCGGCCCAACCTTGACCCGTGCAGTAATGCATTCAAGGAAGGCCCCGGGGGCGTTATCAAAAGCCGCCACCTGACCCCAAGCGTATTGGTCCGTGTGCTGGCTGCCCCAATTGTGGTTTTCACTGCCCGGCCAGCGATCAATGATGATCTCCTCGCCATCCACCACCAGTTTGCCGCGGTAGCTCACCTGAGGCCGGCTGACTACGGATTTGGCTTTCGGCAGGCGGGCTTTGTACAGATTCTCTGGCAGAAATAGCAGGGTTTCTGGCTCCCCCTCGTAGCCCAGACTCCAGCTGATCTCGTGGCCATTGTGGTGGGCGCTGCCGCTAAGCTGGTGACTTCTAAGGTGCGAAGCACCGATACGTACCTGCATTTCATTAGCGCCGAATTGGCAGTCGGACAAAGGGTGTTCCTGCTTGACCGCGATCACTCGGTCCTGCTCACCATCAAACCAGATGGCCCAAAGCTCACCCAGCGAAGGGCGTTTATCCCTGGGCACAAACAGGGTGTAGCGAATCCAGAAGGCCTGTGCTTTTGAGGGGTGATTGGCGCGTAGAAACCAGGACTCATAGTGACCCGGTTGACCACCGTGCTGACAGCCATGATAGGGAATCATGATGCGCTGCCGGCAGCGCTGAATGCGTTTTGTTCATCCACCAAACGCAGGGCCTTGAACGGAAACGCTAACATTGAGTCGCGATAGGCAACCAGCGCTGAACCAATGCGCTGACCATTGCTGCTGATTTCCAGTGGGCAAGTGGTGAGTGATTTGACCAGCCCGTTCATGCTGTAGGTTTTGTGCCCCTCTGCGCGGACCTTACCCAACTGTGGATGATTGAACTCCAGCCAGTAATGGGGGCCGCCGACATGAATGGTCAGCTCGCCGCGACAGGGATAGCCAACACCGGCCAGTGTCACCGTGCCACGAAAATAGCGCGGCGTACTCAGGCTGAAAATTTTGGTGGTGAAGGCGCGGATAGAAAATGCAAACGGCTGCGCGACGTTATCGGTGTCGAGAGTGAAGTCGCCGCTCATGGTTTCGCAAAGCAGAAGTCCGGTGGCCATGGTGTTCTCCTTAAGAGAGTGAGTCTGCAAGTTTCGACGCGGCACGGGCGGCCAGCGCCATAATAGTGACCTGAGGATTGGCACCCAGACTAGTGGGCACATTGCTGCCATCCATTACATACAGGCCATTCCAGCCAAATACTTGATGGTCCGGTCCGCACACTCCGCCACTGGCATCGGCGGCAATGCGCGCGGTGCCGAGCGGGTGATAGGCGCTCATCAGGAAATCCTTTGGTTTGTGTTTGCGCGCCATAAAGCTGACCAGCTCCTGCTCATTACGTACTGTGATTAGCCGGTTGAGGCCCGGAATGAGCACTTCATGGGCACCAGCAGCCAGATAGATTCGGGCCAGTGTTTCCACGCCCTTTAGAAAAAGGCCGAAGTCCTGATCGTTCATTTGGTAGCTGATCCACGGCACATCCCGATGCGGACCTCGGCGTACCCGTCCTTCGCTGGTGTCACGGATCATGAAACCGAAGTAGGCGGTATTCTGGTAACGCTCGCAGAAGTCGACAAAGTCACGGCCATAAAGATTGCTAAACAGACCGTGGCCGGCAAACGGAATGGTGCCGCCTTCGAACATCAGTCCCTGCTCGGCAAAATCGCCGACCCCGAAACCCTGTGGAATGGTTTGCGAATTGGCGAATTCACGCTCGGGGAATATGGCATTGACCACCCCGGCGGGATGAATTGTCAGGTGACGACCAAGATGCGGGTTGCGCACGCCATTTTGTTTCAGAAACAGCGGCGTCAGCAGACTACCCATGGAGACAATTACTTTCGGCGCGCGCACGGTCAGGCGAACAATGCTGCCGTCGTCACGCTTGCCGGTGGCCTCCACGCCTTCCAGCTGCTGCTGGCGGTGCAACAGCTTTTCTGCGCGGAAGCCGGTAAATAAAAACGCTCCGCGATCCAGTGCCCGGGGTACATAGCTGACATTGGTTGATTGTTTGGCATCCGTGGGGCAGCCGAACTGACACAGACCCTGGCCATCGCAGCCTTTCGCGTTACGCGGCAGATTATGCAGCTTGGTGAGGCCGATCTTGCGAGCACCGTCAGCAATCACATTGCCGATTTCGCCAACGTATTTGTCTTCTGCCGGCGTGACATTGATAACTTCTTCGACGCTGGCAAAAAAAGGATCAAGGTTATCCGTTGTCAGTTCGGTTAGGCCAAACTCTTTTTGCCAGCGCGTAAGCACCGCATCAGGGGTGCGCAAACAGGTGCCGGAATTGATCGTGGTGGTGCCGCCGACACTACGACCGATGGGGACCGGAATGGTGACATTGCCCAGAGCAGTGGTGGCGCCGAGGCCGCGATACAGCTTCGACACGGCGTCGGGGAGGTTGCCGCTGAAATGGGTGCGGTTGTAGTACTCGCCTTCCTCGATCATCACTACGGCGAGGCCACGGCTGGCCAGCTCGTAGGCGGCAGCCGCGCCGCCGGCGCCGGTGCCGATCACCACCACATCGGCTTCCAGCTCCATGTCTTCTTCCATATCTCGGGCCGGGCTGACCTGAGCTTGCCAGCGGAACGCTTCGATCTGTTTTGGCACTTGTACGGGTGGCCGGCTACCAACCCGCTGTTGGGTGTCGTCATCCAGTAGCCAGGCGGCTTTGAATGGGGCGGCCAGTGCACGCAGTAGGTGGCCACTGATCAGCGTGCCGGAAAGGTTCTTGAGCAGCACTTTTTGTTGATCCGGCTTTAGCCGGCTAAAGCGTTTGCCATGACTGAACAGGGAGCGGCTTTCCAGCCATAGCAAGCTGCTGGCCAGTAACCGGCGGAAGCCGGGACGACCGTCAAGATAGCCGGCAACAGTCGCGCAGATGCGTTCTGCATCGGCGGCCGGTAATCGCTCGCCGGCGGGCAGCATGGCTCGTACTAGCGCCCGGGCGGTATCCGGGCGGGGCAGGTCGGGCAGGATGTCAGTCAGATCTTCAGTCATGTCCCGAGTGTAGCCGATCTAATACTTTTGGCTTGTCCTTTCGCGCAGCCTGCTCTGCATCATTGGGCAAGCCAGGGTGCTTCCATCGGCCAGCCCGGGCTTACTGACGCCGGCGCAGCGTCCTGACGTTGCTATCGGCCTCGTCGCTGGCGAGTGGCGACTTGCCTTCAGAGCCTTTCTTCTCCTTGCCGAAGAACTCCGGGACGATCTGGTAGCCGGTGTTGACGATCAGTTCGGCGGTCTTCGGCAGCACGGTGTACATACCCTGGGAGAACAGGCCAAACGTGGTTACCTTGCGCTTCGGCCGGGTGACAATCGCCTCGCGCATCCAGTCCACCGCCT
>JARGPU010000018.1 GCA_029210325.1 Alcanivoracaceae bacterium | reverse complement strand
AAGAGTGGTGAGAGACGATTGGGCCAGCACACCAGCCAGCGCAGAGGCACCAGCTGATCCAATACTGTTGTTGGAGAGATCAAGAGTGGCAAGCGGCACCTCCTCGGCCTTGCCAATGGATTGTTCGAGCAGGAATACGGAATGTGCGGGTGCCATGACACCACACGCCCGCACCTGTTTGCTGGATAGCAACCCGTGGCTTTTGACCTCATAATCCCCTGCAAAATGTGAAACGCCAGAAGCTCGACAACTCTCTACCAGCCACAGGCAGCCTGGGTCACCCATGGAGCAGCCCTGTTTGTAGCACCACACCGCCGCCCGCAGGATCTCGTTGTCGGGTGTGCCAATATCCACCTTGAACTTGGCAGCATAGGCTGCAAGAGCATGACCAAGCCCACCCCAGAAATGACCAGACAACAGGCGGTCGGCAGGCAGGTCCATCCAGTCTGGCCTTGCCTCTATTGTGGATAACAGCATCTGGGCTGCCTGAGTGCGATCCAGCTGTACACCACAAGGTGTGAGTTGGTGGGACTTTCCTTCGACACCACCTGTGGCCAACAAGCCTGCCAGGTGCAGCATCACCAGCTCATGCTTACTGGGCGCAGTCCAGGCCTGCCCAATACCGGTAGACAGTCGTTGTAACGAGGTGCAGCCGAGGGCAGAAACATGTGGGCATCGCTGACACAACAGATTGATCGTCTTTAAAGCGCTACAGTCATTGACACATAGTCGCGCCAACTGTGGAGTACTGGCATAGATGTCGGTGAGCTCGGTACAGCTAGAAACATCCAATTCCACCAGCGCGGTCATGGAAACATACCGCCCGAGGCCCAGGAAGCCATTATAGGACAAGGCTGAGCCACCCACACCAGACGCATACAGATGGCGAAGTAACGAGGCGCCAGACAGGGCAGCCAACACTCGCGAGTCGGCAATGTCGACCTGAGGACACCTGCCGATATCCAATTTCAGCAATGTCTCACGGTTCTCCTCCAGCACCTTACACACATGGTCGGTAGACAGCAAGTGCGCCAATGGCCTCAGAGACCGAGCGCCGGTCAGATCAACACAACCATACGACACGTCAGCAGGTGGGAGCAAAAGCTGAACCCAGGCTTCATGCAACACAGACGGCATGGGCTGTGCTGTGGTGCTGGCAGTCAGCAGTTGCCCCAAAATGTGTTGTCGGTGCCGCAAGGCTAACTGCCAATACTCGGTGGTGCCAGCTTTCACAAATGCAGGATCCAGAAGACGATTCTTCACCTGTTCAAGGTGCTGATTGCTGAATTTCTTCAACCAGTCTCTTGCTTGTCTATGGCTGAGTCGCTTCATCTCATACACAGCTTTCACGTCATTCGGTGTCAATGGAGACGGCAGACGTAGAGACTGCATGGTACTCCACTTGGCGGCCTTCGACGCAAGCTCCGTGAAAGTGCGGTCTGCAGTCCGTGTGACCTTGTCGTATTCTTTGCCTGCGCTACTCTCGAATCGACGAAGCACATTGTCTGGGTACTTCCTGAAGGCAGCACAGTGCGACACCCACAGCTTCGGGTGCAGATGCCTTAAACACTCGAGCGCATTGGCCTCGCCTCCACGGAGGACATGCTGCAGTAACACCAAACGGCTGCTGATCTCTTTGATGATGTTCCGCGCCAGTGCGGGCACCGGCAGGCAGAACATAGCCTTTGGTGTGTCCACACGTACGTGACCGTTTGGTATGCGACGGAATATACTGTCCACATCAGCCATACTCATGCTGCGCGTAATGCTTTGATGTAATTGCCCAACGTCACCAATCCAATGCCGGAGCAAAGCAAACGGATGCAGTTTCAACAGATCTTCCACCACTGCTTTGTCAATGCACCTGCGGTCTGTCATTTGGGGCAAACACAGCACAGCAGACTTCAATATGGATTTGTTTCGCTTGAAACCGAGAAAAGAGGTTTGTTCGGTAGCCGGTACAAATGCCCTCTCGTTGTCGATGCGTACCAAACGATATCGCACAGCCGCAGAGCCCTCACTGCCCCCAATGCCCTCAATGGGCTGTAGAAAGTAATCGTCTGGCTTGTCGTCCTCGGGGTTGGTCAGCAACACACGGAGCAGCGTGCGAGTGAATGAGGCATTGTCAAGGCGGTGTAGCATGTGGGGGTCTTTCTCCATGGCCTCTGCCAGAGTTACACCCTGCACCTCACGGCTAATGCTGGCCAACAGAGGGGGAGAACTGCACTTGATGTCATCATCATGTGATAATCTGAGCAGTGCAATGGAGTTGACATCATCGGCGCCTGTAAGCCTCTCCACGAGTCGTTCAACGCTGATCTCCAGCGCCCCTTGCTCAGGGTACAACTTCAGGTAGTATGTGGTTGCTGTTTCGCCATCGACTTCTGCAGTTGAGGGTGCTGACTGTTTCGTCTCATACTTGATATCAGCCTCAGCATCACCAAGGGCATTCGCGTGGCCGCCAACCTTCAGGCGGATGACGTGATGACGCCCACTGTGCACCTTCTGCTCGTGCCTCGCATCTGTGAAGATTTGTCGATGCAGCACCATGGGTAGCGGAAACGTGCGACCGCTTAGCAGAGCAGTCACTGTCCACTTAGCATGACAGTCGTCATCACTCAGCAGCGAGTGAAGCTCTGCTTGCCAGGCCTCACGACGTCGGACATCTCTCACACGATACCCATCCCAGTGTCGTATGCACTCCAGCTTGCTGTAGAATGAGAGCCAGTGAGTGCATTGAGGTTGAAAACATGAGACGCCATCTGCTAATTGTCGAATGCGCACCATCTGATCACAGCCCCCCAGCCACAACTCATGCGGCAATGCGGGGAGAATGGCTCTCTTCAGCAGGTTCAGACAAGCCTCGTCCTGCAAACCGCGCGGGTGATACAAAGCCAACCACGCAATCGCTTTCTGGCACCACTCACGATCGCTTCGGGTGTGCCTAGCTGCAACCTTCTCCTTACGCGTCTGCACTTGCTTGACGTCCGCCATGGCCTCATCTGTGCTGTCGAACGTGTGACGGATGGCACATAGCACCGGGTGGTGCTGCCAGCTGTCAACGTAAATGTACTCGAAAAACTGTCCACGTCGCTTGTGAATCTGCAGCGCGCCTACCAGCACATCCTTGACCCAACACAACCATTCGTGCTGCTCATCAGAAAGAGCATCCTCCAATGTATCGGCTTTGGTGTCGGCCGCAGATGCGGTTTGGCACAGCTGTCGAATGTGATCGATACATTGATGCACCTGGACCACAAACTCTTGTGTGGTCAGGGAGTGAAGCATGCCAGCTACAGAACAATATTCATCATTCATGAGCAAAACATGAGCAACACAGTCAGCCATTCGGTTCGGGCGTCCACGCAGACCTACCACTCTTCTCGTCTTGTTGTGTGTTTTGAAGCTGTGTTAGCTGCCGTGTTAATACCATTCTGGACTTGTCGTCTTTTCCAAATATTGCCTTGTTCAAATATCCATACCACTCGGTAATAGGTTCAACATACGTGTTTTCGCAGCTCACGCGTAGTCGCTCAGCACGCATAGTGCGATCTGTCTGGTC